>CAWGTU010000001.1:0-1819799 GCA_963825635.1 uncultured Actinomycetes bacterium
ACCTTGGTGTTCACGATGGGGGAGCCGGTCGCCTGATAGAGCCGGATCCAGAAGAGCAGGTAGGCCTCGGTCGCCCGAGCCCCGCTCAGGTCGCCGAGGTCGAGCACGTCGCGCCACCCGAACCACTCGCCCAGCCAGCGCGTGACCTGCCCCTTCGCGTCGTCGTCGTTGCCGCAGATCGGCAGCGTGTGATCGCCGCCGCCGAGCATCGACGGATCGACCATGACGGAGGCCGTGACGGTGTTGAGGGCCTTCACGACGCGCGCTCCCGGATGCTGGCGCTGCACCCGCTCCGCGAGCGAGTCGGTGTTCATCACGGTCAGCGACGGTCCCTGGTCCGACCACGACAACGGGTTCGAGATGTCGATCAGCACCTTGCCGTCGATGAGATCGTCGCCGGCGGCCGCAGTTGCGGCCAATGACCCATCGCCGGCGGTCGCGAGCATCAGCACCTCGCCGTGCGCCGCGGCCTCTGCGAACGTCGCGACTCGCACCGCGGCGTTCGAATCGTGCCAGCCCGACAGCGTGGTGTCGGTCTGTTGGTTGACATCGGTGCTGGCCAGCGCGGCCTCCGGGTCGCGCGAGCCCATCACCACGTCGTGTCCCCGCTCCGAGAGCGCCCCTGCGAGCGTCCTCCCGACCCCTCCGGTGCCCAGGATCCCGATCCGCATGACGTCCCCTCCTCGTTCGATCTCGGCTGGTGAAACCTCGGTGCCCTTCCCCAGAGTCACCGCCCCCACGTTCGTAGAATCCCAGGCATGACCGTTGAGCGCCGGACCGTCGACGGGCTGGCCGAACCTCCGGGGTATGCGCACGTCGCCGTCGCCGCAGGTTCAACGCTCGTGTTTACGGCCGGCGCGGTGCCGCTCGACGAGCACGGCGAGCTGGTGGGCCCCGACGATCCCGAGATGCAGACCGATCAGGTGGTTGCGAACCTGCTCTGGCAGCTCGAGGCGGGTGGTGCCGGCCCGGACGACGTCGTGAAGACGACGGTCTACGTCGCCGGCGGCTCGCCCGAGACACAGGTTCGCGTCTGGGAGGCAGTGCAACGGTCGCCACTCGCATCGGCGCCGTCCACGCTCCTCGGCGTCGCCCTGCTCGGCTACCGCGGCCAGCTGGTCGAGATCGAGGCCGTCGCGGTCATCGCCTGACCACTCTGCCGTGCCGGTCGCTGGGGTCGGGTGGTTGAACCTCCATTGCGTTGGGTATGGCGATCCCCGTCCAACCACGAAAGGGAGGGCCCGATGAAGGGACCCACGAAGATCGCTGACGCCGGCAAGGAAGCCGGCAAGAAGGTGCTCGCGACGGACACGGCGCAAGGCGTCGTCGAGGCCGTCGTCGACAAGCTCGAGGAGATCACGGTCGACAAAGCCGACGACGTCGCCGCCACCGTGAAGGATCGAGCGGCCAAGGCCGGCGGCCGTTCCCCGAAGCGTTCGACCGCCAAGAAGTCTTCGGCCAAGAAGTCTCGGCCAAGAAGTCTCGGCCAAGAAGTCGACGGGCAGGAAGAAGGGGACCTCGAAGAAGACGCCCGCGAAGAAGCGCTGACGCCTTACCGGGTGGTGCGGGCGGCACGGACCAGCGGCCGCACCACCCGGTAGACGGCGTACGTCACGAGCATCAACCCGATCAGCGCCTCGACCTGCTCCTGTGTGAATCGGGTTCTATCGGCGATCGGGCGAGCGATAGCGCGGCCTGCGGCTCCTCGCCACCCCGTGAGCGTCGCTTCCCCGAACGTGGCCAGTCGTTGTCCGTTCCCGTCGTGTGTTGACATGCCCTGGTCCTACCCACTTGATGCCCGCGCCGAACCTCGCCTCACTTTCTTACCATCGCTCGCATGGTGGGAACCGGATCGGAACGGGAGCTCGGCTCGGGTGAGGAGCCCAGGGGCGCCGGGCTCGTCGTCGGCGTGCTCGAGCGACTCGCCGACATCGGGGCACGGCCGGAGGACTCACACGACGAGCGGCTGCGCGCCGGCGCTCTGATCCTCGCATCCGTCGGTATCGCGCTGATCTCGTTCGTCTGGGTGCTCACGTATCTCGCCTTCGACGAGCCGCTGGCGGCGGCGATCCCGGCGACGTTCCAGGTGGTCACCCTCGTGGGGCTCGTCGTGCTCGCACGCACGAAGCGCTTCGACATCTTCCGCACGACCCAGCTGGCGGGTTTCCTCCTGCTCCCGGCGCTGCTGCAGGTCGCGCTCGGCGGATTCGCCGCCTCGAGCGGCATGGTCCTGTGGGCGGTGATGAGCCCGCTCGCCGCGCTCGCGATGTTGGGGGTCCGGCGGTCCCTGCCGTGGCTGGTGGCGTTCTTCCTGGTGCTCGCGGCGCTCACCGTGCTCGACCCCGTCCTCGTGGCCGGCGATCCGGCCGAGCTGCCGGAGAGGCTCGTGATCGCGTTCTTCGTGCTCAACATCTCCGGGCTCACGCTCGGGGCGTTCGTGTTGCTCGGCTACTTCGTGCATCAGCGGGAGCTCGCCCACGCCGCTCTCGAGGCCGAGCGTGAGCGCTCGGAGCGGCTGCTGCTCAACGTGCTCCCCGAGCCGATCGCGGACCGCCTCAAGCGACACGAGGGCGTGATCGCGGAGCACCATGACGACGTCACCGTGCTCTTCGCCGACCTCGTGGGGTTCACGGAGATGTCGGCCGACATGGACCCTCGCTCACTCGTGGGGTTGCTCGACGAGATCTTCACCTCGTTCGACGCCCTCGCCGGCGCCGAGGGTCTCGAGAAGATCAAGACGATCGGGGATGCCTACATGGTGGCGGGGGGATTGCCGTCGCCTCGGGTGGACCACGCCGAGGCCGTCGCTCATGTCGCGCTCGCCATGCGCGACGACGTCGCGCGGATCGCCTCGAGCACCGGGTCCCCGCTCTCGATCCGCATCGGCATCGACAGCGGCCCGGTGGTCGCCGGCGTGATCGGCCGGAGCAAGTTCATCTACGACCTCTGGGGCGATACGGTCAACACGGCGAGCCGTATGGAGTCGCATGGCGTGCCGGGCGAGGTGCAGCTGACCGAACGGGCGGCCGATCGGCTCGAGGGTGCGTTCGAGCTCGAGCCTCGGGGCCCGATCCAGGTGAAGGGCAAGGGCCCGATGCAGACGTTCCTGCTCAAGGGGGCGGTCGAGAGCCGACCGCCGGAACGGGACACGACGGGGTGATGTCGCTGGTTCGCACGGTCACCCTCGGGGTCCGGTTCCTGTGCGAGCTCGGCATGCTCGCGGCCCTCGCCGTCTGGGGGGCGGACATCGGAGTGGGCGTCGGCGCCGTCGCGCTCGCCGTGGGCCTCCCGCTCGCGGCCGCCGGGATCTGGGGCGCGTTCGTCGCGCCGAAGGCGAGGTGGCCGGTGCCGCTCGGCGTGCGCGTCGCGATCGAGCTCGCGCTCTTCGGCGCCGCGTCGCTCGCCCTGTGGTCCGCCGGCTACCCGGCGTTCGCGTTCGTGCTCGCCCTGCTCGCGCTCGTGACCTCGGTGCTGAACGCGATGCAGGAACGATCGGGCGAGCCGATCCCCGGAGCGACAGGAGTCGATTGATGGAACTCGCGATCAAGCGTTTCGAGGAGCCCGACGAACGACGGGAGTTCCCGTTCGGCTCCTTCGGGCTCGTGAACCTCGCCGGCGTGACGGTGGGACGCGCGAGCTACGACCCGGGCTGGAAGTGGTCAGAGCACGTCGGCGCGGCGACCGGCGCCACGATGTGCGAGGTGGAGCACGTCGGCATGGTCGTATCGGGCCGCGCCGCCGTCCGCATGGCCGACGGGTCCGAGTTCGTCATGGTGCCCGGGGACCTGTTCGCGATCCCCGGCGGCCACGACAGCTGGGTCGTCGGCGACGAGCCGTACGTCTCCCTGCACCTGCAGGGCGCGACGACCTACGCGGCCTCCGAGCCCGGCGAGGGCGAGGAGCCGCGATGATGGTCGGCGCGTCGCCCGTGACCAACGACTTGTGAGACCGTTTCCTCCGTGCGCGAACCGGCGATCCTCGTAGAGGGCCTCGAGAAACGATTCGGCGAGGTGCCGGCGCTCGACGGCATCGACCTGGCGGTGGACGAGGGCACGATCTTCGGGCTGCTCGGCCCCAACGGCGCGGGCAAGACGACGGCCGTGCGCGTGCTCGCGACGATCCTGCGCCCCGATGCCGGACGTGCCGAGGTGCTCGGTCGCGACGTCGTACGGGAGCCGGCGGCCGTGCGTCGACGCATCGGGCTGGCCGGTCAGTACGCAGCGGTCGACCCGAACCTCACCGGGCGCGAGAACCTGCGCATGGTGGGCATCCTCGGGCAGTTGCCACGGGCCGTGATCGCACCCCGTGCCGACGAGCTGCTCCGGCGGTTCTCGCTCGCCGACGCGGCCGATCGTCCGCTCCGGACCTACTCGGGGGGCATGCGGCGTCGTCTCGACATCGCCGCGTCGCTGGTGCCGAAGCCGCCCGTGTTGTTCCTCGACGAGCCGACGACGGGCCTCGACCTGACGAGCCGTAACGAACTCTGGGACATGATCCGTGAGCTCGTCGGCGAGGGCACCACGGTGCTGCTGACGACGCAGTACCTGGAGGAGGCCGACCAGCTCGCCGGCCGTGTCGCCGTGATCGACGGCGGTCGCGTGATCGCGAACGACACGCCCGACCGGCTCAAGGCGAATCTCGGCGACACCGTGGTCGAGATGGACTTCGCCGACGATGCGCTCGCGGAGCGCGCGCGTTCGTTGCTCGGCGGCGACGGGCTCGGCACGGTCGAGCGTGAGCACCGCACCGTGAAGGTCTCGTCGAACCGTGGCGCGCACGTGCTGGTCGACGTCCTGCGACGGTTCGATGGCGACGGCATCGAGCCCGCCACCCTCTCGGTGCGTGAGCCGAGCCTCGACGATGTGTTCCTCGCGCTGACGGGTCATCGCGCGGTGACGGAGGGGACGGAGGGAGGCGACGCATGAGCGTGCTCGCCGGCGAGACCCCGATGGACGTCGCCCTCGACCGCCGTATCCCGATGGGGGTGGTCCGCGACACGGTCGCGATCATCCAGCGGAACCTGATCGCCTACCGGCGCGTTCCGCAGCTGCTCGTCTTCTCGACGATCCAGCCGGTGATCTTCGTGGTGATGTTCCGATACGTCTTCGGCGGTGCGGTCTCCGCGGCACTACCGGCGGGCGTTGACTACGTCGACTACCTGATGCCCGGCATCTTCGTGCAGACCGTGGTCTTCGGTGCGATCGCGACCGCGATAGGGCTCGCCACCGACATGAAGAGCGGTCTGATGGAGCGCTTCCACGCCCTTCCGATGGCCCGCTCTGCCGTGCTGAGCGGGCGCACGCTCGCCGACACGGTGCGCAACGTCTTCGTCGTCGCGCTGATGATGCTCGTGGGCTTCCTGGTCGGATGGCGTATCCACACCGACGTGCTCGGGTTGCTGGCCGCCTACGGGATCGTCGTGCTCTTCGGATTCTCCATGTCGTGGCTGTTCGCGACGGTGGGGCTCGCGGTCGGCGACCCCGAGACGGCCCAGGCGGCGTCGTTCCCCGTGCTCGCCCCGCTCGTGTTCGCCTCGTCGGCGTTCGTGCCGGTCGAGACGATGCCCGAGTGGCTCCAGCCCTTCGCCGAGCACCAGCCCGTCTCCGTCACCGCCTCGGCCGTGCGGGCCCTCACGCTCGGCGGCCCCGCGGCTGACGACGTGATCGCGTCGATCGCCTGGAGCGTGGGGTTGATCGCGATCTTCGGCACGATCTCCGTACGCCTCTACCGCCGGGCGGTCTGAGCCGAGCCCCCGACCGTTCCCAGCCCGTTCCCAGGCTTGGGTGCTGTCCTGTCGTCGGGCGACTCAGAGGGAGCGCCCGTGAGAGGAGGTGACAGCCGATGCCCACGCACGACTTCGGTCGTTGCCGCCCGGCCCGACGGCGCCCTCGAGGAACTGCGGCTCCGCTACGCTCGCGGCGAGATGACGCGCGAGGACTATACGCAGCGGCTGGCGGACCTCGGAGGCCGCCCGGCAGCAGGATCGGCGACCGCGACGTCCGAACCCACCCCGCCGGACGGGGCGTGAGCGACGCCGGCGTGACCGGCAACGCGGCGGGACCCTCGACCGAGGGTCCTTCCCGCGTGCTGGTCGTCGACGACGAGTCGAACATCACCGATCTCGTCTCGACGGCCCTGCGGTACGAGGGTTACGACGTCGCCACCGCCCACGACGGTCGTGGGGCGCTCTCGACCGTCGAGACGTTCCGGCCCGACCTGATCGTGCTCGACGTGATGCTCCCCGACGTCGACGGCTTCGAGGTGCAGCGCCGACTGCTCGACCGCGGACGG
Source organism: uncultured Actinomycetes bacterium (assembly GCA_963825635.1). Taxonomy (GTDB): domain Bacteria; phylum Actinomycetota; class UBA4738; order UBA4738; family HRBIN12; genus JAOUEA01. The sequence continues at coordinate 6,292 of CAWGTU010000001.1, forward strand.
CCGATGCCGGTGGTCTTCCTCACGGCGCGCGATGCCACCGAGGACAAGGTGCGAGGCCTCACGATCGGCGGCGACGACTACGTCACGAAGCCCTTCAGCCTCGAGGAGCTGGTGGCCCGCGTCCGCTCCGTGCTGCGACGGGCCCAGGGAGCGAGGTCGACCGGCGAACGGCTGCGCTTCGCCGACCTCGAGATGGACGAGGATCTCCACGAGGTGTGGCGTGGCGAGGTGCCGGTCGAGCTCACCGTCACGGAGTTCAGCCTGCTGCGCTACCTGCTCATGAACGCCCGGCGCGTGCTCTCGAAGGCCCAGATCCTCGACCACGTGTGGCAGTACGACTTCGGGGGCGATCCCGCGATCGTGGAGACCTACATCAGCTACCTGCGCAAGAAGGTCGACGTCGTCGAGCCCCACCTGATCCACACGGTGCGCGGGGTCGGCTACGTGCTGCGCCTCCCGCGGGAGTAGCGACGTGTCGCTGCGCGCTCGCCTCTTGCTCGTGACCGTCGGCCTGGTGGCTGCCGGTCTCGTCGTGGCGAACGTGGCCACGTTCCACTTCACGAGGACGTTCCTGGTGGAGCGGGTCGACGATCAGCTCACGGCCGCCCGGCCGTTCGCCGCCACCGCCTTGATCGACCGGGGGCCCTTCGGCTCGCCGCCGCCCGGGGTCGCCGTGCCACCGGGGACCTACGCGGAGTTCCGCGATGAAGGTGGCGCGGTGATCGCGGTGACGACGTTCGGGTTCGAGGAGGAGGCGCCGCCGCCGCTGCCCGCCCAGCTGCCACAACCGACCACGGGGGAGGACGGCGACGAGCGCACGGTGGCCTTCACGGTGCGGGAGGGGCGCACGTCGTGGCGAGCGCTCGCCACGACCCTGGTGGGCGCGGGCACGCTCGTCGTCGCGGTGCCGCTCACCGAGACCACCGCGACGATGCGCCAGCTGCTCGGCGTCGAGCTCGTCGCCAGCGTGGTCGTGCTCGCCGCTGCCACCGGCCTCGCGCTGTGGCTCGTGCGCCTCGGGCTGAAACCCCTCGCGGACATGGGGGTGACCGCCGACGCGATCGCCGCGGGCGACCTCTCGCGGCGCGTGGGCCCCGCCGAGCCCCGCACCGAGGTGGGCCGCCTCGGCATGGCCCTCAACGGCATGCTGGCCCAGATCGAGGCCGCGTTCGAGCAGCGGAAGGCGAGCGAGGACCGGCTCCGTCGCTTCGTGGCCGACGCCTCCCACGAGCTGCGCACGCCTCTCACGTCGATCCGCGGGTACGCGGAGCTGTTCCGCCGAGGCGCCGACCAACGACCCGAGGATCTCGCGAGGTCGATGGCCGCGATCGAGGCCGAGGCCGCCCGCATGGGCGTGCTCGTCGACGACCTGCTGCTGCTCGCGCGGCTCGATCAGGGGCGTCCGCTCGAGCGTGAGCCGATCGACGTCGGGACCGTGGCGACCGACGCCGTCGATGCGGCCCGGGCGATCGATCCCTCACGCGAGGTCTCGGTCGAGATCGACGGCGACGTCGTGATCGAGGGCGATGCCGGGAAGCTGCGCCAGGTCGTCGACAACCTGCTCGACAACGTCCGGGAGCACACGCCCAAGGGAACCTCCGCGCGAGTTCGGGTTGCGCGTGAGGGCGACGACGTGTTCCTCACGGTGGCCGACGAGGGTCCGGGGCTCACGCCGGAGGGACGCGAGCGCGTGTTCGAACGGTTCTATCGTGGCGACGGCGCCCGGTCGAGGGAGACCGGCGGCGCCGGCCTCGGCCTGGCGATCGTGGCCGCGATCGCCGAGGCGCACGGAGGCGATGTTCGGGTCGACGACGTCGAGGCCGGTGCCTCGCTCACGGTGCGGCTGCCGGTGCAGGGACCTTCCCCGTCCGCGTGATGCGACACTAGGTCGATGCCCGAACCAAAGGTCGTGGAGGTTCCCGATCGCGCCGCATGGCGCCGGTGGTTGTCGCGCCACCACCGCGAAGGATCCGCCGTCTGGCTCGTGATCCACAAGAAGGGCTCGCGTTCCGGCTCGCTCGCCTACGAGGACGCCGTGCTCGAGGCGCTCTGCTTCGGCTGGATCGACTCGAAGGCGAACTCGCTCGACGACGAGCGCTACAAGCTCTGGATGGCCCCTCGCAAGCCCCGGAGCATGTGGTCGGCCACTAACAAGCGGCGCATCGAGTCGCTGCTCGCCGCCGGGCTCATCACGGAGGCGGGACTCGCGACGATCGACGCCGCCAAGGCCGACGGCTCGTGGAACGCCCTCGACCGCAGTGAAGCCCTCGAGGTGCCCGACGACCTGGTCGAGGCCTTCGAGCGGCACGCCGGGTCTCGCGCGAACTGGGACGGGTTCCCGCCGAGCGCGCGCAAGCAGATCCTCTGGTGGGTCTACTCGGCCAAGCGAGAGGAGACCCGGGCCACACGCGTGGAGCAGACGGCGAGCCTCGCCGCGCGGAACGAACGCGCGAACCAGCCGAAGCCGACGACGACCGATCAGCCTGCCGCGCCGCCGAAGCGCTCGTCGAAGACGTAGGTCCAGCCGGGGCCGTAGTTCGCGCGGTACGCCGCGCCGGCTTCCTCGCCGAGACGATCCCAGTGCCGGTGATGCAGGTCGACGCGGGTCGCGCCGTCTGCTGTCGGCGTGAACGTCACCTCGACCTCCGTGTACGGACGGTCCTCGGGGCTGGGGTTCCAGTCGAGCACGACCCTCGAGGGTGGTTCCCACGTCGTGACGACACCCCAGTCCGCCTCGACGCCGTTCGTGAGCACCTCGTAGACCCGGCCGCCCTCGCGTTCCTCGAACACGAGGCGCTCGGTCTTCGCGCCGTCGAACTCGTCGGCCCGTCCGTGCGTGTCGAGCGGCCACCACGCGCCCATCTCGCTCGTGAACAGGCGGAACGCGTCGGCCGGTGCCCTCGACACGGTGATGCTGCGGTGGATCGGATCGATCATCGGTCGCTCCTTCCTTCGCTGCCTCGGCTCCGGGGCCGTTCCTCGTCGTCGGCGGCCGCGGCGAAGGCGCCGAGCGCGTCGTCCCACATCGTCTCCAGCTCGGCGCGCAGCGCCTCGAGGCCCGTCGGTCGCACCGAGTAGAGCCGTCGCACGCCGTCGGGCCGATCGCTCACCAGGGCCGCCTCCTTCAGGACCCGCAGGTGTTGGGAGACCGCGGGCCGGCTCACCGGGAGCCGAGCAGCGATCTCACCCACCGATCGCTCGCCGTCTCGGAGCAGCCGGAACACCCGCCGGCGCGTGGGGTCGCCCAACGCGTCGAAGGCCTCGTCTGCGGTCGCCGCGGATCCCATCTATCGGTAAGCTAACACTTACCGATAGGCACCGCAAGAGGCGACTGTGTGTCGAAGTGTCGGCTCAGCGGCCGACGAGCGTGGCGGGCGCGTGCCGGATCAGGCGATCGCTCACCGAGCCCAGCATCTTGGCCCTGAACCTGCCCAGCCCGCGGGCGCCCACGACGACGAGGTCGGCCTCTCGGCGCTCCGCCCCCTCGAGCAGCACGCCGGCTGCACCGCCGACCACGACCTCGGTCTCGACGTCGAACCCCGCCGTACGGAGCGGATCGGCGCCAGCCTCGACGTGGCGGTTGGCCAGCACCAATTCGTTGTCGGCGACCTCGCGGCCGAGGACGGACTCGCCGGCCGGACCCCCTGGGGGGAGCGCGAGCGGGGCCGCCGCCGTGATCACGGTGACCACGCACCGGGCGGGGTCCGCCAAGGCCGCGAACGCCGCGATCGAGTGGTTGGCCCCCTCGGAGCCGTCCGCCCCGATCACCACGCGCACCGGCCCGTCGCGATCGGGGGGGCGGTGCACCACCAGCACGGGACACGGCGAGCCCTGCAACACCGAGCTGCTCACGCTGCCGAGCACGACGGAGTCGAGCCAGCTCTCCTTCCCGCTGCCGACCACGACGAGACCGAGGTCCTCGGTCGTGGCGGCGTGCACGATCTCGCTCGCCTCGTCCCCGTCCTCGACGCGGGCCTCGACGTGTTGGAATCCGGCGTCCCGGAGCGCCTCGGCGGCCCGGTCCGCGGCCCGGACGGCGGCAGCGTGCCCCTCCTCGGTGGAGAAGTGGCCGGACAGCTGGGCTTGGCGCATCGCGGACTCGAAGCCGTTCACCGACATCACCACGACGTGGGTGCGTGCGGGATCGGCGAGCCGCGCCAGCATCTCACCGGCACGTTCGGACGGAGCCGCCCCGTCGGTGGCGAACAAGACCTTCATCGTCGATCCCCTCGGTCCTCGCTCGACCCCGGCACCTCGACGGGTTCAGCATCAGCGACGTCGCTCGTGCCACCGAGCGCCTCGGGATGCGCCTCCACGAGGACATCGGTCTCTGCGTCCTTCGTCGACCGCAGCGACGCGACGATCGAGACCGTGATCGCGACCGCGATGAACGTGAGCGAGGCCCAGATCGGGATCTTGTAGACGGTGCTCACGAGCATCTTGAAGCCGACGTAGACGAGCACGATCGCCAGCCCGATCTTCAGGTACACGAACCTGTGGATCATGCCCGCGAGCATGAAGTACAGGGCCCGCAACCCCAGGATCGCGAACGCGTTCGAGGTGAACACGATGAACGGGTCATCGGTCACCGCGAAGATCGCGGGGATCGAGTCGACCGCGAAGAGGATGTCGCTCGTCTCGATCAGCACCAGCACCGCCAGCAGAGGGGTGGCGACGCGCCGGCCGGCATCCATGACGGTGAAGTGCTGCCCGTTGTACTCCGACGTCATCGGGACGACGCGTCGGAAGAGCTTCAGTGCCGGGTTCCGCTCGGGGTGCACCTCGCCGCCGCGATGCAACGCCATGCGGATGCCGGTCAGCACCAGGAACGCTCCGAAGACGTAGATCGTGAAGTGGAACTGCTCGAGCAACGCCGCGCCGCCGGCGATGAAGATCGCCCTGAAGACGAGAGCCCCGAGGATTCCCCAGAACAGCACGCGGTGCTGGTAGATCGCCGGGACGCCGAAGTACGTGAAGATCAGCGCGAAGACGAAGATGTTGTCGACCGAGAGGCTCTTCTCGATCAGGTAGCCCGCGAAGTACTCGCCGCCCGCCTGCGGTCCGAGCCAGAAGTAGACGAGCACACCGAACGCGAGCCCGAGCGAGATCCAGAAGATGCTGAACCTGGTCGCTTCCTTGAACGTGTCCTCGTGCGCTTCCTTGTGGAAGACGAACAGGTCCAGCGCGAGCAGCGCGAGGATGAGGGCGAGGAACCCGATCCATGCCCAGATGCCGACGTCCACGCTACGAACTCCTCTTCGATCGCCGCCGTCGCGTCGCGCGACGGCGTCCGTCTGACCGAAGGTCTCTCCGGCCGCCGGACGCGTGGCTCCGACGACCGACGCCACCGGGCCGTGAGGCCGAGCTGACGGCGACGTCTGGGGGATACTCCCCCTCGGTTGTCACACGAAGGTAACGCATCGACCTCGCGGATGTCCCGGTTCCAACCTCTGCGTCAGGAAGTCCGAAACCTGCCAGCGCGATGTCGTCGTCGCGCGCTATACCCGTGCACGTGGACGGATTCGAGGTCACGTACAGGGCGGTCGAGGCCCGCGAACGGCGACTCGACGGCCGCATCTTCATCGGCGTCACGTCGACCGGCATCTACTGTCGCCCCGTCTGTCCTGTGCCGATGCCCAAGCGCGAGCACGTCCGGTTCTTCGCGGCGGCCGCGGCCGCCGAAGGTGCCGGGTTCCGTGCGTGCCGCCGGTGCCGACCCGAGACGAGCCCCGACTCCCCCGATTGGGACGTGCGCGCCGATCTGGTCGGACGCGGCCTGCGCCTGATCGCCGAGGGTGTGGTCGATCGCGACGGGATCGACGGGCTCGCCGGTCGCTTGTCGGTCGGACGTCGCCACCTGCACCGTGCGTTCGTGCATGAGCTCGGCACGGGACCGCTCGCGGTCGCCCGATCGCGGCGGGCGGCACTGGCGAAACAGTTGCTCGAGCAGACCGATCTGCCGAGCACCGATGTAGCCTTCGCGTCGGGGTTCTCCTCGGTGCGCTCGTATCACGACACCCTGCGGCGGGTGTACGGCCGGACCCCGACCGAGATCCGCACCCGGCGGGATCCCGACGATGCTCGCGTCGACGCTCCGCGACTGCGGCTCGCCTACCGGCCGCCGTTGGCCGCCGACCGGTTGCTCGACTTCCTCGAAGCGCGTGCGATCCCGGGGGTCGAGGCCGTCGCGAGCGGTCGGTACTCGCGAGCCGTGCGCTCACCGGCCGGACACCCGGTCGTCATCGAGGCGGAGCCTGACCCGGTCGAACCGATCGTGACGTTGCGCGTCATCGGGGTGGGCGACGACGTGCCGCAACTGGCGGCCGTCGTGCAGTCGGTGCGACGCCTCTTCGATCTCGACGCAGATCCCGATGCGATCGACGAGGCGCTCTGCGGCGACCCGGCGCTGCGCCGGCTCGTGCGCGCCGCGCCGGGCACGAGACTGCCGGGCACGACCGACGGATTCGAGCTCGCTGTCCGCGCGATCGTCGGTCAGCAGGTCTCCGTGGCAGGCGCCCGCACGACCCTCGGCCGCATCGCCGAGCGGTTCGGTGAGCCGCTCCCGTCGAGGGCGGGGAAGATCGTGCGTCTGTTCCCGACGGCCGAGCGCCTCGCCGCCGCACGCAAAGAGGCGTTCGGCATGCCGGCAGCGCGAGCCGAAGCGATCGTGGCGGTCGCTCGAGCCGTGGCCACCGGGGCGCTGGATCTCTCGGGCAGTGCGGAGCTCGGACCCACGCTCGAGACACTGCGGTCGATCCGCGGGGTGGGAGCGTGGACCGCTTCGTACGTGGCGATGCGGGCGTTGCGCGACCCCGACGCGTTCCCGGCCGGCGACCTCGGGGTGCGACACGGGTTCGCTGCGCTCGATCTCGCCGACGACCTCGGGTCGGTGCGGGAGCGGGCCGAGCGCTGGCGGCCGTGGCGGGGATACGCGGCGATGCACCTCTGGCAGCGAGCGAGCTGAACTCCGTGGGTCACTACGGGCGTCTGCTGCGCAACCGTCCGTTCGCCGTGCTGTGGACCGGGTCAACCCTCTCGGCGATGGGCGACTCGATGACGTGGGTCGCGCTCGTCTGGATCGCGTTCGAGAGAGGTGGTGCCGGGCTCGTCTCGGCGCTCGTCGTCGTCTCCACCGCTCCGGTCATCGCCGGCGGGTTCGCGATGGGTTTGCTGCTCGATCGTGCCGACAGGCTCAGCGTGCTGGTACGCGTGAACCTCGTGCTCGGTCTCGCGGTTGCCGCCGTGCCGGCCTGGTTCGCGCTCGAAGGTCCGCCCCCGACGTGGTTGCTGTTCGTGGTCGCGGTGTCGTACGGCTTCCTGAAGATGGGGAACTGGGCGGGCATCCCGTCGTTGATCCCGGCGCTCGTCGGCGAGGAGGACCTGAACACCGCCAACGCGATGGAGGCGGCCAGCTTCGGTATCGCCGACGTCGGGGGCCCGGCGATCGCGGGGGCGCTGATCGCGCTCACCGGCGCCTACGAGGTGCTGGCGATCGACGCCGCGTCCTACCTCGCCTTCCTCGCGTGCCTCGTGGTGCTGCGTGGTCGTCTCCCGGCGTTCGTCCCGCGATCGTCCCACGAGGCGAAGCCGTCGTTGCGCCCGGCGTTCCGGTTCATGTGGCGAACACCGGCCGTGCGGGCGACCACCCTGATGTTCATGGCCTTCAACCTCGGCGAGGGCATGCTGCTCGTGCTGATGCCGACGTTCTCCCGCGAGGTGATCGGCGGGAACGCCGCCACCTTCGGCGCGCTGTTGAGCGTGTTCTCGCTCTCGGCGCTCGTGGGGTCGATCACGATCGGCGCCATCACCTGGCGCTGGCCACTCGGCCGCTCGATCGCGGTCGTCCAGACGCTGGCCGGCCTCGCGTTCATGGGTCTCGCGGCCGCGACGTCGTTCCCCGCGGCGGCGGCGACGCTCGCGCTGGCCGGCCTGCTCGCGTCCCCGCTGACGATCTGGGCGCAGACGATCCGGATGAGGCTCACCCCCGAGGAGATGCGGGGACGGGTCTTCGGTGTGCTGCGGACTCTGATGCAATCGACCCCGCCGATCGGCGGCGCGCTCGCTGGTGTGCTGCTCGGTGGTCCGACGGTCGCCGTGACGGTGCTCGTGATGAGCGGCGTGATGGCCGTGCCGGGGCTCGTGGGCCTCGCGACTCCGGGGCTCAGGCATGACCGAGGACCTCGCGTCGCCGAGGACGATCTCCCCGTCCCGTCGGGATAGGGTCATGCCATGCCCGGGGGACGCCGAAGCCCGATCGATCGAGCGCTCCGCGAGTACGCGCGGGTGCGTCGCCACGTGGGTCCGGGACGGGCGATCTCACTCGACGAGGCCGTGCACGTGTCGCAGCGATTGTCGCGGCGCGACATCCTGCGGATCGGAGGCATCGCGGGCGCCGGGGCGGTGCTGGCCGCCTGCGATCGGGACACCTCGCCGCAGCCCGACACGTCGCCGCGGCCCTCGAACCCGAGTGCAGGCGGGCGCGATCTCCCCAGCGTCGCGATCATCGGAGCAGGGCTCGCGGGGATGACGGCCGCCTACCGCCTGCATCAGGCGGGCATCAGACCGATGGTCTTCGAGGCCCGCGACCGCGTGGGCGGTCGCTGCTGGAGCGCGCGCGACTGGGCCGGCGGGCAGGTGGGCGAGCACGGCGGCGAGTTCGTCGACACGCGCCATGTGCACATGCGCGTGCTCGTCGAGGAGCTCGGGCTCGAGCTGGACGATCTCTGGTCGGCATGGGTGCCGGGCTCCACGTGGCTCACCTACGTCGACGGCGAGATCGTGCGCGCCCGCGACGAGTTTCAGCTGATGGCGCCCGCGATCGACGAGATCGTCGAGCTCGCTGCCACCGGCCCCCTCGAGGCGGGAGCGACACCGTCGGAGATCGCGGCGTTCGACGAGATGACGGCGGCCGAGTGGTACGTGGGCGATGTCGGGGACCCGTCGACGGGGCTCTATCGCCTGTGGACCCAGCGCCTCGCGGCGTGGTACGGACTCGACCCCGGGCAGCTCGGCGCCGGCAACCTGATCGACTTCTACGCGATCGAGTACCCGGGAGGCGACGAGCGCTACACCGTGCGAGGCGGGAACGACCAGGTGCCCACGAGGATCCTCGAGGAGCTCCCGGAGGGCAGCGTGACGCTCGGTGCCTCGCTCGAGTCGGTGCGGGCGCGCGGCGACACCGTCGAGCTGCGGTTCGAGGGCATGGCGGCCCCCGTCGTCGCCGACCGCGCGATCCTGGCGGTGCCGTTCACGACCCTGCGACACGTCGACCTCGACGACGCGGGGTTCTCCGTGCCGATGCTGACCGCGATCGACGAGCTCGGCATGGGAACGAACGCGAAGGTGCTGCTCCAGTTCGACCGGCCCTTCTACACGGGCTTCGACGACTGGAGCGGGGGCATGAACCGCGGCGACGAGCCGATCCTCGGCACGTGGGAGAGCGGCGCCACCGACGGGGCCAACGGGCTCGGGCTGCTCACCGTCTACTCCGGGGGACACGTCGGGGCGAGCTACGCCGCCGCGCAGCCGCACGCTCCCGCCGCTCAGGTTGTGATCGACGAGACCCTCGAGGCCGTCGACCAGGTGGTCCCCGGCGTGGCCGCCGCGTTCAACGGGCGGGCATGGCTCGACTCCTGGGTGCAGGACCCATGGGTGGGCGGGTCCTACGCCGCGTTCCTCCCGGGGCAGCTCTCGCGGTTCTGGGGCGCGATGGGCGAGCCCCAGGGCGCCGTGCACATCGCGGGGGAGCAGACGTCGACGCACAGCCAAGGGTTCCTCAACGGCGGCGTCGAGAGCGGGAGCCGAGCGGCCACCGAGGTGCTCGAGGCGCTCGGTATCGCGCTGCCGGCGGGCATCGTGCGGTCGAACCGCCTCGCGCGTCGGTTCCGACCCGTCGTCCCTTCGAAGGACTGAGCGCGGGTCCCGGGACGGAAGTCCCGGCTGAACGTGGCGGGGGGCGGCGTAGCATCCGGGCGTGACCTCGCGCTCGGATTCGCTCGCCCGTCCGCTGGCCGTCTTCGCCCTGCTCGCGCTCGTCGCTCTCGGTCTCGTTGCGGGCACCGGTGTTGCGGTCGTGCGCGATGTCGCAACCGACCAGGCGCTCGCCGAGGCCCGTCAGCTCACCGACGTCTCGGCTCGGCTGGTCGAACGCCGTCTCGCCGACGACGGGTTGCTCACGGGCGACGCTGCGGCGAGCGCCGCCGTCGCGCGCATCGTGTTCGACGCCGTGCTGGTGGAACCGATCGTCCGCGTGAAGCTCTGGACGCGTGACGGTCGCATCGTCTACTCGGACGAGAGCCGCTTGATCGGCTCGGAGTACGACCTCGATGAGGACGACCTGGAGGTGCTCGACGAGGGCGGTGTCGTCTCCGAGGTGAGCGACCTGAGCGGGCCCGAGAACCGTTTCGAGCGGAGGTTCGGCGAGCTGCTCGAGGTGTACACGCGCGTCGAGACCCCCGACGGAACCCCGCTGTTGTTCGAGACCTACCAGACGGCCTCCAGTATCGCCGAGCGTCGACGCGAGCTCGCGTCGACGTTCGTGCCGGTGCTCGTGGTCACCCTCGTGGCGCTCGCCCTGCTGATGGTGCCGATCGCGTGGATGCTCGCCCGACGGGTTCGGACGGCGCAGCGCGAGCGCGAGCGACTGATGCAGCGCGCGATCGAGTCGTCGGACCGCGAGCGGCGACGCATCGCCGGCGACCTGCACGACGGACCGGTCCAGGAGCTCGCGGGCCTGTCGATGCGGCTCTCCGCCTCCGCGGAGCAGGTCGACGACGTCGCGTCCGCCGACGTGCTGCGCGACTCCGCGTCGGCCGTGCGGGGGAGCGTGCGGACCCTGCGATCAGCGGTCGTCGGCGTCTACCCGCCCAACCTGCAACAGATCGGGCTCGCCGCCTCGCTCACCGACCTCGTGGCCCGACTCGGCGCGATCGGCGTCGACGCCACGGTCGAGATCGATCCCGAGGCGACGTTCGGGCAGGAAGCCGACGCCTTGCTCTACCGTGCCGCCCAGGAGGCCGTGCGCAACGTCGAGGAGCACGCCGGGGCGACCGCGGTCGGCATCCGGGTGAGGGCGGAGGGACCGCTCGCGGTGCTCGAGGTCGAGGACGACGGACGAGGCATCGGATCCGAGCGCGTGGAGCAGGCGAGAGGGGAAGGGCACGTGGGCCTATCGATCCTCGAGGACCTGGTCTCCGACGCCGGCGGTCGGCTGCTCCTGCGGCCGGGCGAGCCGGGTACCGTCGTGCGCGTGCAGGTGCCGATCCCATGATCCGTGTCGTGATCGCCGACGACCACAAGGTCGTGCGCGTCGGGCTCGAACAGCTGCTGCAGACGTTCGACGACGTCGAGTTCCTCGGGGCCGGTGAGGGGGGAGAGGACGCCGTGACCCTCTGCAGCCGGCACCACCCCGACGTGCTGCTGCTCGACCTGTCGATGCCCGACCTCGACGGCATCGAGGTGACGAGGCGGCTCCGCGACGTCTCGCCCGACACGAAGGTCGTCGTCTTCACGTCGTTCTCCGACCGTGAGCGCATCGTGCAGGCGCTCGACGCCGGCGCGGTCGGCTATCTGCTGAAGGACGCCGAGCCCGATGAGCTCCACGCAGCGGTGCAGGCCGCCGCTCGAGGGGAAGCGCCGCTGACGCCGCGCGCCGCGGCCGCCCTGCTGGCGCACCGACGCGACCGGCCGGCCGAGGTCGAGCTCACGCCCCGCGAGCGTGAGGTGCTGGGTCTCGTCGTCGACGGGCTTGCGAACAAGCAGATCGCCCGGCGCATGGGCATCAGCGAGAAGACCGTGAAGGGCCACCTCACGAACCTGTTCCAGCGGATCGGCGTAGCCGATCGCACGCAGGCGGCGTTGTGGGCCGAGCGCACCGGCGCCCTGCGCGACTGAGCAGGCACCCGAGGTCTCGGGACCGAAGTCTCGTTGTGAGGACCGTCGCGCCCTCGCACGATGGAGCCATGACGTGGACCCGCATCCGCGCGATCGCGCTCACACTCGCGCTGATCTTCGTCGCCGCTCCCGCGCACGCGAGTGACGAGGTGCGGCGGCGGGGCTCCTGCTCGGGAGGTCCCGGCGACTGGACCTTGCGTGTGCGTCGGGACGACGGCGCCCTGCGGGTGCGTTTCACGATCGACGACGTGGCGGCGGGGCAGTCGTGGCAGCTCTTCCTCTCCGACAACGGCACGCGCATCTTCTCGGGCACGAGGACGTCGAACGCCGACGGCGAGGTCCGCGCCTCGAAGCGCACCAGGAACCGTGCCGGTTCCGACCGTATCGCCGCGAGCGGCGTGAACACGGTGAACGGCACGACGTGTGAGGGGTCCCTCATCTACTGAGCCCTCGGTCCCGGGACCGTCGTCCCGTTGTGACCGCGACCGCGACACGACGAACCTTGACGCAGACGGCCGGATGATCCGGCCGAGAGCCCGAGGAGGGGATGCAGATGATCGGCAAGATCCTGCGAGTCGGAGTGGCCGCGATGATGGCGATGTCTCTGGCTGGCGCCGTGCCCGCGATGGCCAAGGACGGCGACGTGATCCGTCGCGGTTCGTGCAGCGGCTCGACCGACTGGAAGCTGAAGCTCTCGCCCGAGGACGGCAAGATCGAGGTCGAGTACGAGGTCGACTCGAACCGGGTCGGCCAGACCTGGGCGGTGCGCATCGTGAAGAACGGCAACGTGATCTTCAGGGGCACGCGGACGACGAAGGCTCCGAGCGGGTCGTTCGAGGTGCGGGTCGTGACCCGGAACACGGCTGGCGACGACGTGTTCCGCGCCCGTGCGACGCATGCAGGCGAGACCTGCTCGGGGGGCGCGACCTTCTGATCGCCCACACGAGAGCGGTCGACTTCGACAGGGGTGCCCGGCGGGGCCCGGCGCGGATGCGCCGGGCCCCTTCCACACCCAGTCACGGCGACGACTCCACATGTTCCTGACGGTCAACGGCCGACGGGTCGGCGATACTTGGCCGGTCATGGATCCCGAGGTCGTCGAGGAAGCCGTCGAGGTCACCGGGGCGGATGAGTCCGTGCAGGTGGGGCCGAAGGGTTCCGATCAACGGGTGATCCTCGGCAACACCGGGCAGAACGTGCTCGGCCTCGCGATCGGCGCCGTCGCGACGTTCGCCGCCCAGGTGATCATGACCCAGCGGCTCGGTGATCGCGCCTATGGCGTCGTCACCCTGACCACCCAGTTCGCGTTCATCGCAGCGGCGCTCACGCGGTTCGGCATGGACGTCGCGAACGTGCGCCTGGTGGCGATCCTGGTCGGCCGCGGCGAGGCCGCGCGCAGCCGGGCGCTCGTGCGCCGCGCAGGCCTGATCTCGGCCGCCGCGTCGGTGCCCTTCGGCATCGCGGCCTGGGCGCTCTCGCCATGGCTCGCGGACACGTTCTTCAGCGGCAACGCCGCCGCCGTGCCCGCGTTCCGCGCGGCGGCCGTGACGATCCCGTTCGCCGCGCTCGCCTTCACCTACATGGGCGCTACCCGCGGCCTGAAGATCATGCGGTACACGCTCTACTCGCAGTGGACCGCTCAGCCGATCGGCTGGATCGTTTTCACGCTCGGGTTCTGGACGATCTGGGCGGCGACCGCCGGCGCGGCCGGCTGGGCGTTCGGCGCGTCATGGGCGCTGGCGCTCGCGATCGCCGTGTACGGCTGGCAGAAGGAACAGCGCCGGTTCCCGCGGGAGCTCACCGGGGCGGGCATCCCGGAGGAACGCACCGGGCCGCTCCTGCGCTTCGGGGCTCTCCGGGCCCCCGCCACGCTGTTCTCGCAGTTGATCTTCTGGACCGACCTGTTCGTGCTCTCCCTGCTCTCGAGCGGACAGGGCGCAGCCGCCGAGGGGCAGGTCGGCGTGTACAGCGCCGTGCTGCGCGCCGGACAGGCGTTGTTCCTGTTCCTCACGAGCGTCTCGCTGACGTTCAGCCCGTTCGTGGCCGACCTGCATCACCGCGGTGAGCGAGGGAAGCTCGACGACCTGTACAAGCAGGTGACCCGGTGGACGCTCGCCGCGACGATCCCCGTTCTTCTCGTGCTCGCGATCATGCCCGGTCCGGTGCTGCGCATCTTCGGCACCGAGTTCGTGCAGGGAGAGACCGCGCTGCGCATCCTGATCGTCGGCATGATCGTGCCGGTCATGGTGGGCACGGTGGGGTTCATCCTGATCATGGCCGGGCGGACCGGCTGGGACCTGCTCGTCTACGTCGGCGGGTTCGCGATCGACGTGACCCTAGCCCTCGCCCTCGCGCGGCCCGAGGCGCTCGGTATCGAAGGGGCGGCCATCGCCCAGGCCGCCACGCTCACGTTCACCGCGATCGTCCGGTTGCTGTTGGTGAGCCGCTTCCTGCACATCTGGCCGTTCGACCGCTCCTACCTGCGGTTGGTGGTGCCCACCGCGATCGGAGGACTCGTGATGGCCGCCGCCCATGCGGTGTTGCCAGACGCGCAGTGGCTCGTGAATCTCCTGCTCTCGGCGGCGTTCGGCACCGCGGCGTACTCGGTGGCGTTGCTCGCGATCGGGCTGAAGCCCAACGAGCGAGCGACCGCGCTCCGTATGGCCGGCAGGGTCCTCGGCAAGGGCCGAACGGCCGCGTGAGCGGGTGGGGACGTGGGTTCCCGGTCGTGGGTGGTCCCCCCGACGACCCACGACCGGGACGGTTGGAGCCCGACGACCGGCCGTGCGGCGGTGAGCGTCTCCGCCCTCCGCCGCGCGACCGTGGCGGGGAGTAGATCCCGCCGCCGTCGAGCCCCGCGGTCATCCGGTGCTCGAGCCCACGACGCGCGTGTAGGCGGCCGCGACGGGGTGGGCGAGCACATCGGCTGACCACTGCAGGTTCGGAGGCGCAGGCTACGCCCGCAGCGGCCTGAGGGCGATACCGCAGAAGGGCTAGGGCGCAGCGGCGATGCGCGCCGGAGGGTGCTCAGACCCCCATTGCGGCACGGACCGCGTCGGCCGCGGTCTCGACGCGGACGAGCGGGTCGGCCTCCATGTCGTCGCGTCGCAGGTCCCAGGTGCCGAGCCCGACGACGGGCTTACCCATCTTCAGGGCGAGCGCGACCTCGCTCAGCGTGCCGAACTCCCCGCCGACGGCGATCACCGCGTCGGCGCTCCGAGCGACCAGCACGTTGCGGCCCTCACCGAACCCTGTGGTCACGGCGACGGTGAGATGCGGGCTCGCGCCGGTGCGATCGTCGCCCGGCAGGATGCCCACCGACGTGCCGCCTTCGGCGGCCGCTCCCGCGGCGGCGGCGTTCATCACGCCGCCCAAGCCACCGCAGACGAGCACCACACCGGCCTGCGCCAGCAGGCGCCCGACGTCCTCGGCCATCGCGAGCTCCCACTCCGTGGCGTCGCTCGCGCCGATCACCGCCACGTATCGGGGCTGCTGGTACGCCATGCCGCTGAGTATCGCAGGGCGGCGTCGTGCCCTGGGGTTGGTTGCTGGACCGTCGATCGCCCGTGCGCCGTCACAGGGCCGCCACAACCCCACTGCTAGACTGCCGCGCTCGATGGGCCTCCCACCCCGCTTCCACCTCACCACCCTGTTCCGTGTGATGCTCGGTTTCGCTGTCGTGACGCTCGGGATGGCCGCGTGCACGGGCGACGCGGACCCTCCGGCGGACGCCGAGGCATCGCCGCAGACGTCGCCTCCGCCCGTGACGAGCACCGATTCCTACGTCTTCACCGACGCCGCCGGCATCGAGGCGAGGATCACGATCGAGGAAGAAGGGGCGGTGCTCACGGTCGAGAACGACACCGGTGGAGCGTTGCCCCGCCCCGGCGTGTACGTGCTCGACGCCCGCGACGGCTCCCGCGTCGACTGGACCGTCGTCGACGCCGCCTCGGCCGCTGAGGGCGAGAACGAGTGGCGGGTGGAGCGCCCGGCCGTGCCCGAGCCCAAGCACATCGGCTTGGTCGTGTTGCTGTTCGGGGGCGAGGACTACGGCGCGTTCGTGCCGCCGCGATCGGGAGACGCGGCATGAGGGCCCGTCGCTCGCTCGTCGGTTCGATCGCGGCGTTCGCGGTCGTCGGCGTGCTCGTCGCGGCGCCTTCGACCGGCTCGACGACCCCCGGCCTGTCGCAGACCCAGGCGTTGCACGCCCAGCTCGCGGCCGCCGCGTGCGACATCCCGATCGAGCTGCTCGTGCGCGGCTGGCGCGGGCACCGTGCCGATCGCAGCGGCGACATCGACATCATCCCCCAGGAGCCCGACTTCGTCGGCACGGGTGGGCTGCCCCACTCCGGCCCGTGGGACTACGTCGGCCAGGTCCCACTGTGGCTCTACGGGCCCGGACACATCCAGGCCCGGGGCGAGGTCGACCGTGTCGTCACGCTGGCCGACATCGCGCCCACGCAAGGTGAGCTCGTCGACTTCCCGTTCGATGCTCCCGACGGCGCCCCGCTGACCGAGGCGCTCGTGCCCGACGCCGATCCGCCCAAGGTGGTGGTCGTGGTGGTCTGGGACGGCGCCGGGCGGTTCGTGCTCGACGAGTGGCCGAAGGCCTGGCCGAACCTGCGGGGCATGATCGACGAAGGCACGTGGTACGAGGAGGCCGAGGTGGGGTCCTCGCCGCCCAGCACGGCGCAGATCCACGCGACGATCGGCACCGGCGCGTTCTCGCGCACCCACGGACTGGTCGCGCACCAGCTGCGCATCGGCGATCGGCTCACCGACCCGTGGGAGGCCGGCCCGCGCTACCTCGTGGCCCCCACCTTCGCCGACCTCTACGACCGGGGGATGGGCAACCGCCCGCTGGTCGGCGCTCTCGCGACCGTGGCGATCCACCTCGGCATGATGAGTCACGGCTCGCTGTGGGGCGGCGGCGACCAGGACATCGCGGTGCTGCGCGAGCGAGAGGGGGCTGCGACCCTCGGGGCCGAAGGCATCTCGTGGAACCTCACGAGCAACGTCGCCCCGTACTACCGGACGCTCCCCTACCTGAACGACCTGCCGCCGATCACCGACTACTTCGACGAGGTCGACCTGCAGGACGGCGAGGACGACGGCATGTGGCACGAGCTCGCCCTCGACGGCGCGCGCGCCGAGGAGGCTCTGAAGACGCCGGCGCGCATCCCGTGGCAGACCCGGCTGATCGACGAGGTCGTGCAGGGCGAGGGCTTCGGTGCCGACGACGTCCCCGATCTGCTCTACATCAACTACAAGCTGATCGACGAGATCGGGCACCTCTACTCGATGAACGCCGTCGAGATGCGTGACTCGGTCGAGGCCCAGGACGCCGACCTGCCGAACCTGGTCGCCCTGCTGAACGAGCACGTCGGCGAGGGCGAGTGGGTGATGATGCTCACCGCCGACCACGGCCACACGCCCGATCCCGCCGTGAGCGGCGCATCGGTGATCGAGCCCAGCAACGTCGCCGGCGTGATCCAGGAGCGGTTCGACACCGACGGCGACGACGAGCGGATCGTCGAGTTCACGCAGCCGACCCACATCTTCATCGATCACGCGGAGATGGAGCAGAACGGGGCGACCCTCGAGGAGATCTCCGCGTTCCTGCTGACGGTGACGAAGGGCGAGCTCCAGGGCAACCAGTACCCCCCTGCACCCGGGGTCGCGAACGAGCGCGCGTTCATCGCCGCGTTCCCGTCGGAGATGCTCGACAGCCTGCCCTGCCTCGCCGGGAAGCTGCCCGACCACGGCAGCAAGGGGGCTGCCCCGGTCGATCAGGGGTAGCGGATCTTCGGATCCTCGGGGTCGAGCGACGGAGGCCACCCCGGGAACGTCTCCGGCCAATCCCAGAAGTCGTTCGTGGCCCGCACGTGCCGTCCCGGAGAGGGCGGACGCGGCTTCCGATCGAAGTCGAACACGTGCTTGTAGTTGTGCGAGTTCGCGATGCGTGGTGTCAGGTACGGCAGATCCCAGTTGTCGGCGATGAACCGCAGCGGCGAGGAGAACTCCGCGAACGCGTCGTCGATGTAGCCGCGCTTCGCGTACGGCGAGACCACCATCATCGGCACACGGAACCCGAGCTCCACATCGTCGACCGTCGGCGGTGCCACGTGGTCGTACAGCCCGCCCCACTCGTCCCAGGTGATGAAGATCGCGATCGACCCCCACATCGACGAGCGCATGATGCCGTTCACGATGTCGGTGACCCAGTTGTGCGCGTGTCGCGTGCTGAACGGGGGGTGATCCGAGAGCTGGAACCGCGGCGTGATCCATGTGACCGGCGGCAGCGCCTCGGCCTCGATGTCGCGCATGATGTCGTCGACCGGCCAGATGTGCCGCTCCCACAGCTCGTCGTCGTGGAAGATGTCCTCGATCGACGAGTAGGCCTGCCAGATGTAGCCGGCCTGGTACGGGTCCGCGGAGTAGTAGGCCCAGTCGATGTCGCGCTTCGAGAGCTGGTGGCCGACGGTCTTCATGTCGAAGCACGTGGGGTGCCGGCCCAGGTTGCCCTGCTCGTCCTCGACGTACACGAAGACGTCGTCGCCGTACGCGTCGCACCCCCAGCTCTTGAAGGCCCGCCCGTCGTTCAGCTGCTTCACCTTGATGTTCTCCGGGTTGTTGACCGCGCCGCCGGCCTGCCCGGCGATCATGTAGAGGTGGTTGGGGTAGGACGGCCCCGCCACCGACGCGAAGAAGTTGTCGCAGAGCACGAACTCGTCCGCCCACTGGAAGTAGTTCGGCACGTCGGGGCGGTCGAACTGCGAGTAGCCGAAGTAGGGTCCGTACTCGCCGATCGCGAACCCGTCCATCTTCCCGTCGTTGTACATCGCGTGCCACGACGCCGTGTCGTGGGGAAGGTCGCCCGGAAGCCACTCGGGGCAGCGGCGGAGCCGGACCTCCTCGCCCCATCGCATGCCGGTCCGCGTGCCGTTGGCGCCCGGGTACCGACCGAAGATGTTGTCGAAGCTTCGGTTCTCGAGCATCAGGTAGACGACGCGATCCACGGGCCAGCGCGTGGAAAGCTGCTCGGGCTGCGTGCTCGTGAACGTCGGGCGGGGCTCGGGGCTCGTCGACAGTCGCTCACCGACGCACGACGTCACGAAGAACCCGGCCGCTGCCGCGGCGGATCGGCTCATGAACTGTCGGCGGGTGAGTCGGTGTGGGTACACGGGCTGCATCGAGGCTACCCGCGCCCACGCAGTACGACCGGCCGGCCTGCGGGCCGGGGGCCCGACGACCGTGGGCGCCGGGCTGCTCGTCCCCGAGGGTGGAGCCGACGGAGAGGGACCGGGATGAGGACGCAGCGGACGATCGGGATCGTCGTGATCGCGTGCCTGGTCGTGGGTCTCACCACGGTGGCCTGGCTGATCGCGTGGCTCGGGGTCGGTCCTGCGCTCGGCCTGGTCGCCGTCTCGCTCGCCGCGTACCTGCTCGCGATCGGGCCCTGGCAGCGCCGCTGGGGTGCCACCCACGACGAGGTGAACCGGGCGCTCCCGGGAGACGACCTGCTCCGCGCCGACGCGCCGTCGACGACGAGGGCGATCACGATCGACGCCCCACCCGAGCACGTCTTCCCCTGGTTACTGCAGATCGGATACGGCCGCGGCGGCTGGTACAGCTACGACTGGATCGACAACGACGGCCTTCCGAGCGTGGAGCGCATCGAGCCCGGGATGGGGTTCGAGGTCGGCGACCGAATCGAGATGTTGCCGGGGTTCGGCCCCGTCGTGCGGGCCATCGAACCGGATCGGCACGTCGTCAGCGGTGGGGAGACCGACTCGTGGTGCCTGTTCGTCGAGCCCGCGGCCGACGGTCGCACCCACCTGATCAGCCGCTGGAAGCAGGACTGGCCGCGCACGCCCGCAGCGTCTGTCTGGATCGCGATCGCGGACCCGGGCGCGTTCATCATGGAACGCAAGATGCTCCTGCGGATCCGAGAGCTCGCCGAGCGGAGCGCCGCCGCCGCCCCGCGCTAGCCTAGCCCCAGCGTTCCCCGAGGAACGCGGCCAGCAGCGCCACGGCCCCCTGTTTGTCGAGCGGCTCGTTGCCGTTGCCGCACTTGGGGCTCTGCACGCAGCTGGGGCACCCGTGCGAGCACGGACACATGCGGATCGCCTCCAACGTCGCGCGGAGCCACCGCTCGCTGGTCGCCGCACCACGCTCCGCGATGCCCGCCCCTCCCGGGTAGCCGTCGTAGATGAAGATCGTCGTGAGGCCCGTGTCGGGGTGCACGGGTGTCGAGACCCCGCCGATGTCCCAGCGGTCGCAGGTCGCGACGAGGGGCAGCAGCCCGATCGCGGCGTGCTCCGCCGCATGGATCGCACCGGCCACGTCGCGCGGGCCGACCCCCGCACGATCGAGCACCCTCTGCGGGATCGTCCACCACACCGCCCGGGTCTCGAGCTCCACCGGCGGCATCGGCAGAGGGAACTCGTCGAGCGTCTCGTTCGTCGAGACCGCCTTCCGCACGTAGCTCACGACCTGGTTCGTCACCCGAACCGATCCGAAGCACTGCCCCACGTCGCCGATACTCGACCGCGCACGTATCTCGTCGATCGAGATGTCCGTGACGTCGCGCGCCTGGGTGTAGAAGTCCGGGTCGGCGCTGCGAACGACCGCCACCCGAGCGACGAGATCCAGTTCCTGCACGAGGTACTGCTCGCCGAGGTGCAGGTAAACGGCGCCGGGATGCAACGTCGCGTAGGCACGGTGTTCGTCCGCGGTGCCCAGCAGTTCCCCGGTGCCGTCGATCACGATCGAGTAGACCTGGCCTCCGCCGGCGCGCACGTCGACCGCGCGGTGCGGCGCATCCCTGCCGCGATCATGCCAGGCCTCCCGACGTCGCACGAGCTCCCCGCGCTCGGTCATCGCCTCGACCGATGCGCGCACGTCGGTCTCGTCGCCGAAGAAGGCGAGCTCTCCGTCGCGGAGCGGCACCTCCCGGGCGGCGCACCGCAGGTGCGGCTCGCGCACGTAGGGGTTCGTCGGGTCGATCACCGCCGCCTCCGCGGGCTTGTCGAACAGATCCTCGGGGTGATGCACGAGGTACTGGTCGAGCGGATCGTCCTGGGCGACGAGCACCGCGAGCGAGTCGGTGTCGCGCCGCCCGGCTCGCCCCGCCTGTTGCCACATCGCCGCCCGGGTCCCCGGGTAGCCCGTGAGCACCGCGGCGTCGAGCGACCCGATGTCGATGCCCAGCTCGAGCGCGCTCGTCGAGGCGACCGCCAGCAGGTCGCCGTCCGCGAGCGCCCGTTCGATCCGCCGCCGATCCTCCGCGAGGTAGCCGGCCCGGTAGCTCGTGATCTTCTGCCGGAGTTGTGCGTCGCCGACCTCGCGGCGCGTCCACTCGGCGAGCAGCTCGGCCGCCCGACGCGATCGCGTGAAGCCGATCGCACGGGTCCCCCGGCCCGCGAGCTGTCCGAGGAGCCAGGCGCTCTCGGAGAGGGCGCTGCGGCGCACCCCGGTCTCCTCGTCGACGAGCGGTGGGTTCCACAAGGCGAAGAGCTTCTCGCCCGACGGTGAGGCGTCGTCGGTGATCTCGACGACATCGTCGAGGCCGGTGAGGCGTGTCGCCAGCTCGCCCGGGTTCCCGACGGTCGCGCTCGCGAGGCACCACCGAGGCGCGCCGCCGTAGTGCGCGACGAGGCGCCGCAACCGTCGCAGCACCATCGCGACGTGCGAGCCGAACACGCCGCGGCACACATGGGCCTCGTCGACGACCACGAGGGAGAGTCGCAGGAAGAAGTCGGCCCAGCGCGCGTGGTCGGCGAGCAGCGACAGGTGCAGCATGTCGGGGTTCGTCATCACGAGGTTCGCGTTCGTTCGGATCAGGGGGCGCTCCGCCTTCGGCGTGTCGCCGTCGTAGACGGAGGCCTTGACCTGCGGCAGCTTCAGGGCGCGCACCGAGCGAAGCTGGTCGCGCGCGAGGGCCTTGGTCGGGAACAGGTAGAGCGCGGTGGCCTTCGGTGTGGTGATCGCCGTCTCGGCGAAGGCCGTGTTGTACACGAGGGTCTTGCCGCTCGCGGTGCCGGTGGCCATCACCACGTCGCGGCCCTCCCGCAGCGCAGCGAGGCCGTCGGACTGGTGCGGGTAGAGGCCTCGCACGCCCGTCAGGCCCAGCCGGGTCACGAGCAGCTCCGGCAGGTCGGAGGGGAACGGCTCGACGACCGGCCTGCGCGCCGGCAGGACCCGCACGTGCACGAGGGAGTCGCCCACGTCGGGGTCGGTGTCGAGGTGCCGCAGGAAGGCCGAGGGGTCCACGGCGGAAGGCTACCGGCGGCGGGCGACGGGGGCGCTCAGACCTGGCGTCGGGCGGCCTCGGCGAGCGCGTCCGCCTCCCGCTCCCGGGCGAGTTCGTCGTAGGGCGCCCTGAACGCATCACGCGCCAGCTGCGGGAAGTTGAACCGGTCGCTCACGAGCACCCAGACGCCCAACACGAGGTAGACGATGCCCACGGCGACGCGTTCGATGCCGTGGTACTGCTCGGGCACGATGCCGCCGAGGATGAACTGTCCCCAGAAGAGGGCGAAGAGGAAGAGCGCTTCGCGCAGTGACATCGTGAGGCTCGAGATCACGGCGACGGCGAAGAACGACTGCGCGGCCGTGAGGAACAGCTCCTCTCGCTGCACGGTGTCGAGGGGTAACCCGTGGAGCCCACCGGCGGCGAACGAGAAGACGATCGGCAGCGTGCCGACGAGCAGGGTCCACTGATTCACCTTCGACGAGACGAGGGTGCCCAGGCCCGCGCTCGTGTTCAACCGCCAGGCGTAGAGTCCGGCGATCAGGAGCTCGGGAGCCTCCGATGCGAGCGGCGCGACCCACTGCACGAGCAGGAACTCGCTCACCCCGAGGGCCTCGCCCGAGAGCACGAGCGCCTCGGCGAAATGCTCGGCGAACAACAGGATCACCACGGCGGCGAAGACCGCGATCGCCCCGACGGTGATGCGCCGGGGCACGGTGCCGAACGTGCCGATGTAACGGGCGGGACCCACGAGGTGTGGTTCCTCGGCGGGGGCCCTCGAGACCCTGATCGAGTAGGCGACGAAGATCCCGATCAGGATCGCGGCGTCGACCAGCGTCACGGAGTGCTTCAGCGGCAGCGTCAGCGAGTAGATCGTGGCGATGGCCAGGTACCCGATCTCGATCGAGTGCTCGCGGTCGAGGCGCACGCCTTCCCAGCGGCCGTTGGGGGTCTTCACGAGACGGTCGCGCTTCTTGAGACGGAAGTAGGCGATGAAGATCACCATCGTCCAGCCCACGCCGATCAGCAGGCGGTTCGCGCCGGTCATGTTTGCGAGGGCCAGATGACACGGCGACTCCGTGCCGCCGTCGAGCGGCAGGCAGGCCGCCCCCGTCTGGGCGAACGACTCGCCGCCCTTCTTCGCGAACACGAAGTCGACCGCGTACTCGGGCAACACGGCGATCAGCGCCAGGATCGCGATCGCGAGTCCCGCCGAGATGTCGAGCTGTGCTGCCTCGGCGGCCCACGAGAGCATGAACGCGGCTCCCACGATCGCGAGACCGAAGAGGAGGGCCTCCAGAGGATGTGAGATGTCCGGGTGCGTGAAGCGCACGACGAACCCCGGGGACGGTGAGCGAGGCGGCGATCGCCATCTCGAGCATCGAGCGACCGGGGTGGACGTCGGTCAGGTCGTCCTGCAGGGTCGTCATGCGAGCCGCAGCCTACCCCTGAGCCAGGCTCACTCGCTGGCGGTGGGACTGGGCGGCACGTTCTTCTTGAGGAGTATGCCGTCCTGCTTCGCGTCGGCCACGATCGCCCGGGCCCGCGCCATGTCGAGCGTGACGACCGAGATGCCGCCGATCATGCCCGTGCCGCCGGGCAGCACGACGTTCTGCACCTTCGCCGGTGGCACCTTCGACGCCGTGAACGCGAG
Source organism: uncultured Actinomycetes bacterium (assembly GCA_963825635.1). GTDB lineage: Bacteria > Actinomycetota > UBA4738 > UBA4738 > HRBIN12 > JAOUEA01. The sequence goes on from CAWGTU010000001.1 coordinate 30,093, forward strand.
GGCCATGACCTCCGACAACGGGATCTCGGTCTCGATGTTGCGCATGCCGGCTCCGAGCCACGTGAAGAGACGGGCCTGGTCGGCGCGGAACTCCTTCTTGAACTGCGCGAGCGCCGAGAGCATCAGGCGGCCGCCGTTCTCCTGGCGGCCGAAGTCGCCCTGCTCCAGGCTGTGTCGGTCGCGTGAGAACGCGAGCGCCTCCGGGCCGGTGAACTTCTGGACCCCCGGCTGGAAGTCGCTGCGCGAGTACGAGTCGACCATCGGGAACGGCACGTCGACCGTGAGCCCGCCGACCGCGTTGATCATGTCGGTGAAGCCCCAGAACGTCGTGAGCGCCCAGTAGTCGATCGTGACGCCGAAGTTCTGCTCCATCGTCGCCACCATGAGCTCGGGCCCGCCATAGACCATCGCGGAGTTGATCTTGCCGCTGCCGCGGCCGGGGATCGGCAGGTAGGAGTCGCGCGGCACACCGACGAGGACCGCGCGCTTCTTCGCGGGGTTCAGGAAGATCATGTGCAGCGAGTCGCCGAGCGAGCGCATCACGTTCTCGCCCTCGCGCGCGCCCGACCCGATCGCGAGGATCACGACGGGCTTGGACCCGGTGAGCGACGGCGTGAAGCCGGCGTGCGCCTTGCCCATCACGACGCCGGTCGACTGCGCCCGCGCGACGACGGTGCCGCTCAGGGCGCCGAGGCCGGAGCCGAGGACCCAGGCCACCAGCGCGACCACGAGGAACGTCGCGCGCCGCCTCACGAGGCCTCGGCCTCCGACGGCGCGGCGCTATCGCTCGCACCCGGCGAGGCCGATGCGCTCGGCCTCGGTTCACGCTCCTCGTCGCTGCGCTGTACCGAGAACGAGACCACGAGCCACTCGCCGTCGATCTTCTCGAACACGAACTGGCCCTTGCTGACGAGCTCCACCTGGCCGTCGGCGCCCGTGCCCCGGGCGACGAAGCGTGCGCTCCCCTCGACGGCGTGTGGCACTCGCGAGGGATCGAGGAGCACGTGGACCTTGAGCGTGCTCGGCCTCGGAGTGATCGACTCGAAGGCCCCACCCGCCTCCGTCCCCGCCGTCAGCACGTCGAGCTGGGCCTCGGCGGCATCGCGGGCATCGTCGGAGAAGAACTCGAGCACGTCGTCGTACTCCCCGTCCATCCAGTTGCCCGGGTCGAGGAAGGCCGCGGTATAGAGCCCGTCGAGCTGTTGTGTGACGGCGGTCGAGGGTGCCTGCGCAGCCGCGGCGGCAGCCTGATGGTTCGGCTTCGCCGATGTCTCGACGGCCTTCGGCTTGCTCGCCTCGAACGCGAACTCGGGGGTCTCTGGGGTGTCGTCGCCCACGAGGTCGGTGAGGGGACCGGCGTCGCCGCCGGACAGCGCGAAGATCGCCACCACTGCGAGCGCGACGATCACGAGGGCGCCGACGATCAGGAGGGGCTTCTTCCGGGAAGGGGTGGCTACGTGCCGACCATCTGCCAAAACGTGCGGAGCGTACCGGCGCGGAGGGCCCGCGCCAAGGATATCGGCGTGACGGTTCCGTGACGGGTACGATTGACGCTCGTCCGTGACAGGTGCGCCGGGAAGACTGGTCGGCAGAACGGAGCAGCATGCCCGACGACCACCACGTGGAACTCCGAGTTCCATGGTCGCGCTCCGATCGGTACGTGCCTCGCAGGGTGCTGCGTCCGTTGCAGGACTTCCTGCAGACCTCCACCGCCGGGGGCATGGTCATGCTCGCCGCGGTCGTACTCGCGCTCCTGTGGGCGAACTCTCCCTGGGCCGACACGTACGAGCGGTTCTGGCACACGGAGTTCGCCGTGAACCTCGGTCGGTGGGAACTCGACCTCGACCTCAGGCACTGGGTCAACGACGGTGCGATGACGCTCTTCTTCCTGCTGGTGGGCCTCGAGATCAAGCGCGAGCTGGTCACCGGCGAGCTGCGACAGCTGCGCACCGCGGCCTTGCCGATCGTCGCGGCGATCGGGGGCATGGTCGTTCCGGCCGGCATCTTCGTCCTACTGAACGCCGGTGGTGAAGGGTCCGCCGGATGGGGCATCCCGATGGCCACCGACATCGCGTTCGCGCTGGGCGTGCTCACCTTGGCGGCCCACCATGCTCCCGCGAATCTGAAGCCGCTGCTGCTGACGCTGGCGATCGTCGACGACATCGGCGCGATCCTGGTCATCGCCCTCTTCTACAGCGGCGGCGTCAGCGTGCTCTGGCTCGAAGGGGGCCTGGTCGTCGTGGCGATGATCGTGCTCTTCAGAGGCATCGGGGTGCGAGCGATGGGTGTGTACTGGGTGCTCGGCGCCGTGCTCTGGTTGGAGCTGTACAACGCGGGAGTACACCCGACGCTCGCCGGTGTGATCCTCGGTCTCCTTGCGCCGGCGGTGCCCTTCCAGCGTCCCGACGCCGTCAGCCGCGAGGCGCAGCGGACCGCCCAGGACACGAGCGACGATGTGTCGGTGGCCGACCAGGATGCTCCTGCGTGGCTTCGACTGGCCGAGCTGTCTCGCGAGGCCGTCTCGCCGTTGGTGCGAATCGAGCATGCGCTCCTGCCGTGGACGAGCTTCCTGATCGTGCCGATCTTCGCGCTCGCGAACGCCGGCGTGTCGATCTCGACCGAGGCCATGCTCGGCGCAGCGACCGGCACCGTCGGCCTCGGGATCTTCCTCGGGCTGGTCGTGGGCAAACCGCTCGGCATCTGGGCGGCCAGCACGATCGCGGTGCGCACCGGCATCGCGGTGCTGCCCCGCGGGGTGAGCAACGTGCACGTCCTGTTGATGGGCGTGACCGCCGGCATCGGGTTCACCGTGTCCCTGTTCATCGCGGAGCTCGCTTTCCCCGCGAGCGACCTGCTCGGTGAGGCGAAACTGGCCATCTTGATCGCTTCGCTCGTCGCCGGAGTGGCGGGACTGGTGGCCTTCCGCGTGACAGGGAAGACGCCGCCGGCTGCGGTGGGGACGGCACCGACCGATCCGTCGATATCCGGAGAGGCGGTCGGCGCCGACCCCTAGCGCTCCGTCATGGTCCTCCTCGTCGTCCTGATCGGGCTCTATGCGGCCGCGATACTCGCGCACCCTGTCGCCCGCCGCCTTGGCCGCGACGCTGGATACGCGCTCGCGGCGGTGTTCGGCGTTGGCGCGGTGGTGCTCGTGCCGTCGTCGGTCGCCGCGGTGCAGGGCAACGGCCCGTCGTTCTCGATACCGTGGATCCCGGCGCTCGGCATCGAGTTCTCGCTGACCATGGACGCGCTCACGGCGTTGTTCACGGGCCTCGTGCTCGGGATCGGGACGGTCGTGATGGCGTACTCCGCTCGATACCTCTCGGCGGGTGGTGACCACGGCCGGCTCTTCGCGCGGCTGACGTTCTTCGCCGCTTCGATGCTCGGCCTGGTGCTGGCGGGCGATGCTGTGTTGCTCTTCGTGTTCTGGGAGCTCACCAGCGTCGCCTCGTTCCTGCTGATCGGGGGATCCGGGCACAGCGACGCGGCCCGGCCGGCGATGCGCGCATTCGTGGTGACGGGGCTCGGCGGCCTCGCGTTGCTCGCGGCGATCGTGCTCCTGATCGTGTTGACCGGAAGCTCGGATCTCACGACGGTGCTCGCCGACACTCGGGTCGTGCAGGAGTCGCCGATGTTCGCGGCGATCGGCCTGTTGCTCTTGGCCGGCGCTGCCACGAAGTCGGCGCTGTTCCCGTTCCACTTCTGGCTGCCGGGGGCCATGGTGGCTCCGACGCCGGTGAGCACCTACCTGCACTCGGCCACCATGGTCAAGGCAGGCATCTACCTGCTGCTGCGCACGGCCCCCCTGTTCGAAGGCGTGGGCTGGTGGAACGTGACCGTGGTGCTGCTCGGTCTGGGCACATCGGTCATGGGCGCGGCGATCGCCCTCCGCCAGTACGACTTGAAGCGGCTGCTCGCGTACTCGACCGTGAGCCAGCTCGGGTTCCTCGCTGCGCTCGCTGGCCTCGGCACCCACAAAGCCATCCTCGCGGCATGCGCTCTGCTCGTGGCTCACGCGCTCTACAAGGCGACCTTGTTCATGGTCGTCGGCATCGTCGATCGTGAGGCTGGGAGCCGCGACATCCGGGAGCTGTCGGGTCTGCGCCGGGCGATGCCGTTGACCGCACTCGCGACGGGCCTCGCCGGTCTCTCCATGGCTGGCATCCCCCCGCTCCTCGGGTTCGTGAGCAAGGAGGAGGCATTCTCCGCCTTCCTCTCGGCTCCCGGCTCGCGGTTCCTCGGCCCCCTCGCCATCGTGCTCGCCGTGACGGCATCCGCCCTCACGTTCGCCTACGGCTTCCGCATCTTCGAGGGTGCGTTCGGCGGTCCGTTGGTCCAACGCCTGTACGAGCCGACGCGTGCTTTCCTGCTGCCACCGCTCGTGACGTCGGTGACCGGACTCGTACTCGGCATCGGCGTCGGCCGTCTGCTCGACCCGATCGCTCGCGCCGTCGCGTTCGATACGACGGGCCGGGCAGGTCCATATCACCTCGCGCTGTGGCACGGGTTCACGCCTGCCCTCATGGCCTCGATCGTGACGGTATCGGCCGGGCTCGTGATCGTGGCCACCCGTCGGCCGGTCTCGGCCTTCCTGGAGCGTCGCCGATCGGGGGTCCGAGGCGCGGACCTCTTCGACCGTGGGTACGCAGGCCTCCTCAACCTCGGTGGCCGGGTCGCCTCGACCTCGGACGCCGATGCCCCGGCGCCGTACCTGCTCGCGGTGCTCCTCACCGTGATCGTTGTGAGCGTCGGAGCGTGGATGGGCTGGGGCGCGGAGCTCGATCTGGGATCGGACGGAGTGGGTGAGCTCGGCGACTGGCCGGTCCTCCTGTTGCTCGCGCCCGCGGTGCTCGTCGTCGTGGCCTCGAGGGATCGCATCGCCGCGGTGGCCGCGTTGGGTCTGGTGGGGTTCGCCTTGGCATTGCTGTATGCCGTGATCGGGGCCCCCGACCTCGTGATCACCCAGGTCCTCGTCGAGACGCTGACGGTCGCGCTCATCGTGCTCGTCTTCCGCCGACTCCCGCGGCGTTTCCCACGGATCGGCCGGGTCCGTGGGGTCGGAGCGGCGCTCACGGCCGCGGCCGTGGGAGGAGGAGCCATGCTCGCGACCCAGGCATTGACCGGCCGGCGCCCGCCGTCGGTGGCGAGCGACTACTACCTCTCCGCCGCCCAACCCGAGACGGGAGGCGCGAACGTCGTCAACACGATCCTGGTCGACTTCCGGGCTCTCGACACCCTCGGTGAGATCGCGGTGCTCGCCCTCGCAGCCCTGGGTGCTTTCGGTCTCGTGGCAGCGCTTCGGAAGGGCAGATCATCATGAGCACGGTCATCTTGCGAACCGCGGCGCGTGCTCTGACCCCTGCCGTCGTGCTCCTCGCGCTCTTCTTCCTGTGGAGAGGACACGACGCGCCCGGCGGCGGATTCATCGCCGGTCTCGTGGTCGGGGCGGGCATCGTGCTCCGGTGGCTGGCTTTCGGCCCCGACCGGCTGGCGCCGCTCCTGCCCGTCGATCCGCGGTGGTTCCTCGGTGGCGGGCTCGCACTCGCCGTCGTCGCCGGGCTCGTGCCGGTCATCCTGAGCGAGCCGCTCCTCTCCGGGACCGTGTGGACTGCAGAGGTGGCGGGGTTGGAGCTGAAGGTCGCCTCGTCGATCGTCTTCGACCTCGGCGTGAGCGTCGTCGTCGTCGGCATGGTGGGAACGTTCGTGCGGTCCCTGGGGAGCGACGGATGAGTGCGATCGCGGTCATCGTGGGTGTCCTCGCGGCCGGCGGCGTCTTCTTGATCCTGCAGCGTGGCGTGGTGCGGATGGCACTGGGCTTCGTGCTGGTGAGTCACGCCGTCAACGTGCTCTTGCTCGCCTCGGGCGGGCTCGATCCCCGTGGCGTGCCGATCGTGGGCGCATCGGCCGACCCCGGCGATCCCCTGCCGCAGGCATTCGTGCTCACGGCGATCGTGATCGGCTTCGGATTGACCGCCTTCCTACTCGCCCTCGCGTTCCGCACGGCAGACCTGTTCGGGGTCGATGACCCGACGGAGGCCGGAGATGTCGATGTCGTCGACGAATCGCCCGGGGAGGACCGGCCGTCGTGAGTCGGCTGTTGCCGTTGGCCGCCGCCGTGCCCGTGCTCGCGGGGGCCCTCTGTGCCACCGTGCCCTCCACCGTGGTGCGGCGAGCGATCGTCGCCCTGTCCGTGTCGGTCGCCGGGGCGGTTGGCGCCGCCTGTCTCGTGGCGACATCGGACGGTTCCGTGGTCGCGAGTCGCATCGGGGGGTTCCCCGCGCCGTTCGCCATCGCGTTCGCGGCAGACACCTTCGCGGCCATGATGCTCGTGGTCTTCGCGATCGTGGCGCTCGCCTGCCTCGGATACGCCGCCGCGCGTGGCGAAGATGCGCACCCCCGCTACCACGCGGCCGCGCTCGCGCTCGTCGGTGCCGCGGCCGGGGCGGTGCTCACCGCGGATCTGTTCAACCTCTTCGTCTGGATCGAGGTGCTCCTCCTCGCTTCCTACGTGCTGTTGACGATGGGGGCGACCTCCAGACGGGTGCGCGTAGCGACGCTCTACGTGGCGACGAACCTGCTTGGGTCCACGGTCTTCCTGGCCGGGGTGGCGCTCGTCTATGCCACCACGGGCACGGTGAACCTCGGATCCCTGCGCGGCGCGGCCAGCGCGTCCTCGTCGGTCGCGTTCGGCGTCACCCTCGTGGTGCTCGCACTCGGGGTCAAGGCGGCGCTCGTCCCCGTGCACGCGTGGCTCCCCAGGGCCTATCCGGAGGCGCCGACCGGGGTCACGGCGCTCTTCTCGGGCACGCTCACCAAGGTGGGCATCGTGGTGATGTTCCGCGTGGTCACACTGGTCTTCGCCGACCCTGCCGACCTCCACACGTCGTTGCTGATCGTCGCCGGCCTCACGATGGTGGTCGGGGTGCTCGGGGCGGTGGGCCGCACATCGATGCGTGGCGTCTTGGCATTCCACATGGTGAGCCAGATGGGGTATCTCGTGATGGCGCTCGGGCTGGGCTCGGTCGCCGCGCTCACCGCGGGCATCTTCTTCCTGGTGCAGTACATCGGGGTGAAGACCGGGCTCTTCTTGGTGGCCGGGGTCGTGGCTGCCGATGAGGGATCCGACGAGCTCGAACAGCTGGGCGGCTTGGCGAGACGCCGTCCCGTGCTCACGGCCACCTTCGGGTTGGTCGCGCTCTCGCTGGCCGGGGTCCCTCCGTTGTCGGGGTTCGTGGGCAAGTTCGGCCTCATCGAGGCCGCGTTCGGTCAGGGAAGCTACTGGATCGGCTCGATCGCCATCGTGGTGAGCGCGCTGACGCTGCTCTCGATGGTGAAGATCTGGAACGGCGCCTTCTGGGGCTCGGCACCCGAGGAGCCGACCCCGGGGCCACGACGGGTCGGGCTGCTCGCCCCCGCCGCCCTCCTGGCCATCGGGACGGTGGTGCTCGGGGTCGGGGCCCAGTCGCTATGGACGATCGCGGAGCGCGCCGCCGAGGGTCTCGTCGATCCAGCGACGTACGCCTCGTTGGTGGCGGGATGAGGAGCGCCGTCACGATCGTGCTCCACCCGTGGCGGCTCGCGTGGTTCCTCGCCCGCTACCTCGTGGAGCTGCTGCAGGCCAACGCCATCGTCGCGTGGGAAGTGCTCACGCCGACCCACTACGCTCGTCCGGGCATCGTGGCCTGCCCGATCGACGATCACTCCGACCTCGAGTTGACGTTCATCGCGAACCTGGTGAGCTTCACGCCGGGGACGCTCACGATCGACATCTCGCAGGATCGATCGCTGCTGTTCGTGCATGCGCTGCATATCCACGAGCCCGACGACGTCCGGGCACATGTGCGCCGATTGGAGGAACGGCTGCGGTGGATGCTCCGCTGATCGTCATCGACGTCGCCCTCGCGATGCTGGCGCTGGCCTTCCTGACAGCACTCGCGCGCGTGGCGCTCGGTCCGACCGCCGCGGACCGGGCGGCGGGCACCGATGTCTGCGTGTTCGCTCTCGTGGCGTCGTTCGCGGTGCTCGCGGTTCGGCTCGATGCGTCGGTTCTGCTCGATGGCGTGCTGGTGATCACGATGCTCGGCTTCCTGGCGACCGTCGCCATCGCGAGGCTGCTTCCTCCGAAGGACCGCCCGTGATCGAGGTGCTCTTCTCGCTCGCGGTGCTGGGTGGCGGCGCTCTGTTGCTGCTCGCGGCGATCGGGGTGTTGCGGCTTCCCGATGTCTATGCCCGATTGCAGGCGGGCACGAAGGCCGCCAGCCTCGGACTCGCCCTCGTGTTCGGGGGAACCGCGTTCGTGGCTACCGGCCCGGTCAGTGTGTGGAAGCTGGTGCTGGCGATCGCCCTGCAGTTCGCGACCGCCCCGGTCGCCGCGCACGTGATCGGTCGGGCCGCGTACCGCAGCGGGGCACCGATGTGGGAAGGCACCGTGATCGACGAACTCGGACGCGATGCGGTTCCCTCCGATGGGAACCGGCGCGCTGCCGCCGACGGCTCACCCCACGATCATCCGGACGATCCTCAGTAGGCCTGGAAGCGGCCGGTCTCCAACCACGCGCGGTACAGCTCGAACCCCACCCGCGTGGAGCGCAAGAGCGGTCGGGGCGGATCGTCGAGGTCGGCCCAGGCGATCTCGCCCATCTCCTCCCCGTCGCCCACGGGCTCGCCCTGCCACCGGCGGAGCACGAACCAGAGCCCGAAGTAGTGGGTCACGTCGCCGTTGGGGTAGGTCTCGAGATGGTTGTCCTCTCGCGAGACGCAGGCGAACGCCTCGAGGTCCCCGGGGTCGGCGACGAGGCCGACCTCCTCGCGCAGCTCGGTGACGGCGGTGTCGACGAAACTCGAACCCTGCTCGGCCCCACCGCCCGGGATCGCCCACATGCCGTTGTCGAGGCGACGAGCCACCAGCGCTCGGTCGTCGTCGCGCACGACCATCACGCTGGCGCCCGGCCACAGCACGAGATCGGTGCCGACCTTCTGACGGATGCGCCACAGCGTGGTGCCCTCGAACCCCATCGGGCGACATGCTCCCACGAGCGTCGCCGCGCGCGGCATCCCTGCAGGTCGCAACGGGAAGCGTTCCCTATACTGCACCGGTCGCCCGGCCCGCTCGGGCGCCCCAGAGAGGACTCCACCCGACTTCAGGAGGTTGCATGTTCCGCATCCTTGCCCAGGAAGGCGGCCCGCTCGAGGTCACCTTCGGGTCGTTCGAGAGCACGTGGCTCTGGATCGTGCTGGCGATCTCGCTCGTGGCCCTCGCGTTCGCCTGGTACCTGCGGGCGAAGGTGCTCGCGGAGGGCGAGGGCAGCGAGAAGATGCGCGAGATCGCGACCGCGATCCAGGAGGGCGCGAAGGCCTATCTCCGACGGCAGTTCAGCACGCTCGGCATCTTCCTCGGCATCCTGACCGTAGTGCTGTTCTTCGCGCTGCCGGTCTCAGACGCCGTCACGACGACCCTGCTCGGCATGTCCCCGGAGCTGTCGATCCGCGTCGGACGATCGATCGCGTTCCTGCTCGGGGCCGGCGCCTCGATGCTGACGGGGTACGCGGGCATGTGGCTCGCGGTGCGCGCGAACGTGCGCACAGCGAACGCGGCCAAGGAGACCGGGCTGCGCAAGGCGCTCACGATCGCGTTCCGCGCCGGCGGGGTGGCCGGCATGTTCACGGTCGGACTCGGCCTGTTCGGGGCGACGCTGATCCTCATCATCTTCGAGGGCGACGCGACCAGCGTGCTGGTCGGGTTCGGCTTCGGCGGCGCGCTGCTCGCGATGTTCATGCGTGTGGGCGGCGGCATCTTCACGAAGGCGGCCGACGTGGGCGCCGACCTCGTGGGCAAGGTCGAGCAGGGCATCCCCGAGGACGACCCGCGCAACGCCGCCACGATCGCCGACAACGTGGGCGACAACGTCGGTGACTGCGCCGGCATGGCGGCCGACCTGTTCGAGAGCTACGAGGTCACGCTGGTCGCAGCCCTGATCCTGGGCGCGGCGGCGTTCGCCGATAGCGAGATCGGCGCGATCGCGGGCGTGATGTTCCCGCTGTTCGTGCGCGCGGTCGGCGTCGTCACGTCGATCATCGGCATCATGGCAGTGACGCCGCGTTCCGAGGAGGAGCACGGCATGAAGGCGATCAACCGTGGCTTCTTCCTGTCGGCGGTGATCTCCGCGGTGGTCGTGATGATCATCTCGGTCACCTACATGGAGAGCTGGCGACCCGGCGTCGCGGTGGCGATCGGCCTGGTGCTCGCCTCGATCATCCAGATCCTCACGCAGTACTTCACCGACACGAAGTACAAGCCCGTGAAGGAGGTCGCCGACTCGACGGTGACCGGTCCTGCCACGACCGTGCTCTCGGGCTTCTCCGTCGGCCTCGAGTCGGCCGTGTGGGCCGCGCTGGTCGTCGCCGGCACGATCATGGCCGCGTTCCTGCTCGCGGACCCGGAGTCCACGAACCTGTTCGCCGAGCGCCTCTACTTCATCGCCTTGTCGGGCATGGGCATGCTCACGACCGTCGGGGTCGTCGTCTCGATGGACACTTATGGTCCGATCTCGGACAACGCGCAGGGCATCGCGGAGATGTCGGGCGAGTTCGAGGGCCGGCCGGCCGAGATCCTCGGCGGCCTGGACGCCGTCGGCAACTCGACGAAGGCGATCACCAAGGGTCTCGCGATCGCGACGGCCGTGATCGCGGCCACGTCGCTGTTCGGCTCGTTCGAGGAAGCGCTCAAGGAGGCGGGCTTCGCCTTCGAGGGCATCCGCATCGACCAGCCCGACGTGCTCGTCGGCCTGCTCGCGGGCGGCACGATCGCGTTCCTGTTCAGCTCCCTCGCGATCCGCGCCGTCGGGCGTGCCGCGGCGCAGGTCGTGGTCGAGGTGCGCAAGCAGTTCCGCGAGAACCCGGGCATCATGGACTACTCGGTCAAGCCCGACTATGCGCGGGTCGTCGACATCTGCACGAAGACCTCGCTGCGGGAGCTCCTCACACCGGGCCTCTTGGCGGTGCTCTCACCGGTGATCGCCGGCTTCCTGTTGAAGGAAGAGGCGCTCGGCGGTTTCCTCGCCGGCGCGATCGTCACGGGGCAATTGATGGCCGTGATGCTCTCGAACTCCGGCGGCGCGTGGGACAACGCGAAGAAGTACATCGAGGAGGGCCACTTCGGCGGCAAGGGCTCCGACGCCCACAAGGCGGCGGTGATCGGCGACACGGTGGGGGACCCGTTCAAGGACACCGCCGGGCCGGCGCTCAATCCGCTGATCAAGGTCATGAACCTCGTTGCCCTGCTGATCGCGCCGCTCGTCTTCGAGTTCGCCGACGAGACGGCGGCGCGCATCGCGATCGGGCTGGTGGCGGCGGTGATCCTCGGCGCCTCGATCTACGTGTCGAAGGCCCGCAAGTCCGAACTCGACGCCGATGCAGAGTTCGCAGACAAGGCCGCCGTGAGCGCCTGAGGGATCGCGAAAACCCGGGAGAGATGCTGACGACATGGGGGCGCTCCGTCGCTGGCTCGACCGCCTGACCGAGAGCGACGAAACGCGCCTCTCGGCCGAGACGCAGGACTGGGCGGACTCGATCGCAGGACAGCGTCCGCCTCGGCGAGGCGCCGCTGCGCACGCGCGTGAGGATCGCCGGGGTGATCCGACGCATCACGGTGCTCCCGATGAGCGGGCACGAATCGCTCGAGGCGCTGGTCTCCGACGGCACGGGCGAGGCGATCGTCGTGTTCATGGGCCGCCGGGGCATCGGTGGCTTCTCGCTCGGCACCAAGGTCGTCGTCGAGGGCGTGCTCGGCGAGCAGCGGGGCGGTGGTCCGCCGAAGATGATCAACCCGAGGCTGGAGTTCAGCGCGTAGCGGGGTCCGGAGTCTCGGGCGACTGCAGGTGCAGCGGCACGCTCGTCACGACCACATGCGGCTCGAAGAGCAGCAGCCGCTTGAAGTACAGGGCCGTCTGCCCGTGCAACAGCGACTGCCACCACCGGCGCGGCACGACCTCGGGAAGCACGACCGTCACGATCGTGTCGCCGCGCGACGTGTGCGTGCGGATCTCGTCGAGCAGCGGTACGGCGAGCTCCCGGAAGGGCGCCTCGACCATCACGAGGGGCACATCGAAGCCGCGTTCGATCCAGGCGGTCGCGACCGGCTCGATGTCGGCGTTGTCGGTCACGAGGAAGAGCGCCTCGACGCGCACGGCGTGCAACGAACGGGCGTACGCGACGGCCCGCGCCGTGGCGTAGCTGGCGTTCGACACCGGCACGATCACGACGCTGCGCTCCGGCTCGTGCGGGCGACCGGTGATCACCGGTTCCTGCGGCAGCAACGGCACGTCGGTCACGACCACGCCGCGCTCGAACAGCATCGAGGTCTTCAGCAGGAACAGGCTCCGGTTGTGCAGCACCTGCCGCATGATGGAACGGTCGGCGGCGTTCTCGGGCACGACGACGGTGACGAAGCCTCCGTTCGACCGAACGCGTCGACGCAGCGCTGCCCGGAGCGACCGCACGAGATGCTCGTCGGCGCCCGGCAGGGGCTGCAGCTCGCCGAGCCGGGGGGCTGCGAGCGCCCAATCCGCGGCCGCGAGGTCGAACGATGTCGCCGGCCCGATGTGCAGGGCGGTGACGCGCTCGGGCCTGATCGCGCGCAGGTACGCGATGCCGTCGAGCGTGGCCGGGCCGAGGTCGGGAACGAGGAACAGCACCTCGTTCTCGGTGACGGCGTCGGCGGGCATCGCGATGTCCAGGGCACGCGCCACGGAACGGTAGTGCCGGGCAACCAACAGGAACTGCCCGATCACGATCGGCAGCGCCGCGATCACCATCCAAGCCCCGAGGGTGAAGCGGGTCGCGACCACGATCAGGAAGACCATGCCGGTCGTGCTCGCCCCGATCACGTTGATCGCGGCCTTCCATCGCCAGCCCTGCGTGCGCAGCGACCACCAGCGGCGCACCATGCCGGCCTGCGACAGGGTCAACGCCACGAAGACGCCCACGACGTAGAGCTGGATCAGCCGGGTGAGATCGGCGTCGAAGAGCCACACGAGCACCGCGGCGAGCGCCGAGAGCACCGCGATGCCGTTCGAGAACACGAGCCGGTCGCCACGGTTGCGGAACTGTGACGGCATGAAGCCGTCGCGCGCGAGGATCGAGGCGAGCCGGGGGAAGTCCTGATACGCGGTGTTCGCTGCGAGGATCAAGATCAGCGCCGTGAAGACCTGCAGAACGATGAACATCGGCCCGTTGCCGAAGACGGTCTCGCCGATCTGCGAGAGCACCGACCTCGACGCCGCGATGTGCTCGTTCGTGCGCACGCCGAGCGCCGAGGCCATGATCGAGATGCCGAGGAACATCGGGATGCTCATCGCGCCCATCAGCAGCAGGGTGGCCGCGGCGTTCTTGGATTGAGGCCGGCGGAAGGCCTGAACCCCGTCGGCGATCGCCTCGACGCCGGTGAGCGCGGTGGCACCCGATGAGAATGCGCGCAGGACCAGGAGCACGGTGAGCCCGGAGACGGCCTCCAGCTCCAGATCCGCGGTGTCGGCCTGCGGACAGCCGCCCACGCAGCGCCAGGCACCCCACGCGAGGGTGAGCCCGACGACCACGACGAAGCCGTACGTCGGGATCGCGAAGAGGCGACCGGCCTCCTTCGCGCCCCGAAGGTTCGCCACCGTGATCAGCACGATGAACGCGAGCGCCATCGGCAGCTTGTATTGCGCGAGCCCCGCGGCCACCGACGTGACCGCGATCGCGCCGGCGGTCACGCTGACCGCCACGGTCAGCACGTAGGAGATCTGGATCGCGCCGGCGGCCGTGAGTCCCGGGATCAGCCCCAGGTTCTGCCGGGCGACGATGTAGGAACCACCTCCTTGCGGGTAGGCGCGCACGGTCTGCCGGTACGAGGCGATCACCACGACCAGCAGCAGGGCCACGCCGACCGACAGCGGCGTCAGCAGCGGCATGCCCGAGGCGCCCACGAGCACGAGCACGAGCAGCATCTCCTCGGTGGCGTACGCGACCGATGAGAGCTGGTCCGAGGCGAAGACCGGCAGTGCGAGCAGCTTCGGGAGCAGCTGGTGCTCGGCCTTGTGCGAGGCGAGGGCCCGCCCGAGCAGCACGAGCTTGACCCAACCACTCAGGTCTCGCCCGAGCGTCGCCTCGCGGGTAGGCGTCCCCTCCACGCGGGCATCTTAGAACCAGGGAGTAGGCTCGTCGCCATGAAGACGGCCGGCCAGCGCAGGCACCTTCCGTCAAGGCCCGACCGTCTCGAGACAGACGCGGCCCCGGCGTCCCGCCCGCGCCGGCGCCTCGATCTGCCCCCTCGGGTCGTCGCGGCGTACGTCCTCGCGGTCGTGGCCACCGGAGCGATCGTGCTCCTGGCCGAGCCGATCCGCGCGCGGGTCGACCCGGTCGCGACGGGGTTCGGCTTCCTGCTGCTCGTACTCGCCTGCGTGGGCCTCGGGGGGCTCGGCCCGGGTATCGTCGCGTCGTTCCTGGCGTTCGTCGCCTTCAACTTCTTCTTCTTGCCGCCCTACGAGACGTTCGCGATCGCGAAGGCGCACGACGTGATCGTGCTCTTCGTCTTCCTCGGGCTCAGCGTGCTGATCTCGCTCCTCGTGGGGCGCGCGGAGGCTCGGGCCCGGGCGGCGGAGGCGAGGGCAGAGGAGCTGCGGCGTCAGCAGGACCTCAGTCGCCTCTTGATCGAGCCCCAGCCCGGCGGACGCCCGTACGAGGGGGTGCTCCGCGTCGTCGTGGCGACGTTCGGCTTCCTCGACGGCGCCCTCTACGTGCAGGAAGGGCCCGATCGGGGGCTGGTGGAGCAGGCGACGGCGGGCGGCGATCCCGGCAGCGTGCCGCCGACCGGGGGAGAGGGCGTCGAGCGGCTCCCCCTGAACGTGGGGAGGCGGAACCTCGGGTTGTTGGTGATGCGAGGCGTCCGAGAGCCACTCAGCCCGTCGGAGCGGCGCATCCTGGAGGCGTTCGGCAACCAGCTCGCCTTGTTATTGGAACGCGATCGGGCGCTGCGGGCAGCGGGTGCCGCCGAGAGCGCCTGACTACTTGAGGCGGCCTGCGCCGTCGACGGAGTCGGTGGGTACCCCACCGGGCATGTCGGCGCCCACGACCGCGTCCCGTAGGTCCCGCTCGACGGCACCGCTCGCGAGCGCGAGCACCTCGTCGCCGGCGGCGAGCACGGTCTCGGGCTGGGGGATCACGACGTGGCCCTCGCGCAGGATCGCCACGATCACGGAGTCGGTCGGCAGGCGCAGCTCGTAGACCGCACGGCCGACCGACGCCGACCCCTCGGGGAGCGTCATCTCGACGATCGAGACCTGGCCACCGCCCAGGCGGATCAACCGCACGAGGTCGCCGACCGTGACCGCTTCCTCGACCATGGCGGTGAGGATGTGCGGAGGCGAGACCGCGGCGTCGACGCCCCACTGGTCGGTGAACAGCCACTCGTTCCTGGGGTGGTTCACCCGGGCCAGCGTGCGCGGCACCGCGAACTCCTGCTTCGCGAGCAACGAGGTCACCAGGTTGTCCTCGTCGTCACCGGTCGCCGCCACGAGCACGTCGGCAGCCGAGAGCTCGGCCTCCTCGAGCACCGTGGGTTCGCACGCGTCGCCGTGCATCACGTTGACCTTCGGCGCCCACGCCTGGAGCTTCTCGACGAGCCCACGGTTCTGCTCGATCAAGGTGACCTCGTGGCCGCGCTCGACCAGGTCGACCGAGAGGTGCCGGCCGACCGCCCCACCGCCGGTGACGATCACCTTCATCAGTGGTGCTCCCCGACCGGCTCGAAGACCTCGTCGAGCGTGTCCATGCCGTCCTTCGTGAGCATCACCACGAGGTAGTCCCCCGCCTGCAAGGTGCTCTCCTGGGTGGGCAAGAAGCCCCCTCCTCCACGCGATACCCCGGCGATCAAGATCTTGCCCGGCACGTCGAAGGAGGATGCCGGCTTGCCGACCATGTGGGGTCCCACCGGCATGCGCATGCGGAGCAGCTCGCCACCGCCCAGCGTCTCTCGGATCTCCTGACGGTCGTGGAAGAGCATCAGCTGGATCTGCTTCACGCCCCACCTCGTGGTGGCGACGGTCGGGATGTTGAGGCGTTCGTAGATGTCGGCACGCCGGGGGTCGTAGATGCGCGCCACGACCTTGGGCACGTGGAAGTTCTCGAGCGCGACGCGAGCCGAGACGATGTTCGAGTTGTCCCCGCTGGAGACCGCGACGAACGCGTCGGCATCCTCGATGCCCGCCTCCGCCAGCACGTCACGGTCGAACCCCAGGCCGACGACGGTCGTCGCGCCGTCGCCCGGTGGATAGCGGAAGAAGGCCTCCGGATTCTTGTCGATCACGGTGACGTCGTGGCCGTCGTCGACGAGTTCGTTCGACAGCTCGGAGCCGACGCGGCCGCATCCCATGATGATCACTCGCATCGCGGGGCATCCTAGACCACGCCGGGCACGACGGCAGCATGCCGGTGTCCAGGGCTCGACGCGTGGCCCGTCTCGAGCGACGATGGGGCACGCGAGGAGGTGACATGAGCGCCCGAGACACGGACCGCGCGATGCGGGCGATGCGTCGGCACGAGCTCTTCGCCGGCATCCCGGACGACACGCTCGCTCGGGTCGTGGCGACGGGGCGGATCCGCACGTATCGGGCCGGCACGTACGTCACGATGCAGGGCGACCCGTCGTCGGAGGTCTTCATGCTCCTCGAGGGACGGCTGGAGATCGCCACGTCGTCGTCGTCATCGGGCTCGCAGCTGCAGGGCCGGCTAGAACCGGTTCGGCTCTTCGGCGAGCTCGGGGTCTTCGCCGAGACCGAGCGAACCGCCTCGGTCCTGTGCCGCGAGGACGCACGCATCTGGGTCCTCGAGCGGGAGGCGTTCGTCTCGCTGACGGGCGAGGTGCCGACGCTCGCGATCGGTCTGTTGCGGACGCTCGCGAGGCAGGTGATCGCGAAGGAGACGAGCGCGGACGATCTCGTGTGGCTCGATCTCAAGGGCCGGCTCGCGAAGCGGCTGCTGCTGCTCGCGAGGGACGATGGGCCCGACGGGGTGCCGGCGGTGCCGCCGATCTCGCAGGCCGATCTCGCGAGCCTCTGCGGAGTGACACGCGAGAGCGTGTCGAAGACGCTGTCCGGGTTCGGTCGCCGCGGCATCGTCCGGCGCGACGGTCGCCGGTACCTCTTGTTGGACCCCGATGCCCTCGAGCGTCTCGCGGCGGGGTAACCCGCCGCATCCGCGGCCACGGCAGCGACGGATCCGGCCGTGTCGGCCGGATCCGTCGTGCGTGACCCGCGGGAGGTCAGCAGAGACCCTTCAGGAAGAGCCGCTCAGGGCATGTCACCCCCGGAACGATCTCCGCTGCTGTGCTCGACGTCGCGTTCGCCGTCGACTTCATCGCGACCGCGGCATCCTCGGCGGCGGCGACCTGGTCCGGCATGTCCACGAGGCCGCGGCCGTGCAGGACGAGGTCCTTCGCCGGCACCTCGGTCTGGATCTCGACGATCGGTGCCTTCACCACGGGGCCTGTGGTCTCCCCGACGTTGCGCGCGAGCCCGATCGACAGCACGGTGAGGATCAACACCATCACGGCGGCG
The DNA here is from genome assembly GCA_963825635.1 of uncultured Actinomycetes bacterium. Classification (GTDB taxonomy): domain Bacteria; phylum Actinomycetota; class UBA4738; order UBA4738; family HRBIN12; genus JAOUEA01. The sequence continues at coordinate 47,684 of CAWGTU010000001.1, forward strand.
ACTCCCACCCACGACCAGGGTGTTCCCGTGTGGACGGATCCGCTCGGGTTCTGGATCCCGGTGGCGCTCATGGCCTCTCCCTCCGGTCGGTGGCTGCTCACCTCGCAGCCCTCGGTGTGACCGTAGGCGCACGCCGTCGGCGGGTCGGCGGCGTGGTTCACAGGGAGGCTGTGAAGTCGTTCACACCCGGGGAGGGGTCCGGAAAGGACGGGGCCCGGAGGTCGGGCGGGCTGGAGGGCGCCGTCCGGCCTCCGGGCTTGGTTCGGAGGACGTTCTACTCCTGCTCAGAGCATCGTCCTCGGTCTGTGAGGGTGGCGTGAAGGAACGGCGCCGTGGCGTGAAGATCACGTGAAGACGGATCCGTGCCGATACGCATGGCACGATGGCGAACACGATGGATCTGGGAGTGAACGAGCCGGAACGGCGCCGATTCCCCGGCCTGCGCGTCCGCGGGGTGGCGATAGCGGTGGTCGCCCCCGCGGCCGCGGGCGTGGCCTCGATCCCGCTCGCCCGCAACGGGCCGGCGGCCGCGATCGCGCTCTTCCTGCTGGCGATCGTGATCGCGACCGTCGCGGGTGGCCTCTGGGCGGGCCTCCTGGCTGCGGTCCTGTCGTCGCTGGGGCTCGTGTTCCTGTCCGAGGCACAGGGGCTTGCCCTGCAGCTCGAGGGCACCGAGGAGGCCGTCACCACGGTGGTGTTCCTGACCGTGGCGCTCGTCGTCGGCATCCTGGTCGGGGGCGCCGCCGAGGAGCGGGCCCGAGCGAGCCGTCGCGAGCGCGAGGCGCGCCTGCTCGGCCACCTCTCGTCGAGGTTCGTCTCGGGCGAGGTGCCCGATCGGGTGCTCGACGACTTCGTGCGTGTGCTGCTGGAGCCGTTCGGGCTGGTCTCGGCCGAGGTGCACGTCGAGCTCGACGGTACGCAGCTCCGCGCGCGCGCGGTGCGCTCCGAGCTCACGCCCGGCGGGCCGGACAGCGTGGTGCCGCTCGTCGTCGGGCCGGTCTCGTTCGGCACGCTGCGGGTGGAGCGCCCCGCTGGCCGACGGCCACTCGGACCGCACGAGCAGCTCCTCCTGGAGGCCGCGTCGAAACAGGCAGCCGCCGCGCTCGACCGCGCGCGGCTCGACGCCCGCGCCCGGCTCGCGCAGCTCGACGCCGAGACGAACCAGCTGCGCGCGGCGATGTTCAGTTCGGTGACCCACGACTTCCGCACGCCGCTCGCGTCGATCAAGGCGGGGGTCACCAGCTTGCTCGATCCCAGCGCGGAGCACGATCCGACGCAGGAACGCGAGCTGCTCACGACGATCCTCGAGGAGACCGACCGGCTGAACCGGTTGGTCGGCAACATCCTCGACCTCGCGCGCATCCGGGCGGGCGCCCTGATCCCCGCTCGCAACGAGGCCGGTCTCGACGAGATCGCGGAGGTCGTCGTCGCGCGGCTCGTGCCCCGCCTCGACGACGTGCGGATCGTGCTCGACATCGACGACGACGTGCCCTCGGTCGCCGTCGATGAGATGCAGCTCGACCAGGTGATGACGAACCTGCTCGAGAACGCCGCTCGCCACTCGCCGCCCGGAGGTGAGGTGAGGCTGTCGGTCGCACCGTCCGACGATCACGTGATCGTGCGGGTGACCGATCATGGGCCCGGCGTCCCCGTCGGCGACCGCGAGCGAATCTTCGAGGCCTTCTATCGAGGCGCCTCCATCCCCGATTCCCCCGGCACCGGCCTTGGGCTCGCGATCGCGAACGCGATCGTCACGGCGCACGGCGGTCGCATCTGGGTCGAAGAGGCGGTCGGTGACGGCGCGACCTTCGCGTTCGAGATCCCCGTGTACGCCCCTGCCGCCGCGGCCGACCTCGCCCACGCCGGTGTCCCGGCGGATCAGGAGGCGCGCACATGACCCTGGTCCTCGTGGTCGACGACGAGCCGCAGATCAGACGAGCGCTCCGCACGAGCCTCGAGGCCCATGGGTACGACGTCGCGACCGTCGGCACCGGGGAGGAGGGGGTCGTCGGTGCCGCCGAGCAGGCGCCCGATCTCGTGCTGCTGGACCTCGGGCTCCCCGACATCGACGGGACCGAGGTGATCCGCCGGGTCCGCGGGTTCAGCGACGTGCCGGTGATCGTGCTCTCGGTGCGGGAGTCCCAGACCGATAAGGTCGCCGCGCTCGACGCGGGGGCCGACGACTACGTCACGAAGCCGTTCGGCATGGAGGAGCTCCTTGCCAGAGCTCGAGCGGCCATGCGCCGCAAACAGTCTGACGAGCCCTCCGCACCGGTGCTGCGGTTCGGCAGGCTCGAGGTCGATCTTCCCCGACGCCTCGTGACCCTCGACGCCGAGCAGGTGCGACTCACGCCCACGGAGTACGGCCTGCTCGAGGCGCTCGTGACGAACCCGGGCAAGCTCCTCACCCATCAGTGGCTCCTCCGCAGGGTGTGGGGGCAGGGCTACGGGACCGAGACGACCTACCTGCGCACCTACGTGCGTGCCCTGCGGAAGAAGCTCGGCGACGATGCGCAGGCCCCGGCCCTGATCGTCACGGAGCCAGGGGTCGGCTATCGCTGGGTGGCCGAGGTCGCCGGCTAGCCCGATCTGCTCGTCGCTCCCCTCGCGACGTGCGAGGATGCTCGCCGTGCCCGAAGAGCTGCAACTCCCTCGCAGGGTCGGTGGGGGCCCCCTGAAGCGACTGTTCGTCGGTCGGGCCATCGCCTCCGACAAGGCCGAGCACCAGCTCCTGCCGAAGTTCCTCGCCCTGCCGGTCTTCTCCTCCGACCCCCTCTCCTCGAACGCGTACGCCACCGAGGAGATGATGCTCGTGCTCGTGGCGGCCGGAGCCGGGGCCCTCACGCTCAGGATGCCGATCGCGCTTGCGATCGCCTTGCTGTTGGCCATCGTCGTCACCTCGTACCGGCAGACGGTGCGTGCCTATCCCACCGGCGGCGGCTCCTACATCGTCGCCCGCGAGAACCTGGGGACGATCCCCGGCCTCACCGCCGCCGCCGCGATCCTGACCGACTACGTGCTGACCGTGGCGGTCAGCATCACCGCGGGGACCACGGCGATCGCCTCCGTCGCACCGGAGACCCTCGTGCCGATGCGCGTGCCGATCGCGATCGGGCTCGTCGCCCTCGTGACGCTCGCCAACCTCCGTGGCGTGAAGGAGGCTGGGTCGCTCTTCGCGATCCCGACCTACGGGTTCGTGCTGATGATCGCGATCACGCTGGTGACGGGCTTCGTCCGCTGCATGGGTGGGTGTCCGCTCGCCGAGACCGCCGACCTTCCTCTCGAGGTCGAGCACACGCTGTCGCTGTTCCTGATCGCGCGCGCGTTCTCGTCGGGTGCGACCGCGTTGACGGGTGTCGAGGCGATCGCCGACGGGGTGCCGGCGTTCCGCAGGCCGCAGGCGAGGAACGCCGCGACCACCCTCGCGGTGATGGGAGCGATGTCGATCACGATGTTCCTCGGCATCACCGCGCTCTCCGTGCTCCTGCACGTGCGCATCACCGAGGACATCGTCCATGAGCTGCCGGTGCTGGCCCAGATCGGCGACACGGTCTTCGGCGGCGGCTTCATGTTCCTCCTGCTCCAGGTGTTCACCGCGGGCATCCTGATCCTCGCGGCCAACACGGCGTTCCAGGACTTCCCACGGCTCGCATCGATCCTCGCGCGTGACCGCTTCATGCCCTCGCAGTTCCGCAACCGGGGCGACCGCCTCGTCTTCTCGAACGGCGTCGTCGTCCTCGCAGGTCTCGCGGCGATGCTGATCTGGGCGTTCGACGCCAACCTCACGCGGCTGATCCAGCTCTACGTCGTCGGCGTGTTCACGGCCTTCACGCTGTCGCAGGCGGGCATGGTCCGGCGGTGGATACGGACGAAGGAGGGAAGCTGGCAGCGGAGCGCCGTGATCAACGGGATCGGCGCGGCCACGACCGGCGTCGTGCTCGTCGTCGTCACGATCACGAAGTTCGCCAAGGGCGCCTGGATAGTGATCGTCGCGATGCCGTTCATCGTGCTGTTCTTCTGGGCGGTGCATCGCCACTACGAGCACGTGGCGCGCGCGCTGCAAGCTCGCCGCCTCACCGGGCGCGACGCCGCGAGTGGCACGATGCTGCTGCTCGTGCCCGACCTGGGGCTCGCCACCCGTGATGCGGTCGCGTACCTTCGGGCCGTTCGCCCCACCAGCTTCAACGCGCTGTATGTCGGCCCCGCCGATGCGTTCGAGGGTGTGGCGGCGGAGTGGTCGGTGGTCGCCCCCCGCATGGGCGACCTAGAGTCGCTCCGAGGCGCCGACCGGCACCTCGTCCGATCGGTTCGTCGCTTCGTGCGATCGATGCCTCGCCACGAGCGGGACCGATTCCTCACGGTCGTGATCCCCGAGCTGCTTCCGCGCAACACGTTCTGGCAGTTCCTGCGTCATCGGGAGGCGTTCCTGCTGAAGACTGCGCTGTTGTTCGAGCCGCGGGTGGTCGTGACCGACGTGCCGCTCGTGCCGTCGGAGGCGAGGCCGGCCTGGCTCGGCGATCGACCACTCGAGCCGGAACGCACGGTGGTTCTCGTGCCCGTCTCCGCGGTGCACGATCCGACGGTCCGCGCCGTGATCTACGGGAAGTCGCTGCACCCCACCGCGATCGAGGCGATATTCATGGTCACCGATCCCGACGAGGTCGAGGGCGTGGTGGACGAGTGGCACGAGCGTCAGCTCGACGTGCCGCTCGTGCTGGTCGAGGCTCCGTTCCGCGACTTCGGCCCACCGTTGCTCGAAGAGATCCGGGCGCACACCTCACGTGGCGACACCGTGGTCACCGTCGTGTTGCCCGAGCTCGTGCCACGACACTGGTGGGAGAACCTGTTGCACAACCAGACCGCGCTGTTCTTCAAGCGGGTGCTGCTCTTCGAGCCGGGCGTCGTGGTCACGAGCGTGCCGTTCCACCTATCGGCGCCCGAGGTCGGACCCGACCCGAACCCGACCGCCGGGACAGCGGCGACCACGTAGGCTGCCGGCATGGCCAGGACCGACCTCCCCGCCCCGTCGACCGGGGTGTTCAAGCGGGTCGTGCTCGGTCGGGCCTTCTCGAGCTCGCGCCTCGAGCACACCCTGCTGCCGAAGGTCCTCGCGCTGCCGGTCTTCGCCTCCGACGCGCTGTCGTCGGTCGCCTACGCCACCGGCGAGATCCTCCTCGTGCTCACGGTGGCGACCACGGCGCCACAGGGATACGTGCTCCCGATCGCGGGAGCCGTCTCGCTCCTGATGGCGCTCGTGATCGCCTCGTACCGCCAGACGGTACGTGCCTACCCAGGTGGAGGCGGGGCCTACATCGTGAGCAAGGAGAACCTCGGCCAGGCTCCCGGCCTCGTCGCGGCCGCCGCCCTCCTCTTCGACTACATGATGACCGTCGTCGTCTCGATCGTGGCCGGGGTGTTCGCGATCGGGTCGGCGGTGCCGGCCGCCAACGAGCATGCGGTCGCCCTCTCGATCTTCTTCGTGGCGTTCGTCACGCTCGCGAACCTGCGCGGCTCTAAGGAGTCGGGCGTGCTGTTCGCGATCCCGACCTACGGGTTCGTGCTGTCGATCGGTGCGCTGATCGCGTTCGGCTTCGCGCAGTGCCTGGGTGGATGCCCCGCGGTCGGTGTCGAGGTCGAGCCGATCCACGACGCGGCGACGACCGCAGGCGCGGTCGGGCTGTTCGTGCTCCTCAAGGCGTTCTCCTCAGGTGCCACCGCGCTCACCGGTGTGGAGGCGATCTCCAACGGCGTCCCGGCGTTCAAGCGCCCGCAGGCCCACAACGCCGCGACGACGCTCGCGATCATGGGCGGCATCGCGATCTCGATGTTCGTCGGCATATCGTGGCTCGCCACGCACGTCGAAGGGGTGGTCGCGAGCGAGGAGCGCTCGGTGCCGGCGCAGATCGCGATCGCGGTCTTCGGCGACGGATCGTTCGGTTTCTACGTCGTGCAGGTGTTCACGGCCGCGATCCTGATCCTCGCGGCGAACACCGCGTACCAGGACTTCCCCCGGCTCGCGTCGATCCTCGCGCGCGACCGGTACCTGCCGAGCCAGTTCGTGAACCGCGGCGACCGCCTCGTCTTCTCGAACGGCGTGCTGGTGCTCGGGCTGCTGTCGGCGGTGATGATCTACATCTTCGACGCGGACCTGAACGCGGTGATCGGCCTCTACGTGGTCGGCGTGTTCACGTCGTTCACGTTGTCCCAGTCGGGCATGGTGAAGCACTGGATCGCGGAGGGTCGCAGGGGCGACGTTGCGACGAAGGGGTGGCGCCGATCGATCGTGATCAACGCGGTCGGGGCGGCCACGACGTTCGTGGTGTTGATCGTGGTCGGCGCCTCGAAATGGTCGAGCGGCGCGTGGCTCTCGATCCTGATCATGGCGCTCCTCGTGCCCGTCTTCTACTCGATCCACCACCACTACGCGAACGTGCGGCGTCAGCTGAGCGCGAAGCGGGTCCGCCCGGGTGCCACGGGTGAGAACCACGTGGTGCTACTCGTTCGCGACTTCGACGTCGCGACCGCGGGGGCGGTGGGGTACCTGCGGTCGTTCCGCCCTGAGGACATCCGGCCGGTGTTCCCCTGTCGCGAAGGTGAGGTCGCCGCCGACGTGCAGGCGCGCTGGCGCTCCTTCGTCGGACCTGGCATCCCTGACCTGATACCGATCGGGGCCTCGAACCTCACGTCCGGTGTCCGGCACGTGGTGGAAGGGATCTTCCGTAGGCCCGACGACTTCGTGACCGTGATCGTCCCCGAGTTGCTGCGCCCGCAGGGCTTCTTCTCCTACCTCGTGGGCAGCCGCGACCTCGTGCGCCTGAAGGCCAGCATGCTGCGGACCCCCAACGTGGTCGTCACCGACGTCCCGGTCGTGCTCGAGGCGGGTTCCCCCTCGGGGGCCGGTGGCACGCCGTTGATCCCGCAGCGCACCGTGACGCTCGTCTTCCTCTCCTCGGTGAACGACGTGTCCGTGCGCGCCGTGAACTATGCCCGCACGCTCGGCGCGACCGTGACGAGGGCGATCTACTTCGATCTCGATCCCGAGGCGGCGCACTCGATCGGCGACGACTGGTTCGACGTTGTCGAGGCCGTGCCGCTCGACATCGTCGAGGCTCCGTTCCGCGACCTCTCGATCCCGATGCTGGCCGAGGTGCGTCGGTACACCGAACGGGCGGACACGATCGTGAACGTCGTGGTCCCCGAGTACATCGTGGCGAAGTGGTGGCAGCTGCCGCTGCACGGACAGACCGCGCTGTTCGTGAAGCGCCTGTTCCTGTTCGAGGAACGCGTGGTGCTCACGAGCGTCTCCTACAACCTCGAGACCGCCCGGGCGTCGGCTCGCTCCGAGCGCGAGGCATCGAGCTGAGACGCCGCCTGCGGTACGGTTGCCGCTGACCGTGAGCCGACCGGGAGGCGAACCAGGTGAACATCCGTCCGGCCACCAGGGGCGATGCCGAGTTCCTGAAGACGATGCTGTACGAGGCTGCGCGCTGGAACCCCGACTGGCCTCGTGAGTCGATGGAAGAGGTGCTGGACGAACCTGTCCTGCGTCGGTACCACGAGGGCTGGGGGCGTCCGGGCGACGGTGGTGTGATCGCCGAGCTCGACGGCGAGCCCGTGGGCGCCGTCTGGTACCGCCAGTTCACCGAGGACGAACCGGGGTACGGCTTCATCGACGAGAAGACGCCGGAGCTCTCCGTGGCCGTCCAGCCGCTGCATCGGCGCAAAGGCATCGGACACGCGCTGCTTCATTCCGCGATGGTGCAGGCGCGCGAGGAGGGGTTCCAGGCTCTCTCGCTCTCGGTCGCGGTGCACAACCGGTCCCGCATGATGTACCAGCGGGCCGGCTTCCAGCGGATCGCCGAGGACGGCGATCACTGGACGATGGTCGTCAATCTGTAACCCCGCCCGACGCTTGTCACGCAGGGAACGAGAACCGGAACAGCTTCCCGTCGTTCTCGTCCGGATCCGTCTCGTTGTCGGTGCCCTTCGCGACGATGAATAGGTGCATCACGCCGGGGTCGGTCGGGCTCGGTGCGAGCGTGATGCCGGCGGCTCTGTGGATCCTCGCGGCCGACAGATCGATCGTGCGGATCAGTCGGCCCCGCATCGTCGTCTCGGCGACGATGTCCTCGACGCTGCTTACGATGAAGAGGTGCTTCGATCGACGATCGAACTCGACGTCTTCCGGTGCGGTGAGCCCCAGTGGCTCCGTCGGGAACCGTCGAGCGACGTCGTCAGTCGTGCCGAACCGGCGATCTCGGCCGGCCCTCACGGTGACGACGCGCCCACGTCGTGCATCGGTGAGGATCAGCATCCGGCCCTTGCCGCGCCACGCGAGACCTTCAGGGTCGCGACTCCCGATCGGTCTGGTCCTCAGGATCGCCCGCGATCGGTCGTCGGCCGTGCCGATGCGGCCGTCTGCGCCGGCGCGGATCCGGTAGACGCGTGCCCTGTCGTCGTCGACGACGAAGAGCGAGCGTGAGCCCTCGTGCCACGCGATGTCCTCGGGCTCGGGCGTCGTGCGATGCACAGAGCCCCTCCGGATCAGCGCCCCCCGTCGCGACGCGGTGAACAGGTTTCCCCCCTCCCAGAGCCTGGGGATCTCCTCGACCTCGGCGTCGGACACGAGCAGGCGGTTCGTCGATCGGATGAACGTGAGGCCGGTCGGGTCCGGACTGGACGAGCGCCACTCCGACGTCATCGTCGTCGTGAGGAGTTCGGCGGTTACCGTCGGGGCTGCTGCCCGAGCCGCCGGGACCGCCCCCGTGATGAGCGCACCTAACACAGCGACCGCGGTTAACGTGATTCTACGAAGAACGAGCGACCGCTGGTGAGCCGGTGGGACGGGGGATCGGGCACGCATATCCTCGGAACCGTAGCGAACATGCGTATGGATGCACCCCGCAGGGGCACGAGCACCCCTACCGCGTTCGCGTGATGCGGATCACGGGCGCCGGTCCGCTCCGCCGTCGGCCTTCGCGGCGTCGAGCGCGGCGTACTCGGCGCGAACCTTCGTCCACCGCCGGCGCACGTACCAGACGACGGCCGCGACGCAGAGACCCGCGATCGCCCACGAGAACGGCTGCAAGGCCTGTTCCACCGTCTCCCAGCGGTCGCCGAGCTCATGGCCCAGCCAGGCGAGCGCGAACGTCCACGGCAGGCATCCGAGGACGGTGTAGAGCGTGAACCGCCAGAACGGCATGCGCACGACCCCGGCGGGCAGCGAGATGAACGTGCGGATCACCGGCAGCAATCGCGAGAAGAACACGGCCGCGCCGCCGTAGCGTTCGAACCAGAGGTGGGCCTTGTCGACCTCGTGCGGGCGGATCAACAGGTAGCGCCCGAATCGGTCGACGAGGGGCCGCCCCCCACGGCGCCGACCCAATACGCGATCCAGGAGCCGACGAGGTTCCCGATCGTCCCCATCATGCCGACCCAGAAGAGCGAGAGCTCCTCGCCCGGCGCCGCGAATCCGGGCGCCGCGAGCGCCCCCCCGAAGAGCATCGTCACCTCGCTGGGGATCGGCACGCACGCCGATTCCAGCACCATCAGCACGAACACGGCCGCGTAGCCGTAGCCGGCGACCGTGTCGATCACGAACTGGTGGAGCCAGTCGAGCATGGGAGCACGAACTCCGAACCTCGGGAATAGCCAGACCGTATCAGCGTGTTCAGTGGCCTCCGGAAGGGTGTCGGCATGCCACGTTGGGCGGTATAGCCGTCGACCGGTGGTACGGTCGCCGCCGGGTTCCCCGCCCGCCGGTGGGCTTGACACCCTCACCCCACGACCCGTAAAGGTTCCCCGCCATGGCCAACCCAAAGACGCTCGTGGTCGTCGAATCGCCCGCCAAGGCGAAGACGATCGAGAAGTACCTGGGCGGCGACTACGCCGTCCGGGCTTCCTATGGGCACATCCGCGACCTCGGCAAGGGCTACGGAGGCCTCGGCGTCGACGTCGAGCATGCGTTCACGCCGGACTACGTGGTGCCCGAGGACTCGAAGCGTCACGTGGGAGAGCTGAAGAAGGTCCTCAAGGCCGGCTCGGGCGATCTGATCCTCGCGACGGACTACGATCGTGAGGGCGAGGCGATCGCGTACCACGTCGCAACCCTGCTGGGGGTCGACCCGACGACCGCGAAGCGCGTGACGTTCACCGAGATCACCCGAGACGCGATCCTCGAGGCGTTCGGTCAGCCGCGCGCGATCGACCTGAAGCTCTACGACGCTCAGGAGGCGCGCCGCATCCTCGACCGCCTCGTCGGGTATCGGATCTCGCCGTTGCTGTGGAAGAAGGTCCGCCCCGGGCTGTCGGCGGGGCGGGTCCAGTCCGTCGCGGTGCGGCTGATCGTCGAGCGCGAGCGCGAGATCCGGGCGTTCGCTCCCGTCGAGTACTGGAGCGTCGACGTTCGTCTCACGCCCGGCGAGCCCGCCGACCCGGAGCAGCCGTTCATCGCCCGCCTCACCCAGGTGCCGGAGGGCAAGCTGGCGACGTCGCCCGACAAGAAGGGCGTGCTGCTCGCGGCCGAGGCCGATGCTGCCACCCATGTCGATCGCCTCCGCAGCGCGACCTACCGGGTCGCGAACGTCGAGAAGAAGGAACGCAAGCGCTCACCGGCGCCGCCGTTCACGACGTCGACGCTGCAGCAGGAGGCCGCGCGCAAGCTGGGGTTCAGCGCCCGCAAGACGATGACGCTCGCGCAGCGCTTGTACGAGGGCATCGACATCCCGGGCGAGGGCACGGTCGGGCTGATCACGTACATGCGGACCGACTCGGTGAACATCGCCGACACCGCTTTGCGCGAGATCGCCGAGCTCGTGAAGACCGAGTACGGCGAGCGCTACACGCTCGCCCAGCCGCGCCGCTACAAGACCCGCAGCCGTAACGCGCAGGAGGCGCACGAGGCCGTACGGCCCACGAGCGTGATGCGCACGCCACAGCGGGTGGCCGCGACGCTCGATCGTGACCAGCTGCGCCTCTACACCCTGATCTGGCAGCGCACGACTGCCACCCAGATGGCGGAGGCCCGCTTCGACCAGGTCGGCATCGACATCGTCGCGGCGTCCGCCGCGCAGCCCGGAGATGCCAACGCCGGCGACGTGAAGTACGGCCTGCGAGCCACGGGCCAGACGATGACGTTCGACGGCTTCATCCGGGTCTACAAGGAAGGACGCGACGAGGGGCCCGACGAGGACGCCGAGAAGACGCTGCCCGTGCTCACCGCCGAGCAGCTGCTGCGCATGCTCGAGGTGCTTCCCGAACAGCACTTCACGCAGCCGCCGCCCCGCTACTCCGAGGCCTCGCTCGTGAAGACGCTCGAGGAGCTCGGCATCGGCCGTCCGTCGACGTACGCGTCGATCATCGACACGATCCAGCGGCGCGAGTACGTGACGCTCGAGGAGAAGCGGTTCAAGCCCACGGATACGGGCGAGGTCGTCACCGACAAGCTGATCGAACACTTCCCCGACGTGGTCGACGTGACCTTCACCGCGTACATGGAGAAGGAGCTCGACGACATCGCCGAGGGCGACCTGCGCAAGATCACGATGCTCGAGGAGTTCTACGGGCCGTTCGAACGCGCTCTCGAGAAGGCGGAGCACTCGTTCGAGCGCTTCAGCGAGGAGCTCGACGAGGAATGCCCCCTGTGTCCGACCGAGGGCCGTGAGCCGGGGAAGCTCGAGGTGAAGCTCGGCCGCTACGGCAAGTTCGTCGGCTGCACGAACTACCCCGACTGCCGCTACATCCGCAACATGGACGGCAGCGTCCGTCCCGAGCCCGAGATGCTCGACGAGATCTGCCCCGAGTGCGGGAAGCAGCTCCAGCGGCGCGTCGGCCGTTACGGGCCGTTCACGGGATGCAGCGGCTACCCCGACTGCCGCTACATCAAGAAGGACCCGCCGGTCTCGACGGGGGTGACGTGCCCGCAGTGTGGTGAAGGGGAGCTGATCGAGAAGCGGAGCCGGTTCGGGTCGCTCTTCTACAGCTGCAGCCGTTATCCGGACTGCGACTGCGCCGTCGGGAACCCTCCCGAGAAGGACCGTCCGTGTCCGGAGTGCGGATCCCTGCTGTTGCGCCGGCCGAAGTCGCTGAAGTGCTGGGGATGTGGTGCCGAGCTCGATCTGGAGTTCAACGTCACGAAGAACGGCGACGTCGAGGCAGAGACTGCGGCGCGCGAGGCGAAGTCTGCCGCGCGCGCTGCACGCGCAGCTGCCAAGAAGAAGACGACGGCGAAGAAGAAGACGACGGCGAAGAAGAAGACGACGGCGCAGAAGAAGACGACCGCCAAGAAGAAGAAGGCGACGACGGCGCGGAAGAAGGCGACCGTCGCGAAGACCACGGCCACGTCGTCGGCCGACGCGGCCCTCCCTGAGGCCTAGCGCGTCGTGGCATCGGTCGCCGATGAGGTCGCCGCGCTCCGCGGGACCCGTGCGGCGACCCTGAAGGACCTGCTCACCCACCCGGCGTTCTCGCGCCTGCTCGCCGCGATGACGATCTCGTCGCTCGGGGACTGGGTGGGCTTCATCGCGGTCACCTCGCTCGTCACCAGGCTGTCGGGGTCGACCGCCGCCGCCGGGCTGGCGGTGGGTGCGGTCATGACCGCGCGCATGCTGCCCGCGATCCTCTTCGGACCGTTCGCGGGGGCGCTCGTCGACCGGACCGATCGCAAGCAGATCATGATCATCGCCGACCTCGGTCGCGCCGTGATGTACGCGACGATGGCTTTCCTCGGTGAGCTGTGGGCGATCTTCCTGCTGTCGTTCGTGATCGAGTGCCTCTCGCTGCTGTGGACGCCTGCCCGCGACGCGTCGCTCCCGAACATGGTGCCGAGGCGCCAGCTCGCGAACGCGAACGCGCTCGGCCTCGTGAGCACGTACGGCACCCTGCCCCTCGGAGGCGTCGTCTTCGCCGTTCTCGCTGCCTTCTCGGTCGGCCTCGAGGCCCGCGTGCCGTGGCTCGGCGGTCGCCCCCAGTCGCTCGCCCTGCTCCTCGACGGGTGCACGTTCATCTTCTCGGCCTTCATGGTGAGCCGCATCACGTTCCCGCCGAAGACGGGCGGGCTCACCGGCCGCTTCGATCTCACCCGCATCTGGCGCGACGTGCTCGACGGTCTGCGCTTCCTGCGCGAGGACTCGATCGCCTCGGCGATGACGGCCGGCATCGTGGTGGCGTTCGCCGCGGTGGGCGCGGTGCTGGCGCTCGGCCCGATCTTCGTGCAGTCCCTCGACGCAGGCGACGCGGCGTGGGGCGTGATCGTGACCGCGTTCGGCGTCGGCATGGCGCTGGGCATGGCCGCGACGAACCAAGTGGCGAAGTTCGTCGATCGCGGGTTCACGTTCGTCTGGGCGCTCGTGGCCGCCGCCGGCGCGCTCTTCGTGCTGGCGTCGATGCCCAACCTGCCGCTCGCGTCCGTCGTCACCGTGTGGCTCGGCGCGTTCTGCGGTCTCGCGTGGGTGAGCGGCTACACGCTGCTGCAGGAGAACGTCGAGGACGAGTACCGGGGCCGAACGTTCGCGTCGTTGACGACCCTCTCGCGGATGGGCCTGTTCCTGAGCCTCACGCTCTTCCCTATCCTGTCGAGCGTCTATGGCGACTACGAGTTCTACGTCGGGGGTCAGCGGTTCGACCTGTCGGGCACGCGGCTTGCCCTATGGACCGCCGGCGTGCTCGCGGCCGTCGCCGGGCTCAACACGCGCCGCCTGCTGCACCGCCACCGCCTCTCGCGACCCCAACCCCTCGCGCTCGTGCCGAAGCTGAAGCGACCGCCCGCGACCGGGTTCTTCATCGCCTTCGAAGGCGTGGAGGGGGCAGGGAAAGGCACCCAGATCCGACTCGCGGAGGAATACTTGCGCGAGCAAGTGTCTCAGGAGGTGCTGGTGACCCGCGAGCCGGGGGGCACCGAGCTCGGTGAGAAGATCCGCGAGGTGCTGCTCGACCCCGAGACGGGCAAGCTCGACGCGCGGAGCGAAGCCCTGCTGTTCGCGGCCGCGCGAGCGCAGACGGTCTCGAGCGTGATCCGCCCCGCACTCGCCGAAGGGAAGGTCGTGATCTGCGATCGGTACGTGGACTCCTCGCTGGCCTACCAAGGGTGGGGGCGGGGGCTCGGCGAACAGGACGTGCTGACCCTCAACGTCTGGGCGACGCAGGGGCTCTTCCCCGATCTCGTGATCCTGCTGCACCTGGAACCCGAGCGAGGTCTGCTGCGCTCGACCGAGTCGCCCGATCGTATGGAGCTCGAGGGGCAGGACTTCCACGCCAAGGTCGCCGATGCGTACCTGAAGATCGCCGAGGAACACCCCGAACGCTTCGTGCTGATCGACGCGGACCAGTCCCCGGCTGAAGTGTTCGCCGACGTGCGCGCGGCGCTCGACAGGGCGCTCGAGGAGTACGAGCGGTCGAACGGCGAGTCTCAGACCGATCGGGGTCCGGGGTCGTCCGATGCCTAGGTGGAGACGGACCAGATGGCCGCGATGCACCCCATGTACGCGGCGAGCAGTAGCACCGCGTCAGGTTCGAGCCGTTTGATCCGGGTTTCGGTCCCGCCGACCACCAACGCGATGGCGAGGGCCATGAGCAACAATGCCCCGACCCCCGACACGATCACCGCCGGTGAGGATACGGCGCTCAGGAGAGGTCCCTCGACGTAGGCGGCGTCGATGATGACGAGCATCGCCATGTTGAGGGAGTTGCTGCCGAAGAGGTTTCCCACGGCGAGGTCGAAGGCACCGATCCGTACCGCTGCGAGCGAGGCCACGAGCTCCGGCAGCGATGTCGCGATCGCGACCAGTGTGGTCCCCACGAACGTCTCCCCGAGGCCGGTCTCTCGGGCGATGCCCTGTGCGGAGATCGCCACGGCGGGCGCCGAGACGAGCACCGCGACGGCGGCGCCCGAGAAGCGCAACAGCGCTCGACGCAATCCCGTGGCCTCCTCCCCCCTGATGCCCCAGCCCGTCGGGGTGAGCGTCTCCTCCCCGATCGCCACGCCCACCGGACCCTCCGCCGCACGCATCGCTCGGCTCCTGCGGACCCACGCGACGGCACCCACGTACGCGGCCACGATCACGATCGTGTCGACCCCGATCCAGCCGAGCGCGAGTCCGACGGGGGTGGCGGCGCCGAGTACCGCGATCGACGTGAGCACCATCGCGAGGGAGCCGATCTGTGCGTGGGCCAGCTCCACGGCGGGCAGCACCCGGCGTCGCCCGACGAGATCGATCACCGCGAGGATCGCCATGTTCGCCATGCTGCTGCCGAACAGATCGCCCACCGCCAGGGCGGGAGCGCCTTCGATCGCCGCCGTCACGTCGGTCGCAACCTCGGGGAGCGAGGTCGCACCGGCGATCAGGATGCCTCCGACGAGCAGCCCGCCGGCACCGGTGCGCGTGGCGATCTCATCGCCTGACTTCGCCAGTGACACGCCGGCGATCACGAGCACACCGGCCGACACGGCGAACACCGCGAACCACATCCACAGATCCATGTCGCTTCTCGCTTCCTCCCCGTCGCCGTGCGCAAGCCTGCCATACGTTGCGTGATGCCCCTGCCCGCATCGACCGTGCCCCCGGGGCCGTGCAACTGCTGCCCGCCGGCTGCCGTAGACTGCCGTTGGGGGTGAGGGTGATGGATACCACGGGAGCGCTGTTCCTCATCGCCGCTTCGTGGATGCTGATCGGGGTCTCGACGGCCGTCGTGATGGGCCGTCGTGGGCATCACGCATGGAGCTGGCTCGTCATCGCGGCCGTGCTCGGTCCGCTGGCGATCCCACTCGCTTTGACCGCAGGGTCGGACCGGACCCCGACGATCTCTCGTGTCCTGTCCTGGGGGATCGCCTGGCCCGGGCGAGGTGAGTGTGCTGGTCGGGATCGACGGGTCCGAGGACGCGGTCTCAGCGCTTCACGCCGCGATCGATCTCCTCGGGCCGCGCGTGGGGCGGGTGATGCTCGCAGGCGTTCTGGACCGGGACACCGCAAGGACTCCCTCGCTGCGCGATGATGAACGCCATGCGCTGGAAGCATTGCGAGCCGCGGCTGCAGAGGTCACGTCGGTCACGCCTGGCACGATCGTGCTCGAGGGTCCACCGTCACGAGTCCTCGCGGAACGGGCGGTCTCCGACGGCTACGACCTGCTCGTGGTCGGTCGCCGAGGCCGCGGAGCATCCAAGTCGCTGATGGGGAGCGTCGCCTCGACGCTCTCACGAGGGTGCGGCGTACCCATCCTGATCGTCTGATCGGCCTGCGACTCGTCGCCGCACGAGCTTGGCGAGTGCCATCGCGGCGATGATCGATGCCGCGAGGCTCGCGATCCACAACAAGGCCGCGGCCGGGAGGGGCTCGACCCCTCGGGACGAGCTGCGTGAGCGGCAGGTAGGTGGCTGCGATCTGCACCGCGGGAGCGGTGATCACCCCGAGCAGCAGGAACGGGTTCGAGAAGGGTGTTCATGGTGAAGATCGAACGAGTCTCGGAGCGAGCGTTGTCGGCGTGGAACGCCATCGTCAGTACGAGCGCGGTGAGGGTCGCGGTCCGCGCCATCTCGAGATCGGCGCCGTGGTCGAGCTCCCAACGGAACGCGAAGAGCGCGACCGCGGCTGACGAGACCCGCGACCACGGCGCAGCGCCACAGCAGCGGAGAGACAACACCTTCGGCGCGACCGCGAGGTGGGCGTCCGAGTACGCCGGGCTCCCCTGGCTCGTACGCGAGGGCTCCTGGATGCCGTTGGTGCGGGTCTTCCGTCGGCGCGACCCGGTAGCCTCGGCACGATGACGACCGTGCTCGATCGCATCCCCGGTCAGCCGCAGGCGATGGCGTTCCTGCAGGGCGCCGCCGAACGCCCCCACCACGCCTACGTCTTCGCCGGTCCCGAGGGAAGCGGCAAGTCGCTCGCCGCTCGGGCGTTCGCGGCCGCCTTGCTCTGTCACCGGGGCGGCTGTGGCGAGTGCCGCGACTGCCGGCTCGCGCTGAAGGATCAGCACCCGAACGAGTTCCTCGTCGAGCCCGAGGGGCGCGACATCCACGTGAACACGATCCGTGAGGAGGTCTGGACCCCCGTCTCTCGGACCGCACCCGAGCCTGGCCGCAAGATGTTCGTGGTCCGGGAGGCCGACCGGCTCTCGCCGGCCGCCGCCGACACGCTCCTGAAGGTGCTCGAGGAACCGCCCGCCGACGCGGTGTTCCTGCTGATGTCGGCTCGAGCGCACGAGCTGCCCGACACGATCCGCTCACGGTGCCACACGGTGACGTTCACGGCGCTCTCGGAGGCGTTCGTGGTCGACGTGCTCGTCGCCGAGGGGGTCGACGAGACGCGTGCCCGGCTGGCCGCTCGTCTCACCGGCGGCAACCTCGGCAGGGCGCGGCGGCTCGCGGTGGCCGACGACGGGCTCGCGTTCCGCGACGCCGCGGTCGAGGCGCTCGATCAGGCCGCCCGCGGGCCGACCGGGGCGCTCGAGGCCGCCGACACGGTGCTGACCGCGGCGACGGGGTACAAGAAGTCGATGAAGGTGGAGCTCGACGAGGAGCTCGCGCCGTTCCTCGACGAGAAGGGTCGGCCGGAGGACATGTACCGGGGCGCTATCCGTCGCATCGAGACCCGGTTCCAGCGGCGCGAGCGCCGAGCCGAGCGCGACTACGTCGATTGGGTGCTGCTCGCGGTCTCCGCACTGCTGCGCGATCGGGTCGCCGCACAGGTCGGGGCCCGGCGAGAGGAGTTGCTGAACCCCGACCTGGCAACGGGTGTCGAGATGACGGTCGTTCGTGCGGCGCACGGTCTCGCAGGCGTCGAGGCGGCGCGTGCCGAGCTCGCGGAGGATCTGAACCTCAACACCCGGCTCGTCCTCGAGCGCGCGTTCCTCTGCGTGGCCGAGATCGCCGCCTGAACACGGGTGAGGCCCGCCCGTGGGGCGGGCCTCACCTCTGGAGCCGGGTGGCTCACACGACCGTGATCTCCTTCACCATGCCGAGGGAGAAGTGCGGCGCGCCCTCGTTGGCCTTCGAGGTCACGAAGCAGAGCACGACGTACGTGGCGGGTGTCAGGTCGGCTTCGAGCTGCCGCTTGGCGTCCTTCCCTGGCTTCGCGCCGGTCCAGCCGACCTCCTCGACGACCCACTTCGGTGGCTTCCCGTTGGGGCTCTCTTCGAGGAACGCTCGCACGTCATCGATGCCCTTGCCATCGGCGAGCTTCACCATAGGCATCTCGTGGAACTCCGTGCCGGCGTTCGCGAACGTGAACGTGGTGGGCCCTGCGGCGATCGTGGACGGGATGTCGTAGTCGAAGTCGACCGCCGTGACCGCGATCTCGCCCGACGGGATCTCCTCGGCTGGGCTCTGGCTCGGCTCGACCACGGCCGACCCCGCGGCGGGCGCCGAGGACTCCCCCTCGGGCGATCCGGCACATGCGGTGGTCACGATCGCCATGACGAGCACCGCTGTCGCGGCTCGCATCACGTTCGACATCGTCGCGCTCCTTCCTCGATCTGACGTCGTGACCGTAGGTCTCCATGCGAACGAGCCCTACCCAGGGAACACCACGATCCTCATGGGGATGGCAGGTGTCTCCCATGCCCGGAACAGTGGTGCTGGCATCACTGGCACGGCACGCTCGCCGTGGGACGCTTCCAGGCGGAGGCACATGACCAGATGACCGTTCGAGTCCTCATCGTCGACGACCAAGAGCCGTTCCGCATGGCGGCGCGCATGGTCGTCGACGCCACCGACGGCTTCGAGGTCGTGGGCGAGGCCGAGACCGGTGAGGACTCCGTCACGATGGCGGCAGAGCTCACGCCCGACCTCGTGCTGATGGACGTGAACCTGCCGGGCATCAACGGCCTCGACGCCACGAGGCAGATCCTCGCCGGCGGGGAGGGGGCTGTCGTCGTGCTCCTGCTCTCGACCTACGAGGAAGAGGAGTACGCGCCGCGCGCCGCCGAGTGCGGCGCGGCGGCGTACATCCCCAAGGCGGTCTTCGGACCCGATCGGCTCGAGGACGCCTGGTCCGCCGCGTCCGAGTCGTAACCGGTCTCAGACCGGGATCGAACCCGCGGATCGTCGTGCCGATGCCCGGCTCGCTCTCGATCGTGAGGCTGCCACCGATCGCATCGATGCGGTCGGTCATGCCCTGCAGGCCGGAACCGCGCGGCACGGTCGTCGGGTCGAACCCACGCCCCGTCGTCGTGTCACGACGAACTCGAGCGAGCCGTTGCGTTGGACGAGCGGCGATCGAGGCGTGCGGATGCCGCCGCGTACTTCGCGATGTTCTGCAGCGCTTCGAGACAGGAGAAGTAGACGGCCGCCTCGATGTCCTGGTCGTAGCGTTCGACGACCCGCCGCTGAGACGGCGACCGACGTGGGCGACTTCCGGGCCTGGGCATCGAGCGCCGCCTCGAGGCCACGGTCGGCGAGCAGGGGCGGATAGATGCCGCGGGCCAGGTCGCGCAGGTCGTCGATGGCGGCGCGGGTCTCACCTTGCAGCTGGGACATGAGCTCGTGCGCCCTCGATGGGTCTCGATCGACGAAGGTGTCGGCGAGACGGAGCTTCACGCCCAGTGCCACGAGCTGCTGCTGCGCCCCGTCGTGGATGTTCCGCTCGAGTCGGCGGCGCTCCTCGTCCTGAGCGGCAACCAGGCGCTGACGCGAGGCCCTGAGCTCCTCGATCAGACGCACGTTCCTGAGCACGAGCCCGGCCTGCGCCGCGAGATCACGCATCAACGCCGTCCTGCCGGCATCGATCGGGTCGTTGGCGCGGGAGTCGGCCGACAGTGCCCCCAGCAACTCGCCGCGATGGCGAACCTCGACCGCCCTGTCGGCGGGCAGTTCCGGGAGCGCGTCGCCGGCGGTCGGGATCGGGGCGAGCGCCGCGGCGTCGGAAGGCCACGCGGCCACCGGGCGCACGACGTTCCCGACGCGCAGCCAGACCCGGGCCTCGGCCGCTCGGGTGCTCTCGCCGAGCACGGCGGCCATGCGCGGGAGCACGTCGTCGGTGGCGTACGCCTCGGACAGGCGGCCTGAGAACTCCGTCAGCGCTTCGTACGGTGTCGCTCGCCCGCCGTACACGACGCGGTCGCCGATGCGTCGCGCGAGGCGCCAGAGGGGCCAGACGAGCGCCCCGATGACCAGGCTGGTGAGACCGACGGCCTGCGTCTCGTCGGGTGCGAGGTCCGTGAGGGGACTGCTGATCAACAACAAGATGCCGAGCCCCGTCGCCATCACGAGCACGACCGTGATCGCGAAGACCACCGTCTTCTTGATCACCAGGTCGAGGTCGTAGAGGCGGTATCGCAGGATCGCGAACGCGGTCGCGACGGGCAGGCCCACGACGAACGCGATGAGCATGATGGCGAACGCGACGTTCCCGAGCGCCGAATCACCGCTCACGAGCAACAGGACGACGCTCGCGAGGCAGAGGGCGACGGCGAAGGCGAGCCATCGGATCTGCTGTCGTTCCTCGCCGCGCGATCGCCAATAGCGGACCCCGACCGACGCGAAGGCCGCCAGCCCGGCCGCCGTCATGGTCACTCCCCAGAGGTCACCGAGCCAGCTCAGCGATGCGAGCGGTGCGATGTGGAAAGGGTTGTCGATGAAGATGTCCAGGCCGGGCTCGAACACCGCGGGGACGAGGGCGTTGGCCACGACCCCGATGGCGACGCTCGCCGCGATGGTCCACTCGACCGCACGCCAGCGCCGGCTCGGCGGCGCCCCCGTCGGGAAGAGCAAGAGGGCCAGGGTGAGGGCGCCGAGCGATGGCACGACGACGAGGGTGCTCAGGAACTGTGCGTACGAGGCGCCGGGCACGTCGAGGTTCGTCGACGCGCGGATCGCGTACTCGTTGGCCGTGAGGCTCGTGATCATGCCGATCCCGCCGGCGGCGTAGAGCCAGCCGATCGGGTTGTGCGGCGCCTTGGCGGCGATCACGAGGCCGATCGTCGCGAAGGTCGTGAGCCCGGCTGCGAGCATCGCGATGAACGGCGCGTCGCCGATCGACGACGTCAGGTCGCCCGCGGTGAGCCAGACTGCTGCGACGAGGGCGATGACGAGGTAGACCGCGAGCACCCTGACGAGGCGGCGCGCCGTGCGCTCGGTCACGACCGGTTCCCGACGGACACGCTGCCGGACACGGTGGTGCCCGCGCCGGGTTCGGTTTCGACCGTGACCGAGCCGCCGATCGCCTCGAGGCGGTCGGCCATGCCGAGCAGGCCGGTCCCGCGGGCCGCCGCGGCAGGGTCGAATCCGAGGCCATCGTCCGTGACGCGGAACTCGATGGCGCCGTTGCGTTGCGCGAGCGAGATCTCGGCCGATGTGGCGTCCGCATACTTCGCCACGTTGTTCAGGGCCTCCAGCACGCAGAAGTAGATGGCCGCCTCCACCTCCTGCGGGTAGCGACCCACCCCGTCGACGCTCACGTTCGTGGGGACGGCCGCCTTCCGGGCCTGGGCTTGCAGCGCCGCCCCGAGCCCTTGATCGGCGAGCAGGGGCGGGTAGATGCCGCGTGCCAGGTCGCGGAGGTCGTCGAGCGTCTCGGCCGAGGCACCGGCGAGCGATTCGAGCAGCTCACCGGCCCTGGCCGGGTCGCGATCGACCATCGTGCGGGCCAGCTTCAGCTGCACCTGGAGCGCCACGAGCTGCTGTTGGACGCCGTCGTGGATGTTGCGTTCGAGCCGACGCCGCTCCTCGTCCTGGGCCGCGACGAGCCGCTGTCGGGAGGCACGGAGCTCCTCGATCAACCGGACGTTGCGCAGCACGAGGCCAGCCTGTGCGGCGAGGTCGGCGATCAGCTGTTGCTTCGCCGGGTCCATCGGGTCGCTCGCCGGCATCGTGACCGACAGCGCGCCCAGCAGCTCCCCCTGATGCGTGACTTCGGCGGCCTCGCCGGGCAGATCGTCGGGTGCATCCGACCCCGCCGGCCACACGGCCTCCGGCCGCATCGACCCCCCGATCTCGAGCCAGACCGTCGCCTGCTCCGCTCCGGTGCCTTCTCCGAGCACGGCCGCCATCCGGGGCAGGACGTCCACTGAGGAGTAGGTCTCGCCGACTCGTCCGGAGAACTCGGTGAGGACCTCGTAGGGGGTCGCGCGCTTGCCGTACACGATCCGGTCGGCGAGGCGCCTCGCGCGTCGTTGGACCCACGTGAAACCGACGGCAAGGACGGCGGCGAGCAACACGACCAACAAGATGCTGACGTCAACCGCCGAGCCGAGGAAGAGGGTCGGGATCCCGACCACGACGAAGATCGCCACCAGGGACATCGCAGCCAGGACCGCCGTGTACTGCACGGTCTTCCTGATGACGACGTCGAGGTCCCAGAGCCGATACCTGAAGATCGCGACGAGGTAGGCGGCCGGCAGGCCGAAGGCGAGGGTCAGGCCGAGGAGAGACAGGAAGACGTTGAACCACCAGTCGACCGGACCCCCGAGGTTCGTGCCGTAGATCAGCGAGAGCACCGCTCCTCCGCCGAAGCCGACGACGAGCAGGAGCGCCGCGACGGTCGTCACGAACCGGAGCCACCGGAGCTGCTGACGCTGCTCGCCCTCCGCACGCCGGTACCGCCTCCTGACCCCGAAGACCGAGGCGACCGCGATGACCAAGGCAACGACGACGCCGGCTCCGGTGAGGCCGAGAGCCGCGGGCGCGAGCGCCGACACGCTGACGGGATTCATGTACACGATCCCGTGATCGACGAGGTTGTTCAGTGGGCCTGGGGCCAGGGCGAAGGACACGATGGCAAGGCCCACCGCCCCGAAGTAGAGCGCGACACCCACGCGCCAGCGTTCGGTGGGCGGCTTCCCATCGGGGAAGAGGAGCCACAGCATGGGCAGCACGGCGATAGCCAGGAGCGAGTACTCGGCGAGCATGGCCCACACGTCCAGGAGCGGCACCGAGCCCGGGTCCACCCTGACTCCTGCGCGGGTGAGCACGACCGCCGATTGCTCGAGGGCGAGAGCGAAGCCGAATACCTGGAACAGCCACCCGGCGAGGTTGCTGGGCTGTCGCGCGCTGATCATGGCGCCGGTGCTGAGCCAGACCAGGCACGTGGCCAGGAGGATGAGCGTGGCGAGGTTCACCGCCTCGGGAGCCAGATCGTCGCCTTCGGCCAGGCGGTGCTCCAGGTCGCAGTACACGGTGGGCGCATCCCCGAGGCGGTCGTCGGTCTCCTGCGGTTCGCCGGTCGCCTGCGTCGTGCAACCGGACGGGGTCCACTCGAGGGTCGCCGCCGCTCGTCGGATCGCCTCTTCCTGATCCGCGGGAACAACGACGATCCGGCCCGGTTCCGCGTCGTCGAACGACGTGAACGCGACCACGCCGGCCACGGCGATCATCACCACTGCGACACCGAAGAGCAACCTCGACAGGAGCTTCGCGGTGCGCGGGCTCACGCGGTCGGCTCCAGCTGGCTGGCACCGACGCGGCCGGTGACGGTCGTCCCTCGCCCCGGCTCACTGTCGACGGAGAGCGACCCGCCGAGCGCGGCGATCCGATCGCGCATGATCTGCATGCCCTCGCCGTCCGCGGTCACCAATGGGTCGAAACCACCGCCGTCATCACGGACGACGAAGACGAGGTCCCTCCCGTCGAGATCGAGTCGAAGCTCGACCCGCGCCCCGGCCGCGTGCCGCACCACGTTCTGCAGCGCCTGGATGCAACAGAAGTACACGGCGTTCTCCGTGGCTGGGTCGAACCGCGTGTCGGCGACGGAGGGATCGATGCGGATCGTCGCGTCGATCCCGAGTTTGCGGACGTGGGACTCGAGGGCGGCCGTCAGGCCCTGATCCACGAGCAGGGGCGGGAAGACGCCGCGCGCGACGTCGCGCAGTTCCTCCAGGGCGGCGTTCGCTCGTTCGCCGAGGCGGTCGAGTGACGCGGTCACCCGCTGGGGATCATCGACGACGGAGCGTGCATCGGCCTCGATCTCTCGCCGGATCGCCTCGAGCTCGATCCCGACGCCGTCCCGGAGCTCTCGCTCGAGCCGATGGCGCTGGGCGTCGCGAGCCGCGACGATCCGCTCCCGCGAGCGGCGAAGCTCGTCGGTCTGGGATGAGAGCTGCCGGGCTCGCGATTCGAGCTCCACACCCAGCCGAACGTTGTGCATCGCGAGACCGGCATGACTCGCGAGATCTTCGAGCAGCACTCGCTCGGTCGGCCGGAGCGGTTCGTTCTGGGGCTTCACGACGGTCAGCTCCCCGATCGGCTCACCGGCGTGCGTGACACCGGCCGAGTACCGGCGGCCGTCGACGTGCGCGTCGTTCGGGCGGGTCACCGATCGCACGCCGCCGTCGACGACGACCGAGACGGTCGCGGCGAGGGCCCCCACGCCCGCACGGGCAGCCTCCGCCATGTCGCCGAGCACCTCGTCGGCGGAGGGGACCGCGGCGACCCTCGAGCCGAAGCTCGCCATCACCTCGTACGGCGTGGCGCGAGCTCCGTACACGACGCGATTGGCCCATCGGCGCAGACGCGAGCGCGCGGGGTCGAACGCGAGGGCGATGAGGGCGGTCGCGGCGATCTGCAGACCGGCGCTGTCGGTGCCGGCGCCGATCGCCGCCCCGATCCCGACCACGATGGCGACGTAGGCCGATCCGATCAGGAGCGCGAGCGCCGCGTAGACCAGGGTCTTCGAGATGACGACGTCGATGTCGTAGAGCCGGTAGCGCAGGATCGCGAACGCCGCGGCGACGGGGAGGCCCACGACGATGAGGAGCACGAACACGATCCACATCCACTCGAGGTCGTCGGGGTCGAAGTCGGCGGGCAGGACGGATTGCAGCACCATCATCGCGATGAACGTCGCGGCGATCAGGATGCCGACGAGCAGCATCCACTTGAGCTGCTGGCGCTCCAGTCCGTCGGCTCGGCGGAAGCGCACGAAGAGCGACGCTATCCCGAGCACCGCCGAGAGCAGCAGCGCGGCGGTCCCGACGTTGAGCAAGACCGACAGCAGCGGGTCGAGGATCGGCAGTCCGAGCGGGTTCTGCAGCGAGAAGACGACGTCGCATCCCGCCGGATCGAGGCAGCCTCCGACGTCGCCCGACCGCAGCGCGAGCCAGGTCCCGGCGAGCCCGGCGCCCACGGCCCAGAGCCATACCACCCATCGCCATCGTGGGGTCGGTGGGTGACCCGTGGGGAACAGGAGGAAGACGAGCGGGAGCAGCATGGCAGCGAACGAGTTCCCGGCATTGAGCGCCACGCCGGCCCAGGCGGTGAACGGGAGCGACGGCTCGGCCGACTCCCGATGACTGGCTCCCGACGTACTCCTCACCGAAGAGTCCCATCGCCGCGAGCACGCCGATCGCCAGGAACACCCAGCCGGTTCGGTTCCCGGTCCTGATCACGATCAGGGCACCGATGCAGGCCCACAAGAGCACGCCCGCCTGGCCGGCGATCAACGCCCCGAGGCCCGGTGCCTGCGTCTCTCCGGCCGATCCGATCGTGACGACCGCCTGAGCGACCACGAACACCACCGTCACCGCGACGAGGGCGAGCGCGAGCCTCGACCGAGTGGCATCGGTCATCGTGCCGCCTCCGCGAGCACGGGAACAGAGCCTCGCACGGTCGTGCCTCGCCCGGGTTCGGACGTGATCTCGACCTCACCCCCGAACGCCGACAGTCGATCCCGCATGTTCCGCAGGCCCGAGCCCGCTTCCGCGATGGAGGCATCGAAGCCGACGCCGTCGTCGCCGACCACGAACGTGAGGGAGTCCTCGCCGACGCCGAGCCGGACATCGATGTGCCGGGCGTCGGCGTACTTCGCCGCGTTCTGCATCGCCTCGAGGCACACGAAGTAGACGGCCGCCTCGGTCTCGATCGGGAACCGTCCGATCCCGTCGGCCTCGACGGCGAGCCGCGCGCCGTTCGGGCTGCCCTGACGCCGCAACGCCTCGGCGATGCCGTGCTCCTCGAGTGCGGCCGGGTAGATGCCGCTCGCGAGGTCGAGCAGCGTGTCGCGCGCCCGCCCGGTCTCTTCGGCGAGGGTGTGCAGCAGCGATGCCGCCTGGCTCGGATCCTTCCCCGCGACCCCTCGGGCGAGCCGGAGCTTCACCGCGAGCGCGACGAGGTGTTGCTGGGCGCCGTCGTGGATGTTCCGCTCGAGTCGACGCCGCTCGGCGTCGTGCGCCTGGACGATGCGCATGCGCGAGGCTCGAAGCTCGTTCGCCTGGTCGGCGAGCTGCGCCACCCTCGCCTCGAGATCGACGGTGAGTCCGACGTTGCGCATGACGAGGCCGGCCTGCGTCGCGAGATCCTGCAGAAGTCGCTCCTCGGTCGGCGTGACCGGCTCACCAGGAGACTTGCCCACGCGGACCTCACCCAGCCGCTCGCCCTCATGTCGGACCTCGGCGACCGTTACCCTGTCGCCGACCGGGTCCGCGTCTGCGGGCCACGCCGCCGCGAGTCGTGATCCGCGGTCGTTGCCCAGCCACACCTCGACCCGTTCCGCGCCGACGCCCTCGCCGATCACCCGGGCCATGCGCGGAAGCACGTCCTCGGACGCGTAAGTCCCGCCGACCCGGTCGCTGAACCGTGAGAGCACCTCGTACGGCTCGGCACGTCTGCCGTACACGAGCCGGTTCGCGAGGCTGGTCGCCCACCCGCGCATCGGCTGGAAGAGAGCGGCGACGATGGCCGTGGCCGCGATCGACGAGGCGAGCGAATCACCCCCCATGAGCCGGCTGACCCCGACCACGATCCCCACGTAGACGACGGTCACGAACGTGGCCAGGACCGCGAAGACGACCGCCTTGCGGATCACGACGTCGAGGTCGTAGAGCCGGTACTTCAAGATCGCGAGGGCGGTGGCGAGCGGGATGCCGATCACGACGCTCGCGACGAGCAGGAGCATGGACAGGTTGTTGGCGATCACGAGGCCCCGGCTCGCTTCGTCTCCTCGTGCCTCCGCTGCCTCGATCGGCACGCCGGTCCCGATCGTTGCGACGAGGGCCAGGCCAGCCAGGGCCCCCACCGCGACGAGCCACCGGATCTGCTGGCGTTCCTCGTTCGTGCCACGTCGATACCGAAGGATGAGGCTGACGAGCCCGGCGACCGCCGCGACCAGGATCGTGCCTCCCGCCAACGCCAGCATCGGTCCGATCACGCCACCGAGCGCCTCGATCCCCAGAACGTTGGGGGCGGAGGACGGCTCGGCCGCCGCTCCACCGGTGAGGTCGGCCGCGGGCGCGGTGGGCTGCACGGCGAAGCCGACGAAGGTCACGCCGACCGCGGTGACGTAGGGCCACCAGACCCATCGCCAGCGGCGGGACGCGAGTCGCCCGGTCGGGAAGAGCAGGAAGATCGCCACGAACAGGGTGAGGCCACCCAGGAAGAACGGGTCCGCGAGCGAGCGAGCCACATCGGCGAGCGGGAGCTCGCTGTCTCCGTAGGCGCTCACCGCGAAGGCGATGCCCTGCACGGCGATGATCCCGAGGTAGAGCCACCCGATGCGGTTGCCGGTCCGCGACGCGATGAGTGCCCCCAGGCCGGCGAAGAAGGCCGAGCCCGCGACGGCGAGCACCGCGAGCGGGAGATCGGCGGTGTCGCTCTGCTCGGAGATCCACAGACCGATCGCTCCGACCAGGACCAGGGCAACCGAGATCCACGCGGTCGGCCAGGCGAGGCGTCGTGGGAGCAGGTCGACCTTCGGGGGTGCTTCCATGGCCGGATGGTGACACCCGGGGCCGAGCTGGTCCACGGGGCGGACCACACCTTCGTACGTCGGGAACATCCCCGTCACAGGGGTGCTGGCATCACCGCGTTCCCGCATGGCCGCGCCGTCGCCGATGCACCTCCCGGCGCCTACGGTGACAACGACAGCACGAGGAGGTCTCACGATGACGACGATCCTGGTCGGAACCGACACATCCGCAGCCGCCGATCTCGCGCTCGAGGACGCCGCGAGGCTCGCCCACGAGCGCGACGCCGAGCTGCTGGTCCTCTACGTCCGACCGGGGAGCGACGCCCGGGCGGTCGTCGACCCCGACAGGGCGGCCGATCCGGCGGCCTACCTCGCCCGTGTCGCCGCGCGCTTCCCGGGCGTGATGACGCGCACGCGCGTGGAGTCCGGCGATGCCGCCGAGCGCATCGTGGAGGTGGCCGAAGAGGAGCGGGCAGACACGATCGTGATCGGCAACCGCGGAGCTCACGGGTCGAGGTGGCGCGTGCGCGACAGCGTGCCGAACATCGTCGTCCGCCACTCGCCGTGCAGCGTCTACATCGTGGATACGAGGCTCGCGCAGTGAGATCAGGCGTCCATCCGCTCGACCCAGGCGGCCCGCCAGTCCGGGGCCGGGAACGGCTCGGCCCAGTACGCGGTCTCCTTCGCGATCTTCCCCTCGCGCATCTCGAAGATGAACACCGCCTGGTAGACCGCGCCGCCGCCGTAGTCGAGCGTGGACTCGGCGACCCACAGGTCGCCCTCGCCGACGATGCGCCTCGGCGTGATCGTCGGCAGCGTCGGAAAGGCGTTGTAGACGCCGCGCCGGTTGTCGCCCCCTACGATGCGCTCGCCCGACTGCGGCCACTCCATCACGGCGTCCTCGTGGAAGAGGTCGTCCATGCCTGCCACGTTGCGAGCGTTGAGCGTGGCCACGAGCGCCTCCACCGTCTCACGTCCACTCATCGCAACCTCCGTCGATCGTGGCCCGGTGGTCGAGCACGGGCCGTGCCTGCGGGCGGTGCGAGCCTACGCCTGTTCCGTCTCCCGAAGGAAGGCCAGCACCGCCATCACTCGCCGATGGACGTCGGGCTCCTCGGTGAGGTCGAGCTTGTGGAACAGCGAGTTGATGTGCTTCTCCACGGCACGCTCGGTGAGGAAGAGCGACTTCGCGATCGCCGCGTTGTTCTCGCCCTGGGCCATGTGGCTCAGCACCTCGCGCTCGCGGTCGGTGAGCGAGGCCAGAGGGGAATGCGCCATGCGATCCTTCGCGGCGACGAGCGACTCGACGACCTTCGGGTCGAGCACGCTGCCGCCGCGAGCGACCTCGTTGAGCGCGCGCACGACCTCGTCGACGTCGGCCACGCGTTCCTTCAGCAGGTAGCCCAGGCCTTCCGCCCCGTCCTTCAACAGGTCGTACGCGTACTCCTCGTCCGCGAACTGCGAGAGCACCACCACCCCGACGTCCGGGTGCTCGGCCCTGATCGCCTTCGCCGCGCGGATGCCCTCGTCGGTGCCGCTCGGGGGCATGCGGATGTCGGTGAGCACCGCGTCGGGAGCGTGCGTCTCGACCGCGGCGATGAGCTCGTCGTAGGCTTCGGCCGTGCCGACGACCTCGACGTCGTCGACGCCGGAGAGCAGGGCGACGGTGCCCTCGCGAACCAGGTAGTTGTCCTCCGCGAAGACCACGCGCAGCATGCGCGGATGGTACACGGGGACCCCCCGACGGGAAGGCGAACGGCGTGAGCATCACGGTCGTCCTCGGCGAAGACAACGTGCTGGTCCGGGAGGGCGTGCGCGCCCTGCTCGACTCCTACGACGACATCGAGGTCGTCGGGGTCGCCGAGGACGCTCCGTCGCTGCTGGCTGCCGCCTCCGACCACGTGCCCGACGTGGTCGTGACCGACATCAAGATGCCCCCGAGCTTCCAGCTGGAGGGCATCGACTGCGCACACGCGATCCGCGAGCAGCACCCGGACACCGGAGTCGTGGTGCTGAGCGCCCACGACGACGAGGAGTACGCGATCGCGCTGCTCGGCCGCGGGCATAGCGGCCTCGCGTACCTGCTGAAGGATCGCATCGCCCAGGGCGACGAGCTCGCGCGCGCGATCCGCGAGGTGCACGCGGGTGGCAGCACGGTCGATCCGACGATCGCCGAACGGCTCTCCGGGCGCACCGAGGCCGCCGAGCGTGACCGCGAGCTGCTCGACATGATGGCCAAGGGCCTCGGGTACGAGGAGATCGCCGCCGCTCTCGGCACGACCCAGGAGGCCGTCGACCGTCAGGTGACCGAGCTGTTCCGCGGCATGGCCGGAGGCGGGGGCTCGGCCGGCCTGGTCGACGAGTTCAAGCGGCTGCACGCCGCGGTCGTCGAGCAGACCGTCTCGCGCAACACGCTCGCGAGCTTCGTGCCGCAGCAGCTCGCCGAGCGTCTCGCTTCGCACCCCGAGTTCGGCGATCGAGCCGCAGGAGGTCGAGGTCACGGTCTTGTTCAGCGACATCCGCGGCTTCTCGACGATCGCCGAACGGCTCGAGGCCCGCGAGGTCGCCGCGGTCGTCGGCCGACACCTCGAGGCGATGGCGGAGGTCGTGGCCGCGCACGGCGGCACGATCGACAAGTTCCAGGGTGACGCGGTGATGGCGGTCTTCGGCGCACCCGAGCCGTTGGCCGATCACGCCGAACGCGCGCTGCGGTGTGCGATCGCGATGCAGCGGCGCCAATCCGAGCTGAACGAGGACGGCTGGGACGTCGTGGACCTGCCCGAGATGGGCGTCGGGATCGGGGTGAACACGGGCGGGTGATCGCGGGCACGGTGGGTGGCGGCGGGCGGCTCGAGTACACGGTCGTGGGCGACGCCGTGAACATCGCCTCGCGGCTGCAGAACGAGGCGGCCGGCGGCGAGATCGTCGCGACGGCCACCACGGTCGCTGCCTCGGACGGCGTCGCGTGCGAGCCGATCGGCATCCGGCATGTGAAGGGCCGCGAGGAACCGGTGGAGGTCTTCCGCGTCTCGGAGGACGACCGATGAGGTTCCCGGAACGACGGTTGCGTCTTCTTCGCTGGCCCGCGGCGATCGTCGTGATCGTCGGGGCGACGCTGACGATCGCCCTCGAGGCAGCGGCCGGGGAGTACGGGGAGGTCGTGTTCACGATCTTGCTGTTGTCGTTCCCGGCCGTCGGCTTCTTCGTGCTCGCGCGCCGGCCGGAGGCGCTCCTCGCATGGCTGATGGTCGGCATGGGTGTGGCGGTGGCGATCCTCGGCCCGTTCCAGGCCTACGGGTTCTACGCCGTCGAGCGCGACCTGCCCTTCGCTCCCCTGGCGTTCGCGATCGGTGGACCCGGCTGGGTGCCGTTCATCGCGATCTCCGGCTTCCTCCTGCTGCTGTTCCCCGACGGGCATCTGCCCTCGCCACGCTGGCGATGGTTCGCGTGGCTCTGTGGCATCGGGATGACCCTCGTGTTCCTCGCCATCTGGTTCTACCCGGGTGACTTCGCCGACTCCGGTCACCCCGAGATCCGCAACCCGATCGGGATCGAGGCGCTCGGTCCTGTGCTCGACGTGTTCGGGGTGCTCCTGTTCTCGGCGCCGCTCCTGGTTGTGGGCGGCTTCGTCTCGCTGGTGGTACGCACACGTCGCACGACCGACGACGTCGTCCGACATCAGATCAGGTGGCTGACCTACGCGGCATCGGTGATGGCGCTGTTCTTCGTGTTCTCGTTCCTGCCCCTGGCCGGGAACGACGAGGGCTGGGGTGGGGCGATCCAGACGATCGGCGCGATGAGCTTCATGTTGATCCCTGTTGCCACCGGGCTCGCGATCCTGCGCTACCGCCTCTACGACATCGACGTCGTGATCCGCAAGACCGTCGTGATCGCGATCGTGGTGGCGTTCATCGCGCTCGTCTACGTCGGCGTGGTGGCCGGCGTCGGCGCCCTGGTGGGCTCGACGGGATCGCCGCTCCTCTCGGCGCTTGCGGCGGGCATCGTGGCCCTCGTGTTCCAACCGGTGCGGGCGCGGGCCCGCAGGTTCGCCGACCGCATCGTCTACGGCAAGCGCGCGACGCCGTACGAGGTCGTCGCGACGTTCGGCGACCAGCTCGCCGGCACCTACTCCTCCGACGACGTGATCCCCCGGCTGGCGCGCGTGCTCGGCGAGGGCGTGGGCGCCGAGCGTGCCCAGGTGCGCATGATCGTGGATGAGGAGCTCCGAACGGTCGCGACCTGGCCGCCCGACGCTCCCGGGGCCGGCGACGACCTCGTGGTGGAGGTCCGGCACCAGGGGCAGGTGCTCGGCGCGCTCGCCGTGTCGATGCCGGCCAGCGACCCGATCGACCCGACGCGTGAACAGCTCGTGCGAGGACCTGGCCGCCCAGGCCGGGCTCGTGCTGCGGAACGAGCGA
This sequence comes from uncultured Actinomycetes bacterium, assembly GCA_963825635.1. GTDB lineage: Bacteria > Actinomycetota > UBA4738 > UBA4738 > HRBIN12 > JAOUEA01. The sequence continues at coordinate 79,704 of CAWGTU010000001.1, forward strand.
CTGACCCAGCAGCTCCGCGCCCGCCTGGCCGATCTGCAGGCGGCGCAGAAGCGGCTGGTCGCCGCCCAGGACGAGGAACGTCGCAAGCTCGAGCGCAACATCCACGACGGCGCCCAGCAACAGCTCGTCGCGCTCCAGGTCCGTCAGCGCATCGTGGAGCAGCTGATCGATCGCGACCCTTCGAAGGCAAAGGAGATGGTGGCTGTCCTGCAGATCGACACCGGAGCGGCCCTCGACGATCTCCGAGACCTCGCCCGCGGCATCTATCCACCGTTGCTGGCCGACAAGGGGTTGGTGGCCGCGCTCGAGGCCCAGGCGAGGAAGTCGCCGATCCCCGTGAGGGTCGAGGCCGACGGCGTCGACCGTCTGCCCCAGGACATCGAGGCAGCCGTGTACTTCTCGGTGCTCGAGGGGCTTCAGAACGTCGCGAAGTACGCGCAGGCGACCTCGGCCAGCGTGTCGTTCGAACGATCGAACGGGGAGCTGCGGTTCCGCGTGCACGACGACGGCCGGGGCTTCGATCCCTCGGAGACGGGATACGGCACGGGATTGCAGGGCATCGCCGACCGACTCGGCGCGCTCGAAGGTCGTGTCGAGGTCGAGAGCGCTCCGGGGGCCGGCGCGACCCTCAGCGGCAGCGTCCCGGTGCCGGCGGAATGATCACGCCGGTCGATCGCCGAGTGACGTGGCCATGGTTCGTCCTCGCAGCGTTCATCGCGATCGCGGCCGTCGGGACAGTGCTCGTCGCCGCCAACGACGAACCCATGGGAGCACAGGTTCCCTACATCGTCGCGTTCTCGATGTTCGGGGCGGTCGGCGCGACGATCGTCAGTCGTGATCGCAGGAACGCGATCGGCGTCCTGTTGCTCTGGGGGTGTTTCACGACGGCGATGTCGTTCACCGCCGGAGAGGTCGCCACGTGGCTCTACGGGCGTGGGAACACGGCCCTCATGACCCAGCTTCTCGCTCTGTTGTCGGGGTTCGGATGGTTGTTCGGGATCCTCCCGGTCCTCTTCCTCCTGCCCCTGCTGTTCCCTGACGGCCGCCTCCCGTCTCCCCGTTGGAAACCGTTCCTCTGGTGGATCCTCGGGATGCTGTTCCTGCTGTTCGTCTCGCTGACCTTCGGGTCTCCGACGGTGAGCACGTCGAGCGACACGATCGTGCTCGACAACCCGGCGTACCTCGAGGTCCTCGAGATCGCCATCCCCGACGCCTTCTTCGCGGTCCTCTATTTCGGGACGTGGGCCGTCTCCGTCGCGTCCGTGTTCATCAGGTTCCGACGGGCCGGGGGCGTCGAACGCCAACAGATCAAGTGGGTCGCGTTCGGGCTGCTCGCGGCCTTCATCGCGATCTTCCTCTCCGACTTCGTGGATGACGCGACGCTGTCCGCCATCGTCGGCGGGGTGGGGTTCCTCGCTTTCCCGATCTCGATCGGGGTCGCCGTCCTGCGGTTCCACCTGTACGACCTCGACGTCGTCGTGAAGCGGACGGTCGTCTATGCGGCGCTCGCGCTCTTCGCGACGCTCGTCTACCTCTCGGTCGTCGTGGGGGTGGGAGCGTGGCTCGGTCGAGGGGATTCGCTGCTCACGATGATCGCGGCTGTGATCGTGGCGGTCTCGTTCCAGCCGGTGCGGGCGGGGTTCACGAAGCTCGCCGACCGGCTCGTCTACGGGCGGAGGGCGACGCCGTACGAGGTGCTCGCCGACTTCGCCGAGCGGGTGGGCGATGCCTACCGTGACGACGATCTGCTTCCCCGCATGGCTCGCGTGCTCGGTGAGGGTGTCGGCGCCGAGCGAGCCGACGTCTGGCTGAAGGTCGACGACGACCTGCGTGACGTCGCAACCTGGCCCGCGGACGCCGAACCCTTCGCCGCCGTGTCGCTCGCTTCCGAGGACGTACCCGCGTTGGAGGGCGCCGATCGCGTGTACCGCGTCGAGCACGCTGGCGAGCTGCTCGGCGCGCTCGCGGTGCGCAAGCCGCAGAGCGACCCGATCTCACCTGCCGACGACAAGCTCGTCTCCGACCTCGCTTCGCAGGCCGGCCTCGTGCTCCGCAACGTCCGGCTCACCGAGGAGCTCAGGGCGCGTCTCGACGACCTCCGCGCAGCGCAGAAGCGGATCGTGGCGGCGCAGGACCGGGAGCGTCGCCGCCTCGAGCGCAACATCCACGACGGCGCCCAACAGCAGCTCGTTGCGCTCGCCGTCAAGGCGCGCCTGGCTCGGTCGCTCACCGACCGGGATCCGGTCAAGGCCGCGGAGATGCTCACCCAGATCGAAGGGGAGACCCAGGAGGCCCTCGAGGACCTGCGCGACCTCGCCCGAGGCATCTACCCACCGCTCCTGGCCGACAAGGGGCTTGAAGCGGCGCTCACCGCTCAGGCACGCAAGTCCACGGTGCCGATCGAGGTCGTCGCCGACGGCGTCGACCGGCTCCCTCAGCAGGTCGAGGCGGCCGTGTACTTCTCGGCGCTGGAAGCGCTGCAGAACACGGCGAAGTACGCAGACGCCACGCGGGCGACCGTGTCGCTGAGCCGCGCGAACGGCTCCCTCGAGTTCGCCGTCGCCGACGACGGCCGTGGGTTCGACCCGGGCGCGACCGGCTACGGTACGGGCCTGCAGGGCATCGCGGACCGCCTCGGGGCGCTCGACGGCGAGCTCGAGATCACGAGCAAGCCCGGGGCGGGCACGACGGTGAGGGGCCGCCTGCCGATCGGCACGGATGTGAACGTCGAGGAGGGGACCACGAGATGACCGCTCGAACCACCGCCAGGCCGACGGGCTTCCGTCGGTTCGAGCGCTGGCTGGTGGGGCTCGCCTTCGCGATCTTGGCCTACGTGCTCGAGAAGGTCGTGCTGCGCTCGGTGCGCAAGAAGGGCGCCGCCCAGCCGGCGGACGAGGTCACGACGATGATCTCCAAGGGCGGCGAGGTCGACGTCGACCTCGACATCTAGTCTGATACAGACTAGTTGCGACGGCGGACGAGGTCGACCACGAGCCCCAGCGTCAGCAGCAGGGCGCCGATGCCGAACGTCACGGGCAGCCAGGCGGGCACGCGCTCGCTGATCGCGGTGAGCGCCGTGCCGAGGATCGCCGCGCCCGCGGTGAGCGCGAGCGCCAGCCGCCGACCGGCCCGCCGGATCGTGGTCTCGAGCGTCGCGGCGCGGAAGTTCACCTCGAGCTTCTGCCCGGGGCGCGCCCCGATCAGGCGCTCGACGGCCTCCACCACCCGATGGAAGCGCACCTTGAAGCGCTGCGCCTGGTAGAAGAGCGCCTTCGGATCGGCCTTCGTGGTCATGTCGCGCACGAGCGCCCGCATCAGGAACGAGCCCGCCACGTCGAACGGGTCGAGCTCGGGGTCGAGCTCGGCGGTCGCGAGCTGCATCTGGGCCAGCGCCTTCCCCGTGAGCGCGAGCGAGGCCGGCAGGGGCACCTCGTGGCGCAGCGAGATCTCGGTCATCTCCTGCAGGATCGGCCCGAGCTGGATGTCGCTGAGCGAGGCCGTACGGTACTTCGCCACCATCTCCCCGATCTCGGCGCCGAACGCGTCGATGTCGAGGTCGGTGCGGTCCATCGCACCGGCGAGCATCAACGAGACGTCGGTGAGGAAGGGCACGTCTTCCTGCCAGAACGCCATCAGCAGCAGCATCATCTGCTCGCGCATCTCGGGGCCGACCTCGCCCACCATGCCCAGGTCGAGCAGGTAGAGCGTGTCGTCGGCCGGGCGCCACATCAGGTTGCCCGGATGCGGGTCCGCGTGGAAGAACCCGTCGACCATGATCTGCTTGTAGAAGCTCTCGAGCAGCTGACGCGCGGCTTCCTTGCGGGCGGTACCCTCGGGCGCCAGCGAGATCGGACCGCCCTGCACGTCCTGCATGACCAGCAGCCTCGAGGTGGAGAGGTCGCCGTGCACCTGGGGCACGCGCAGGCGGGAGTACGGCGCGACGCTCTCCCGCATCCGCGCCATGTTCCCGGCCTCCTCGCGGAAGTCGAGCTCGCGGTGCAACGAGGTGGACAGGTGCTCGAACACCGCCTGCATGTCGATCACCTGGCGCAGGCCCGGTCGGTCGCCGATCTTCTCGGCGAAGACCTCGAGTAGCGCCAGGTCCTGCTCGATCTGCTCGCGTGCGTCGGGACGCTGGATCTTCGCCACCACCGGGTCGCCGGTGGCGAGCGTCGCCCGGTGCACCTGGGCGATCGTGCCGGCGGCCAGCGGCGAGGGGTCGATGTGGTCGAAGACGTCCTCCCACGGCACGCCGAGCTCCTGCTCCATCACCTGCACGACCTGCTCCTCGCTGAGCGGCGGCACGTTGTCCTGCAGGGTCGCGAGCTCCTCGATGTACTCGGGCGGGCAGCAGGTCGGGTCTCGTCGACAGGATCTGGCCGAGCTTGGCGAACGTCGGACCGAGCTCCTCGAGCGCGGCGCGCAGGCGCTTGCCCTGCCGACGCCGGCCCACGGCTCCCTCCTCGTCGGGGCGGCCGAAGAGCTCCTTCAACCCGTGCTTGGCGAAGACGGCGGCGATCCGACCGCCCCTCGCGGTCAACCGGGGGGTGATCTCGACCTCCTCGGCCGCGCTGATGCGCACCCGCGCCGACGTGGGCCGCGGCACGTTCGTCACGACCTGCCCGTCGCCGGCGGTGTTGACGATGATCACCGTGCACCGCGCGTTGTGGCTGATGCGGTTGGGCACGTTCCCGAGCAGGAACTCCTTGCGACCGGCCATGCCCGCGTTGCCCACGACGAGGACGTCGATCGCCTGTTCCTCGGTGGCCTCGACGATCGCCATCGCCGGGTCGTCGTGGATCACGACGTGGCCGTGACCCCGATCGCCGGCGACCGTGCGCGCGTACGTCTGCAGGTCGTCGGCGGCCGACCGTGCGCGCGTCGCCTCGGCGGCGCCGTACTCGGTGTCGGCCGCGCTCGACGGCACGATCACCTGCACGATGTGCAGCTCCGCCCCGAACGCCTCGGCGAACGTCGCCGCCCACCGCACGGCGCGCTCCGCGGTCTGCGAGCGGTCGGTGCCGACCATCACGCGCTCGATCGGGCCGGCGATCTCGGGTTGGGCCTCCGCGTTCATCCGCGCATCATGGCGGTTCGTGGCCCCGGCGACCAGGGTGGACGGCCTGCCGGTCCGTCCGGTGGGAACCGCACCCCGCACGGGGTGCCAGCACCCCGTTGGTAGACTTCCCGACCGTCGCCGGAGTAGCTCAGCCTGGCAGAGCAACCGCCTCGTAAGTGGTAGGTCATGGGTTCAAATCCCATCTCCGGCTCTCTGCATCCGACATCGGCGACCCGGTCGCCGGTGCTAGTATCCGCCGCGATGAACGTGCCTCGGAAGCTGTCCGTCATGTTCGCCACGGCCGTCGTCACGCTGATGGCGTGGGCAGGCACCGCGAACGCGCAGGTGATCGTGGACCCCGTCGTCGTGTCCGAGCGCAACGACGGCGGATGGGTCTACTGGATCGCGATCGCGCTCGGCGCGCTCGGCCTGGTTCTGGTGATCTTCCTCACGATCCAGTACATGCGCTACGCGCCGCGCTTCTCCAAGGACGAGGAAGCACTGCGGGTCGTCCGCGCCGACCGGGTGCAGCGTCGGCCGGGAGCTTCCTCGGCGCAACGTCGACCTCTCGCAGGCCGCCCCGCTCGTCGTCGCGCCGCCGGCGGTGCCGACGGCCACGCCGGCATTGGCGCCCGCGGCCGCAGCAGCACCGGCCGCGGCCCCGACCCCGGCGGCCGCCGAAGCGGCGCCCGCTCCGGCGTCAGCCGCCCCGACTCCGGCCGCAGCAGAGGCTCCAGCAGCGGCCGCAGCAGCGGCACCGGCGCCCGCCGCGCCCGCCGTTCCCGAAGAGCGGCCCGAGGTCACGATGGACCAGGAGGCGTACGAGGCGGCCTTGAAGGAACTGCTCGATGCCGGCACCGACCGACGCATCGCCGAAGGCAAGGCCCGCCGGGCCGGCATGATCGCCGCCCGCAAGAAGGCCACCGGCGACGCCTGAGCCCGGCGCGTCGCTGCCGTGAGGCGGCGGGTCGAAGGAGGATCACCCGTGCGAGCCACCGAGGTGGACTGGTCCATGGGATCGGCGGCGGCTCGACTCGCCGACTGGGAGACCGCGCTCTCGCTCGGTCGCCGGATCGCCGGCCCGGGCATCTCCGTGCCGGCCGTGCAGCGCGCTCGCATGCGTGAGGACTTCGGTGAGCTGGTTCCCATGGCGGAGTCGCTGATCACCGACCACACGGGCATGGTCGTGGCCGGTTTCCGGTCGAGGGCCTGGGTCATGGCCCGCAGCGAGTGGATCCGCGCGAACCTCACCGGCATGCAGCGGCTGCTCGAGCCGCTCGCCGAGCGCGTCTTCGCCGTGAAGCCGGGTCGCGCCGAGATCCGGCGCAAGGCGATGGGCGCGCAGGCCGGCGCCCTCTTCGGCTACGTCGCGCGCCGCGTGCTCGGCCAGTACGACGTGTTCCTGCCACCGGACGACGAGGGGTTGCTGTACTTCGTCGGGCCCAACGTGGCGGAGGTGGAGCAGCGCTACGGCCTGCCCACCCGCGACTTCCGCCTCTGGGTCGCGATCCACGAGGTCACGCACCGGGTGCAGTTCGGGGCGGCTCCGTGGCTTCGCGGTCATCTCCGCGGTCTCGTCGATTCCTACCTCGGCAGCGTCTCGCTCGACGGCAAGGAGCTGTTCGCGCAGATGCGCCGGGCGGTCGAGGATGCGCGCGGGGGCGCCGACGCCCGCATGGGCGGTGTGTTCCTGCTGCTCACGCCCGAACAGCGTGAGCTCTTCACGAGGGTGCAGGGCATGATGTCGCTGCTCGAGGGCCACGCCTCCTACGTGATGAACGAGGTCTCGCGCGATCACGTGGCCGACGTCGATCGCATGCGCCGGGCGCTCGCGGCTCGGCGCAAGGGCTCGGGCGTCGAGCGCAGCGTGCAGAAGGCGATCGGCTTCGAGCAGAAGATCCGCCAGTACGACCGCGGCGAGACGTTCGTGCGGGCGGTGATCGCTCAGGCGGGCATGGACGGCTTCAACCGGGTCTGGTTGGCTCCCGAGCACCTCCCGTCACTCGACGAGATCGGTGCTCCCGCCGCCTGGGTCGAACGCGTCATCGGGTAAGGGGTATGGCCTCGCGTCGCCCACCGGCGGTCGCGAGGGTGCTCGAGCGCGTCACGGCCACCGTCCGCGAACACGGGCTGGTGCAGCCCGACGAGACCGTGCTCGTCTGCGTCTCGGGTGGTCCCGACTCCGTCTGCCTGCTGGAGTCGCTGGTGCGCCTGCGCCGGCTGTTCCGCATGCGACTCGAGGTCTTCCACTTCGACCATCGGCTGCGCCCGGACTCGTCGGCCGACGCCGCGTACGTGCGCCGGCTCTCCGCGCGGCATCGTCTTTCGTTCCATCTCCGCACGGCGGACGACGTGCCGGGGGTCGGCGCCTCGGTCGAGGCGTGGGCGACCGTCCGGCGCACGAATGCCGCGAACGAGGTCCGGCGCGAGATCGGGGCGCCGGTCGTCGCCGAGGGGCATACCCTCGACGACCAGGCGGAGACGGTGCTGCTGAACCTGCTCAGAGGCACGGGGCTCGACGGGCTCGCCGGCATCTGGCCGGGAGAGGGCGACCGGCCCGGCTCGTCGGTCGTCCAGCCGCTGCTCGACGTCACGCGCGTCGACGTCGAGGCGTTCTGCCGGTCGCTCGGCCTGCGCCCCCGGAACGACCCGATGAACGACGACCGACGGCTGCTGCGGGCCGCGATCCGCCACGAGGCGATCCCGATGCTCGAGCGCATCACCGGCCGCGAGGTCAAAGCGACGCTCGCTCGCACGGCCTCGGTGCTGCACGAGGACCGCCTGGAGCTTCTCCGGCAGGCCGCCGACCACGAGGCCGCGATCGTCGAGCACGACCGTGGCGAGGTCCGCTTCCGGGCGGCCGACCTCGCCGCGCTCCCACGTTCCCTCGCCGCCCGCATCGTGCGCATGGCGCTGTGGCGACTGGCCGCCGTCGACGACGAGGTGGCGCCCTGGACCAGCGATTCGGTCGACGCCGTCCTCGACCTCGCCGCCGGCCGGCCGGGCCGGCGCCGCGACCTTCCCGGGGGCCGAACGGCCCGGCGCGACCGGGTGTATGTTCGCGTGACTTCCCCCGTCGAGACGATCGAGCCGAGCACCGAGGGGGGGCAGGCGTGAGCCTCACGCACGACACGACGGACGCTACACTCCGGGTTCCCGTGAGCGCGTACGAGCCCGACATCGAGAAGGTCCTGATCTCCACCGAGGAGATCGAGACGGCGCTCGCGACGATGGGCGATCGGATCACCGAGGACTACACGGGCAAGTCGCTGCTGCTCGTCGGGGTCCTCAAGGGCGCGTTCGTCGTGATGGCCGATCTCGCGCGCCACATCGCGCTGCCGCTCGAGTTCGACTTCATGGCGGTCTCGTCGTACGGGGCGGCGACGAAGACCAGCGGCGTCGTGCGCATCCTGAAGGACCTCGACCACGACCTCGACGGGCTCGACGTGCTGCTCGTCGAAGACATCGTGGACTCGGGCCTCACGTTGAAGTACCTGCTGAAGAACCTCGCGGCCCGCAAGCCCGCGTCCCTCGAGGTGGCGGCGCTCCTGCGGAAGACGGGGTTGCAGAAGGTGCCCCTCGACCTCCGCTACGTGGGCTTCGAGATCCCCCCGGAGTTCGTGGTCGGCTACGGCCTCGACTACGCCGAGCGCTACCGGAACCTTCCCTACGTCGCGACCCTGCGACCGGAGGCCTACGGCGGCGAGTAGGGACCGGGGAACCTCGTGGCCCCCTCGTCGCGTCTCAGGGACATGCGACGACTGCTCGTTCCGACGCTCCTGGCCCTGGCGCTCGCCGGGTGTTCGGGCGTCTCGAGCGGGGACGATCCGTCGGCGCGGTCAGGGATCCGCGGCGTCGTCACCGCCGGTCCGCAGTGCCCCGTCGTCGTGCAGGGCTCGCCGTGTCCCGATCGTCCGTGGAGCGGCGTCGTCAGGGTGACGACCCCCGACGGCGATACGGTGGGCGAGGTCGAGACCGACGCTCGAGGAAGCTTCTCGATCGATCTCGAGCCCGGGTCCTACGAGGTGCTCCCGGTCACAGGCGGGGGACGACCCCCGACGGTCTCGCCCGAGGCGGTCGAGGTCGATGTCCATACCTTCACCGAGGTCACGCTGGTCGTCGATACGGGCATCCGCTGACCGCGGGAAGCGGGGGTCCTCCTCGTCGGAAGCCGGTGCTACCATCGGCCGAACGGGCCCGACCGCGCCGACGCGCGGGCCTGACGTGACTTCCCCCCCACGAGGAGCGCACGCTGAGCCAGCAACCCGAGCCGCCGCTGAAGAAGATCGCCCGCACGCCCACGCTCTGGATCGTGGTGGGCACGCTCGTCTTCCTCCTCGTCATCTCCTTCATGGGCCGCGGGCCCGCGGGCAACCAGATCGGCCTGACCCAGTTCGAGACCGAGGTCGAGCGCGGTCGGGTCGCCGACGCGGTGATCCATGACGGCGAGCAGTCGGTCACCGGCGAGCTCACCGACGGCAGCACATACCGCACCACGTACCCGACCGAGTACGCCGACGATCTCGCCGCGCTGTTGAAGGCGGCCGGCGTCCCGACCGAGGTCGATCCGCAGAAGCCGAACGCGTTGCTGGGCACGTTGATCACCGTGATCCTGCCCGTGCTGCTGATCGGCGGCATCCTGCTGTTCGTGTTGAACCGGTCCCAAGGGGGCGGCGGCCGCGTGATGCAGTTCGGGCGCAGCAAGCACAAGACCGTCGCCAAGGATCAGCCGAAGACCACGTTCGGCGACGTGGCCGGCGTCGACGAGGCGATCGAGGAGCTGCAGGAGGTCAAGGACTACCTGCAGAACCCGGCGAAGTTCCAGGCGATGGGGGCGAAGATCCCGAGAGGGGTGCTGCTGTTCGGCCCGCCCGGCACCGGCAAGACGCTGCTGGCGCGCGCGGTGGCCGGCGAGGCGGGCGTGCCGTTCTTCTCGATCTCGGGCTCGGACTTCGTGGAGATGTTCGTGGGCGTCGGCGCGGCCCGCGTGCGGGACCTCTTCGAACAGGCGAAGGCGAGCGCCCCGGCGATCGTGTTCATCGACGAGATCGACGCCGTGGGCCGTCAGCGCGGCGCCGGCCTCGGCGGCGGGCACGACGAGCGCGAGCAGACGCTGAACCAGTTGCTGGTCGAGATGGACGGCTTCGATCAGCGGACCACGGTGATCCTGATGGCGGCCACGAACCGGCCCGACATCCTCGATCCGGCGCTGCTGCGGCCCGGACGGTTCGACCGTCAGGTCGTGATCGACCGGCCCGACCTCGAGGGCCGCAAGGCGATCCTGCGCGTGCACGCTCGAGGCAAGCCGTTCGACAAGACGGTCGATCTCGAGGTGCTCGCCCGTCGCACGCCCGGGTTCACGGGCGCCGACCTCGCGAACGCGATCAACGAGGCGGCGCTGCTCGCGGCCCGCCGCAACCTGAAGGCGATCTCGATGAAGGAGATCGAGGAGGCCGTCGACCGCGTGATGGCCGGCCCCGAGCGCAAGAGCCGGGTCATGGACGAGGAGGAGCGTCGTCTGATCGCCTACCACGAGGGTGGGCACGCGATGGTCGCGCACGTGTTGCCCAACACCGACGAGGTGCACAAGATCACGGTGATCCCGAGGGGTCGCGCCCTCGGGTACACGCTCACGCTGCCCGAGCAGGACCGGTTCCTCATGACGCGCGAGCAGCTGCGCGACGAGCTCGCGATGCTGATGGGCGGGCGGGTCGCCGAGGAGATCGTCGCCGGCGACGTGACCACCGGCGCCGGCAACGACATCGAGCGCGCGACCAAGATCGCCCGCCAGATGGTGACCGAGTACGGCATGAGCGACTCGATCGGGCCGCGCACGCTCGGCCAGAAGCAGGGCGAGGTCTTCCTCGGCCGCGACTGGGGCTCGACGCCCGACTACTCCGACGCGGTCGCGTTCGAGATCGACCACGAGGTACGCGAGCTGATCGACGAGGCCCACGACGTCGCGCTCGACATCCTGACCACGAACCGCGAGAAGCTCGACGCGCTCGCCGCCCGCCTGCTCGAGATCGAGACGATGGATCGCGAGGACGTCGAGGCGTTCTTCGCCGACGTCGAGCGCCGTGAGCCGCGCGCCCACGAGGAACGATCGGTCGGGCTCGGGGTGTCACGCCAGACCAAGCGCGAGCTCGACGGCGAGCCTTCGACACCGGGCACGCTCCGCCCGAAGCTGGGCGGGCCCGGCCTCTCGCCCGCCTGACTCCCGCGTTGCGCGGGTGCGCGTCGCGGGCGCTCCGAACGCCTGCGTACACTGCCCCGCATGAGCGCGCGGTGGGCAACCTTCGACTGCTACGGAACCCTCGTGGACTGGCCGGGCGGCGTCCGCGAGACGTTGCAGCGCCTGTGGCCCGATGCCGACGGCGACGCGCTGCTCGCGGCGTACATGCGCGTGGAGCCCGAGGTGCAGGAGGGCCGCGGCATCCCCTACCGCGAGGTCATGGCCGAGACGATGGCCCTGGTCGCCGAAGAGCTCGGCTTCACGGTACCCGAGGGGGAGTCGGATGCGCTCTCCGAGGCCTTGCCGTCGTGGCGGGTCTTCCCCGAGGTGCCCGGTGCGCTCTTTGAACTCCGTGATCGCGGGTGGAAGCTGGCGATCCTCTCGAACACCGACGCCGATCTGCTCGAGGCGTCGATCGCCTCGGTCGGCGTCGAGATCGACGAGCGGGTCGTCGCGAGCGACATCGGCTCGTACAAGCCGGCGTTCGGTCACTGGGAGACGTTCTTCCGTCGCACCGACGCCGAGCGCACGCGTCACGTGCACGTCGCGGCGTCGTTGTTCCACGACATCGAGCCGTGCGCCAAGCTCGGGCTGCCCGCGGTGTGGATCGACCGTCTCGGCGAGACGAGCATGGTGCCGCGGTCGGCGACGCTTCCCGACCTCGGCGATCTGCCACCGACGCTCGATCGTCTCGTGCCCGACTGAGCAGCCGTCGCGGCTAGGTCGAGGGCGGACGTTCGACCACGCGGCCCGTCTCGGCGCCGAAGCCCCAGACGTCGATGACTGGCGGCTCGATGCCGATCGACGTGAGCGCCGTGCCGATCTGGCTTTGATGGTCGGTTCCGTGGAGCAGGGCCTGGGCAAGCCGGACGTCTACTGATCGAACAGGTCCAGCAGGGGCTTTACGTCCGAGCGGCGAACGGCGCAGATCTCTCCTTGTCCATTCGCGATCGGCGCAGCGACGTAGGGGGCGGCGAGGATGCGACCTTCCACGATCACGGCGATCCGATTGCGCGGAGCTGGCAGGGTAACGAGCCTCGTGGTCTCGTCTTCGAGTCGTTGTGCGGCGGGATCGGTCAGTTCGAACGAGACACACAGTTCAGATGGACCCCCAAGCGTCTGCCGCCTGTCAGCCACGTCTGCGATGTCGCTCCCGACGATGATGAGGTGCCCAAGCTCGTAGCGAGTCTCCTGCGGCCCGGCCAGCGTGATGCCTTCCTCGTCGAGAAGCAGATCATGACTGCATGGGGCCCCCTCCTCGCACGTCAACGGCAGACCGGGATCGGTGGCCTCCACGGGGCGCATCTGCACAACGGCATCCTCGGCGGCTGGAGGTCGGGTGGCGCTGGTTGGGTTGCGTGACGAGGGCGGATCGCTTGCACACCCTGCCACCAACGCGATGACTGTCGCCACCAACGCGAACTGGGCGAAGGCTCGGGTGCGCGCTTCAGCCAGGCACGAGGATCCCGCGATCATGGACCCATCATCGACCAGGGCCGGTGAGGTTTGAACCACGCCTGACAGTGATCGCAGACATGGAAGGACGTGAGGCCCCGCCTGGGAGTGCGGACCGTACTGATCAGGGAACGCCGGAACGGCGAGGGGCTTCGACGACCGGTTCCGGCGCATGCCACACGGCCTCGACGTTGTTCTGGTGCAGGTCGTTGACGAACGCCCCGTAGTACCGCTCGGAGTATTGCGTCCAGACCCCGGGCTCGCCCCGGACGGTCGCGCCGTTCGCGACGGCGGCCTCGAAGAATGCATCCACGGCGTCCCTGCCCTCGGCGGAGAACGCGATATGCGCCGCCGTGGTCACGGGCTCCCCGCGGCAGATGGTGAAGTCGTCGAGATCGTCGGGCCCGTAGGAGACGCAGTCCTCTTGTACGAACAGTTCCTCATAGTCGAGTGGGGCGAGTGCGGCTGTATAGAGCCTCCGGCTCGCGTCCAGGTCTGCCACGACGAACAGCACGTGATCCACGACGACGCGGCGAACCGTCATCCACTCACGCCTATCTGCTCGGCCAGCCCGATGAGGATGCCCTCGGGGCCTCGGACGTAGCAGAGCCGATACACGTCTTCGTACTGGACCACTTCGTCGACGATGTGCGCGCCGTGGTCGCGCAGCCGGGTGAGCGTATCGTCGAGGTCGTCCACGGCGAACATGACACGTAGGTAGCCCAGAGCGTTCACCGGGGCGTTCCGGTGATCGGCGACCACAGGCGGCGCGAGGAATCGCGAGAGTTCGACCCGGCCGTGTCCGTCCGGCGTACGCAGCATGGCGACCTCGACGCGCTGGTCGCGCAGTCCAGTGACGCGCCCTGACCAGTCTCCTTCGATCATGCCTCGCCCCTCGAGTTTGAGGCCCAGCGCGGCGAAGAACGCGACAGCGTCATCGAGCGATTCCACCACGATGCCCACGTTGTCCATCCGCTGAAGCGCCACACGGCCATTCTTGCAGTTCGCCGGTTCACGAGATGTCCGTGGCACGCGCGAGATAAGGTGCCGGCACCTCTGGTGGCGCGAGTGTCCGGCTATGTCCCTTGAGCCGCCTCAATCTCCCGGGCTAAGTCATCGATCCACGACGCCATTCCCGGTGCGCGACGCGATAGCCAGGCAGCTCGGCGATCGTGGAGTTCAAGGGCCACCAGCGATCTCGGCATGAGGCTCACCCTCGATTCGCAGCGACCACATGCGGTCATCGACCGACTCGGCGACAAGGGTGCCACCGTCTGGTAGCGCAAGAGCGGCCAGGCTCGGAACATACCCCGGAGGCCTCGCTCTCTTGGGCGGGTGTTCATGAAGCGATATCGACACGGAAGAGGTCAATGGGAAGGCGCGCCTAGAGCAATGCGCGTTGCACCTCCATGATGAAGCGGCGAGTCGCTTCCCGTGATATGCGAAGGCTTCCGGACCGATCCCCTGGTCGCGCTCTCCATGCCAAGGCACCTTCGATCAGGGCGGCGTGCTCGGGCATCAACTGAGACGCCCAGCGCGCCCCTTCACGCTTGGAGACGTGCTCGCCGGTTCGGCACGTTCGAAGGCCGCGGCACATGCTTAGGATCGCGTAGGAGCGATCCCCCGGATGGACGCTGGCATCGACCCAGACGGGATCCAACAGGTGCTGGCGCACGCCTTCGACGTATTCCGCGTGCGTGATGAGAGGCGCTACCTGAGCAACCGGCGGACCGTGCAACGCGATCCCGACGGCGCGAAGCTGGTACCAGTCGATGAGCCACCGGTGATCCACCTCGATCGGATGGAAGGGTTCGCCGGGGGATATCCGAGCTGCGGGCGATGTTGTCCTGAAGTTCGTGAGGGCATGGGTCGATAGGTACACGGCCTCGACCCGACCATCCCACTCGGGCATCTCCCGAACGATGCCTGCATGAAGTACCCGGAGCTCCGCCAACTGCTTCTTCGTCGAGTCATGTTGAAGCACGGCAACCGTGTCCAGGTCGCTCACTCCCGACTCGAACGCCCCCGTCGCGGCCGACCCGAACAGGTATGAGCCGACGAGGTCGGTCCCGAGCACTCTCCGCTGACCGTCCACGAGGAGCGAGAGCAAGACATCCGAGTCAGCATCGCTCGTCCACATGGGACGTATTCAAGTCACATTCCGGGAGGAGTGCCCTCCGGTGCCCGAGCGTGCTGTCTCTCGAGGCGACGCGGGGTCAGCGCGGCTCGATTCCCCTTGTTACCGTGCGACGAGCGGCCGACGCTGCCTGCGGAGGTTCCGCCCGTGCAGGTAGGCCATCAGCAACAGGAGCGGCACGTGGATCGCGGGCAGGTTGTGCGCGAACCACCGCGGCAGGAAGATGTCGGTCACCGAGCCGTCGTCCGCGCCCAGCGATTCGGCGACGTCGGTCAGGGGGCATCGGAATCCGTTCGCAGGGTCTCTTCTTCCTCGTCGAGCATGAGTAGACCACCGTCGGAGCGGTGCGTTCTAGACTCGCGGCATGGATGCCGTGACCCGGGCCGTCGCGTCGGGCGAGGACCTGTACGGGCTGCTGGGCGTGTCGCCCGGGGCGACCGACGACGACATCCGTCATGCGTATCGTGCGCTCGCGCGTCGGCATCACCCCGATGCCCATCCCGACGGCGCCGAGGCGGAGGCCGTGGCCGAGCGCTTCCGGCGCATCGCGGCCGCCTACGAGATCCTCGGCGACGAGCGTGAACGCGCGGCGTACGACGGCGCCCTGCGGCTCGAGCGCATCGCGACCGAGCGAGCGATGCGGCCCGGCCCGGTCGCCTCACACGTCGCGCCCCGCCCGACCGGGGCGGTCGGCTCCCGGGGGCCTGCCGCGTCGGCGAACCCGGCGGACCACGCGCCTCGCGTCGTCCGTGACGCCCCTGCCCGTCCGCGGCAGCCGGTCGACGAGTGGAAGGTCGTGTCGGTGCTCGGCCGCCTCGTTGCCCTCGCCGCGGCGATCGTGTTGGTCGCCGTCA
The DNA here is from genome assembly GCA_963825635.1 of uncultured Actinomycetes bacterium. Taxonomy (GTDB): domain Bacteria; phylum Actinomycetota; class UBA4738; order UBA4738; family HRBIN12; genus JAOUEA01. Next base: position 95,444 of record CAWGTU010000001.1, read on the forward strand.
TCGCCCTGATGGTCGTGTCGGCGAGCGCGCGCGAGGCGGAGCCGCCCCCGCCGACGATCTGGTGCAAGACGCCCGACGGGTGGCACGACTGCTGGCAGGCCACCTCGCCCGACGGACCCTGACCGCCGCCGCCAGGCTCCCGTCGTCACGGGGCGAGCGGGTAGCATTCGAGCCCATGGCATCGTTCGACGAGGCGAAGATCGAGCAGGGCGTCCGCCTGATCCTGGAAGGCATCGGCGAGGACGTCGAGCGCGGCGGGTTGAAGGACACGCCGGCGCGGGTCGCGCGCATGTACCGCGAGATCGCCGGTGGCGTCGGCGAGGACCCGACCGGCATCGTCACGGTGGTCGAGGGCGCCGACTTCGACGAGATGATCATGGTGCGCGACATCCCGCTGTACTCGATCTGCGAGCACCACCTGATCCCGTTCTCCGGCCAGGCTCACGTGGCCTACGTGCCGAACAAGGCCGGGCAGATCACGGGCCTGTCGAAGATCGCGCGCGTCGTGGACGTGCTCGCGAAGAAGCCGCAGGTGCAGGAACGCCTCACGACCGAGATCGCCGACACGATCGAGCGGGCGCTCGAGCCGCGTGGCGTGTTCGTCGCGATCGAGGCCGAGCACCTGTGCATGACGATGCGCGGCATCAAGAAGCCCGGGTCGGTCACGGTCACCTCCGCGGTGCGCGGCCTGTTCCGCACCGATGCGCGCACGCGCCAGGAGGCGATGCACCACATCGGCATGCGCTGAGTCAGGCTCCTCCCAGGGGGCGGCGACGCCTCTCCGGAGGGCCGTCCGGAGCACGAGCCGGGCGAGCACGGTGGGCCACTACGATGACCGGATGACCGGCGCCGTGTGGCGATGCCGTGAGCACGTCTTCCCGCTGGGGGAGCGCACGCTCGTGATGGGCATCGTGAACGTCACGCCCGATTCGTTCAGCGACGGGGGCCTGCTGGGCGGTACGGCCGAGGCGGTGGCGCACGGCCTGCGCATGATCGCGGAGGGCGCCGACATCCTCGACGTCGGCGGTGAATCGACGCGCCCCGGGTCCGACCCCGTGCCCGTCGACGAGGAGCTGGCGCGGGTCGTGCCGGTGATCGCGGGGCTTCACGAGGCGGCGCCCGCAGGGGTCGCGCTCAGCGTCGACACGCGCCGCCCCCAGGTCGCCGAGGCCGCGCTCGAGGCCGGGGCGTCGATCGTGAACGACGTCACCGCGGCCGCCGACCCGGCGATGTTCCACGTCGTGAGGCGGACCGGCGCCGGGCTCGTGCTGATGCACATGCTCGGCGAGCCGAAGACGATGCAGGACGATCCGCGCTACGACGACGTCGTCTCCGAGGTCAGGGACTTCCTGGCCGCCCGGCTCGGGGTGGCGGTCGCGGCCGGCGTCTCGCGCGATCGTCTCTGTGTCGATCCGGGCATCGGGTTCGGCAAGAACCTCACGCACAACCTCGCTCTGCTCCACGATATCGAGTCGTTCGAGGACCTGCGGGTGCCGGTGCTCGTCGGCGCTTCCCGCAAGGGGTTCATCGGCCAGCTCACCGGTGTCGAGGATCCGGCCGAGCGCGTCGAGGGGACCGCGGGCGCGGTCGCCTGGTGCGCGGCTCGCGGCGTCGACGTGGTGCGCGTGCACGACGTGCTCGAGATGACGCGGGTCGTGCGCGTGGTCGACGCGATCGTGCGGGGCATGCCGTCGTGATCGCCCCGACGGCGCCGACGCACACGGTCGGCACCGGGGCCGGTCTCGTCGCGTTCCACGACGAGGGCGAGGGGCCGCCGGTACTGCTCCTGCACGGGTTCCCGGCGTCGTCGTGGCAGTGGCGCGACTTCCTGCCGCTGCTGGCCGCGAGGTTCCGGGTGATCGCACCCGACCTGCCCGGGGCGGGCGCATCGCGGCCGGCCGACGGCGTGTCGCTCGACCTCGCGACCCTCGCCGGCGCGATGCGGGAGCTCGTCGACTCGCTCGGCATCGATCGGTTCGCGGTGGTGGCTCACGGCGCGGGCGCGGGGGTGGCGCAGCTGCTCGCGATCGAGGGTGACGGGGTCGACGCGCTCGTGCTCCTCAACGCGGCGACACTCGATGCGTGGCCGTCGCAGGGCGCGCGACTGGCAGGCGATCGACTGGCGGCCGACGGTGCGACGCCGGCGCTCGCGCGATCGCTCGTCCGCGGCGCGTTCGAGGCCGGCGCGGTCCGTCGAGAGCGACTCACCGACGACGTGCTCGACGCGTACGCAGAGCCGTACGTCTCCGGCGACGGCCCGGAGCGTCTCGCCCGTGTGGTCGCCGGCCTCGATGGCAGGGGTCTCTCTGGACGTGAGGCAGAACTCGGCGCCGTCGCGGCGCCGACCCTGATCCTGTGGGGCGAGGACGACCCCGTGTACCCGCCGGCCGTCGGGGAGCGGCTCAACGACGCGATGCCGTCGTCGACGCTCGGACTCCTGCCCGGCTGTGGGCACTACCTCGTCGAGGAAGCGGCCGAGACGCTCGGACCGATGATCTCCGAGTACCTGCGCGCGCGATACGCGCACGCCCCGCACGGTCACGCAGACCCGAACGCCGGCATCGTGATGCTGCAGCTCGAGCGGCGTCCGCCCTGGGTCGACCTCGAGGAGTACGAGCGAGACGAGTGGTTCGACCCGCCCGACGATGACGAGGGTGGCGCGGTGTCGGCCACCGACGATCGGGGCGGCGCAGCGCCGACCGCCGACGAGCACGAGGAGGGATCCGCTCCATGACGAACGCACGGTTGTTCCTGTCGGGCATCGCGGCGAGCGGCCGCCATGGTGCCCGTCCCGGAGAGAAGGACGAGCCGCAGGAGTTCGTCGTCGACCTCGATCTCGAGGTGAGCGTCGATGCCGACACGATCGGGGCGACGGCCGACTACCGGATCGTGAGCGACGCCGTGCGCGCCGTGATCACCGAGGGTTCGTACGACCTGATCGAGGTGATGGCGCACGACGTCGCCGAGCGGGTGCTCGCGCACGAACACGTGACACGGGTGACCGCGATCGTGCACAAGCCGGGCGCGGCCCGCCGTCTCGGCATCGACGGCGTGGCGTCCGCCGTCACGCTGCCTCCCGACGCCGCGTCGTGAGCGAGACCGCCACGCTCGCGCTGGGTTCCAACCTGGGCGATCGCCTCGCCACGCTGCAGCGGGCGGTCGACCTGCTCGGTGCCGAGCCGGGCATCGAGCCGACCCGATGCTCACGGGTCTGGGAGACCGACCCGGTGGGCGGACCGCCGCAGCCCGACTTCCTGAACGCGGTGCTCCGGGCCGATGTCGCTCTCGAGCCACTGGAGCTCTTGGCCGCGTGCCAACGGGTGGAATCGGCGCTCGGCCGCGTGCGTGAGGTGCGGTGGGGCCCGCGCACGATCGACGTCGACATCCTGCTCTTCGGCGCGAGAGCGATCGACCATCCCGACCTCGTGGTGCCGCATCCCCGCATGCGCGAGCGCGCGTTCGTGCTGATGCCACTGCTCGACATCGACCCGGACCCGGTGCTGCCCGACGGGACGCACCTGCTCGAGGTGCGGCTCGGCCCCGGTGCGACGGGCGGCGTCCGTCCCGCGGCGCCCCCGCTTCGGCTGACCTGAGCGTCGTCGGGGCGATGGCGCCCGAGTTGCGATACTCGCGCTGATGGAGATCTCGATCATCGGAGCGGGCCGGGCGGGGACGGCGGTCGCGGTGCTGTGGCAGCGTGCCGGTCATCGCATCGTTGCGGTCGCGGGTCGCGAGACCACGACGCAGCGCGCCGCGCACCATCTGCCCGGTGTCCCGGTCCTCGGCGCCGCCGAGGCGGCGAGGCTCGGTGAGCTCGTCGTGATCGGCGTCCCCGACGATCTGATCGAGACGATCGCTCGAGCCCTCGTGGACGCGGGAGCGATCGCCCCGGGTCGATGGATCGCCCACTTGTCCGGCGCGACCCCGCTCTCGGCGCTCGATGTGGCGCGCGACGCCGGCGGTCGCCGTCTCGGGTTCCATCCGCTGCAGACGTTCCCCGACGTGGACGCCGCGATCGATCGCATCCCCGGGTGCACGGTCGCGGTGGGTGCCGACGACGACGAGGGCTTCTTCGTGACCGAGCGGCTCGCCGAGGATCTCGGCGGGCGGCCATTCCGGCTTCCCGACGAGCATCGTGCGATCTACCACGCCGCCGCGGTGTTCGCGTCCAACTACCTCGTGGCCGCGACGGGCGTCGCGGAGCAGCTGCTCGCCGCCGCGGGCGTTCCCGACCCGCTGGAAGCGATCGCCCCGCTGCAGCACGCCACCGTCGCGAACCTCGCCCGCACCGGTCCGGCCGAGGCGCTCACCGGACCCGCGGTGCGCGGCGACGCGGGCACGATCGCGCGCAACCTCGAGGCGCTCGCCGCATCGGCACCGTGGGCGGTCGACGCCTACGTCGAGATGGCCCGGCTCTCGCTCGACCTCGCCGTGCGGGGCGGGCGTCTGTCCTCCGAGCGCCGGGCCGGTGTCGACGAGGTCCTGGCCCGATGGAGCTGATCCGCGGCGCACGCGACCTGCGCGCCCGCACCGACGCCGCCCGCGGCGTCGACCGCGGGGTCGCGCTCGTGCCGACGATGGGAGCCCTGCACGAGGGCCACCGCTCGCTGATCGGTCGAGCGAGAGGAGAGCACCCGACCGTGGTCGTGTCGATCTTCGTGAACCCGAAGCAGTTCGCCGAGCCGGCCGACCTCGAGGCCTACCCGCGAGACGAGGCGCACGACCTGGCGATCTGTGACGAGCTCGGCGTGGACCTCGTCTGGGCGCCGCCCGTCACCGAGGTCTATCCGCCGGGGGTGGAGCTCGTCGTCCCCGACCCCGACCCGGTGGCGCGCACGTTCGAAGGAGCGTCGCGCCCCGGCCACTTCGAGGGCGTCCTCGCCGTCGTGCACCGCCTCTTCGACGTGACCGGTCCCTGCACCGCGTACTTCGGTGAGAAGGACGCGCAGCAGCTCTTCCTCGTCCGACGGATGGTCGAGACCGAGGGCCTCCCGGTCGAGGTCGTCGCCTGCCCGACGGTGCGGGAACGTGACGGCCTCGCGATGGCGTCCCGGAACGAGCGCCTCACACCCGACGAGCGCGAGCAGGCCGGGTGCCTCTTCCTGGCCCTGAGCGAGGCCGCCGCGCTCGCGAGGGCGGGGGAACCGGATCCACGGGTGCTGGTGGCCGCGATGGCCCGCGAGGTCGGCGCCACCCCGCTCGCCCGACTCGACTACGCAGCCGTGGTCGACGATCGCACGTTCGAGCCCGCCGACCGGCTGGGACCCGACGTGCCCGCCCGCGCTCTGATCGCGGCCGGCTTCCCCTCCGCTCGGCTGATCGACAACCTGCGCCTGCCCGGCGCGCCATGAGCGCAGGCCGCTGCGTGGTTGTCGGGGCAGGACCCCGTGGGCGACGATGGACCGTCGTTGCGCTCCATGACGTGAGGGAAGGGGGGACGCGGAGCCGTGCTGCTCGCCGCCGATGTCGGCAACACCGAGATCGTGCTCGGGGTCTTCCGTGGTCCTGAGCTCGAGCACACGTGGCGTCTGTCGACCCATCCCGAGCGCACCCCCGACGAGCTCGCGCTCACGTTGGCGGGGTTCCTCGAGCAACGTGGCATGACGTTCGAGTCACAGGTCACGGGCCTCGTCGTCGCGAGCGTCGTGCCCGACGTGACCGCCACTATCAGGGAGATGACGGCGCGCTACTTCCCGTTCGCGCCCGTGATCGTCGGCCCGGGCGTCAAGACGGGGGTGCCGGTCCTCACCGACAACCCGCGTGAGGTCGGCGCCGACCGTGTCGTGAACGCGCTCGCGGCCTTCACGCTCACGGGCGGGCCCGCGATCGTCGTCGACTTCGGCACCGCGACGAACTTCGACGTGGTCAGCGCCAAGGGCGAGTTCGTCGGCGGGGTGATCGCACCCGGCATGCAGGCGAGCGCCGCGAGCCTCTTCTCGCGCACCGCGCGCCTCACCCGCGTGGAGCTGACGGCGCCGCCGAGCGTGGTCGGCACCAGCACGGTCGAGGCGATCCAGTCCGGGTTGATCTTCGGAACCGCGGGCGAGGTCGACGCGATCGTGACGCGCATCAAGGCCGAGCTGCCCGATGCGACCACGATCGCGACCGGTGGGCTCGCGCCGGTGGTCATCCCGCATTGCACGACGATCGACCGTCACGAGCCGTGGCTCACCCTCGAGGGACTCCGGCTCGTCTTCGAGAAGAACGTGGTCACGACCGATGGGTGACGACGCGACCCCCGCGACCTCTCCGCGGCCCGAGGAGCCCGACGAGGAGCGTGGCTCCCGTGAGGCCGCGATCCTCGCCGGCCGGAGGGACTCGATGGTGCGCCTCGGCGAGGCGGGCATGCCGCCGTTCGCACTCACGCTCGAGCACGCCCTCGGGGTGGACGAACCTGCGCAGACCGCGGATGTCCGAGCCACGCATCCCGACCTCGAGGCCGACACGCAGACCGACGACGTGGTCACGATCGCCGGCAGGGTCGTGCTGAAGCGCGACATCGGCAAGCTGAAGTTCCTCGTCGTCCGCGACCGCTCGGGCGATCTGCAGGTCGTCGCGAGCAAGGCCGACCTGTCGCCCGACCTGTTCACGCTGCTCGACGAGGTCGACCTCGGCGACATCATCGGCGTGACCGGACGCGTCGGCACGACGCGCAAGGGCGAGCTGAGCGTCTTCGCCGATCGATGGGCGATGCTGACGAAGGCGCTGCGGCCGCTGCCCGAGAAGTGGCACGGACTGCAGGACCCGGACCTGCAGCAGCGCCGGCGATACCTGCACCTGATCGCCGAGGACGATCCGCGCCGGTACTTCCTGGCGCGCGCCGAGGTGCTGAAGACGATGCGCCGCGTGCTCGACGAGCGCGGGTTCATCGAGTTCGAGGGGCCGATGCTGCAGACCGTCGCGGGCGGCGCGAACGCGCGTCCGTTCACGACGCACCACCACGCGCTCGACGTGCCGATGAAGCTGCGCATCTCGCTGGAGCTGTACCTCAAGCGCATGCTCGTCGGCGGCGTCGAGCGCGTGTACGAGCTGGGGCGCAACTTCCGCAACGAGGGCATCGATCGCGACCACAACCCCGAGTTCACGATGCTCGAGGCCTACCAGGCCTACGGCGACTACCACACGATGATGGAGCTCAGCGAGGCCCTCCTCGTCGAGAGCGCGCGGGCCGTGAACCCGATCATGGGCCGCGATCCCAGCTCCCTCGAGATCGAGGTGCGCGGACGGACGATCGACCTCACGCCGCCGTTCCGGCGCATCACGATCCTCGGCTCGGTGAGCGAGGCCGTCGGCGAGCCGGTCACGCTCGATCACCCGGACCTCGCCGGCATCGCCCATCGTCACGGCGTGCCCCTCGAGCCGGGATGGGGCCCGGGCAAGATCGTGCAGGAGCTCTTCGAGAAGCTCGTGGAAGGCACGATCGAGCAGCCGACGTTCGTGTGCGACTTCCCGCGTGAGGTGTCGCCCCTCGCCCGGCCCCACCGCGACGACCCCGGCCTGACGGAGCACTTCGACCTCGTCGCGGCGGGTCTCGAGCTGGTCACGGCCTTCAGCGAGCTCACCGACCCGATCGAGCAGCGGGCGAAGTTCGAGCTGCAGCAGCAGATGAAGGAGGTGTTCGGCGACGAGGTGCACCCCTTCGACGAGGACTTCCTCCGTGCGCTGGAACACGGCATGCCACCGGTCGGCGGCCTCGGCATGGGCATCGATCGCACCCTGCTGCTGCTCACCGACGCCCCGAGCCTGCGCGACTTGATCATGTTCCCCTCGCACCGCCCCGAGTAGCGGCCGTGGGTCCCGCTCGCGGCCGTGTGACGACGGCGATATGCTCGCCCAATCGCCCGGGAGGGCATCGAAGGGAGAGACGATGTCGGACGAGTCGATCGCGGCGCTGAAGCGGGTCCCGCTGTTCCGGGGCATGTCCGACAAGGCCCTCGCCCGGGTCGGTGAGATCTCCAAGGAGGTCTCCCACCCTGCCGGGAAGACCATCGTCGAGGAGGACCACTCCGCGGTGGGGTTCCACCTGATCCTCTCGGGCGACGCCGAGGCCACACAGAGCGGCGCGGTCGTCAGCTCGATGGGTCCCGGCGACTACTTCGGCGAGATGTCGTTGATCGACGGGAAGCCGCGCTCGGCTTCCGTCGTCGCGAAGACGGACCTGCGCACGCTCGCGATCCCGGCGTGGAACTTCAATCGGTTGCTCGACGAGAACCCCGACATGATGCGGGCGCTGCTCGTGTCGTTGTCCGAGCGCATCCGTCAGATGCGCGACCACGGCTGAACGTCTAGATCACCGCCTCGTCGTCGGTGGCCTCGTGCAGCGTGACCACGAGGTCCTGCAGGCCGGTGCCCTTCGCCAGGAATCCTCTCGCGCCCGCCTCGCGCGCCTCGCGCTCGACCCCGGCGTCGGCGTGGGCCGTGAGGATCACGACGGGCAGGTCGGGGTTCGCTTCGTGGATCTTCTTCATCGCGTCGATGCCGGAGAGGTCGGGCATCGACAGGTCCATCAGCACGACGTCGGGCTCGAGGGCCTCGGCCTGGTCGCAGGCGGCCACGCCGCCGCCCGCCTCACCGGCGATCTCGATGTCGCCGACCAGCCGCAGGGCTGAGGTGAGCGCCCGTCGGAAGGCGGGGTGATCGTCCACCACGAGTACTCGCACGCGCGTCCCTCCATCGAGCGTCTGGGCGTTCTGCACGTGGATCCCCTCGATCGTGCCGCCGCTGCTGTCATCGGTCGTCGCTCGTCACGCTACCCCTTCCGGGCTCGTTCCAAGCTCGCCCATCCTGGCACCCGCCGTACTCCCCACACAACGGGCCGGAAGGAGGACATTCTCATGGTCCGAACGGGGGATTCGCGGCATCCGCCGAAAGGCACCTCATCCCCGAGCCGCGAACATCCGAACAACAGGGTAGGGAACGTCGACCAGGAGGTGGCGGTGCGGTTCAAGGCGAACGCAGGGGCACGGGTATACTTGCTGTCAGCGGGCGCTGCCACCGGTCACCTGGTGCGGCGCCCCAGGCGCCTCGGGGGTAGGACGGGGTCCGTTGATCCCCGGGCGGAGAGTGGAACATGCGGGTCGTGGCCCGGAGGACGCTGACATGTTCGAACGTTTCACCGATCGAGCGAGACGAGTGGTGGTCCTGGCGCAGGAAGAGGCCAGGATGCTCAACCACAACTACATCGGCACCGAGCACATCCTGCTCGGGCTGATCCACGAGGGCGAAGGTGTCGCCGCCAAGGCTCTCGAGTCGCTGAACATCTCGCTCGAGGCCGTGCGCCAGCAGGTGGAGGAGATCATCGGCCAGGGCCAGGCCGCCCCCACGGGACATATCCCGTTCACGCCTCGCGCGAAGAAGGTCCTCGAGCTGTCGCTCCGCGAGGCGCTGCAGCTCGGCCACAACTACATCGGCACCGAGCACATCCTGCTCGGTCTGATCCGCGAGGGCGAGGGCGTCGCCGCTCAGGTGCTGCAGAAGCTCGGCGCCGACCTGAACCGCGTGCGCCAGACCGTGATCCAGCTGCTGTCGGGCTACACCGGGGGCAAGGGCGAGACCACGCCCGGCGGCGCGCCGCGAGGGTCAGCAGAGCGGGTCGATGGTGCTCGACCAGTTCGGCCGCAACCTCACGCAGCTCGCGCGCGACGGAAAGCTCGACCCGGTGATCGGGCGCGAGAAGGAGATCGAGCGCGTGATGCAGGTGCTCAGCCGTCGCACCAAGAACAATCCGGTGCTGATCGGCGAGCCCGGCGTCGGCAAGACCGCCGTCGTCGAGGGCCTCAGCCAGGACATCATCCGCGGCGAGGTGCCCGAGACGCTCAAGGACAAGCAGATCTACACGCTCGACCTCGGTGCCCTCGTGGCCGGCTCCCGCTACCGCGGCGACTTCGAGGAGCGCCTGAAGAAGGTGCTGAAGGAGATCAAGACCCGCGGCGACATCGTGCTGTTCATCGACGAGCTGCACACGCTCGTCGGCGCCGGCGCGGCCGAGGGCGCGATCGACGCCGCCTCGATCCTCAAGCCGATGCTCGCCCGCGGCGAGCTGCAGACGATCGGCGCGACGACCCGCGACGAGTACCGCAAGCATCTCGAGAAGGACGCCGCGCTCGAGCGCCGCTTCCAGCCGATCGAGGTGCAGGAGCCGAACGTCGCCCACACGATCGAGATCCTCAAGGGCCTGCGCGACCGCTACGAGGCCCACCACCGCGTGAACTTCACCGACGACGCCCTCGTCGCGGCCGCGAACCTCGCCGACCGCTACATCAGCGACCGGTTCCTGCCCGACAAGGCGATCGACCTGATCGACGAGGCCGGCTCGCGCATGCGCATCCGCCGCATGACCGCGCCGCCCGACGTGCGCGAGGTCGACGAGAAGATCGCCGACGTGCGCCTGCGCAAGGAGAGCGCGATCGACGGCCAAGACTTCGAGAAGGCCGCATCGCTTCGTGACGAGGAGCGCCAGTTGCAGGAGGAGCGCGGCCGCCGCGAGCAGGCCTGGAAGTCCGGTGAGATGGACATCCTCAGCGAGGTCGACGAGGAAGAGATCGCCGAGGTCCTCAGCATCTGGACCGGCATCCCCGTCTTCAAGCTCACCGAGGAGGAGACCGAGAAGCTGCTGCGCATGGAGGACGAGCTCCACAAGCGCATCGTCACCCAGAACGAGGCGATCTCGGCCGTCTCCCGCGCGATGCGTCGCACGCGCTCGGGTCTGAAGGACCCGCGCCGTCCGGCGGGATCGTTCATCTTCCTGGGGCCGTCGGGCGTCGGCAAGACCGAGCTGTCGAAGGCGCTCGCGGAGTTCCTGTTCGGCGACGAGGACGCGCTGATCCAGCTCGACATGTCGGAGTACATGGAGAAGCACACGGTCAGTCGGCTGATCGGCTCGCCTCCCGGCTACGTCGGCTACGAGGAAGGCGGCCAGCTCACCGAGGCCGTGCGTCGCAAGCCGTTCTCGGTCGTGCTCTTCGACGAGATCGAGAAGGCCCACCCCGACGTGTTCAACACCCTGCTGCAGATCCTGGAAGACGGCCACCTGACCGACTCGCAGGGGCACAAGGTCGACTTCAAGAACACGATCATCATCATGACCTCGAACCTCGGCACGCGTGACATCCAGAAGGGCCCGGGCATCGGCTTCGCCGCTGCCGGGGACGAAGAGGTCACCTACGAGAAGATGCGCGATCGCGTGACCGAGGAGCTGAAGAAGAGCTTCCGGCCCGAGTTCATCAACCGCATCGACGAGGTCATCGTGTTCCGCTCGCTGACCCAGGACGACGTGAAGAACATCGTCGACCTGATGATGAAGCGGGTGCGCGAGCAGCTGAAGGCCAAGGACGTCGAGATCGAGCTGACCGAGGCCGCGAAGGTGGTGCTCGCGACGCAGGGCTACGACCAGTCGCTCGGCGCCCGGCCGCTGCGCCGCACGATCCAGCGGCTCGTCGAGGACCCGCTCGCCGAGAAGCTCCTCTACAAGGAGTTCCGGGCCGGCGAGACGATCATCGTCGACGCGGTCGACGGCGAGATCGCGTTCCAGGCGACCGGCGGCATGATGCCGCCCGACGTGCCGCCCGTCGAGCTCGCCGGCTCACCCGAGTAGGAAGCGTCGGATCGGGGTAACCCGATCCGTACCCGCCGCCTTCGGGCGGCACCAAGGCCGAAGCCCGGACCCCTACGGGGCCCGGGCTTCTCGGCAGTTGGACGAGGATGTCTTGCTCGCCGACCGCGTTATCGAACGACGATCGGATCGGCGATCCCGAACGGGCGGAACCCCTGTTCGCCCTCCGGTCGGGTTCGCCGATGCGGAACTCGGGGTGATACTCACCCGATCTGAGGGGCGATCGTGCCGTGGGGAAGGATCGGCTCGAACCAGATGGAGAATCCGCCGAACTCGAGTTGGTATTCCAACCGACTCGCGTCCTTCGACTCGATCTGTTCGAGCCCCGCATCGTCCAGTCGCGTGACGATCGCCCGAGCATCGGCGGTCGTCACCTCGGAGCAACGGTTTCCATCTCGGATCGAAGGGGCGGATCGGGGGAGCTGGGCCAAGACGCGTTCGCTGTCTCTCGTCCTTCCCTCGTAACAGACCTCATACCTCGCGGGCACGTATGTCCTGAACTCTCGGTCCTCCCACGCGGCCGCAGGCAGCCAGGAAGCCGGATCCGCGATCCGCGCGACGAGCCGCTCGAGCGCGCTTCCCGGCGTCGCGTCGAGAGGGCCGTGCGGAGCGAGATCGAGCTCGCCGCCGAAGAGCCCGCTCGAGGCGATCTCGGAGCGCAGCAGCTCGACGCCTTCGGGCGTGAGACGTCGCTCCAGGTAGCCGGTCGTGCTCGTGTTGGCACCCTCGGGAAGGTCGCCTTCCTGCTGCCAGATCAGCCGCCCGTCGTCGTACACGTAGATCCTGGTGCGCGGGATGCCCTCGGCGCTTCCGTAGAAGCTGAGGACGAGCTCTCCGCTCTCCGGAGTGCTCGGCGTCGTCCCCTTGGGGGGTATGCCGATCGATGCCCCCCTGAAGCGGATCGATCCGACGATCTGCTGGATCTCCTGCTCGAGCTGGGAGCCGGCGCGGCTGTGCGTGTCGCCCTCGATGAAGAGACGCGTCCCCTCAACATCGACGATCCATACCCTGATCGTGTCGCCCGCGTGCGTGCTCGTCCAGAAGGCCCCTCCTCTGTCCTTCGGCCAGTGGTAGAAGAACCCGGGATCGCAGCCGGCGTCTTTCCGTACGGTGAACACCACGTGCTGTGCTACGAGCCCACCGAGGTCGACGCTCGAAGGTCCTGTCATGAGTTCGGTGCCGTGAGCCTTCGATGCGTGCCTTGCGTAGTCGGCGGTACTCCCGGGGGGCGAACCCCACCACTGTCCGCACGGTTCGGCGTGGGCGCCATCGCTGATGCTCGTCCAGAAGATGATGCCCTCAGCGCCTCGCGCTCCCGCCGAGGACTTGCTGATGTAGATGTTCCCGTGGTTCTCCCAGCCCGTGGTCGGCAGGCGGAACGAGAACTGAACGCCATCCGCGGTGAGGGCGTGCCTTCCCTTCTTGAGAGGTCCTTCCCTGAGACCGACGTCCCCGGTCGCCGGCGAGGGCGAGATGACAGGAGAGGCCGAGGCGACGCCTGCGGCGCCGGTCGGTGGCGCGGGGGCCGGGCGTTCTTCGCGCGCCTTGAGCCACGACCCAAGCGTGACGATCAGCACGGCCGCGGCCAGTACGAGCGCGGCGGTTGACCGCGTGGATCGACGGGAGGGTTCGGCCGGCTGCGTCGGAGCCGGAGATGGACCCGACGGGTGAGGCGGGGGGACGGGCGGGGCGAGGGTTTCGGTGCTTACCGCATCGCGTCTCACCTTCTGCGGGTCGTCTCTCAACGACTTTGCCCTCTCCGGCGGGGGTGCGCCGACCACGTACAGCGGCCGTTGTCCGCACGTCGGGCACACCGGCCGCGTCGCTTCACCTTGCCAGTCGCAGCGGAGGCACGTCTTGAGGGTCATCGCAGGCCGGTGGCCTCCCGATGGATGCTCCGAGCCGCAGTCATCGGAAGGCCCCCGCCCACCTCATCACGCGTTCCCGCGCTGCACTTCCTTGACGTACTCGCGGGTGTGCTGCTCCCACAACCGGATCGACTCCGGGGTGTGCATGGCCATGGAATAGCTCGCGTTCTCATACATCACCGCGGCGTCCTCCGGGTAGGCCTTCGAGACCCATTCGGCGAACGGTTCCCACACCTGCGGGGAGAACTTCTCGAGGTCGAGCAGCTCCGATCGTTGAACGATCAGTCCATCGTGAACGGTGAACTCGTCAGAGCTGCCGCTGTAGGGGCCCAGTCCCATCTCATCTGATCGCAGGCCGTGGAAGTCGTAGGTGCAACGGACGGACGTACCCGACGCCGTCGAGCTTCCCACTTGTTGACAGAAGTCGAGGATCTTCTCGAAGCCGGTCGCTTCGAACCACGACAGGCTCTGCCGGAACGCCTTCCGAGTCCCCTCCGTGGTCGATCCGCGGATGACGTCGTCGGACAGGTAGGACATCGCCTGTAGCGCGTCGAAGGCATTGCTGGCCTGGAAGTAGTCCTCGGCGATCCCCACCGCTACCGGATCGGGCGCACTCAACGCCGCTGGCTCGTTCGCCGGGGTGGTCGTGTCCTCGGCGGGCCGCATGATCCACAGGAGTGCGACCGCCGCGACCCCGACCGCTGCTGCGACGACGAACGCGCCGATCTTCCTGTTGCGGGCGGTTCTGACCTGCCTGCGTTGCTGGCGCTCGAGTGCGCCAGGCTCAGGTGGCTTCTGTTTCGTGACCATCTCGTAGACCTCCCGAACGTCTGGCATCCTCGCCTCCCTCAGCTCTCCCTGAGCGCCGCGCGACCTTGCGATGCGAGCACACGCACGGTGGTCGGCCGGATGCCCATGACCCGAGCAGCCTGTTCCGAGTCGTACCCGAGGATCTCGGTGAGCACGATGGCGGTGCGCTGGCGAGGGGTGATGCGCCGCAACATCCGGCGCACGTCCTCACGCAGATCGATGTCATCGAACGGATCCCGGGAGCTCGCCGCCGGCACGAGTGACCGCGCGGCCACCCGGGCGCGACGAGCGCGCATCCTGAACCCGTTCAGCGCGACACGGAACAGGTACGCGACCGGATCCTCGATCGTGTCGAGGCGGTCCCACCGCTCCCACAGTTTCAGGAACGCGTCCTGCATCAGCTCCTCCGCGTCGGCCGAGCTCCCCGTGATGAAGTACAGGGCTCGGTACAGGCGATCGTGCACATCGAGGAAGAGCGCTTCGAAGCTCGGGGGACGCGCTGGCGCCTCGCGGTCCCTGTCGATCTCGACGACGTTGTCCTCGGCCTGCACGCGACCATGGATGCGTAACGCGATGACTTCGTTTAGGCGGTCTGAGGGCCTATCGGGACCCATCGGTCGAGCCTACGCCCATGTGGTGGCCCGACGCGTCGGATCCTGGCTCGCTCGGCGGCTCTGAGCGCCCAGCAGGTCACGGGGCGTTGTTGACCACGAGGGTGTGATCGTTCAGCCACTCCGCGAACATCCCGTCGCCGACCCGAACCGTCTCGCCGCTCGCAACATCCACGACGTATATGCCCGGCCCAGGATCTGCCGGATCCCCGAAGACACCCAGGTCCGCGTAGGCGATCCTGCTGCCATCGGGTGACCAGCGTGGCCACTTGATGGATGCGCCTTCTACCAAGGTTCTCGGCTGTTCCTCCGGATCGTTGCCGACCACCTTGATGCTCTCACCCGCGAATTCGCTGAATGGGTCGGTACGCAGGTATGCGATCTGCGTGTCGTCTGGCGAGACCTCGCCGTAGGCGGCAACCTTGCGGACCAGGGTCGGCTTCCCTCCGGTCACAGGCACCGACCATAGGTCGCGAACCCTCGATGTACCGCGGGGGTATTGGTAGTACACCAACGCGCCGTCCGCGCTGAATGCCGGAGCGAGGAAGGAGCCGAACATCACCGGATCCTCTGGGAAGTCGGTGATCTGGGTCGAGCGACCAGTGGCGACGTCGAGGACGAAGAGGTTGCCTGGCCCGTGCCTGCCTGGACCGGAATCCGACGGGAACGCAAGGTAGACGATCATCGACCCGTCCGCGGACCATCGGGGGCCGCGGACCTCCAGCCCGCTCTCCGAGAAGGTCCGTTCGTCGCTCCCGTCCATGTTGGCGACCACGATCTTCGAATCAACGTCGGCATCGCTGTCGAACGTGATCTGAGTGCCATCGGGAGAGACGTCGTAGAGAACCTGCCCGCGCAACGCCGCCGGGAGCGCCGTCACCTCACCCGACTCCAGGTCGAGGGTGTAGAGGATCGGCGTCTCGATCGGCTCCGGGACGATCGAGTCGTCGGCTGGCACCAGGGATGAGTCGCGACTGACGATCGCCGCGATCACCACGACGATCGGAACGATCGCTGCCGCGACAGCGAATCCGCCCAGCTTCCTGTTTCGTCTGGAGCGGTTCTGCCGTCGCTCCTGTTCCTTCCATGAGTCGAGATCTGGCTCGGCCTGTCTGGTGACCATGTCGATGATGTCGCGTGGCTCAGGCATGGTGTCCTCCGGCGCCCCGCAGCACGGTGCGCCCCTGGGTGGCCAACGCTCGAACGGTCGAGGGGCGGATCCCCATGATCTGCGATGCCTCCTCCGATCCGTAGTCGTACAGATCGAGCAGAACGAGAGCGGCACGCTGACGGGGCGACAGCGAGGCGAGCATCTCGTGAACGTCCTCTCTCAGATCGATCTCGTCGAATGGGTCCTTGGACGAGTCGACCGGCATCAATCTGCGCGCGGCCCGGCGCGCAGCGCGGGCTCGCATGCGGGCCCCGTTGAGGGCTACCCGGAAGAGGTAGCCGACGGGGTCGTCGATGCGGTCGATCGTGTCCCACCGTTCCCACATCGTGAGGAACGCCTCCTGCATGAGTTCCTGCGCGTCGGCGCGATTGCCGGTCACGAAGTAGAGAGCCTTGAACACGGCCCGGTGCTCATCGGCGAAGAACGCCGTGAAGTCGCGCGGTTCCTCCACTGCCTGGAGGCGTGGAACCTCCTCACCTGCTGCGCTCATCACCCTCCTGGATGCCGCAGTCGGCCTCAGCGCTTAGTCTCGCGAATATCACATCTCATCTCACGTTGCAGGGCAGATCCAAACCCGGCAGGTCGGGGCGTCATGGGCGCATCGAGCGCTGTGCGGGCCCGCTCCCTCCCTACCTCGAGACGATGAGCGTCTGATCGTCGACCCACCCGGCGAAGGTGCCGTCGCCGACGCGAGTCGTCTCTCCGTTGGCTACGTCCGCGACGTATACGCCCGGATCGCTTCCTTCCCGATCCGCGTAGGCGATCCGAGTTCCGTCTGGAGACCATCGCTGCCACTGGATCGACCCGCCATTGACCAGTGTGCGGGGCTCGACGTCGGGTTCCAGGGTTCCCACGATCTCGATGCCTTCGCCGGCCCAGGGGTCGGACGTTGTCGAGCGGAGGAACGCGATCTGCGTGCCGTCAGGTGAGACCTCACCGTAGGCGGCCCTCCTGCGGACGAGGGTCGGCTCTTCGCCGGTGATCGGCACCGACCACAGATCCCGAACTTGGGTGGCTCCCCTCGGGTATTGGAAGTAGACCGTGTCGCCCTTCTGGCTGAAGCTCGGTGACAGATAGGACCCCAGCATGACCGGTGTCTGCGGGAGGTCCGTGATCTGGCTGGAGTCACCGGTAGCGATGTCGAGTAGATACAGGTTGCCCGGTCCATCCGGATCGGTTTGATCGATCCCCAGGTAGACGATCATCGACCCGCCAGGGGACCAGGCTGGACCTCGAACCTCCTTCCCGTCGAAGGAGAACTCGCGGATGTCGCTACCGTCCATGTTTGCCACGACGATCTTGGAATCGGAGTCTGGATCTGCGTCGTAGGTGATCTGAGTACCGTCGGGAGAAACGTCGTACTTGGTCTCGGGGATGTTGGCAGGTAGCGGTGTGGCCTCGCCGGTCTCAAGGTCCAGAAGGTAGCCATTGGTCGTCTCGGCGGATGGGGGAGGCGCCCCTTCGCCTATTGCCGGCGCTGCCGCCGGATCGGGCGTCGACATGTCGCCACCCGACCGCATGGTGATGAGGATCAGCGCGAGGACTCCGAGAGAGACGATCGCCGCCGCGAATCCTCCGATCCTCTTCGTTCGTTTCGTTCGGTCTTGCCTGTCCTGCTGCTGCTTCCAGGAGTCCTGATCGGGCTCTGCCTGAGTGGTCGCCATCTCGCTCCCTCCTTCAGTTCGGTATTGCAGATCGCACATCTGCGGTTGGCGCGTCAGCCTTCCCATGCAACCGATACGAGGCCACTCCTTCGCCGTCTGCCGATACGAACAGGTGCTCGCCACCTCTCCCAATCTGACGCAGGCCCTGAACCCATGCGGACTCCAGCAGTGATCCGCCAGCCATGCCGTCTCATCTCCACGTGGGCCTCCGATCTGATCGGGCGTCGAGAAGAGGCCAGCTGGGAGGTTGAGGTTCTGTCCGGGTTCCGCGTCGACCTTCTTGCATCACCCGTCTAGATGCCGCCGCCTTCGGCTCCGCTTAGGTCTGGCCCGAGCGGCGTTGGGATGCTGAGTCCTCGCAGCTCCTCAGGGACGAGTTCGGCGAACTCCCACCCGGTCCACAGGTCACCTGCGATGCGACCGGCCGGCCGGTCCACGCCGTGGTGTGAGGCCCACTCGCAGACGCGCTCGACGTCTCGCTCGAGGAACGCGCGGGCATGCCGGTTCTTCCGGGGATCCACCGCCTGGGGGAGGTCGATCACGATCACCTGACCCTCCCAGACGAGCAGGTTGTAGGGCGAGAGGTCGCCGTGCACGACGTTCAGGAACAGCATGCGCTCGATCGCCTGGAGTACCTGGTCGACGAGCGCCTCGGCCTCGTCGGTGTCCTCGACGTCGTACGAGCGCAGCTGGGGCGCGGCGAAGTCCACGTCGCCGATGTACGACATCAGGATCGCGTCGCCGGTGCACTCGATCGGGCGTGGGACGTGAGCGCCGCCGGCCGAGAGGGTGCGCAGCGTCTCCCACTCGCGGTCGACCCAGATCATGCCCTGCACCTCGCGTCCGAAGCGCGTCTTCTTCTCGAGCGCCACGCGCACGCGGCGTTCCTTGATCCACTCGCCGTCGCGGTACATCGACTCGTCGCGGAAGTCCCGCCGGTCCAGCGGGTGGTAGAGCTTCAGCGCGGCGAGCTCTTCGCCGGTCGTGCGGGGGTTGGCGCGGCAGAGGTGTACCGAGGCTTCCTTGCCGCTCTTGATCGGTCTGAGTACTTCGTCGATGAGCCCCTCATCGAAGAAGTACTCGAGCTGGTTCGCGTCGGTCAACGCGGGTCTCCTTCCGGGATGGTTCGTGGCATGGGTGATGCCGCGTCCCCGAAGGAGCTGGGCGTGAACGCCGACCCGAGCGTGGGCGGCGCTACGCGGAAGCGAACCGGGAGGGACGCGGCGTGCGCGCGATATCGGACACCGATCTCGCGGCCATGCTCATCGCCTCCTCTCGGCTCATCAGCGCTGAGTGCGCTGTCACGGCGCGGCGGTCGCGCCGGAGTGCTCGGCAAGGGTAGCACCGTCCTCGTCCGCGTCCAGCCGGGCGGACGATCGAGCGACGAGCACGAGCGCGACGATCAGGGCGAACCCGCTCAACGCCATCAGCGGGATCGAGACGAAGTGGAACTTCCAGATCCACACGACGGTGCACGGCGCGTCGGCGCTGCACGAGACCGATGCCTGGCTCGGGAACCGCTCGAGTTGGTAGTGGTAGATCGAGATGGCGGCGCCGATCACGGCGAGCGGCACGACGTACCTGGCGACCGAGACATCGCGTTTCCATGCGGCGATCGCGAGGATCGGCACGAGTGGGTACATCGCGATCCTCTGGTACCAGCAGAGCTTGCACGGCACGAAGTGCGCCACCTCCGAGAGGTAGAGGCTGCCGAGGGTCGCGGTGAGCGCCACGAGGAAGGCGAGCCACAAGGCCGACGGACCGAGGGTCTCCCACACGGCATCCTTCGTCGAAGAGAAGCCGTCGCGGCTGGCAACGGCGAGCAGGGCGATCGCGATCACCGCGGCGATCGCGATCACGGTGAGCAGGGCGAACAGGGTCGCCATCGTGTCGACGTTCATCGCAGGAAGCCTATCGACCTCGACGTATGAGGTGGGGACGCCCGTCTTCAGGCGGCTCACGCCGTGATGTCGGTGGCGACCGGTACCTTGCCGGCCATGGCGAAGACGCGCGTCGTGATGACCTGTCGGGAGTGTCGACAGCAGGTGTCGCAGTGGGTCGGGCGATGTCCCGGCTGCGCAGCGTGGGGCACGATCGAGGAGAACGGCGTGACGACCGGTTCCGCGCGCAGCGGGACCGCGATGGTGACGTCGCCGCTGATCGGTGCGACAGAGCAGGGAGACGATCCACGGGTCCTCACCGGGTTCCCCGAGGTCGACCGCGTGCTCGGCGGGGGCATCGTGCCCGCCTCCGTCACACTGCTCGCTGGCGAGCCCGGCATCGGCAAATCGACGCTGCTGCTGCACCTCGTCGCCCATCTCGCATCGCAGGGAGACGATTGCCTGCTCGTGAGCGGCGAGGAGTCACATGCGCAGGTGGCGTCCCGCGCACGCCGGCTCGGCATCCCCGGCGACGCGGTGCGGTTCGCGCCGGGCCGCGACCTCGAGCACGTGATCGAGACCGCGCGCGCCGAGCGGCCGTTCCTGCTGGCGGTCGACTCGATCCAGACGATCAGAGACACGAGCGGGACCCAGATGCCCGGCGGCGTCTCCCAGGTCCGCACGTGCACCGACGCGCTCGTCGGGCTCGCGAAGGCCGAGGGCGTCGCCGTGCTGCTGACGGGGCATGTCACGAAGGACGGCGACCTCGCGGGTCCGAGAGCCCTCGAGCACGCGGTCGATGCGGTCCTCACGTTCGACGGCGATCCGCGGTCGGGCCTGCGGGTACTCACCGGCGGCAAGAATCGGTTCGGCGCCGAAGGCGAGAGCGCCTGGTTCGAGATGACCCCGGGCGGGCTCCGCGAGATCGATCCGACGCTCCTGCTCGTGAGCGGACAGAGCATCCCCGGGGCCGCAACGGCGCTCGTCCAGTCCGGTCGCCGCGCCCTGGCCGTCGAGGTCCAGGCGCTCGTCGGGTCCTCCGACGGCCCGGCCCGCCGCCAGGCGACCGGGCTCGACGCCCGACGGTTCCAGTTGGTCGCGGCCGTGCTCGATCGGGCCGTCGGC
Source organism: uncultured Actinomycetes bacterium (assembly GCA_963825635.1). Lineage (GTDB taxonomy): Bacteria > Actinomycetota > UBA4738 > UBA4738 > HRBIN12 > JAOUEA01. The sequence continues at coordinate 116,184 of CAWGTU010000001.1, forward strand.
CTCTCGCTCGGCCGATCAGAGCTCTTCGGGGCCTCTTCGGGAGGCGTGAGGGTCGACGATCCTGCATGCGATCTCGCCGTGGCGGCCGCCCTCGCGTCCGCCGCGACCGGCGCGTCGCCCCCCGCCACATCCGCCTTCGTCGGCGAGGTGTCCCTGACGGGGCTCGTGCGGCCGGCGCCCTCGATGGCGCAGCGGTTCGCGGCCGCTCGCGCCGCCGGTGTGACCACGATCTTCGCCCCCGAGAGTGAGATCGCACCCGAGGGCGTCCGGGTGATGCCCGTGCGACATGTCGCCGAGGCACTGTCGTGGGCGTCGGGGTCGGCCTCGCACCCTTGACACGCTGCTGAATCGGCGTTCAGCCTAGGTCCTTCGAGCCATCTGAAGCCCGGAATCAGCCCTCTGACCTGCGGGTTTGGGTTGCGTCGCAAGGCCCTCGCGTGCTACCCTTCTGGGTCTAGTCAGCGCGTTCCCAGTTCTCGACTTCCTGGAGGTTCCGTGTTCCGTAAGGGCGACACCGTGGTGCATCCGGAGCACGGAGCGGCAGTGATCGAGGAGTTGCGAGAGAAAGAGTTCCTGGGCGAGACCCGCACCTATCTGGTGCTGCGCGTCGCCTACGGCGATCTGACACTGATGATCCCGACCGACTCGACCGATCAGGTCGGCCTGCGGTCGGTGGTGAGCAAGAACGAGGTCAAGAAGGTCCTGAAGGTGCTCACCGAGGAAGAGTCCTCGATGGCCGCCAACTGGAGCCGTCGGTTCAAGAACAACATGGAGAAGCTCCACTCCGGCGACCCGTATCAGGTGGCCGAGGTGCTCCGGAACCTCTCGATCCGCGATCGGGAGAAAGGCCTGTCGGCCGGCGAGAAGCGCATGATCACCAAGGCTCGGCAGATCTTGATCTCCGAGCTCTCACACGCCACCGGCAAGTCCGAGGAAGCCGCCGAGATCATGATCGACGAGGTCCTCGACGACGCTCACGGCGAGAAGATCGCCGCCGTCTGACCAGGTGTCCGGGACCTGACCCGGACGCACCACGAACGGTCTGCCCGGACTACAGGCATCGTCCGACCGCGCCGATGCCTCCTTCAGCATCAGGTTCGTTCAGTCTGCCCGCCGGCCGAGCGATCGTCGGAGCGTGGAGGAGGTGGAGCGACGGCCATGAGTGAGCGTGAGCAGGATGTGCGGGGCGGCGCGATGCGCGGCCACCTCGTCGAGGGCGTTCGGCTCATCTTCATCGCGCTGCTCGCGACCGGTGGATTCCTGCTCGGGGGCACGGTGGCCGCGGAGAGCACGGGTCGTGCGCTGGGGTTCATCTTCCTCGGGGCGGCCGTCGGGTTCGTGATCGGCGGGGTCGCCGGTCGGCTGACCCTGCGTGCCGTGAGCGGCATGGAGCACGAGCTGCGTCGTCGACCCGCGCCGCAGCTCGCCGGGGGAGTGGTCGGCCTCATCGTCGGCCTCATCGTCGCCGGTCTGCTGATGATCCCGCTGCTGCTGGTCCCCAGCGGCGCGGCGTGGCCGGCGATCATCTTCGTCTACCTCGTGTGCGGTTCGCTCGGGTTCCGGGTGGGCGAGTCGAAGTACGAGGACATCTTCGGGCTGGTCGGCATGAAGCCGAGGGCCTCGGTCGCTGCACGCGGCGACCTGCACGTGCTCGACACGAGCGCGTTGATCGACGGGCGCGTGCTCGACCTGGTCGCGACGGGATTCGTCAGCGGCACGGTGCTGCTGCACGACGGCGTGTTGCGCGAGCTGCAGTCGATCAGCGACGCGAGCGATCCTCGACGTCGTCAGCGCGGTCGACGCGGCCTCGACGTGCTCGTCGAGCTGCAGAAGGCGCCAACGGTGCAGTTCCAGCTCGTCGAGGAGGTCGGGGTGATGGACGTCGACGCGGCGCTCGTACGCCTCGCCCGGGAACGCGGCGCGTCCCTGATCACGGTCGACCACAACCTGGCCAAGGTCGCGGAGGCGTTGCGGGTGCCGGTCGCCCAGATCAACGCGCTGGCATCGAAGTTCCGGGTGCCGTACACGGCGGGTGACGAGATCTCCGTGCGGCTCGTGAAGGAGGGGCGCGAGCACGGCCAAGCGGTCGGATACCTCGACGACGGCACGATGGTCGTGGTCGAGAAGGCCGTCGAGATGATCGGTGCCTCGCCCGACATCCGCGTCACGAACGTGATCCAGACGACCACGGGGCGCATGGTGTTCGCGGCCCTCGTGTCCGAGACGGCGTCCTCGGCAGACTAGGTCCCGCGTCCTCGGCCGGTCTGCCATGCTTCGCGCATGGAACCGGGTGACGGGAAGGCCGTCGCGATCGTGCTCGCCGCGGGCGCGGGCCGCCGGGTCGGGGCCGAGGAACCGAAGGCGTTCCTGTCGATCGGTGGGCGTCCGATGATCTCGGTGGCCGTCGGTGCGGCGGCGGCGTCGCCGCTGGTCGGAGCCGTGATCGTTGCCGCGCCGGTGGGCTGGGAGGAACGAGCGGAGCGCTGTCTCGAGGGGTGTGGTGTTCCCGTACTCGTGGTGACCGGGGGCGAGACGCGCCAGGCATCGGTGCGGGCCGCCCTCGACGCGGTGTCCTCCGGGACGTCCGTCGTGGCGATCCACGATGCGGCGCGCCCGTTCGCGCCCCCGGACCTGTTCACGGCCGTCATCGCGGCGGTGAGCGAGCGCACACCCGGCGCGGTCCCCGTCTCGCCCGTGGCCGACACGGTGAAGCAGGTCGCCGAGGGGCTTGTTGTCGGTACCCTCGACCGCGAGCGGCTCGCGCTTGCCCAGACGCCGCAGGCGTTCGAAGTGACCGCGTTGCGGGCGGCACATCGTCGCGCCGCCGAGGCAGGCCTGGTCCTCACGGACGACTCGGCCGCCCTCGAGAACGACGGGATCGCGGTGGCCGCGGTTCCGGGCGATCCCAACAACGTCAAGATCACGACCCTGTTCGACCTCGCCAACGCCGACGCGCGCATGGGTGGCCCCGGTGAGTGAGGTCGTGCCCCGGGTCGGCCTGGGGTTCGATGTGCATCCGTGGGCGACGGACGGTCGGCGCCTCGTGCTGGGCGGGGTCGCCTTCGACGGCGAGCGGGGCCTCGCCGGTCATTCCGACGGAGACGTGGTGTGTCATGCGATCGCCGATGCGCTGCTGGGAGCTGCGGCCCTCGGCGACGTCGGCAGCCACTTCCCCGAGAGCGATCCGTCGCTGGCCGGCATCGCAGGGCTGGCGTTGCTGGCGAGGACGCTCGAGCTCGTGCATGGGGCGAGGTACACGGTGCGGTCGTGCGACGTGACGGTCGTCTGTGAGCGACCATCGATCGCGCCGAGCCGCGACGACCTGCGCTCGAGGTTGGCCGAGGCCCTCGCGATCCCCGTCGAGGCCATGTCGGTGAAGGCGACGAGGCCGGAAGGCCTCGGCCTCGTGGGCGACGGTGTCGGCTGCATGGCCGTCGCGGTCATCGCATGAGCCGTGAACGCGATCGGGCGAGACGCCGCCGTCCGTCCGGCGCGGGGGCGACGCACCAGGTGATCTCGGGGCGTCGAGCCGTGACGGAAGCGATGCGCGCCGGCCGGGTCTCGGAGGTGTTGATCGTGTCCTCGCCCAAGGTCACGCAGGTGATGCGGTCGGTCCTTGAGCAGGCGCACGACGACGGCGTGCCCGTGCGAACCGTGCCACGGGCCACGCTGGATGCGCTGGCCGACGAGCATCAGGGGGTGGTGGCCCGCATCGGGGCCGAGGCCACCGAGACCCTGGGGGAGCGCGACCTCGCGACGTTCCCGTTCGAGGAGGACGCGCTCGTGGTCGTCCTCGACGGCATCACCGATCCGCAGAACCTCGGCGCCGCGGCGCGATCGGCCGAGGCGGCCGGTGCCGCGATGCTGGTGACGAGGACGCGCCGCGCCGCTGAGGTCACACCGGCCGCTGTGCGTGCGTCTGCCGGGGCGCTCGTGCACCTGCCGCACGCTCGCGTCGCCAACGTCGCTCGAGCCATCGAACGGCTGCAGGTGGCCGGCTTCTGGGTCGTCGGACTCGACGAGCGTGCCGACTCCACCGTGTACGACGAGGCGTGCCCCGAAGGACGGGTGGCCGTGGTGATCGGCAGCGAGGGGGAGGGTATGGCGAGGCTCACTCGCGAGCGGTGTGACCATCTGCTCTCGCTGCCCATGCGCGGGAAGGTCGGATCGTTGAACGCTGCGGCCGCGCTGGCCGCCGTGCTCTACGCCTACGTCGTGCCCCGGGCTCGCTGAGCCCGGACCCGCGCGGGGTAGAATCCGGGCCCGGCCGGCGTGGCGCAGTCCGGTAGCGCAACCGACTTGTAATCGGTAGGTCGTCGGTTCGAATCCGACCGCCGGCTCAAAGAACCCGCAGGTCAGAGTCTGCGGCTCTCGCGGCTCTCGCGGCCCTAGCGGCGTCGAGGTTCGTCACGTCTACGTCACGACTCGCCTGATCCCAGGTCGCCCCGAGAGCTTCCCCCAGGGCGTCGAGGTCGCTGGGGAAGACGTGGCCGTAGGTCGTGAACGTGAACGCGGCTGTGCCGTGACCGAGCACGGTCTGAACCGCCTTCGGCGAGGCTCTTCGTCGGACCGAAGATCAGCCGCTCGTTCGTCTCCGCCATCGAGCGGCGTAAGGACGCGGCGACGAGCCAGGTCGAGGTCGCGTCCCCTGATCGCCACCGCCTCGCCCCACCGAAGCCCGGTCTGGCCGAGGAAGCGGATGAGAACGTCGTAGAGCTCCGCAGCCTGGGCGACCCTCACGACGCGCAGAACCGCGCCCCGGGCTGGTTCTCGGCACCGCACGCGTGGCAGGTGTTCACCCGCGAAGCATAGGCGCGGGCACGCTAGCAGGTGATCGTGACCGTCGCCGCCTCCTTGACTTGGCCTTGATCCTGCGGCGATACGTCGCCAGACCAGTTCACGGTGTTGCCCGAGACATCGGGGAGGTCGCGCCCCGAGTAGCTCCACGTAACGCCGTCGAGCGTCATGCGGATCAGGACGACGCCGTCGGTTTCCGAGGAGGTCATGCTGATCGAGTCGTCGCCGTTCTCGAACGTGGCGATGATGGTCCCGGTCGGAAGGGTGCACCCTCGGTTGTCGCCGAACTCGTGCGTCGTGCCGCCGAGGGTGACGGCCGCCGATCCGCCCTCGTTGCCGGCGATCCCGGTCGCACCTGAGGGTTCATCTCCCCCCGCGGGGGTCGAAGCCTCCTCCTGGCCGCCACACGAGGCCGCAAGCACCCCGACGACGATGATGCCCGCCACCACGCTGAACCGCCTCATCCCGTTCCCCCCTCGAAGGCCGGATCCGCGTCAGCCTATAGGTGAATCGGTTCCTCTCGGTAGGGGATTGTCTACCAACCGGTAGAGGCCGAGAAGATGGGGTCGGGCATTCGCCCACGAGGAGTCCGAACCCCATGTACCGTGCACGCGAAACAACCGGGCACGTGGATGTCCGAGCCCGCGACCTCGACCGAATCCCTCACTACGAGTACCGGCCCTGCGCCGTCTGTCAGCAGCCGTTTCTGCCCTTCTCACGGCGTCACGTGACCTGCTCCGCTCGCTGTGGATCGGTCTACGCGGCTCGCGTTCGGGCGGGGCTCGTGTCCCCTGCTCCTGCGCCGCTCAAGCCGCGCTCACGGCAGTCCTGACAAGGAGCGGGCCGCCCCGGCTTCATCCCAGGACGGCCCTGCGCGGCGGGTCTCGACCGAGCGATACGGCTGGCGAACGCTCGCCCAGACGCGCCTCCCGTGAACACCGCTCGGCGGACAATCACCGAGCCACCTGATCCTAGCCACGGCCCGTGACGGTCACGGCGTCACGAATCCGTCACGGTTCGGTCATGTATCGAGGGCGTATCCTCTCAGTATCCCACAGGTACAAGTCCGCCGGATCAGGCGAAGTCATTCCGTCACGCATCAGCCGAACCCTCACACCGGCTCCACAAGACTGCAGGCCCGACTCCGCGACCGACCACGAGGCGAGCACGATCGTGACGAAGATCGAAGGATGGTTGCCCATCACAACGCTCGACGGGTGCATGCGGCGTGGAAGGCGGACCTTCCTTCGGATCGTCGAGCGGGGTCAGTAGGTAGTCGGGCTAGGAGGACTCAGTCGGCGGCACGGCGAGATCGCCGCCCCGACGCGCTCGTGACGACGTTCACAGGCCCGCCGCCAACGCCGGAACGGTCACGTCCGGCATGTCGGTAGCGACATCGCATCGCAGTGCGTCCTCGGGTTCGGGTATGAGCACGACCCGCTTCGAGCCCTTGTACTGAAGCCGGAACACGTGACGCTGCTGCGGACCGATGAGCCACAAGAACTGAGGGCGCAGCTTGATCAGCCCTCTGCACTTGTTGTGATGGTTGCCGCTTCGGCGCTTCAGCGTAACGCTGCACGTCTCCTTGTCGTGTGCGCCGAGCCCGCCACATTGAGGGAGGTCCTCCATGAGCTGGCTTACCTCCGACTGCTTCCACTTCGTCTCACCGGCGATCACGAGTTGGTTCTTCATCGTCGGGTCGTCCTGGGGACCGTAGGCGGAGATATCGAAGTACCCGAGGCGGGACCGGAAGCCGAGCTGCTCTTGGGGCCAGCCGAGGTCGAGGGCGAGCAGACCGGCCGCGGCGACGTCGATCGGTCCCTCGTTGAGGAACGGGAGACGCCCTTTCGAGGTCGGCCTATCGAAGAGAGGACATCGGCCCTTGGATCGGTCCTTCGGAAGGCCGAACGAGGTCGGTCTGCGCTCGACGGGTCCCTCCTCCACCGCCCGGAGGAATCCAGCCGCGGTCTCGGCGCTCGTCTTAATCTCGTCCGGGTCGAAGCTCAGCGGGAGGCCGGGCACCACGCGGCCGATGTACCTGCGATCGAGATGCGCGACGTACGTGGGCAGGTAGACGTTCCTCACTCTCTCCACGAACTCTGCGAGTGGATCAGCGTAATCCACGATGATCTCCCTCCTCAGGTGCCTCGGGCCAGCCGATAGACCCAAGCGGTCGTCTATCCCAGGTCCGAGAGCCGCGTGGCTCCAGAGAGTCGTCCCGCCGTTCTCACGTCACGTCACAGTGACCGCATTGTGGTGAGGCAGGTCGGAAGACCCCGCAGCCTCTCGGCGTCGCCCTTCTGGGAGCCTTCCCCCCGGACACCCTCGACGACTCCCCGAGCCTGCCACGAGTGCATGCGCCGCGCAGTGGCCCGGACGACCGATTGTGCGACCCCAACTTGACCGACGGGACGTCGGCGTGATCACAACCGCGCACCCGACAGCGAGGTCCCCCGAGGTCCTACCCCCAGTAGCGATCGAACGAGTATTGATCACTCGGGTGTAGCCACAGCTCCGAGAGCGCGCCAGACCTCACGTGCCAGACATGAATGCGGGGGAGATCTATGACGTCGCCGGCTCTCAACGTCCTGGCGTCGATCAGTCCGACGGCGTGATCTTCTCCAGCGATGACGTCGTGCACTGCGGTTCGGAAGGTTCCGCCAGACAGCTGGGCGATATCGGCGAAGTGGCGACGCATCTCCTCCTTGCCCCGGTAGTCTCCGGCGATCTGGGATCGCCCCGGGATGTGGAGGACGAAGTCCTCGGAGAGCGAGTCGAGGTACGCGTCGATGTCTCCCCGCGCTTGCGCGTCGTAGACGCCCCTAACCAGTCGCTCGTTTTCGTTCACCAGCTGCCCCCTTCCTGCTCGACCCATCGTGCCCCTCCCATCCCATCCGATACGGGTAGCCACGCCAAGACGGGAATGCGCTCGCCCCGACGTAACGCAGGGGCTCGCTTCCCCTTGATCCTGTTCCACTCTCTGAACGAACACTGGGGCTCACGCCGCCGTCTCAGCAGGTCACGCGCAGTGACTGCAACCCGCGGATGATGTAGCCGGGATTCCAGCGCGGTTCGTCGTCGAGTTCGAGGTCGGGGAGGCGGCGCAACACCGTCGCGAACGACGTCTGGAGCTCGAGGCGGGCCAGCGGCGCCCCCAGACAGAAGTGGATGCCCGCGCCGAACGTGACATGAGGGTTGGGTTCGCGGTCGAGGCGCAACTCGTCCGGCGAGTCGAAGACCGCGGGATCGCGGTTGGCAGACCCAAAGACGAGGCCGAGCTCCGCGCCGCGAGGCACGCGCACGCCGTGGATCTCGACGTCCTCGAGCACCCAGCGCTCGAACAGCTGCAGCGGCGTGTCCCATCGCATCAGCTCCTCGACCGCTGACGGCACGAGCGCCGGCTCGGCGCGGAGGCGATCGAGCGCGCCGGGGGTGCGGAACAGCGCCCACCACCCATTGCCCGTCACGTTCACCGTGGCCTCGTGGCCCGCGTTCAGCAGCAGCACGCACGTGCCGATCAGCTCGTCCTCGGTGAGCCGCTCCTCCTCGTCCACCACGAGCGCCAGCTCGCTGATCAGGTCGCCGGTCGGCGTGGCACGCCGCTCGCGCGACAGGGCGCGCAGGTAGTCGGAGAACTCGACGCTCGCGGCCACGGCGACTGCGGCGTCTTCCTCGGTCGGGTGCAGCTCGTACATACGGCAGATGTCGGCGGACCACGGCCGTAGCAGGTGGCGGTCGGAGCGAGGCACGCCGAGCAGCTCGGCGATCACCGCCACCGGGAGCGGTTCGGCGATCGCCGGGAGCAGGTCGAACGTACCCCCGCCCGCGACCGTGTCGACCAGTTCGTCGGTCAGCTCCTGCACGGGCGCGCGCATCGACTCGACCATGCGGGGCGTGAACGCCTTCGACACGAGCCGGCGCACCCGCGTGTGATCGGGAGGTTCCATGTCGAGGATGCCGTGGTTGATCAGATGCCAGAAGGGGTCGAGTGACGACGAGGGCGGCTCGCGGCCCATCTCCTCGTGCGTCGCCGTGTGCAGGTACGTGCGGCCGAACCGACGATCGCGCAGCATCGCGTTCACGTCGTCGTATCGGGTCACGAGCCAGTGGTCGGTGGCCTCGTCGTAGAGGATCGGCGCCGTCGCACGCAGGCGCTCGTACGCCGGGTACGGGTCGGCGACGAACCCGATGTCGTCGGGATCGAACCCGAGCGAGCGCGGATCGGCTCCCTCCACGGCGCTACGGTAGCGTTCCGCGCGTGCCGCCGCCGAGTCGACGTCTCCGTTCGTTTGCCCTTCTCGCGATCCTCACGGTCGTGCTGGCGACCGCATGTACGGAGGGGTTCGACGACCCCGAAGGGGACGGAAACGGCGAGACGCGAACGACGGTGCTCGTCATCGAGGTGGTCGACGGCGACACGATCCGCGTCGATCTGAACGGCGAAGAGACGCCCGTGCGCCTGATCGGCATCGACACCCCCGAGAAGGACGGCCCCTACACCGACGAGGAGTGCTTCGGCGAGCAGGCGACGCGGTACACGGCCGAGGGCATCGGTGGTCGGGACGTCGAGCTCGAGTTCGACGTGGAGCGGACCGATCGCTTCGACCGCACCCTCGCATACGTCTGGGTCGACGACGGCCTCTTCAACGAGCGCATCCTGCAGGAGGGGTACGCGGTGCTCGCGACGTTCCCTCCCAACGTTCGCTACGTCGACCGCTTCACGACGGCCCAACGGCGAGCGCGCGAGGAACAGGCCGGCCTGTGGGGAACCTGTCCGGGGGAGTGAGCGGGGCCGCTACGTCTTCGTGGTCCGTAGCGAGAACGTCAGGGGCAACGGGTGATCGCCTCCGAGCCGCAGGCGGAACCGCCCGTCGTCCTCGACCGTCAGGATGCCGCCGCGCGGATCGAACGCCTCGTCGAGCCACTCGGTCACCGCGTCGATGCGCAAGCCCGCGCCGACCGCGGCCGTGACGATCTCGCCGAGCCCATGGGCGTACTCGACCGACGTGTTCGCGGTGGTGTCGGCGTCTGGTGTTGCGTACGAGCCCGAGGCCTCGAAGCGCTGGGGCTCCGCCCCGAGGTAGGGGAAGTCGAACTCCAACGGGTCGAGGCCTCCGACCATCTGCGAGGCGGGATGGAGGTCGATCAGCACGAGTCGCCCCCCAATCCGCAGCGCCGCGGACGCGGAGCGCATCCACGCGTCGATGTCGGCGATCCAACACAGCACGCCGTACGACGCGAAGACGAGGTCGAAGCGACCCTCGAGGTCGTTCGGGAGGTGCTGGGAGTCGGCCTCCACGAAGGCGGTGTCGAGGCCGGCCTGAGCGGCGAGTCCACGAGCCCGCTCGACGGCCACCGGAGAGAAGTCGAGACCGGTCGCCCTCGCGCCCAGGCGAGCGAACGACAGCGTGTCGAGCCCGAAGTGGCACTGCAGGTGCAGGACGTCGAGCCCGTCGACGTCGCCCACCGCCGCTCGCACCTCGTCGAGCTCGCGCTCCGCGAGCGACGATCCGCCTGCCAGGAAGCCGGCGACGTCGTAGTAGTCGTCCTGGCCGTGCAGCCCGGCTCGCTCGTCCCACAGGGATCGGTTCAGGTCCGCATCGCCCACGCCGGGGAACCTAACCCTCGTCACGGTGGAGGACCCGTCCCGCCCGCCGGATGCGGTCGTCCCCTCGCTGCCACGCGATCGCGCCCCCCACGATCACGGCGTCGAAGCCGTCGGGGAACGCATGCGGCCGTTCGAACGTCGAGCGATCGGTCACGGTGTCGGGGTCGAACAACGTGAGATCGGCCCATGCGCCTTCCTCGACGCGCCCCCGACCGGAGAGGCCGAAGCGGTCTGCCGGCAGCGAGGTCATCGTGCGAACGGCTGCTTCCAGCGAGAGCACACCCTCTCGGACCGCGGGCCCCAGCACGCGGGGGAAGGTCCCGTACGTGCGCGGGTGCACGGGGACGTCGGCCATCGGTCCGTCGGGTGCGACCGAGACGGCATCAGACGCCACCATGATCTCCGGGTCGGCCAGGATCGTGCGGACGTCGTCCTCGTGCATCGCGTGGCCGATGCAGGAGGTGCTGGGCTCCTCGACCAGCAGCTGGAAGAACGCCTCGACCGGCTGGACCCCTCGCCGTTCGGCGATCGCCGCGACGTCGAGCCCGTTGCATCCCCGGTCGGCGGTCTCCTCGATCACGATCCGGTCCCAACCGACCCCGTCGACCGACGACTGGAACGCGTCGCCCTCGCCCTGCTCGACGGACGCGATCAGCCGATCTCGGGTGGCGCGGTCGGCCAGCATCGCCGGGAGCTCCGCGACGGGCGCCCACTCCGGGAGCAGGGACCAGAGCACGGATGCCCATGCCGCGTACGGGTACTGGTCGCCGGTCACGTCGTCCCCGTCGTGCACCAGGGCCAGCAGTTCGTTCGCCCGGCCCCACATGTGCGAGGTCTCGCACTTCAGGTGGCTCACGTGCACCCCGAGCCCGGCGCGGCGTCCGATCTCGATCGCCTCGTTCACGGCGCGGAAGAGGTGGGCGCCCTCGCCGCGGATGTGCGACGCGTAGATGCCGCCGGCGCGGGCGGCTTCCTCGGTGAGGGCGACGATCTCGTCGGTCGACGAGTACATGCCGGGCACGTAGATCAGGCCGGTCGAGAGGCCGATCGCACCGGCGTCCATCGCTTCGGCGACCTTCCGTCGCATCGCGGCGAGTTCCTCGTCGGTAGGGACACGTCGCTCGAGCCCCATCACGAGGTCGCGCACCGATCCGTGACCGACCAGCGCCGCGACGTTCACGGCGGGCTCCGATGCCTCGACCCGCTCCAGGAACCGCCCGAACGATCCGAAGTCCAGATCCATCTCGGCGGGGTCTCCTCCGGCCCACGATGCGAGCTCGGTCGCCGACGATGCGGGGAACGGCGACATCCCGCAGTTGCCGACGACCACGCTCGTCACGCCTTGGCGCACCGTCGAGGGCATCGTCGGGTCCACGAGTGGGCCGAGGTCCGAGTGGTTGTGCACGTCGACGAAGCCGGGGGAGAGCACGAGGCCGGCGCCGTCGAGTCGGTGCTCCGCCGGAGGTTCGGGGTCCACGGGGTCGCGGGTGATCACCGCGATGCGGCCGCTGTCAACGCCCACCGACGCGGGGTAGGCGGGGGCGCCGGTCCCATCGACGACCGTGGCCGAGGCGATCCAGAGGTCGAGCACGGGCGCATCGTAGCCCCGCCGGGAACCGCCGCGGACGTCGACGTATTCCCTTCGCGGGGTACCGACGGTCCCTGCCGTGGGGGGCCCCACGCCCCCAGTGCACCGCCCCGATCCGTTCGATGCTGACGGTGACGACACAGGGGTACGAACGGAAGGGGTACGCCATGAGCACCGACGATCGGCTCTCGCTGGTCTTGTTCTCCGGCACCGACGACAAGTTGCAGGCCGCCGCGGTGTTGACGGTGGGAGCGGCGGCGATGGCTCGTCCCGTCGACGTCTTCCTGCAGTACTGGGCGCTCGACGCGTTCCGGGCCGACCGCATCCTGAAGGACCACGGGGTATCGCCGGAGGCGGGTCCCGAGGGCGAGCGAGCGATGCGCGACCAGGGCAAGACGCACTGGAGCGAGCTCTTCCGCCAGGCCAAAGACCTCGGCGAGGTGCGCATCCAGGCCTGCGCGGACTCGATGGAGATGTTCCACATCACGGCCGACGACCTCGATCCGATGGTCGACGGCATCTGGGGCGTCGCGAGCTTCTTCATGGAAGCCGACGGCCCCGTGACGTTCATCTGACGACATGGAGGTGGCGACGATGACGACGACGGAAGTGACCAGGTCGATCGACGCGAAGGGCATGGCATGCCCCGGACCGCTGATGACCCTGATCGGCGCGATCCGCGAGGGGCAGGTCGGCGACGTGATCGAGGTGCTCTCGAGCGACGAGGGCTCGAAGACCGACATCCCGGCGTGGGTCGCCAAGGCCCAGCACGAGCTCATCGAGGTCGTGCCGGACGACGGGTTCACACGGTTCATCATCCGGAAGGTGAGGTGACCGACGATGCCGGCACGCGTGGTGGTGCTGGGGGGCGGCGTCGGCGGCACCCTGGTCGCGAACCTGCTCGACAAGGAGCTGGGCCGTGACGCGCGCGTGACGGTGGTCGATCCCACCGGCATGCACGACTACCAGCCCGGCTACCTCTACGTCGCGCTCGGCGAGGCGAAGGGCCATTGGCTGAGCCGCGAGGAGCGCACCCTGCTGCGCCCGGGGGTCGACCTCGCGATCGAGAAGGCGGTGCGCATCCATCCCGACGCGGGCACCGTCCAGCTCGAACGCGGCGGGAGCCTCGAATGGGACTACCTGGTGGTCGCGACCGGGTCTCGGCTCGTTCCCGAGCAGATCCCCGGCCTCTCCGAAGGCGCGTTCGAGTTCTACTCGCTCGACGGTGCGGAGCGGCTGGCGCAGGAGCTCCGCCGGTTCGACGGTGGCCGGCTCAAGGTCGGCGTCGCCGGCATCCCGTACAAGTGCCCGCCGGCGCCCGTCGAGTTCACGTTCATGGTCGAGGAGTACCTGCGGCACAAGGGTGTCCGCGACAAGAGCGAGATCGAGCTGCTATCCCCGCTGAACCGGGCGTTCACGATCGAGAGCGCCTCGAAGCTGATCCAGCCGTACATGGACGAACGCGGCATCGGCCTCACGACCTTCTTCAACGTGGAGGCTGTCGATCCGAGTGCCGGCGTGGTCGAGTCGCTCGAGGGCGAGAAGCAGGAATACGACCTGCTCGTGCTCGTGCCGCCTCACAAGGGGGCCCAGGTCGTGATCGACTCCGAGCTCGGCGATCCCGGCGGATGGCTGCCCACCGACAAGCACACGCTCAACGTCGAGGGGCACGAGCGCATCTTCGGCCTCGGCGACGCGACGAACCTGCCGATCTCGAAGTCGGGATCGACCGCGCACTTCGAGGCGCCCGTGATCGCGAGCCGCATCGCGTCGCTCGTGAACGGCTCCGCCCCGAAGGAGAACTACGGCGGCCGGGTGATGTGCTTCCTCGAGACCGGCAACGGCCAGGCGACGTCGCTGCGGTTCGACTACGACCACCCGCCGGAGCCACCGAAGCCCAACCGCGCCTGGCACACCGCGAAGTGGCTGTTCAACCGCATGTACTGGGAGACGGTGCCTCAGGGACGCATCCCCGAGAACGCGCCGTTCTCGAAGCCCCCCGCGGCGAAGCCAACGAAGGAGTGAGTGGCTCAAGCAGCGAAGCGATAGCCAAGAAGGAGTGAGTGGCTCAAGCAGCGAAGCGATAGCCAAGAAGGAGTGAGTGGCTCAAGCAGCGAAGCGATAGCCAAGAAGGAGTGAGTTCGATGGACGAGACGATCACCAAGACCCTGGACCTGAAGGGGCTCTCCTGCCCACTGCCGATCGCGAAGACCGCCCAGGCGATCCGTGACCTGCAGCCGGGCGAGCTGATCGAGTCCCTCGCCACCGACCCCGGCGCGGTTCCCGATTTCAACGCGTGGTGCACGTCGACGGGCCACGAGCTGGTCGAGCAGGGCGAGGACGGTGGCGTCTACCGCTTCGTGATCAGGAAGAAGGGGTGAGTCCGATGACGGCGATGCAAGCCACGCTCGAAGCGCCCGCGCCGGCGCAGCTCGAGCACGTTCCGCACAAGAAGCTCGTGATCATGGCCTGGTCGGGCGACCTGGACAAGATCTGGCCGACCTTCATCCTCGGCACGACCGGCGCGGCCATGGGCATGGAGACGACGATCTTCTTCACCTTCTGGGGTCTGTTCCCGCTGGTGCGCAACGAGGTGCACATCACCGGCGAGAACTGGATGCAGAAGATGATGTCGATGATGAATCGTGGCGGCACCGAACACCTGAAGCTCGGCAAGATGAACTTCGTCGGTGCCGGCCCCGCGATGATGAAGAAGCTCGCCGAGGAGCACCACGTTGCATCGCCCGACGAGTTGCTCGAGGTCGCCCGCGATCTCGGGGTGCACCTCGTGCCATGCCAGATGACGATGGATCTGCTCGGGCTCACGAAGGACGACCTGATCGACGGGATCGAGGAGCCTGCCGGCGCCACGACCGCCCTGCTCGAGGCGCAGGACGCCGTGACGCTGTTCATCTGATCGGGGGTGTTGACTCGCGCCGTCGTCGCGACCACCCCCCTGGAAGCTTCGACGGCGCGTGCGCCGGGCGGCGGCTGTACCCCCCGCCGCCCGGCGCTCATCGACGCCGGTGGGTCACGCCTCCGACAGGAAGACCCGGAACGAGGAGCCCCCGCCCTCGCGGGCCTCGAGCCACGCCTGCCCGCCGTGCAGCTCCGCGAACCGACGCACCAGCGAGAGGCCGATCCCGACGCCCGGTGAATGCTCGGACGACGATCCCGGGGCTTGGCGGAAGGGCTCGAAGACCGCGTCGTGCAGATCCTCGGGCACGCCGGGGCCGGCGTCCTCCACGGTGATCGACACCCCGCCGTCGGCCGGGGCGGCTCGGACCCATACGCGCGTGCCGGGCGGCGTATGTCGCAGCGCGTTCGACAAGAGGTTCTCCACGATCCGCTCCACCTTCGCCGCGTCGAGCAGGAACGTGCCGGGGGCGACCTCGGTCACGATCTCGTGGCCGCCCTGGTCGTCGGTCTCCTCCACGGCCCGAGCGATCAGCGTCGCGAGGTCGGTCGGGCGACGTTGCGGAGCGATGATGCCGCGCTGGAGCCGGTCCAGGTCGAGCAGGTCTCCGAGCAGGCGTTCCAGCTTCCGGGCGTTCGCCGCGATCCGACCGACGAGGTCGAGCGCATCCTCGGAGGCCAGGTCCGGCCCCGAGCTCTCCAGGGTCAACGCCGATCCGAGGATCGCGGTCAGGGGGGTGCGGAGATCGTGCGAGACGGCCTCCAGGAACGTGTTCTTCATCTCGTCGAGGCTCCGCAGGCGCTGTGTGGCCTCCCGCTCTCGACGGAAGGCTTCGGAGTACTTCCGCTCGCTCGTTCGCAGCGCCTGTTCCGCCCGCTTGCGCTCGGTGATGTCGACCATCAGCCCACGCAGCTCACGGGGGCCCTGCGCACCACGCACGACGTGCACGACGTCGCGGACCCACACGGTGCTGCCGTCGGGTGTCGCGATCCGATAGTCGAGCGAGCGATCCTCGCCGCGCTCGATCGTTGCCCGGCAAGCCTCCAGGGTCGCGGCCCGGTCGTCGTCGGCGACGTGGCCACCCCACGCGCGCCCGTCATCGGGCCACGACGAGGCCCCCGGCCCCAGCATGTCGTCGACCCGCCCACCCAGGAACGTGAACGCCAGGCTCGTGGCATCCGCCTCCCAGAAGACCGCGTCGAGGCTCGCGACGAGCTCGTGGAAGCGCTCCAGCTCGGAGAGGCGGCGGGCGGTGCCGAGCGCCAGCGACGCGATGTTCGCGATGCCCTGGGCGAGACCGATCGTCCGCCGGTCGAACCGCTCGTCGGCCCCCCCGGCGATCATCACGATCGCGCCGAAGCCATCCGGTTCCCACCGCAGAGGCGCGACCAGGACCGAGCGCGCCTCGGTGACGACCCAGAGATCGCGAGGGACCTGATCGACCACGTCGACGTCGATCGAGAACGGCTCGAGGTCGGCGAAGAGGAAGGAGGCGGCCACCTCGGCGGGCACGTCGGCGATCTCGGCCCTGGGCCGAGCGAGGCCCGGCTCCACGACGTGCAGCCGCGCGACGCGGAAGTTGCCGCTCTCCTCGTCACGGACGTAGGCGCAGACCGCCGCGCAGGGCACGAGCGAGGGGATCGTCTCGATCGCCTCCTGGAAGATGTCGCCCACGGCGTGGCGACCGACGAGACGTTGCGAGAGCTCGAGTAGTGCCGCGGAGGTCTGCGCCGCGTCACGCTCGGCCGCCAGAAGGATCGCGTTCTCGAACGCGGCGGCTGCGTGGGGCGCGAGCACCTCCACGACCTGCTGGTCGAGCTCGTCGAACCTCCCGTACCCGATGCTGGAGAGCACGATCACCCCATTGACCCTGTTCCCCAGCTTCGTGGGCACGAGCAGCATCGATTCCACGATGTCGTCGGTCCCCTCGATCTGGACCGCGAACTCGACCTCCTGCGCGTTGGGCGTCAGCAGGGAGCGGCCGGTCTCGGCGACCCAGCCGGTCATGCCTTCCCCTACCTGGGTCACGAGCTCCTCGAGGGTCTCCGCCTCGTACTCCGCGAAGTACTCGCCGCGGAACGCGATCGGCAACAGCGTTCGTCCGTCCGGCTGCAGCAGGTACACGCGGCAGTTGTGATACTCGACGATCGTGCGCAGCTCGGCCGCGATCGCTTCGCCGATCGCCTCGACGCTGCCGAGCCCGCTCAGCTTCGCGGCGAGGCTGTGCAGCATGTTCAGCTGTGCGGCCGACCGGAAACGGTCGGTGCCCTCGTTCGCCTCGCCTCGGACCTCGTCGGTCCGCGCCCCTTCAACCACCGCGGTCGTCTCCCGTCGTGCGGGTGTTCATCCTCCCACCAGGAGGTCTCCAGCTCGGAACCTCGTCGTTCTCCTCTCCATGGATGTCGGCCGTCCGGGTCGGGCGCTGTACCCCGTGCCCGGGCCGAAGACGCGCGGGTGCTTGAACCGTCGGTGCCCGCGGATACGCTCGTGCGTGATGGATGTGACTCCCCCGATCCGCGGCGCTCTCGACGAGCGTTCCCGCGCACTCCTCGACTTCGAGCGCGAGAGCTGGAAGCTCGACATCCCGAAGGAACGAGCGATCCGGGAGCGGTTCGACTTCTCGCCCGCGCGCTACCACCAGCTGCTCAACCGCGTCCTCGAGCGGCCGGAGGCCCTCACGTACGACCCGATGCTGGTTCGCCGCCTCCTCAGGGTCCGCGACGCGCGGCGTCGGCGGCGGGTGGCCGGACAGCTCGGCGTCCGGCTCTAGATCGGGGCGGGGTCCGGACACTGGGGTAGGATGGGCCGCGTGAACCTGAGCCCCGCGCGTCTGGCCGTGCTCGTCGCCCTCGTCGTGGGTGGCGTCGCCATCATCCTCAACGGATTCGGCGATGACGACGCCGTCCTCGCCGGCGGCGGCACCGAGGTCGTGGAACCGACGGAATCGGGATCCGCGTCGCCGTCCGGCTCCGCGTCACCCTCCGCGAGCGAGAGCGCCCCACCCGAGCTCGCACCACAGGTCGACGGCGTGATGATCCAGGTCCTCAACGGCACCAGCGAGGTCGGGTTGGCGTCGCAGGTCGAGGACTTCCTGGAGGGCAAGGGATACGTTGCGGCGCTCCCGGCGGCCGACGCAGCCCAGAAGCCGGTCACGACGACGATCGTCTACTTCCGCGCGGGCGACGACGCGGAGCAGAACGAGGTCGACGCCGACCACCTGGCGGCACGGTTCCTCAAGGGTGTCGAGGCCCAGGTCAAGCCGCTCAGCGCGGCGCTCGGTTCCGACGTCGCCCCGAGGACGCAACTCGTGGTGCTGCTCGGGACCGACTACGCCGAGGCGAATCCCGTCGTCTAGCCGGCCGGCTTCAACCGCGTCAGCCGCGGGAGGCCTCGCCGGCGGCGTCGGCCGCCTCCGACCGCCGGGCGATCCGATCCTCGAGGCTCGCGTCGAGGATCCGGCCGATGCCCTGGGTGAGGTCCTCCGGCACGAACGGCTTCGTGATCACGTCGTCGGCGCCGAGCTCGTAGCAGAGTCGGTGATCGCTGCTGCGCGTGTCGGCCGTGAGCACCAGCACGGGCACCTCGCCGGCGTCGGGGTGGGAACGCAGGACCCTGAGGACCTCGAACCCGTCGGCGCGGGGCATCATCAGGTCGAGCACGACCGCGTCGGGCAGGTGTTCCAGCGCGACCTCGATCCCTTGCTCGCCGTCGTCGGCCTCGAGCACCTCGTATCCCGCATGGCGCAGGTTCACGCGGTACAGGAGCCTGACGTCAGGCTCGTCGTCGATGACCAATACGCGCCGCATGGCGCCGTGTCCTCCTGTCGGGGGACGTCTGGATCCCCTACGGTGCGTATCGGATGCCGTCGACGCGGATTGATACCCAGAAGTGGGAATCGCGGGCCCATCCGGACGATCGACGATCGCTCGTTGACGGCCGCTGGGGGCCCCCATACGCTGGCGTGAGGAGGTTGCGCCGTGCTGAAGGTCTCGCAGAAGCTGGAATACGCGATGCGCGCGATGATCGAACTCGCGCAACGGCGCGACGAAGGGGTGTTGGTGCCCGCCCGTGAGATCGCGGAACGTCAGCAGATCCCGGTGCGGTTCCTGGAACAGCAACTTGGCGCCCTCTCCAAGGCAGGCCTGGTGGAGAGCTTCCGGGGGGCGGGCGGTGGCTGCCGCCTCGCGCGCGATCCGGCCGAGATCACGATGGCCGAGATCGCCGACGCGATCGAAGGGCAGATCTTCCCGATGTTCTGCCTGGAGCCGAGCGATCACACCTGTTTCGCGGACTCACGCTGTGGGCTGCAAGGGTTCTGGGCCGACGTCGCCCGCGCGGTGCAGCAGGTCTTCCAGGAGACGACGGTGGCGGACCTGGCGGCCCGCCACCGGGGCGTCACCTCTGGGCCGACGCTGATCGAACCCGACCAACTCCTGTCCCGTCTGAACTGACCGGCCGAGCCGGTCGCGGGATCAGGCGGACCAGCCGCGTGCCTTCGCGGCATCCATGCCGAGGATCTTGGTGAGCTTCGTGCCGCAGACCGGGCACGTGCCCTGGGCGGCCGGACGGCCGTTCTTCAAGGTCACGACCTGCCCCTCGAACTCCCGCTTCGCCCGGCACTTCATGCAATAGCCTTCGTCGGCCATCGCCTGCCTCCTTTCACCCGAGGCAGCCCCTGGGCAACCTCGCGCCCGATGGTCACCCCGGGAACCGCTCTGTGCAAGCACATCCATCGGTCCGGAACCTCCGCGACCGGCGGGCCGATCCGGGCTCGCACGGCCGGGGCCGCGCGCGTACGATGCTGGCTCGCCCGCCGAGGCGTCCCCGCGCACCCTGGAGGATCGATGAGCGACACCCCGCAGAACATCGAGGCGCTGCTGTCGGAGCTGCGCGTCTTCGAACCGCCCGTGGACTTCGCCGAGCGCGCGATCGTGTCCGACGCGTCGGTGTACGAGCGGGCCAACGCGGACCACGAGGCGTTCTGGGCCGAGCAGGCCGACCGCCTGACGTGGTTCAAGCGCTGGGACACCGTGATGAACTGGACTCCACCGTGGGTCAAGTGGTTCGAGGGGGGGCAGTTGAACGCCTCGTACAACTGCCTCGACCGGCACGTGGAGGCCGGAGGCGGCGAGAAGGTCGCGTTCCATTGGGAGGGCGAGCCCGGCGACACCCGCACGATCACGTACTCCGACCTGCTCGACGACGTCTGCCGTCTCGCGAACGCGCTGACCTCGCTCGGCGTGCGCAGGGGGGATCGCGTCAACATCTATCTCGGCATGGTGCCCGAGCTGCCGATCGCGATGCTCGCCTGCGCCCGGATCGGCGCGCCCCACTCGGTCGTCTTCGGCGGGTTCAGCGCCGAGGCGCTGAGGGATCGGATCATCGACGCCGAGGCGAAGGTGCTGATCACCGCCGACGGCGCATGGCGCCGGGGCACGATCGTGCCCCTGAAGGACAACGCCGACGAGGCCGTGCGGGAGTGTCCGTCGATCGAGCACGTGATCACGGTCAAGCGGTGCGGGAACGAGCACTCGTTCACCGAGGGCCGTGACCTCTGGTACCACGAGCTCGTCGCCGACCAGCCGACCGAGTGCGAGCCCGAACCCATGGACGCCGAGGACCCGCTGTACCTGCTGTACACGAGCGGCACCACAGGAAAGCCGAAGGGCATCGTTCACACCACCGGGGGGTACATGACCCAGGTGGCCGCCACGCACCGGATGATCTTCGACCTGCACGAGGACGACGTGTTCTGGTGCGCCGCCGACTGCGGCTGGGTCACCGGCCACTCCTACATCGTCTACGGACCGCTTGCGAACCACACGACGGGCATCATGTACGAGGGAGCCCCGGACTGGCCCGAGCGCGATCGCTGGTGGAGCATCGTCGAGCGCTACGGGGTCACGATCCTGTACACGGCGCCGACGGCGATCCGGGCGTTCATGCGATGGGGAACCGAGCACCCCGAGCAGCACGATCTCTCCTCCCTTCGGCTGCTCGGCTCGGTCGGCGAGCCGATCAACCCCGAGGCGTGGGTCTGGTACTGGAAGGTGATCGGCACCGAGCGATGCCCGGTGGTCGACACGTGGTGGCAGACCGAGACTGGCGCGATCTTGATCACACCCCTTCCGGGCATCACGAAGCTGAAGCCAGGGTCGGCGACGTTCCCGTTCCCGGGCATCGAGGCCGACGTCGTCGACGAGGTCGGAGCGAGCGTCGGGCTGGGAGGCGGCGGGTACCTGGTGCTGCGGCACCCGTGGCCAGCGATCGCCCGCACGATCTGGGGCGATCCGGACCGGTACGTGCAGACGTACTTCTCGCAGTACGGACCCGACGTCTACGTGGCGGGCGACGGTGCACGCCTCGACGACGAAGGCTACTTCTGGTTGTTGGGCCGGATCGACGACGTGATGAACATCGCGGGCCACCGACTGTCGACGTTCGAGATCGAGTCTGCCTTGGTCGACAACGACAAGGTCGCCGAGGCCGCGGTGGTCTCGAGGCCGCATGAGATCAAGGGTGAGGGCATCGTCGCGTTCGTCACCCTGAAGGCGGGCTACGAAGGCGATGCCGCCATGCTGGACGAGCTCCGCGAGCACGTGTCGAAGGTGATCGGACCGATCGCCAAGCCCGACAACATCATCTTCACGCCCGACCTGCCCAAGACGAGGTCCGGCAAGATCATGCGCCGGCTGCTCCGCGACGTGGCCCGCGGGAACTCGCTCGGCGACGTCACGACGCTGGCGAACGCCGAGATCGTCGAGCACATCCGCGACCAAGCTGCCGCGGGCGAGGATTGAACGAGCCGCGATGACGATCGACGACCATGTGTTCTCCGGCCTCGAGGCGGCGTTCGTCGCAGGCGCCCGCACGTGTGCGCTCGCGACGACCTACCCCGACGGCCGCCCGCACGTCGTGCCCATCTCGACCGTGCTGGATCTCGACCGGCTCGTCTTCGCCACCGAGGCCGATACGCAGAAGGTCCGCAATATCGGCGCGAACCCGGACGTCGCGATCAGCTTCGACGAGTACCACGAGGATTGGTCGCAGCTGAAGCAGGTGATCGCTCACGGTGAGGCGTACGTGCTCGGAACCGGCTTCGAGTTCGAGCGAGATCGTGCCCTGCTCTACGAGAAGTTCCCGCAGTACGAGTCCGAGGCCCCGATCGAGGAAGGCTCGTCGGTGATCGTGGAGGTGCGGGTCGATCGCGTCGTGAGCTGGGGTCTCGACGACTGAGCGCCGGTCGTTCGCCGAGCGCGTCCGCGCCAGGGTCGATGCCCTGGCAGGTCGCGACACCAGGCTCGCGCGCCTGGTCGTGCGGCCCGCGCTCCAGCTCACCGACCGGGTGCAGCGCGATCAGCTGGGTGTGGAAGCCGGCTCGCTGACCTACGGTGCGTTCCTCTCGCTCCCTCCGCTGCTGTTGCTGCTGATCTCGGTCGTGGGCATCGTGTTCCAGCAGCAAGGGGAGTCGGTCCAGCAGGACCTGATCGACGCGGTCGGGGACCTGGTCCCCGGGTTCGACGAGGTGGTCTCGACCCAGCTCGAGCTCACGACCGCGTCACAGATCGGCACCGGCGTGGTGGGGCTCCTCGGCATCATCTACGCGGCGTCGGGGTTCGTCGCCCGCGTGCGCCACGCTCTCGGCGTGGTCTTCAGCTCACGCATGACGGGCCTGGTCGTGGGGCGGCTGAGCGGCGCGGTGATCGGCGTACCGGTCGTGGTCTTGCTCGTCGCGTTCACGACCGCCGCGGCGTGGGTGACCGGACTGCGGGTCGAAGGCGTGGTCGGAGTGACCGTCGAGGTCGCCTCGTTCATCGCGCTGGCCGCGTTCGGCGCCGGCACGTGGGCGCTCGTCTACCGTCTTCTCACGCCCTCACCGGGCCCGACGATCCGTGAGCACCTGCCGGGCGCCGCGGTCTTCACCGTCGGGTTCCTCGTGCTCGAGCGGTTCGGGGCCGCATACGTCGCGGGCGTCGTCACCCGCAGCACGGCGCTCTACGGCACGATCGGCGCGATCTTCGGGCTGCTCGCGTTCATCTACATCGCGATGTGGCTGTTCTTGCTCGCCGCCGAGATCACGGATCTGCTCAGGCGCCGAGACGAGCCGGCCGTCACGAGTGACGGCGCATGAAGTCGAGCATCAGCTCGACGTGGCGGATCTGCTCGTCGACATCGTTCGCGTGGTGTCCACCGGGGTACAGGTGCACGTCGACCTCGCGGCCCCGCACCCGCAGGGCGTGCGCGTAGGTCATCACCTGCCCGAGCGGACACCGGCTGTCGTGCTCACCGGCGATCAGCAGCATCGGGGCTCGCACGTGGTCCACGTAGGTCATCGGGTTCCGTTCGTGGAAGAGCTCCGGGACCTCCATCGGCGTGCCACCCATCACCGCGACGTCCCAGGCCTGGAGAGCGGGCGCGCTCTCGTAGTGAGCCGCCACCGAGTCGCCCACGGGGATGCCGGCGATGACCCCGCGCCATCGCTCGGGGTGCAGACCGGCGTTGAGGGTCGCGAGATAGCCGCCCCACGACCATCCTTCGAGGAACACGTGTCCGGGATCGACGAGCCCCGCCTCGATCGCATGGTCGAGGCCGGCGTTGATGTCCTCGGACTCGGGGAACCCGACGTCGCCGTACAGTGCCTGGCGGAACGCTCGGCCGTAACCGGTCGACCCTCGGTAGTTCACGAGCATGACGGCGTAGCCCTCGTCGGCGAAGGCCTGGCGCCGCGGTTCGAACGCATCGGTGTTGTGGTAGTTCGGTCCGCCGTGCACCGATACCACGGTCGGGAAGGGGGGTTCCCCGTCGGGTCGCATGAACCACGCCTGGATCGGCTGGCCGGCGGGGTTGTCGAACCACATCGGCTCCCACGGACGTCCGGACGGCGGCGGGTCGGTGAGGTGGAGCACCTGTGTGCCGGTGGTCGCATCACGCCAGGCCGGGGGCCGGACGCCGTCCTCGTGACGGAACCACACGTCTCCGTTGGGGCGGACGCCTGCCCCACCGATCGTGCCGCCGAGCTCGACGAGAGCGGTGAACCCGCCGTCACCCAGGTCGATCCGCACGAGGTCGTGCGTGGCGTCGTGGTCGCGATGCAGCAGCAGTGCCTCGCCGTCGGGGAACCAGTCGGCGAGGGTCACCGTGCCCGGGAGATCCACGACGATCTCCCGAGGCGATCCCTCGCGCGGCGACCACATGAAGGGCCGCGTGAATCCGCCGATCTCGCGGAGCACGACGAGGCGCTCGTCGCCCGGCACCGGAGACCACCCGGCCGCGACCACGGCCATCCCTTCGTCGGCGACCTCGCCGACCGGGTCGCCCGTGCGCGCGTCGAGGACGCGCACCGCCGGGTTCTCGATGTTCGACCCCTCCGTGTGCCAGATCGCGACGAACGAGGTGTCCGCCGACAGACCGCCGGGTCCCTGCGGCCAATCCTGTCCCGCTCCGGCCGGCTGCTCGTTGCGGTAGATCTCCCGGCTCGGCTCCGACCCGTGACGTATGACGATCGTGTAGCCGTCGTCGTCGGAGAAGCCCGCAGCGACCGAGTCACCGACCAGGGAGAGTCCCGACATCCACATGTCGGGCAAGCCGGGGAAGAGCGGCCTCGGATCTCCACCTGCGAAGGGCGTGACCATCCATCGCCCTCGCTCGTCACCCTGTGGATCGAGCCACCAGACGATGCCTGAACCGTCGGGGGTGATGTGCGCCTCTTCGGCGCCGACGCCTTCGGCGGACGCCTGTCGACGCACGCCCTCGGCGAGGTCCCATGACCACGCTTGTGAGACGCCGCTCTCCGTCGAGACGATGGCGAGCCGATGTGGGACGGCCCTGCTCCATGCGACGTCGCTGACCGTCGGCACGGTCAGCCGACGTCGCCAATCCGTGGTGGTGACCAATCACGCTCCTTCGTACGGCTCCCGCAGCGTACCGCCGAACCGAGCCGCCCAGGTGTCGGATACCCGACATCTGGGCGGGATGGGCCCCGTCAGCTGCTTCCCGGAAATGCCTTGCCACTCCAGGGGGGTTTACGGCTACAATCGTTAGCACTCGACACCTTCGAGTGCTAGCAGTCGGAGACCGAGGGTGAGAAGACATCCACCGGTCGCCACCAGGCAGACCGACGAGCCGGAAAGGAGAAGGGATGGCCGCGAAGATCATCTCTTTCGACGAGGACGCACGGCGTGCGCTCGAGCGGGGCATGGACCAACTCGCCAACGCCGTGAAGATCACGCTCGGCCCCAAGGGCCGCAACGTGGTCCTCGAGAAGAAGTGGGGCGCCCCCACCATCACGAACGACGGTGTCTCGATCGCCAAGGAGATCGAGCTCGACGACCCCGAGGAGAAGATCGGCGCCGAGCTGGTCAAGGAGGTCGCGAAGAAGACCGACGACGTCGCCGGTGACGGCACGACGACGGCCACCGTGCTCGCCCAGGCGATCGTGAAGGAAGGCCTGCGCAACGTCGCGGCGGGCGCCAACCCGATGAGCCTGAAGCGCGGCATCGAGCGCGCGACCGAGCTCGCCGTCGAGGCGATCAAGAACCAGTCCAAGGAGGTCGACGACAAGGCCCAGATCGCCAACGTCGGCGCGATCTCCGCGGCCGACCCCCAGATCGGGGAGACGATCGCCGAGGCCGTCGACAAGGTCGGCAAGGACGGCGTCATCACGGTCGAGGAGTCCAACACGTTCGGCATGGAGCTCGACTTCGTCGAGGGCATGCGCTTCGACAAGGGCTACATCTCGCCGTACTTCGTCACGGACTCCGAGCGCATGGAAGCGGTGCTCGAGGACCCGTACATCCTGATCGCGAACTCGAAGATCTCGGCGGTGAAGGACCTGCTGCCGGTGCTCGAGAAGGTCATGCAGGCGGGCAAGCCCGTGCTGGTGCTCGCCGAGGACGTCGAGGGCGAGGCCCTCGCGACCCTCGTGGTCAACAAGATCCGCGGCACGTTCCGCAGCGCCTCGGTGAAGGCTCCCGGCTTCGGGGACCGTCGCAAGGCCATGCTGCAGGACATCGCGGTCCTCACGGGCGCCACGGTCATCTCTGAGGAGGTCGGTCTGAAGCTCGAGAACGCCACGCTGGACCTGCTGGGCACCGCCCGCAAGGTCATCGTGACCAAGGACGAGACGACGATCGTGGAAGGCGCGGGCAAGGACGAGGACGTCCAGGGCCGCATCAACCAGATCAAGGGTGAGATCGAGAAGACCGACTCCGACTACGACCGCGAGAAGCTGCAGGAGCGGCTTGCCAAGCTCTCCGGCGGCGTGGCGGTCATCAAGGTCGGTGCGGCCACCGAGGTCGAGCTCAAGGAGAAGAAGCACCGCATCGAGGACGCGGTGCAGTCGACCAAGGCTGCCGTCGAGGAGGGCATCGTGCCCGGTGGCGGTGTCGCGCTGCTCAACGCGCAGACCGCGCTCGACAAGGTCGATCTCGAGGGAGACGAGGCGACGGGGGCAAGCATCGTCCGCCGTGCCCTCGAGGAGCCGCTGAAGCAGATCGCCGTGAACGCCGGCCTCGAGGGCGGCGTGATCGTCGAGAAGGTGCGAGCGCTCGACCCGGGCAATGGGCTGAACGCGGCCAGCGGTGAGTACGGCGACATGCTGAAGTTCGGCGTGATCGACCCCACCAAGGTGACGCGCTCGGCGCTCCAGAACGCCGCGTCGATCGCCGCGCTGTTCCTCACGACCGAGGCCGTCGTCGCCGAGAAGCCTGAGAAGGCGCCGGCCATGCCGGCCGGCGGTATGCCCGGCGGCGACATGGACTTCTGAGTCCAACGCCGGTCGCACGACGCCGAACGGGGCCCTTCGGGGCCCCGTTCCGCGGTTCCAGGATCTTCGGGGTTTGACCGCTCTCGCCTGCACCGCAAGGATGGTCGAACCGACGGTGGAGGGGCGTGAAAGGTGAGGGAGCGAGCGGCCGCCGCGCTCGGCGTGCTGCGCACGGCACTCCGGAACCGGTCGCTCCGTCGGGCCCTGGTGGCCTTCCTGCTGTTCAATACACAGGAGTACGCGGTGTGGGTCGCCGTCGCCGTCTACGCCTTCCAGCAAGGGGGTGCGGGTGAGGCGGGCGCGGTCCTGGTGCTCCAGCTCGTGCCGGCGGCGATCGTCGCGCCGATCGGATCGGTGCTCGCCGACCGCATCCCTCGGGCGAAGGCGCTCGTCCTGGGCTACGGGCTCCAGACCTGCGCGAACCTGGTGTTGGGGGTGTGTCTCATCGAGGCTCCCGCGCCGGTCGCGTACGCGGCGGCCGTGCTCGCGGCGAGCGTGATCACGCTCACGCGACCGGCACACAATGCGATCCTGCCCAGCCTGGCGACGACCCCGGGCGAGCTGACGGCAGCCAACGCTGCGTCGAGCACGATGGACGGGATCGGCACCCTGATCGGGCCCCTGGTCGGGGCGGTCCTGATGGCTCGCTGGGGACCGGGCGGCGCCGTCCTGGCGATGGCCCTCGTCGCGGCGCTCTCCGTGATCGCAGCGCTCGGGGTCCGCCAGGAACGACCGGAGGAACCGCATCGCGCCGAGCACGTGAGCACTTTCCTCTCGCAGGCCCTCGGAGGACTCCGGCAGGCGCGTGCCGAGCCCGACGTGGCCACACTGCTGGGGGTGGGGGGCGTGCAGTTCGTGATGGTCGGCATGCTCGACGTGTTCTTCGCGCTGCTGGCGATCGACGTGCTGGCCTCGGGCGAGGGCGGCGCGGGGGTGCTGGCCGGCGGGTTCGGCCTTGGTCTGTTGCTGGGCGCGGCGGGGTCCGTCGGTCTGGTGGGGGTACGGCGGCTCGCGCCGGCGGTGCTGGTCGCCCTGCTCGGTTCGGGCGCCGCGCTCGCCGCGCTCTCGGTGGCATCCAGCATGCCGATCGCGGTCGCCGTGCTGGCCCTCTGCGGGGCAACGATCGGGCTGTTCGCGGTGGCAAGTCGCACCCTGCTGCAACGCCGGGCCGACGACGTGGTGCTCGCTCGGGTCTTCGGCCTGGAGGAGGCGTTGCAGATGATCGGCCTGGCGGTGGGGGCAGCGGCGGCCCCGATGCTGGTCTCGGTCTTCGGCGCCGCCGGTGCCCTCGTGGCTGCGGGCGCGATCCTGGCGATCGTCGCGCTCGGGGCGTGGCCACGTCTGCGCCGCATCGATGAGGTCACGGTCGGCCCCGGCCCCGAATTCGATCTGCTGCGACGGGTCTCGATCTTCTCGCCGCTCCCCCAGCACGTGCAGGAGCAGCTCACCCGGCACCTGATCCCGTTCCGGGTGCCCTCGGGCGGCGTCATGATCAGAGAGGGTGAGGCCGGCGACCGCGTCTACGTGGTGCGCGCCGGCACGGTCGAGGTCACGAAGGGCGGGGTTCGGGTCGCCGAACTCGGCCCGGGAGACTACTTCGGCGAGATCGCGCTGCTGCGCGACGTGCCGAGGACCGCGACCGTCACGGCGCTCGAGGACGTCGACCTGCTGGCGCTGGAGCGTGACGTGTTCCTCGCCGCCGTCACGGGGTCGGTGCTCAGCCGCCGACAGGCAGACGAGGAGGCCGACCGACGGCTCGCCGACGGCGATCGCTAGCTCCGCCCTCCGTCACACAACCGCAACACGGTGGGGGCGAACCACACCCGGGTGTGAACCGAAGAAGGTGTGGAGCCCCTCTCTCCGACAGAGAAGGCCTCGGGCCCCCCGCCCGGGGCCTTCTCCCATGTCGGAGGCCCGCAGCCCGGCCGGTGCCTCGACCGCGTGGCAGGATACGCATCATGGCCGAGGTGACGGTGCACATCCGCTGGCGAGACATCGACAACTACGGACACGTGAACAACGCCGTGTACCTGAACTACCTCGAAGAGTGCCGGGACCGGATGGTCGAAGGGCTCTTCGGCGCCGACGAGGCATGGGACTTCGTGCTGGCGCACGTCGGGATCGACTTCCGCCACCAACTCACTCAGGACGACGGCGACGTCATCGTGCGCTGCGAGGTGGCGGGGTACGGACGGTCGAGCATCCGCACGCGGGAGCGTATCGAGAAGGCCGACGGCACCCGTGCGGCCGACGCCGAGGCGGTGATCGTGCCGAGATCGCCCGACAGCCCCTCGAGCCGTCCCCTCACCGAGAGCGAGCGTGCCGTGTTGCAGCGGGCGATCGAGGCGGGGGCGTGATCAGGCCGACGGCAGGATGCGTCGTCCGTGCACGAAGTGCTCTCGGTACCAGCCGTCGCCGACCCACATGATCGTGACCCCCCCAGGGGTATTCGACGAATCGAGCGCGTAGCCGTTGCCGATGTACACGTCGACGTGGTCGACCGTTCCGTCGTCGTTCCCGTCGTAGAACATCAGGTCTCCCGGGAGCAGGCGGTCGTACTTGAGGGCGCCGAAGCGGGCCATGTCGGCCGACGTCCGCTGGGGGAGGGCCCACCCCGCGTAGGGGCGTGGCGGGTGCACATCCCATGCGCCGCCGTCATCGGCTCGCAGGAGCCACCAGGCGAGCCCCGAGCAGTCGAACCCGGGGACCGGCTGTCCGCCGAGGGCGGCCGGCGGGTTCGCCTTTCCCCACTCGCCGCCCCAGACGTACGGGAGACCGACGGCCTTCACGCCCCAGCGCACGATCGCCCGCCGCTTCGGTCCCATCTTGGGAAGCACGATGCCGTCGTACTGGCCCCTGACCCACGGCACCACCCATGAGGGGAGCGTCGCCGCCTTGTAGAGGGAGTAGGCGACCTGAGCGCGCGAGAGCGCGCTCTTCGGCCCGACGTCCATCGCCTCGTTGCTGTTGTTGTAGCGGAGCCCGAGCCGGAGTCCGAGCATGAGCGCGCCGAACCGCCCGGGTGTCCGGAAGCGTGCCCCGTCGCGCGTGTGCAGCCCGTCGAGCTGTCGTGCGACGGCCCTCATGCCGAGGGCATCGATCAGGACCGAGTGCAGGACGCCCGTCCTCACCGCCTGATCGGGCATGAACCGTCCCTCGGGGGAGCGTCGCATCCAGCCACGCTGCACCGCGATGTTCGCCCACTTGTAGAACGTCTGCGTCGGATCGAGGTCGGTGAACGTGATCGCCGGGTCGACGTCGGCGCCGGGCGCGAATGCCTTCACCGCTGCCCGGGCCAGGTACTTCCGTGTCTCGACCATATCGGGCTTGAACGGCACGGTACCGTCCGGCTTCGCGGCGAAGTCGCGCATCCAGTCGTTGGCCTTGCCGACGAAGTCGATGGCCGCCTTGGCCCATGCGTCCGAGCCGTCGAGGTCGGCCCATCGGAAGGTCGCGGCTCGCGGCGACCTCGTCGTCGGCAGCTCG
Source organism: uncultured Actinomycetes bacterium (assembly GCA_963825635.1). Lineage (GTDB taxonomy): Bacteria > Actinomycetota > UBA4738 > UBA4738 > HRBIN12 > JAOUEA01. Next base: position 146,344 of record CAWGTU010000001.1, read on the forward strand.
ACGGGGAACGGCGTCGGGCCCGACCCGGGCTCCCCCAGCTGCGGTAGGGGGACTGTCGAGCCTGCGCCTGCAGCGGTTGCCGTAGCCCCTCCGGTGACCAGCGTGGCTCCCATGGACGCGATCGCGACCAACGTCGCCAGACCACGACGGAATCTGGTTTCCCCCCGGTACATACGGGTAGGTTCGGCACGGGTCGTGCCGGTCTTGAGCGATGGCCGAGGAGGCCGGGCGTGGGGCCGCACCTCTCCGATGCTGGCATAGGTCACGCATCGGTGCAGGGCTTCGGGAGCTACGAAGGGTGCGGTACTCTCTGCCCGTGATCGGTGAGGCCGACGCGCTGGTGGTCGATGTGCGCCCCTTCGACGTGCATGGGGTGGGCTACGTCGACGTCACCGTGGCATACCGGGACCGGACGACGGCGACCGCCCGTCTCGGGCGGGAGAGCGTGCCCGACGACCTGGCGGCGGGGGAGCAGGTCATCGCCCGCCTCGTCGCGAACATGATCGTCTCGATCGAGAGATCGACCACCTGAGGGCGTCCGGTCAGTCCTTCGGGCCCGCCGCCCGCACCTTCTCGACCGACGTCAGGGCCTCGCGCAGGTCGCGCAGCCAGTCATCCTGACGCTCCGCGACGAGACGGACGCACCATGCGAGGGCATGGCTCCGGCTGCGAGCGACCCCGGCATCGACCAGCGTGTCGAGCACCTGACGCTCCGCAAGGCGCAGGCGGGTCATCGCCGGCACGCTGAGGGTCGTGAACGCCGCCCGCTGATCGGCGCAGTTCACACCCCAGCTCACCTTCCGTCCGAACCGAAGCTCGGCCTCGGCGGCGATCTTCATCCGCCGGGCTCGAGTGTCCTCGCGGAACCCGGCGATCCGTGACCCGATCGCCGCGCTCCGAGCCTCCGCGCTCTCGTCGTCGGGCAGGTCGGGAGCCGCGATCGTGCCCATCACGAGGATCTCGTCGCGGTCGGCACTGATCTCGAGCGGACCACTGAACCAGTCGTCGGGAACGCGTCCCGCGAACCATCCTCGAACCTGGTCGTGGGAGTGCGAGCGATCATTCCGCGATGTCGTCATATTGGAAGATTACTTCATTACAGACATACGTCAAGCATGGAGGGAAACCAACTCGAGGGGTTGGTACGCTGCGGTCCCATGGAGCCCCTGCCCGACGAGGCCCCCCCGGGCGCATACGGGGGCAGCCGGCTCACCAGCGATCTGGAGACCCCCGAGGCGCATGCGTTCGCCGGCCGGGGGGAGCTCGCGCCCGCCGAGCCCTGGGCGGATACCGGCTCGGTGGACGCCGAGATCCTGGCCGCGATCGCCGAGCAGTCCGACTGGATGACCGACGTGCTGTCCGAGCTCGTCCGTGCGCCCACGACCCTCGGCAACGAGGAACCGGGGCAGATCGTCGTCGAGGGCGCGCTCGCCGAGATCGGCCTCGAGCCGGTCGACGTGCCGATGGACGGCGAGCGGATCCGCGCACATCCACTCGCCGCCCCGTTCGACTGGAACGTCGTCGGCAAGCGGAACGTCGTCTCCACGTGGATGCCCCGCGATGGCGACGCCGGTCGCTCGTTGATCCTGAATGGACATATCGACGTCGTGAGCCCTGAGCCCACGGCGCAATGGGGAGACCTCGACCCGTTCGGCGCCCATCGTGAAGACGGATGGATGGTGGGACGGGGAGCGGCTGATATGAAATGCGGCCTCGCGGCGATCCTCGGCGCGATCAAGGGACTGCGGGCCCTCGGTCTCGTCCCCCAGGCGCCGATCACGGTGGAGTCGGTCGTCGAGGAAGAATGCTCGGGGAACGGCACCTTGCAGACGCTGCTCGACGGGTACACGGCCGATGCCGCGGTGATCGCGGAGCCGTTCGGCGCCGCGATCACGACGTCGCAGGTGGGGGTGGTGTGGTTCAGCGTCCGGATCACGGGCGTGCCGGGACACGCCGCCGAGGGGCAGCACGCGACGAACGCGATCGAGAAGAGCCTCGCGGTGATCGGGGCGCTGCGATCGCTGGAGGCCGACCTGAACGCCGCCCCGCCACCGCCCTACGATCTGTTCACCCACCCCATCAACCTCAACGTCGGCACGATCAGAGGCGGCGACTGGGCCTCCACGGTGCCGGGTGAGTGTGAGACCGGCTATCGGATCGCGATGTACCCGGAGATGACGGTCGACGGGTTGAAGGGCCGGATCGAGGCCGCGGTGCGCGAGGCAACGAGCGACCAGCCGGGCGCCGCCGAGGTCCGGTACAACGGGTTCTCGAGCGGCGGCTACGACATCCCCGACGACCATCCGCTGGTGGCGTCGCTGGCGCATGCCTTCACGACGCAGGCCGGAACGCCTCCGGCCCTCGTCTCCACCACCGGCACCACCGACGCTGCGGTCTTCGGCAACGTCGCCGGCATCCCTGCCGTCTGTTTCGGTCCCTACGCCGAGGCAGCGCACGGTGTGGGGGAACGGGTGTACCTTCCGTCCGTGGTGCAGACCGCCCAGGTACTGGGCCTCTTCGTCAGAGACTGGTGCAGCCTGACCTGATCGCGGCCATGGTGGTCGCGCTCGTCGTGCTGATCGTCGTCGCTCGTTGGTACGTGCGACGTGAGCAGTCGCGCGTGGGCCGGGTCAACGCTCCCGACGAGGCAACGGACGACGCTCGGCCGCACGCACAGGAAGAGGCAGGGGCAGCCCCCGTGGCCGGCCGCCGCTCGGCGTCGGAGCCGCTCGTCGGCATCCCCGCGATCCGGCATCTCTTCCGGACGAACGAGGTGCCCGTGTACTTCGTCTCGGCGACGGCCTTCAACCTGCTCGGCATCGACCGCTGGGTCCGCAACTTCAAGTTCATCAACTACTACGACTCCTTCGACGGATGGCATCCCAACGTCTTCGTCCCGAAGGAACAGAGTCCCCGGGCGTTCGAGTCGATCGAGGACATCTGCAACTACCTGCTCGGCCACAAGGAGGTCGTGGACTACGTGCGCGGCCGTGCCCAGGGCGGCAAGGTCGCGTTCCTGATGTTCGACGAGGAGACGGAGACCCTGGCGAAGGAGCTGGGGCTGGACGTGGCGTTCCCTCCTGCCGAGCTCCGGCATCGACTCGATTCCAAGATCGAGACCACCAGGCTGGCGAACGAGGCGGGGGTGCCGAGCGTGCCCAACGTCATGGGGCGGGCATCGACGTACGGCGAGGTGCTCGATCTGGCCCGTCGCGCGGGGCTCGGTGACGACCTCGTGATCCAGACGCCGTACGGCGACTCGGGACAGACGACGTTCTTCGTCGCCGGCGAGTCCGACTGGAAGGCGGAGGAGGGGAAGATCGTCGGCCAGGATCTCAAGGTGATGCGACGCATCGATCCGCGTGAGACCGCGATCGAGGGGGTCATCACCCGGCACGGCACGCTCGTCGGCCCGCTCATGGCGGAGCTCACCGGCTTCCCGGAGCTCACGCCCTACGACGGCGGATGGTGCGGCAACGACGTGTTCCCCGAGGTGCTCTCGGCGGAGCAGCGGCTGCTCGCCCGAGAGCGCACGTACGCCGTCGGTGAACGTCTTCGGCAGGAGGGGTACCGCGGGTACTTCGAGCTCGATTTCCTCGCCGACGCGACCACGGGTGAGATGTACCTGGGCGAGCTGAACCCCAGGGTGACGGGGGCGAGCAGCATCACGAACGTGACCGCGGTCGCCTACGGCGACATGCCGCTGTTCCTGTTCCACCTGCTGGAGTTCATGGACGTGGAGTACGAGATCGACGTGGAGGAGCTGAACCGACGTTGGGCGCACCCCGGCAACCTCGACGAGTGGACGCAGTTCATCCTCAAACAGACGGAGGACTCGGTTGAGCTGATCACCCAGGCTCCGGCGTCCGGCATCTGGCGCATGGGAGACGACGGAGGCATCGGCTACGCCCGGCGCGACACCGACTGGCACACGGTCGCAGACGGGTCGGAGGCCTTCTACCTGCGCATCGCGACCGCCGGCGGCTACCGGTATCCGGGGGCCGACCTGGGTATCCTGGTCACGCGGGGGCGGTTCCTCGACGACGACCACGAGCTGGTCGACCGGGCCAGGTCGTGGATCACCGGTATCAAGTCGCAGTTCCGTAGCGTGCCGCCGCCCTCGGAGACGCCTCCCCCGGTCGAACCGGAGCCGTTCGGCTTCAAGATGCTCTAGCGGCACCCGATAACCGACGATGCCCATGATCCCGTTCACGTTCCGTGCGGTGGAAGAGCTCGAGCTCGGCCCGAAGTGGGCGGGCATCTTCGACGAGCGGTGGCCCCACTATCGTGAGTGGTTCCTGCGGGAGGGAGAGGCGGCGCGTCCCTCCTATGCGACGAGCGCGCGCATGCTGCGAGCCCACATGCCCGAGTTGGTGCCAGCGTACGAACGGGTCGTGGAGCTCGCCGGCGGTGGTGACCTCGCGGCGCGGATGCTGTCGTTGTACAAGCCGCCTCCCTACCTCGCGGCGTGCTCCCAGGGCGCCTGGGTCCGTGAGGGCGGTCCGGTGCTCGCCCGCAACTACGACTACGCACCGAGCCGCTTCGAGGGGCTGATCTGGTCCACCCGGCTCCTCCAGCGACGGGTGATCGGCACCTCCGACTGCCTGTGGGGACTGCTGGACGGCATGAACGACGCCGGCCTCGCGGTCTCGCTCACGTTCGGCGGGCGGCGCGTGATGGGCGACGGGTTCGGCATCCCGATCGTCGTGCGGTACCTACTGGAGATCTGCGAGACGGTGGCACAGGCGCGCGAGACGATCGCCCGACTGCCGTTCAGCCTGGCGCACAACCTCACGGTCGTCGATCGCGCAGGCGACGTGCTGACCGCCTACGTCTCCCCCGATCGTGAGCCGATCTTCCGCCCGTTCCCCGCGGCGACGAACCATCAGGGGCTGGTGGAATGGCCCGAGCAGGCCACGGCGACCCGCACGATCGAACGCGAGCAGTGCATCGTGCGGCTGCTCGAAGGGGATGCTCCCGACGTCGGATCCTTCGCCGATGCCTTCCTGCGGTCGCCGTTGTTCAGCACGTCGTACGCGAACGGATGGGGAACCCTCTACACGGCGGTCATCCAGGCCGGGGACGGCGTGGTCGACTATCGCTGGCCGACCCACGCATGGCGTCTCGGGTTCGAGGCCTTCACCGAGGGCGAGCACGTCGAGGTGCTCGCCGACGCCTCCCACGGCGGGGACGCCGCCGGGTCCGATCACGCCGGCTGACGGGCGATGCGGACCGAGACGTTCCGGCTGGACACGGGCGGACGCCGCGTGCACGACGTGACCGAGCGGGTGGCGAGGTTCGCGGCCGAGGTCGACGGCGACGGGTTGCTGCACGTGTTCGTGCCCCACGCCACCGCGGGCGTGGCGTTGATGGAGACCGGGAGCGGCTCGGAAACCGATCTCGACGAGCTGCTCGGGCGGGTATTCCCTCGTGACGATCGGTATGCGCACCGGCATGGCTCGGTCGGCCACGGCGGCGACCACCTGGTCCCCGTGTTCGTCTCGTCGTCGTTGAGCGTGCCCGTGGTCGGCGGAACGCTGCAGCTGGGGACCTGGCAGGCGATCGTGCTGATCGATCCGAACCGCGAGAACGACGTGCGCACCGTCCGTCTCAGTTTCCTGGCCGGCTGAGGTCGTTACAGGTACTGCCCGGGCGGACGTTCCTCTCCGGGCGCCGACGAGACCGCCTGCACGTCTCGCTCTCGCAACAACACCAGGTCGTCACCGTCGAGTTCGACCTCCAGGCCCGACGAGGGCAGGAACAACACGCGGTCACCCTCCTTCGCGACCCGCACGTCCGGGCCGACGAGGGCCACGTCGCCCCACGCCAGGCGCCTCGGGGCCGGTGCCGCGGTCGCGGGGATCAGCAGTCCGCCCGCGCTCTTGCGTTCGCCGCTGTCGGGAGTGCGCACGACCAGGCGGTCGCCGGTCAGCCGGATCGACGATCCGTCGCTGCCCTTCCTCACCCGGGGTTTCCGCTTCGCGGGTGACTTGGCGTTGGTCTTCTTCGACGCGCTCTTGGTCTCAGCCATGTCGGGGGAGTGTAGCGAGCGCGACCCGGTACGATGCCTCGCCATGGAAGCCCGGCGGGTGCTCGCCCGCGCCGTGAAGCGGCTCAAAGCCTCGCCCGCGATCGATCACTGGCAGAAGGGACGGGAACGCATCGAGGCCGAGGATCTCTTGATGCACGTGCTGGGTCACGATCCGGCACCCGACGACGACGTGTCGGGTAAGGACCGCCGTCGGTTCGAGGCGTTGGTCGAGCGGCGGGCCGAGGGCGAGCCGATCCCCTACATCAAGGGCTACGCGGAATTCCGCGGCATCGAGCTGCTGACGAAGCCGGGTGTCTTCGTGCCGAGGGATTCGTCGGAGTTCCTTGCGGAACAGGCGATCAGGCGCCTGCGCCGACGGAAGCATCCGGTGCACGTCGACCTCGCCACCGGCGGTGGCACGATCGCGCTGGCCGTCGCCGATGAGGTGCCGAATGCCGAGGTCTGGGGCACCGACGTGGCGGGCGACGCGGTGCGCCTCGCGCGGAAGAACGCCAGGACGCTGGAGCTCGCGGCTCGGTTCGAGGTCGGCGACCTGTTCGACGGGCTCCCGAAGCGATTGCGGGGGTCGGTCGACGTGATCACGCTGCATCCGCCCTATGTGCCGGCCGGCGAGATCGACGACCTGCCCGACGAGATCCGCGACTGGGAGCCCCCGCACACCCTGACCGATCACAGCACCGACGGCCTCGGGCTGATCGGCCGCACCGTGGGAGAGTCGCCGGGGTGGCTGCGAACGAACGGGTGGCTGTTGACGGAGGTGAGCCCCGACCGGGTCAAAGAGGTCAAGCGCGTGTACACGGCCGGGGGGTTCCGCGACGTGCAGAGCACAAAGGGCGGGGAGCTCAAGGTGACCCGGGTGATCGTGGGCCGACGGCCGCGATGAGCGAGCCGCTCGTGGCGCCGTACGGGTCGTGGCCCTCCCCGGTGACCCCGCGGATGCTCGCCGTGTCGTCGGTGTCGCTGTCGGAGCCCTGGATCGACGACGGGGCCGTGTATTGGCATGAGGATCGTCCGGCAGATGGGGGTCGCGGCGTCATCGTGCGCGGTGGTCCTTGGTCGACTCCTGTCGACGTCACACCCGAGGGTTTCAACGTGCGGTCGCGCGTGCACGAATACGGAGGGGGCGCCTGGTGTGTTCGCACGGGCGTCGTCGTCTTCTCCCACGACGACGATCGCCGTCTCTATCGGCAGGACCCCCACGAGGCGCCGGTTGCGATCACGCCTGACACCGGCGGCCTGCATCGCTACGCCGACGGACGGATCAGCGCCGAGGGTGATCGCTGGTTCGGTGTCCGGGAGCGGCACGCGGCGTCGGGGCGGGTCGCCGACGTGGTCAACGAGTTGGTGGTGCTCCCGGTCGACGGATCTCGCGACCCGCTCACGATCGCCGGGGGTCGCGACTTCTACTCCACGCCACGCATCTCGCCCGACGGTCGTCGGCTCTCGTGGCTGAGCTGGAACCTGCCGTGGATGCCGTGGGACGGGTGCGAGCTGTGGGTCGCGGACCTGGCGTCCGACGGCTCCCTCTCCGACGAGCGTCGGGTGGCCGGCCGAGACGGTCAGGAGTCGATCTGGCAACCCAGCTGGAGCCCGGCCGGCGATCTCGTCTTCGCGAGTGACCGCTCAGGGTGGTGGAACCTCGAGCGCCTCGCCGACGACGACCGTGTGGCGCTGTATCCTGCCGAGTCGGAGTTCGGTTATCCCCAGTGGGTGATGAACGAGACGTCGTTCGGGTTCCTGGACGACGGGCGCATCGCCTGCTGGTACGGGGATCGAGGCGTGCAACATCTCGCCGTGCTCGACGGCGGGACAGGTGAGCTGTTGGACCTCGATCTGCCGTTCTCGTCGTTCGAACATGGCCCGAGCATCGCTGCGGCCGGCGATTCCATCGCGTTCATCGCGGGCGGACCCGACATCCCCGCGCAGGTGGTATGGCTCGACTTCGGGTCCCGCTCGGTGGAGGTGCTGCGTGAGAGCCTCGACATGCCGATCGACGCCTCGTTCGTGTCGATCCCCCGTCAGATCGAGTTCCCGACCGACGGCGATGTGACGTCGTTCGCGCACGTCTACGCGCCGACGAACCCGAACGTCGTGGCTCCGCACGGGGAGCTCCCGCCCCTGATCGTGATGAGCCACGGCGGACCGACGGGGGAGGCGACGGCGACGTTGGACCTCGCGATCCAGTTCTGGACCACACGCGGGTTCGCCGTCGTCGACGTCAACTACGGAGGCTCGACGGGGTTCGGGCGGGTCTACCGGCAGCGGTTGAACGGCAACTGGGGTGTCGTCGACACCGCCGACTGCATCAATGCGGCGCGCTTCCTGGTCGACGCCGGCGAGGTCGACGGGGAACGGTTGGTGATCCGTGGTGGCAGCGCAGGGGGGTATACAACGTTGTGCGCGCTGACCTTCCACGACGACTTCGCGGCGGGCGCCAGTCGCTACGGCATCAGTGACCTCGAGCCGTTCGCGACGGGCGATACGCACAAGTTCGAGTCTCGGTACGAGCACTCCCTCGTCGGGCCGTGGCCCGAGGCCGCCGATCTGTATCGGGCGCGGAGCCCGATCCATTCCGTGGACCTGCTGTCGACGCCGATGCTGTTGCTACAGGGTGCCGAGGACGTGGTGGTGCCGCCGTCGCAGGCCGAGGTCATGGTGGGGGCGCTCCGGGCGAAGAGGCTGCCGTACGCGTACCTGCTGTTCGAGGGGGAGCAACACGGGTTCCGCATGGCGGCGACGATCGAGCGAGCGTACGAGGCCGAGCTGTCGTTCTACGGCCAGGTGCTGGGCTTCACGCCCGCGGACGACATCCCGGTGCTGCCGATCGAGAACCTGGATGACCCGGTCACGTGAGCGATGGGCCGAACGGCCCGAACCGCTCCGTCGCCGCGAGGCGAACATCTCTGGAGAGAGTCGTTGAGTCGTGCCCTGAAAGGACCCCGATGACGAACGCGACGAAGTCCAAGCAGCGATCCGGCCGGCAGACGAAGGCAGAGCGCCGGCGGGAGCAGGAACGACGGGCCGCCCGGCAGCGGCTCCTCTGGGTCGTGGTCGCGGTGGTCGCGGCGATCACCGTCGTGGGGGCACTGCTCCTGAGCGGTGGCGACGAGGAGGGCGATGGGCAGACCGCGGCCCCCGCCGACGCCGTCTCGATCGATCGAGCGGCGGGTCCGCAGCTCGAGATCGGTGATCAGGTGCCGGCGTTCTCGGCTCCCGGCCTCGACGGGGGCACCGTCTCGTGGAGCGACTACGAGGGCTCACCGACGGTGCTCGTCGTGTGGGCGTCGTGGTGCCCGCACTGCCAGGCGGAGCTGCCGATCCTGGTCCCGGCGACCCAGGCACGTGAGGGCGTCGAGCTCGTCAGCGTGACCACCGCGATCGGACAGAACCCCGGACCCACGCCATCGGAGTTCCTCGCCGACGAGGGCCTGACCATGACGACCGCGGTCGACGACGAAGCCGGCACGTTGCTGCAGGGGCTCGGCGTCTCGAGCTTCCCGACGGTCTACTACGTGAACGCCGACGGCACGGTGGCGAACGTCAGCATCGGCGAGTCGCCCGAAGGTGCGATCGAGGCGAGCCTCGACGAGCTGCAGGCGGGGTAGCGGACCGATCGTGGAAGGGGGTCCGCGGGGGCCGGGCCGAAGCCCGGCCCCCGCGCCGGAGAGGGGGCGCAACCTCTCGGCACCAGGGAGCCTCGCACGCCCGCGTGAACGCGCGATGAACCCGGCGGGGCGCTCCGTCGAAGTCTGGTCTCTCGCGCGGGGCGCCGTCCTGCCCTCGGGCAACCTTCGAGGTCCCTTCCACGCGTATACGGGTTGTTGGACCCCCGGTGGTTCCGGTGGGAGCATCTGTGCGCCTTTTGAGAGAGGGGGTTCGCGCATGAGCAGATTCGCGCGGTGGATCGCCGTTCTGGCGGTCCTGGGCATCGTTGCCGCGGCATGTGGCGACGATGGAGGAGACGAGCCGGTCGCATCGCCCACGGCGGACGGGGGCGACATCCCACGTGGGGGGACCGTCCGGATCGCGGTCTCCTCGGAACCGGCGAGCGCGGCCTTCGACCCGGCCAAGGAGTACTACCAACTCTCATTCGAGATCTTGAAGTGCTGCCTGACCCGGACGCTCTATGCGACCAACGGGAAGCCGGTCGATGAGGGCGGCGCAGAGCTGCGCCCCGACATCGCGGCCGATCTTCCGACGGCGAGCGAGGATCAACTCACCTGGACGATCCCCCTCAAACAGGGTGTGATGTACGGACCTCCGTTCGAGGACGTGGAAGTCACCGCGGGTGACTTCGTGCGGGCGATCGAGCGTGCCGCCGACCCCAAGGCCAGCGCAGGCGGATACAGCTTCTACTACTCGCCGATCGACGGCTTCGACGACTTCGGGACCGGCGATGTCGACGAGATCTCGGGCGTCCGTGCCGTCGACGACTACACCCTCGAGGTGACCGTGACGGAGCCGACCGGGGACCTCGGCTGGCGGTTCGCGATGCCCGCGACCGCGCCGATCCCCCCGAACGGTGATGCGCGACTGGGCGCGGCTGAGGGCCACACGAAGGATTACGGCCGGTTCCTCGTGTCGACCGGGCCGTACATGTTCGAGGGCAGCGAGGACATGGACTTCTCGGTGCCGGCTGACAAGCAGGAGCCTGTCGCCGGCTACACACCCGGGCGTTCGCTCGTGATGGTCCGCAACCCGTCGTGGAGCGCCGAGACCGACGACCTGCGACCTGCGTACGGCGACGAGATCACGATCGAGATCGGTGGTTCGGTGTCCGACCTCTACAACAAGCTCCAGGCCGGCGACCTCGACTACGTGATGGATCCGCCCGAGGCCGATCAGCTGAAGGAATACAGCACGGACCCGGACCTGCAGGACCGGCTGCACGTCTATCCGCAGCCGGCGACCTCGTACACGTCGATGAACCTGGGCGTGCCTCCGTTCGACGACGTGCAGGTGCGCAAGGCGGTGAATTTCGCCTACGACAAGGCCGGTGGCCGACAGCTCGCCGGTGGTCCGTTGGTGGGCACGAACGCGGGGCACATCTTCCCCGACGCGCTGCTCAACAACCTCCTGGTCGATTACGACCCGTACGCGTCACCAGAGGACGGCGGTGACATCGAGGCCGCGAAGGGCGAGATGTCGTCATCGAAGTACGACACGGACGGTGACGGCGTCTGCGACGCCGACGAGTGCAAGGGCGTCGTGGCGCTCTTCGCCTCCGACAGCGCGACCGGCCGCAAGATCGCGGCACTCTGGCAGCAGCAGCTCGAGCAGATCGGCATCGAGCTCGATGTCAAGGGCCTGACCACGACCGCCATGTACGCGAAGTGCAACAACTTGGCCGATCTGGTCCCGATCTGCCTGCAGGTCGGATGGCTCCAGGACTACCCCGACCCGTACACATTCGGCCCCCCGCTCTTCGGTGGGAGTGACTACGGCGCCCTGTACCCCGGGTGCTGCAACTATTCGGCCGTGGGTGCGACCGAGGCTGAGATGGAGGAGTGGGGCTACCCGGTGACCTCGGTGCCGAGCGCCGACGAGAAGCTGTCGGAGTGTTCCGCGCTTGCGGTCGGCGACGAGCGGACGCAGTGCTGGGCCGATCTCGACAGGATGCTGATGGAGGAGATCGTTCCCTGGGTGCCACGCACGTACACGAACCAGACCGACATCGTCGGTCCGAACGTCGTGAACTACTCCTACGACGAGTTCGGGTTCATGGCGGCACTCGACCACCTCGCGGTGGCACCCGCGTAGCACCTGTCGGACCACGCACGAAGGGCCGGGGTTCATCCCCGGCCCTTCGTCGTTCGGCCAGCGATCTGCGGCGGTCAGCCGCCGATCATCGACATGCTGCGGGCGGGCTGCTGGAAGTCGGCGTGGTCGATCCGGTGACCGGCCCACTTCCGCCACATCGCCTCGCGCAGCAACACCTCGAGGTCGTCGTCGCTCGCGCCCGCGCGCATCGGGCCGCGCAGGTCCGTCTCCTCGAGCGCGAAGAGGCAGTTGCGGAACTGTCCTTCCGCCGTCAGCCGCATGCGGTTGCAGGAGTCACAGAAGGGTTCGGTGACGCTCGGGATCACGCCGATGCGACCGGGGGCGCCGTCGGCGAAGCCATACGTTGTTGCCGGCTCGGCGTCCTCGCCGTCCGCGACGAGCGGGAACTCCTCGCCGATGCGGTCGAGCACGGTGCGGGCGGGGACGACCTTCTGCCGTTCCCAGGCGTGCTGGGCGTCGAGCGGCATGTACTCGATGAACCGCACCTCGTAGCCGGTCTCTCGCGCCCACCGCGCGAACCCGACGAGCTCGTCGTCGTTCGTGCCGCCGATCACGACGCAGTTGATCTTGATCGGGGTGAGTCCCGCGTCCTCGGCGGCGCGCAACCCCCGCAGCACCTTCTCGAGGGCATCACGACGGGTCATCTCCACGAAGCGGTGTCGCAGCAGCGAGTCGCACGACACGGTCGCGCGGTCGATACCGGCCGCCGCGAGTGGCGCGGCCAGCGTCTCGAGCAGGACGCCGTTCGTCGTGAGGGAGATGTCGAGATCGGGGCCGGCCTCGCGGAACATGCCGACGAGCGTCGGCAGATCGGCACGCACGGTCGGCTCGCCGCCCGTGACCTTGATCGACTCCACCCCGAGCCGGACGAACAATCGGAGGAGCCTGGTGAGCTCCTCGAACGTGAGGATCTCGTCCTTCGGCAACCATGCGAGGCCCTCGGCCGGCATGCAGTACGTGCACCGGAAGTTGCACCGGTCGGTGACCGAGATGCGCAGGTCGCCGCCGATCCTCCCGAACGTATCGATCAGGGGTCCTGTCGCGGGCACGGGGCTGGAGATGGGGTCGGGCATGTTCGCCCAGCGTACCCCGCCCCGAGCGCTCCGTGCGAGGCGAGAGGTCGGTCGCTACGCGAGATGCGAGGATGGAGGGCATGGGAGCGACGATCTCGACCGCGGTCGTCACCGTCTCCGACGGTGTGGCGCGCGGCACGCGCGTCGACGAGTCGGGCGAGCTCGCCGGATCGATCCTGCGGGCGAGCGGGTTCGAGGTGGCGACGCGGCTCGTCGTGCCCGACGAGCGCGACGACATCGAAGACACGCTGCGCGACCTGGCCGCATCGCACGGGCTCATCGTCACCACCGGCGGCACCGGGTTCGGACCGCGCGATGTGACGCCGGAAGCGACCCGCGCCGTCATCGATCGTGAAGCCCCGGGCTTGGCCGAGCTGATGCGGGCCGATGGCCTCACGCACACGCCGATGGCCGCGCTCTCGCGTGCCGTGGCGGGCGCGATCGGTGCGGCGCTCGTGGTGAACCTGCCCGGCTCGCCCGCGGGGGTTCGTGAAGGGCTGTCGGCGATCATGCCCGTGCTGCCGCACGCCGTCCAGCTACTGGGCGGCGCGACCGGCGCGCACCCCACGGGACACGCGGATGAGCCTCGTGGCGCGGAGGGGGACACCGACGGACCTGCGACGAACCTGCCGACGGTGCACGCGAAGGCGGTGCGCGTGCACGGGTCGCCGCCCTGCAGGGTGGGGGCGGCGATGTCGATCGTCGTCGGCGGCGACGTGCGCGGCACGCTGGGATGCGCCGAGTTCGACTCGGCCGCCGTCGATGCCGCAGCCGAGATCGCGGCGTCGGGTGAACCCGAGACCCGCACCCTGACCCACGATCTGGGCGAGATCGAGGTCTACTTCGAGCCACGCGAGGAGCCGCCGGGCGCCGTGATCGTGTCGGCGACCGACGTGGCCCGAGCGTTGCGAGATCACCTGGGCCGCCTCGGCTTCCGCGTGACGCTCGTGGAACCTCGGCGAGAGCGGGTCCGCCCCGACGACGTCCCGGCGCTCGTGTCGATGGATGCGGGCGCGCTCGGCGGCCGTGACGTGGTCGTCTTCACCGACCACGACGCCCCCGACCTGGCTTCGATGCTCGCCGAGGCGCTCCGCTCGCCCGCCCGGTTCGTGGGGGTGATGGGCAGCCGTCGTCACGTCGGTCATCACGTGGAGGCGCTCCGCACGATGAGGGTGTCGGAGGACGAGATCGCCCGTGTGCGCTCGCCGCTCGGCCTCGACCTGGGTGGCCGAGATCCCGAGTCGATCGCGCTCTCGATCGCGGCCGGGGTGGTCGCCGACTCGCACGGTCGGGACGGTGGGTGGCTCGACCGCTGACATGAGCCCGGCCGTGCGCGACGAGGGCTCCATGCGCGCATCGGTCGCGGTGCTCGTGGCGATGCTCGTCTGTGGCGCGGCGGCGGCGCTCCCTCCTGAGGCGGCGCAGGGCTCGATCGAGCCCCCGCCGAACGTGCTGCTCGTGATCACCGACGACCAGCCGTGGGACACCCTGCCCGTCACGGAGGGGCCGCCGGCGATGCCGTGGCTGGAGTCCCGCATCGCGGATCCCTCCGATCACTGGGTGCGGTTCACGAACGCCTTCCTCAACGTGCCACTGTGCTGTCCGTCGAGGGCATCGATCCTGACGGGTCGCTACTCGCGCCACACGGGCGTCGAGGGCAACGGCGACGGCGCGGATCTCGATGAGTCCTCGACGCTCGCGACGTGGTTCGACGGCGCGGGCTACCAGACCGCTTTCATCGGCAAGTACCTCAATGGCTACCCATGGGATCGAGGGCCGTACGTGCCGGCCGGATGGGACCGGTTCCTCGCGAAGCGCAACCTCGACGTCTCGACGACCTATGAGGGGTATCCGTTCATCGATCAAGGCGTGCCGCTCACGGCGGGGACGAGCGAGGGGGCCTACGCGACGTCGCTGCTCGGGAACGAGGCCTCCGCGTTCCTGCGTGGTGCGTCGCGGGAGTTGCCGTGGCTCCTCGTTTATGCGCCGAGCGCCCCCCACGAACCGTGGATGCCCGATGCCCGGGACGTGGGCTCGTTCGCCGGCGTCGAGATCGCGACGCCGAGCTCCCGGGTCGTGAACGATGTGCGAGGCAAGCCGGCATGGGTCCGGGCGCTGCCCGCGATCGACGCGGCTGCGGCCGACGCCCTGGCCGAGGACCGCCGGAGCATGCTCGAGTCGCTCCGCGCGGTCGACCGCGAGGTCAGGTCGCTGGTCGCCGAGGTGCGGGCGCGGGGTGAGCTCGAGCACACGATCGTGGTCTTCCTCTCCGACAACGGATACTCCTTCGGGGAGCACCGGTGGGTCGGGAAGCGGTGTCCCTACGACGCCTGCGTGCGCACGGCGCTCGTCGTCCGGTCGCCCTGGAACGAGGCCCACACGGTCACCGCCCCGGTCTCCAACGTCGACCTCGCGCCCACGCTGCTCGATCTCGCCGGCATCGACGTGCCGGGACCGACGGACGGACTCAGCCTGCGAGCGGTGCTGGACGATCGGATCGGAGGCTCGTTCTCCCGTGACGAGGTGTTGATCGAGTGGGCGGGTGACGGCGAGGTGCCCGCGTGGCGTGGCGTGCGAACCGAGACGTTCACGTACCTGGAGCACGTCGACGGCACGGTCGAGCTCTACGATCTCGATGGCCGACTCGGCCCCGCGGATCCGTGGGAGCTGCGCAACCGTGCCGACGATCCGGCCTACGCGCCCGTGCGCCGAGAACTGGCCCTATCGCTCGAAGGACTGGTGAACGACCCCCTTCCGACCGTGCCCTGACGGCTAGACTCCTGCATCGTGCAGCAGCCGTCGGGTCCTCTCATCCGTGCCGCCGGTCCGCGCCGTCCGTCCCGTCAGCAGATCGCCCGACGTCGGGCGTTCGCGGCCCTGATCATGGTGCTGGTCGTGGCGGTGGTGTGGTTCGTGTGGCCTCGGGGCGATGCGACGGAACAGGCGGGTAGGACAGGGCCCGACGGGAACGGGGGCGATCAGGGCGACGACGGGGGCGGCCAGGGGGGCGGCGACGGGCGCGGCACCGTCGTGCCCGGTGAGAATCCGATCGAGCACGTGATCTTCCTGGTCAAGGAGAACCGGACGTTCGACCACTACTTCGGCAGGTACCCGGGCGTGGAGGGAGCCACCGAGGGCGGCACGATGGACTGTGCGACGTTCGAGGATGCCGGCACCGTGAAGCTGAAGGACGCGCCACTCGTTCAGCCTCACGACCTGGGCCACGCGTTCTATCCGGGGTTGCTCGCGATCAACGGCGGGAGGATGAACGGGTTCAACTGCATCTCTCTCGGTGAAGACCTCACCGGGTATGCGCAGTACGACCGTGACTCGCTGCCCGCGTACTGGGCCTACGCCGACCGCTTCGTGATCGCCGATCACTTCTTCACCTCGATGTTCGGACCGACGTTCCCCGAGCACCTGTACACCGTGGCGGCCCAGAGCTACGGGATCGTCGACAACAAGACGACGACGAACGTCGAAGGCAACTACTGCGACGATCCCACCGAGTACACGCAGCGGTTCCCGATCGAGGATCTGACCGATGCCGACGTCAAGCGCATCATGCGGCTCGAGAAGAACATCACGAGGGGTGGTCCGCCGAGCGGGCAGCTCCTGAAGATCGCTGCCTATTGGGAGAGCACCCGGACATGCATCAACATCCCCGTGATCCAGGATCAGCTCGAGCGAAGGGACATCAGCTGGAAGTACTACGCGCTTCCCGACAAGTGGATGAACGCCCTCCAGGCGATCCGCCACGTCCGGTTCGGGGACATGTGGGAGAAGGTGCAGAACCCTGAGACGATCCTGCGGGACCTCAAGCAGGACACGCTGCCCTCCGTGTCGTGGCTGATCCCGCCCGAGGGGCAGCCGAACGAGCACCCCGGCTCCGGCACGAACGTCTGCGAGGGCGAGAACTGGACCGTGCAGTACCTGAATGCGATCCAACGCAGCGACGCGTGGCCGAACACGGCCGTCGTGATCGTGTGGGACGACTTCGGCGGGTTCTACGACCACGTGCCGCCGCCGCACTACGACATCATGGGTCTCGGCCCCCGCACGCCGGCGTTGGTCATCTCGCCATGGACACGCCGCGGCGACAACCCCGACGGTGGCGCCGTCGATGACAACGTCTACGAGTTCTCGTCCGTCCTCAAGTTCATCGAGGAGCTGCACGGGTTGAAGCCGATGACCGACCGCGACGCGCGCGCCGATCCGCTCTCGGGTGCCTTCGACTTCACGCAGGAACCGCGGCTCGACCCGCTGATCCTCGAGCCCCGCGACTGCCCGGCCTCGTGAGCCGAGCCCGGCTGGCTGCTGCGGTCCTCCTCGTGGCGCCTCTGCTCCTCGCGGCAGCCGATCCGCCCGGTGACGTGGGCCCGTGTCCCCGCGTCCCGACTCGCAACGATCTGACGGCGGCACCCGATCTCGTGCAGGCCCGTGGGGAGATCGTCGAGCTCGGCACATCGATCCGGTTCACGCTGCGCTTCGCGGAGCCGCTCGTGGTGCCCGACCTCGACGGCCGCCCGTTCCGCATCGACGTGGTCCTGCTGGACCCGGACGTGCCCGCGGTCGACGCGGGCCTGTATCGGAACCTCAACCGGATCCTGCGCTACGACGCCGTCCCCGACGCCGTGACGACGACGCTGCTCGTGCCCGAGGCCGGGCTGAGCAGGTTCCTGCCGCCCACGATCGACGGCGAGACGTTCGTGCTGCAGGTGCCAGGACGCACCGTGGTGGCCGACGAGGACGAGACCGGGACCTCGCCGGGTCTCGGGCAGGTGCGATGGGGCGTCGTGGTGCGCGACGAGGGGTCGTGCGACCTGCTCGGGAACGGCCGTCCGACCGAGCCGCTGGTCGAGCCGCTCGTCGAGCGTGACGACGCGTCACCCGCCCCGGTCGATGACCTCGGCGCGGCGCGACCGGATCGTCGCCCGCTCCTGATCGGCCTCGGCGCGCTCGTCGCCGCGGTCGGCGTCTCGCTGCTCCTGCGGCGCGCCCGGAAGCTCCGGTAGCGCCTGCGGCAGCCTCAGACCGAGGCGGGTTCGTCCGCGTTCGGGGCCGCGATGTCGGCGGCCGCGGGCTCGACCGGGGCGGGAGGCTCGACCCAGTGCGCGTCGGGTAGCCCGCTCGCGACCTGATCGCGCCACCACTGCTGGCCGCTCTCGGGGAGCGTGTAGATCGGGTCGAAGTAGACGTACTCGCGGGTGAGGGCGTCGGGGTCGTCGAACTCGATGCCCGTTCGGTAGTTCTTCGTCCACGTCGAGATGCCGCGCTCGCGGTCGTAGCCCTTCAGCATGTGCACCCACCGCTTGCCGACGAACGGTACGTCACAGATCACGCGGGGGGTCGCGAACCCCGGCATGTAGCCGAGCAACTCGTACTGCAGGTCCTGGGCTTCGCCGACCGATGTGCGCCAGTGCTCGGCGTTCGGGATCATGTCGCACATGTAGAAGTAGTAGGGCATGATCTTCGCGTGATCGAGGAGCATGAAGCACAGCTCCAGCAGGTCGCCGGGTGCCGTGTTCACACCTCGCAGGAGCACACCCTGGTTGCGCACGTCACGGAAGCCCGAGTCGAGCACCATGCGTGCGGCGTCGCCAACGAGCGGGGTCACCTGTTGTGCGCAGTTCACGTGGGTATGCAGCGCGATGTCGACGCCACGCTCGACGGCACGGGAGCCCATGCGATCGAAGGCGGCCTTCACGTCGTCCTGCAGGAAGTGCTGTGGGATGCCCATCAGGCCCTTCGTCGCGATGCGGATGTCACGGATGTTGTCGATGTCGAGCAGCGACATCACGAAGCCCTCGAGTCGCTTGATCGGCACGTTCGCCATGTCGCCGCCGCTCACGACGACGTCGCGCACCTGAGGGGTCTTCCGCAGGTAGTCGAGCATCATGTCCCAACGCTCGTTCTGCTTGATCTCGAACTTGTACTTCAGCACCTGCAGCGTGTCGTTCCCGACGAGGTCCATCCGCGTGCAGTGCCCGCAGTACTGCGGGCAGGTCGGGATCATCTCCGCGAGCACCTTGGTGGGGTACCGGTGCGTCAGACCTTCGACAGCCCACATGTCGGCTTCGTGCAGCGAGTCGCGGGAGGCCATGGGGTGTGAGGCCCACTCGGTCTCGCGGTCGCTCAGCGCCGGCGCCATGTACCGGCGGACGCGGTCGGCGCGCAGGTCGTCTGCCTGCATCGTGTTGACCATCTGTGGCGGGATCAGCATCGACATCGTCGCGCGCTCTTCCTGGTCGCGGCGGATGTCCTCGAGCAGGTCGTCGTTGAGGAAGTCGCCCAGCGCCTCCTTGAACTCCTTGAGGTTCTTCACGGAGTGTGCGCGCTGCCACTGTGCCGACTCCCACTGCTCCTTCGTGACGTCGCGGTAGCCCGGAAGGCGGGTCCAGTCGGGCTCGGCGTACTCGCGTTGAACCGGGTAGTGGAAGGGCTGGTCCTCGGCGGCGTGGGCGTGGGCCTCGCGATGGGCCGGGCGGACGTTGTCCTCATGGTCTCGGGCGCTCACGGGGCCACCTCCTGCGTCTGCTCAGGCCGGCGACAGCATCCCCCGCGCGTTCAGGACGGGATGGCGCCTGGCGTTCCTTCGGCGAAACTCAATCATAGCCGAAGAACGTTCGGTGAAACACGCTACGAACCGAAGGATATCCGGCCACCGATCGAAGGGATGCGGATCGGAGCCGCTGGTCTCCTCCCGGTGATCAGCGCCGGCGGCCGCCGCCTCTGTTGTCGTCGCGCCGGGGGCGACGCTCGATGCGCACCTCGGCGACCGGCTTTGGCAGTCGCGCCTTCATCGGCGCGTGGCCTGTGCGCTCGAAGGTGACCATCACGTGGTCGGCCCGCTGGTGGCGATCGAGCTCGCGCCACCCGTTGGCGAGCAGGTGCTTCTGGCGGTTGGCGGCGGTCTTGCGGAGCGTGTCGGTGCCCGGCACCTTCACGTACAAGCGCTCGTGCAGGATCTCTCGGTAGTCAGCCATCGTCGAACCAGGGTAGCAGGCGTCAAGCAGCCTCCGACCTCGGCCGATAGCTGGGGAGAGATGGAGGCTCCCGCGGCTCGGGGTGAGGCCGTGCTGGGCGCTGTCGCATTCTCCGCCGAGCGATTGCTCCGCGGGGACGGCGAGACCGCGAGCAGGCTGCGAGAGGTGCTGGCGCACCTCGGCGCCGCCGCGGGCACCGACCGGGCCTACCTGTTCCAGAACGTCCGTGATCCTCAGGGGCGCCTGTGGATGGACCTCCGAGCGGAATGGGACGCGCCCGGGATCGCCCCGATCTTCGACGATCCCGGCAACCATCTGCACCCGTACGCACCGGCATTCATCAGGCGCATCGATCTCTACTGGCGCGGTGACGTGCTCGCCGAGGCGGTGCGCACGATGCCGGATCTCGAACGCGCTGCACTCGAGGCGGAGGGCGTGCGCTCGACCCTCACGGCCCCGGTCTTCGTTCGAGAGGAGTGGTGGGGATACGTGGGGTTCGACGATTGCACCGACGAACGTGCGTGGAGCGAGGCCGAGATCGATGCCCTGCGGGCGGTGGCGGGCAACCTCAGCGTCTTCTTCGAACGTGAGCTGGCAGAACGGATGCAGGCCCTAGAGGAGGACCGGTACCGCTCGATGATCGAGTACGGGCCGGCCGTGAGCTACATCGACGCCACCGACGACCAGGCGTCGACGATCTTCATCAGTCCGCAGATCGAATCGATGCTGGGCTACTCGCCGATGGAGTGGATCGAGGACGGGGAGCTCTGGCCCAAGCTGCTGCACCCCGACGACCGGGCGCGGGCGATCGCAGAGAACGAGCGGCACAACGAGACCGGCGAGCCCTTCCGCATGGAGTACCGGCTCTTCCACCGTGACGGACACATCGTGTGGGTGCACGACGAGGCCAGGATGATGCGCGACGAACGCGGCGTGCCGCGCTTCTCCCACGGCGTGATGATGGACATCTCCGACCGCAAGCGCGGCGAGGAGAACGTGGCCTTCCTCGCCTACCACGACGAGCTGACGGGCCTGCCGAGCCGGTCGATGTTCGACGAGCTGCTCGAGCTCTCGATCTCGAGGGCCCGGCGCCACGATGCCGCCGTCGCCGTGATCGCAGTCGACGTCGATGACTTCCGTCTGGTGAACGACTCGCTCGGTCACACGGGTGGCGACGAGGTCCTTCGCGTGGTCGCCGACCGGCTCCGCGAAGCGTCCCGCGAGACCGACCTGGTGGCCCGTCGCGGCGGTGACCAGTTCCTGATGCTGATCGCAGACCTCGAACGCGATGCCGGTGGCGACATGGAGGGAGCGGTGGTTCGAGCCGAGGCCGCCGCCCAGCGGGTGAAGGACGCGATGCTCGCGCCGGTCACGATCGACGGGACCGAGCTCTACGTCTCGGTCAGCATGGGCATCAGCCTGTTCCCCCAGGACGCCGACGACGCCAACGGTCTCCAGCGCAACGCCGAAGCCGCGATGTACGAGTCGAAGAAGAGCGGCCCGGCAGGGTACGCGGTCTCGTCGAACGGGGCCTTCGACTCGAGCGCGAAGCTGCAGTTCGTCACCCGACTGCGCAAGGCGGTCGACACCCAGCGCTGGACCCTGCACTACCAGCCCGTGATCGAGCTCGAGACCGGACGCATGGTCGGGGTCGAGGCGTTGATCCGGTGGATCGAACCCGACGGCACGATGGTGCCGCCGATCGAGTTCATCCCGCTGGCCGAGGAGCTCGGCTTGATCGAGCTGATCGGCGACTGGGTCGTCCGTGAGCTCGTGTACCAGTCGCAGGCCTGGCGCGAGCTCGACATCGGGCTCGAGATCGGGTTCAACCTCTCGCCCCGCCAGTTCTGGCAGCCGGATCTGTCCGATCGCATCCTCCAGCGCATCGTCGACGGCGGACTCGATCCCGCGCAGGTGCTGGTCGAGATCACCGAGAGCTCGGCGATGATGGACCCCGATCGGGCTCAGGAGATCCTCTGGGACCTGCACCGAGGTGGGTTGCGGATCGCGATCGACGACTTCGGCACGGGGTACTCGTCGTTGTCGCGGCTCCGGGAGATGCCGGTCGACGTGCTGAAGATCGACCGCGCGTTCGTGAGCAACGTGGGTGCGGACGATCAGTCGGCCAGCATCGTCGGCGCCTTCCTCGAACTCGCGCGAGGCCTCGGGATGACGACCCTGGCCGAAGGCATCGAAACCGTTGAGGAGCTCGCGTTCCTGCGCGAACGAGAGTGCATGCTGGGACAGGGCTTCCTGTTCTCGAAGCCGGTGCCGCCCGAGGAGATCATCGCCTACGCGTTCGGGGGCGTCCCCGGCGCCTCGAAGCAGGTCTCGAGCGCCGAGCGCACCTGATCGGCTCCGGGCGCGATGCGTCCGCAGCGGTCACGCGAGGGATCCGCGGACGCGAGCCATGATCGAGGCCGCGTCGATCCCCGCCCATGCTCGCATCTCGTCCGGCGTGCCCGAGCCCGGCATGTCGCGGACGCCGACCTTGACGACCCGACCGGTGAGCGGACCGGTCTCCGCCAGCGCCTCGAGCACGGCGTCGCCGAGTCCGCCTTCCACCCGATGATCCTCGACGACGACGATCACGCCGGTCTGCTCGAGCGCTCGCCGCAGCGTCGCAGCGTCGATCGGCTTCACGCTGTACGCGTCGATCACGCGGACCGCGATGCCATCGGCGGCGAGCGCGTCGGCGGCCGCGAGGCCTTCTCGCACGGTGACTCCGGCGGCGACGATCGTGGCGGCGTCACCGGATCGCAGCGTCTTCGACCCGCCGATCGGGAAGTCCTCGTCGGCGCCGTAGAGGACCGGCGTCGCCTCCCGGGTCGTCCGCAGGTAGGAGATGCCGGGCAGATCGCACATCGTCGCGACGAGCTGGACCGTCGCAGTGCCATCGGCCGGGTACAGCACGGTCGAACCGTGGAGCGCGCGGAACATCGCGAGGTCTTCCAGGGCCATCTGGGACGGCCCGTCCTCGCCGATCGAGACGCCTGCGTGCGAGCCGCACAGCCTCAGGTCCGCACGGCTGATCGCGCCCATGCGCACCTGGTCGTAGGCCCGGGTGAGGAAGGCGCCGAACGTCGCGGCGAACGCCGTCTTGCCGAGCGCCTGCAGGCCCGTCTGGGCGCCGATCAACGCCTGCTCCGCGATGTACATCTCGACGAACCGCTCCGGCGCGACGGCCTGGAAGTCCTCGGTGTGGGTGGAGTTACCGACCTCGCCGTCGAGCACCACGAGGTCGGGGCGATGACCCGCGAGCCAGGCGAGCGCCTCTCCGAAGGCCTTCCTCGTCGGGATCGCCTCTGTGTAGGTGGGCGAAGGCGTGGCCTGCAGTTCCCCGAGCGTGAGTGGCTTGACGTCGGGCGGAGAGGCAGGCGTGATCGTCAGCGACCGGATGCCGCCGAGCTCCTCGATCGCCTGCGCCGCTTGTTCGGGCGACATCGCCTTGCCGTGCCATCCCTCGTGATCCGCGACGAACGAGACGCCGTGACCCTTCTCGGTGCGCGCGACGATCATCGTCGGGCCGTCGGCCGCGATCGCCTCGGAGTACGCCGCGTCGACCGCCGCGACATCGTGACCGTCGACCTCGATCGTGTGCCACCCGTAGGCCCGGGCCCGCCCGGCGAACAGGTCCCCGTTCCAGCCGTGCATCGTGGGCCCTCGCTGCCCGAGGCGGTTCATGTCCAAGATCGCGACCAGGTCGTCGACCTCGTGGAAGGCCGCCGCCTCCATCGCTTCCCAGACCGACCCTTCGGCCACCTCGGAGTCCCCGAGCAGCACGAACGTGCGGCCGCCGGTGCCGTCCAGGCGCATCGCGAGCGCCATGCCGAGTCCCACCGCGAGGCCCTGGCCCAGTGAACCGGTCGCCACGTCGACCCAGGGCAGCTCCGGCACCGGAGCCGGGTGACCCTGGATCGGCGATCCGAACCTCCGCAGCGAGAGCAGCTCATCGTCCGAGATCGCGCCGATCGCCTTGAGGGTGGCGTAGAGGGCGGGCGCGGCGTGACCCTTCGACATCACGAATCGATCGTTCGCGGGGGACTTCGGATCCTCCACGTCGAAGCGGAGATGACTCGCGTAGAGCACGGAAAGCAGATGCGCGCATGACAACGATGACGTCGGGTGTCCGGATCCAGCCTCGGTCGTGCAGCGGATGCTGTCGACACCGATCTGCGTAGCGAGGTCGTTCCAGAGCTGGATGCGGTCGTCCATCGTCTCCCCCTGTGACTGATCAACGAAGCGTACCTGCGAGCGAGCGTTCGTGGATCCGTGGCGACCTCCGCTCCCGTGACGGCTCGACCCCGGCCCGCGGGTCCGATCGGCGAGCGCGACGGGGCCCTTCGGGGTCGAGCGGAACCGTTAATCTTCCCGAGAGATGAGCGCTTCCATCCCCTCCTTCCGTGACCTCGGCGTCTCTGAAGAAGTCATCGACACCCTGACGAGTGCGGGCATCGATCAGCCGTTCCCGATCCAGGTGATGGTGATCGAGGACGCGACGTCGGGGCGCGACACGCTGGCGAAGTCGAAGACGGGGTCGGGCAAGACGCTCGGGTTCGCGATCCCGATCGTCGAACAGCTGGATCCGCAGGCGGAGAGTCATCCCGAAGCGCTGGTGCTCGTACCGACGAGGGAACTCGCCACCCAGGTGCGCGACGAGTTCGCCGCCATCGCGAAGGCGAAGCATCTGAAGGTGAAGGCGGTGTACGGCGGCACCCGGGTGAGCGAACAGTCCAAGGGCGTGGGTGACGTCCACATCCTGATCGCGACGCCGGGACGCCTCGACGACCTCGCCCAGCGGAAGATGGTCCGCCTCGACGGCGTCCGCATCTTCGTGCTCGACGAGGCCGATCGCATGCTCGACATGGGGTTCCAGCCCCAGGTCGACCGCATCGTTCGACGGCTGCCGAAGGATCGCCAGACGATGTTCTTCTCGGCGACCCTCGACGGGGCCGTCGGCCGCATCGCCGAGGTGTACACGCGGAACCCCGTGCGCCACGAGATCGAATCCGAAGGCAAGACAGTCGAGGAGGCCGATCACCGGTTCGTGCCCGTCGGCTCGCACGAGAAGCTCATGAAGCTGATCGAGCTCGCCCGGGGCGAGGAACCCGACGGTCTGACGCTCGTCTTCGTGAACACGAAGCGGGCCGTCGATTCGCTGGCGCGGCAGTTGCGTGCCCAAGGGCTGCCGGCGGTCGCGATGCACGGCGACATGACCCAGCAGGCGCGTGAGAAGGCGCTGCAACGGTTCGAGGAGAAGCACGTCGGTGTCCTGATCGCGACGGACGTTGCCGCGAGGGGTCTCGACCTCGACGACATCACGCTCGTCGTGAACTACGACCCGCCGCAGGACGACAAGGGATACGTCCATCGGGTGGGTCGCACCGCACGAGCTGGTCGAACCGGTACGAGCGTCACGTTCGTGACTCCCGAGCAGCTCGGCGACGTGAGCCGCATGGCAGCCCGCCTCGACCTGCACGCTGAGTTCGAGCAGGAAGGCATGAAGGTCGCGCCGCCGCGGACCGTCTTCAGCGGCAGCTCTCGCGGTCGCCGTTCGGGGCTGCGTGGGCCGAAGCGTCGTCGCTAGTCCATGTGGGACTAGCCGGCACCGCCCTCCACCAACGTGAGCCCTGCCCGTCGGTGGAGCGCGAGGATCTCATCGGCCGGCACCGGGCGGGAGAAGAAGTAGCCCTGGCCGAGGGTGCAGCCTCGATCGGTGAGGAACCGCCACTCGCCCTCGGTCTCGATGCCTTCGGCGAGCGGCGTCATGCCGAGGTTCTCGGCGAGCGAGATCATCGCCGAGACCATGCTGGCCGCGTCGCGATCGAGGTCGATCTCCCGCACGAAGGAACGATCGATCTTGAGGATGTCGACCGGCATGTGCTTGAGCCTCGCGAGCGAGGAGTATCCGGTACCGAAGTCGTCGATCGCCAGCTTCAGTCCCCGCTCGTGCATCTCTGCCAGCAGAGCCACCGTGCGATCGGGGTCGGTCATCGCCGTCGACTCGGTGATCTCGATCGTCACGCGCGACGGGTCCACGCCCGCGATCACGATCGGTGCCACCATCTTGCTCACGAGATCGGGCTGCCAGAGCTGGCGCGGTGAGAGGTTGAAGCCCAGCTCCAGTTCGAGGCCCTCCGCGCGCCACTGCGCGTCCTGCCGGCAGATCTCCTCGACCACCCAGTCGCCGATCGCCTCGATCAGGCCCATCTCCTCGGCGAGCGGGATGAAGTCGCCCGGAGGCACGAGTCCCCCGTTCGGCTCCGGCCAGCGGATCAGTGCCTCGACGCCGTACATGCGGCCCGAGTCGAGCTCGATCAGCGGCTGGTAGTGCAGCATCCACTGCTCCTGTTCGACGGCCTTGCGCAGGCGCGTCGACATCGACAGCCGACTCATCGCGTCGCCGGTCTTCCTCGTATGCACCACGAAACCGCCTGGTCCGACCTTCTTGGATTCGAACATCGCGGTCTCGGAGTTCTTGAGCAGCGACACAGCGTCCTCAGCGTCGTGGGGGAACACCCCGATGCCTTGGCTGGCGGTGAGGTAGAGCTCGGTGCCGGCGATCTCGAACGGGGCCCGCATCGCCTCCTGGATGCGGACCGAGACCGCCTCAGCGGCGATCGAGCCGCCGTCCTGGCCGCCGGGCAGGGGCGGGGACATGTCGAGGTCGGCAAGGAGCACGAGGAACTCGTCACCGCCGGGTCGCGCCACGAGGTCGGTGTCGCGGGTCGCCTCGCGGATCCGGTCGGCCAGCACCTTGATCAGCTCGTCGCCCATCTCGTGGCCGAGCGAGTCGTTCACGAGTTTGAAGTCGTCGAGGTCGACCGAGATCACCGCCACTCCGAGTCCGTTGCGGCGGGCGCGGGCCAGCGAGAGATCGAGCAGCTCATCGAACATCGCCCGGTTCGGCATGTCCGTCAGCTTGTCGTGGTACGCGAGGTAGGCGATGTGCTCCTCGGCGGCCTTACCCTCGGTGATGTCCAGCATCACGCCCTGCACCATCGCCGGCCGGCCCTCGGCGTCGTTCAGGACCACCGCAGAGTCACGGAACCACACCAGCCGCCCGTCACGCGCGGTCATCCGGTACTCGACCGAGTACGGCTCGCCGGCCTCGATGCCTCGCTCGACGGCCTCGATCGTGCGGGCTCGGTCGTCGGGGTGCATCAGGTCGACCCATAGGGTGCTGTCGCCGATGTACTCAGCGGGATCGACGCCGAGGACCGTGGTGATCTGAGGGCTCACGTACACGGTCGTCCAGTTCTCGTCGGCCAGGTCCTGGTAGACGATCGCCGGGATCTGCTCGACGAGAGCTCCGTACTTCGTGCGTGCCTCGAAGAGCTGCCCTCTCGTCGCGACGTCGTCGGAGACGTCGCGCATCATGCCGAGCCAGTACATCGGCGTGCCGTGCTCGTCACGGACCAACACGCTGTCTTCCTTGACCCAGATCACCCGCCCGTCTCGGTGGATCGCTCGGTACTCGAGGTGGAAGGGCTCGCCGGTCGTCGTCGAGTGATCGCTCGCGGCCACCACACGGTCGCGGTCGTCGGGGTGCACCACGTCCACCCAGCTGGACCTGCGGGTGAGCCACTCCTCCCTCGAGACTCCGAAGAGCGTCTCGATGCCGGGGCTCACGTCGACCATCGGATCGTCGATCCCGATGCCGTCGATGTACACGATCGCAGGCAGCCGATCGATGAGGCCCCGGTAGCGGACCTCGAGATCTTGCAGCTGTGATTGCAGGTCGGAGATGCCGCCGTCCAGGCCGGGGGGAGCGACGGCCGAAGGGAAGAAGCCCTGCTGGGCCGTCACCGCCTCGGGGGTCGTCTGCGTCGTCTCGTTGTCGAAGGTCACGCCGCCTGCCTGTTCGCGCGTCGGATCGCCGGATCCATGCCGACATCGAGTACATCGGCCTGCGGCCGAGCCAGCTTGAACGCTTTGCCAACCCGTGGAGGGGTTCTCAGCAGGCGGCCTCGTCAGGCAGGAGCGGGCGGAACGCGATCGCGTAGCGTCGCCCACCGCTCGTCCAAGGCGTGAGTTGGTTCGCCTGCATGGCCGCAGGCTCGAGGCGCTCGGTCCAGTCCGGGCCGGTCACGACCACGCACCGGTAGCCGGCGCCGGCGTCCTCGCCCAGGTCTCGCAGCGGCACGTCGAGCGGCCACTCGATCTCCGGTTGCGGCAGATCGGCCTGGTCCCGATGGCGAGAGACGAACGCACGGACGCCGGTCACGTCGTACGCGTCGCTGGCGCCGATCGAGCCCTCGGGCAGCCAGGTCTCCAGGGAGCCGAGCCGATCGATCAGCTCGAGCAGCTCCTGCCTTGCCTCGTACTCATCGTCGGGCATCCCCGGCGGCTTGCCGCTGAGCTCACCGAGGGCGTACACACGCACGGCGCGATCGACCCCTCCTGCCCGGAGAGTGAAGACGGTCTCGGGGGCATCGGCGATGCCGACCGAGCCCATGTCGGTCAGGTCGCCGACGGTGTCGAGGCCTGCCTCGAACGCGGCGTCGAGGATCGAGGCGACGGCCTCATCGTCGACGTGCACGGCTTCGAGCGCGGGCACAGCGGGTCCCGGGTAGATCTCGATCTGTGGACCCGGTCGCACGATCGTGCCGTCCCCGTACAGCGAGAACGAGGGCAGGTTCGTGAGCTGGTACTCCGGTGGTGTGAACCCACCCTCGTACCCCCATCGAAGCAGCAGATCCTCGGCGGCGGTCCCGCGGGCGATCGACGGTGACGAGGAGCCGTCACCTGGTGTCGATGGGTCGGCACACGCCCCGCCGAAGACGATGATCGTCAGCGCGACGAGGGTGATCGATCGGAGCTTCACGGGGTCGTCCTTCCACGTCGGGTGGTGATCGGACGCTCTCGGTGTCGGGTCGGTTCCCGGCGCAGGGTACCCTTCGGGCGTGAGTGGAACGATGCGGGCGCTGCGCAAGTCCGCCCGAGGGCCCGGCGCGGAGCTCGTCGAGGTCCCGATCCCGGAACCGGGCGACGACGAGGTGCTCGTCCGGGTCCACGGAGCGTCGATCTGCGGCACCGACCTGCACATGCTCGAGTGGAACGAGTGGGCAGACCGACGCGTGCGAGACGTGCCCATGACTTTCGGTCACGAGGTCGCGGGTGCCGTCCACGCCGTGGGCGACGAGGTGCACCACCTGCATCCCGGCACATTCGTCGCCGCCGAGACCCACATCGCCTGCGGGCACTGCACGACGTGTCAGACGGGCCGCGCGCATATCTGCGAGAACCTGCGGATCCTGGGGGTCGACACGGAGGGCGCGTTCGCGGAGTACGTCGTGCTGCCCGCCCAGAACGCCTGGGTCGTCGGGGAGGGCATCGATCCCGACGTCGCCTCGATCATGGAGCCGTTCGGGAACGCGGTGCACGCGGCGTTCGGAACCGGTGGAGGAGAGGACATCGCCACGAACTCGGTCGCCGTCATCGGATGTGGTCCGATCGGCATGTTCGCCGTCGGCGTGGTTCGGGCGCTGGGCGCGTTCGAGGTGATCGCGATCGAGCCCAACGGCTACCGGCGCGGGAAGGCGTCGGAGATGGGGGCGGACGTGTTGCTGGATCCGACCGAGATCGATCCCGTCGCGGCGGTCCTGGAGCAGACGAAGGGAGTCGGTGTCGAGGTCGTGCTGGAGATGAGCGGGAACGAGCGCGCGATCGATCAGGGGACGCGCATGCTCGCTCGCGGCGGGCGCATGTCGCTCCTTGGGCTGCCCGACGCGTCGGTCACGCTCGACCTGAACGATCAGGTGATCTTCAAGGAGGCGAGGCTGCAGGGCATCACCGGCCGGGAGATGTTCCGCACGTGGCAGCAGACGACGACGCTGCTCTCGACGGGTCGGGTCGACGTCTCACCGGTCATCACGCATCGATTCGGCCTCGATCGTTGGCAGGAAGCATTCGACACGACGGCGTCCGGTCGATCGGGCAAGGTCATCCTCACGCCCGATCCGGCACGGTCCGCCCACACGACCGACTAGAGGTAGCCGGCCTCGGTCGCGGCACGCAGGGAGGTTGATCCCCCTTCGGGGAGGCGAGCGTCCTCCCGTTCGACCGCGAGATCGACCTTGAACGCCAGGCGCTCGGCGTTGCCCTCGTCGATGCGGAGCTCGAACGCGTACGTCCCGGGTTCCCTGAAGACCAGCCCGTCGAGGTTCAGCGCGAGTGGGACGATCGTCTCGTCCAAGCCGTCGGTCGCTTCGTTCGCCCCGAAACCGATCCGGATCGCCTGCTTGGCTTGACCGTCCGCATCGGTCGCGAGGGCGGCGGGTTCGCCGTTCGGGTCGAGCAGACGGAGGTCGAGCGCGTGCCGGCCGGCGTCGCCGGCTTCCAACACGATCAGGGCGCCGATCCCGATCCGGTCGTGGCGGGTCGGGAACCGGCGCGTCGCGAGCCGGTTCCAGCCGGCGCCGAGTACGTAGAGCTTGCCCTCGACCGCCTGCACGCCGTCGGCGAGGAAAGCCCTGATCTTCATGCGGTCATCCTACGCAGGAGCCTCGCCGGGTAGGGTTCGCCTCGAGGAGCCGGGAGCCCGAGACTGAGCCGGGGAGCCGGTGTGACTGACCAAGGAAGCGAGGGGGTCCGATGTCCGGCACGCTCGACTACCTGAAGGACGAGCTCGCGACGCTCGAGCGCGACGGGCTCCTGTTGCACCCACGCACGCTGGAGGGACCGCAGGGGGCTCGCGCTCGCTACGACGGGCGGGACGTGATCAATCTCGCCTCGAACAACTACCTGGGGCTCGCGAGCCATCCGCGCATGAACGAGGCGGCCGCCAACGCCGCGATGGAGTTCGGAGCCGGGTCGGGCGCGGTGCGCACGATCGCGGGGCAGATGACGATGCACCGCGAGCTCGAAGCGCGCTTCGCGGCCTTCAAGCACGCGGAGGCGGCCCTGATGTTCCAGTCCGGCTTCACCGCGAACGCGGGCACGGTGGCGGCGATCCTCACGAAGGAGGACGTGATCGTCTCGGACCGGCTGAATCACGCGTCGATCATCGACGGGGCGCGACTGTCGCGGGCGGAGATCGCGGTCTTCGACCACCGAGACCCCGATCATGCCGACCGACAGCTCGCCGAGACCGCCCGGCCCGGGCGGCGTCAGCTGCTCATCACCGACGGGGTGTTCTCGATGGACGGCGACATCGCTCCGCTGCCCGACCTCGTCGAGGTCGCCGAGCGCCACGGCGCGATCATGATGGTCGACGACGCGCACGCCTCGGGGGTGCTCGGGGACGGCGGCGCAGGCACCGTGGACCACTTCGGGGTGCACGGGCGCGTAGACATCCAGGTGGGCACGCTCTCCAAAGCGATCGGGGTGCTGGGAGGGTTCATCGCCGGCCCCGCGCATCTGATCGAGTGGCTGCAGAACCGGGGACGCCCGTACCTGTTCTCGACGAGCGCGCCACCACCTGTCGTGGCCGCGTGCATCACCGCGCTGGACGTGATCGCCGACGAACCTGAGCGGCTGGCTCGGCTCTGGTCGAACACCGAGCTCTTCAAGGCCGGTTTGCACGACCTCGGGTACGACACGGGCACGAGCGAGACCCCGATCACGCCGGTGATCACCGGCGACGAGGAGCGGACGCAGACGTTCGCGGTCCGGCTCTTCGAGGAGGGCGTGTTCTGTCCCGCGATCGTGTTCCCGACCGTCGGCAAAGGCCTCGCGCGCGTCCGCACGATCGTGACAGCCGACCACACCGAGGGCGACCTGGGCGAGGCGCTCGAGGTCTTCGCCAGAGTGGGCTCGGAGCTGGGGTTGCGGTGAGGAAGCGTCAGGCCGGGGCCGCGACCCTTGACTCGATGCCGGCGAGCAGCAGGTCGAGGCCGAACTCGAACTGTTCGTCCGGGTCGCACGCGGCCAGGTGCGGCAGCGCGGCCACGATGCACGGCACCTGATCTTCGGGGAGGAACTGCACGAACGCCTCGTCGGACAGCTTCGAGCGCACGGCGTTCGGGTCCACCGCCTTGGCTCGCGTGGTGCCTGCGGAGAACATCGCCCCGACCTCCATCATCACCACGCCCATGATGAACCCACCGAGCACGTTGAAGATGAGGACCCCCTCGCGCTCATCGATGCCTGCTCGCTGGATCACCCGGAGCGCGAATTCCATGGGCATCAGCGACTCGAGCTCGGTCATCGGGCGTTGACGGTCTGCCCAGAGCGCGATCACGTTGGGATGGTCGCGCAACACGCGGCGCCACTCCCGCGCGCCGTCGCGGGCGACCTCGATCCACGGTCGGTCCTCGTCGGGGAAGCGGAAGTCACGCATCACGGCGGCACAGATGCCGTCGAGCAGGTCTTCCTTGTCGCGCACGTGGTGGTAGAGCGACATGGCTTCGACCCCGACCTCTCGGGCGACGCGGCGCATCGAGACGGCGTCGAGGCCCTCCTCGTCCATGATCCGGAGCGCGGCCTCGACGATGCGTTCCCGCGTGAGACGCTCCCTGGCGGGAGTCTCGGGTCCGGCGGTCTTGCGGTTCCTTGCGGGCATCCGATCGTTCTCCGAACGTTCTCCGAGGTCGGGGTTGACAGGCTTACGGTGTATGCCTATGCTCCCGTACGCTGTAAGCATACATCGTACGTCAAGCGTCGGCCGGAGCCGGCGGAGAAGGGGGGAACCACGGGATGCGTATCAATCCCGAATCGCTCGCGAAGGCGAGCAGCCGGCACCCGTGGAGGACGGTGGGGATCTGGGTCGCGCTCCTGGTGGCAGGCGTCGCCTCGGCGGCCACGCTGCTCGGCCCTGCGCTCACGACCGACTTCGACTTCACGAACTCGCCCGAGGCCAAGCGGGCACAGCAGATCCTCGAGGATCGGCGTTTGGCCGAGGATGTGATCACCGAGACGTTCGTCGTCGTGGGTGCACCGGGCGCGATGGAGGACCCGGCGTTCGCGGACCAGGTGAACGGTTTCATCGCCGAGCTCCAGGATCTGGGAACCGACGTCTTCGCGGCCTTGCCGGCATCGTTCCCGATGACGGAGGAGCAGGCGGCGGACCCGCAGGCAGCGGCCCTCGGCCCGATCCCGTCGGAGGACGGATCCGCCGTGCTGTTCACCGGCGTGTATGCGGGTGACATCGACGAGGCGACCCCGCACTTCGAAGACGTCGAGGCCGCCCGCGAGGAGGCGTCGGTCGACGGCATCGAGGCGTACATGCTCGGGGCGGTCAGCTCGTCCGAGGACTTCAAGGTCATCTCGGAGGAGGACCTCGCCTTCGGCGAGGGTATCGGCATCACGGCCGCGATCATCGTGCTGCTGATCGTGTTCGGCGCGATCGTCGCCGGGCTCCTCCCGTTGTTGAAGACGGTCCTCTTCACGTTGCCGATCACGCTCGGGATCGTCGGGCTGTTCGGCATCTTGTGGGACTTCAGCTTCTTCACGCCGAACCTGATCACGATGATGGGGATCGCGGTCGGCGTCGACTACGCCCTGTTCATCGTGTCCCGCTATCGCGAGGAGCGACACAACGGGCGAGAGAAGGACGATGCGATCCGCGCTTCCGGGGCGACCGCGTCGCGCGCGGTGTTCTTCAGCGGGATGACGGTCGTGGTCGCCCTGGCGGGCATGTTGCTCGTCCCGACCACGATCTTCCGAAGCCTCGCCGGCGGCGCGATCATCGTGGTGCTCGTGTCGGTGGCGTCGTCGTTGACGTTGTTGCCCGCCGTGCTGTCGCTGCTCGGTGATCGCGTGAATTGGCCGTACCTGTCGCGGATCCCGACGCTTCTGGTGTTCGTGGCGATGCTCGTGGGCGGCGCCGTGGTCGGCGGGGTACTCGCGGCCGTGGGCGCCGCCGCCGTGGCTCCGATCGGGGGGCTGGTGGGCTTCGTCGCAACCGGAATCCTGGTGAATCGGATGGTGGGACGGGGGGCATTCTCCCGATACTCGCGCCCCGAGGGGTCCAGCCTCAGTACCGAAGGCGGGTTCTGGGACCGTGTGACCCGAGTGGTGATGGCCCGCCCGGTCGTCTGGCTCGTGATCGGCGGGACGTTCATGGTCGCCCTGTCGTTGCCCTACTGGATCCAGAGCCACCCGGACGGCGAGGGACGCGGCATCAAGACCGGGCTCGCCGGCATCAGCACGTTGCCCGACGGCATCCAATCCAAGGAGGCCTTCGACGTCATCGTCGAGAAGTTCCCCGAGGCCGGTTCGCAGGCCTCCGTCTCGATCGTGATCGAGGCCGAGGGCGTGGGCACGGCGGGGCCCGAACCGGGCGCGCCGGGGGAGCTCGCGCCCGAGTACGCCTCGGCCGTGGAGGCGATGGGAGCGGCGTTCGCCGAGGATCCCACGCTCGGCACGCCCGCGCCTCCGCAGGTGAGCGCCGATGGCTCGGTCGCGTTGATCGAGGTACCCCTGGCGGGGGCCGCGACCGACGCGCAGGGCGAGACGGCGGTCGCGACGGTCGCGAGCCTGCGCGAGACCTACGTGCCGGAGGCCTTCGCCGGCACCTCGGCCACGGTGCTGGTCGGGGGCGACACGGCGTTCGTGAAGGACTTCTTCGACATCTCCGACACGTATACGCCGCTCATCATCCTGGTGGTGCTGGGGTTGTCCTTCCTGTTGCTCACGGTCGTGTTCCGCTCGATCGTGGTGCCGATCAAGGCGATCATCATGAACCTGCTATCGGTGGGCGCCGCGTACGGGCTCATCGTGCTCGTGTTCCAGAAGGGCGGGCCGGCGATCGGCGAGTCGATCGCGAACCTGCTCGGGTTCCAGCAGGTCGACGCGATCGAGTCCTGGTTGCCGCTGTTCCTGTTCTCGATCCTGTTCGGGTTGTCGATGGACTACCACGTCTTCCTGCTCACGAGGATCCGGGAGCAGTACGACAAGACCGGTGACAACGCGGCGTCGGTCGCCTACGGCCTGCGGACCACGGGCGGCATCATCACCGGGGCGGCCGTCATCATGGTGGCCGTGTTCGCCGGGTTCGCAGCGGGGCGGTTGACCTCGCTGGAACAGATGGGCTTCGGCCTTGCCGTCGCTGTGTTCCTCGACGCGACGATCGTTCGATCGATCCTCGTACCGTCGACGATGCGGTTGCTCGGCGATCGCAACTGGTACCTGCCGAGGTGGTTGCAGTGGCTCCCGCAGATCGACGTGGAGGGGCACGACGCGTCCCGCGAAGAGGCGGTCGTGGTGCCCGACACCCCTGCCGAGCTCGTGGAGGCCGAGGCGAAGGACTGACGCCGGCCGGTCCGGATCGCAGGCGAGGAGGGGGCGCCGAGTCGCCCCCTCCTCCACGCGCGAGGGCGTGGCACGATGCCCGCATGGGTAGGCTGTCATCGAGAGCGCCCGAAGGAGGCATCCCATGACCGATCGTGTACCGACCCTGGACCCGAAGGTCGCCGAGGACCTGCAGGCGACCTTGGTGGATCTGATCGACCTCGCGCTCCAGGCCAAGCAGGCTCATTGGAACGTTGCCGGCGGGAACTTCCGCTCCGTGCACCTGCAGCTCGACGAGATGATGACGGAGTACCGAGCCTGGTCCGACGTGGTCGCCGAGCGAATCGTGGCGATCGGGGTCGCGGCCGACGGCCGTGCCCGGACCGTGGCCGACTCCAGCGTGCTGGCCGCCTTCCCGGACGGCACGGTCGGCGATCACGCCGTGGTGGAGCTGTTCGTCGAGCGCCTCGAGTCGACGGCCGGCGCGTTCCGTGAACGGATGGAGCGGCTCGGCGACACGGATCCTGTGAGCCAGGACGTGCTGATCGAGATCCTGGCCGGCATCGAGAAGCAGCTCTGGATGGTGCGGACCCAGCTCGCGTGAGCGGAGAACACGACGCGGTCAGAGCCGCACTCGGCACCGTCGGTGCGTGGACGTTCGCGTTCGACGCGCGCTCGGCCGAGCAGATCGGCATCGATGCGCGGGCCTTGGAGTCGCTGGGATACGCCGCGCTCTGGATCCCGGAGGGCTCGAGTTCGCGCGACGTCTTCGCCCACCTGTCGCTGCTCGCCTCGAGCTCGGAGCGCATCACCGTCTGCTCCGGCATCGCGAACATCACGGCCCGAGCGCCCGAGGTGATGGCGGCCGGCGCCCGCACGCTTGCCGACGCGTTCGCCGAGCGGGTGGTGCTCGGCATCGGCGTCGGCCACGAGTACTCGACCGAGGCGCGCGGGTACGCGTGGGAACGGCCGCTGACGCGCATGCGCGCCTACCTCGAGCGCATGGACGAGGCTCCGTGGTACGCGCCGGCGTCGGTGGTCGGGGTGCGGCGTCTGCTCGCGGCGCTCGGCGACGGCATGCTGCGGTTGTCCGCGGAACGAGCGCTCGGCGCCCATACCTATTTCGTGCCGGTCCCGCACACGCGACGTGCCCGCGAGGTGTTGGGCGCCGAGCCCGTGCTCGCCGTGGAGCTGACCGCGGTGCTCGAGGCCGATCCCGACCGAGCCCGGGCGCTCGCGCGGGGCTGGACGAGCGGTTACCTGGAGCTCCCCAACTACGCGAAGAACCTCGAACGCATGGGCTTCGAACCGAGCGAGCTCACCGGGGGTGGGAGCGACCGCGTGATCGATGCCACCGTTGCCTGGGGTGACGAACACGCGGTCGCCGCACGCGTGCGTGAACATCTCGACGCAGGCGCCGACCACGTGTGCGTGCAGTTCGTCAACGGCGACGATGCCGACGTGTGCATGCCTGCGTATCGAGCGCTGGCCCCGCTCGTGATCGGCTGACACGTCCGGGCGTACTCCTCAGCTCCTCCGGGGCGCGCCGAGCCGCTCGGCGACGGCGTCGCTGCGCAGCTCCCGCAACGCATCGCGCGCGGTCCAGCGAGCGCTGCGGCTCTCGAGCTCGAGCAACCTCTCCGCCTCGGCGATCGCGGCATCCCGCAACGCCAGGTTCCGCTTGCCGATCTGCCGCAGCGCCCAGTTCACCGCCTTCTTCACGACGTTGCGGTCATCGACCGCCGCTCGTCGGATGCGGGGAAGCCATGCCGCGAAGTACTCGTCATCGCGGTCCCGATCGTGCACGGCCTGCGCCGCGACGAGCGCGAACGCGGCCCGCTTCACGTACTCCTCGTCGCGGCGGCTCCAGGCGCGAGCCGCGGCATCCGCCGTCCGTACGGCGCTGAAGAGGTTGTTGCACACCTGGTCGCACAGGTCCCAGGAGTCGAGGTCGGCCGCCCAGCCTTCCATCTGAGCGCGGGTGACGCGGCGCGGGTCGTCGATCATCGATGCGAGGATGCGCGCCTCGTGGATCTCTGTCGACCACAGGGCGAGCGCGAGATCGTGATCGCCGTGATGTGGGCGCGCGACGCGTCGCAGCTGAGGGATCGAGACGCCGAGCGCCCGATCGACGGTGATGCCGACACGGGCCATGCCCGGCTTCCTCGAGGGGTCCGCGATCGAACGGAGCTCGGCGATCACCGCCTCGGGGTCGGCGTTCATCGTGCGGAACGGTCGGTCGGCGTCGACCCACCTGACGGGTCGACCGCGCACGCTCGTTGCCCGAGCATGCGACCGAGCGCCGTGCGCCGCCGGGCCACCGCGGCGTAGGCGCGATCGGTCAGTCCCGGGGCGGCCTCTGCGAGCGACGCCAATGGGGCACCGAGTGGGAGCCTGCGGAGCACCCGAGGCACGGCGGCGCCGGCGGACCAGACGCGACCGTCCGGCTCGACGAGATGCCACGACTGGCTGCGCCGCCCGCGCGGGACCGCCTCGAGGAGGCGGTCGGCCTCGCGGTCCTGCAGGGGCACGAACCGCAGCGCGTGATGTCGGTCCCACGCGCGGAGCCGATCGGCGGACCAGCGGCAGAACCCGCAGTCCTCGTCGTAGATCACGCTCCCTCGAGGCATGTCGAGAGATTATCGACGGCGGTAGGGATCGAGGGTCACGAGCCGCAGATCCATCTTCCGGACGCCACGGATGATCTTGGGGAGGGCGGCGATCGTGTCGGCGGCGTCGCCGCCTCCGTCGTGCAGGAGCACGATCGACCCCGGCCGCACCCGGCGCAACACGTCCTCGGCGATCTGCTTCGGCGTGCGCGATGCGTCCCAGTCATGCGGGTCGACGCTCCACATCACGACACGCTCGCGCTGGCGCCACGCTTCGAGGATCGTGTCGTCGTCGAAGCTCCCGCCGGGAGGGCGGAAGAGGGTCGGCTTCGCGCCGGCTTGCCGGAGCGCGGCGGCGGTCTGCGCGATCTCGGCTTCGACCTTGCGATCGGGGATCTCGGCGAACGCCGGCTCCACGGGGTGGGTGAGAGAGTGGTTCGCGACGACGTGGCCAGCTTCTCGCACCTCGCGCACGAGATCGGGACGCTCGGCAGCCAGCGAACCCACCATGAAGAACGTCGCCCGGACCCGTTCCCGGCGGAGCACCCGCAGCACCGACTCGGTGTGTCCCGGCCACGGTCCGTCGTCGAACGTGAGCGCGACCGTGTCGGGGATCCGTGGGCGTCCGCGCGTCTGGACGCGCAGACCGACCACCTCGCCCGAGCGACGACCGACGGTCGTGACCTCCCTCACCCGGAAGGTGGCGAGCGTGCGCTGCACGAACGCGTTCGTGCGACCAGGGAGCCGGGTCGACACGCGCTTCGTTCCCTCGACCCGGTCCTCGCCGTGGACGAGCGAGATGCGGTCGCCGGCGCTGAGCAGGTGCAGCGGGTCGGGCGCCTGGCCGTTGAGTTCGACCGTTCCCTGCGACACGTGCCGCTCGAGGATGTCCCCCGTGACCGAGAGGAGCCGCCCGTCACGGGCGCGGATGCTCTCGCGGTCCGCGAACGCGCCGTACGTCGTGCCCTGAGGCACCGTCACCGCCTCCCGATCGAGGCGGATGCGGACGTCGGGCGGCGCAGTGGGCGCCGCGCCGACGGTCGTCGTGCACGCGGAGACCGATGCGACCAACGTCGCCGTCAGCAGGATCGACGCGAGCCGCTGAGGGAAGGATCGACGCCGCATGGGGTCGCCCATCATGACACGGCCCCGCTGGGAACATGGAGTCATGTCCGGGTCCTCGATCGCCGAGACGGGGCCGGCCCGACTCGAACAGCGGCCGACCGGCGTCGCCCTCGCGCTGGCCGACGCCGTGTC
This sequence comes from uncultured Actinomycetes bacterium, assembly GCA_963825635.1. GTDB lineage: Bacteria > Actinomycetota > UBA4738 > UBA4738 > HRBIN12 > JAOUEA01. The sequence continues at coordinate 185,276 of CAWGTU010000001.1, forward strand.
ATTGATCACGTTCGTCGCGGTCGGCCTGCGGTCGCATCGCATCGGCGCGATCGCCGAGATCGCCGCCCGCAACGTCGTGCCGTTGGCGGTGACGTGGATCGTGGTGAGCGTCGCCGTCGGCACGTACCGCCGCCGCGATCTCTCCTCGCTCGCGATCACGTGGGCGATCGCGGTCCCCGTGGCGCTCCTGGTTCGCACGTGGTGGGTCGGCTCGCCGCAGGGCGGCAGGATCGTGGTGTTCGTGGCCGTCGGCCTCGCGTTCACGCTGCTGTTCCTGCTGCTCGGCCGCGTGATCGTCGCCGCGTTCGTCCGGATGCGGCCCGTGTGGCGACGACGCCCGTGATCGGCGCAACGCCCCTGTCGATGCCGGATCCCGGCGCGGCTCGGAGCTTCTGGCTGCAGGAGGCCCTCGCTCACGAACCCGGTGACGCGTGCCCCCCGCTCACCGGGAACGTGTCGGCCGATGTCTGCATCGTGGGTGGGGGATTCGCCGGCCTGTGGACCGCGGTCGAGCTCTCCGAGAGAGAGCCGGGGCTGCGGATCGCCGTCGTCGAACAGGACATCTGCGGCGGCGGGGCGAGCGGTCGCAACGGTGGGTTCTTCTCGTCGTCGTGGTGGGACGCGCCGGCCACGTGCACCCTCTTCGGTCACGACGAGGGCATGCGGTACCTGCGCGCGGTCGCCGACACCGTCGGCGAGGCGGGGGCGTGGCTCGAGGCCAACGGCGTCGACGCCTGGTTCCACCACGAGGGCACGATGCGCGTCGCGACGGGGGCGTGGCAGGCGGACGTCGACGAGACGTCGGCGGGCGCCTTCCTCGAGGCGAGCGGACTGGGCGACCGGCAGCGGCGGATCTCGCTCGACGAGGCTCGCGCGATCGCCGACTCACCTCGGTTCGTGCAGGCGCGGTTCGGACCGGACGGCGCGATCGTGCAGCCTGCGCGGCTCGCGCGCGGCCTGCGTCGTGTCGCGCTCGAGCGGGGGGTCCACATCTTCGAACGGACGGAGATGACCGGTCTCGATCGCTCGCGTCCGGCGGTGGTGCGCACCACCCATGGCGCGGTCAGGGCCGGGCAGGTGGTGCTCGCGACGGGCGCGTGGGCGGCGGGCTGGCGCGGCTTCGGGCGCAGCTTCGGGGTGATCGCGGACCACGTGGTCGCCACCGAACCGATCCCCGATCGTCTCGAGGAGATCGGCTGGACGTCGCACGTGGGCATCGGTGACGGTCGCGAACTCCTGTACTACGTGCGTCCGACGGACGACGGTCGCATCGTGATCGGCGGTGGCGCCCTGGGGGTGGTCTTCGGCGGAAGGGCCGGGGGGCGTGCCGCATCGCACGACCGACGGGTGGCCGAAGCCGCCGCCCGGGGGCTGCTGTGGCTGTTCCCGCAGCTCGAGGGGGTGCGGTTCACCCACGCGTGGGGCGGGCCGATCGACCAGACCGCCACGTTCCTGCCCTTCTTCCGCACGCTCGAGCCGGGCAACGTGCACGCGGGCCTCGGGTTCTCGGGGCACGGGCTCTCGCAGACGATGTTGGGCGGGCGCATCCTCGCCTCGCTGGTGCAGGGGCTCGACGACGAGTGGAGCTCGATGCCGGTCGTGGGTGGCGAGGCGAAGTCACCACCCGAACCACTGCGGTACCCGCTCGTGTGGCTCTCGTCGCGCTCGCTCGAGGCGGGCGACCGTCGGGCCGACGCGGGCCGATCGCGCGGCACCCTCCTGGACGCGGCCGGGTACGCGCCGTCGGTCTATCGGGAGCACATCGCGACGAGGGCGGCGCGCCGCCGCCGCGGCTGATCAGTACCGGTCGTCGCGCGTCGGCGGCAGGTGTTCGGGGTCGTGCTGCGCCTCGTTGACGCGGTAGCGGGTCACCCGCTGCTCGGTGATCTGCCGGTCGTACTCGGCATGGAACTCCCGGGCCTTCCGCTTGAAGCCCCACCATGCGAGCGCTGCCAGCACCGTCACCGTGAGCACGGCGGTGATCACGAGGAACGCCACGGCCTTCAGCACGGCGCCCAGCACGCCGAACAGTGCGGCGAGCAACAGCAGGACCAACACCAGCACGAACATCCTGGCCTCTAGCCTACGGCGGTTCGCGCGAAGCGTTCGATGCGCCGGGCGAGAGACTCCGGGTGCTGGACGGGGAGGTCGTGGATGCCCCGCATCCACGAGATCGTCACCGCCCGCCCTCGCGTGATCTCCCGAACGCGGGCGACCGCGCGGCGCGCCCGCGCGTCGTGGTCGGCGTCGGTGCCGTGAGCGGCGATCGCGAGCGTCGGGACACCGATCCGTGCCCACAGGTCGAGGGGATCCTGTTCCCAGATCGCGCGCAGGATCCGGAGGTGATTCGAGCGAGCCAGCCGCGGCGCGATCGTGCCATCGTGGCGCAGTCGCATCAGCGAGAGCACCTGGGCCTCGACGTCGGGGGTGACGTCGACGGCGTCGGCTAGGAACGTGCGCATCACCCCACGGAACTCCTCGAGGGGCATGCCCGCGAGGTGCGGGGGCGCGAGCCGCTCCTTCGCCGTCGGCCAGTCGAGCTCGTCGCGCATGCGGAGCAGGCCGCCGTCGACGAGCACGGCGCCGGCGATCGACCGGGGGTGACGGGCGGCCAGCTCGAGCGCCACCATCGCGCCCCACGAGTGACCGACCACGATCGGGCGATGGAGCGTCGTCCCGCGCGCGACGGCCAGCGCGTCGGTCGTGGTGTGGCGGAAGCCGTATCCACGGTTCGGCTTCGCACTCAGGCCATGCCCACGGGCGTCGAAGGTGACCACCCGGAACCGTCGGGTGAGACGCGGCACGACCCGGTCCCAGATGCGTTGGGACGACGCCAGGCCGTGATGCAGCAGCAGGCCGGGAGCATCGGGTGAAGCTGCCTCGTGGAGGCGCACCGACAGCCTCACTCCACCGTCGCCGACGACCGTGCTCGTCACCTCGGGCATACTGCGCAGCATGGCAGACGGATTCCGCTCTCCGCTCACCGCCGACGCCAACGAAGGGAAGGTCGCGATCGTCACCGGCGGTGGCACCGGCATCGGCCGGGCAACCGCCCGCGAGCTCGCGCGCACCGGGGCGAGCGTCGCGATCTGCGGCAGGCGTGCCGAGCCGATCGACGACACACACGCCGAGCTCGAAGCCGAGGGACACGAGGTGCTCTCGGCCGTCTGTGACGTACGCGAGCCCGACCAGGTCGCCGCGTTCCTCGCGAGCGTCGACGAGCGCTTCGGTCGGGTCGACGTGCTCGTGAACAACGCCGGCGGGCAGTTCGCCGCGGCCGCCGAGGACATCTCGCTCAAGGGGCTCCGCGCCGTGCACCGGCTGAACGTCGACGCCGTGTGGCACCTCACACACGAGGTGGCCACGCGGTGGATGATCCCGCAACGGAGCGGGTCGATCTTCCTCCTCGGGTTCAGCCCTCGCCGAGGCATCCCGATGATGGCCCACTCGTCGATGGCGCGGTCCGCCCTCGAGACGATGGCCGCCTCGCTGTCGAACGAGTGGTCGCGCTACGGCATCCGCGCCATGTGCATCGCCGCGGGGCTGATCGAGACGGAGGGGCTGCAGCAGTACGGCGGGGACGAGGTGGTCGCCGGGTACGCGTCGCAGGTGCCGATGCGCCGGCCGGGGCGGCCCGAGGAGGTCGCCGCGACGATCGCGTTCCTCGCGTCGGCAGGCGGTGGCTACATCACAGGATCGACGGTGCTCGTCGACGGGGGCGCCGACGCGTGGGGGCAGGGCATGCCACCTCCCGAGATCGAGCCACCGGGCCCGTAGTCGTTGGTTCCTTGCGAGACGGCCGGCGGTTCCCGCAAGATGGTGAGGTGGACACTCGACGCGCCGTCCCCGAGCTCGATCGGCGGGCGTTCCTTCGGAAGATCGCGGCCGCCGGCATCACGTTACCGGCGTTCCTCGCCGCCTGCGATCAAACCGCCTCACGACCGGGTTCGGGGCGGAGGTCGATCGGTCCGACGGTGGAGAGCGGCATGCAGGGCGAGGGTCCGGTGGTGCTCAAGGTCTACGAGTGGCGCGACTACCTCTCGAAGGGCACGCTCTCGTCGTTCGAGCGGTCGTTCCCGGCGGGTGACGTGCGGGTCGAGGTGGAGAGCTTCGTACACATGGACGAGGCGGTATCGCGCCTACAGGACCCCGAGACGCGGTTCGATGTGTTCTTCCCGACGATCGACGCACTGCCGGGGTTGATCGACGCGAGGTTGCTGCGTCCGCTCGACCACGACCGGCTGCCCAACGTGCGCAATCTGTGGCCCTGGTTCCGTGACGGTGGCGGGCCCTTCTACGACCCGGGGCAGCGTCATTCGCTCCCGTACACCGTGTACGTGAGCGGCGTGGCATGGCGCGCCGACATGGTCGAAGCGAACGACGCGCCCGATGCGGCTCTCGATCCGTGGAGCGTGTTCTGGAACCCTGACTACCGCGGACGGGTCGGCATGTACGACGGCTTCCTCGAGGCGATGTCGCTCGCCCTGCTGCGCGACGGGGTCCTCGACGTTCGTGCGGCCAGCGATGCCCAGCTCGACGACGCCGCTGGCGCGCTCGCCGATGCCGTCTCGATCACGGGGGTGCGGTTCACGAACGACGGCGTCGCGGAGGGTTTGCCCGACGGCGAATTCGCCGCTCATCAGGCATGGTCGGGCGATGTGCTGTCCGCCCCGGGCTACGCCGCGGCCGAGGGCGACTTCGATCTTGGGAAGAAGCTCAGGTTCTGGTCGCCGCCCGGATCGGAGAAGATCGTCGGCTGCGATCTCATGGCGATCTGCGCCCATGGGCGTCACCCCGACCTCGCCCACGCGTTCCTGAATCATCTGCTGGACACGCGCGTCGGCGTCGACAACTTCTGTTGGAACGGCTACCAGCCACCCCTCGACGGGGTCACGCCCCAGGCCTTCGCGGCGCCCGATTCGCCGTGGCACATGGAGGTGCCGCCCACCCTGATCGGCACGCTGCTCGACAACGACACGTTCGCCGACGCCCAGATGCTCGTGGGGTTCGGCCCGAGCGAGCGGGCTCGCTGGCTGGACTACTGGAAGCGAGTCGCCCCGGGGACCTGAGCGGGCGTGCCCTCCCGCCGGGGCAGCCAGTCGAGTTCGGCGTCGTACGCCTCGAACACCGCCACGAACTCGCCCGTGGAGGCATCCACCACCTGCACAAGCACGTTCCGCGGCGTGCAGCCGTCCCCGTCGCCGAACCGAGAGGGGGAGACGAAGTCCCCCTTCGCCGTGAAGTAGCAGAGGCCGCGCGTGAAGAACACCCAGGAGGGTCCCCATCCGTCGTCGGCGGGGGCCTCGACCGCGGCGAGCGTGACGGAGACGTGGGTGTCGCTGGTCGCCCCGGTGAGACCTCGCCATGCCCGCAATGGGTCGATCTCGGCCTCGAAGTCGTCGACCGGTACCAGGTCGTAGCCGAACGTGCCGGGGATCTCCTGGCGTGTCGATTGGCGCAGGGGCGCGAACGGCCCCGGGTCGTCGACCAGGCCGCACGAGGCGACCAGCAGCATGACCGCCACCAGGGAAGCAGGACGCACCGGCCGAGCCTAACCCGAGCGTCGGCACGGCGACGGCCTAGGGAGAGTTCTCCTCCCGATCCTGTCGACGTATCATCGACGTGTCCGATCGTCGATCGTGCCCGCGGGAAGGGGGAACCATGTACGGAACCGTGGCGCGCATCCGCGTCAAGCCTGATAATCGTGAGCCGCTCCGCAAGGTCATGGAACGGCAGAACTACGTCGAGGTCCCCGGCTTCGTGTCCTCGTACGTTCTCTACGAGGACGACAGCGACGTCGCATGGCTCTTCGCCGCCTTCACGGATCGTGCGGCGTACGAACGCAACGCCGAGGACCCGGCGCAGCATGAGCGATACCTCGAGTACCGAGCGTTGCTCGAGGACGAGCCCGAGTGGCACGACGGAGAGGTCGAGCAGGACACGGCCTAGCGGTTCGGTCGCGGAGCGATCCGCGCCGCAGACCGCGGTCGTTCGGGCGCCCCGAGTCGGTCGCGCTACGCTGCCCGTCGTGGGATTCCACGTCGCTCAGGTCAACGTCGCTCGCCTCCTCGGGCCCCTCGACCGTCCGTCGATGCAGACGTTCGTGGACGGGCTCGAACCGGTCAACGCGCTCGCCGATGCGTGCCCCGGGTTCGTCTGGCGACTGCAGACAGAGGAAGGCGACGCAACCGCGCTCCGCGTCTTCGACGACGACATGCTCATCGTGAACATGTCGGTGTGGGAGTCGGTCGAGGCGCTCCGGGAGTTCGTGTTCCGGTCGGGACACTCGGCCTACCTTCGTCGCCGGGTCGAGTGGTTCGAGAAGCTCGCCGAGGCGTCGACGGCCCTGTGGTGGATCCCGAAGGGTCAGATCCCCACGGTCGAGGATGCGAAGGCGAAGCTCGAGTCGCTCCGTGCGCGAGGCTCGTCGCAGGAGGCGTTCGCGCTTCGCGACTCGTTCCCTCCCCCAGGCGACGACTCAGGCGCGTGAGCGACGAGGGGCGAGGAGCCCCGCAGCGATGATGCCGAGCGTGGCGATCACGACCACGGCCATCGCCGCCCGCAGGTCGACCGTCTGCGCGACGTAGCCCAGGAGCGGCGGGCTCCAGATGAACCCTGTGTAGCCGACCGTCGTGACGGCGGCGATCGCGCTCGTCGCGTCCTCATCGATGTCTTCGGTGAGGCTGAACCCTGCCGGCGCAGCCGCACTGATCATGAAGCCGAGGATCAGGTAGGCGAGCGCCACCGCGACGAGGTCATCGGTGACGATCGCGAGCAGACCTCCCGCACAGGAACCTGCCCCGGCGACGATGATCGTCGTGCGGGAGCCGAGCCCGAACAGCACCTTCCCGGCGAAGAGCCGGCCGAGGAAGATCGCTCCTGAGAACGCGATGAAGGCCATGGCGGCGACGCCCGCCGACGCTCCGAGCTCGTCGCGCATGTACAAACCCGACCATGTGTCCATCGACCCCTCCACGAGGAACGCGAACAGCACGGTGAGCGCCGGGACCCACAGGGCCGGCGTTCGGAAGAGCGCCGAGATCGAGAGGATGGTCTGGGCTCCCTCGGGGCTGCGCTCGGGCGGCGCGGTCCGAGCGTTCCATGCCGCCGCCGCGGCGAGTGCCGACCCCGCGAGGGCGAGGCCCCATCGGAAATCCACTTCGGCCGCGAGGAGCAGCCCCGCGATCGCGGCGCCCGTCACCCCGCCGAGTGCGTACGAGGCGTGCAGCCACTGCAGTACCGGGCGCTTCCTCGCGACCTCGACGCGCTGAGCGGCCACGTTCAGGTAGACGTCGATCAGGCCGTTGCCGGCCCCTACAAGCAGGAATCCGACGACGATGAGGTCCGCCGGTTGATACGCGATCACGAGCGAACCTCCGGCGAGCACGAGCAGCGACAGCGGGACGGTCGCCGTGAGCGGGAGCCGCTGCAGCCGTGGGGCGACCACGAGCATCACCGCCACCGCCGTGAGCGACAGCATCATGTAGAGCGCCCCGAGGCGGCTCGACGTCAGCTCGTGGAACCGCTGGAAGTCGAAGACGAGGATCACCCAGACGCCCCAGTACTGACCGAACGCCAGGTAGCCGATGAGCAACGGCAGGGTCGCTCGCCGTGCGGCCTCGGGGTCCAGGAGGCGTTCGAGCCCACGTTCGGCTTCTCCCGGCGGACGGGCGAACTCGTCCATCGCGGGCATGATGTCACGGCTGCAGCCCTGCTCTCGGCGTGTTGACCGGTCGCGGCTCGCCTGCACTAGACTCCGCGTCCATGGCAGGTGGAGAGGTTCAACTCGTCGATCTGGTCAAGCGGTTCGGGGACTTCACGGCGGTCGGTGGCATCAACCTCGACATGCCTTCGGGCGAGTTCTTCTCGCTGCTCGGGCCTTCGGGGTGCGGCAAGACGACGACCCTGCGCATGATCGCGGGCTTCGAGCGGCCGAGCGAGGGTCAGATCCTGCTCGACGGCGTCGATATGGCGCAGACCCCGCCCCACAAGCGCAACGTGAACACCGTCTTCCAGAACTACGCGCTGTTCCCGCATCTCACGGTCGAGGAGAACGTCGCGTTCGGCTTGAAGTACAAGGACGTGTCGAAGCAGGAGATGCGTGACCGGGTCGGGAAGTCGCTGGAGCTCGTCGCGCTCACGGGGTTCGGCAACCGCCGCCCCTCCCAGCTGTCGGGCGGACAGCAGCAGCGCGTGGCGCTCGCGCGGGCGCTGATCTTGAACCCGGCGGTGCTGCTGCTCGACGAGCCGCTCGGGGCGCTCGACGCCAAGCTCCGCAAGCGGCTGCAGATCGAGCTGAAGGCCCTGCAGGAAGAGGTCGGCATCACGTTCGTCTACGTGACGCACGACCAGGAGGAAGCGCTCACGATGTCGGACCGCATCGCCGTGATGTCGCAGGGTCGCGTCGAGCAGATCGGCCCACCGAAGGAGATCTACGAGGAACCGGCCACCGCCTACGTCGCCGACTTCCTGGGCGTCTCGAACCTGATGGAGGCGACCGCCGCGGGACAGACCTCCGGCGGCTGCTCGGTCTCGATCGGCGAGTTCCGGTTCACCGCGGGCCAGGGTGACGAGGACACGCGTGGGCAGGCGAAGGTGACGATCCGCCCCGAGCGCGTGAACCTCGAGGCGCAGGGCACGAGTGGGGAGAACCGGGTGCCCGCCATGGTCGAACGAGTCGTCTACGTCGGCTCGGTGCTGCAGGTAATCGTGAACCTGGCCCCGGGGCAGCGCATCCAGGCGTGGGTGCAGAACGAAGGCGGTGCGATGCCGTTCGACTCCGGCGCCCCGGTAACGGTGTACTTCCCGCCCGAGGCGCTGCGCGTGCTGCCCGAGGCGGGAACCGCCGTGATGGAGAGCGGCGAACTCGAGGAGTAGGCATCTCCTGGAGCGGCCCGGCGGACCGGGCCAGGGTCGCTACAGCTGCATGAAGTCCGTCGTGGCGATGTCGCGCTGCCCCCGGCTGAACCGGCGGTAGAGCAGCAAGCCTCCCGCGACCACGAGCAGGGTCGTGATCAGCATCATCGTCGCGGCGGCGTTGACCTCGGGGGTCGGTGAGGCGCGTGAGGCGGTGTAGATCTTCTGAGCGAGCGTCTCGCTGCTGGCCTCGGCCGAGAGCGCGGCGACGGTGACGAAGTCGTCCACGACGTCCGCGAACACGAGGGCCACGCTCGCGAGGATCGCCGGAGCGATCAGCGGCAGGAGGACGCGGCGGATCGCCCTGCTGGGGGTCGCACCCAGGTCCATCGCGGCCTCCTCGTACTCGGGGCCGATCGTGAGCAGACGGGCTCGCACGATGATCACCGGATAGCTCAGCTGGAAGCTGATGAGCCCCAGGACCTGTGCCGGCGTGCCCAACGGAACGAGCCCTTGGAGCAGGTTGGTGAACAGGATGTAGAGGGAGACGCCCAGGATGATCTCGGGCACCACGAACGAGAGCAGCATCGTGAAGTTCGCGGTCCGAGCGGGCCGGCCGTGCCACCGGTCGATGCCGATCGCGAACAACGTGCCGAGCGGCACCGCGACCAGCACCGTCAGGAACGCGAGCTTGTACGTCTGTGCCATCGCGGAGCGCATCGCCGCGTCGCGCAGCAGCGAGTCGGTCGGGTCCTGCGTCCACCAGCGCAGCGAGAACCCCTGCCAGGAGATGCGCGATCGTCCGGCGTTGAACGAGAAGATCACGGCGATCACGACGGGCAGCAGCGACCAGAGCAGGTAGCCGATCGTCACGCCCTGCAGGATGCGAGGCTTGCGCCAGGGGTTGCGGAAGTACCCGGTGGGCGCGGCGGCGGAGGTGCGCTCGATCGCCGCGCTCATGCTTGCTCCGCGGCCCGCTTCGTCTCGCGCAGGTAGTAGAGCATCGGCACCAGCACGATCACACCCAGGATCAGCACGAGCGAAGCCATCCGTGTGGACCCTCCGGTCTGTGTGCGTTGCTCGCTGATCAGGTTGCCGAACATCGAGGTCTTCGTCGTGCCGAGCAGGTCGTTCGTGTAGTAGTCGCCGAACATCGGCAACGTGACGATCACGATGCCGGCGAGGATCGCGGGCCGCGACAGCGGCAGGGTGACCCGCCAAAACGTCTGTCGACCGTTCGCGCCGAGGTCTCGCCCGGCCTCCAGCAGGCTCTCTTGGATCCTGTCGAGCGAGGCGTAGATCGGCAGGATCATGAAGGGGATGTAGCCGTAGACGAGGCCGAGGATCACCGTCACGTGCATCCCCGCCAGCCAGTTCGTGTCGCCCAGCCCGAGGGGCTGCATCAGAAAGTTGATCGGTCCGTCGACCTCCAGCAGGCCCTGCCACGCGTAGATCCTCATCAGGTAACTGATCCAGAGCGGCGAGACGAGCATGATGAGGATCAAACCCTTGTACTTGGTCGCTGCTCGGGCCGCGTAGTACGCAACGGTGTAGCCGATCACGAGGCAGATCGCCGTGGCGGAGAAGACGTAGACGAACGTGCGGAACAGTGGCGGTCGGTAGATCGCGGTGCCCTCGTAGAACTTGCTGAGGGTCTCGTTGAAGGTCTCGAACGACCACCACCACGGCGCGTAGTAGGGGACGGGCTGTCCGAAGTTCCCGAAGTCCACCGTGCCGAAGGCGACCGAGAAGACGACGTAGAACGGCAGCAGGAACAGGAGGGCGAGCCACACGCTGCCGGGAGCGACGAACGACGGCCAGTACCAGCGCGGATACCAGACGCCGCCGTCGCGACCGGGCTGCGCGACCGACTCGCGGCGCCGCCTGAGGCGCCGTCGCAAGCCCCCCGCCTCTGCTGCCGGTGCCGCGATCTCAGGCACCCGCCTTGATCTCGGTCCAGGCGTCGAGCCAGATCGCCTCGACTTCGGGCGTGAGCTCCACCGGGGTCAGATCGTCCACGAACATCGCTTCGGTCACGACCGCGTCGGAGAGGTTCTCGGGCACGACCCCCTGGTCGATCAGCGCACCGGGCTCGATCGACGTGAAGGGTGGCTGGTAGCCGTTCCAGTTGACGAAGTTGTCGGTCCCGTGCTTCTCGTCGAGCATGAAGTTGATGAACTCGTGTGCGAGGCGCGGGCGCTCCGCCGCCGCGGGCACGACCAGCGAGTCGTTGCCGATCATCGTCTGTCCCGGCTCGGGTCGCCAGTAGCCCAGCACGTCGGTGCCCGTGCCCTTCGGCAGGTACCACTGGGCGCCCACGATATCCCCCGACCAGGCCTCGGCGACCGTGAAGTCGCCGGCCGGAAGCTTCGCGTACACCCCGTTGATCGTGAGGCGAGCCTCGTTCTCGTTGATCGTCTCCAGGATCGCGACCTTGGCCGCGTCGATCAGTGCCGGGTCACCCGTATTCACGTCGAGGCTGCCGTTGCGCATGATCGTGACCGCGATCGTGTCGCCGTAGGAGTCGTAGAGGCTGATCTCGCCCGCGTACTCCGGGTTCCACAGGGCGTCCCAGCCCTGCGCTGCGGCGTCCTCGTCGCTCACTCGGTCGCGACGGTAGGCGATGCCCCAGGTGTAGATCGTGTAGGGCACCGTGTAGTTCCATCCCAGGTCGTAGTAGGGGCCTGGGTCCGAGTACGACGGCCAGACGTTCGCGAGCATGTTCGGGATCAGCTCGTGCTGCAGCGGCATCACCAGGTCGCGCTCGACCAGCCGGCGCAGGTACCCGACGGTCGGCACGAACACGTCAGGCGTGACCTGCCCGTTGGCGACCTTCTGGATCCCCTCCTCCATGTTGTTGTAGGTCGTGATCTCAACGTCGACGCCGTACTCCTCCTCGAACTCGGCGACGACCTTCTTGTGGATGTAGTCGGCCCAGTTGTAGAGCACGAGCGGGCCGGACTCGATCGGTGTGTCGGCGGCGATCGGGTCCATCGTCACGGGCAGCTCGACAGGGTTCTCCAGGGTCGCGATCGGGATCTCGGTGGCCGCGGACCCCGTGCCCGAACCGCCGGTGTCGTCTCCTGGCTTCGAGCATGCGGCGAGGATCGCGGAGAGCGAGGGGAGCGCGACGGCGCCGCCCGCCGCCCTTCCCAGGAACTGCCGTCGCGACCAGCGGTTCTCCATCGGGTGCCTTCCGATCATGCGATGCCTCCTCGTTGCGGCGCTCAACGAGATTGAGCGGCCGTTCAGGTCGATGGCGCTGAGTACCATAGGCGCACCGTGCCCTGCAAGTGTCGCCCACGCGCGCCGCGTTCCGGTAGTCCACGGGGACCCCGTCACTGATGCATACGACGGCGAGGGTCCTCGTGGTTGGTGCCGGGTTCTCCGGTCTGTCGGCCGCGCGTCGGCTCGCCGACGCAGGGGTCGACGTCACGGTGCTCGAGGCGAGGGACCGCGTCGGGGGCAGGGTCTGGTCGGTCACCCTTACGAACGGCGCCGTCGTGGAGATGGGGGCCGAATGGATCATGGCGGGCGACACGCGGGTGCGGGAGTTCGCGGAGCGATTCGACCTCGCGCTCGTGGAGACAGGTGCCTCGTACGGGCGGCGTGAGCCATGGGGTGCGGGCGCCGCATCGCTCGAGGCGCAGCATCGTTTCCTCGAGCGGGCGAACGACGCCATCGCGGCTCTTCCGCCCGAGCGGGTGGCGTCGCTGTCCGTCGGTGAGTTCCTCGCCTCGCTCGACGGCGACGAGGGCGCGCGGTCGATCGTGATGCTGCGGCTGGCCGGCACGTGCGCCATGGATCTGCACGAGGTCGCGCTCGCCGAGTTCGGTGGCGAGCGGCCCTTCTCGCCCCACGTCGATCAGTACGTGCGGGTGGGCGTCGGGAACCAGGCGATCGCTCGCGAGCTCGCGGCGTCGTTGCCCGACGTGCGGACCGGGCACGCGGTCGACGCGATCGAGCACGACGGCGAGGGGGTCACGGTGAGGGTCGGGCCGCGCGCCGAGCGCGCGGACGCCGTGGTGGTCGCGGTCCCGTCGCCGATCGCGGCACGCATGACGTTCCTGCCCGCGCTCCCGGACGCTCTCGCGTCGGCGCTCGCGACGCTGCGCCTGGGTGAGGCATCGAAGTTCGCGGTCGCGACGAAGGAGCACCCTCCGGCACGGTCGCGTCAGGCGACGGATCGATCGATGTGGTGCTGGACGGCGAACGGAGAGGGCGGCAGGACGCGGCGCTGCGTCGCCGCGTTCGCAGGCTCCCACGCCGCGCAGGAGTCGCTCGGCGTGACCCGCGGCGAGGTCCTGCCCTGGCTCGAGGCGGTCCGCTCGATGAACCCCGACCTCACGCTCGTGGGGGAGCCCGTGCTCTACGCGTGGGCCGACGACCCCTTCACGCTGGGCGGGTACTCGACCTGGGATCAGGCATCGTGGGGGCGACGTGGCCTCCTCACCCGCCCGGTCGGTCCGATCGCGTTCGCCGGCGAGCACACCGCAGGCGAGCATCACGGCACGATGGAGGGCGCGCTGCGATCGGGGGATCGCGCAGCCCGCCAGGTGCTCGATCGACTCGGGTCGCGCTAGCATCCCTTGCCTCGCGCTCGGCACCGGCCGAACGCGAGAGGGATCGATCGACGAGAGAGGGAAGTCCGTGAGCCAGTCGACCGCCGCAGAACCCGTGCTGCTCGTCGAGGACGTCGGACCGGTCCGACGACTCACGATGAACCGTCCGGATGCCCTGAACGCCCTGAACGGCGAGCTGATCGACGCCATGTCGACCGCCCTGCGCGCGGCGAGCGAGGACGACGACGTGCGCGTCGTGATCCTGCGGGGCGCCGGCCGGGCATTCTGCGCCGGATACGACCTCAACGAGGATGCCGAGGGCGGCGAGCACGACGCACGGGTCTGGCACGAGGAGCTCGCCCGTTCGACCGAGCGCATGCTCGAGTTCACGGAGTGCCCCAAGCCCACGCTCGCGCAGGTGCACTCGTACTGCCTGGCGGGGGGCACCGACCTGATGCTCGCGTGCGACCTCGCGGTGGTGGCCGACGACGCGAAGTTCGGCTACGTCGACATCCGCTTCGGCTCGGGCGTCGTGTCGATGTTCCTGCCGTGGGTCGTCGGCGTGCGTCAGGCCAAGGAACTGCTGTTCACGGGCGAGGATCGGGTGAGCGCCGACGAGGCCCTGCGCATCGGCATGGTGAACCGCGTGGTGCCTGCCGCCGACCTCGACGGGGCGACGCTGGCGCTCGCGAACGAGATCGCGAAGAACGAGCCCTTCGTGGTGCAGACGACGAAGCGAGCGGTGAACCGTGCGTGGGACGTCGCCGGGTTCCGGGCGGCGATGGCCGCCAACACCGAGCTCGACGTGTTGATCGAGACGGCGAACCTCCCCGCCCGCGACGAGTTCCGGCGCATCACCCAGGAGGAGGGGTTGAAGGCGGCGATCGCCTGGCGCGACGAGCGCTTCCGGGGTGACCCGGCGTGAGCCGCTCACGCTCGCGGCGCCCCCGGTACGACCTCACGCCGCTGCTCGCTCCTCGATCGATCGCGGTCGTCGGCGCGTCGGAGTCCCCGGACTCCTGGGCACCCGAGATCGAACGGTCCCTGCGCCACGTCGGCTACGACGGTGAGCTCTTCCCGGTCAACCCGAAGTACGACGAGGTGTGGGGTCGCCGGTGTCTGCATGCGATCGGGGAGCTGCCGCGGGGGGTCGACCTCGTGGTGTTCGTCGTGCCCGCCCGCGTGGTCGTTCGCATGATCGACGACTGCGGCGCCCGCGGCGTGCGGGGCATCATGGTGGTCTCGTCGGGGTTCGCCGAGGCGGGCGAGGAGGGCGTCGTCCTCCAGGCGGAGCTTCGGGAGGCCGCGCTGCGCACCCGTATCCCGGTGCTCGGGCCCAACGTCGAAGGTTTCGTGAACTACGTCGACCGCGTCGCCCCCTACGGCACCACCCCGCCTCCGGAGCCGCTTCCCGGCACGATCAGCGTGATCAGCCAGAGCGGCACGGTGGCATGGGCGATGAACCAGCAGGCCTCGGACCGTGGGGTGGGGCTGCGGATCATCCTCGGTGTCGGTAACGAGGCCGTGGTCGGGCTCGGCGACATGTTCGCGTGGGCGGCCGCCGATCCGAAGACGAAGGTCGTCACGAGCTACATCGAGACGATGCGCGACGTCGAGGGCATCGACCGGGGGCTCGATGCGTTGCGCCGCGCCGGCAAGCCCGTGTTGATCTGCGCGCCCGAGGGTAGGAGCGAGGCGGCCCGCCGCTCGATCGTGGCGCACACGGGGGCGCTCGCCGGCAACACGACGCTGCGCGACGCCTGGCTCCGTGCGCAAGGCGTGATCCTGGTCGAGGACCCGGTGACGATGTTCGAGGCAGCCCTGCTGCTCTCGAAGGAGCGGAAGTTGCGCACACCCGGCGTCGCCGCGGCGCTGCAGTCGGGCGGCGCGTGCACCCTGTTCGCGGAGGCCGCCGGGACCGCCGGCCTGCAACTGCCGGAGTTCTCGTCGACGACGCGGCGCACGCTGGCCAAGGTGCTGCCGCACTTCGCCTCCCAGAACAACCCGCTCGACGTGACCGGACAGGCCGCCGTCGAGACCGAGATGTACGAGGGCGCGCTCGAGGCGCTCGCGAACGACCCCTCGGTGGGCCTGATCGCCTTCGATGCCTTCCCTCCGAGGCTCGAGGGTGAGACGCCGTGGGCCGACCCCGTTCTGCGCACGGTCGCGAGGCTGCGGCGCGAGACCGGAGTGGTGTTCGCGAGCGTCGCGATGAGCCCGCTCGCCTACGCGCCGGCGGCGAGATCGTTCACGATGAAGCATGCCCTGCCGTTCCTGCAGGGCCACCATGCGTCGGCGGGTGCGATCAGGGCGCTCGTCGAGTTCCAGGGCGCGAAGGGGCGGGCGACCGCCGACGACCTGCCACCGCACCCCGAGCGCGCGAAGGCCCTGCGGGTGCTGCGAGGCCACGAAGGTCCGATCGACGAGGAGACGGGCGCCAGGATCCTGCAACTCTATGGGGTGGCCCGGCCGAAGGAGCGGTCGGTCGCGACGCCCGAGCTCGCGGCGTCGTTCGCCCGCACGGTCGGGTTCCCTGTCGTCGTGAAGGCGCAGGCGCCCGAGATCCCGCACAAGGCGAAGCTCGGCGGGGTACGGCTCGGTCTGCGGAACGCGACCGATGTCGAGGTGGCCGCGGCCGAGGTGCTCGAGGCAGCCAAGCGGGCGGGCGCACGCGCGCCGAAGGTGCTCGTGCAGCAGATGGTGCGCGGCACCGAGGTGCTCGTGGGCGCCGTCGTGGACGAGCGGTTCGGGCCGATGATCACCATGCGGCCCGGCGGAGCGGTCGCCGAGGAGGGCGAGGCGGTCTTCGTGCCGTGTCCGCTCACCCCGGCGCAGGCGCGCACCTACGTCGCCGATCAGGCGGCGCATTGTGGGCTCGACGCGCACGACCACGATCTGCGCGCCGCCGCGAAGGCCGTCGAGGCGATCGCTCGCATCGCTCACGACCTCCGAGGCCGGCTGACCTCGTTCGAAGCGAACCCTCTGCTCGTGGGCGAGCGTGGCGCGGTGGCCGTCGATGCCCTCGCGGAAGTCCGCCCCGCGTGATCTACGGCCTCGCGGCAGCCCTCGGCTGGGGGCTCGCCGACTTCACGGGGGCCGTCGGTGGTCGGCGCATCGGCAGCCTTCCGACCGTGATGGTCGCCCAGGCGTTGAGCGCCGTCGTGATGACCGGCTTCATGATCGCCGGCGACCACGATCCGGGCATCATGGCTCCGTACGCGGTGTTCGTGGTGATGAACGGCCTCGCCTCGGGTGGCGCCTACCTGTCGCACTACCGCGCGCTGCAGCTCGGGCCGGTCGCCGTCGTCTCTCCGATCGGGGCGACGTATGCGGTCGTCGGCGTCACCCTCGCCGTCGTGGTGCTCGGCGAGCGTCCCGGTCCCGCGGCGATCGTGGGAGGCGCGATCACGGTGCTCGGCGTGATGCTCACCTCGACCGACCTCGCGAAGCTGCGGGCGGGAACCCATACGAGACCGCCGGGGCTGCCGTGGGCGATCGTCTCGGCGGTGCTGTTCGGCATCGGTGGGTTCTTCCTCGGCTACTTCGCGCAGGAAGTCGGATGGGTCCCGGGCCTGTGGGCCTCGCGGTGCGCGCAGCTCGCGATGTTCACCGCCTTGTCGGTCGTCCGTCGGCGAGAGTTCGACCGCCTGGGCTGGAACGTGGGGTTGGTGATCGCGCTGGCGTCCGGCGCCGCGGACCTCCTCGGGGTCGTGACCTACTCGATCGGCGCGTCGCAGGGGCTGCTCTCGATCGTGCTGATCGCCTCGGCCGTGTTCCCACTGATCGCCGTCGCGCTCTCGATCGGGTTCTTGCACGAACGTCCGGTGGCGAACCAGTACGCGGGGATCGCCCTGGTCGTGACGGGCCTGCTCGTGCTCGGCCTCGCCTGACGTCGCCTCGACGCATCTGCCGTTGTCGGCTCCGCAACCCCCGACTTGCGCGCACCTGCACGGAGAACCAGTATCGGTCGGTCCGTACGGTGGGTCCGTCGAGGGCCCGACCCGGGAGGGGGTGCCGCACCTTGGCCGAGACGCCGAACGCCACGGTCTCGTGTCGAAACGTGTGGAAGGTCTACGGACCCAAGGCGGATCGTATCGTCGGCACGCCGGATGCCGACCTGCCTCGGGCGGAGCTGCTCGCGAAGACAGGGTGCGTCGCTGCGGTCAGAGACGTCTCGTTCGAGGTTGGACAAGGCGAGGTTTTCGTCGTCATGGGCCTGTCCGGATCGGGCAAGTCCACGCTCGTCCGCATGCTGAACCGCATCCATGACCCGAGCGCGGGCGAGATCCTCGTCGACGGAAGCGATGTCATGCAGATGAACGACGACGAGCTCCGCACGGTGCGTCGGACGAAGATCAGCATGGTCTTCCAGCATTTCGGGTTGCTACCGCACCGTCGCATCGTCGACAACGTCGCCTTCGGCCTCGAGATCCAGGGGACGGACAAGGACGCTCGGCTCGCCAAGGCGACCGAGGTCCTCGACGTCGTCGGGCTCGAAGGGTGGGGCGATCGGTTCCCCGATGAGCTCTCCGGCGGGATGCAGCAGCGCGTGGGACTCGCGCGCGCGCTGGCCACCGATCCCGAGATCATGCTGTTCGACGAGCCGTTCAGCGCGCTGGACCCACTCATCAGGCGCGACATGCAGACCGAGGTACGCCGTCTTCAGAACGAGATGAAGAAGACGATGATCTTCATCACCCACGACCTCGCCGAGGCGCTGAAGCTCGGCGACCGCATCGCGATCATGAAGGACGGCGCCTTCGTACAGGTCGGGACGCCCGAGGAGGTCGTGGCACACCCGGCCGACGACTACGTCTCCGACTTCACGAAAGATGTTCCGCGCGCCCACGTGCTGACCGCGCGAGCGATCATGAAGCCGGTGAACGGCCACGGCTCGGCCGACGGTCCGTCGGTGACGCCCACGACCGTGGTGCAGGAGCTGATCCCGATGGTCGCCGACGCCGACCGGACGATTCGTGTCGTCGACGGTGAGGAACTCGTGGGGCTGGTGGATCGCAACGCGGTGATGGCTGCGCTGATCGAGGAACGCTGACGTGGCCGTCGCCCCCCCCTCTCAGGTCGCGGGAAGGACCGCCCTTTCACTCGCGCCTACGCGAGAACCCAGTCCGTGGCCTCGCCGGCTCGCCTGGGCTGCCGTGGGCGTCGTGGTGGCCGTCGTCGGATTCGTGTGGCTACGGCCCGGGTTCCCTGACGGCTGGGTAGTCGACGTCACGGTCTGGTTCGACGCCTTCCGTGATTGGGCGATCCAGAATCGAACGACCAGCCCGCTCTTCACATACCTCCTCACGCCGATCGAGAACACGGTCGACACGCTCGTCGACGCGACGATCACCGCGTTGGAGCGCCTCACCTGGCTCGGTCTCGTGGTGGGCGCCGCGGCGCTGGCGGGCGTGGTTGCCGGCTGGAAGATGGCCGTGCTGACGGCCGCCGGTGTGCTCTCGTTCGGCCTGCTCGGGGTGTGGGATGCGGCGGTCGAGACACTCGCGCTGGTGCTGGTCTCGGTCTCGATCGCGATCGCGATCGGGGTTCCCGTCGGCATCTGGGCGGGCCGACGCCCGAAGGTCGAACGCGTCCTCCGTCCGATCCTCGATGCGATGCAGACGATCCCTGCGTACGCCTACCTGCTACCCGCCGTGCTCCTGTTCGGCATCGGGAACCCGCCGGCCTTGATGGCCACGCTGGCGTTCGCGCTCCCTCCGGCGATCCGGCTCACGGCACTCGGGATCCGTGGGGTTCCGGAGACCTCGCTCGAGGTCGCCACGTCGTTCGGGTCGACCGAGCGCCAGCGCCTGCGGCTCGTGCAGGTGCCGCTGGCCAAGCCGTCGATCATGCTCGGGGTGAACCAGACGATCATGATGGCCCTCGGTATCGTCGTGATCGCCGCCTTCGTCGGCGCCGGCGGCTTGGGTCAGACGGTGCTCGACGGCCTTCAGCAGCTCAACGTGGGCGAGGCGTTGAACGGCGGCATCGCGATCGTAGTCATGGCGATCGTGCTCGACCGGGTCACCACGGCCTGGAGCCAGCGCGACCGTCAGCACACCAAGCCGGTGCGGCTCGCCGGTCGCACGCTCACGCGTGGCCAGCTCGCCATCGCCGGGCTGCTGGTCACGATCGTGGCGGTCGTGATCGGCCGCGAGGTGCTGCGCCAGCAGTCCTTCCCCGAGTCGTTGGAGTCCTCGGTGGCCACCCCCGCCAACGCGATCGTGGATTGGTCGCAGACCAACCTGGGCGAGTTCACGAGTGCGATCGCCGACTTCGTCCTCGTGTACATACTCGACCCGATCCAGTCCCTGTTCGTGGGCGTGCCGTGGTGGATGATGGCGGGCGCGTTCGCTCTGATCGGCTGGCGCGTCTCGGGGTGGCGCCTGGCCGTCGGATCGTTCGCGTGCATCGCCGCTCTCGGGTTCCTCGGCATGTGGGATCTCTCCATGGGCACCCTGGCCCAGGTGCTGGTGGCGGTGGCCATCACGTTGGTGTTCGCGATCCCGCTCGGCATCCTCGCGGCTCGCAACGATCGATTCGAGCAGATCTCGAAGCCGATCCTCGATGCGATGCAGACGATGCCTGCCTTCGTCTACCTCGTGCCGGTGCTGTTCCTCGTCGAGCCCGGCAGGGTGCCCGCGATCATCGCGTCGGTCATCTACGCCCTGCCCGTGGGGATCCGGCTCACGAACCTCGGCATACGGCAGGTGCCGGGCGAGATCGTGGAGGCGGGTCGCTCGTTCGGATGCACGCAGAACCAGCTGCTGCGCAAGGTGCAGCTCCCCCTCGCGCGGCCCACGATCCTGCTCGGCGTGAACCAGACGATCATGATGGCGCTGTCGGTCGTGATCATCGCCGGATTGATCGGTGCGGCCGGGCTCGGCCAGGAGGTCGTGTTCGCGCTCGGCAAACAGCAGATCGGCCGAGGTGTGGTCGCAGGCGTCTGCATCCTGCTCCTCGCGATCGTTCTCGACCGTATAACTCAAGCGATGGGGTCGGCGCCGAAGTCGATGCGGGGTCCCGTGGGCATGGGGCTCGGATGGTGGTTCCGCGTGCGCGCGATCACGAAGACGGTCGAAGACGACCAAGGAGACCAGGGAGAGGAGAACGGATGAGGAAGCACAGGTTCGCGTGGGGCGTGTCGATGCTCGCGGTCGCCACGCTCGTCCTCGCGGCATGCAGCGACGTCGACGAGGGTGGAGGAGACACCGCCGACGGCGGCGACGACGCCGACACCGCGTCGGTGGCGCAGTGCGGCAGCGACACGATCGTGATCGCGGTCAACCCGTGGGTCGGCGCCGAGGCGAACGCGGCCGTGGCGCAGGCCGTGATGCAGAACGAGATGGGCTGCACCGTCGAGCTCCAGGAGGTCAACGAGTCCGGGCAGTTCCCGGCGATGGCGGACGGTGACGTCGATGCGACCCTCGAGGTGTGGCCGTCCGGGCACCTGAAGGACCGCAAGGACTACATCGACGGCGCGGGCACGGTCGTCGACGGCGGTGAACTGGGCATCGTCGGCAACATCGGGTGGTTCACGCCCTCGTACGTCGTCGAGGAGAACCCCGACCTGGCCACGTGGGAAGGGTTCAAGGAGAACGCCGACGCGTTCGCGACCGCGGAGACCGGTGACAAGGGCCGGTTCCTGGGTGCTGACACCACTTACTCGATCTTCGACGAGGCGATCATCGCGAGCCTCGGGCTCGACCTCGAGGTGGTCTACAGCGGGTCCGAGGCCGCTTCGCTCGCAGCGCTCGACAAGGCCTACAACGCACAGGAGCCCATCCTGATGTACTGGTGGACCCCGCAGTGGGCGAACGCGAAGTACGACCTCGTCGAGGTCGAGCTCCCCGCCTACGACGAGGAGTGTGAGGCGGTCGCGGCAGAGGATCCCGATGCTGCGGTCGGCTACGACTGCGACTACGCCGAGGACGTGCTCTACAAGGCGTTCAGCGCCGAGCTCGAGGGCAAGGATGCCGCGGCGTTCGGGTTCTTCTCGAACTTCCAGTGGACCGAGGAGGACCAGAACGAGGTCGCCCTCGCGATCCAAGAGGGAACCGACCCCGCTGAGGCTGCGCAGACCTGGATCGACGCG
This sequence comes from uncultured Actinomycetes bacterium, assembly GCA_963825635.1. GTDB lineage: Bacteria > Actinomycetota > UBA4738 > UBA4738 > HRBIN12 > JAOUEA01. The sequence continues at coordinate 206,789 of CAWGTU010000001.1, forward strand.
AACCAGGACGTCGTCGAGGGGTGGCTGCCTGCCGTCGCCTGACGACCGACACACGGAGCGGAAGGGGCGGTCCTTCGGGGCCGCTCTTTCCGTCTCCCGCCCACCTCGGGGAATAGTTGCATACGCAAGTATCGTTCCCGACGGTGAGAGTCCCTGGGAGGAGAGAAGCGCATGCCCGCGATCACCGTCGATGACATCACCACGCTCGCCCGTGTTCCGACCCTCGACGCCAGCCTCGCACACCGGCCCGTGAAGGCGGTCACCGTCGCGCCCGGGGGATTCGAGGGTGAGGGCTTCCCCGTGCGACGTGCGTTCGCCGGTGTGGACCTCGCCGATCTCGACCCGTTCGTCCACATGGATCAGATGGGCGAGGTGGAGTACGCGCCCGGCGAGCCCAAGGGCACGCCCTGGCATCCGCACCGCGGCTTCGAGACCGTCACCTACATCATCGACGGCACGTTCGAGCACGAGGATTCGAACGGCGGCGGCGGCACGATCACGAACGGCGACACGCAGTGGATGACCGCCGGCGCGGGCATCCTGCACATCGAGAAGCCGCCGGAAGCATTGGTCGTGAGCGGCGGGTTGTTCCACGGTATCCAGCTCTGGGTGAACCTGCCGAAGGCCGAGAAGTGGGCGCCGCCCCGATACCAGGACCTGCGCGCCGGGGAGGTCGGTCTGCTCGCGTCGAGCGACGGCGGTGCGCTGGTGCGTGTGATCGCGGGCTCGCTGGCCGGACATGCGGGCCCCGGAGACACGTACACGCCGATCACGCTGCTGCACGCGACGCTGTCGCCCGGGGCGACACTCGATCTGCCGTGGGACCCTGCGTACAACGCCCTCGCCTACGTGCTCGCGGGGGCGGGTTCGGCCGGTGTCGAGGCGAGGCCGATCGACACCGGCCAGCTCGCGGTCTTCGGTGCCGGCGACGGCCTGCGGCTCGCCGCGTCGACGAGGCAGGAGTCGCGGACACCCGAGCTCGAGGTGCTCGTGCTCGGCGGCCGTCCGATCCGCGAGCCCGTGGCGTGGTACGGACCCTTCGTGATGAACACCCGTGACGAGCTCGTCACGGCGTTCGAGGACTTCCAGGCGGGCCGACTCGGCTCGGTTCCCGCCGTGCACCACACCCCCGACCATGTCGAGGAGATCCCGCCCGCAGCGGAATGATCGCAGCGGCTCCCGCGGGGTTGCGCATCGCGCGACCAGGATGTTGCCCGCGCACTCGGCCGTGGGACGATGGCGCGGTCGCCAGGAGCGGGAGTTGCCAGGCATGCGGGATCGCGCGCAGACCGTCATCATCGGCGCCGGCATCGTCGGCGTGTCCGCCGCCTATCACTTGACCGAGCTCGGCGTCACCGACGTGCTCGTGCTCGAACAGGGCCCCCTGTTCGAGACCGGCGGCTCGACGAGCCACGCGCCCGGCATCATCTTCCAGACGAACGGGTCGCGCACGATGTGCCGGATCGCGCAGGACTCGGTCGCCCTGTACGACTCTCTCGATCTCGACGGAGAGCGGGTCTGGTACGGCGTCGGGGGGCTCGAGGTCGCGACGACCGTCGAGCGCATGCAGGAGCTGAAGCGCCGACAGGGGTTCGCGCGTTCCTACGGCATCGAGGGTACCGAGCTGCTGAACGCGGCCGAGGCCGCCGAGCGTTCGCCGCTCCTCGACCCCTCGTCGATCCTCGGCGCCTACTGGGTGCCGAGCGACGGCGCGGGCAAGGGTGTGAAGATCGTGGAGGCCCTCGCGCGGAGGGCGCAGGCCGCCGGCGTCGGGTTCGAGGGCGGGGTGACCGTCACCGGGTTCGATATCCGCGCCGGGCGCGTGCACGGCGTGCAGACCGATCGCGGCTCGGTGGAGTGCGAACGGGTGCTGCTCTGCGCTGGCATCTGGGGACCGACGGTCGGCGCGCTCGCCGGGGTGCCGATCCCACTCGTGGCAGTGCAGCACCAGCTGGTGTGGACCGACCCGATCCCCGAGCTCGCCGGCCTGGACGGCGACACCTGGGCGCGGCAGCCGGTGGTCCGCCACCAGGACATGTCGCTCTACTTCCGCCAGCGCGAGGACCACTACGGCGTCGGCAACTACCGCCACGAGCCGATCGTCACGCCGCAGGCGGGGATCCGGGCGCCCGGAGGCGCGATGCAGCCGTCGCTGATGCCGTTCACGCCCGGGGACTTCGATCTGTGCGAGACCGAGGCCGCCCGCATGTTTCCGGCGCTCGCCGGTCACACGCGGCCGTCCGACCCTGCACGCACGCTGAACGGCATGTTCTCGTTCACGCCGGACGCCGGCTCGATCGTCGGCGAGAGCGCCTCGGTGCGCGGCTTCTGGGTCTGCGAAGCCGTGTGGGTCACCCACGCCGGCGGCATGGCCCGCCAGGCGGTCGAGTGGATGGTCGAAGGCTCGCCCGGCTACGACCTGGCCGAGGCCGACGCGAATCGCTTCTACCCGTTCCAGACCGCGGCGCCCTACGTGCTCGAACGCGGGAAGCAGCAGTACCGCGAGGTCTACGACATCATCCATCCGCTGCAGCAGCCGTCGAAGCCGAGGGGACTCAAGCTCACGCCCTTCTACCAGCGCCATCGGGAGCTCGGTGCGGAGTTCTTCCAGGGGGCGGGGTGGGAGCGGCCCCAGTGGTTCGCGGCGAACCGGGAACTGGTCGGTGGTGTCACGCACGAATGGGCGCGACGTTCGGGGTGGGCGGCCCGCGGCTGGTCCCCCGAGGTCGGTGCCGAACACCTCGCCACCCGTGAGGCCGTGGCCCTGTTCGACATCACGCCGTTCGCGAAGTTCGACGTGACCGGGCCGGATGCGCTCGCCTACCTCGAGCGGGTGTTCGCGAACCGCATCGACCGACCGGTCGGCTCGGTCGTCTACACGGCCGCGCTCACCCGGCGTGGCGGCATCCGCCTCGACCTCACGGTCACGCGCAAGGACCGGAATCGGTTCCGAGTCGTGACCGGCGGGGGTTCGGGTCATCATGACGAGGCGTTCCTGCGCTCGCAGATCCGCGACGACGAGCGGGTGCACATCACGGTGCGCACCGGATCGCTGTTCGCGCTCGGTCTGTGGGGTCCGCGGGCGCGCGACGTGCTGTCGGCCGTGACGGACGTCGACGTATCGAACGAAGCGTTCCCCTACCTGACGGCCAGATACCTGAGCATCGGGGAGGTCACGCCGGTGTGGGCCCAGCGCATCAGCTACGCGGGCGAGCTCGGCTGGGAGCTCTACGGGCAGATCGCGATGGGCCAGCGAGCGTGGGACGTGCTCTGGGAGGTGGGCCGGGAGCACGGTCTGGTTGCCGCGGGTGGTGGCGCCTTCGACTCGCTGCGGCTCGAGAAGGGCTACCGCCTCTGGGCGCAGGACATCGACGCCGAACACGATCCCCTCGCGGCCGGGCTCGGCTTCGCGGTGCGCTGGGACAAGGACTTCACCGGGAAGGCGGCGCTCGAGGCGATCCGGGACGCCGGCGGTCCCGCGCAGCGTCTGAGCTGTCTGACGCTCGACGACGATCGCGCGGTCGCGATGGGCAAGGAGCCGATATGGCACGACGGCCGGGTGGTCTCGTACGTCACGAGCGCGAACTACGGATACTCGGTCGGCCGAGGCATCGTCTACGGCTACCTGCCAGCCGAGATCGCGATCGAGGGCACCCCGGCCGAGGTGGAGTACTTCGGCGAGCGGCTGGCGGCGACGGTGACGAACGACCCGCTCTGGGACCCCAAGGGCGAACGGCAGAAGGTGTGACACGTCAGCGGAGGACGGCGACATGACCGACGAGGAAGAGCTCGATCTCTCGACGCTTCCCGACGAGGAGCTCGTCAAGCAGATGCACGACGACCTCTACGACGGGCTGGCCCCCGAGATCTTCGAGGGCACGAACATCCTGCTTCAGCGCGGATGGCCGGCCGACAGGGTCCTGAACGATGCGCTGGTCGAGGGGATGCGCATCGTGGGCATCGACTTCCGTGACGGCATCCTGTTCGTGCCCGAGGTGCTGCTGGCGGCCAACGCGATGAAGGCCGGCATGGAGGTGCTCAGGCCTTTGCTGGCCGAGACCGGCGCCGAGCGCATGGGCACGGTCGTGATCGGCACCGTCAAGGGCGACATCCACGACATCGGAAAGAACCTGGTCGCGATGATGCTCGAGGGCGCCGGGTTCGACGTGATCGACCTCGGCATCAACAACCCCGTCGAGGACTACCTCGCGGCGCTCGAGGAGCACCAGCCCGACATCCTGGGTATGAGCGCCCTGCTCACGACCACGATGCCCTACATGAAGGTCGTGATCGACGAGCTCGAGGCCAAGGGGCTGCGCGAGCGGTACATCGTGCTCGTGGGTGGCGCACCGCTGAACGAGGAGTTCGGCAAGGCGGTGGGCGCCGACGCCTACTGCCGCGATGCCGCGGTGGCGGCCGAGACCGCGCAGGCGCTCGTGATGGCCAAGCGCGCGGCCGCGACGGCCTCATAGGCCGGCGGGCCCGACGTGATCAGGAAGGGGAACGTGTGGCAGAGTTGACGGTGATCCGCTGGCGCGACATCCCGATGCAGGTCCTCGCTCGCGGCGAGGGCGGCGAGAGCGCGCGGGTGCTGCTCCCGGATCGGTTCCAGGAAGCCGTCGACGCCGCCGCGATGGTCGCCGGGCTGATCGGCTCCGATGACTACACCGAGCAGATGCGCATGGATACGCGGGAGTGCGACGACGACCTGCAGCACGAGGTCGACACCGAGACCGTGAAGATCCTCTCCGAGTGGGACGAGGATCTGCTGAAGGCGACGATCCGTGCGGGCGGGGTGCAGGGTGGGTCCGACGTGAGCGGTGGCGGCGACGCGGTGCGGCCCTCGGGCGAGGACGGATAGCGGTGGCCGAGACCGTCGTCAGCTCCGCGACCCGCGAGGTCGTGATCGGCACCGACCGGCCCTTCGTGATCATCGGGGAGCGCATCAACCCGACCGGCCGGAAGAAGCTCGCCGACGAGATGAAGGCGGGCGACTTCACCTCCGTGATCGCCGATACCCAGGCGCAGGTCGCGGCCGGAGCGCACATGCTCGACGTCAACGCCGGCATCCCGCTCGCCGACGAGCCGGCGATCCTCGCCGAGACCGTGAAGCTCGTGCAGTCGCTGACCGACGTGCCGCTCTCGATCGACTCGTCGATCGTGGCCGCGCTCGAGGCCGGGCTCGCGGTCTACGAAGGGAAGCCGCTCGTCAATTCCGTCACCGGGGAGGACGATCGCATCGAATCGGTGCTGCCGCTGGTCGCCAAACACGGTGCGGCGGTGGTCGCGATCACGAACGACGAGACCGGTATCAGCGAGGACCCCGACGTTCGATTCGCCGTCGCCGAGAAGATCGTGCGGGCGGCCGCCGACCACGGCATCCCCGCCAACGACATCGTGGTCGATCCGCTCGTGATGCCGGTGGGGGCGATGGGCACCGCCGGGCGTCAGGTGTTCGCGCTCGTGCGGCGGTTGCATGACGAACTCGGCGTGAACACGACGTGCGGCGCCTCGAACGTCTCGTTCGGGCTGCCCAACCGCAACGGGCTCAACGGCGCCTTCCTCGCGATGGCGATCGCGAACGGCATGACGAGCGCGATCACCTCGCCCCTGCACGAGGAGGTGCGTCAGGCCGTGATGGCCGCCGACGTGCTGATGGGTTCCGACCGGCATGCGGCGGCGTGGATCGGCCGGTACGGGGAGGGGCGCAGCGAGGGGGGGACGGCGACCGGCCGCCGCCGTGGAGGTCGGGCGGGTCGCCGCACCGCCCCAGAGGCTGACGCCCCGGCGGTGTCCCCTCAGCCGTGACCGAGACCGACGCGTCGCTCGTCGTCTTCACGCCCTCGGGCAAGCGGGGTCACATCGCCGATGGGACGAACCTGCTCGACGCCGCTCGCTCGCTCGGGGTCGACCTCGACTCGGTCTGTGGCGGGCGCGGCATCTGCGGCCGCTGCCAGGTCGTCGTCGCCGAAGGCGAGTTCGCCAAACACGGCATCACCTCGCGCGTCGACCACCTGACCCCGTTCAGCGAGCCCGAGACCCGGTACCGGGAACGATCGGGCCTCGGGGCGGACCGCCGCCTGGGATGCCATGCCCGCGTCACCGGCGACCTCGTCGTCGACGTGCCGCCCGAGAGCCAACTGCATCGGCAGGTCGTGCGCAAGGAGGCCGACGCGCATCCGATCGAGATCGATCCCGTCGTGCGGCTGCACTACGTGGAGGCGCGCGAGCCTGACCTCGCCGACCCGAGCGGTGACCTGCAGCGCCTGGGGGAAGCGCTCGAACGCGACTGGGGGCTCACGGGGCTCTCCTGTGATCTGCATGTGCTCGCGTCGCTGCAAGCGACCCTGCGCTCCGACGACTGGAAGGTCACGGTGGGCGTGCACGACGGGACGACGATCACGGCGATATGGCCTGGGTTCCACGATGTCGCGCTCGGGGTGGCGTTCGACGTCGGCTCGACCACGGTGGCCGGACACCTCTGCGACCTGCACACGGGGGAGGTGCTCGCGAGCGCCGGTTCGATGAACCCTCAGATCCGGTTCGGTGAGGACCTGATGAGCCGGGTGAGCTACGTGATGATGCATCCGGGCTCGGAGGCTGAGCTGACGTCCGCGATCCGAACGTGCGTGGACGGGCTGATCGGCGACCTGTGCGCGCAGGCCCGCGCCGATGCGACCGACGTGCTCGAGCTCACGATCGTCGGCAATCCGATCATGCACCATCTCTTCCTCGGTCTCGATCCGACCGAGCTCGGGGGCGCGCCGTTCGCCCTCGCGACCGACGAGGCCGTGCACCGGTCGGCACACGAGCTCGATCTCACGACGACGAATGCCGGGGCGCGCGTGTACGTGCTGCCGTGCATCGCCGGTCACGTGGGCGCCGACACGGCCGGCGTGATCCTCTCCGAGGCACCGCACGACCAGGACACGGTGAACCTCATCGTCGACGTCGGCACGAACGCCGAGATCGTGCTGGGCAGCCGCGACCGGCTGCTGGCCGCCTCGAGCCCGACCGGTCCGGCGTTCGAGGGTGCGCAGATCTCCTGCGGGCAACGCGCCGCGCCGGGGGCGATCGAGCGCGTCCGCATCGACCGCGAGACGCTCGAGCCGAGGCTCCGCGTGATCGGCGACGATCGGTGGAGCGATGAGCCGGGCTTCGATGCCTCCTCCGTGACCGGGGTCGCGGGCAGCGGCATCATCGAGGCGATCGCGGAGCTCTTCCTGGCGGGCGTGATCACCACCGACGGCGTGATCGACGGGTCGCTCGCCGACCGCAGCGGTCGCATCGTCGCCGACGACCGGACGTTCACCTACGTGCTGCACGACGAGCCCGGGGCCCCGCGGCTCGCGATCACGCAGAACGACGTGCGCCAGATCCAGCTCGCCAAGGGAGCCCTGTACGCGGGGTGCCGCCTGCTGATGGACGCCCTCGGCATCGAGACCGTCGACCGCATCAGGTTAGCCGGCGCGTTCGGTGCCCACATCGACCCGGTGCACGCGATGGTGCTCGGGCTGGTGCCCGACTGCGACCCCGAACACGTCACGAGCGCCGGGAACGCCGCCGGAACGGGAGCCCGCATCGCGTTGCTGAACCGGACCGCCCGCAGGGAGATCGAAGGGGTCGTGCGCCGCGTGGAGAAGCTGGAGACCGCGGTGGAACCGCGGTTCCAGGAGCACTTCGTCGGGGCGATGGGCATCCCCCACGCCACCGATCGGTTCCCGCGGCTGGGGGCACTCGTCGACCTCCCGCCACCGCGCATCGTCACGTCGGGCGACCGCCCCCGTCGCCGTCGACGCACCAGCGACCACGAGAGGAGCAGCACATGAGCGACGACACCGGAGCCACGTCCGGGGCGGCGCCGCGCCGGCGTCGCACCGGCGGACGAGAGGGGCGCGCGGCCGCCCGCCTCGCCGCGGTCGCCGAGCGGGTGCCCTTCATCACCCGGGAGCTGACGCCGGTCGAGCTGGTGAGCGACGAGGGCTTGGAGACGATCGAGCACAACGCCGACACGATCCTCGAGCAGGTCGGCATCGAATTCCGCGAGGCGCCCGACGCGCTCGAGCTGCTGCGGGAAGCCGGCTGCGACGTCGACGGTGAGCGGGTGCGGTTCCCTCGTGGGTTGGCTCGCCGGCTCGTGCAGGCCACGGCCCCCCGCGAGTTCGACCAGGTCGCCCGCAACCCGGCGAACACCGTGCACCTCGGCGGCGCCGCGACCGTGCTCGCGCCGGCGTACGGCTCGCCGTTCGTGCGCGACCTCGACGGCGGGCGCCGGTACGGCACGATCGAGGACTTCCGCAACTTCGTGAAGCTCGCCTACGCGAGCCCGTACCTGCACCACTCGGGCGGCACCGTGTGCGAGCCGGTCGACCTTCCCGTGAACAAGCGGCACTACGACATGGTCTACGCGCACATGCGGTACTCGGACAAGCCGTTCATGGGGTCGGTGACCCACCCTCAGCGCGCCCAGGACACGGTGGAGATGGCGCGCATCCTGTTCGGGGCCGACGCGCTCGAGGCGCGGCCGCACGTGCTGAGCCTGATCAACGCGAACTCGCCGCTCGTGTGGGACACGATCATGCTCGGCGCGGCGAAGGCCTACGCCGAGGCGAATCAGGCGGTGATCATGACCCCGTTCATCCTCGCGGGGGCGATGAGCCCTGCGACCGCGGCCGGTGCGGCGACCCAGACGCTCGCCGAGGCATTGGCAGGCATGGCGTACGTGCAGCTCGTGCGCCCCGGCGCACCGGTGGTGTTCGGCTCGTTCGCGTCGTCGATGTCGATGCAGTCGGGCGCACCGACGTTCGGGACGCCCGAGCCGGCGCTCGTGCTGTACGCGCTCGCGGCCTGTGCGCGCCGGCTCGGGGTGCCGTTCCGCAGCGGAGGCTCGCTGACGGCCTCGAAGGTCGCCGATGCGCAGGCCGCGTACGAGTCGGCGAACACGCTGCAGCCCACGATCCTCGCGGGCGTGAACTTCGTGCTGCACGCTGCGGGCTGGCTCGAAGGTGGTCTCGCGATGGGCTACGAGAAGTTCGTGCTCGACCTGGACCAGTGCGGGCAGATGCACGCGCTCGCGAACGGCATGGACCTCTCGCCGAACGGCCAGGCGGTCGATGCGATCGTGGAGAACGGTCCCGGGCAGCACTTCCTCGGCACGGCGCACACGCTCGCGAACTTCGAGACCGCCTTCTACCGGTCGGAGATCGCCGACAACAACTCGTTCGAGCAGTGGGAGCTGGAGGGCTCGCTGGACGCCGCGATGCGCGCGAACGCCGCCTGGAAGCGCACGCTCGCCGAGTACGAAGCACCGTCGATCGACGAGGCGAAGGACGAGGAACTGCGCGAGTGGATCGAGCGGAAGAAGGCGAGCTTCCCGGACTCGAACGTGTGACCACGGTGACCGGGAGTCCGGCTCGGGTTCACGGATCGCGCGGCCGATAGGTCATCATGTCCGGCGGTCACGTGGAAGGTGGATCGAGGTGGCGGTGAAGCTCGGCCGACGACGAGGTGGTGTGCTCCCCGAGGAGCAGCGCTCCGCGCTGCGCGCACTCGTGGGGGCGCCGAAGTTCGAGCTGATCCCGCTGAAGAACGCCCTGGGTGCCGCCGAGGCCCTGCCCGACCGCGCGACGGTCACGGTCACCGCGTCGCCGAGCCACGGCATCGAGTCGACGATCGAGCTCGCCGAGCAGCTGGCCGGCCAGGGTCATGACGCCGTGCCGCACCTGTCGGCGCACATGGTCCGCGACCGCGCTCACCTCGGCGCGCTCCTCGATCGATGTCGTGCGGCTGGGTTCCGCGAGGCGTTCGTGGTGGGGGGTGACGCCAAGGACCCGGGCGAGTTCCGCGACGGACTCGCCCTGCTCCGCGCGATGCACGACCTCGGCCACCCGTTCGAGACGATCGGGTCGCCGAGCTACCCGGAGGGCCACGCCGACATCGGCGATCAGCGCCTGCTCGAGGTGCTGCTCGAGAAGCAACGATACGTGTCGTACATGACGACCCAGATGTGCTTCAACCCCGACGCGATCGTCCGGTGGATCGCGGAGATGCGCCGCCAGGGCGTGACCCTCGCCGTGCACCTCGGCACCCCGGGTGTGGCCGACATGACGAAGCTCATGACGATCAGTGCGCGCATCGGCATCGCCGACAGCGCCCGCTACCTGAAGAAGAACAAGCGCATGGTCGGCCACCTGCTGACGCCCGGGAAGTTCGGTCCCGACGCGCTGCTCGAGGGGATGGCGCCCGCGTTCGCCGATCCGAGCGCGCGCATCGAGGCGCTGCACATGTTCACGTTCAACCAGGTCGCTGCGACCGTCGAGTGGCAGGAGCGCATGCTCGCCTCGCTCGAGGCCTGAGGCTCCTGGCCCCTCGGTGGACGCGGTCGGACTCAAGGCACCGGCCGTCGTCAGCCGACACCTCCAGCATGCGGCGAGCGACCGTCCCGATCGTGGTGGCCATGGCCCTGGTTTCGGTCGCCTTCGCCTCCACGGGTCCCACCGCCGCCGGTGTCGCCTCTCCCGTTCGCGGAGCGGACGTCGGGTGTGGACCGGGCCTCGTCCCAGTGGCCGACGGGCTGTGCACCCACGGCGGGGATCGGGTCCCTCCGACCGTCGAGGGCGCCGCGACGAGGGCGGCTGCAGTTGCTCGTTCTGAACCGTCGGAGCTGTGCGCCGGCAACGGGAAGAGCGGACGACGTATCCGTGTGTTGTACGGATACCCGGGCGACACGGCGTCGCGAGCGGCCACGTTCCGCTCCTGGGTCCGGGAGTCGGTCGCGATGGCCGACGCGAACCTCGACGCGCAGACCCCGGGGATCGACGGGCAGCACCTACGCATGTACTGCAAGAACGGCCGACGGTTCACCGTCTCGTCGATCGAGATGCTGCCGATCGGTGGAGACACCACGTTCACGTTCACCGACATGATCGGGTCGCTCACCGATCGGGTCGCGAACGGCCTCGGCGACGCCGACTTCGACGCCCCCCGATCCACCTACGTCGTCTTCGTCGACAACGTCACGTGCTGCTACGGCCCGGGGGGGCAGGGCACGATCTACTGGGACGACCGCGGCGATCCCGCCGTGAACCTGAACAACCAGACCGTCTACGGCCCGAGGTTCGCGATGGTCAAGATCGCCGGGTCGATCTCCTCGGGGGCCTACATCTTCCTGCACGAGGTGGGACACACGCTGGGCGCCGTGCAGCACTCGTCGCCGCACTCCTCGAGGGCCGGCCACTGCTATACCTCTGCCGACGTGATGTGTTACCAGGACGGGGGCCCTTGGTTCGCCGGGGGCGGCATGATGGAGCAGATCTGCGACCCGATGCCCGACGGCCAGCGCCCCTTCGACTGCGATGGCGGCGACTACTACGAGGTGGATCCCGCCCCGGGCAGCTACCTCGCCGGGGCCTGGAACACCGCCGACAGCGGCTGGTTGACGAAGCCCGACTGACCCGACGACCTGCAACCCGGGGTCACGTTCTCCGTGGGTGCGAGCCCGTTCCCCGTGCCAGACTGCGCTTCCTCGGAACGTGAACGGGGGTCATCGTTGGAGCAGCGGTTCGACGTCGTCGTGGTCGGTGCAGGACACAACGGCCTCACGGCCGCCTTCTACTTCGCCCGAGCCGGCCTGAAGACCCTCGTGCTCGAGCGCCGCGACGTGGTGGGCGGCGCGTGCGTCACCGAGGAGATCATGCCCGGCGTGAGGGCCTCGACCACGTCGTACATCGCGTCGATGCTGCGGCCGGAGATCATCAAGGACATGAGCCTGGCCCGGCACGGGCTGCGCATGGTGCCCTGCGAGCCGGCGTTGCAGGTCGTGCTCGAGGGTGGCCGCACGCTCGCATGGTGGGAGCAGGACGAACGCACCGCGGACGAGATCGCCCGCTACTCGAAGGCCGACGCGACGACCTTCGTCGAGGTGACGCACCGGCTGCACCGCCTCGCCGGCCACCTGCAGGGGTTCTTCCTCGAGGAGCCGCCCGACCTCTACGCCACCGGCTGGGGGAAGGTGAAGGAGGGCAAGCGGGCCTACTCGCGGCTCAAGGGGCTCGGCGGGGACGAGCTCACCGACCTCGTCCGGTTCACGACGGGGTCGCTCGGCGAGTTCGTCGATCGGTGGTTCGAGTCCGACGAGGTCAAGCGGCTCTACCTCGCGAACAACGTCTACGGCATGCACGCTCCGCCCTACCGCCCGGGCACGGCGATCGGGCTGATGTTCCACATGCTCTCCGGCGGCGAGCACGAGGTGCAGGGGTTCAACGGCCACGTGATCGGCGGCATGGGCTCGATCACGCGGGCGATGGCGGCGGCGGCGACCGAGGCGGGCGCGGAGATCCGCACGGGCGCCCCCGTGATGCGCATCTCGACCCGCGACGGGCGAGCCGTGGGCGTCGTGCTGGACGACGGCACCGAGATCGTCTCCCGGGTCGTGGTCTCGAACGCGGATCCGAAGCGGACGTTCCTCGGCATGCTCGACGAGGGCGACCTGCCGGGGGATTTCCGAGACGACGTGTCGGCGATCAAGATGTCCGGGCCGTGCGCGAAGGTGAACCTGGCGCTCCGCGAGGAGCCCGTCTGGACGGGCATGCCCGAGGGAGCGACGCCGAACCAGCGGTCGCTCGCGACGCTCGTGCCCACCCTCGAACAAGCGCAGCGCAGCTACGACCAGCACCAGTGGGGCGAGCTGCCTGACGAGCTCTGGGTCGACTGCGTCACGGCGTCGAACGTCGACGACACCCTCGTCGATCAGAGCGTCGCGCCGGGCCGGCACGTGATGACCTGCTTCGTGCAGTACCTGCCGTTCGAGCTGCGCGAGGGGACGTGGGACGATCGCAGGCAGGAGCTCACCGACCGGGTGGTCGAGCGCATCGGCCGGTACGCGCCGAACGTGCCGGGTGCGGTCGAGGCCAGCTACACCGTGACGCCGCTCGACCTCGAACGCACCTACGGCCTCACCGAGGGGAACATCTTCCACGGCGACCTCAACATCGAACAGCTCTTCTTCATGCGCCCCCTGCCCGGCTGGTCGAGCTACTCGACGCCGGTCGAGGGGCTCTACCTCTGCGGCGCCGGCGTGCATCCGGGGGGAGGCGTGACCGGCGCGCCGGGATACGTGGCGTCCCACCGGGTGCTTCGCGACCTGAAGAAGCGCGCCGGATAGGGGATCGAGCGCGTGGCGATCGAGATCCCCTGCTCGTGGTGCGGTCCGAGACCGTTCACGGAGTTCTCGTTCGGCGGCGAGTGGCGCGAGCTCGATGCTCCCGACCCCGAGTCCGACTTCGCCCGTGTCTACCTGCCGGAGAACCCCGAGGGGTGGCAGCGCGAGCGTTGGTTCCACGCGATGGGGTGTCGCACCTGGACCACCGTGAACCGAGACACGCGCACGAACGCGATCGAGGGGTCCTGACGTGGGGACGATCGAGTTCGAGGGACGCTCCGTGTCGTTCGAAGACGGCGACACCGTCGCGTCGGCCCTGTACCGCGCGGGAGTCCGCACGTTCTCGCGGTCGCTGAAGTACCACCGTCGGCGCGGTCTGTACTGCGGCACGGGCGACTGCCCCAACTGCCTGATGACGGTCGACGGGCGCCCGGCCGTGCACACGTGCGCCGCGCCGTGTGCCGAGGGCATGCGCGTCGAACGTCCGGGCGGATTCCCGAGCGCGGAACGCGACCTGCTGCACGTGACCGACTCGCTCCACCGCGTGATGCCCGTCGGCTTCTATTACAAGACGTTCGTCCGTCCTCGGTTCGCGTGGCCCGTCGCCGAGCGGGTGATCAGGCGGGCGACCGGGCTCGGTGCCCTGCCGTCCACGAGGGCCGCGCCGCGCCAGGTGGTCCGTCACGAGCACGTGGACACGCTCGTGATCGGCGCCGGCATCGCCGGGCTCGAGGCCGCGAGGGATGCGCGCGCCGTCGGCTCGGTGATCGTGTGCGACGAGGGGCGCATCGGCCACGCGATCGCTGCGGGGCCCACCGCGGACCGGCTCGCCGAGCTCGAGACCGAGGTCGGGTCGCTCGAGTCCGTCTCGGTGCTTCAGGGGTTCACCGCGCTCGGCATCTACGAGGGCCTGCACGTGCCGCTCGTCGGCGACGGCGAGCTCGTGCATGTGCATCCATCGCAGGTGATCGTGGCGACGGGCGCGGTCGAGGAGCACGGCGTGTTCCCCGGCAACGACCTGCCGGGCGTGATGCTCGGCCGGGCTGCCGCCGCCTTGGCGGGGATCCACGGGGTGCGCCCGGGTGAGCGGGCGGTCGCGGTCGTGCGCACCGAGGAGGGCATCGACCATCTGCGGTCGCTGGTCGACGCCGGGGTCGAGGTCGCCGCGGTCGCCGTGTCGGCGGCTCTCGCCGACCTGCTTCCGTCCGAAGGCGTCGGCGAGGTGGTGGTCGACGGCGACGTGCTCGAGGCTCGTGGCGGCTCGTCGCTCCGCTCGGTGGCGCTGCGACGAGACGGCCTGGGGAAGCGCTTCGACTGCGACCTGCTCGTGCTCTCGCTCGGCCTCTCTCCGCGCGACGGGCTGGCTCGCATGGCATTGCCCGGCGAGGCCGTCACGCTGGTCGGCGACGCGGCGGGTGAGGCACGATACGACGAACCGTGCGGACACGACGGCACCGTCTGCCTGTGTGAGGACGTCTCGATGCACGATCTCGAGCAGGCCTGGGACGAGGGCTTCCGCAACGCCGAGATCCTGAAGCGCTACACGACCACGACGATGGGCCCGTGCCAGGGCGCGATGTGCGGTCGGGCGCTCGCGTGCTTCGCGGCCTCGCGCGCCGAGGGTCCTGGGTCGCCGCCGACGGCTGCCGACCCGCCACGCACGACCGCGCGTCCACCGACCCGACCGGTCACGCTCGAATCCCTCGCCGCCGGCGTGCACGAGATCGTCGACAGGCGCACGTCGCTGCACGAACTGCACGCCGCGGCCGGTGCCCGGCTCGATCGCTCCGGCGGGTGGCTGCGGCCGTTCTCGTACGGCGACTGGCGCGAGGAGTACCTGGCGGTGCGTGAGCGGGTCAGCGTGATGGACGTCGGCACCCTCGGCAAGTTCTCGATCGCCGGCCCCGGTGCCGACGATCTCGTGGATCGGCTGTTCCCGTGCCGGATCGACGATCTGAGATCCGGCCGCACCCGGTACGTGCTCGCGCTCGACGAGGCGGGATACGTGATGGACGACGGTCTGCTCGCGCGCGTCGGGCAGGGGGAGTGGTACCTCACCTCGACCTCCGGTGGCGCCGGGCGCATGGATGCGCGGCTGCGGGACCTCGCCGACCGGTTGGAGCTCGACGCGCACGTGCTGGATCGCACGGCGCAGTGGGGGGCGATCAACGTCGCCGGTCCGTACGCGCGCGGCCTGCTCGAACGCCTCACCGACGATGCGATCGACGCCGAGGCGGTCCCCCCCCGGGGGTTCGCCGACGTGACGGTCGCGGGTGTGCCGTGTCGTGCGGTCCGCACGGGCTTCGTCGGGGAGCTCGCGTTCGAGCTGCACCACCCCCGGCGACGCGGTCCCGATCTGTGGCGCGAGCTCGTCGACGCGGGGCGTGAGTGGGACCTGCGGCCGCACGGCCTCGACGCGCTCGAGCTGCTGCGGCTCGAGAAGGGGCACGTCTACCTCGGCCAGGACACCATGCCCGACGACACGCCCACGAAGCTGCGCATGTCGTGGGCGGTCGACGTGTCGAAGGAATGGTTCGTGGGCAAGCAGGCCCTCGAGCGCATGAGCTCGCTGCCGCCCGTGAGGCGTCAGGTCGGGCTCGAGTTCTCCGGCGGGCCCGCCGACACGGCCGCTCTGCGCGGCGAACCGCTGATCGTGAGGGGCACCGTGGTCGGTCGCATCACCTCGGCCGAGCGCTCGATCGCGCTGGATCGCGCGATCGGCCTCGGATGGGTGCGCACCGTCGACGGAGGGTTCCCGGAGCGGCTCGAGACGGGGTCCGGGGCGACGGCGAGGGTCGTACCGACCCCGTTCTACGATCCGGAAGGCGGTCGGATGCGTGGCTGAGCTGCGGGTGGAGCATCCGTCGGTCGTCGCGGTGCTGGGGTCGAGGGAAGCCTGCGACGCGTTCGGAGCGCCCGATGGCGCGACACCGATGCGCATCGCCCCTCGGGAGCTGATGCTCGTCGACGCTGCGGAGGTGGCGCAGGAGCGTGTGTCGAACGGCTCGGCCCCGTGGGTCGAGGACGTCTCCGACGCCTGGGTGGCGCTCGTGCTCGAGGGCGTCGACGCCCGCGCCGCGTTCGCTCGGCTCTCCGAGCTCGAGCTCCCCGACGACGGGTGGATCCAGGGCGAGGTGGCGAAGGCTGCGGCGAAGGTGCTCGTCGCGGGCGATCGAGTCACGATCCTCGTGCCGGCGATGCTCGCTGCCCACGTCGAGGAACGGATCCGGGTCGACGCGGCGGAGGTCCTCGGCTCGTGAGCGGCCTGTTGAAGCATCGGGAGTTCCTTACCCAGCACGACCTGAAGTCGCGCTACGACGCTGTGATCGTCGGCGGCGGGGTGAACGGTCTCTCGCTCGCGTTTCACCTCGCCGAGTACCACGGCATCCGCGACGTCGCCGTGCTCGAGCGCTCGTACATCGGCAGCGGCGGCAGCGGCCGCAATACGCAGGTCGTGCGCGCCACCTACAACACGACCGAGACCGTTCCGCTGTACGCGACGAGCCTCGGCATGTACCGAACGCTCTCGCAAGAGCTCGACTTCAACGTGCTGTTCAGCACCCAGGGCAACCTCGATCTGTGTCACTCGCAGGACACGCTGCAGGTGGAACGCGAGAAGGTGTTGCTGCACCGGCACTACGGCGTCGACACCGAGATCCTCACGCCGGAGCAGGTGCTCGAGGTCTGCCCGCTCGTCGACCTCACGGCCGGCGGGGAGCTGCCCGTGATCGGGGCGAGCTACCACCCGCCGGGCGCGTTCGCCCGCCACGACTCGGTGGTCTGGGGGTACGCGAGTGCGGCGACCCGCCGAGGCGTCGAGATCCATCAGGGCGTCGAGGTCACGGGCATCGATGTCGCCGACGGCGCCTGCCGAGGCCTCATGACGAACCGTGGACCGGTTGCCGCCGGCCGGGTCGTGAGCGCCGTGGCCGGGTGGTCCAGCGTGCTCGCCCGCATGGCGGGCCTGCGCCTGCCGATCGAGACGATGGCGCTTCAGGCGTTCGTGACCGAGGCCTACCGGCCGGTGCTGTGGGGGCTCGTCTCATCGATGGATCTGTACGTGTACACGCAGCAGACTGCGCGTGGCGAGCTCGTCGTCGGGGCGGAGACCCTTCCCTACAACACGTACTCGACGCGTTCGACGTTCGACTTCGCCGCGGAAGCCGCGAGGCGCACGATCCAGCTGCTGCCGTTCATGGCGAAGGCGCGGTTGATGCGGCAGTGGACCGGCCTCTGCGACATGACCCCCGATTCGTCGCCGATGCTCGGCGAGAGCGAGGTACGGAACTTCTTCCTGATGTCGGGCATGGGCACGTGGGGCTTCAAGGGCGCGCCGATCTTCGGAAGGACGATGGCCCAGATGCTTGCGACCGGCCGGGTCGATCCGTTGATCGCGCCGTTCGCGCCCGACCGGTTCCGCAACGACCGCATGGTGCCCGACGCCGCGAGCGCCGGCACCCACCGCTGATCCAGGTGGGTCCGATGGAGATCGGGCGGGCTACGCTGCGACGTCGGACGCCGATGCGACCGCGCCGGGCTGCCGGGTCGGGATGCGCTTCGTGAAGAAGAGCGCGATCACCCCGATGATCGCGAGGAGGGCGAGCGCGGAACGGAGGCCGTCCACGCGAGCCTGCTCGTTCACGTCGACGATCGCCTGGGAGGCCGAAGGATCGACCCCCGCGTCGGCCAGCGCCGTCTCGAGATCCGCGTCGGAGATGAAGGGCACACCGCTCGTCAGCTGCACGTTCGCCTGATCGACGACCTGCTGCGGCACGTCCGGGTTCTCGGCGATCCCGGTGAGGAACGACGCCGACAGCGAGGCGATCAGCACCGAGCCCGCGAGCGCAGTGCCGAGGGATGCGCCGAACTGCGTCGCGGTGTTCTGGAGGCCGCCGACCTCGGGGCTCTCGTCGTCGGGGACCGCCGAGACGGTGACGCTGCCCAGCTGCGACGCGAGACCACCCATCGCGAGCCCGATGAGCATGAGCGGACCCGTCACGATCGCCGCGCTCGCGTTCACGTCCATCGCGCTGAAGAGCAGCACGATGCCGAGGACCGCCGCGACGAGCGAGAGCTCGACCACCCGCCGAGGCGAGACGTTCGGGAAGAACTTCGGCACACCGGCCGCGGCGAGCAGCATCGTGAGCGAGAGCGGTGTGATCTTGATCCCGGTCTCGATCGCCGAGAGCCCGAGGGCGACCGAAAGATAGAGCGGGATCACGAAGAACAGCCCCATCATCACCACGAACTGGAAGAAGAACATCACGAGCCCGCCGGTCATCTGCTCGTTCCGGAAGAGCGACGGTGTGACGAGCGGCTCGCCTCCTGCGGCGTCGAGGCGACGCACGTGTCGCATGAACAGCCCGATCGTCGCCAGGCCGCCGAGGATCAACCAGATCACGGGCGACAGTCCACCGAACATCGTCGGCGCGCCATCGTTCGCGATCACCCAGCCCCAGTCGCCCGAGAATAGGACGCCGAAGATCGTGAGACCCATCCCGAGGGCCCAGAGGAAGGAGCCCAGCAGGTCGAGGTGTGGAGGACTCTCGACCGGCTCGTCGACGATCCGGCGGCTGAACAGGAAGATGCCCGCGCCGACGAGCACCTCGCCGGCGAAGACCCATCGCCAGGAGGCGTACGTCGTGGCGAGCCCGCCGATCAGCGGTCCCACCGCGATCGCGATGGCCCCGGCGGCCCCGATCAATCCGTAGGCACGAGGCCGCTCCTCCGTGGAGAAGTTCCCGGCGACGAGGGCGACGATCGCCGGCATGATGAGGGCCGCGCCGATCCCCTCCAGGAGCGACCATCCGAAGAGCAGCACCCCGAGGTTCGGCGCGAGGGCCGTCGTCAGCGACCCCGAGCAGTAGATCACGAGTCCGATCGTGAAGGCGCGCTTGCGGCCCATGATCGATCCGATCTTGCCGCCCGTGACCATCAGCATCGCCATCACGAGCGTGTACAGAACGATCGCGGTCTGGATCCCGGTGACCGTGGTCTCGAGGTCGTCGGCGACGGTCGCGATCGAGACGTTCATCACGGAGCTATCGAGCGCCATCAGGAACTGCGCTGCACACAGCGTGAGCAGCACCGCGCCGGCCGCGCCGGTCGCCCGGGCCTCGCTCGCCTCGACCGCCATGCGCGGACTCTAGCGCCTGATCGTCGCCCGGCGAGCTAGGGGAGGCCCGCTATCAGGCGGTCAACCAGGTAGCCGGCGAACGAGCTGCGGACGAGCACGCGGGTCGTATCGGCTCGCTCGTGCAGGACCACCTGGGCCTTCGCGAAGAGCGTCTGGGCGCACATCCCTCGGCGCCACGCGCGAGGGTGCAGGTCGATCGGGCACCCGCTCGCGAGCAGCTCGAACCGGCCGGGGCCGCCGAGCTCGAGGGCGACGCGGTTCGCGCTCAGGTCGATCACCGATCGGTGTGATCCCTCGAGCGCGGCCTCGAGCTCGACTGCGATCTCCCTGCCTGCATGCGGCGGGCCGAGAACGAGCCACTCATCCGGTCCGAGCCACAGGACAGCACGCGGCCCGTCCTCCCAGGCGGTGTTCGGCTCGAGCGGCAGTGGGTACGGCGCCCTCCCCGCCAGCGACGGATCGAGCCGCAGCGAGACCTGCGCCAGGAACGCCACGTGCTCGAGCGTCACGCGCCCGCCGCTTCGCTCCGCGACCGCCGTGAGGTCGCCGACGCGCGAGGCCATCGGGTCGCGCTCGAGGGCCTCAGCCGTCACGGCGCGCTCCCTCGGGGTCGTAGAAGACCGGCGACACGACCCCGCACTCGACGGGCCCCCGGGGGGTCGGCGACACCACGTGACCGCCGATGCGTTCGCGTCCGCCGGCCACCATCGCGAGTGCGAACGTGCGCTCGAGCACGGGGCTCCGGTAGCTCGATGTGACATGGCCGAGCATCGGGACGGGTGGCTGGGTCGACGCGTGCTCCGGGGAGACGAGCTGGGCGCCCTCGGGCAACCAGACCGCCGGGTCGGTCGGCAGGAGCCCCACGAGCTGCTTGCGGTCGGGCCGCACGGTGTCGGCACGCCGCAGCGATCGTCGACCGATGAAGTCGGAGTCGTCGGAGCGCACGATCCACGACATGCCGAGATCGTGCGGGGTGACCGTGCCGTCGGTGTCCTGGCCGACGATCACGAAGCCCTTCTCGGCACGCAGCACGTGCATCGATTCCGTGCCGTACGGCGTGAGGCCGAACGGCTGGCCCGCCGTGAGCACCGCGTCCCACATCGCGAGGCCGAGGTGCCCGGCGATGTTGATCTCGTAGGCGAGCTCACCGCTGAAGCTCACGCGGGCCACCCGCGCCGGCATGCCTGCGACGAGGCCCTCGCGCCAGGTCATGAACGGGAACGCCGCCGCATCGAGGTCGATGTCGGTGCCGGCCGCGGAGAGCACGTCGCGCGACGCCGGCCCGTTCACCGCGACCGTCGCCCACTGCTCGGTGACGCTCGTCGCGTACACCGCCAGCTCGGGCCACTCGGTCTGCAGGTACTCCTCGACGTGATCCATCACCGTGGCGGCGCCGCCCGTCGTGGTCGTGATCAGGAAGTGGTCCTCCGCCAGACGCATCGCGACGCCGTCGTCGAGCACCATGCCGTCGAGCCCGAGCATCAGCCCGTAGCGGATCGACCCCACCGCGAGCGTCGACATGCGGTTCGTGTAGAGACGGTCGAGGAAGGCACCCGTATCGGGTCCGACGAGCTCGATCGCGCCGAGCGTCGAGGCGTCCATCACGCCCGCGGTGCGTCGAACGGCGAGACACTCCCGCTCCACGGTGGCATGCATCGACTCGCCGGGCAGCGGGAAGTACCACGGACGCTTCCACTGGCCGACGTTCTCGAACACGGCGCCACCCTCGACGTGCCGCTCGTGCATCGGCGTGGTTCGCACCGGGTCGAGCAGGGTGGAGCCACGGTCGGGGCCGGCGAGCACCGAGTAGGGGACCGGCGTGTAGGGCGGACGGCTGTTCGTAGGCCCCTGCGCGCCGGGCCCCTCGCCCCACGCCTCGTTCACGATGGCCGCGGTGAGCGCGCCGCTCGTGCGCCCCTGGTCGATCGCGGTGCCGATGTAGGTCGCGCGCTTCACGTGCTCGGTCGAGCGCAGCTCGTGGCCGACCGCGTCGAGCACGTCGGCGACCGTCGAGTCGCGTTGCAGGTCGACGAAGTGCTCGGAGAGATCGTCGGCGGGCGTGTACCAGTACGGGACGCTCGAGGGCACGTCGCCGGCCGCGGCGCCGACGATCGAGAGCCAGGGCGGCCCGATGCCGTCGGGGACGAAGCATGTCCGGTCGTCGTCCCAGCGCAGCCCGCCGCCGATGCCGCGCCAGAGCTGCGACGTCGGGTTCCAGCCGCCGGAGACGAGAACGAGGTCCGCGTCGAGCATGTCGACCTCGCCGCCCGGCCCGACCAGCGTGACCGATCGGACACGAGCGTCCCCGTCGGCGGCCAGCACCGACCACCGGACCCGCACGTCGATCCCGCTCTCGCGGGCCTCGTCGGTGGCCCCTCCTCCCTCGCCCGGATCGACGACCGCGGCGATCTCGAGGCCTTGGCGAGCGAGCGCCGTCGCCGTCTCGTGCCCGGCGTGGTTCGTGCTGAACACGACGGCGCGCTCGCCCGCCAGCACGCCGAAGCGGTCGGCGTACAGCGCGGCCGCGGACGCGAGCATCACGCCGGGCAGATCGTTGCGCCGGAACCCGATCGGTCGCTCGTGAGCGCCGGTCGCCAGTACGACCCGCCGAGCCCGCACGTGGTGGACACGTTCGACGGGGGTCGATCGCTCGTACACCACGACGTACCCGTCGTCGTAGACCCCGAGCGCCGTGGCGTCGGTGAGCACGGTGACCTCTGACGCGCTCGCAAGCGCGCCTCCCGTCGTCACGACCCACGGCAATGCGGGCTCGCCGTCGACGTCGTCGCTGGAAGTCGCCGTGCCCCCGATCCACGAGCGCTCGTCGACGAGCATGACGCGATCGCCCGACTCTGCCGCCCCCAGCGCGGCGCGGAGCCCGGCGACGCCGCCGCCGACGACGAGCGTCTCGACGTGCACGTGTCGGTGATGCGCCGCAGGCGCCCCGACATCGTCGGCGGGGAGACGGCCGACGCCGGGCCGCGACGACGCGACGAGGCCGTCGACGAGCGGGATCGCGGTCGCCGGCACGATCGGACGGAACGCCGGCGCCGAGACCTCCACGAACGCGTTCGGCTCTTCCACTCCGGCCGCGTAGACCCCACGAGGTCGCCCCTGCAGGGGCGAACGAGCGACGACCTCGACGCCGTCGGCGAGGAGCGCGCTCGCGAGGGTGTCGCCGGAGAGACCCTCGTACGCGACGCCGTCGAACGTGAACCCGAGGGTTCGGGTCCGGTCGATGCCGTGGCCCGCCGGCGCGGCTATTCGCCGACCGGTCAACGGTCTGACACCTCGGTCGGCGGGTCCTCACCGACGCGATACGCGACCCCGATCTCGTTCGTGGCCGTGTTCCGCATGAGGTTGAACCAGCGACGGCAACCGGCGGCGTGCATCCATCGCTCCGACCACCAGCCGCGGGGGTTGTCGCGCATGAAGAGGTAGTCGGCCCACTCTTCGTCGGAGAGCGCCCCGGGGTCGGCCGGGTAACTCACGTGCGCCTCGCCCCCGTATCGGAACTCGATCTCGTCGCGGGGGCCGCACCATGGGCAGGGGATCAGCAGCACCGGATCACGCCCCCCGCTCGTCGAACGATGCCACCAGTCGCCTGGGCGCGGTCATGCGCCACGCCTCCGTCACCAGCTCGCGCACCTCGTCTCCATCGGCCTTCGAGAGCACGGCCCCGACCCATCCGCTCGGGCCGACGTACGGAGGGGCGAACCACGCGTCGGCGTCCATCGCGATCAGCGCTCGCTGCTCGTCGTGCACCGACTTGATCCAGACGTGACGTTCCTGCTCGCTGAACATCAGGAAGATCTTGCTCCGCACGCGGAACGTGGCCGTCTCCCACGTCTCGCGCTCCTCCGTCTCGGGGAGCGAGAGGGCGAACGCTCGCACGGTCGAGGCCCGGATACCCACGCGCCACCATTCAGTGCGCGACCGCCGCCGCGCCGTGCTCGTCGATCAAGGCCCCGGTCGTGAACCGATCGAGCGAGAACGGTCGCGCCAGGGGACCGGGCTCGTCGTTCGCGATCGTCTCGGCATACACCCAGCCCGATGCCGGGGTGCCCTTGAAACCCCCTGTGCCCCAGCCGCAGTTGACGAACAACCCGTCGATCGGGGTGCGGTCGACGATCGGCGATGCGTCGGGGCAGACGTCGACGATGCCGCCCCACGTGCGCAGCATCGAGGCGTGGGCGAACATCGGGAACAGCTCGACGGCCGCGGCCATCTGGTGCTCGATCACGTGGAACGACCCACGTTGCCCGTACCCGTTGTAGGCGTCGATGCCGGCGCCCATCACGAGCTCACCCTTGTCGGCCTGCGAGACGTAGACGTGCACGGCGTTCGACATCACGACGCAGTCGAGCACCGGCTCGTAGAGCGCGCTCACGAGCGCCTGCAGCGGGTGTGATTGAACGGGCAGCCGGAGCCCCACCATCGAGGCCAATACGCTCGTGTGCCCGGCGGCGGCGAGGGCGACCTTCCGCGCCCGGATCGCGCCGCGCGAGGTCTCGACGCCCTCCACGCGACCGCCGTCACCTCGAAGGAACCCGGTCACCTCGGCGTGCTCGACGATGTCGACCCCGCGTCGGTCCGCGCCGCGCGCGTAGCCCCACGCGACCTTGTCGTGGCGCGCGACCCCCCCGCGCCGCTGCAAGGTGCCGCCCAGCACGGGGTAGCGCACGTCCGGCGAGATGTTCACGATCGGCGCGAACGCCTTCACGCCGTCGGCGTCGAGCCATTCGGCGTCGACGCCGTTCAGGCGGTTCGCCTCGACGCGGCGCACGCTCGAGCGCACGTCGCCGAGATCGTGGGCGAGGTTCAGCACGCCTCGCTGCGAGAACTGCATATCGAACGAGAGGGTCTCCTCGAGCGACTCCCACAGCATGAGTGAGTGCTCGTAGATCGCCGCGGATTCGTCCCAGAGGTAGTTCGATCGGATGATCGTGGTGTTGCGGGCCATGTTGCCGCCGCCGAGCCACCCCTTCTCCACCACGCAGACGTCGGTGATGCCGTGGTTGGCGGCGAGGTAGTACGCGGTGGCAAGGCCGTGACCACCGGCGCCCACGACCACGACGTCGTAGGCCGGCTTCGGTTCTGCGGCACGCCAGTAGCGCTCGCCCATCGCCGCACAGGGTAGGCGGCGGGGGCGAGACCGTCCCCAGCGGGGATGCGCGCACCGCAACCGGATGCCGCGTTGCGGGTCCTCACCCGCTTCGGGGGATGCCGTTCCCGACAGACGACGCCAGACTGGTGCGGGTCGGTGCAAAGGTCGCAAAGTGATGCGCAACGGTGGTGGATGCCGCGCACCGAGAGGGTCCGAGAGAAGGGCGTGCGATGGCCTCACGCGAAGGCGAGATACCCGCGGAGGATCGCGCGGGGGTCTCACTGGAGGTCCGGTGGATCCTTCACGGCCCGATCCCGCAGGCCGTGCTCGCGTGGATGGGCCTCTTCGACGCGTGGATCGAACAACGCGAAGACCGGTACTTCGTGGACCCGGCTGTTCCCGATCTCGGGGTGAAGATCAAGGGAGGCATCGAGCTCCACGTGAAAGCGTTCCGAGGTAACGTCGGCATCCTCGAGGTGCCGGGAGGCGGTCGAGGTGTCCTCGAACGCTGGGAGAAGTGGCGGTTCCCGCTCAGCACGGTTGCCCTGCCGTCGGCCGGCTCGAGCTGGGTGGCACTCTGGAAGACCCGTCACCGTCGCTCCTTCCGGCTCGCCGGGGATGAGCTCGTCGAGCGGCCCGTGACCGAGGCCGAGCTTCCGGGATGCTCCGTTGAGGTCACCGAGTTCACCGTCGGCAGCGACGCGTGGTGGACGATCGCACTCGAGGCCGGGGGCGACCCTCAGGGGCTGGAGCCGGTCCTGCGCTCGACCGCCGAGAGGCTGTTCCGCGACCCCAGACCGCTCGGGCTCGAGCTCGAGCTCGAGGACTCGATCTCGTATCCGCGGTGGCTGGCGTCGACGGGCCTTCGCACGCATTGACAGGGTTCGCGGCCCGGTCTACCGTCCGGCCGCGCGGTTGCGCACGAGACCGGGGCGTTGCGACATGCGAGACCAAGCGGAGGGCAGCGGGAACCTGCAGTCGGTCCGCCGCGCGCTCCGAGCCCTGGAGCTGATCAGCGAGCACGGCGAGCTGGGCGTCACCGAGCTCGGGCGCAAGCTCGGGGTGCACAAGGCGACGGCGTCGCGGCTGATCGCGACCCTCGCCGAGCGGGGCTTCGTGGAGCGCGATCCGATCTCGGAGAAGTTCCGTCTCGGGTTCGGACTCATCTCGCTCGCCGGCGCGGCCGTGGGTGGCAACGACCTCGTCCGCGCCGCGCGGCCGATCCTCGACGAGCTCGCCGAGACCACACGGGAGACGGTGAACCTCGGGGTCCTCTCGGGTGAGTCCGTCGTCTACGTGGACCAGGTCACCGGGACCCGCTCGATCGTGAGCGTGAGCTGGGTCGGGCAACGCACACCGCTGCACTGCACGTCGAACGGGAAGGTCCTCCTCGCATACGCGTCCGACGCGGAACGCGACCGCATGCTCAGCGCGCCGCTCACGCGCCTCACGCCCCGCACGATCACCGACGTGCGGAAGTTGCGCGCGCAACTATCGGAGATCCGCGCCCGCGGCTACGCCCAGACGATGGAGGAGCTCGAAGAAGGCCTGAACGCCGTCGCGGCTCCCATCCGCGGCATGGGCGGTGACCTCGTCGCCGCGCTCAGCGTCTCGGGGCCGGCGTTCCGGATGCGCGCGGTGGATCTCCCCCGCATCGGCAAGCTCACCGCCGACGCGGCGCACGCGGTGTCGAGACGGCTCGGATACGTCGACCGGGGCGCGAGGGCGGTCTGAGCCGACATGGACACGCAGACGGAAAGGACCTGAGCGGTGCCGATCACCTGGGATGCCCACCGAGGCGAGGTCGCGACGTTGCTCGACGCGATCGGACGCACGCCGCTGGTGCGGTTGCAACGGGTGGCGCCCCCCGGGGTCGAGGTGCTGGCCAAGGTCGAGTGGTACGGCCCGACGGGCTCGGTGAAGGACCGCATCTACGCCGCGATGCTCGCCAAGGCCGAAGAACGCGGTGACCTGAAACCCGGCATGACGATCATCGAGTGCACGACCGGCAACGCGGGCATCGCGTGCTCGGCGGTGGCCGCGATCAAGGGCTACCGATGCACGATCGTGATGCCAGAGGGCATGAGCAACGAGCGCAAGACGATGATCCGCGCATACGGCGCGGACCTGGTACTCACCCCCGGCGCCGGCACCGACATCGATCTGGCGCTCGCGAGGATGCGCGAGATCGTGGCCGGCGACCCCGACCGGTACTTCTTCCCCGGTGAGTTCGAGAACCCCGACAACCCCGAGGCGCAGATCGCGAGCGGCGAGGAGATCTGGGAACAGGCGGGGGGGCGCGTCGACGCCGTCGTCGGGGCGCAGGGCACCGGCGGGTGGATCAGTGGGGTCACGCATGCGCTCAAGTCACGCAACCCGTCGCTGCTCGCGTTCGCGGTCGAGCCGGCGGAATGTCCTCTGATCAGCGAGCACACGTGGGGCACGCATGGGGTGCCGGGTATCGGCGACGGCATCGTGCCGCCGAACCTGGACCTCGCCACGATGGACGGCATCGTGACCGTCTCGACCGAGGAGGCGCTCGTGACGGCGCGTCGACTCGCCCGGGAGGAGGGGCTCCTCTGCGGGCCCTCGAGCGGTATCAACGTCGCCGCCGTGCACAAGGTGATCGAGCACCATCCCGAGCTGGAGAGGGTCGTCACGGTGATCTGCGACACGGGACAGCGCTACCTGTCCGGGGAGCTCTACGGCGAGCGTCTCGAGGTGGAGGAGCCCGAGCGTGACCACACGCTCGATCCCGCCACCGTCGCCGCGATCGAGGCCCACCGCGATCGGCTCGAGTTCATCCGCTGAGTCAGGGGCTACAGCGGATCGGCCTGGAACGTGTCGCACCTCGCCGGGTCGCCCGAGTCGAACCCGATGCGGAACCACTTCGCCCGCTGACCTGACGAACCATGGGTCCAACTCTCCGGATCGATCCGGCCGGTCGTCGTCTCCTGGATGCGATCGTCGCCGATCGACTCCGCGGCGGCGAGCGCCTCCTCGAGGTCGCCCTCTGAGAGCTCACCCTGCCGCAACGCCGTATGACCCCACACGCCGGCCAAGCAGTCGGCCTGCAGTTCGAGGCGCACGGACATGTCGTTCGCACGATCGGGCTCTTGTTGCGAGATGCGCTGCACCTCGGCGTTGATGCCGAGCAGGTTCTGCACGTGGTGGCCGTACTCGTGCGCGATCACGTACGCCTGCGCGAAGTCGCCGGGAGCGCCGAAGCGGTCGCGCAGCTCTCGGAAGAACCCGAGGTCCAGGTAGATCTGGCTGTCGGCCGGGCAGTAGAACGGTCCGGTGGCGGCCGAGCCCCTGCCGCAGGCGGTCTGGGTCTGACCCTCGAACACGACGAGCGTGGCCTCCTCGTAGCGCTGTCCGGACTCCGCGAAGATGTCGGTCCACGTGACGTTGACGTCGTCGACGACGGCGTTCACGAACCCGAAGAGCTTGTCGTCCGGGTCGAGCGGCGTCGTCGTATCGCCCGGCTGCGCCTCGCCGAATCCCGAGAACGGATCGCCGCCGAGGATGTCGCCGAGGTCGCCACCGCCGTCGCCCCCGAGCTGAGGGGCCACGCACACGGCGAGTACGATCACGAGGATCACGAGGCCGATGCCGCCGCCCTTGCCGATCGGCAGCCCGCCGCCACCGAGTCCACCGCCGCCTGAGCCGCCGCCGAGACCGGGGAAACTCAGGCCGCCACCGCCCATCGGGCTCTGGCCACGTCGGTCCTCCACATTGGCACTGCGTCTGCGTCGGAGCTTCATGTCGGCATGTTCCCTTCCCAGTGGGCGGACTGTTGAACCCAGAACCCGTGCGTTCACCGGGTGCTGCGGGGTAGCCTGCGCGCCATGACCGAGCCCTGGCGGATGACCGCCACGGACGCGCTCGCTGCGATGCGGGCACGAGACCTCTCGCCCGTCGAGCTGCTCGAGAGCGTGGAGCGGCGGGCCGACGAGGTCGAGCCCGTCGTGAATGCCCTGTGCGAACGCCGGCCCGAGGAGGCCCGCGAAGCCGCCGAGGTGAGCACCCGGCGGTACGCCAGCGGCGAACGGATCCGACCGCTCGAGGGGTTGCCGGTGGCCCTGAAGGAAGAGGTGCCGGTGAAGGGGTGGCGCATGCGCTACGGCTCGCTCGCGATCGACGAGATCGCGACCGAGACCGCGCCGATCGCCGAGCGGATCCTGCGGGCCGGGGCGGTCGTGCACGCTCGCACGACGACCCCCGAGTTCAGCTGCACCGGGTACACCCATTCGAAGCTGTGGGGTATCACGCGCAACCCGTGGAACCCGTCCGTGGCGGTGGGCGGCTCGAGCGGGGGCGCCGGAGCCTCGCTCGCCAGCGGCACGTCGCTGCTCGCGAGCGGCTCCGATATCGGGGGGTCGATCCGCATCCCGGCGTCGATCAACGGGGTCGTCGGATTCAAGCCTCCGCACGGCCGGGTTCCCACGGGTCCGCCGTTCAACCTCGACCGCTTCTGCCACGACGGCCCGCTCGCGCGCACGGTCGGTGACTGCGCGCTGTTCGAGAACGTGATGGCAGGCCCGCATCCCATCGATGTGACGTCGCTGCGGCCCAAGCTGCGGATCCCGGCGGACCTGAAGGGCATCGAGGGGTGGCGCATCGCCCTCTCGGTCGATCTCGGGTCCTGGCCTGTCGACCCGGAGGTGGCAGCGAACACGAGGGCTGTGGGCGCTGCCCTCGAGGAAGCGGGTGCGATCGTGGACGAGGTCGCGATCCCGTGGGACCTGGAGCACATCACGGCGACCGCGCGCCGGCACTTCGCGGCGATCTTCGGAGCCGAGATCGGCGGGGCCGCCGCGGCGTTCGGCGATCTGCTCAACGACTACGCGCTCGCCTGGGCCGAGGAGGCCCAGATGTACCAGAGCGAGCCGCGTTCCTACCTCACCGGCCTCGAAGGGGAGCAGGCGATGTGGGAGCCGATCGGGAAGCTCTTCCGCCGGTATCGCGCGCTCGTGTGTCCGACGTGGGCGGTCACCGGCATCGCCGCCGGCGACAGCATCCTCGGGAAGGTCTTCGACGACGGCGGTCCGAACGACCGGCAGTTCCTCTGCTACATGACGACGCCGTTCAACGTGCTCTCGCCGTGTCCGGTGCTGGCCGTGCCGAGCGGCGTGGCCTCGAACGGGGTACCCACGGGCGTGCAGATCGTCGGGCGCACGTTCGACGACGTGAGCGCGTTCCGCATCGGGGCGGTGCTCGAGCGGGTGCGGCCGTGGGCGGGCGTGCAGCGCGAGGTGCCCCGGCACCCGTGAGCGATCTCGGCGCAGGGCTGCAGGCGCTCGTCGACCGCGACGTCGAGGAGTGGCTGCAGATGCCCGCGCGGCTGCTGCACGTCCTCGCGCCCGGCGTCGACGTCGAGGTCGCGGCCGGGGTCGCCGACCGAGCGACGCGCGAACCGCTCCAGCCCGGCTCGCGGTTCCGCATCGCGAGCGTCACGAAGCCGTTCGTGTCGGCCGCCGCGCTCCGGCTGGTCGAGGATGGTCGGCTCTCGCTCGACGACACCGTCGCGATGTTGCTGCCCGGCGAGTACGACGAGCTCCTTCGCAGCGGTGGGTACGAAACCGGCGTGATCACGCTGCGTCACCTGCTCACCCACACGAGCGGCATCTACGACTTCGCGGCCGACGCCTACGACGCGTCGATCCCGGACGGCTTCACCTCGCAGGTGTACCTGGATCCTGGGCGTCGCTGGACGCGGTTCGAGCAGGTCGGGTTCGCCGTGTCCCACGGGGCGCCGTACGGTCCACCCGGCGAACGGTTCGGATACTCGGATACCGGCGCCTGTCTGGTGGGGGAGGTCCTCGAGCAGGTGACGGGACAGACGATGGGTGCCGCGATCCGCGAACTCGTCGGCTACGAACGGCTCGGCCTGCGGAGCACATGGCAGGAGTCGATCGAGTCCGCGCCGGCCGATCTGCCGCAGCTCTCGCATCAGTACGAGGGCGAGCACGACGTCGCGGAGATGGACGCGTCGGTCGACCTGTACGGAGGCGGGGGATTGATGTCGACCTGCGGCGACCTCGCGCGGTTCTTCCGTGGTCTGCTGCGCGGTGATGTCTTCCGTGAGCCGGCGACCCTGGGGACGATGACGTCGACGCTCGTCGATGTGCCGCTGGCCGCGGGTGTGAGCGACGAGGACGATCCGTCGTCGGCCGCGATGTTCCTGTTCCGCGCGGAGATCGGCGGCGAGACCTGGTGGGGCCACGACGGCTACTGGGGCACGACGGCGTACACGTGCCCGGCCCGCGACGTGACGATCGTGGCGGGGCATCAGTGCTCCGGCATGCCCGACGACTTCAGCCGCATGGCGATCCTCGGCGAGGCGTTCGAGTTGGTGACGGCCGGTCGTGACGACCCCTGAGCAGCCCGGTTCACGGACCTCCAGGGCCCTGGCCTAGACTCCGCGCCATGACCACCTTTCCGCTTTCCGCTGAGGACCGGGAGATCCAGGAGCGCGCCCGTCGCTTCGTCGACGAGGAGCTGATCCCGTGGGAGGAGCACGCCGAGGCCGACGGCGGCCGAATCCCCGACGACGAGCGCGCGAAGCACCACGATCGGGCGATCGAGCTCGGCTTCTACGCGATGAACATGCCGACGGAGCTCGGCGGCACTGGCATGACCACCCTGCAGCAGGTGCTTGTCTCCGAGCAGATCGGGCGGGTGACGAACGCCCTCGGCTGGTGCGTGCACACGCCGCCAGCGTGGGCCCCGGCCGTCGTCAGCGACCACCAGATGCAGACGTGGATCCTGCCCACGATCCGCGGCGAGCAGCACGAGTGCTACGCGATCACCGAGGCCGGCGCCGGCAGCGACGTCGACGCGATCGAGGCCACCGCCCGCCGCGACGGCGACGAGTACGTGCTCAACGGCGAGAAGATGCACGTGACCTCCTTCAACGGCGCCACCTACTGCTTCTTCCAGGCGAAGATCGTCGGCGGACCCCACGAGGGCGAACACGCGATGTTCTTCGTCGACAAGGCGACGCCGGGCGTTCGACTCGTTCGCGAGCCCGCCTACACCCACACCTACCCCGACACCCACGCGGTCGTCGCGTTCGAGGACGTGCGTGTGCCCGCCGCCAACCTCGTCGGCCAGGAGGGCGACGGCATGTCGTTCACGTACGAATGGTTCCGCTACGAGCGGCTGATGATCGCCGCCCGCTGCTGCGGCGCCGCCGAGCGCCTGATCGACGAGGCCACCTCGTTCGCGCAGCAGCGCGTGCAGTTCGGGGAGCCCATCATCGAGCACCAGGCGATCTCGCACATGCTCGCCGACTCGCTCACCGAGCTGTGGGCCGCCCGGCTCATGACCTATCGGCTCGCCGAGAACATCGACGCCGGTGTCGACGTGAAGATCCAACACGGCCAGTGTTCGATGGCCAAGCTCTACGCGAGCGAGATGGCCGGACGGGTCGCCGACCGCGCCGTGCAGATCTTCGGCGGTCGCGGCTACATGCGCGAGAATGTCGCCGAGCGGTTCTGGCGCGAGCTGCGCGTCGATCGCATCTGGGAGGGCACGAGCGAGGTGCAACGCAACATCGTGGCCGACCAACTGCAGAAGCGGGGCACCCAGGCGCTCGTCGGCTAGCCACCGACGATCGGGTGAACGGCACCCAGCCGTTCCCCCGGGTCGTTGTTGCCGTTGCCGCCGAACCCGTCATTGCACGCGTCCTCTCGAGCGATCCAGCGTCCGCCGAACGCCTCGCAGACTGCGTGTTGCGATAGGAGCAACGACACCGCCTTGGACCTTGCAGGTCTCCGGCGGCGCCGTTGGCTCCGATCGATCAGCCGCTCACGCGGCCTTGATCGGGATCGTCTTCACGTCGTGCTTCTCCTCGACCAACTCCTCGACCTTCGGAGCGGCGCCCGGGAGCACGACCTCCAGCACGCCGTCGGCGTACGTGGCGACGATGTCGTCCTCCGTGACCCCTTCGGGGATCGGGAGCCGGCGCTCGAAGGAGCCGTACGAAGACTCCATGCGATAGAAGTCCTTGTCCTCGACCTCCTCCTTGGTCGAGCGCTCACCTCGGATCACGAGCACGTCGTCCTCGACCTGGATCGTCACGTCCTTCTGGGGATCGATGCCCGGCACCTCCAGGTGCACGACGAGGTCGCCCTCCCGGCCGAAGACGTCGCACACCGGCACGAACGGACGGCGGATGCCTTCGGGCAGGGCGGGGAACGTGGTCCTCGCGCGGGGCCCGAGGTAGGTCCGGAACAGGTCGTCCATCCGACGCTGCATCGCCATGAACTCGTCCCATACGTCCAGCATGGAACTCACCTCCTCCCACCGCCACCGTAGGACCGGCTCGGCTGGTCCTCGGAGGCGACCGTCCCGTGAGCGGGGGGACCACCTTCGATACCATCGTTGCGTGCACGTGGTGGCTCGGGCCGGCTGACCCGAACCGCTGGGGGGATCACGAGTCGACCGCAGGACCGAACCCCTGCCTGCGATGGGAGCTGATATCGATGGAGCGTCTCAGCCACTGGATCGGCGGGAAGCTCGTTCCGGGAGAGAGCGGACGCACGGGGCCCGTTTTCAATCCGGCGACCGGCGATCAGGCGTACGAGGTCGACTTCGCGAGCGTCGACGAGGTCGACCAAGCGGTCGACGCGGCGCGTGAGGCGTTCGTGACGTGGCGACGCACCTCGCTATCGAAGCGCGCCGACCTGATGTTCCGCATCCGCGAGACGATCCACGAGCATCGTGCTGACGTCGCCAGGCTCATCACCGAGCAGCACGGCAAGGTGCTCTCCGACGCGATGGGCGAGGTTGCCCGCGGGCTCGAGAACATCGAGTTCGCCACCGGCGTGCCACATCTGCTGAAGGGCGGGTTCACCGAGCAGGCCTCGACCGGCGTCGACGTGTTCTCGATCCGCCAGCCGCTGGGGGTCGTGGCCGGCATCACGCCGTTCAACTTCCCGGCGATGGTGCCCATGTGGATGTTCGCGAACGCGATCGCGTGCGGGAACACGTTCATCCTCAAGCCGAGCGAGAAGGACCCCGGCGCCTCGCTCTACGTGGCCGAGCTCCTGAAGGAAGCCGGCCTGCCCGACGGCGTGTTCAACGTGGTGCAGGGCGACAAGGTCGTCGTGGACCGCATCCTCGAGCACCCCGACATCGAGGCGGTGTCGTTCGTCGGTTCGACCCCGATCGCGAAGTACATCTATGCGACCGGCACCGCGAACGGGAAGCGCGTACAGGCGCTCGGCGGGGCGAAGAACCACATGGTGGTGCTGCCCGACGCCGACATCGACATGGCGGCCGACGCGGCGGTCTCCGCCGCCTACGGATCGGCCGGCGAGCGCTGCATGGCGATCAGCGTGGCGGTCGCGGTCGGCGACGCGGGCGACCGGCTCGTCGAGGCGATCAAGGAGCGCTTACCCCTCGTGAAGATCGGCAACGGCCTCGAGCCCGAGTCGGAGATGGGACCCCTCGTCACGCGCGACCATCGAGACAAGGTCGCGGG
Organism: uncultured Actinomycetes bacterium; assembly: GCA_963825635.1. Lineage (GTDB taxonomy): Bacteria > Actinomycetota > UBA4738 > UBA4738 > HRBIN12 > JAOUEA01. Next base: position 240,684 of record CAWGTU010000001.1, read on the forward strand.
CTACCTCGACTCCGCGAAGGAGCAAGGCGCCACGATCGTCGAGGACGGGCGGGAGCACGGCCTGTACCGCGAATCCGACGGGTTCTTCCTCGGTGTGTCGTTGATCGACCACGTGACGACCGAGATGGACGCCTACAAGGACGAGATCTTCGGTCCGGTGCTTGAGGTGATGCGCGTCGACACCTACGACGAGGCGCTGCGACTCGTGAACGAGAACCCCTACGGCAACGGCACCGCGATCTTCACCCGCGACGGCGGCGCGGCGCGCGCGTTCCAGTTCGATTGCCAGGCCGGCATGGTCGGGGTGAACGTGCCGATCCCGGTGCCCGTGGGCTACTACTCGTTCGGCGGCTGGAAGGACTCGCTCTTCGGCGACAACCACATGTACGGGCCCGAGGGGATCAACTTCTACACCCGTGGCAAGGTCATCACCGAACGGTGGCCCGACCCAGGCACGTCGAGCGTCGACCTCGGCTTCCCGAGAACCCGATGATGGCCGCCCACGATCGCGAGGACTTGCTGCGACGCGAGGCCGAGGCGTGGGCCGCATTGCTCGAGGCCGCCGAGCGCGTGCCTGCCGACCTGCGGACCGTGCCCGGCGTCGTGCCCGACTGGTCGGTCTGCGACCTCGTGTTCCACAGCGGCAAGTGGTCGGAGCTCGCCGGCACGCACCTCGAGGAGATGGCCGCCGGAACGTTCGTCGGCGACGAGCAGCCCGAGGAGGTGTGGCAGGCGATGAACGCCTCGTGGGCGGAGGAGTCGAAGTCGCTGACGTGGGAGCAGGCCGTGGCGGCCGCCGAGGCCGGGCGCATGAAGGCCCGCACCGCCCTCGAGGCGCTCGACGAGGTCGACGACGCCGCGGCGTCGTGGTTCGTCGACGAGACCTTCGACCACTACCCGGAGCACACCGAGGAGATCGCGCGGTTCGCGGCCGGGTCGTGACGGATCACCGGTTCAGCCGCCGGTGCGCATGAACCAGATGCGGGGGCCATCAGGCGTGGGCCGCCCGTCCTGGACCACGTGGAAGCCGAACCGTTCGTACAGCGGCACGTTCGAGGCCACCCCCGTCTCCAAGAAGGCGTCGACGCCGGCCGCGCGCGCCGCCTCGAGCCCGTGGCGAAGCAAGGCGCCGCCGACCCCCTGCCCCTGCCGCGAGGGCTCCACGCCGATCGCGTCCAGGTACCAGACATCGTCGGGGATCCGCTCCTCGATCCAGTCCCACAGCACGCGGTAGCGCTCCCCGTCGTCGGCGGTGAGCGGCGCGAGCGACGCCTGCACCGCGGCGTCGCTCTCGAACATCTCTTCGGTGGCGCCGACGGGGATCCACACCGCGAAACCGGCGGCGTCTCCCGCTTCCCAGATCATGCCGTCGTCGGCGATGCCGAGGTAGATCGATGCGAAGACCTGCCGGATCCGCTCCTGCACATCGGACTCATCGGGCAAAGGCCAACGCACGATCGGATCGTCGAGGAACGCGCGCGAGTACGTGGCGGCGAGCGCCTCGATGCGCTCAACACCGGCAGCGCGGATCGAGACGACGTCGGTCACGCCACCACGCTACCCGGTGCGAGCCCCGTCGCGGGCTCTGAGCTCAGCGGGTCGGCGACTCGCCTGCGCGGCCGAGGTCGGTGTAGCGGAACGTGCCCTTCGCGATGCGAAGGCCCACGAACGAATCGACCTCGATCACGCCGGGCACCGCGCGCACCCGCTCGTGCATCACGCGCAGCAGGTCGTCGCCGTCCTGCGCGACGACCTCGACGAGCACGTCGTAATGGCCGGTGCACTCGATCACGTAGACCGCCTCGGGGATCGCGCAGAGCCCGTCGATCGCTGCACGCACGTCTCGGCCGCCGAGCCGCACGCCCAGGTACGCGAAGAGCAGTCCGAGCTCGTGGGGCTTCACATCGGTGACGAACCGGATCGCGTCGATGCGCTGCAAGCGAGCGACCCGCGATCGGATCGTGGCCTCGGCGACTCCGAGCTCGTCGGCCACCGATGTGAACGGGCGGCGGCCGTCTTCGGCGAGGGCATCGATGATGCGCATGTCGAGGTCGTCGAAGCGTGGGGTGGCCATCAACTGCGATTCTCGCAGATGAGATCCCGCCATAGTGCGATATCCGTAACCGGTCCTGCGGGTTCGGATACCGCCATGGAACGCAGAGGGGATACCCTTGTCGGTATCCGCGAACCGCCCACGAGAGGATCCTTCCGCCATGGCCAAGACCGAGCACGAGATCAAGATCCGCAACGACGAGGTCGAATGGGAGCCGCGTCCGACGCTCGGCAGCGCCGACTACGCGAGTCCCCAGGTGTGGGAGGACGAGCGGGAGAAGATCTGGTGGGGCGAGTGGATCTGCGTGGGCCGCACCGAGGAGGTCCCGAGCCCGGGCGACCATGTCGTCCGCGACATCGCCGGCGAATCGATCTTCATCGTGCGCAACGACGTGGGTGAGCTTCGCGCGTTCTACAACGTCTGCAGCCACCGTGGCACGAAGTTCCTCGACGACATCGAGGGCGCGCAGAACGTGCGAAAGGCGTTCGTCTGCCCGTACCACGCGTGGGCGTTCGACCTGAACGGACAGCTGGTCGGCTCCCCCAACGTGAAGGAGGACGAGCACTTCGACCGATCGGACCACCCCCTCTACGACATCGCGATCGATCACTACGCCGGGTTCATGTTCGTGAACATGACGACCGGCGGGCCGACGCGCTCGCTCATGGAGTCGCTCACCGATGGCGCCGAGACGATCACAGCGTTCGAGCGCTTCAAGATGGACGAGCTGCGCATCGGCGTGCGCCTCGTGTACGAGGTGAAGGCGAACTGGAAGATCGTCGTCGAGAACTACAACGAGTGCCTGCATTGTCCGCAGGTCCACCCCGAGCTCGTGCAGGTGATCCCGCTGTTCCGTTTCGGCGAGGTGTGGGACGAGGAGATCCCTGACGACGGCAACCGCATGATGGAGGGCGCCACGTCGTTCACGCCCACCGGGAAGAGCCAGCTGCCGACGTTCCCCGGCCTCGAGCCCGAGGACCACGAGATGTACTACGGCACCTACCAGTTCCCGAACCTGATGCTGAACCTTCACCCCGACAGTGCGATGTACTACATCGGCTACCCGAAGGGGCCGAACCACACCACGGTCGTGAGCGAGTTCATGTTCCGGCCCGAGACGATCGCCGACCTCGAGCTGTTCAAGCCCGAGGCCACGGTGGAGTTCTGGGACATGATCTCCAAGCAGGACTGGGAGGTCTGCGAGCGCGCCCAGACCGGCGTCAGTTCCCGGGCGTTCACGCGAGGCGTGTACCCGCGGCAGGACCGCTTCCTTTACTGGTTCAATGAGGAGTGGCGCCGCGCGATGGGTCGTCCGACGCTGGGTTGAACCGCGCGTGGCGCGTTCTCGGTCAGCTGCGTCGGCCGACGCCAAGGAACATCGCGACCGCCAGGGCCGTCAGCACGACCGACGCCGCCAGCAGTGGCATCGCCGAGTTCCCGACCGCGAGGTCCGAGGTCAGCTGGGCGCCGAGTCGTTCGTACACTTGATCGAGTTCGCCGGCGCTCGCGGCCGTCGAGAGCGATGCGCCCGAACTGCTTGCGATCTCCTGCAGCAGCTCGGTGTCGCCGCCCTCCTGATCCTCGTCGCCGACGATCGCCACGGTGAACACCGGGACGGCCATGTCACGGGCTCGAGCGGTCGCCTGCGGCGGCGAGACGACGCTGCCGGTGTCGGCGCCGTCGGAGAGCAGGACCACCGCGGCCGGCAACTCCTCGTTCTCCGTCCGCTCGGCCGCGATGACGTCGAGCGCCTCGGTGAGTCCGTCGCCGATCACCGTGCGGCGGCTCGACTCCAGTCGCTCGATCGCCTCGGCGGTCTCGGCCCGCCCCTGACCAGGATCGGCGACGGTGGCGGCCTCACCCGCGAACGTGACGACCCCGACGCGGAACCCGGGCGGTACCTCGTCGAGGAACGACGTGGCGGCGGCCTTGGCGGCCGTGAACCGATCGGGTTTCACGTCGGTCGCGAGCATCGAGGCGCTCACGTCGATCGCCAGCACGACCGTCGCTGTCGTCTCGCTGCGGTCGAGCCGGATCTGAGCGAAGAGCAGCAGCAGGCAGGTGGAGGCGCCGAACAGCAGCGCGTACGGCGCGGCCTTGCGGAGCGCCCCGCCGAAGTCCGAGCGGACGGCGTCGCTCCCGTAACGGCGTCGGTGGCGTTGGTGTCGGGCACCGAGGCGAACGACGGCGACGACGACGATCACGACCCACAGGGCCAACCATGCCGTGAGGAGCAGCTCCGTCCGCATGCCTGGTGCATCGGTCGCTCAGAAGCACTCCTCAAGCCTCGCGGCGTAAGCTTCCGCGCATGACGATCCCGGAGCATCTGGCGAACCGAGACATCGATCCGTCTGCCGTCGTCGTGGCCTCCGGTCTGCCCGATCGCGCCCGGGTCGTGATCGTGGGCGGAGGCATCATCGGCAGCTCGATCGCGTACCACCTCACGCGCGAGGGGGAGACCGACGTCGTGCTGCTCGAGCGCGGGAGGCTCTCGAACGGCACGACGTGGCACGCGGCGGGGCTCGTCTCGCAGGTCCGGGGAACCCACGCCCTCACGGCGCTCTCACGCATCAACGCCGAGACCTACGAGAGGCTGCCGTCCGAGACCGGCGTCGAGACGGGCATGCGCCGCATCGGGGCGCTCACGGTCGCTCGCACCGAGGGGCGCATGCAGGAGGCCCTCTACGGCGTCGCGATGGCCAAAGACGTCGGCGTCGACGTCGAGGTGCTCGAGGCGGCGGCCGTGAAGGACCTGTGGCCGGCGGCGGTCGTCGACGACCTGGTCGGCGCGGTGCTGTTCCCCACCGACGGCACGGTGAACCCCGGTGACGCGACGGTGGCGTTCGCGAAGGGAGCCGTCGACCGGGGGGCGCGGTACGTGCCCGAGACCGAGGTGACAGGGTTCCGCTTCGGCGAGCGCGGACGGGTGACCGGGCTCGACACCTCCCGCGGGGCGATCGAGGCCGAGACGATCGTGCTCGCCTGCGGTCTCTGGACGAGCGAGCTCGCGCGCTCGGCCGGCGCCAGCGTCGCGCTCTACCCCGCCGAGCACGTGTGGGTGATGACCGAGGAAGCGCAGGGTGCCCGCGAGGACTCGCCGTTCCTGCGTGATCTCGACGCCTACCTGTACATCCGGCACTACCGGGGTCGGTACGTGATCGGGGCGTTCGAGCCGAACGGCAAGCCGATGCGCCCCGGCGCGGTCCCGACGGCCGGCTTCGCCGAGTTCGGGCCCGATTGGGACCACTTCGCGCCCGTGCTGCAGGGAGCGCGTGAACGTGTGCCCGAGATCGAGACGATCGGCTTCTCGCACTACCTGCGGGCGCCCGAGAGCTTCACGCCCGACTCGAACTTCCAGCTCGGGTACGTGCCGGAGGTGCCGGGCTTGTTCGTGGCGGCCGGCTTCAACTCGCAGGGGATCATCTTCGGCCCGGGCGCCGGGAAGGCCGCCGCCGAGTGGATCGTGGCCGGCCATCCCACGATGGACCTGGTCGAGGTCGATGTCGCGCGCACCGGCCGGTGGGCGAACCAGAGAGCGTGGCTGCACGAGCGCACGGTGGAATCGCTCGGCGGCCTGTACGAGATGCACTGGCCGCAGAAGCAGCCGAGGACCGGTCGGGGGGTTCGTCGGGTGCCCTTGTACGGGGCCTTCCGTGAGGAGGGTGCCGCGTTCGGGCAAGCGGCCGGATGGGAACGCGCCAACTGGTTCGAGCCGGGTGTCGTCGACCCCGAGGCGGGTTACTCCTTCGAGGAGCCGTCGTGGTTCCCGGCGGTGCGCGACGAGGTGCGTGCCACTCGCGAGGCTGTGGCGTTGTACGACCTGTCGACCTACTCGAAGTTCCTCGTGCAGGGACCCGGCGCGCTCTCGGGATTGCAGCGGCTGGCGACGTCGGAGCTCGACGTGCCCGTCGGTCGCATCGTCTACACGCTGTTCTGCAACGCCCGTGGGGGCATCGAGATGGATCCGACCGTGACGCGGCTCGGCGACGATCGGTTCCTGGTGCTCGCGCCGACGCTCGCGCAACGTCGCACGGAGATGCTGCTCCGCTCCGGGCTGCCGTCCGACGCCACGGTCACCGACGTCACGAGCGGATGGGCGACGCTTCATCTCGCCGGACCGTCGTCGCCCGAGGTGCTCGCGCGCCTCACCGACGAGGACCTCTCGACATCGACGTGGCCGTTCCTGCACGCTCGTGAGATCGAGGTCGGCCGGGCCAGGGCATGGGCGCTCCGCGTATCCTTCACCGGCGAGCTCGGGTGGGAGCTGACGGTACCGACCGAGTTCGTGGGCGACCTTTACGAATACGTCGTCGATGCCGGGACGTCGCTCGGGCTCCGCCACGCGGGGGCCTTCGGGTTCGACGCTGCTCGCATCGAGCGTGGGTTCCGCTCGTGGGGGCACGACGTCGGCCCGCTCGACGACCCCTTCGCCGCGGGGCTCGGTTTCGCCGTCTCGCGTTCGAAACGGGCCGACTTCGTCGGTCGCGAGGCGCTGGAGACGCTGCGGGACGCGCCCCGAGACCGCACGCTCGTTTCGGTGCATGCGCCCGACGCGGTGCTCTGGCACGGCGAGTCGGTCGTGCGGGGCGACGAGCGGCTCGGTCATATCGCGAGCGCCGCGATCGCACCCACGCTCGGCGGGTCGGCCGGGCTCGCGTGGATCCATGGCGAACCCACGGGCGATGGATGGGGGGTCGAGGTTCGGGGTGAGGTGAGACCGGCGGCGGTGCAGGTCGAACCGTTCTACGACCCACGCGGCGAACGGTCACGATGAGCGGCGTCGCGCTCTTCGGCGTGCCGATCGACTGCGTGGGCGAGCCGGTGGGCACCGTGCGCACGCCCGGCTTGCTGCGCGAGGCGGGCATCGTCGAGGCTCTCGGGGCGCGCGACCTCGGCGACCTCGAGGTCGTGCTCGGGCCCGCGGTGCGCGATCCGGTCACCGGCATCGTGGGGTCGGACTCCGTGCTCGAGCTCACGCGGATCGTTCGGGAGGCGACGGCCGACGCACTCGAGGATGAGGGTCGGCTCGTGGTGCTCGGGGGGTGCTGCACGCTCCAGGTCGGTGCGACGGCGGGGGTACGTGACCGCTTCCCCGATGCCGGTCTGGTGTTCCTCGATGGCCACATGGACCTCTACGACGGCGAGAACTCACCGGGTGGCGAGGCGGCCGACATGCCGGTGGCCGTCCTGCTCGGACGAGGTCCTCAGGCCTGGGGCGACGTCGTCGACGCGCCGGTGCTCGAGCCCGCCGACGTGGCCCTCGTTGGATTCCGAGACCTCGAGGAGGCACGCGACCTCGGCTCGATCACTCCCGACGATCTGCCGGGCATCACCGCGATCGACACGGAAGGCGTTCGGGCCCGTGGGATCGAGGCGACCGTCGCGGCCGCCTTGCCGTCGGACGACCGGCGCTATTGGGTGTTCACCGATGTGGACGTGCTGGATCCGGGTGAGCTCACGGTCGACGCGCCGCAGCCCGACGGGCTGTCCTGGGGCGAGCTGACATCGTTGCTGACCCCGTTGGTCGGCGACCCTCGCTGCCTCGGCATCACGCTGGCCTGCTACAACCCCGACCTCGACGTCGACGGAAGCGGGGCTCGGCGGGTCGTCGCCATGCTCGCCGACGTCCTGCTCCGTTGATCAGCGCTCCGTGAGCCCCGCCTCGGCCCGCTCGACATCGGGGAGCCAGCCGAACGCACCGCAATCCGTCAGCACCCGTCTGGCCTCGGCGAGCGTGGCCGCGGGGTCCTGTCCTGCGGCCGCCTCCGCCCTGGCGAGGTCGACCAAGGCTCGACCGAGCCCCGCTCGAACGCCGAGGCGCTCGAGCCCGTCAGTTCCCTCGCGGATCAGCCGCACGCTCTCCTCGGGGTCGTTTGTGACGAGGCCGTCTACCACCATTCCCATCGCGAGCGCATGGGGAGACGTCCCGCGGAGCGAGAGGTCTCGATACGACGTGGCCTCCTCACGCCGGTCGAGCTCGACCAGCGCCCGTCCGAGATGCTCGAAGCCCTCGACGAACGCGTCAACGTGGAAGGAGCGAGCCAGCTCGACGCCGGGCATCAGCTCGCGTGCGCTCTCCTCCAGGTCCCCGTTGAGGGCCGCCAGCACCCCCCTTGCCTCGATCAGTGGGAGATCGTTCTGCGGCTCGGGGTTCGCACGGGCGATGCTGGTCGCCTCGGAGAGCACCTGGCCTGCCTCGTCGAGCTTGCCTTGCTCCATCAGGGCATGCGAGAGAGCATTCAGCCGCATGCCCACGAGCGGATCGCTGCCGACGGCGCGTGCCTCTTCGAGTGCTTCGCGCTGGAGCCGTTCAGCCTCGCGGAGGTCACCGGCGTAGATCGCGTTGTCGCCGAGACTGCCGAGGATCCATCCGATGTTGGTGCGGGTGGCGGACTTCCGGCTCAGCTCGAGACCCTCCAGCAGGATCTCGCGGCTCTGCGTGAAGTCCGATGTCCATTGCTCCAAGGTGCTCGGATAGTTGTTGTTGACGCGGAGCCTGACGTTGAGGTCGCCGCACTCCTTCGCGAGGCGGTGTGCCTCCTCCATCATCGAGATCGCTTCATCGCCTCGTCCGAGCATCGAGACGGCGATCGCCAGGTCCATCGCCGCCTCTGCGTGTACGACCGGTGCGTCCACACGCGCAGAGATCTCGAAGGCTCGTCGGAGCGGTGTCTCGGCCTCCGCGGGCATGCCGCGTCGCCAGCCGACCCACCCCCTGATCCGGAGCGCGTTCGCGAGCTCCGGAGTCTCGCCGAGGGGCTCGAGGATGGCGATCGCCGCGTCCACGTTCTTCCATACGGCGTCGGTGTCGCCGTGCTCGAAGGCGGCCTCGGCGAGTCGGGTCAGCGCATACCCCTTGCCCAGGAGGTCTCCGGATCCTTCCACGAGCGCGAGGAGGTCGCGGACCTGCACCTCGATCTCGTCGACCGGTAACGCGAGGGTCCCACTGTCGATACGAGAGCGGAGGATCGGGATCTGCTCGGCCGAGTCGGCTCCGACGTCCTCCGCCAGTTCGCAGGCCAGCGCGTACCATCGCTCCCCCTCGATCGGCAGCCAGAGCGCGGCGGCCCGGTCACCGGCCGCCCGCGCCCACCGGAACGCCTCGCGGGCCGTCGCGTCTCGCTCCGGACCCGTCTCGCCCAGCTCGTCGCGGTAGCGCAGCGCTTCCAGGAAGTGCGTCGCGATCAGCTCGGCGATCTCCTCGTCCCGGTCGCCCGCGCGACCCGAGGCCCACCCGGCGACAGCCTCGTGCTTCGCGGCTCGCAGCGACTTCGGGAGCGAGTCGTACGCCCCGTCGCGGAGCAGCGAGTGCCGGAAGGAGAACTCGGCCTCGTCGCGGAAGCTCGACGGCTCATGCGGCACGATCAGCTCCTTCACCCGCAAGCGTCCGAGTGCCTCGCGGGCGACGCCCGGGTCGATGCCCGCGAGCGAGGCGACCGGTCCCAGCCAGAAGGTCTTGCCGACGACCGAGGCGTCCTGCAGGAGCGCCTTCTCGTCATCGGGAAGGCCGTCGAGACGCGTGGCGATCAGGCCCTGGATCGAGCGGGGGACGTCGACGTCGGCCACCGTGGCGGCGACCTCCCACCGCGAGGCCTCGGTCGCGCGGATCACGCCGCGGTCGATCAGCATCCGCACGATCTCCTCGGTGTAGAGCGGGTTGCCCTCGGCACGGTCCACGATCAACTTCCGCAGGTCGTCGGTGATCCCGCCAGGCAGGAGGTCGTCGACCATCGCGGCGTCCTCGTCGGGCGAGAGCGGGTCGAGGTAGATCGAGGCGGCGTTGCGCTTCCCGCCACCCCATGTCGGGCGGCGCTCCAGCAGCTCGGGCCGGGCCATCGTGAGCAGCAGGATGGGGCCCTGCGCCCAGTCCGCGACGTGCTCGATGAAGTCCAGCAACCCGTCGTCGGCCCAGTGGATGTCTTCGAGTGACAGCACGAGCGGGTATCGCGCCGCCATGCGCTCGAGGAACCGCCGCCACGCCTCGAACAGGTCCTCGCGCGAGTGACTGCGCTCGGTGGCGGCGACGAGCGCGGTGAGCTGGGGAGCCAACTCGCGGTCGCCGAAGAGCTCTTCGACCGCTCTCGCGGCCTTCTCCTGTGCCACCTCCGTCGGATCGTCATCGAGGATCTCGCACTGGGCCTTCACCGCGTCGGCCAGGGCGGAGTACGAGGTGTTGCCGTAGGCGAGGCAGCGGCCGGCCCGCCAGTAGAAGGTGGTGGGGAGCCCCTCGACATGCGCCGACACCTCGCGGTGCAGACGGGACTTCCCGACACCGGCCGGTCCGATGAGCGTCACGAGCGCCGGACGTCCCTCGGTCTCGACCCGGTGCAGGGTCTGTTTGAGGACCGCGAGCTCCTCGTCGCGACCGATCAGTCGCGCCTGCATCCCGAGCGCCGGCCGTTCACCGCGTCGCTTCTTCGCCATGACGGCGAGCGCGTCCCACGCGGGCACGGGCTCGGCCTTGCCCTTCAGGGTGAGCGCCGGGAGCTCGGCGAGCTCGATCACGTCCTTCACGGCCGCGAAGACGCTCGGTCCGACGACGATGTGGCCGGCCTCTGCGGCCGTCTGCAGCCGGGCGGCGGTGTTCACGGCGTCGCCCGTGAGCATGCGGTCTCGGGCCCCGGTGGCTCGCTCGAGGTCGACGAGCACCTCGCCCGCCTCGATCCCGATACGCATCGCGAGCTGCGGCTTCCCCTCGGTGGCGAACCCGCGGTTCAGCTCGGACAGGACGGCGAGCATCTCGAGCGCGGCGCGGACCGCGCGCTCGGGGTCGTCCTCATGCGTCCTCGGGATGCCGAACACCGCGAGCACCGCGTCACCCATGAACTTCTCCAGGTGTCCGCCGTACCGCTCGATCTCGTGCGAGAGCCGGTCGAAGGTCCGGCCGACGACCGACTGCACGATCTCGGGGTCCTGCTCCTCGGCGAGGGTGGTCGAGCCGACCAGGTCGGCGAAGAGCGCGGTCGCGAACTTGCGCTCCATGCGGGCGGCGGCCGGCTCGTCGCCGAGCGAGGCGCCGCAGTTGAGGCAGAACTTCGCTCGCTCGGGATTCTCTTCACCGCACGAGGCGCAGGGATGCATGTGGGGAGCCTACGAGGTCGGGTCGTGTGGACGCGACCCTCCCCCCGTCTCACTCCGGAGCGGCGTCGATCGCGTCGCGGGTGGGCATGCCGTCCCGGGCCCCAACCACTTCCACGGAGAGCGCGGCCGCCACCACCGCTCTCCTGAGCGCATCCGTGAGTCCCGAGCCCTCGAGCAGACCCGCTGCGAGCACGCCATTGAGGGTGTCGCCCGCCCCGGTCGTGTCGACCGGGCGCATCTTCGGCGCGGTCACCCTCATCTCGCCCCCGGGCCCGTAGGCGATCGCGCCTTCCTCGCCGAGCGTGACGACGACCGAGAGTCCCTCGTACCCGGCCGCGAGGCGCCTGGCGCCACCTCGCGGCTCCTCGGCCTGTGCCGCCAGGATCGAGAGTTCCCCCGCATTCGGCGTGACCACCGTCGCGAACGGCAGCAGGTCATGGGCTTCGACCCGTGCGGGTGCAGGATTCACGACGACCGGCAGCCCCCGATCGTGTCCCCACATCGCCGCGGCCTCGACCGACTGCAACGGCACCTCCAGACTCACGAGTACCGCTCCGACGCCGGCGCCGAGCGAGTGGAGCGCCGCCGTCACCGACGCCTTCGTCAACCCCGCGTTCGCCCCCGGTGCGACCACGATCTGGTTCTCACCCGACGCGCCCACCGCGATCAGCGCGACGCCGGAGGCCGAGGATCGATCGATCGCGACGTGCGTGACATCGATCCCCTCGATCGCGAGCAGTTCGCGCGCCGACTCGCCGAACGCGTCGGGGCCGACCGCGCCGATCATCGCGACCCGGCCGTTCGTGCCGAGCGCGCGGGCGGCTGCGACGGCCTGGTTCCCTCCCTTGCCGCCCTGGTGCTGGGAGAACTCGCCTCCCACGACCGTTTCGCCGGCGGCGGGCAGGCGTGATCCGCGCACGACCAGGTCGACGTTGATCGCGCCGACCACGGCGAGCGTGTCGCCGCCGGTCGGGCTCACGCAGGAGCCTCCACGAGGGATCGGAGCCGGTCGGCGAAACGCGTGAGGAACCGCTCGACGTCGACATCGAGCGCGACGCGGGCGTTCTCCTCGGGTTCCCACCCGACCGGCCACGGGCTGTGGCGCACCCCGTGCAGGTCCGCCACCGTCATGCCGCGCGTCCACTGGCCGTCGGTCTCGACCTCGACGCGGGTCGTCTCGAAGGTGCCGAGGGTCTCGTCGATCGCGAGCGCCAGGGCGAGCGGATCGTGCATCGCGGCCCCGCCGATCACGCCGGTGCGCTCGTAGAACTCGATGTAGTACGGCACGGACTGCTGCATGAAGCGGCCGACCGGCGAGCCCGGCCCGCCCTCACAGATCGCGTCGAGCGCTGGTCGCGAGAGCTGCACGCGGTCGGTGACGTCGAGCCCGGCGCACAGCGGCAGCCTCTCGGCCGGGCGCCCGGAGAACCCACGGAACACCGCCTGTGCCGCGTCGGGGTCGACCCAGATGTTCGCCTCGGCGGCCGGCGTCGCATTGCCGCCCCGCGCGAACGCGCCACCCATGATCGCGAAGCCGCCGAGCAGCTCGGGCAGCCCGGGTTCCTCGGCGAGCGCGAGCGCCACGTTCGTCAACGGGCCGGTGGCGACGAGCAGCACCTCGCCGGGTCTCGCGCGCGCGACCTCGACCAGCAGCTGGGCGGCCGACCGCGACGAAGGCTCATGCGACGGCGTCGGCAGCTCCGCGTCGCCGAGTCCGTGCTCGCCGTGCACGACGGGGAACGGCTCGTGGTCGCGGACGAGGGGCCTCGCCGCCCCTCGCGCGACCTCGACGTCGCCGCGTCCGACGAGCTCGAGCACCGCGAGCGTGTTCCGCGTTGCGTGCTCGACCGTCACGTTGCCCATCACGCTGGTCGCCGCGATCAGCTCGACCTCGGGGGATGCGGCCGCGTAGAGCAGGGCGAGCGCGTCGTCGACGCCGGTGTCGACATCGAGGATCAGAGGCCGGGGGTCCATGCCCGAAGACTACCGACCGTAGACTCGCTGCGAGTCCGCCGAGGAGACCGTTCGATGGAGCCCTCTGAGTACGAGTTCAGCCGACAGGATCTCGACTTCCTGCACTGGTGGGGCGTGCCGACGCTGTTTCGGTGCCCGCACGTTCCCGACCCCGCCGAGTGCGACATCGCGCTCGTCGGCGTGCCGCACAGCTCGGGGAACGGCACGACGTGGCGCGACCAGCATCTCGGACCACGCTCGATGCGCGACGTCTCGATGGCGTACCGGCGTTTCCATCTGAAGTGGCAGCTCGATCCGTGGAGCGCGTGCCGCATCCACGACGTCGGCGACGTCCCGATCTACGAGTCCCTCGTGAACGACCGGGCGGTCCGCGAGATCGAGGTCTTCTACGGGGCGATCGACCGTGCCGGTGCGCGTCCCGTCTCGATCGGCGGCGACCATTCGATCTCGCTCGCGATCCTGCGCGCGATCGCGGGCCCCGAGTCGAGGCACGGGCAGCCGGCTGCGGTCGTGCACTTCGACGCGCACTACGACACGTACGACGACTTCCCGAACTGGTACGGAGCGTCCGACAGTGCAGGCCACTGGGCGTCGAAGTCGGTGCACGAGCACCACGTCGACGCGACCCGCAGCGTCCAGATCGGCATCCGCGGTCATGATGTCTGGATGGACCCCGGGAAGACGAGCCGCGAGCTCGGCTACCGGATCGTCACGAAGGACGAATTCGACGACGAGCTCGGTATCGACGGCACGATCGCGTTGATCCGCGAGCGCGTGGGCGACCTGCCCGTGTACGTGTCCTTCGACCTGGATGCCCTCGACACGACGATCGCGCCGGCGGTCTCGAATCCCGAGCCCGGCGAGGAAGGCCTCACGATGAAAGAGGCGATCCGGGTGCTGCAGGGCATGCGCGGGATGAACCTGATCGGCGCCGACGTCGTGGAGCTGATGCCCTCGCTCGACTCCCCGAACTCGATGACGGCGCAGAACGCCACGCGCATCGCGTTCGAGCTGATCTGCCTGCTCGCCGACGGCGTCGGGGGCGAGGCCTCCGCGGGCTAGGCGCTCGCGGCCGGTTCCAGGTCGAAGCCGATCAGGCTCGCCGCGACCTCCTGGCACATGCGCTGCATGTGCTCGGGGCCCACCTGCGTGTCGTTCATCAGCACCTGGATCGCGAGGCCGTCGATCAGCGCGCCGAGCTTCAGGCCGATCTCGTCGGCGTCCTCGCCCTCGTCGAACTCGCCGGTGATGCGTCCCTGCCGCACGATGTCGGCGATCGACTGACGCCACCGCCGATCGAGCACCTCGCGCTCCTTGGCGAGCGCGGGGTCGCGGAGGGCTCGCACCCAGATCTCGATCCACAGCGCCCACTCCTCGAGCCGCTCGAAGTCGGGGAGCAGCCCCGGTACCGACAGGTCGATCAGGCGCCAGAGTTGGTCGCGGGCGGAGTCGAGGCGGCGAAGGTCGCGAGCCTGCGCCAGGTAGTACTTGTCGTTGGCGTAGGTGAGCGCCTCGACGAGCAGCCGGTCCTTGGACTCGAAGTAGTAGAGGATCAGGCCGGGGGAGACGCCGCAGCGCTCAGCGATGTCCTGGATGCGCGTCTCGGCGAGTCCGCGATCGGTGATCACGCGAGCGGCCGCTTCAAGGATCTCCTGATGGCGATCCTTGCCGTTCTTCTGACGTGCGCGAGCCACCGGTGCCTCCATCCTGAACGCCGCACAGATTGAGGCCGCCGGCGCCCGTTCCTTGTATGAGCGTTCAAGCAACTGTACCGGCATGACCTGCGAAGTCAAAACCGGAGGTCAGCGATGACCGAGTTGACTGGTGATTCAAAGTCAAGCCATACTGCCCGGGTTCCAGACCGAACGTCACAGGGGAAGGACAGCTGGTCATGGCTTCGAACACCTACGACGCGATCGTCATCGGCGGCGGCCACAACGGGCTCACGAGCGGCGCGTACTTCGCCCGTCACGGCGCCCGCACGGTGGTGCTGGAGAGCCGCACCAAGACCGGCGGCGCCGCCGACACGAGCGCTCCGTTCGCCGATCACCCCGACATCAACGTCACCACCTACAGCTACGTGATGTCGCTGATGCCGCCGACGATCATCCGCGAGCTGAACCTGAAGCGCCACGGGTACGACGTGACGCCGTTCGGTCCGTACTTCCAGGCCTTCCCGGACGGGCGCGCCATCACCGTCTATGCGGACGACGCGCGCAAGAGCTACGACTCGATCGCTCAGTTCTCGAAGAAGGACGCCGACACGCTGCCGAAGTGGGAGGCGTGGATGAAGGGCGTCTCCGACGTGCTCGGCCCGCTCTTGCTGAGCGTGCCGCCCCATGTGGGTTCGATGAAGCTCGGCGACCTGCTCCCGCAGCTGCAGACCGCATGGAACATGCGCAAGCTCGGGCAGCGTGGGGTGGCCGACGTCACCCGGCTGTTCACGATGAGCGTGACGGACCTGCTCGACGACTGGTTCGAGTCCGACGCGATCAAAGCGATGCTCACGGTCAACGGCGTGATCGGCACGTGGGCAGGCCCCGACGAGCCCGGCACCGCCTACGTGATGCTGCATCACTCGATCGGCGACGTCGGCGACGGCCATCTCGGCAGCTGGGGCTTCCAGCAGGGCGGCATGGGCGCGGTGAGCGACTCGATCCGTCGCAGCGCCGAGTCGTTCGGATGTGAGGTGCGCACCGAGGCGAAGGTCGCGAAGATCCTGACCCGCGGCGGCCGTTCGGTGGGCGTGGCGCTCGAGAACGGCGAGGAGCTGCGCGCACCGGTCGTCGTGAGTTGCATCCATCCGAAGATCGGATTCCTCGACCTGCTCGACCGTAACGAGCTGCCCGCCGACTTCGTCTGGGACATAGAGCGCTGGAAGACGCGTTCCGGCACGGTGAAGGTCAACGTCGCGATCAGCGAGCTCCCGAACTTCACGGCGATGCCCGGCACCGAGCAGCAGGACCACCACACCGGGTCGGTCGAGCTCTGCTTCTCGCCGCAGTACGCGGAGCGCGCGTTCCAGGATGCGCACATCGACCGCAAGCCCTCGGTGGCGCCGTTCGTCGACGGCACGATCCCGACGACGCTCGACAAGAAGCTGGCGCCCGAGGGGGTGCACGTCTTCTCGATGTTCACGCAATGGGTGCCCGAGGACTGGGTGAACGAGCCCCACCGTGACGAGCTCGACGCCTACGCGCAGCGCATCTTCGACGGGTACAACGAGCTCGCGCCGAACTTCAAGGACTCGATCATCGACTACCAGGTGATCGGGCCGTACGACATGGAGCAGGACCTCGGGCTGATCGGCGGGAACATCTTCCACGGCGAGCTCTCGGTGGACCAGCTGTTCCACATGCGCCCGGCGCCCGGGTTCGCCGACTTCCGCACACCGGTCAAGGGTCTGTACCACGGCTCGTGCGCGACCCACGGTGGGGGCGGCGTGAACGGCATCCCCGGGTGGCAGGCGTACAAGGCGGCCGTGAAGGACAAGGCCATCTCGAAGAAGTAGGTGGCGACGGTCGCCGACGACGTGACCCGCACGAGGCCGAGCCTCGAGCCGATGCTCGAGGCTCGGTCCGTCGCGATCGTGGGCGCCTCGGTCAAGGAAGGCTCGCTCGGCCGGGCGATGCTCGAGGAGCTGCGGCGCGGCGGTTACGACGGCGACGTTTGGCCCGTGAACCCCGGCTACGACGAGGTGCTGGGGCTCACATGCTATCCCTCGATCGGCGACGCACCCGGTCCGCCCGACCTCGCGATCCTCGGCGTCGCGAACCATCGCGTCGAGCAGGCGGCGCGCGACGCCGTGGCCGCCGGCGCTCGGTCGCTCGTGACGTTCTCCTCGCTGTTCGAGGAGGAGCCGCCGGAGCCGGGCCTGCCCCCCCTGCCGGATCGGCTGGCTGCGGTCGTGCGCGACGCCGGCATCCCGCTCTGCGGGGGCAACGGCATGGGCTTCCTGCATGAGACCGTGCATCTGCGCGCCACCGGGTTCCCGACGCCCGACGACCTGCGGCACGGACCCGTGACGTTCATCTCGCATTCCGGGTCGGCGTTCGCGGCGCTCGCCTTCAACGACCGCGGCATCGGATTCAACCTGCTCGTCTCGAGTGGCCAGGAGATCGGCTCGACGATGGCCGACTACATGGCCTACGCGCTCGACCGGGGCGAGACGCGGGTGCTGGCGTTGCTGCTCGAGACCGTGCGAGACCCCGAGGGCTTCGTCGCGGAGCTGGAACGTGCCCGCGAACGCGATGTGCCCGTGATCGCCCTGAAGGTCGGGCGCACCGAGGGCTCGAAGGCGATGGTCACCGCGCACTCCGGTGCGCTCGCGGGCGAGCATGGCGCGTACGAGGCGCTGTTCGATGCGTACGGCGTGCACGAGGTGCTGACGCTCGAGGAGATGGCCGACGCGATGGAGCTGTTCTCGTCGCCTCGGCGCGTGAGCGGTGGCAGCGGCATCGTGGCCCTGTTCGACTCGGGCGGCGAGCGAGCCTTGTTCGTCGATCGGGCCGACGACCTCGATGTGCCGTTCGCGCCGGTCGGCGCCGACACCCTCGCCGCGGTCGACGACATCCTCGACCCGGGCCTCGTCGCGGCGAACCCGCTCGACGCCTGGGGCACCGGCATCGACGCCGACCGCATCTTCGTCGAGTCGCTCCTGGCCCTGCAGAACGACATCGAAGCCGCGGTATCCGTGTTCTCGGTCGATCTCACGCGCCAGGGTGAGCCCTACGACGAGGGCTACCTCGAGGTCGCGAAGGCCGTCTGGGAGCGGACGACGAAGCCCTTCTGCGTGCTCTCGAACCTGGCGAGCGCCGTCGCGCTCGAGGAGGCGGCGTACCTGCGTGACCTCGGCATCCCCGTGCTGGAGGGCACGTCGTCAGGGCTCGTCGCGCTGCGGGCGCTGCTGGCCCATCGCGACGTGCGGGCCCGTCCGGTCGCGACGCCTCCCACCCCCGTGCCCGACGAGGTGCGCGGGCGGTGGCGAGAGCGGTTGGCCACAGGCGAGGCGATGGGCGAGCTCGAAGCACTCTCGCTGCTCGCCGAGTACGGCGTGCCCGTCGTGCAGGCTCGCCCCGCGGCGGCCGCCGACGACGCGGTTGCGGCGGCCCAGGCGATCGGGTTCCCCGTCGTGGTGAAGACCGCGGCACCGGGCGTGCAGCACAAGTCCGACGTGGACGGGGTGCGGCTGGCGCTCGCAGATGCCGACGCGGTTCGCGACGCCTACGACGACATCGCCGGGCGGCTCGGCCCGGCGGTCGCCGTCGGCTCGATGGCGCCCGAGGGCGTCGAGGTCGCCCTCGGCATCGTGCGCGATCCGACGTTCGGGCCGCTCGTGGTGGTCGCGGCGGGAGGGATCCTCGTGGAGCTGCTGCACGATCGGGCGCTGGCGTTGCCTGCATTCGACGGGGCCGGGGCACGACGCCTGATCGACGGGCTGCAGGTGCGGCCGCTGCTCGACGGCGTGCGCGGCGCCCGGCCGGGCGACGTGGACGCGCTGGCGGCGGCGGCTTCACGGCTGTCGGTGCTGGCGGCGGACCTCGGTGATCTGCTCGACGCGCTCGACGTGAACCCGTTGATCGTCTCGCCCGACGGGTGCGTCGCGGTCGACGCCCTGGTGATGCCCACCCAGGTCCCATCCGGCCATGATCATCCCGGCTGATCTCCCCTGATCACCACAGCCGCCCGGCTCTTATGCTCGTAGCCGTCACGATGCCGAAACACGGCGTCGGAAGGAACGGAGGTCTCCGCAGATGCAGGAACGGTCCCCCCTGGTGTCGCGCGTCGTCGTCTCGGCCCTCGTCGTCTCGCTGGTCTCGTTGTTCCCCCCAACCGTGTCCGCGGCGCCGCGGGCGCGTGCCGATCGAACATGGATGGCGAACGGGCGGGTCCATGCCCTGGTCCGCGCGGGCAACATGCTCCTGATCGGCGGCCGCTTCACGAAGCTCCTGCCGCCCCGTGGAAGCCGGAAGAAGCCCGTCAACGTCGACAACCTCGCGGCCATCGACCTGTCGACGGGCAAGCCTGTCCGGTCCTGGCGCCCCCGGGTTCCCGGCACGGACGCGACCGTCTATGCCTTGGCGGTCGCGGGCGGCACCGTGTACGTCGGGGGGCGCTTCGATCGACTCGCCGGCACCGATGTGGAGAACCTCGGAGCCGTGCGACTGAGCGATGGAGCCCCGATCGCCGGCTTCGCGCCGGCGATCGGGGGGCGTGTCTACACGTTGTTGGCATCGCCCGACCGGCTGTACGCGGGCGGGGCGTTCGGCAGGGTCGACGGAGCGAGCCGGTCGAAGCTGGCCGCCTGGGATCTGCCGTCGCGGGACCTCTCGGGGGAGTGGCGTCCACGGGCGGTGGGTGGCGCCGTACGGGACATGACGTTCGACGCGAGCGAGAACTCGATCTTCATCGCCGGGGCGTTCGCCGAGATGGCGCAAGGCGGTTCAACCTTTGACCGGGAGAGCGTCGCCAAGGTCGCTGCGCAGTCCGGTGGGCTCCGCGCCTGGAGGATCCCTCTCGGAGACGTCGGGCGCCCGCAGACCGGGTGGGCGCTCGAGGTGACGCGGTCGCGCCTGTACGGGGGGTTCGGACGCGGACCGAACTTCGCGGCGGCCTTCAAGCCCGACGGGAACGTCGGCACCCGGTACTGGCGCGAGCGCCTGGTCGGCAACGTGCAGGCCGTCGAGCTCTCACCGAACGGCCGGCGCCTCTTCCTCGGTGGGCACTTCGGACTGGGGGATCTGCAGCAGCACAAGTGTGGGCGCAGCCTCCGCGGTCTGATCTCGGTCCGTCCGCGAACCGGCAAGGCGTTCTGCGATTGGATCCCGCAGCTGGCACCGTTCGGGGCCAATTTCGACGGCGCCTGGACGATGCTCGCGGTCGGCAGCAAGCTCTGGGTCGGGGGAGGGTTCGCCAAGATCGGCGGTCGCGAGCAACGGAACCTGGCCCGCTTCTCGATCTAACGGACGGCTGGTCGTCAGGCGATCAGTTCGTCGAGCGCGTACCGCTCGAACCGGTTCCGGCATGGGTTCTGCGGCGCGACCCAGAGCGTGCGGTTCGCGACGTCGGCGACCATGCCGAACATGATCGCGCTCGACTCGGGCCCCTCCGTGGGATCCGGATGCACGCAGATGTTCTGCCCGTCGGCGCCGTGGTCGGCGAGCAACGAGCAGGCCTCGGCGATCGTCCACGTGTCGCGTTCGGCGGCGAGTTCCGTCATCCGGGCGAGGCGGCTGATCGATCCGTCTGTGGCGCTCGGACAGACCGAGGCGACCGTGTCGTCGATCGCGTGGTTCGCATGCACGGTCTCGCGGAGGTCGGCGGCGGTCGTCGCCGTGGTCTCGAAGAGCGCCGTGGCGCCGTCGGCGAACGCGAAGCTGTAGCTGTAGCCGCCCGCACGCTCGGGCGTCGTGACGATGCGCCAGGCCTCCTCACGGTCACGGGCGTCGAGCCCACGGCGGGCCACGATCATGCGGGGCACGCCCTGTCGCTCGTCGGTCGCGGTCAGCGACATCGCCCCGACGGAGGCGCCCGTCGCGTTCATGCCGACGAGCGGAAGCCCGGACGCGACCACGGGTGCGACGACGGTGATGCCGTCATCGGGCCGGTCGACGACGATGGCGACGCTGTCGGCGTCGGCCGCGTACCACTGCTCCTGGTGCACGAGGATCGGGCCGTCGGCGCCGGCCAGTAGCGCGTCGGTGCAGCGCTCGACCGGGGCGCCCATCGCGGAAGGATCGAGCACCGCGTAGAGTTCCTCGAATGCGTTCGTGGCCCGCAGGGCGACCGGGTCGACTCCCGATCCGCGGGCCATGCCGTCGAGCACCTCGGCGAGGTCGGGTGCGAATCGCTCGGTCGCGTCGTCGTACGGCACGAGCATCGCTTCGACCCGACGGCGGTCAGCGCCGAGGTCGGCCGCCCACGCCATCGTGAACGAGACCGACGTCTCGATCTCGGAGCGTAGGGCGGCGCCTACCGCTTCGCCCCGGGCCGCGGGGGTGCCGCTCGTGTGGATCACGCGCATCCAGGCCGAGCCTATCCGGTCATGAGCGAGCATCCGACCAGTTTGGGGGGCCATGTGGATGGGGAAGGTCCTCGTCGGATGGACGCGCACGGAGCGCGTCCCGAGGAGGGAATCTCATGCTTGCCATCGTTGGGTTGCTCGCACAGGCGGGGAACGAGGGGGCCGACCTGGACATCACGTCGATCCTCGGCTACATCGTGATCGGCGCGATCGTCGGTGTGATCGCACGGTTCTTGGTGCCGGGGGACGACCCCATGGGCATCATCGGCACGATCGTTCTGGGCATCGTCGGTGCGCTGATCGGCGGCTGGGCCGCCGGCGCCATCTTCGAGGACACCGCCGGCGTGGACTGGATCGCGTCGATCGTGGCCGCCGTGCTGCTGGTGGTTCTCTGGCGTGCCGTCGCGGGGAACCGCGTCCGCGGCTGATCTCTGCCGGCGAACGTGACCAGAGAACCTGGGAGGAACGGGCCGGGCTCCGCCCGGCCCGTTCCGTCTGTCGGGCCTGGCGCAGTAGCCTGCCGGTCGTGACATCGGAAGGCGAGCTCTGCTTCCTCTCGGCGATCGAGCTCGCGCGCCGGATGCGGACCGGCGAGCTCTCGGCCCGCGAGGTGGCAGCCGCCCACGTCGATCGGATCGCGGCTGTGAACCCCGCCGTCAATGCGATCGTGACGATCGTGGCCGACCGCGCCGCGGAGGCGGCTCGCCTCGCCGATGACGCCTTCGCCCGCGGCGAGTCGCTCGGTCCGCTGCACGGCCTGCCGATCGCACACAAGGACCTGGTCGCGACGGCCGGCATCCGCACGACGAGCGGTTCGCCCATCTTCACCCGCACGGTGCCCGACTCCGACGACCTGCTCGTCGAGCGCGCCCGGGCCGCCGGCGCGATCATGGTCGGCAAGACGAACACCCCGGAGTTCGGCGCCGGATCGCAGACGTTCAACCCGGTCTTCGGCCCGACCCTGAACCCGTTCGACCTTTCGAAGACGTGTGGGGGGTCCTCCGGCGGCGCGGCCGTCGCGCTCGCATGCGGCATGGTGCCGATCGCCGACGGCAGCGATCTCGGCGGTTCACTGCGCAACCCGGCCTCCTTCTGCAGCGTGGTGGGTTTTCGCCCGTCTCCGGGACGGGTGCCGTCGTGGCCGTCGTCGAACGCGTGGCAGGACCTGTCGGTCGACGGTCCGATGGGGCGCACGGTCGAGGACGCCGCTCTGTTGCTCTCGGCGCTTGCGGGGCCGGACCCCCGGGTGCCGATCTCGCTGCGCGAGACCGGGGCCACGTTCGCTCCGCCGCTCGACGCCGACCTCGGTGCGCCGTCGGTCGCGTGGGCGCCCACGGCGGGCGGCTCCATGCCGTTCGATCCGCGGATCCCGACGCTCGTCGATGCCACGCGAACCACGTTCGAGGCGCTCGGGTGCCGGACCGAAGAGTCGTTCCCGGACCTCGCGGACGCACGGGATGTGTTCTTCACGATGCGGGCGCACATGTTCGCGGCCGATCTCGCCGACCTGCTCGTGGCCCACCGCGACGAGATGAAGGCCACGGTGGTCTGGAACGTCGAGGAAGGCCTCCGGCTGACCCACGTCGACCTCGCCCGGGCCGAGCGGCTGCGCACCGAGCTCGTCTCGCGGGTCGCACGGTTCTTCGAGCGGTTCGACTTCCTGGCGATGCCGGTGACGCAGGTGCCACCGTTCGATGTCGGTCTCGAGTTCCCGACCGAGGTCGACGGTGTCGCGATGCCCACCTACCTCGACTGGATGGAGTCGTGCTGGAGCATCACGGTCATGGGGTCGCCGGCGATCTCGGTGCCGTGCGGGTTCACCGACGACGGCCTGCCGGTCGGCCTGCAGATCGTGGGGCGTCGAGGCGACGACCTGGGTGTGCTGCGTCTGGCCCACGCGTTCGAACGTGCGACACGGGTCGGCGAGCGCCCGCCGCCCCAGGCGGGCTGACGAGGTCGCCGAGGAGCAGCTCGCCGCGTCATCGCGTCCGTAGACTCCACCCATGACGACCGGCGGGATGCTCGTGCTCGGGCGTGACGAGCTCGAGTCGCTGGCCCTCTCCTGGGCCGAGATCGTCGATGCGCTCGAGGACGCGTTCGAGCAGAAGGCTGCCGGCCTCGTGCAGAACCCGCCGAAGCCGGCGGTGCGCCCGCGCGAGGACGCGTTCATCAACGCGATGCCCGCCTACCTGGGCGGCAGCGATCGCGTCGGCATCAAGTGGGTCGCCGGGTACGAGCAGAACCGGGCCAAGGGCCTGCCGTACATCTACGGGGTCTTCGTGCTGACCGACGCCGAGACCGGCCGCCCGCTCGCGCTGATCGACGGGGGGTGGATCACCGAGATGCGCACCGCCGGTGTCTCCGGCGTCGTGATGCGTCATGTGCCCGACCAGCCGGAGCGGCTCGCGATCGTCGGGGCCGGCGTGCAGGGTCGACGCCATCTGGAACTGCTGCTCGAGCAACGACCCGGCATCGGGCAGGTGAGGGTCTTCGATGCGGTGCCCGAGGCGTCGCGAGCACTGCTCGCCCTCGCGGGCGACCGGGAGCGGGTGGTGGCCTCCGACGCACGCGAGGCTCTCGAGGCAGCCGATCTCGTCGTCACGGTGGTGACGGTGCCGCTCGAACCTCGACTCGATGCCGTGAACACCCACGCCGACGCCGTGCTCCTGCCCGTCGACTACGACGATGCGCTCGGCGCAGAGGCGGCGAACGCGGCGACGCTCTACGTGGTCGACGAGCCCGGACAGTACGCGTCGGTCGCCGACCGGCACTGGCACGGGTTCCGCGACCCCGACGGCGAGCTGGCCCAGGTGGTCGCGGGGGAGTTGGAGGTGCCGACGAGCGGACGGCGGGTCTTCCTCGACATGGGGATCGCGATGGACGACGTGGCGCTCGGCGCCCTGTGCTACGAGCGTGCGCTCGAACGCGGCATCGGGCGCACGATCGAGTTCCCGTGACGCACGACGTCGACCTGGACGGGCTGCGGCTCGGGCGCCTCGCCCGGCTCCAGCGCGCGATGTGCGATCACGACGTCGACGTCCTCGTGCTCGCGAACGAGCCGAACGTACGGTACGCGACGGGGGTGACCGCGATGCCCGTCTACGCGATGAGCACCTTCGCCCGATGTGCGGTCGTGCCGCAGGAGGGCGTCCCGATCCTGTTCGAGCACGGCAACTCGGTGCATCGCTCGAAGCTGCGCGCTCCGGACGTGCGGCCGATGCACGCCTGGGAGTTCTACGACGACCCCGGATCACAGGCCGCGATCTGGGCCGACGAGACGCTGGCCGCGATGCGCGAGCTCGGAGCTCGCGGGGACCGTGTCGCGGTCGATCGCCTCGGTACGCCGGCGTTCCTCGCCCTTCTCGACCGCGGGGTCCGGCCCGTCGACTCCGCCCCGGTCACCCAGCAGGCCCGACGAGTCAAGACGTCGGAGGAGATCGAGCTGTTCGACCTCAACGCCGAACTCGTGATGGAGATGCTCTCCGCGTTCGAGACCGCGATCGCGCCCGGGATCTCCGAGCGCGAGCTGCTCGCCGTGCTCTCGGACGTGATGGTAAGCGGCGGTGGCGAGTACCTGGCCACGACGACCGTCTGCTCGGGGCCCCACACGAACCCATGGCGCGCGGAAGCCACCGATCGACGGTTGGAGCCGGGCGACCTCGTCTTCGTCGACACCGATACCGTCGGCATCGAGGGATGCTTCTTCTGCGTCTCTCGGACGTTCCCGGTCGGCGACGCCGTGAACGCCGAGCAACGTGCGATCTACCGTGAGTCGCACGAGTGGCTCGAGGCCATGAAGTCACTGGTGCGGCCGGGCGTGACGTGTGGAGAGCTCGTCGTCGAGGCGCCACCCTTCCCCGAGCGGTTCGTTGCGCAGCGCTACGAGTGCTACTTCCACGGCATCGGGCTCGAGGAGGAGAACCCGAGCCTGTGTCATCCGGCCGACGAGCAGCCCAACCCCGGGACCGTGCTGGAGGACGGCACCGCGCTCGTCGTGGAGCTCTACGCGGGGGAGGTCGGCGCGCGCGAGGGGGTGAAGCTCGGCGACCAGGTGCTCGTCACCGGTGATGGCTGCCGGGTGTTCGCGCCCTACCCGTTCTCCGAGACGCTGCTGGGCTGAGGCTCGGGTTGCCTCGCTCGCAGGCGCAGGGCGAGCAGCAAGCCCGCTGCCACCATGCCGATGCAGAGGTACTGCGCGCCGGTCAGGCCGGCGACGGTCTCGTCGTAGGCCCGCAGGAAGTCGGTGAGGAACCGCTGCGTGCCGTACCAGACGAGGAACGTCACGGTGAGCCATCCGGCGGCGACGGGGCGGCGCTGCATCCACCACAGCAGGGCGATGAGTGGCAGCAGCAGGAACAGCTCGTACATCGCGGTGTTGTGGATCACGGCCCCGACCCCGCCGTCGATCGGCTCGCGGGTCTCGCCGCCGAGGTACTTCCACGCGAGCGGGAAGCTCGTGGCCGTGCCGAGGTGCTCGCCTACCGCCATGCATCCGAGGCGTCCGATCGCGAGGCCGGGAGCGAGTCCGTAGACGATGCCGTCGCTCACGGTCAGGCCCGGCATCTCCGGATGTCGTCGGGTGAACCACACGATCACGACGATCGAGATCAGGAACGCCCCGGAGAACTGCAGACCGCCCTGCCAGATGGCGAACGCCGAGAGCGGGTCGTCGGAGAAGTCGCTCCAGTGCGTGAGCACGAAGAGCAGGCGGGAGCCGATGATGCCGAGCACGATCACCCACCACGCCAGTCGCGAGAGCAGGTCGGCGTCGAGATCGCGCTCGCGCGCGTACCGCAGGAAGACGCCGACACCCACGAGGATGCCGAGCGCGACGAACACGCCGAACGTGCGGATCGTCACAGGCCCGATCGAGACCTGCGGGAACGTGCGGAACGGGATGGCCGCGATCATGCGGGAACCATCTTATTGGCTCGTCGCGCATGCTCTCGGGGCAGGCCCGGCCGTCGAGCGAGGGGCTTCAGGCGCCTTCCTCGTCGGCTGCCTCGGCGAGCGCCTCGGCCGTGACGATGTCCTCGACCGCCGCCTCGGCGAGCGTCTCGGCCGCCGCCTCTTCGACGATCGCCTCGGCCTCGAGCTCGTCGGCCGCAGCCCTCAGTTCGGCGGCCGCTCCGGCCTTGTCGACGGCGTCGGCGTGCAGCACCTCGGCAGCCGCCGCCTCCTCGACGGCGTCGTCGATCGCATCCTCGGCGGCGTTCAGCAGTTCGTCCTCCACAGCAGTCTCCTCCGGTTTCGACGGGATCCGTTCGGGGAGCATAGAGGGGAGCTCAGGACTTCGCGAGCACGTGGTCCGCGATCGCCGGGATCACCTTCTCGCCGTACGCCTGCAGGGTCTCGTCCTTCGCATCGTGCTGCAGGTACACCGCGAACTGATCCGCACCGAGGCCCTGGAGCGCCTTCAGCTTTTCCACCTGTTCCTCGACCGGCCCGAGCACGCAGAAGCGGTCGACGATCTCGTCGGGCACGAACGCCGTGTGCGGGTTCCCCACCTGCCCGTGCTCGTTGTAGTCGTAGCCCTCGCGTCCGGCGATGTAGTCGGTGAGCGCGGTCGGCACGTCCGAGGACTGGCCGTAGCGGGCCACGATGTCGGCCACGTGGTTGCCGACCATGCCGCCGAACCAGCGGCACTGGTCGCGGGCGTACGCCACGTCGTCACCCACGTACGCCGGCGCGGCGACACAGATCGTGACGGCGTCGGGATCCCGCCCCGCTGCTTCAGCCGCCCCGCGGACGGCGCCGATCGTCCACGCAGTGATGTCGGGGTCGGCGAGCTGCAGGATGAAGCCGTCGCCGACCTCGCCGGCCAGCTTCAGTGCCTTCGGTCCGTATCCCGCGATCCAGACCTCGGTGCGACTCTTCGACGCCCACGGGAAGCGGATCGTGGAGCCTCGGTACTCGACGTCGCGGCCGTTCGCGAGCTCGCGGATCACGTTCACCGCCTCCCCGAGGACCCCGATCGTCGACGGTTTCCCGTTGATCACACGCACGGCTGAGTCGCCCCGGCCCATGCCGATCACCGTGCGGTTGCCGAACATCTCGTTCAGGGTCGCGAACAGGCTGGCCGTGACCGTCCAGTCGCGCGTGAGCGGGTTCGTGACCATCGGACCGACGGTGACGTTGCGGGTGTTCGCCAGGATCTGGGTGTAGATCGGGAACGGTTCCTGCCACAGGATGTGGCTGTCGAACGTCCAGACGTGGCTGAACCCGAACGTCTCGGCCCTCGTCGCGAGGTCGACGACCCGCGCGCTCGGCGGCGTCGTCTGCAGTACCACGCCGATGTCCATGCTCGCCCCTTTCCGTCACACGAGGTACTGGGACCGGTCTCGCTCGATGAATCGACCATGCCCCTTGCGGCCCACGTACGCCTGGCCCTCAATCACGATCGAGCCGCGGGAGAACACGGTGTCGACCTTGCCGTCGACGACGAAGCCCTCGTACGCCGAGTAGTCCATGTTCATGTGGTGCTTGTCGTCGATGCCGATCCGTGTCTGGGAGTCCGGATCCCACACGACCACGTCTGCGTCCGCGCCCGGGGCGACGATGCCCTTGCGCGGGTACATGCCGAACATGCGCGCCGGCGTCGTGCAACAGGTCTCGACCCATCGCTCGAGGGTGAGCTGGCCGGTCACGACGCCCTGGTACAGCAGCTCCATGCGATGCTCGACGCCCCCGATGCCGTTGGGGATCTTGGAGAAGTCGCCGAGCCCGAGCTCCTTCTGATCCTTGAAACAGAAGGGGCAGTGGTCGGTGGAGACGACCGCGAGCTCGTTCATGCGCAGGCCCTTCCACAGGCTCTCCTGGTGCCGGTGCTCGTCGTTCGGCGAGCGGAGCGGTGTCGAGCAAACCCACTTCGCGCCTTCGAACCCCGGTCGCTGCAACGTCTCCTCGAGGGTCAGCCACAGGTACTGCGGGCACGTCTCGGCGAACACGTTCCGTCCGGCGTGCCGGGCGGCCGCGATCTCTTCGAGCGCGTCGCCGGCCGACATGTGCACGACGTAGAGCGGCACGTTGCCAGCCACCTTGGCGAGCACGATCGCTCGATGGGTCGCCTCGGCCTCGAGATCGGAGGGCCTGGTGTCGGCGTGGTAGCGGGGGTCGGTCTCGCCCCGGGAGAGAGCCTGCGCGATCAGCACGTCGATCGCGATGCCGTTCTCGGCGTGCATCATGACCATCGCGCCGCACTCGCTCGCGGTCTGCATCGCCCGCAGGATCTGCCCGTCGTCGCTGTAGAACACGCCCGGGTAGGCCATGAACAGCTTGAAGCTCGTCACGCCCTCGTGTTCGGTGAGGTACCGCATCGCCTTCAGCGACTCGTCGTCGACCCCCCCGATGATCTGGTGGAAGCCATAGTCGATCGCGCACTCGCCCTCGGCCTTCCGGTGCCAGTCGGCGAGGCCCTCCTGCACGCTCTCGCCGGTGCGCTGCACGGCCATGTCGACGATCGTGGTGACTCCACCCCACGCGGCAGCGATCGTGCCGGTCTCGAACGTGTCGGAGGCGAACGTGCCGCCGAACGGCAGCTCCATGTGGGTGTGCACGTCGATGCCGCCCGGGATCACGTACTTCCCGCTCGCGTCGATCACCTTCTCGGCGGTGGGGGCGGCCTCGGTGAAGAATCCGGGGGCGCCGACGGCCGCGATCGTCTCGCCATCGATCAGCACGTCGGCAGCTTCCACGCCGGTGGGGGAGACGACCTTCCCGTTGAGGATCAGCGTATGGGTCATCGACACTCGCCCCTTCAGCGCGCGACGATCTCGTCGTACGCGTCGGGTCTGCGGTCACGGTAGAATGCCCATCGGTCGCGCACCTCGCGGATCTTGCCGAGGTCTAGGTCTCGCACGATCAGCTCGGGCTTGAACGCGTCGCCGACGTCGCCGACGAACTTGCCCTCAGGATCGACGAAGTAGCTTTGACCGTAGAAGTCGTTGTCGCCCAACGGCTCGATGCCGACCCGGTTGATCGCCCCCACGTAGTACATGTTCGCCACGGCCGCGGCGGGCTGCTCGAGTCGCCAGATGTACTCGCTCAATCCTCGGTGCGTGGCGCTCGGGTTGAAGACGATCTCGGCCCCGTTCAACCCGAGGACGCGCCAGCCCTCGGGGAAGTGCCGGTCGTAGCAGATGTACACGCCGACCTTCCCCACCGCGGTCTCGAAGACCGGGTAGCCCCCGCTGCCCGGCGCGAAGTAGAACTTCTCCCAGAAGCCCTGCACCTGGGGGATGTGCTGCTTGCGGTACTTGCCGAGGTAGGTGCCGTCGGCGTCGATCGCGGCCGCGGTGTTGTGGTACAGCCCGGGTTGTACGACCTCGTACATCGGCAGCACGAGCACCATGCCGAGCTCCTTCGCGACGCTCTGGAACCGCTTCGTGGTCGGCCCATCGGGGATCGGCTCGGTGTAGCTGTAGTACTCGGCGTCCTGCACCTGACAGAAGTAGGGTCCGTAGAAGAGCTCCTGGAAGCACATCACCTGAGCTCCCTGGCTCGCCGCCTCCCTGACCGCCTCCTCGTGCTTGTCGATCATCGTCGCCTGGTCGCCGGTCCAGTCGGTCTGCAGCAACGCGGCCCTCACGGTCGTCATCGGCGTCGGCCCCCTCGCTCGTCGGTCGTGATCGCATCGTAGTGCCGCCTCCCTGACCGCGCACGGTCAGCGTGCGACCTACCCGCGCACGGTCAGCGTGCGACGCAGCAGCACGGTCGCGACGGCGAGCAGCGCGACGGCATAGGCCGCGAGCACCCACAGGTCGGTCGCGACCTGCGAGGGGGCGGCGTCGACCGCGATCGAATCGTTGAGGGCCTCGATCGCCCACGCGTGCGGGATGAGGTGGGCGATGCGGTACATCAGCGGCGGGAAGATCTCGAGCGGCACCATGCATCCGCCGAGCGCCGCGAGCACGAGTCCCAGGAACACGCCCATCGCTCCGGCCTGCGAGGCGTTCTGCAGCACCGAGCCCATCACCATCGCCGCGCCCGTGGCCGTCAGACCGAACAGAAGCACGACGAGCGCCGTGGTCGCCGGGTTCCCCCAGTCGACGCGGAACAGCAACACCGTGCCGATCACGATCAGCAGCCCCTGAACCAGCGCGATCGCGTAGCGTCCCAAGGCCTCCCCGATCAAGATCGTGCGCACCGACGTGGGGGAGGCGAGCATGCGGGTGCTCACCCCGAACCGGCGCGTCTCGATCAGCATCGCCGAGGCGGATAGCGACGTGAGGAACATGAACAGGATCAGCTCCTGTGCCGCCCCCGAGTCGAACGTGCCGGCGGTCGCGGTACCGGCGGTTCGGGTGGTCACGTCGATGTCCGGGAGCGCGGCGGCCGCTTCGTCGGCACGTGCCAGCGCCTCGTCGAAGCTCCCCGTCGTGCCTTCGGCGAGCGCGAACCGCGCCGCCCTGATCCGCACGCTCTGCTCGTCGATGACCCCGCTCACGGTGGCCTGGAGCTCCTGCGCCGATCCCGCCGGACGGATGATCGCGGTGATCGGCACCGTCTCGCCCTCGCGCACACGCTCGTCGTATCCCGCCGGGATCACGATGCCGCCCTCGATCTGGCCTCGCTCGACGGCGGTCCGCAACTCGTCCGCATCGCGATAGGACCGCACGTCGATGCCCTCGGTCGCCGCGAGCCTCGCTCGCAGGTCCCGGCCGAGCGCTCCCGATCCGTCCGAGACGACGCCCACCTGCGGGACGAAGCCGGCGCCGAACGCCGCGCCGAGCGCCAGGATGATCAGGAACGGGAACACGAACACGAAGAACGCGCCGGTCTTGTCACGGGTGAGGCGACGTAGGTTGACGCCGGCGATCGCGAAGGCTTTCCTCAGGTTCACGCGGCCACCATCCGACGCGAGCGCGCCCACGCGATCGAGCCCGTCACCCCGGCGATCGTGAACACGCCGAGCAGCGGTCCGGCGATCTCGCCGACGGTCCCTCCGTACGCGAGCTCTTGGAACCCCTCCATCAGCCACCCCTGCGGCGACAGGAACCGGATCGTTCCGAGGAACCCGGCCTGCGAGATCGGGAAGAACGTGCCGCCGAGCAGACCGCCGACGACGGCGACGATCGAGACGTACGCGCCCGCTTGGGCGGTAGTCGTCGCGAGCGTTGCAACCAGCGCGGTCACCCCGACCGCGGCCAGTACGCCGCCGAGCACGAGCACGGTCACCCCGAGCGGGTCCCCCCAGCGTGCGTCGAGCAGCCACGTGGTCGCGAGCACGAGTAGCGTCGTGCTCACGAGGCCCACCGCGAAGCTCGCGAGCGCCTTCCCGCCGATCACGGAACTCGGGGAGATCGGCGCCACGAGCAGGCGCGCGAGTGTGCCTTCTTCACGCTCCTCGAGCAAGCCACGCACGCCGAACTCCACGGCGAAGAACAGGAAGAACACCGCCATCCCGATCGCGAAGAACGAGGACTGCGTGGCCGCCCGGTCGTCCGCGTCGGCGGTGCGGAGCTCGGCGGCGGGTGCCACCGCTTGGGCCCGTGCCACGATCGCCTCGTCTGCCGGGGCGCCCGCCTCGGCCACCAGAGCGACCGAGAGCCCGACGGCGTCGAGGTTGGAGGCGAACGACGTCGTGAGCGACTCGGCGACCAAGGACGAGATCGACTCGTCGGGATCCGCGATCACCGTGATCGCACCGCCCCGGCCGGCCTGAACCTGTTCGGTGAATCCTTCGGGGAACACGATCGCGGCGTCGACCGTGCCGTCCTCGGCGAGCGACTCGGCGGCTCCCTCGGTCGCGGCCTCGCGGAGCGTCACGAAGTCGAGGCGTTCGAGCAGGGCCGTGAACTCTGCAGGTAGGTGGCCGGTGGTGTCGCTGTCGACGACGGCATAGGTCGCGTCGAACCCGCTGCCCTCCACGTCGCCGAGGGTGAGGCTGAAGATGTACGCGAGTCCGAACGGAAGCACGAGGGCGACGAGCACCGCCGTCCGGTCGCGCAGGCGCCGCCGCAGGTCCTTGGTCGCG
Source organism: uncultured Actinomycetes bacterium (assembly GCA_963825635.1). GTDB lineage: Bacteria > Actinomycetota > UBA4738 > UBA4738 > HRBIN12 > JAOUEA01. The sequence goes on from CAWGTU010000001.1 coordinate 272,790, forward strand.
ATCGTCCACGCGTCGCCCATCGCATCAGCCCTCGTCGCGCAGCGCCCTACCGGTGAGATGCAGGAAGACGGCCTCGAGGTTCGGTTCGCGCACCTCCATCGAGGTGATGCCCGCGCCCGTCTCGTCGACCGCCCGCACGATGTCGGCGAGCGATGCCCGGGCGTCACGGGCGAGCAGATCGAGCCCGCCGTCGCGGGTCGCCGCCTCCTCGACCCCGGGCACCCCGGCGGCGGCGGTCGCGGCGGCCGCGAGGTCGCCGTGTGCTTCGATCCGCAGCCGGTCGTGCTCGCCGACCAACGAGATCAGCTCGCGACGGGTGCCCTCCGCCCTCACGGAACCCTCGTCGAGGATGCCCACTCGGTCGCAGAGGCGTTCCGCTTCCTCCATGTAGTGGGTGGTGTACAGCACGGCCATCCCCTCGCTGGCGAGGACTTCCACGGAATCGAGGATCGCGTTGCGGCTCTGCGGATCCACCCCAACGGTCGGCTCGTCGAGCACGAGCAAAACCGGATCGTTCAGCATGCCGAGGCCGATGTTCAGCCGACGCTTCATGCCCCCGGAGAAGGCGTCGGTCCGCTCGTCCTCGCGGTCGGCGAGCCCGATCGTCTCGAGGATGCGGTCGATGCGCGCGTCGAGCTCGCGCCCCGAGAGGTCGTACAGCTTCCCGAAGAACCGCAGGTTCTCTCGGGCCGAGAGGTCGGGATAGATCGCGACCTCCTGCGGCACGAATCCGATCGCCGCCTTCACGTCGATCGTCGTGGTGTCGAGCTCGCGGCCCTGGAGCGTGACGCGCCCCGCGTCACGGGTCAGCAGCCCACAGATCATCGAGATCGTCGTCGTCTTCCCGGCGCCGTTCGGTCCGAGCAAACCGTAGGTCTCACCCGCAGCGATCTCGAACCCGACGTCGTCGACGGCGACACGGTCGCCGAACGTCTTCCGGAGCCCCTCGCACCGCAGCACCTCGGCCGATTCCATCGGCACACGCTACCGCGTCGGCATGAACCGGATCGCCGGGAAGTACGGCGGCGGTTCGGGCGCACGCGGACGTCCGTAGAGGCGGTCGAGGGGCTCGGCCGGGAGCAGGTCGACCGCGTAGGCCTCGAGCAGCCGGCCCTGCAGCGCGCGCGGATCCTCGCCGGTCGCCGTGCTCGCTCGCCCGTCCGGGATGCGGAACCCACCTGCGTGTTCCTCGCAGAGCGTGTAGAGGCGCTTGCGGAACGCGTGGACCACGGTGGGCACGCCTGGACCCGGCTCGATCCACGCGCATCCGATGCACACGAGTCGCAGCCGGTCGGGGTAGGCGAACCTGGCGCGCCACCCCCGCTCGTGCGCCACGGTGGAGCCCCAGAGGGCGACCCGTCCGACGACCGGCGCCGGCGGCCACGCCGGCCACCCGCGGGCGACGACGTCGAGCGAATCGCTGGCGTGGATCCCGCATCGACACTCGAGGTCGGGCGCCTCATGACGATGACGCCGCCCGGTGAGCACGCGTGGCACGGTGCAGCGCGCCTCCAGGGGTCGGCGTCGCGGCCACCCGTCGGTGCCGGATCCGGCCGGCCGGAGCACCGGGCCGTCCTCGCCCTCGGAGAGGTTCCAGACCCGCCAGCCGATCACGGGGTCGATGCGTTGCTCGGCCTCCATGCCTCGATGTTCCTATGGAACGCGCGACGGCGTGGGCGATCGTCAGAGCGTCAGGAAGCAGGAGGTGGCGGGAGCGCACCGGGCGGACCGCCGGGGAGCGGCTGGGCGCCGCCCGCGTGGTTCCAGATGCGGTTCATGTGGTCCTGGATGTAGGGCGGGTTCACGAGCGAGAACACGATCTGGAAGACGAGCACGAGCACGGGCTCGATCTGTTGCAGCACGCCCGCACGTCGTTCGGCCGACTGGATGTGGTTCGCGGTGTTCCAGATCGCGATGAACGGCGGCACGATGATGATCCAGCCGAAGAGCATCGCCATGAGCGACCGCGTGGGGCTGATCGACTCGTCGTGCTCGAACCGACGGAGTTCGTCGTTCACCTTGTAGTACCAGTAGAAGAAGTAGATCCCGAACGTGATCAGCGACAGGCCCAGGACGCCGAGCGGGTTCCGCTTGAGATAGGACTGGCCCTGGATCGTGACGGTCTCGGCCATGTCAGCGCAGCGCCGGGTTCAGGGTGTAGGTCGGGACGATCTCGGCGGACGCCAGCACGTGGCCCTCGATCGCCCGGCGGAACGCCCGGATGTCGAACCCGGCCTCGAGCCCAAGGCTCTCGACGTCGAGTGCGTACACCGTCGTGACGTAGTGATGCACGTGCTCGTCGTTCCAGGGCGGGAACGGCCCGTCCCATCCGCCGTAGGTGCCCTCGAGATCGGCGTTTCCCTCGAAGAGCCCTCGGAAGCCGCTCTCGCCCTGCACGCCGCCGACCGTGGTCGGCCCGGGCGTGCGGCCGTGCGCGACGAACCCGTCGCCGCCCGCGCCCTCCGGCACCTCGTGGACCTCGGATGGAAGGTCGACCACGAGCCAGTGCGCGAAGTCGACGCGCGGCTCGTCGTCGCCGAGCGAGAGGCCCTCGACCCCCATTCGTGTGCGGTCGGCCGGCACGTCGGGATCGACGACCGAGATCGCGAACGACCGGGTGCCTCCGGGCTCCCCTGACCAGCGCAGATGAGGGCTACGGTCGGCGCCCGCGATCTCGGCCTTCCCGTCAGACGTCGGCGTGGCGACCGCGAACGCCTCCGCGATCGGTGATCCGTCGGCAACGCTGTCGCTCTCGAGCGTCATGGTCATCTCGGCCTCCCTCACGTGCGAACTCGAACTCAGGCTTGCACCGGGATCGGCTCCCGACAACCGGACGGCCTGCGGTCCTACCAGTCGACGCTGTCGGTCCGATGCACGACGAGGTGCCGATGGGAGCCGTCGGCCCGCATGATCCATAGGGAGGCATGGCCACGCCGGATCGCCACCATCGCGACCCGTCGTCCGGCGGGGTCGAACCGCGGTCCGTACAACCCTTGCATGCCCGGCCCGGGCATCGCTCACCTTCGGGCTGCCCGGTCCCTGAAGCATCGGGGCCCGCACCGAGGGGGACACACGTCCGGTGTCATCGCATCGTGGGTGAACGACGCTGGAGCCGGAGGAGGCGGTGGGATGTCCGCTCCTCGCCGACGAAGGGTCTGCATCTGCGATATGGGTGCCCGAGTCTGGAGGTGATCGATCATGCGGACGTGCGTTCGTTCGACCGCGCTCATCGTCGCGTTGGCGCTCCTCCTCGTCCCAGGCGTGTCCTCCGCATCGGTCTGGCCGCAGGACGGCTACGACGGTGGCCACAGTTCGTACAACCGGCGCGAGGATGCCCTGGCCCCGGCGACGGTCGATGGGCTTCGGCTCGCTTGGCGTCGAACGATCGCACCGGCCGACCACGGGTACGAGCAGTTCACCCGGGTGACGGTCGTGCGCGGCGGTCGCGTGTACGCGGCCTGGCACGAGGATCACGGTTCGAAGCTCATCGCGCTCGATGACGACGGCACCCGACTGTGGGGCAGCCGCCATCCTCAGGCGTATGCCGTATTCGCGGCGAGTAGCTCCGGCGCGGTCTTCGCGCAGGTCGATGCTCGACTCATCGCGCGAGATGCGGCGAACGGCGTGGTCGTCTGGTCTCGGCCGGCGACGAGGGTGTCGGCGGCCACCCCATCGGGCTCCACCCTGTTCGTGGAGTTCTTGGGTGGGGCACGAGCGTTGGGGGCCGTCTCGGGCATCGATGGCTCTGTGTTGTGGCGACGATCATGTAGATACAAGCGTCCACCGGTCTTCGTCGCCGACGGTATGTTCGTCACGACGAGGCGGCAGGGCAACGGAAGCCTGCTCGCTCTCGACCCCGCGAGCGGCGAGACGCGGTGGCGCCGAGCGATCCCTGCGACGAGCGACGCCCTCATGGGCGTCGATGGGCGGATCTACGTGACTGCCACCTCGGCGGGTCGCAGCGGAGTCATCGCGTTCGACACCGACGACGGTCGGAAGCTTTGGACCAGATCGTGGGCGGCCGATTCGCCGCTCGGGGATTTCAGGGTCGGTGCGGCGGGGGACGGGGCGCTCCTGGCGGTGCGGACCCGGTGCGTCAGGGAGTGTGAGGGAGACGCGTTCGGTGAGTACCGGGGCGTGATGCTCGCGCTCGACGTCCGCACCGGGCGCACGCTCTGGGCCCTGCGAGGCGGCTACGGCACCGGCGCTCCGCTGTGGTCGCCGGACGCGATCGTCCACGGCGTCGTCTTCGCGCATCGCGCGAAGTTCGGCCATGCCCTCATCGGGGCGCTCTCGGTGGACGACGGACGGCTGCTCTGGTCGCGAAACTTCGGCGGTCGGACGATCGGCGACGTCTCAGCCGTGGCCGACGGCCGCGTCTTCGCGGGCACTGCGAGTGGATACCGCGCACATCCCAATTCGGGGGGACGCATCTACGTGTTCGAGATCCCGGAGCGACGCGAGGGGTGAGTCGCTGGCGTATCGCAGAGACCCGATCGATGTTCATCGTGGCGACCGACGCGAGCGGCAACGTCGACGTCACGGGCACCGTTCGCTCAGCCGACAGCCTCGGACGAGCACATGAGGCGCGATACTCACACGGGCCGGTCTCCCGAGGCGAGGTCCTTCGGTACGACGAAGCGCGTGAGTGTGCCGATGCCATCGCTGAGCGACGACCATGGCGTATCTGGGAGGTCGATCGTGGCGAGCGCCGCCGTCGGGAACTTCGTTTCCAGCCTTCTCCGTAGCTCGCCGTCGGCGCTGAGCCATCCGGCCAGCTCCTCCAGCGCGGGGTTGTGACCGACGAGCATGACCGATGCCTCGCCGTCGTCCAATCGACGGAGCCGTTCGATCAGATCGCTCGAGTCGAACGTGTAAAGCTCGGACTCGACGGTGACCTCGAGCGGGGAGCCGAGCGAGGGGAGCACCATCGCGAGCGTCTGACGTGCCCGGAGCCCCGCGGAGCACAGCACGAGCCGTGGAGAGTCGACGGTCGCCAGGTAGGAGGCCATCGTCGCTGCGTCGCGCTTCCCTCGTGGCGCGAGCGGTCGATCCTCGTCCGCCAGTCCCGGGTCGTCCCAGCTCGATTTGGCGTGTCGGAGCAGCCAGACCTCACGCACGATCACTCACCCACCTTCCTCGGTGTCGTGAGGATATCCGGGGCGGGGTCGTCGGGGTCGGTCGAACGAGGGACCGTCGGCGGGGTCGCTCGGGCGAAGGGTGGCAGGTCGTGCCGAGCCCGCAGCCGGGCAGGTTCCAGGAGCTCGTCGCTGTCTCCGCGCGCTCAAGGACCGATGTGATCGCGGTCGGGGCGCCGCTCGGCGGGCGGACCCCTGACCCGGGCCGGGCCGCTGCGCGACGTCGCTCATGGCCCCGGCACCGTCTGGGCTCTCGGGGCGGTCCAGGCCGAGGACGGTTCGACACCGCTCGCGTACCACCGCTGTGACTGACCCGCGCCCGTATCCACGCCGTAAGCTGATCTGGTGAGTCCGTTGCAGGTCGGCGACGTCGCGCCCGAGATTCCAGGGGTCGAGTTCGCCGACGCTCCCGTTGGGCTCTTCTTCTACAAGGTGACGTGTCCGACGTGCCAGGTGGCAGCGCCGACGATGCGTCACTTCGAGCGAGCGTTCCCCGGTCGTGTCGTGGGGATCGGGCAGGATCCCGAGCCCGAGCTGGCTCGGTTCACCCAGGAGTTCGGGATGGGCATCGCCTCGGTCGAGGATGTGCCGCCGTACCCCGTCTCAGACGCCTACGCGGTGGAGTCGGTGCCGACCCTCTACCTCGTCGGTCCCGACGGACGGCTGGTGGAGGCCGTCGGTGCCTGGGAGCGGGACGGGTTCAACCGGGTCGCCATGAGGCTCGCGGAGCTGACCGGTGCCGAGCCCGTCGTCGTCTCGACCCCCGACGACGGGCGGCCCGACTTCAAGCCCGGGTGAGGCTCGCGCAACGCGCGCTCGGTCTGAGCGCTCGAGGTCGCCGATGAGGGCGATCGCGCGGTGGGTTCTGGCCAGCCTGATGGTGGTCGCAGGTGTGGCCCACTTCGTCGCGCTCGACCCGTTCCTGCTGCTCGTGCCGTCGTGGGTGCCGTGGCCCGCCGCGATCGTCCGGGTCACGGGGGTGATGGAGATCGCTCTCGGCGTGGCGCTCGTGCTCGCCTCCGAGGGAGGCCCACGTCGCAAGGTCGGGTGGCTCCTGGCCGTCTTCCTGCTGGCCGTGTTCGTGGGGAACGTCTCCCAGGCGGTCTCGGGTGTCGACGCGTTCGGGCTGGACACCGACGCGGAACGGTGGGGTCGGCTCGTCTTCCAGCCGCTCCTGATCGCGTGGGCGTTGTGGTCGACGGGCGCCTGGCCCGGCAGGGTTGGTCAGGGCGACTAGGTAGTCGGTTCGGGTGACTAGGCAGGGGCGTCCGTCGTGGGTCCTGCGATGGAACCACGGAGGTCCTTGCCCAGTGGCGGCGGTCCAGCCCTAGACCCCCGGATCCGAATACAGGCCCCTCACCTGGCCTGACGCTGGGCGTCCGGGTCTAGACTTGGCCGATGTCCGAGAGCCGCCGCCGTGTGAACCTCGCGCCAGCCCTCGGCGGCGCGGGCCCGATCATGTTGATCGGTGGCGCAGAGGACAAGCTCCGTGGCCGGCAGATCCTCAAGCGGTTCGTGAAGCTCGCCGGGGGACCCGAAGCCAACGTCGCGATCGTCGCGACGGCCTCGGAGATCAGCGAACAGGCGTTGCAGCTGTACGAGGGCCTGTTCCTCGAGCTCGGCGTGGCGAACGTCACCGGCCTCCGTCCGCAGGAGCGTCCCCAGGCCGACCAACCCGAAGCCGCCGCTCAGCTCGCCCCGGCGACGGGCGTGTTCCTCACCGGCGGGAACCAGCTGCGCCTCACCTCGATCGTGGCGGGGACCCGGCTGCACCAGGGCCTGCATCTCGCACACGATCGAGGCGCCGTGATCGCGGGCACCTCCGCCGGCGCCAGCGCGCTCGCCTCGCACATGATGGCGTTCGGTCAGCCCGGGGCGACGCCGCGCCACGGCCACGTGCAGACCGCCGCCGGCCTCGGCCTCGTCGAGGGCACGATCGTCGATCAGCACTTCGAGCAGCGCACGCGGCTCGGACGGCTGCTGAGCGCCATCGCCCAGTCGCCGTCGCTGATCGGCCTCGGGCTCGACGAGGACACGTGCGCGATCGTGCACTCGAACCAGGCGATGGAGGTCATCGGCCGCGGCGCCGTCACGGTCGTCGACGGCTCCCACATGGAGACCGACGCGTACCGCCTGCGCGGGCGTCGTCCGATGATGGTCTCGGGCGCCCAGTTGCACTCGATCCCCGCCGGCTTCTGGTTCGACCTTCGAGCACGGGCGCTCTTCCACGACGAGGCCGAGGCACCGAGCGAGCGTGAGGCCTCGGAGTGACGACGACCGAGAAGCCGGTGAAGCCCACCAAGAAGCCCATCAAGGAGAAGGCCGCGAAGCCGAGGGCCGCGACGCCGTCGGCGAAGCCCGACCTGCAGATCGTGCAGACGCAGGTCTTCCGTGGCCCGAACTACTTCTCCTACGACCCGGCGATCAGGCTCGTCGTCGACCTCGGCTCCCTCGAGCACTGGCCGTCGAACACGATCCCCGGGTTCAACGAGACGCTGCTCGAGATGCTGCCCGGCGTCGGCGAGCACTCGTGCTCACGCGGGCACGCCGGTGGGTTCCGCGAGCGACTCGAGGAAGGCACGTGGGCCGGCCACGTCGCCGAGCACATCGCGATCGAGCTGCAACGGGAGTCAGGGGCGCAGGTCTATCGCGGGAAGACCCGCAGCACGGGCACGCCCGGCCAGTACAACGTGACCTACGGCTACTGGGAGGAGCAGGTGGGCCTGGCCGCGGGCCGGCTCGCGGTGCGCCTCGTGAACCACCTGGTCAAGCCCGAGAAGGGGTTCGAGTTCGCCCTGGAGCTCGAGCGGCTGATCCTGTTGGCCGAGCGCCGGGCGTTCGGCCCGTCGACGCAGGCGATCCTCGACGAGGCCGCCAGCCGCGACGTTCCGTACATCCGGCTGAACGACCAATCCCTCGTGCAGCTCGGCCAGGGGAAGTACCAGCAGCGCATCCGCGCCACGATGACGTCCAAGACCTCGGCCCTCGCGGTCGACATCGCGGGGGACAAGCAGCTCACCCGGCAACTGCTGGAGTCCGCGGGGCTCCCCGTGCCGCCGGGGAGGATCGTGCGCACCGCGGACGAGGCCGTTGAGGCGGCTAAGCGCGTCGGGTTCCCGGTCGTGGTGAAGCCGCTCGACGGCAACCACGGACGTGGGGTCGGGCTCGACCTCACCTCGGTGCGAGCGGTGCGTGGCGCCTTCTCTCGCGCCCTCAAGGAGAGCCGCCGCGGCTGGGTCGTCGTCGAGGGCATGGTGGCCGGACGTGACTACCGGCTGCTCGTGATCGGCGGTCACATGGTCGCGGTCGCCGAGCGTGTGCCCGCTCACGTGATCGGCGACGGGAAGCACACGGTGCGCGAGCTCGTCGCCGAAGCGAACGCCGACCCACGGCGCGGCATCGGCCACGAGAAGGTGCTCACGCGCATCAAGATCGACGAGGTCGCCGAGGCGCTTGTGCGCTCACAGGGCTACGAGCTCGACGACGTGCCCGAGGCCGACACGATGGTGCTGCTCGCGGCGACGGGGAACATGTCGACGGGCGGGAGCGCGATCGATCGCACCTGGGACGCCCACGAGGACAACGTCGAGATCGCCGAGGAAGCCGCCCGCGTCGTCGGCCTCGACGTCGCCGGCATCGACTTCATCGCGCCCGACATCACCGTGCCGGTGCGCGAGACCGGGGGTGCGATCGTCGAGGTCAACGCGGCGCCCGGGTTCCGCATGCACACCCATCCGACCGACGGTGAGCCGCAGTACGTCGCCCGGCCCGTGATCGACCTGCTGTTCCCGGCGGGCTCGCCCTCGCGCATCCCGATCGTCGCGGTGACCGGGTCGAACGGGAAGACGACGACCGTCCGGATGATCGCGCACGTGATGAAGAACATGGGCCACAAGGTCGGCCTGACCTCGACCGACGGCATCCTCATCGACGGCCGGCTCACGAAGCGCGTCGATGCGAGCGGTCCCCGCTCGGCCCAGACCGTGCTGCAGAATCCGCGGGTGGACTTCGCCGTCTTCGAGGTAGCGCGGGGCGGCATCCTGCGTGAGGGCCTGGGCTATGGGCGCAACGACGTTGCGGTCGTCCTGAACGTCACGGGCGATCACCTCGGGCTGCGCGACATCGACACGATCGAGCAGCTCGCGGCCGTCAAGCGCGTGATCGTGGAAGCCGTGCCGCGCGATGGCTTCGCGGTGCTGAACGCCGACGACCGTCTCGTGCTCGAGATGCGCAAGCACTGCTCGGGCAACGTGATCCTGTTCACGATGAACGAGGACCACGAGCTGATCGAGCGCTGGGTGCGTCGCGGCCGCAAGGCCGTGGTGCTGCAGCACGACGACAAGGGGGAGTTGATCGTGCTGCGGGACGGCCGGCGGACGATGCCCGTCGGGTACGCCCACCAGTTCCCGGCCACCTTCGACGGCCGCGCTCGCATGAACGTGCAGAACCTGCTCGCCGCGGTCGCGGCCTGTCACGTCTCGGGGGCGCACCTGCACGACATCCGCCACGGGCTGCGCACGTTCACGACCGACTTCTTCCAGGCACCAGGCCGCCTGAACCTCGTCGACCTGGGCGGCGTCACGGTGCTGCTCGACTACGCGCACAACGCCGCCGGCTTGCAGATGGTGGGCGACTTCGTCGAACGCATGACCTCGGAACCGCCACCTGCTCACCCGGGTGAGCCGTCCTGGTCGGCGAACCTGCGGGTCGCCGTCGTCGCGACGGCGGGCGACCGTCGAGACGAGGACATGCGCGAGCTGGGACGGGTCGCCGCTCGATACTTCGACGAGGTGATCGTGCGTGAGGACGTGCGCACGCGTGGGCGCGACCGCGGTGAGACCGGGTCGCTCGTGATGCAGGGCATCGACGAGGCCCGCGCGCATGGTGCCCGCGTGGGCTCGGCCGAGCTGATCACCGACGAGCTGGATGCATGCCGCTCCGCGCTCGACCGCAGCCGTCCGGGCGACCTGGTCGTGCTCTGCGTCGACCGTGCCGCCGAGGTGTGGGACGAGATCGAGGACCGTCGGTCGGCCGCGCGGTAGCGGCGATCAACGAGCCGAAGGCAACGCCCGCGCCCACGCGACGACCTCGTCGACCGTGAGGTAGTTCAGCACTCGGTCGCGAGGAACGCCGGCCAGTGCGGCGATCGCCAGTCCGAACGGCAGGAACTCGAGCTCGGCGGCGGAGTGGGCGTCGCTGCCGATCGAGAACCACCGGACCCCCGAGGAGACCGCCGTACGCGCGAGCTCCACGCACAGGTCCTGTCGAGCCGGCGTCGCATCGATCTCGACCGCCTTTCCGAGCCGAGCGGCTTCCTCGAAGACGCGGGGCCAGTCCGCACGCAAGCCGACACGTCGGCCGTACATGCGGGCCACGGGATGCGCGAGCACATGGACGGTCGGATTGCGCAGGGCGGCAAGGTAGCGCTCGGTCATGTCGGCCGTCTCCCGCAGCTTCGTATGGAACGCTCCGAGCACGAGGTCGAGCGATCCGAGCGCCGCCGGATCCATGTCCCCCGAGCCGTCCGCGAGCACGTCCATCTCGATCGATCGCAGGATGCGGAACGGATCGCCGGCGGCTTCCGCGGCGGCGTTGCAGGCGTCGACGAGCTCGCTGTGGGCCGCGAGCCGGGTCTCGTCCATGCCGTGGGCGATCTGCAGGCTCTTCGAGTGGTCGGTGCTCGCGATGAACGTGCGCCCGAGCGATCTCGCGGCCTTGCCCATCTCCGGTAGGGGAAGCGCCCCGTCGCTGTCGGTGCTGTGGACCTGCAGGTCGCCGTGGGGGAGGGATTCCCAATCAGGCGAGGCATCGAGGGCCCGGCGCACCTCCGCGTACGTGAGGAACCCGCGGCGTTGCGGCTCGGGCTCGATCGTCTCCTGTGGCTCGTCGAGCCACTCCTGCATCATGTGCGCCACCCAAGGCCCGACGGCTTGGAGCTCCGTGAGGGATCGATCCGAGGCGGCGAGGTCGGCCCCCTCTTCCGGCCAGAACCTCGCCGCCCGCGATGCTCGTCCCAATGCTTGGCGGCGATGCCCCGACTCATCCTGTGCGGCGCGCCACAGCAGCTCGCCGATCGCCCCGTTCGTGAGCACGTCGATCAGGGCCCCGGATGGAGCAGCGAGGCGGGCAGTCGTTGCCGGCGCTCGAGCAGGGAGCGCCAGTAGCGAGGTCCCGCGGCGTCGAGCTGGTCCGGCACGGTCGCGAGCGTGAACGTGCCGGGGTCGACGTCGGGGAGGTCCTCGGCGACGACCGGGAAGGAGACGGTGCCTTCGGGCCGGGCGCGAGGCGAGAACGGCGCCACGATCGTCGCCCCCGGACCGTTGCGCGACGGATCGAGCATGACCCGTCCCCGCCGGTCGGCCTTGCGGAACTCGTCGGTCGCGAGATCGGGCCGCCGGCTCGTAACCGTCGTGGCCAGCCGGGCGGCCGCGCGCCGTAGGTCGGCGGTGTCGACGCGTCGTTCGAACGGCACGACGATGTGCAGACCCTTGCCCCCCGTGGTCTTGATCCCGCTGCCGAGTCCGTGCTCGTCGAGCGCTTCGAGGACGAGCAGCGCCACCTCGACCGCGGCGTGGAAGGCGCCGTCGGGTGGGTCGATGTCGACGACGAGCAGGTCGAGCCGGTCGAGGTTGTCCGCGCGGAGGGGGGCCATGTGCAGCTCGAGCGAGGCCTGGTTGCCCAGCCAGGCCAGCGTGGCGGCGTCGTTGCAGACGACGTGGTCGACATCCCGGCCCGCGCTCGGTGCCGGGACACGGATCCGGCGGATCCATGGCGGCGCGTAGCCGGAGATCTGCTTCTGGTAGTGCGAGGCTCCGTGGACGCCGTCGGGCGCGCGCACGAGCGTGAGGGGCCGATCCCGGAGCCATGGAAGCGCGTGCTCCGTGACGGCACCGAGGTAGTCGACGTATCGCTGCTTCGTGATGCCGAGGTCGGGCCAGAGCAGCTTGTCGGGCCGCGTGACCTCGACGTCGGTGGCAGCTCGTGTCGGCATCGTGTCACGCTTCCCCGTTCGACCTGCGTTCCATGCCTCGTGTCGACCACCCTCGGGTCATCGCCGGGCTCGCCGGACCAGCCGCCGCACGGTCGCGGCGTCGGCGCGACGGGCGCCCAGCTCGTCGTCGAGCAGCGCGAACATCTCGGGACGCTGGGCGAGCACGGTGATCGCGAGCACGTCGCGCGGCCCCGATCGCTCGAGCATGGAGCGGAGGGCGGCGATCTCGTCGGGCATCGCCGGGACCTCGGAGGCGCCTCCGTCGACCGCTCCTGCCCGCAGCCGGCGCACCAGGTCGTCTGCCTCGCGCCCCCTCAGGTAACGCTGGAGCTCCGCGATCACGACGTGGTCGGCGCCCCGGGCTGCTCGGTACCCGAGCGCGTGCAGGATCGCGTCGTCGCGGTCACCGGCGGTGCCGAAGGCGATCCAGGTCTCGGCCCCCTTTGGGCAGAGACCCTGCGCGATCTCGGCGAGGCCCTCGATGCCCGCCTCGTTGTGGGCGTAATCGATCACGACGATGCGCTCGCCCAGGGTGTAGACGTTCGCTCGGGCCGGGTTCGTCTCGGGGTCGGGCAGGAACGTGCGTAGTCCCTCGACGACGTCCTTCCGCGGAAGCCCGATCGCGAGCGCGGCGGCGGAAGCCGAGAGCGCGTTGTGCACGTGTTGTGACGCGATGCCGGCCAGGGTCATCGGTACGTGTTCGAGCTCGACGAGCTTCCTGGAACCGCTCCTCCCGAGCTCGGCGATGCTGCGATCGAGCACCGTGAGCGCCCGACCGCCGTCTGCGAGCGCGTCGCGCAGGGCGGGCTGTCGCGGATCGAGCGAGCACATGAACGGGCGCCCCCCGGCCCGGCGGCGCATCGCGAGCACCCGCGGATCGTCGGCGTTCAGCACGTGCCACCCCTCGGGGCGCGTGATCGTCGTGATCGTGCCCTTGACCTCGGCGAGCTGGTCGAGCGTGTCGACGCCGTGCAGGCCGAGGTGGTCCGCGGAGATGTTCGTCACGACCGAGACGTCGTTGTGCACGACGCCGATACCACGCAACAGGATGCCGCCGCGGGCGGTCTCGAGGATCGCGACGTCGATGTTCGGTCGTGCGAGCGCCATCTGCGCGCCACCGAACCCCGAGTAGTCGCCCGCCTCGACGAGCTCGCCGTCGTGGAAGACCCCGTCGGTCGAGGAGTACGCGACGCTGCACCCTGCGGTGCGCACGATGTGGGCGAGCAGGCGCACGGTGGTCGTCTTCCCGTTCGTGCCGGTCACCGCGATCACCGGGACCGTGGGATCGGCCACCGTCGGCGCGGGCCCCGGTTCGACGGCGGCGATGGCGTCGGCGGCGTCGGCGACCAGGCGTTCGAACGATCGGCGGGTGCCCAGCAGATCGCCCATCACGGCGGCGACCTGGCGGGCGAGCGCCTCGGCCGCATCGCGTCGCCGCCACGGGAACGCGATCACGATGCGGTCGTCACCCGGCCCGGCGCGCCACCGGACGGCGAGCCGCACCGACGACGCGTGGGCGATCGAGCGCGCCACGTGCGCGCCGACGCGCCCGGCGAACCGCCGCCGCTGCTCGCTCTCATGCCTGCCCGGGATGGCCTTGCCCGGGAGGGCGATGTCGGCTGCCAAACGGGAGAGCCGGGGTTCGGTGGCACGCAGCCATCCGCGGACGCGGAGCGTGAGCTTCACGGCGGGCCGAGGGAAGTAGAGGTTGGGTCCGTCGAGCACTCGGAGCTCGACGATGTCGACCAGGTCCGCCATGGCCCGGCCAGCCTATCCATGAGAGGTCGCGTGCGCAGGACGGCCCCGAGAACCTATGCAGGATGCGCTCGAGGTGGTCCGCCCGCGCATGGGTTCCGAAGGACCTCCGACAGCAGGCCACGGATGACCGCGAGCCTGGATCGATCGAACGAGGAAGGAGTCACCCGATGCGCAGCAGGAAGCTGATCACGACGCTCGCCGTCGTCGCGTCCCTCTCCGTCGTTGCGGCGGCGTGCAGCAGCGACGACACGTCCTCGACGGACGCGGTGGATGGGGCGGAGTCCGCGGCACCCGCCGAGACGACTGAGACGATCACCGACGTCGTCGCCGGCAACGAAGACTTCTCGACCCTGCTCGCCGCCGTCGAGGCGGCCGGCCTGGGCGAGACGCTCGCCGGTGAAGGGCCGTTCACGGTCTTCGCGCCGACCGACGAGGCGTTCGCGGCGCTGCCCGATGGCACGCTCGAGACGCTGCTCAAGCCGAAGAACGAGGAGCTCCTCAGCTCGATCCTCACCTACCACGTGGTGCCGGCCGAGGTCATGGCGGCCGACGTGGAGTCGGGCGAGGTCACCACGGTCAACGGAGCGACCTTCACGGTGGAGGCCTCGGACATGGGCGTCAGCATCACCGACGGCCAGGGCAACGAGGTCGACGTCGTCACGACCGACATCGTCACGTCGAACGGCGTGATCCACGTGATCGATGGGGTGGTGCTGCCGCCACAGGAGTGATCGCGAAGGATCCGACGTTCCTCATAGCGCCGCCGGGGCCGCTCCTGCGCCCCGGCGGCGTTCGTTCCTCATGGCTCGAGCCCGTGGCTCGACGCGTTCCCTGAGCCCGCGCAGATGACTGCGGGCCATCACGAAGTCGGTCCAGAGCGCCGCCCGATAGGCGAGGGCCAACCAGGGGGGTCCGATCGACCCTCTCGTTCGCAGATGCACCCGGACCCTTCCGGCCTTGAGATCATCGATGGCCCACGTCCAGACCCAGTCGAGCCACGCATCGTCGGGCCACGGCGGCAGATGGGTGTGCGATCGCAACACCAGCAGGCGTGGAGCCTCGATCCGCTCCACCACGAAGTAACACCCGCTCTCGGGGGGCCCGTCCGGCACGTGGTCGCCCACGGCCAGGCCCTGGAACTCGGGCAGGATCTCAGTCGCACTCGGGGCGTTCGCCGGGAACAGCAGCCGATCGACCCACCGGTACGTGTACCACCCCGCGCGATGCCACCCGGTCTGCACGAGCCACGGCCAGACGTCGTCGGCGTGTCCGCGCATCGTGATCGCGTGGTTCGTCGCGAACGACGGTACGGGCACCAGATCGTCGCTGGGAAGCCGGCGCCTCCGTTCCTCGAGCGTGCTCCCCCAGGTCGTGCCGAGATAGGTGGCGCCGGCGAACGCGCCCACAGCGCCCGCCGCAACCGACCAGCCCAGCTTCGACATCGGACCGCACCTCCCATCTGCGACGTTGGAGTCAGTGTGCTCGGCCTCCGGTGTCGTGCGATGGGCGCTTCGGCCCGGCTCTCATGGTGCGTTCAGTCCCTGAGGACCCGCTCCTTGAGGACGTGGTCTGCACAGAAGTGGCGGCGTACCCCGTCTGCATCGATCGCGCCGACGGAGGGCTTGCCGCAGGGGTCGCCGATCGCCACGGCGGTCGGATCGCCGCCGGTGTGGGCTTCCCGCTCGCGGATCATCTGCTGCATCACGAGCGCGACGTCGAAGTACTGACACGGGGGGAGGGGGTCCGTCATGCGAGCAGTGTGGCCCGATCGACCGATGGCCCGCATCGGCCGTCCGACGAGGACTTCTTCGGCGAAGGTCTCGATGGACCGCGTCGCCGGGGGAGGCCGGATCCCGCAGGGGCCTCAGGCCTGCGCCTGGGTGCGCAGCTTGTAGTAGGCGCGCTCCACCATGAAGCGAGAGTCGGGCGACGAGGGATCGGCGATCGCGTCGCGGAGCCACGCCTTGACCTCGTCGACCTCCACGGATTCCGCGTTCATGCGACTCGGTCGCGTGAACCGCTTGCCCCTCACGAGTGGGCCGAGCAGTTGCGCGGCTTCAGCGAGCTGGCCGGCCTCGACCAGCCGGAGCGCCTCTTCGATCCTGTCGACGTCGATGGGTGTTCCCTCCCTTCGGCGAACGAGCCTGCCCGTTGCCGCCCTGGCGCGGCGCCGGCTTCGAGAGGCCGGCCTGCACGAACTCCGCGTGCAGGTCCAGCCGCTTCGCGATGCGACCCACCTCGAGCCGCTGGTCGGGGGTGACGAACGTGACGCCCTCGCCACCGCGACCGGCCCGCGCCGTGCGACCCACACGATGAACGTACGCCTTGTCGTCGGCCGGCGCATCGAAGTTGATCACGTGCGTGATGTCCTCGAGGTCGAGGCCGCGGGCGGCAACGTCGGTCGCGACGAGCACGTCGTTGGCCCCGCTCGCGAACCGCCCGAGCGCTCGCTCGCGCTGGGGCTGTGACATGCCGCCGTGCAGCTCCCCGGCGCTGAAGCCCTCCTTGCGCAGGTTCCGTGCGAGGCGATCGGCGCCGCGCTGGGTGCGCACGAAGATCAACGTGAGCCCCCGCTCGGCGGCGAGCTCGCGCACGAGCGCCCTCGTCTTCTGCGGATGCTCGACGGCGATGAAGCGATGCGTGGCGTGGTTGATGTTCGGCCCCGGTTCGCCGTTCTCGTGCAGCACGGCATCACGTGTGAAGCGCTTCGCCAGGCGGCCGACCTCACCGTCGAGCGTCGCGGAGAACAGCATCGTCTGACGGTCGGGGCGCAGCATCTCGAGGATGCGCGTCACGTCGGGCAGGAAGCCCATGTCCAGCATGCGGTCGGCCTCGTCGAGCACGCACGCACGTACGCGGTCGAGTCGCAACAGCTTGCGTGCCACGAGGTCGAGCAACCGGCCCGGGGTCGCGATCACGATGTCGGCGTGGCGGGCGCGCTTGGCCTGCGGGCCGATGCCGACGCCCCCGTAGACCGACGCCACCTGCAGGTGGCGCACGTCGGCGATCGCCCGGAACTCCTCGGTCACCTGGCTCGCGAGCTCGCGCGTGGGCGCCAGGATCAGGCCGGTCGGGCTCTTCCCGCTCGGGTGCAGGCGCTCGACGAGCGGCACGGCGAAAGCGAGCGTCTTGCCCGAACCCGTGCGCGAGCGGGCGAGCACGTCACGCCCTGCGAGCGCGTCGGGCAGCACGAGCGACTGGATCGCGAATGGACGCTCGACGCCCCGCATCCGCAGGGCCTGTGAGACGGGTTCCGAGACGCCGAGCGCCCTGAACGTGGGCTGGTCGGGCTCGCGGTCGATGGATCGAGCTGTTGCGGTGCTGGTAGGCACGGTTCGGGTGTCCTCTCCTGGTCGTCGTTCGGTGCGCGTCGAGGGCAGGCGCCTCTGCGCAGGAACGCCCAGGAGGGCGGTGCGTGCGAAGGATCGCGAGACTTCGTCGCGCGCGCGTCTCGTTCGAGATCGGCGCGGTCTTCGCCAAGGATACGCGATGGAAGCCTCGCTCGCCGGAAGCGGGACGCCCCAGGCCCCGGGAGAAGAGGGTTCAGGTCTCTCACCGCTCTCAGAAACCATGCACGACGTGCCCGGCTCGCGTCCAACGGCGCATGGGTTCCGAATCGCGCTCGACGGAAGGAGAACATGATGAAGCTCGGAACGAAGGCAGCGATCCTGACCATCCTCGGCGCCGCGTTCGTATCGTTCCTGCTCTCGGTCGCGCTGTGGTTCGGGGCATTCGGCGAACCCGATCGCGAGCTGGGGCTCTTCGTGGGCCTGTGGGTCCCCTCGATCCTCGCGCTCGGCGCCCTCCTCAGCCCGAGGGGAGCGGCACGGTGACCCCGCTGCTCGCTCTCGGTGACGGGACGATCTTCGCGATCGGAGCCGTGATCTTCATCGCCGTGTTCACCGCGGCGTTGGGTCTGGCGTATGCGCGTTTCGAGGAGCTCGGGAAGGACGATCGGCGCTCTGGCAGATGAGGCGTCCCGGGAGCCGATAACCCCGCCCCCGCCTGCCGGTCGCTGTGGCGATGACGACCAGCAAGAGGTACGTCGGGTTTGCTGGCGGCTAGCCGCCCGCCCCACCCCCGCCGCCGCCGCCGTGAGGGTTCTCAAGGTAGGAGGGGTCGTGCTGGGGGGCATCGGGATCATCGTCGGGGTGGCGTGAAAGCCATCCCGACAGTTTGCTCGCCAGCGACTTCATCCAACGCATCGACGAGCCTATCTCACCTGACCTACCCCGTAATGGTGCCGCGGGGATCACGTCGCTACCGTGCATCTGTGAAGGATGCGCCCCTGCTCCGAGGTTCACTGCCGTCGCGACTCGTCGCGCTGTTCGTGGGATTGGTGCTGATCGCCGTGGCGATCGTCGCGATGCTGGAGTCCCAGCTCGGCGTGCCGCCGTGGGATGTGTTGCACATGGGCATCGCGCAGCACACTCCGTTGACGCTGGGCACGGCAGCCGTCGTCGTGGGACTCGTCATCGTGGCGATCGCCTGGATCGGCGGTGCACCGCCGGGCTTCGGGACGATCGCGAACGCCGTGGTGATCGGGCTCGCGATCGACGTGTTCAGCGCGATCGGGTGGGTCGAACAGCTCTCGAGCGCCTCACTCGGTGTTCGGGTCGGGCTCGTGGCGCTCGGCGTCTGGCTCTTCGGGGTCGGGTCGGCTCTCTACATCGGTGCAGGCATGGGCGCGGGTCCGCGCGACTCCTTCATGCTGGCGCTCACGAGGCGCACCGGGTGGCGCATCGGCATCGTGCGCGGCTCGATCGAGGTGACGGTACTCGCCGTTGGGCTGCTGCTCGGCGGCCTCGCGGGCATCGGCACCCTGGTGCTCGCTCTCTTCGTCGGACCCTCGGTCGAGCTCTCCTTCTGGTTGCTGCTTCGACTCGGCCTGGCCGATCCTCTCCTGCACGCCCCGGAGTTCGGCTCACTCGACGTGGCCTGAGTCCGGAAGGCCGACGCGAGTGTCCGTCGACCGCAACGCCGATGTGTGGCATCGTAGGCCCACACATCGCCCATGGAAGGGGACGTCATGGCTAGCAAGGACAAGGGCGGCGCGAAGGGCTCGAAGACGGCGGCGAGCAAGACCTTGAAAGAGAAGCGAGCCGCCAAGAAGGCCAAGGGCAAGGGCGGCTCGAGCTCCTCGGACTGGAACCTGAACAAGTAGCCGGGCACCCTGCCCGCCTCCCGATCGTCTCGGGCGCGTTCAGCGTGCCGCGGTGATCGCGCGTCTCACTCGTGCTCGTACTTGAACGAGATGTTGACCCGCGCGCGATAGTGCGCGACCTTGCCGTCCTCGATCGTGAGATCGAGCTTCACGACCTCGCCGACCCTCAGGTCACGTAGGGACTCCGCAGCGGTCTCGACCGCGTTCTTCGCGGCGTCCTCCCATGACACCGCGCTGGTGCCGATCACCTCGGTGACTCGGTAGATGCTCTCCGTCATCGTCATCCCTCCAGGGCCGTGTGCCACCATCATCGTCGTTCGCGCGCCCGGGCGCGACCCGGTCCACAGGTCCCGCGAGGACTGGGTCGCGGTGGCACGGCCGGTCGTAACCGCGTTGGACGCGCCATCATGCCTGTATGACCGTGGTCGACCAGGCGCCGCATGCGCTCGACGCTGCGTCGGTGGCTCACGCGCTCGAGACAGATCTGGAACGGGGGCTCACGACGGAAGGAGCGGGCGAGCGGCTCGCGAGCGTCGGTCCGAACACGCTGCGCGAGGAACCCCCCGAGCCGCGATGGCGTCGGTTCGCTCGCCAGTTCGCCGACCCCCTCGTGATCCTGTTGCTCGCCGCCGCGGCGATCGCGGCCGGCGTGTGGTTGCTCGAGGGCGTGCTCGGGTTGCCGATCGACTCGATCGTGATCCTGGCCATCGTGCTGCTGAATGCGACGCTCGGGGACGTGCAAGAGGCGAGAGCCGAGCGGGCGATCGCCGCGCTACGGGCGTTGACCGAGGTCACGGCGAGGGTCGTCCGTGACGGGAGGGTCGGCTCGGTTCCCGCCCGCCAGCTCGTGCCCGGCGACCTGCTCGCGTTGGAGGAAGGCGACGCGATCGCCGCCGACGCCCGCGTGGTACGCAGCGTCGCGCTCAGCACCGGAGAGGGAGCACTGACCGGGGAGAGCGAGCCGGTCGCGAAGGGCCCTGACCCAGTCGAGGGCGACGCGGCCCTCGGCGACCGCACCGACATGGTGTTCTCGGGCACGGTCGTGACCCATGGCCGCGGGGCCGCGGTCGTGACGGCCACGGGCATGGCAACCGAGCTCGGCCGGATCGCCGGACTGCTCGAGACGGTTGAGCGCCACGAGACGCCGTTGCAGCGTGAGATCGCCCGGATCGGTCGCCTGCTTGGCGTCGCGGTTGTTGCGATCGCTGTCGTCGTGATCGCCTCGATCCTCTCCGTCTCCCAGGTCGAGGGCACGGCCGCACTGATCGACGTGATGCTGATCGGGGTCTCGCTCGCGGTCGCCGCGGTGCCCGAGGGACTGGCGACGATCCTCACCGTGGTGCTCGCGCTCGGCGTGCAGCGCATGGCAGACCGGCACGCGATCATCCGCCGGCTCTCGGCCGTGGAGACGCTCGGTGCTGCCACCACGATCTGCACCGACAAGACCGGCACGCTCACCCGCAACGAGATGGCCGTGCGTGAGGCGGTGACACCGTCGGGGACGGCGGTCCTGGGTGGCACCGGCTACGATCCGTTCGGCGACGTCACCGACGTCGCTGGGCTCCGGCTGCAGGAGATGCCGCACGCTGGCGAGATCCGTCGCGTGTTGCGTACGGCGGCTCTCGCGTCCAACGCGACGATCGAGGAGCAGGACGGCACGTGGGTCGTCCGTGGAGACCCGACGGAAGGTGCGTTGGTCGCGGCCGCGGGGAAGGTCGGCGAGGCACCCGCCGAGGACGCCTCGCGGCTCCAGCGCATCGACGAGGTGCCGTTCTCGTCTGAGCGCAAGCTGATGAGCACCGTGCACGTCGACGAGGCGTCGCGCGATCTGCGAGTCGTGACGAAGGGCGCGCCCGACGTACTGCTGACGCGATGCACCCACGAACGTCGCGACGACGAGGTGATTCCGCTCACGCCGCAGCGGCGACAGCAGATCCTGCTCGAAGTGGAGGACCTGGCCGCACGAGCGATGCGCACGTTGGCCATCGGCGAGCGGCACATCGACGACGACGACTACGAGGGACCTGGGGAGGAGCTGGAGCTCGACCTCACCTTCCTCGGCACGCTCGGCATCATCGACCCTCCGCGCGAGGAGGCCGCCGCGGCGGTTGCCGCGGCGCGGGGCGCGGGCGTCCGGGTGATGATGATCACGGGTGATCATCCGACCACCGCGCGTGCGATCGCTGGGGAGGTCGGCATCGCCGCGGTCGACGCGCCTGTGGCCAGCGGCATCGAGCTCGAGCGCATGGACGACCGGGCCCTCGACGAGACGGTCGGCCGCGTGAACGTGTACGCGCGGGTGAGCCCGGAGCACAAGCTGCGGATCGTGCGTTCCCTGCAAGGCGCCGACGACGTGGTGGCGATGACCGGCGACGGAGTCAACGATGCTCCAGCCCTGAAGACGGCCGATATCGGTGTCGCGATGGGCATCACGGGCACCGATGTCTCCAAGGAAGCCTCCGACATGGTCCTCACCGACGACGACTTCGCGACGATCGTGGCCGCGATCGAGGAGGGCCGGTCGATCTTCGCGAACATCCGGAAGTTCATCCGCTACCTGCTGTCCTCGAACACGGGCGAGGTCATGACGATGTTCCTCGGCATCGTGTTCGCGGGCGTGCTCGGGCTGACGAGCGGCAGCGACGGCATCGTGACGCCGCTGCTCGCGACCCAGATCCTGTGGATCAACCTGCTCACCGATGCGGCGCCTGCCCTGGCCGTCGGCATGGATCCGCCCGACGCCCGGCGCATGCTCC
Organism: uncultured Actinomycetes bacterium; assembly: GCA_963825635.1. Taxonomy (GTDB): domain Bacteria; phylum Actinomycetota; class UBA4738; order UBA4738; family HRBIN12; genus JAOUEA01. The sequence goes on from CAWGTU010000001.1 coordinate 294,597, forward strand.
GACCACCCCGCTCGCGCACTGCACGGGTGGTCGACGGTCCGATGTGGGTGAGCATCGCGCTGAACGGCACGGCGATGGCGCTGGCCACCCTCTTCGTGCTCGACCTCGAGCTGCCCGGCGGCCTGTTCGAGGGCACGTCGGGCGAGCGAGTCGCGCGCACGATGGCGTTCACGACGCTCGTGCTCGCCCAGCTCTTCAACGTCTTCAACGCGCGCTCGGACCATCGGAGCGCGTTCCTCGGTCTGTTCTCGAACGCGTGGCTGTGGGGCGCGGTCGCGCTCTCCGCGTTGTTGCAGGTCGCGGTCGTCTATCTGCCGTTCCTCAACAAGGCGTTCGGCACGGGGTCACTCACCGCAGCGCAGTGGGGGGTCACGATCGTGGCGGCGAGCATCGTGCTGTGGGTGTCGGAGATCCGCAAGCTCGTCGCGCGGCCCCGAGTCGGGCTCGCTACGCGGCGGGCACCCTCTTCTGGGGATCGATGAACGGGATCGCGGCGGTCGTGCCGACGCGGGTGCCGTCGTCGGTCTCGACGTCGAGCCGCGTGCCGGGCGAGGCCAGCCCGATCGGCACCCACACGTATCCGATGTTCTTCTCCAACCGCGGCGACCAGCATGCGTCGGTGACGTGGCCGACCGTCTCACCGCCATGTGATGCCGGCCAGTGCTGGGTGGGCTGCTCGACCGGCTCCCCTTCGAGCTCGATGCCGACGAGCTTGCGCGAGACTCCCTCGTTCCGGATGCGCTCGAGCGCTTCTTTGCCGATGTAGGCGGCGTCCTGCTCCTCGACGAGCCGCTCGAGCCCGGTCACCTCGAAGGGGTTGTCGTTGAGGCCGATGTCGGAGCCCCAGTCGAAGATGCCGGCTTCGATGCGTCGGATGTCCGACGAGGGCGTCACGCGGATGCCGTACGGCTTCCCGGCGTCGAGGATGCGTTCCCACAGCTCGTCGCCCCGGCTCGGTTCACGGAGGTAGATCTCGTAGCCGACCACCGCCGTCCAGCCCGTTCGGCTGATCACGACCGGGATACCGTCGAGATCGGCCTCGTCGCACCAGTAGTACTTCATGTCGAGGATCCAGTCGCCGAACAGGTCGCGCATCGTGTCCTTGGCCTTCGGGCCCTGCACCTGCACGGGGTAGACCTCAGGGTGCGTGACCTTCACATCGAGGCCGGAGTTCACCGCGACGCCCATCGCGTAGAGGCCGGCGTCAGAGTCGGCGAGCGCGAGCCACCACCTGTCCTCCTCGACCCGGAGCAGCACCGGGTCGTTCACGATGCCTCCGTCCTCGGCCGTCACGAGCATGTACTTGCCCTGCTTCACGGCGCAGGACGTGAGATCGCGACAGGTGAGCAGGTTCGTGAACGCGCTCGCGTCGGGACCGGTGATCTCGACGATCCGCTCGACGCTCACGTCCCACAGCGTCACGTCGTTCACGAGGGCCCAGTACTCCTCGGTGGGATCGCCGTAGGTGTTCGGGTGGTACATGTGCTGATAGACGTCGTAGGCGGAGCAACCGGCGCGCAAGGTCGCCTCGAAGAACGGCGATCGGCGGTACCACGGTCCCCAGTTCAACCTGGTGTGCTCCGGCAGCGTCATGTCGTCTCCCCCTACTCGTCGGCTTCCTGGAACGCGGTCGGGCGCGAGTCTATGCATCCGGCGGGGTCGTTTGCGCTCCCCGCGACCGCCGCCCTACGATGCGCCGCAGGGCTCGTGGACGAGCGAGCATCATCGGAAGGAGCGCCGCTTCACCATGGATGACATCGGGTTCTTCGACATCGTCTGGTACATCATCGCGGGACTCATCATCGGCGGATTGGCGCGGCTGCTCCTGCCGGGCAAGCAGTCGATGGGATGGATCGCCACCATGATCCTCGGCGTCGTCGGCGCCATCGTCGGCGGGTTCATCTGGAACGCGATCTTCGATGGCAATGAGGGCATCGCGTGGATCGGGTCGATCATCGCCGCGATCGTCCTGCTCGTGATCTACGAACGCGTGGTCGCGAAGCGACAGGCCTGAGCCCGAGGACGGACGGGGATCACGCCGACTCGTCGAGCAGCGCGCGTTCGTCGGCGAGCGCGATCACCAGGTGGCCCCGCGCGTTGGGATGCAGTGGCGCCGGGTCCTCGGGTCCCTGCACGTAGCTCTGGTCGGTGCACAGCTCGTGCCCGGTGAAGTCGGGTTGCACCGTGCGGTGTCCGAACGCCTCGGCCCCCGCGGTCAACACGTCGTTCAGGGCGTCGAGTCGGTCGAGGAGCACCACGAGCTTCTCGCTCGTCAGTCCGAGCGGCTCGAGGCAGTCGAGGGTGGGATCGAACGGCGCGTAGTACCGGTTGATCAGCACGAGCGGGTCGCCGGGGATCGCCGACAACTGGCGTAGCATCTCGTAGTAGTCCTGCGTGAAGTCGTCGAGCGATCGCTGGAACAACGCCGTCAGGGCGCGGTTGTCGCACGATGTCGACGCCGCGCAGAGGAAGACGAGGCTGCTCCACCGCATGTCGTTCGCGCCCACGTTGACGATCACCACCTCGGCCGCGCTCGCTCGCTTCGCGACGGCCAGTTGCGGCGCGATCCGCTGATTCCCCACCAGCTGCGCGCCGAGGATGCCCTCGTCGATCGTCGCCCCGCTGCAGGCCAGGTTGTCGACGTTCCACTCGTTGACCCGGGCCAGGGTCTCCGCGAACGCGATCGAGCTGCGTTGGCAGGCGGTGTCGTCGGGCGCGGCGTCGGTGAGGGGCGGGCCGCCGAGCCCGGCCGCCGTCGAATCCCCGAGCACGACCGCCTGCACGTCGGTCTGCGTCGGACCGCTGGCGGCGGGGATCGGTCGCAACTCGTCCCGGCCCACCAGCTCGTTCACGCTGCCCACCCCGCGCAGGGTGTCGGGTGCGGTGAAGGCGGTGACCATGATCGCGGCGAGGTTCACCGCCTGGACGAACACCAGTCCGCCGAGCACGATCACCGTGGTCCGCTTCCAGCCGGCACCGCGCCACCCGGCGATGGCGCCGAGCATCACGACGGCACCGAGCGTGACGAAGGCGATCTCCCACGCGAAGTAGCGCCGCCACCCTGCGGCCAGGGCCTCGCCGAGCTCCGCGGCCGCCGCGGCGCGCCCAGGCGGCGAGAACGCCTCCTGCACCTGGGTGTCGAGGCTGATCTCGGTGAGGGCGAGGCGGGGTCGCACCGGTCCCACGAACTCCACCTCGGTCGGCAGGGACCGTCCGAAGAGGACGACCTCACCCGGGCCCGACGTGCTCCACGATGGCGGCGCCGTGCCCACGGCCACGGTCTGTCCGAGTGCGGAGACAGACTGCTCGGGTGTGACCCGCAGGGCGAACGCGATCGCCGCGACCGAGACCACGAGCAACGTGGCGACGGCGATCAGTCCTCGCAGCAACCGATCCCTGAGGGTGGGGGCGTCGGCCATGCCATCAAGCATGCATCGTCACCGTGGAACGCGAGGAACGACGGAGCGGCTAGCGCTTGTCCTCGTAGTACTCCTTGGCCGACATCGCCTTGCCCGTTGGCGAGCGCCACTCGCGTTCGCGATCGGGGAGCTTGCCGAGCACCTTCGCCATCTCGCGCACGTGCTCGGCGACGGAGCCGCAACACGATCCGATGTATCGGACGCCCGCGTCTCGGGCTTCGGCCGCGAAGCGGGCGAGGTCGCCGCGGGGGAGGGTGATCGCCGTCAAGGCGAGCGGGAACTCGTCGGTCGAGGTGAAGTCTGCCTGGTCCTCGGTCGTCGCGTAGGCCACCGGCTGCGCCGCGACCGGCACGACGCCGCCCACTGCCGCGACCATCTGTGTCGCGATCGGTAGCTGCTGCGCCGGGGCGTTCAGACAGTTCACTCCGACGATGTCGGCGCCGGCGTCGGCGAGCCGTTTCGCGCACTCACCCGGTGCGTCGCCCTCGTACGCCCGGGCCGGCAGGGTCTCGAACGACATCGTCACCATCACCGGCAGGTCGGTCCGCTTCGCACGCTCCACGAACAGCAGCGCCTCGCCGAGGAACGAGAACGTCTCCCCGATGAAGAAGTCGGGTGGTCCCGCGTCGACCTGGTCCTGCAGCTGGCGATCGAGCAGGGCCCGCACGTGATCGGGGCTGGCGGGATCCTTCGGGTCGTAGGCCCACGTGAGTGAGAGGTTGCCGGCCACGAGCGCGTCGCCCTCGGTCGCCACCTCGCGCGCGATGCGCACGGCGTTGCGGTTGATCTCGTCGACGGCGCCGCCGAGACCGACGGTCGCGAGCTTGTCGTCGCTCGCGTAGAACGTCATCGTCTGCAGCACCTCGGCGCCCGAGCGCAGGAACTCCCGATGCAGTTGCTCGAGCGCCTCCGGGTGCTCGATCACCACCTCGGGGGTGAACGGTCCCGCCTGCACGTACCCCCGCTTCTCGAGCTCGAGCAGGTAGCCGCCGTCGCCGAGCACGGGACCCTCGGCCAGGCGTTCCAGGATGCCCTTCGTCATGTGCTCTCTCCTCCGTCCCGCGAGTGTACGGCTCGGTCCGCCGTGCAGACCCTGAGGTGAGATCGACCTGACTATCCGCCGTCGTCCTCGAACAGCTCGATCATCTGCGCGAGCGTCATGGCCTCTCCTTCAGCCCATGCGAGTTCGAACGCATCGTCCCCCATCGCGGCGCGTGCCTGCTCTGCGGGGTCGCCGAAGAACGCGAGTCCCACCTCGGGGAAGTTCACGTCGTACTCGCGCTCGAGTCGACTCGACGCGCCGACCAGGGTCGCGGCGCGATCGGCCCGTCCCGTGAGGTTCGCGATCAGCGCATGGGGCCCCAGCACGGTCGCCAGCAGGATCGGGTTCCCCGAGGCGCACGCGATGGCCGTCGCCTCGGCGAGGTGTGGCAGGCCGTCCTCCGTTCGTTCGAGCACCAGGTACACCCCCGCGAGCGCGATCAGCGACTCGCAGAGTGCGAGCTGCTCGCCGACCTCTCGGTACAGAGTGATGCTTCGCTCGATCGGTTCGGTGGCACCGATGGCATCGCCCGAGAACAGCCGACCGACTCCGATGCTGCCCCACAGCTCCGCCTGCATCGGGAGGTCGTCCGGCTCGACGACCTCCAAGCAGTGCTCGAGGAGTCGCATCCCTTCCTCGGGGTTTCCCGCGACCACGGGCGTGAAGGTCAGGTGGAACAGCGCTCGGGCCAGGAGTCGACGGTCCCCGAGCGATCGAGCGATGTCGGCGGCTTCTTGGTACGACGCCTGCATCGCGTCGTAGTTCGTGAGCCAGTAGTCGATGCTGCCCAGGGCGCCGAGGGCAAGCGCTCGGGGGGCTTCGCGGGTCTGGGCCTGCGGCTTCGAGAGGAGACGCTCGAGCCTGGCGCGCCCCTCGGCGAAGTGGCCGCGTCGCTGCCAGTAGCGCCAGAGCGCGGCCGCCGTGCGCAACCCCGTCGCGACTTCGTCGGGATCCGTGACGCGTTCGGCTCGGTCGAGCGCCGCCCGGATGTTCTCGAGCTCGAGGTCCAGCATCTCGAACCAACGCAGTTGTTGCTGCCCAGTGAGGTGCGGCTGGGCACGCTCGGCAAGGACCCTGACCTGTTCGGCGTGCCGCCGCTCGATCGAGGACCGCTCGCCGGCGTCGATCTCGGAGAATCGCAGCGCCGCGTACTCGCGGATCGTCTCGAGCATCGAGATCCGCACCGACCCGTCGGCCTCGAACCGTCGCACGAGGCTGTGATCCATGAGCACGCCGAGTGCGTCCAGCACATCTGTGCCGCCGCCGCACACCGTTTCTGCGGCCTCGATCGTGCACCCACCCGGGAACACGGCGAGGCGGGCGAAGAGGCGCCGGGCATCGGGGGGGAGCGCCTCCTCGCTCCATCTGATGGTCTCCTCGAGGGTCCGCTGGCGCTCGGGTGCGTCGCGCGGTCCACCCGTGAGCAACGGGAGCCGCTGCTCCAGCCGGCCGGCCAGCGAGGCGGGGTCGAGCACACGCAGGCGGCTGGCTGCGAGCTCGAGGGCGAGCGGCAGACCGTCGAGACGGGCGACGATCTCGGCGACCGCGGCCGCGTTCCCGTCGGTCAACCGGAACCCCTGCCGCGATGCCTCGGCGCGCTCTACGAAGAGTCGCACCGCATCCGATGACGCGATGGCGGAGACGTCCAGGTCGTCGGGGAGTGTGAGCGGCGGCACCCTGTATTCCCGTTCCCCCGCCACGTGCAGCACGATGCGGCTCGTGGCGAGGATCGTGAGTTGGGGGACCGCATCGAGCAGGGAACCGACGATCGAGGAGGCCCCGGACGCGAGCTGCTCGAGGTTGTCGAGCACGAGCAACAGGTGCCCGCGTCTGAGGCGTTCGTGCAGCGCCTGGCCGGGGTCGACGCCGGGCAACGCTCGCAGTCGCAGCGCGCCGGCGATCGTCGGCGCGACGAGCGCAGGATCCTCGACCGAGCTCAGGTCCACGAAGCAGACCTCGTCGTGCCGATCGAGGCGCGCCTCCGCGACCTCGAGCGCCAGTCGGGTCTTCCCTGTGCCTCCGGGGCCCGTCAGCGTGACGAGGCGTGCCTCGTCGAGGAGGACGCTGATCTCGACGATCGCGGAGCCGCGTCCGATGAACGATGTGCGCTGGGGAGGCAGGTTCGTGTGACGGCCGCCCGCCGTCGAGAGCGGCGGGAAGTCGTGTTCGAGGCCCTCGATCACGAGATCGTGGAGGGACTGCTCATCGTCGAAGTCCTTCAGCCGATGCGGTCCCAGGTCGCGGACCGCGACCCCGTCGGGACACCGGCCGGCGAGGAGTGACCGCGTGGCCTCCGACAGCACGATCTGTCCGCCGTGCCCGCTGGCGGCGATGCGGGCGGCCCGGTGTACGTCGATGCCCACGTAGTCGTCACCGCCGAGTTCGCCCTCGCCGGTATGCAGGCCGATCCGGATCCTGATGGCGGATCCGTCCTTCCACGGATGCGCCGCGAGTCCGCGTTGGGCCGCGACGGCCGCGCGGACCGCGGCGTCCACGGACGAGAAGACCACGAAGAACGCATCGCCCTCGGTGCGGATCTCGACGCCACCGTTCTCCGTCACCGCGGTGCGCACGATCTCGGCATGACGGTCCAACTCACGCACGAAGCCGTCGCGCCCGAGGTGTTGCAGCAGTCGGGTCGAGCCTTCGATGTCGGTGAACATGAAGGTCACCGTGCCGGTGGGCAGGTCGTGCATCCCGGGAACCTTAGCGCCAGTCCAAGGCTCGATGCGCCGCAGAGCCGTTGGCTCAGCCGGCGATCGCCGTGGCGAGCACGAACGGGTGCACCGGGCCGCTCCCCGCCAGGCGCAGGGCGCGCGCGATCACCGTGAGCGTCCACTTCGAGTCGGCGAGATCGTCGACGAGCAGCGTCGGACCCTGCGGAACGTCGCCTTGCACCTCGAACGCGTCCCAGACGTTGCGGACCTGTTGGGCGCTGTTGCGCATCGCGGCCTGCGGCTGGTTCTCGGCGACCTTGCGTACCACCTCGAGCAACGGGAGCCTGAGCGCTTCGGCGAGCCGCTCGGCGAAGCCGGGCACGAGCTCGGGATGGGTCATCGACGGCACGTAGGTCACCCAGGTGGGGGCGGGCTCGGGCTTCCACCGTTCGGCGATCAACGCCGGTGCTCGCGGTCACCAGGTCGTCGGCGAAGCGCTCGTCCTCGCCGCGCCCGGCGGCCACGAGCCGGCCCCAGCCGCCGTCGCCCACGACCGAGAGCGCCCGCCCGACGAGCGGGCGCTCCTCCTCGGCGATCCGTCCCTTCGGCAGCCCGAACGCCGTGAGTCCCGATGGCCACTGCTTCCGCGGATCCACGAACAGGTCGAAGCCGCGCAGATGCTCGCGGGCGGCGGCTCGCGCGTCGGGCGAGGGATCGACCAGCAGGGGCGTCGACGTGCACCACATGCACCGTCCGCAGGGTTCCGCGCCCGGATCGTCGAGCTCGCGGCGCAGGAACTCCATCAGGCACCCGTCGTGCCGGGCGTACCGGCGCATCGCATCCTGCTCGTGGCGGCGCAGCGCGGTGATGTGCTCGACACGCTCGGCCGGGTACGTCCAAGCCTCGGCTGTGCGCACGTACCCGCCGCGCTCGCGCGCGACGGCGCCTTCGACCTCGAGCACCTTCAGCATCGACTCCAGTCGTCCCCGGCGCACGTTGACGGTCGCCATGAGGTCGTTGAGCGACATCGGCTCCACGGCGTCGGTGAGCAGCTCGACGATGCGCTCGGCCTGCTCGCGGGGAGGGAACGCCGTCTCGATGAAGTAGTCCTGGATCTCGCTGTCCTCGACGCCGCAGAGCAGCACCGCCGGCGCGTGATCGAGCGCGCGCCCGGCGCGCCCGACCTGCTGGTAGTAGGCGATCGGGGAACCGGGGCTCTGGTAGTGGATCACGAAGCCGAGGTCGGGCTTGTCGAACCCCATGCCGAGCGCGCTCGTGGCGACGAGCGCCTTCAGCTCGTTCGCGAGCAGCGCCTGCTCGAGCCGCACGCGGTCGTCGTTGTCGGTGGCGCCGCTGTAGGCCTCGGCATCGACGCCCTGCCGGCGAAGGAACGCAGCCACCCGCTCGCCGTCGGCGATCGTGAGCACGTAGACGATGCCCGAACCGTCGAGCGCGGGGAGCGCCTCCGCCAGCCACGCGAGGCGTTCAGCCTGACTCGGCACGTCGGCGACGGCGAGCGCGAGGCTCTCCCGATCGAGGGATCCCCGGAACGTCTGGAGGCGGTCGCCGAGCTGATCGGTGATGTCGGCGATCACGCGGTCGTTCGCGGTGGCGGTGGTGCAGAGCACCGGCACGTCGGGCGGTAGCACCTCGAGCACGCGCACGATGCGCCGGTAGTCCGGCCGGAAGTCGTGGCCCCAGTCGCTGATGCAGTGCGCCTCGTCGACCACGAGCAGGCCGACCGTGCGCGCGATCACGCTGAGCATGCGGTCGCGGAACCGCTCGTTCGCGAACCGCTCGGGAGAGACGAGCAGCAGGTCGATCTCGCCGTCCGCGAGTCGCTCGGCGATCGGCTCGAACTCCTCGGGGTTGGTGGAGTTGATCGTCTCGGCTCGCACGCCGATGCGCCCGGCCATCTCGATCTGGTTGCGCATCAACGCGAGCAGGGGGGAGACGAGCAGCGTCGGACCGGCGCCCCGCTCGCGAAGCAGCTTCGTCGCGATGAAGTAGACGGCCGACTTCCCCCACCCGGTCCGCTGCACGAGCAACACCCGTCCTCGGTCGCGCGCGACCGCATCGATCGCCTCGAGCTGCCCCGGCCGGAACGCGGCGTCGGAGCCCAGCATGTGGTGCAGGTGGTCGAGCGCTGTCACGGTCGCGGTCATGCCCGCACGGTATCGAGTCCGTGTGACAGGTCGGTCCGGCGATCGAGCGCGACGAATACCAGCACGCTGCGAGGGCGCGGCGACTGGGCAAGGACCTCCCTGTTCTGTCGCTGGTCCCACTACGGAGGTCCCCGCCTAGTCAACGGAAGTGGCACCGCCTCTCCCGCGGGAGTCACCAGGCGGCGAGGATCCTCTCGGCGGTCCGCTCCCACGTCCACTCGCGGCCGACGAATGCGCTCACGCCGGCGCTCAACTCATCACGCTCCTCCGATGGCAGCGCCAACAGGCGGTCGATGCTCGTCGTGAGCCGGTCGACCGAGCCGTCGCCGGGCTCGAACGAGAACATCCCCGCACGGCCGACCGTGGACTCGAGGGCCGCCGCCACCTCGGCGAGGCCGGAGTGCCGCGCGACGATCGGAAGGGCGCCCGCCGCGGCGGCCTCGGCCGCCACCATGCCGAACGCCTCGTGCAGGATCGACGGCACCACCATCACGTCCATCGCGGCGAGGGCGTCAGGCGCATAGCGATGATCGAGCCGCCCGGCGAACATCACCTCGCGGTGAGGGCCGTCGACCGCGGGACGAGCGTCTCCGATCGGCATGCCGCCGACATCGCGCAGCCACGTGAGGGCGGCGCGGTCTCCTCGGCGCAACGCGTTCGCGAGCGCAGCCAGCCACTCCCGGTGGGAGCCGAACCCGACGACCAGCATCGCGGCGTCGTGCGCCATCCCTTGGTGGGCGCAGAGCGCGAGCTCGACGCCCTTCTGCGGGATCAGCTTCCCGAGGTAGCCGACGATCGGCGCGTCGCCGGCCGCGAGCGCCCGCAGCCGCTCGGCCGCCTCAGGCTCGGGCACGGCCTGGTCATAGGTCCCCGCGAGCTCAGCGAGCACCGACGCATCCCTCGCCTCGAGGGCCCGCTCGACCAGCGCGTCGGTGTCCGCCGGCCGACCGCGGGCCGTGTCGGGATCGACCGCCAGACGATCCGCGACGTCGATCAGCGCATCGGCGCGAGGCCGACGTCGGAAGGCGCCGACGTCGACGCCGGGCGCGACGACGCGGCCCAGGTCACGCATCTCCGGCACGAAGCCCGCGCACCGCTCGAGCACCTCGTTGGCCGCGCCGATCACGGCGCGTGCGCCGCCGAGTCCCTCGCGGGCCAGTTCGCGGTAGCGATCCTGCAGGCGCACCGCGTACTCCAGGTCGCTGCCGTGGATCTTGGCGACGTATCGCCCCGCCCCCAGCGCGCGTCGTGCGATCGCCGCTCCGGGGATCGCATGGCCCGTCACGACGATCTCGCTGCCGTGCCACGCCACCGCGGCCCGCAGTGCCTCGACGTTGGCCCACAGGTAGCGCTCGAGCTCGGCGTCCGACAGGTCCGGGAACCGGCGCACGTCGTCGAAGCCCTCATAGCGGTCGACGACGAACACCGGCAGCATCGGTCCGATCAGAGGGCGAAGCAGCACGCACCGACCCGAGCCGGCGGGTCGCTGCCGGCGCTCGGTGGGTTCGCCCGGGCCGTCGGCGTCGACGAGACCGTCGGCATCGATCCACGGATACCGCTCGGGGTGGCGTTCCTGGCACACCAGCGCGACGTCGTGGCCGGCGGCTCGCCACGCCTCTGCGGTGCGAGCGGTGACGACGTTCGAGCCCGAACCTTCGAGCAGCCAGCCATGCCAGATCAGGATGCGCACCCGCGCATGCTAGAGGTGCGGCGCCCCAGGTTGGTCGAGATCACGAGCGCCAAGCCCGCGATCGCCACGATCGACCCGGCGATGAACGTGCCGCTGCGGCCGAATCCGGCAGCGACGAACCCGAGCGTCGCCGGGCCGAGGCCGAACCCGATGTCGAGGAAGGCGCTCGTCGTCCCCATCACCGCTCCCCGTTCGTTCGCGGCGATCCCATCGACCGCCAGGGCGAAGAGCGCGGGGGTGAACAGCGCGATCCCGACTCCCAGGATCGCCGCGCCGGCGACCAGCCCTGCCGGCGCCTGCCAGACGCCGGCCACCGCAAGCCCCAGCGCCGTCAGCACCAGCGCGATACGGGTGCACCGCCCCGGGCCCAGCCGGTCGGGGATGCGCGCACCGGCGCTCCGGATCACCACGACGATCCCCGAGAACAGCCCGATCACGAAGCCCGCTCCGCTCATCCCCAGATCGAGCGCGTACAGGGGCACGAACGTCAGGAACCCCGCCATCCCCCAGATCGTCGCGGCCAGCACGAGACCTGGCAGCAGACCCGCGGGGTGGATCAACCGATGCCGCTCGGGCGTATCGCCCTCGGCCGGTGTCATCGAAGGCAGCAGCAGCGCGAGCCCGACGGCGATCGTCGCCAGGACGATCGCACCGACCCACACGGCGTTGAAGCCCAGGTGCTCGATCAGCGTCTCGCTGATGAACGGTCCCGCCCCCAAGCCGATGTACAGCGCGAGCGAGGCGAAGCTGAAAGCCTCGCCGCGTCGTTCCGGGGGTGCGAGATCCACGTTCGCGGCGAGCGCGGCCACGAAGAACAGCGCCTCACCGGCGCCGGTCACGAGGCGCATCGCCACCAGCACCTCGACCGACGTCGCGATGAGGTATCCGGCGACCGACACGGCGAACAGCGACGCCCCGGCCACCATCAGTACCCGTCGCCCCCGGCGATCGGCGACCCCGCCGGCCCAGGGACGCATGAAGAAGGCCGAGAGGCTGAACACGCCGATCACCAACCCGACGGCGATGTTCCCGCGGCCGAGGGGCCCCTCGACGTAGCGCGGCAAGGCCGGCAGCAGCATGCCGTCGGCCGTGAAGTACGCGAGCTCCGCCAGCGCGACGATGACGAACGCGGGCGTGAACAGCGTCGGACGGGCCGCCGGCGTGGTCGTGTCATTCGCTGAGGCGTTCACGGTCCGTGCCATCTCGGGACCTCCTCGTGGCTTTCCTGCCCCGAGGGTCACACCTGTACGCAAGCCGACGCATCGGTAGGACTGCCCATCTTGGCTCGAGGAGGTCTGGGTGCCATGCTGGGTCGACGTGCCGGATGCGCTCCGTCTCGCGGACCTGCTCGCGGCCCTCTCCCTCACGACGGACCTGGCGATGGGCCAGCCGCCGGAGAAGGCGATCCGCGCGTGCGCGCTGGCGACCGGGATGGCTCGACATCTCGACGCGTCGGACGAAGACGTCGCATGCGTCTACTACACGACCCTGCTGAAGCACCTCGGGTGCACGGCCACATCGCACGAGGAGATCCGGCTGTTCGGTGATGACCTCGCCATGCGCCCGCTGGCGGAGCGGACCGACGAGGCCGAGCCACGCGAGCTCCTCGCCTTCCTGAGTGCCGTCGGACGCGGCACCGGACTTCGGCGGACGGGGCACGTGATCCGCACCGCCACGGGGCGCGAGGAGTCGATGGCGATCTACCGCGCGATCTGCGAGGTGGCGACCCAGATGTCCGAGCGGCTGCAGCTCGGCGACGACGTCACGCAGGCCCTGTACCAAACGATCGAGCGCTGGGACGGCAAGGGCGCGCCACAGGGACTCGCCGGCGAGGACATCGCCTTCGCAGCCCGCGTCGCCGAACCTGCGACCCAGGCCGTCATCTTCCATCGGCTCGGGGGCGTCGACGGGGCGCTCGCCATGATGGATCGTCGCTCGGGCGGCATGTTCGACCCGGCGGCGGTCGAGGCCTTCCGGGCGATCGGCCCGAGGACGCTGGAGCGTCTCGACGACGAGGATCCGTGGACGGCGGTGCTCGACGCCGAGCCGACGCCAGTGCGCACGGTGGAAGACGGCCGGCTCGAGCACGTGGCAGAGGCGTTCGCCGACATGGTCGACCTCAGGTCCACGGTGACCCTGGGGCACTCCTCGGGTGTTGCGGAGCTCGCCGCGAGCGCCGCCGAACGTCTCGGACTGCCCGACCCCCGCTCGGTGCGCGTCGCAGCGCTGTTGCATGATCTGGGTCGCTCCGCCGTCGGCGCCGCCCTCTGGGAGAAGCGTGGACCGCTGAGCACGACCGAGTGGGAGCGGGTCCGGCTGCACCCGTATCACACCGAACGCATCCTGATGCGCTCGCGCGTGCTCGAGCCGTTCGCCCGCCCGGCCGCGATGCACCATGAGCGGCTGGACGGTTCGGGCTACCACCGTGGGGCCACGGCCGCGGAGACGCCGCCGGCCGCACGGGTGATCGCGGTTGCCGACGCGTTCCAGGCGATGACGCAGCCGCGTCCCTATCGCGCGGCCATGGATCCCGATCGGGCCGCCGACGTCGTGTCATCGCAGCTGCTGGAGGGCCTCTTCGACTCCGAATGTGTGGAGGCGGTGCTCGCCGCAGCCGGACGCTCACGCTCGGTGAGGCGGCACGCCTGGCCGGCGGGGTTGTCGGATCGAGAGGTCGAGGTGCTGCGACTGGTGGCTCGTGGTGATTCGAACCGGGCGGTCGCGCAGGCGCTCGTGATCTCACCGCGCACGGCCGAGCACCACGTGCAGCACATCTACGCGAAGATCGGCGTCTCGACGCGAGCGGCAGCGGCGATGTTCGCGATGCAGCACGGCCTGCTCCCCGACCGAGCTGGGTAAGCTCCGCGAAGGGGAGCGATGCCCGTGGACTACGTGGTGCCCGCCGACGTCGCCGCCGCCCTCGAGATGCGGGGCGCGGGATACACGGTGCTGGCCGGGGGGACCGATCTCTACCCGCAGCACGTCGGACGGTCGATGCCGAAGCGTGTGGTCGACATCGGCGGGCTCGCCGAGCTGCGAGGCATCGTCGAGACCCCCGGTGGCTTCCGACTCGGTGCAACGACGCGGTGGGCCGACGTGGCCGCCACTGACTTGCCACGGGCGTTCGACGGCCTCCGGGCCGCGGCGCGCGAGGTCGGCGCCGTCCAGGTGCAACACGCGGGGACGATCGGCGGGAACCTCTGCAACGCGTCCCCGGCCGCCGACGGCGTTCCCGTCTTACTGACCCTCGACGCATCGGTGGAGCTGACCTCGGCCACCGGCAGCCGATCGCTCCCGCTCGAGTCGTTCCTCGCCGGGTATCGGCAGACCGCGCTCGAGCCCGACGAGTTGCTGACCGCCGTGGTCGTCCCTCGCGTCGCCGACGGCGCACGGTCGGCCTTCCTGAAGCTCGGCCTGCGGCGCTACCTCGTGATCTCGGTCGTGATGGCGTCGGCCGTGGTCGTCCTCGACGCGAACGGTGCCATCGCCGAGGCGCGGGTGGCCGTGGGGGCGTGCTCGCCGGTGGCTCAGCGGCTGCGGTCGCTCGAGTCGGAGCTCGTGGGTCGATCGGCGGCCGACGTCGATGAGGCGACCGTCGCCGGACACCTCGAGGGGCTCGATCCGATCGACGACGTCCGCGCCTCGGCCGACTACCGGCGCGTGGCTGCCTCGGCGCTCGTGCGGCGTGCGATCGCGAGCTGCGGGGACGACCGGTGAGCGGGTCCACCACGTTCACCGTGAACGCATCCTCGGTGACGCTCGAGCGCTCCGCACGGCGCCTGAGCGACGTGCTGCGCGACGATCTCGGGCTCCCCGCCACGAAGGTCGGCTGCGACGCGGGCGATTGTGGCGCGTGCACCGTGCTCGTCGACGGGGCCCCGGTCGCCGCCTGCATGACATCGGTGGGAAGTCTCGAGGGTCGGCTCGTCGACACCCTCGAGGGACTCGACGCGAGCGGCGAGATCGAGGCCCTCCAGCGGGCGTTCCACGCCCACGGCGGCGCGCAGTGCGGCATCTGCACGCCGGGGATGCTGGTCGCGTCGGCGGCGCTCCTGCGAGCGACGCCGAATCCCTCCGAGTCGCAGGTGATGGACGCCCTCGGGGGCGTGCTCTGTCGCTGCACCGGCTACCGCAAGATCGTCGCGGCCGTGATCGCTGCCCGGGCGGGCGAGCCGTCCGCGGAGCCGTCCCCTCCGGTCGGCAAGGCCGTGGGACAGCGCGTGCGCCGTATCGACGGCGAGCGCAAGCTGCGCGGCACCGACGTCTTCGGCGCAGACGAGGCTCCCGACGGTGCGCTCACGATCCGCATCATCCGCTCGCCGCATCACCGGGCGAGCTTCTCGCTCGGCGACCTGACGGCCTACACGACCTCGACGCCAGGTGTGGAGGCCGTGCTGACCGCCGCCGACATCGACGGTCGCAACCGCTTCGGCGTGATCCCCGCCACCGCGGATCAGCCGGTGTTCGCCGAGGGGCAGGTGCGGTTCCGCGGCGAGGCGGTCGCGATGGTCGTCGGCGAGCCCGCGGCGATGGGGGCGCTGGATCTCTCGGCGTTCCCCGTGACCTGGCTCGAGCTGCCGCCCCTGCTGTCGATCGACGACGCACAGGCTTCCGACGCGCCGAAGGTCCACGACGAGCGTGAGGGGAACGTGCTCGTGCGCGGCAACGTGCGCCGCGGCGACGTCGACGCCGAGTTCGCGTCGGCGGACGTCGCCGTCGAGGGCGTGTTCGAGACCGTCTTCCTCGAGCACGCCTACATCGAGCCCGAGGCCGGATACGCCGAGCGGGTCGGCGACCGGGTCGAGGTGCAGGTGACGACACAGTCGCCGCACATGGACCGAGTCGAGCTCGAGGCGATCCTCGGTCTCCCCGACGGCGCGGTGCGGATCAAGCCGACCGCGGTCGGGGGCGGGTTCGGTAGCAAGCTCGATCTCTCGGTGCAGCCGTATCTCGCGCTCGCCGCATGGAAGCTCGGCCGACCGGTGCGACTCACTTACACCCGGCCCGAGTCGATGATGTCGACCACGAAGCGGCATCCGTCCCGGCTGTCCGTGCGCATCGGCGCGACCCACGACGGACGCCTGACCGCGATGGACGTCACGGGCGAGTTCGACACCGGGGCGTACGCGTCGTGGGGGCCGACGGTCGCCAACCGCGTGCCGGTGCACGCCGGCGGCCCCTACGTCTATGACGCCTACCGTGCGCGGACCGTCGCCGTGCACACGAACGGGCCGCCGGCGGGCGCGTTCCGTGGGTTCGGCGTGCCGCAGTCGACCGTCGCCCAGGAGTGCCTGTTCGACGAGCTCGCCGATGCGGTCGGCATCGACCGGCTCGAGTTCCGGTACATGAACGCGCTCACCGAGGGCGTGCCGACGGTCACCGGCCAGGTGTTCGCCTCGGGAGTCGGGTTCCGCGAGTGCCTCGAGGCGCTGCGGCCGCATCGGGCACGTGCCCTGGCCGATGCGGCGGAGGCGAACGCGGCGCGGTCGTCGATCCGCCGTGGCGTCGGCCTGGCCGGCATGTGGTACGGCTGCGGGAACACCGCGCTCGCGAATCCCTCGACGATCAAGGTCGGACTCCGCGACGACGGGCGCGTCGCGCTCTTCCAGGGTGCGGTCGACATGGGCCAGGGCGCCAACACCGTGATGGCGCAGATCTGCGCCGACGCCCTCGGCGTCGACATGTCGCGCATCGCGACGCTCCGCGCCGATACCGACACCACGCCCGACGCGGGGAAGAGCTCGGCGTCGCGGCAGACGTTCGTCTCGGGCAACGCGACCTTCCTCGCCGCGTCCGCGCTGCGCGAGCGGCTGCTGGCGCTCTCTGGCGCCTCCGACGACGCGCATCTCGAGCTCGACGACTCTCGCCTGGTCGTGCACGATCGCGGGGCGATGACGACCCTGGACCTGACTTCCTGGGACGCCGACGCCGACGGCCTCGTGGCGGTGGCGAGCGAGACTTACGACCCGCCTACCACGGTGCTCGACGACGACGGCCAGGGCGATCCGTACGCGCAGTTCGGATACGGCGCGCACCTCGCCGAGCTCGACGTCGATCTCGAGCTCGGCACGGTGCGTCTGCGGCGGATCACCGCCGCGCACGACGTGGGGCGGGCGGTGAATCCGACGCTCGTGGAAGGCCAGATCGAGGGCGGCGTCGCCCAGGGCATCGGCATGGCGCTGATGGAGGAGTTCATCCCCGGGAGGAACGAGAACCTGCACGACTACCTGATACCTACGATCGGCGACGTGCCCGAGATCGTGAGCATCCTGGTGGAATCCCGCGACCCCGCCGGGCCCTACGGCGCGAAGGGCATCGGCGAGCACACGCTGATACCGACCGCCCCGGCGATCCTCAACGCGATCCGCGACGCGGTGGGCGCGGGGGTGCGGCGGCTGCCTGCGACGCCCGATCGCGTGCTCGCGGCGATCGCCGCGGGCCGTGGGAGCGACGGGCGATGACCGCCGAGCCGGCCTCCGACGCCGTCGTCTGCGACGCCTGTCCGATCCGATGTGTGATCAAGCCCGGACGCACCGGCTCCTGCGATCGCTACGGTAACGTCGACGGTGCACTCGCCCGCCTCGACCCGCTGCTCGTGCTGGAGCGCACGCAGGAGCGTGGCGGCGCGCTGGTGCCGTTCGCCGCTCGCCAGTCCGACTGGGACGGCGAGTTCGTCCAGGGTGCGGACGTCGTGGTGACCGGCGCCGGATCGGGCACGACGTACCCCGACTACAAGCCGGCGCCGTTCATCGTCTCGTCGAGCGTCGCAGGGGTCGACACGGTGACGGTCGTGACGGAAGCGATCTTCAGCTACTGCGGGGTCGACGTGAAGATCGACACCGATCGCCACGTGGGCGCCGAGCGCCGGCTCGTTCGCGCTCGCGGGGAGGCCGTCGGCCACGTCACGACCGGTCAGTACGGGTCGCAGATGCTCTCGCTCGGCGGCGTGAACCACCTCACCGGCGGCAGCAAACGCGAGGGCATGGCGACGATGCGGACGCTGCTCGCGCTCTGCAGCCGCGAGCCGGTCGAGCTCGCGGTCGACGAGGGGTCCGAGCTCGTGCTGCAGGCGGGGGAGCCCCCGGTCATCAACGGGGTCGTCGAGGAGCGCATGCGCGTGGGGTGCGGATCCGCGACGATCGGCATGTTCGCCCAGCAGTGGTACGAGCACGTCGACGAGGTGGTGGTGGTCGACGACCACATCACCGGTGTGCTCTCCGAGCACCAGGCGGGTCGCTATCTCGACATCCCCGCGACCGGCATCAGGGTCAAGGGGCGTCGCTCGACCCCCGGTCGGTACTTCAACGTGGCACAGCCCGGCACGGGGTGGGGTGGCACCGACATCGAGGACCCCCTCACGATCCTCGACGGGTTCGACCCCGAGGTGGCCCACCCGGGGCTCACGGTGTTGATGATCGGCACGACGGGCGAGCACCACGCCTACTTCGTGCTCGACGACGAGCTGCGGCCCGTGCCGGCGCCGCTCCCGGACGACCTTCGCCTGTCGGTCGAGCGCATCACGGAGAACTGCGAGCCCGCCTTGACCTCGGTGCTCTTCATCGCGGGGGCCGGCGGCTCGCTGCGGGCCGGCGCCACGGAGAACCCCGTGGCCCTGACCCGCGCGGTTCGTCAGATGATCACGAGGGTCACGTGCGGCGGCGCCCCCGTCTACGTCTGGCCGGGGGGCGGTATCACGTTCATGGTCGACGTCACCCTCGTACCGCCGGGCGCGTTCGGCTACGTGCCGACGCCCGCATTGGTCGCCCCGCTCGAGTTCACGATGGGCCGCGACGCCTACGCGGCGCTCGGCGGACACATGGACGCGATCGTCTCCCTGGACGACGTGCTCGCGCGACCGGATCTGCGGCGCGGATGAGTGGCCCGGTCGCGGCGACGACGCCAGACGGGTCGCGCCTGCACCTGCAGCACGGCCCGATCGACCTGATCGTCGAGGCGTGGGGCGAGCCGGGCGGGGTCGCCGAGGCCTACCGGCGGGCGTGGGATCGGTTCCAGCCGCTGCTGGACGAGCTGGTCGCCGAGCTGCCCGCGCTGCGCCGACCGGTCGACGACGGTCACGAACCGACCGGAAGCGTGGCGAGACGCATGGCCGCTGCCGTGCGCTCCTTCCCGGACCGGTTCATCACGCCGATGGCCGCGGTGGCGGGGGCCGTCGCCGACGAGATCTGTGAGGCGATGGCCACGGGCGGCGACCTCCGCCGCGCCTACGTGAACGACGGCGGCGACATCGCGCTGCTCCTCACGCCCGGGGAGAGCCTCGACGTGGGGCTGGTGCCGGTGCCGGACCGGCCGGCGCTGCTCGGGAAGGCCACGGTGCGCCACGACGACCCCGTGCGTGGGGTCTCGACGAGCGGACGCCGCGGGAGGAGCTTCTCGCTCGGCATCGCCGACGCGGTGACGGTGCTGGCCGAGACCGCGGCGAGGGCGGACGCCGCCGCCACCCTCATCGCCAACACGGTCGACCTGCCCGGGCACCCAGCGATCCGGCGCGTGCCGGCGAGCGACCTCGAGCCGCAGACGGACCTCGGTTCGAGGATGGTCACGGCCGACGTCGGAGCGCTGACCGACGCGGAGGTGACGCGAGCCCTGCATGCGGGGGTCGCCGAGGCCCAGCGCATGCGGGCCGAAGGCCTGATCGGCGCCGCGGTGCTCTGCCTCGGCGACCGGGTCGCGACGGTCTCGACCCCCGTGCTAGCGTCCGCCGTCGGGGGGTGATGGCCACGGACATCCGCAAAGTCGTCTCGATCGTCGAAGACGTGCGCAGCGAGGCCGGGCAGGCGGTCGATCCGCCGATCCGTCGGGTCGTCACCGCCGCCGTGCTGCACAACCCGTTCGCGGGACGCTACGTCGAGGACCTCGGCGAGACGATCGCCGACAGCGTCGATCTCTCGAGCCTGCTCTCCGTCACCGCCGTCGCGCAACTCGCCGGCCGTCCGGTGCACAGCTACGGCAAGGGCGGCATCTCGGGCATGAAGGGTGAGCTTGAGCACGTGGCCGCCTTCCTGCACCCGGAGTTCGGGGCGCCGCTGCGTGAAGCCTGCGGCGGTGGGAAGGCGATCATCCCTTCGTCGAAGAAGCGGGGCGGTCCCGGGGTCACGCTCGACGTGCCGCTCCACTACAAGGACGCGGCCTTCGTGCGCAGTCACTTCGACGCCGTCGAGCTTCGCATCGTCGACGCGCCCGGCGACGACGAGCTGGTGATCGCCGTGGCCGTGACCGACGGGGGGCGACCGCTGCCAAGGGTCGGAGGGCTGCAGGTCTCGGAGATCGCGGGGGAAGACGGGCTGCGGTGAGCGACCTGCTGATCCGCAACGCCGGCACGATCGTGACCGGCGACGTGGCGGCCCCGACCGTCGCCGGCGACACCGTCGTCGTGCGCGAGGGCGTTGTCGCGTTCGTGGGTTCCGAGTCGGGCGCCGACGCCTCGGACATCCCGGTCGTGATCGATGCCGCGGGCGCGACCGTCGCGCCCGGCCTCTGCGACGACCACACACATCCCGTGATGGGCGACTTCACGCCGCGGCAGTCGCAGCTCGGATTCATCGATTCCTACCTGCACGGCGGCACGACGACGATGATCTCGGCGGGGGAGCCGCATACACCCGGGCGCCCGACCGACCCCGCCGGCGTGAAGGCGCTCGCGATCCTCGCGCACAGCTCGTTCGCGAACCTGCGCCCCTCCGGCGTGAAGGTGCATGCGGGGGCCGTGCTGCTGGAACCCGGCCTGACCGAGGCCGACTTCACGGAGATGGCGGCGGCCGGCGTGGAGCTCGTCGGCGAGATCGGCATCTCGGGCGTGAAGGACCCCGGGATGGCGGCCGAGATGACCCGCTGGGCGCAGGCGCGCGGCATGCGGGTGATGGTGCACACGGGCGGCGCCTCGATCCCCGGCAGCGGCATCGTCGGCGCCGACTTCGTGGTGGCGGTGCGGCCCGATGTCGCCGGGCACGTGAACGGAGGCCCGACGGCGCTGCCGATCGACCACGTGGAGCGCATCCTCGACGAGACCTCGGCACGGGTCGAGATCGTGCACAACGGGAACGTGAAGGCCGCGGGCGAGGTCGCAGCCCTCGTGGGACGCCGGTCCGAGCTCGACCGCCTGGTGATCGGCACCGACAGTCCCGCGGGGTCGGGGGTGCAGCCGCTCGGCATGCTGCGGGCGATCTCGTGGGTCGCGTCGCTGGGCGGGGTCGACCCGGCGCTGGCGCTCGCCGCCGCGACCGGGAACGTCGCGGCGCTGCACCGCCTCGACGCCGGGGTCATCGCACCGGGCCGCGAGGCCGACCTGCTGATCATGGACGCCCCGCTCGGCTCGCAGGCCGACGACGCGCTCGGCGCTCTCGCGATCGGCGACACGCCCGCCGTCGTCACCGCGATCATCGACGGCGTCCCGCGCTTCACGAGGAGCCGCAACACGCCGCCGGCGATGCGACCGGTGTCGTTCACGAGCTAGATCTGGCGAGGAGGAAGCGATGGACGTCGCTCCGGCGATCGACGGCACGTTCGAACGGGGCGACGATGCCCGGTTCACCGGCGAGGTGTGGATCCGATCGGCGCTCGGCGACGAGGCCGGCACGACCGTCGGGGTCGTGCACTTCGCACCCGATGCCCGCACACGCTGGCACCGCCATCCCACCGGTCAATTCCTCTACGCGATCAGCGGACGCGGCCGCGTGCGCACGCGCGACGAAGCGGGTCACGCGCTCGAGCCCGGCGACGTGATCCATGTGGGCCCCGACGAGTGGCACTTCCACGGGGGATCACGCACGGCCCCCATGGTGCACGTCGCGGTGACCGGCGGGGAGGTCGAGTGGGGCGAGCCCGTCACCGACGAGGAGTTCGACGAGGGGTTCTGAGCCGACGGCCTATCCTCTGGGCATGTCCACATCGGTGATCGTGCTCGGGGCCGGCTTCGGCGGCCTGGAACTGTCCACCCGGCTGTCCGAGGAGCTCGGCGACGAGGTCGATGTCACCCTGATCGATCGAGCCGACGCCTTCGTGTTCGGCTTCTCGAAGCTCGCCGTGATGTTCGGCACGCGAACGCCCGAGGCCGTCCGGCTGCGCTACGCCGACATCACCACGCCGCACGTCCGGTTCCGGCAGGAGACCGTCACCGCGATCGACCCTGTCGCTCGCCGCGTCGTGACGGACCTCGACACCTACGAGGCCGACGTGGTGGTGGTGGCGCTCGGCGCCGACTACGACCGAGCGGCCACCCCGGGCCTGGTCGAGGGCGGGAACGAGTTCTACTCGGTCGCAGGGGCCGAGGTCCTCCGCGATGTGCTCCCGTCGTTCCGCTCTGGGACGGCGATCGTCGGCGTGTGTGGTCCCTCGTTCAAGTGCCCGCCCGCGCCGAGCGAAGCCGCGTTGCTCCTCGACGGGTACCTGCGCGAGCGGGGCGTTCGCGACGATGTCCGGATCCAGGTCGTGATGCCGTTCGGCAGGCCGATCCCGCCCGCGCCCGAGACCTCGGAGGCGATCCTCGCGAGGTTCGCCGAGCGCGGGATCGAGTTCGTGCCTGACCACAAGGTCGCGGCGCTCGACCCTTCCACGCACGAGGCCGTGCTCGACGACGGCACGCGCCTTCACTACGACCTATTCCTCGGCATCCCGGTCCACCGGGCGCCGGCGGTGCTCGAGGCCTCGGGTTTGTTGGAAGACGGCTGGATCCCGGTGGACCCGGGAACGCTCGCCACCCGGTTCCCGGGCGTCTACGCGGTGGGGGACGTGACGAGCGTGGGCACGCCGAAGGCCGGCGTGTTCGCCGAGCGTGCAGGGCGCGTGCTGGCCGATCAGCTGGTCGCCCGGACCCGCGGGCAGGACCTGCCGCCGGGCTTCGACGGCACGGGAGCATGCTGGATCGAGTTCGGCGACCGGGAGGTCGCCCGTATCGACGTGGACTTCTTCTCGACCCCGGGCTCGCCGATCACGTGGTTCACGGCGCCGTCGGAGGCGACCGCCGCCGAGAAGGCCGAGTTCGGTGCCAGTCGGGGGGCGCGCTGGTTCGGCGCGTGAATCGTCCTCGTTCGCGTGGGCGCGTCGTTGCTATAACGCGTGGCCTGCGGCACGATGTGCGGCACGAGAGGAAGGAGGTGGTCCAGCTTGCATGAACAGCTCGAGACCCTCGAGGTGACTGGCTGCTGAGCCGTCCCTCGCGGCCGGGATCACCTCCCGCCCGCATGCCGGGCGACCGGCAGAATCCACACCAGCTCACCGACCTTTCGGGTTCCGGACTGGTCGACCGGACGAAGCCTCGTAGAGGTCGAAGTGCTCGAGAGGCAGCAGCGACGAACGGGCCGGGCCCTCAGGGTCCGGCCCGTTCAGCATCCGCAGCCTACGCGAGTAGCTCGTGTCCCCGATCACCCGGGACCACAGCGATGTGCCGTCCTGCAAACGGAACGCGCGGATCCGCTTGCCGGCGATCGCGAAGACGACGCCGTTGGCCGCCGCCGGACTCGCACACGCGCCCTCGGTGCAGCTGTAGGCACCGTGGCGGTTGATGGAGGCGACCCACGAACGCGCTCCATCGTCTCGACGCAAGGCGACCAGACGACCGTGCAGGGTCTCGGCGATCACTCGGTACGGCGTGACGACCATCGGGGAACCAGGGCTGATCTGCCGACCGATCCGCGCCCGCCAGCGGATGCGACCGGTGGTGGCCGAGAGGGCCACGATCGAGTCCCGGCCCTCACGCCAGACCGACGTGTACACCATGTCATCAGAGATGCTCGGCGCGCCGATCTGCGCGTGCCGATCCGGTGAACGCCACCGCCACCGGACCGACCCGGTGCGGAGATCGATCGCGAGCAGCCGCCTCGTGGCGACGTACCCGCGGACCGTGAGGACCGCTCGTCCTGCGTATACCGTCTTCCCGTTGATCGCCGGACGGGTCCAGGTCTGTGGCCGGGTCCAGGCGACCTCGCCCGCGGCGAGATCGAATGCCCACAGGCGCCCGATCGATCGGCCCGTCGATGTGAAGCCCGTGGTCGAGACGACCGCGATGTCGTGCGCCAAGACCGGAGCGGCGCCCTGGTAGTTCTCCCCCTCGGCCGAACCGAAGGTCGTGCGGTGGCGCCACAGGGTCTCGCCTGTCCGCGCGTCGAACGCCACGGCCTCGAACGGGTAGCACGCGTTGACGACCACCGTGCGTCCGCTCACCGCCGGCGCCGCGACCAGCGTGCCGAGATCCCTGCTCCTCCAGATGCGCCGGCCGGTGTCGGCATCGAGCGCCCAGAGGACGCCATGAACCCGCGCCGACCGCATCGGCGCGGTGAAGACCAGCCCCCGAGCCACGACCGGGGCCGCGTAGATCTCGCCCCGCAACCCACCCGTCGGGGTGAGATCTCGCTGCCAGCGCCGCGTCAGGTGCGCAACCGTCGTCGGGCTCAACCCTGTCTCGAACGGGTGGTAGCCGGTGTGCGACGGTCCGTGTGCGAGCTGGGGCCAATCGGCGCGGGAAGCTGACGCCTGGCTCCCGATCCCCGGAGCCAACATGCTGAACACGGCGGCGAAGACGATCACACGGAACGCCCAACCGCCTCGGAGCGAGCCGACCCGATACCGAAGCAACGCGCCCACCGCTGCTCGCCCCCTCGACTCAAGCGTAGATGGCGAGATCGGCTCCCCCGAGGGCCGACCGGCCCCGCCGGAGGGGGTCGACGCCCGCGGTCGCGACGAACGATCGGACATGAACTGGAGACCCGGGCCGCGTCTTCTAGGTGGCGTACCCGATCGTCGTGAAGTCGTCGTGACGCCAGAGGTCGGTGTAGCCGCCGACGAAGACCCGCTTGCCATCGAGGTCGACGGCGATCGCCCGCGGGAATCCCATGCCGTGGACCGTGCGCGTGTAGACGTCGCTCCAGAGCTCGGCGCCGGTCGCCTGGTCGAGGGCGGAGGTCCGCCAGACGTAGTCTCCGTCGCTCGCCGTGTAGCCGGTCACGAAGAGGACCGGGTCGCTCGGGGATGCCACGATGCCGACGACGCCGTCGTCGGTGCCGTCATCGGGGGAGACCGCCCAGTCGGGATCGCCGGTCTCGACATCGACGGCCGCGACCGCCGCGTCCTGGTCGGGCGCGGCACCGACGGTCCGGGCGCCGGCGAAGAAGACGGTCGATGCGTCGGCGTCGGCGGTGATCTCCCAGACGTCGCCGGGGTAGGCGGGGTCGAGGGTACGCCGTGGGTCGTGCGTGCCGGTGGCGGTGTCGTAGCACACGACGCCCCACCGATCGACCGCCGTCGTGCCCCACCGCGTGCCGGCCACGACGAGTCCGACCCCGTGCGGGGTGAGGCCGGCGACCGTGGCCGACGAGAGGCCACCGATCGTGTCGTTCCAGAGGGTGCCGCCGTCGGCGATGGCGTAGGCCGTCGTGCGGACGTTCCAGCCGCCGCCGGTCTCGGTCCCGCCGGTCACGTACGCGACGCCGCGGTCGAGGGCGAGGCCCTCTGCCGAGGCATTGCCGTCGTCGTCGCGGACCACCCGGCGCCAGATGCGCCGGCCGGTGGCAGTGCGCAGACCGACGACGACGCGGTCACGGTCTCGCCTCGGTCCCTCGTTCCCGGCGACGACGACGATGCGTCGACCGGTCGCGAGGCCGGTGGCGACGCTGTGGCGGGCGTTCGCCCACAGCCACGCGGCATGCCCGGTGTCGGCATCGAACGCGACGGCGGCCATGCGGTCGCCGCGGTCGAGCAACGCGACGGTCGCGACCACCCGGTCACGGGTGGCGACGATGTCCGGCACGCCTGAGATCTCCTGCCCGTCGGCGAAGGGAAACGTGCCGCGCCACAGACGCTGCCCGGTCCGGGCTCGGTAGGCGAGCACGGCGAACTCACCGGGTGCGGTCGAGCTGTAGCCGGCCACGTAGAGGCGACTGCCGTCGGGGCTGGTGGTCACGGCGAGCGCCTCGTCGACCGACCCGCGGGTCCTGCCGGCGTAGTGTTCGACCCACAGCCGGGTGCCGGGATCGGGGGCGCCGACGGCCTGGGCAGCCATCGGGATGCACGAAGCGAGGACGGTTGCGAGGATCAGGGTCCGACGACCGAGCGTTCTGGGGAAGGTTCGCATGGGGGATCGCCTCCTACCGTGACCATCGCACCGATATCTCCTGGGCCGCAGTGGCGATGGTCCCCGCCCCGGCGGGCCCATCGGCGGCGAAGACATCGCCGATGTCCCGTTCGTGCCACGCAACTAGGCAGGGACGTCCGTGTTCC
This sequence comes from uncultured Actinomycetes bacterium, assembly GCA_963825635.1. Taxonomy (GTDB): domain Bacteria; phylum Actinomycetota; class UBA4738; order UBA4738; family HRBIN12; genus JAOUEA01. The sequence goes on from CAWGTU010000001.1 coordinate 320,798, forward strand.
GTCTGCAGGCGCCACTAGGGAGGTCCTTGCCTAGTCATGCGGGAGCCGACACGCCGGAGTTGAGCGCTCCCGGCGTACTCTCCGTGCGTGAATCGGCTGCTCGCGCACCTCGGTCCGCCGCTCCGAGCCCTCAAAGGCGTGCTCGGGAACCGCCCCATCACCCGCATGGAGCTGGCGTTCCTGCTGTTCAACCTCGCGGAGCCCGCGATGTGGGTTGCGATCCTCGTGTATGCCTTCGACCGCGGCGGCACGCGGGCGGCCGGGTTCGTCACGATCTTGCTGATGGCGCCCGCCGGAATCCTCGCCCCACTGGTGGCCTCGCTCGGCGATCGGTTCCCGAAGGAGCGGGTCGTACGGTTCGGGTACCTCGCCCAGGCCCTCACGACCGCCGCGGTCGGGGTCGCGATCGCCACCGACGCCGCCGCCGGTCTCGTGTACGGGCTCGCGACGCTGGCGGCGATCACGTACACGACCGGCCGGCCGAACCACCACGCGCTGCTGCCCGGGCTCTCCCGCACGCCCGAAGAGCTCGCCGCGGCCAACTCCGTCTCGTCGCTGATGGAAGGCGTCGGGGGCACGATCGGATCGATCGCCTCCACCGTGGTGCTCGCGGTCTCGGGCGTCGGCGCCGTGTACGGGCTCGCGGCCGCCGCCCTGTTCCTCGCGGTCGCGACGACGCTCGGCATCCATGTCCCGGGGGATGGACGAGCTCGAGATGCGTTCCGGCCCTGGTCCCTGCTCACCGATGCGTGGCACGGCCTCGCGACGGTGGTGCGGTCGCCCGACGCGCGCCCGCCCGTCGCGATCACGGCGGTGCTCACCGCGACGGTCGGGGCGGTCGGCGTGCTCACCGTGCCGCTCGCGCTCGAGGAGCTCGGGCTCGGCGATCCGGGTGTCGGCTACGTGACGACGATGATCAGCGTCGGGCTGCTCGTGGGCGCCGCCGCCTCGGTCGTGCTCGCGGCCCGGCGGCGTCTCGCGCTGGCGATCGTGCTCTCGGCCTCATGGTTCGCGGTCAGCGCGGTGCTCTACGGCGTGACGACCACGGTGCTCGTCGTCACGATCGCCTCGATCGTCTACGGGTCGGCGATCACGCTGATGGACGTCCTCGGCCGCACGCTGCTGCAGCGCACCGTGCGGGGCGACGTGCTCACCCGCGTATTCGGCGCGGTCGAGGCGCTCTGGCTGCTCGGGTACGGCGCGGGCGCCGCGGCCGCACCTCTGCTCGAGCGTTGGCTCGGGCTCGGGCCGGCGTTCGCCCTCTGCGGCGGGGTCATGCTCGTGGCCGCGCTCGCGACGCTCCCCGGGCTCCGTCGCATCGACGAGCGCACGGTCGTGCCGGAGCGGCAGTTGGTGCTTCTGCGCCGCATCCCCATGTTCGCCCCGCTCCCACCCCTGGACCTCGAGCGCATCGCCCGTCAGCTCGACCTGATCCAGGTCCCGTCCGGGACCGAGCTGATCCGCCAGGGCGATATCGGGGATCGGTTCTACGCCGTCGATGCGGGCTCGTTCGAGATCGTCCGCGACGGCACGGCGATCGCGACCGCCATCGAGGGCGACTACTTCGGCGAGATCGCGCTGTTGCACGACGTGCCGCGCACGGCCACCGTGCGCGCCTCGAGCGACGGCGCCGTCTGGGCGTTGGACCAGGAAGAGTTCCTCGCGACGGTGACCGGGCTCCCGCAGGCGGCGAGCGCCGCGCATGCGATCTCGGAGGAACGCCGCCGCACGACACCGGCGAGCTGATCAAACGCCCGTCGTCCCGACCGTCCGTCCGATCGTGGTCCGAACGACCCCATCGCGTCCGACGACTCAGAGCCATGGTGGCGATATGACGAACGTTCCACGTGGAAGGAGGGGAGGGTCGTGAAGATCGAGTACGTCCACGCATCGAAGTACGGCAACGGCGCCAGGGTCGCCGATGAGTTCAAGGAGCGGATGGCGAGCCGAAGCGTGACGGTCGACGTGCACCACGTGGGGGACCTCGACCCGAAGGAGCTTCCGACGGCCGACCTGTTTGTCTTCAGCTCGCCCGGGCGCATGGGCAAGCCGATCCGTGGCATGCGTCGCTTCTTGAAAGACGTTCGGCTGCCCGAGGGGACGAGGTATGCGCTCCTCACGACCGAGATGGCGCCGCAGCCCGACAAGAAGACGGGTCGCATGCCCACGGAGGAGGAGATCTGCAAGTACCAGAAGGTCCGCCCGACCATGCACGCGCTGCTGCAGGCCAAGGGCCTGATCGACGTGGCCGAGGACAAGGTCTACGTGACCCAGATCAAGGGGCCGCTGGAGGACGGATGGCAACGGAAGGTGGAGGCGTTCGCGGACCAGCTGACCGTCGCCGATCGAGGGTGACGCTGAAGGAACTCGCCGGCAGCGGCGACACGATCATGCTCGCGACTCTGCCATTCGTCGTCCTCGGCGTGATCCTGAACCTGGTCTTCCCGTCGTTCTTCGAGGTCGGCGGTCCGTCCGACGCGTTGAGGATCATCTCGATCGTGGTGCTGGTTCCCGGGGTCACGATCTGGCTGTGGTCGGCGGTGCTGATCGTGACGAAGGTGCCTCGAGGTGAGCTGATCACCACCGGGCCGTTCGCGTGGGTGAAGCACCCGATCTACACGGGCGTGGCGCTCCTCGTGCTCCCGTGGATCGGCTTCCTGCTGAACACGTGGCTGGGCGCGCTGATCGGCATCGTGCTCTACGTCGCGTGCCGGCGGTACGCCACCGAGGAGGAGGCACAGCTCTCGGAGCATTTCGGCCCCGCTTGGGACGAGTACCGTGCCACGGTGAAGTTCGCCTGGCTCTAGAGGTCGGGTCGTCGCATGAACTCCCACGTCGCGCCGATGGGGTCGAAGCCGAGACATTCGTACAGGGACTTCGGCCAGTCGTCTTCCTCCGCGCCGATGAAGATCCGTGTCGTCACGGCCGTCGTCGGGCTCGTGCTGACCTTCATGGGGAATCGCTACACGACAGTGCGTCGTGGAGATGCCCTCGACGGCGGCCGCTACGAGTACGAGGAAGAGCACCGCTCGATCTGACCTGAGACGGGCGCTCACCTGTGCCATCATCCGCGTCGACGGACCTCGCCGGCTCGTCGACGCGAAAGGTGGGTGGCCATGGGCAACAGCAACGCAGGGGCGGCGGCAGGTGGAGGCGCGATCTACGGCCTCGGCATCTTCGGAGCCTTCGTCTACTACTGGCAGGCGGCCGACCAGTTCTGGGAGTACATCCTTGCCTTCGTCGCAGGGCTGTTCTGGCCGGCATTCATGGTCTACGAGGTCTTCAAGACCCTCGGAGCCTGAGAGGAGCCGCCTACGAACCGATCGGCTGTGGCTGCGGTGCGTCCTCGAGGACGACCTGGGTGTGCACGTGGCCGCACCGGTAGAGCGTCCATCGCACGAGGCCGTCGTCGCTCACGTGCATGCCGGACAACGACGGTCCGGGCCGACCACACTGCTCGCAGAAGGGGACTGGGTCGGTCATGGCTGGGTCGGTCATGGGCGGAGTCTGCCGAACGACCGACCCTGCTGGCATCGGTCCGACGACCGCTTTCCCGACCCCCCGGTACCCGTTCCTGACTAGGACTCCTGGACCGGGTGAGCCGATCGCGTTCACCCCACGGCAGGCACGTGCGCGCGGTGGTCTCGCGGCTCACGCGCCGGGAGCGGCTTCATGCCGAACATGAACCGTGTGACGTTCGTTCGCTTCACGACGGCCTCGTAGATCGCGACGGTGGCGAGCAGCGAGCCGACGGACACGAGCACGGATCCAGGGAGGGCCGGCATCGTGAACGCGCTCAGCACCGCATACGCGACCACGATGATCACGCTCTGGTGCAGCAGGTAGATCGGGTAGGCGGCCTGGTTCCCCCATCGCAGGAACGCGTTCTCGAACGACAGGAATCGCTTCCCGAGCGCGAGCAGCGCGAGCACGCTCGCCCAGACGACCGTCGCGGACCACATGTCGAGCACGACCGACATGGCGCCCGCGTCCCACCGGTCGCCGGCGCCCGAGATCCAGAGCCACAGCTGCGACGCGATCAACCCCCCGGCCACCGGCGCCAGCCACTTCCATGCGTTGTCGATCGCGGATTCCAGGCGCGGCTCCGACACGAGCAGGAACCCGCCGACGAACAGCGCGAACGAGTAGAAGAGGTTCTGCGGGCCGTCCTCGGGCCACGGCACCCCGTCGCCCACGTACAGCACGAGCGGCATCAGGGCCAGGTACCAGAACACCCAGCGCCGTGGCCCGTTGCGCCGATGCCAGCGGGCGAACAGCGGCGCCGCCACCATCGAGTAGAGGAACAGGTAGAAGATGAACCACAGGTGGCCCGGCGTGAACCCGCCGTCGTAGCCGCCGATCTCGCCCTGCATCGTCCAGTAGTCGGTGGTGAAGGCGGAGATCGATGTGCTGCCGCCTCGCCACGCGATCGCCAGGTAGGACTGGATCGGCACGATCACGACGAGCCCGAATAGGAACGGCACGAGCAACCGCTTCACGCGCTCGACGCGGTACGCGTGGGCGTCGCGCCGCCCGAACGCGTACCACGATGCCGCGCCGGCGAGCACGAACAACAGCTCCGTCTGCCACTGACCGATGAACGCGATCACCGACCAGAACAACGCCTCGCTGGTCGCGGCCGAGTGCACGTAGAAGTCCTCGAACGGATCGAACACGCGCGCGGAGTGGAACGGCAGCAGCAAGAACACCGCGATCACTCGGAGCCAGTCGAGGTCATGTCGCCGCTGCACGAAGGGCCTCCCGACATTGCGTCAGGCGCTCGCATCTCGAGCATGCAACGGGGAAACTGGCGTGGCACGGGCGAAGGTCCCCGGTCCGCCGGGGAATCGGACCCGCGGTGTGCGAAGGTCGCTCTTCCAGGGAGGAGGCGCAGATGGCGGACGACCCCGTCGAGGCGGGTGCCCCGAGGACGAGAGACGTCACACGCGTCTATGACGACGGGCGTATCCGGGTGCTGTGGGACGCGACGCTCTGCTTGCACACCGGGATCTGTCTTCAGATGCTGCCCGAGGTGTTCGACGTCAGCGCTCGCCCCTGGGTCGACCTCGCGGCCGCCGATGCCGACCAGATCGCCGGGACGATCCGGGCGTGTCCGACGGGTGCGCTCCGCTACGAGGGCGATGGCGTGCCGCTGGAGGTGCCGGACGATCCCACGACGGTGGAGGTCCGACCGGACGGTCCGCTCTACCTTCGGGGGCGCATCCGGGTGCAGACCTCCGGTAGGCGATCGGTCCGCGAGGAGTATCGGGTGGCGTTGTGTCGATGCGGCGCCAGTCGGAACAAGCCGTTCTGCGACAACAGCCATCGCCTGATCGACTTCCGCGACAGCGGCGAGTTCTGACGGCTTCCCCCGCAGGGGCTCCGCCGCCTAGTCTCGGCTCGTGGACATGTCCCGTGTGCGACGACTGCTCAAGCTGAAGCCGGGCGAAGCGCGCTCGGTGAGCCTCATCGTCGCGGTGTCGTTCTTCGTGTCGTCGGGGCTGATGATCGGCCAGAGCGGCATCGAGGCAATGTTCTTCGCACGCTACGGCGTCCAGAAGCTGCCGATCATGTACCTGATCCTCGGCGGCACGATGTTCCTCACCACCCTCGGCTTCGGAGCCCTGCTCGCTCGCATGGGTCGCGGCCGGGCGTGCATCGTGATCCCGGTCTCGATCGCCGTGCTCGCGGCGGCCGGACGCGCGGGCCTCGCCGCCGACCTCTCGTGGATCACTCAGGCGCTCTGGCTCCTGCAAGGAGTGGGGTACTTCGTCCTGGGGCTGGCGGTGTGGGGGCTCGCCGGCATCGTCACCGACACTCGGCAGGCGAAGCGGTTCTTCCCGCTGATCGGCGCGGGCGGCGTGCTCGGCTACGTCGTCGGAGGGCTCGTCACGAAGCCTCTGGCCTCGTGGCTCGGCACGCCCAACCTCCTCCTCGTGTGGATCGCCACGCTCGTCGCGGCGGCGGTTCTCGGCATCGCGCTGCTCGCCGGCGCCGACCGGGCCGACGCGACGCGCCGGCGTGAACGCGCCGATCCGATCGAGCAGCTGCGGCTCGGGCTCAGGTACGTCTCGAGATCGCCACTGATGCGATGGCTCGCGCTCGCGTCGATCCTCTTCTCGCTGCTGTTCTTCTCTCTCTACCTGCCGTTCTCCCGGGCGGCGACGATCCGCTATCCCGAGCCCGACGATCTCGCAGGCTTCTTCGGCCTCTTCTTCGGCCTCTCCACCGGCGTCGCGTTCCTGATGTCGCTGTTCTTGATGAACAGGCTGCTCTCTCGGTTCGGCGTGCCGACCGTGATGCTGGTGTTGCCGCTGCTCTACGTCGTCGCGTTCGGAGTCCTCGCGATCGACGCGAGCTTCGCCGCCCTGATGGTCTTCCGGTTCGCCCAGGTGGCGTGGCTGCAGGGCGGTGCCACGAGCTCGTGGGAGGCCGTGATCAACACCGTGCCGCCCGACCGGCGCGACCAGACCCGGGCCTTCCTCTACGGAGGACCCACTCAGGTCGGCACGGTCCTGGCGGGCGTGATCGCGCTCATCGGCGAACGCGCCCTCTCGCCGAGCGTGCTCTACCTCGTCGGGCTCGCGTGCGCGGTGCTCGCGACCGTGGCGATGGTGGGCGTGCGGCGGGCATACCCGCGCGAGCTCGTGCAGGCCCTCCACGAGGGTCGGCCGAGCGTGTTCGGCTCGACCGCGGCGGGTACCGAACCGTTCGGGTTGACGCGTGCCGACGCCTCGGCGCTCGGGGTCGCGGTGGCCGCCCTCTCCGACCCCGACGTCAGGATGCGCAGGGTGGCGGCGCGGGTGCTCGGCGACCTCGACCCGTCGGGTACACAGGAGGCGCTACAGGCGGCGCTGCATGACGCCGACCCCGAGGTGCGGGCCGCCGCGGTGCGGTCGCTCGCGACCGCCGGTGCTGCCTCGGCGCTCCCGGAGATCCTCGAGCGGTCGGTCGACCCCGACGCGGTCGTGCGGCTCGCGGCCGTCGACGCGATCGGCACGCTGAGGGTGCAGGCAGAGGCCGCCTCCCATGCGGTCGGGCCCCTGATGCACGACCGCGATCCGTCCGTCTGCGCCGCCGCCGCCGCCATGCTCGTGCGGATGCGGGCCGACCCCGGCGCGGTGATGATGCTCCGGGAGCTCGCGGCATCCGAGGGCGGTGGCGTGCGCGCCTCGACGTTCCGAGCGATGCGGGGGCTCGAGGACGGACGCCTCGCCGACGTCGCGATCGCCGGCATGCAGGACCCGGTCCCCGCGGTGCGTGCCGAGGCCGCCCGGGCCGCGTCGACGATCGACCCGACCCGGGCGCTGGACTCCCTCGTGGCGGCGACCGGCGACGACCAGCGGGCGGTCCGAGACGCCGCCGCCGACGGGCTCGGCGACATCGGTGCACCGGCCGTCGATCCGGTCATCGGCTCCCTGGCGTCACCGGCCCAGCGCGACGGGGCCCTCACCGCCCTCGCCCGGCTCCCGCTCGACGGGAGGAGCGACGACATCCGAGGGTTCGCCGTGGCGATCGTGGCCGAGGCGGTCGACCGGCACCGGCTCGGCGTCGCGATCGACGGCGACGCGGACGACCGGCTCCGTCTGCTGAAGGACTCGGTGCTGTCGCGCGCCGATCATGACGCGTCGTTCGGCCTGCGAGCCGCGGCGTTGCTGGGCGACGGGAGCCGGATGAGCGTGGCGCTGGACAACCTATCGGTGTCGGACCCGGCCCAGCGAGCCAACGCGCTCGAGGTGATCGAGAGCGTGGGGGAGCGACGCATCGTCCGCCCGCTCGTCTCGATGTGGGACGGAGCGCTCCCGCCCGCCGATCGACACGACGCGCTCGATCGGCTCCGCCACGACCGAGACGATTGGATCCGTGCGTGCGCCGAACTCTCGGCCGCGCCCGAAGGAGGAACGATGACGCAGTCCCTGACGACCCTCTCACTCATGGAGCGGGTGCTGTTCCTGCGCAAGGTGCCGCTGTTCGCGGAGCTTCCGCCCCCCGACCTGCAACCGATCGCGTCGATCGCGCAGGAGCGGACGTACGCCGAGGGCGATGCGATCGCCGAGCAAGGCGACGAGGGCGACGAGATGCACATCATCGTCAGCGGCGACGTGGCGGTGGTGACGGGAGAGGGGGAGCGGCAGCGCTTCGTCGCGACCAGGTCCTCGGGCGAGGTCGTCGGTGAGATGGCGGTGATCACGAGCGAACCGCGCATGGCCGGACTGGTGGCGCGCGGCCCGGTGCGCGTGCTCTCGATCGATCGGCGACGGTTCGAGGCGATCCTTCGGGAGCGCCCGGAGACGTCGCTCGCCGTGATCCGGGTGCTATGTCAGCGTCTGGCGGAAGCGCCTCATTCGGACGCGGGTGACGTCGCGCCGACCGGCACCACGACGGCGTCGACCTGATGCCCCTTGAGCGAGAGCGTCCGTCGTTCGAGGTCGTCGCCCACGAGGCCCGCCGTCCCCGCGGTGGCGTCGGTCACGAGGATCTCCCCGGGGTCGGCCTGCGCCGCGAGGTGCGCGGCGACGTTGATCGTGTCGCCGAACGCGGTGAACTCGCTCGTGGATCCGTGGGAGACCATGCCGACGAACGCCGTGCCACTGTTCACACCCGCCCCGAGCGCGAGCCACGGGCCGTCGTCATCGGCATGGCCGGTCGCGGCGAGGAGCTCGCGAGCCGCGAGCACGGCGGCGCGGGCGTGATCGGGCCCCGCGATGAACGGCATGAAGAACGCGACGACCTCGTCGCCGATGAACTTGTCGAGGATCGCCCCGTTCGAGAGCAGCACGTCGTTGGCCGTCGAGTAGAACCGCTGATGAGGTGAGCGAACGCAGCCGTGTCCATCGTGCGCGCCAGCTCGCTCGACCGGCGCACGTCGGCGAAGAGGAAGGAGATCTCGACGTCGACCCCCATCACGTCGTACCCCTGCAGGGAGTTGATGCAGTGGGTGCAGACGCTGGGGTTCTTCTCCCAACGGGTGAACCCCGCGCGACGGAACACCCATCCGCCGGGTCCACCGAACGGGGCGAGGCAGACCACGCATCGCGGGGCAGAGGGGAAGATGCGGAACGTCCGTCGTCCCCACGTGATCGACGGGTGGGTGCCATCGAGGTAGGAACGCCACTCCTCCTCGGGTGTCGCGAACCTCGCCATCGCCGCTGTATCCCTACGACGCCGTGGGACGCCACTCGACGGTGGCGACCCTCACGGGGTCCGCGATGCCCTTCAGCGTCTCCGCATGCTCGTCCACGACCGGGAACGGTATCGGATCGTCCTCGATCGTCGAGCACGTGACCAGGATCTCGTTGCCTCGGGCGAGCGCCGCGACACGGGCGGCCTCGTGCACCCCGATGCCCGCGTAGTCCTCGCCCACGACGGTCGCCTCGGCCGCGTGCAGGCCGATCCGCACCTGGGGGGCGAACCCGTGGCGACGTCGATGCTCGGCCAAGCGCTGCTGGATCGCCACCGCGCACGTCGACGCCATGGCCGCGTCGACGAATGCCGCGAAGTAGCCGTCACCTGTCGTGTGAACCACGTCGCCCCGATGGGTTCGGATCAGCGATTCGAGCGTCTCGTTGTGCCAGCGCACCACGTCTTCCCAGGCATCGTCGCCGATCGCCTCGAGCAGGTTCGTCGACCCCACGATGTCCGTGAACATGAACGTGCGCCCGACGCGACGGCCGGTCGTCGCGACCGCCGCTTCGATCGCCTCGAGGCTCCTCTGCGCGTCGAGGGTCGCCCCGAGCTGCTCGAAGATCGCGTGCGCCGCCCGCAGCTCCAGCAGCGCCGAGGCCTCGTCGCCGCCGGAGCGGTGCGCGGCGGCGAGTCGCATGCGAGCCTGCGCGGTCTCGAACGGCAGGTCGGCCTCGGTCCAGAGCCTGATCGATGCGCGCAGCTCGGCGATCGCGTGCTCGGGCTGGCCCTCGTAGGCGAGGACCGTCCCCATCGCCTGGTGCGCGGCCGCACGCCACGGCGCCGCGCCGTAGTCATCGGCGATCTCGCGCAGCTCCTCGGCAGCTTCCCGTGCCTCTCCCACGTCGTGTGACGCGACCGCGATCTCGACCGCTGCGGGAAGCAGTCGAGCCCGTCCCATCGCCAAGGGCTGATCGGCGAGAGCGGCGCGGATCGAGGAGCGGGCAGCCACCGTGCGCCCGCGGGCCAGCTGCAACAGCGCCAGTCCGGGCTGCGCGTCGTTCCCGCGTTGATGCGCCTGGGCGAACGCCTCCTCGGCGCCGTCGAGGTCACCGATCCTCAGCCGGATCTCGCCGATCTCGCGGAACCCCACCCCTGCGATCGGCACCTCGCCGAAGGCCATCAACTCGCCCACGGCGGTTCGTGCCTGCTCCTCGGCGTCGGCGAACGCCCCCCTCAGGCGCATGATCTCGGCGCGCCGCACGCGGCAGTGGCCCGGGAACCCGCTGATCGCCTGGCGCTCGCACCATCGCGTCGTGGCCTCGGTCCACTCGCCGGCGCGTCGGTAGTCCGCCAGGTCCATGCACGCGACGATCGTGAAGCAGTAGACGATGCCGGTCGCGAGCGGCGTGAGCTCGCCCCCGATCGCCGCGACCGTGGCCTCGTCGATCAGCGACATGCCGACGTCGACACGGGCCTGGGCGATGTTCGCCATGCCCTGGCACATCAACCCGAACGCCTGCAGATCGTGGTCGCCGAAGCGTGTGCCGATGTCCAGGACCGACGTCGCGTGCTGCATCATCTCTTCGACGCTGCCGCTGTCCTTGGCCCTCGCGAGCTCGAGGTACCCGTGTTCGACGCCCTCGGGCTGATCCTCGAGCAGCCGCGTCGCCCTCTGGAACCATCCGGCCGCCTGCGCCGGCTGCGCTCGCTCGTTCCACTGGTCGACGAGCTGCAGCGCGACGTACGCCGCCCGGCGCGTGTCGCCTTCGTTCGAGTGCGCCGCGTACGAGCGCTCGAGCGCGTCGATGCACTCCCTCGGATGAGCCGTCCACCATGCGGTCTCGGCGAGCCGCTCCAGATCCTCGCCGCTGAGCGCCCCCTCGAGCGCGGCGTCGGAGTACATCCGGTAGGCGTCTTCCCAGGCATGGTCGTCGAGGGCCTGCCGAGCACGGTCGAGCGTTGCGGCGTCACTCACGAAGCGTTCCTTCCGAGAAGGGCATCGTGCCACGCGGTCGGAGTCAGCCGGTCGGCCGTGCCGCTCGGAACAGCATCACCGGTTCCTCGATACCCTTCAGCCGAGCGGGCCCAAACTCGTCGAACCGTAGCCCGTCGTGGGGGCAGGCGTCGACCACCGCCCTCCCGACGAGCACCTGTCCCGGCCCGGCCTCCGAAGCGATCCGCGCGGCGATGTTGACCGTGCGGCCGAAGTAGTCGCCCTCGTCGTAGATCACGGGACCCGCGTTCACGCCGATGTGGGCCGGCGGCAGGCCACGGGGTTCCACGGCCTCGATCGTCTCGAGCGACGCGAACACGGCGTCGGTGGGGCGACGGAAGTGGAAGCACACGCCGTCGCCGAGCATCTTCACAACCTCGCCCTCGTGTCGGATCGCGATCTCCTTCACGAGCTGGGCGAGCGTCAGCGAGACGCTCGCCGCCACCGCGTCGCCGGCCTCCTCCGTGAGCCGCGTGTACCCCGTGAGATCGGCGAACACGATCGCCCCGAGGCTGCGCGGCGATCGCGTGCGCACGCCGGCCTCCTCGAGGGCGGCTTCCACATGCTCGAACTGGTGCTCGGTGGTGAATGTCTCGGAGTGCCTGCGGAACAGCCAGGTCAGCAGGTCTTCGCCCGACCGGCCGACCCGCACCGCCACCTCACGGATCGCGGCCTCGAACGCCTCGTTGTCGCGGAGACCACGACGACGGAACGGCTCCTCGATCACGTGGTGGAGATAGTGGTTCTGATACTGCGCGACCCGCCTTGCGCCGTCGCCCCAGACGCGGGCGAGCCTGAGCACCTCGCCCTCGTCGACCCCCACGCCGAGCAGGATCGGAAGCGCGCCCAACGCCTCGACGTCTTCGGCTCGCATCGGCTCGTCGTGGCGAGGTGGCGGCAAGCCGAAGGCGATGAAGATGCGCTCGAGAGCCTCGATGGCGAGTCCGAGCCGCTCGGCGAGTTGGGAGAACGTCTCGTCCGAGCGTGGATAGCGTCGTCCGGCGCTCTCGAGGTATCCGAGCGTCAGGTCGCCGCTGGCGAGTGCCGTCGCGAGGTCCTCTCGGTCGACGCCCTTCGCCTCGAGCGCCGCGACGACCCGCACCCGCATCACGTCGCGTCGCCTGAACCCGTCATCGCTCGCGTCGAGGATGCCGAGCGCCACCAGTCGGCGAACCTCGTCGAGCGGAACCTCCGCCCGCTCGGCGACCTCCTCCTCCGTGAGACGGTCCTCCACCGGCGGTCAGCCGATGAACGAGGCCGGGTCGGCGACGAACGCGTCGTGGCAGGCCTGTGAGCAGAAGTGGTACGTGGCGCCGCCGTGCTCCGCCGTCGCGACGGCGTCGTCGCTGTCGATCCTCATGCCACACACCGGGTCGGTCACCATCGCCATCCGTTGCCTCCTTCTCAGTCGCGGGCAGGGTCCATCCGGCTCATCGTCGGACCTGGAAGCTGAACATCATCCCGCTCTCGGCATGCTCGGCGATGTGGCAATGCGCCATCCACAGGCCCGGGTTCGACACGTCGAGCACGATGTCGACCGTCTCGCCCGTCCGGACGAGCACGGTGTCCTTCCACACGAGGTTGGGCTCGACCTCGCCGGCGCGTGTGAGGACCAGGAACCGACCGGCCCCGTGGATGTGGAAGGGATGATGCATCGGGTGGTCGGAGTCCATCTCGTTCACGAGGCGGATCTTCACCCGGTCGCCCACCGTGAACGACCAGTCGATCTGGGCGTTGCGTGCGCCGGTCTCGCGGTCGAGCAGGATCCACCGCATGTTCGAGGGGTCGGTGGCTCGGTTGATCTCCTCCATCGTGTCTTCCCACTCGATGCTGCCCTCGGCATGCCCCCCATGGCCGTGGTCGGGGTGGTCGTCCGACGGAGCCGACTCGAGGGCCTCCAGCGCGGCCGGCACGAACGAGATCGGTAGCAGCTTCATGCCGCAGATCGGACACCGCGCCGGCTCGACGCTCACGATCTGCGGATCCATCGGACAGGCGAAGCGCGGCATGTCGGGTGGCGCCTCGCTCTCCGTCGGTTCGGTCATGTCCATCTCCGCGACGAGCGCCAGGGTCTTGCCGGGCTCGCGAGCGAGGTCGGCGTGCAGGCGGGCGCGTTCCGCGGCGAGTTCGGGACTCGCGCGGAGCTCGTCGAAGGTCGTGGCCGCACGGGGATCGGTCGGTTCGTCGAGGACGACGATGCGCCCCAGCGTGTACGTGTGGTCGGGCGTGCGATGCTCCAGCGCGAACTCCCCGGCGTGATCGAACAGGACGTCGACCACCGCCCGTTCCGACGGCGCGATCAGGACCTCGTGCACGAAATCGTCGTGCTCGTAGCGCCCGCTGTCGCCGCCGACGAGCTTGATGCGCGCCTCGGGGATCGCGAGGTTGAAGACGCGGGTGTTCGCGGTGTTCGTGAGGTAGAGGCGCACGACCTCGTCCCGAGCCACCTGCATCGACCAGTCAGAGCGCCCGCCGACGAGGAAGGTGTTCCCGAACCGCCCCATCGCCGTGTGATCGGGACCCGCGCGATCGTAGGGCGAGATCTGCCCCTCCTCGATCAGGATGTCGTCGATCGTGAGCACGACGTCGCGATCGCATGCCGGCCAGTAGTCGGGGTCCGCGGGCTCGACCACGATGTTCCCGTAGAGCCCGGAGTCCTGCGTGTAGTCCTCGCGGATGTGCGGGTGGTACCAGTACAGGCCCTCATCGGGGAACCGCACGCGGTACGTGAAGTCGCCACCGATCGGGATCGGCTTCTGCGTGTCGTGCGGGACGCCGTCGTATCGGTTCTCGAGACGCAGTCCGTGCCAGTGCACGGTCGCCTCGACGTCCCCCTGGTTCACGACGTGCACGACGATCTCGGAGCCCTGCCGGACACGCAGCGTCGGGCCCGGGATCGAGCCGTTGTAGGCGAGCATGCGCACGGTGTCGTCACCGACGCGGTTGGCGACCGGCGTGATCGTCAGCTCGAGGAGGTCGCCGTCGTCGAGGGAGACCTGTTCGGTCTCGCGGACGAACGACAGCCCGGTGACGTCGCGCGAGAACCGTCCGGTTCCGACAGAGGAGTGATGCATCTGATCCATCGCGCCCCTCCCGCGGGTTCCGAAGGCCTGCGGCAACGATGCCCCGTGCTCCGGCCTCGCGTCAAACCGCCGGAGCGTCAGCCCTCGATCAACAGGCCCCGACGCCTCCGGACGCGCCGGTCGAGTCGGTTGAAGACGAGGTAGTCGACCAGCACCCCGATCACGGCGATCACCGCGACGACGGCCACGAGCGAGGGCATGTCGTCGGCTTCCTCGGCGAGCAGGTGTCCGAGCCCGATCGCCCCCGCCGCGGCGATGATCAGCTCGGCGGTCATCAGGGCCTTCCACGCGAAGCCCCATGCTTGCTGCAACCCGGCCATGAACCCGGGCAGCGCGGCGGGCAGGATCACGTCGCGGTAGAGCGACCATCCGTCGGCTCCGAGGGTGCGGCCCGCGCGTTTGAGGATCGGGGGCACCTGCCGCATCGCCGCCATCGTGGCCAGGGTCACCGAGGGGAAAGAGCCGACCACGGTCACGAACACGACCGCGCGTTCGGTCGCACCGAACCAGATCACGGCGATCGGCACCCAGGCCACGAACGGCACGATCTGCAACGCCACGACGAGCGGACGCAGCGACCGTCGCGCGAACTCGTTCAGCGCGAAGGACACCCCGAGCAGCGTGCCGAACGCGACCGCGAGGGCGAACGAGAACACGAGCCTGATCAGTGTCTTCACCGTCGCCTCGGGGATCGTGCCGTCGGCCATGCCCGCGACGAACGCCTTCGACGTCTCGAGCGGCGACGGCACGCCCTCGGTGGTCGTGAGCGCGGCGATGACCGCCCAGACCGCGACCGCGCCCGTGATGCCCGCCAGCGGCGGACCGATCTCGTGCGCGAGCCGCCGCAGCCCGAGTCTCGGCGCGTCGGAGGCGGTGACGGCGCTCATCGGTCGGGTTCCTGCGGGAGGATGGGTCGATCGCTTCCGTCGGCGCGGGCCCGCTCCACCTCACGCATCAACAACTCATGCACATCGGAGACGACGCGCGCCACCAATACGTCGTCGAGCTGGCGCGGCCGTGGGGCGCTGATACGCACCTCCTCGAGCAGCCTCCCCGGGGCCGCGGACATCACGAGCACGCGATCGGCGAGCAGCGCAGCCTCTCGCACGTTGTGGGTCACGAACACGAACGTCTTGCGTCCTCCACGCTCGAGCCAGACGCGCTGCACCTCGTCCTGCAGCAGCTCGCGCGCCTGCGCGTCGAGCGCCCCGAACGGCTCGTCGCCGAGCAGCACCTCGGGCTCGGTCGCGAGCGCCCGGGCGAGCTGTGCGCGCTGGCGCATGCCCGCGGAGAGCTCGTGCGGCTGGACGTCGGCGAACGTCTCGAGGCCTACGTTCGCCAACCACGTGCGGACGCGGTCGGGTCGCTCAGAGGCTGGGGTGCCGGTCAGCTTCAGGGCGAGATCGACGTTGCCCGCGACCGAGAGCCACGGGAACAGGGCGGGTTCCTGGAACAGCACCGCCCGGTCGGGGCCGGGGCCGGCGATCGGGCGGCCATCGAGCAGGGCCTTGCCCGAGGTGGGCTCGTCGAGGCCGGCCAGCACGTTGAGGATCGAGGTCTTCCCGCACCCCGACGGGCCGAGCAGGCACAGGAACTCCCCGAGCCGTACGTCGAACGTGACGTGATCGACGGCGGTGACGACCGCGCCGCTCGTCGATCGACGGGTCTTCACGAGATCACGCACGGAGAGCTTGGGGGGACCCTCGCCGGGGCCCTCAGCGGGTCGGAGCCGGGAGGTGATCACATCGCTCATCGATGGGTCCTCATCGCAGCCGGAACTTCTCGGCCATCTCGATCTGCACGACCTTGCCGTCCTGGATCACGAGGACGACGGTGCCGTAGTTGATTCGCCGCACGATGTCGGCGACCTTCGCGAGCACCAGCCGCTCTTCTTCGGAGAGCTCGAGCGCGGCGAACTGCTCGTCGGCGGTGCCCGGCGGGCTCGCGTCGGTGGTGATGTCGTCGCTCACGGTCGGAGTGTACGCCGGGCCTTGCGACCCCTTGGGTCAGGAGGTCGCGTAGAAGAATCCCGTCGCGAGCAGCGCGATAGGCGCCAGGAAGAGCGTGCCGACGAAGAGCGCGAGCCGTCGGTTGCTGGCGACGAGGTAGTCGTCGAGTCGCAACACCGAACGTTGCACCGGCTTGTACAGGAACGCGAGGATCACGAGCGACACGATCGTCACACCGACCGCCTCGGCCAGCACAACCTGCGCCGCGTCGGGTGTCGGCTGCAGCATCGCGACCACCAGCGTATCGGCGAGCGTCGTGATGTTCGCACCCATGATGTACGGGAGCGCCTCCTCCCGTTTGATCAACCCCTTGGCGGCGAGCGGCACGAGCACGGTGAGCGCGACCGAGACCGACAGCGTCAGCGTCGCCACGATGCAGCCGAGGAAGAACATCGTCCATGGGTGCTTCAGCCATGCCGCCCGCTTCGAGGCGGTGGCGTCGCCGCTCACGTGTGGGAGCACCCGGTCGATCAGGTTGAACGACACGAGGATCACGCCGAGCCCGATCAGGAACAGGGACCACCCCGGGACGTTCGTCGAGATGACGTCGACGATCGGACCCCATAGCTTGCCAAGGATCGCGTCGAGCTTGCCCGACGCATGGAGATCGAAGCCGTCGAGCCACCCCGCTCGGATGATCGCGTAGCCGATCAGCATGCCCGGGAGGTAGACGATCGCGGTCATCGTCATCGCCTGGATGCCGATGCCGATCGAGTCGCTGCGCCCACGCCGGATGTCGGCCTGCGAGGCTCCCGCGGCGATCTGCACCTTCGCCTGCTTCGTCGCGTAGAGGAACCCGGTGAGCAACACGATGAACGAGGCGCCGAGCCGCGAGCCCGACAGCATCGTGAACGCCTGCAGCTTCGTGAGGGTGCCGGCCCCGAAGAGGCTGATCGCCGTCGCGGCGACCGGTGAGCCCGAGAGCACGAAGTAAGCCCCGAGCCAGCCGGCGCCGAGCGTGGAGACCCCGTTCGCGAACGGGAACTGTCCCTCGATCTGCGGGCCGACCGCGGCCGCACCTTCCTTCATCAGCTGCACGGCGAGGATGAACAGGAACATGGCGGGGACGAAGAGCAGCAGCTTCCTCGCGATATCCCAAGGGGAGCGCGGCGCCTCGAACGGCCCCCAGTCGATGAGGTATCGAGCCTGGTTCGCCTCGACCGGCACGCAGAACTCGCCGTCGATCTCGACCAGCTTCGCTTCCCTCTCGAGGTCGCGTTCGAGCTCCTTGGAACGGTTGGCCATGGTCAGGCTCTCTCCAGAGACGAAAAATGGCCGCAACGCGAACCGGGGACGTGGTTCCCCCTGTGCGTTGCGGCCTCCGGTCGTCCGGTCAGCTGCAGTCCAGAGGCTACCCGCGACGCTCCGGACGGTCAACGAGACCTTCGGCGGAGATGTGTGCGACTTCTGTGACGGCCCAACGGCCGATAGTGAGGGGTTCAGCGAACGAGCAGCACGGGCACGAGGGCGAGTCCACGGGGAACGGGAAGCCGAGCCCCGCCGGGGCGGCCGTGGCTCATGCCGAACGTCGCGTGTATCGGATCGCCCAGCGCTCGTGCCACGCTGTCGCCGGTCGGCGAGGACTCCCAGCGCCAGTCGAAGCGGTCGCGTTCCACGTTCGAGAAGACCATGCGCTTGAACACGTGCTCGTCGTCGACGGGAGTCGGGGTCCTGAACGACGGGCTCCCGTCCCCGATGGGAGCGCCGACGAGGTGCCAGTAGCTCCCGTTCGAATCGACCCATGTCTGACGCCACCCCGCGTGTTCGTCGTAGACCGAGACGCTCATGCCGCGGAACGCCTCGGGCGCCCGGGCTTCGAAGCGCTCGAGCACGACCGCGTCGTCGAGCTCGCGGGTGATCGAGTTCGTGCCGTGCCCACCATCCCAGGCGCAATCCCACTCGCCGAGCCAGAAGTCGAGGGCCTTCGCGTCCATGCGGCGAGCCTAGGTCAGGACCGAGCGGGACGCTTCCGCAAGCTTGCCCCTGGCTCGTGAGCGATCAGCCGCCGCAGGCGCAGCCGCCGCCACCGCAGCACGCGCCGCCGGCCGCCGGCGCCGGACCGGCGAAGCCGTCCACCGGGGCGGTGCCAGCGGAGAACACCGAGAAGCGGCGTCGCACCCGCTCGCTGCCGCACGACGGGCATCCAAGCGCCGTGTCGACAGGGGCGTTCATCGATCGTCGCTGTTCGAACGGCTGCTCGCATCCGAGGCAGATGTACTCGTAGGTCGCCACGGCGCAAGGATACCCGGCAGGTGCGCCGTCACGCGATACCGGGCGGACGGGAGCCGGCCGGGTGCGAGCTGGTTCGCCCCATCACGCGGTGGGCGACCGCGGCCGCGGTCTCCGACACACGACGCCCGAGCCCCGGCAGATCCCGGCTGGGCAGCCGGTAGGCGGGGCCCGAGATGCTCACGGCAGCGACGGCTCGTCCCTCGACGAGCACAGGGGCGGCGACCGTGACGAGACCCTCCTCGAGCTCACCAGAGCTCGACGCGTAGCCTCGTCGTCGCACCTCGTCGAGGATGCGTTCCAGCTGTCGGGGGTCCGTGATCGTGCGATCGGTGATCGCCTCGAGGGTGCGTCGCAGCACGCTCCGTCGAGAACGGGGATCTCCCCAGGCGAGGAGCACCTTGCCGCTCGAGCTCGCGTGCACGGGGCTGCGGCGTCCCACCCAGCTCGCCATCACGACCGTCACGGCGGGGGTCACCTGGTCGACGTAGACCACGTGCAACCCGTCACGGATCGCCAGGTTGACGGTCTCCGAGGTCGCCGTCGAGAGCTGTTCGAGCTCCGGCCGAGCCTGGCTGACCACCGGCATGCGGGCGACGGCCGTGGCCGCGAGCCCCACCATGCGAGCGCCGAGCCGGTATCGCTGGCTGATCGCGTCGCGCTCGACCATGCCGTTCGCCGCCAGGGTGCCGAGCACCCGCGAGGCGGTCGAGCGGTGCACGTCGAGCACGCGTGCGAGGTCGGAGACCCCGAGCCCCTCGGGCGCGCGCCCGAGCGCCTCGAGGACACGCACCACCCGCGCCACGCCATCGGTCGATCGCATCGAGATGAACAGTAGCCCTCTGTTGCCCTGACGGCACGGCTTCCCTTGTGCGATGCCGCGTACCTCCGTAGCGTCCGCGCCGACCACCCGGCGTAGGAGGAGCGAGCGTGAGCGACGGCAACCCGTTCGACGTCGACGGGGAGTGGCTGAAGAGCGCCTTCCATACCCACACGACCCGTTCCGACGGTGAGCTCGACCCGGGCGCGCATGTCCGACACCACGAGTGGGCCGGTTTCGACGTCTGCACCATCACCGACCACTGGACGCTGACGCACGAGCCGTCGACGAAGCGGTGCCTCGTGATCACCGGTGCCGAGCTCGCGGCCGACCCCTACGGCGGCGCGCTCACCGACAGCGAGATCCTCGCGGTCGGCATCTCCGAGATCCCGGAGGACCCTGGCGGTGACCGGGCGAGATGGGGTCCGATCGACGCGTATCACTACAAGACGTTCCCCGATCTCAGCGCCGCGGCTCGTTGCATCGCCGAGCAGAGCGGGGTCTCGTTCGTCGCGCATCCGCGCTGGAGCGGCATGCCGTTGGAGACCCTGCTCGCCGTCGACGGGACCCATGGCCTCGAGCTCTTCAACTCGAGCGCCGAGCGCGAGAACCTGCGTGGGGACTCGAGCTACGTGTGGGACCAGTGCCTGGAGCGCGGCCAGCGCCTCTGGGGGTTCGCGACCGACGACTGTCACTACCCGGGGTTCGACATCAACGATGCGTGGACGATGGTGAGGGCCGCCGAGCGCACCGAGGAGGCGGTGCTCGAGGCGCTGCGGCACGGGCACCACTACGCCACGAACGGCCCGACGCTGCTCGACGTGGCGGTGGACGGCGACGCGCTCGAGGTGCGCTGCGGTCCCGCGCGTGCGGTCGTGATGATGTCGCGATACGAGACGGGTTGGGCGGTGCGTGCCGACGTCCGCAACCGCCAGGAGGACGCGAGGGTGCTCGAGCGTGACGACCACGGTCTCGTGGTGCGCGCACGGTTCGAGCCCCCGATGGAGTTGCCGTACCGGCGGATCGTGGTCGAGGACGAGCGGGGACGCAGGGCATGGTCGAACCCGATCTGATCGCCGACCTCGCGTTCGCGAACGCGCTCGCCGATGCGGCCGCTGAGGTGACCTTGTCGTGGTTCGGGCATCGGCTGCCCGTGGAGCTCAAGGCCGACGAGACGCCGGTGACCGAGGTGGATCGACACGCGGAACAGGCGATCCGAGACGCGATCTCTTCGCGCTTCCCCGGCGACGGGGTGCTAGGCGAGGAACAGGGGCTCCAGGAAGGCACGAACGGGCGCAGATGGGTGATCGATCCCGTGGACGGCACGAAGCTCTACGCGGAGGGCATCCCCCTGTGGACCACCCTGATCGCGCTCGAGATCGACGGCGTCACCGCGGTGGGGGTCGCCGATGCGCCGGCGATCGGCGACCGGTACCATGCGACCCGAGGCGGCGGGGCATGGCGTGGCGACCGTCGTCTGAACGTCTCAGACGTGGGGAGCCTCGCCGACTCGTTCGTGGCGCACTCGGGCGTGGAGGAGTGGATCGCCGGCGGCAGGAACGATGCCCTCGAGCGCGTAGCCGCGCTCGCTCGGCGTACGAGGGGTATCAGTGACGCGTGGGCGCAGTTGCTGGTGGCCCAGGGCTCGGTCGAGGTGCTGCTCGAGCACGAGCCGTGCCAGACGTGGGACTGGGCGGCGACAGGCTTGATCGTGGAAGAGGCCGGCGGGTGTCTGACGACGCTCGCCGGCGAGCGCCCCACCGCGGGCGGCGATCTGCTCGTGTCGAACGGAGCGGTACACGACGAGGTCCTCGGCGTGTTGACGGCAGGAACATCGACGAACGGACACTACGGAACCGGGAGGTCGGCATGAGGTTCGGACGATCGGGACGACGCAGCGCTTCGCGGGGTGGGCGGGCGCGCGTGAGATCGTCGCTGGCCTTCGCGGTCGCGGTCGCGGCGGTCGGTTCGTTGACCGCACCGCAGGCGAGCGCCCAGACCCCGGCGGCAGATCAGGACCTCGTGCTGCGCATCGGTACGACGGTCGACCTCACGACCGCCAACATCTGGGGGGCCACGGCGGGCAGCGACTGGACGCTCTCGACGATGCAGTACGACATGATGCTGAAGTTCGCCTCCGAGGACCTGAGTCCTGCCCCCAGCCTGGCGACCGGGTGCGAGCCGAACGAGGATTCCACCGTCTGGACGTGCACGCTGCGCGACGGACTCTCGTGGAGCGACGGCACGCCACTCACGTCGCGCGATGTCGCGTTCAGCTACCGGTTCGTGATCGACAACAAGATCCCGCAGTACAAGAGCTACTTCCCCTTCAACCCCACGTTCGAGACACCCGACGACCAGACGTTGATATGGAAGTCCGAGGAGCCGACGTTCGCGCTCGACGTGCCGCCGTGGGCCTACATCGTTCCGGAGAAGGTCTGGGCCGAGTACGACGGACAGACCTTGCGCGACATCCGGGCGGTCGAGCATGTCCCCGCGATCGGCAGCGGCCCGTTCACGCTCACGGAATGGAACCCGGGCCAGGGGTTCACGCTGGAACGCAATCCATACTTCTGGGGCGAGGAACCCGAGGTGGACCGCGTCGACTTCCGCGTGTATTCGAATCAAGAGGCGATGATCCAGGCGTTGCGCAACGGCGAGATCGACTTCGCCGACGGCCTGAAGCCACAGCTCGTCGCCTCCGTCGAAGGCATGGAGAACGTGACCCTGCAACGGGTGGTCTCGGACTGGTGGTTGAACCTCGCGTTCAACTTCGGGGGGCAAAGCGAGGAGGCCGACCCGCTGCCGGCGCTGCATGACATCGAGATTCGCCGGGCGATCGCGATGGCGATCGACAAGCAGGCGATCGCCGACAAGGTCTACCAGGGCACGGCGGCGCCGGGTGACACGATCATCCGTCCCGCGTCGGCGTTCTGGCACTTGGACATCCCCGCGGACGAGGAGCTCGCCTACGACCCGGAGGCTGCGAACGCGTCCCTCGAAGACGCCGGCTACACGGACTCCGACGGCGACGGCGTGCGCGAGGACCCGCAGACGGGGGAACCGTTGGAGCTCCTCGTGCCGGCCTCGCAGGACACGACCGGTGCGGTGGAAGCCGGCGAGCTCATCGTGGGGTTCCTCGAGCAGATCGGCGTTCGGGTGGAGCTGCGTCCGGTCTCCGACGGGAAGATGAACGACTACTGGGGCGCAGGGAACTTCGACGCCTACATCTGGTACTGGAGCGGTGACCCCGATCCGAACTACCAGCTCTTCGTCTTCACGTCGGAGCAATGCGGATCCTGGAGCGACGGGTGCTGGAAGGACCCCACGTTCGACTCCCTGTACGAGGAACAGCGGATGACGTTCGATCGAGAGGCGCGCCAGGAGATCGTGTTCGAGGCGCAACGTCGCGCCTACGAGCAGATCCCGGGAATGGTGCTCGCCTACCCCGGATCCTTGCAGGCCTACCGGAACGATCGCTTCACGGGGTGGGTCCCGAACCCGGGCGAGGACGGTTACCTGTTGCCCGGCTACAACTACGATTCCCTGGTGTCGTTGCGGGCGGTGGACGAGTCGGTCGCCTCGACCTCGGGCGGCTCGAGCGGCATCCCAGGATGGGTCTGGCTGCTGGGCGCCGCGGCGCTCGCCGCGGTGATCGTCGTGATGTCGCGGCGCGGACGCCGGCGCGAGCTGGACGAGGCCTGATCGTCACGACGGGCGGGCAGACTCGATGGGCACACGGCTGTACGTCGGTCGGAAGGTCCTGCAAGCCCTGCTCACGCTCGCGTTCGTGCTCACCTTCAACTTCGTGTTGTTCCGTGTGCTGCCCGGCGATCCGGTCGGTCTGCTCGCGCGGAGCCAGCGGCTGAGCGAGCGGGACGTCTCGGCCCTGCAAGCCGAGCTCGGGTTGGACCAGCCGATCGTGCAGCAATTCGCGACCTACGCCGGACAGACGCTGACGGGCAACCTCGGTGTCTCCCTCCGCAGTGCGAGGGCGGTCTCCACCACGATCTGGTCGCGCATCGGTCCGACGTTGCTCCTGGTCGGCCTCGGCACGCTCTTCGCGACCGTGATCGGCATCTGGATCGGCATCAAGGGGGGGTGGCGTCGCGGGAGCAGGTTCGATACGTCCACCCTCTACGGATCGCTGGCTCTCTACTCGATCCCCGAAGGATGGCTCGGCATGCTCCTGCTGCTGGTCTTCTCGGGCATGCTCGGCCTGTTCCCGGCTGGCGGGCTCGAGACCGGAGGGGAGACGGGCGTGGCGAGGCTCGTCGACGTGCTCGACCACCTCTTCTTGCCGGTGCTGACGCTCACGCTCGGATACGTCGGCCAGTACGCGATCATCATGCGCTCGTCGATGATCGACGTGACGAACGAGGACTTCGTCACGAGTGCCCGAGCCAAAGGGGTGCCCGAGCACATGGTCCGTCGCAACCACGTGGTGCCGAACGCGTTCCTGCCCACGTTCACCCTGATCTTCCTGAACTTCGGATTCGTGCTCGGCGGCGCGATCGTCGTCGAGGCGGTCTTCTCGTGGCCCGGGCTCGGTCTGCTCACGTACGAGGCGATCAATCAGCTCGACTACCCGGTGATCCAGGGGGTCTTCCTGCTCTCGAGCGCCGCGGTGATCGCGTTCAATCTGGCGGCCGACATCACCTACGGCTATCTCGATCCCCGGGTGCGTGAGGCCTGATGGCGACCGAACGGACGGGAGGGCTTCGATCACCTCGCGCGTTGGTGTGGCAGCGTCGCCGAGCGACGGCTGCCGCGCACTGGGCCACGTTCCGTCGCAACCGCCAGGGCATGGTGGGCCTCGCCGTGCTGTCGTTCTTCGTGGCGGTCGCGATCGTCGGGCCGATGTTCATCGACCCCGCGTCGATCGAGCCGGCCACCGCCGACGGCCCGCTGCTCGCACCCCCATCGCTCGAGTACCCGCTCGGGACCGACAACTTCGGCCGCTCCGTGCTCCTGCTGATGGTGCAGGGGGCCCGCATCTCGTTGCTCGTCGGATTCACCGCCGCCTTCGGCACGATGCTGATCGGCTCGAGCATCGGCATCACCGCCGGCTACTTCGGCGGCACCCGTGTCGACACGATGCTGAACGCGGTGACGAACTGGTTCCTGGTGCTGCCGTGGATCGCGCTCGCGATCGCCCTGACGGCGGTGATCGGTCCCACCCTGGTGAACGTGATCGTCGTGATCGCGATCACCTCGTGGGCGAGCACGGCGCGGCTCGTGCGCTCGCAAGCCCTGTCGGTCAAGGAACGTCCGTACATCGAACGATCCCGGGCGCTCGGCGCCGGTCACTGGCACATGATCACCCGGCACGTGCTGCCGAACGTGTTCCCCATCCTGTTCGCGAACGCTGTGTTGATGATCGCGCTCGCGATCCTGTCGGAGACGACGCTGTCGATCCTCGGGCTCGGACCGGCGAACGCCATCTCGTGGGGCCGCATCATCGACGACTCGTTCTCTGCCGGCGCTCTCTCGGCGGGGTGGTGGTGGTGGCTGATCCCGCCCGGCGTCGCGATCATGTTCGTCACGCTGTCGTTCACGATGGTGGGGTTCGCGCTCGACGAGGTGCTCAGCCCGCGGCTCCGCGCGCGTTGACGGCGGGGATCGGATGAGGAGGATCCTGATCAGGTGCGCGATCACGGCCGTCGCGGTGTTCGTGGCCGGTGAGCTCGTGTCCGGCTTCGAGCTCCGCGAGGGGGTCGTCTCGCTGCTGATCGTCGCGGGCATCCTCGGCCTGGTGAACGCGCTGCTCGGCACGGTGCTGCGCATCCTGAGCATCCCGTTCCTGATCGTGACGCTCTCGATCGTGACGTTGATGCTGCGCATCGCGTTTCCCGACAGCGACACCGACTGACGCCCGTGGCCGGGCCAGGGGGCAACCGCGTCGCACGCCGGGTACCCTTGTCACATGCCGGAGAGCTACGGGAAGCGTCAGCGCCAGGACGTCAAGGCGCGCAAGGCGGCCGCTCGCGAGGAGCGGCGCGTCGCGCGCGCCAAGCGCGACGCCGACCGCGCCGCCGGTCTCGTCGAGTCGGGGACACCGATCGAGGCGACCGACCCCGCGGTGCTCGGCCTGCCCGACGATGAGGTCGAGACGGGCGACGCTCCCGCGACCGGCACCCCCGCCTGATCCGCGCTCCGCTAACCGTTCGCATCGGGCTTGCGGTCTCTTGCCGTTGACCGGCGTCCCCTGTCGTAGGTAGCGTCGAACCTCGCTCGCGGACGGGTGGGGTCCGCGATGGTGG
Source organism: uncultured Actinomycetes bacterium (assembly GCA_963825635.1). Taxonomy (GTDB): domain Bacteria; phylum Actinomycetota; class UBA4738; order UBA4738; family HRBIN12; genus JAOUEA01. The sequence continues at coordinate 346,321 of CAWGTU010000001.1, forward strand.
AGGGGAGTTGCCATGGCGAAGTACCTGCTGGTGTTCCACGGTGGTGGCATGCCCGAGTCCGAGGAGGAGCAGCAACGGGTGATGGCTGCCTGGACCGATTGGTACGGGGCGCTGGGTGCCTCGGTCGCCGACCCCGGCAACCCGATCGGGCGGTCGATGACGATCGCGACGGACGGCTCGGTGAGCGATGGTGGCGGCGCGAACCCCGCGAGCGGATACGCGGTGATCGAGGCCGAGGACATCGACGACGCCGTGGCGAAGAGCAAGGGCTGTCCGATCCTCGTGAGCGGGGGCAGCATCGAAGTCGCCGAGACGTTCGACGTGATGTGAGCCTGGGGGGCCACGCCCCTCGGTCGATGGCGGCTCGAGCCGACTAGGCTGAGCCGATGGACCTCGACGAAGAACGGATCGCGCTGTTCCTCGACTACGAGAACCTCGCGATCGGGGCGCGCGATCGGCTCGAGGGCATGCGGTTCGACCTGCGCCCGGTGCTCGATGCACTGGCCGAGCGAGGTCGGGTGATCGCCCGCAAGGCGTATGCCGACTGGTCCTACTTCGACGAGGACCGCCGCATGCTCACGCGCAGTCACGTCGAGCTGATCGAGATCCCCCAGCGGATGGGCGCGTCGCGGAAGAACTCCGCCGACATCAAGCTGTGCGTGGATGCGCTCGAGATGGCGTTCGAACGCGACTACGTGACGACGTTCGTGATCTGCACCGGCGACAGCGACTTCACCCCGCTCGTGCACAAGCTGCGTGAGCTGAACAAACGGGTGATCGGGGTCGGCATCAAGGAGTCGACCTCGAAGCTGCTGCCGCCCGCCTGCGACGAGTTCCTCTACTACGAGGCGCTGGAAGGCGTCGACGTGCCGGCGGAGCGCCGCCGACGCGGTCGCAAGGGTGGCGGTGGCCGCCCGATCCCCGAGGAGCGACCCGCGGCGCCCGAGCCCGAGCCCGTGGAGGACGAGGAGCAGCAGGAGTCAACGGCGCCTCTCGACGAGGACCAGCTCGCGATCCTGATCGCGCAGACGGTCGCCGGTCTCGAGCAGAGCGCGGCGGGGCCTGTGCTTGCGTCGTCCGTGAAGCGAGCCCTGTTGCGCAAGGATCCGACGTTCAGCGAGGCCGACCACGGGTTCCGCGCGTTCGGCGAGATGCTGCGCCACCTCGCCGAACGCAACGTGATCGAATTGAGCGAAGGGGCGGCCAAGGGCGACCCCGAGGTCTCGTTGCCATCCCAGGGTGGGGAGACGGAGGCGTTCGAGCTGCTGCGCGACGTCGTCGGCGATCTCGGCGCCCAGGGAACGGTGCAGCTGTCGGGTCTGAAGAACCGTGTGCGCAAGGTGCGCCCCGACTTCAGCGAGAAGAAGTACGGATACCGAGGGTTCCTGCAGTTCTGCAGGGCAGCCGCCACCCAGGGGTTCGTCACGCTCGAGTGGGACGACGACGCCGAGGACTATGTCGTCGCGATCCCTTAGGGCATAGCTCGAGGTCCCCCCCGTGGCGGGGACTTCGACCGTTCTCGGCGCGACGGAGGTGATGCACGATGACCACGGTGAGTCGGATCCGCTACCGGGAGGAGGAGGTGGGCAGCATGAAGGCCGTGGTCGGCGATCTGCTCCGCATCAAGGGGCACCACATCGGCGAGCCGGACCGTGACGCCGAGATTCTGGAGGTCCGCGGCGAGGAGGGTGGACCCCCGTTCCTCGTGCGGTGGGAGGACGGGCAGGTGGGGCTGATGTTCCCCGAGTCCGACGCCGAGGTCGTTCACATCGGGAAGGCGGATGCCGCTCCGAGCTAGATGAAGTGGTCTTCGTTGGGGTCGGTGCCCGGTTCCCATCCCTCGTATCCGTCGGGGAACGCGAACGCTCCGCCGTACGTCGGCGCCGTCGTCTTGCCGAACACCGGGTCGCGAGGCTTCTTCTTGAAGTTGAAGACGTGCTCGAACGAGTGCGTGTTCTCGATGCGCGGCGTGAGGTGGGGCAGCCCCCAGTTGTCGGAGATGAACCGCAGGGGCGTCGAGAACTCCCCGATCTCGGTGTCGATGACGCCGCGTTCTGTGTAAGGGCTGATCGTCAGGAGCGGCACCCGAACACCGAGGCCGAGGTCGTCGACGGCGGGCGGGAGGACGGGGTCGTAGAAGCCGCCCCACTCGTCCCACGTGAGGAAGATCGCCGTGTGCTCCCACATCGGGCTGCGCATGATCGAGTTCACGATCTCGCTCACCCAGTTGTGGGCGTGGCCCGTGGAGTACGGCGGGTGATCGGAGAGCTCGAACCGCGGCGTGATCCACGTGACGGCGGGCAGCCGGCCGGCCTCGATGTCGGGCACGATGCGATCGACCGGACGCATGTGCTCATCCCACATGTCGGTGTGGAACACGTCACCGATGCCGTTGTAGGCGTTCCAGAAGTAGCCGACCTGCCCCGGTGATGCCGAGTAGTACGCCCAGTCGACCCCGACGTCGCTGAGCTGCTGTCCCACCGTGCGGTAGCTGAAACAGGTGTCGTGCTTGGTGAGGTTGCCCTTGTCGTCCTTGACGAAGACGAAGACGTCGTCGCCGAGGGCATCACAGCCCCAGCTCTTGAAGCGCTGGCCGTCCTCCACACGGGTCTCGATGTTCTCGGGGTTGTCGAGCACGCCGCCGGACTGCCCAGCGATGAAGTAGTAGTGGTTCGGGTACGAGGGTCCCCCGACGCTGGCGAAGAAGTGGTCGGAGAGCGCGTACTCTCGCGCCCACGTGTAGTAGTTCGGGATCTGGTCCTCGTCGAAGATCGAGTAGGCGTACGTCGAGCCGAACTCCCCGTTGCCGAACCCGTCCATCGTGTCGCCGTTGAGGCAATTGAGGTGCGCGGCCCGGTCGTGCGGGATGTCGCCGGGCAGCCACTCGGGGCACCGGATCAGCGGCTTCTCCTTGCCCAGCTCGACCCCGACCGTCGTGCCTTCCACACCGGGGAACTTGCCGAACAGATTGTTGAAGCTGCGGTTCTCGAGCATCACGTACACCACGCGCTTGATCGGCGTCGCGGTGTCGATCTCCGGTGTGGGGTCGCCGAGCTTCGGGACCACCTTCCCGCCTGTGCACGAGAAGAGCACGCCGCCGGCGAGCGCCATCGCCGAGCCGTGCAGGAACCGGCGGCGGGTGAGGTAGGGGATCGGGTGATGCGGCGCGCGTTCCTCGTCACGAGGATGCATGTGTTCGGGCATGCGTCCTTTGTATCAAGCCTCCGGCCCATCGCTATCCTGGGCGGACCGTGTCCACAGGTTCGTCACACCGCGCCCCGATACTGTCTGCCGTGCAGGAGCAGGCAGAACGGGCCACTCGATCGCGTCTCCCGATGCGTAGGTTCATCGTCGTCCTGGCACTGCTCGCGACGGTGGCCACGGCCTGTGACGACGGCGGGGGTGAGACGACCGACGGTGCCTTCGAGTCGGCGCCGTCTGCGGGTTCGCCGACGCCGAGCGAGTCGTTCATGCCGTCGGCCACTGTCGCACCCTCGCCGACCCAGCCCGCGGTTCCCGAGCCGCCGGCTCCGTCGACCCGCGGGGCGCCCTCGTCGACATGCGTCGAGGGGTGGCGGACGCCGCCTCGCGACACCCCACTGTTCACAGATCCGCTCGGCATCGTTCGGCGCACGGCGCCGGTCGACGGAGACTTCGTCGTCGTCGACATGCGCTACTTCACCGGGCCCGAGTCACCCCCTTCCGACAAGGGGTACATCCTCGAGATCGACCGTTGGTACATCAAGCTGTACGTGGAGTCCGACTGGAGCTACCAGGGCCGATTCATCGTGGAGCAGCGCACGTTCGGCCGGGGTGTGGCCGCCGTCTCCCCCTACGACACGAAGGGGTTCCGTTCACCGGACTGGACCGGGTTCCAGTGGGACTCGGCCGACACCACCGCCCGCGAGTATCCGGGCCTGCCGGGGCAGTGGAAGGGCATCCCCTACGACTTCGTGAAGGGCGGCGCGGGGCTCGAGATCGCCGGTCTCCCCGACGAGGTGCGCGGGTGCCTCCAGGGAACCTGAGACCCCAGGCCTAGGGCTTGTGGCCGTTGCGCCATCCCCCGCCGAGGGGTTCGATGAGCCCATGAACGTCGCGGTCGCCACCACGTCACATCGAGGGAACCTCCTCGGCACCGTCGCCTTCCTCTGCGGGGTGGCCGGGGCCGTCACGACCGCCGTGCTCTGGCTCTATCAGCGGAGTCCGCACTCCCCGGTGCTCGGGCGCTACGGGTACGAGATCGCGAACGGTGGCCCGTTGCACGAGGACCTGATCCTGCTCGCGGTCCTGTTCGGCGCGGTGGCCATAGTCGGGGCGATCCTCTCGTCGATGGGCGGGCCCGCCAAGGCGTCCACCATGGCGTCCGTCTGTCTCGGCGCGTTCGCACTGACCTACCCCGTGATGGCCTGGCTCGACCTGGTGAGCGCGCCGCTTCGGGTCCCGCTGTTCCCGGGCACGTAGTCGTCTTATCTCAGACCCGTCGGGGGTCGGTCGTTCGGCGGTGCCGACGCCTGGCGCGGAACTCGTACCAGCGGAACTCACCCCGACGATGGTTGGCGGAGCGTGCGGCCTTGGCGAGTGCCGCTCTCCGAACGGCGGGGGCGACCTCCGAGGCCGTCTGCACGTACTCGGTCGAGGTCTGCACATCGGCTCCGGTCCACTGGATCGTGGACGGATCGGGATGTCGATCGCGCTCGGGGCGCTCGGTCCAGCCACTTCGGCCCACGGCGGTCCCTCAGAGAGTCGACCCTCCGACCTTACGCCTCCGTCGGCCATCCCGTGTAAAGGTCCGCGCCCCGTTTCTGCAGCTCGTTGCCGATGACCACCCGCTGGATCTCGGACGTGCCTTCCCAGATGCGGTCGACCCGCAGTTCCCGGTACATGCGCTCGACGGGCTGTTCCCGCATGTACCCGCGGCCGCCGAAGATCTGCACGGCCTTGTCGATCACCCGTCCGGCGGTCTCGCTGCAGACGAGCTTCACGGCGCTCGCCATCGCGTGGGTCTGCTTGCGCGAAGCATCGCCGCGAGAGGCTTCCCAGCACGCGCGGTACAGGAGTGACTTCCCCGCCATGATCTCGGCCGCCATGTCGGCGAGCATGAACTCGATCGCCTGGAACCCCACGATCGGCCGGCCGAACTGCCGCCGATCCTGGGCGAACGCGAGCGAGAGCTCGAGCGCACGGGTGCTCGCGCCCATCGTGCGGGCGCCGATCATGATGCGTTCTTCGACGAACCAGTCCTTCGTGAGCTCGAACCCCTCGCCGACCTCGCCGAGCACCCGGTCGTCGCCGACCCTCACGCCCTCGAACGCGAAGATCGGGTGCTCGAAGACGAACGTGTGCGTGTACTTCGGAGTGCGCACGAGTCGCACGCCCGGCAGGTCCTTGTCGACGAGGAAGACGGTCGCCTTCGCCGGGTCGCCGTCGACATGCGCGTGCACCAAGAAGAAGTCCGCCACATCGCCGCTCGTCACGTGCCACTTCTCACCGTCGAGTACCCAGGTGTCGCCGTCTCGGCGAGCGATGGTCGCGACGGCCGTGACGTCGGAGCCCGCGCCTCCCTCGGTGATCGCGTACGCGTCGCGTCGCTCGCCCCGGATCGCCGGGCGCAGGAACCGTTCCCGCTGCTCTTCGGTGCCGCGGGCGAGCGGGATCGAGGGGCGCCACGGGATGTCCCACAGCGCTCCTGTCGCCCGGCCCCACTGTTCCTCGATCAACATCTGCTGGAACGTGTCGTAGCCCTGCCCGCCGTCGCCGATCGAGTGGTTGATGCCGTGGAAGCCGGCCTCGAGAACGGCCTGCTTGGCGGCCGCGTGACTCTCCGCCGAGAGGCCGTCGTTCGCCTCGCACTCGTCCTCTAGCGGAATCAGTACCTCGTCGGTGAACGCGCGGGCTCGCCGCTGCAGGGCAGCGTCCTCGACCGACAGTCGCATGTCCATCGTTCGCTCACTCCTCGCGAGGGGTAGGGTGCGGCCCGAGTGTAGGTCCGCGTGCGAAGGAGGCGTGAGCCGGTGGGCAGGACGGTGTTCCATGGTGGGACGGTCTTCGACGGGTCGGGGTCGCCGCCCGCGTCCGCCGACGTCGTGATCGTTGACGGTCGCATCGTCGACGTCGGGTCGGGTCTCGACGGCGATGCCGGTATCGACTGCGCCGGCAAGGCCCTGCTGCCCGGCCTCTTCGACTGCCACGTGCACCTGGGGTTCCGCTACGAGGACTTCGACGAGTACGCGCGCATGCAGGAGCCGTTCTCGCTCGGGTTCTACCGCTCGGTGCAGAACCTCCGAACGACGATCGGGCTCGGCATCACGACGGTGCGCGATGCCTCGGGTGCCGACGCCGGCCTCCGGATCGCGGTCGACGAGGGCACGCTCGTGGGGCCGCGCATGCAAGTCTCCGTCTCGATGCTCTCGATGACGGGTGGGCACAACGATCCGTGGCTACCGAGCGGCACGCTCGGCGTCTTCGGCGTGGAGTACCCCGGCATGCCGTCCGGTGTGTGCGACGGCGTCGACGGGGCCACCAGGAAGGTGCGCGAGATGGTCCGCGCCGGCGCCGACGTGATCAAGATCGCGTCGAGCGGCGGGTTCCTCTCGCCCGCGGACGATCCGATGGAGCCGAACTTCTCGCAGGAAGAGATCGACGCGATCGTGCGGGCCGCTGCCGACCTCGGCACGTTCGTGATGTCACACGCGCACGGGCCCGAGGGCATCAAGCGGGCGGTGCGCGCCGGCGTTCGATCGATCGACCACGGCACCTACCTCGACGACGAGGGGATCGAGCTCATGCTCGAACGGGGCACGTGGCTCGTGCCGACGCTCACCGCGGGTGACGCGACCGAGGCGATCGCGAACGATCCGAAGGTGTCGCTCGCGGTGCGCGAGAAGCTCGCGGCGCTCGGACGGCCGGAGCTCGACGCGTTCCGACGCGCCGCCGAGGCCGGGGTCAAGGTCGCGATGGGCACCGACTGCCCGGTGGCGCCGCACGGCACGAACCTGAACGAGCTGCGGCACATGGCGGCCAACGGATTCACCCCGGCGCAGGCGCTGCACGCGACGACGCTGAGCGCCGCCGAGCTGATGGGCCTGGCCGCCGAGCTCGGCACGATCGAGCCCGGCAAGCGCGCTGACCTCGTCGTGCTCGACGGCGATCCCTTGGTGTTCGACGACTACGAGTCGCGCATCGAGCAGGTGTGGAAGGACGGCGTCACGGTCGTGCCGCTCGCCTCGACGGCCTGACGGATGTTCCCGTTCGGCCTCGCCCTGCTCTCGGGGTTCACGTGGGGCTCCGCGGACTTCGTCGGCGGACTCATGTCGAAGCGGCTCCCGACCGCCACGGTGATGGTTGTGAGCCAGACCGCCGGGCTGATCCTCACGGCGAGCCTCGTGATCGCACTCGGCGAGCCACGACCCGAGGCACGCTTCCTCGTGTACGGGGGCCTCGGGGGCATCGCGGGGGCGATCGGACTCGCCTCCCTGTACAGGGGACTGGCGGTCGGGCGCATGAGCATCGTGGCTCCGACGGCCGCGCTCTCCGGCGCGGTCCCCGTGATCGTCGGCTTCATCCAGGGCGAGCGACCGACCACGGTGCAACTGGCCGGCATGGCGATCGCGGGGGCCGGGGTGTTGCTCGCCGTCAGGACCCCCGAACCGCCGGGTTCGTCACCGACCGGCTCCGACACCAGAGGCATCGGATTCGCTCTCGTCGCGGCCTTCTTCCTGGGCCTGTTCGTCACCTCGCTCGACGCGGCGGGGGCGGCGAGTCCGTTGTGGGCATCGCTGATGATCAGGTCCGTGTCGGTCCCGCTGTTCGTGCTCGCGGCCGTGGTGACCGCACGGCACGCGCGACGGCCGACGGGCCGTGAGGCGGGCATCCTGGCCGGGGTCGGTGCCCTCGACAATGCTGCGAACGTGATGTTCGCGGTCGCGGCCCGGGAGGGGCTACTCACCCTCGTATCGGTGCTGGGCTCGCTCTATCCCGTCGCCACCGTGTTGCTCGCTCGCTGGTTCCTGCATGAGCGGCTCGCGCGCTGGCAGGTCCTCGGGGTCGCCGCCGCTTTCGTCGGCGTGGCGATGATCGCGGCGGGGTGAACGCCTCCCACCTACGCGCCGGCGAGCAGGTGGAGCACGTCGTCGGCGGCCGCGCGTCCCGTGCGAACCGCGCCCTCGATCCACCCGGCGCCTTCGGTCGCGATGTCGGAACCGGCGAACGCGACTCGCCCTTCGATACGTGTGCGAGCGGACGGCTCCTCGTCGTACCAGCCCGGCTTGGGACAGAACCAGGTGCTCTTCGCGTACGGATCGGTGACCCAGTCGTGACCGTCGGCCACGGCGACCTGGGCGTCGGGCAGGAAGAGTCGGACCGCTCGCTCGACCGCGTCACGGTCGTCGGCACGGATCGCTCGGGTACCGGAGAATCCGGTGACGAGGCGACCGCCGGCGACCTCCTGCCCGGCGATCAGTCCCTGCAGAGGTGCGGGCCATCCGATCCCCAAGAAGCCCTCGGGCACGTGCTCGACGATCGCGAGCACCTTCGTGGCCGCACCCGCGTGCCCGTCGATCGCGGCCCGGCGCTTCGCCTCACCGAGTGGAGGGTCGAACGCGACGTCGACCCACACGTGCAGCGGTAGCGCGACGATCGCCGCGGTACCCCGGACCTCTCCACCAGCGGCGATGTCGGCGACCACGCCGTCGTCCGAGGATCTGATCCGCACGACGGGGCTCGACAACCGGACATCGGCGCTCGCATCCGTCGCGATCGCGTCGACGAGGCTCGAGGTGCCGTCGGCGAGGCTCGAGCCGATGTCGCCGAGCACCTGGTCGAACCGGTATCCCTCCTGCGCCGCGTCGAGCACGACGCCGAGCATCGACATGTGGCTCGGGTCACCGCCGCCCATCATGGCCGTGAACGCGAGCATGAACGCGGTGGTGTCGGCGGGCACGTCGTTGGCCTCGAGCCAGGCCGTCACGGGCACATCGAGATCTCGATCGGCTCCGATGTCGGGCAGTCGCGTCGCGGTGACGTCGATCTCGGCAGCGAGGCGCCGGACCGTCTCGTCGATCACGGGTGCGTGCGCATGCGCGTCGGCGATGGCGGTGATCGCGTCGTCACCGGTGCGCAGGACCCCGTCGGCGAGCCACGCGATCGAACTCGCGGTCGTCGGCCCGGTCACCGAGACGCCGGTCCTGCGGATCTCCTCGACGAGCGCCGTCTGGGCCTCGGGGAAGAACCAGGTGCCACCGTACTCGGCCATCACGCCCGTCCCGGGGATCTCCCGGTACCAGGTGCGTCCTCCGAGGCGGTCGCGCGCCTCGAGCAGCACGACGGAACGGCCCGCGGCCCTCAGATCGCGGGCCGCCACGAGTCCGGCGAATCCCCCGCCGATCACGATCACGTCGGCATCCACGAGGTGAAGCCTACCCGCCCCACCCGGACACTCGTTGTCCTGCGCTCTCGCCCGCGGATACCCTTCGCCGCATGCCGTTGCACGAGATCGCCGCATCGGTGCGCCTGGGGCAGGTGTCGGCTGAATCTCTCGTCGCCGAGTCGCTCGGGCGCATCGAGCGCCTCGACGGCCCCATCAACGCCGTCGTGCGCACACGCGGAGATGGGGCGTTCGCAGATGCCGCGGCGATTGACGCCCGGGTCGAGGCGGGAGAGGATCCGGGTCCACTCGCCGGGCTCCCGCTCCTGGTGAAGGACAACGAAGACGCCGCCGGGTTACCGACGACGTACGGGTCGCTGCTCCGCGAGCATGTGGATCCCGCCGTGCGGGATTGCGAGGTCGTCTCCCGGTTGCGTGCCGCCGGAGCGATCGTGGTGGGCAAGACCAACCTGCCGGAGTTCGCGTTCGAGGGGTTCACCGCGAACCGGCTCTTCGGCGAGACGCACGACCCCTGGGCCCTCGACTGGTCGCCGGGAGGCTCGAGCGGGGGAAGCGGCGCCGCGCTCGCCGCGGGCATGGCGCCGCTGGCCACCGCCACCGACGGAGGGGGGTCGATCCGGATCCCCGCGGCGTTCTGCGGACTCGTCGGTCTGAAGCCAACAGCCGGGTTGATCGGGCATGACCCCACGCCGTCGTGGATCGACCTGTCGACGAAGGGACCGCTCGCGGTGAGCGTCGCCGATGCCGCACTCCTGCTCGAGGTGATGCGGGGAACCACGGCCGGTGCCCCGACGACGGTCCCGGGGTGGACGCCGCGCGCCGATGCCTGGCCGGCACGCATCGTGGCGGCCCCGCGCATGGTCGACTACGGTCCGCTCCCGGCGTCGATCGATGCGCTCTTCGAGGAGGCGCTCGCCGGTCTCGAGGCGGCGACCGGTCTCACGGTCGAGCGCGTCGCCCCGCCGTTCACGGAGCAGATCGACGAGGACTGGTTCACGACCGTCGGCGTGGAGGAGCTCACGTGGCTCGGCCGCGAGGTGCTCGTCGACGGGGTCGACGACCTGACGCCGTACCTGCGGGTGGCGTTGGAGGCCGCAGCCACGATCTCGGTCGATGTCTATCTCGAGGCCCGCCGCCGTCGCTTCACGTTCACACGGGTACTCGACGAGCTCCTCGGCGCCGACACGGTGCTCGTCTCGCCGACGATGTGCGTCGAGGGGTTCTTCGCCGACGGCCGCTCGCCCGGCCGGGAAGGGTCGGAGACGCCGCCCTCCGCGTACAACACGCAGGCCGCGAACATCACGGGGCATCCGGCCCTCTCGGTCCCGGCCGGCCGCTCGCCGAACGCCGTGCCCTTCGGCATCCAGATCACCGGTCCCCGGTTCGCCGACGACCTCGTGCTCGCGGTCGGCGCCGCCTGGGAGGTCACCAGGCCCTGGCCAACAGCCGCTCCGGGGTACTCGCCGTTCGGCGACTGAGGCCGCTCAGCTGGCCAGGTCTCGTCGCTCGAACGCGATGTGCGCGACGACATAGGACACGACTGCGATGCCGGTCAGCACGAGCAGGTTCCGAAGGTGCAGGCCGCCCGTCAGCAGCCCGGGGTCCTGGTACCAGCGGAACGGGGAGAGAGGGCGCAGCGGTCGAAGCCACTGCACCGTCGGGCCTATCGCATGCACGATGAATGTGACGACGGCGAGGCCCCCGGCCGCGGCATTCGCGATCGCGCGGCGGCCGGTGGAGGCCCCGACCGCGAACGCCACGCCGCCGAACGAGAGACCGAGCAGCGCCAGCATCACGCAGGCGGCCACGATGTCGGCGAGGGGCACGGAGAGGTCGAAGGGCGGGCCGAAGAGCGCGATCGAGACCGCCGTCACCGCGCCGAGGGCGACGAGGGACGCCACGATCGCGATCGCTTTCGTGGCGAGCACCTCGCGCCGGCGAACGGGCGCCGAGAGCAACAGGTCGAGGGTGCCCGCTTCCTCCTCGCCGGCGATCGCGCGCGCGCCAGCTCCGATCGCGAAGATCAACACCACCAGGGCCCCCATCGTGTTGAAGAACTCGCTCTCGAGGTATCCGACCGGCGAGGTGTAGTCCTCCCCGGCGAAGATGCTGCTGATGGCCTCGGGGAGGTTCTCGATGTACGCCTGCAGGTCGGCCGCGCTCTCCTTGATGCTCGGATAGAAGGCGGCGTACATCAGCACCACGACGCTCAGCGCGATGCCCCAGCCGATGACGCCACGGCGTTGGTCGCGCACGGCCTTCGCGAGCAGCCCCCTCATGACGGAGCCTCGTCGGCACCGTCGACATCGGGGGCAGAGCCGTCGGCACCGAAGTACGCGAGGAAGAGGTCCTCGAGGCTCGGCTCGTGTGTCTCGACGTTCACCACGGTGTAGCGGGCGGCGTGCTTGATCACGGCATCGAGCGGTCCTTCCACCGACAGGGACAGCTGATCACCGTGGACCTCGACCTCGCGGACACCGGGGATCCCGGCGAAGGCATCGGCCGGCGCTGGCCCGTCGAGATGCAGGTCGAGACGCCGGGTCGCCCGCGCCTTCAGATCGCCGATGTCTTCGATCGCGACGAGGCGGCCCTCCCGTACGATCGCGACGCGGTCGCAGATGCGCTCGACCTCGGGCATCACGTGCGACGACAGGAAGACGGTCACCCCTCGGACGCGCTCCTCCTCGAGCAGGGCATAGAAGGTCTGCTGGACGAGCGGGTCGAGGCCCTGGGTCGGCTCGTCGAGCACCAGCAGATCGGGCCGGTGCATGAACGCCTGTACGAGCCCGACCTTCTGCTTGTTCCCGTGGGAGAGGTCCTTGATGCGCCTCGTCATGTCGAGCAGGAGCCGCTCGGCGATGTCCTGCACGTATGACCACTCCACCCCGTCACGCAGCGAGGCGAACGTACGCAGGTACGCCTCCCCGGTGAGCCGCTGGTAGAGGGCCAGCTCGCCCGGCAGGTACCCGACCCGGGCGTGGACACGCACGCCGTCGACGCGGGGGTCCATGCCGAACAGCCGGATCGTGCCCGACGTCGGTCTGATGAAGTCGAGCATCGTGCGGATCGAGGTCGTCTTGCCGGCGCCGTTCGGCCCGAGGAAACCGAACACCTCGCCCTGGGGCACATCGAACGTCAGCTCCTCGACGCCTCGCGCCGAGCCGTACCGCTTCGTGAGCGCCGACGCCTCGATGATCGGGGTCACGACGAACCGCGCTTGGGCCGCAGGTACACGAACCAGTAGACGAGCCCCACCAGCACCGCGCCGCCGATCACGTTGCCGATCGTCGCGGCCGCGAGGTTCGTGCCGAATCCGGCGAGGTCGAGTCCGGCGAGCGCCGGGTCGGTGGACGCGTCGGGCACGTCGCGTTGCAACAGCAGCCCGATGGGGATGAAGTACATGTTCGCGATCGAGTGCTCGAACCCCGACGCGACGAACGCGCTGATCGGGAAGATGATCGCGAAGATCTTGTCGACGATCGTGCGGCCGCCCGTGGCGAGCCACACCGCCAGGCAGACGAGCGCGTTCGCGAGCACGGCCCGCCAGAACACCGTCCAGAACGGCAGTGACGCCTTCGTCGCGGCGATCGAGAGGGCCGTGGCCCCCACCGCCCCCTCACCCTGACCGCCCCAGTCGCCGAGCCAGACCATGACCGCGACCGAGATCGCGCCGACGAAGTTCCCCGCGTAAACGATCGCCCAGTTCCGCAGGAGACGGGACACCGGCACCTTGCCGCTGACCACGCTCATCACGATCAGGTTGTTCCCGGTGAACAGCTCGGCGCCCGCCACGATCACCAGGATCAGGCCGAGCGAGAACCCGATGCCGGCGAGCCACCTGGTGATGCCGTACCCGAGCTCGGACTCGGTGCCGATCATCGTCGAGAGCACGGCGCCAAGGGCGATGAACGCGCCGGCCAGCACGCCGAGCACGAACGTGGCGAGGAATGGCGCGCCGGCCTTGGCCACACCGCGGGTCTCGACCAGGGTGGCGATCTCCGCGGGTGCGAACGCGTCCATACCGGACATCGGGTGCGGTGTCGTTGCCTGACTCATGCCCGTATCGTGCCGTGTCGGAGCGCCGGATGCGAACGGCCGCACGGCCCGCGCCCTGCGGGACGCTGCGGGACCACCAGCGGGCTCGCGCTACGGACCGAGCTCGTGGCTCGCGCTACGGACCGAGCTCGTGGCTCGCGCTACGGACCGAGCTCGTGGCTCGCGCTACGGACCGAGCTCGTGGCTCGCGCTACGGACCGAGGTTGTAGCCGAGGCGGCGCGGCAGCTTCGCGACGAAGTCGACGATCGGGTTCGGCTGCTCGCCCCGGTCCTCGAGCTCGTCCTTGTGTCGGATCGCGTGGTTCGCGATCAGGGCACCCGGCGACCGGATCGGTTCGGGAGGGAAGCGCATCGGCTCGGCGTCGACGATCGGCAGCTCGAGCATCTCGTCGTAGCGGCCGAGCGCACGGTGCGCGAGGATGCGCCCGCCCAGGTGCGCCGGGCCGACACCGTTGCCTGTGTAGCCCAGTCCGTAGTGGACCGTGCCGCCCTCCTGGGTGCCGAAGAACGGGAGATGGGCGCCGGAGACGTCGATCGGGCCGCCCCATGCGGCCTCGACCGGCACGTCGGCGAAGCCCGGGAACATGCGGTGCAGGTCGGCGATCGCCACACGGATCGCGGCCTCGTCATAGGCGAACCTCGGGCCGATCGATCGAGCCAGGTTCGGCTGCATGCCACCGATGCCGAACGCGATGCGTCCGTCGGGAGTGGTGCGCACGTAGTGCAGCGCCGCGCGATAGTCGCTCAGCCCGGCGCCGTTCGTCCACCCGATCTCCTTCAGGCGATCGGGGGCGGGCGCCGTGAGCACGATGTAGCTGCCGCGAACGGTGATCGCGCGGTGGAAGCGCTTCCAGTGCGAGGCCCACGCGTTGAGCGCGATCACCGCTGCACCGGCCCGCACCTGGCCCGAGGGCGTCTCCGCGACCGAGGGGGAACCCGCGCCGAACCGGGTCACCGGGCTGCGCTCATGCACCCGCACGCCCATCTCCATCACGATCCGACGCAGCCCCCGGACGAGGCGCGCCGGTTGCACGGTCGCCCCGTACCGGCTCGCGACACCGCCTCGGAACACCGGTGAATCCACGAGGTTCCTGGTGGCCTCGGCCGACAACACCTCGAAGTCCTCGGCGAGCCCGAGCCGCTCGGCCGTGATCACGAGGTCGCCCCACGCGCCCACCTGCACCTCCGATGCGGCGACACCGAGGTCGCCGTCGGCGCGGAACCAGGCGTCGACGGCGTGCTCCTCGCAGAACGCGCCGATCGCCTCGACGCTCGCTTCGCCCGCCCTGCAGAGGCGGAGCGCGGTCGCGTCCCCGAAGACGTGCGCGAGGTGCGGCAGATCGCTCCAGTAGCTGTTGACGAACCCACCGTTGCGTCCGCTCGGGCCGCCGCCGCAGATGTCCTGTTCCACCACCACCACGTCGACGCCCGGGTCGAGCCGCTTCAGCTGGTAGGCGGTCCAGAGCCCCGTGTACCCGCCGCCGAGGATCACCACATCGGCCGTGACGTCGCCCTGCAGCACCGGTGCGTCGTCGCCCGCGAACTCGGGCAGCGCGAGGGCTTCTCGGAGCCACCAGCTCCGGCCCTCGTCGGGCGGCACGGGCATCGCGGACGGATCGGTGGCGGAGCTCATCGAGGTCACAGGGTATCGCCCAGGCGGCGCGGCACGGGGGCGATCAGGCAGACGCCGCGTCCACCCGTCGTGAGGGGTCCGCCGGTTGCTACGGTGATGACCCAACGTCTCCGCGCAGGGAAGGGGTCATCCGATGGTCGGCGAACGCCCACGCAGCTGGGAGGTCACGGAAGGGCCCCAACGCGCCCCCGCCCGGGCGATGCTGCGCGCCGTCGGCTTCAGCGAAGAGGACTTCGGCAAGCCGCAGGTCGCCGTCGCATCGAGCTGGAACGAGGTCACCCCCTGCAACTACCACCTCGACAAGCTCGCCGCGCTCGCGAAGGAAGGCGTCCGTCAGGGCGATGCCGTGCCGATCGAGTTCACGACGATCGCCGTGAGCGACGGCATCGCGATGGGTCATGAGGGCATGAAGGCGTCGCTGATGAGCCGCGACCTCATCGCCGACTCGGTCGAACTCGTGATGCACGCCGAGCGCATGGACGCGCTCGTCGGCATCGCCGGCTGCGACAAGAGCGAGCCCGGCATGCTCATGGCGATGGCCCGCATGAACCTGCCGAGCGTGTATCTCTACGGTGGCACGATCCTGCCGGGCAGTTACGAAGGCCGTGACATCACGATCCAAGACGTCTTCGAGGCCGTCGGGGCGCATGCGAAGGGCTCGATCGACGACGCGGAGCTCCGCGGCATCGAGCGCGCCGCGTGCCCGGGCACGGGCTCGTGCGCCGGCATGTACACGGCGAACACGATGGCCGCCGTCGGCGAGGCGATCGGCATGTCGCTGCCGGGCGCCGCGTCACCGCCCGCGGTCGACTACCGGCGCGAGGTCGCCGCGCGGGAGTCAGGCATCCAGGCCGCGACGCTGGTCGCCGAGGGCGGGCCGCTGCCGCGCGACATCATGACCAAGGAGGCGTTCGAGAACGCGATCGCGGTCGTGATGGCCTTGGCCGGTTCGACGAACGCCGTGCTCCACCTGCTCGCGATCGCGCGCGAGGCCCACGTCGACCTGCAGCTCGACGACTTCGACCGCGTCGCGCGCGACGTGCCCCACCTCGTCGACGTGC
Source organism: uncultured Actinomycetes bacterium (assembly GCA_963825635.1). GTDB lineage: Bacteria > Actinomycetota > UBA4738 > UBA4738 > HRBIN12 > JAOUEA01. The sequence continues at coordinate 362,453 of CAWGTU010000001.1, forward strand.
GCCCGGCCGGCCGGTTCGTGATGAGCGACATCGACCGTGTCGGCGGTGTGCAGGTCGTGATGAAGGAACTGCTCGACGCCGGGCTCCTGCACGGCGACTGCCTGACCGTGACGGGGAAGACGATCGCCGAGAACCTCGGGGCGATGGACGTCGCGGCCCCCGACGGCGAGGTTATCCACCCGCCCAGCGACCCGATCCACCCGTGGGGTGGTCTCGCGATCCTTCGCGGCAACCTCGCGCCCGACGGAGGCGTGATCAAGGTGGCCGGCGCCGCGAGCACCTCGTTCGAGGGTGCGGCGAAGTGCTTCGACTCCGAGCAGGCGGCGTTCGACGCGCTGACGGCCGGCTCGATCGGCGCGGGGGACGTGATCGTGATCCGCTACGAAGGCCCGAAGGGCTCGCCCGGCATGCCGGAGATGCTCGCAGTGACCGCGGCGGTCGCCGGGGCCGGCCTCGGCAAGGACGTCGCGCTGATCACCGACGGCCGCTTCAGCGGCGCGACGAAGGGGTTCAGCGTCGGCCATATCGCGCCCGAGGCGTGTGTCGGCGGCCCGATCGCGCTCGTGCGCGACGGCGATCGCATCCGCATCGACGCCGACGCTCGCCTGATCGAGGTGGCAGTCGACGATACCGAGCTCGAGCGCCGGCGCAGGGAGTGGCACGAGCCCGAGCCGAAGTACACGCAGGGTGCGCTCGCGAAGTACGCACGGTCCGTGGGCTCGGCCGACCATGGGGCGGTGACCTGGTGACCGCACACCCGACGATCACATCGCCCGCCGCGCTGCAGTGCCGCATCTGCGGCCAGCAGTATCCGGTCGAAGCGCTCACGATCTGTGAAGAGTGCTTCGGGCCACTCGAGCCCGCCTACGACCTGCAGTCGGTCGACGGTGTCGACTTCCGCAAGCAAGCGGAAGCCGGCCCGCAGACGCTCTGGCGCTACGAGTCGTTGCTGCCCGGAGGTCCCGGCATCGAGCGGGTCGACCTCGGCGCGGGCTTCACGCCGCTCCGCCGGGCCGACAACCTCGCTGCGGCGATCGGTCACGAGGGCGTGATCTGGGTCAAGGACGACTCGGTGAATCCCTCGAACAGCTTCAAGGACCGTGTCGTGAGCGTCGCGACCACGATGGCGCGCGCGTTCGGCTACGAGGCGATCTCGTGCGCCTCGACCGGCAACCTCGCGAACGCGACCGCGGCTCACGCTGCGAAGGCCGGCATCGAGTGCTTCGTGTTCGTGCCCGAGGACCTCGAGCGGGCGAAGATCCTCTCGACGGAGGCCTACGGCGCGAAGGTCGTCGCGGTGAAGGGCAACTACGACGAGGTGAACCGCCTCTGCAGCGAGGTCGCGGACGCACTGCCGTGGGCGTTCGTCAACGTGAACATGCGCCCGTACTACGCCGAGGGCTCGAAGTCGCTGGGTTTCGAGACCGCGGAGCAGCTCGGCTGGCGGCTCCCCGACCATGTGGTCGTGCCGATCGCGAGCGGGGCGCTGCTCACCAAGATCCACCGAGCGTTCGGCGAGCTGATCGCGATCGGCGCGGTCGAGGAGAAGCCCTACCGCGTCTCCGGCGCGCAACCCGAGGGGTGCCGGCCGGTCGCGCAAGCCTTCCTCGACGGCGCCGACGAGGTCACGCCCGTCAAGCCGGACACGATCGCTCGTTCGTTGGCGATCGGCGCGCCGGCCGACGGCTTCTTCGCGCTGAAGGTCTCGCGCTCGACCGGTGGTCACATCGAGTGGTGCACCGAGCAGGAGATCCGCGAGGGCATCCGGCTGCTCGCGTCGACCGAGGGCGTGTTCACCGAGACGGCCGGCGGGGTCACGATCGCGAACCTCAAGCGCATGGTCGACCAGGGCATCGTGGAGCCGGGGGAGGAGGTCGTCGCCTACGTGACCGGGAACGGCTACAAGACGATCGACGCACTCGAAGGCTTCCTCGAGCCCACGTACCACGTGGCTCCCGACCTCGACGAGTTCCTTGCCGCGCTGGGCTGAGGTGGGTCCGATGAACGACTTCTGGCACGCGGTGGCGATGCTCCGGCTCGACCGCCCGCTCGGACTCGCGGAGCTCGAATCCTGCTTCGCCGAAGGCAAGCCGGCCGAGGGTCTCGTCGGCTTCCGGAAGGGGAGGCTGCTCGCCGTCACGAACGGGTACGCCCTCGACGGCGCGGCCGAGGGCCTCGGCCGTCTCTGGATGCCGTGGCGTGGCAAGGACTTCTCGCGACAGGCCGCCGAGGGCGTCAACCTGTTCACCCAGGGTGGGCGGCGCGTGATCCGCGTGGCGTTCCCGCGCTACCGTGATCTCACCGACGACGATCAGGGTGTGGCGGCGTTCCGGTTCGTGACGAGCATCGGCCCGAGCGTCACCCACCCCGACCGGACGGTCTTGCGCCTCGACTACCGGAGCGTCGCCGAGAACCCGACCGTGGTGCGTCGGGTGCACGACGAGCTCGTGCAGCTCGACGACGGCCTGTTCCTCGGACAGGCGCTGCTCTCGCGCGGCGGCCGTCGCCGCAGGATCGCCTGGTTCTCGCAGGAGGCGGCCGCGTGACCGCTAGGTGTCGATCGAGTAGATGAAGTCGAACTCGGCCGGATCGTCACGGAACCGGAGGTGCATGACCCCGGTCGCGTTGCGGAACGAGCCCGTGCCCCCCGTGATGGCGAGGTTGCTCTCCTTCGTGTCGTAGAACGGACCTTCGACCGTCACGGAGCCACCGCCGAGCCACGCCGTCCAGCTGCACTGCCAGAAGCCGCGGGCCGCGTCGACCCGGATGCAACTGCCCTGATCGCGCCCGACCTTCTCCGTGTTGGTCTCGTCGTACAGCTTGTTCGCGAACGTGAGCAGGTCCCCGTTCGAATCGCCCGGCGCCCCGAGGTCGACCACCTCGTCGGTGGTCGCGCGTTCCACGACCGAGATGACCGTGGGTCCACCGTCGGCACCGGCCGGAACCGTGCCGGCCGCAGCCGCGATCACGAGGAGTCCCATGGCCGCGGCGATCGCGAGTGTGCGCATCGCGCCCTCCCTTCCCGTTGCCTCTAGGAGCCACCCTAGACCTGCCCCTCGACGACGGGAACCCCGCCCCACTGCCACTGGTTCGCAGCGACGGTCGGCTATCGCGACGATACGTCGATCGTCACGGCGGCCACGTGCGCGAGCCGCGCGTCGAGGACGCGAATGAGCTCGACCGTGACCTCGGTGCCCGCGCGGGTCAATGCTCGCAGCGCATCGAGGTACTCAGACGTTGTCCGCCACAGGTCGAGTCGCGAGCGGTGCTCGCCGGTGACCGTTCCGAAGTAGCCCCTCAGCAGGGCGTCGCTGCGCGCAGCGTTCAGGCGCAGGTGCGCGGCGACGCTCCCTAGGTCCTCGAACGGGTCGCCGGCGCCCGCCCATCGATAGTCGATGATCCAGACGTGCTCGCCGTCGAGCAGCAGGCTCGAGGTCGTGAGATCGCCGTGGCAGGCGACCATCGTCCGCGGCTCGGCGGTGACGAGGTCCTCGATACCTCGGACCGTCTCGGCCGCCGCCGATTCGGACCCCGGCATCGTCGTCCCGCGCGCCATCGCGATGCGACGGAGCTCTCGAGCCTCCTGGAACACCGAGCGCTGGATGCCCGGGGGCGGACACGCGTGCAGCGCGCGGATCGAGCCGACCACCGAGGCGAGCACGTCGTCGCGCTCGGCATCGCTCGGGTCGAGGCGGCGGCCGGGAGCGAAGCGGGTCACGAGGCAGCCCAGCTGGGGCAGCGACGCGATCACCTCGGGAGCCACCCCGGCGCTCGACGCTGCGCGCGCCACCTCGAGCTCGCTCGTTCCGTCCACCCGGGGGCGGTCGCTGGACGGTGACGCGAGCCGGAGCATGAAGAGCTCGCCGTCGGCCTCGATCAGGTAGTGCCGTTCGTCATGGCCGACCGACACCGGCGTGACGCCGATGTCGCGGCCGCGCCACGCGCCGACCGCGCGGATCGCAGCCTCGAGCCGGGGGTCGCTGCGAGGCTCCATCGCGTGCGACCGTACGAGGCGGGCGCGCCGATGGTCAAACGTCGTGGGAACGACCGGCGAACACGCTGTCCGACATCGCCGGTTCCTGCTAGCGTTGTGGCCGAGGGCACCGATCGCGGTTTCACGCTTCGAGCAGTTCCCTCACCCGGCTGTCACGGCCGGCGCCGACGGGCCAGCATCATGCACGATGCCCGATCCGGCGGAAGGAAGGAGGGGATCGCACGTGGCAACAGGAACCGTGAAGTGGTTCAGCTCCGAGAAGGGCTTCGGCTTCATCACGCCTGACGACGGCAGCGCCGATGTGTTCGTGCACTTCAGCGCGATCTCTGGCGAGGGGTACCGCAACCTCGATGAGAACCAGAAGGTCGAGTACGACGTCACCCAGGGCCAGAAGGGCCCGCAGGCGGCGAACGTCCGAGGCGTGTAGCACTTCTCGCGTCTCACACACGCAACGAGGCCGGCGCGAACGCGCCGGCCTCGTTCGTGTTCCCCCGTGGCGTGCTCTAAGGTGCCGACGTGGACTGGGCCGTGCTCCTGCACGTGCTGACGGCGTTCGCTTTCGTCGCGGGCCTCGTCGGCAGGGATGTCGCGATCGCCCAGGCTCGTCGATCGAACGACCTCGCCTCCATCACGACCTTGCTCGTGGTCGCGCACCGATTCGACTCGATCGTGAAGGTGGGTTCGATCACCGTGCTCGTCTTCGGGGTGGTCGCGATGGTGGTCGGGGACCTGTCACTCGCCGACAACGGATGGCTGGTCGCTTCGATCGCGCTCTTCGCTGCGGTCGGACTCCTCGTGCCGACCGTCTTCCTGCCCCGCGGCAAGGTGTTCGAGCGTGCGCTGGCCGACGCGAGGCGGCGCGGCGATGTGACACCTGAGCTCACCGCGGCGTTCCGTGACCGCGCCGTCTCGCTCGCCAGGAACGCCGAGCTCGTGATCGTGGTCGTGATCATCGGACTGATGGTCCTCAAGCCGTTCTGATGCCCCTCCTCGTCAGGTCGATCACCTCGGTTCTCGCTCTGACGATGTTCGCGTTCGCATGTATCGCGACCGAGCCATCCGGCGAGCTCACCGGTGTCACGCGGACGGTCACCTCGCTGCCGGGGGCCACGATCCCGGCCGGGCTGCGCCTCGACGCCACGTTCCGAGACGGCACGATCGAGGGCTCCTCGGTGGAACGATGGAAGTTCTCCGGTCCCGCCTTCCAACTGCTGAACGAGACCGGCACCGTCGAAGCGACCTGCGCGCCCGCCTGAGCGAGCACCGATGTGGTGCGCGTTGCTGGTCGGCGCCGTGATCGGGGAGTTCGCGCTCCTCGGCCAAGCGGTTCCGGTCGCACCCGTCCTTCCGAGGTTCGGACCCAAGGCTTGCCTTGCAGTCGCTCCGGGACTACCGTTCCCCGGGTCGACCGTCCGCGTCGGCATCTTCGAGGGGGGATTCGATGAGTAGCACGGGAGTGAAACGACCAGGAGTGGTGACGTTCATCGGCGTCATCCTGTACATCCAGGCCACGCTGGCGGCCGTCGCGGCGATCATGGCGTTCGCATACAAGACGCGGCTCAGCGACGCGATCTCGGCCCAGAGTGGCGTCGACCTCTCGGGTGACAACATCATCGCCTTGGGTGTGGTCGAGGCGCTCACGGCCATCGTGCTGTTCTTCGTGGCCGCGGGCATCATGCGCGGGAGCCGCGGGTACCGGCTCTTCGTCGCGATCGTCGAAGGGTTCCGCATGACCACCGCGTTCTTCTACATGCTGTGGCACCACGACGGCCCGTTCCTGGAATCGGGGCTGTTCACGCTGGCGATCGGCGTCTTCGTCTTGTGGGCCCTGTACCACGAGAAGGCCGACGAGTACTTCGAAGCCACCGGGTAGGTCACCCGGTCGATACGAGCACCGCACCAGGGCCGCCGGGGGACACCCCGGCGGCCTTCGTGATCCCCGGGGGGATCACGCCGCGGCGAAGTCTCCTCCGATGCCTGCCATGAGGCTCGGCGCGGATCGAGGCTTGGCCCTCAGGTGGTGAACACCGACGACGCGGTGGCGGATGCCTCGCCGGTCCGAGGTGAGGCGAGCGCGGCCCGGAGCAGTTCGAGGGGTTCGGTGTTGACACGGAAGAAGGCCCATCGGCCGCGCTGCTCACGCTTGACGAGCCCTGCGTCGGCAAGCACCTTGAGGTGATGGCTCACGGTCGGCTGTGACAGGCCGAGCGGCTCGGTCAGGTCGCAGACGCATGCTTCCCCTTCAGCGCAGGCGCTGATGATGCTCAAGAGCCGGAGCCGTGCCGGATCTGCGAGTACCCGGAGGGCTGCCGCGAGCCGATCGGCCTCCTCCTCGTCGAGCGGTTCCGAGAACACCGGCGGGCAGCACGCGGGGTCGATCGCCTGGATGAGTTTCACCAGGTCATATTGACACTCATCGATACTTGCGACAATATATCGACCACTATCGATACGTGATGTCGACGGATCGTCGAGAGGAGGTGCCGAGATGAACGAGGGATGCTGCCCGTCCGGTTGCTGCTGAACATCGAGCGGGGTGGTCGCCGTCCCGGGGCAGGGCCTTCCGAGCGGCGACCACCCTCCTTGACGACCACAAATCTCTCAACATAGATTGAGGCGATGGACGTTGAGGTACTGAGAGAGCGTGTCGCGATCCACGCTGCGCTCGCCGACCCACACCGGCTGGCCATCGTCGACGAGTTGACCTGGTCGGACCGGTCGCCGTCCGCGCTCGCCTCCGCGATCGGCCTCGGATCGAACCTGCTGGCACATCACCTGGCGATACTCGAACGCGCGGGTGTCGTGGAGCGGTCGACCTCGGCCGGTGACGGCCGTCGCCGGTACGTCCGGCTCGTGCCCGACGCGATCACGTCGCTCGCCGAGCCGGCCGCCCACCACGTCTCCCGCCACGTGCTCTTCGTCTGCACCGCCAACTCCGCACGCTCTCAGCTCGCTGCGGTCGTGTGGAACGCCCGGCACGAGGTGCCCGCCTCGAGCGCCGGCACGCATCCCGCGCCGGCGGTGAGGCCAGAGGCGGTTCGAGCCGCCGCGCGGGCGGGCCTCGACCTGCGGGCCGCTCGCACCCGTTCCATCGAAGACGTCAGTGGGCAGCCCGACCTCGTGATCACGGTGTGCGACGTCGCCAACGAGGCGCTCGGATCGCTTCCCGCTGACGCGACGACGCTGCACTGGTCGGTCCCTGATCCCGCCGTCGTGGGCACAGCAGCGGCGTTCGACGCAGCATTGGCAGAGGTCGCCGCACGCATCGACACCATCGCCCCCCACGTCCGTCCACCCCGTCGAGCAAGGAGGACCCGCCCATGAGCGTCGTGGACCCGCTGAGCGCCGCGCCGGTCGAGATGCGCCCACTGATCCGCGCGAGCGCCGAGCGCCTGCGCACCGATTTCGCCGGCGTCTTCGGCGAGGAGACGATCCAGCGGTTCATGGCCGAGTCCTGGGAGTCGCTGCAGGGCGCCAAGGTGGCTGCATTCGTGCCGCTGTTCGTCGAGCGGTTCACGCGCCAGCGCCTGCGGGCGCTCGCGCGTGTGGAAGGCAAGAGCACCGACACGCGGCCGATGGTGGTCTTCCTCTGTGTGCAGAACGCGGGGCGTTCTCAGATGGCCGCCGGATGGCTCCAGCACCTGGCGGGCGACGAGGTCGAGGTGTTCTCCGGCGGCTCGGATCCCGCGAGCGAGGTCAACCCGTCGGCGATCGAGGCGATGGCCGAGATCGGCATCGATATCTCCAGCGAGTTCCCGAAGCCCTGGACCGACGAGGTCGTGCAGGCCGCGAACGTGGTCGTCACGATGGGGTGTGGGGACTCCTGTCCCATCTTCCCGGGGACGCGCTACATGGACTGGGAGGTCGGCGATCCGGCGGGCCTGCCGCTCGACCAGGTGCGTCCGATCCGCGACGAGATCGGCGAGCGCGTCCGCGGCGTCATGGCCGAGCTCGGCATCGAGTCTTCCGCCCCGGCCTGATCCTCAACCGGGGCCGACATGGAAGCCGAGGGCCCGACCGATCCAGCCGCCGCCGATGAACTTCCAGACGACCCTGTAATCACCTCGACCCTCGAACGGGAAGTTCGCCCGCCAGGCGATCGATGAGCCGAACGTGGCCCCGAGGTCGCGGGTGCGGTACGTGTGGCAGACGGGCGAGCCGCCGGGTCCCGTGACGCAGAGTCGGTACCGCTCGAAGTAGTCGGCCGCCAGCATGATGCGCAGCCGCCGCACGCCGTCGACCTTACGAACGCTCTTGCACACGTCGCCGCTGGGCGAGCAGGCGTCGAGCGGCAGGTGATCCGCGGAGGCCGGACCCGCCGGGCCGGCGACGAGGGCGAGCACGGCCAGCAGGGTCACGATCGATCGGACGACACGTCGGGACATGGCTCCTCCCGTCGGGGTGGGGGTGCGAGTCTGGCATCCATGGTCCCGTGTGCGACATCGCCACTTCGACCGACAGACGTGTCGGTTCCCTTGCCCCCCATTCGTCCGATGGGGAATCTACGCCACGAGGGGAGGAGCAACGAAGTGGATGCCGTCGGCCGCTCGTTCGCAGGTTGGCGGAGCTCGGTTCGGACTGACCGACAGGAGGCTCGATTCAGATGGCACACGTCGCGCGATCCAACAAGACGATCCCGCCTGCCGCTCGCCGCTCACGGAAGGAACTCGCGACCGATCGTGTCGAGCAGGAGCCAGCCGATCCCGGCGAACCACACGAGGAGCGTGAGCGGTACGGCGATCGCGGACGCGCGTCGGGCGGCGATCACCGTGAAGCCGATGACGGGGGCGGCGCCGATCGCGATGACCTTGGCCCAGATCCAGTTCGTGGAGTCGAAACGGGCATCGGTCGTCGTATCGATGCAGAGCCCGAACGGCGCCGAGAGGTGCACGCCGCCGGGGCAGGTTTGATCGGGGAAACGGGTCACGAGCACCGCGAACCCGATCGTGAACACGACCGCCAGACCCCAGCGCCAGCCGTCCTTGCCCGTGCGCTCGACCGGGCGCCTCCGGGTCCGCCACGCGATCGCGATCCCTCCGGCCGCGGCGAGCCCGCCGAGGAAGGTGAACAACCCTCCGACACCGGCGAGCACCTCGCACGCCGTTTCAGGCGACTGTCGCGACCCACCGAGATCGACGGGAACCGAGCACGTGAGCTCGTTCCACGCGAGGACCACGGTCGCGATCCCGGCGATCGCGAGGCAGGCCGCGACGGTCCAGGCCGCGGCGCGCCCACTCGGAGAGATGGGCAGCGGCGGCGGCCACGCGTCACGTCTGGTCGTTGACACGGTCAGTCACGATGCCACGACGGACCCCTGGCTCGACGTTCGCGTCCGCATGCCGGAAGCGCGCGTGGTCGTCGAGGAGCCGGAGCCTTCACATCGGGCATCGTGACAGGCGCACGGAGCGCTGTCGTCCGGGCTGGCCCTGGTCGGATCCGGTGGTTGTCTGCATGCTGTGAGATGTCGACGACGGGACCGCGTTCCACGACGACGCGATCGGATCGGTGCGAGCCTCGGTCCGCTTCCGGGATGATGATGAGCATCGTCCCCGATCACGTTGCCGACGAACGGAGGGTTTCGTGCGATGCCGCTGCCGAGATCGGTCGCGAGGTTCAACCGGGCGGTTACCAACCACGTGGCGCGACCGATGGCCCGCCATCTGCCCGGGTTCGGGGTAGTGGTGCACGTCGGCCGGACGACAGGACGGCGGTACCGCACGCCCGTCAACGTGTTTCCTCGCCCCAGCGGCTGGAAGTTCGCGCTCACCTACGGGGAAACCGATTGGGTTCGCAACGTGCTCGAGGCGGGCGGCGGATGGCTCGAGTCGCGCGGCCGGGTCGCTCGATTCGTGGATCCCGTGCTCATCGAGGACGCGAGCTTGCGCGACTTCCCGCCGGCGGTTCGGTGGATCCTCCGTCGGATCGATGTCGACCAGGTGCTCGTCGTAGGTCAAGCGTGAAGATCGGGACAAGGGGATGGAGTCAAGTTTCCCGGGCTCCGCGCCGAAAAGTTGACAGCACAGGAGGCATCTCTACACTGTCATGACCATGCTCAGCGAGGACACGCCCACTCGACGCACGACCCTCGTACTTATTCCTTAGGCGCGGCCAGGCCCAGGAGGCCTGCTGACCGCGCCAGACGCCCCCGCAGCCGCGGGGGTTTTTCATTCCCAACTTCCAGCCCAACGGATCGTGAACACCGGGCGAAGGCCCGGAGACAAGGAGAGCACTCATGCGGTACGAGTTCGAGCGAGACGGCACCGTCGTCGCCAGCGTGCTGTGGGAGGGTCCCGGCCAGGTGAGCGTCGAGTCGGCCGAGCCCTCGACGCGCGCCGTCGTCGATCGATACCTGTCCTCCGACGTGGTCTACCTGGGCTCGGGATTCGACTTCGGCGACGAGCAGGGGCAGGACGTGCTGCAGATGCGACGTCGCGACTGGACCCCCTGGGAGTTCGAGCGTGCCTGCCGCAACCTGGCGCACCGCCTGCAGGCCCACGTGCGCCGGGTCGAGACCGGCCCGGTGGAAGCGCGAGAGGCGGCGATCTGAGGTGACCGGCTCGAAGATGTCGGGCGCCGACGCCCTGCTGAAGGCGCTCGAGCAGGAGGGCGTCGAGAACGTCTTCGGCATCCCCGGCGGCGCGAGCATGCCGATCTACGACCCCCTGGTCGACCGGTCCCCGATCCGCCACATCCTCTGCCGCCACGAGCAGGGCGCCGGGCACGCGGCCGAGGGGTACGCGTGGGCCACAGGCAAGGTCGGTGTCTGCATGGCCACGAGCGGGCCGGGCGCGACGAACCTGGTCACGCCGCTCGCCGACGCGAAGATGGATTCCGTGCCGATCGTCGCGATCACCGGCCAGGTGCCGACGCCGGTGGTGGGTAACGACGCCTTCCAGGAGGCCGACATCACAGGCATCACGATGCCGGTGACGAAGCACAACTTCCTCGTGAAGGACCCGGCCGACATCGTGGCCACGGTGCGTGAGGCGTTCCACATCGCATCGACGGGGCGACCTGGTCCGGTGCTGATCGACCTGCCGAAGGATGTGCTGATCGCCGAGACCGCGTACCGGTGGCCCGAGACGTTCTCGATGCCCGGTTACAAGCCGACGACCAAGGGCAACCAGCGCCAGGTGGTCGAGGCCGTGAAGATGATCATGCGGGCGAAGAAGCCCGTGCTCTACGTGGGTGGGGGCGTGATCAAGGCCGATGCCCACCGCGAGCTCCACGATCTCGCGACGACCGGCAGGCTGCCGGTCGTCACGACCCTGATGGCGCGGGGCGCGTTCCCCGATTCGGACGAGCTCTGCCTCGGCATGCCCGGCATGCACGGCAACTACACGGCCGTGACGGCGATGCAGAAGGCCGACCTGCTGGTCGCGCTCGGATCGCGGTTCGACGATCGCGTGACCGGCAAGCTCGCCGGTTTCGCACCGCACGCGAAGGTGATCCACGTCGACATCGACCCGGCCGAGATCGGGAAGAACCGCGTGGTCGACGTGCCGATCGTGGGCGACTGCAAGGACGTGATCGGGAAGCTCGCCGCCGAGCTGCACACGCGTCAGGACGAGACGGGCGGTCCTCCCGACCGTTCCGCCTGGCTCGGGCAGCTGCGCGAGTGGCAGGACGAGTACCCGTACCGCTACCCGACGGACGACGGGAAGCTGAAGCCGCAGTACTGCGTCGAGCGGCTGCGCGCACTCGCCGACGACGACACGATCTGCGTCTCGGGGGTCGGCCAGCACCAGATGTATGCGTCGCAATACTGGAGGTTCGAGCATCCGCGCAAGTGGATCAACTCGGGCGGACTCGGCACGATGGGCTTCGCCGTACCCGCGGCGATGGGCGCCAAGGTCGGCCGGCCAGACCTGCGCGTCGTCGCGATCGACGGCGACGGCTGCTTCCAGATGACGGCGCAGGAGCTCGCGACGAGCGCGACCGAGCAGATCCCGTTCATCACGGCGATCCTGAACAACGGCTACCTCGGGATGGTGCGCCAGTGGCAGGAGCTGTTCTTCGACGAGCGGTACTCGGGTGTGTGGCTCGACCCCAACGTGCCCGACTACGTGAAGCTCGCCGAGGCATACGGGGCCGTGGGCCTGCGCGTGGAGTCGGCCGACGAGGTCGACAACGCCATCGAGAAGGCCTACTCGATCACGGACCGCTCGGTCGTGATCGACTTCCGGGTCGACCCGGGCGAGATGGTGTTCCCGATGGTGCCCTCGGGCGCCTCGAACGACGACATCATCGTCGGGCCCGAGAGCATCCAGCCCACGACCGACCCGGGGGAGGCTCCGATCGCATGAACGGCGCGACGCTGCACACGATCTCGGTGCTCGTGGAAGACCGTCCGGGCGTGCTGACGCGCGTGGCCGGTCTCTTCGCAGCCCGTGGCTACAACATCGACTCGCTCGCGGTGGGTCCGACCGAGGCCGCCGGCATCTCCCGCATGACGATCGTGGTGAACGTCGACGAGAGTCCTCTCGAGCAGGTCACCAAGCAGCTGAACAAGCTGATCAACGTCATCAAGATCCTCGAGCACGACCCGGGTTCGGCGGTCGAGCGCGAGTTGATGCTCGTGAAGGTGCGCGCCGAGGGCGACGCGCGAGCGCGCATCATGGAGCTCGCCGATGTCTTCCGCGTGAGCATCGTCGACGTGACCGCCTCGACGCTCACCGTCGAGGCGAGCGGCGGGCCCGAGAAGCTCGAGGCGTTGCGCGAGCTGCTGAGCGAGTTCGGCATCGTCGAGCTCTCGCGCACCGGGCGCATCGCGCTCGCGCGCGGCGAGCGAGGCATCAGGGAGCGTGTGTTGAAGTCGGCGAAGGCCGGCTAGTCCAGTTCAGATCACTGATCAGGGGGACCGAGCGACATGGCGACGATCTACTACGAGAAGGACACCGACCCGGGCGTCCTCGCCGACCAGGCGATCGCGGTGCTCGGGTTCGGGTCGCAAGGGCACGCCCACGCCCAGAACATGAAGGATTCCGGTCTCGACGTGCGGGTCGGTCTGCGGCCCGGTTCAGCGAGCCGCAAGCAGGCCGAGGAGGCCGGACTCCGTGTGCTCGACACGGCCGATGCTGTCGCCGAGGCCGATGTCGTGATGTGCCTGCTGCCCGACACGGCACACGGGAAGGTCTACGAGAGCGACATCGCGCCGAACCTGAAGGACGGCGACATGCTGATGTTCGCCCATGGGTTCTCGATCCACTTCGGAACGGTCACGCCTCCCGATGGCGTCGACGTCACGATGATCGCTCCCAAGGGTCCCGGCCATCTCGTGCGCCGCACGTACGTCGAGGGCAACGGCACGCCCGGGCTCGTGGCCGTTCACCAGGACGCCACCGGCAAGGCGAAGGCCCGCGCGCTCGCATACGGCGCGGCGATCGGCTGCGCGAAACCCGGCATCATCGAGACCACGTTCGAGGAAGAGACCGAGACCGACCTTTTCGGAGAGCAGACCGTGCTCTGCGGGGGCGTGAGCGAGTTGATCCGCAACGGGTTCGAGACGCTGGTCGAGGCCGGATACCAGCCCGAGATCGCGTACTTCGAGTGCCTGCACGAGCTGAAGCTGATCATCGACCTGATCTACGAGGGCGGTCTGTCATGGATGCGCTACTCGGTGAGCGACACCGCTGAGTGGGGCGACTACCAGAGCGGCAAGCGCGTGATCGACGAGCACGCTCGCGACCAGATGCGCCAGGTGCTCGCCGAGATCCAGGACGGTACGTTCGCCCGGAGATGGATCGCGGAAGCAGACGGCGGCTTCGAGGAGTTCCTGCGACTTCGGAGCGCGGCGCAGACGTCCCAGCTCGAGCAGGTGGGGCGGCAGCTGCGCCAGATGATGCCCTGGTTGGAGAGCGAGCAGAAGGTGCCACCGTCATGAGCGACAGCAACGTATCCCCAGGCAACGTATCCCCCGGCAGCGAGCGCTCAAGCAGCGAAGCGATAGCGCACAGCGAGCGCTCAAGCAGCGAAGCGATAGCGCACAGTGAGCGCTCAAGCAGCGAAGCGATAGCGCACAGTGAGCGCGTCCGGATCTTCGACACCACCCTGCGCGACGGGGAGCAGGCTCCCGGCATCGCGCTCACGAAGGCTGAGAAGGTCGAGATCGCCGAGCAGCTCGCCCGGCTGAACGTCGACATCCTCGAGGCCGGGTTCCCGGTCAGTTCATCCGGCGAGTTCGACGCGGTCGCCGAGATCGCCTCGACCGTGAAAGGCCCGGTGATCGCGGCGCTCGCGCGCACCGCGACCGGTGACATCGAGCGCGCGGCCGAGGCGCTCAAGGGCGCCGACCGCTGGCGCATCCACACGTTCATCTCCACGAGCGACGTGCAGCGCGAGTCGATGCTGAAGATGAGCCACCAGCAGGTGCTCGACGCGATCCGCGAGAACGTTTCCCTGGCGAAGAGCTACACCGACGACGTCGAGTTCTCGGCGCAGGATGCGACGCGCACGCCGCTCGAGTTCCTGCTCGAGTGCTATCGGCTCGCGGTCGAGTGCGGGGCGACCACGATCAACGTGCCCGACACGGTCGGCTACGCGACGCCGACCGAGTTCGGCGAGCTGATCCGCGTCGTGCGCGACCAGACGCCCGACGACGTCGTGATCTCGACGCACTGCCACAACGACCTCGGGCTCGCGGTCGCGAACTCGCTCGCCGGCATCGAGCACGGCGCCGGTCAGGTGGAGGTGGCGGTGAACGGCATCGGTGAGCGCGCCGGGAACTGCTCGCTCGAGGAGATCGCGATGGTCGTCCGCACACGCAGCCAGGCGCTCGGCAAGCAGCATGCCCTGAACATCAAGGAGATCGTGCGCACGTCGCGCCTGGTCGCGATGACGACCGGTTACACCGTGCAGCGCAACAAGGCGGTGGTGGGCTCGAGCGCGTTCGCGCACGAGAGCGGCATCCACCAGCACGGCGTGCTGAGCAACCGCGCCACCTACGAGATCATGGACCCGGTCGAGATCGGGCTCGAGGGCAACGCGCTCGTCTTGGGCAAGCACTCGGGCCGCCACGCGTTCGTCGACGCGCTCGACAAGATCGGCATCAGGATCGACGACGACCACCTGAATCGGGCGTTCGCCCGCTTCAAGGACCTCGCCGACCGCAAGGTGCAGATCACCGATCAGGACCTCTCCGCGATCGTGGCAGAGGAGCTCGGCGCGACCGACGAGGACGTGCTCGTGATGGAGTCGCTGCGGATGGACGGGGGAACCGACCGAGAGCCCAGCGTCACGGTGCGTCTGCGGCGGGGCGAGGAGGTGATCGAGCGAACCGCGACGGGCGACGGCCTGATCGACTCCGCGATGGGAGCGATCCAGCAGGCCGCCGGCGTCGACGGCCGACTCGTGAACTTCCACGTGTCGAGCGTCACCGAGGGGACCGACGCGTTAGGTGATGTCGTCGTGCAGATCGACGTCGACGGACGCCGGGTCACGGGCCGCGGTGTCGCGACCGACGTGGTGGAAGCGAGCGCCCGCGCATACCTCGCGGCCGTCAACCGCGCGGTGCACGTCACGAACGTACAGCGGGCCACGAACGAGGAGACCCCGTGACGGGTTCCTATCGCGTCGGGGTGATCCGGGGCGACGGCACGGGGCCGGAGGTCGTCGGCGAAGGTCTCAAGGTGCTCGAAGCCGTGCGCGGCGACGCGTCGTTCGACCTGGTCGAGTTCGATCTCGGGGCCGACCGCTACCTGCGCACCGGCGACACGCTCCCCGACGACGAGCTCGAGCGGCTGCGCGATCTCGACGCGATCTTCCTCGGTGCGGTCGGCGACCCACGCGTGAAGCCGGGGGTGCTGGAACGCGACCTGCTGCTGAAGGCGCGGTTCGGCCTCGACCAGTACGTGAACCTTCGGCCCGTCGTGCGTTACCCCGGTGTGCAGACGCTCGTCCCGAGCCACACCGAGGAGGACGTGAACATGGTCGTGGTGCGCGAGAACTCCGAAGGCCTCTACAGCGGGGCCGGTGGGTTCCATCGCAGGGGCACCGAGCACGAGGTGGCGGTGCAGGAGTCGATCAACACCCGTCACGGTGTGGAGCGCATCGTACGCTACGCGTTCGACCTCGCGATGCAGCCGCATCGACGGAAGAAGCTCACGCTCGTGCACAAGACGAACGTGCTGACGTTCGCGGGCGACCTCTACCAGCGGGTGGTCGACGAGCTCGCGGTTGAGTTCCCCGAGGTCGAGACCGACTACGTGCACGTCGATGCGGCGTGCATCTACTTCCTGGACCGGCCCGGCCGGTTCGACGTGATCGTCACCGACAACATGTTCGGCGACATCATCACGGACCTCGGCGCGATGATCCAGGGCGGTATGGGCATCGCCGCCGGGGGCAACATCAACCCGCAGGGGGTGTCGATGTTCGAGCCGATCGGCGGCACGGCGCCGAGCGAGACCGGCAAGGGCACGATCAACCCGCTCGCGGCGATCGGCGCCCTCGAGATGCTGCTGCGTCAGCTCGGTGAGGCCGAGGCGGCCGACCGGATCGAACGGGGTATCCGCGCGGCGACCCAGCAGATGAAGTCGATGCGGGCCGGCGAGATGGGCTACACGACGACGCAGGTCGGCGACCTCGTGGTCGAGGGAGCGACGTCGTGAGCGACCAGGGTCCTCGCGTCGAGCTCTACGACACGACGCTGCGAGACGGCGCGCAGCAGGCCGACCTCTCGTACACGGTCGAGGACCGGCTCCGCATCCTGCACAAGCTCGATCAGGTCGGCTTCCCGTACGTGGAAGGCGGCTGGCCCGGCGCGAATCCGCGCGACACTGAGTTCTTCCAGCTGGCCACGAAGGAGACGCTCAAGACGAGCACGCTCACCGCGTTCGGCATGACGCGGCGCGCCGGGGAGCGGGCGGAGGACTCGCAGGTGCTGCGCGACCTGCTCGGCGCCGGCACCGAGGTCGTCTGCCTCGTGGGGAAGGCCTGGGACCTGCACGTCACCGAGGCGCTGCGCACCGATCTCGAAGAAGGCGTCGCGATGGTCCGCGACTCGGTCGAGTTCCTGCGCGCCCAGGGCCGGAGGGTGTTCTTCGACGCCGAGCACTTCTTCGACGGCCACCGCAGCGACGCCTCCTTCGCGATGTCGGTGCTCGCGGCGGCCGAGGAGGCCGGTGCCGAGCGGCTCGTGCTCTGCGACACGAACGGGGGCATGCTGCCATTCGACGTCGCGCGCGTGGTGGAGGACGTGAAGACCCAGGCGAGCGTGCCGCTCGGCATCCACGTGCACAACGACGCCGGCTGCGCGGTCGCGAACTCCCTCGTCGCGGTCGATGCCGGCGTGCACCAGGTGCAGGGCACGATCAACGGCTACGGGGAGCGGACGGGCAACGCCGACCTGATCCCGCTCACCGCCGACCTGGTGCTGAAGATGGGTGTTGCCGACGCGCTGCCCGAGGGGGCGGTCGAGCACCTCACCGAGCTCGCTCACTACGTCGCGGACATCGCGAACCTCGCGCCGGATTCCCGCCAGCCCTACACGGGACGGTACGCGTTCACGCACAAGGCCGGCTTGCACACGAGCGGCGTCGCACGGGTCTCGCGCGCCTACGAGCACGTGTCGCCCGAGACCGTCGGGAACCACCGGGGCATCGTGGCGTCGGACTATGGCGGCGGCGCCACGATCCGGATGAAGGCCGACGAGCTCGGGCTTGAGCTCGACGATAGCGCGATCCCCGCGATCGTCGAGCAGATCAAGGAGCACGAGTCACGTGGGTACGCGTTCGACGTGGCGGAGGCCTCGCTCGAGATGCTGATGCGTCGGGCCGGCGGATGGTCCCAGCCGTTCTTCGAGATCGAGAGCTACCGCGTGCATGTCGAGGAGCGTGTCGGCGACGACGAGCCGCCGCTCGCCGAGGCGACCGTGAAGGTCCGAACGCAGGGGACGCGCCACATCGAGTCGGCCGAGGGTCAGGGGCCGGTGGGCGCGCTCGACACCGCGCTGCGCAAGGCGCTCACGAACGACTACCCGGCGCTCGACCAGATGGGGCTCGAGGACTTCCGCGTGCGGGTGCTCTCCGGCACCCACGGCACCGGGGCCGTCGTTCGGGTGCTGATCGACCTGTCGAACGGTGAGCGCGAATGGACCACGGTCGGCGTGAGCGAGAACATCATCGAGGCCTCGTGGGAAGCGTTGGTCGACGGATACACCCACGGCCTGTTGCACCCGCGCGCGCCCCAGGCGTGAAGAAGACGTCCCTATCTGGGTGCGGCGTTGGCGGCCACTACGCGCACGATCTTGTTCTCGATCGACTTGGCACGGTCGGTGTTCATGCCGCTCGACATGATCGAGAACGCCGCCCAGTCGTCTTCCCGCTCGAGCCAAACCCACCCCGAGAGCGCCGAGACCTCGATCAGCGTGCCCGTCTTCGCGCGCACGGTGACCGTCTGCAGGCGGTCCTCGAGCGTTCCCTCGCCGCCCGCCGGCAACGTGCCTCGCAGCACGTCGCCCCACGGCGCCTGCTCGGCGACGCGGAGCATCTCGACGATGCCGTCGGCGCTCACGCGGTTGTCATAGGACAAGCCGGAGCCGTCGTGCGCCTCCACGCGCACGCCCTGGGCATCGGCGAAGCCCTCGATCACCCGGGCGCCCTTCGCGATCGTGCCGGGTGACCCGAGCCGCTTCGCGCCGAGCAGCTTACCGAGCACCTCGGCCCGGAAGTTGCTCGAGACGAGGTTCATCCGCCGCATGATCGTGGCGAGCGGGTCGCTGCGCACCGTGGCCATCGCCACCAGTCCGGTCGGCGGCGAGCCGAGGCCAGGCTTGCCGGTGACCTCGATCCCGCGTGCCTCGAGCTTCTTCGTCAGGCTTTTCGCGGCGAGGCGTTCCGGGTCACGGAGGTGGCGGCCACCCGCGCCTTCGTTGAACCGGAACGTGAGCGCTGTCGGCAGGGCGATATACACGTCGGGGAAGTAGTCCCGCCAGCCGGGTGCCCACCAGTCTCGCGCGAACGGCCCCGTCGCACCGAGGACGCGCCCGCGGACCCGGTCGACGCCGGCGTCGACGAGGGATCTCGCGAGGTCGGCCATGTCGTGGGCGTCGACCTCCGGGTCGCCGTGGCCGACGATCCACAGGTTCCCGTCGAGGACGTCGTCTGCCCCCACGCGCTCGGTGGCGAACAGTCTCGTGGGGATCGTCGCGTCGCCGCCGATCCGCTTCAGCAGCGCCATCGACAGCAGGAGCTTCTCGTTGGAGGCGGGTGGCCGCCGGACCCGATCCTGATGCCGGTACAGCGGATCCCCGTCGAGCGAGATGGCGACCGAGATCGGCCGCTCACCGACGAGGGAGTCGACCCGCTGCACCCAGCGCGGGGGCGCGGCGACCGCCGGCACCTGCACGATCTGGGCGGCCGAGACACCCAGGCAGATGGCGAAGAGGAATCGTCGGGCACGCATCGACCGGTCCAGGGTACGGGGTCGAGGCGCCGTCGCCATGCAGGGCCCGCGGATCAGAGCTGCCGGCCCCGCGCGAGGGCCTCGGCTTCGCCGTGCATCGCCACCCGTTCCTCGAGCAGCGTCGTGAGCTCATCGGGCGGAAGGGGCTTCGCGAAGTAGAAGCCCTGCCCCATCTCGCAGCGGAGCTCCAGCAGCCGCTGCAGCTGATCGGCGCGCTCGATGCCCTCGGCAACCGGCCTGAGGTTCAGGATCCCCGCGAGCTTGATCACGGCCTCGGTGAGCGCCGAGGCCTCGCCACCGTCGTTCACACCGTCGATGAAGGATTTGTCTACCTTGAGGATGTCGACCGGGAAGCGCCGGATGTAGTTGAGCGACGAGTACCCGGTGCCGAAGTCGTCGACGGCGAGCTGCACGCCGAGCCGCTTCAGGTCGCCGAGACGTTCGATCGACAGCTCCATGTCCTGCATCATCACGCTCTCGGTGATCTCCAGGATCAGCGAGCTGGGATCGAGGCCCGTGTCGACGAGGATCTCGCGCACCTCGTCGACGAGTTCCGGACGCGCGATCTGCCGGACCGAGAGGTTGACGGCCATGTGTAGCGGCGGATCGCTCGGGAACCGCTCCTGCAGCTCGACGGCGCGGCGGCAGGCCTCGTGCATCACCCACCGCCCGATCTCCACGATCAGGCCGGTCTCCTCGGCGAGCGGGATGAACTCGAGCGGCGCCACCACCCCGCGGACCGGGTGGATCCATCGGATCAGGGCCTCGACACCCGAGATGCGTCCACTCTCGAGCTCGATCACCGGCTGGTAGTGCAACCGGTACTCCTCGTGCTCGATCGCGCGCTGCAGGTCGGCCTTGAGTTCCAGTCGCTTCAGGGCCGTGTCGTGCATCGCGGGCTCGAAGACCTGGTAGCGGCCCTTCCCGCGTTCCTTGGCCATGTACATCGCGACGTCGGCGTTGCGGAGCAGCTCCTCGACGTCGCCCCCGCGGTCCCCGTCCGCTGTCGCGATGCCCACCGACGACCGCACGAACACCTCCTTGCCCTCGAGGGTGAACGGATCCTCGAGCGTCGCCATGATGCGCTCGGCGACATCGGCCGCGGTCACGCCTTCCTCCCCGTCCTCCAACAGCACCGCGAACTCGTCGCCCCCGAGCCGGGCCGCCGTGTCGGCCGCCCGCAGGCACCGGCGCAGCCGCTCCCCCACCTCGTAGAGCAACTGGTCGCCCGCGGCGTGACCCAGCGAGTCGTTGATCGTCTTGAAGTCGTCGAGATCCATGAACAGCACCGAGATCGGCTCGTGATCGCGCGACTGGCGCTCGAGGGCGTGCGAGACGCGGTCATGGAACAGAGCCCGGTTCGCCAGCGTCGTGACGGAGTCGTGGAAGGCCTGGTGCTCGAGTTGCTCCTCGAAGCGCTTGCGCTCCGTCACATCACGGACGTTCAGCACGATGCCGCCGACGTTGGGGTCGTCCGACTGATCGGAGATCAACGTCTCGGTGTGCAGGTGCTCTCCACGGTTGTGTCGAACCCGCAGCTCGACCAGCACCGAATCCCGTGTCTCCTCGTCGTGCGGCTCCATCGCGTGCAGTGCCTTCGGCACGTCGTCGGGGTGGACGAGCTCGGCGAACCTGCTGCCCTCCAAAGCTTCCGGGTCGTAGCCGAGCATGCGTGCGACGGCGGGGCTGACGTAGCTGATCGTGGTATCCCGGGTGACCACGCAGACGACGTCGGACGAGTTGCTCACGAGCGATGCGAACCTGGCTTCGCTCTGTTGCTGGAGCAGGTTCCGCGTCAGCGCCGCAGACTCCAATGCGAGCGCGACCTGGGTACTCAGCGCGGTCAGCGAGTCCGTGAGGGACCTGTCCATCTCGTCGGGGGTGGCGACGACCATCAACCCCCGGAGCTCGTCCTGCACGAACAACGGGGCGGTGAAGACCGAGCCCTGCTCGATCCGCGCGAGGTAAAGGTCGGAGACGAGGGTGCTCTCGTGCGTCTGGACGACGAAGGCCGTGTTGGTTTGCAGTTGTTCGCGCTTCCAGACGGGGAACAGGGTGAGGGTGAAGCGAGCACCCTTCGCATCGCCGGCCCCCGACGACGCCATCACCACGAACCGCCCGGGCCGCTGCGGCGAGTCGCACATCCGCACGGCCGCTTCATCACCGGCCAGCGCCGCGACGGCGTCGATCGCCGCACGGTGGATGCCGTCCTGGCTCGTCGCCGTCGCGAGCTTGGCGCCCGCCTCGCGGAGCGCCTTCTCCCTGACCGCGGATCCCTCCTGCGCCCGAGCCAGTCCCCACATGCGCGCGACGACGAGCAGGAACATCACGATCGTGGCATCGACGAGGACCCCGACGCCTTCGCCGGTCTCGCCGGGCAGCAGCTGCAGAGCGATCATCGCCGGCGCGATGAGCGATGCGGTCGACAGCAGGGCGAGCCGCAGCAATCCAAGGGGGCGCTCGTCGCTGGACGCTTCGGTCAGCGACGCCATCGTGGGGTGCACGGCGGCGAGCCCGATCAGGAGCGCGGCCGTCACGATGCCGAAGAGCATCACCTGCTCGGCGTCCAGCGACAGCATCGATACGCCCGAGCGGAGCACCATCGAGCCGGCATGCGCGACGGCGACGGCGAGCAGGGCGCCGACGAGCGCCCACAGCGATGCGCTCCTCGGTCGTGGCGTGATGGCGAGCCGCACGGCGGCGCCCACCAGGCAGACGTCGAGGACCCCTCCCGTCAGGTAGATGATCCGGGTGTCGAGGTCGAGCCCGGTTGCGGTCAGTGTCGGCTGCAGCACGGCGACCCACGCGATCGTGCCGATGCCGACGGCGACCGTGAAGGCGTCGATCGCCGCCGTCCGGTCCGAACCCCCGCATCGTGCCCGCACGATCACCGTCGACGCGGTCAGCACGGCGACGGGCGCGCCGAGCGCGAGCCATGCCGTCGCGTTCGGCAGCGCGTCGGACCCGCCGGTCCAGACGAGGAGCCGGTCGATCAGGGCAGGGATCGAGAGCAGCACGACCCCCAACGCCAGCAGGATCCAAGCGATCCGATGCGGCGGCTGGTGCCGGTGCACCCCGAGCAGGATCGCGACCGGCACGAGCCCGACCAGGGCAACCCCGAGCTGCCATGGGGCGCCATCGGCCATAGCAGCGGCGACCCCGGCCACGGGGGCGACGAAGAACCACGCGTTCCGAGACATCCTTCGGGTTATCGGTTGCGTCGAGGCAGACCTAACCCCCAAGGGGACCAGGGAGGCCGGCCGCTAACCCAGGACCGTGTGGAGGTCGAGCGTGGTGAACGGTGCGGTGCAGGGATTGCCTTGCGTGACGTGCACCGTGCCGGTCGTGACGTCCACGACGATCCCGGCCACGGTGACGTAGTCGGCCGCGGGAGGCTCCGACGGGTCGCCGTGGGCGCAGACCGAACCCTCACCCTGAGGGGAGCCGGAGTGGGCTCGCAGCGCGGACTCGATCTCGGGCACCCCGATGGGGCGGGTGCCGATGCTTCCCTCGGCCGAGGCCTGTCGAAGCGGCGACTCTCGGCCCTCGAGCAGCGCGAGGTCCTTGAAGGAACGATCAGGTCGCACGAAGTGGTTCGCGTGGCAGATCGTCGAGCCGTCGACGCGCCACACGGCGTCCGGGCCTCCTGGTGCCACCTCGAGGTTCGAGAGCTGTCCGGTGCGTGAACCGATCAGGTAGTTCGCCGACGACGCGCGCTCGGGCGCGGTGACCTCCGTGACGGCTTCCTCGTGCGAGGCGCTGGTGAGCACACGGCGCAGGATCGCGTGGTACGGCACCGCAGGGGTCCCTCGGTCCCTGCTCGAGGTCAGCGCGTTCGTCGCGAGTCCGATCCCGGCGTCGTTCATGCCGGCCTTCGCGAGCAAGCCGGCCTCCACGAGCGTCACGAAGCCGGGGCGTCCCGCCGGCCGCATCGCCAGGAGCACGCAGGTCTCGCGTGCCCCGGGCTTCCAGTCCCAGGTCTGCGCGACGAACACGCGTCCCCCGGCGGTGACCGGTGGCCCCGCGCCGATCGCCGTGCACTCCATGGCGGCGGAACGCGCCGCGCGCGCGTCGAGGCCGAACATCACTTCGGTCCGGACGTTGAGGGCGAGCACGTCCTCGGCATCGACGCCGGCACCCTCGGCGATGCCTTCGATCTCGGGCAGGAGTTGGACGTCGGTGTCGTCGAACCACTCGGCGAACGCGCCCGCTCGGTCGCAGACCTCGGCCCACCCCAGCCCCGTGTAGTGGCGGAAGACCGCCGCGTACAGATCGATCGAGCGGTGCACGCGCTCGCGGGCGCCTTCCCCGTAGGCGCGGCCTCGCTCGCGAGGGCCCCCCGATGCGCGTATCACCGGCCACGCCATGGTCGACAGGCTATCCGGGACGACGCCTCACCGAGAGGTCGCGGCTAGACTCCGGCACGGATCCACAACGGACGACGATCCCGAGGGGGCACCGACGTGAAGACCATCGACCGGGCTCGGGTGGCCGAGCTGATGGAACGCGAGCGCGCGACGTTCCGCGAGCGGCATGTCCGCAGCGGGCAGCTCTCCGAGGAGGCCAAGGGGTCGCTGCTGTTCGGCGTGCCGATGAACTGGATGACGCGATGGCCCGGCGACCATCCCGTCTTCGTCGAGCGTGCCGAAGGCGCACACTTCTGGGACGTCGACGGCAACGAGTTCGTGGATCTCTGCCTGGGCGACACGGGCGGCATGGCCGGGCACTCGCCCAAGGTCGCGGTCGACGCGATCGCCGAGCAGGCGGACAAGGGCATCACGTTGATGCTGCCGACCGAGGACGCCACGTGGGTGGGCACGGAGATGACGCGACGGTTCGGCGTGCCGTACTGGCAGTTCACGGTCACGGCCACCGACGCGAACCGCTTCGTGATCAGGTGGGCCCGCGAGATCACGAAGCGTTCGAAGATCGTCGTGCACAACTGGTGTTACCACGGGTCGGTCGACGAGACGTTCGCGACCCTCACCGACGGACGGACCGTGGCCCGCGAGGGGAACATCGGCAAGCCCGTGCCCCTCGACGAGACCACGCGGGTGGTCGAGATCAACGATCTCGAGGGGCTCGAGGCCGCGCTGGCGCACGGTGACGTGGCGGCGTGTCTGTTCGAGCCCGCCCTCACGAACATCGGCATCGTGCTCCCCGACCCCGGCTACCACGAGGCCGTGCGCGAGCTGTGCACGAAGTACGGCACCCTCCTCGTGATCGACGAGACGCACACGATCAGCGCGGGCCCGGGCGGTTGCACGAAGGCGTGGGGCCTCGATCCAGACTTCGTGACGATCGGGAAGACGCTCGGCGCAGGGATCGCGAGCGGCGCGTACGGCATGACCCAACGGGTCAGCGACCTCGTCTACGAGCACACCGACTGGAAGAACGCCGACGTGGGCGGTGTGGGCGGCACCTTGGCCGGTAACGCCCTGTCGCTCGCGGCGATGCGAGCCACCCTCGGCCAGGTCATGACCGACGAGGCGTTCGAGCGCATGATTTCGCTGGGGGAGCGGTTCGAACAGGGTGTGCGAGGCGTGATCGAGTCGCGTGAGCTGCCCTGGCACGTGGTGCGGCTGGGCTGTCGCGTCGAGTATCTGTTCCGGCCCGACGTCGCCCGAAACGGCGCGGAGGCGGCCGCCGGACAGGACGACGATGTGGACCCCTACATCCATCTCTACCTGCTGAATCGGGGCATCCTGATGACGCCGTTCCACAACATGGCGCTGATGTCCCCGGCGACCACGGCCGACGACGTCGACCGTCATACCGAGGTGTACGCGGAGATGGCCGACGAGCTGGTGGGAGCTTGACGTGGCCGACGCGAGCTTCCTCTTCGTCACGATCGATGCCGTCGACGCCGCGAAGGCCGCCTCATTCTGGTCGTCGGTGCTGGGCACCGAGGTCGACGACGAGTTCGACGAGGGCCGGTTCATCTTCCTGAAGGGCCGCGACGACCTTCCGGTGGTGTGTATCCAGCGGGTCCCGGAGCCGAAGCGCGAGAAGACGCGCGTCCATCTCGACCTGGGGGTGAACGACCTCGAGGCTGCCACGCGGCGCGTGATCGAGCTCGGCGGGACGTGGGACGGGGAGGAGCGCCAGCTCGAGCCGTTCACGTGGCGCACGCTCTCCGACCCCGAGGGCACGGAGTTCGACATCGCGCTCGTCGAGGGTGACGAAGGTCCCGGGTCGATCGACGTGCAGTCGTCCAGATAAGGCTAGTGCGCCCTGGCCGGGAAGTCGTCCATGAACGCCGCGAGCCTCTCGACGTCGTCGATCGGCATCGCGTTGTAGACGCTGGCCCTGATGCCGCCGAGGCTACGGTGCCCTCTGAGCTCCGCGAGTCCGAGTGCGGCGGCGTCGGTTGCGAAGCGGGCGTCGAGCTCACCGCTCGGCAGCCGGAACGTGACGTTCATCAGCGACCGCGAGTCCGGGTCCGCGTGTCCCCGGTAGAACCCCCCGCTCGCGTCGATCGCCTCGTATAGGACCGCAGCCTTCGCGCGATTGCGCCGCTCCTGTTCCTCGAGGCCGCCGACCTCGTCGCGGAGCCAGCGTGTCACGAGCATCACCACATAGATCGCGAACACGGGCGGCGTGTTGTACAGGGAGTCGTGCTCGACGAACGTCCGGTAGTCGAGCATCGTCGGAAGATCGTCGGGCACGCGTTCGAGCAGGTCCTCACGCACGATCACGATCGTGACGCCAGCCGGGCCGGCGTTCTTCTGGGCTCCGGCGTAGAGCAGGCCGAAGCCGCCCACCTCGATCGGGCGTGACAGCAGGTCCGACGATGCGTCGGCGACGAGGGGCACCTCGGGCGCCGGCGCGGGCGGCGCCGGCCACTCGACTCCCTCGATCGTCTCGTTCGTCGTCACGTGCAGGTACGCGGCCTCGGGTGAGGGGGTCCATACGCCCTCGCTCGGCACCCGGACGAACCCACCTTCCGCGCCGTTCCACGCGACGTGGACGGGGCCTTCGCGCTCGGCTTCGCGTACCGCCTTCGAGCCCCACGAACCTGTGACGACATACTCGGCGACACGGCCGGAGCCGCGGAGTAGGTTCATCGCCACCATCGAGAACTGCTGGGTGGCGCCTCCCTGGCAGAAGACGATGCGGTGGGTCGGCGGCACGCCGAGCAGCGAGCGGAGGTTGTCCGTGGCCTCGTCGAGCACGCCGCGGAACCATGGGCTGCGATGGGAGATCTCGAGCGGCGAGATACCGATGCGCGGGAGCGAGACCAGGTCGCGCTGCGCCTGCTCGAGCACCGGCAAGGGAAGCCTCGCAGGCCCGGAGCCGAAGTTGACCGTGCGATCGCTCACGACGACCAGGCTATCGACACCGCGCGGATCCTCGACGCTCGGTCCGTGTCACGCGCCGGGCTTGAACACCATCAGGTACAGGATCACGAACAGGCCGGCCGATCCGCTCGCCACCGTGATCGTGGTGGCCGGTCCCTCGAGCGCCGCCCGGAGCTCGTCGTCCGACATCGTGTACGTGCCGTCCGCCCACCGGGTGCACCCCTCGCGTATGCGCTTCATGTGCGGGGTGGCGACCACGGACATCAGGGCCGTCAGCACGAGCAGCAGGAGCAGCGAGCCCAGCAGCCACCATTCTGCGAAGAGCGCTCCGTCGATGCCCGCAGCGACGCCCCCGAGCAGCAGCAGGCCGAAGGATATGTACATCGGCATCGTGGTGCGCTTCGACGTTTCGCACCAGTCGAGGATGCGATCACGGTCCCCGCCGACCGCGCGCACGGCGAACAGGGCCCACATCGAGACGCCGTGCGTCACCAGGAAGCCTGCGACACCCACGAGATGCACGAACACCCAGACCCGATACATGCCCGAAGGATACGGGCCGACCACGGGGTCGCCCCGCGGCCGAGAGGGCCGGGATTCCTGTGCTCAGTCAGCCCCCGCGTCGAACGTGGCGGAAGATGCGCGGCATCGTGATGCGGCCTCGCAGACGCTGACCCCGCCGCAGATGCACCCGATCGGGAAGGCGCCCCCGCCGTCCGCTCGCCGGCCTGTGCTCCCGTGACTCCATCTCGGCTCTCTGCGCCGCGGACCAGGTCGTCGGTGGCACATGCGTCGTCATCGCGCTCCCTCCTCATCTCGACCCTAGCGTCGCGGGGCCGGACCGATATCGGCCGTGGGGCCCGGGGGAACAGGGACCGGGTGTCGTCGAGGGTGGGTGCGCGGTAGCGTGCGAGGCCCGAGGAGAGGTCGCCCGTGGCGTACAAGCGCATCCTGTTCGGCACCGACGGCACCGCCCGTGCGGCGGCCAGCAGTCGTGTGGCCACCGAGCTCGCGAAGGCCGGGAAGGCCGAGCTGATCGTCGTGTATGTGTGGGAACGACCCGAGGGCGCGCACCAAGTGCTCGACGATGCTGTCGCCGCGGCGCAGGAGGCGGGCGTCAAGAAGGTCAAGGGTGAGCTCCACGGAGGACGCTCTCCGGCCGACGTGTTGATCGCGCTCGCCGAGGACCGTGACGTCGGGTTGGTGGTCGTGAGCGGGGGCCGTAGCGCGACAGAGATCGGGCCGACCGCCGACCGGCTCTCGCATCGGGCGCCCCGCGACCTGTTGATCGCGATGGACGTCGAGCGTGGCGACGGCGAGCGTCTCTACCGCCGCATCCTGATCGCCACCGATGGTTCGGCGACGGCCGACAGAGCCGCGCGAAAGGGATTCGACCTCGCCGCCTCGGTCGGCGCGTCCGTGACCCTCGTGTTCGTGGGGCATCCTGCCACGGGCACCCTCGTCACCGACGACACGGTCGCGGTCTACGGCGCGGAGGCCGACTGCGACGTGGTGCTGCGTCAGGGCGACCCGGCGGAGGAGATCCTCACGGTGGCCCGCGAGGTCGGGGCGGATCTGATCGTGATCGGGAACAAGGGCATGACGGGGGCCAAGCGCTTCTTCCTGAACCCGGTTCCGGAGAAGGTCGTCGACCTGTCCGACCGCGACGTGCTCGTGGCTCGCACGATCGCGCAGGTCGCCTCGGAGCTCGAACCGGGAGAGGGCGGCATCCTGGTGCAGGCAGGAGAGCGACTGGCCGCGTTCATGGACGACCAGGGTGAGCTGCACCTGATGTCGGCGCGGTGCACGCACATGGGGTGCACGGTCGCGTGGAGCACCGCCGACCACGTCTTCGAGTGCCCCTGTCACGGATCTCGCTTCGGCCCTCGCGGCGAGGTCGTGAACGGGCCGGCCGCACGTCCCCTGCCGCCCGCATGACCTACGGCCAGCCGGGCTTCGTGACCATCAGGTAGACGATCACCACCAACCCGATCACGCCGATCGCGGTGATCAGGTGTGCCTTGCTCTTCGGCCCGGCGACGAGTTCCTGGAGCTCCTCGTCGCTCACCCTGGGGACTCCCGACGGGCGGATCGCGCACGCCGCCGTGATCCGCTGGAAGTACGGCTTGGCGATCAGCGTCATCAGCACGGTGGTGACGATCAGCACGGCGAACGCGAGCCACATCCACCAGTAGCCCATGAACTTTCCCTGGACCCCGAGGACGAACCCCGCGACGATCACCACGAGGAGCGAGATGTACATCGGCCGGGTGGTGGTGCCGGAGAACGCGATCGTGTCCGTGATGCGGGTCCGATCGAGCCCCAACCCACGGATCCGGTAGAGAGCGAACATCGAGACGCCGTGACAGCCCGCGAAGACGATGGCCGCGACGATGTGCAGCAGGAGCCAGTACTCGTACATTTCGCCGGAGCATACCGGCGACCGCCGAGGGTGTGCCGTCAGTCGCGATCGAGAGGCCGTGTGAGGCAGGTCGGCCCGCCGTCGCCCTTGCGCGAGATCTCCGATCCGGCGAACGTTCGAACGTCGACCCCCGCAGCTTCCATACGGCGGTGCGTCTCGGGGTTGCCCTCGAGTGCCAGCGCCACGCGCGGGGCGAGCGCGAGCACGTTGGGGCCTTGCGTCTCGAACTCCTCGTGGGGCACCTCGACGAGGCCGACCCCCCGTTCCCGCAGCAGCTCGACCAGTCGGACCGGCATCATCGGGAGGTAGCCAACGGCGAGGTCGTGGTCGAGGGGGGAGATGAACGACATCAGGTGCAGGCACGTATCGGGCCCCTCGGCGTGCGGGAGGTCGAACGCGATGACGTCGATGCCGTCACCGAGGAGTGATCGGATCTGCTCGATGCCGGCGTCGTTCGTCCGGTAACCGCGTCCGACCAGCAACGTTCGATCGTCGAGCCAGAACATGTCGCCGCCCTCAGCGGTTGCCGGGGGCGCGAGCGTTCCGAGCAGCCCGAGGCCCGCGCCCGCGAGGTCGACCGTGAGCGCTGCCGGCTCGTCTCGTCGACCCGGCTTGCCGGTCCGAAGAGCGATGACGCCTCGGTCGGTCGGCAGGATGGGGTCGTACGCGTAGATCGCGTCGGGGTCGCCGGGCACGATCGTCTCGCCGATGACGATCTCGGCGCCGGCCGCCGCGAGGGCCTCCCGGAAGGCGGCATGCTCCTGGGCGGCCTTCCCTGGGTCGGGCGGCGCGCGCCACCCGAAGTCGCGCCACGAAGCGAGGGCCTGCGGGTCGGGCGGCCTGACGTAGATGCGGCGGATCGTGCCAACGGCGTCCTGGATCGTCACGGGGCCGGTCGCTCCGCGCCCGGGTTAGTGGCCCTCGCCGCCAGCGCCAGCGCCAGCGCGCGCCGCCGCCGCCGCCGCCGTTGCCGTTGCCGTTGCCGTTGCCGTTGCCGCCGCCGCCGCCGCCGCCGTTGCCGCCGCCGCCGCGGCCGTTGCCGCCCGGGTTGTCGGGGTCGTCGTTGCCGCCACCGTTGTCGTGGTCGTCGCCGTCGCCGTCGTTGCCGCCACCGTTGTCGTGGTCGTCGCCGTCGCCGTCGTTGCCGCCACCCTTGTCGTGGTCGCCGCCCCCGCCATCGCTGCGATCCTCGCCGCCGGCATCCCCGCCGCTGTGGTCGTCGCCCCCGCCCCCATCGTCGATGCCGCTGCCGCCGCCGCCCCCTCCACCGCCGTCATCGCCGCCCCCGCCGTCGCCATCGCCGCCGGGGCCGATGTCACCAGGATCGATCCCGACGTCGGGCGGCCCCGGAGGCTCGGGCGTCTGGGTGCCTCCGAGCGTGACGCTGGGCGAGCCGGTCCTGCCGAGATCACCGCCGAGCGTACCGTTCCCGCCATCGCCGCCGCGATCGTCGTTCCCGTCTCCGTTCCCACCGTCACCTGGCTCTTCGTCTGAACCGGTGGTGCCATCGGATCCGGGGCCTGGAGAGGTGATGGGAGGCGTGAACACCTGCCCTCTGATGTCATCGGGCGACACACGCGTGCCGCCGAGCGCCAGCGCCAGCACGATGGCGCTCGCGACCGCCGCCCCGCTCAGTGCGAGGTTCCCCAGGCGGCGGTTCAGCGCGCTCTGCGCACCTACCGCGCCGCCACGAGCGGCGATCGACGTGACGGCCGCGCCTCTGCCGGCGCTCTCGGAGGCCGCGGCGGGCACAGACCCGGCGAGAACCGCTGCACCCGCCACCCCCGCGACCGCTCCGGCCGCTGCGCTCGCGCCCGCGTGCTCGTCGTCAGACTCGGCATCCGGCACGTTCAGGATCAGCTCGTCGTGATCGATCGTCGGTGTGAGCGGCAGGATGACGACTGGCGCCGGCTCTCGATCCTCGATGATCGCCTCGCCGGACGTGGCCATGCCGCCGAGCAGCATCGCCTTGAGCATGTCGGGATCGTTCGTCGCGCTGTCGATCAGCGCCGACCCGCGTCCGGCGTTCGTCGCGCTCTGCTGTCCCGTGAGCCGCTCGATCGTCGGGCCGAGATCCTGCAGCACACGCGCGGGTTCGACACGCGCGGCGCCGCCGACCGGCATGACCGCGCCCGGCCACACCAGCACCACCTTGGTGTTGGGGGACATCTCGTTGATCATGCCGACTGCCGTGGCGCCGATGCCGTCGTCGAGCACCACCACGTCGGGGCGGTGGGTCGCCATGAGGCGCGCGAGTTCAGCCGTCGTGGATGCCTCGGCCACGACGTCGTACCCCTCCCCGTCCACGACGAAGCGGAGCAGGCCCTTCCGTGTGGACGGGCCCTCTCCGACGACGATGCGGACGCCTCGTGCACTCATGCGTTCGCTGTCCTCTGTTCGGCCCCCATCTGTGCGGGAGCGTACCGCATGGTCTCACGAAGACCCGCCAGCCATGCGGCGGAAAACTCACTGGCCCGAGCGAGCTAGTTCCTTTGCCGAGCCGTGTCGGTCGTCCCCTTACACTCGGCCGAAAGCGGTGCAACCTTGACCTCCGGCCCAGGCCGATCGGGTCGACGTGGAGGTGGCTCGATGAGCGAGGTGACGTTGCGGTGGACCGGGGAAGGCCTGACGTTCCGGTCGCAGGCCACGTACGGCGACCCGATCCTCACCGGCCAGGATCCCGAGGGGCCGGGATCGAAGCCCTCCGATCTGTTGCCGATCTCGCTCGCGGCCTGCACCGTTTACGACGTCGTCGTGATCCTTCGCAAGCAGCGACAAGACCTGCGCGCTCTCGAGGTACGCACCACGAGCGAGCAGGACCCGGATCCACCCTGGACCTTCCGGTCGATCCATATGCACTTCGTGCTCACGGGCGCGGTCGACGACCGAAAGGCGTCACGGGCGATCGAGCTGTCGGAGTCGAAGTACTGTTCGGTCGCCGCGACCCTTCGGTCGGTCGTGCGTCTCAGTCACTCCTACGAGATCGTCACGGGTTGAAGGATCGGGTTCAGAGCCTGCCCGTGACCTCGACCGTGGCCGATGCGGCCGGGAACCCGGGGCATCGGAAGGATACCGTCGCCGTTCCTCTGAAACCGGTCACCGCCCACGCGCCGTCGACGACGCCCACGTCGACCGCGTCCAGGTCGACGTCGATCGGCGCCGGCGCGCTGCCCTTCCGGCCGCACCGGGCCGGAAGGCCGTCGACCGTGCCCACCCAACGACCATCGTTGGGCACGATCTCGCCCTCAAGCCCCGACCACGTCGAGGGGCAGCCCCCCTGGTCGTCGTCGCACGTCGACTCGAAGGACCATCGGTCGGTGCCGCGCTTTCCGGGGACCGGATCCTCGATGCCGAAGGCGGCACCGATGGAACGAGCCGAGCGCAGGGTCAGCCGGACCCGGTAGACGCCCGCGAGCTGTGCCATCTCTTCGGGGGGTGTCGGGACCACGACTTCTTCCTCGGCTGTCGGGGGCGAGTCGCCGTCAGAGCTCACGGCGACGACCTGATAGTCGTAGCGCTGCCCGAGGATGACCTCGCGGTCCACGAACGTGCGCTCGCTGCCGTCGAGCGCGGCCTCGAGCGGAGCGCCGTCACGGAGGAGTCGATACCCCTCCGGCCTCGCGCCCGATTCCGGGGGGGCCCACTCCAGCGTGACGCTCGGCGTGAATCGGTCACAGGGCTCCTCACACGCCGTCGCCGTTGCGTGCAGGGCGATCGGGACCGTCGGACGCCCCGGCGACCGTGTGAACCAGAGCAGCGATGCGATCAGCAGGCCGAACGCCGCCACGACGATCCCGATGGCCAGACGCCGGTCGCGGCGGGCCGGCGTGTCGGGATCGGTCACGCTGTCGGGATACGGTGGGTTCGGGGTGGCGGGTTCCATCGTGGACTCAGGCCTGCAGCGATCCCCGGACGCCCCAGTCGATCGATGCGGTCATGCATCCACCGTACGACGAGACCTCGTCGATCGCGCCCTCGAACGTCGTCGCTCGCCATCGGCCGCGCAACGGGGCTGCCCCGCTGACCCGGAGTCGCACGTCGACCGTTTCGTCGATCACGTCGCCGAAGCAGTTGCGCACGAACAACGGGGTTCGCAGCGAGGCGGTGTAGACGGCATCGGCTCGCAGGAGCGTCCCTCGGGTTCTGGCCCCGCGCACGCTCCACCGGACGTCGCACGCCCCCGAGCGACATCGAGGGTCGAAGGTGAAGAAGATCGCACCACCTCGTACGGGATCGCTCGTGCCCGAGGCCCGTTCGACCACCATGCGCACGGTGAACGTTCCCTGGAGGCGAGCCTCAGACAGGCGCGGCCGCTCGGTGGTGATCGTCGCGGTGGCCGCGCGTGTCTCGACACCCTCCAGGTCGACGCCGACGACCCGGTATCGATAGCGAGCCCCAGGTTCCACGTCGTCGTCGACGAACACCGTCGCCTCGATCTCAGGGTCGACCGTCACGCCGTCGCGGCGCACCTCGTAGTGGTCGACCGCGATTCCGTCTGGCTCGTCCCACGACACGCGCAGCCTCCAGTTCGCTCCGCTCGCCTTCCAATCCGGCTCGTCGATCACGATCCCGTCGATCTCGACCCGTTCGGTCGGCGTGACCTGCGATGAGGCCACAGCGGTCGGCGGAGGATCATCGGATCCCGATCCGGACGTGCAGGCCGCCAGCGCGACCGCGACGAAGGCCCAGGCGGCACCCCAGCGGGACGGCATCCGCGGATGGTAGCGGGAGTCGCACCGTCGAGGAACCCCTCCTCGCGCCCACGGTCAAGGCGGACGGGCTCGCCGCCGATACCCTCGCCTGTCCATGTCTCGCCGTGTCGTCGTGCTCGTGCTGCTCCTGCTCGCCGTCGTGCCGTCCGGCATGACGGTCGCCGCGGGCGCGCCGTCGATCGGTGTGTCAGAGGTCGCGACGCTCGACGCGCGGATCGAGCGCGCACAGGCTCGAGTGAACCGATGGTACGAGCGGATCGAACGCTGGTATCTACGGATCGATCGCGCCTCGACGCGGGTCGAGCGGCGCGAAGGGATCGCTGAGCGTGGGTCGACGACCGAGCCGATCACCGTCTTGCGTCGCACGACGCCGAGGACGGACCAGCCGGCGTTCCTGCTGTCCCGGGCCCAGCGCGATCTGCGGGCGACGCTCACGGACCCGTGGGCGCGCCACGTGCAGGCCGAGCTCGATACCTGGAGCGCCTACCTCGCCGAGCTTGTGCGAGCGCGTGAGCGTGCGCTCCGCCCCACCCCTCCCGCCGACGAAGCACCGTCCGACGACCGTGCGAGCGGGTTCGCTCCCGGCGAGCCCGTGACCTACGAGGGGTGGGCAGGGGCGTTCCTGGGGCGGCTCGGTGCCCCGGCATGCGGCGAGAACCTGATGATCGTGGTGACATGGGAGACCGCCGAGTCGACCTCGGCCGCGTTCAATCCGTTGGCCACGACGCGCGACATGCCGGGGGCGTCAGATATGAACACGGTCGGGGTGAAGCACTACGTCTCGCTCAGGCAAGGGCTCGACGCCTCTCGGGACACCCTGCTCCTGGGTGCTGAGTCCTACGGGTACGGAGCCATCGTCCAGAGTCTGCGGCGCTGCGCCTCGGCCGAGGTGACGGCGCGCGCGATCAACGCCTCGGCGTGGTGCCGGGGGTGTGTCGGCGGCGCCTACATCACCGGGTTGCTGCCGATCGTGCGCGACTCCTATCGGGAGCATGCCGCTCGCCTCGTATCGACCGCGGCCTGACCAGAGGTGTCCGAGGCGGCGCACCGACGGGTCGCGGTTCGGACGCCGGAGCCGTCGCCAGGGTCGGAGCGACCTGCGAGAATAGCGGCTCGTGGACGCGCATTCCGAGATCGCGACGATCCCTACGCCGGGTGAGCCACCGGCCGCGATGCAGTCCCTGCTCGAGGCGATCGATCGGAGCGCGGAGCCCGAGCGCCGTGATGCCCTCCTCGCGTTCGCGAAGGCGTTCCTGCGGCGGCTGTCGCCGGACGAGCTGGCGGCCTCGGGCGTCGATGGTCTCTCGGGGCTCGTTCGCTCGGCGTTCGCGTTCGCCGACAGCCGAGGTTCTCATCCGTCCGCCGTGCGGGTCTTCGATCCGGACCTCGAATCCGACGGGTACGACACCGCCGGGTCGGTCGTCGAGACGAACACCGACGACTCGCCGTTCCTCGTCGACTCCGTGCAGGAGGAGCTGCTCGCAAGGGGCCTGGGTGTCCGTCGGCTGCTGCACCCGGTGATCGGCACGATCCGCGACGAGCAGGGTCGTATCGAGCGCGTGATGTCCGGGCGCGACGCGAGCCATCGAGAGTCGGTGATGCACTTCGAGCTCGACCGTCAGCTCGCCCCCGAGGAAGCCGACGACCTCGAACGCCGGATCACGGCGATCCTGCACGACGTTCGCTTGGTCGTGCGCGATTTCGAGCCGATGCAGGAACGGGTCCGTCACATGATCGAGCTGGCTCGCGCCGCCGCGATCCGGTATCCGCCACACGAGGTGGGTGAGGCGATCGATTTCCTCGAGTGGCTCGCGCAGCTCAACTTCGTGCTGCTCGGCTACCGCGAGTACGAGCTGGTCGACGTCGACGGGGAGGAGCGCGCCGCGATCCGCGCCGTTCCAGGCAGCGGGCTCGGCATCCTGAGCGACGTGCAGCGCTCGGCCTTCGCCGACACCACGCGGCTGTCGGGACTCGACGAGGTCGTGCGGGCTCGCATCGAGGGCGGTGACCTCCTCGTCTTCTCGAAGACGAACTCGTATTCCTCGGTCCACCGGCGTGCCCGCATGGACTACATCGGCGTGCGCACCGTGCACCCCGACGGCGTGATCACGGGCGAGGCGAGGCTGATCGGGCTCTTCACCTCGAAGGCGTACATGGAGCCGGCGGCGAAGACACCCTTGCTGCATGCCAAGCTCGAGCAGATCCTCGCGGCCGAGGACCTGATCCCCGGATCCCACGACTACAAGGAATCCGTCGAGCTCTTCGAGTCCTTCCCGAAAGATGAGCTCTTCCAGGCCTCGACCGAAGAGCTGCGCGGACTGGTGGTGGGCTTGCTGCAGCTCGAGAAGCACGGGGGCATCCGCGTGCTGGTGCGGCGCGACCTCTACGGCCGCAGCGTCTCCGTCGTGGTGGCGCTGCCTCGTGATCGGTTCAATGCGGCCCTGCGCAAGCGCCTTCAGCAATACTTCCTGCAGCAGTTCAACGGGACCACGGTCGACTACCACCTCTCGCTCGGCGAGACCGAGTCGGCCCGCATCTTCTTCACGGTGCACGTGCTCCCGGGCACGCACATCCCCGATGTGCCCTACGAGCAGCTGGAGGCCGAGGTCGAGCGGCTCGCCCGCAGCTGGGACGACGACCTGCGCGACGCCCTGACCGAGCGGGTAGGCCCAGAGCGCGGCCCGCTCCTCGCCGAGAAGTATTCGCCGCGGTTCCCGAGCTACTACAAGGCGTCGGACGAGTGGGGTTTGATCGTCGACGACGTGCTGGCGCTCGAGGCGCTCGAGGAGGACCCCGACGGCTACCTCGTCGGCATCGGCAACGAGACGAAGGGTGAACGGCTCACGCGGGTGAAGCTGTACAAGACCGGCGGGAAGGTCGACCTGTCGGCGTTCATGCCGATCCTCGAGGCGCTGGGGCTGCGGGCGGTCGAAGAGATCCCGACACAGGTGCTCGGCGAGGGCAAGACCTACATCCACGACTTCGGGGTGCTGGATTCGCGCGGCGCCGTGCTCGACCTCGGCAAGGAAGCCGAGAACGTCGCGGCCACGATCTCTGCGGTCTGGCGCGGAGAGACGGAGTCGGACTCGCTGAACCGGCTGGTCACGCTCAGCGATCTCGACTGGCGCCACGTCCAGATCCTGCGTGCGCTCCGCAGGTACCGGATGCGTGTGTCGTCCCGCTATACCGAGGAGTACCGCAACGACGCGATGGCGGAACACGCGCACATCTCGGCCGCGCTCGTGCGCATGTTCGAGGCGAAGTTCGATCCTGCCAGGAGGGCGACCGAGGAGGAGATCGACGAGATCCGACAATCGATCCACGCCGACCTGCGTGAGGTGAGCTCGCTCGACCAGGACAATATCCTGCGCAACCAGCTCGGCACGATCGAGGCCATCGTGCGCACGAACGCCTACGTGCCCGGACGCTCGTCCTTGAGCTTCAAGCTGCGCTCCGCACGCGTGCCCGAGATGCCGAAGCCACACCCGCTGTTCGAGATCTTCGTGTACTCGCCGCATATGGAGGCGATCCATCTTCGCGGCGGCATGATCGCCCGAGGTGGCATCCGGTGGTCCGACCGCAAAGAGGACTACCGCACCGAGGTGCTCGGCCTGATGAAAGCGCAGAAGGTCAAGAACGCCGTGATCGTGCCGGACGGATCGAAGGGTGGGTTCATCCTGCGCCGAACCCCGGCGGCGATCGAGGAGCTGAAGGCCGAGGTCTCGACGCAGTACGTGACGTTCATGCGCGGCATGCTCGACATCACCGACAACCTGGTCGACGGCACTGTCGTGCATCCTCAACACGTTCGGATCCACGACGCCGACGACCCCTACCTCGTGGTCGCCGCCGACAAGGGCACCGCCACGTTCAGCGACACGGCGAACGCTGTCAGCATCGACTACGGGTTCTGGCTCGGGGACGCGTTCGCGAGCGGTGGCTCGCAGGGATACGACCACAAGGTGCTCGGCATCACCGCTCGCGGTGCGTGGGAATCGGTGAAGCGGCACTTCCGCGAGATCGGCATCGACGTCATGTCCGAGGCGTTCACCGTGGTCGGGATCGGCGACATGTCCGGTGACGTGTTCGGCAACGGCATGCTCTACACGCCGCAGATCAAGCTCGTCTGTGCGTTCGACCACCGCCACGTCTTCGTCGATCCCGACCCCGACCCCGCGACGTCGTTCGAGGAGCGTCGGCGCCTGTTCACGGCGCCCGGCTCGACGTGGGCCGATTACGACCGGACCCTCATGTCGGCGGGGGCCGACGTGCTGGATCGCAGCGCGAAGAGCGTCACGCTCTCGCCCCAGGCCCGGACGGCGCTGGGGATCGGCGACGACGTGCCGGCGAGCATGACGCCGGCCGAGGTGATCCGCCACGCGTTGCAGGCACCGGTCGACCTCTTGTGGAACGGCGGTATCGGCACCTACGTGAAGGCGTCGGATGAGGGGCACACGGAGGTCGGTGACCGGGCCAACGACCCGGTCAGGGTCAACGGCGAGCAGACCCGCGCCAGGGTCGTCGGCGAGGGAGGCAACCTCGGCTTCACCCAGCGGGGGCGGATCGAGTATGCGGCCGCCGGTGGTCGCATCAACACCGACTTCATCGACAACTCGGCGGGCGTCGACACATCGGACCACGAGGTGAACATCAAGATCCTGCTCGGTCTCGCGGTGCAACGGGGGGAGCTGACGCTCGAGGCGCGCAACGAGCTGCTTCAGGCGTGTGCCGACGATGTGGTCACCCACGTGCTCTACGACAACTACCAGCAGGCCCAGATCCTCTCCCAGGAGGTCGAGGTCAGCGCACAGCGCGTCGAGGCGTATGAGGATCTGATGCAGCAACTGGAGGCGGGTGACGGCGAGCTCGAGCGTGATGTCGAGTTCCTGCCCTCCACCGAGGAGATGGTCGAGCGGCGCGCAGCTGGCGAAGGCCTCAGGCGACCGGAACTCGCCGTGCTCCTCGCGTATGCGAAGCGGTCGATCTTCGCCGCGTTGGCCGATTCCGACCTCCCGGACTCGCCCTACCTGGCCCAGGACCTGCGGTCGTACTTCCCCGACGACATCGTCGAGCGGTTCGGGCCTCTGATCGAGGAGCATCCGCTCCGGCGCGAGCTCATCGCCACGATCGTCTCGAACGACGTGGTCAATTCGCAGGGCATCACCTTCGTCTCGCGCATGGTGACCGAGACGGGGGCGAGCCCTTCCGAGGTCGTGCGCGCCTTCCGGATCGCGCGTGACGTGACCGGCGCGGTGCAGCGATGGGCAGACGTCGAGGCGCTCGACGGCCTGATCGACCCCGGCATCCAGAACGAGCTGATGACCGGCGTCGACTGGCTGGTGGAGACCTCGTCTCGGTGGTACCTGGTGCACGCGACCGGCAGGCATCTCGCCGAGGCGGTCGACGACGCGCGAACGTCGTTCGAGGAGCTCTCGGGCGTGATCGACCAGATCGGACCCGAGGCGTGGCGCGAGGAGCACGAGCACTCCGCCCGACGGCTCGAGGCAGAGGGCGTGCCCGCGGCGATCGCGCGCCGGCACGCCTTCCAGGCCGAGCTGGTGCACGGGCCCGACATCATCACGGTCGCGCATGCGACCGGACGCACCGTGCTCGAGGTAGCCCGGGCGTTCTTCCTGCTGGGCGAGCGCCTGCAGCTCGACTGGCTCGAGAAGCAGGTCGAGGCGATGCCCGGAGGTTCCCGCTGGCAACGCTGGGCGCTTCAGTCGATGGAAGACGATCTCTTCACGCTTCGTCGCAGCCTCGCCGAGACGGTGCTCGACGAGTGCGGTGGCCTGCCGATCGACGAGGCGGTGGAGAAGTTCCTGGAGACGCGCGACGACGCGTTCACCCGGCTGCAGCGGTTCATGCGGAGCCTCGCGGTCGACGGCATGGGTGATCTCGCCCAGCTCACGGTGGCGTTGCGGCAGATCCGTTCGTTGATCGGCTGACGGTCACCGAGCGGCGCGAAGGGTCAGCCTCCGTAGAACATCACGGTGGCCCAGATGCGACCCCCGCTCCGGAACACCCCGATGCCGACCTTCGAGAACCCGGTCCGCAGGACGTTGCTGCGGTGCGCGGGACTGTTCATGAAGAGCTTGTGGACACGGCTCACAGTGCCGGCCATGCCGACGTTCTCACCCCAGACGGACGGGTGCCAGCGTCTGACGAGCCGGTACAGGTTCGAGGTGTGATACACGGTACGCCGCTCCGCCATGCGGCGCGAGTGTTGCAGCGCATCCCGTGAAAGGCGCCAGTTCAGGTCGAACGAGCGCAACCCATTGTTGCGTCGAGACTGGTTGGTGATCGAGAACAGCTTGCGTCGCATCTCTTTCGAGTTCGATGCCGCGATCACAGCGCTCGGGACTGCCGCCAGGAGCATGGCGGCGAGTAGCAGGCCGATCGTGAAGGTCTTGGATCCCTTCATACGATCACTCCCCCCTCCAGGTCGGATCGATCCGCCGACCCTAGCGAGGCTCGGGAGGCGCGTCACCCCTGGTTGTTGTGCGAGCGAGCAACTTCTGGCCGAGGTCTCCTGGCGGGGAGGGAAAACCGTTTCCGAAGTTTTTGGCGCTCTCCGGTCAGATCGACTGCCAGGCCGCGAGCCCGTCGTCGCCCGCGCCGACACGTCCGAACGCTTCCGCGAAGTGGGTTGGCGCGATCGTGGTTCCCGGGTGGGAGAGCAGCTCGGCAAGGACGGCGCGCCGGGTCGCGGCCGCTCGCGCGGGGATCGTGTCGGTGCCCGACGGCCAGTCGGGATGTGGGATCTGGATCGGATGGTTGAACACGTCGGCGGTGATGATCGCCCGTTCACCGCGGGAACGGAGGCGCACGATCTGGTGCCCCGGCGTGTGCCCGGGCGCGTGGCGGACCTCGACGCCGTCGGCGAGCACGTGATCCCCGTCGAGCACCGTGAGCTGTCCGGCCCGCTCGAGCGGCTCGAGCAGCAGCGAGTCGATCACCCGGTCCTCGTCGTCGGTGCGAGCCAGCTCCGTCTGCCACTCGCGGTCGGCCCGCTGCAGCAGGTGGGTCGCGCGGGGGAAGGCGGGTACCGGCTCGCCGTCGTCTCCGAAGGCCACCGTGCCGCCGATATGGTCGTCGTGCACGTGGCTGAGCACGACCGTGTCGATCGAGTCGGGCGGGGTGCCCGCCTCGCGGAGCGCGTCGAACAGTCGGCCCGGCGCGCCGAACCACTCGGGACCAGGTGCTCCCCGGCGCCCGACGCCGGTGTCCACGAGCACCACCCCTCCCGGATGACGGACGAGCCAGGCTCGGACGTGCAGTCGCCAGACGCCCTTCTCCCCGTACACGCCGGGCGCTCGGTCGCGGAACGACTCGAGCGCCTCGGGGGGCACGTCGGGGAAGGAATCGGTGATCGGCCCCTGGAGATCACGGACGCCGTCGAGCAGGGCCAGCACCTCGATGTGTCCGACGGTGAGCGTGGTCGCGAGCATCGGCCAGCGAGTCTATCCACGCCGGGCGAGACCGGACGCCTACGTGAGGTTGCCGCGGCGGGCCGCTAGGCTCGGCCGAGAGACCCGAACGGAGGACACCGGGATGTGGACCGCTCGCAGATGGATCCGAAGCGTCACCTTGCTGGCCGGACTCACCCTGCTGCTGGCGGGGTGCCTCAAGCTCGATATGGCGCTCACGATCTCTTCCGACGACACGGTCGACGGAGAGATGGTGTTCGCGGTCAACAAGGAGCTGCTCGAGCTGACCGGTCAGAGCGTGGACGATCTGCTGGGCGACACGGCCGTGCCCGACGACGTTCCGGGTGCCACGCAGGAGCCGTACGAGGACGATCGATTCGTCGGTACACGCGTGGTGTTCGAGGACGTTTCCCTCGAGGACATGCAGGAAGGATCCGACCCCGACTCGCTGTCGATCGAACGCACGGGCGACACGTACGAGGTCAAGGGTGTGATGGACCTCACCGCCGACGATGCGGAGCTGGAGGGGAACCCGTTCGAAGACCAACTCACCGAGGCGTTCGACACGGCGGAGCTTCGGATCGCGATCACGTTCCCCGGTGAGGTCCTGGAGACCAACGGCCAGGTCGACGGCACCACGGTCACCTGGGAGCCGGTGTTCGGCGAGCGCACGGAGCTGCAGGCGGTCGCGTCCGCCTCCGGTGACGGCGCTGAGGGCGACCAAGGGGACGTGGGCGGCGAGGGGACTGAGGCTGCCGGCGGCTCGGAGGAGGATGGATCCGGCCCGAACGCGTGGCTGTACGCGATCCTCGGGCTGGTCATCGTCGGCGTCGTCGTCGGCCTGTTCCTTTTGATGCGACGCCGTGGGAACGGTGCTCCGGACGGGGGAACCCCACAGGAAGCCGTGACGGCTCCTCTGCCTGCGGCAACGCCCGAACCACCCCCGACCCCGGCGCCCCCGCCGCCGCCGCCGGCGTCGACCGAGCCACCGGCGTCGAGTGACGGGCCGGGTGACGGCCCGGCGTCCAGCTGAACGGCTCCACCCGCTCCGGGTTGTCCGCGCGTTCGTCGCGCCGGCTCGAGCCGCATACGATATGGGGCCGTACCACCTCGAGCCCGAAGGGAGTTCAGTGACTTCCACCGACATCGCACCGACGCCGGAGGTGTTCGTCCGACCGGACGGGAAGGAGAAGGTGACCGGGTCGGGTCGCTACACGGCCGACCTGACGCTGACCGGACAGGCCTACGCGAAGTTCCGCTACGCGGACCACCCGCACGCACGCATCCTGCGCATCGACACATCGAAGGCCGAGTCGCTGCCGGGTGTGGTCGCGGTGGTCACGCAGGACGACCTTCCCGACGTCCGCTTCGGCGGGTTCGTGCAGGACCGCACCCTCTTCGCGAGGGACGTCGTGCGCTTCGAAGGCGAGATCGTCGCCGGTGTTGCCGCACTCACCGAGGAGATCGCGGTCCGCGCCACCCGACTGATCGAGGTCGAGTACGAGCCACTGCCCGCGGTGAGCGACTTCGTCGCCGCGATGGATCCTTCCTCCCCGCTGATCCATCCCGATCTCACCTCCTACGAGAAGGACGAGAACGTCGTCGCCGACGGCAACACGATGGCGTACTCCACGATCGTGAAGGGCGATGCCGATGCGGCGATGGCCGAGGCCGACGTCGTGGTGAAGGGCCGCTACGTCTCCGACGCCTCGCAGGGCGTGCCGATCGAGCCACGCGCCGTGGTCGCACAGTGGCGGGGCGACGAGGTGACGATCTGGTCCTCGACGCAGGTGCCGTACGCGGCTCGGTCGGGCGTCGCCCAGACCCTTCAGGTCCCCGAGGCGAACGTGCGCATCGTGGTGCCCTTGCTCGGCGGAGGATTCGGCGCGAAGTGCGACCTGCACTTCGAGGCGCAGGTCGCGGCGCTGGCCCGAGCGGCCAGGCGCCCCGTGAAGCTGGTGTTCAGCCGCCGGGAGGAGTTCGTCGCGATCGCCCAGCGCCGCGAGGGCATCGTGATGGAGTTCGAGACCGGCGTGACCCGCGACGGACGCCTGGTCGCTCGGAAGGCCTCGCTCGCGCTCGACAAGGGCGCCTACTGCGGTGAGGGAGGCTTCCTCGGGCAGATGGCGGCGATGCACGCCTGCGGCCCGTACGTGATCGACCACGTCTTCGTCGAGGCACACCTGAACTACACGAACAACCAACCCTCGGGCTCGGTCCGTGCCCCGACGGCGCCGCAGGTGTGCTGGGGCCTCGAGCAGCACATGGACGAGGTGGCTCGCGCGATCGACATGGACCCCGTCGAGCTGCGCCGGCGCGCCCTGATCGAGCAGGGGGCCGAGGGCCCGACCCGGCAGGTATTCGAAGAGATCGGCATGAAGCAGACCCTCGAGCGCGCG
The DNA here is from genome assembly GCA_963825635.1 of uncultured Actinomycetes bacterium. Classification (GTDB taxonomy): domain Bacteria; phylum Actinomycetota; class UBA4738; order UBA4738; family HRBIN12; genus JAOUEA01. The sequence goes on from CAWGTU010000001.1 coordinate 406,113, forward strand.
GTCGAGATGATCGACTACGACCGTGAGCTGCCCGAGGACGAGGCGATCGGCGTCGCCGTGGGCTGGTGGCCGTGCATGCCGGCTCCGTCCGGGGCCTACATCCACATCAACGGTGACGGCAGTGGCACGATCGTGACCGGAGCCCAGGAGAACGGGAGCGGCGCCGTCATGGCGATGCCGATGTTCGTCGCCGAGGAGCTCGGCATGAGCCCGGGGGACTTCACGATCCTCTACCAGGACACGGCCGCGGCGAACTGGGACATGGGCTCGTGCGGCTCGCAGACCACGTTCAACAGCGGCCGCGCCGTCCTCGGCGCCGCGGCGGACGTGCGCGAGCAGCTGCTCGACGCGGCGGCCGAGGAGCTCGAGGCCGACCGTGAGGACCTGGAGCTCGTCGACGGAAGCGTCCGTGTGAAGGGGTCGCCCGACCGATCGGTGACGATCGGCGATCTCGCCGAGGCCGGCACGATCCACGGGAAGGGGTCGGGGGTGGTACCCGACGCGCCGGCCGGCGACACCGGGGGTTGCGTAGGGCGGCTCGGCAACGAGACGTTCCTCGCGCCGCAGCTGATCACCCAGGCCGCGCACGTGAAGGTCGACCGCGCGACCGGCGTGGTCCGGGTCCTGAAGGTCGCCGCCGCGCACGACTCCGGCGTGATCCTCAACCGCAAGGGCGCAGACGGTCAGGTCACGGGCGGTATCGTGATGGGGGTCGGCCTCGCCCTGAGCGAGGGCACGCAGCTCGACGACGAGGGCCGCCAGCGCAATCCGGCGCTTCTCGACTACAAGCTCGTCACCTGCGCCGACGCGCCCGAGATCGAGGTCGACTGGATCCAGATCGCGGCCAAGGGCGCCGGTCCCCGAGGCTCGAAGGGGGTGGGGGAGCCGCCGCAGGTGCCGACGGCCGCCGCGATCGCCAACGCGATCACGAAGGTGCTCGGCGCGCAGGTGCGGCAGATGCCGATGACCCCCGAGCGGGTCTGGGAAGCGGCGCGGGAGGTGCAGGCGTGATGAGATCGTTCACTTCCGCCGCGACGCTCGACGATGCCCTCGCCGCACTCGGAACGGGCGCCCGCCCGGTCGCCGGCGGCACCGACCTCGTGGTGGGAGCGCGCCAGGGCAAGGCGCCGTTGCCCGACGCGATCGTCGCGATCGACCGCATCGAGTCGCTCACGCACCTCGACGACTCCGGCGGCGGCCTCCGGCTCGGGGCGCTGGTCACGCACGAGGCCATCGTGGCCAGCGAGGTCGTGCGAGCGAGGTTCACCGCGCTCGCCGATGCGTCTGCGATCGTCGGGTCCCACGCCACACGGGCGAACGGCACGATCGGTGGGAACGTGATGAACGCGTCGCCGGCCATGGACACCGGCGGCCCGCTGCTCTGCTTGGGCGCCACGGCCACCCTGCGGTCCGCGGCCGGTGGGCGTTCGCTCTCGCTCGACGAGCTGTGGAGTGGCCCCGGCGCGACCACCGCCGCCCCCGACGAGCTGTTCGTCTCGATCGACGTTCCGGCCCCGGCCGACGGCACGGGTTCCGCGTACGTGCGGCTCGAGTACCGGCGCCAGATGGAGATCGCCGTGGTCGGAGCCACGGCGGCGGTCACCCTCGCCGGCGGTGCGATCAGCGACGCGCGGGTGGCGATCACGGCGCTGGCGCCGACGATCCGCCGCGTGGCCGAGGCGGAGGAGGCGCTCGTGGGCGGCGACGGAGGCGATGCCGACGTCGCGGCCGCCGCACGTGCCGCCGCCGAAGGAGCCGCGCCGATCAGCGACGTCCGCGCCTCCGCCGACTACCGCACCGCGATGGCCGAGGTCGTGGCCCGCCGCGCGATCGCCGCCGCGATCACGCGGGCCGGCGGCGGCGACGTCCCGATCCCTGCGAGCGACGCGCTCTACGGCGCGTGAGGAGCACGAGAGACGTATGAAGACCGATGCGACGCTCACCGTGAACGGCACCGACTACCCGATCGAGATCGACCCGCACCTCTCCCTGTTGAAGGCCGTGCGGGACGAGATCGGCTTGACCGGGTCGAAGGAGGGCTGCGACGACTCCGAGTGCGGCGCCTGCATGATGCTGCTCGACGGCCGGCCGGTGAACTCGTGCTCGTACCTCGCGATGCAGGCGGTCGGGAAGCAGGTCACGACCGTCGAAGGGCTCGCCGGCGACGAGGAGGTGGGCGCCCTGCAGGGCGAGTTCCTGCAGCAGGGCGGCGTGCAATGCGGCTTCTGCACGCCGGGCATGCTCGTCTCGGCGACCGCCCTTCTGCGGCGCAACCCTACGCCGACCGAGGACGAGGTGCGGCTCGCGCTCGCGGGCAACCTGTGCCGCTGCACCGGGTACGGCGGCATCGTGAAGGCCGTCATGGAGACCGCGGCGGGTCACGTGGCGGAGCTGCCGTCGCCTCCCGTCCATGAGGCTCGAGCCACGCCGCATCACGCGGGCTGAACCAGCCGTTCTGGCCAGGGGCTCGGTCCAGGCGGCGTCACTCGCCCCACACCGCCCTGGCCCGCTCGGTGAGCACGGGTCCTCGCGCGATCGCCCCGAACCACCACGCCTTCGTCAGGGCGATCAGGCCGCCGGCAAACGCCGCGGCGACACCGAGCCGCCCCGCACCATCGCCGACCCAGCCGGCGGTCCTGGTCGCCATCAGCGCCAGCCCCCCGTTCAACAGCGCCAGCTGGAACGGTGCCGCGAGCTCGAAGACCGCGAGCGACCGCCGGCGTTCGGTTGGGTGGCCCGGCCTGGCCATCGGGAGCAGATAGGACCAGGCACCGAGGAGCACCTGCACGAGCCAGCCCCCCACGAAGGCCAGCAGGAACATCTCGCGGTAGCGATCGTAGCCGGCCACCCCGTCGAACAATGCGATCGCCAAGCCCACCGAGCCGATCACGAACCAGGCCACGGCCGCCATCATGTGGAAGGCCGCGGCGGGGATCGCCCAGCTCCGCTCCGCTCGACCGACGGAGACCACGAGCAGCACGAGGCCCACCGCACCGGCCGCGTAGATGGAGCCTCCCGCGACCAGCACCCCGGTGGATGCGAGGTCGGCGCCGAGCAGTTGCAGCAGCAGACCGCCCACGAGCAGGGTGAGCACCCAGCGCCCGGGCCAGCGCGGCAGGCGGAGTCGGAGCGCGGTCGGCAACAGGGTGGTCAGGGTGCCGACGACGACCAGCGACGCCCAGCCGAGCACGTTCACGGTCATGTGCGCCCGCTTGAAGTGCAGGTACCACTCGCCGTCGACGAGGCCCGAGCCCATCAGCGCGCCGAGCGAGGCGCCGAGCAGCACGAAGCCGATCGCAGAGGCGTACGCCGCGATCGGCATCGCGTGGCGACGGTTCAATGCCCGGCGCCAGGCTTGCCTGAGCATCCAGCCGAGGATCACCATCGCGGCCGTGAACGCGACACCGCCGATCGCGGTGAGCCACGGCGTGGTGGTCGGTATGCCGATCGCGATGGCAGCGACGCCGCATGTGACCAACGCGAACTGCGCCTGCACGAGGCGCTCCGGCGGCGACGGCGTTGCCGTCATCGCGAGCATGAAGTTCTGCATCGCGCCCGAGATCGCGGTCGAGATCGCACCGGCCAGGGTGAGGTGCAAGGGAAGCCAGAGCCCGAGCCGCCACGACGGCGGGAGGGCCAGGGACACGACGGCGGCGGTGAGCCATGCCCGCGCGGCCGTCTGATACAGCGCCGCGACCGAGCGCGGCCTCACGGGTGTTCGTCGGGCGCCGCGCCCAGCGCACCTTCAGGGTCGATCACCCGACGCGCGACCTCTCGGGCTTCGCTGAGCTTCGTGCGGTCGACGAACAGGTGCACGTCGCGCTCCCACAGCTTGGTGAAGAAGCCCGTCGGCGCCTTGGCCCAGTAGGCGATCCCCGCGCGCTCGAGCCGCCCGGCGATCTCGGCGCCGTGCGCTGGGGTGAAGCCGCCGAGATGGACCGTCCGCACGTCGTCCGGAATCTGCCAGGCTCGCTTCATAGGGGGCGCTCCCTCAGGAGGGTCGTTCCCTGGAGCTTGTCACACGAGGTAGCGGGCAAGGGCGAAGCTGCCGATCGTGCCCTCGCCTGCGCCGCCCACGACGACGATGTGGCCCTCGAGATCGAGCGCTGATCCGTGTGCCCGTGCGGCCCCGTCGAAGAAGGTCGCGACCTCGCCGTTGACCCCGAAGCTGGTGTCACGGTGGCCGTTGGCGAGGCGCCGGATCAGCACGAACCGGGGGATCGTGGGGTCGCCGTACTCGTGCGGGCCCGACGATCCGGTCGCGACGATGCGTCCGTTCGGTTGGATCACGATGCCGCTCGCGCCCTGCTCGACGCCGTCGACCTCTTCCCGGACCACACCGTCGCCGCCGAACGAGCGGTCCGGACGACCGTCACGGCGGAACCGCGCCAGGCCGAAGGCGAAGATGTCGAAGTCGCCTCCGACCACGATCCGGCCGTCGGGCTGCCGGGACACCGCGAGCGCGAAGATCGGCGGCACGTCGGGGCCGATCGTGCCCTTGCGGCCGAACGAGCCGTCAAGGCGTCCATCGGGCAGGTACCGCGCGAGCGCGAGCCCGTGCGAGTTGTAGCCGGCGACCACGATGCGATCGTTCGGCTGGATCATCACCGCGCGGGCGTTGGCGCCGAGGTACTTGGTGAGGACCTTCCCGCCGTCGCCGAACGAGTCGTCGAGGTTGCCGTTCCGGCGGTACCGAGCGATCTCGAAGCCTCGTTGGCCGTAGCCGGCTGCTCCGACGGCGACGATCCTGCCGTCGTCCTGGATCGCCATGTCCCAGGCGACGTCGTCGGCGGGAGAGAAGTTCGTGCGGACGATGCCATCGCCGCCGAACGAAGCATCGAGCGTCCCGTTCGAGCGGTACCTGACCACGGCGAACTTCCTCCAGCTATCGGTGCCCGCCACGACGATGCGTCCGTTCTCCTGGATCGCGACCGACCTCGCCTCGTCGCCGTTCCCGCCCGCGATCGGGGTGACCACGGTGCCGCCGTCGCCGAACGTCTCGTCGAGATCGCCGTCGGGATCGTAGCGGGCGATCGCGAACTCACCGTCGATCGAGGCTCCGGCCGCCGCACCGACAGCCACGATCTTCCCGTCGGCCTGTATCGCGACCGCGGTGGCGAACGATCCCACGGGGAAGTCGGTCGTGAGCTGGCCGGCCTCACCGAACGAGGGGTCGAGGTCGCCGTCGGCGCCCAGTGCGGGCGTGCCCATCGAGATCACCACCAGGAACGACAGCGCCACCGCGACTCGAACCCGTGAGGAACCCGAACGTCTCATACGGATGCTCTCCCTCACCCCGAGCATGCGACACGCGGGCGAGCGCGGTACGGGTCCGACGGCCCTGAGGTGGCGAGCCGTCCGGTTGACCGCTTCCCCGAAGCGGGGGAGACTGCCCGACGGCTGCCGGACCTGGCGGCGTAGGCGGCTCGGTGCCTCCCTCCGGGGACGACGAGCCAACAGAGGGAGGATCTCGTGAAGCCGAAGCTGCTTCCGACCGTCATCGCCACCGCGGTGCTCGGGGTGGTGTCCGTCGCCGGCACCGTGACCGCGGGCGCCGGTCAGCGCGCGGAGACCACCGTGACGATCAGGACCGAGAACGGCGACTTCTGGGGCTACGTGAGCAGTCCCCGGCCCCGCAAGTGTGCCGACGAACGCAAGGTCGTGCTCTTCAAGCAGGTGGGCAGCGAGCAAGACCCGAGCGTCGACGACCGTGTCGCGAGCGACACGGCCTCGTTGAACGGCGGTGATCGCGCCGAGTGGAACACCGGCAACACCGGCGTGTTCGGCAAGTTCTACGCGCGGGTGGGCAGGACCGAGGACTGCAAAGGCGACACGAGCAAGACGATCAGGTCACGGAGACCCTAGCGGCTCTCGTCCCCTGACCCGCCGCCGTCGCCCTCAGAGCCTTCGGCACTTCCCGAGCCTTCGGCGGAATCGCCGCTGCTCCCCGTCCGCCCCGAGCGGATGCCTTCGCTGGCCTCGTTCACCGTGGCCGTGATCGCGTCCCCGATCGCGCTGACGGCGTCGCCGAGGTCTCGCTTCGCTTCCTCGTCGCGGATCGTGGCGCCGATCGCGGAGAAGCCGCGCGACAGCTCATCGATCAGCTCCTTGGCTGCGCGCTGCAGCTCGCGCTGCGATGCTTCGGAGTCGGCGGCTTCGTCCGAGTCGGCTTCCCGATATCGATCGGCCACCCGTCGGCCGAACGACGAGAACTTGTCGCCGACCTCGCTCCATGCCTGCTTCGCGCTCTCTGTCATCGTCCGACCTCCACGACGAACCGTCTTCTCGGGACCCACCCTAGCGCGACGCCGTGGGTTCACGCGCCGGAGCTCGTGCCCGTCAACTGACGATCTTCCGCGCGGACGATCAGGTCCTCGGTGCGGCCACCGTCGCCTTCTCGCCTGCGCGCGATCCACTTCCACGTGAGATCGAGTCCGATCGCCAGTGCGATGATCGCCACCAGCGTGGTCATCGTGGCCGGCTCATCGGCCAGCGTCGTCGAGGCGAAGACCGCGAACGTCGTGGCCGTCGTCACCAACGCCAGCAGGAGCACGCCGATCCGCGCTCCGGTGAGCTTCCTCACGCGGAGGTGGGCGATGCTGACCAGGGTGAAGATCAGCAGGGCGACGGCGCTTCCGAGCGACGCGATGGCCGAGAGGTCGAAGAACACCGTGAGCATCAGGGTCGCGACGACCATGAAGCCCAGGGCGATCGACATGCGGCCCCAGTCCCTGCCGAGCACCGGCGGGAACTGCCCCTTGGCCGCGAGGTCCTTGCTGAGCCCTGCCGTCGGGTAGATGCCGGAGTTCGTCGCGCCTGCCGTCGCGAACAGAGCCGTGATGGCCATGAGCAGGTATCCGGCGTCGCCGAGCGTTGGCTTCGCGGCTTCGGCCAGCGCCGTGCCGCCGGAGGCGATGACCTCGTCGACGGTCAGGGTGCCGTACACGCCGAGGGAGATCGCGATGTAGACGGTCGCGGCGATCGCGAGGGCGATGTACATCGCCCGTGGCAGCTCACGCTTCGGGTGTGCCAGGTCCTTCGCCGTGAACGTGATCACGCCGAACCCGAGGAAGGCGAAGAACGTGAGCGCGACGCTCGACACGATCTGGCGCATGCTCGGGTACCCCGAGAACGCCAGCAGCGACCAATCCACGTTGGCCAGCGTGACGACCGAGAAGACGACGAGGATGCCGATCACGACACGCACGATGACGCCCTGGGCCTTCGCGACGGCACCCGAGCCGACGACGTTCAGCGTGCCCATCGCCAGCACGATCAGCACCGCGAACACCTTGGCCCACGTCGCGTCACCGTCGGTGAACATCGAGCTGGCGTAGCTCCCGAAGGACACCGCGACCATCGAGGTGACGATGATGTTCGAGGCGAAGACGAGCCACGAACTCACCCCCGTGAGGTGGCCCGGGCCGAAGCCACGAGCCAGGTACTCGATCATGCCCGAGCCGGACGGGAACCGTGACCCGAGCTTGGCGAACGAGTAGCCCTGGAACAGGGCGATCATCCCCGCGATCAGGAACGAGAGCCAGACCGCTGCCCCTGCGACCTCCCCGGCCGGGCCCAACAGGGAGAAGATCCCGGCGCCCACCATGGCTCCGACGCCGATGAACGCTGCCTGGCGAACCGTCAAACCCCCATGCGGAGTGTCCATGATCCACCTCCTGTCGCCAGCCTAGGAAGGCCGTGCTCCGCGGGGAGGTGCACTTGGTCCCAGACTTCCTGGGCCCTCGGTGGGCAGCGTGGGCTCCCTCGACCACGGTGATCGTGCGAGGATCCCCGCGGGGGGGGAAGCGTGGAACAGCACGACCAGGTGGCGAGCCCGTCGGCCGGCGTGCCGGCCCCCACGCGCCGACGTCGTCGGCCGACGGGCGCTGCCCCGCCGCTTCCGAAGCAGATCGGGTCCACCGGGTGGATCTGGCTCGTCCTGCTGCTCGGGGTCGTCGTCACCGGATGCCTGTGGCTCCGGGTCGATCCCGCCCCGCTCGACCGGTTCGACGCGTGGGTGACCGACATCGTCGTCTCGTTCCGCACGGGATGGCTCGACGCACTCGCGCGCCAGGCACACACGATCGGATCCCGCGTCGGGTTCGCGCTGCTCGGGCTGCTGCTCGTGCTCGGGACCGCCTGGTTCCGCCGCTGGCGCCATCTCGTGATCTGGGCGATCTCGCTCGGCATCGCGGGAGCGCTCCTCCAGGGGCTCGAGCTGGTCTCCTTGCGCCCGCGACCCTTCGGGGTGCGCCAGCTCGCGAGCTGGGAGGGCTACGCCACGCCGTCGATCCCGATCGGTGCGATCGCGATCCTGTCGATCGGCGTCGCGTACATGCTCGTGCCTCCCGGCCGGCCTCGGTACTGGGCGAAGCTGGCGGCGGCTGGCGCGATCACGATCACGGGCGTCCTCCGCATCTACCTCGGCGTCGATCACCTCACCGACGCCGTGTTCGGTGCGATCGTCGGGGTCTCGATCCCACTTGCCGCCTTCCGCGCCTTCGCGCCGAACGACCTCTTCCCGATCGCTTACGGCCCCCACGGCAAGGCTGCGCACCTCGACGTCTCCGGTCGCCGCGGTGAGGCGATTCGCGCCGCGCTCCAGGATCAGCTCGGGCTCACGGTCAACGACATCCAGCCCGTCGGGCTCGAGGGCTCCGGTGGCTCGACGCCACTCAAGCTGACCGTGACCGACGAAGAGGGCCACGACCGGTCGATCTTCGCCAAGCTCTACGCGAAGAGCCACGTGCGCGCGGACCGCTGGTACAAGCTCGGCCGCACGATGCTCTACGGACGGCTCGAGGACGAGACGCCGTTCCAGACGGTGCGACGGTTCGTCGAGTACGAGGACTACACGCTGCGCATGCTCGGGGAGTACGGGTTCCCGACGCCCTCGCCGCTCGGGATCGTCGAGATCACCCCTGAGCGCGAGTACCTGATCGCGATGGACTTCTTCGACGACGCCGTCGAGATCGGCGAGGCCGAGATCGACGCGGACGTGATCGACGAGGGCCTCGCGATGATCCGCCGGATGTGGGACCTCGGCCTCGCCCACCGCGACATCAAGCCCGCCAACCTGATGGTGCAGCACGGGGAACTGAAGCTGATCGACGTCTTCTTCGTGCAGGTCCGCCCCACGCCGTGGCGCCAGGCGGTCGACCTCGGGAACATGATGCTGGTACTGGCGCTGAGGTCGGACGCGCGCACGGTGTATGAGGCCGCCCTGCGGTCTTTCACGCCCGACGATCTCGCCGAGGCGTTCGCCGCGACCCGGGGCGTCGCGAGCCCGACACAGCTGCGCCAGCACCTCAAGGACGACGGCCGGGACCTGTTGGCCGAGTACCGGGCGATGGCCCCGGAGCGTCGGCCGATCGCGGTGCAGCGATGGAGCGTCCGCCGGGTCGTGCTGATCCTCGCGACGCTCGCCGTGATGCTCCTCTCGGCGCTGACCGGCCTGGCCCTTCTCTTCCCCTCTCGCGGCACGGTCACGACGCCGGTGTGCGGGACCGGGCAGGCGATGCGGCTGATGGCCCAGGCGGTGCCGACCGCCACCCGGCTCCCATGCGTCGTGGACCTGCCGATCGGCTGGAGCGTCGGGTCCGCCGAGACGATCCGGGGCACGGCGACGTTCGAGGTCGGGGTCGGCGACGGAACGAGCATGCCGGTCACCGTGACCCTCACGGCGACCTGCCCGGCTCCGATCGGCGGGACCGAGCACATCCCGATCGACGGCGGCTGCATCTCCCTTCGATCGGCGATCACCGACCCCGATGTGCCGTCGTTCTCGCCCGGCGGTGGTCTGTCGTTCGTTCCTCGCGCCGAACTCGTCGCGACGGTCGCCGACGACGACCAGGTGCTCTGCGGGGCGCTCGCCCCTGCGTGTCCCTAGCCTCCAGAGCGCCACGGTAGGGTGAGCCCATGAGTCGGGTCCGGGTTCCTTCCGCCGCCGACCTCGGGCTGATGCAGGGCTCGCCACCGGTCGGCGACGCCCTCGTGACGCTCGCGAACTGGCAGGACCCGCCGTTCAACCGGTGGGGCTTCCAGCACGTCCGCGACCTCATCCCGACGGCTCGCATCGCCCGCGGCGACGGCCCCGCCCGGCGTCTCCCGGGCGCGGAGCGCGATCTCTCTCGCGCGACGGTCCGAGCCGCCGGTCGCTCGATCCGCCTCGACCGCTTCTGCGAGGAGACCTACACCGACGGCATGCTCGTGCTCCATCGAGGGCGGGTGATCCACGAGCGCTACGAGAACGGCTTGACGCCGTCGACCACCCACCTGCTGATGTCGGTGTCGAAGTCGGTCACGTCGGCGGTCGCCGGCATCCTCGTCGGCCGCGGGGAGCTCTCACCGAACGATCTCGTGACGAGCCACGTCCCCGAGCTCGAGGGGACGAGCTTCGAGGGGTGCACGGTCCGCCATCTCCTCGACATGCGCACGGGCACGAGGTTCGACGAGGACTACGACAACGTGCGCGCGGACGTTCGGGTGTACGAGCAGATCTACCTGTGGCGTCCGCGTACCGCCCGTCGACTGCCGGCGACGATCACCGACTACTACGGCACCCTGCGCAACGCGCGAGCACACGGCGGACCGTTCGACTACCGCTCGATCCTCACCGACCTGCTGGGGTGGGTGATCGAGCGAGCGAGCGGCGTGCGCTTCGCGGACCTGATCTCTCGCGAGCTGTGGGTGCCGATGGGCGCGCAGTTCGACGCCGAGGTCACGGTCGACGCTCATGGGCACGCGATGGCCGACGGCGGCATCTGCACAACGCTGCGCGACCTCGCCCGGTTCGGGCAACTGATGCTCGACGACGGTCGCCGCGGCCGAACGCAGATCGTCCCCCGCGCGTGGATCCGCGACACGCTCGAACCCGACGACGACGTGGTGGCGGCGTTCGTCGCGAGCGCCGACGCCCGTGAGCTTCCCCCCGGCGCCTACTACCGCAACAAGTGGTGGGTGGTCGACCCGAGCGGACCGATCTACATGGGCAGCGGCATCAACGGACAGACGGTGCTGATCCACGCTCCCGCCCACGTGGTCGTCGCGAAGTTCTCGACCTGGCCGGTCGCCTGGGATCTCGACTACTCGGTCCGCACCCGCACGGCGCTGGTCGATCTCGCGCAGCAGGTCGCCGACGGTCGAGTCTGAGGCGTGGGCGAGGCTCGGCGCTCCCCCCTCAGCGAACCGCCTTCTTCACGAGGGCGGTGATCTTCTTCTCCTCGGCGGCGGTCAGCTTCGTGAGCGCCCAGGAAGTCGGCCACATGATGCCCTGGTCGAGGTTCGCCTCGTCGCTGAAGCCGAACGTCGCGTACCTCGCGTCGAACTTCTCCGCGCTCTGGAAGAAGCAGACGATCTTGCCGTCCTTGGCGTACGCGGGCATCCCGTACCAGGTCTTCGGCGAGAGGGAGGGTGCGGCGGCCGTGACGATCGCATGGATCCGCGTGGCCAGTTCGCGATCGTTCCCCTTCATCTCGGCGATCTTCGCCAGCAGCGCCTTCTCTCCGTCGGCCTTGGCCGCCTCGGCCTTCAGTTCCCGGGCGCGCTCCCTCATCGCCGCTCGTTCCTCGGCGGTGAATCCTTTCGACGAGGTCACCGTGCGCTTGGCGGGCGCTCGGGCGCTCTTCTTCGCGCTCTTCTTCTCAGCCATCGCGGGTTCCTCCTCGTGAACGATGGGTGCCGGTGCGCGGGATGAGGGCAGGGTACCCCGCGACTCCGCGAACCGAACTCCCTCGACCCATGCTCGGTCGGGTCGCCTGCCTCGAGAGCGCGACGACCTTCGAGCGTTGGAGTGACTCCGGGCAGGGCCTCGGATCAGCCGGGTGGTCCTTCCGGTGCCAACCCCAGCTGCTGCAGCATCGTCAGCTGGTCCATGACCCCCCAATGTTCGTGCGCGAGGCCATCGTCGCCGACGCGGATGATGTCGATGAGCTGCACGTCGATCGTCTTGCCTGTGGCAGGGACGCCGAGGAACTCTCCCTGGTTGGTGCCGTCGCCTTCACGCGTGCGACGACCTTGTCGCCACTCTCGAGGATGTCCACCGGCTCCATCCGCAGATCGGGGAACGCTGCGAGGAACGACTCGAAGAAGGCTCTGACCCCCGCCTTCGAAGGCTCCAGGCCGGGAAGCTCTTCGTGCTCGACGAAGTCATCGGCGATGACCTCGTCGAAGATGCCCATGTCTCGTGTGTTGATCGCCTCGTACAGGCGTCTCACCGCGGCTCCGCGATCCATCTGCACCTCCTGTGGATGACCGGCGCGGATCGTCGCATCCATGGGATCCGGTGGCAACTTGAGTCGGCATCCGTGCTCCGACTCAGCCGTGTCAGGGCGCAGGACGACGTGGCAGGGGAGGCCCGCGAACGCTTCGAGACCCGGCGGACCGCCGGTGCTGCGGGCCCGGCCTCTTATGGTCGGATCTCCATCAGGCGGACGATCCGCCGATCGAGACGACTCCGATCCACAGCGCGCTAACGGAGGAGCGCGCCCACGGACCTCATCGTGTCGCTCAAGCGATCGGCCAGAGCGATCGCGAGCCAGCGATGGAACTCGGCGGCGAGCTCTGGCTGCTCGGCCTCGAGCCTCCTGATCGACTCGGCGGAGAAGCGAAGGACCACGCTATCGGTCTCGGCCACCACCTGCCGAGTGACGAGACGTTCACGCGGTGGTCGGCGCGATCCATGCGCCGGGCGGCGACGCCGAGCTCCGCCACGGTGATCGAGCGCAGCTGATGAGGCATCTCGCCTCGGGCTCCGGGGGCTTCGAGCCCTCTGGCTATCATCTGGGCCGATGCCGGACCGCAGACAGACAGTCGTCAAGGCCGCACTCAACGGGGACATCGTCGGCTACAGCCGGTTGATGGCGGACGACTTCGAGACGACCACGGCGTTGGTGACGACGCTCCGGGAGTGGGTCGCGGCCGAGGTCGCTGCCGGCGGGGGCACCTTAGTCAACTTCGTCGGCGACAGCTTCATGGCCGTCTTCGACGACGCCCAATCGGCGGTCCAGGCGGCGATCTCGATCAGCAGCAGGGTCGAGGCGATGAACGCCGAGGCCGCGCCGGAGCGCTGGGTTCGCTTCCGGATGGGGATCGACGTCGGTCCGGCGACCTCCGCCGGGGGCGACGTCCACGGAGACGCCCTCAACGTGGCCGCGCGGATCCAGGCCATGGCGCCTCCGGGTGGGATCGGCGTCTCCGGACGCGTGTACCGAGCACTCGATGAACCGGCCCTCCGCTTCCGAGCGCAGGGCTCGCGCAGGCTGAAGAACATCCCTGAGCCCGTCGAGGTGTACGAATTCGCCGACCTCCCGACGGACGGGTCCAGGACGTCGGGTGTCGGGGGTCTCGCGTTCGATTCCCCGACGGTCGCCGTCCTCCCGATCCACACGGAGCGGGTCGACGAGGAAGTGAGGAGGGCATCGGCCGTCATCCGTGCCGACCTGCTCCACCGCCTCGTGGAGACCCCCGACCTGGAGGTGATCGATGCGGGTTCGGCGCCCGGGGGTTCCCCGCCTTCGTCGTCGGCTCGATACGTGCTGGAGACCGGCGTCCACCAGGTGGGCCGGCGGCTCAGGGTGTTCGCCACGCTCTTCGACGTGACGACGATGAACGTCGTCAAGTCCCACAGGTGGGAGGCGACGACGACGGACATGCTCGATCTGTCCGAGCGGGTCGCCGACGAGGTAGCTCACTCGATCCACGTGGACCTCGTGGTCGGAGCGCCGGCCGGCCTCTACGCCGAGCTCGCCGATCCTGTCGCGATCGAGAACGTGTACCTGGGCTGGTTCCACCTGCGCTCGGACACCCCGGAGGGATGGAATCGAGCGCTCGATCACTTCAACGCCGTGGCGACCGTGCATCCGGACCAGCCGTACGGTCACGTGCTCCTCGCCTTCGCCTACTGGATCGGCGCCACGAACGGCTGGGTAGCCGATGGCGCCGCCGCCCTGTTGACCGCGCGGGCTCACGCGAGCGAAGGGATCAGTATCGGCGATCCGACCGGGATGGGGATGGCCGTCGACGCGGCCGTGCTGATGTCGATGGGCAGGTTCGATGAAGCGATCGACGAGCTGGAGCGCGTGGAGATCTCACGGCCGACCTGCGACGTCACGTACGGCCTCGAGGGGAGCGTGCGGCGGTTCCTGGGACAGTGGGAGGAGGCGGTCGATCGTCTCGACATCGCGATGCGGTTGACCGGGATCGACAAGCCCTGGTATCCGACGGTGAAGGCGTGTTCCTTCTTCATCGGAGAGCGGATCGAACCTGCCGCGTCGCTCGCCGAGATGGTCCTGGAGTACCAGCCGAACAATCTCGAGGCCCTGCTGGTGCTCGCTGCGGCACAGGTCGAGCTCGGCCTGGAGCGCCGAGCCCGAGCCACGGCGGACCGTGTGCGGGAGTCGTTCCCGACGGTCGATGTTGACGCATGGCTCGCCAGGAACCCATATCAGGACGAGGCGATCGTCCGCCGCTGGAGGGCCGACCTCGCCACCGTCGGACTCACCGATCCCGGCTGACCGATGGCAGGATCCGCCCCCTCGCCATGTGCGGTTCGACGTAGCTCCTGACGGCCGAGAGAGCCCAGGGATCGCGGCCGGGGTTTCCTGCCACGAATCCTGCGTTGAGCAGTCCATGGACGCTCTTCCCTTCAAGGGGCCGTAGCGTACCGACGGGAGCGCCGCCGCGGTCGTGGGTATGGTGGACGCGGAGGTTTTCTGCCACGCTTTCTGCAGCCCCCGCCCTCGTGGGGCCGGCAGGAAACCCCAATCTGAACTGGTCGGGCGGGTGCGCGCAGACCGTTCGGAACGGATCCCGCCGATCTCGGAACGCGGTCGGACTACGGTGCGTGATGGTTGCCAGGGCTTCGACTCAACGATGCACCAGACAAGCCAGGGTCTCAGCCAGACCCATAGAAGATCAGGCTGCCCCCGGGGATCGCTCCGGGCCTGGCGGCAGGATCAGCCCGCCGACGCGGCCGGCTGGATCGCGGCCCGACGCGAGGCGAGGTGTTCGGCGACGTACTCGGCGTCGCGACCGATGCCGGGCAGCACGTCGGACGTCACTCCGTACTGGAAGATCTGGCCGACGAAGCACACGTCGGGCTCCGACGTGACGACGCCTCGATCGTCCAAGGGAGCGCCGCCCTCGTCGAAGATCGGCAGGTCGATCCATGAGAAGTCCTGCCGGTACCCGGTGCACCAGATCACGTTCGTCACCTCGAGCTCCCGGCCGTCGTCGAGCAGGGGGAGCCCGCCGCGAGCTCCCGCGACCCGCGGGACCCGCTCGATATCGGCGGCGTCGAGATCCTTCGTGCGGACCCGGATCAGCGGCGTCGCTTCACCGGCGATCTTCGGACCTACCCGGCGACCGAACGGGTTGCCCTTCGTCAGCACGTGCGTACCCATGAACCTGATGAACCGGAAGAACGTCCGGCCTGGCCAACGATCGCCGTGTCGGACGGGGGCCTGTCCCGCCTCCTTGCCCGCGAGGAACGTCGGGCGGGTCTTCGACAGCTCGAGCGCGATCTCGGCTCCGGAGTTGCCGACGCCGACGACGAGGACGGGGCCGGCCTTCAGCTGGGAGGGGCGCAGGTACTCGCTGGAGTGCAGCTGCATGATGCACGAGCCGAGCTCGGAGGCGAACGAGGGCACCTTCGGGATACGGTTCGCCCCGGTGGCGACCACCACGTGATTGGCCTCGAACGTTCGATCGCCTGACGTGACGACGTAGCGCTCGCCACGGCGCGCGAGTCTCGCGACCCCGACCCCGTTCCGTACCGGCAGATCGAACCTGGCCGCGTAGGACTCCAGATAGTCGGCCATGTCGTCCTTCGACGGGAACGACCAGGGCGGCGCCGGGAACGGCCACCCCGGGAGCCCGTCCGCCAGCGCGGGGGTGAACAGGTGCAGCGAATCCCAACGGGTTCGCCACGCATCGCCCACGCGCTCGTTCGCATCGAGGATCACGAACGGCACGCCCCGTTGGGCGAGATGGTAGCCCACCGCAAGCCCCGCCTGCCCTCCTCCGATGATCACGGTCTGGTATCCGTCGTCATGCGGCTCGTCCATCGTGCTTCCCCCTTCGCTCGACCAAGGTCGAACCTAGGGCGAGGCGGTGATCTCCGCATCGACGGTTTCAACCACACCGATGGGTCGACGATGTGGTCAGTATCAACCACGAGATGCGGGGGGCTCAGGCGAGGCCGTGCTCGAACGCGAACGCCGTCGCCCCTGATCGCGACGAGACACCGAGCTTCGCGAACATGTTCTGCAGATGTCGGGCGACCGTATGTTCGCTGATGACGAGGATCGAGGCGATCTCACGGTTCGAGTTGCCGGCGGCTACCAGGCGGAGGACCTCTGCTTCGCGCGCCGTCAATCCGGCCGGGAGGCCCGGGCCCGTGCCCAGGAACCCGTCGATCACCTCGAGATCGGGGGTGGCCCCGAGGTGTTCGAAGTACGAACGGGCCGCCTCCCATTCGACACGGGCGGCCTCCTCGTCTCCCGTGGCTCGGAGCGCCGAGCCGAGCAGCGATCGAACCTGAGCCGTGTCGTACGGGAGCCTGAGATCGCGCAGGGCGACGGCGGCGCGTCGCAGATGCTGGAGGGCCGCGGATCCGTCGCCCTCAGCGAGCGCGATTCTGCCGCGGGCGACGTCGCAGGCGACGTTCATGGTCGCGGTGGGGAAGTCCTGAGCGATCGTCTCGAGATCGCCGAGCGCCGCCCGCGCCGACGCGAGGTCACCCGCGGCGACCTCGACCTCCACCCGGGCGGTCAGCAGCGGCGCCCTTCGCAGCGACAGGTCGGTATCCCCCGACGACGCGAGCCGTATCGCGGCCTGCGCGGCCCCGACCTTGCCCTGCGCGAGACGTAGCAGCGCGAGGCCGGGCTGCGCATCGCGTCCCCCCGCCTGCGCGTGGCCGAACGCCTCCTCGGCTCCGGCCAGGTCGCCGGTGCGCCGCCGGATCTCACCGATGAGCTCATGAGCCGACGCGGCGACCTCGGGGTCCGTTCGTTCGGGTCGGCTCGATCCGACGAGCGCCTCCGCAGCGGCGAGGGCCTCATCCCACTCGCCGACGAGTCGAGCGAGCTCGGCTCGGTTGGCCCGACACAAGGCCGGGTACGGAGAAGCGGGCGGCAGGGAGGCGCACCACGTCAGCGACGCCTCGGTCCATTCCCCGGCGCGTCGGACGTCGGCGATACCCAGGCACGCCTCGATCACGTTGCAGTAGATGGCGCCCGTGTAGTACGGATCGAGCCTGCCCGTGAGGACCGCGGCCATGGCCTCGTCGAGCAGCGCCAGCCCGTCGTCGATCCGTCCCGCCGCCACCAGGGCGAGCCCCTCGGTGTGGATCCCCATGGCGATCAGGTCGCGATCCTTGAATCGCTGACCGATCTGGGTGGCCTCCCGGGAGAGCTCGATCGCCTCGGCCAGGTCCCCGGTGAACCGGGAGACGTTGGCTCGGATCATGGTGACGTACCCGTACTCGACGCAGTCGAAGCGGTCACCGAGACAGCGCATCGACTGCATCAGCCAGCCCGCACCGACCGAAGACTCCCCCCGCAGGGCGTGCTCGATGCACAGGCGCGCGGCGACGTAGGCGGCATCGGTGACGTCGTCCTCATCCACGTAGGCGGCGAACGCGCGCTGACGAGCGGCGATCGACTCGTCGTGCTCCGACATCCACCACGCTGCGTCGGCGAGGGCGACGAGATCCCGTGCGGTCATGTCGGATCGGTCGACGGCGCGCAACCCGACATAGGCCTCGGGCCACTCCTCGCGAGCGACCGCCTCTCGGGCTTGCTCGAGCTGGGAGCCGCGTTCGGTCATGTCCTGGCACCCCCTTAGGTGCCGTCGTTGCGTGGCGCGATCCGGTTCTTCTCGATCAGGCTCGGGCAAGTATGGAGCCAGGTGAGGCAGCTCGACAGCCTCGAAGGACCCCTGACCACCTCGATAGACTCTCGGTCGACGGGCGCAGGGATCGCGGCGGGGGTTTCCTGCCACGTTTCCTGCATCCCCCGCCCTCGGCCCTCGGCCCTCGGCCCTCGTGGGGCCGGCAGAAAACCCCGACCTGAACGTGGTTTCAGCGATAGATCGTGGCGCTCGGAACGGATTCCCTCGATTTCGGAACGCGCAGCGACTCGTCCGTGTGCGCTGAGGGTGATTGTCACGATCCATGCGTCGCTGGCGAGAGATCGAGCGCTTGCGGCAACGCCTCGGCTACGCGAACAGAGGCTCGGGCCGTACCTCCTAGGAGCGGTTACTGGGGGAGTGGTCACCGGGCACGATGGTCCCCAAGATCCCACCAGGGTGATTTCTGATGAAGTCCTCGGCGCGGAAGCCACGAAGGATCATCAGAGCGACGGCGAGCGCGTCGCCGAGGGCCATCGCGGCGGTCGCCGAGGCGGTTGGGGCGAGGTTCAACGGGTCTGCCTCGCGCTCGACCGCCACATCCAGAGACACATCGGCTTGTCGGCAGAGTTCCGAAGCCTGCGACCCGGCAAGCGCGATCACCTTCGCTCCGCGTGCCCGCGCGATCCGGGCAAAGCTGACTGCTTCGGCTGTCTCGCCTGAGTATGAGACCGCGATCAAGACGTCGGCTGGAAGGAGTACTCCGGAATCGCCGTGCAATGCTTCGGCCGCGTGCACGAAGAGCGCGGGGGTGCCCGTACAAGCTAGCGTCGAGGCGATCTTCCGCCCGACGTGTCCGGACTTACCCAGCCCCGAAACGATCACATGGCCTCTGCACCGGTAGAGAAGGTCAACCGCGTCGACGAAAGGCGTCCCAAGCCGGTCGGCCACGGCTTCAATCATCGCAGCCTCGTGATGGAGGGCATCCTTGGCTGCCTTGAGCGTGGCAAAGAGTTCCTCCGCCGGAACCTGGCGTCGCCCGCTCATGGAACCGACCAGTCCCCGACTGGGAGGGCCAACGCACGCCCTCGGATGTCGGGGATTGTCTGAGGATCGGCGAGCAGAGCTCGGAGGATCAGCGTGCAGACCTGCTGAGCCATGGCTGCATCGAAGCGCGCCCGCCCACCGCTATACCTCGCGAGCGTCCTGCCCAGGATGCCGAGGATCGCTTCCCGGACGAATGTCGGCGAGAACTCGACGAACTCGCCCGACTCCCGCCCGTCTCTGACGATGCGCTCGATTGCGCGGTGGAGCCTGCGCCGGCGACGATGCCATGTTTCGAACTCGGGGCTCGCCCGGACCTCCTCCGCGTACACGCCAGCCAGGTTGTAGGGAGAGGTCGCGACGTGGATCACGTCTTGGTTCAAGTAGCGATACAGACGTACAGGAGCGGGGGCGTCCCACCGAGCGATCTCCTCGGCGGCGGGGACCGCCCTGTCCAAGTCGTGCTCCAAGAGCGCCTCCATGATCGCGGCCTTTGAGGCGAAGTGGTGGAACAACGAAGGCTGCCTGAACCCGACGCCCTCGGCGATCTCCCGTGTGGTGGTGGCGTGATAGCCGTGGAGAGCGAACAGATTCGAAGCAACCCTGAGGATGTGCTCCCGCGTGCCCCCACCCCCATCGGCCGTGATCGCCGATCGCGTGAGTTGCTCTGTTGGCTTGACGGCCGGCATGGGTTGATGGTCTCCTATCGCACGATAGGCAAGCCTATCAGGCGATAGGGAGGAAGAGGAAGATGCGCAGCTCGTCGCGGAACGTTCACCGTCTGGTCGCCCTGGGCCTAACCCTGGCCCTTGCCACAGCGGCGTGCTCGGGGGGTGATGGGGACGCGGGGACGGACGGCGATGGTGCCACCGGCGCCTCCGCAACGGACTGTGGCAACCTCGAGATGGCTTTCAACTTCGACATGCAGGTGCCAGATCCGGACATCTTCTATCAGGCGGACGGACTCAACGTGACCCAGGGTGCCTACGAAGGACTCCTGCGGTACAAGCCGAACACGGATGTGCCCGAGTTCGAGCCCGTCCTGGCGGAGAGCTACGAGGTCTCCGATGACGGGCTGACATACACGTTTGACCTCCGAGACGACGTCACCTTCCAAGACGGCACGGCCTTCGATGCGCAAGCCATGATCGACAGCTTCGATCGACGCGAGGCGGTCAACGCCGGCCCAGCCTACATGGTCTCCTTCATCGAGAGCGCCGAGGCGCCTGACCCGGATACGCTCGTCATCACGCTGAACGAGCCGAACAGCGCCTTCCTGGACCTGCTCGCGTCGCCGTACGGCCCGAAGGCCGTAAGTCCGACCGCTGTCGCCGAGAACGAGGTCGACGGCGACCAGGCACAGGAGTGGCTCGCGACGAACTCCGCCGGCACGGGCCCGTACTACATCAGCAGCTTCGAGCCGGGCGAGTACGAGCTCACGAGAAACGAGGACTACTGGGGCGAGGACCCGTTCGTGCCCCCCTGCTACGAGACAGTGAGGATTCGCATCATCCCCGACTTCACGACGCAGGCCCTCGAGCTCGAGGGTGGGGGCCTGGACATCATGATCCACGGCATCGCGCAGAACGATCTGCCGCGGTTCGAGGACCAGGGCTTCGAGGTATTCCGGCACTTCGGCATCAACCGCGTCACGATGCACCTGAACACTCACGACGGACCATTCAGCGACCCCGCGGTGCGGGCCGCCGTGCCGGCGGCACTGCAGCGGGACGAGATCGTCGAGCAAGTGTGGGGCGACGGCGCGATGACCGCAGAGCACATCTTCCCGCAGGGCATGCTGCCGGCCGGAGTCGGGACCTACGACGTTGAGTACGATCCCTCGCAACTGCAGGCGGCGGTGGAAGCAGGAGACTGGGGAGGCTCCACGGTCGATCTGACCTACACGACCGACGACCCTGTCAACGAGCAGCTCGCCGGCCTGATTGCGGCGCAGCTGACCGACGCGGGCCTGGAAACCACGGCCCGAGGGGTCACCCAGCCGGAGACGTTCGAGTACCCGACGAAACCTGGCATCAGGCCCGACGCGCTCGTGCTCCCCGCCACGCCGGACGCGGCACACCCTTGGACCTGGTCGGACCTGTTCTACCGGCCGGGTGGCGGTCTTTCCTACTTCTCGCCCGAGGTCTGTGGGGAGGCCGATGATCTGTCCACCCAGGGTCTGCTCGAGACCGATGAGCAGTCGATCACCGACACGTATGCGGCATCTGCGGCGGCCTACCAGGACTGCGGAGCCTTCGTGCCGATCGCCGACGTGGCGGAGACCGTCGTGGCTGCTCCCGGGATGAGCGGATTTGAGCACGAGTTCGACAGCCTGTGGGCGCTGAGGCTGGCGTCCCTTCGTGGCGAGTAGCGTCACGGTCGACGGAACGATACGACCGCGCTCGAGGCGGGCGTGATGGGGGGCGGCGCCACAGAGAGGGTGCCTGACGAGGGCGATGGGGGCGTTATCGCCCGCGTGGACGATCTCGCCGTCACGTTCGATCGTCGGGGGGCGCTCGTCCATGCCCTTCGAGGAGTGTCCCTCGATGTGCGGCGCGGGGAGATCCTCGGCGTCGTCGGCGAGTCCGGCTCGGGGAAGACCGTTCTGGGCCTCAGCCTGTTGGGCCTGCTGCCTGACGATCCCCGCCCCCGAGTGGGCGGCGAGGTGGTTGTCCTGGGCACCGACATGCTGGGAATCGACGAGGGCAGGCGTCGGTCGCTGCGCCGGAGGTCGCTCGGGGCAGTGTTCCAGGACCCTGCCACGTCGCTGAACCCGACGATGCAGATCGGTCGCCAGATCATGGAAGCGGGTAGCTCGGAAGCGGAAGCGGTCGCCCTTCTGCTCTCGGTCGGCATCCCCGACGCGGCCCGCCGTATTCACGCCTATCCACATGAACTCTCTGGGGGTCAGCAGCAGCGGGTCATGATCGCGATGGCGATCGCGCATCGGCCGACACTCGTCGTGGCGGACGAACCCACGACCGCGCTCGATGTCACCGTGCAATCCGAGATCCTGGCGCTCCTGGCTCGGCTGCGCGACGACCTCGGCTGTTCCTTCGTCTTCGTCACGCACGATCTCGGGGTCGCCGCGGAGATCGCGGATCGGATCGCCGTCCTGTACGGGGGGCGGTTGATGGAGATCGGTACCTCCGACGATGTGCTGCATCGCTCGGCACACCCGTACACGATCGGGCTGCTCGCCTCCAGGCTGCTGCTGAGCTCCCCGCGCGACCGTCCCGTGGTGTCGTTGCCGGGAGACGTGCCGGATCCAGAGGATCCGCAACCCGGGTGTCCGTTCGCACCGAGGTGTCATCTGGCGATCGACGCGTGCTCGGTGGCCCCTATCGAGCCGAGCGAGGTCGATGCCGGCCGGCAACTCGCGGCGTGTATCCGACTCGATGACGCCGCACGTCTCCGTCGATCATTGCACCCCGGGGAGCGCTGGGAGCGTGCCGCGAAAGGAGACGACGCAGCAGTCGCGCTCCGAGGCGTGACGAAGTCGTTCCCGGTGCGAGGCAGTGCTGGTCGCGATCACGCCACCTCAGCACTTCGCGGTGTGGACATTCGTGTCGCCAAGGGTGAATCGGTCGGGCTCGTCGGCGAGAGTGGCAGCGGGAAGTCGACACTGCTGCGCGTCGTCGCGGGCCTCGAACGACCCGATGACGGTGAGGTGGCGCTCGCGGTCGGTGCTCCCCAGATGATCTTTCAGGACGCTCTCGCGTCGCTCACTCCATGGCTCCCCGTTCGAGAGCTCGTCGGGGAGCGTCTCGCGGGGCGCGGGTTGGACAAGGACGAGGTCCAGGGCAAGGTGAATCTCGCACTCGCCAGGGTGGGCCTCTCGTCGAGCATCGGTCGAGTACGACCGCGCCAACTCTCAGGCGGGCAGGCCCAACGGGTGGCGATCGCCCGTGCGATCGTCGACCCGCCCGGACTGCTGCTCGCCGACGAGCCCACGAGTTCACTAGACATCTCGCTCCGGGCGGTGATCCTCAACCTGTTGAATCAACTCCGACGGGAGCTGGATCTCGCCCTCCTATTCGTCACCCATGACCTAACGGCCGCACGGGTGATCGCGGACAGGATCGCCGTCATGCACGAAGGGCAGATCGTCGAAACGGGGGACGCCGATCAAGTCTGTCGTCGTCCGGCGGACCCCTATACAAGGCGGCTCCTGGACTCGCTTCCGGGAGAGCGTGTTCTCGTAGGGGAAGGTCCCGATGGTTGAGGCCGACGTCGTTGCCGTCGGCAGGAGCGGGGCGGGAGCCGATCGGTGGCGACGGTTCCGGAGCCTCCGCAGGCTCGATCAGATCGGGATGGCCACGCTGCTGCTCCTGGTGGCGACCGCCGTGCTCGCCCCGATCATCGCTCCGCACGATCCGCTCAGGATCGTCGGGCCGCCGCTCAGCCCACCCGGCGATGGATTCGTGTTCGGCACCGATCAGATCGGTCATGACATCTTCTCCCGCGTCTTGTTCGGTCTCAGATCGAGCCTCGTGGGAGCCTTCGTTGTCATCCTCTCCGGCGTCGTGCTGGGCGGGCTGGTTGGCTTAGCTGCGGGGGCGACCGGTGGCTGGGTCGACTCGTTCCTGATGCGCTTCACGGACGTCTTCCTCGCGCTGCCGGCTCCCTTGCTAGCGATCGCCGTCGTCGCCGCGATCGGGCCGGGCTTCGGTCACACACTGATCGCCGTCGCGATCGTCTGGTGGCCGTGGTACGCGCGGATCGTGCGGGGCGAGATCACCGCGCTGCGCCATCGGCCGCATACCGAGGCGGCGAAACTCAGCGGGGTCTCGCGCAGGCGGCTGTGGTTCCGTCACTTGTTGCCGGGCGCCCTTCCGGAAGTGCTCGTGGTTGCGAGTCTCGACGTCGGCATCCTGATCCTGATCCTGGCAGGACTTTCGTTCCTCGGGCTCGGTGCACCGGCGCCAGCGCCGGAACTGGGTGCGATGTCCGCCCAGGGCCTCCGCTTCCTGTTGTCGAGCTGGTGGGTGCCGATCGTGCCCGGCGCGGTCGTCGCGTTGCTCGCCTTCGTCGCCAACCTCTCAGGCGATGGGCTGCGTGACCTGATCGGAACGAGGGATTAGACGATGCCGGGTCTGATCCTTCGTCGACTCTTCCAGATGTTCGTGGTGCTGCTCGTGCTCACGGCCGTCGTGTTCATCCTGCGGCAGCTGCAGCCGGTTGACCCAGCGCGGGTCGCGCTCGGGCCGCAGGCATCGATCGGTGCGGTCGAGGACTATCGGAAAGAACTCGGTTTCGATCGACCGTTGGTCGTGCAGTACATCTCGTACCTAGGAGACGTGGCGACCGGCGACTTCCAGGTCTCGGTCAGGACGCGTCGCCCGGTGTCGGAGGACCTCGCGGTGGCCATCCCGGCAACCCTCGAGCTCGCCGCGGTGGCCTTGTTCGCCGCGGTGGTGGGTGGTGTCGTCCTCGGCGTGGTCTCCGCGGCGAACTGGCGCGGATCGAGCGTCGTGCGGGGCCTCATGATCTTCGGAGCCTCGATACCGGTCTTCCTGCTGGCGTTCGCCCTCATCCTCGTGTTCTCGCGGAGGCTCGAGTGGTTGCCGGGTACGGGCCGGACCTCGTTCAGGGACTTCGAGGGCGCGACGGGTGTTCTCACTCTCGATGCGCTCTTAGCCGGTCGATTCGACGTGTTCGTCGACGCACTTGGCCATCTTCTGCTGCCGGCGATCACGATCGCGGTGCTATCGGCCGTCTCGATCGGCCGAGTGCTCCGAAGCAGCCTTCGGACGACCCTTCGTTCGCCGTACGCGCGCACGGCCCGCGCGAAGGGCCTGCCAGAGAGCCGGGTCATCGCCCGACACGGACTTCGCAACGCGTCGGGCCCTGCCATCACGATGGCCGGCCTGCAACTGGGCCTGATGTTCGCCGGGGTGGTGATCGTCGAGACGATCTTCGCGTGGCCGGGCATCGGGTGGTACATGGCCCAGAGCATCCCGACGAACGACTTCGCCGCGATCGGTGCGGTCACGCTGATCCTCGGCGCCGTGTACGTCGTGGTCAACGCCGTCGTGGACATCATGCAGATGGTCGCCGACCCGAGGATCCGCCGATGAGTGAACGAGAGGAGAGCCATGACGTTCGTACCGCCTGACTTCGAGGCCCCCGAGAAGTTTGAGGGCGATGGTTTCGTGCTCAAGCCCCTAACGATCGACGACGCGGTGAAGGACTACGACGCCGTGATGACGAGCGTCGACACCATCCGGGACAGCTACTGGCGGGCCCCAGGCTGGCCCACCGATGACCTGTCGCTGATGCAGAACGTGATCGACCTCGCATGGCACACGAAGGAACGCCAGTTCAAGACGTCGTTCGCCTACATCCCCGTGTCGCTCGACGGCACCGTCGAACTCGGCTGCATCTACATCGATCCCTCGGCCAAGGAGGACTTCGACGCGGACGTGCAGATGTGGGTCCGTTCGAGCGAGTCCACGACCGGGTTCGACGACCTCCTCTTCCGCACGGTGAAGGGGTGGATCGAGCAGGTGTGGCCGTTCGATCGGGTCGCCTATCCCGGGCGGGAGATCACCCGGGAAGAGTGGGATGCGCTCGCTCCCTCTCGCTATGCCGACTATCGAGCCTGAGGAGGCCGGATGCATCACGATCCCGATGGACTTGATCTTATCGATGCCGATATCCGGCGCCAGGACGCCGTGCTCAAGCGCGCGATCCCCGTGCTCCGCGAAACGTCTGATCGGATCGCCGGCGAACTCCCGACACCGGCTCGTGTGTTCCTGATCGGCTGCGGTGATTCCTACGATGCTGGGATCGCCGCGCGGTTCGTCTGGGAAGGCCTCACCGGCATGCCGGCGGAGGCGGTCCCAGCGATGACGTTCGCGACCTCGGTGGTCGATCTGGCGCCCAGAGGGTCGCTCGTCGTCGCCCTCTCGCAGTCCGGCCGAGTCTCCCGCGTCGTGGAAGGGCTCCGGAAGGCTCGGGCGCGTGGGCTGTCCACCATCTCGATCACGGCGAATCCCACGTCGGCGCTGGCCAAAGAGCCAGCCGATGCCACCTGGGTGATGGACTTCGAGAAGCTCGGTGCGATCCCCGGCACCACCTCGCACCTGCAGGGGTCGATCGCGCTGTACGAGCTCGCGTGTGCCTTCTCCGAACGTGGGGCAGACCGGGACGTGATCCGCGCCAGCGTTGATGGTTTGCCCGAGCTCGTGGGCGAGGTGGTGGACCGATCCGCCGAGATCGGTGCTGAGCATGCGGCGACGATGGATCGCGCCAACCCCGTGCTGGCGCTCGGCTACGGCCCCTCGTCATCCAGCGCCCGATTCACGGTGCGCAAACTGCTCGAGCTCAGCCAGCTGATCGCGATCTCGCAGGAGACCGAGGAGTACGCCCACGATGAGTACTCCCTCGTCGACCAGAGGTTTCGGGTGTTGCTGTTCGCACCGCCGGACCTGGGGCGGAGCCGGAGTCACGAGGTGGCGGGCTACCTGAAGCGGCTCGGAGTCAATCTGGCGGTCGTGAGCGACGGCGACGAGGCGGCGACCTTCACCGATACCGCGGACCTCGTGTACGACCTGCCGGCCTGCGATCCGGTGCTCGTGCCGATGCTCTACGCCGTCCCGGGACAGCTGCTCAGTCTCGCGACTGCACGCAGGGTCGGCGGATCCCTCTACGGCATGGCCGAGCAGGTGCACCGGGAGGACGGGGACCCGCAGATCTACGAGAGCGTGATCGCGTCGTGACCGACGGGGGCGAGGCGGGCCGGATGCCTGACTACCTCGCCTTCGGCGATCTGGGTGTCGACTCGGTCGCTACCATCGATCATCTACCCGAGCCGGACGAGAAGATCTGGGCGCATCCGCTCGGTGATTTCCCCGGGGGGATGATGGGCAATGCGGCCTCCGCGGTCGCGTCGCTCGGCGTATCCGCTGGCGTGGTGGCACTCCTCGGCGCCGACGCGCGCGGCGATCTCGTCATGGAGGGCCTTCGAGACCGAGGGGTCGACACGCGTTTCGTGCGTCGGATCGACGCACCCACGTTCTGGACGCTGTCGCTCACGACCTCGGAGGGCCAGCGGACGCTGATCCAGTTCCCAACGGAGGCGTTCTCCGCAGATTGGACCGGCTTCGACATGGGCGTGCTCGGGACGACGAAGTGGGTGCACACGACAGCCGAACAGGGCGAGCCGGTCGCCCGCCTACTCCGGGAAGCCCGAGCAGCCGGTGCCAGGACGTCGCTCGACATCGAGGCGCCTTTCGCGGGGCGCGACGATCTCCTGCAGCTCGCCGCCGATGTAGACGTTGCCTTCCTGA
This sequence comes from uncultured Actinomycetes bacterium, assembly GCA_963825635.1. Taxonomy (GTDB): domain Bacteria; phylum Actinomycetota; class UBA4738; order UBA4738; family HRBIN12; genus JAOUEA01. The sequence goes on from CAWGTU010000001.1 coordinate 433,298, forward strand.
ACGCCGCGGGCGCCGACATGCTCGGCGGCCCCAACGAGGCCGCCGGCCTGCTCCGCGCCAACGGCGCGGGGTTGGTCGCGGTCACTCTCGGGTCGCACGGAGCCCTCGTCGTCAACCGATCGGGCGAGCAGCGGCGACTCGACGCCGTTCCCGTCGACGCCGTCGACACGAACGGGGCAGGCGATGCGTTCGCTGGGGCCTTCGCGGCGGGCATCCTCAGCGGTCTCACCGACATGGAAGCCGCCGAGCTCGCCGTGATCCACGCCGCCTTGGCGATCACGGTGCTCGGCGGGTTCGGGCGGCCCGCTCCGGTGGGCGAGATCCGCGACAGAGCGCGCAAGCTTGGATACCGATGGTGGGAGCGGGTGTGATCAACGACCTGATGCTCGAGGACATCCTCTCCCAGAGTGAGGCGTTGGCCGAAGGGCTGCCCTCCCTTCGGAGGCAGGTGAGGGCAGCCGGGCTCCCCGAACCGCGCAGGGTCGTGTTGACCGGAAGCGGGGATTCCTACATCGCGCCGGTCGCCCTGCACTCGCTTTTCCGAGATCGCATAGCTGTGCCTGTGATGCCCCTTCCCAGCCTCGACGCGAGCCGCTATCTCGGCCCCTCGGAGGGTGATCTGGTCGTGGTCGTCTCGGTGAGCGGCGAGGTTGCCAGGACGATCGAGGCGGCCCGACGATCACATGCTGCCGGGGGATTCACGGTCGCGATCACCGCCGACGGGGGCTCGACGCTCGCGACGTCGAGCGACTGCGCGCTGGTGATCCCGCGGCCGATCGATCGGTCGATACCGCACTCCCGCGACTACTCGGTCACCCTCCTCGCGCTCGCGTGCCTGCTGGAGTCGCTCGCGGCAGCGAGCTTCCCGCAGCTGGATGGGCTGCCCGAGATCGTCGACGAGGTCGTCCGCCGATCGCTCGAGACCGTCGCCGAAGTCCCGACGACCGCGGGGAGAACCTGGTTCCTCGGCGCTGGTCCCGACCGCGGCACGGCCATGTTCGGCGCCCTCAAGTACTGGGAAGCGGCTGGCCTGGAGGCGTGGTGGGACGACCTCGAGGAGTTCGGGCACGGTTCGCAGCTGATGGCCCGGCCCGGCGATCGGGCCGTGTTGATCGCCGCCGGCCCGGGAGCGCAGCGCTCCGTCGAGATGGCGTCCGGCCTCGAGCGGATGGGCATGGACGTGCTGCTCGTCGGGGGCAGCGAGATGGTCGACGGGGATCGCGCACATCTGCGGACCGTGGAGGCACCCGATCCGCTCTGGCATCCGTTCGTGTCCTGCGTGCCCACTCAAGCCCTCGCGCTCGCCGAGGCGGAGGCTCGTGGCCTCGACGTCTCGATCACGCTCGCAGGCCGAGCTCACGGTCCGACCTTCGACGAGGTACACAAGGAGTGGACCAAACGGAGCGCCGTCGTCCTCGCCGACGGCTCCGGATGATGTCTTCGTCAGGTTTGACCCTCGGGCTCGTCGCGCCGCCCTGGCCCCCGTATTGGCAAGTGCGGTCGGCCGTCGAGCTGGCGTCATCGCTGTCCCTCGAGGTGTGCTCGACATGGGATCACCTGGTCGAGTTCGAGGTTCCTTCCTCGGAAAGCGGCCCGCCCGAGGCGGAGTCGCCAGCGCCCTTCGAGTATCAGGTACTCCTCGGGGCGCTCGCCGCGCACGCAGGATCGGTTCGTTTGCAGGTGGGCGTCACGGAACTCCTTCGACGTCATCCGGTGGTCGTTGGACAGGCCTTCGTCACCCTCGCCCACATCACGGAGCGAGCGCCGATCGTGGGCATCGGCGCTGGCGAACGCATCAACACCGAGCCTGTTGGTCTCTGGACCGAGGCTCCGGTCGCTCGTCTCGAGGAGGGCCTCGCGGTCCTTCGAGCCTGCTTCGTGGGCGAGAGTCCGTTGACGCACGCGGGGGAGCGATTCGAGCTGCGGGAGCTGCGGTTCGAGCTCCGCCCACCGGCGGACCGCATGCCCGAGATCTGGGTCGGCGGCCGCGGCCCGCGAATGCGCCGGCTCGCGGGGCGGTTCGGGGACGGATGGTACCCGACCGACATCGTGGATCCCACCGTCTACGAACGCGATCTCGCCGACGTGAAGGCGGCTGCTGCTGCGGCCGGCCGAGATGCCGGGGATCTCACGCCCGCCGCAGAGCTTGTCGTCTTCTCCGGCGGTAGTGCATCGAGCGTCGCCGAGGCGCTTCGATCCGACGAGGCGAGGCTCTTCGGGCTCCTGCTCAGCGGGGGAGATTGGCGAGAGGCCGGGTATGAGCATCCCTTCGGGGAGGATCATCGCGGGGTCTTCGACCACGACCCGGCCCTCGTGACGCGCGAAGCCCTCGATGCGGTGCCGGTCGACCTCGTGGCACGGCACGCCCTCACCGGTACGCCGGCCGAGATCGCGAAGGGGCTCCTGGCCCTGCGCGAAGCGGGCTTGCGTCACGCCAACCTCTCGTTCGGCACGATCGAGGCGTCGACGGCTGCAACCATTCGATCGGTCGTGCACGCGATCCGCCAGATCCTCGGAGGATGATGCCAGTGACCACAGCATCGCCGTACGCTTTCTACCTGCCCGAGGATCCTGAGCACACGATCGTCCAGAGCTCCCTCGAGAGCGCGCGGTTCCTGCGCGCCGTCAGCGAGCACGACGACGAAGGGCTGCTGTTGTGCCGCTCCGTCGATGCAGATAGCGACGGCAAGCTCGTGCGGTACCGGGGCCGGCTCATGGAGGGCACGGGCTACTGCGCCGACTCGATCTTCGGCGCCCGCATGCTGGTGCGGGTAGGACGCGTGCTCGAGCGTCCCGAGTTCGAAGCCATGGGCTTCTCCTACCTCGATCATGCCCTGGCAGCCGGGTTCTTCGACGATCCGTCGATGCCGGTGCTGCTCTATCGCGACGTGGAGACCGGGGAGTTCCTGCACAACCTCGAGGCCCGAGCCGACTACGTGGAGTTCGGCCATGTGGCACGGGTCGGTTACCAGCTCCTCGAGCTGTCAGCCCTCGATCCGGACCCGGCGCGCTCGAGTCGATGTCGATCGATCGCGGCCCGGACCGCCGAGTGGGTGATCGAAGCCGAGCGATGCGGCAATGGTTGGTATCCGCGGCGATCGACCCCGAGTGGCGCCGTCTTCCCGTATGCCCCCGATGCGTTCGGACCGGTCGATCTTCCGTCGATGCGGCTCGACGATCCGATCTCGTCGCGGAGCGGGGCAGGAGCCTTCGCGCTGCAGTTGCTCGCGGGTGCCACGGCCAGCGGGGTTTTCGATGCGTCGGCGCAACTTCGAACCGATGCAGCGTCGTTCGTCAGGTCCGGCGGGCACTTCGGTAGCACGAACACCGACACGGAAGATCTCGAGGAGAACGTCAGCTACGCGGTCGCGTTCCAAGCGCTCATCCAGGCCGCCGACATCCTCGCTGATCAGCCGCTCCGCGAGTTCGCCTACGGGTCGTGCTTGGCACCCTTGGCTCGCTTCGAGCTCGACCGCGACTTGAACGGAGTGGCGACCAAAGGTCTGCTCTACATGGAGGAGTCGTGGAACGCGGCGTGCACATGGGAGATGGCGGAGGCGGCGCAGGCATACCTGGTCGCTTACGGCGAGCGACGCCAGCGGTCGCACGTGCTCAAGGCCCTCACGATCCTTCGAGGGATGGCGAAGCACCATCACGGCCCGGCAGGTTTCCTGACCGAGGCCGTCGATTGGGATGGCCACTCCACCTCGGAGCGGCACTTTGCCGGTGAGCGCTACGGGGACATCGCCACGACCCACCCGTTCTTGAACAACCTCCATGTGCTTCAGCCGACGGTCTACTATCTAGAGCGGTTCGCCATGCGGCTAGATGAATCCACTGGCGCCTCGCTGGTGGATCTCGAGGGGAACCGGCTGTGCCTTGTGCCGCTGCCGGTAGAGGAGTGGATGCATCCTTGATCAGGGTCTACCTTCAACGGTCTGACCGCCGATTCTGCCTAGAGGCGGCCGGAGGCTGGATGCGATCCACCTTCGACGTGTCCTGGCACCAACATGGCCTCCTGACGGCCGCTCACTAGACTCGATGCGCCAGGATGCTGTCGGCGAGGAGGTTTTCGCCTACGTATGCCTCAGTCCCAGGTCCTCAGCCCTCGGCCCTCGGCCCTCGGCCCTCGCCCTCGGCCCTCGGCCCTCGGCCCTCGTCCTCGCCCTCGGCCCTCGTAGCTCAGTGGATAGAGCACCGGTTTCCTAAACCGGGTGTCGCAGGTTCGATTCCTGCCGGGGGCACCATCGCGGACAAGACGAGGCCCAGGCCGGCGCCGCCGATGAGATCGAGCGGAAGGTGGGCTCCGACGTACGTGCGACCGAACGCGGTGGTCGCCACGACGGCGACCAGCGCAGGTCGGACCGGCCGTGGGAGCGCCGGCCACGCGGTCGCAGCAAGGGCGGTGGCGACCGCCGTGTGACCGGAGACCCATCCGAGGTCCCCCGCGATCCGTTCACGTATCTGCACGTCGGTCATCACGCTCGCGGGTCGTCCGCGCCCACCGAGCGGTTTCAGCGCCTTCGCGCCGAGCCAGGCGAGCGTTCCTGCGGTTGCGAGCTCTACGGCGAGGCGCCGGTGACCCGTGGCCGCGGCGAGGACGGCGACGATCGGCACCGTGACGAACGTTCCCGCCTGCATCACCGAGCGGACCGGGATACGGATGGCATCGGGCGCGTCGTTCGCGACGCGGAACACGCGTTGCTCGTAGGTCGGGACGTTCCGCCGTCTCGCTTCCGCGAGGCTCGCCACCACCATGGCGACACCGGTGGCGACACGCATCCCTCGGCTCCCCAGCACCCCCACGCCAGCACCTGCCTTCCCGGGCCGCCGCCCGTCCCTGCGGGCGCGGCAGTCTACGCCAGCGGTGCTGACGACTCGCGACGATGCGCGCTCTCGGAGCCGCCGCCGCCGGCGATCCGAGGAGGAGAGAGGGATCGTGCCCTTCGAATCCGATGTCGTCGAGGCGTCCCCGCTCGATCCGAACGCCAAACAGCACATGATTCCGATGCGCGACGGCGTGCGCCTCGCGAATGACGTGTATCTCCCACCGGACGTCGATCGTGGCCCCGCCGTCCTCGTCCGGCTTCCGTACGACAAGTGCGGGCGCTACACCCGGGGACAGAGGAGAACCCGTGGGGAGCGGTGACCGGACGTCCGAGTGAACAGATCTTGCCGACGGGAGGGGATGCGGAGGCATACCTCAGCGTGACGATGCTCACGTCGAGCGGCTGAGGAACCTCGCGTACTTGCGCTGGCCGACCGACGTCAGGTGAAACCCGTCGCTGTAGAACCACGAGTCGTGCGACCTCGAGAACGAGTACCAGTCGATCACGTCGGCGCCGTGGCGCCGGGCGCAGGTGCGCAGCCGCTGATTGTTGGTTCGTCGCCAGCCCCGCGGCACCTTCACCGTGACGAGGAAGACCCGCCGGTTGCCGGCGCCGTTCACCGCACGCCGGCAGTCCGCCGGGTCGATGTATCCGTTGTTGCCGAGGTGGATCACGACCTTGCGAGGGAGCCGGTTGCGCCTCGCGAGCCGTCTGATGATCCCGGGAGCGTCGGAGAACTGCCGGCTCGTCGTGGTGTTCACCTGGAAGTGGCGCGCGCGAAGCTCCCGCGTCGCGCCCTGCATCACGGAGTCGCCGAGAGCGTACTTGCGTGCGGAGGCGACGCCGGGAGCGGCGAGCGAGAGCGCGACGATCGTGGTCAGGACCATGATGTGCGGGCGAGCACGACGACGCATGCAACGACGGTAGCCGCGGAGCCCCGTCCCCGGCAAGGCTTGGGCATCACCCTCGTCTGCGCCCCGCGGCGATCCGCGTTACTGTGCCATTCCCGTCGGATGGAAGGAGACCATGATGCGTCCCCCCGCACGCTCGCGTTCCGTGCTCATCGTGCTCGCGATCGTCGCCGCCGTCGTCGCGACCGCCCCGATCGCGGGGGCCCGCAAGATCAGCGACGCCGAGTGCATCACCTACGAAGGCATCGCCGATGCGCCGAAGGGCAAGATCCCGCGCGACGACCTGGTCACGCTGCGCAGGGACCCGCTGAAACGGTGGATCGCGCGCCATCCCTCTCAGGCCGCCGCGGCTGCGCGGGGAGCCGTCGTCACGATCCCGGTCGCTTTCCATGTGTTGCGCAAAGACACCAGCGTCGCCGGCGGCAACGCCCCGATGACGTGGATCGAGGCGCAGGTCGACGTGCTGAACGAATCGTTCTCCGGCGCGACCGGCGGCGTCGACACTGGCTTCCGCTTCGAGCTCGAGTCAGTGGATCGCACCACCAAGGCATCGTGGTTCAAGTTCTTCTACGCACAGGGTGGGACCCCTCGCTTCTTCCGTGGATCTCACAAGGAGATCCAGATCAAGCGATCCTTGCACGAGGGCGGCCGTGACACGCTCAACGTGTACACGGGCGCGCTCGGCAAGTTCCTGCTCGGATGGGCGTACTACCCCTCGAGCTTCGTCGGTGAGGGCGCCCTCCCGCGCTTCTTCGACGGCGTCGTGATCGACTACCGGACGATGCCGGGATCCGACTACGGTCCGTACGACGAGGGGGACACGCTCACGCATGAGGTCGGGCACTGGCTCGAGCTCCTGCACACGTTCCAGAACGGATGCGAGTCGCCCGGCGATCTGATCGCCGACACGCCGTACGAGGCCTCGCCAGCCTTCGGCTGCCCCGAAGGGCGCGACACGTGCGCAGCTCCCGGTGAGGATCCGATCACGAACTTCATGGACTACTCCGACGACGCCTGCATGTTCGAGTTCACCGAGGACCAGGCTGAGCGTGCGGCCGTCGCGTGGGCGGCCTACAGGGCCTGATCGACCCCGTCGGTATGACCGAACAGCGTGTCGTGGTGGTCGGTGCCGGCATCGTCGGCGCCTCGGTGGCCGATGAGCTCACGGCCCGCGGGTGGACCGGCGTCACGGTGCTCGATCGGGGCCCGCTGTTCGACAGCGGTGGGTCGACGTTCCATGCGCCGGGGCTCGTGTCGCGCACGAGCGTGAGCCGCATGATGGCGCGGTTCGCGATCGAGACCGTCGATCTGATGACCGAGCTGGAGCATCCCGACGGACCCTGCTTCGACGTCGTCGGCGCGCTCGAGGTGGCGACGACGGATGAGCGCCTCGAGGATCTGCGGCGCAAGCGCGGATGGGCCGAGAGCTGGGGCATCGAGGCCCGTATCGTCGAGGTCGACGAGTGCGTGGCCCTGCACCCGCTGATCGACCCGGAGCGCATCGTGGGCGGGTTCCACGTCCCGGGGGACGGTCTCGCGAGGGCGACCCGCACCACGGAAGCTCGCGCACGGCGCGCGACCGAACGAGGCGCGCGGTTCCTGGGGGAGTGCGAGGTCGTCGCGGTCGATGTCGAGCGCGGGCGGGTCAGCGGCGTACGGACGGCCGACGGGGAGCGTTTCCCGGCCGACGTCGTGGTGTGTGCCGCGGGCATCTGGGGGCCTCGTATCGCATCGATGGTCGGCATGCGGCTGCCGATGTTGCCGCTCGCGCACCTGTACGCCAGGACCGGCTCGGTGGAGGGCTTCGGCGAGCCCGGCGTGGAAGCCGCCACGCCGATCCTGCGACATCTCGACGGCGACCTCTACTTCCGCCAGCACCACGATCAGGTGGGCATCGGATCGTTCCAGCACCGGGCCCTGCCGATCGACCCGGCGGACACGCTCGCCGGCGAGCCCGCGACCACCACGCTCGCGTTCACGCCCGAGGACTTCGAAGGGTCGTGGAAGACGGCGGTCGAGCTGATGCCCCGCATCGGTCCGGCGGGTGTCGGTGAGGCGTTCGACGGCGTGTTCTCGTTCACGCCCGACGGGTACCCCCTCATCGGGGAGTCGCTCGAGGCGCGCGGCTTCTGGGTCGCCGAGTCCGTCTGGATCACCCACTCGGTGGGAGTCGCCCGGGCGTTGGCGGAGTGGATCGTCGACGGGCAGCCGGAGGTCGACGTGCACGATGCCGACGTGCATCGATTCGAGGCGTTCCAGCGGTCGACCGCGTACTTCGTGCCGCGCAGCATCACGAACCACGACGAGGTCTACGACGTGCATCACCCGTTCGAGCCCGTGCACCGTCCGCGACCGCTGCGCGTGAGCCCGTGGGTCGAGCGCCAGCGTGAGCTCGGTGCCGTGTTCGTGGAGGGCCAGGGGTGGGAGCGCCCGGCGTGGTTCGAGGCGAACGAGGGTCTCGCCGAGCGTCTCGGCATCGACGTCGCGCCTCGCGACGACTGGCACGCACGATGGTGGTCGCCGTTCGCCGTCGCCGAGCACGTCGCCACGCGGCGGAGCGCGGGGGTGTTCGACCTCACGCCGTTGCGGCGTGTCGAGGTCGAAGGTCCCGGCGCGCACGAGTGGCTCATGGCGCTGTGCAGCGCCGACCTCGATCGACCGCCGGGCTCGGTCGCCTACACGCTCGTGCTCGGTCCTCGGGACACGGTGCTGACCGACGCGATCGTCTCGTGCGTGCCGCCGGACCGCTGGATCGTGGGCCTCGGGACCCCGGCCGACGTGGCTCTCCTGCAACGTGCGGCGCCGGACGACGATTCGGTCAGGGTGCACGACGTCACGACCGCGACGTGCGCTCTCGGTCTCTGGGGACCACGAGCCGCCGAGGTGCTCGGGTCACTCGTGGCGGGCGGCGCCGAAGCGCTCGCGTTCGGCAGGTTCCAGATCCGTGAGCTCGACGTGGCCGGTGTGCCGGTGACTGCTCAGTCGGTGTCCTACGTGGGCGAACCCGGATGGGAGCTCACGACGAGCGCCGACCTCGGGCTCCGTCTCTGGGACCTTGTCTGGGACTCGGGCCGCGATCTCGACCTGATCGCGGCGGGTCGGCGCGCGTTCGAGACCCTGCGGCTCGGGGCCGGATACGCCGCGGCGGGCGTCGACGTGACCTCGGAACACGCTCCAGGCCCCGCCGGGCTCGCCCGGTTCGCACGCCGTGCCGGCGATGACACGGGCTCTCGTGAGCTCGTGCGTCTGGAGGTCGACGGCCTCGTGAGCGGCGGCGAGCCCGTCCGCGCAGGCGACCGCACGATCGGCTACGTCACGAGCGGTGCGCGTGCCGACGGACCCGGCCTCGCGTTCGCGTGGCTCGAACGCGATCGCCCGGCCGATCTGACGGTGATCGCCTTTGACCGGCCGCTCGAGGTACGGGAGGTCGCGCGAACCTGACCCTGCGGGTCAATCCACCAGGCCGAGCGTCCCACCCAGCGTCTCGATCGAGCGTTCCGTGATGGGGTCGACCACGAGGATCACCTCGTCGGCGCCCGCCGCTTCCATGGCGTCGATCGTCTCGGCGATCGCCGCCGGCGAGCCGGTGACGGGCGGAGCGTCCGGGTCGAGCGGACGCTCACGCGTCGTCGGGTCCAGGGCCACCAGCAGGCAGGCGCTGCGCTCGATCCCGGCGGGATCGCGACCGACGTCGCGCGCGATCGCGTCGATCTCGGCGTTGCGTGTCGCGAACCCCTCGGGAGAGTTGCCGTACCAGTCGAACCACGTGTTCCACGCGTCCACGTAGGGGAGAGCAGCGGTGAGCACCCGCCGACCCGTGCTGCCGATCATCAGTCGGGGTCGCCGTGCCGGCGTGGGCAGCAACACCACGTCCTCTACCCGGACGTGTTCGCCGTGCATCGTGACCCGTTCGCCGGCGACGAGCCGACGGATCACCTCGAACGACTCCTCGAAGCGCGAGGCCCGCCGATCGAACGGGAAGCCGAACGCCCGGAACTCGGCCTCGTTCCAGCCTGCGCCGAGCGCGAGCACGAGCCGGCCGCCGGAGATCTCGTCGACGGTCGCGGCCTGCTTCGCGAGCATCGCGGGCGCGTGGAACCCCGCGCACGCGACGAGGGGCCCGAGCTCCACGCGCTCGGTCGCCGCGGCGATCGCCGCGAGGGTCGTCCATGCTTCCCACGGCCCGCGCTCGGGCCGTCCGTCGTCTCGGTACAGCAGGTGATCTCCCACCCAGACCGAGTCGAAGCCGACCCGTTCGGCGGTCCTCGCCATCGCGACGTACTCGGGCCAGCGCACCTCGCGCTCCACCTCTGGGAGTTGGACGCCGACGCGGATCGATCTGGCCACGATGCGAGCCTAAGGGGTCTCCGTCGACACGGTCTGCGGCCCCGACGGGATGCGGGGGGTGATGGCCAGCAGCACGAGGGCGGCGACGAGCGCGAGCGCGAAGGCGCCAGCGAGCCCGGCGCGCAACGATGCGTCGAGCGCGCCCGACAGGGCGATCGCCGCGCCTCCGAGTCCCGCGCCGGTCGCGACGCCCAGCATGTCCATCAGCAGCACGGCTGACAGCTCCTCGCCCTCCTCACCCGACTCCGAGACGCGCATCGCGGCGAGCGGGATCGTCGCGAACGCGATGCCCATGCCCACCCCGACGACGCCCCATCCCACGTAGGCGACGACGAGCGGCACGTGCAGCCACAGCGTGCTCGCGACCGCGGCTTCTCCGACGAAGAGCAGCGCGGCACCAACGCTGACGAGCCATCCCAGCGAGCGGTCGCCGGCGCGATTGGACTGCCACAGGGCGCCCAGCGCCCAGGTCACCGTCGCCACGGTGATCGCGAGCCCGGCCGCCGCGAGCGAGAGCCCCCGCACCCTGGTCAGCATCAGGGTGAGGAACGCGTCCATCGCGAGGAACGACACCGACAGCAGGAACGCCGCCGCGGCGATCGCGCCCTGACCGGGGACCGCGCGGAAGGTGCCGCTCGGGGCGATGTGGCGCAGCGCCGGGATGCCGATCGCGAGGCCGGCGGCCACGGCGAGTGGCACCCACCAGGCGAACGCCGTGATCGAGGCGAAGACGAACCCGGCGCCGACCATCAGCTGCAGGGGCCAGCGCAGCGAGATCGCCGGGCCGCTCGCCTCGGGACGCGGCACCAGATCGAGCACGGGCGCGATCAACGCCCAGGTCGCGAGCAGCACCGGGATCGGCGCCACGAACGCCCATCGCCACCCGAGCGTGCTGGCGATCGCGGCCCCGACGGGCGGCCCCACCAGCCCGGGCAGGATCCACATCGTGGCGAGGAGCGCGAGCACCCTCGGCCGCAGCGCGTCCGGGTAGGTCTTCGCGACCGTGCCGAGCGAGAGCGCGTAGAGACCACCCCCGCCCGCCCCCTGCAGGAACTGACCGACGAGCAGCACAGGCATCGCGGGTGCCGTAGCGGACACGACTAGGCCGGCCGCGAAGACCGCGAGCACGGGGACGAGCACCGCCTTCGTTCCGAACCGATCGACCGCGCGGCCGACGATCGGGATCGAGGCGATCGTCGCGAGGCTCGAGGCTGTGAACACGAGACCGTAGAGCTGCACCATGCCCAGCTCGCCGCGGACGTCGGGCATGATCGTCGCCACGATCAGCACCTGGACCGCGACGAGCGCTTCGAGCAGGAGCAACCCGGCCGTCAGCCGCCCACGCCGGCCGCGGAACACATCGCGCCACGGGGCCGTCGTCGTCGGCGGGGCGGGTGTGGTCTCGTCGGGCGTCACCGTCCGAGTGTAGGTGGCCGAGCCATACGCCCCTCGACCCCCGGGTCCGGGGTCCGGCGTGGCCGGGGCCGCCTCCCGCGTAGGGTGGGGTCGAGGAGGAGCGATGGGTGCGACCGACGCTACAGCGCAGCACATCGGGTCGCCCGTCCTCGGCCTCCCCCGCATGCACATGGAGGCCGGCGAACGCCGCGATTTCCTGCCGGAGTTCGTCGTCGCGGCCGATCGAGCGGGCGCCGGCGAGATCGTGCTGGAGCACGGGTACGGCGCCGGCATGGGCTTCGGCCAGGATGCCTACGTCGCCGCCTCGCCGAAGGTGCGGTTCGCCGACTACGACGAGGTGCTGGCGAGCGACATCGTCACGGTGATCCGTTGCCCCGAGGAGGCCGCGCTGCGCTCTATGCGCCCGGACGCGTTGCTGGTCACGATGCTGCACTACCCCACCCGTCCGCACCGCACCCGATTGGTCGCCGATCTCGGTCTGCGTGCCATCTCGCTCGACGGCGTCGTCGACGACCTCGGCCGGCGCCAGGTGGAATACCTCGAGGCCGTCGGATGGAACGGCGTGCGCCTCGCGTTCCTGGAGATCGCGCGGATGCATCCGCACTTCGCCCACCCCAGCCGACGCCCGTTGCGCGTGACGTGCCTCGGCGCCGGCGCGGTCGGCGCGCACGCGATCCGCGCGGCCACGCGCTACGGCGATCCGGAGCTACGGGCGGAGCTGGCCGCCAACGACGTGCCGGGTGTGGAGGTCACGGTCGTCGACTTCGATCTCACGCGCCACGAGGACTACCTCCTCGGGCGACTCGAGGTCACCGACCTGCTGATCGACGCCACGCAGCGTCTCGACGCGACCCGACCGATCGTGCCGAACCCGTGGATCGCGGCGCTGCCTGCCGACGCCGTGATCCTCGACCTCGCCGTGGACCCGTACGACTCCTCGGTCGATCCGCCGCTCACGAAGGGCATCGAGGGCGTGCCCCACGGGAACCTGGATCGGTACGTCTTCCCCGTCGACGACGCCGCGTGGGACGAGCTCGACCACGGCATCGACACGAGGCAACGGCGCCTCGCCCTCTCGTGCTACGCCTGGCCGGGTATCGAGCCGGTGGATTGCATGCGCGTGTACGGTCGCCAGATCGAGCCCGTGCTCGGCGTGGTGCTGCGTGTGCCGCCCGAGAGGCTCGACGTCGACAGCGACGATCCGCGCGAGCGGGCGGTCGCCCACGCGGAGCTGGGGAGGTGGATGGCGTGACGGTGCCGAGCCTCGGCCTGCCCCGCATGCACAAGGAGGCGGGGGAGCGTCGCGATTTCCTGCCCGACCTGGTGGCGGCGGTCGCCGACCTCGGAGGCCGCATCGTGGTCGAGGGCACCATCGGGTCGGGCATGGGCTACTCCGACGCGGACTACCTGCGGGTGGGTCCGACCGTGACGGTCGGATCGAACGAGGACGCCTTCGCGCAGGATGTGGTGCTGGCGCTGCGTGCGCCCGAGGACCGGCTGCACCTGATGCGGCGAGGCGCGATGCTCGTGTCGATGCTTCACTTCCCGACCCGACCGCGCCGGGTGGCGCGGCTCGTGGAGCTCGGCCTCGATGCGATCTCGCTCGACCTGCTGACCGACGACATCGGGCATCGGCTCGTGGTCGACGGCCGCGACGTCGCGTGGAACGGGCTCGAGGCCGCGTTCGACGTGTTGGAGAGCGAGTGGCCGGAGTTCGATCGGCCCACGCGGCCACCCATCCGGGTCACGGTGCTCGGGGCGGGCGCGATCGGCAAGGACGCCGTCGAGGCGGCGACGAAGTACGGGAGCCTCGAGCGCGCCCAGCGCCTGGCGCACCTTCCCGGGGTGGAGGTCACGACGGTCGGTCGCAACCTCACCGGGCGTACCGAGTACATGAAGGAGCGCCTGGCCGTCACCGATGTGCTCGTCGACTCCACCCAGCGCCACGATCCGAGCGTGCCCCTGGTGCCGAACGCGTGGCTCGCCCGCCTGCCCGAGCACGCGGTCATCTGCGACCTCGTGGTCGATCCGTACCTGCTGCACGAGTCTCCGCCGACCGTGCGCGGCATCGAGGGCATCCCCCAGGGCAACCTCGACCGATGGGCCTTCGGTCCGGACGACCCAGCCTGGGATGAGGTGCCTGAGGAGGTCGACCGCCGCCATCGGCGATGGGTCGTGTCGTGCTACTCGTGGCCGGGGGTGCATCCGCACGCGTGCATGGAGCTCTACGGCCACCAGCTCGCGCCCCTGCTCCGCGCCCTGCTCCGTGCAGGCGGTGCGGAGGGGATCTCGCGCGAGGGGGAGTATCACGAGCGGGCGTTGTGGCGTGCCGGTCTGAGGTCGTGGGTCGGCCTGCAGGTGGCCGCGATCTGACGCGATCCCTCAGACCTCGATCTCGGCGCCCTCGGCCGCCACGATGCACCGGGCGGGGTCGACGGACCATCCGGAGAGCACGTCGCCGCGCATCGCATCGAGCTGGTCGTCGGAATGGCCGGGGTGGTGGTGGAACATCACGAGGCGGCCAACCTCGGCCCGGCGCGCGAACGCTGCCACGTGGGCGACGCTCGGATGACCCCACCCGACGTGCGACGCGTACTCCTCCACCGTGTACTGACAGTCGTGGATCAGCAGGTCGGCGTGGTGGGCGAGCGCGTACCCGGAGATCCAGCTCGTGTCGACGGCGTCCAGATCGGTGCCGAGGGCCGGCTCGTGGTCGGTCACGTAGGCGAGCGTGCGGTCCTCGGACTCCAGCCGGTACCCGACCGTGGCGCCAGGGTGCAGGATCGGATGCGCGGAGACCGTGATCGACCCGACCGTCCACGGCTCTCGGGGTGCGTCGTGGAAGCTCACCCGTGCGGGCACCTCGGTCAGGTGCACCGGGAAGAGCGGCGGGGAGAAGTAGGTGGCGATCCGCTCGTCGAGCGAGGCGACCGGGGAGGGCGGCCCCCAGATGTGGAGCTCGGTCTCGGGCGCCCAGATCGGAGCGAACATGCCGAGGCCCTCGAGGTGGTCGACGTGCAGATGGGTGAGGAGCAGGTCGACCCTGAGCGCGGGCTCGTGCTCGCCCATCAATCGCTCACCGAGCGGTCGCGCACCCGTGCCCGCGTCGAGCACGATCACCTCTCCGTGATCGCCGCGGACCTCCACGCACGACGTGTTGCCGCCGTAGCGGATCGTCTCGGGGCCGGGTGCGGCGATCGAGCCTCGGCACCCCCAGATGCGCACGTGCACCTAGCGCTCCGCGTCCTCGGGGGTCTCCCAGAAGATCGCGATCGCGCCGAGGCATTCGTCCTCGTGGGCGAAGAGGGGGAACGCCGTGACCTCGATGCGCCGCTCGGTGCCGTCGGTGCTGCGGATCCGCAGCATCCGGTGGTCGGGGTGTCGTTCGAGGATCGCCACGCCGAGCGGCAGTGCGTTGAGTTCGATCGGGTTGCCGTCGTCGTCCGAGGGCGCGAACAGGGTGCTCCACTCCTCGGCCTGCATGCCGCCGCCCTCGATGTAGCGGCGACCGAGCACGCGTTCCGCCGCCTCGTTGAAGTAGATCACCGTGCCGCGGACGTCGACGAGGAACACCGGCGTGGCCAGGCGCGACGCGAAGTCGCGCGCGAGGATCAGCACGAGGTGGTGCTGCGCCGCCTGGGTCGCCATGCGCTCCAGCCTAGCCGTCGGTGGCCTCGCGGGCGAGCCAGCCGGCCAGCGGCTGGAACCCCGATCGCAGCAGGAACTGGTGCCCGCCGTCTTCGAGCACGCACCGCTCGGCGTGAGGCATGACACGACCCCAGGCCGCGTTGGCTCGGATCGACACCGTTCGGTCGTCGCGGGCGTGCGCCAACAACGTGGCGGTCGAACCGTCGAGCATCGACAGCGTCTCGATCTCCTGTTCGAGGTCGGGGTCCGACCACAGCGACCACATCGTCCACGCACGCGCGCGAACCGACTGGCGGCCGAAGTCGACGACGACATCGGTGGGATAGCCCCGCGCCCACCCGATCGGCACCGCGATCGCCGGCCAGACCGTTCGGGCGACCCTCGCCGCCGCTCGCCTCCCGGACGACGGCCGCAGGTCGGCGCGGGAGCGGACGTCCATAGCGGTGGCGTCGGGAAAGGGCGAGGCGGCCATCGCGAGCCCACTCACGCGATCCGGCTGGCGCGAGGTCCACAGGGCCGCGAGCACCCCGCCCAGAGAATGCCCGACGACGCGGATGGGTCCGTCGCCGGCGAACCTCGCAACGACCGCATCGAGGTCGGCCAGCAGGAGCGAGCGGTCGACGTCCTCGTTGGGCGGGTCCGACCGGCCGAAGCCGGGCAGATCCGGCGCCAGGATCGTCGCGCCGTCGCCGATGCGGTCGGCGAGGCCCTGCCAGTACCGGCCCGAGCCGCCGAGCCCGTGCACCGCCAGCACGGCGGGGCCGGTGCCCGCCTGCCAGACCTGCATGCGGCCCCACGATCGCTCGAGCCACGAACCGCGGAGCGCCGTCGACGAGCGATCCTCGCGTGTGGGCATCGTCCCATCTTGCGTCCTGACGGGCCGAACGCCCCGTGCGGGGAGGGACCTGCGCCGTTCCCTGCGGGTGGCGCGCCACGTCAGACTCCGCGCATGACGCTGCGACTGAACCCCCTGACCGAGTCAGAGTTGCAGCGTCTGCACGACGCTGCGCTCGAGGTGCTGATCGATCCCGGCGCGCGCATCATGACCGAGCCGGCCCGCGAGCTGCTCGTGCGCAACGGAGCGACACAGGAAGGCGACGACCTCGTGCGCATCCCCGGTGAACTGGTCGCCAGGGCGCTCGAGAGCGCGCCGAAGTCGTTCACGATCTTCGATCGCATGGGCGAGCCCGCGCTCGACCTCGGGGCCGGGAACGTCTATGTGGGAGCCGGCGTGACGAACCTGAACTACCTGGATCCGCGCGACTTCCAGGTGAAGGACTTCACGCTCGACGCGACCGCCGAATCAACCCTGCTCGCCGACGCCTTGCCGAACCTCGACTTCGTCGCGACCCCCGGCGTCACTCGCCCGAGCGACGGCCTGCCGCTGGAGGTCGTGAACCAAGAGGAGTTCCTCCGCATGGTCACGAACACCACGAAGCCGTTGATGGTGCTGATCGCCGGGGAACCGGAGCTCCGCGACATCTACGACATGGCGGAGCTGGTCGCCGGGGGCGCCGACGAGCTCCGGGAACGACCGTTCGTGATGCCGTACCTCAACTCGGTCTCGCCGCTGTTGTTCAACCCGGAGACGCTCGACAAGCTGTTCCTCGCGGCGGACCGTGGTCTGCCCGCGTCGTGTCAGGCGGCGCCGCAGGTCGGCGCGACCGGTCCGGTGACGATCGCCGGCACCCTCGTCGTCTCGGCGGCCGAGACCCTGATCGGACTCGTGCTGAGCCAGTTGCGGAACCCCGGCACGCCGTTCATCAGCGGCACGGTCCCGTTCCTGATGGACATGCGCTACGGCACGGTCACGGCGGGAGGACCCGACGGGCTCCGGTTCATGGTGGCGATGGCGCAGCTCTGCCGATGGTGGGGGCTGCCGTCCGTGGGCATGAGTTTCGGCGGAGACTCGAAGGACGCCGACGAACAGGCCGCGCTGGAGGCGGGCTTCTACGGGTTCGGCACCGTGCTCGGCGGCGTCGATCTCGTGTTCGACGCCGGATGCGTCGAAGGCGGTCTGCTCTTCTCGCCCGAGTTGCTCGTGATCAGCGACGAGCTCGTGGGCATGACGCGGGCCGCCGTCGAGCCGATCGAGGTGAGCGACGAGACGATCGCGCTCGACGTGATCCGCGCGGTCGGACCGGGTGAGGTGTTCCTGGGCGAGGACCACACCCTCGAACACTTCCGGGAGCTCTGGACGCCGCAGGTGTTGTCGTGGGAGGGACGCAAGGAGTGGACCGAGGCCGGGGCGAAGACCCTGCGCACGAAGGCGCGTGACCGGGTCTTCGACCTCTGGCAGACCCACGAGGTGCCACCGCTGCGCGACGAGGTGCTGCAGGGCATGCGCCGGATCGTCGAGTCGCGGCTCGCGACCCTCGGTTGAGCGGGCCCCGGCATCGCGGCCATCGTGGAGAGCTCAGGAGGAACCGGGCTGCACGCGGCCACCGAAGCCGGCGCGAGCGTCGCCGAGCATGCTCGTGGCGCGTTCCCCGAGCGCGGCGCACGTGGCCGTGAGCTCGTCGCGGCGAGCGGGATCGACGATCGCGAAGGCGTTCAACTCCACGGTGGCGAGCGCCGCGACCGCCGCCGCGTGCAGGGCCGCGACCGCCGCGAGCCCGTCGGCGGCGGCGTTCGGGTCGGCGACCGACGTCGCCTCCTCGGCGAGCCCCGCGAGCAAGACGGACCGCCGGGCGAGATCGAGCTGCACGTCGACCGCGTCTTCGAGGACCGACTGCAGGGTGACGAGTCGGGCGGTGCGCCGCTTCTCCGAGTCCTGGCGCATGCGGGCGGCGAGCGCGAGCTCGTGCTGCAGCTCGGCGTCGCGGTCGGCCGACGCGAGCAGCGCCGGACGGGCGGCATCGGCCTCCGCCGCGATCTCCTCGAGGCGAGCGGTGTGTGGGTCGTCGTCGGCGAGCCGTCGGAGCGTGCGCCGTGCCACGGCCGTCACGAGCGCGGCCCCCGAGGCGGCGGCCAGGGCCGCGAAGGCGCCGGAGGCGGGCTCGGTCGCGCCCGACGCGAGGGAGTCGAGGAGCGAATCGACCCGCTCGCCGGCGACGACGCGGCGGGCGGCGGCGCTCATGCGCGGCCTCCTCGCGCTCGTGGCACCCCGGTCGGCATGCGTGAGCCTCCCCCGCAGGAGGCAGGGGGTCAAGCGCCCGGCGTGTCGTCGTGCTGCGCCGGATCGATTGCCGACGGGTTCGTGACGTCGGCCTCGGTCGCGTCGAGGGCCCCGAGCAGCCCGGCGGCCTCGACGTGCAGGTTGACCCCACGAGCTCCCGCACCGATCGCGACGATGCCGAGCCCGCGGATCGTCACATCGGCGATGACCGGCCAGTCGGAGGTCGATCCGAACGGTGTGATCGCGCCGCGCTCGTAGCCGGTGGCCGCCCTCGCCTCGGCGGCGTCGGGCAGCGAGAGCCGACGCTCGCCGAGGTGGGCGCGGAGCTTCTTCCAGTCGATCTGCCGCCCACCCGGCACGAGCACGAACAGGTAGTCGTCCGCTCCGCGCCTGATCACGATCGTGCGGAGCAGGCGACCGACGTCGATGCCCTGCAGGATCGCGCTCTCCTCGGCGCTCGACGGGATCTCGGTTGCCACGATGCGGACGTCGAGATCCGTGGAGGCGATGGCGCGGGTCGCCGGGGTGTCGACCATGCGTTCAGTATCGCGGGGCGCTGGCCGGCGGGGCTCCGTCGAGGTCGGCGAGGTCGTCGTCGGTGAGCGCGAGTTCGGTGGCCGCGACGTTCTCCTCGAGGTAGCGGATCCGCTTCGTCCCGGGGATCGGCAACACGTGGGGGCCCTGGGCGAGCGTCCACGCGAGGGCCACCTGTGCCGGGGTCGCCTCGTGGCGTTCGGCCACCCGTCGGACCACCGTCACGATCGCCTGGTTCGACGCGATCGCCTCCTCGGTGAACCGGGGGTTCGAGGCGCGGAAGTCCCGAGCATCGAAGCCACCGTGGGTGATGGTTCCGGTGAGGAAGCCACGCCCCAGCGGCGAGAACGACACGAAGGCGGCACCGTGGCTCGCGCACCAGGGGACGACGTCGTCCAGCGCGTCGCGGGTCCAGAGGCTGAGCTCGGATTGCACGGCGGCCACGGGGTGGATCGCGTGGGCGCGCTCGAGCTCGTCGATGCCCACCTCCGAGAGGCCGATGGATCTGACCACGCCCTGTTCGACGAGCGCCGCCATGGCACCCCACGACTCCTCCAGGGGAACCCGATCGTCGACGCGATGCAGGTAGTAGAGGTCGATCACGTCGGTCCGCAGCCGTTCGAGGGACGCGCGCACGGCCTCGGCGGCCCGTTCGGGCCGGGCATCGCGGGCGAGCGGATACCCTCCGGTCGGGCCGGCCACGAGGCCCCACTTCGTGGCGATCGTCGCATCGCGCCCCCTGCCCTCGAGCGCCCGGCCCACGAGCTGTTCGTTCGTGAACGGTCCGTACACGTCGGCGGTGTCGAACATCACGACGCCGAGATCGAGCGCCCGCCCGATCACGGCCGCGGGGTCGTCCTCGCTCGCGGCGTCGATGTAGCCGAAGCTCATCGGCATGCAGCCGAGTCCGATGCGCGCGCCGGGTCCGACGAGGGTCATCCGCTCATCGTCCCATCTCGCTGCCGCCGCCGGGGTTCGACGGCGCCTCGCTGCTAGCGTCGGAGCAATGTCGAGGAGGGTCGCGGCGGCGACGGACGAGGCGTCACGGCGGACGCTCGGCATCGCCTTGCTCTCGTTCACGACGATCGTGTGGGGCCTCGTCCCCTTGGTCCTCAAGCAGGTCGAGATGCCGACGCTCGCGTTCGCGAGCTACCGCCTGTGGATCGGGGTCGCGCTGTACGCGGTGATCTTCATCGCGAGCGGCCGGCGCCCGACGTGGCGCGCCCTGACGGCGAGCGCGCTCGGCGGCGTCTTCTTCGCCGGTGACATCGCGCTGACCTTCACGGCGTTCCGCCTCACGAGCGTGGCGAACGCGACGATCATCGGGGCGCTCGCGCCCGTGTTCATCACGCTCGGGGCGGTCCGGTGGTTCGGTGAACGGCTCGACCGTCGCGACGCGATCGTGATCGGCTCGTCCTTCGTGGGCGTCGCGCTCGTTGCGATCGGATCGCAAGGCTCGCCGACCTGGAGCCCGGTCGGCGACGCGGCCGCCGCACTGAGCGTGCTGACGTGGACCGCGTACTGGCTCTTCTCGAAGCGAGCGCGAGACACCGTGGACGCGATCGACTACATGGCCAACGTGATGCTGGTCTCGGCGATCGTGGTCACGGCCGCATCCCTCGTGACGGGCACGTCGCTGCGGCCACCTGAAGCCTCGGACTGGGCGTGGATCGTGCTGATCGCGATCGTTCCCGGCTTGATGGGTCATCTCTCCGTGGCATGGTCCCATCGGTTCGTGGAGGCATGGCTCGGCTCGTTGCTCCTGCAGTCGCAGCCGGTGGTCGGCACGATCGCGGCGTGGGTGGTGCTCGACGAGCGCATCACCCCGCTCACGGCGCTCGGGGGAGCGATCGTCGTGACGGCCACCGCGTTCATCGTGGTGCGAGCCGCCGGCCGCGAAGCCGTCTACCCGGAACCTGAGACTCTGCCGCCGGCGGGCTGACGCCCGCCGCGCGGGATCAGTCGCACGCCGGCTGCTCGGTTGATGCCGTCCACCACCGCTGCAGCATCGGTGCGACCAGGGCGGCCATCGCATCCTGGTGCTCGGGGTCGGGGTGCACGCCGTCCGAGAGGTACTCCTCCGGCACCTCCTCGTCCCAGTCGGCGACCGCCACGTTCGGGCGACGCCCGGCGAGGGTCTCGATCGCGGCATTGATCTCATCCGCGGGCACGACGTCGGGAGGGCCCTCGACGTTCTGCCAGAGCACGAGGGGCACCTTCCGGAACGCCGAGAGGATGCGGCCGGCGTTGGCGGTGAAGGCATCGACACCGCGGTCGTTCGTCCCGAGCTCCACCACGACCACCTGGTCCTCGGCGGTCCGCGCCTCGGCGATCGAGACGCCCGTGGCGGATCCTCGTCCGTTCGTGGCATCGATCTCGAGCGACCAGTCGGGGAGCGCGGCGATCATCGCGGGCGTGCCGCCGTCGAGCAGGGAGTCCCCGAGCATGAATGCCTGCGGCACGGCGTCGATCGACGACGGCTCCGGCAACGCGAGCCAACGCCAGACCGACGACCCGCGCACGGTGTAGAGCCGACGAGGGTCGTCGGGCACGGCGACCAGCTGCGCGCCGTCGCCCACGCCGACCACCTGCGCGTCATCAGGTAGTCCGGGCACGGGCACGGTGAACGCACCGCCAAGGAACCGACGTTCCGACCCGCTTCCGGCATCGAACACGACCACCGGGTCGGCGCCCTCGCATCGGTAGCCGACCACGCGGCGCCGAGGGATGCAGTCGCCGTCCGGTCCCTGATAGACGGTGATCCGCGGAGATCCCCGCCGACAGACCGGCGAGCCGGACCGTTCGGGTTCCTGGCATGCCGTCGCGACGAGCGCGACCGCCGCGAGCAGGACGAGGAGCGCCGTTCCTGGTGGGCGTCGGGATCCGGGGGACGTCATGGGTCGCGGCGAGCGTAGGTGGCCGGGGGTGTCGCCGCAACGAACCACGTCGTTCGGCGAATCTTCCGCCGATGCTCAGGAGTACGACCGCGTAGGCCGATGGGAGGGGGACAGGTTCTGGCGAGCGTGAAGGTGGCGAGGTTCTCCGAGCGTGAGTGGTGGCCGCGCGTTGAATGCGATCCGCAGGGGGCGACGGAGGTTCGTCACCCTTCTGCTGGTCTGTCTCGCGCTCGTGGCGGGGGCCACCGTGTTCGGTGCCCGGGCGCTCGAGCAGGCCGAGACCCAGGCGCAAGTCACCGCGAAGGGCCTCGCGAACGCGGGGGTCGCATCAGTGCTCGTGGCCGACGACGTCTCGGGCACCGTCGGCGGATCGGTCGCCGGCGACCTGCTGGCTCGCCTCCAGCGGGGCGTGCTGGCCGACGGCACGGCGTTCCGGGTTCGCCTGTGGTCGCCCTCGGGGGACCTGCTCTTCTCCACGGACGCCGGCGACGAGTCCGATGCCGTGAGCAGCGACCTCGATGCCGTCTACGCCGCCACCCGCGGGACGGGCAGGCTCAACTCGATCTCGACCGATGACGGAGAGGTGTTCGCGACGTTCGTGCCCCTCCGCCTGGGCGGGGACGGCTCGCTCGGAGCGGTCGAGGTGGATCAGGGGTACGAGCGCATCGCGACGACCGCCGCATCCCCGTGGTCGCTGCTGCGGACGATCGGCCTCGTGGGCGCCGCGACCATGCTGCTCCTCGTGGTCGTTGCGTCGCTCCCGGGTGCCGGATCTCGTACAGGTGGGTTCATCTCGCCGGGTCGGGAGATCGCCCTCGCGAAGCAGCGCGCCCGGTCCGACGAAGCGGTCATCAGGGCCGAGGAACGAGCGAAGGTCGCCGAGGAACACGCCCACGAGATCGAAGGACGTGCCCGCGACGCCGAGGTGCGGGAACGGGAGACCGACGCACGAGCCGCGCGCGCGGAGGCCGAACTCGAGGCCGCGCACGCAGAGATGGATCGCCTGCGGACGGCCGCCGCGGAGGCAGTGGAGTCGGCGGCGGCGGTCTCGACGGTGACCGATCCGGAGACGGCGCGTCGCCTCGCCGAGGCCGAACGTGAGGTCGACGAGCTGCGCGGCCGACTCCGGGCCGCCGATGCGCTCGGCGGGTCCGACGACGCGTCCGCCGCGCGCATCGAGTCGTTGGAGCGTGAGCTGGAAGCTCGGAGTGCGGCCCTCGCGGACGCGGAGCGTACGGTGGAGGAGGCGAACACTCGTGCAGCGGAACTGGCGGACGGGCTCCGCCTCGCGCAGGCGGGTTCGGCCGACGCCGTCGACCCGGCCGCGGTCGCCGATTCCGAGCGACGTGCGGAGGAGGCTGAGCGACGTGCGGAGGAGGCTGAGCGCCGTGCCTCGGACGCTGAACGCCGAGCGGAGGAAGCGGATCGGCGGATCGCCGACCTCGAGGCCGGATCGGCGGAGGCCGAGTCCAGGGCGGTGGCCGAGTCCAGGGCGGTGGCCGAGTCCGAAGCCAAGGTCGCCGAGTCCGAAGCCAAGGTCGCCGAGTCCGAAGCCAGGGCGCTCGAAGCGGACGCTCGCGCCGCCGATGAGGCGGCGAAAGTCGTAGAGCTCGCGGCGCGGCTCGCCGACGCGCAAGCCCAGGTCGAGGCCACCGACTCGCGGATCTCCGACGCGCAGACGCGGATGGTGGCCAAGGACGAACGTATCGCCGCACTCGAGGCCGAGATCGTCGCCGGACGTGGGGCGTCGGCGGAGATCGAGCGCATCGCCGACGGGTTGTCGGCCGAGGTGCAGGAAGCGAGGCTCCGGGCCGACGAGGCGACGGCACGAGCCGGCGACATGGAGTCGCGAGCGCTCGAAGCCGAGTCACACGCAACGGGCGCGGAGGCCCGCGCGACGGAGGCGGAGAACCGAGCGCTGGAGGCCGAGACGCGTCTTGCCGAGGCAGCGTCGCTCGCCGAGGAAGCCACATCGCGCGCCACGGAGGCAGATGCTCGCGCGACTCAGGCCGAGGAGCGCCTGGAGCACGCGGTCGCCAGCGGGAGCAACGCCGAACGTCTGGTGGGCCAGCTGGAGGGAGAGCTCCTCACCGCGAACGCCTCGGTCGCGGAGTTGGAGGGTGCGCTGGAGACCGCTCGAGCCGAAGCCCAGCGCGACCGCGTCCGCGTGTCGGATCTCGAATCTCGCCTGGACCGGGCCGTGGCTCGAGCCTCCGATGCCGAGGCGACCGTGCAGGCCACGGCGACCGAACTCGCGGAGGAGCAAGCCGCGGTCCACCGCGAACGCACGCGCACGGAGGAGCTGGCGGCCGAGGTCCAAGGACTCCGGACGCAGCTGGAGGAGGCCGAGCGCGCGGTGGCAACGTCTCGCGAGGAGGCCGAGCGCGCGGTGGCCACCTCACAGGAGGAGGCCGCGACAGCCGCGGCTCGCATCGCCGAGCTCGAGGAGGCGTTGGCCGCCGCCGACGAACGGGCCGGCGAAGATCTGGAGGCGGCCCGGAGCCAGGCGTCTGCGGAGCACGAGCTGCTCCGCGCGCAGGCCGCGGCGGAGCTCGACATGGCCCGCCAGCAAGCGCAGCGAGAGATGGACGAGATCCGTGCCGCCGCCGCAGCCGACGTCGCCGCCGCGCGGGCAGAGGCCGACGCGGCTCGCAACGAGGCGCAGACGGCCATGATCGAGGCCCGAGCCGCGACGATCGACACCGAGGCCGCTCAGGAAGAGATCGACGCCGCCGCTGCCGAGGCGCGCGAGCGCATGGAAGCCGACCGTGCCGAGGCGCGGGCTCGACTGGCCGAACTCGAGGCATCCCTCGCTGAGACGGAAGGTCGTGTGCGCGCCGCGGAGGAACGGGCCGCCCAGAGCGCGACCCGGTCCCAGGAGATGGAGGAAGCCCTGCACGAGGCGGAGGCGCGGGCGCAGGACGCCGAACGCGCAGCCGAGGCGGCCAAGGCGACCGCGGACGAGACGCGCGCCTCCGACGTCGAGCGGGTCGTGGCGGACCTGGAGCTCCGCGTGGCCGAGGCCACGGCGTCGGCACAGGCCTACAAGGCCGAGGCCGCAGAGGCCGCTCGACAGGCAGAAGCGGCCGAGGAACGCGCGGCCACCGAGGTGGCAGCTGCCGAGGAAGAAGCACGCGAAGCCGTCGAGCGCGCCCGCGCCGAGGCGGTCGACGCCGTGCGTCGTTCGACGGGCTCCGGCGGCTCCTCCTCGGAAGGTGACCCGGACGAGCTCAACGCACTCCGCAAAGAGGTGCAACAGCTCCGGCGGGCGCAGCTCGAGATGGCCGGGCGCATGCGCGACGCGGAGCGCCGCGCCGAGGCGGTCGAGGGAGAGGCGACGACCGCTCTGGACGAGGAGGTCTCGTCCTCCGATCCCGGCGAGTCCCCAGAGGAAGACGGCAACCACGGTGGCGACGCCGCGCCCACGCGCAGCCTGCGCTCCCGCTTGGCCGACGCCGCGGCGCGGAAGAAGGGCGACAAGCTCGACCCCAGCGCGGGCGTCGGCCCCTGACCTCGAACGTCAGGATCGTGGCGCCTCGTCCGATCCGTCGATCGATCCCGCGAGGGCTGCACGGAGCCGCTGGACGGGACCACGCAGTCCGTTCACCTCGGCAAGTTCGTTCACGATCTCGTCGTCGCGTTCTCCGGTCCACACCTCGAGCGGCGCATCGGACTTGATCGGCACGAGGCGGCGCATCGCGTCCAGGTAGTCGGCCGCGTCGAGCAGACGGGAGCGCAGCGCGGGTGACCCCTTCAACGGTCCCGGTGCCGGATGGTCGCTGGCCGCGTCGGCAAGCACGGAGTCGAGGTCGGGGTATGCCTGCACGATGGCCCGCGCGGTCTTCTCGCCAACGCCTCGCACGCCCGGCAGCCCGTCGGACGGGTCACCGCGCAGGATCGCGAACTCCGCGTAGCGCGATGCAGGCACCCCATACGTCTCGAGCACCGTGGCCTCGTCGAACTCTCGGAGCTCGCTGACCCCCCGCAGGGTGTAGAGCAACCGCACGTCGGGATCGTGCACGAGCTGCAGCAGGTCACGGTCACCGCTCACGATCTCGAATCGATCCGAGCCTTCGCCACGCGCGCAGAGCGCGCCGATCGCATCCTCGGCTTCCCAGTCGGGTGCGTGCGCCTGGGTGGCGCCGGTCGCTTCGAGCATCCCGCGGAGCAGGACGAACTGGGGGGTGAGGTCCTCGGGCTCGGGCGGTCGGTCGGCCTTGTACCCGGCGTAGAGCAGCGTGCGGGCCGTCGGTCGCCAGTCGTGGTCGTAGACATGCGCGATCGAATCGGGCCGGCGCGTGACCATGAGCCGCGTGACCATGCCGAGGTACCCATGCACCGCGCCCATAGGCCGCCCGTCGGGAGCGCGCACCGTGTCCTTCAGGGCGAAGTACGCGCGGTAGGCGAGGCTCGACACGTCCAGAAGCAACGTGTGGGTCACGGCAGGTGCCTCATCGCCAGCCTGGTACGTTCCCCGCTCGCTCGAGCCATGAGCGCATCTCCGGTCGCTGCGCCTCCTCCAACGTCTTCACCTTCACGTAGCGAGACCGGTCGATGTCGCCGAGCGGCGGCGGAGGGTCGAAGTCAGCACCGCCGAAGAAGACGACGTTCACGGAGACGTCGTAGGCGACCATCTCGATGACCCAGCCGAGTTCCGGTGTGCCGTAGTAGGCCTTCTTCCACTTGACGGCGTAGCGAAGGCCGGGGATCGCTGTGCGGATCGCCTCGTCCAGATACCCCACGATCGGAGCAAGATCCGGCATGACGCGCCGCATCCAGTCGTCTATCTCGGCGTGGCTCTCCGAGGGTACGGGCGGCGTTCGGGTCGAGATCGGCTTGCGTGACTTCCCCATCGTCGCAGGCTACCCGTTCGCGATGTCGTTCGGCGAAGAGCTCGACGGCTACCTCCATCGGGGCTCTGGTGATCGGTTGAACGACCCAATGCATGTGGCCCCGAACGGCGTCAGCGTGCGAGGAGCGTATGGGTCACGCGTTTGCAGCGTAGCGCTCGGGCCATCCGACGGGCTACGGCAGTGTGAGCGCGTCGAGGAGGTCCATCTCACCCGGTGAGTGCCCGCAATCGGTGAGGTAGCGGGCCAACTCGCTGCGATGCTGCGTTCCGTGGTTCACGATGTGGGCGACGATCAGCCAGCGGGGGATCAGATCGCCGGGCTCGTCGCTCATCGCCAGCGGTTCGGTCAATGCCACCTCGTCGAGGGCCGATACGTAGCTCCGAAGGCGGGCGTCCTCGTCGATGCAGAACGCGTGGATGCTCGGGAGGTCGTCGAGCGTGAACCTGTGATCCCACGCGTAGGTCTCTCCCACGTCGTTCCCGGCACAGAACTCGCGCCAGCTCCAATCGACATCGACGAGATGCCGCAGGGTGTCGAAGACACTGCCGTGGTCGAGCACCCCGTTCCTGCGGAATCCCTCATCCGAGAGACCGGCCGCGGTCGTGAGGATGCGGTCGTTGGCCCAGGCGTGAAACCGGACGAAGGCGAGCAGGCTGTCTGCATCCACCGGAGCACCCTAGGTCCGGGTGGGCGAGCGGGCAACCCACGGTGCCTTCGCGGGCGTCAGATGCGCTCGATCGCCCGGATGTCGGCGCGCGGGCCGAACTTCGGCGCCGTGATGCCGCCGGCTTCCAGCAGTCGCTGCACCCTGCCTCGTTGTCCGGCGTAGGGCTCGAGCAGCTCCAGCATGCGCGCGTCCGTCCCCCGCGGCTCCCGCGCGAGCGCCCAGCTCACGACGTTGGGCAGGTGGAAGTCGCCGACCGAGACCGCGTCCGCGTCGCCGAGCGCGAGCCGGGCCACCTCGGCAGCCGTCCACGGCCCGATGCCCGGGTACGACTCGAGGTGCGCCCGCGCAACCGCCGCCGGCAGCGCCGCGAGCGCGTCGATCGCGGCTGCTCGCCGGCAGAGTCCGATCAGCCGCTCGGCCCGGCGCCGTTCCACACCGAACGGGTGGAACCGGAACGAGGGGAGGGCGGCCACGTCGGCCGGGTCGGGCGGCAGCATGAGGTCCGCGGGACCGGGCGCGGGCTCGCTCACCGCGAGCGTCAGCCGCCTGTACGCCCGGCGCGCCTCGAGCCCCGTCACCTTCTGCTCGAGCACCGCCGGGATCAGGGTCTCGGTGAGCCCTCCGGTGTTCGTCAGTCGCATCCCGCGCAAGCGCCGGTGCAGGTCGGCGATCAGCCGATGATGCGAGCGGAATCCGCGGGCGTCGTCGAGCAGGCCGGCCCAGCCCGGCGCTCGTTCCAGGGCTGCTTCGGCCCCCGGACCCCACGCCTCGACGGCCAGGCGCTCGCCCTCGTGCACGACATGGAACGAGGCGGGCCCGGCGGGCGTGCGCGTCGCCCGCCAGACCTCGCCTTCCCCGGTCTTCATCGTGGGGTCGCCCGTGCCGCGTTGCAGTGGCAGCAGTGTTCGGCGCAGGTCGAGGGGCTCGGTGATCGGGATCGTGCGGGTCAGCGGGGTCGGCACGATGCGCAGCCTAGCCCGAGCCCGCCGCCGCCCGCGCGCCCACCGCCGTCGCGATGGCGCGTACGTCGGCGGGTCCGGTGCCGCAGCAACCGCCCACGAGGGCGGCCCCGGCGCCGAGGAGCTCGGTGGCCACCACCGCCATGTCGATGTCGTCGCCGCCGGTCCACGCCCTGGCCTCGGGGTCCCAATCGGCTCCGCGGTTCGGGTACACGACCAGTGGCACCGTCGTGATCGACGCGAGATGGCGGGCCGCGGCCACCGCGGTCCCGGGAGCGGAGCAGTTCACGCCGACGGCGGCGATCGACCGCGACTGCGCGATCGCGTGCACCGCGTCATCGAGCGCTCCACCGTCGGCGAGGCTGACCCGGTCCCTGAGGGTGAACGTGCACCAGGCCGGCACCGGATCGCCCAGGGCCGCCAGCGCCTCGATCACCGTCTCGGCCTCGAGCGCCGAGGGGATCGTCTCGATCGCGAGCAGGTCGGGGGCCGCCTCGACCAGCGGCTCGAGCCTCGCGGCGTGGAAGTCGCGCAACGCTCCGCGCGCGATGCCGTAGTCGCCTCGATACTCTGATCCGTCGGCGAGCACGGCCCCGAACGGACCCACCGAGGCAGCCACCAGCGGCGTCGGTCGATCGCCGGCGGTGTCCGCGCGCTCGTCGAGCCAGCCGTCGCGGGCCTCGCGCGCCAGGTCGACGCTCAGGCGGAGCAGCGCTGCCGTGCCGTCGCGATCGATGCCTCGGGAGGCGAAGCCCAGCTCGCTCGCCTGGTAGCTGGCCGTGATGGCGACGTCGGCGCCCGCCTCGAAGTAGGCGCGGTGCACGTCGACGACCGCAGCGGGCGAGTCGAGCAGCGCCCTCGCCGACCACAGGGCGTCGCGCAGGTCGGCGCCGCGCCGTTCGAGCTCGGTGGCGAGGCCGCCGTCGAGCACGCCCACGCCCGTCTCCAGGAACGGCTGCAGCGGTCCCGGGTCGCGCATCGCTCCAGGCTAGACCCGAAGCGGGTGCGTCGACGGAAGCAGGGTGATGCCGTGGACATCGATCGCGACGCCCCCGTCACTCCCGAGAGCGAGATCCAGATCGCGGCGCCACCGGAGACCGCCACGACAGCAGACCAGGCACTCACCCACGGCGCTGCGGTCGCGGCCGACCCGGCTCGGGCTTGGCGGACCAGGATGACGAGGCGGTCGAGGTCGGTGACCGGCTCCCAGAAGTCCGGATCTTGAAAGCGCGATCGTGCCGCGCACACCGAAGGCGATGCCCACGACGATGAGAGAGAGACCCTGGACCACCCGCCCGCCAGGACTCATGAACGCCGATGATACGACCACGGTTCTGGCTCCCGTCTACGCTGGTGACCCGTGCCGACCGTCTACGATCTGACCCGAGAGCAGCTCACCGACCGCGTGGTCGCGTGGGGTGAGCCCGCGTTCCGAGCCAAGCAGATCTGGTCGCAGCTCTGGAAGCGCGCGGCCACCTACGAGCAGATGTCCGACGTGTCGCCCGCGCTGCGCGAACGGCTCGAGGCCGACCTTCCACTCGGGGTCGAGGTTGTGGACGAGCGCACGGCCGACAAAGGAGCGACGCGCAAAGGCCTGCTGCGCCTCGGCGGCTCGCACCTCATCGAGACGGTGCTGATGGGCTACCGCGATCGCGTCACGGTGTGTGTCTCGTCGCAGGTGGGCTGCGCGATGGCCTGCGGCTTCTGTGCGACGGGGCAGATGGGGCTCGAGTCGAACCTCACCGCCGGCGAGATCGCAGCGCAGGTCGTCTGGGCCAGGCGCGAGGCCGCGCGGCTTCCCGACTCGACCCCGCAACGCCTCACGAACGTCGTGTTCATGGGCATGGGCGAGCCGATGGCGAACTACCGGCCGGTTCGCGACGCCGTCGGCCGGCTGATGGACCCGCGCGGCATGCGGCTCGGCGCCCGACACATCACGGTGTCGACGGTGGGGCTCGTGCCGGGGATCGAGCGCCTGGGCGTGGATCATCCGCAGGTGGGCCTCGCCGTGAGCCTGCACGCGGCCGACGACGAGCTGCGGAACGAGCTCGTGCCGCCGAACAAGCTGTACCCGCTCGCCGAGCTCGAAGCCGCGATCGCAGCCTGGCGCGCCCGCACCCGCCGCCGACCGTCGATCGAGTGGGCGATGATCGACGGCGTCAACGACGCCGACGAGCAGGCCGGCAAGCTCGCCGAGATCGCCTATCGGCTGCACGCGCACGTGAACCTGATCCCGTTGAACCCGACCCCGGGCTCGCCGAGCCGCCCGAGCGGACCTCGCCGCATCGAGTCGTTCGTGCGCGTGCTGGAAGCCGGCCGTGTGAACGTCACCGTGCGCGACACGCGTGGCCGGCGCATCGACGCCGCCTGTGGCCAGCTCCGACTGGAACACGCGAACCGGCCTGTGTGACGACCGCGCCTTCAGGCCCGACCTTCGGAGGAGAGCGGAACGGCGACGGGCCGCGCCCGCATGGGGCCCGCCGCCATTCCCGGGTCGGCCCTAGTGGTGGCCGTTCCCTTGGGAGCCACCATCGTGGGGGTTCCCGTTTCCGCCGGCACCGCCGTGTCCTTTGCCATGACCCGGCGAGCCGGCGTGCTTGTCGTCCTCGCGCGCCTCCTTGGCTGCGTCCCTCTCTGCCTTGCGCGCCTCCTTCGCCGCTTCCTTCTCGGCCTTCCATTCCTCATGCGCCTCGTGACGCTCGCGGCTGGCGGCGAGCCGCTCGAGAGCGTTGAGCAGGCCGGGCGCCTGCGGGTTCTTCAGGCAGTTCGCGAGGACGTGGTCGATCGCGTTGTCCAGGCCGTGGGCCTTGGTCGTCTCTCCACCCTGGACCCCGTCTTCCTCGGACGGTTCGATGCCGGCCGCGTCCAGGCAGGCCGCTTCGCGTTCGACGGCGGCCTGTTCACCCTCGTCCGTCTCTTCACCCTCGTCCGTCTCTTCACCCTCGTCCGTCTCTTCACCCTCGTCGGCCTCACCCTCGGAGTCGTCGCAGTCGTCACCCTCGTCGGTGGTCTCGTCACCCTCGTCGGTGGTCTCGTCACCCTCGTCCGTGGTCTCGTCACCCTCGTCCGTGGTCTCGTCACCCTCGTCGCAGCCCTCTCCGTCATCGGTTGCGACGACGTCCTCACGCTCAGCGCCAGCCCTCCCGAACGAGCCCGGACCGGCCAGGCTCACGGAGGCCAGGAGCGCGAGCACGATCACGGAGAGCAGCAGGGTCAGGAACCGCTTGGAGACGTTCATGGTCGCCGTATCGGCGCGTACGTAGCCGGTCCTTGAGGGCTACGTACGCATCATCCGTTCGTGGGACGCGGCAGCAGCTCGACGGCCGCCGAAACGGACCGGAGCGCATCGTCGAACAACGCCTCCGCGGCGACCACGTTGGCTTCGGCGCCGGAGTTCTCGCTTACCCGCCCTTCGTCCACGCCGTCGGCCACCCTGCCGACCGCCCGGTCGTACACGGGTCGGCCGTCCCCGTCGACCTGGGCGAACCATGTGCGGGCACGCTCGGCGAGCTCCAACCACCCCTCGCCGTCGATCCGGGCGAGGCGGTCGAGCGAGTACACCGTGCAGGCGACGTCGTATGGGGTCACGCTCGGGCGATCGAAACCGGCCCGGACGATCGGCACGAGCAACGCACGCGCGCTCGCCCGCGCGACATCGGTCAGTGACTCGTCGCCGAGCGCCCGGCCCGCCTCGGCGAGCACCCCCTCTTGCACGTGGGCCCAGAGGTGGGGCTCTCCGCGTTCGTCCGGGTTGTTCATCAGCACGTCGCCGATGCGACGGTCGGCGATCTCGTCGGCCCACCGGCGCACGGCGGGCGCGATGCCCGGAACCGCGCCGTCTTCGAGCAGCCGGAGCCCCACGAGCACGTGCAACGCGCGGACGTCGGCCGGCGCCGGCAGGGTCACGGCATGATCGAGCCCTCGGTGCATCGCCGTGAGCGACCGTTCGTCGCCGAAGGTGAGCCACGCATGGCAGACGCTCAGCAGGGCCCGAGCATGCCAGAAGTTCTCGCCGGTCGACGACGTTACGCCTCGCTCGTTTCGGGTGCCCGTCCAGTCGTACACGAAGTTCCACCAGCGGCCGTCCTCGCCCTGCATCCAGAGCACGAACTCGAGCAGGCCGCGGGCCCACCGTTCCACCTCGGGGTCGCGGGTGTGCGTCCAGACGTCGCAGAGCACGTCGAGCACGCGCGCCGCGTCGTCGACGCACGCGACGCCCTCGAACCCCGACTCCTTGGCGACCACGAGCTCGCCGGCGGGGTCGGAGTACACGGCGAGCGCCAACGCGCCCTGCCCGGCGGCCGGCAGCGGGCGGGTGAGCCGGGCGAGCTGTCTCAGCACGGATCGAGGTGGGCGAGGATGTCGGACACGGAGAAGTCCGCGGCCGCCAGCTTCGAGTCGGCGGCACCGTAGTACACGCGGATGCGCCCCTCCTCGAGCATCACGTGCCCGCTCGGGAACACCACGTCGTGCAGGAACCCGGAGCGTTCGTAGTCGAGCTCGGGGGCGAGCAGCGGGTGCGAGGACCGTGCGAGCACCTTCGCGGGGTCCTCGGCGTCGAGCAGCATCGCCCCCATGCCGTAGCGGTTCGTGCGGTCGGCTCCGTGGTAGATCTCGAGCCAGCCGCCGTCGACACGGAAGGGCGTGAGGCTGGCCCCGATGCGGGCCTCGTCCCACATGTCCGGGCGGGGCAGGGCCACCGGGCGATGCCCCCCCCAGTGCGCCAGGTCGGGCGACTCCGCCAGCCAGATGCCGAGCACGCGCGAGAACGAGCCGGGCATCGGTCGCGTGAACGCCAGGTACCGGTCGCGCACCCGCTCGGGGAAGAACACGACGTCCTTCTGATCGGGCAGCAGGATCACGCCGCCTCGTTCGAACGTGCGGAAGTCGGTCGTGGCGAGCGTGCTCGTCGTGATGCCGAGCCGGCTCACCGAGACGTAGGTGATGTGGAACGTGCCGTCGATCTGCGTCACGCGTGGGTCCTCGACGCCGTATGCCTCGAGCTCCGAGCCCGGGAGCAGCGCCGGTTCGTCGTCGACCGTGAAGTGCTCACCGTCGGCGCTGCGTGCCACCCGCAGGTGGGAGGTGTGCGTGAGGTAGTCGGTCGCCCCCTCGTCTCCGAGGTGGCCGTCGGC
Organism: uncultured Actinomycetes bacterium; assembly: GCA_963825635.1. Taxonomy (GTDB): domain Bacteria; phylum Actinomycetota; class UBA4738; order UBA4738; family HRBIN12; genus JAOUEA01. Next base: position 466,612 of record CAWGTU010000001.1, read on the forward strand.
GAGGTCGCGGTAGCGGATCGTGCGCGGGTCGTCGAGGTCGAGGCCCGGCTCGTCACGGCGGACGTACCCCAGCACGATGCGTGGCGGGTGGGCCGAGGTATCGAAAAACGGCATGCCGATCAGGTCGTCGAGGTCGAGGCCGTCCGGCATCGGTATCAACCGGGGCTGGCCGCCCCGCAGATCGACGAGCCGGGCTCCCTCGGGAAGCTCGCCTTCCGCGCTCGGCCGCTCGGCCACACGGAGCAACAGCACCACCTCGTCGCCGACGCGCGCGGCCCCCGCGTTGATCGTCGAGATCACCTCCATCCCGGGTTGCGACGGGATCACGTCGGCGGGGGTGATCAGCGGGTTGGCGGCGAGCCGTGCACCGATCGGCACGGCGATCCATTCGCCGGGACGGGCCTGGGTCGGACTCTTCGCCGGCGTCGTGGCCTCGAGCTCACGCAACACCTCGACGAAGCGCGTGCCGGTCTTGGGCCATGTGAACTCGTTCGCGTACGCGTACGCGTTGTGCTCGAGCCTGGCCTTCAGGTCGTGGTCGTCGAGGATCGAATTGATCGCTGCCGACAGCTGGTCGGGCTCGCGGAACCCGACCAGGATGCCGCGGCCGTCGGCGAGCGCCTCTTTCGCGTGGAGGTACGGCGTCGAGACGACCGCCTTCCCGGCACCGAGGGCGTAGCTCAGCGTGCCGCTGGTGATCTGGTTCGGATCGAGGTAGGGGGTCACGTAGATGTCGGTCGCGAGCAGCAGCTCGATGATGTCCTTCTGGCGCAGGTACTGGTTCAGGAACGCGACGTTGTCGTCGAGCCCGAGGCTCTCGATCATCTCGGTGAGGCGGTTGCGGTACTCCTCGCCGTGGTGACGCAGCAGCTCGGGATGGGTCTGTCCCGCGATCAGGTACAGGGCATCGGGGTGGTGCTGCACGACCCACGGCATCGCCTCGATCACGTACTCCAGGCCCTTGCCCGGGCCCACGAGGCCGAACGTCGCGACGATCTGGCGTCCGGCCAGGCCGAGCTTCTCCTTCAGCTTGCGGCGCCCTCGCGGCTCGATGTGCGGCATGCCGTGCTGGATCACGGTCGTGGGGGTCGTGACCCCGTAGACCTCGCGCAGGATGTCGACGGCGGTCTCGGCCATCACGATGAGGTGGTCCGCGTTCGCGGCGATGTTGCGCACGGCGTCGCGGACCGCCTCGGTAGGCTCGGGCAGCACGGTGTGCATCGTCACGACGACCGGCTTGCCGACCTCCTGCAGGAACGGCGTGAGGTGGTCGATGTACGTGCCCTCGATCCACGTGTCGCCTTCCCACGCCTCGTCCTTCCAGAGGCCGTAGAGCCCGAACTCGTGCTGCACGCAGACGACGTCGGCATCGGACCCGCCGATCGCTCGGGCCGCCGCCACGTAGCCGTCGGGCGAGCCCTGCCGGATGCGCCAACGGACCTCGGGCCCGTACGCGCGAACTGAGTTCCGCTCATCGATCGCCGCCACCTCGCAGAGGACCGATTCGTCGGCGGCATGTACGGCCTCGATCAGGTCGCTCGTGAAGGTGGCGATGCCACAGCGCCGCGAGGGCCACGTGGAGACGAAGGCGATGCGCATCGGCCAAGCGTACCGCGGCGGAGATGTGCCCCTCCCGTGGGTCCTGCAGGCTGCGGGCCCGGCTGCCCTGTGTCTCGCTCCAGAGCGCACGTAGCGTGATGGTGGACCGGTATCTCCAGCTCGGAAGGGGTGAGGGAGATGCAGACGACGCAGGCTCCGACCGGCGTCACGACGGTCGGTCGAACGAGGAAGCTCGGTCGCCTCGGGTTGTTCATGGCCGTGGCCTTGGTGATCGGCAACATGATCGGTTCAGGGGTGTTCACGCTGCCGTCCGCGTTGGCGGGGGTGAGCGTGACGAACGGCGCGGGCTCACTGCTCGCCTGGGTCTTCACGGGGATCGGCGCCATCGTTCTGGCGTTGGTGTTCGCGAACCTCGGCCGTGCGTATCCGCGCACGGGTGGGCCCTACATCTATGCGCGGCGCGCCTTCGGGGACTTCATCGGCTTCCAGACGGCGTGGGGCTATTGGATCGCGGCGTGGGCAGGCAACGCGGTGCTCGCGATCGCCTTCGTCGGTTACCTCGCGTTCTTCTTCCCGGTGTTGTCGGAGACCGCGATCTACGGGGCCCTGGCCGGGATCGGCCTGGTCTGGCTGCTCACGTTGGTCAACATCCTGGGTGTGCGCGAGTCCGGATGGGTCCAGGCCGTGACCACCGTGCTCAAGTTCATCCCGCTGCTCGCGATCGGCCTGATCGGGGTCTTCTTCGTCGAGGGCAGCAACTACACGGCCTTCGCGCCGAACGGGATGGGCATGGGTGACGGATTGCTCGGTGGCGTCACCGCGGCAGCCACGCTCACGCTCTGGGCGTTCATCGGCCTCGAGTCGGCCACCGTGCCGGCCGAGGAGGTGGCGAATCCCGAGCGGAACGTCCCGCGGGCGACCGTGATCGGCACGATCGCGACGACGCTCGTCTACATCCTGGCGACGGTCGCGATCATGGGTGTGATCCCCGCGACCACGTTGCAGGACTCGGCGAGCCCGTTCGCAGCCGCAGCCACCGCGATCTTCGGCGGCGCCGGCTACTGGGACGACGCCGTGGCGTTGGTCGCGTTGGTCAGCATCTTCGGATGCCTGAACGGCTGGATCCTGCTCACAGGGCGGGTGCCCCTCGCTGCCGCACGCGACGGGCTGTTCCCCAAGCGGTTCGCGCGGGTCTCCGGGCGCAGCGGGACGCCGGTCTTCGGGCTGGTCGTGAGCTCGCTGCTGCTGAGCGGACTGATGTTGATGAACTACACGAAGTCCCTGGTGGACCAGTTCACGTTCATCCTGCTGCTGGCCACGCTCACGACGCTGATCCCTTACGCGTACTCGGCTGCAGCGCAGATGTACCTGTTGTTCGCGGACCGAGCCCGATTCCAGGGCCGCCGGCTCGCGATCGACGCCGGCATCGCGTTGCTGGCGTTCGGCTACTCCGTGTGGACGATCGCAGGTGCCGGGTCCGACATCGTGTTCAAGGGCTTCATGCTGTTGATGCTCGGTGTCCCGGTGTACGTGTACATGAAGTGGCGTGACAGCAAGGAAGGACAGGACGTCGAGCCGGAGGAGGAGCTGACGCCTCCGACCGTCTCGACGTTCACGCCCACGACGCCGGTCGAGCCGGTCCCTCGGCGTCCGGTGGCCGTCTGACCGAACGTCGCGACCGGAAGGGTCGGGCCGTCGGCCCGACCCTTCCTCATGTCCGGGTTCGCGTCAGTATCTCGCGCGCTTCTTCGGGTCCGCCGCGCGGCCGACCGCCCACAGTCCGACGCCGAGCAGCGCGACGAACAACGTCACGAGACCCACGACCCCGAGCAGCACCACCTGGGCGTCGGCCGAGTCCGGACCCGAGTCGACCGCTTTCACGATCGCGTAGACGGTGATGTAGGTGTAGATGCCGATCACGAGCAGGACGGGCAGGATCAGCAGGTACCCGACGCTCATGCCTGCGACCGCGAGCGCGACGCCTTTCGAGCCCTGCGTCTCGGTGTGCTCGTCCCATGCCGCGACGTGATCGTCGATGTCGTCGAGGTGATCGACCACGCGGTCGCCGGCCGCATCGAGGTCGGTCGCCACCGCTGCCGCCCGGGCAGCGAGTCGTTCCGCCTCGGCCCGTGCGTCGACCTCGTCGGGCTCGGGCCAGGGTCCGGATCCGGTCGCGCCGCTGCTCGAACTCACCGGTCGAGTATCGCAGTATCGGGGTGTGGGCGCGCGGGTCGACGAGATGGTCGCGAGGACACCGGCATCTCGGGATCGCGTGGTCGACTTCCTGCGGGCCGCGAGCATCATCGCAGTCGTCGTCGGTCACTGGATGATCGGACTGATCTACTGGCAGGACGGCGTGATCGGCACGCACAACGCGGTCGGGGTGACGTCGTTCCTCTGGCTCGCGACCTGGGTCCTGCAGGTGATGCCGATCTTCTTCTTCGTGGGCGGCTTCTCGAACTACGTGACGTACCAGGCGTTCATGCGCCGCGGCGAGAGCAGCGGCGCGTTCGTCCGGAGTCGTCTCGACCGCCTGCTCCGCCCGTCGCTGGTGTTCCTCGGTGTCTGGGCGGTCGTGATGGTCGCGATGCACCTGTTCGAGGTCGGGGCGCCGACCGGCCCGCGGCTGTGGGGCGACGTGACGCTCCTCCGCGGCGTGCTGCCGCCGGGTGCGACGGTGCCCTTCGGTCCGCTGTGGTTCCTGGCCGTCTACCTCGTGGTCGTGGCGATCGCGCCGGTGACGATCCGCCTGCACGAGCGGTTCGGCCTATGGGTGCCGGCGGCGATGCTGCTCGGCTCCGTGCTCGCCGACCTCATCGGCTTCGTCGGCGGGGCCTCGCTCGCCCGTTGGGCCAACGTGGTGTTCGTGCTGCTCCTGCCGCACCAGCTCGGTCATGCCTACGGCGACGGCTCGATGCTCCGCTGGCCCCGCCGCGCGTTCTGGGCGATGGTCGTGGCCGGCCTCGGCGGTCTCGTGCTGCTCACCACCCCCGATGTCTTCAGGCCCTTCGGCGACGTGCGGTTCGAGTGGTTCCCGGGCATCGGGCACTACCCGAAGAGCCTGCTCGGCACCGACGTGGAACGCGTCTCCAACGCCTACCCACCGACGCTGTGCTTCCTGCTCGGCGGCGTGTGGACGATCGGCGCCGCGATGCTGCTGCGACCGGCCCTCACCGGGTGGCTCCGGCGAGCGCGGGTGTGGAAGGCCACGATCGTGGTGAACGGCGTGATCATGACGTTGTTCCTCTGGCACATGACGGCGTTCCTCGTCGCGGTGCTGCTCCTGTGGCCGCTCGGCCTCGGCCACGAGCAGGACAGCACGGCGAGGTGGTGGCTCGAACGTGTCGTCTGGGTGGCGGTGCCTGGTCTGATCCTCGTGGGGTTGGTGGCGATCTTCGGGCGCTTCGAACGCCCTCGAGGGAGAGGGAGCACCGAGGACCGGACGACCGCCACTCGGTGATAGCGTCGGCGCCGTGCAGCGTCCCGGTGAGGCCCCGTCCGGCTCGCCACGCCCCGATGCGCGATCCTCCGAGGCGTCGTCGGGTGGCGCGACCCGAGCGATCGTGTTCGCGATCGCAGGGTTCTCGGTCGGTGCCCTCGTCGCGGCCGCGCCGGGGTCGCCGTTCCAGCCGGTCCTCCCGGCGGGCGCGGAGCCGGGCGGACCGCTCACCGCGCTGGCGAGCGCGATCGGTCTCGACCGGCTGACCGGCTCCTGGCTCGTCGCGGCCGGCGTCGTCGCGGCGGCCCTCGCGGTCGCCGGGTTCCTCGTGCTGCTCCGCGAGACGTGGCTCGGCACCGTTCGGCTGCGCACGGTCCTCGTGCTCGCCGTCGCCGCCAACGTCGTCGTGATCGCGCTGGTGCCGCTCCTCTTCTCGCGCGACGTGTACTCCTACGCGTTCTACGGACGCATCGCTGCGGTCTACGGCGAGAATCCCTACGTGCACACACCGGTGGAGTTCGGTGGCGACGAGCTCTGGCCTCTGGTGGGGCCGAAGTGGGTCGACACCCCGGCGGTGTACGGGCCGGTGTTCACGACGATCTCCCGAGGCATCGCCCGGGCCTTCGACACGCCGGCCGGCCAGGTCGACGCGTACCGGTGGCTGGCCGGGCTCGCGAGCCTGGCCACGATCGCGGTGATCGCGTCGGCCGCGCTCCGCGTGAGGCCGGGTCGCGCGGCGTTCGCGGTCGCCGCCTTCGGGTTGAACCCCGTCGTGCTCTTCCACGCGGTGGCGAGCGGCCACAACGACGTGCTCGTGGCGCTCTCGATCGCCCTCGGATTCCTGCTGCTCGTGCGAGACCGGAGCCTGTCGGCCGTCGCGGTGCTGGCGCTCGGTGCGTTGATCAAGGCACCGGTCGTGTTGCCGCTCGTCCTGGTGATCGTCTGGTGCGTGGCGCGGTCGCCGCGAGGGCACCGCCTTCGTGCCGCGACGACCCACGCTGGGCTCGCGATCGCGATCGGGCTCGTGGTCGCTGTGCCGTACCTGCAGACCGAGGATCCGACCCTCGGCATGCTCGAGCTCGCCGGGCACGAGGGGTGGCTCGCGCCGTCGGTCTTCGTCCGCAAGGTCTTCGGATGGCTCAGCTTCGGCACGCTCGGGTGGCTCGCCCGCGTGGTCTTCGCCGCCGTGCTGGTGGTGACGTTCGTGCGGCTCGCCCGCGATGTTGCTCGCCGTGCCGTCGACCGCGAGCCGGTCGAGACCCTCGGCGCAGCGATGGGATGGTCGCTCGTCGCCCTGATGCTGCTCGGGCCGGTGCTGCTGCCCTGGTACGTGGCGTGGGCCCTGCCACTGGCGTGGCTGTTGCCGAGACCCCCGAGGACGACCGTGATCGCGGCGGGAGCGGCGCTGGCGCTCGCCCAGTGGTCGACCGAGCCGCTTCGCTACCCCGACGCGTTCGCCGTGAACCTATGGGTCGGGCACTGGATCGTGACGCCCGCCATGCTCGTGCTCGTGATCTGGTGCCTCGTCGACCTGCGACGTCGGACCGTGGACCGCCGTCCCCTGCACGACCCGGAGCGCATACCCGCCGAGGCCGGCGAGCGCTGAGGCGAGCGCCGGACCCCACCAGCCGTCCAGGGGCACACCGAGCCGCTCGAGGGTGAGCGCAGCGACCGTCAGGGCCGCGACGCCGAACGCCGGGGCCGACGCCACGGCTGCGACGCGATCGTCGAACGTCCACCTCGCCCACCCCGCTCCGACGATCCAGAGGAACCCGAGCATCGCGAGCCCGCTGAGCGCGATCGCGACCGGGGACGAGGGCGCCAGCTCGTCCTCGCTCGCCGGCAGGGGACGGGGGTCGGGCACCGAGGAACGCACCTCGGCGCCGCCGGCCGGATCGGCGCCGGTGCCGGTGGCGACCTGCCAGCTCACGAGCCGGTCGTCGACGAACGGGGAGGGGGCGAGGTTCCACTCGGGGGCCACGAAGAGGGCACGCTCCCCCTCGGGGATGTCGGCGAGCGTGATCCGCGACAACGCGTCGAACTCTTCCTCCCCCCGTTCGGTCGGACGCCCCTCCAGGAGGTCGTCGAGCGCGCCCACGAAGATGTAGACGTCGTCGGCCCGTTCGGCCGGCACGGCCGCGCGCGCGATGTTCGCGACGTTCGTGGCGTTGAACGTCACGAAGCGGTCGGGGTCGTCGACGACGAAGACGAGCGGGGTGTCGGGCGGCAGGGTCTCGGCGATCCTGCCGGCCAGGGTCGCCGCCGCGAGGTCCTCGCGGCTCATGAACGGCTGCTGCGAGCGTTGGGTGTTGAGCGCGGGCAGCGAGACGAGCGCCACGAGCAGCAGGGTGGATGCGACCGTGAGCCAGCGGCGGGGCTCGGTGCGTTCCCACACCCACGTGACGCCCTGCGCGGCGAGGATCGGCAGCGCGAACCCGAACGTCATCACGCGTTCGGGAGGGAACCACCCGGTGGCGATGCCGACGGGCACCCCGACGAGCGTGAACGCGGCCCACGCGATGAGGAATCGGCGGGTGAAGCCGTGCACCTGCAGGGTCCCGATCGCTGCCAGCGGCAGGGTCACCCATGGGGCGAACCGCCGGGCGCTCTCGCGGAACCGGAAGAGGTAGTTGCGGGTGAGGGCGTCGTCGAGCCCCACTCGTCGCAGGAACCCGTCCTTCGACGTATCGACCGAGACGCGTGCCGGTCCGAGGAGCATCGACAGCAATCCCACCCCGACGACGAGGCCGGCGCCCGCGAGGGCCACGAGCACGCGCCCGGCGTCGGACTGCCACCCGTGCTCGGGCTCGAGCACCCACGCGACGGCCGCGGCCGCCACGAGGATCGCTGCGCCCGCGAGGAAGAACTGCGGATGCGAGAGCCCGCCGCCGCCGAGCAGCAACGCCGCCGCGATCACCCCTCGGCGCGTGCGCCGGGCCAATGCCGCGGCGGCGGCGAGGAACGTGGCCGCGAACGCGAGGTTCGCGACGTAGCCGCCGGCGAGATGCACGGCGAAGACACCCGCCATGAGGCCGACGAGCGCCCAGCCCGGCCGTCCGCCGTGGGCCCGTCCGTGTACGAGCACGACGGACGCCAACCCGATCGAGACGCCGAGCGCTTGCTGCAGCCCGGCGAGTGCGGGGACGAGCGGCGCGCCCAGCGCGCCCGCGACCGCCGCGATCAGGGCGGGCACGCCCGGCCGCCCGCCGACGAGCGAGATGCCCTCGGCGACTCCCAGCCGCGTCCACCAGAGGTAGACGGTCTCGTCGGGCCCGACGCCGAAGGTCCAGCCGCGGACGAGCCCGGGCCAGGCGAACACCGCGACCAGCACGGCGGTCAGGACGGTGAGCCAGACGAGGTCCCCGCCGTGTGATCCCGCCCCGTCGATCGGGTGGTCCCCTGGCGCACGGCGCACGTCGGACGCGTCCGTGGAGGTCACTCCGCCGCGAACGTTCCCTGGGCGCTGACGGTCACCGTCGAGCCATCGTCGCCGGCGCCGGTGATCGCCGTGCACAGGAAGCTCCCGCCCATCCGGTCGGGCAGCGCGGGTGAGATGGTGACGAGGCACTCGCCGTCGTCGGACACGAACGTGACCGGACCGTCGACGCCGCGCACGGCGAACGTCAGCACGCGCTCCGGCGAGGTGGGCTGCTGAGCGGTGAACGAGATGCCGATGAGCGTGAGCTCACGCTCCGGCCCCCGCCACCGCATCGCGAGATCGCCCGGCGGAGGCACCCACAACGCCGGCAGCCCGAGGTTCGGATAGGTCTCGGAGAGGTTCAGAGCGCCGCTGACAGAGACCGATGCCGCCCCGGCCGTGAACCCGGTCTCGGCCTCGGGATCGATCGATGGCGTCGTCGATGCGGAGATCTGCACCGGCGGACCGGTCTCGGCCGGATCGGGCAGCGTGGTGGGCTCGTCGCGCCCGCATGCAACCGCGAGCAACACGAACGCCGTCACCACGATCGTCGTCGCGTTCCGCATGCCCCATCGTCCCCCGGGCGCTGACTGTACCCCCTGTTAGCATCGCCGCCATGCTCGACCGCGGCCTCGTGGAAGAAGTGCTCGCCGTCGCCCGCACACGCGGTGGCGCGTTCGCCGAGGTCTTCGTCGAGGAGACGACGAGCACCTCGATCCGCCTCGACGACGGCAAGGTGGAGGAGCTCACGACCGGGCTCGACCGCGGCGCCGGGGTACGCGTCACCCAGGGGACGAGCTACGGCTACGCGTTCTCGAACCGGCTCGATCGCGACGCCCTCCTGCAGGCCGCCGACGCGGCGAGCGCGGCATTGCGCGCGGGCGAACCCGGGGCGGTGCTCGACCTTCGCACGCTCGAGGGACCGCTCACGAACGCCGTCGACCGCGCGGCCGACTCGGTGCCCGCCGCCGACAAGGTCGCGTGGCTCCGCGAGCTCGACGACGCGGCTCGCGCCGTCAGTCCCGAGGTCGTGCAGGTGGTCGGCGTCTACGGCGACTCGCTGCAGCGCCGCCTGATCGCCACGAGCGACGGCCGGTGGGTCGAGGAGGATCGGCCCCGCATCCGCATCGTCTCCCAGGTCGTGGCCAAGCGAGGCGACACCATCCAGACGGGTTTCCACGGACCGGCCGCGTGCGCCGGCGTGGAGTTCATCGATGGGCACACGCCCCAGGCGACCGCCCGGACCGCGGCCGAACGAGCGGTCACGATGCTCGACTCCGTGCCGGCGCCCGCGGGGGAGATGACCGTCGTGCTGGCCCCGGGCATGGGAGGGGTGCTGTTCCACGAGGCCGTGGGGCACCCCCTCGAGGCAGACGCGATCGACAAGGAGGCGAGCGTCTACCGGGGGCTCGTCGGCACGAAGTGCGCGAGCGACCTGATCAACGGCGTCGACGACGCGACGATCGCCAACGGCTGGGGCTCCTTCACGTTCGACGACGAGGGCACGCCCGCCCAGCGCACCGTCTTGTTCACCGACGGGGTGCTGCAGGGGTTCCTCTACGACCGGTTGCGCGCGGAGAAGGACGGGGTGGAGTCGACCGGCAACGGCCGCCGCCAGTCCTACGCGTCGCCGCCGGTCGTGCGCATGACGAACACGAACATCCTGAACGGCACGTCCACGCCCCAGCAGATCCTCGCCGACACGCCGAGCGGCGTCTACGTGACCGCGCTCGGCGGGGGCCAGGTGAACCCGGCGACCGGTGACTTCGTCTTCGGGGTGAGCGAGGGGTACATGATCGAGAACGGCGAGGCGACGACCCCCGTGCGCGGCGCGAACCTGATCGGGCGCGCGATCGAGGTCATGAGCGCCGTCGACGCGGTGGCCGACGACTTCGGCACCTGGGAAGGCGTGTGCGGCAAGGACGGCCAGAACGCACCCGTGGGCAGCGGCTCGCCGACGCTGCGCATCTCGAAGATCACGGTGGGAGGCACGAGTGCCTGATCTCGGCGAGCTGGTACGCGCCGCGGTCGGGGCCGCCGAGGCCGATGAGGCGGTCGAGGCGTACGCGCAAGAGTCGCGGCAGACCGAGGCGAGCGCGCTGCGCGGCGAGGTCGAGGGGCTCGAATTCGCCGAGTCGCGCGGCGTGGGGGTTCGGCTGATCCGCGACGGTCAGCTCGGGTACGCCTACGCCGCCGATCCGTCGGTCGAGGAGGTGAAGGTCGCCGTCGCCCGCGCGCGCGAGAACGCCGCCCTCACCGAGCCCGACGAGTTCAACCTGCTCCCGTCCGCCGAGCCCATCACGGCGATCCCCGCTCTGTTCCGTGAGGACTCCGCCGAGGTGGCCACCGGGGACAAGGTGCAGATGGCGCTCGACCTCGAGCGCCGGCTCGTCACGAGCGATCCTCGGGTGACGAAGGTCGATCTCGCCCAGGTCGGTGACGCGGTCTCGCGGGTCGCGATCGCCTCGACCGCCGGCGTCGACGCGGAGTACGCGCGGACCGATGCGTGGGTCGTCGCGGTCACCCTCGCCGTCGAGGGGGACGAGACGCAGACCGGGTTCTCCTATCGCATCGCTCGCGCCCTCGACGAGCTCGGCCCCGAGTCGATCGCCGATGAGGCGATCGAACGCGCCGTGCGCATGCTCGGCGCCACGAAACCGGCGACCGCCAAGGTGCCGGTCGTGCTCGACCAGTTCGCCGCCGAGGAGTTCCTCGGGGTGCTCGCCTCGGCGCTCAACGCCGAGAACGTGCTGAAGGGTCGCTCGCTCTTCGCCGACATGGTCGGCGGCGAGGTCGGGTCCGAGCTCTTCACGCTCGTCGACGACGGCACGATCCTCGACGGACCCGGCGCCGCGCCGTTCGACGGGGAAGGTGTGCCGAGCGGGCGCACCGAGCTGTTCACGGCGGGCACGTTGAACGGGTTCCTGCACGACACCTACACGGCGGCGCGCATGGGAGGCGGTCAGCGATCGACCGGCAACGCCAAGCGCGGCTCGTACAAGGGGTCGCCGGGGGTGGGCACATCGAACTTCTACCTGGACAACGGTTCGACGTCGTTCGACGAGCTGCTCCGGCAGGCCGAAGGGGGCGTGTTGATCGCCGACGTCTCCGGCGTGCACTCCGGCGCGAACCCGATCTCGGGAGAGTTCAGCGTGGGTGCGACCGGCCTGCGCATCGAGGGCGGAGCGCTCGGCGAGCCGCTCCGCGAGATGACGATCGCCTCGACGCTCCCGCAGATGCTCGCCGGCATCACCGGGCTCGGCGACGACCTGCGCTTCTTCTCCAGCGTCGGAACCCCGTCGGTGCTGATCGGCGAGATGACGCTCGCGGGCGTCTAGACGTCGTCCGGCCACGGGGCGCGTGCGCGCCGGACCAGCACGGCCAACCCGCTGAGTACGGCGGCGAGCCCGACTCCCGACGCGATCAGGAACGACAGCGCGACCGACTCGGGATCGCCGAACCGTCCGACGAGCTGCAAGAGGAACAACGAGGCGATGCCCACGCCGGCGCCGAGCACCAAGGTGAGCGCGACCGCGAGGCGCTGACCCACGGGGAGGAAGAGGCCGACGCCGCCCGCCGACGCGGCGCCGAGCCCGATCAGCACCATCGCCCATGAGATGAACGTCTGTTCCATGAGCGGGAGCCTCGCACGGGCTCCGGCCGAGAGGGAACGGGAGGTGACGCTTCGTCGCGGAGTCGCCACACCACCGCCACACACCCGCAGCGTCGGTTCCTCGACGAGATGGGTTGCCGTCAGCCGGCCGACGGCCGCTGGCGGAACCACTCGGTGAACGCCTTGCAGCGGCCCTGCTCGTCGAACTCCATCACGAAGACGTTGTCGTAGACGCGCACGGGCGTGCCGTCGGCGTCGAAGTACGTGCTGACGCCGGTCGCGACCCCGCGTGCGCCCTCGACCGCGAACGGTTCGTACCACGCGTCCCACGTGCCGGGCTCGTCGGGTTCCTCGAGCCAGGAGGCGACGATCGCGTCGCGGCCGAACACGGGCTCGTCGGCCGGGTGGTAGCGGTACTCGGCGTCGGCCGTGAAGAGCCCGCCGATCGCGGCGGCGTCGTTCGATCGCCAGGCAGCCACGTAGCCGTCGAGCCAACGCTGCAAGGTCGGTCGATCCATGGGGTGTGCCTCCTCGCGTGACCTGGGTACGCTCGGGCCGTCGTGCAGGAGCAGGGTATCCGCATCACGAAGGTCGGCGCCGAGCGGGTGGACGACCTCGAGCCGCTCGCGCGGTCGATGCACGCGCACCACCTCACCGTCGACCCCGCGATCCCGGGCATCCCCCCGCGCGACGAGGACGGGTGGTGGGCGCTGCGCCGACAGCGCTACCGGCGGTGGCTCGAGGCGCCCGATGCCTTCGCGCTCCTCGCCGAGACCGGCGACCCGGGGGCGGGGCCGATCGGGTACGCGGTCGTCTCGATGCACGGCGGGCCCGACGACTCCCACGTTACCGGTGAGCGCTTCGCCGAGCTGCAGTCGCTCGCCGTGCTCGAGGGCATGCGCGGCGCGGGTGTCGGGACGGCGCTCCTGCAGGCCGTCTACGCCGAGCTCCGCGCGCTCGGCATCGAGGAGCTCGCGATCGGCGTGCTGGCCACGAACCACGACGCGCTGCGTCTGTACGAACGGGAGGGGTTCACGCCCTGGGTCGTGATCGCGCTCGGGAAGGTGCCTCCGGAGTTCACAGACTAGTCTCGTTCAGAGTACCTGCGCGGTCGGGTGGGGAGTCGCATGCTTCAGAGGGGCAGCTCGACCGCGAAGCGTGCGCCGACGGGTGACGCCGCCTCCGCGCTGATACGACCGCCGAGCGCTTCCACGATGCGTTTGGCCAAGGCCAGGCCGAGTCCGGCCCCGGGCCCCGATCGCGCCGGATCCGCGCGGAAGAACGGGTCGAAGACCCGGTCGATGTCATCGGCAGCGATGCCGTCGCCGGTGTCCTGGACCGCGAGGTGCACACGATCGCCCCGGCGGCTGGCCTCGACGCGAACGGTGCCGTCCGCGGGGGTGTGCCGGACCGCGTTCGAGAGCAGGTTCTGCAGCACTCGCGCCACGCGAGGCGAGCACCTGATGCCGTCGACCCCATCGATCGTGCTGACGAGGTGCAGCCCCTTCTCCTCGGCCTGCAGCGCCATCGCCGCCACCGCGTCTGCGACGATCTTCGCGAGGTCGGCGCGTGCCGACTCCGCCTCGATCGCGCCCGCATCGAGCTGGGTCAGCTCGAACAGATCGTCGACCATCTCGGAGAGCTGGCGGATCGATCGGCGCATCTCGTGCGTGTATCGCTGCAGGCTCGGCGGGTCGGCGACCACACCGTCGTCGATCGCCTCCACCATCGCCCGCAGAGACGCCAACGGCGTCCGGAGGTCGTGGCTCACCGTCGTGATCAGGTCGCGCCGCATCGCCTCGGCCTCTCGTTCCCGCTGCTGCGCCTCCTGCAGCTTGGAGGCCATGTCGTCGAGCGTCGCGCCCAGCGTGTCCAGCTCGGGTCCCGCGTCGAGTCGGCCGACCCTCGTCTCGAGGTCGCCCTCACCCATGCGTCGGGCCGCGCGATCGAGCCTGGTCACCGCTGCCGAGGAAGAGCGGGCGACCACGAGCGCCCCGGCGACGCCGGCGGCGGCCGAGTAGAGGAGCAAGACGGTGACGAGGGTCGCGTCGTGCTCGCTCACCGTCATGCGGAGCGTCAGCACGCCGATGTTGGCGATCGCGATCACTGCCGCGAGCAGCGCGACGGCCACGAAGCGCTGTCGCATCGAGGCGCGCGCCAGCAGGAACCTCGCGAGTACGGCCGCGACGATCGTGACGATGCCGGCCGGCACGAGCAGCACGAGGAGATCGGCTCGCTCGCCGGCACCCACGCCCATCGCGGCAGCGACGACCAGGGTTCCGACGACGCCCGCGGCAGCGATCGCGATGACCAGTGCGATCGTTCGCCAGGTCCCCCCCTGCGCTCGACGATCGCTCATGGCTCGAACCGGTATCCCACGCCCCAGACGGTCACGAGCCGTGTCGGGTTCGACGGATCGTCCTCGATCTTCTCGCGGAGACGTCGCATGTGCACCGTGACGGTGGCGCTGTCGCCGTCCCACGCGAAGTCCCAGACGTCCTCGAGGAGCCGAGTTCGCGACAGGGTGACGCCGGGCCGCTCCATCATGTGGGCGAGCAGCTCGAACTCCTTTCGGGTGAGCTTCACGGGCTCGTTGTCCTTGCGCGCCTCGCGCCGCTCGAGGTCCACCTCGAGATCGCCGGCGCGCAGCAGGACCGGTTCCTCGGGGGCCGTGGCGGTGCGACGGAGCACCGCGCGCACCCGCGAGACGACCTCGCGCGGCGAGAAGGGCTTCGTCACGTAGTCGTCGGCACCCAGATCCAGCCCCACGATGCGGTCCGTCTCCTGCCCCCGCGCCGTCAGCATGATCACGGGCACGTCGGCGCTCGCGCGCATGCGGCGGAACACCTCGAGGCCGTCGATGCGCGGCAGCATCAGGTCGAGGAGCACGAGGTCGGGGGTGTCGGTGGCGAACCGGTCGAGCGCCTGCTCGCCGTCACCGGCGGTGTCGACCTCGAACCCCTCGGTCTGCAGGTAACGCGCGAGCACCTCGCGCACCATCGGCTCGTCGTCGACCACCAGCACCCGCATCTCTTGCACCAACGCAGCATGCACCACGGTTCTTTCCGGAACGTGACGGAACCGGCCCGGCCCCGGGCGAGCCGTAATCGGTCGGTAATGCCGGGTCGCGAGACTGCTCCCCGTGATCGACGTGATCCTGCCCGTGCTCGACGAGGCCGAGGCGTTGCCATGGGTCCTCGCTCGGATGCCCAGCGGGTACCGCCCGATCGTCGTCGACAACGGATCGACCGACGGCTCCGCCGAGATCGCTCGATCCCTCGGGGCCGTCGTCGTGCAGGAGCCCACTCGGGGGTTCGGGGCGGCCTGCTTCGCCGGGCTCGCCGCCGCGGATCACGACATCGTCTGTTTCATGGACTGCGACGCCACGCTCGACCCCGGCGACCTCTGGCGAGTCGCCGACCCGGTGCGGGTGGGTGGGTTCGATCTCATGCTCGGGAGTCGTGTCGCCGAGTCGGGTGCGTGGCCGGCACACGCTCGCGCGGGGAACCGGGTCGTCGCCTTCGGCATCGGCCGGCGGATCGGAGTGCCGCTGCGCGATCTCGGGCCGATGCGGGCGATGCGGCGGGACGCCGTGCTCGCCCTCGGTCTGCGCGATCGTCGCTTCGGTTGGCCGTTCGAGATGGTGCTCGCCGCGGGCGCCGCGGGATGGCGCGTCGGCGAGACGCCGGTTCCCTACCGCAGGCGGTCCGGAGCCAGCAAGGTCACGGGCACGGTGCGCGGCACGGTGCGGGCGATGCGCGACCTCGCGCGGGTGATGCGATGCGCCTGATCGTCATCGCGAAGGAGCCGGTCCCCGGGCGGGCCAAGACGCGTCTCTGCCCGCCGTGCACCTCGGCCGAGGCGGCCTCGATCGCGGAAGCGGCGCTCGCCGACACCCTCGAAACCGTGTGCGGGGTCGCCGGGGTCGATCCGGTCGTGGTGCTCGACGGAGCGCCCGGCCCGTGGCTGCCGGCCGGGGTGCCGGTGCGACCGCAACGCGGGGAGGGTCTCGACGTGCGGCTGGCGGCGGCGTTCACCGACGTGGGGGCTCCGGCGCTGCTGATCGGGATGGACACGCCCCAGGTCTCACCGGCTCTCCTCGCCGAGGCGTGCGTCCGGCTATCGGCAGGCGACGTGGATGCGGTGCTCGGCCCGGCCGTTGACGGCGGGTGGTGGGCGATCGGCCTCAGGCGAGCGGACGACGACGTCTTCCTCGGGGTGCCGATGAGCACGGATCGGACGCTCCACGCGCAGCGGGCCCGGCTGCACACACGATCGCTCCGGGTGGCAGAGCTGCCGACGCTGCGCGACGTCGACCTCGCTGAGGACGCTGCTGCCGTGGCGCGGGAGGTGCCGGGGTCGCGGTTCGCCGCCGCGGTCGAGGAGAGCGCGATCGGACGCAGACGGGCCCTCGGAGTGAGCGTGTGAGCGCCGTCGCGTGGACCGTGGCGCACGCGTCCGCCGTCGGCCTGCCCGAACGGGAGACGGTGCTGCGCTCGCGATGCGGCAAGGTCATCTCGCTGTCCAGTGGGCGCTGGTGGGCCGAGCCCGCCGAGGAGGAGGCGTCGGTCCTGGGTCTCGCGATCGGGCCCGCGCTCGATCTCGGCTGCGGACCCGGCCGGCACTGTGCGGCCTTGAGCCGCCGCGGTATCCGAGCGGTCGGGGTGGACTCGTCGAGCGCGGCGGTGGCCGCCGCTCGGGCTCGCGGCGCCGAGGTGGTGCAGCGGTCCGTGTTCGACCCGCTGCCCGACGAGGGGCGCTGGGCCAGCGCCCTGCTGCTCGACGGCAACGTGGGCATCGGTGGAGACCCTCACGCCCTGTTCCGGCGGGCCCGCTCGCTCCTGCGACTCGGCGGCCGGCTGCTCGTCGAGGTCGATGGGCCGGGTGTCGCGATCCAACGGCTCCACGTCCGCGCGGAGCTGCCCGGTGGCGCGACGGAGTGGTTCCCGTGGGCGTGCGTTGGCGTCGACGGTCTGGGTGAGCTCGCCGATGGGGCGGACCTGCTGCTCGAGAGCCTCTGGACCGAAGCCGGTCGGTGGTTCGCGAGGCTGGACGCGCGATGACGGGCTCGCCGACCCCGTTGGAACGGCTGACGCCTCCCAGGGTCGGACCTTTCCGTGAGGAGACCTTCCGCAGTCCCTTGCACTCGGTGCGGGTGGCCTCGATCCTCGGCATCTCCCTGGGGGTGACGTTCACGGTCTGCTTCCTCACGGGGTTCCTCTCGCATCTGATCCAGCATCCGCCCTCGTTCTTCGCGTGGCCGGCACGTCCGGGCTGGCTCTACCGGGTCTCACAGGGCGTGCACGTGACCACCGGCATCGCGTCGATCCCGTTGCTGCTCGCGAAGCTCTGGACCGTGTACCCGCGGTTCTGGACGTGGCCACCGTTGCGCAGCGCGGCTCACCTGATCGAGCGCCTCGCGCTCCTACCCTTGGTGGGAGGCTCGCTCTTCCTGCTGTTCACCGGCGTCGGGTCGATCTCGCGGTGGTTCCCATGGGACTTCTCGTTCCCGCCCGCGCACTACGCGGCGGCGTGGATCACGATCGGCGCGCTGATCGTGCACGTCGGCGCGAAGGCGGGCGCGGCGCGTCGCGCGCTGTCGGGGCGGTCTCCGGACGTCACGAGCGAAGCCGTCGCCGACGAACGCGCGTGGGGCGGCCTGTCGCGTCGTGGCTTCCTCGGGGCGGCGTTCGGGGGGGCTGCGGCGCTCGTCGTGGCCACGGTCGGCCAGACGCTCCGTCCGTTCGCAGCGATCTCGGTGCTGGCGCCCCGTGATCCGCGCGTCGGACCCCAGGGCCTGCCCGTGAACAAGACCGCGAGCTCGGCCGGCGTCGTCGATGCCGCGATGAGCGCCTCGTGGCGACTGACCGTCGAGGGGAACGTGGGCACCCCGCTCTCGCTCTCGCTCGACGAGATGCGCGCGCTGGCACACCGCGATGCCGATCTCGTGATCGCGTGCGTCGACGGGTGGAGCGCGGCCGGGCGGTGGCGCGGGGTGCCGCTGCGTGACCTGCTCGCCCTCGCCGGAGCCGATGGTGCGGCCTCGGCGACCGTAGCGTCGCTGCAGCGTCCCGGCGCCGCGTACGCGTCGAGCGAGGTCAACGCCGGGCAGATCCTCGACCCCGACACGATGCTGGCGCTCGAGCTGAACGGGGCGCCGCTGCACATCGATCACGGGTTCCCGGTGCGGCTGATCGGGCCGAACCGTCCCGGGGTGCAACAGACGAAATGGGTGACCTCGGTGGTGGTGACGTGACGGACGGTCGGCGGTCTCCGTCCGTGGACCCGGCGGAGCTCACGAGCAGGTATGGGCCGCTGTTCTGGTCGTGTCTGGCCGTGGGCACGGTCGTCATGGGGTTCGGACTGATCTCGCTCTTCTCGAAGGCGGGCGCGACGAAGCCCCTCAACTTCGCCGCCTTCTACGTCGGCCTTGCCCTCGTCCACGACTTCCTGCTGGCGCCGGCGACGATCGTGATCGCGACCGGGCTGCGCGGCGTGTCGTCCCGTGCCGGCCGGGGGCTGCTCTTCGGCGCGCTCATCGTGAGCGCGGTCGTGGTGCTGTTCGCCGTGCCGTTGGTGTCCGGATGGGGAGCGCAGCCCGACAACCCGAGCTTCCTGCCTCGGAACTACGCGCTGGGCCTCGCGCTCGTCCTGGCGTTGGTCTGGGGAGTCGCCGCCGCGGTGTTGCTCGCCCGCACGCGACGGGGGTCCTCATGAGCGATCGTCGCGGCCCGGCCACCCTGAGGGACCACGCGACGTCCGGCCGCGACCCGGGAGCGGGGTCGAGCGACCCGGGCGGCCTCGCTCGCTCGCCGGTGCCCTCGAGCGGCGCGATGCGACGAGCGACGGTCGCAGCGCTCGTCGTCGGGCTCGGAGCCGTCGGCGTCGTGCACGCCTGGGGGCGATGGCTCCAGTCGCGCGGCGCCCGCATGCGCGTCAACGCCCCACCGCTGACCGGCAACATCGACCCGCGCGTCTCCTGGTGGTCCCTGCCGGCCCTGATGGTGGCGGCGTGCGCCGCGGGCGGCGCCGACCGCCTCGCGCGCACCCTCCCGTGGCGCCGCCTGATGTGGGCCTGCTTCGCCGCAGCGCTCGTCTGGTCGGCGGCGCTCGCGGCATGGGACGGGGCAGCGGGCTTCACCCGCTCCTCGGGGTCGGCGGTCGACTACCTCGCGGCGCTGCCCGCGATCGACGGCGTCGGGTCGTTCCTGCACTCGCTGATCACCGATACCCGGTCGTGGCCGACCCACGTCCAGGCCCACCCGCCAGGCATGGTGCTGCTGCTCCGGGGTCTGCGCCCGCTCGGCCTCGCGACACCCGCGTGGGTGGCGGGGCTGGAGCACGTGGCGGGCGCCGCGTCGGTTCCGGCGCTGCTGCTCGCGACCCGTGAGGTCGCGGGCGAGCGGGCGGCGCGCGCGGCCGCACCGTTCCTCGTCTTCTCGTCGATCGCGATCTGGTGGTCCTCGGGCGACGCGGTGTTCCTCGGGGTGGGTGCCTGGGCGGTCGCGCTCTGCGTGCTCGCCACCGGCCGGCGGGGCCGTCGCAGCGTCGTGCTCGCGCTATCGGGCGGGGCCCTGTGGGCGGTCTCCGTGTTCCTCTCCTACGGCATCGTCCTCCTCGCGAGCGTGCCGGCGGTCGTGGCATGGCGTCGCGGACGGGTGCGGGTGCTCGGCCTGGCGTGCGTGCCCGTCGCCGCGACCGTCGGAATCGCCGCCGCGGGCGGCTTCTGGTGGTTGGACGGGCTCGCCGCCACGCGGGAGGCGTACGCGCTGAGCCTCGCACGGGTTCGGCCGTATCCCTACTTCGTGGTCGCGAACCTCGCGGCCGCCGCGGTCGCCGTCGGCCCGGCGGTCTGGGTGGGGCTCACCCGCCTGCGGCGCGGCGGGGCCTGGATGCTCGCCGGCGGGGCCCTCGTCGCGATCGTGCTCGCCGATCTCTCGGGACTGTCGAAGGGCGAGGTCGAACGCATCTGGCTGCCGTTCCTGCCCTGGCTCGTGGTGGCGGCGACCGCGGCCTACGCCGAGGCGTCGCCCACTGCCCGCCGTGGATGGCTGGGTGCCCAGCTCGCCTGGGCCCTGCTGGTGCAGGCACTGGTGATGTCGCCGTGGTGAGGGGTCCGACGTGCGCGTGCTGGTGACCGGCGGGGCCGGCTTCGTCGGGTCGCACATCGTCGATGCGCTGGTCGCGTGCGGCCACGACGTGATCTCGCTCGACGTCATCGCGCCGTCGGCGCATGCCGGTCGTCCGGAGTACCTGCGCGATGACGTCGAGCACATGGATGCCGATGTGCGGGACCTCGTGGCCGTGAGGCAGGCCGTGCAAGGAGTCGACGCGGTCTGCCACCAGGCGGCGAAGGTGGGGCTGGGCGTCGACTTCCTCGATGTCGACGCCTACGTCTCCCACAACGATCTCGGTACCGCGACGCTGCTCCGTGCGCTGCACGAGCGACGCTTCCGCGGGCCGATCGTGCTCGCGAGCAGCATGGTGGTCTACGGCGAGGGGCGGTACCGATGCGACGAGCACGGTGTCGTTCGTCCCGGGCCTCGCCGCATCGAGGACCTCGAGGTCGGGCGGTTCGACCCGCGGTGTCCCTCGTGCGGTGCGACCCTGGCCGCCGAGGCGATCACCGAGGAGGCGCCGCTCGATCCGCGCAACGTCTACGCCGCCACGAAGGTGCATCAGGAGCATCTGTGCGCCGCCTACGCGCGTGAGCACGGTGGACCGGTGGCGGCCCTGCGCTACCACAACGTCTACGGTCCTCGCATGCCCCGGGACACGCCGTACGCGGGCGTGGCGAGCATCTTCCGGAGTGCCCTCGAGCGAGGCGATGCGCCGTCGGTGCTCGAGGACGGACGCCAGATGCGGAACTTCGTGCACGTCCGCGACGTCGCCGACGCCAACGTACGGGCGCTCGAGTCGAGCGCCGACGGCGCGTTCAACATCGCGAGCACGTCGCCGCACACCGTGGGAGAGATGGCGCGGGCGCTCGCCGGCGCCTTCGGCGACGATGCTCTTCGACCACGCGTCGACGGCGGCTACCGCCTCGGCGACGTGCGCCACGTGTTCGCTTCCCCCGCGAAGGCCTCGCGCGAGCTCGGGTTCCGAGCGACCGTGGGGTTCGAGGACGGCATGCGAGCGTTCGCCCGAGCGCCCTTGCGAGGCGCGTCGCCGTCCGACCCCGAGCGCGCGCTGAGCCGAGGGATGGGCCGACGGGCTCTCGATCGCCGCGACGGTGGCCGTGGCGGCGATCGGTGCGGCCGTGGTCGAGGGACATCGCGGCCGGTGACCCGACTCCGACGTCGACGCTGATACCCGACGCCGCGTTCCCGGCCGCGATGGTCGCGCTGCCGGGCGGAGGCCTCCTCTACGGCGAGCGTCTCACCGGTCGCGTGATGCGGGTCGACCCATCCGGTGGCGCCGAGGCGATCGGCGAGGTCGATGTGTCGACCGAGGGTGAGCAGCGGGGCCTCCTCGGCATCGCGACACGCGGCGACGAGGTCTTCGTCTCGTTGACCGCGCCGTCGGGCAGGCTACAGGATCGAACGACTCGGTGGGGGCGTCGTGTGGGCGGGCCCGCCGAGCGCCGATCGCGCCAACGGCGGCAGGATCGCGTTCGCGCCCGACGGAACGCTCGTGGTCGGCGTCGGTGACCTCCTCGACCCACGGGCGGCCGCCGACCCGACGGCCCCCAACGGCAAGATGCTGGCGATCGACCCCGACGGACCCCCGGACCAGCGCCCGGCCACGATCTCGTCGGGCTGGAACAATCCGTTCGCCTTCGCGTTCGCTCCGAACGGCACACTGTTCGTCGCCGACAACGTCGGTGGGCCCGGCGACGAACGCCTGGCGATCGGGAACGCCGGACCCGACCCGGTGGTGCTGGGGATACTCCCGGCGCACTCGGTGCCGAGTGGACTCGCGGTGCTTGCGGACGGACGTCTCGCCCTCTGCACCTACTTGACCCGCACGTTGAGGACCTATCGGGTCGTCGGCGGCATCGCGATGCCCGACGCCGTGCCGCTCGCCACGGACTGCTCGATCGGCGTCATCGCCCTCGCCGACGGGCGGCTCGCCTACGCCGACGAGGATGCGATCCGGGTGGTCTCCCCATGAGCTCACGGTCTCCCGCCGACCTCGTCGAGTTCGGTGCATCCGGCGGCGACCGGTGCCGTCTGCTCAGATCGTGGCTTCGCGCACCCCGGCCGCGACGAGTCCGAGCACCAGCGCCGCCACCGCCAGCCGGTAGAGCATGAACACCTTGAAGTCGTGGCGCTTCAGGTACTTCAGCAACCCCCAGATCACGAGGAAACCGCTGATCGCCGACGACACGAATCCCCAGAAGAACTGCGCCTCGTACCCCTGGAACCCGGTCGTCGCGAGATCGCTGGCCTTGTAGAGCCCCGCCCCCGCGATGATCGGCAGCGACAGCAGGAACGAGAACCGCGCCGCCGTCTCGCGGTCGAGGCCGATCGCGCGCGCGGCCGTCATCGTGACCCCCGACCGCGAGACGCCGGGCTGCAGCGCCATCGCCTGCGCGACGCCGAGGAACAGACCGGTGCGCACGCCGATCGAGTCCATCCCGCGCACGCTCGGCATGCGCTTGTCGACCAGGTAGAGCACGATGCCGAAGATCGCGAGCATCACGGCGATCAACACGGGGGCGCCGAGCCGCTCCTGGATCACGTCCTCGGCGAGCGCGCCCACGATCGCGCCCGGGATCGTGCCCACCACCAGCGCCCAGGCGATGCGTTCGTCGGTCGTCGAGATCGCCCGTGCGGCGAGGGTGTGCAGCCACGCCTTCAGGTAGCGCCACAGGTCGCGCCGGAAGTAGATCACGGCGCCCAGCAGGGTCCCCATGTGCAGGGCGACGTCGAAGCTCTTCGCGAAGTCGGCGTTGCCGCCGAGCTGCTCCCAGCCGAACAGCCACGGCACGAGGATCAGGTGCCCGGAGCTCGAGACGGGCGCGTACTCGGTGGCGCCCTGCACGAAGCCGAGCACGATCGCTTCCCAGACGGTCATCGTCGGCCGCTCACGATCGGGACGCTCATCGACGCACGCTCATGACGGTTCCGGTTCCTCGTTGGGCTCGGCGGTGGGAGGGAGGCCGCCACATGCTAGCGGCCTTCCGAGGCCCTCGGAACGGCCGAACGACCGGTTGTGCGCGGACGCACCGAGGGGATAGGGTCGGGCCGACTTCCCCCTCGTGCGTCACGTCGTGCGGGGGCCGCCCCGGGTGATGGAGGCTTCCCATGTCGAAGCGACGACGGGTGAGTGTCGCGGTGGTGGCGATGCTCCTGGTGAGCACGGTGCCGACGTTCGGGGTCGGTCCGGTCTCGGCGGGCGACGCCGGCCCCCAGCTCCGTCTCATCGCCACGAGGGACACGGTCACCGGCCGCCGGTACGGCTCCGGCGACGTCTCGGTCGACCCACGGATACTGCTCGCGCCGAGCGGGGGAGACCTCGAGCTCGAGGTGTCGCGTCCCGACTACGACACGCCGATCACGACCCTGCAGCACCTGCCGGGCGGGGGCACCGCCGTGCTGCCCGATGACGTGATCGACGGCTGGATGGGCCTCACCAGGTTCTTCCGCGTGACGATCACCGATCGCGACGGCGAGATCCGGTTCAACCGCATGGTGTCGTTCTGCCCGAACGTGTGGAACAAGACGCGCCTCGGGCCCGACGGGCCGTCGTTCCCCGTGTACCCGTACTACTGCAGCTGGAACCCGTTCACGCTCGGGATGATCTACGGCATCGAGCAGGACTGGGGCGCGAACATCGCCGACGGCATGTGGCAGGGCACGTATCTGCGGCTGCGAGAGGGTCGCTATCGATACGAGGTGCGCATCGCACAGCGCTACCTCGATCTGTTCGGCATCGACCCGGCCGGTGCCGCGGCCGAGACCACGCTCGTCGTCAAGAACGTTCGTCGGGGACGTGAGCCCGCGCCGACTCACGCGGACGCCGACATGGGAGCGCCGACGCCGGGTGTGCCCACCGTCCGCGCTGCCGGCGATGCCGGGCTGCCGGACCTGCGCCCGCTGCCGTCGTGGGGTATCGACGTCCGACGCTCACGCCGGGGCGACTACCTCGCGTTCGGGGCCAACGTGTGGGTCGCGGGGAACGGTCCGCTCGTGGTGGAGGGATTCCGACGCGAGGGCGAGGCCGTGATGGACGCTTGGCAGTACTTCTACGAGGACGGGGAGCCCGTCGGGCGCGCGCAGGTCGGCGAGATGGAGTTCGACGACCGCCACGGCCACGACCACTGGCACTTCAAGCAGTTCGCCGCGTACGAGCTGCTGGCCGAGGACCGCGAGACGGTCGTGAAGAGCTCCAAGGAGGCGTTCTGCCTCGTGCCGACCGACGCGATCGACCTCACGCTGCCCGCGGCGGAGCTGCAGCCCGGCAACGTCGGCCTCTGGACGTCGTGCGGGGGGCCCAACGACCGCTGGATCCGCGAGGTGCTGCCCGTGGGCTGGGGCGACACCTACTACCAGTACGTGGCCGGGCAGTCGTTCGACATCAGCGACGTGCCGAACGGCACCTACTTCGTGAAGGTCGTCGCGAACCCGGGTCGCCAGCTCCAGGAGCTGGCCTACGACAACAACGTGCGCCTGCGGAAGGTGATCCTGAGCGGAACGCCGGGCCACCGCCGGGTCGAGGTGCCGCCGTGGCACGGCATCGACACGGAAGGCTGGGTCAACCGCTACGGGCTCGGCCCGTTCGTGGGCTGAAGTTCGACGGTCGCGCCGGCCTCAGCGAACGTGTCGGTGAACGGCGCCTCGTCGCCGACGATCGCGATCGAGAGCAGGGCCAGGCTCGCGGCGCGCGCCAGTCGCTCGACCGTGAGGGGGTCGGCGAGCACCACGATCGGCGGCCCGGTCATCGCCCCGCCCGGTGCGCTCGCGATGGGCGGGCCGCCCTCGACCACGTCGAGGACCTCGATCCCCGAGGCCACCGTCTCGGTGTACGGGCGCCCTGCGTTGGCGCCGTAGGTCGCCAGCACGTCGATCTCGTCGCCCGAGCGGACGGTGCCGGCCGGCGGGCCGGCCGGGAGCACGAACGCCCGTAGGCCGGCCGGCACCAACGCCGCGACCGGGCCGCTGCCGGCGCCCGAGAGGCGCGTGTGCGTGAGGACCTCACCCTCGGCGAGATCGGCGGCCAGCACCCGCCCGCTCGCCTCGTCGGGCGAGGTCAGCGCGCCTGGTGGCACGAGCGTCGAGGGCACGTCGACGATCGACAGCGACCCGGCGTCGAGGATCGACCCCCGCATGAGGTCGGCCGCGGCCGCCACGACCGCGGTCGGGGAGCCCACGTCGGGCCTCGTCGCCTCGAGGCTCGCGACGTGCGCGCGCAACGCGAGCACGGCGGCAAGCGCCGCGACCGCGGCGCACCCGAACCACACGACGGCCGACCTCGGCAGGCGTCGGCGGAACGGAGCGAACATGCGCCGGACGCTACGGGCGGGGATCCCTCGCGTCCGTGACGGACGTCACCGACGGGAT
This sequence comes from uncultured Actinomycetes bacterium, assembly GCA_963825635.1. Lineage (GTDB taxonomy): Bacteria > Actinomycetota > UBA4738 > UBA4738 > HRBIN12 > JAOUEA01. The sequence goes on from CAWGTU010000001.1 coordinate 492,147, forward strand.
GCGTTCAGTCCGGTCCCGAGGCCGTCGGCTTGTGCGTGAGCGGCACGACGCGCACGCGGAACTCCTCCAGCGCATCGCGTCCGACGATCAGCGCGGCCGCCTCCCGCACGCGGTCGGCCAACGCCTGCGGGTCGTCGTCGGTGCGGAACGACAGCTCGATGCGAGCGAGCACCTGGTCGCGTGCCACGTCAGACCTCGAAGCGCGCGCCGGTGAGTGCGGTCGCACAGGCGCAGTCGCGCGCCGCGGGCAACGCCGGGATCACGGCGAACAGCAGGTCGCGGAGCTTCTCGTTGTTCTCGGTGAACACGCGGACGACCTCCTCGTGGGTCACGGGTGGCACTCCCTCGACGCCCACGTCGTAATCGGTGATCAGCGAGATGTTCGCGTAGCAGAGCTCCAGCTCGCGGGCGAGCAGGGCCTCCGGGTACTGGGTCATGTTGATGACCTCCCACCCCGCACTCGCGAACCACGCCGACTCCGATCGGGTCGAGAAGCGCGGTCCCTCGATCACGACGACGGTGCCTCGGTCGTGGATCGGGATGTCGATCTCGCGCCCGCGCTCAACGATCGTCGAGCGCATCACGTCGCAGTACGGGTCGGCGAACGAGATGTGGGTCGTGACCGGGCCGTCGTAGTAGGTGTTCGGACGGTCGCGGGTGCGGTCGACGAGCTGGTCGCAGATCACGAAGTCGCCCGGCTTCACGTGGGCCTGCAGCGATCCGCACGCGTTCGGACCGAGCACGCGACCGACACCGAGCTCCTTCATCGCCCACAGGTTCGCCCTGTACGGGATGCGGTGCGGCGGGTACTCGTGCCGCGAGCCGTGCCGCGGCAGGAACGCCACGCGCTTCCCGCCGACCTCGCCGATCGTGACCGCGGCGCTCGGCGAGCCGTAGGGGGTCTCGACCTCGACCGTCTCGGTGTCGTCGAGGAACGAGTAGAAGCCGGACCCGCCGAAGACCCCGATATCGGCGCCGGTCACGAGCCACCGCCCCCTTCCTTCTTCGACGTCGAGCTGCTCGCGGGCGCGGGGGCGTCCTTCTTGGCGTCGGCACCGGACGCGCCGCTCGATCCCTTCTTCTCGCCCTTCTTCTCGCCGGATTTCGCGTCGGAGGAGCCGCCTCCGGGCTTCGTGTCGCCCGTCTCGGCCCCGGTCTTGGCCTTCTTCCCGTGGTCGGTCGCGTAGAAGCCCGACCCCTTGAACGAGATCGCCGGCGGCGCGAACACCTTGCGCAGCTCTCCGGCGCACTCGGGGCACTCGGTGAGCGGGTCGTCGCGCATCGACTGCACGATCTCGAAGAGGTGACCGCAGCTCTTGCACACGTACTCGTAGGTCGGCATGGCTCGCCGAGTGTACCGGCGCTCGCCGGTGCGTTTGGCAGCCCGCCGATGCGGGAAGCCCAGGGTCCGAACGGACTACCCAGAACGGAGGACTGGCTCGCAGGGTTGCTCCGCGCGTACACTTCGGCTCCCGCACGAGGAGGGCGTAGCGTGAAGGTCAGGAAGGCGGTGATCCCCGCAGCCGGGCTCGGCACCCGGTTCCTGCCGGCCACCAAGGCCGTGCCCAAGGAGATGCTGCCGCTGATCGACACGCCCTCGATCCAGCTCGTGGTCGAGGAAGCCGTGCGCGCCGGGCTCACCGACATCCTGATCATCACGGCCCGCGGCAAGGGCGCGATCGAGGACCACTTCGACCGCTCGCCGGAGCTCGAGGCCGAGCTCGAGGCCCGCGGCAAGTACGACGAGCTGAAGCAGATCCGCGAGCTCACGGACCTCGCCCAGATCCACACGGTGCGCCAGCACGAGGCGCTCGGCCTCGGGCACGCCGTCGCGGTCGCCGAGGCCCACGTCTCCGGCGAGCCGTTCGCCGTGCTGCTGGGCGACGACCTGATCCACCCGTCGGTGCCGCTGCTGCGCGAGATGCTCCGCGTGCACGAGCGGTACGGACGCTCGGTCCTCGCCGCTCAGGAGGTGCTGCGCAGCGAGATCTCCGCCTACGGCGCGATCACGCCCGAGGTGGTCGAGGAGAACCTCGCCAAGGTGCGCTCCGTCGTCGAGAAGCCGCCCGCCGACGAGGCGCCCTCGAACCTGGCCTCGATCGGGCGCTACGTGTTCACGCCCGAGATCTTCGACGCGCTGCGCCAGACCAAGCCCGGCCACGGCGGCGAGATCCAGATCACCGACGCGATCAACCTGCTCGCCCAGGAACAGGCGGTCTACGCCTTCACGTTCGAGCAGGGTCGCTACGACGCCGGGAACAAGCTCGACTACCTGAAGGCCACCGTCGAGCTCGCGATCGAGCGCGACGACGTCGGCCCGGGGTTCCGCGACTGGCTCGCCGACTTCGTGCAACGCAAGAAGCTGCTATAGCCGCGAGCCGGACCTGCTGCCGTGGCTAGACTGCGGGTATGACCGACCATCCCCCCAGGGTCCACGATCACGATTCCGCCGAAGGTTTGGTCCCCGTCGAGGACGCACGCGCCCGGGTGCTCGAGTCGATCCAGCAGCTCGCGCCGCTGCAGCTTCCGCTCACCGAGGCGCACGGGTGCGTCTCGGCCGAGGACGTCGTCGCGACCGAGAGCCTTCCCGCGTTCCCGTCGTCGGCGATGGACGGGTTCGCGGTGCGCTCCTCCGACGTGGCCGAGGCGTCGCCGGAGCGCCCGGCCGAGCTGAAGATCGTCGGCCGCGCCCTGATCGGCTACCGCCCCGAGGCGACCGTCGGCGGCGGCGAGGCCGTGGCGATCGCGACCGGCGCGCCGATCCCGGCGGGGGCGGACACGATCGTGCCGATCGAGAACGCCGAGGTGCACGGCGAGGTCGTGCGGCTCGTCGAGGCCGCGACCGCGGGGCGTCACGTACGTCCGGTGGGCGAGGACGTCGCCGAGGGCACGGTGCTCGTCGAACGCGGCAAACGCCTGGGCGCTCCCGAGCTGGGACTGCTCGCGAACGCGGGATTCCCCACGCCGCTCGTGCATCCGAGGCCACGCGTGGTCGTGCTCTCGACGGGCGACGAGCTGATCCCCCCGACCGAGACCCCCGAGTACGGACAGATCCGCGATTCCAACGCGTTCACGATCTTCGGGGCGCTGCGCGAGGCGGGCGCGATGCCCGTGCTCGCCGGCATCGTGAAGGACGACGCCGACTCCCTGAAGGAGACCGTGCTCGACTACCTGATCCAGGCCGACGCGTTCATCTCGTCGGGCGGGGTGTCGGTGGGGGAGCGCGACGTCGTGAAGGCGGCGTTCTTCAAGCGGGGCGACATCGACTTCTACAAGGTGGCGATGCAGCCCGGCATGCCGCAGGGCTTCGGCCAGATCGAGGGCAAGCCGTACTTCGGCCTGCCGGGCAACCCGGTGAGCGTCTTCGTGAGCTTCGAGCTGTTCGTGCGCCCCGCGATGCTGACGATGATGGGTCGTACGCAGATCGACCGTCCCGAGGTGACCGCGACGCTCACCGCCGACGTGAGCGGGCCGAAGGGCAAGATGCAGTACGCGCGGGTCGTGATCGAGCGCGGCGACGGCGGATGGGTCGCCACCCCGACCGGAGGTCGAGGCTCGAACCTGATCTCGACGGTCGCACGGGCCAACGGCCTCGCGATGGTCCCGCCCGGCACGGAGACCGCGTCCGCCGGCTCGTCGGTGCAGGTCATGGTGTTCCGCACCGGCGAGGACTGAGTCGCGGTGGTGAGCGAGCAGGCCGGCGCCGACGGCGTCACCCGCATCGTCGAGGTGGGCGCGAAGGCCGAGACCGAGCGCGTCGCGACCGCGGAGTGCTGGGTCACGACGACGTCCGAGGCCGTCGGACATCTGGTCGCCGGCACGAAGAAGGGCGACCCGATCCAGACCGCGAAGATCGCCGGGGTGATCGGCGTGAAGCAGACGCCCGCGCTGCTGCCGCACTGCCACCCGATCCGGGTCACCGGTGCCGACGTAGTCGTCGAGCCCGACGAGCCTTCCGGGCGTCTGCGGGTCGAGACGACGGTGCGAGCGACCGACCGGACGGGCGTCGAGATGGAGGCGCTCACCGCCGCCGCGGTCGCCGCCCTCTCGCTCTACGACACCGCCAAGGCGTTCGATCGCGCCGCCCGCATCGACGGCCTGCGGCTGTTGCGGAAGTCGGGCGGCAAGAGCGGCGACTACGTCGCCGGCGCCTGATCCAGGCCGCTGTAGCCCGACCGGGGAGTCCCGCGCTCCGTCAACCGGCATACAGCGTTCGACGTGAACGCTCGGTGTCGGGAACGCGGCTCCGGGAAAAAAGTTTGAATCACACGGATGTGATCGCTTCACCCCATATGTGGTGGTAGCGTCCCGGCCCAGCCTAGATGTGGTAGCGCCGATAGTCACCGACCCCACGGGAGGCTGGGCGTGGAGTGGTTGCCCCTCGCGGTCTTGGGCATCATGTGGGTGGCGTTCTTGCTCCCCACCAGAGGCAGGACGTCGACCCCCCAGGGGTCCGTCGGGGACTTCGAACGCAGGATGGAGCTATTGGCGCAGGCTGAGTCGCACGGCACCGAGGGCCGTTGGATCGTCACTCCCCGCAAGGGCGTGCGGTTCATGGGACCCACCGAACGGAACCGGGCTCGCACCCGGGAGCGCCGCCGACAGGTCTTCACCTTCATGCTCGAGGCGATCGGCATCACGTTCCTCATCGGGCTCGTGCCGCCGCTGCGGGTCGCGTGGGCCGTCACGGGTGTCTTCGTCGGGTTGCTCGCCGTCTACGTCTGGCTGCTGCTCACGATCAAGCACCGCGAGTCCACCTTCCGCACCGCCCCGCACCGTCACCAGAGGTCCCACGCCGCGCCGACGCGGCCGGCGCCCCAGCCCCGGTACGTGGCCGAGGGACGCAGTACCCGGGCGCGACCGAGCTTCAACGGGCTCGGCACGCTCGGCGAGGGCGACCGCGTGCACGTCGTCGTGCGCACGGGCGAGGCCACCGCCGGCGCCTGACCGGTTCGGCGTGGCGCTCGACGATCTCACCCGCGACCTCCACACCCGGTTCGACGCCACCGTCGCCGCGCGCGAGCAGGCGCTCCCCGCCGCCCGCCGCTCGATCCGTTCGAGCGCCAACGCGATCCGCGCCGTGCACCGCGGCGAGTTCGACCGCGCCGCCGAGCTGATCGAGGAGTCGCGCGCCGCGATGCAGGCCGGTCTCGACGCGGTGACCGACCACCCCGAGGTGCGGTTCGCCGGCTACCTGCAGGACGCCCAGAAGGAGTACGCCGAGGCGAACGTCACGCGGGCGCTCGTCGCCGGCGATCCCTTGCCCGGCCCTGACGAGCTCGGCGTCGAGGACGCGCCCTACCTGAACGGCATCGCCGAGGCGATCGGGGAAGGTCGCCGCCACATCCTCGACCTGCTCCGCGCCGGCGAGGTCGAACGCGGCCAGGCGATGCTCGACGTGCTCGAGGATCTCTACGGCGTGCTCGTCACGATGGACTACCCCGACGCGATCACGATGAACCTGCGCCGCTCCACCGACGTCGCCCGGTCCCTGATCGAGAAGACCCGCGGCGACCTCGCGATCGCGGCGATGCAGCAGGGCATCGAACGCGCGCTCGACGAGCACGCGCGACGCCTGCAGGGCGACGCCTAGCCTGCTCGGCCGTGGCAGACCCCTTTGCTACGCTGGCTCCCCTGGGGGTGTAGCTCAGCCCGGTAGAGCGCTGCCTTCGCACGGCAGAGGTCGACGGTTCGAATCCGTTCACCTCCACCCAGAAGAACCGCAGGTCAGGAGGCCTGTGGTTCCCGGCCACCAGCCACCCTGCGTCGTCGCGGTCGACACGCTGCAGCCTCGCGGCCGAGCTGCTCGCGGCGACGAAATGCAGGAGCGAGAGCGCGGCGCCGCCGATGATCGCTCACTGCAGGGAACTCTGAGGTTCAGGGCCCAGCGTGATCAGGAACAGCACGATGGAGACCTGCCCCCCAAACGCTCGATTCCCGGTCATGGAGCGGGAGGAGACACGCCGATCCAGAGGCCGTCGGCTCCTGAAGAGAACAGGATGTCGCCAGCGATGCCGTTCTCTGAGAAGGGCACCAAAGGGCCACCGAGGTCGTCTGGCCCGACCTCCAACCAGGTTTCACCTTGGTCAGCTGAGTAGGTGAATGGGTCACCGGGAAGCACGAGCCCCGTGCCGAACTGTCTGGGAATCCATGCCTTTCCATGCCAAACGGTGGCAGAGTCCGTGTCCTCTGCGACGAAGGAGTAGCCGTCCACAGGTGACCTACCAGCTTCGCTCGGACCGTCGGTCTCGGTCCAAGTCAGCCCATCGCTCGTCGTCCAGTAGCTGGTCGTGGGACCAGCTCCTTCTGCGGCCAGTCTCGTCATCGACACCATTGGCTCAGATGCACGCCCGGCACCGGTCCACCCTCCCCCTGCAATCTTGATCCCGGTTGCATCGGACTCGGCGAAGGGAATCTCTCCGGCCTGGGTCCACTCTCGACCATCCGCAGACGTCCAGAGTTCCGTCGGCCCGGATAGCCAGTCCAGGTCTCCTTCGTGGCGGGTCACAAGCCCGACGAAACCGGTAGCCGTGGCCACTACAAGGTCGTTCTGGCCGAGGCCGTCCACCTCTTCTTCAAGGTCGACCCAGGGAGCATCCACTGTTTCAACGCCGGATCCATCCCAGATCAGGAGTACATCTTCGTCCACTCCGTAGCCAACGAACAGTGTCGTCCCGTCAGAGACCACCGGGCGCGAGAAGCGGAATCTGCGTTGGGAGGCCAGTATCTCCCATTCATCTCCGTCCCTATGCAGGATTGTCGTCTTGGACCGGGTGGAAGCAAGTGCCCATTCGTCGTCCATCCAGAAGGGGCCGTAGGAGTAGACGGATTCTTGGTCGGAGACGTCATACCAGGTAGATCCGTCACGAGAGAACCAGACGAAGCCAGGGTCGACGGAATGGGCCACATAACCGCCTGAGGCCAGATGTCGGACCCTGACGATGTGAGGGTCACCGAATGATGTCGCGGGAACGTCGTAGTTGGCCCATTTCACGGTCCGTGTTGGGTCGAGGCTCGGTCCAACAGCAGTGTCGACAAGCCTGGCTCCGGTCAGGTCGAACGGCCCCGTCGTCGTCGGCCTGGGATCGTCGACCGGCACCGGCGGTGCCGATCGGATCGCACTCAGGCTCAGGCCCAGGAATCCCAAGAACAGAACGATCGCGAGACCGAGCACCCCGGCCTTGATCCTCTGGTCGCGACGCCTCCGGTCCCGGCGGCGCGCCAGCTGATCGAAGGGGATCCTCGGCGGCGAGAGCCGCTCGAGCTCGCGTTCCAACGTGCTGCGGTAATCACTCATCGGCGAGCTCCTTGGACTCCCTCAACGCGGCCCGGGCCGTCGAACTCAGCGACCGAACCGTCGACCCCCGGACGCCGAGCATCCGCCCCGCATCCTCGGCCGGGTAGCCGAGCAGATCGGTGAGTACGAGCGCGGCCCGCTGCTTGCGCGTGAGGCTGGCGAGTGCGTTCGAGACCGAGATGCGGTCCTCGGCCAGGCCGAACGCGTCGATCGGCGGGTCGGTCCCGACCGACTTGCGGAGCGCCAGCTTGGCCCGGCGGTACCGGTTCCGGAAGATGTTCATCGCGGCGTTGTGCAGATAGCCGGTTGGGCTTTCCATCGATCCGATGTCGTGCCAGCGTTCCCAGACGCGCAGGAACGCGTCCTGCACGATGTCCTCGGCCTCCTGGAGGCTGCCGGTCACCATCCAGAGCACGCGCAGCAGGCGCTCTTGCTCGAGCTCGAAGAATGCCTCGAAGGCGAGCTCGCCGGTGACGACCTCGCCCACACCCTTCCCTTCCCACGTTGCTTCCATGTGTGTCATGCCGAGCCTCCACCCCTATGAACACCCGGAAGCCATGATTCGTCCAGGCTGCTGGCGCGGCGATCCCGCACCCCTCGTGATTCCCGCGCCGAGCCCTGGGGCTAGATCGATCTCCTCGGGAGGCTGCTTCCCGCTCCTCGCCCTCGGCGTGACCAACGCGACATCGTGGCACCGCCGACGACCCGGGCCACCTCCCGCTAGCCTGTGCCGGATGCGCGCGACGACGACCGGGGAACGCACATGGTGGGCTCGGCCGGGCCTCGGCATCGCCGACGGCCGACTCACGGTCGCCGGCCGCGACGCGGAGCACCTCGCGCGCGAGCACGGCACCCCGCTGTTCGTCTACGACCTCGAGCGCGCACGCGAGCAGGCCGAGGCCCTGCGCGATGCGTTCGAGGGGTCGGGTGTCCCCGGCCGGGTGCGGTACGCGTTGAAGGCCCAGCGGGAGCCAGGCTTCCTGCGGTTCCTGCGGGAGCGCGCTCCGTACGTGGGCCTCGACGTGTGCTCGCCGGGAGAGCTCGAGTGGGCGCTCGAGCACGGCTGGGGACCCGAGGAGATCAGCTACACGGGCACGAACCTGTCCGATCGCGACCTCGCTCGCATCCTGCCGACCGGCTGTCATCTGAACGTCGACCTGCTGAGCCAGCTGGAACGCGTCGGCCGCCTGGCTCCCGGCCGGACCGTGGGCGTCCGGGTGAATCCGCGCGCGGGGGCGACGCACGCCGGTGGCAGCGAGAGCGCGTACGCGGGCGCGAAGCCGACGAAGTTCGGCATCTACCCGGAACGGCTCGCGGACGCCCTCGAGATCGCCGGGCGCCACGACCTCACGATCGACACGGTGCACGTGCACTCCGGCTACCTCTACTTCGACGACCAGCTCGACGTGGTCGACGAGGTGATGCGCCGCGTCGCCGAGGCCACGGCGACGCTGATCGACGCGGGGAGCCCGATCGTCGAGGTGAACACGGGCGGCGGGCTCGGCGTGCCGTTCCGTCCGACCGACGAGCCGCTCGACCTCGCGGCGTGGGCCGCGATCATGGCCCGCCACTTCGGCCCGCTCGGCGTGACGGTCGCCACCGAGCCTGGCGAGCTCATCGCGAAGCAGGCCGGGGTGCATCTGGCCGAGGTCGTGACGGTCGAGGACCGCGAGGGGACCACGTTCGTCGGCCTCGACACCGGCTGGAACGTGCTCAACGAGCACTTCGTCTATCGCATCCCGTTCTTCCCGATCCTGTGCCGCGCCGCCGACGCACCGCCGGTGCACGACGTGACGTTCTCGGGGCACATCAACGAGGGGCCCGACCTGTTCGCCGAGGATCATCCGTTCCCCGACGTGCGCGAAGGAGACATCGTCGCGTTGCCGAACGTGGGCTCGTACAACGCGTCGATGACGTCCGAGCACTGCCTCCGCGAGCCCTCGCCGTCGGTGCTGTTCGAGGATCGCGCGTGAGCTCCGAGGCGTTGCCCGTCGCCGATCGGTGGTGGCGGACGCACGACGTCGGCGACGGCGTGACCCTGCTCGTCGAGGGCCACATCACCCCGATGCTGGAGTCCAACGTGTGGCACGTGCGGGGGCGCGACGCCGATCTCGTCGTCGACACCGCCAACGGCATCGGCGCGCTGCGCCCGGCGATCGAGGAACTGTCCTCCGGTCGCCCCGTGATCGCGGTCGCGACGCACGGCCACTTCGACCACGTCGGCGGCCTCGCGGAGTTCGACGATCGCCGGTGCCACGAGGCCGACGCGGCGGAGACGCGCCGGCCGTTCTCGGTGCGGATCGAGCGTGATGCCCAGCCCGACGGCGTGGACGAGATGTTCGCGTACTACGGGTTCGACGTGCCCGAGCGCACGATCGAGTCGCTGCCGCTCGACGGCTTCGACGTCGCGGGCTGGGTCGCGCCCGGCGCCGAGCCGACCTCGTTCGTGAGCGACGGCGACGTGATCGACCTCGGCGACCGACAGCTCGAGGTGCTGCACGTGCCGGGGCACACGCCCGGCTCCATCGCGCTGTGGGAGGCGGCCACCGGGCTGCTGTTCAGCGGCGACACCGCCTACGTCGACGCGCGCCTGGGCTTCGACGACCTCGAGGCAGCCGAGGCGTCGCTGAGGCGGCTGAAGTCCCTGCCGGTGCGCCGCGTCTGCGCCGGCCACGACCGCAGCTTCGAGGGCGACGAGCTGCGGCGACTGCTGGAGGGCTTGCTGCACGGCGGTCTCGCCACCCTCTAGTCCAGCTTGGAATAGTGGCCCCAGGCGGTATCCTCCGCGCCATGAGCGAGCGCATCGTGATCACGGCGGACCGGTTGATCGACACCGAGCGGGGAGAGGTCGTGCCCGACCGCGCGGTGATCGTCGAGGGTGATCGCATCGTCGACGTCGTGGCGTCGGGCGAGGGTCCGGCAGACGCCCGCCGTATCGACCTGCCCGGCCACACGCTGCTGCCCGGCCTGATGGACATGCACTCGCATCTGATCGGCGACGACGACAACGGCCAGGGCTACGCGCAGCTCGTGATGCGCTCCAGCGCGCAGGAGGCGATCGTCGGCGTCCGCAACGCGCGTCGCACGGTCGAGGCCGGCTTCACGACCGTGCGCGACATCGGCACGTTCCGCGCGTTCGCCGACGTCGCCCTGAAGGAAGGCATCGAGGCGGGCTGGTTCCCCGGGCCTCGCATGATGTGCGCGGGCGCCTACGTCACGACGCCCGGCGGAGCCGGCGACGTGACCGGCCTCGCCGTCGACGTCGACGAGGTCGTGCCGCGCGAGTTGCGCTTCGGCGTGACGAGCGGCGTGGACCAGATGCGATCGACCGTGCGCCAGGTGCTGCGCTACGGCGCCGACTTCATCAAGGTGCTCGCGACCGGCGCCGTGCTGACGAGCGGCACGAACCCCGGCATGCCCGAGTTCACCGAGGACGAGCTGAGGGCGGCGGTCGAGGAAGCCGAGGGCGCCGGCACGCACGTCGCCGCCCATGCGCACGGCGCCGAGGGCATCAAGCGCGCGGTGCGCGCAGGCGTGCGCTCGGTCGAGCACGGCTCGCTGATGGACGACGAGGCGATCGAGCTGATGGCCGAGCACGGCACGTACCTGGTGGCCGACATGTACGACGGCGACTACATGCTCGAGGTCGGGCCGTCACTCGGCTACACCGACGAGGTGATCGAGAAGGTCCACCTCACGAACGACGCCCAGCGCGAGGGGTTCACGAAGTGCGTGAAGGCGGGCGTGCGCATCGCGTTCGGCACCGACTCGGGCATCGCGCCGCACGGCGTGAACGCCCGGCAGTTCCCCTACTACGTGCGCTACGGGCTCACGCCGATGCAGGCGATCCAGAGCGCCACGCGCTGGTCGGCCGAGCTGATGGGGTGGGAGGACCGCGTAGGCGCGATCGCGCCTGGGCTGTTCGCCGACGTCATCGCCGTGGAAGGTGATCCGACCGACGACGTCTCGATCCTCGAGCAGGTGCCCTTCGTGATGAAGGACGGCGAGGTCGTCAAGGACGCGTCGTGACGCTCGTCCTTGGTTGACAGTCGACAATCGTGCCCGATAGCGTCCGGCCGATGAGCCGGGCCGCGTACGACGCCGTGATCGTCGGTGGGGGCCACAACGGCCTCGTCGCCGCGTTCTACCTGTCCCGTGCGGGGTTGCGCACCCTCGTGCTCGAGCGACGTTCCTTCGTGGGCGGCGCCTGCAACACCGAGGAGTTCGCTCCCGGCTACCGCGCGTCGACGGGCGCGTACGTCCTGTCGATGCTGCGCGAGCAGATCTGGCAGGACATGCGTCTCGTGCAGCGGGGTATCACGGTCGACGCGGCAGGGCCGACCCTGAACCTGTACCCGGACGGCGCCAGCTACTACCTGGGCGACGACATGACTGAGAACGTCGAGGCGACGCGGAAGTTCTCGACGGCCGACGCGCGCGCGCTGCCCCGATTCGAAGAGGACCTCGCCGAGCTCGTACAGGCGGTGCTTCCTTCGTTCAACTGGACGGCGCCCGACCCACGCGTGCGATCGCTGAGCGACCTCGGCGCCCTGGCGAAGTGGGGGCGCATCGGCCTGCGGCAGCGCAAGCGCCTGGCCGATCTGGCCTACCTCTTCTCGACGAGCGCGAACCAGTTCCTCTCGGAGCGCTTCGAGAGCGAGCACGTGAAGGCCGCGATGGGCTGGCACGCGATCAACGACAGCGTGGCGGGGCCGTCGACGCCCGGCACGGCGTACGTGCTGCTGCACGACCACGCGAGCGAGGACGTCGACGGGGGCGTGCGCCAGTGGGGGTTCGTGCGCGGCGGCATGGGCGTGCTCACCGCCACGATGGCCGATGCCGCCCGCGAGGCCGGGGCGGAGATCCGGTGCGATGCCGAGGTCGAGCGCATCGTGAGCCGGGGCGGCCGGGCCGTGGGCGTGCGCCTGGCCAGCGGGGAGGAGATCGCGGCGACGCGCGTGCTCTCCAACGCCGACCCCAAGCGCACGTTCCTCTCGATGTGCGAGCCCGAGGACCTGCCCGGCGAGTTCATCTCACGCATCGAGGTCTACCGGTGCATGGGCACGAGCATCAAGATCAACCTCGCCGTCCGCGAGCTCCCCTACGTGAAGGGGCTGCCCGAGGGCGGCGTGCAGCCCTACCACACGGGCATCATGGAGATGAACCCGTTCGTCGCCGACATGGACTTCCAGCAGGCGCAGGCGGTGCAGGGCGTCGCCGCCGATCCGGCCCACATCGAGGTGTGCTTCCCGACGGTGCACGACCCCTCGCTCGCCCCCGAGGGCAAGCACATCATGACGATCGACGTGAACTCCCAGCCCTACCACCTGCGCGACGCCGAGTGGGACGACATCAAGGAGGATCGTGCCGACCGCGCGATCGCCACGATGGCCGAGCACTTCCCGAAGCTGCCCGACCTGATCGAGCATCGCCAGGTCGTCACTCCGCTCGACATGGAAAGGCTGATGGGCCTCACGGGCGGGCATGCGCTGCACGGCGACATGGCCCCCGATCAACTGCTGTTCCTTCGGCCCGTGCGCGGGTGGGCCGACTACCGCACGCCGATCCGCGGGCTCTACCTGTGCGGGGCCGGCACGCACCCGGGCGGCGGCGTCACGGGCGCGAACGGACGCAACGCGGCACGCGAGGTGCTCCGCGACGCGAGAGGCTCGCGGCGACGCACGTGAGCGTCGCGGTCCTGCGGGCGGCCCCTTGACTCGCACGTGCGCTCGTTCGTAGGGTGTTGACTGTCGACCATCGGAGGGAGGATGCCCATGCCGGCATCAGGTGACGGGGCAGCAGGGATCGGACGGCGCGACTTCATCCGGTACTCGGTGGCTGGTGCCGCCGCCGCCGGACTGGCACCGCTGGGGAGCGCGGGCGTCGCGGCCGCCGCCGAGGGATCCCAGGTCCGGGCTCCTCGCGGGGTCACCGTCGGCGACGGGCTCGTCGTCGCCGGGGCGGAGCTCGCGCTTCCCCCGGGCTTCACGTACGAGACGTTCGGGGCATTCGGTTCACCGATGCAGGACGGGTTCGCGACCCCGCCGATCCACGACGGCATGGGGGTGTTCGCCGACGGCGACGACTATCGGATCGTGCGCAACCACGAGCTCGGTGACAGCAACGACATCGAGCGAGGGTCGGTCGTCGGTCGGCCGGGCTCGGCGTACGACCGCAAGGGTCCCGGATGTACGACGACCATGATCGTCAACCAGAACGGGAAGCTGCTCGAGAGTTGGGTCAGCGCCAACGGGATGGATTCGAACTGCTCGGGGGGCGAGACGCCCTGGGGAACGTGGCTCACCTGCGAGGAGACGACGATCGGCAAGAAGTCGGATCGCCTCAAGAACCACGGGTACGTCTTCGAGGTGGACGCGTTCGCCGACAAGTCCGAGGCGCTCAAGCCGATCAAGGGGATGGGCAGGTTCGTGCACGAGGCCGCGGGGGTGGATCCAGACAACGGCGTGGTCTACCTGACGGAGGACAACAATCCGGACTGCTTCTACCGGTACGTTTCGGACGTACCAGGGGAACCCTCCAAGGGCGGCACCCTGCAGGCGCTCAAGATCGCCGGCCAGCCCGGATACAACACCGTGGTCGGGCAGACCGTCGGCGAGGTCCTGCCGGTCATCTGGGTCGAGATCGACGACCCGAACCCGCCGGAGGCCGAGGACGACGCTCGTTCGATCCTCCGACAGGCCCGCATGAAGGGCGCCGCACGGTTCCTGAGCGGTGAGGGTTGCACGATGGTCGGGAACTCGGTGGTCTTCGACTCCTCCGACGGAGGAGACGCCGAGCTGGGACAGATCTGGAAGTACACCCCGACCGACAAGATCGGGACGCTGAAGGAGCGAGGCGAACTCGAGCTCCTGTACGAGTCCGACGATCAGATGGTGCTGGACGGTCCCGACAACCTCTGCACCAGCCCCGGCGGTCAGATCGTCATCGCGGAGGACGGAACCGAAGACGACAGCTACATGCGTGCGCTGCTCGATGATGGCTCGATCATCAACCTCGCCCAGAACCTGGTGCCGATGCGGCTGTCGATCATCGATGCATCGGGCAAGCTGTACGACCCGTACGTCCCCAACGACGACTTCAAGGTGAGCGACGGGCTCGGGTTCTCAGAGTTCGCGGGACCACGATTCAGCCCCGACGGCAAGTGGCTCTTCGTGAACATCCAGGTGCCCGGGATCACGTGCGCGATCACGGGGAACTGGGGAAGCATCGGCCTCTAACCGACCGAGCGGATCGGCAGGGGGAGCGGGAACCGGCGTGGGCAGCGACGACCGAGCGGTACCGAAGATCGTCGCGACCCCGCCGGGGCCCCGCACCGCCGAGATCCTCGAACGGCAGGAGAAGGTCCTCTACCGGGGGTTGGCCGACGAGGTCGGGCCGTTCGTGATCTGCCGCAAGTCCGGGTACGAGGTCGAGGACATCGACGGCAACGTCTACCTCGACTGCATCAGCGCGATGGCCTCGGTGCCCGCGGGGGCCGCTCGCGCCGACATCACGGAGGCGGCCGTCGACGCCCTCAGGCGCTACGGCAACGAGGACACCCACTACTACTCGCACGAGTACGTGCTTCCCCTGGCCGAGCGGCTCGTCGCGATCGCTCCCGGCGCGCTCTCGCGGGTCGACATCGCGTTGAACGGCACGGAGGCGGTGGAGACCGCGGTGCGGTTCATGCGCCGCGCGACCGGTCGGCCGATCGTGATCGGGTTCATGGGCGGCTACCACGGGGAAGCCGGCACGGCCGGCGCGATCGGCGCCGAGACGAGCGATCTCTCCTACGGCTACCGGGCGTTGATGCCCGGGTTCGTGCACGTGCCGTACCCGAACCCGTACCGCACGCCGTTCACGGCCCGCCCCGGTGGCACGGGCGACGGCACGGTGGACTTCCTACGCGACTTCCTGCTGCACCACGCGGTCGACCCGCGCGAGGTGGCGGGGTTCGTGATCGAGCCCGTGATGGGCTCGGGCGGGTGCGTGGCCCCGCCCGAGACGTTCTGGCCCGCACTCAGTGACCTCTGCCGTGAGTTCGACTTCCTGTTGTGCGCCGACGAGGTGAAGACCGGCTTCGGCCGGGCAGGCACGATGTTCGCCGTCGAGCGGTTCGGGGTCGAGCCCGACCTGCTGGCCCTGGGGAAGTCGATGGGCGGCGGCGTGATGCCGATCGGCGCGTTGCTCGGCACCGAGTCGTCGATGGACTTCGACGATGTCTCGACCGGCTCGACGTGGTCGTGGCTCCCGGCGGCGTGCGCGGCCGCGCTGGCCACGCTCGACGTGTTCGAGCGGGAGCCGATCCTCGAGAACGTGATGGCGCTGGAGGCGGCGGGCCTCCAGGCGCTCCGCGGGCTCATGGACAACTACGAGGCGATCGGCGACGTGCGGGTCACCGGCTGCTTCATGGCGATCGAGTTCGTGAAGGACCGCGAGACGAAGGAACGCGATCTCGACCTGCAGGAGCGGGTCGCGTGGGGATGCGTGCGGCGCGGCCTGCTGATCGACCCGTCGACGACGTCGCTCAACATCCAGCCGTCGCTCGTGATGCCGGTCGAGGAGCTGGCGACCGTCTTCGGCATCCTCGACGAGTCGATCGCCGAGGCGCTCTCAGCGTGAACGACGCCGAGGCCCGCGCGTGGGTCGCGCGGGAGCTGCTGGATCTCGTCGCGATCCACTCCCCGTCGGAGAAGGAGCACGACGCGGTCGACCATCTCGCGGCTCGATGTGAGGCGTGGGGGCTGCCGGTCGCCCGCATGCCCGTCGACGGAACGGCCGATGACCTGCTGATCGGGTGGTCCGATCGCCCGGCGCTGCTGCTCACGGCCCATATCGACACGGTGACGCCCACGTGGCCGTGGGAAGCCTCGCTCGACGGCGACATCGTGCGCGGCCTCGGCGCCGGCGACTGCAAGGGGTCGGTGATCGCGTTCGCGCTCGGTATCGTGCTCGCCCTCGAGCGCGGCGTCGCCCTCGCATCGCTCCCGGTCGCGCTCGGCGTGTGCACCGACGAGGAGCTGCTCGGCCGTGGCTCGATCGTGATGGCGAGCGAGCTGCAGCCGAGGTACGTGATCGCCGGCGAGCCGAGCCGGCTCGAGGTCGGGCTCGCCGAGGCCGGCTTCGTCGACGCTATCTGCGACGTGCGCGGTGCGTCGGCGCACGGATCGTTCCCCGAGCGCGGCGACAACGCGATCGAGAAGGCCGCCCGGCTGCTTCTGGCGGTGCACGAGGAGCCGTTCACCCGCACCGAGCACCCGATGCTCGGTCGCAACGTGCCGGGCACGCTGTGGATCGAGGGCGGGGGCGAGCTGCACGTCGTGCCCGACCGCGCCAGGGTTCGCATCGAGATCCGCGTGGTGCCCGGGGGGCCCTCGGCGCTCGAGATCGAGTCGAGGCTGCGCGAGCTCGCGGCCGACCACGATGCCGAGGTCGAGCTCGTCGAGGAGAGCGTGGAGCCGTTCGAGACCGACGCGGGCTCTCCGCTCGTCGGCGCCTTGCTCGGCGCGACCGAGCAGGTCGGCAAGTCGCGCGCGGCGACGATCGGGGTGCCGGCGTGGACCGACGCGCACAACTTCGTCGACCTCGCTGGCTCGCAGGCCGTGGTGTGGGGCCCCGGCGACTTCGGCCTCGCGCACGACCCCGCCGAGGAGATCGCGGTCGACGAGGTGGTCGTCGCCGCCCGCACCGTCGACGCGTTGCTCGCCGACGTCGCGGGGTGGCTCTCGTGATCCCCCTCGAGCGCTTCGACGAGCTCGCCGGGGGCCTCAACCACCCCGAGGGCGTGGCGTGGAACCCCGTCGACGGCCGTGTGTACGCGGGAGGCGAGGGCGGTGAGATCTACGCGGTGACGCTCGACGGCGACGTGACGCAGGTCGGGTCGAGCGGCGGCTCGATGCTTGGGGTCGCGGTCGACGGACGTGGACGGGTCTACGCGTGCGATGCGGGCCAGGGCGAGATCGCGCGGTGGGACCCCGTGACCGGCGAGGTCGTCACGTACGCCCGGGGGGTCGGCGGCGACGACATGGACTGCCCGAACGTCGCGGCGTTCGGACCCGACGGATCCCTCTACGTCACGTGTTCGGGAGAGGATGATCGGCCGGAGATCGTCCGGGTCGCGCCCGGTGGAGGCGAGACGGAACGGTGGACGACCGCGGTTCCCCGGTACCCGAACGGCGCGCTCGTGACGCCCGACGGTGATGCCCTGATCGTCGTGGAGGCGAGGGCCCAACGCCTCGTCCGCGTGCCGATCGAGGCCGACGGCTCGGCCGGGGAGCCGTCGACGGTGGCCGAGCTGCCCGACACCGACCCGGACGGCGTGGCACTCGCGGCCGACGGGTCGTTGTGGGTCACGCTCTACCGCCCCGACGGGCTCGTGCGGATCGACCCGGCCGGCATCGTCGACGTCGTGGTCGACGACCACCTCGCCTCGACGTTCGACGCGCCGACGAACATCGCGTGGGTGGGGGAGCGCTTCGACCGTGTGGCGATCGCGAACGTCGGCGACACGTTCCTGTCCATCGGCGACCTCGGCGTGGCGGGCACGCCCCTGCACCTGCCGCTCATCGACTGAACGTGAGCCGGGCCGCGGCGTCCTCAGAGGGCGGGCCGCAGGAGGTTCATCATCTCGACGAACGGACGCGTGTCCTGCATCACGTAGACGTGCACGGCCGTGACGTCGTGGTCGAGCAGGCCGCGCACCTGTTCGGCGGCCCACCGGATGCCGATGTCGCGCCCCCGGTCGGGGGCGGCCGCCACCTCGCCCGCGAGGGCGGGGGGCACGTCGACCCCGAACGTGGCCGGCACCTTCCGGACCTGGTCGGCCCTCGTGAGGATCTTCAGCCCCGGCACGATCGGGATCGTCACGCCGCGTTCCCGTGCCGCCTTCACGAACCGGAAGAAGACGTCGTTGTCGTAGAAGAGCTGGGTGACGGCGTAGCCCGCGCCGGCGCGCTCCTTCTCGAGCAGGACGTCGATGTCCCACTCCAGGTTGGGTGCCTCGACGTGCTTCTCGGGATACGCCGCGACGCCGACGCAGAAGTCGGTGGGGGTGGCTTCCTCCAGTGTCTCGAGGTAACGGCCGGCGTTCATGTCACCGATCTGGCGGACGAGGTCGAGCGCCGACACGTTCGTGGCGCGCGCCCCGGCGGGCTCGCGCGGCTCCCCGTCTCCGCGGATCGCGAGCACGTTCTCGATGCCCAGGTAGTGCAGCTCGATCAGGGCGTCCTCGGTCTCCTCCTTGGTGAAGCCGTTGCAGAGCAGGTGGGGCACAGGATCGACGCCGAAGCGATGTTTGATCGTCGCGCAGAGACCGAACGTGCCCGGCGCCTTGCGGGTCACCCGACGTTGCCACGTGCCGTTGGGCAGCTGCTCCCATCGCGCCTCAGCGGCGTGACTCGTGATGTCGATGAACGGCGGGCGGAACGCCATGACCGACTCGACCGCCTCGTAGATGCGGCGGACGTCACCGCCACGACGCGGGGGGATGATCTCGACGCTGATCGTCGGGCGGGTCGCGTTCGCCAGATGCTCGGTGACCTTCACCCTGGAGAGCCTACCGGTGTGGGGTGGGCCGGGGGTCTATCCCGCGGGAGCCTCCAGGAGCGTGGCGAGCTTCGTGGTGGTGTTCCAGTTTCGGATCGTCATCTGCCGGTAGATCGGCATCGACGCCACCCGGGAGAGGCGGCTCTGCGTGGCCCGGCTGGTGAGGCGGGCGAAGTACAGGACCCCTCTGCCCGCCGCCGCCGTGTCGACGCCCTCCTTCGTCGGCACGTCGCGGAGCGCGGCCGCGGCCGAGAGCGACGGCTTCAGGAAGATCACGTCGTAGCGGAACCGCGAGGGGTCCTCACCGAAACCCGCCGGCGCGTCCGCGAGGATCGATCGCATCTGGCTCGCGCTCCGCACCACCACGCTCGCGTCGTAGTGGTCGAACGTCGACGAGAGCATCCGTTCGATCCGGGCGACCAGCTCCGTCCGGGGTTCCCGGCCGGCGCTGAACACGACGTTGCCGCTCTGGATGTAGGTCACGACGTCGTCGAACCCGTTCTCTTCGAAGCACGCGGCGAGCGCGGGCATGCGGATCAGGTTGTTGCCCCCCACGTTGATCCCGCGCAACAGCGCCACGTACCTCGCCATGAGGGTGCCAGCGTAGCTCGGCGGTGAGGCCACTCGTCCATGCTTGGGCCGAGCAATGGATCGCTAGGTTCGGTAGCGCCAGAGGCGTCCCTCGTACAGCCCGTCGGGGCGCTCCCGATCTCCGGCCGTGGAGATGCCGAGGCGATCGGCGGACACGCTGCTGCCCTCAGCCGGTCGGCGCCAGGCGATCGACCCGTTCGGTCGGATCTTCGTGACGCCGCCGTGGAGAACGAACGCTGCCATCGAGGGCCCGATCGACACGTCCCAGACCCACGCGCGAGGCCATGTCCACCTCTGCAGGAGCCGTCCGCCGAGCGAGAACCTGCCGAGCCATCCCCCTGGGCGTTGTGCCGTCACGAAGAGGCGCGAGCGCCGCACATCGACCGACGTGCTCCGATCGGTGTCGCGCCCTCGATCGGAGAACATCCGCGACCACCGAAGTGCCCCGCCGGCCGACACCTTCTGCACCACGACGTCGAAGTCCAGACGGTTCACGTCGGCGCCCGGCAGCCTGTTTACCGCACCGACCACGTACAGGGAGCCGTCCTCTCCGACCGCCACGTCCGCCGCCAGGTCCAGGTGTCGAGGCTTCACGCGCGGCGCCTCGAAGTCGTAGGACCAGATCCGTTCCCCGGTCGGCGAGTACGCGCGGAGCCAATCGTCCGTCGTGGGATCGTCGCAGCACCCGTTGATCCCACCCGCGATCACCACCTGGTCGTCGGTGGCCGCGACCCCTTCGACGGCGCTGCCCGGGTACGGGCACTCGCGCCAGTCGGCGGCGAGCCTCGTCCACCGCAGCACGCCGTCGGCGGAGTAGCTCTGCAGGAACCAGGAACCGACGACGGGTGTGCCACTGACCCACCCGCCGAGGTAGACGGTCCCGTCGGGCGCGACGTCGACCGTGAGTGCCGCCGCGGTCATCTCGTCGCAGTCCTCACCGCCGGGGCCCGGCTTCCAGGATCGGCTCCAGAGGAGTTCGCCGACTCGCGAGTAGACGCGAACGAGAGCCGCGGCGCCGGTGTCTTGGCCCACCACGACCGACCGACCGCTGGGCGTCGTGGTCACGGCGGTGGCCCAGGCACCGACCCGACGGGTCCACTGCCGGTCGAAGGCATCCGACCGTGTGCCCGCCGGTCCCACCGCGGCGACCGCCCAGATGACGAGAGCGATCACCATGACGGCCCCCACCCTGCTTCGTCGCTGGCCGTTCACGGGATCGCCTCCCATCTCCATCATCTCGCATGGACCACCCTCTCGACCCGGTGTAGACTGTCGACAACTTGGTATCCACGCTCGCTGATCTCGAGATCGCGACGTTCGCGGTCGACGAGGTCGTCGAGGGGACCCAGACAGGGTGGAGCGAGGGCGTTCTCACGCTCGCGCTACCGCAGCTCGCGGTCGGAGCCGGCTCGAACCCGGCGCTGGCGGAGGCCACGGTCGAGGTCGTCCGTCCCGGCGATCACGTCCGCATCTCGAACGTCCTCGACGTCGTGCTGCCTACGGCCCGCGTCGCCGACGCCCGCCTGCATCGACTCGACGGCGTCGCGGTCGTGACCGTCTGCGACTGGAGGGTCGCCGGGTTCGCCGGTGCCGACGAGCTCCCCGACGCCCTCATCGACATGGCCGGACCCGGCGCCGATCGCTCACCCTGGGGCGCGAGCATCGGCGTCGTCCTTCGGTGCGTGCCCGCGCCGGGCTTCGAGGTGGCCGATGCCGATTGCGCGATGCGGGAGCTGGCAGGCGAGCTCGCGAGCGCGCTCGCCGAGTGCACGACGGACGCCCCGGACGGCGACGTGCGCTCGATCGGGCCGCTCCCTCCTGCCGACGCGACGCTGCCGGTGATCGCCATGGTGCTGCAGGTCGCATCGGAAGGTCCGCTGCTCGACACCTACCTCGACGGCGAGCCGATCGGCGTCTTCGAGCCGAGGGTGCTCGAGGAGCGCCTCCTGTACGAGGGCCGGCTGACGAACGGGGCATACGACTGGCCGGGAGTGCGGAACGTGACCGCGGTGTACCAGGATCCCGCGGTGCCTCGGGAGCTGCGAGTCAGACACGGGCGAGACCTCCGCTTCGCCGGTATCGTCCTGGCGCCGGGCTACCTCGACGGGGCCGAGCAGAAGCGGCGGGCCGCGGAGGCATCGGCGGAGCTGGCCGCGGGGCTCGGTGCCGACGGCGTGATCTGCACCACCTTCTCGAGCGGGAACTCCCACACCGACACCATGCTCACCGTGCAGGCGTGCGAACGCCGCGGCATCGGCGCCGTCGCGCTCGTCTGCGAGACGAACGGCGGCCTGACCGACCATGTGCCGGAGGCCGACTGCCTCGTGAGCACGGGCAACGAGGACGAGCTCGTCGATGCGTGGGTCCCGCAACGGGTGATCGGCGGCGAGGCGCATGCTCGCGTGGGCGAGCGCGTGCCGCATGTGTACTACGTCGGCGGGCTCGTGCAGACCGGCGACGCGCGATGGACGGCGATGCCGGCATGAGCGTCGTCGTGCACTACGTGAACCAGTTCTTCGCCGGCCTCGGCGGGGAGGAGGCGGCCGGCCACGAGCCCGTGAGGCTCGACGGCCCTCAGGGACCGGGCCGGGGTCTCGCCGCCGCCGGGTTGGCGGTCGACGTCACGATCGCCTGCGGCGACGACTACTTCGGGGAACGAGAGGCGGATGCCCTCGCGATCCTGCTCGCATGGCTCGACGAGCTCGAGCCGGACGTGCTCGTCTGCGGACCATCGTTCGGATCCGGCCGGTACGGCTACGCCTGCGGCGTGCTCGCGAGGGAAGCCGGCCGGCGCGGCCTGCCAGTCGTCGCGGCGATGACCCCCGACTCGCCCGGTGTGCTCGCCGCCGAGGGTGCCGCCTACATCGTGCCGACGGGATCGAACGTCGCGGGCATGCGAGAGGCGCTGCCGGTCGTGGCCTCGCTGGCGGCTCGGCTCGCAGTGGGCGACGCGGTCGGCGGTCCCGAGGACGAGGGATACCTGCCGCGCGGGCTGCGCGTGAACGCCTTCGTCGAGCGCACCGGCGCCGGGCGAGCGATCGACCTGCTGCTCGCGAAGCTCGCCGGTGACGCGCGCACCGAGGTCGCGCCGACCGGCGACCGCGTCGCTCCGGCCCCTCCCGTCGAGGATCTCGCCTCGGTGCGGCTCGCCCTCGTCACCGAGGCGGGGTGCGTGCCCCAGGGCAACCCCGACCGGCTGCCGACGCGCCACGCGAACGTCTGGCTGCGGTACGACCTGTCCGGTGCGAGCGCCCTCGCCGAGGGCGACTACGAGTCGGTGCACGCGGGGTTCGACACGACGGCGGCCAACGCGGACCCGAACCGGCTCGTGCCGCTCGACGCCGCGCGCACGCTCGAGCGGGAGGGGATCGTCGGCTCCCTGCACGACGCGTTTTACACCACGAGCGGCGTTGACACTCCGGTCGCGGTGGCGGCGCGCCACGGCCAGGAGATCGCCGCGGAGCTGCGCGAGGCGCAGGTCGGGGCGGTGATCCTGACCGGCACCTGAGGGACAGGCACGCGCTGCGGGGCAGTGCTGGCGAAGGAGTTCGAACGAGAGGGCATCCCGACCGTGTTCGTGACCGCGTTACCGACGATCGCACAGATGGTGGGGGCGAACCGCATCGTGCGGGGCGTGGCGATCACCAACCCCACCGGCGACCCCTCCCTGGAGCCGGGCGACGAGCAGGCGATGCGCATCGCGCTCGTCCGTCGCGCGCTGGACATGCTCGCGACCGACGTCGAGCCGCGCACCGTGTGGGAGGCGACGCCGTGACGCGTCGTGCCGCGGTGACGTCGGCGTCGTTCGTCCTCGAGCACGTGCCGGACCTCGTCCGCTACGGGTCCAAGCCGGCACGCGAGCCGCAGCAGATCGGGGCGCTCACCGACGGGCTCCGTCCGTTCGAGGACGCGGTGGCCTACCCGCCGAACCAGGTGTTCATCGGCAACCTCGCTCCCGCCGACCTGTGGGAGCGGCCTCGCGACTGGTGGCGTCACCCCGTGCAGACCGCGACGTCCGTCGGACCGTCCGGTGACGTGATGGACCAGGATGACTTCTACGGGCTGCTCGCCGAGGTGGACCAGTTCGACCTGGTGCGCCTGGGTGCCGATCCCGAGCCGGGCCAGCTCGCGTTGTGCCGGCGCGACGAGGTCGTCGGCGCGTTCGCGGGCGACCACGAGCAGGACGAATCGCTCACCCCTCATGTGCTGCTCGAGAACCTCTCGATCAAGGCCGGCGGGGTGCACGCCCTGCGCCATCTCCTCACGACCACCGGCATCGATCCCGCGTCGATCACGCATGCGATCGGGTGTGGTGAGGAAGCGGTGGGCGACCGTTACCAGCGCGGCGGCGGCAACGTCGCGAAGGCGATCGCCGAGCACTGCGGCCTGACGCGCGCCAGTGGCGTCGACGTGAAGTCGTTCTGCGCCGCCCCGGTCCACGCGTTGGTGGTCGCCGCCGCTCTGATCGAGGCCGGCATCGAGGAGCGCGTCGTCGTGGTGGCGGGGGGGTCGATGGGCAAGCTCGGCATGAAGTTCGAGGGCGCGCTCTCGAAGGGGTTCCCGATCATCGAGGACGTCCTGGCGGGCATGGCCGTGCTGGTGGAGCCCGCCGATGGATCGAACGGTCCGGTCGTGCGCGCCGATGCGATCGGTCGCATGCCCGTCGAGGCGGGCAGCGCGCCCCAGGCGCAGCTCGAGGCGCTCGTGGGCGCTCCGCTCGACGCGATGGGGCTGAAGATCGGCGACGTCGACCGGTATGCGACCGAGATCCACAACCCCGAGATCACCGAGCCACAGGGTGGCGGCGACGTCGCCGACCGCAACTACAAGATGCTCGCGGGGCTCGGCGTCGTGCGCGGGGAGATGGAGCGCGCCGACATCGCGTCGTTCTCCCGTGCCCACGGGATGCCGGGGTTCTCGCCGACGCAGGGCCACATCGCGAGCGCCGTACCGTGGATCCCGCATGCGCTCGACGCGATGCGTGCCGGCGACCTGCACCGAACGATGCTGATCGCGAAGGGATCGTTGTTCCTCGGCCGCCTCACGCGGTCGTGGGACGGCGTCTCCGTGACGCTGGAAGCCTGACGTGAAGGAGGCATGACCGATGATCGAAGCCACCGTCGAGACCTTCGACGAGCTGAGCTGCGAGGGCGAAGTGCTCGTCGACATCTGGGGTCCGCAGTGCCAGCCCTGTCTGGCGCTGATGCCGGCCGTCGAGTCGCTCGCCGAGACCTACGGCGACCGCGTGCGGTTCCTGAAGGTGAACGCACCGGACAACCGGAAGATCTGCCGCGGCCTGCGCGTGGCCGGGCTGCCCGCCTACCTCACGATGCGTGACGGCGTCGAGGTCGAGCGGCTGACGAGCAACGGTACGACGCCCGAGCAGATCGAGGAAGCGATCGTGCGGCTGATGAACGGCGCGCCCGCGGTGGGCCCGCCGATCCCGGAACACCTGAGCCAAAGAACCGGCCAAGAAACCGGGAGGTGAGACTGACATGGAGCTCAAGGGCAAGAAGGTGGTCGCGCTCGGCGAACGCGACAGCGTGCCCGGTGAGGCGATCGCCGAGGTGGCGCGCAGCGCCGGCGCCGAGGTGATCGAGATCAGGACGGAGTGCTTCGTCTGAACGGCGTCGGGCGCCATGGACCCCGACAACCAGGCACTGATCAAGCGGATCGTCGATGAGATCGGCGCTGACGACCTCGTGGTGATGCTCGGCGCGGCCGACGCGGAGGCCGTCGAGGTGGCCGCCGAGACCGTCCGCGACGGCGATCCGGCCTGGGTGGGTCCATTGGCGGGGGTCCAGTTGGGACTCCCCGTGCTGCACGTGTTCGAGGACGAGGTGAAGGACCAGGCCGACGACGGCGTCTACGAGGCGCAGATCGGTTTCTTCGAGATGACGCTCGACGTCGACGAGGTGAAGGCGGCGATGAAGAGAGCACGCGGTGACGCGTGACGAAGCGGGCCCGAGGCGAGCCGTGAGCGGCTACTCGACCGAACCGCTGTTCCCGCGCACGGTCTTCCGCGAGCTCGCGCGTCCGCTCCAGCACCCCGAGGCGCTCTGTTGGGACCCGCTCACCGAGCGCGTCTACTGCGGGGGCGAGGGCGGACAGATCTACGCGGTCAGCCTCGACGGCGAGATCGATGAGGTCGCGAACACCGGCGGCAGCGTGCTCGGCATGGCCGTGGATGCGCTCGGCAGGGTCTACGCGTGCGATTGGCACCGGCAGGAGGTCGTCCGCGTCGACGCGGCCAGCGGCGAGGTCGAGACGTACACGAAGGGCGCGCCGGAGCTGCCGCTCGACGACCCGAACTCGCCCGTCTTCGCCGACGACGGCACGATGTACGTGACCGGCTCGGAGAACCCGGCGATCTTCCGCGTCGCGCCGGGCGGGGAGACCACGGTGTGGACGACGGCGATCGGTGGCTACCCGAACGGCGTCACGCTCACGCCGTCGGGTGACGCCGTCGTCGTCGCGCAGTCGCATCCGGCCGACTTCGAGGGCGGCCGCGTCTGGCGCATCCCGATCGAGGCCGACGGGGCGGCCGGTACGCCGGAGGTCATGGCGGAACTGTTCCACACCGTGCCCGACGGTGTCGCCTACGACGTCGACGGTAACTGCTACGTCGCGCACTACACGCCGGACCGCATCGACCGCATCCGCCCCGACGGCACGGTCGAGACCGTGGTCGAGGACTGGGAGGCGGTGCACCTGAACGCGCCGACGAACATCGCGTTCTGTGGGCTCGACCTCGAGTTCGTGGTCGCGGCCTGTGTCGGTGAGGAGTTCCTGGCGATCGCCGACCTGGGTGTGCGTGGCTCGCCGCTGCGTCGCCCGGCGCTGTAGCGAGCGTCCCGCCCGGACCGGGACCGGTTGCCCCCGTCGGGCATCGGAGCGGATGGCAAGGTGACGGTGTCCGAGAGGGAGGTCGCCATGCCGTACGACGTGATGATCAAGGAAGAGCCCGACGAGTTGGTGGCGTCGATCCGCACACGGATCAGGCCCGAGCGGATCGGGGAGGTGATCCCCGACGCGTTCGAACGGTTGATGGCGTGCGTGGGACCGATCGGTTATGGGGACGGCATGCCCGGCATCGTGATGCACGAGATCCGTGAGCCCGAGGTCGCCGACATCGAGGTCTTCATGCCGGTCGCGTCGCCGTTCGATCCCCCGGAAGGGATCGAGGTCACGACGCTGCACGGGGGAACGATGGCCGCGGTCGTGCACACCGGTCCCTACGAGGCTTCGCAAGCGGCGTACACGGCGTTGACCGCGTGGATCGACGAGCACGGCCGGCAGATCATGGGGCCGCCCCGGGAGCACTACCTGAACGACCCGCACGTGGTCGGCATGGACCGGGCGGAGACGGAGATCGAGGTGCCGGTCGCATGACTGGCCGCATGCGCTGAACTCCTGGGCATCCTGAACGTGACCTGCGGCGGCCTCAGGGGTCAGCCGGCTCGCCGAGATCCAACAGGGTCGCCGGCTCCTGCGGGGGATCGGAGGACACCTCTTCGATCGCGTCGACCACCGCCCGGCACGACCAGCGGAAGAGGTCGGGAGGCATGTCGATGGCGGGCTGGAGCCGGTAGACCCACTTCCCCCACTCGGTGATACCGATCACCCCGCGACGAACCGCCGCTCGATGCACCGCTCGATGGAACGCGGGAGCCGGCCGCAGGGTCGTCTCGTCCCGCACGAACTCGATCCCGATCAGCGCTCCCGCGGCTCGCACGTCGCCGACCTGCTCGACCCGTTCGACGAGCGGGCCGAGCTCCTCGAGCGCGATGGACTCCAGCAGACGCGCGTTCTCGAGCGCGCCCGACGAGAGGATCAGGTCGATGCTCGCGAGGGCGCCCGCCGCTGCCGCGGGGGTCCAGGCGAACGTGCCCCCGAGGTGCAGGCTCGACGAGCCCATGATCTCCTCCGTCCCCAGCACGGCCGCGATCGGCTGTCCGCCACCGGCGAAGCCCTTCCCGAGGAGCAGCAGATCGGGCTCGAGCCCGAGGCGCTCGGCGGCGAACATCGTGCCGCACCGACCCATGCACGTCTGCACCTCATCGAGGATGAGCTTCCACCCCCATCGGTGACAGAGCGCGACGAGGCGCTCCCAGAACCCGCGAGAGGGTTCCAGGATGCCGCCTTCCCCGAGGATCGGCTCGATCAAGACGCCCGCGATCTGCGTGGGCTCGACCTGGTGCACGAGGATCCAATCCTCGAGGTAGTCGAGGTACATCTGCTCGTCGAACGGCCCCGGGCCCGAGTGGAACGGTGCGCGGAAGGGGTTGGGGTACGGAGCGAAGACCACCCCGGGCACGTACTGGGCATTCTGGGTCGGCACCGACGCCATGTCCGACGACACCCCACCGGTCAGGTAGGAGGCCTCGCCGTGATACTGACCGTAGAACGTGAGCAGCATCGGGCGGCCGGTCGCTTCGCGCGCCAGCTTGACCCCGGCCTCGACCACCAGCGTGCCGCTGACGTCCATGGACACGCGCGTGAGTCCGTGCGGTGCGAGGTCGATGAGTCGCTCGGCGAGCGAGACCACCGGCTCACTCGAGACGTAGTTGCTGATCTCCATGCCGTACCGACGCTGCGCCTCGATCACCGCGCGCTGCACCGGCTCCGGCGTGGCCCCGAGCGGGGTCGAGCCCCAGGCGGAGCAGTGGTCGGCGAACGTGTTGCCGTCGACGTCGTCGATCAACCATCCTCGTTTGCTCGCCTCGACCAGCGGCATCTCCCCGACGTCGGGTCGGCGCATCAGCACCGAGCCGGCCCGGGCGAGCAGCGCGGCGCTGCGTGGTCCCGGGAGCGGTGGTCGGACGACCGGTACCTCGAAGGTCATGGTCGCGGCCCTTCCGTCAGTGGTTCGTCGCGCGGAGGGAGCGGTGGGGCGTCGGCCTCGTCGTACCAGCCGCCGCCCCCCAGTTCCCCGCCGTCGACGATCAGCGTCTGGGCCGAGATGAAGCGGGCGTCGTCGCTCGCGAGGAACAGCACCGCCATCGCCTGATCGCGCGGCGTGCCTGCGTAGCGCAACGGGATCTTCGCGAGGTAGCGGTGCACCATGGCCCGCTCGGCCGGGTCGGCGGCCATCTCGGCTTCCGCCTCGGGGGTGATCGTCTCGCCGGGCGCGACGCAGTTCGCGCGGATGCCATGGTGGCCCATCTCGTGCGCGAAGGCCTTGGTCAACGCGACGAGCGCGGCCTTCGACGCGTTGTAGATCGACTCGGGCGACTCGTTCTGGAACGCGTTGGCGCTGGCGATGTTCACGATCGCGCCGGGCGATCCTCGGTCGATCCAATGCCGGCAGGCTTGCTGCATCGTGAGCATCGGGGCGCGGACGTTCACCGCGAACGTCGCGTCGAAGTCGCCGGCTCCCACGTCGAGGGCGGCGCCGTCGGGTTGCGCGCCGGCGTTATTGACGAGCACCTCCACGCCTCCGAGCGCCTCGAGCGCCGCCGTCACGACGCCGCGCGGCCCGTCGATCGAGCCCAGGTCGGCCACGTGCGTGGCGAGCCGGTCGGCGTGGGGATGGCCGTCCACGAGCGCGGTCAGGCCGTCGTCGAGCACGTCGGTGGCGAGCACCGCCGCGCCTTCCTCGAGGAAGGCGTCGACGATGCCGCGGCCGATGCCACGTGACGCCCCGGTCACGATCACCCGTCGTCCCTCGAACCGCATCGTCCTCGTGCTCCTCTCGCCTCAGGCGCTCGCGGTTGCGAGCGCGATCGTGGCCTGCCCGACCGCCGTGTCGTCGAGCTCGATGCCGAGCCCCGGTCCGTCGGGCGCGTGCACGAGCCCATCCTGCCCCGTTCGGATCGTGGTGCGCACCCCGTGCTCGAACGGCTCGGGCGGCACGGCTTGCTCGAAGTAGGTGGTGCGGCCGAACGCCAGCGCGGTGTGCAGGTTCGCCGCCTGGATCACGGTGTGGCCGTAGCTGATCAGCTCGACGTCGAGCCCGGCCTCGGCCGCGACGGCGAAGAGGTGGCGTGCCGCCGTCGGGCCACCGGCGAACGAGACGTCGAACCGCACGGCGTCCCAGGGTGGGTCGCGCAGGGTATCGGCGACGAGTCGCGGGTCCCAGATCGCGTCACCGGCGGCGAGGATCGGCACGCCGGGCACGGTCCGGCGCAACGCCCGGAATCCCGCCAGGTCGAAGTCGGGCAGCGGCGCCTCGAACCACCGCACGCCGGTGTCGGCGCAGGCTCGCGCGACGAGCTCGGCGCCCTCGCGGTCGTAGCGGCCCTCCGCGTCGTGCATCACGGTGAGATCGGGGAACGCACTCCGGACCGCGCGGACGAGCCCGGCGTCGCGCGCGGGGTCCCCCCAGGCGTGCAGCTTCACCGCGTCGAACCCCTGGGCGACGAGGTCGCGGATCGAGGCCTCGTACGCGGCCTCGCTGTCGAGCAGCGGGACCGAGGCGTAGGCGGGCAGTGACGGCGCGCCGGCCCGACCGCCGAGAGCCTCGCGGAGCGTGCGGCCGGCGCGCCGGGCGGCGAGGTCCCACAGGGCGATGTCGATCGTGGAGCGCACCGCGGGCGGGAACGGCGACGTGCCGTCCTCGGTCAGCATCGCCGCGACGTGGCCACGGTCGTCGGCGTCGAGTCCGACCAGCCGTGGCACGATCGTGCGCAACGTCTCGAGCGGCGCGAGGTCGTGGGCACCGAACGTGTCCGAGTCGTACGCGCCGATGCCGACCGTGCCGTCGTCGTCGGTGATCCTCACCAGGGTGGTGGTCGTGAACACCTCGTCGGACCGCGCCGTGTACCGGAACCGGTCGACGTCGGGGCCGAGCGCCCTCGCCTCGACGTGCGCGATCAGGCCCATGGAGTGCCCCGGTCCTCACCGCGTTGTCGATGGTCGACAGTCGACATCGCCGTGCTACGCTCCGCGGCATGAGCGAGCCATCGTCCACCCTCAGGCCGCTTGAGGCGCCGCGTTCCCTGGCCGAGGACGCCGCCGATCGCATCAGGGAACAGATCCTCGACGGCGGGTTCAAGCAGGGCGAGCACCTCGTCGAGGCGAAGATCGCCGAGCAGCTCAACATCAGCCGAGGTCCCGTGCGCGAGGCATTCAAGCTGCTGCGGGCCGAAGGTCTCCTGAAGGAGGAACCCCGCAGAGGCACGTTCGTGGTCAGCCTCACGGCCCACGACGTCCGAGAGATCTACGGCTTGCGGGCCGCCCTCGAGGGCCGTGCCGGTCGCATGATCGCGCGATCCAAGGACCCGGCCGTCCTGGCGCGACTGCGGGCGCTGGCCGACGAGATCGACCGGGCCGTCGCCGCCGGCGACGCGGTCGCCGCCAGCCGCGCCGACCTCGCGTTCCACGAGGGGCTCTGCGAGCTGTGCGGGAACTCCCGGATCCACGAGGTGTTCATGCGGTACGTGCCGACCCTGCGCGGACTCTTGCGCCTCGACGAGCACGTCCTGCGGTCGCTCGACGAGATCTCGCGGCAGCATCGTCCGCTCGTCGAGGCGATCGAGGCCGGCGACGAGGAGTCGGCCGCCACGCTGCTGAACGAGCACGCCGAGCATGCCGGTGGCCTGATCGCCGGCGTCATGGCCGCGAACGACTGACGTTCGCACGCTCAACCCCTCTCGATCTTCGTACGAATGGATGGACCCGCGAGAGTCTGGCACCGGCGGTCAACGGTTGACAATCTGCAACTACGCCGGATACGGTCGCCGCGCGGGCCACGATCGGGTCTCGGCGAGGATACGGAGGGGTGCACGATGAGGATGAACCGGTTCCTGCGCGGCCTGGCGGTCGTGGCGACGTTCTCCCTGCTGGTGGCGGCGTGCGGCGACGACGATGCCGCGCCCGAGAGCGGCGACGGCGGCGCGAGCGCGACGCCGGCCGATCCCGCCGACATCACGGGCACGCTCCGTCTCTACTCCTACTCCGACGGGTTCGACCCCGAGTACATGGAGACGTTCTTCGAGATGTACCCGAACATCGAGATCGAGACGGCCTCGTTCGGCAGCAACGAGGAGGCAGTCGCGAAGATCCAGGCAGGCTTCGAGGCCGATGTCGTGAACAGCTGCGTCGACGAGGCCACGCTCGAGATGGTGAACAAGGGCATGTACCAGCCGCTCGATGAGAGCCGCCTCGAGAACTGGGACGACATCTGGCCCGGCATGAAGGAGCTTCCGGGCGTGGTCGTCGACGGCGAGATCTTCATCGTGCCGGTCGATGCCGGCACGGCCGGCATCATGTACAACGCCGACGAGATCACCACCCCTCCGACGTCGTGGACCGACCTCTTCGATCCTCAGTACGCGGGCCGGGCGTCGCTCGAGGATCTCGCGATCACCGCGATCGACATCGGTGCGCTGGCCAACGGCATCGAGAACCCGCTCGAGATGACGCCCGACGAGCTCGAGATGGTGAAGCAGTACCTGATCGACAACCGTGGCCAGTTCCGGACGTTCTGGAAGGGCGAGGCCGACGTGAAGGCCCAGTTCAAGTCGGGTGAGATCGTGATCGCCAGCGGCTACCCCGGCATCGCGAAGGCCCTGCGGCAGAAGGACAACGTGAACGTTCAGTTCGCCGCGGCCGAGGAGGGTCAGATGCTGTGGACCTGCGGCTACGGCATCAGCCCCGACATCGCCGAGGAGAACCTCGACGCCGCGTACGCACTGCTGAACTGGTACACGAGCCTGCCACCGCAGATCTACGCGGCCACGAACTGGAACTACCTGACGTCGAACACGGGCATCATCGATGCGGTGCCGGAGAAGGTCGTGGAGGAAGCCTCGCTCGACTCGCTCTTCACGCTCGACAACGCGATCCCCGCGAGCCCGCCCGATGACCGCGCCGCCTGGGTGGCGGCGTGGACCGAGGTGAAGGCGTCGTAGTGGCGACCCAGGCGGTCGAGCGCTCGGGCCTCGCCGTCGCCGACACCGCCGGCGCCGCTCGTTGGCGCCGGCGGCGGGTGTTGAACACCTGGGGCTGGAGGGCGTTCCTCGTCGTCGTCGGACTGATGCTGTTCGGGCCGCTCCTGATCCTCGTGTTGTTCTCGTTCAACGACTCGAACATCCTCGCGTTCCCGCTCGAGGGGTTCACGACGGAGTGGTACACGGAGGCCCTGACCGATCCGGTCTTGCGCACGGCGTTGAAGAACTCCTTCCAGGTGGCGTTCGTCGTGGCGCCCCTCTGCCTCGTGCTCGGCACGCTGGCCGCGTTCGGGCTCACGCGGTTCCGGTTCCGCGGGCGCGGCCTGATCGGCGGGCTCGTCGGGGCGCCGCTCGTGCTCCCGTGGCTGATCATCGGCATCGCCGCCCTGATGGGCTACGTCCGAGCCGACGTCGACCTCAGCCTCAGGACGGTCGTGGCCACCCAGACCGTGTGCACGTTCCCCCTCGTGACCGCGATCGTGGCCGCGCAGCTGTTCCGTTTCCAGAAGGTGCAGGAGGAAGCGGCGATCGACCTCGGGTGCTCGCGGCTGCAGGTGCTGCGGCACATCATCCTGCCGCACATCGGCCCGGCGCTCGCGGCCGCCGGCATCTTCGCCTTCGCGTGGTCGTTCAACAACTACGAGATCAGCGCGTTCACGCTCGGCTTCCAGCAGACGTTCCCGGTGTGGGTCTACTCGAACGTCCGCAACCCCGATCACACGGCGATCGTGAACGCGATCTCCGCCTTGATCTCGGCCGCCCAGGTCGTGCTGATCTGGTTCGCATTGAGACTCATGCGTCTGCGCAGCGGCGATCAGGCCACCAAGGAGATGATCGCCGGGACCGAGGCGGTCGCGGCGGCGGCGAAGACCTGAGATGGCCGAGCTGCAGGAGACCCTCGGTGTCGGGATCGGCTCGGCCGACGAGACCCGACGCGCTCGGCGGGGCCCTCGGCGGCCCGGCGGGGCGCGCGGAGCGTTCGGCATCCTGTTCGCGCCCGTCACGCTGCTGATCGTGCTGTTCCTCGTGCCCTTCCTGATCATGGTGCAGATGAGCGTGGTGAAGTTCCCCCCGCGCGTCGACAGCGGCTACACGCTCGACCACTACGTCGAGGTGCTGACGAACCCGCTGAACCCGCACATCGCCTGGACCACGTTCACGATCGCGACCACGGCGATGATCGCGATGCTGTTGGTCGCGATCCCCCTCGCCTACTTCATGGTCTTCAAGGCCGGGAAGTGGGAGCTCTTCCTGCTGCTCGCGCTCGTGCTCGCCGACGAGCTCGCCCCGGTCGTGAAGGTCTACGCCTGGCAGGTCATCCTGGGTCGCAACGGCATCCTCAACTGGCTGATCCCGGGACCGCCGGTGGAGTGGCTGCTCTACAGTCAGTTCGCGGTGATCCTCACGCTCTCGACGACCTACATCACGTACACGACGATCCCGATCTACGCGGCGATGAAGGCGATCGAGCCCGCCACGTTCGAAGCCGCGACGGATCTCGGTGCGGGGTGGTGGCAACAGGCGCGCAAGATCCTGATCCCGCTCGCGGCGCCGGGCATCTTCGTCGCGATGATCCTCGTGTACATCCCGATGCTCACCGACTTCGTGACCTCGGACATCGTCGGGGGCACCGGGTCCTACATGATGGGCCAGCGCGTGCGCGACCTGATCCTCGGGCAGGGGGACTGGGGGGCCGGGTCGGCCTTGAACTTCTTGCTGCTCGCGATGTCGGTGCTGTTGGCGTTCGTCGCCTACCGGCTCGCCCGACTGAACAGGATCGAGTCATGAGCGCATCGACCACGCACGACGGAGGCGACCGCGCCGGAGAGATCCTGGTCGAGACCGTCACGAAGCGGTTCGGCGACGTCGTCGCGGTGAACGACGTCTCGATCACGATCCCGGGAGGCGAGTTCTTCTCGATGCTGGGGCCGAGCGGCTGCGGCAAGACCACGACCCTGCGCATGATCGCGGGCTTCGAGGCGCCCGACGCCGGACGCATCGTATTGCAGGGCGCCGACGTGACGCACGTTCCGCCCCCGAAGCGCAACGTGAACATGGTCTTCCAGGCCTACGGGCTGTTCCCGCACATGACGGTGGGGGAGAACGTCGCGTTCGGCCCGAAGATCAAGAAGTGGTCGCGTGAGGAGACGCGCGAGCGTGTGGCCGAGGCGATCCGCACGGTCCGCCTCGACGGGTTCGAGGACCGCCGCCCGGGTCAGCTGAGCGGCGGCCAGCAGCAGCGGGTGGCGCTCGCTCGCGCTCTCGTGAACCGCCCGGCCGCCCTGCTGCTCGACGAGCCGCTCGGCGCGCTGGACCTGAAGCTGCGCAAGGAGATGCAGCTCGAGCTGAAGGACCTGCAGCAGCGCACCGGCACGACGTTCGTCTACGTCACCCACGACCAGGAAGAGGCCATGACGATGAGCGACCGGATCGCCGTGATGAACGGCGGGGTGGTCGAGCAGCTCGCGACGCCGAAGGAGCTGTACCAGCGGCCCGCGAGCGCGTTCGTGGCCGGCTTCATCGGCACGTCGAACCTGATCGAGCTGCGCGTCGACCGCCGCGACGGCGGCCTGCTCACGATGGATCTGGGTGACGGCCAGCGCATCCTCGCCGTCGCTCCCGAGGGCGCCTCCGGCGACGCGACGATCACGGTGCGTCCCGAGTGGATCAAGCTGTCGACCGGCGAGGTCGGCGATCGAGCCTGTCACGTCGGCGGCACGGTGGTCGACGTCGTGTACCTCGGGTCGGTCACCCAGATGATCGTGCTGCTGCCGACCGGCGAGCGTCTGACCGTGCACCGGCTGAACGACGAGGTCGGCGCCGACGAGCCCCGCCCAGGCCAGCAGGTGATGCTGCATTGGGCCGCGGAGCACAGCTACGTCGTGGGCTCGGAGGCCGGCGCCGCCGAGATCGCGGCCGAGGCCGGGGCGCCCACCGCCGGCGTCACCGGTTCCTGACGAGAGAGGATCAGCCATGGCAATCGAGGTCACGTCGCTCACCGCCGAGCAGATCGTCGCCGATTCGAAGCGCTACACGCTCTACGACTGGCAGGCGCAGTCGAAGGCCTCGCCGCTGGCGATCGACCGGGCTGAGGGCGTCTACATGTACGGCGTCGACGGCCGTCGCTGGCTCGACTTCAGCTCGCAGCTGATGGGCGTGAACATCGGCCACGGCGACAAGCGCGTGACCGAGGCGATCGCCCGCCAGGCCGAGAAGCTGCCGTACATCTCGCCGTTCCAGGCGTTCGAGGGACGTGCGATCCTCGGGCGCAGGCTCGCGGAGCTCTGGCCCGGCGACATCGAGAAGACGTTCTTCACGCTGGCCGGGGCCGAGGCGAACGAGAACGCGGTGAAGATCGCGAAGATGGTGACCGGGCGCCAGAAGGTGCTCGCGCGGTACCGCAGCTATCACGGCTCGACCTACGGGACGATGATGCTCACCGGCGACCCGCGTCGCTGGCCCAACGAGCAGCCCCCGATGCCCGGCGTGGTGCACGTCCTGGATCCGTACCACGGCCCCCAGCGTGAGGTCGACGATGCGCAGACCGCGTTGGCCCTGCTCGAGGAGACGATCGAGCTCGAGGGACCGCATACGATCGCGGCCTTCATCCTCGAGCCGGTGACCGGCACGAACGGCATCCTGATCCCTCCCGACGGCTACCTGCAGGGCGTGCGCGAGCTCTGCACGCGCCACGGCATCATGTTGATCGCCGACGAGGTGATGTGCGGGTGGGGGCGCACGGGTGCGTGGTTCGCCGTGAACCACTGGGACGTCGTCCCCGACATCATCACGACGGCGAAGGGGCTGACCTCCTCGTACGCGCCGCTCGGCGCCGTCGGTCTCGCACCGCACGTGGCCGCGTACTTCGACGAGAACGTGTTCTGGGGCGGGCTGACCTACAACACGCACCCTCTCGGCGTGGCGGCCGCGATCGCCGCGGTGCAGGTGATCGAGGACGACGATCTCGTCGGCAACGCGAAGCGGCTCGAGCCCGTGATGAGGGCGCACCACGAGACGCTCGCGGCGAAGCATCCGAGCGTGGGACGCTCCCGCAACATCGGGCTGTTCGGCATCCTCGAGTTGGTGAAGAACCGGGAGACGCTCGAACCGCTCAGTCCCTTCAACCAGATGAACGACACGATGCAGCAGGTGAACCGGTTCCTGATCGACAACGGGCTCGCCACGTTCATACGGTGGTGGAACGTGATGACGAACCCGCCCCTCTGCATCAACGAGGAGCAACTGGCCGAGGGCTTCGCGATCATCGACCGGGCGCTCGACATCGCCGACGCCGCGATGGAGGAGTGAGCGTGGGCGAGCGCATCGGGTTCATCGGGCTCGGCATCATGGGCAAGCCGATGGCGCGGAACCTGCTCGCGGCCGGCTTCCCCGTGGCGGTGCACTCCCGCGGTCAGGGGCCTGTCGACGAGGTGGTGGCGGCCGGCGCGGTCCGGGCCGACGGCCCGGCGTCGGTGGCCGCGGGCAGCGACATCACGATCACGATGCTGCCCGACACGGCCGACGTCGAGCAGGTCCTCGTGGGCGCGGGCGGCGTGATCCAAGGGGCCTCCGAGGGCTCCCTCGTGATCGACATGAGCTCGATCGACCCCGAGCCGACACGGACGATGGCCGAGGCGTTCGCGGCCAAGGGTGTCGCGATGCTCGATGCCCCCGTGAGCGGTGGAGAGAGGGGCGCGATCGATGCGGCGCTCTCGATCATGGTCGGGGGCGACGACGCGGCCTTCGCGCGCGCGACCCCCGTCTTCGAGGCCCTGGGGAAGAGCATCGTGCACGTCGGCCCGAGCGGAGCCGGGCAGGTGTGCAAGGCGTGCAACCAGCTCGTGGTCGCGGCCACGATCGAGGCCGTGGCCGAGGCCCTCCTGCTCGCGGAACGATCGGGTGTCGATGCCGCGAAGGTGCGCGAGGCGCTACTCGGGGGGTTCGCCGGCTCGAAGATCCTCGAGGTCCACGGCCAGCGCATGCTCGACCGGACCTTCGACCCGGGTTTCCGGATCAGGCTGCATCGCAAGGACGCCCGCGTCATCGAGGGGGCCGCCGCAGAGACCGCGACGCCGATCCCCTCGTTCGCGGTCGTCACCGAGCAGCTCCAGAAGGCCGTCGACGCCGGCGACGGCGACCGCGACCACTCGGCCCTCTACGCCGAGCTGGCCCGCGAGGCAGACTCACCGGCGTGACGACCGACCACACCGGCGCGACGCCGGGAGCCGATGCGGTGCCCGACGAGCTCACCGGCGTGCTGACGGCCGACCCACCCCGGTTCGACGAAGGCGACGTGGCGGACCTCGCTCGTACGACGTTCGGCTTCGACGGCGAGGTGGAGCGTCGGTTCGAGAGCGAGCGCGACCAGAACTTCCTGCTGCGCGCGGCCGACGGCGAGGCGCGCATCTTCAAGATCTCGAACGCCGGGGAACGCCCCGACGTGCTCGACATGGAGGTCGAGGCCGCGCGGCACGCGCTCCGGGTCGACCCGACGCTGCCGGTGGCGGCGCCGTTCCCCCGGCGGGACGACCCCGGCGCTTACATCGCCACCGTGCGCGACGAGGAACGCGGCACGAGCCACATGGTGCGTATGTCGGCGTTCATGCCGGGGCGTGGGTCCACCGACGGCATCGACCTCGACCACCGGGCGTTGTGGGCCTACGGCGAGACGCTCGCGAGGCTCGGTCGGGCGATGAGGGGGTTCTTCCACCCGGCCGCCGACCGGGTGCTGCTCTGGAACGTCGAGCACTGCCTGACGCTCCGACCCATGACCGCGTCGATCGACGACGATGATCGACGGGCGCTCGTTCGTCGGGTGTTCGACCGGTTCGAGGAACGGGTGCTGCCGCGCTGGCCGGGGCTGCGCGCACAGGTGATGCACGGCGACCTCACGCTCGACAACGCGCTCCTCGACGACGACGGGCGCATCACGGGCATCGTGGACTTCGGCGATATGTCGCACACGGCGTTGCTCGCCGATCCCGTCTCCGCCCTCGACTCGGTGCTGTCGAGCCGCCAGGCGGACGAGCTCTTCCGTGCGGCCGCCGCCCTACTCGACGGCTACACCTCGATCACACCGCTCGAACCGCAGGAGCGGGCGTTGATCGGCGACACGCTCGCCGCGCGCATCGCCCTGACCGTCACGATCTCGGCGTGGCGCGTGGAGCGGTTCCCCGAGAACGCGGGGTACATCCAGAGCTGGGATCGCAACGCCTGGAGCATGCTCGAGCACTTCGCCGAGCTCGGCTTCGACGAGGTAGCCGGACGCTTCGGGGCGCCCTCCGACCCGCCCCCGACGACGCAGCTCGTCGCCCGTCGCGCCGAGGTCTTCGGCACGGCGCTCGCGCCGCTCACCTATTCGACCCCGCTGCACCTGGTCCGCGGGCGTGGTGTCTGGCTCGAGGACGTCGAGGGCCGTCGGTACCTGGATTCGTACAACAACGTGCCGGTCGTTGGGCACGCGCATCCTCGAGTCGCGATCGCGATCTCGGACCAGGCACGGACCCTCAACACGAACCTGCGGTACCTGCATCCGACGGCGATCGAGCTGGCCGAGCGGCTCGTGGCCTCGATGCCGGACGGCTCGGGGCTGGACACCGTGCTCTTCCTGAACGCCGGGAGCGAGGCGACCGACCTCGCCTGGCGCCTCGCGACCGTGGCGACCGGCAACGACGGGGGGCTGGTGACCGACCACGCCTATCACGGCGTGACGACGGCATCGACGGCGCTCTCGCCCGAGGAGTGGCGAGGGGGCTGGCGTCCCGATCACGTCGAGCCGTTCGCGCCTCCCGTGCAGGACGCCACCGCGACGGCGGGACCCGTCCGCGATGCGATCGAGCGCCTCGCGAGACGTGGACATCGTCCGGCGGCCCTCTTCCTGGACACGGCGTACACGAGCGACGGCGTGCTCGTCGCCGGGCGCGACTACCACGCCGAGGTCGCTCGCGCGGCGAGCGAGGCCGGCGCGCTCGTCGTAGCGGACGAGGTGCAGGCCGGCTACGGACGCACGGGCGAGCACCTCTGGTCGTTCGTGGCGTGCGGTCTCGAGCCCGATCTCGTCACCCTCGGCAAGCCGATGGGCAACGGCCATCCGGTCGCCGCCGTGATCGCTCGGCGGGCCGACGTCGACCGACTGGCCGGCCAGGCCGAGTTCTTCAGCACCTTCGGCGGTAATCCGGTCGCCGCCGCGGCCGGCATCGCCGTGCTCGACGTGATCCGTGACGAGGACCTGATCGCGCATGCGGGCGAGGTCGGCGCCCACCTGCGAGCGGGCCTCGAAGCGCTGAGGGAGCGTCACCCGCAGATCTCGGCCGTGCGTGGGCGAGGCCTGCTGCTGGGCGTGGAGCTCGTGCGCGACGACGGTGAACCCGACCCCGAGCGGGCTGCGCTGATGCTCGATGCCGTGCGCGACCGTGGCGTGCTGATCGGATCGACCGGACCCCACGACCACGTGCTGAAGGTGCGTCCGCCGCTCGTCGTCACCGCCGACGAGTCGGACCTGATCGTCGCCGCGATCGACGAGGCTCTGAGCTCCTCTCGGTGAACGCGGAGGCTGCGCTA
Organism: uncultured Actinomycetes bacterium; assembly: GCA_963825635.1. GTDB lineage: Bacteria > Actinomycetota > UBA4738 > UBA4738 > HRBIN12 > JAOUEA01. Next base: position 532,032 of record CAWGTU010000001.1, read on the forward strand.
CGTGCCCGCGATGTGCACGAGCAATAGCTGACCCCGCTGACCTCGTCCGGAGTTGATCTTCAGGTCCGGGCCCTGCTGCGGCACGTACGCGGAGTGAGCCTGCACGTCGAGCAGCCAGTAGCCGTCGCCGTAGAAGTCGCTCACGTCGACGACGCCGCTCGACTCCCACACGCCCGGCCCTCCGCCCACGTCGATCGCGTGCTGCGATGGGTCGAGTCGTGCGACGGCGGTGAGCGCGCCGGTGCCGAGGTCGTAGGTGTGCACGCGCGCGTACCCCGACGAGGTCTTGTTCCGGTCCTCCTGGATCACGAGCGTCGTCTCGTTGATGCCGAGGTTGTCGGGGTTCACGAGGTCGTCGCCGGCGTCGCCGTCGAGGACCACCTCGAGCGTCGCGTGACGGGGGTTCGCGGGGTCGACCGTCAGCGTGTACAGGCGGCCGTTCTTCGACTCGGCCCTGTTGGCGCCCGTGTCGGAGAGGTAGATCACGCCCGGGTTGCCGGGGTCGTGGGCGGCGTCCTCGATACGGATGAAGTTGAAGGAGCCGAGCCCCTCGGCGACCTCGTTGAGCTCGCGGCCCGAGTACCGAGCCGCGTGGGGGATCGAGACGAATCGCCCCTCGAGCGAGTCGCCCACGGCGATGTCGTCGGCCGAGGGGTTGCCGTCGCCCTGGTCATCGGGCACCCACACGGTGAAGCTGCCCTTGCCGCGGATCGCCTTGGCGAGCGAGTCGCTGTAGTAGGCGTAGGCCTGGGACTCCAATCGGAACGAGTCCTCGGCGAGGTAGACCATCGACCGGTCGAGTCCCTTGATCGGCACCACGTTCTCGTGGTTCAGGAACCCGAAGTGCGGCGTCTCGACGAGACGCCCGGTCACGGTGTTCACCGCGATCGAGATGCCGCCCTTCGGCGCGCCGATCCATTCCTCGCCGGTGAAGTACCACGGTGTGCCGCGCACGTAGTCGAGCGTGCTGGAGCAGAAGTACTGGTAGCCCTCGGTCCCGTCGACCAGGTAGTCGGCGCCGACCACTCGCATGTTCGGGTTCAGCGTCACGTGCGATACGCGTGAGTCGCTCGCGTCGCCCCATTCGTACGCGGTCTCGTGGTTCACGTACACCTCGAGTCGGTTTCCCGCGCTGATGTGCGCGCCGATACCGTCGGGCACGCCGGAGAACTGGAACCCGCCGAGTCGCCCGCCGATCACCTCCCCACTGGTGAGGATCGGCGTCACGGTCGTTCCGGGATCGGTGGAGATCAGGTACGGGCGGGACGAGGTGATGAACGGCGCCTCGGCGCGTTCCGCCTGCGCCGCTGGTTGCACGACCAACGCGAACGTCATCACGAGTGCCACGAACGATGCGAGGCGTTTCATCGAAGTTCCCTCCCCCGGAACGGTTCGCGCAGCGTAGTGCGAACGGCCCACCGCACGCCAGTGCCTTCGGACGCATCATGTCGCCGGGAGAGTGGAGGGCGGTGTGCCAAGCTCAGTGGTGAGGGCAGTCTGGGAGGAGCGATCGTGATGACCGAGGACCGCGGAACGCTCGATGCCGAGCGCATCGTCGAGCTCTCGAAGCGCTACACGCTGTTCGACTGGCAGGCCCAGTCCAAGGCAGCCCCCATGGCGGTGGCGTCCGCCGAGGGCGTGTACTTCACGACGGTCGACGGCAGGCGCTTCCTCGACTTCAACTCGCAGCTCATGGGCGTGAACATCGGACACGGCGACAAGCGCGTGCTCGACGCCATCGCGCGTCAGGCCGAGACGCTTCCTTACATCTCGCCGTTCATGGCGTACGAGACGCGCGCCCTGCTCGGAGAGAAGCTCGCGACGCTGTGGCCCGGTGACCTCGAGAAGACGTTCTTCACGCTCGGCGGCGCGGAGTGCAACGAGAACGCGATCCGAATCGCGAAGGCGTACACGGGCCGGCAGAAGGTGCTCGCGCGCTACCGCAGCTACCACGGGGCGACGTACGCGACGATCAACCTCACCGGCGACCCTCGTCGATGGGCGAACGAGAACCCGCCGATGCCCGGGGTCGTGCACGTGCTCGACCCCTACCACGGCACGCAGCGCGGGTTCGACGACGCCGAGACCTCGCTCGCGCTCCTTCGCGAGACCATCGAGCTCGAGGGTCCCGAGACGATCGCGGCGTTCATCCTGGAACCGGTCACCGGCACGAACGGCATCCTGATCCCGCCCGAGGGATACATCGGTGGCGTGCGTGAGCTCTGCACCGAGTACGGCATCGTGATGATCGCCGACGAGGTGATGGCCGGATTCGGTCGCACGGGGGAGTGGTTCTCGGTGAACCACTGGAACGTCGTGCCCGACCTGATGTCGACGGCCAAGGGCCTCACGTCGTCGTACCTGCCGCTGGGCGGGCTCGCGATCTCGCCCGATATCGCCGCCCACTTCGACGAGCACGTGTTCTGGGGCGGGCTCACGTACAACTCGCATCCGCTCTCCTGCGCCGCCGCGCTCGCAGCGATCGAGGTGCTCGAGGACGACGATCTCGTCGGGAACGCCAAGCGTATGGGTGACGTGATGGGCCGCCACCACGAGGAGCTCTCGGAGAAGCACCCGAGCGTCGGCCGCGTCCGCAACCTCGGCCTGTTCGGCATCGTCGAGCTCGTGAAGAGCTGCGAGACGATGGAACCGCTCAGCCCCTTCAACGTGCTGAACGAGACGATGGCATCGGTCAACCGGGCGTTGCTCGACCGCGGCCTCTTCACGATGGTGCGGTTCAACGGCATCATGACGAACCCGCCGCTGTGCATCACCGAGGAACAGCTCGCCGAGGGCTTCGAGATCATCGACGACGTGCTCGCGATCGCCGACGACGCGGTGGACGCGTGATGGTGTCGCGATTGAGCGACCTCGCGCGCGACGGCCGGCTGCTCCCGATCGCCGCCGCGGCGCTGGTCGCCCTCACGATCGCGACCTACGTGACCGTCATCGTCCGTCAGGGGACGAACTCCTCGGACCTCGCCACGGTCGGCTTCGTCATCGCCCTGCTGCTGATCGCCCTCACGGGCTCGGTGTGTGCGTTGGTGCTTGCATCGCCCGATGCCCGAGGGGTCGCCGCCGCGGGGGCGTCCGGGGTGCTGCTCTCGCTGGGCGTTCTCGGGCTCTTCTCGATCGGACTCCTGCTCCTGATCGCCGGGGTGCTGCTCGTGATGTGGATGAAGCGGACCCGTGCGCAACGAGGTGGCGCCTACCGAGCGACGGTGGCGGCGTTCCTGATCGGGGCCGTGCTCCCCTGGGGACTTGCCCTGGTGTGACGTTCGGTTGCAGCGATGCCACTCATCGGAGACTGCGGCGTGCATAGGTTCCGGGCCGCCGGAGCGAGAGGACACTAGGGATACTTCTCGCCTTGGACCGGTGAGGAGAAAGTAGATGGGTCAACGCACCGACACGATGCGCGTCCAGCCGCGCCCGAGCGTGGGCGTCGCGATCTTCGTCGGGTATGCGGTGCTCTTCACCTTGGCGTTCCTCGCGAGCGGCGTCGACTACGACGACGTCGCAGATTCGACGAGCAACGTGCTCCGGGCGATCGTGATCCCCGTCTGGGTCGGCGCAGCGGTCTTGCTGGGGCTCACCGCCTTCCTCGGGTGGTGGCGGCCGGTGTTCCGCGACGACGAGCGCTCGCCGCGATGGACCCTGCTGATCCCGGCCTTCATGGCGCTCGGCATCCTCGCCGGTCTCGCGACCGCGGACTGGGGAGCCCGCGACACGTCGTTCATCGTCTGGCTGTTGGTCGGGACGATCGCGGTCGGCATCGCCGAGGAGACACTCACGCGTGGCCTCGTGCTGACGGCGATGCGGGGCGGCATGGGCGAGATCGGCGCCTGGTTCTGGTCGTCGCTGCTGTTCGGCCTGCTGCACGGCGCGAACATCGTGCTCGGACAGGACGTCGGGCCCACGCTCCAGCAGATCGTCTTCGCGTTCGTGTTCGGCAGCGTGCTCTATGCGGCTCGGCGCTCGACGGGCACCCTGCTCGTCCCCATCGTGCTCCACGCCCTGTGGGACTTCACCACGTTCATGGGGAGCGAGGGTGACGTCTCGGCTGCGCAGGGGCTACAGGGCTTCATCTCCTACGCGGCCGTCATCCTCTTCATCGTGGCCGCTGCGAAGCGTTCCATCTTCACGACGCCTGGCACGAGTTCGGTGGGTGAGGCGGCCACGGCGTCGACGTGACCTTTCGATCCCCCGAGACCCCGACCACCATCCGATCGGAGGACCCATGGATACGTTGAACGCACCGCTGGCCATCCCCATCTCGACGACCTCCGAGATCCCCGGCCGGACGATCTCCGGATACGCCGGCGCCGCCTTCGGGCTGATCGCCCGCTCGACCGGGTTCAGCAAAGGGTTCAAGGGCTCGATCAAGGCGTTCCGGCAGGGGGAGGTCACGGAGTTCACGGGCACGCTTGAGGAGGCGCGCCGCACCGCGATCGAGCGGCTGGTGGAGCACGCCCAGGAGATGGGCGGTCACGCGGTCGTGGGTCTCCGCTTCGACTCGACCGACATGGGAGAGCAGCAGGGCATGGCGGAGATCGTCGCCTACGGCACCGCCGTGACGCTCGCCGACTGACGGGCGCAAAGGATGGATCAGCCGCGAGGCCGGATCTCGACTCTGCCCTCGACGACCCTGGTCTCGTAGGCGTCGACGGGCTTCATCGCCGGCCCCCGCAACACCTTCCCGTCCTCCAGCCCGAAGACGCTGCCGTGAGCCGGGCAGGTGACCGTGGCGAGGGAACCCGAGATCCTCACCGGACCCCGGTCGAGCGGGGCGCCCTGGTGGGTGCACCGGTTCCCGATGGCGAAGACGTGGTCGCCCGAGCGGACCAATAGCACCGTGGCATCGCCGACGGCGACCCGGGCGCCCTTCCCCTCGCTGAGATCGTCGAGGCCTACGGCCTGCAGCCAGGTGCCGTCGCTCATCGACTCAGACGGGCTCGGGCGTGCTCGACCACCGCTCGGCCCATGCGGCGAGCTCTTCCATGACGTTCGTGAGGTCGCGGCCGCGGTCCGTCAGGTGGTACTCGATCAGGACGGGCGTCGATGGCGTGACGTCGCGCGTCACGATGCCTTCCGCCTCCAGCTCCTTCAGGCGCTCGCTGAGCACGGCGTCCGATATGTTCGGCACGGCGTGTTTGAGGTCGCCGAAGCGCGCGGAGCCCGTCTGCAGGGCGCGCACGACCTGCGGGTTCCACCGCTTGCCGATCAGCTCGGCGGCCCGCTGGAAGTGCTCGCAGAGCGGCGCTTCTTCGGTCATCGTGTCCCCACTCCTCAGGCCCGCGGGCATCGTATTCGCCCCCTGCGGGTATGTCTGCCATCGACGTATGGTTTCAGAACTGGAGGTACTTCGGAATAGAGAGTACCTTAGGAACCGTTAGTCCCGACATGCATCGCCGTGAGGGACGGCGAGCGGAGTCAGAGGAGGAAGGAACCATGGCCCAGGCAGCGCAGGAGATCACAGGCGTGTCCTACCCGCCCGCCGGCACGTACGAGCTCGACCCCAGCCACACCGAGGTGAGCTTCGTGGCGCGTCACATGCTCACGAAGATCCGCGGCCGGTTCACCGAGTTCTCGGGGTCGATCGAGGTCGGCGAGACGCCGGAATCCTCGAGCGCGCAGGTCGACGTCCAGACCGGCAGTGTGCAGACGAACTTCGAGCAGCGCGACAACCACCTCAAGAGCGCCGACTTCTTCGAGAGCGACGAGTACCCGGTGATGTCGTTCCGTTCCACGGCGGTCCGTCACACCGGCGACACGAGCTTCGAGCTCGACGGCGACCTCACGATCAAGGACGTGACGAAGGCGATCACGCTGAAGGGCGAGTTCAACGGCTGGGGCAAGGACCCGATGGACAACACGAAGATCTTCGCCGAGGCCTCCACGACCGTGGAGCGCGAGGACTGGGACCTGACCTGGAACGTCGCGGTCGAGACCGGCGGATTCCTCGTCGGCAAGAAGGTCGACATCGTGATCGACGTGGAAGCGGTCAAGGTCGGCTGAGCGCCGATCCGACGAGATGCCCGTGGAAGGCCGGCCCCCCGGGGCCGGCCTTCGTCACGTCAGGGGGTGTGCGCCGCTCGCACCGGCCTCGTACTCCGTGAGCTCGAACAGCCGGTCGTAGGCCACGACGACGTCGCCGGCGACCCAGAGATCAGCGGTCCAGCCGGCGTCGAGCGCCGTGAACGTCCAACGCGTCGCCGAGAACCGTCCGCTCGGTGTCTCGATCTCGTCCGGGCCACCGAGCTCGTAGCGCTGCCGCTCCCGCGAGGGCTCCATCGTGACGGGCGCGAGGTACACGACATCGATCTCGGCCGTCGCCTCGAGCCGATTCGTGGTGACGAGGTTCGTCGCGGGCGTGAAGTAGTCGAGGTGCACGTCGGGGCCGTACGGGATCTCGATCTCGACACCGTCACGGAACCCCACCAGCACGTCGCCCCGAGGTTCGAGCAACACGTGATGCTCACCCGTGTCGATGCGGACCCGGGCGATGCGCCAGTCGGCGTCGACCGCCACGTCGACGATCTCGCGGTGCGGCGACGGATCGTGGGTTTCGACCTCGCTGAAGTACCGCCACCCCATCGGCCCCGGTGCGCAGCGGAAGGCCTCGGTGCCGACGTGGGTGCCATCCTGGCCGAGCACCGTGTATCGACCTTGTGGCATGCGGCAACGCTACCCAACGTGGCGTGCGAGTGGGCGCCGACCCGTTCGAGCGCGATAGGGTCCGGTGATGAGCGGCGAGACGCCAGCGGCCGAGCACGAGACCGAGAAGGAACGCGTCGATCGCGAGCTGATCGAGTTCCTGAACGAGGTGCGCGTCGTGCTGCCGGGCGTGCAGGTGCTGTTCGCGTTCCTGCTGACCCTGCCGTTCACCGGCACCTTCAAGACGATCACGGGGTATGAGCGGTTCGCCTACATCCTCGCGTTCTTCTCGACGGCGCTCGCGGCGGTGTTGATGATCACGCCGACATCGTTCCACCGGCTGCGGTTCCGCAAGGGCGACAAGGAGCAGATCATCCGTACGTCCAACCGGTTGATCCTCGCCGGTATCGCGTGCCTCGGGGTCGCGATCGTGTCGGTGGTCTGGCTCGTCTCCGAGCTCGTGTTCGCCAACGACGTCGCGAACGCGATCGCGATCGCGATCGCCTCGGCCCTCATCGTGATCGCGCTGTGGTTGGTGCTGCCGCTGCAGCGTCGCTTCCGCCACGGGTGAGGCAGGTGCGCGTCGCGGTCTGTCAGATGCGTTCCACCGACGATGTCGAGCGCAACCTCGACCTCGCCGAGCGGCTGCTGACCGAGGCCGCCGAGGGTGGTGCCGAGCTCGCCACGTTGCCCGAGTACCTGGAGTTCATGGGGCCGGTCGGGCGGCGTGCCGAGGTCGCCTCGCCGATCCCCGGACCGGTGACCGACCGCCTCGGCGCCGTCGCTCGCGAGTGCTCGGTGTGGGTGCTGGCCGGCGGCGTGCTCGAAACGCACGGCGACGGCCGGGTGTACGACACGTCGGCACTGCTCGACTCCTTCGGCGAGGTCGTCGCCACCTACCGGAAGATCCATCTGTTCGACGTCGAGCTGCCCGATCAGCCACCGATCCGCGAGTCGGATTCGATCACCCCGGGTGACGAGATGGTGACGTACCGACTGGACGAGATACGACTCGGCCTCTCGATCTGCTACGACGTGCGGTTCCCCGAGCTGTATCGGGGGCTCATGGCGCAGGGAGCCCAGGTGCTGTGCGTACCGGCCCAGTTCCAGCACACGACCGGCCGCGATCACTGGCACACCCTGCTCCGAGCCCGTGCGATCGAGAACCAGTGCTTCGTCGTCGCACCCGCGCAGTGGGGCCTGTTCGGCGATCCCGCGGAGAAGCGGCGTTCGTACGGTCATTCCCTGGTGCTCGACCCGTGGGGTCGCATGCTCGTCGAGGCGCCCGAGGAAGGCGACGGGGTGTGGTTCGCCGACCTCGACCTGGACGCCCAGCGCGCGCTGCGTCGCTCCTTCCCGGTGTTGCAGCACCGTCGCCTCGGCGTCACCTGCTGAACCACTCGGAGCGTCACTAGTCTGATAAGGAGTAGTGCAGAGGGGAGAGGTCTTCCCCGTGCTGACGACCTCTGGCATGCTGCACCGACCTGCTCCGCATCATGAGACGCACTGGGGGACGACATGAGTGAGCGCGCCGACGCGTTGGCCGAGCGGATCTTCGGTTCGCTGTTGGGCACGATGGAGATCTTCACCATCTACCTGGGTGAGCGGCTCGGGTTGTACGCAGCATTGGCCGAAGGTCCTGCGACCAGCGCAGAGCTGGCTGCCCGGGCGGGCATCGCGGAGCGGTACGCCCGCGAGTGGCTCGAGCAACAGGCCGTCTACGGCCTGCTCGAGGTCGACGACGTCGCTGCTCCGGCAGGCGAGCGCCGATACTCGCTGCCTCGCGAGCATGCTGAGGTGCTCCTGGATCGCGATGCCCTCACCTACCTCACGCCGATGGCTCGCATGTCGGTTGCCGTCGCCCAGCGGATGCCTGCGCTGATGACCGCCTACCGCGATGGGGGCGGCGTCAACTGGCGCGACTTCGGTCCCGACATGAGCGAAGGGCAGGAGCTCGGCAACCGGCCGTCGTTCATGGCGATGATGGAGTCGTGGATCCCGCAGGGGCTCCCCGACGTCCACGAGCGACTCTCGTCGGGCGGGCGCGTCGCCGACGTCGGGTGTGGTGGCGGCTGGTCCTCGATCGCGATCGCGCAGGCGTACGAGGGCGTCGCCGTTGACGGGTACGACCTCGACGAGCCGGCGGTCGAGCGCGCCCGGCAGAACGCCGCGGCGCACGGTCTCTCCGATCGGGTGCGCTTCCACGCGGTCGATCCGGCCGAGATGGATCACGGCGAGGGCTACGATTTCGTGTGCGCGTTCGAGTGCATCCACGACATGCCGCAGCCCGTGCCTGTGTTGCGCGCGATGCGTTCGATGGCGAGCCTTGGCGGCGGTGTGATGGTGATGGACGAGAACGTCGGGCATGAGTTCACAGCCCCCGGCGACGAGCTCGAACGCCTGATGTACGGGTTCAGCACGCTCGTCTGCCTACCCGACGGCATGTCGCATCCCGACTCGGTCGGCACCGGCACGGTGATGCGACCCGCGGTCTTCGAGGGCTACGCGAAAGAGGCTGGATTCGATCGGGTGGAGATCCTGCCGATCGAGGCCGACCTCTGGCGCTTCTACCGGCTGTATCCCTGAACGGGTCGGGCCGACGGGGTGGCGCGCGATCAGGCCATGTAGCCCGCGTAGTGGATGTAGGTCGCCGGCAGAGCGTCGTCCGTCGAGCAGTAGAAGTACCGGAAGTCGCTCGGCTCGATACGCGCCCCGGCGCGCACGAGCATGCGGAACAGCTCGGCGTTGTTCCCGTAGACGGGCACCTTGAGGGCCTCGGGGTGCTCGGTGCGACGGATCAGGTCGGTGACGATCGCGCACGTCGTCGCCTCGTCCTTGCCGAGTGCCGGGCCGACGACCCCTGCTTCGTCCACGTAGGCGTAACCGACGAGTACGTCGTGGTGGCGATACGCATGGGCCTTCATCTCCGAGCGCAGCCACCACTCGTGGTCCGCCGGGCGCGCGAAGCCGATCTGTCGTCGGTCGAGCTCGCTCATCTCGGCGACCGCGTCGGTGGTGACGGCCGCGACCTCGATGCCGGCACCGCTCTCGGGCAGTCGTGCGGGATCGGTCAGGTCGGTCAGCACGTATCGCACACCGCGAGGGGTGATGCCGTGGCCGGCGTAGAGTCCCGTCGAGATCGGCTGGAACGACTCCACGACGAGCGCGCGCGTCAGCCCGTCGCTACCGGGCGGCATCACAGCTTCGAGCAGCGCCTTGCCGACGCCTCGTCCCTGGGCATCGGGGCTCACGAAGAGGAACGACAGGAACCAGTACGAGTCCCGCAGGTACGACGTCGCGAACGCCGTCGGGGTCCCGTCGTCGGTGGCGAGCACGGTGCCGCTCGGGTCCGTGCGGAGCATGTGGCGGATCGCATCCACCAGCCACGACCGGTCGGCAGGGTCCTTCTCGGAAAGACCGTGCCGGCGATGCAGGTCGTTGTAGGACGCGAAGAAGATGTCGCACATCGTCTCCACATCCAGATCGGACGCCGTTCGGACCTGCATCGGACCTCCACTGCGGCGATGCTCAAGGGTAGGGGGCGGCTCCAGGAGCGTCGAGGTCGTCGAGGCGAGCGCCCGCCAGGCGATCGAGTGCCTCCGGATACGTGAGTCCATGGGCCTCAGCGATCGTCGGCGCCCGCGAGCGGAAGAACGCCAGCAGCGTTCGAGCGGCGTCGAGCAGCGCGGTTCGTTCCAACGGAACGTACGTCGAGCGGAGCGGGTCGAGCGGCGCCGTCGGCATCTCGGCATCCAGCTTCCAGTACGGCTCCTCGGGCATCGGCTCGACCCCCTGCTCGACCCGGGCGAGCCGCACGCAGTAGGCGCGGAGCGCCTCCAACTGGCCGGCGGCCCACCAGAGATGGTCGCGGTCGATCGCCGCCGCGAAGTGCGACAGGTCGTGCCAGAACCACATCACGACCGTGCGGAGCTCCTTCGCCTGCGTCGCGCGATCGAACTCGGGCCAGCCGAAGGCAACCCCGGCGAGCACACCGCGGTCGTCCACGAGCACCCGATGGGGGCCCGATCGCACGCGGTCGAGCTCGCTCTCGCGCACGAAGTGCAACTCGATCTCAGTGCTGTCGGACAGGATCGCGAACACGAGCCCGTCGTTGCCGAAGTCCTCGAGGAAGAGGACGTCGCCGACCTGCGCGATCAAGCGTTCGCGGTCGTCGACGACCGCGTCGAAGTCATCGTCGGGGACGACCACGCACAGATCGAGGTCGGAGTGCTCGTCTGCCTCACCCCTGGCCGTCGAGCCTGCGAGGAACGCCGCCACGATCCGCTCGTCTCGGGAGCAGGCGGCCACGAAGCGGTCGAGGACGATCTCACGATCGCGCTCCCACGAGACGTCGCCCATGCCGCGAGCGTTGCATGGAGCCGGTCGGAAGGCCAGTGCATGCGGCCCGTCCGTTCGACCCTCACCCTCGTTCGACGCCCGTCCGGGTGTCGACGTCCCTCGGAGCAGGGCGTGAGATCTCGACCTCCTCGACCCACTCGGGGTGGCTCGCGATCAGCACGCGGGCGCCGACATCGCCGTGGAGGTGGCCCGCTTCCGCGTAGATCTCGCGGCTGAGGAGCGCCGGGCCGGGACCGTCGGTGAACCGTAGACGCACGATCTGCTTGCGGGTCGCACGGAACCGGTCGATCAGGGCACGCACATCGTCCGCGGTGATGCCGGGCTGGTCGGCCATCAACACGACGCTCGCCTCGCTGTCGTCGCCGACCTCGTGGAAGGCCGCCGCCAGCGACGTCGCCTGACCGTCGCGGTACGAGGGGTTGCGCACGAACCGGCCGATGCTGGGAAGCGCGAGCGCATCTGCGACGGCGTCGGCGTCGTGGCCGATGACCACGAGCAACTCGTCGATCTCGGACGCCGCGAGTACGTCGATCGCATGCTGGGCGAGCGGCTTCCCTTCGACGGGTGCGAGCTGCTTCGTGCCGCCGAACCGGCGCCCCTCGCCGGCCGCGAGCACGACGCCGGTGATCACGCCCCGCGGTTCATGTCTCGGTCTTCCCGCCCCCGAACAGCCGGCGGAAGAAGTTCTTGATCATGGCCCAGATCGCCGCGAGGCCGAGACCGATGCCACCGACGTGCTTCGCGGCGACCGGTGCCGAGGCGGGCGCGGGGGGAGCCGCGGCTTCTGCCGCCTCCCCTGGGGCCGTCGGGGCGGGGGCTGCCGCGGCCGCCTGCTCGGCGTTCATCGTGGCTTCGAGGCAGTCGGCGAACTGCTGGGTCAGCTTCTTCGAGATCTCGGGCAGCAGGCCGCGCGAGAGCTGGGCGGCGGCGCCCGTGAGGGCGATGTCCGCCGTCATCTTCACGGTCGTCTCGCCGTCGGACGCGGGCTCGAGCCACGAGGTCACGGTCGCGTTCGCCGCCCCCTTGCCCTTGGCCTCCATGCCCTTGGCGTGCAGCACCGCTCTGTGCGCCTCGTCGTCGCGCTCCGTCATCTCGACGGTTCCGGCGAACGAGAGGGCGACCGGGCCGAACTTCATGTTGACCTTGCCCTTCCAGTGCTGCTCGTCGATCGTCTCCGTGAGCTCGGCGCCGGGCATGCACGGTGCGATGCGTTCGACGTCGAGCAGGTAGGCCCAGAGATCGTCGACCGGTGTGGCGACGGTGAACTCGTTCTCGATCAGCATGCGCGGAGCCTATCGAGCGAGGAGCGATCCGGGCTCACGAGCCGACCTCCTCGAAGCGGGCCGGGTCCTGCTCGAAGGACTCGAGGCACGAGGCGGAACAGAAGTAGATCGTGCGGCCCTCGTGCGTGGTGCGGTACCGGGCGTCGGCGACGTCGACGGTCATGCCGCAGACCGGGTCGAGTTCCTCGTGACGAGCAGCCGACGTCGCTTCCACGGGCGGGGCGTCGAGCTCGCCGGCGGCGCGCAGCCGCACGATCTCGGCCAGGATCGCGACCGCGATCTCGTCGGTCGCGATGTGCCCGAGATCGAGGCCGGCGGGGGCGTGCACCCGCTCGAGCGCGTCAGCCGCGACGCCACGGTCGCGCAGGTAGCCGAGCACGGCCCCGGCTCGCTTGGCCGAGGCCACGAGTCCCACGTAGATCGCCGGCGTCGCGAGGGCGCGCTCCAGGGAGTCCTCGTCGTAGTGGCCCTGCGTCGCGACGACCACGAAGGAGCGGTCGTCGACGTCGCCGAGGTCGAGGGAGGTGATCACCGCGTCGGCCTCGTGCCCGGAGACCGAGCCTCCGTCGTCGATCGCGAGCGTCCTCCAGCCGAGCCCGCGCGCGAGCCGGGTGAGGGCGAGGGCGGCCGGTGACCGTCCGATCGCGACGAGTTGGGGTTGCGGCAGTACGGGTTCCACGTACACCTCCAGGGCGCCTTCGCTCTGACACGCGATCGGCACGCTCACGACCCCGTCGCGGGCGTGCGCGGCGAGCTCCTCGGGCGGGCCGAGGAACAGCAGCCTCGGCGTGCCCTCGTCGATCGCCTTCAGGGCCTCGCGCACGACCGTCGGCTCGGCGCACGCCCCGCCGATCCACCCTCGGACCGTGCGATCGGGCGTGATCAGGGCAGTGGCGCCCTCCTTGCCCGACGACGGCGCGCGGCGCCAGACCACGGTGGCGAGCACGTACGGACGACCCCGCGCCGAGAGCTCTGCCGCGAGCTTCAGGACCTCGGGCTTCACGACCCCCCTTGCGCCGCCTGGATCGCCTCCCACACCGTGGCGCTCGTGAGCGGCATGTCGATGTTCTTCACACCGAGCGGTTGCAGCGCGTCGATCACGGCGTTCACGTAGGCCGCGGGGGAGCCGACCGTGGCCGACTCGCCGACGCCCTTCGCGCCGATCGGGTGGTGCGGCGACGGCGTGACGGTCTCGCCCAGCTCGAACCTGGGCGTCTCGACCGCGGTCGGCAGCAGGTAGTCGAGGAAGTTCGAGCCGATGCAGTTGCCGTCCTCGTCGAACGTGATCTGCTGCATCGCTGCGATGCCGTAGCCCTCGGTCAGGCCGCCGTGGATCTGGCCCTCGACGATCATCGGGTTGATGCGCACGCCGCAGTCGTCGACCGCGACCATGCGCTTGACCTGCCACTCTCCGGTCTCGGGGTCGACCTCGACCGCCACCGCGTACGTGCCGAACGGGAACGTGAGGTTCGGCGGGTCGTAGTAGTAGTTGCCTTCGAGGCCGGCCTCCATGCCGTCGGGGAAGTTCGTGTACGCGGCGAACGCGACGTCCTGGATCGTGACGGCCCTGTCCGGCGCACCCTTCACCGTGTAGTTGGGACGATGGAACTCCACGTCCTCCTCGCTCACCTCGAGGAGGTGCGCGGCGATCTTCCGCGCCTTCTCGCCGACGCGGCGAGCCACCATCGCCGTCGCCGCACCGGAGACCGGGGTCGAACGCGAGGCGTACGTGCCGAGCCCGTACGGCGTGTTGTCCGTGTCGCCGTGCATCACCTTGATGTCCTCGGGCTGGATGCCGAGCTCCTCGGAGACGATCTGGGCGAACGTGGTCTCGTGACCCTGGCCCTGCGTGATCGAGCTGATCTTCAGGATCGCCTTGCCCGTCGGGTGGATCCGCAGCTCGGCGCCGTCGTTCATCTTGAGGCCGATGATGTCGTAGTCCTTGTGGGGACCGGCGCCGACGACCTCGGTGAACGAGGCGAGCCCGATGCCCCAGAGCTTGCCGTCGGCACGTTCGCGCTTCTGCTCCTCGCGCAGGCCCGCGTAGTCGATCTTCTCGAGCGCCAGGTCCATCGCGCCGTGGTAGTCGCCGGAGTCGTAGACGAACCCCGTGACCGACTCGTACGGGAACTGGTCCTTGTCGATGAAGTTCTTCTTGCGGATGTCGGCAGGATCCATGCCGAGCTCGTACGCGGCGTTCTGCACGAGTCGCTCGATCAGGAACGACGCCTCGGTCACCCGGAACGAGCAGCGGTAGGCCACGCCGCCGGGCGCCTTGTTCGTGTAGTAGCCGTCGGCCTCGACGTGGGCGGCCGGCATGTCGTAGGAGCCGGTCACGATGTGGAAGAGCCCGACCTTGAACTTGCTCGGCTGCGCGTCGGCGTGGAACGCACCCTCGTCGGCGAGGAGCGACGTCCGCAGGCCCAGCATCGTGCCGTCGTCCTTCAGCGCGAGCTCGCCGTGCATGTGGAAGTCGCGCGCGAACCCGGTCGAGATCAGGTTCTCGGTGCGGTCCTCGATCCACTTCACCGGCTTGCCGAGCAGCAGCGAGGCCGCGGTCGCGACCACGTAGCCGGGGTAGACCGGCACCTTGTTGCCGAATCCGCCGCCGAGGTCGGGGGAGATGATGCGGATGTTCTCCTCGGGCAGGCCCGCGACGAGTGCGAACACCGTGCGGATCGCGTGCGGAGCCTGCGACGTCATGTAGATCGTCGCCTGCCCGGTCGCGGGATCGACGTCGGCGACGCAGCCGCACGTCTCGAGGGGTGACGGATGTGAGCGCGGGTAGAACGTGTCGAGCGACACGACCCTGTCGGCATCCGCGAACGCGCGATCGGTCGCGTCCTTGTCGCCGGACTCCCAGTGATAGATGTGGTTGTCGCTCTGGTCGTCCTTCTCGTCCCGGATCAGCGGCGCGCCGTCGGCGGCGGCGGCCTGCGGGGTCACGACGACGCCCAGCGGCTCGTAGTCGACCTCGATCTTCTCGAGGGCGTCCTTGGCGACGTAGGGGTCGTCGGCGATCACGGCGGCGACCTCCTGTCCCTGGAAGCGCACCTTGTCGGTGACGAGCACCGCCTGCGTGTCGCCCGACAGCGTCGGCATCCAGGCGAGGTTGTGCTGCGCCATCAGCTCGCCGGTGACGACCGCGACGACGCCGGGCATCGCCTGGGCCGCCGATGCATCGATGGAGTTCAGCTTCGCGTGCGCGTACGGGCTCCGCAGGATCGCCATGTGCAGCATGCCTGGCAGCTGCACGTCGTCGACGTAGTTGCCTCGACCGCGGATGAAGCGGTCGTCCTCCTTGCGTCGGACGCTGTGGCCGATGCCGCGGATCTCTTCGGTCTCGGTGGCCATGTGTTCGGCTCCTTCGATCTCGTGGCTCGTCGTCAAGCGTTCGCGGGCGTCGGCGTGGACGCGGCCTGCTGCTGTGCCGCCGCAGCGCCCTGGATCGCCTTCACGATGTTCATGTAGCCGGTGCACCGGCAGATGTTGCCGCCGATCGCATCGCGAACGTCGTCGTCGCTCGGCGCCGGGTTCTGCTCGATCAGGCACTTGCCGACGAGCATCATGCCGGGGGTGCAGAAGCCGCACTGCAGTCCGTGGTGTTCCTTGAACGCGGCCTGCATCGGATCGAGGCCGGCCGCGGTGAGCAGTCCCTCGACGGTCGTGATCTCGATGCCGTCGGCCTGCACCCCGAACACCGTGCACGATTTCACCGGCGTGCCGTCGTAGAGCACGGTGCACGCACCGCAGCTCGTTGAGTCGCATCCGATGTGCGTGCCGGTCAGGCGCAGCTCCTCGCGCAACACGTGCACGAGCAGCTCCCGCGGCTCGATGTCGAGGGTGTGGGCGGTGCCGTTGACGGTGATCGTGACTTCCATCGCTCGGGTCCCCCTTGCGCTCAGGCCGCGCCGGCCATCTCGGCGGAGCGGGTGAGCCCGCGCCGTACGTACACCTCGACCATGTGCCGCTTGTACTGCTCGGAGCCCCGCACGTCGCCCACCGGGCTGGCGGCCGCGGCCGCGAGCCGGCCGGCCTCGGCGAACAGCTCCCCGCTCGGCGCCTGTCCGACGAGCGCGTCCTCGGCGGCCGTCGCCTTGATGTTCGTGAGCCCCACGCTCGTGAGGCCGATGCCGGCGGCGCCGATCGACCCGTTCGACATCATCAGCCTGGTCGCGACCGCGACCGTGGCGTAGTCGCCGATCTTGCGCTCCAGCTTCAGGTACGTTCCGCCGTAGGCACCGGTCGGCGATGTGATGCGGACCTTCGTGAGCAGCTCGTTCGGCGCGATCGAGGACTGGAACGTGTCCGCGAGGAACTCGGTCACGGGCACCTCGCGCTCGCCGTCCTTGCTCTTCAGGACCACGCGCGCGTTCGCCGCGAGCATCACCGCGCCGAGGTCGCCGCTGGGGTCGCAGTGGGTGAGCGAGCCGCCGATCGTGCCGAGGTTGCGCACCAGCGGGTCCGCGATCTGCGGCGCGGCGGCCGCGATCAACGGATACTTCGATCCGATCAGCTCCGACCCGGCGAGCTGGTTGTGGCGCACGAGCGCGCCGATGTGCAGCTCGCCGTCGGCCTCCTCGATCGCATCGAGTCCCTCGATGCGATTGATGTCGACGAGGTGGGCGGGCGCGGCGAACCGCAGCTTCATCATCGGGATCAGGCTCTGGCCACCGGCCAGCACCTTCGCGTCGTCGCCGAGCGAGGCAAGCAGATCGAGCGCCTCGTCGATCGTGGTCGGCCGGTGGTACTCGAAACTGGAAGGCAACATCGTCGACCGCTCCCCCTGTGTGAGACCGCGTGCGTGACCGTGTCGTCGTCAACCGACGGCAGTCATTGGTTATCGCACGACTGGCGAGAACGGGCAACCCGCCGCGATCCGGGGGGTCCCGCGCCTAACGCGCTTCGGTGCCCGGAGCCGGACGATCGTGGATCGGGCCGGGGCGTTCCTTGAGGAAGCCTCCCGCACGGCCGTGCCTCGCGGCCACGATCTCGGCGACGATCGCCTGCGCGATCTCCTCGGGACCCTCCGCCCCGAGGTCGAGCCCCGCGGGGCCGTGGATGCGCTCGTGGTCGGCGTCGGTGATCTCGACGCCCTCGTCGGCGAGCTCCATCAGCAGACGATGCGTGCGCGCCGACGGTCCGAGCATGCCGATGTAGCCGGCGTCGGATTCGAGCAGCGACCGCAGGTACTCCTTGTCACGCAGGAAGTTGTGCGTCATCACGACGACGTGGGTGTGTCGATCGATCGTGGCGGTCTTCGAGACGTGCTCGGGCGCTTCGACGTGCACGAACCCGGCGGCCTCGGGGAACCGCTCGAGGTTCAGGAATCCGGGCCGGTCGTCGACGACGACCGGGCTCCACCCGATGCCGCGCGCCGCTCGCACGAGCGGGATCGCGTCGTGTCCGGCGCCGCACACCAGCAGCCGGAGCGGCGG
Organism: uncultured Actinomycetes bacterium; assembly: GCA_963825635.1. Classification (GTDB taxonomy): domain Bacteria; phylum Actinomycetota; class UBA4738; order UBA4738; family HRBIN12; genus JAOUEA01. The sequence continues at coordinate 549,766 of CAWGTU010000001.1, forward strand.
CTCGAGCACCTCGACGAAGGCCCGCACGCCGTGCTCGAACGTGCGGATCTCCGAACGCTCCTCCTCGAGGAGCTCGCGGGCCGCCATGATCGCCTCGGCGTCGACGACCGGCAGTCCGAGCGAGCCCTCGGGATCGCCGTGGGGCCGCACCACGATGCGGGCGCCCGGCGCGACCGCGTCGTCCTCGCTCTCGAGCACGGTCACGACGCTGATCGGGTGCTCCTCGTCGAGGGCGGCGCGCAACGCGTGCGCGACCTGCGCCGCCTGCTCGGCGGGCTCGATGAACACCTCGATCGCACCGTTGCAACCGAGCCCGAGCCCCCAGACCGCGTCGTCGTCGGCGGTGAGGTCCCAACCGGCGAGCCGAGCGGTGCCCTCGCTCATCACGACGCGGGCCATGTCGGCCACGTCGCCCTCGAGGCACCCGCCGCTGATGTTGCCGACCGGGGCGCCATCCTCGGGCACGAGCAGCCGCGCGCCGGGACGCCGGTAGGTCGATCCACGGACGGCGACGATCGTGGCCAGGGCCATGCGCTCCCCTTTGGCCGACAGGGATTCGATCGCCTCGAGCACGTCGGTGATCTCGCTCACGGCTCGATGGTCGCACAGCCGAGGCCAACCGGCGACCGTGGAACGGCCCGTATCCGCGGGGCCTTCACCCTCGCCTGCGGGGCGCCGATAGGAATGCGGGGGATGGATCAGACCTTCAACTTCCGTGCGGCCCCCGTGCCGCTGCATCGCCGCCTGAGCCCGCGGGCCGTCGCGCTCGCGGTGGCGGCCTGTCTCGTGCTGTCCGGGTTCGTCTCGTTCTCGCGATGGGTGATCGACAGCGAACGCCGCAGCATGGATCGGGTCGAGCGGATCGAGGGGACGGGTTCGATCGTCGGCACGATCTCGGGGAGCGACGACGCCCTCGCCGGCTCGGGTACCGTCACCGACCCGCTGACGATCGACGCTGCGGCACGGGCGGATGCCCGCACCGCGTTGAACGCCGCCCGGGAGGCGGCCGCCGGGCGCGCGACGTTCTTCGACGCGGGGCCGGGCCACCTGGCGCAGACGACCGACTCGCTGATCTTCGTCGACGGCCCGTCGCAGGCGCCCGGCGTGGTGAGCGTTGCGTCGGTGCGTGAGGCGTGGGGCGCCGCCGTGATGGGTCCGTCGGGCACCTGCTACCTGCTTCGATTCGCTCCCGGCGACGGGGTGACCTACGGAACCGGCAGCGCGTGCACGGGCGACGAGGCACTGACCGCCCGCGGCGCCTCGTGGTGATCGTTCCCAGAACGTTCGCCTGCAGCGGGTTCGCGCGTCTTCCACACCTGCCCTACACTCCGGTGCCCTAGCCAGGTTCCGACCACGCCGGCTGAGGCTGGCAGGCACCGCCGCGGGAAGGGGGATCCGTCCGTGACGAACGTGTCCGTGACCGTGAACGGGCAGGTGCGAGAGGCCGATGTCGAAGCCCGCACGCTGCTCGTGTACTTCCTGAGGGAGCACCTCGGACTGACCGGGACCAACGTAGGGTGCGATACCTCGACGTGCGGTTCCTGCACCGTGCTCGTCGACGGTGAGTCGGTGAAGAGCTGCACGATGCTCGCCGCCCAGGCCGACGGCCGCGAGGTCACCACGATCGAGTCGATGGCCGACGGCGACACGATGCACCCGATCCAGGACGCGTTCCACCGCAACCACGGTCTGCAGTGTGGCTACTGCACGCCCGGCATGGTGATGGCCGCGGCCAGCTACCTGAAGGAGAATCCGACGCCGACGGAGGAAGAGGTCCGCGAGGCGCTCGAGGGCAACCTCTGCCGGTGCACGGGTTACCAGAACATCGTGAAGTCGATCCTCGACGCCGCCGGGTCCATGAGCGGCGCCTCGGGGTCGGCGAGAGCCTGAGGAGGAGCCGACATGGTCGCGACCGAGAACTACGTCGGCAGTCCGGTCCTGCGCAAGGAGGATGCCAAGCTCCTGACGGGCCAGGCCACCTACGTCGACAACCAGACGATGGCGGGCATGGCCTGGATGTCGCTCGTGCGGCCGCCGCACGTGCACGCCACGATCGACTCGATCGACACGTCGGCCGCCGCGTCGATGCCCGGGGTGCTGGCGGTCTACACCGCCGCCGATCTCGAGGATGCCTTCCCGGCGAGCCTGCCGATGGTGTGGCCGATCACCGAGGAGATCAAGATCCCGACGCATTGGCCGCTCACGAAGGACAAGATCCGGTTCGCCGGCGACGCCGTCGCCGTGGTCCTGGCCGAGACCCGCGAGCAGGCAGAGGACGCCGCCGAGGCCGTGACGGTGAGCGCCATGGACCTCCCGGTCGTCAACGATCTGGAGGAAGCGGCGAAGGACGAGGTCGTGCTGCACGAGGACCTCGGCACGAACGTCGTGGTGCACTGGTCGCACGGCGGCGGTGGCGACCAGTCGGTGTTCGATTCGGCACCGGTGATCCTGCAGGAGCGGTACGCGCAGCCGCGGCTGATCCCGAACGCGATCGAGACCCGTGGGTGCCTCGCGTACGGCATCCCCGCGGCCGGTGAGTTCACGCTGGTGACCGCGTCGCAGATCCCCCACATCGCGAGGGTCGGACTCTCGATCGCGACCGGCATCCCGCAGTCGAAGCTGCGCATCATCGCGCCCGACGTGGGTGGCGGGTTCGGCTCGAAGCTGAACGTCTACGCCGAGGAAGCCCTCGCGCTCGCCCTCGCACGCATGAGCGGCCGTCCCGTGAAGTGGATCGAGACGCGGCAAGAGAACTACCTCGCCACGATCCACGGGCGCGGCGTGCTGCACGACTGCACGCTCGCCGGCACCGACGACGGCGACATCCTGGGCATGAAGTTCGTCGAGCTCGCCGACATGGGCGCCTACTTCCAGCTGCTGACGCCCGGCATCCCCGAGCTGGGTGGCTGGGTGTACATGGGCCCCTATGACACGAAGGCGTACTGGTACGAGTTCAGAGGCATCATGACGAACGCCACGCCGACGGACGCGTACCGCGGCGCCGGTCGGCCCGAGGCGACGTTCGTGATCGAGCGGCTCGTCGATGCGTACGCCCGCAAGATCGGGATGGACCCGGCCGACGTTCGCCGGAAGAACTTCCTGCCGCCGTCGGAGGAGGCGTTCGGCTCGATCATGGGCCTCAGCATCGACTCGGCGAACTACGAGCCCACGTTCGACCGCGCGCTGGAGCTCGCCGACTACTCGGCGCTGCGTGCCGAGCAGCAGACAAGGCGCGACCGCGGCGACGTGAAGCAGCTCGGTGTCGGCCTCTCCAGCTACATCGAGATGTGTGGCCTCGCGCCGTCGGAGATCCTGGGTGCCTTGCGGTACGTCGCCGGAGGCTGGGACGCCGCCGAGGTCGAGTGCCGGCCCGACGGAAAGGTGGTCGTTCGCACGGGGACGTCGCCGCACGGACAGGGGCACGAGACCTCGTGGTCGCAGATCGTGGCCGACGGTCTCGGGGTCACGCCCGACGACGTCGAGGTCCTCCACGGCGACACGTCGGTCTCGCGCCTGGGCATGGACACCTACGGATCGCGCTCGGCGAGCGTCGGCGCGGAAGCGGTCGCACGGGCCCTCGAGAAGGTCCGCGACAAGGCCCGCACGATCGCGGCCCACGAGCTCGAGGTCAGCGAGGACGACCTGGAGTGGGCCGACGGCGCCTTCCGGGTCTCCGGCGCGCCCGACAAGGCGCGCACGATCCCCGAGCTGGCTGCCTCGGCGTGGCACGCGCACTCGCTGCCGAAGGACATGGAGCCGATGTTGGAAGGAACGGCCGTCTGGGACCCGCCCAACTTCACCTGGCCGGGTGGCACGCACATCTGCGTGGTGGAGGTCGACACCGAGACCGGCAAGACCGACATCCTCAAGTACGTGGCGGTCGACGACTGCGGCAACGTGATCAACCCGATGATCGTCGAGGGCCAGGTGCACGGGGGCGTCGCGCAGGGCGTCGCCGAGGCGCTGTACGAGGAGGCGATCTACGACGAGTCTGGCAACCTGACGACGTCGTCGATGACCCAGTACCTCGTGCCGACCGCGGTCGAGGTGCCGTCGATCACCCAGGACCGAACGGTGACCCCGTCGACAACGAACTCGCTCGGCGTGAAAGGCATCGGGGAAGCCGGCACGATCGCGTCCCCGCCGGCCGTCGTGAACGCCGTGATCGACGCGGTCTCGCACCTCGGTGTGAACCACATCGACAAGCCCGCGTCACCCGAACGGGTGTGGCGAGCGATCAAGGACGCGAAGGGAGGTGCGGCATGATCCCGGCCGCCTTCGAGTACGCGAGGGCCGAGTCGGTCGAGCACGCGATCGAGTTGCTCGGCGGCGCCGACGACGCGAAGATCCTGGCGGGCGGCCACTCGCTGCTTCCGTTGATGAAGACGCGGCTGGCGCAGCCGTCGATGCTCGTCGACATCACGCGCATCGGCGACCTGTCGTACATCCGCGAGGACGGCGACCAGATCGCGATCGGCGCGCTGACGCGCCATCACGACGTCGCGAACAGCGAGCTGCTGCAGCAGGCGGTGCCGATCGTGGCCGACACGGCCGAGCAGATCGGCGACCCGCAGGTGCGCCACGTCGGCACGATCGGTGGCTCGATCGCCCACGCCGACCCGGCGGGCGACATGGGCACGGTGATGCTGGCGCTCGGCGCATCGTTCGTCGTCCGCGGCGCGGGCGGGGCGGGGCGCACCGTCGCGGCGGGCGACTTCTTCAAGGGACTGTTCCACGCCGACCTCGCAGCGAACGAGGTGCTCACCGAGATCCGCGTGCCGAAGACGACCGGCGGCTGGAGCTACCTGAAGTTCCATCGACGGGCGATCGACTGGGCGATGGTCGGGGTGGCCGCGGTGCAGCGGAACGGCTCGGCGAGCGTGGCGCTCACGAACATGGGCGAGACGCCGATCCGCGCCGCGGGCGTCGAGGAGGCGCTCGCCGGCGGAGCCGATCCGACTGCCGCGTCCCGACGGGCGGACGAGGGCACGACGCCGCCCTCCGATGCGTTCGGTAGCGCCGAGTACCGCAAGGAGGTCTCCAAGGTGCTGGTGCGCCGGGCCCTCGAGGAGGCGCTCGCGTAACGACCGCCGGGTTCGTCACGATCTGGAGGTACGAGGTCGACCTCGAGCGGGTCGATGCGTTCGAGCGAGCGTACGGTTCCGGTGGTGCCTGGGCGACGCTCTTCACGGGCGGTGCCGGCTACCTCGGGACGGAGCTGCTCGTCGAGGTCGGGCCACGGACCCACTACCTCACGATCGATCGCTGGTCCTCGAAAGAGGACTACGAACGCTTCCTCGCCGAACACCGAGACGCGTACGAGGCTTTGGATATGGCGAACGACGACCTGACAAGGCGAGAGGCGCACATCGGGTCGTTCGAGACGCTGGGTTCTCATCCGGCCTGAGCGAGCGGCCGAGAACGGCTCCCCGGGAACAGGTCCTTCGCCGGCCCGCGCTCGCCGCACGCCTGCCACGATGGGGTCAGAGCGAAGGAATGCCTGCGATGACCTCCCGGACACGAAGCGGTCGACTCACCCTCACGCTGATGCTCGTCGCGTCGGTGCTGTGGGCGACTCCTGCCGAGGGCGCCCCGGGTGACCTCGATCGCACGTTCCGCCACGACGGCACGGTCATCACGAACCTCACCCCCTGGAACGAGAACGTCGGCGACGTCGCGATCCAGGCGAACGGGAAGATCGTCGTCGTGGGTCGGGTGAGCTCCCACGGCGGCTACGGGTCCTTCGCCGTCGTGCGGTACCTCCCCGACGGGCGGCTCGACGATCGGTTCGGCGGCGACGGCGTCGTCACCACGAACATCGCGAAGCGCGAGGACGCAGCGTCGGCGGTGGCGATCCAGTCCGACGGCAAGATCGTCGTGGCCGGCACCGCGGCCGTGGCGGGGCGGGACGCGATCGTGGTCGCGCGCTACCGACGTGCCGGTGGGCTCGACCGCAGCTTCGGAGACGCCGGCACGGTGATCGTCGACGTCGCCCCGGGGGACGGCAACGAGGTGGCGAACGACGTGGCGATCCAGCCCGATGGGAAGATCGTGGTCGTCGGGACGATGTTGGATGCCCATGACTTCGCTCTCGCTCGGCTCGATCCAGGCGGCACGCTCGACACGACGTTCGCCGGCGACGGCACCGTGACCACCGGCTTCGGCGCTGGGCGCGCCGCGGCTTCGGCGGCGGCGATCCGATCCGACGGCACGATCGTCGTGGCGGGGCAGTCCTGGACCCTGGCTGGGTTCGACGGGATCAACGTGGTTCGGTACGAGGCGGACGGGGACGTCGACATGGGGTTCGGGATCGACGGCGTCGCGAGCGCCGAGTTCACCGAGGGGACCGACGGAGGAGGCGACAGCGCCGGTGCCGTCGCGATCCAGCCGGACGGCGCGATCGTGGTCGCCGGCGACGCGGGCGGTGCCGCGGAGTACACGAGCAAGTTCGGCCTCGCTCGCTTCGACGACCAGGGGTCGCTCGATCCGTCGTTCCGTGGCGACGGCACGGCCGTCACGAACTTCACGAGATGGGACGACAGCGCGAGCGACCTCGCGATCCAGTCCGACGGGATGATCGTGGCTGTCGGCGTGGCGGGGTTCGGGTGGGGGCGCCAGGCGACGTTCGCGCTCGCCCGCTACCGCACCGACGGCATGCTCGACGCCTCGTTCGGCGTTGACGGGAAGCTGCGCACCCGTGTCGGAGGCGCCCAGCCCGGTCAGCAGATCGACATCGTGGGGTCGTGGGCCAACGCGGTCGCGCTGCAGGCCGACGGTCGGATCGTGGTCGCCGGAGACATCGACGGGGTGGTCGCCGATCGCATCGACGGCCGGTTCGCGGTGGCGCGGTACCGCGCCGGGTAGCCGGATCCCCCGACCCTCGTGGCGAGCCTTTGACGGTGCCGGTCCCCGTCTGTTGGAGTGGGCCGATGCTCGCCCAGGTTCTCGCCCAGGTCGTGGCCCAGGTCTTGGCCCAGGCTTCCGGTGACGTCGCCCGCTACTCGGCCGAGTGGTGGCGCGACCTCGGCATCAGGCTCGGTCTCGCGCTCGCGCTCGCGCTCATCGCGACGTTCCTCCTTCGCGCGTGGGTGCGACGCTCCGAGCGTCGAGCGCAGGAAGCAGCCGACGATTCGATGGAAGGGCCGCGCCGGCGGCGCCTCGCCACGATCGCCGGGCTCGTCTCGGCGACCCTGCAGGTGATCATCTGGATCACGATCGGCTTCTACGTGCTCGCGGCGTTCGGGGTGCCGCTCGGTCCGCTGTTCGCCAGCGCCGGCATCGCCGGGGTCGCGCTCGGCTTCGGCGCACAGACGCTCGTGAAGGACACGCTCGCCGGGCTCTTCATCGCGCTGGAGGGCCAGTTCGACGTCGGCGATGTGATCGACCTGGAGACCGAGGGGGGTCCGGTAAGCGGCACGATCGAGGGGCTCACGCTGCGGATCACCTCGGTGCGCCAGTACGACGGCACGCTGAGCATCGTGCCGAACGGCTCGATCCAGGTGACCAGCAACAAGACGCGTGGGTGGGGGCGAGCGATCGTCGACGTCCGGGTCGCGCTCTCCGAAGACCCCGACCGTGTGCGGCAGGCCCTCGACGACCTGCTGGCGGAGCTCGCGAACGAGGAGCCGCTGGGGTCGTGGCTTCGCGAGGCCCCGTCGGTGCTCGGCGTGGTGCAGCTCACCGACGTCGCTCAGGTCGTCCGCGTGGTCGCGCAGACGCGGCCCGGGAACCGACTCGAGGCCGAGCGCTTCCTACGGGAGCGGATCACGGGGCGTATCACCGAGCAGGGCATCAAGGTGCCGCCGGTTCCGGGCGCCCTGACCCAGCCCGGCGGCTCGGGCGTCGGCCTCTAGGCCTGCGCCGCCGGCGGCTCGCCGGTACGCTGTGCGCATGCCCGGCTTCCCGTTCGATTCGGTGGACGAGCTCCAGGGTGCTCTCGGCGAGCATTCCTACCTCGCCGACCGTGGGCTCGCGACCGCGATCTACCTGTCGCTCTCGCTCGGCAAGCCGTTGCTGCTCGAGGGCGAGGCCGGCGTGGGGAAGACCGAGGTCGCCAAGACGCTCTCGCACCTGCTCGGGCGCGAGCTGATCCGCTTACAGTGCTACGAGGGCATCGACGCCTCGCAGGCCCTGTACGAGTGGAACTACTCCCGCCAGCTGATCGCGGTGCGCGCGATGGACGCCGCCGACGCCGCCACCCACGTCGAGGACCTGTTCGGGGAGGACTTCCTCGTCGAGCGGCCGTTGCTGGCGGCGATCAAGGCCGGGGACCGCGCGGTGCTGCTCGTCGACGAGCTCGACCGGGCCGACGACGAGTTCGAGGCGTTCCTGCTCGAGATCCTGAGCGAGTTCGCGGTCACGGTGCCCGAGGTGGGTCGCGTGGCGGCGCAGACGCCGCCCGCCGTGGTGGTGACGTCGAACCGCACGCGAGAGCTCCACGACGCCTTGAAGCGGCGATGCCTGTACCACTGGATCGACCATCCGCACCTGGACCGCGAGGTCGCGATCGTGCGGGCCCGGGCGCCGCACGTGAGCGAGTCGCTCGCACGCGACGTGGCCGAGGCGGTCGCCCGGCTGCGGGAGCTCGACCTCGCCAAGCTCCCCGGGGTCGCCGAGACGATCGACTGGGCCAACGCGCTCGCGTTCCTCGGGGCCGACGGGCTCACCGAGCCGCTCGCTGCCGACACGCTGGGCGCCGTCGTGAAGGATCACGAGGACCAGCAGCTCGTGTCGGCCCGTCTCGGGCAGGTCGTCGGAGAGGATGGGTGAGCGCACGACGGTCGCCGGGTGCCAGCGGGGGAGGCCCGCTCCCGCCGCTGATCGGGCTCGGCCGGGACCTGCGGGCGCGCGGGCTGCCCGTGGGCACCGGGCGCATCCTGACGTTCGTGCGTGCCGTGGGGGCCCTGGGGTTCACCGACCGCGATTCGCTCTACTGGGCGGGTCGCACCACGATGATCGCGCGCCGCGACGACATCGAGGCGTTCGACGAGGCGTTCGACGACTGGTACCGGTCGTTGCGCACCACCGACGATCTTCGCGTCGAGCTGAACATGCCCGTCCCCGCGCCCGAGGACGACGACGAGCCGATCGACCAGGGACCGGAGCCCGACGACCTCGAGGTGCAGGTGGCGGCGGCTTCGGAGTGGCACGGCGTCGACGACGACGAGGAGGTCGAGCCTGGGGACGAGTCGTCGATCCGCATCGTCGCGAGCGGCGCCGAGGTGCTGCGGTCGAAGTCGTTCGGCGAGCTCACCGACGAGGAGCGCGAGCGCGTCGCCGCGCTGATCCGCTCGCTGCGACTGCGGGTACCGGTCGAGCGCACACGAAGGACGCGCCCGGCGTCCAAGGGGGAGCGGTTCGATCTTCGTCGCACGCTGCGCCGATCCCTGCGCACGCAGGGCGAGCCGTTCGATCGCGCATGGCGCGCCCGAACCGCGCGTCGCCGTCCACTCGTGCTGATCCTCGACATCAGCGGCTCGATGGCCCCGTACTCGAGGGCGCTGATGCAGTTCGCCTACGCGGCGATGGCGGCGGGCAGGCGGGTCGAGACGTTCGTCTTCGGCACGAGGCTCACCCGCGTGACCCGCACGCTGCGCACGAAGGATCCCGACCGGGCGTTGCACGAGATCGGCCGGCAGGTCGAGGACTGGGAGGGCGGCACGCGCATCGGGGAGTCGCTGAAGGCGCTGCTCGACGGGTGGAGCCAGCGCGCGGCCCTGCGGGGCGCCGTGGTCGTGTTCTGTTCCGACGGACTCGAGCGGGGGGACCCCGAGCTGCTGAAGATCCAGATGGCGCGCCTGCGCCGCCTCGCCCACCGGGTGATCTGGGTGAACCCCCTGAAGGGCTCGCCCCGGTACGAGCCACTCGCCCGCGGCATGGCGGCGGCCCTGCCCAGCGTCGACGTCTTCCTCTCGGGGCACAACCTCGAGAGTCTCGAGCACCTGGCCTCGACCCTGGGCAGCTGAGCAGGGGCTCGTAGTCCCCGAGGCGGCTAGGCTGACGGACGAGATGCGCGACGACGACGAGATCATCGAGGCCTACGAGATGGAGATCGGTGGTGCCTCGAACGCGCCCGCCGAGCCGCGGCGCTCGAACCGGGGCTTCTGGCTCGTACTGGGCGCGATCCTCGCGGCGAGCGCGATCCTCATGGTGGAGATCTTCGCGAATCGCCCGATCGCCGAGACGATCGGGCGCGCCCAGCACGACCTGCGCGTCGCCGAGGCCGAGGCCCGGTCGGTGCTCGACGAGACCGGTACGTTCGAAGCCGCCGATGCCGAGGCGCTCGACGCGGCCGGCCTCGACGACGGCGCGCTGAACGTGGTCGGGCCCGACGAGGCCTCGTCGGGGCTCGGCGAGGTCAGCGTGTACGCCGACGCCACGACGTGGGCGGCGGCCGTCAGCGCGCGACCGAACGCGTGCTTCTACCTGAAGCTCGTCGTGGGTCGCGACGACCCGCTCTACGGCGTGGGCACGGAGTGCACCGGGCGCGAGGCGCTCGACTCCCGAGACCCTCGCTGGTAGCTACGTCGCGGGGGGCGGCGGGGGAAGCGTGCCCGCCCCTGGTTCGGCCGGCGGCGCGCCCGGTGGCGGCGACGGCAGCCCGTACGGGTCGGGCGTCGCGGCCATCGCTGGTGGTTCGACCCCGACGTTCGCGTCCGTGCCGACGAGGATCACCACGGTCTTCGCCCATCGATCGCCGAAACGCTGATCGGTGTCGGATCGGATCACGGCGATGCCGCCCACCAGGTACGGGATCACGTAGGGGAACGCGTCCACGACCCGGGCCAGGTTGCGGATCAGGGCCGGGCCGAAGCCGATGCGGGAGCCATCCGGCCGGCGCACCCTGATGCCGAGCACCACCTTGCCGATCGTGGCCCCGAACGCGCCTTCGAGGACCACGAAGTAGGCCAGGGTGAGCGCCAGGGGGATCACGAAGTCCATGCCGTCCCAGCGGATGGAATACACTCCGTCGACGGACGACGTTTCGGCGAAGGGCATCCACGCGAGTGCGGTGATCAGACCGTCGATCAGGAGGGCGACGAACCGTCTTCCCACCCCGATGTATCGCATGGTCACATCCCCCGTCCGGCGGGGTCTCTCCCCGCGGGCGACCCGACGCTAGGGCCGCAGGTGAGCCCGGTCAAGCATGGGCCCAGGGCAACGGCCGGCGACCCCGCTTCAGGATGACGACGCCGCGCTCCGATGTCCCGACCATGATCGAAGCCACGAGGATCGGCGCGGCGGTGAGCCTGGCGGCGGCGATCGTCGTGGCCTCGGTGTTCGCCGTTTCGCCGGTCATGGCGGCGCCCGCGCGTGCCGAGTCGCGTCCCAAGTTCACGCCCATGCGGCTCGGCCCGGGACTCACCTACCAGCGCATCGAGGAACGCCCGGGACCGGTGGTCGTGCACGTCGTGCGCCTCGATCCGGCGCAGGCCACGACGATCGACCTCGGCGCCGGGGGGCCGACGATGGGCAGGTTCGCACGGCCGAGCGTGATCGGCCGGGCGCACGGCGCGTTGATCGCGATCAACGGAGACTTCGGGCTCTTGGACGGGTACCCGATCCACCCGTTCCTGATGGACGGGACCCTGATGGGCCGCGGCGTGCAGAACGGGACGAGCTTCGCGGTTACCCACGACGAGACCGCGGCGTTCGTCGGGCCGCCGCGACCGGCCGCCGACGGCCTCCTCGAGACGGGGAACGACGGCTTCACGGTCTCCGGATGGAACTCACATCGTCCCGCGGACGGCGCGATCGCGGCGTTCACGCGGTACGGGGGACGCATCCATCGCCCCCCCGACAACGGGTGCGCGGCGAGACTCGATGCGGACGGGCCGTTGGGATGGGCGGCGCTCGAGGCCGGGGTATCGAGGCGCTACACGGTCGACGTCGTCCGATGCGTCTCTCCGCCCAGGAGGGTGGGATCACGGCAGGTCGTGCTCGCGTCCAGGCGGTGGGGGCTCGGCGCCGACACGATCGAGGCGATGCAATCTGGCGATCGCGTCCGTCTCTCCTGGTCCGTCGGGTGGCCGAGGGCGCTCGACGCGGTGGGCGGCATGCCGCGGCTCGTCGACGGCGGCAGGTCCGTCGCCCCGAGGTGCAGGTCGTCGTTCTGCCGACGCAATCCCCGGACGGGCATCGGGGTCACGGGCGACGGCAGGCTGCTGCTGGTCGTCGTCGACGGTCGGTCGCGACGGTCGGTCGGCATGACCCTGCGACGGTTCGCCCGCTCCTTCCTCGACCTCGGAGCCGTCGAGGCCGTGAACCTCGACGGCGGCGGAAGCTCGGTGATGTGGATCCGGGGCAGGGGGATCGTGAACTCGCCCTCTGACCCCGGGGGGGAGCGGCCCGTCGTGAATACCGTGATGATCCTGCCCGGGGCCGATGTGGGGGAGGAACCGATCACGGGTGTCGACGTCGACGGGTCGATCGGCCGGGCGTCGATCGCGGGGCGGTGGTTCGCGACGACGACGTCGTTGGCCGCGAGCGATGCCGGGTCGACCGGAGGACTCGCCGCCGCCTGGCTCGAAGGCGCCTTGAGTACCGAGCCCGTCTCACCCGCCCTCCGGCGGATCGCGATGTCGTTCCGAGCCGGACGCTAAGACGCTGGGACAGCGGGTGCCCCGCCAGGGGATCCTCGATCGGACCTACTCTTCGTCCGACCCTCACCCACCATGGCCTCCGCCGCTACCATCGTGGCTCCGATCCTTTCCAAGGAGGAGGATCGTGGCCCCAGACACGGTCATAGGTCGCGAGAAGGAGTTGGCCGCTGTCGGGCGCTTCTTCGATCGCGAAGCCAGGGGCGCGCGCGGACTTCTGATCGAAGGGGACGCCGGCATCGGCAAGACCGCCGTGTGGCGCGAAGCGGTCAGGATCGCCGATGCCTCAGGAACCGTCCTCGCCTCCCGTGCTTCGAAGGCTGAAGCGAAACTCTCCTTCGCGGTTCTCGGTGACCTCTTGGTGCCTGCCCTGAACGACGACGTGCTCGGCGCGCTGCCGCTGGGGCAGCGCCGGGGTCTCGAGGTCGCACTCCTCCTGGCCGAACGCGCCTCGACCCGTCCCGATGCGCGGGCCGTTTCGCTCGCCGTGCTCGCGGTGTTGAGGACCCTGGCCGGGATCGACTCCGTGACCATCGCGGTGGATGACATCCAGTGGGTCGACCCCCCGTCGGCCCGGGCGCTGGCCTTCGCCCTTCGTCGCCTCGAGGCCGAGCCGATCACGGTCGTCGCGGCGAGGCGGGTCGAACCGGGCGCGAACGAGCCGCTGGACCTCGCGAGCAACCTTCCGGGGGGCCTGGAACGGATCACGCTGGGTCAGCTCGACGAGGCCTCACTCGGCCGCTTGCTTCGGCGGCGCCTCGGTGGCGACTTCCCACCGCCACTCGTCAGGAAGATGCACGAAGCCTCAGGTGGCAACCCGTTCTTCGCACTCGAGATCGGCCGGGCGCTCGTGGCTGAGGATGCCGAAACGAGACCCGGCGAGCCACTGCCCGTACCCGTCGACCTGAAGCCGCTGCTGCAGGATCGGTTGTCGGCGCTGTCCGATGAGGCACGGTCCGTGCTGCTGATCGCAGCGGCATCCGCGCATCCCACCCAGAGGGTGATCACCGCGGCGGGCGGCTCCGCCGCGGGGCTCGAGGAGGCGGAGGCGGCGGGTTTCGTCGTTGCGAGCAACGGACGCATCGAGTTCACGCATCCTCTGCTCTCGTCCACGGTGTACACGAGCGCGACGGAACGCACACGCCGTGATGTCCACGGCCAACTCGCGGGGATCGTCGCTGACGTGGAGGATCGAGCTCGGCACCGGGCGCTCTCGATCGCTGGGCCCGATCGCGTCACCGCTGCCGCGTTGGATCGAGCGGCCGATCACGCGGAGGCACGCGGCGCTCCGGAAGTGGCCAGCGAGCTCTGGGGCCTCGCCGCCGAAGCAACCCCCGCCGACGACGTCGATGCTCTGCACCAACGACGTCTGCGGTCGGCCGGCAGCAGGTTCACCTCGGGCGACGTGGCGGGCGCACGCACGGCCATGGCCCGGGAACTGGAACGGGTCGGGTCCGGGCCGCGACGGGCGCGGATCCTCCATTCGTACGCCGTGATGAGCTGGAACGACGTTCCGCGCGTGATGGACCTTCTCATCCGTTCGCTCGATGACGCGAGCGATGACCGATATCTGCGGGCCCTCGTGCTCGCCGAGCTGGCGTGGGCCTCGTTGTGGGCCTGCGATCCGGCCGAGTCCATCCGCCGGGGTGATCAAGCGCTGGCGTTGGCTGAGGAACCCGACGCCGTGCGATTCGCGCTCGCTGCGCGCGCCACCGCCGGTTTCGTCCTCGGACGCGACACCACCGACCTCCTCCAGCGAGGCATCGTATTGGACAACCGGCTCGCCTCGGCGGAGACCGCAACTCCGAGCACCTGTCTCGGCTGGCAGCAGACGTGGAGGGGCGAACTCGACGACGCTCGGGCAACCCTCGAGGGGGAGCTCAACCGCTACGTAGACCAGGGACACGAGACGGCCTCGTGGGAGGTGCGGGCAACTCTCGCCGAGGTGGAGTTCCGTGCTGGCAGGTGGGACGTTGCAGCCGCGCACGCGGCCGACTCTCACGAGATCGTGCGAGAGGCCGGATGGTGGGATGTGCTCGGCCAGATCCTCCCTGTGCGATGCGCCATCGCGGTCGCCCGCGGCCACGTTGAGGATGCCCGGGGGTTCGGCCTCGAGGCCCTTTCCCTCTGTGAGCGAACTGGCGACCGGTGGGACGAGATGGCTGCTCGCACCTCGCTCGGGTTCCTCGAGGCATCGATCGGCGACGCCACGGCGTGTCGCGCGTGGCTCGAGCCGGTGATCGAACGGGCGCGGGAGATGGATCTCCGCGACCCCGGGATCTTCTCGTTCGTGCCCGACGCCGTGGCGGCCTACGTCGACCTCGGCGAGCTCGACGAGGCGGGACGGCTCACCGACCTCCTCGACGAGCAGGGGCGCGTGCTCGGTCGGTCAACCGCCATCGCAGCCGCGGAGAGGTGCCAGGGTCTGGTGGCCGCCGCACGTCGCGATCTGCCGGAGGCCCTGAGCCACCTGGAGCGGGCTGTCGAGGTGCACGACTCGATCGGGCAGCCGTTCGAGAGGGCCCGGACGCTGCTCGTCCTCGGGGAGACGCACCGGCGCCTGCGGGCGAAGCAGGCGGCACGCGATCATCTCCAGTCAGCCCTCTCGATCTTCGAAGTCCTCGGCGCGCCGCTCTGGGCCAACAAGGCTCGCGCTGGGCTCGAGAGGGTCGGCGGTCGGCCTCCGGCGCCGAGCGAGCTCACTCCGACGGAGGAGCAGGTGGCTGCCTTGGTCGCGACCGGGCGCACGAATCGCGAAGTCGCGGAAGCGCTCATGATGAGCGTACACACGGTGGACGCGCACTTGCGTCGGGTCTTCCGCAAGCTCGACGTCCGCTCACGCACGGAACTCGCCCGGAGGCTATGAAACGTACGAGGACGCGGGATGTCGTCTTCGACCGCTCCTCCTAGCGTCGGCGATGACTCCTGCCGATCGAAGGGAGGGGGTCTGATGTCGTCCCGTGCTCGTCGGGGATCCAAGCACAGAGGCCGGTTGATCCTGGCGATCATCGGCGTTGCGATCCTGGCACTCGGCACCGCGTGCGCTTCGGCCGGCGACGAGGCCGGCGGTGGGGCGTCGGCCTCGACGACCTTCGCCTCCCAGCCCTCATCCGAGTCGCTCCAGACACTCGCGGACGGGCCGGTCACACCCGGTCGCTACGACGTGATGCCGCCGGCCGAAGGGTGGGCGGAATGCCCGGATTGGCTCGACCCATGCCCAGCAGAACCTTCACAGGCTCGGTCGCTGACGATGGACGTCACCATCCCGTCCGGGTGGGAGGCCGCCATGGGGGCGACCGTGCTTACCCCTGTGGGGTTCGCAGACGGCGCATCCGAGGCTCCGGACGGAGCAGGACTCGTGATCGGGTGGACGCCACCGTTCGCAGGCCTCTACGACGACCCATGTCAGCCACAGTCGCACCTCGAGCCCGACATCAAGCCCGGGCCGACGGTCGAGGAGTTCGTGGCCGCGGTGGTCGCGCACCCGAAGCTCGACATCACGGAGCCCGTCGACGTCGAGCTCGGGGGTTACCAGGGGCTGTACTTCGAGCTGACCAATCCGTCAGACATCTCGAAGTGCTATGACTGGCGCCCGTTCGAGCCGGGGATCTATGCGCAGGGGGACGACAACCTCTGGAGCGTCTGGGTCATGGACGTCGACGGATTCCGGTTCGTCCTCGTGACGGAGGAGTTTCCGGGCACGCCCGCGAGGGTCAGTGCGCAGCTCCGTTCGATGGTCGACTCCATCACGTTCCAGCCCTAACGCGTCGCCCAGACGTGGCAGCGCGCATCGTCCGAGTATGAGACTCGAACTCACACGGCCACTCGGCCGGCGGATCCTACGGCAGGCGTTGGTCGGACCCTCGCTCGATCGCGGCGTCGAGCAGCTCGACGGGATGCACGACGCGGGCGTCGATCCCGAGCGCCGCGAGTCCCGCACGCAGCTGCATCGTGCAGCCGGGGTTCGCGCTCGCGATCACCCGAGCCCCCGTCGACCGGACCGCCTCGGCCTTGTCGCGTTGGAGCCGTTCGGCGAGCTCGGGTTCCGTGACGTTGTAGAGGCCGGCGGCGCCGCAGCATCGGTCGCCCTGCGGGATCTCGACGACGCGCAGGTCCGGGATCGCGCCCAGCAGGGCCCGCGGCTGGGCGTGGATCCCCTGCGCGCGCAGCGCGTGACACGCATCGTGGTAGGCGACGCGCTCGACCCCGGCAGAGCCGAGCTCGACGGCGCCCAGACCCTCGTCGTGCAGGAACGCGATCACGTCGCGCACCGGAAGCCCTGCGCCGTCAGCGAGCTCACCGTAGGTCTGCATGTGCGCGCCGCAGCCGGCCGCGTTCGCGATCACGTGATCGACGCCCGAGAACGCCCGCGCGTTGCGTCGGGCGAGCCGGCGCGCCGTGTCGAGCCTCCCGTTGTGCGCCTGCAGAGCCCCGCAGCACCGCTGGTCCCGCGGCACCCCCACGCGCCACCCCGTGCGCGCGAGCACCCTGATCGTGGCGAGGTTCACGTCGTGGAACCATCGGTCCTGCACGCAGCCCGCGAGCAGCGCGACCGTGCCGCGCGCCTCGACGCCCGCCGGTGGCTCGGTGAGCGCCGGCAGCCGTCGCAGCGGCGCCGTTCGACGCGGCACGAGCGCCCGCATGCGGCGCGGCATGAAGGGTCGGGCGATCGGCTGCACCACGGCGGCGGCCCTGATCAACGACGGATGCGGCAGCACGACGTCGAGCCCGAGCCATCGCACCAGACGGGCGCCCGTGCCGCGGCGCGGCTCCAGCTCGGTGCGCGCGTGCTCCATCATGCGGCCGAACGGCACGTGCGACGGACAGACGTCCTCGCACGCGCGACAGACGAGGCATCGATCCATGAATGCCGCGAACGTGTCGTCGACCTCGGCGAGGCCGTCCGCGACCGCCCGCATCGCCGCGATGCGCCCCCGCGGCGACGCCGTCTCCTCGCCGGTGAGCCGGTAGGTGGGGCAGTGCGGCAGGCAGAGGCCGCATGCCACGCACGCATCGAGGTCGGCATCGGCGGGGTGATCGTCGCCGAGCCAGTTCGGCGTGACGACGCCCTCGCGCCCCACGAACCGCACCCCCTCGGGCATCTCGGTCCCCAGCGGCGTCGGCTCGGCGGCACGATCGGTCACGGACCCATCCTCACACGCCCGGGCGGTTTGACCGAGGTGCGGCGCCTGCCTACCGTGCCGCCATGACCGAGGGGGAGCGGCAGGAGCGACGGTTCGGGCGCCTCACCGAGCAGGCCGAGCAGGGACTGCTCACGTACGGCTCGTACCTGAAGATCCCCGAGCTGCTGTCGTTGCAGCAGCTGCGGTCGGATCCGCCGGTCCACGACGAGCTGCTCTTCATCGTCGTGCACCAGGCCTACGAGCTCTGGTTCAAGCAGGTGCTCTTCGAGCTGGAAGCCGCGCGCGACGCGATGGTCGCCGACCGCCCCGAGCGCGCTCGTCACCTGCTCATGCGGGTGCAGGCGATCGAGCGCGTGCTGATCGAGCACATCCAGGTGCTGCAGACGATGACGCCGCAGGACTTCCTCGAGTTCCGAGCGGTGCTCACGCCCGCGAGCGGCTTCCAGTCCGCGCAGTTCCGCGAGCTCGAGTTCGTGAGCGGCCTGAAGGACGAGCGGTTCCTCGACGACCTCGCCGCGGAGTCCGTGGAGCGAGAACGCCTCGCGCGGCGGCTCGCCGAGCCCACCCTCTGGGACGGGTTCCTCGCCCTGATGCGCACGCACGGCTACCCGATGCCCGACGACGACGCCGAGGGCCGCGCAACGTCGCTCGTCGCGATGGCGCGCGAGCAGGGCGAGGTGTTCGCCGTGAGCGAAGGACTCCTCGACCACGACGAGGCGCTCGCGCAGTGGCGCTACCTGCACGTGCTGATGGTGGAACGCGAGATCGGGGCCAAGCGCGGCACCGGTGGCTCGAGCGGCGTGGGCTACCTGCGCTCGACCCTCGACAAGCGCTGCTTCCCCGAGCTATGGGGCCTGCGCAGCCGGTTGTAGCGCTGCGTCAGCCCTCGACGCCGAGGGTGGTGCGGAGCTGGTCGAGCATGTCCTGCTCACCTTCGCTCACCTGCTCGGCGCCGAAGCCCATGAAGCCGCCTTCCTTCGCGGCGTTCGCGGCGTCCTGCGCGACCTCGACCATCCAGCGCGCGAATGCCGACGCCTCGCCGGGGGTGGCCTTGGCCTCCACGACGTCCTGCACCTCGCGGAGCTCCTGCAGCACCGAGGCCCCGACCTGGCTCTTGTCGGCGACCGTGAAGCCCTTCATCGGGTTCTCGCGCTGCTGGCTCATCGCCATGACCTCCTGCGAGACCGTGATCAGCAGCTCGTCCTGGGTGGGCGGCGCGCCGACGCCGCGCAGGGTCGCCATCGTCTCCTTCGAGAGCTCGATCGGGCCGCCCGGATCGGCGAGCGAGATCGCCATGCCGGCCACGGTGGGGGCTCGCCGCACCCGCTCCCACTCCTCGTCGGTGAACGCTGCCTTCCCGGTCATCGCGGTCCCTCCTGCCGGTCGATTGCGCCGAGGATAGGCTGCTCGCCCATGAGCGACTCGAGGCTGCGGGCGTCGGTGAAGGCGTCGTCGTTCACGGAATCCGTGATCCGCGACATGACGCGCCTGGCGAACCGGCATGGTGCGATCAACCTCGGGCAGGGGTTCCCCGACTTCCCGGCGCCCCAGGAGCTGAAGGACGCCGCCGCACGTGCGATCGCCGAGGACCACAACCAGTACCCGATCACGTGGGGCGTGCCGGCGTTCCGCGAGGCGATCGCCGGCGCCTACGCGCGCGACCACGGCATGGTGGTCGACCCCGAGACCGAGATCTGCGTCACGTGCGGATCGACCGAGGCGATGATCGCGTCGATGCTCGGCGTGCTCGACCCCGGCGACGAGGTCGTCGTGTTCGAGCCGTTCTACGAGAACTACGGGCCCGACTCGATCATCACCGGCGCGGTGCCGAGGCTCGTGTCGCTGCGCCCGCCCGACTGGACGTTCGACGAAGGGGAGCTGCGCGCCGCGTTCGGACCGCGCACACGCGCGATCGTGATCAACACGCCGAACAATCCGACCGGCACGGTGTTCACGCGTGAGGAGCTGGCGGCGATCGCCGACCTCTGCGTCGAACACGACGCGATCGCGATCACCGACGAGATCTACGAGCACATCACGTACGACGGCGCAGAGCACGTGCCGATCGCGACGCTCCCCGGCATGGCGGAGCGCACGATCACGATCAGCGCCCTCTCGAAGACCTACTCGGTCACGGGCTGGCGCGTGGGGTGGGCGATCGCGTCGGCGCCGCTGATGGCGGGCATCCGGCCGGTGCACGACTTCCTCACCGTGGCGGCGGCGGCCCCGCTGCAGGTCGCGGGCATCACCGCCCTGCAGTTGCCGCCGAGCTACTTCGAGCGGATGCGCGCCGACTATTCGGAGCGGCGTGACGTGATGCTTCGGGTGCTCGCCGAGGGCGGCTTCGAGGTGGCGTCGCCGCCTCGGGGGGCGTACTACGTGATGGCCGACTGCTCCCACCTCGGTCTCGGTGACGATGTCGCGACCGCGCGTCACCTCGTGGAGCACGTCGGCGTGGCGGCCGTGCCCGGGTCGTCCTTCGTCTCCGACGCCGCCGACGGGGCGCACCTGCTGCGGTTCGCGTTCTGCAAGCGCGTCGAGACGCTCGAGGCCGCGGGGGAACGGCTGCGTTCGCTCAGGTAGTCTGAAACAGACTAGTAGCCCATGCGGGCGACGCCGTCGACCGCGATGCGCACGATGACCCGCTGCTGGTCGGGCCGGTGTCCCTCGTAGACGTCGGCCCCCGTGTACTTCTTCGCGAGGAAGTCGATGTGCGCGTCGGCGCCATCGTGTTCGTAGCCGGTGACGTGGCCGCGCACCATGAGCTGGCGGTAGGGGTCACTCCGGTCGAACAAGCAGATCGCGACGCGGGGGTCGCGGCGCATGTTCTCGGTCTTCGTCCGTCGCTCGGCGGTGTTCACGAGGATCTCGTCGTCATCTCGGTCGATCCAGACGACCGACGCTTGCGGCGAGCCGTCGGGCATCGTCGTGGCGAGGCTCGCGAAGTTCGGCGCGTCGAGCATCGCGTGGTCGGCATCGCTCAGCATCGTGTCCGTCTCCTCGTGTCCGGTCTCGACAGCGTCCAACACCGGGTGGTGCTCGCACCTTCCCATACGGCCGCGGTCAGCGACCGTCGCGGTGCTCGCCGACCCTCGCGTCGGGCTCGAGGCCGTGCCGGGCGATGTCGGCGAGCGTCACGGATCCCATCGCGTCCTGGATGCCCGGCTTCAGCTCGGTCCATCGGAAGTGCAACGGGCAGGGGTGCTCGGTGTCGCACTCCTCGCGCCAGAAGATGCACGTCTCCCAGATCACCTCGTCGCCCTCGACGGCGCGCAGCACGTCCCCGAGCGCGATCCGCTCCGACGGCCGAGCGAGCTCGTACCCCCTGCCTCGCTGCGACCGGAGTACGCCACCGATCGCGAGGAGCCGGAGGATCTTCGACAAGAACGGAGCCGGCAGGTGGGCCAGCTCAGCGATCTCGCGGGCCTCCATCATCTCGCCGGGCGGCGCGTCGGCGAGCACGACCAGGGCTTCGATCGCGTACCGGCTCTCGCGGGCGAGTCGCATCGTGCGCTCCTCCGGACGGTCGGGGTCACAGGTCCTTGCGTGGCAGTGCCCATCGTGCCACGCCGAGCGGCACCAGCGTCCACGCCACCAGGTCCCCGACGAGCACGGCGATCGTCCCCCATCGGCCGAACGTGCTGATCAGGTACGCGCCGAACGGCCCGAGGGCGGTGCCCTCGAGGTTCGTACCGAGCAGCGCGAGGATGCGTCCCGCCTCCAACGGGTTGGCGAGGATTGCGACGAGCAGCCCGGTGGGGCCGAGATGCACGCTCGGTGCGAGGGCGGCGAGCGCGAGATCGACGCCGAGCGAGAGCACGATCCACAGGCCGACGGCGATCGAGACCGCCTGCACGCGGCTCGCGACGAAGGAACTGATCGCCACGCCGATCGCCACGCTCGCCGCCCCGACGCCGAGCGTCGCGACGATCAGCGTCACGAGGGCCGGCACGTCGCTGGTCGTGGCGACGCTCGCGATGATCAACATCGCGACCCCGAAGCCGATGCCGAGCGTCGTACAGAGCGACGCGGTGAGGCCGAGGAACGCGCCCGTCGCCACCTGGGAGCGGCGGAGCGGCTGTGCGCACACCATCGCGAGCATGCCCTGCTCTCGCGCACCCACGAGTGAGCCGGCGCCGAGCAGCAGCCCCATCAGGGACGGCAGCAGCACCCCGAGGTTCACGAGCGTCGCCGAGGCTGGGCCGATGCCCGAGAGCCCCAGCTCGCGGACCGTGCGGAACGCGAGCAGCGTGACCATCACGCAGAGCAGGCCGAACACGACGGCCATCGTGAGCACCCACTTCGCACGCACGGCGGTCCGGTACTCCCACGCCGCGATCACGGAGACGGGCCGGGCGCTCACGAGTAGGCCTCCGCGCCGTCACGGCCGAAAGGATGCACGACGGTCGCGCTCCGGCCGGCGAAGTCCTCCTCGCGCACGAGACGGCCGTCGTCGAGGTAGAGCCCGACATCGGCGACGTCACGCAGCTCCGACGGCGAGGGGCTCGACACGATCGCGGTCACGCCGTCGCGGTCGCGCAGCGTACCGAGCACGTCCCAGAAGGCCTCGCGGCCCTCTTCGTCGAGGTTCGCGACCGGCTCGTCGAGCAACAGCAGCACCGGCGAACCGAGCAGCGCGACCGCGAGCGCCACGCGGTGCCGCTGGCCTCCCGAGAGCTCGCCGATCAGATCGTCGTCGGGCCGGACGAATCCGGGCGGCAGCGGGATCCGTCGTGGGTCCGCCTCGCGCAGGCGCGCGAAGAGGTCGATCACCTCGCCGATCGTGGCCTGCTCGGGAAGCGTGACGGTCTGCGCGAGGAACCCCACCCGGTCGCGCACGGCCGGTTCGGATCCGAGCCGTTCTCCGAGCAACCGCGCCTCGCCCTCATGCCGGGCGAGCCCGGCCAGGCAGCGGAGCAGCGTGGATTTCCCGCTGCCGTTGGGGCCGCCGAGCGCGGCGATCACGCCGGCGGGCAGCGAGAGGGAGACGTCGTGCAGACCCCAGCCACCGCGGTAGACCTTGGTGAGACCAGCGATCTCGAGGAAGGGGGCGGTCATCGGACCCACACCACCCGTCGCGGCCTACGCGCGCGCAGCAGCAGCCAGCCGCACCCGACGGTGAGGGCGAGTCCCGGAAGCCAGAGGGGTGCGGGCGCGCCGCGGCCGTCGCCGCGCAGCGCCGGGCCGGGCGCGGCGACGAGCGGTGCATCGTCACGCACGAGGGGCTCCGACGGGGACCACTTGCTCTCCACCGACGAGAGCAGCCTGAACGCGGGGCCCGACGCGAGCGCGAGCAGCAGGGGTTCGGACGCCAGGAGCTCGCTCATGCGTCCGCTCTCGACGTAGGCGAGGTCGCCCGTGCCGTCGCCCTCGGCGTCGAACCCGCCGTAGTCACTCCAGTAGTTGCCGACCCCGTCGCGGCTCCAGATCGCCTGGGTACCGCCCTGTCCGCCCATCGTCACCTGCGTGGAGTTCTCGATGAACCCGTTGCCGGCGACCACGGTGTCGGCCGACGGCATCAGCAGCAGCCCGATCTGGTTCATCGCGATCGTGTTGCCGAGCACGAGCGTCGGCTCGCCGCCGGTGCGACCGGCGTCGTCGACCTGCACGCCGACGCGATTGTCCGCCACGACGTTGCCCTGGACCGTCACCCCTCCGACGTCCTTCACGAGCACGCCGAAGCCGGTCGAAGGACTTCCGGATTCCATGATCGTGGTATCCGCCACGTGCACCGGACCGCCGTACATCAGCACGAGCCCCGAGAGGTTCCCTTCGAGCACGCTGGCACGGACCGTGAGGCCCTCGGCGTACATGTCGTGCACCGCGTATCGGCTGTCGCTGATGCGAACGCGTTCGAGGAGGTTGTCGGCACCGTAGGAGACGTAGATGCCGTCGCGTGCCTCGTCGATCGTCGTGTCGCGAACAACCGCGCCGGTCGCGTTCCAGAGCCAGATACCGTCGCCTCGGACCTGCGCATCGGTGTGCATCTGCGTGCCCTGGTCGGCGGCGGCGTGCTGTCGATGCCCACCCTCGTCGTCGGTCTCGACGACGTGTTCCTCGCCGGTGATCACGCCCTGACCGCGGATCGAGACGCGGTCGATCGTGACGTCATCGGAGAGCCGGACGGTGATGCCGATGTAGCTCTGCTCGATCGTGACGTCCTCGATCGTGGCCCTGTCCGCCTGCTGGAGCATGAGACCCGATGGGGAGTCGAGCGGTCCGATCGCCGAGCGCCGCAGCGTCAGTCCCCGGATCGTCACGTCGGGCGCGGTGATCGTCACGACCGAGCCCTCGAGGTTCCCGTCGATCACGGGATGCCCCTCACTTTCGAGGGTCACGGGTTCATCGATCGTGACGGCGCCGACGTAGAGGGCCTCAGGCACGATCAGCGTGCCGCCGGGCGGGGTCTCCTCGATCATCACCTGCAGGTGTTCGGCGGGCATCGAGACCATGCCGTTGGGGGTCACGACGTGATCTCCCTCATCGTGCTCGGAGCGGTCCGTCTCCTGCGCGCTGGCCGGGGTGATCGGCGACGAGGCCGCAGCCGCGAGCGTGAGGGCCACGAGCGGGAGCCACCGGTTCATGTCCGGCCTGCTCGCGCCAGGGCCTCGTACTCCTCGTCGGACACGTAGACCGGCCGATGGGTCCAGCGATCGCGGCCCCATCGCACGAGGCGCTCGCCGAAGGTCACCAGGAAGGCCGCGACCGCGATCGCCCACAGCCCCTCGCCCGGGTAGGCCCAGGTGGTGAAGTTCAACACCTTCGTCGGGCCGACGACGAGCGGCACGAACGGCTCGAGCCGGATCGCCGCGTCGGGCTGGACCGATTGCCCGTACTGCCACAGCCGTACCTGCACGTCGAGCAGCGTGCCGAGGGGGATCAGCCACAGCCCGACCTTGGCGACCGTGGTGAGCCGGCGATCCTTCGGCAGGAGTGTGGCCAGTCCGATCAGGACCAGGGCCAACAGGATCGTCGGCCCCCACAGCGCCATCTCGGGTGCGTCGCTGTTCGAAAACGCCTGCATGCCGACGTAGTGGTTGAGCTGGTTCACCGCCTCGATGTCGCCTTCGACGCCGTGGCCATACGCCGTGAGTCGCAGCGGGCCGAGCGGGGGAGGGAACTGCGGAGCCGTCAGCCTCGCCTGCCACACGGGGAGGCGCCACGCGAGGACGACGAGGACGGCGGCCGCGAGGCCCAGGACGATCCGCAGGCCGCGCTGCTCGTGGGTCGTCGCCGTCGCGTCCGCCATCCCCGTCGCCTCCTCTCGGGCTCCCTGCCTCGCGTCACTCCACGGTGAGCGTGCCGACCATCGTGGTGGGGTGCGACAGGCAGTTGTACGTGTAGGTGCCTGCCGCCAGGGCCGGGACCTCGTACACGGCGGTGTCCGGTCCTGTGATCAGCTCGTTCCCGTCGGGTGCGAACACGGGGGTGCCCGAGGTGTCGTCGCCCTCGAAGATCTGGACGTTGTGCGGGATGCCCTCGTCCTCGTTGTTGAACGTGATCGTGAACGCCGTGTCAGCCGGCGCGGTCAGGGTCGTCTCGGCGAACCCGTCGTTCGAGGCGCCGACGGGCGCCGTCACCGTGAGCTCGGTGCTCGCGGCGGCATCGTCGTCGGCGTCGGTCTCCGTCTCGGTCTCGGTGGTCGAGTCGGTCCCACCGTCGTCCCCACCGTCGTCGCCGCCCCCACCGCAGGCCGCCAGGGTCACGGCCAGCATCAGCGCCAGCACCAACGTCATCCACTTCGCCTTCATCGATCCGTCCTTCCTTCCTCGTCGGTCGCGGGTCACGGAGCCACCTCGAGCCAGCCCTGCATCTCCAGGTGCAGGGCCGAGCAGAACTCCGAGCAGTACATGCCGAACGTGCCGGCTCTGATGAGTGGCAGGTCGATGTTCACGACCTCACCGGGGTCGATCGAGGCCTCGATGTTGTACGCCGGGATCGCGAACCCGTGCGTGGCGTCGGGTGTCTGCTCCACGTTCGTCAGGTGCAGGCGGAGCGTGTCGCCGAGCTTCGCCTCGACCACGTCGGGGGTGAAGTGCGAACGCTGGGCGCTCATGTACACGTGCAGGTCGTCGCCCTGCCGCTCGACGCGTTCCTCGCCCGCAGCGATCGCGAACTCGGACCTCGTCCAGGTGAGCGGGTCGGTGCCCGGCTCGTACACCTGGATGATGTTCGTCAGCTTGTCGCGGTTGATCATCTGCACGTAGTGCGGCTCGCCCATGCCGATCGGCATGTCGGCGAGCACCGTCAGCTGCGGCGAGTCGAGGTCGATCAGCTGGAAGTTCTGGGGGTGCAGCGTGCCGACCGGAGGGAACCGGTCGATCGACCACTTGTTCAGCGCCACCATGTACTTCCCGGCGGGCGTCACGGTGTCGCCCTCGGCCGTGACGAGGTGGCCGATGTTGTACTGCACCGGCAGCTTCTCCACGAGCTTGAAGGCGTCCTCGCCCTCGTGCCCGGCCTTGGGCCCCAGCGTCCACTTCGCGATCGCCGTGTCGACGAACAGCGACGTGTAGGCGTGTCCCTCGTCGTCGAACTGCGAGTGCAGGGGGCCGGCGCCGAGCTCGACCTGGGCTTCGAGCACCGAGTCGAGCTTCAGGATCGGCACGCCGAACGGGTCGGTGCCGTCGTAGTCCTGGTTCGCGATCGCGTCCTTGATGCGCTCGGCCGAGTACACGTTGCCGTTCGGGTCGAGCTTGCCGGAGACGACGATGTAGTCGCCGGTGGGGCTCACGTCGACGCCGTGCGGATTCCTCGGCTCGGGGGCGAAGTGCAGGATGCCCTCGGCCGCGGCGGCTTCGAGCGGGATCACCCGCATGCCGTTCAGCGTCTTCACCCCAGCGCCGGCCTTGACGAACTCCTCGGCCCTCTGCCAGTCGATGATGTTCATCAGGTCGTAGTCGTTCATCGTCGCCGCCGCCTCGAGCGATGCGGCAGGGTCGCTGTGGCCGTTGTGCAGGTTGCCGCCCGTGGCCATCTCGGTGTTGTAGGTGTTGATGAACCCGAAGCCGAAACTCGCGAGCTTCCCGGCGTCGGCGAGATCCTGCGTGTAGGGGGGCAGCTCGATCTGGAAGCTCTCGTCCATCACGAACCGGCCGGTGTCCTGGTCGATGCGCAGCCAGGTCGAGAATCCGCGGAAGTCCTCCTTGTACCGCGACAGCGGCGCGTACCCGCTCTCTGTGACCGGGCACGGCGTCATCGAGGAGATGTGCACGTACTCGGTGTTCGGGGTGACGAAGCACCCGCCGTGGGAGGTCTGAAGGTTCGCGATGTCGAGGATCTGCTTCGTCTTGAAGTCGCGCAGGTCGACCATCGCGATGCGGCCGTTGGCCCGGTCGTTGATGTAGAGGAAGCGGCCGTCGTAGGTGCCCTCGGTCTCCGAGATCGCGGGGTGGTGCGTGTCCCCCCACCGAAGGTCCTCGCTCTTCGCCGGGTCGGCGCCCTCGGCCAGGACGAGGTCGCCCTGGTCGGTGCCGTAGCCGTATCCCTGCCAGGCGTTCGGCGTGAAGACGGGGATCTCCTTGAGCATGCGCATCGACGGCACGCCGATCACGTAGACGTTCCCGGAGTGACCGCCCGACGACATGATGAAGAACTCGTCGAACTCGCCGCCGGGCACGTACGTCTTCAGCGCCGCCTCCGCCTGCGCCCCGTCGAGGCCGCGCTCGTTCGCGATGCCGCTGAGGTCGCCACCGCTCGACGAGCCGAAGCCCACGCGAGCGCCGACCACGCCCACCGCCGCGCCCCCGACCATCATGCCCAGGGCGGCCCGACGTGAGACCACCGGGCCGCGGCGCTTGATCGGCCGTTCGCCCGGGGGTGGCAGCTCGACGTGCTCGTCGCCGCTGTCGATCCGCTCTCCGTCCTCACCCATCGCGAACCCCCTTGCTCCGGGCCGGGTCTCATCCGCTCGGCCTCACACGGAGTGGTAACGGACTAGTTCACTCCGTTGATGGGGCGACCGTAGCGCTCCTCGGGGGCACGATGTGCTGCCGGAGGTCCCGGGTCGGACGGGACCAATGGGCCATATCGGTCCGTTGGATCGAAGCCGCCGCTCAGGGAAAGCGTTGCCGGCGTCGACCCCTCCGATCCGGGTAGTCCGCCTCAGGCCCAGGCTCGACCGGGGGCAAGCACGTTCGCGGGATCGAACGAGGACTTCAGACGGTGGTGCACGGCGGGGACGGGGAGTGTGCCGCCCAGGCCTCCGGGACCGCGGACCGCCGGCGCGATGCCCCCGATCGCCTCGATGCGTCTGCGCACCGCCGCGACCTCGTCGGCATCCGCCGCGCCGACCCACGCGATGCCGACGCCCGCGAGCGCCGCGTAGGTCGTCGACCCCGCGAGGACCTCGGGGAGCGACGAGGGCACGACGGCGGCCTCGAGGACCGTGCCGCCCTCGGGCCACGTCCACCACGGGGTCCCGGGGAAGGTCGCTCCGTCGTCCGACGGGGCCGCATCGCCGGCGAGCCTCACGACCGCCGCGGCGAGCTCCTCGATCTCGTCCGACCAGCCCTCGAGCCGCACCTCCAATCCGTCCTGCGTGCCCAGCACCCCCGCGACGAGCGGCACCTCGGCCGCGATCGTCCTCGCCAGCGCGAGGTCGCCCGCGGCGACCAGCGTGCGTCGGCGCTCGGGCAACGGTCGAAGCTTCAGCGCGACCTGCGTGATCACGCCCAGGGTGCCCAGCGAGCCGGTCATCAGGCGGTGCAGGTCGTAGCCGGTCACGTTCTTCACGGTGCGGGCGCCGCTGCGCACGGTGCGACCGTCGCCGGTGACGAGCTCCATCTCGACGACGGTGTCGCGCAGCGCACCGACGCGCAGTCGCCGCGCCGACGTCGCACCCGACGCGATCACGCCGCCGACCGTCGCGTCGGTCGGGGCGTCGGCCGGCCACTCCTGCCCGTGCTCGGCGAGCAAGTCTGCGAGGGTGCCGCATCGCATGCCCGCCTGGACGACGACGAGCATCTCGTCCGGCTCGTAGGCCACCACCTGGTCGAGCTGGGTGGTCCACATCTCCACGTCGACCTCGGTCGGGTTCCCCTTGTCGAGGTGGCGTCGCCCGCCGACGACCAACACCTTGATGCCGTCGCGCGACGAGGTGCCGAGCGCCTCGGCCACGTCGGCCACGGTGCGGGGATGGATCAGATCCACGAGCCCTCCGGCAGGTCGGCCGCGTCGCGAGCGGCCTCTCCCGATCCGGCCGCGGCGAGCGCGAACTCGCCGCAGCGGGCGCCGTCGGGGAGCACCTTGCGCGGGTTCATGCGCCCGTCGGGATCGAACGCCGCACGCACGCAGGCCTGGGAGGCGAGGTCCTCGGCACTGAACACGAGCGGCATGAAGTCGCGCTTCTCGAGCCCGATGCCATGCTCGCCGCTGAGCGCCCCGCCGGCGTCCACGCAGAGGCGCACGACCTCGTCGCTCGCCTGCAGCACACGCTCGAGCGTGCCGGGCACCGACCGGTCGAACGAGAAGAGCGGGTGCAGGTTGCCGTCGCCCGCATGGAAGACGTTCGTGACGATCAGGCCGTGGCGCTCGGCGATCGCGTAGACGCCCCGCATCACCTCGACGAGCTTCGTTCGCGGCACCACGCAGTCGTGCAGGTGGTAGTGGGGGGCGATCTGGGCGATCGCGCCGAACGCGGACTTGCGACCCTTCCACAGCAGCGCCCGCTCGGTCTCGTCGCTCGCGACCCGCACGCTCGACGCCCCGTTCGCCTCGGCCGACGCCTCCACCTCGTGCGTCTGCGCCGCCACGCCCGCCGCGGTGCCGTCGACCTCGACCAGCAGCACGGCGGCCGCGTCGACCGGGTAGCCGGCGTGGGCGAACGTCTCGACCGCCCGCACGATGCCCTGGTCCATCATCTCCACCGCCGCCGGCACGACCCCGCGGGCGATGATCGCCGAGACGGTGGCGGCGCACGCCTCGACCGTGTCGAAGCCGAACAGCATCGTCCGCACGGCGGGCGGCGCCGGCAGGATACGCACGCACACCCGGGTCACGAGGCCGAGGGTGCCCTCGCTCCCCACGACCACGCCGCGCAGGTCGTACCCGGCGGCCTCTGGCCCCTCGGCGCCGAGGCGCTCGATCGATCCGTCGGCCATCACGACATCGAGCGCGAGCACGTGCGCGCTCGTGACGCCGTACGCGAGGCAGTGCGGGCCACCCGCGTTCGTGTTCACGTTCCCGCCGATCGACGACGTCTGCTGGCTCGACGGGTCGGGCGCGTAGCTCCAGCCCATCGCCCGCAGATGGTTCGCGAGATCGAGGTTCGGCACGCCCGGTTCGACCCACGCGAGGCGGTCCTCGGGGCGGACCTCCAGGATGCCGGTCATGCGCGCGGTCGTGACCACGAGGGAGTCGCCGATCGGCGTGGCGGCGCCCGCGAGGCCCGTGCCGCTTCCTCGGGGCACGATCGGCAGCCCGTGGGCGGCGGCCGCTC
The DNA here is from genome assembly GCA_963825635.1 of uncultured Actinomycetes bacterium. GTDB lineage: Bacteria > Actinomycetota > UBA4738 > UBA4738 > HRBIN12 > JAOUEA01. The sequence goes on from CAWGTU010000001.1 coordinate 579,948, forward strand.
GCACGCACGCCTGCACCTGCTCGGTCGTCGTCGGCAACGCGACGAGCGCGCATCCGCCCTCGACCATCGACGCGTCGCGGGCGTAGAGGCGCCGGGCGAGGGGATCGGAGAGCACCGCATCCGGGCCGAGCGCGGCTTCCAGCTCGCGGCGGGCGGCGTCGACGTCGGCCATGATCGCAGGCTACCGTTCGACCGTGGGTGCATGGGCGGAGCTCGAGATCGGCGACCCGGAGCTCGCCGCGTTCGGGCGCGAGCGGTTCGAGGGCAGGGTCGCGTTCCACGCGACGCTGCGCCGCGATGGCGCCCCGCGCCTGCACCCGGTCTCGCCGTGGTTCGGGGCCGGCCTGCTGCTCGTGGGCTTCCGGGCACGCAGCCCGAAGAACGACGAGGTCGGGCTCGACGGGCGCTACGCGATGCACTCCGCGATCGAGGCCGAGAACCACGAGGGCGAGGGCGGCGAGTTCCTCGTGCGTGGGTGGATGGAGCAGGTCTCGCCGGACCATCCTGGCGCGGTCGCGGTGCCCTACGAGGCCGAGTACGAGCTCGCGATCTTCGCCTGCTCGGTCGAGGAGGCGGTCGGCACGACGTACCCCGGCGGCGGATCGCCCGTCTACAGGCGATGGAAGGGCTGAGCGATCAGGCGACGCGGCCGGGGGACCCGTCGCCGGCGCTGAAGGGCAGGCCCTCGGCGGCCCAGGCCTCCATGCCGCCCTCGACGTTGTAGGCCTCGAAGCCCCGGGCCTGCAGCATCATCGTGGCGAGCTCGCTGCGGTTGCCGCTGCGGCAGATCACGGCGATCGGCCTGTCCGTGTCGAGGTCGGAACCCGCGCCCGCCATGATCGAGTTCAGGGGCAGGTACACGGCGCCGTCGATGCGGCCCGCTTCCCACTCGTAGAGCTCCCGGCAGTCGACGAGCTGGATCTCCGCCAGCCGGTCGTGGACCGCGCGGACGTCGGTGAGGGCCTCGTTCGTGGTCTGGTCGCTCATTGCAGGTGCAAATGCTACCAGCGAGGTGGACTTCATCCGGACCGCTCCCCGGGGCTCGCGAGCGCGTCGCGGAAGACCCCGAGGTCGCGCTCGGAGAAGAGCACGAACCGGACCACCTCGACGGCGGTCTCGAAGTTCATGACGGTGGCGACCGCGATCGGGGCCGCCCGCTCGATCGGGTAGCCGTAGATGCCGGTCGAGATCGCCGGGAACGCGACCGAGCGGGCGCCGAGCCCATCGGCGACTCGCAGCACCGAGCGGTGACAGCTCGCGAGCAGCTCGGCGTCGCGCGTCGAGCCCGAGTACACCGGGCCAGCGGTGTGGATGATCCATCGGGCGTCGAGATCGCCGGCGATCGTCGCGACGGCCTGGCCCGTGGGCAGCGGGGTCGGCCGGCGCTCGCGGATCACCCGCTCGCGGTCGGCGAGCGCCTCGGGCCCCGCTGCTCGCGTGATCGCGCCGTCGACGCCGCCGCCGGGCCGCAGCGCCGTGTTCGCCGCGTTCACGATCGCGTCGACCGATTGTGCGGTGATGTCGCCGTGCACGAGCTCGATGACGGCCGTCACGTCGTCCATCGTACGGAGCGCCGGCGGAGGTTCGAGACCATCGCCCGACGCGCGGGTGGGGTGCCGTCGGTAGGCTCACGTCGTGGACCTCGATCTGCTGGTGCTCGGCGACGCCAACCCCGACCTCGTGATGCGGGGCGACGACGTCACGCCGGCGTTCGGGCAGGCGGAGCGCCTCGTCGACGATGCGCGGCTCACGGTCGGGGGCTCGGGCGCGATCATGGCGTGCGGCGCCGCCCGGCTCGGCCTGCGCGTGGCGTTCGTCGGGTGTCGTCGGCGACGATCTCTTCGGCGCGTACATGCGTGAGCAACTCGCCGCCCGCGGCGTCGACGTCTCGGGGCTCGTCGTCGATCCGCAGCGGCCGACCGGGGTCACGGTCGTGCTCTCGCGCCCCGACGACCGGGCGATCCTCACGGCGCCCGGCACGATCGGCGACCTGCGGGCGGCGTCGATCGACGCCGGCCTGCTGGCATCGGCGCGCCACGTGCACGTGAGCTCCTACTTCCTGCAGACGGGCCTCGCGCCAGGACCTGCCCAGCCTGTTCGCCGACGCGCGCGGTCGCGGCGCGACCACGTCGGTCGACCCGAACTGGGACCCGAGCGGCGCGTGGAACGGCGGGCTCGATGCCCTGTTGCCGCTCGGTCGACGTGCTGCTGCCGAACGAGATCGAGGCGGCCCGCCTCGCTCACACCTCCGATCTCGAGGCGGCGATCGCCACGCTCCGGTCGCGCGGGCCGCTCGTCGTGGTGAAGGCGGGTGCGCGCGGCGCGATCGCCGCCGGTCCCGGCGAGCGCGTCGAGGTGGCCGCGGTGCCGGTCGCGACCGTCGACACGACGGGAGCCGGCGACTCGTTCGACGCCGGCTTCGTCGCCGCGATGCTCGGCGGTGAGCCCCTCGAGCGGTGCCTCGCGGTCGCGAACGCGTGCGGGGCGCTCTCGACGCGGGCGGCCGGCGGCGTCGACGGGCAGCCGACGATGCAGGAGGCGCTCGACGCGATCTCGGCCGGGAGCCCCGCGTGATCGTCTGCCTCGCCGCGAACCCGTCGGTCGACAAGCTCTTCGAGATCCAGCGACTCGTGCGCGGCGACATCCACCGGCCCGACGGGTTCGTCCAGGTGCCCGGGCGGCAAGGGGCTCAACGCCGCTCGAGCGGCCCACGCCCTCGGGGCGAAGGCCGTCGCGGTCGCGCTGCTCCGAGGTCACACGGGCAAGTGGATCGAGGAGATGCTCGGCGTCGAGGGAGTGCCCGTCCGCGCCGTGTGGACCCACGGCGAGAACCGCTCGTCGCTGTCGGTCGCCGATCGTGAGACCGGAGGACTGACCGAGTTCTACGAGCACGGCGCCGACGTGCCGTCGGTCGGCCTGGGCTGAGCTGCTGCACGCGGTCGAGTCGACCTGGGCGCCGGGCGGATGGCTCACGATCAGCGGCTCGACCCCCGTCGGCGCTCCCGACCAGGGCTACCGCGATCTCGTGCGCGACGCGCGGGTGGAAGGCGTGCGCGTCGCGCTCGACGCCGAGGGAGAGCGCCTGCGGCTCGGGCTCGAGGCCCAGCCCGACGTCGTGAAGGTCAACGCGCTCCGAGGCGAGAGGTCTGCTCGGGGTGCCGACGTCGCGTCGCGACGATGCGCTCGCCGCGGCCGCGAAGCTGCGCGACCTCGCCGGGCGGTGACGGCCACGCCGGTGTGGTGACCCGGGGCGCCGAGGGCGTCGTGCTCGCCGCCCCCGACGGCACCCTGTTCGAGGGGCGCCTCTACGTGCGCGGACGCTACCCGGTCGGCAGCGGCGACGCCTTCCTCGCCGGGCTCGTGACGGCGCTCGATCGGGGCGACGATTGGGAGGCGGCCCTGCGGCTGGGCCTCGGGGCGGCCACGGCGAACGCCGAGCTGCCGGGCGCCGGCATGCTCGAGCCGGCCCGCGCGGCCCTGCTCGCCGATCAGGCCGAGGTGCGACAGGCCTAGGCATACTGTCCCGGTCCGGATCGCCAGTCCCAACCTCCGCAGGGGTCGCCACGTGGTCGGTCACCGCGCCCGAGAGATCCGCCCCGACGCCGCCGTGCGCGGGCTCTTCCTGACGTTCGGATTCGTGATCGCGGCGTTCTTCCCGTTCCTCGCGCTCTACCTCGACGACAAGGGGCTCACCGAGAGCGGCATCGGACTCGTGATCGCCGCGATGGCCGTCGCGCGCATCGTGCTGAACCCGCTCTGGGGTCATCTCGCCGATGCCACGATCGGCAGGCGGACGTCGTTGCAGATCGGGGCGTTCCTCTCGGCGGTGTTCGGGCTCGTGCTGGCCGGCGTCGACGGCATGGTCGCGATCGCGGTCGCCGGCTTCTTCCTCGCGGGCGCGATGGTGAGCACAGGCCCCAACATCGACGCGATCACGCTCGAGCACCTCGGGGCCGAGCGCATGAGCGACTACGGCAAGATCCGCTCGTGGGAGAGCTTCACGTACGCGATCGGCTGCCTCACGCTCGGCTGGCTCTTCGAGACCGCGGGCATCGAGTGGGCGATGCCGGTCTACGCGCTCGCCAGCGTGCTCGTCTTCGCCTGGTCGTTCACCGTGCCGCGCGACATCCCACGGCACGAGGCCGCGACCGGGGGGAGCCGCCTCGGCACGGTGGGAGCGGTGTTCCACGAGGCGCCGCGCTTCTGGGGGTTCCTGGCCGCGCTGTTCCTCGTGTGGACGGGGTTCAATGCCGCGTGGAACTTCGTCGGGCTCAAGATCGCGAGCGAGGGCGGCGGCCCGCTGCTGATCGGCATCGGGACCGCCGTCGGCGGACTGATCGAGGTGCCGATGATGCGCTCGAGCTCGCGGCTGCAGGCCCGGCTCGGGCTCCGTCGCGTCTACGTGCTGGGCTGCGCCGTCTACGCGCTCGGGTTCCTGCTCTGGGGGTCGATCTCGAACCCCACGATCGTGTCGTTGCTCACCGTGCTCGAAGGCATCGCGTTCAGCATGCTGTTCACGACCGGCGTCGTCGTGGTCGGCCGCCTGCTGCCCTCGTCGCTGTACTCGACCGGGAACTCGGTCGCTCAGATGGTCGGCTTCGGTCTCGGCCCGATCCTCGGCGCGGGCCTCGGCGGGTTCGTCTACGAGACGGCGGGGCCGATGACCCTGTATGCGGGCGCGTCGGCGCTCGCGCTCGCCGGTGGTGTCGTGGCTTGGTTCGCGCTGCGCGGCCCCGAGCTCGACCGTCCGCTGAGCGAGGCCGACGACGTGCCGGCCGATCCCTCGATCGCGCCGCCGGAGCCGCTGGGGTGAGGTCGTGAGCGGACCGCAGGCGCGCACGGTCGCGGGGCACCGCGACCTCGTGGCCGCTCTGTTCCCGCAGCTCGCGCTCGACGAGTTCGAACCGATCGCCGGCGGGTGGACGTGCGACACGTACCGCGTCGATCGCGAGTGGATCGTGCAGCTTCCTCGCACGCCGTACGCGCGGGAACGGCTGCTCCGCCAGATCGAGGTGCTGCCGGAGCTCGCCGGCGAGGTCTCCGCGTCGGTGCCGATGCCCGAGCTGGTCTCGCGGGAGCCCGTGTGCATGGCGTATCGCGCGCTGCCCGGCGAGCCGTGCGACACGGTCGGCGACGAGGGCCTGTGGCCCGAGCGGCTCGGGCGCTTCCTGTACGACCTGCACATGGTGCCGCCGGAGTTCCTCGGCATGCGGTCGGCGACCGTGGACACGGTCCGCGAGGGGGTGCGGGCCGAGTGGGCGCGCCTGCGCGATCTCGCCGCGGGGCACCTGCAGGCGCACGAGCTCGACGCCGCGTCGACGGCGATCGACGCGGTGCTGGGTGATGACGCCGCATGGCGGTTCGCCCCGTGCGTGACCCACGGCGACCTCGGTCCCGAGCACGTGCTCGTCTCGGCCTCGGGCGACCTCTCGGGGGTGCTCGACTGGGAAGAGGTCGGCATCGGCGATCCGGCGTGGGACTTCGCCTGGTGGGTGCACGAGATGCCCGACGTCGGGCGAGCGGGCGCTCGCCGCCTACGGTGGCGCCCCCGACCCCGGCTTCGCGACGCGGGCCCGGCACTCCTACGTGCTGATGCCCCTGCACGACCTCGACCACGGCCTGCAGGTCGACCGTCGTGAACACGTGGACGCGGGCCTCGCGGGCTTCCGGGCTCGGCTGGCGGTGCTCGGCCGGCAGGGCCGGCCAGGGTCCTGACCTGCGCGTTTGCAGCTGGAGGCCGCCCCCGGGACGATGAAGGGCCAGGGCACGATCGAGGAGGACCGATGGGTGAGGCTCAGAAGGACAAGGGCATCGTCGACAAGGCGAAGGGCACGGCCGGCGACCTCGCCGGCAAGGCGGCCGGCACGGCGAGCACGCTCGCGGGCAAGGCGGCGGAGTCCGCCGGCGGCCTGGTCGAGAAGGCGGAGCCGCTCGTCGGCAAGGCCAAGGACGCGACGGGCGACCTCTCGTCGAAGGCCGACCCGGTGCTCGACAAGGCGCGCGCGGCCGCCGGCGACCTGGTCGTGAAGGTGCAGCCGGTCGTCGACAAGGCGATCGGAGCCAGCGGCGACCTGCTCGACAAGGCCAAGGGCATGCTCGACAGCAAGAAGGACGCGAGCGGCGGCACCGACGACGGCGCCACCGATGGCGGGGCCGAGGGATAGGGGGGCGTCGTGGTCAACGCGTACATCCTGATCCAGACCGAGGTCGGCAAGGCCGGCCAGGTGACCGAGCAGATCCGGGCCATCGACGGTGTCGTGCAGGTCGACCCGGTGACCGGGCCCTACGACGTGGTCGCCCGTGCGGAAGCCGCCGACCTCGACCAGCTGGCGAAGGCCACCGTGATGCCGATGCAGGAGCTCGAGGGCATCACGCGCACGCTCACCTGCCCGGTGCTGCTGCTGTAGTCGTGACGATCGCGATCCGGCGCGACGACGAGATCAGCGACGTCGACGGCGACTGGTTCCGCGCGCGCTGGCACTTCTCGTTCGACTCCTACCGCGACCCCGACTACGTCTCGTTCGGGTCGATGCGCGTGTTCAACGACGACCGGCTCGTGCCCGGCGCGATCTGGCCGATGCACCCGCACCGCGACATCGAGGGCCTGACCTACGTCGTCGAGGGCTCGTTCCGCCATCAGGACGACGTCGGCGGCGCGCCCGGCCCGCTGCCCGCCGGCTCGGTGCAGCGCATGACGCTCGGCCGCGGCGCGTGGCACTCGGAGCAGAACGCGAGCGAGACCGACCCGATGCGGTTCATCCAGATCTGGATCATGCCGCGGGAACAGGGCCTCGAGCCCGGCGTCGAGCAGAAGGTCTTCACGCCGGAGGACCGCACCGACACGCTGCTGCGCGTGATCTCCGGCGACGGCGGCGACGCCGTGCTCGTGCACCAGGACGCGCACGTGTTCGTGTCGCGGCTGACGCCGGCGGCGACGGTGACGCATGAGCTGTCCGGCGGGGCGCGGCGTCTACCTGTACGTCATCGAGGGCGACGTCGCGGTGAACGGCGAACGCATGGAGACGGGCGACGCCGCGCAGATCACCGAGGAACCGACGATCGAGGTCATCGCGTCGGCGCCCTCGGAGCTGATCCTCGTCGACGTCGCGCTCGAACCCGAGCTGCCCTGAGGGGAGCCGGGCGCTTCACTCGTCCACACGCACGGGGAACGGCAGGGCGACCGGGTCGACGAACGGCGAGCGGCCTTCCTCGTCGAACCGATCCATGCGGAAGTGCTCGACGTGCTCGACCACGTCGGTGCTGCCGTCGAGCAGCAGGTCCGCGGCGATCCGCGAGACGGCCGGGCCCCACATCATGCCGTGGCCGCACGCGCTCGCGATCGACGCGCCCTCGACCTCGGTGCCGTCGCGCAGCACGAGCGGTCCCGTGAGCGGCAGGTGGTCGGGCGTGTACTCGATCGTCGCGGCCCACGCCTTCTTGATGCCGAGACCGCGCGTGGCCGGCACGAGCCGGTGCAGCCGGCGTTCCATCGCCCGGAGGTACGGCCAGTCGATCGATCGGCCGGGCCCGGGTTCCTCGGCGGGGTTCGACATGCCCCACAGGAACCCGCCCTCCTCGGGCCGCCAGTAGATGCCCTTCGCGATGTCGAACGCCATCGCGGTTGTGTCGGGATGTAGAGCCTCGCTCGGCTCGGTCACGACGACCTGGTGGCGCGCGTAGCCGACCCAGGCGCGGGCGCCGGCGGCCTTCGCGACCGCCTGCAGGGCCGGGCCGCCGGTGAGCAGCGCCCGGCCGGTGGCGATCGTGCCCGCCGTGGTCTCGACGCCGGTGACGACGCGACGGCCGCCGCGTCCGGCGCGGGTGCGGAGCCCCGTGAACGCCACGCTCTCGCGCAGCTCGACGCCGGCGCGCTGCATCGCGAGCCCGTACGCCCGGACGTTCCGCGGTGGATCGACCCATCCGTCGGTCGCGACGTACGAGCCGCCACGGAGCCCCCGTCCCTCGGCCATCGCCGGGATCAGCCGCCGGACCTCGTCTGCGTCGACCCAGCGGACGTCGAGGCCGGTCGCTCGCTGCATCGCGATGCGCTCGTGGGCCGCGCGCTCGTCAGCGACTGTGGCCGCGAGGATCACGTATCCACGCCCGACGAAGCCGGAGTCGGTGCCGTACCGGTCGTGCTGGCCCTCGTAGAAGCCGATCGACCACGTGCCGAGCCGCACGGTGTCGGGCGAGCCGCCCTGCGCGCGCACCATGCCGGCCGCGCGGCTCGAGGCGCCGAGGCCGGCGAGGTCGCGATCGATCACGACGACGCGGTCGAGGCCGGCCTCGCGCGCGAAGACCGACGCCCACCCGCCGACGGTGCCGGCGCCGACCACCACGAGGTCGGCCGCGTCGCCTCTCGCCATCGCCCCTCGATCCCCTTCCGGGCGAACCCGTCGGTCGCCGCCGCCGAAGTCTAGAGGAGCCCCCGAGCCCCGAGGAACGCCGGCATGCGTACAGTCAGCCCGATGGAGCAGCTCGAACCCTTCCGAGGCGCACGGCTGCTCGGTCCGCAGGCGCCGACCCCTCCGGCTCCGGCCGACCGGCGGACGCTCACCGAAGAGGTCGTCGTCGTGCTGCTGCTCTCGCTGCTCGCGAGCGCCGTGTACGCGATCCTCAGCCTGTTGGAGGCGCCGCTCGCCGGCACGATCGTCGCCTCGGCGAACCAGAGCACGCAACTCGCGCGCCAGGTCGCGGGGTTCGTCTTCGGATTGGCCCCGGTGTTCCTCGTCGTTCACCTCGTGCGTCGCTCGGGCGAGGGCCTCGACGGCATCGGGCTCGCGGCCGACCGTCCCGGGCCCGACCTCGTGAAGGGCCTCGGTCTGTTCGCGGTCGTCGGGCTCGCCGGCCTCGGTCTGTACCTGGCGGCGGTCGAGCTGGGCGTGAACCGCTTCGTGATCCCGGCACCGCCACTCGGGCACTGGTGGACGGTGCCGGTGCTGTTGCTCTCGGCGCTCGAGGCGGCCCTCGTCGAGGAAGTGATCGTGCTCGGCTACCTCGTGACGCGGCTTCGCCAGCTGTCGTGGTCGCCGCTCGCCGCGGTCGTGGGCAGCTCGGCGCTGCGGGCGTCCTACCACCTGTATCAGGGGTGGGGAGGCTTCCTCGGGAACCTCGCGATGGGCCTGCTGTTCTCCGTGCTCTTCCTTCGGTGGCGTCGCACGTGGCCGTTCGTCGTGGCGCACTTCCTGCTCGACGTGGCGGCGGGGCTCGGCTACATCGTCTTCCGCGATCGGCTGCCGGGCTTCTAGGCCGGTTGCTCAGCCGGTTCTAGGGCCGATCGGGGGTTCCGTTCGCGGGCTCACGGCGGGTACGATGCGGCTCCGCCGATCGGGGCGGACGGAGGTCACACACGCGATGTCTTCGGTGCTCGACTACCTGCGCGGGCGGGCCGTGCCCTTCGTGGTGTTCCCCGATCCCGAGGCCGAGTTGCCGGAGCAGGTCGCCGAGCGCCACGGTCTCGACGTCGACGAGCTGGTGCGCACCGAGGTGGTCTCGAACCGGTTCGGGTTCGCCCTCATGGTGGTGCCGTGGGATCGCCGGCTCGACCTGACCCTTGCCCGGCGGGCGATGAACGACCCGGACGCCCGCCTCGCCACGAGGGACGAGCTGAGGCGGAAGGTCCCCGAGTTCGATCCCGACTCGTGGCCGCCGCTCGGGCTGTTCCTGCTGATGCCGACGTTCGTCGATCGCGAGGTGGCCGGCCGCGATCAGGTGGTGTTCCCGGCCGGCACGCCCGGCACGCTGGTGTGCCTGCAGACCGACGAGCTGTTCGGCGACGACCCGGTCGTGATCACGGCGCTCACGACCGACACGATGAAGCGGGAACCGGTCGGCACCCGCCGCGGCAACCTCTGGGCGGTGCAGCCCGACCCGGAGCACCCCGCGATCGGCTGAGCTGCGAGGCGAAGTCATGAACGTTCCGTGACGGCCGGGGGCCACGCTTGCCGATGTCGGAGCCAGCGCGTACCGTAGGAGTCGGGATATCCCATCAAGACCGAACCCCGGCCAGCGCGCCGGGGATTCGTGTTTCTGGGGTCGGTTCGGCGGGCGCTCGCCCGTCCCTAGGCGAGATCCCGCGGGATCGTCCGCTCCCAGCGCCGCCGGAACCGTTCCTCGCCGTCCTCGTGCACGACCAGGTCGATCGTGACGCCGTACGTCTCGGCGTCGCTCACGATGTCGACGTCGGTGCGGGAGACGACCGTCGCCTCGGGCCAACGGATCTCGAACTCGGCCTCGCCGTGCGCCGACGCCTTCCCCGGGTCGGTCGTGCAGACCGAGACGACGCCGTCGTAGTGGCTGTGCATCCAGGGCACGTGCTCGACGGTCTCCTCCTCGAACGTGCTGCCGGCGTTCGCCGACGTGATGCGCGTGAGCGCCTCGTGCGTGAACGACCAGCGCACGCCGGCACCCGAGTCGTCCTCGTCCTCATCGCCGGGGTCGCCGACGAGGGGCGGTGGCAGCACCGGGCGTTCCTCGACCGGGGTCGGCCCATCGATCACCGGCAACTCGAGCGTCGTTGCGGCCCGGTCGATCGTGAGCGTCACGGGACCCGGCGGCGCCCACGTGTTCGGCCAGTCGGTGCCGGCGAGGTCGAGCCGCAGGGCGTGGCCGGGCTCGAACGTCCACGACGTGGCCTCGATCTCGAGCTCGACGTCGACGAGCTCGCCGACGGGCATCGGCGACGGCTGCTCGCGCGAGTCGCGGTGCGTGAGGTTCAGCACGTTGCGCGCGACGAGCGACGAGGTGCCGTCGGGGAAGACGTCGCAGAGCTTCGCCGACAGGTAGGCGACCGGCTCGCTCGAGGCGATGCGCACCCGCAGCCGCGCGTGTCCCAGGATCTCGAACTCCTGCTCGAACGGCGCCCACGTGTACGTGAGCGAGTGCAACTCGTCGGGGCGCTGGTCGTCGGGCTGGCCCCACGGCAGCACGCCGGCGCAGGAGATCCACGCGGTCCAGCCGACGTCGCCGCGCACGTCGAGGGAATCGGGGCCGTCGCCGGGGCGGTTCGCGGTCGCGTCGGCGAGCGACCACGACTCGGGCCGCAGCCGCTCGGGCGGCCACGTCGGCTCGTACCGCCACTCGCCGTTGACGACGGGGCGGTCGGGGGCCGGCAGGGTCGAGCGCTGCGCGTACAGCACGATCGGCGGCTCGCGGTCGATGCCGTTGTCGACGCCCTTCAGCCAGCGGTCCCACCACCGGATGTGCTCGGGCAGCAGGTCGTGGTTCGGTCCCGGCAGCGAGGTGTCGGTCCCGGCGTGCGCCCACGGTCCGAAGACCAACCGCTTCGGACACGTGAGGCGCTCGAACGTGCGGAACGAGTTGTTGCGGTAGCCGTCGGCCCAGCCGGCGACGATCATCGTGGGGCAGGCGATCGCCTCGTAGTCGACGCAGAGCGAGCCCTGCTTCCAGTAGTCGTCGAGGCGCTGGTGCTCGAGCCACGTGAGCACCCACGGCTCCGTGCCCTCGAGGCGGCGCGCCCACTCCTCGCGCCATCCCTCGCCGTAGATCGGCGGCGCCGGCGGCAGCGCGTTGCTGGCGACCATGTAGCTCGGGTAGTCGATCTGGTCGAGCTGCTTCACGACGCCGCCCTGGTAGTGCACGTCGTCGCCGAACCGGTCGTCGGTCGCGTAGATGGGGATGATCGCCTTCAGCGCGGGCGGTCGTTCCATCGCGATCTGGATGCTGTTGAACCCGGAGTAGGAGTAGCCGTACATGCCGACCGTGCCGAGCGACCACGGCCGGGTCGCGAGCCAGTCGATCACGGTGGCCATGTCGGTGCGCTCGACGAGCGGGTACTCGTCGGTCGCGATGCCCTCGCTCGAGCCGGTGCCGCGCACGTCGACGCGGCACAGCACGTAGCCGGCCTCGGCGAGGCGGCGGTACTCGCTGCGCGAGCGCCCGGTGATGTCGTCCTTGCGGTAGGGGAGGGCCTCGAGCACGGCCGGCCAGGGCCCCTCGCCCTCGGGCAGGTAGAGGGTCGCGGCGAGCCGGACGCCGTCGGCCATCTCGATCGCGACGTGCTGCTTGCTCGTGGATCCCGGGCTCGTCATGGCGGCGAGGGTACCGGCGCGGGGCTCGCCCCCGGCCGATGCGTATCCGACCGGCGGTCAGGTCTCGCCGGCTACGTCCAGCCCCTGAACCAGACGCGCGCCTTCCACATCGTGTCGGAGATGCGGCTCGCCGTGAGGATCGGCCACATCCACAGGAACAGCCCGACCGCGGCCGCGACGTAGCCCCAGACGAACGGCAGGTAGGGCCGGCGACGGCTGATCGCGGGCTCGCCGGTGTCGGGGTCGAGCGCGACCTCGCCCGTCTCGTGATCGCGCATCACGAGGTGGGCCGCGGCGAGGTCGCGCAGCGTGTACACGGCGGCGAGCGCCATGAACGGCGTGAACGGCAGCGCGTAGAAGAAGAACTGCGGTCGCGCGACGAGGAGCCAGGGCAGGTAGAGGCCGGCGAACGGGACCACGACGAACCCGGGCGTCCAGTCGCGCTTGCGCCACCACGCCCAGGCGCAGTACGGGATCGTCCAGATCGTGCCCCAGAACAGCACGGGGTTCCCGATGGCGAGGATCTGGCGGATGTCGGGACCGAGGTCCTCGACGAAGTAGTTCACCGGGCGCAGCATCGGGATCCACGTCCACGCCTTCGAGTAGTAGCCGTGCGTGGGCGTGTAGGTGTCGGTAGCCGCGTCGAGGGCGGTCGCACGCAGGTCGCGGTGGTAGCGCCACATGTCGCGGTGCTGCGTGAAGAAGTCGGCGAGGCTCGGCTCGAAGTGCGTGAACCACGGGATCCACGCGAGCGTGTAGACCACGACCGGCACGATCGCGAACGCGACCACGACGCCGAGCGTCTCCATGCCGAGCGACCGGACGAAGGCGCTGCCCCGCGTCCGCCCCTCGTGGCGCCGCCGCGTCGTCTCCCAGATGTAGGTGAGCAGCACGGCGGCGGGGATCGCCATCGCGCCGGACCACTTGACCGCCATCGCCGCCCCGAACGCCGCGCCGGCGGCGAGTCGCCAGGGTCGCAGGAACGGGGAGGGCACCCGTCGGGGAGATTCAGTGGCCTCGACATCGTCGGACTCGGACTCGGACTCTTCGTCGTCGGAGTCGGCGAGTTCCTGCGGCGGCGCGAGGGCCCTCGCGGTGCGCCGGTCGATCCAGCGCCGGTCGAGCAGCAGCAGCAGGAACCCGAGCGAGACCCAGAACGCCAGGTGGATGTCGAGCAGCGCGACCCGCGAGTGCACGACGTTGAGGCCGTCGACCGCGATCAGCAGGCCGGCGACGAACGTCCACACGGGCTTGCCGAGCAGCAGCTGCGCCATCAGCGCGGTGAAGACCGCCACGCCGATGCCGGCGAGCGCCGAGGTGAAACGCCATCCGAACGAGCTCATGCTGAACGCTCTGATGCCGAGCCCGATCGTGAGCTTGCCGAGCGGCGGGTGCACCCACGAGCCGGTGTCCCACTCGTTGTCGAGCCAGTAGCGCTCGTCGCCCGAGTCGATCTTGCACTCCTTGGGCCTGGCGTCGGTGACCTGGATGCACCCGGCCTTGGCGTAGTAGGTCTCGTCGAACACGAGCTCCCGCGGGTCGTCGATCGCCGCGAACCGGATCACGCCCGCGATCGCGGCGACGGCCAGCACGGCCACCGCCGGGCGGTTCACGCGCTTCGACAGGCCCGGCATCGGGTCAGGGTACCGGCGGCCGTTCGCGCAGCCGCACCGGGGGAGCCTGAGTAGTCCGTGTGTCCCTCCGCCATGGCGTTCCCGTCGTGGTCCTTCCGCCCGTGGGCGCTCGGGGCACATCCTGTCACCCTGGAACGCATGGGTGGAACGCTGTGGCTCGTCGCGACCCCGATCGGCAACCTGGGCGATCTGTCGACGCGTGCCCGCGAGGTGCTGGGCCAGGTCGACATGGTCGCGTGCGAGGACACCCGTCGCACCGGTCGCCTGCTGGCGGGCATCAAGGTCAAGGTGCCGCTCGTGTCGTACTTCGAGGGGAACGAGCGGGAGCGCGTCGACGAGTTGCTGGTGCGTCTCGGCAACGGTGACGACGTGGCCCTCGTGACCGACGGCGGAACACCCGCCGTCTCGGACCCCGGCTACCGGCTCGTGCGGGCTTGCATCGACGCGGGCGTCGAGGTGCAGGTCGTGCCCGGCCCCTCGGCGGTGATCGCCGCGCTCGTCGTATCCGGCCTGCCGACCGACCGGTTCGTCTTCGAGGGGTTCCTGCCGAAGAAGCAGGGCGAGCGCGTGCGCCGCCTCGAGGCGCTGCGGCACGAACCGCGCACGATCGTCGTGTTCGAGTCCCCGCTGCGCGTGCAGACGCTGCTGCGCGACGTGCTCGTGGTGATCGGCGACCGCGAGATCGCGGTGGTGCGGGAGCTCACGAAGCTGCACGAGGAGGTCCAACGCGGTCGCGTGAGTGAGGTGCTGTCGCGCGTCGCCGACCGGGAGCTCAAGGGCGAGGTCGTCGTGGTGATCGACGGGGAACGGGCGCGCCCGGCTCCCGACATGTCGGCCTGTGCCGACGAGGCGCGTGAGCTGGTGGCGGGCGGCATGCGCAAGCGCGACGCGGCGCACGCCGTGGCCGAGCGCCACGGCGTGAGCGTGAACGAGCTGTATCGTGCGCTCCTCGATGACGTGCGCTGACGACCGATAGACCGTGGAGCGAGCCTGATCCGCCATCGCATGCGCCGTGCGCTCGAGGACGCCGCGGGGGTGTCACCCCCCGTGCCGGCCGGCGTCTCGGTGCGCGGCACGACGCCGGACGATGCCGAGGCGCTCGCGGTGCTGATGGACGACGCGTATCGGGGCGCGATCGATGCGGAGCCCGGCCAGGGCCTGGACGACGCCCGCCGGGAGATCGCCGAGACGTTCGCGGGCTCATACGGTGAGTTCATGCCCGAGGCGTCGTTCCTCGCGAGCGACGGCGGCGAGATCGTCAGCGCGTGCCTGGTGACGCGCTTCGAAGGGGCGCCGTTCCTCGCGTTCACGATGACGAGGGCGGACCACAAGGGCCGCGGCCTGTCGACGGCGCTGCTGAGGACGACCCTGCACGCCCTCACCGCGGCCGGCGAGCCCCACGTCGACCTCGTCGTGACCGCCGGCAACGAGCCCGCCGAGCGGATCTACGCGTCGCTCGGCTTCGAGGTCGTGGACACGCTCGAGCACTGACGATGGGTGACGGCGAGGTCGCAGCGACCGCTCTTCGGCAAGAAGTAGTCCGCTAGGGCGGCGCCCGGTCGAGTCCATCGTCGAGCACCGAGCCGTCGGGCCGGCGGAACACCGGCCGGCCATCGGTCATCTCGAGCGGGAACCGCTCGTGGGTGAGCCGGTGATGGCGGCGGCAGAGCAAGACGAGGTTGTCGACCGAGGTCGCTCCGCCGTCGACCCAGTGTGTGACGTGGTGCGCGTCGCACCATGGAGGCGGTCGATCGCATCCCGGGAACCGACATCGCCGGTCGCGCACGACCACCGCCCGCCTGATCGCGGGCGGAACGACCGCGGTCCTGCGGCCGACGTCGAGAGGCTCCGACCGAGGCCCGAGCACGACCCTGGTCACCGAGGCATCGCAGGCGAGCCGGCACACGGTCGCGGCGTCGATCGGTCCGACATGGTCGAGCGAGGGTTCGAGGCCGTGGCCATCGTCTGACCGCCTGACCACGCTCGTTCTGCCCGCGAGGGCTTCGAGGGGCACCGTGACGGTCAGGTGCGGGCGTTCCCCTGCGACCTCCGGACGATCGGCGCGATCGAGCCACCCACGACAGACCTCGCCGAGGGCGTCGGCCCGACGCTGCGCGGGTGCGCGGCCGTCGGCCGCGTGCTCGGTCCTGGCTTCGGCGTCGAGCACGGCTCGCAGGGCGGTCAGGACGGTCTCTCCGGTCTCGGGATCGAGGTCGCCGTCGAGGCGAACCATGCCGTCGAGCGTCACCGATGTGTGCAGTCGTCGTCGCGCCCGGAGCGCGGCATCGAGCCCCTCGGCGCTCGCTCGCTCACGCTCCACGACATGGCGCCAGTGCACCACCACCCGACGGAGGTCGCCGATCGAGTGTCGGGACGCGGCGTCGGTCAGGAACCGCTCCGACACCTGGAACCCCTCGGGCTCGGCCTGCTGGGCTTCGCCGAGGACGCGGACCGCCGACAGCGAGATCGCGCCGTCGTGGAACGCTCGGCGCACCCGAGGCATCCGGTCGAGACCTCGAGCCAACGCCACCCCGCGACGTGCATCGGTCCAGGCGACCCGGAACCTGCCGGCGAGCCATGCCGCCGCCGAGAGGTACCCGTCGCGCTCGAACGACCGGCGCCGGTCGATCTCGGCCAGCCGCCGGAGCCGCTCGGCCTCGAGCGCCTCCACCGCCGCCTGGAGCTCGCCGAAGTCCTCCTCGACGCGGGCATCGGGGAGCCCCGAGACCTCCTCGCTGCGGAACGCCTCGATCGCCGACCGGAGCTCGCTCACGGCCGCACCTGCCTCGGAAGTCCGCTCACCTCGAACATGCGCTCGACGCTACGCCCACCCCGGCCTCAGTTCCGTGACGTGCGTCACGCTCGGGACGAAGTCGCGGTGGCCCGGCCGCCAGCCACCCCCATCGCCAAGAGGAGTCGGCGTCACTAGTCTGGCCCAGACTAGTAACCCCAACCCGTATCATGACGCGACCATGGGCCGGGACGTCTTCTTCATCACCACGCCGATCTACTACGCGAACGACGTGCCCCATATCGGCCACGCCTACACCGAGGTCGCGAGCGACTTCATCGCGCGCTACCGGCGCCTGCGCGGCGACGACGTGCGCTACCTGACCGGCACCGACGAGCACGGACTCAAGGTCGCGCGGGCCGCCGAGGAGAACGGCGTCACGCCGCGCGAGTGGACCGACTCCCTCGAGCCGCGCTGGCGCGAGGTCTGGCAGCGCCTCGACATCAGCTACGACGACTACATCCGCACGACCGAGCCACGTCACTACGAGGCGGTCGCCAAGATCCTGCAGGCCGTGCACGACAACGGCCGCGACGACATCTACGGGGGCACGTACGAGGGTCTGTACTGCGTCGCGTGCGAGGCCTACTACACCGAGGACGACCTGATCGAGGGGAACTGCCCGATCCACGGTCGCCCCGTCGAGCAGATGCGCGAGCAGAACTACTTCTTCCGTCTCTCCGCCTACGCGGACCGGCTGCTCGAGCACTACACCGCGAACCCGTCCGCGATCGAGCCCGAGGCACGCCGCAACGAGGTGCTGAGCTTGATCGAGGGAGGGCTGCAGGACTTCTCGATCAGCCGCACGACGTTCGACTGGGGCGTCCCGATCCCGTGGGACCCCGAGCACGTGACCTACGTCTGGTTCGACGCGCTCACGAACTACATCACCGCGGCCGGCTACGCGAACGACCCCGAGCGTTTCGCGCGCGAGTGGCCGGCGAACATCCACCTGATCGGCAAGGACATCGTCCGCTTCCACGCCGTCTACTGGCCCGCGATGCTGATGGCCGCCGGGCTCGAGCCGCCGATCCAGGTGTGGGCGCACGGGTACCTGCTCGTGGGCGGGGAGAAGATGTCGAAGACGAAGCTCACGGGCATCCACCCGTTCGACCTGATCGACCACTTCGGCACGGACTCGTACCGCTACTACTTCATGCGCGAGATCTCGTTCGGCCAGGACGGCAACTTCTCGTGGGAGTCGATGACCGAGCGCCACAACGCCGACCTCGCGAACGGTCTCGGCAACCTCGCGAGCCGCGTGCTCGCGATGCTGGCGACCAACTTCGACGGCGCGGTGCCCGAGCCGGTGACGCCGGGTGCCGAGAGCGACCTGCCGACGGTGATCGACGACGCGCTCCGCCGCTATGACGAGCACATGATCGCCGTGCAGCTGCAGCCCGCGCTCGTCGCGGTCTGGGACATCGTCGCCCGGGCGAACCACTACCTGGTCGAGAAGGAGCCGTGGAAGCTCGCGAAGGATCCGGCGAGCCGCGACGAGCTCTCGAGCGTGCTGTACGCCGCGGCGGAGACCCTGCGCGTGCTGGCCGTAGCGATCGCGCCGATCATGCCGCGAGCGGCGCAGGCGCTGTGGGCGCAGCTCGGCATCGACGAGCCGCTCGGCGCCCAGCGACTTCCGGCGGCAGGGGTGTGGGGAGGCCTCCCCGTGGGTACGACGACGACCAAGGGTGACTCGCTCTTCCCCCGCCTCGAGGCCGGATAGCCTCGGGCGGAGTCTTCCACCGTTTTCCACCCCCCTGCACTTCGGGGTGAGGCTTCCAAGAATCATGTTTCACGTGAAGCTCCCCCCATCGACCGTATGTGGAGACCCGTGTAGTCTCGGCGCTCGTGACCGACCGGAACCTTCAACTCCCGGCTGATACCGGAGCCGTCGACACCCACTGCCACCTGTTCCTGCTCGACCTGGAACCTGCAGATGTGGTCGAGACCGCGAAGGCCGCGGGCGTCGAACGGCTGATCTGCGTCGGTGTCGACGTGGAGACGAGCGCTCGTTCGGCCGAGCTCGCCGACACCCTCGAGGGCGTCTTCGCTACCGCGGGTATGCACCCGCACGACGCGAGCGGGTTCGACGCGGAGGCGGCCGCCCGCATCGAGGAGATGCTCGGCGACCCCCGCGTGATCGGCGTGGGGGAGTGTGGCCTGGACTACTTCCGCATGCATTCTCCCGAGGCCGATCAGATCCGAACGCTCCGCACGCACATCGGGTGGTCGAACGAGACGGGCAAGCCGATGGTGGTGCACGTGCGCGACGCGTGGCCCGACGTGCTTCGAGTGCTCGATGAGGGTTCGGCGGAGCACGTGGTGATCCACTGCTTCTCGGGAGACGCCGACATCGCGCGTGAGTGTGCGGCGCGCGGATACTTCACGAGCTTCGCCGGCAACGTCACGTACCCGAAGAACGAGCACCTGCGGCAGGCGGCCTCGGCGGTGCCGCTCGACAGGCTGCTGGTCGAGACCGACGCGCCGTTCCTGTCGCCGCAGAAGAAGCGTGGGACCGACAACCATCCTGCGAACGTGATGATCACGCTCGCCGAGCTCGCGCGCGTCCGCGGCGACGATGTGGAGAAACTCGTCGCCGCGACCTCGGAGAACTCGCGTGCGGCATTCCCCGGCCTGCGCTAAGGGATCCCCCGGAAACCGGACCGTAGAACGGCCGAGCGTATCGAACATATGTTCGTTCTCAAGGTTGCAGTGAGAGTTGAGGGTTTGTTAGCGTGCCCTTCCGTGCTTGAAGGCTTCGATCCGGCACAGCCGCTTCCCCGCGAGGCCTTCCTCAGACACCTGGAGGAAGGTTGCCGATCCGCCCCACGAGGGTTCGCCGACTGCGGACCCACCGAGCGGTCATGGGTGCCACCGTCGTCGTGGGCCTCGTGCTCGTCGTCGGCGTCGTCAACCTCTCCCTGCGCAAGCACGTGACCCTCGTCGTCGACGGCGAGCATCAGACCGTGTCGACGACGTCCGACTCCGTACGGGATCTGCTGACGGACGAAGGCATCGCGCTGACGTCGGCGGTCCTGGTGCAGCCGTCGCCGACGAGCGTGATCGCCGACGGCATGACCGTGGTGGTGAACCCGGCGCGCGTCGCGGCCGGCGCCGAGGCGTTCCTCGACGCGAGCGCTGCCAACGCCACCGGCGACGCCGCCGCGGTGTTCGAAAGCCCCACTGATGTGGGGGTCTGGGTGATGGCCGGGACGGGCAAGGCTTCCGTGTCTTTGACGGACCTGCTCGTCGAGAGCGACTTCTCCGCCTCGAGCGCCGGAACGTCCCCGGCCGTGTCCGCGCAGGTCGTCGTGCTGGGGAAGGTGCGCGACGTCCTGACCAACGCGGACACGGCCGGGGAACTCCTCTCGGCCATGGGGATCCAACCCGACGCTGACGACCGCGTTCGGCCATCACCCGAGACCCCCCTTCACGCCGGCACGACGGTGACCTTCGACGAGGTCCGCGTCGTGACCGAGATGGAAGCCGTGACGATCCCGTTCGACGTGCAGACCGAGTACACGCCGCGCATGACCCCCGGCACGCCCGTGAAGGTGCTCGAGGAGGGCAGGGACGGTCGCGGCATCGGCACGTTCCTCGTCACGTCGGTCAACGGCGAGATCGAGTCCCGCCGGCTGATCGGTCGGTGGATCGAGCGCGAGCCCGTCACCGAGATGCGGCTCTCGCCGCCCCAGTCGATGTACGGCGGGACGACCGAGGTGCCGGGCGCCGTCGACGACTCGCAGTCGGGGCTGGCGACTTGGTACGACCCTCCGTGGGCGGGCCTCACGGCGGCGCATCCTACGCTGCCGTTCGGCACGCTCGTCACCGTGACCGACGACGAGACCGGCCGTTCCGTTACGGTCACGATCAATGACCGGGGACCGTTCGGCACGGGGAGGATCATCGACCTCTCGCCCGAGGCGTTCGCGGTCCTCCAGCCGCTCGGGGCAGGGGTCCTCGACGTCTCGATCGCCTGGTGAGGCCGGGCGCCCGGCGGCGCTCGGGGCCGGGGCGATCCGCGAGCTCGCGACCCGCCACGGCATCCGCCCCACGAAGTCGCTCGGTCAGCACTTCCTGATCGATCCGAACCTCGCGCGGGCGATCGTCGCGGATGCGGGCGTGACCGCGGGGAACCGGGTGGTCGAGATCGGGGCGGGGCTCGGCTCACTCACCGTCGCGCTCGCCGATGCCGGGGCCGAGGTGCTCGCCGTGGAGTTCGATCGCCGACTGATGCCGGCGCTCGAGGAGGTGACCGCCGGCCTCCCGGGCGTGCGGACCCTGCACGCCGACGCGATGAAGCTCGACGACTGGGGCTCGGAGCTGGGCGATACGGAAGGCTGGACGCTCTGCGCCAACCTCCCGTACAACATCGCCGTGCCGCTCGTGCTCGACACCATCGCCGAAGTCCCCGCGATCGACCGATGGGTCGTGATGGTGCAGCGGGAGGTCGGGGAGCGGCTCGCGGCGGCGCCGGGCGACGAGCACTTCGGCGCCGCGAGCCTTCGGGTGGCCTATCGGGCGTCGGCCTCGCTCGTGCGCCGGGTGCCGGCCACCGTGTTCTGGCCGCGGCCGAAGGTCGACTCGGTCGTGGTGCGGCTGGACCGGCTCGCCGCGCCGCCGGTCACCGTCGACGAGCGATCGCTCTGGCGCGTGGTCGACGGCGCGTTCGCAGAACGCCGCAAGACGATGCGCAACGCGCTGCGGCGGCTCGGGCTCGACGGCGCGACGGCCGACGAGGTGCTATCGGACGCCGGGATCTCGTCGAGCGCCCGTCCCGAGGAGGTCGGTCTCGCCGGGTTCGCGGCGATCGCCGAGCGGGTGGCGGCGTGAGCCCGCTCGCACCCAGGGCCGCGACGCGCAGGGCGCACGCGAAGGTCAACGTGTTCCTGCGCGTGATGGACCGCCGGGACGACGGCTTCCACGATCTGGAGACCGTGGTGCTGCCGATCTCGCTGCACGACGTCGTGACGGCGACGGAAGCGGCGCCGGGCGAGGTATCGATCGAGGTCGAAGGGGACGCGGAGCTCGCCCGCCTCGTCTCGACGGTGCCCGGGGAGAACCTCGCCGGGCGGGCCGTGGAGGCCCTCGCCCGGCGGATGAGCCGCGACGGCTCGTCGCCCGGGCGTCTCGCTCCGGCTCGACAAGCGCATCCCGGTGGCAGCGGGCCTCGGCGGGGGCAGCGCCGATGCGGCGGCCGCGCTGCTCGCCGTCGACGAGGTCTGGTCGTGCGGTCTCGAGGCGTTCGCGCTCGCCGAGCTCGGAGCCGCGCTCGGGTCCGACGTGCCGGCGATGCTCGCGGACGAGCCCGTGCTCGCGTCGGGTCGCGGCGAGCGCCTCATCGCCGTGCACGCGGCGAGCATCTGGTGGGTGCTGAAGCCCTTCGGGTTCGGCGTGTCGGCCGCCGACGCCTACGCCTGGTGGGACGACGCCCCGGTCACCGGGCCCGACCCGGGCGTGTTGATCGCGGCGCTGGAGATCGGCGACGTCGAGCTGCTCGGGCGACGCGCTCTTCAACGACCTGCAGCCCGGCGTGGTCGCGCACCACCCCGAGGTCCAACGAACGATCGACGCGTTCCTCGAGGCCGGCGCCCTCGGCGCGTTCATGAGCGGCAGCGGTCCGACGGTGGCCGCGCTCGCCCGTCACCTCGGCCACGCCGACACGCTGGCGGCCGCGGTGCCCGGGTCGATCGTGGTGAGCGGTCCGCCCGCGAGAGGCGAGCACGGATCGTCGGCGTGATCGATCGGTCCGACGGGCTGCCGCGAGCCGACGCCATCGACACCGAACGCCTCAGGCTGACGCCTCTCGTTCCCGACGACGCGGACGCGCTCGTCCCCGTGCTCGACGACGAACGACTGCACGCGTTCACCGGCGGGCGCCCCGACACGATCGAGGAGTTGCGCGCTCGGCTCGGCGCGTGGGCCTCTGAGCGCTCACCCGACGGGCAGGAGGCGTGGCTCAACTGGCTCGTCCGCTCGGCGGAAGACCGGAGGGTCCTCGGCACGACGCAGGCGACCGTCGGACGCGATCACGGCGATCTCTGCGCGGCCGTCGCGTGGACGATCGGCTCGGCGGAACAGGGCGGCGGTGTCGGTTCCGAGGCGGCCCGGGCGATCGTCGGGTGGCTGCTCAAGGAAGGCGTCACCACCGTCGAGGCGTACGTCCATCCCGAGCACGACGCCTCGGCCGGCGTCGCGCGGAACGCGGGGCTGGTCGCCACCGACGAGATCGTCGACGGCGAGATCGTGTGGCGCCGCTCGACCGCGCGCACGGCCGACGCGGGATAATCGAACGGCAGGCACGTCCCGATCCGGGGTCGTCTAACGGCAAGACACGGGCCTTTGGAGCCTGGAATGGAGGTTCGATTCCTCCCCCCGGAACTCGGCGAAGACGTCGAGTCGTCGGTGGCGCGGTCGATCCAGACGACCGATCAGAGGAGGGCGTTCGCGGCGAGGAACGTCTTCGCGACAGCGGCCACATCCTGCCCGTCGATCACGACCTTCCCGACGAGCTCGGTCACCGTGTCACTGGAGAGTCGGGCGCTCACCGCGTCGAGCAGCCGTCGAACCTCGTCGTTCAGCTTCTCGGTGCGGATCACGGGCGTGATGTTCTCCGCGTCCTGGAGGTGCTTGTCGTCGAGGAGCGGGACGAACCCGTTCGCTTCGATGCTCGGATCCGTCGAGAACATCAGGCCGATCTGCACCTCGTCGTTCTTGAGCGCGGCGACGGTCTGCGGCCCTCCGGCGTCCAGCGGCTCGAAGTCCTCGAAGAGGATGCCGTAGACGTCCCGAAGGCCCGGCAGGCAGAAGGGTCGGAGCGGACACTCGGGCGGCGCAGCGATCGTCAGCCGGTCGGCGACGGGGGCGAGCGAGCTCAGTGTGGTCAGGTCGAATTCCTGCGCCGTCTTCTCGTTCGCCACGAACTGATTCGTGTCCTCGGCCGGCGATGGCGTGAGCACCGTGATGCCTCGAGACCGGAGACGCTCGCCGATCTGCCTCGCGACAGCGGTCGGATCGCTCGAGGCCTGCGCCTTGGAGTCGAGGAACAGCAGCAGCGACGAGATGTACTCGGGCTTCAGATCGATCTGGCCCGACTCCAACGCGCTCTGTGAGACCTCGCGAGACCTCAGGTCGAACTCTCTCCCGACCGTGTAACCGGCGCGCTCCAGGACCTGCGCGTACATCTCCGCGATGAGCTGGTTCTCGGCGAAGGCGCCGGACACCCCGACGACGATCGTGCCCGCGTCCGTCGCATCCCCGGTTCCGGCCGGGCCGGAGCTGATGCACCCGGCCGTGAGGGTTCCGGCAAGGATGATCGCTGCGGCTGGGACGAGGCCGGGACGACTCACGTCGACGGCGCCTCGAGAGGAACGTTCGAGCTGGGGCCGAGAAGCACCCGGGCGGGCGTGAGCCCCTTGCCCTTCAGGTCCAGCATCCGGGTCGGCCCGAACGCGTACCGATCCTCCAGTCGAACGGCTGTCGCCTCCGACACCAGAACCTCACCCGGCTCTGCCTGCTCCTCCAGTCTGCTCGCGACGTTCACGGTGTCGCCCCACAGGTCGTAGGCGAACTTCCTGCGCCCGATCACGCCGGCGACGGCCGGCCCGGTGGCCACACCGCCGTGGACCACGATCCGGTCGCCCGACGGCCATCGGACCGCACTCGCCTCTCGGATGACGTCGACGGCCATCGCGACGGCGGCTCCGGCATGATCGGCCATCGCGACCGGCGCGCCGGCGACGGCCATGTACGCGTCTCCGATCGTCTTGATCTTCTCGAGACCATGCTGGTCGGCGATCTCGTCGAACCGACTGAACAGCTCGTCCAAGGCGTGCGCGAACTCGTCCGGCGACGAGCGAGCGGCCTGCTGCGTCGAGCCGACCGCGTCGACGAAGATCACCGTCACCTGATCGAACGCCTGCGCGATCCGCCGGCCGGGCGTGACCTTGAGCTGGTCGACGACGACCTGCGGCAAGATGTTCAGGAGCAGGCCGTCGGATCGCAGGCGCTCCTGGTCGAGCTGACGCTCCTGCAGGAACAGCGTTCGCGTGAACCGCTCCATCCGATGTGCGGCGAGTCCACCCAGGAACCCGAAGGAGACGAGGTACAGCGTCGCCAGCACACCGCTCACAGGCGCGACGTACTGCGTGGTGAAGGCATACGGCAGATACGCACCGATGCCGATCAGCGTGATCAGCAAGACCAGGACGAACCGCAGTCGCAACAGCGTGTAGGTGAAGGCGGTGATCAAGATGACACCGACGTACCCGAACTCGGCGGGCAGGGTCTGGATGTTCGAGGCGTAGAACACCCACGAGCCGATCGTCGCCGTCGCGATGGCGACCGCGACCCACTCCCAGATACGGCCGAAGAACGGTGTGAACGTGAGTGCGAGGCCCACGATCAGCATCGGGATGAAGACGCCCCACCGCATGATCCCGTCGAGCCTCAGTTCGGAGAGGGCCAGGATGTAGGGGCGCAGGAGCAGGCCCCACGAGATCCAGAGGGCGATCCCGGCCAGGAAGGCGAAGCGGATGTTCCCCAAGTGGTGGCGGAACTGATCGGCACGGAACGCCGACTCGAGCTCCGGGTCGCGGAATCGAAGCCGCAGCCGATCCAGGCCGAGCCGCCGTCGGGACGATTCCCCAGCGGCCGTCGTCGCGTCGATCTGGTCCATCGGTCTCCTGCGTCGTGATGTCCAGCCAAGGAGCGGGAAGATGAGGCTACCGATATTAGGGTGCGTCGTGCCTCTGTCGGACCCACCCTCGAGCGCGCCCGTCTCGTCACCGTCGGGGCCGATGTGGGACCATGACGACCCTTCGCCACTGGCCTTCGACCCTGGACGACAGACGGTTGGCTGAGACCACGAACCGCAGACCTCGTTCCCTCGCCCTGGTGGTGCTCGCCGCCGGCAAGGGCAAGCGTCTGAAGTCGGTCACTCCCAAGGTGCTGCATCCGATCTGCGGACGGCCTGCGTTGTGGCACGTGCTGCAGGCCGGGCTCGCCGCGAAGCCGACCAAGGTGATCGTCGTCGTGGGCCACGGCGCCGACGACGTGCGGGCCGAGGTCGCGGGCTGGAAGCTCTCCCCGAAGCCGGTCTTCGTCGAGCAGTCGAAGCAGCTCGGCACCGGCCACGCCGTGCAGGTGGCCGAGCGGGCCGTCGGTCGCGTCGACGACGTGCTCGTGATGGGCGGCGACTACGACCCGGTCACGGGCGACGACGTGAAGCGCCTCGTCGCCTCACACCGACGCTCGAACGCGGCGGCGACGATCGCCTCGACCGTGCTCGACGACCCGGGCGGGTACGGCCGGGTCGTGCGTCGCGGATCCCGGCTCGTCGAGGTCGTCGAGGACCTCGACGCCACGCCCGAGGTCCGCGCGATCCGCGAGGTCTCGATCGTGCTGTTCGCGTTCAGGCGGCGCGACCTGTTCGCGGCGCTCCCCCTGCTCGACCGGAAGAACCGCCAGCGCGAGTACTACCTGAACCGCGTGATCCCGGCGATGCTGGCCGCCGGCCAGAAGGTGAACGCCGTGACCGTCGACACCGGTGGTGCGATGGGGCTGAACTCGCGCGCCGGGCTCGCCGCGGTCGAGGCCGTCGTGCGGGAACGCGTGAACGCGCGACACATGGCGAACGGGGTGACGCTCGTCGATCCCCGTGCCACGTACATCGACGTCGACGTCGAGGTCGGCGCCGACTCCGTGATCTTCCCGAACACGTTCCTCGAGCGGGGCTCACGTATCGGGCACGCGTGCGGCATCGGCCCGTCGGTCGCGATGTCGGACTCGACCGTGGGCGACGGTTCGGTCGTGCGGTTCTCGGTGCTCGAGGGTGCGACCGTCGGCCGCGGGTGTGAGGTCGGACCGTTCGCCCGCCTGCGCGAGGGAACGGTGCTCGACGACGGCGCGCAGGTCGGCAACTACGTCGAGGTGAAGGCCACGACGCTCGGCCGGGGCGCGAAGGCGAAGCACCTCACCTACCTCGGCGACGCCGAGATCGGTGACGGGGCGAACATCGGCGCCGGCACCGTGACCGTGAACTACGACGGCTACGCGAAACACACGACCAAGGTGGGTTCCGGGGCCCGGATCGGTTCGGATACGATGCTGGTGGCGCCCGTGACGATCGGTCGCGACGCCAACACGGGGGCTGGATCGGTGATCACCAAGGACGTGCCCGACGGCGCGCTGGCGGTCGAGCGCAGCGAGCAGCGCACGGTCGAGGGGTACCGCGGGCGCAAGGACGCGGAGCGCCGCCGGCGGACGAGCCGGAAGAAGAAGGCAACCTAGGGGGAGCGGGCCGTGGAGATCATCACCAAGAAGCGGATGATGCTGTTCACCGGCACCATCCACCCTGCGCTCGGCCACGAGATCGCCGACTGCCTGAGCATCCCGGTGAGCGAGTCAGACCTGCGCCGCTTCGCCTCGGGTGAGATCTACTTCCGGGCCAAGGAGAGCGTGCGCGGCGCCGACGTGTTCGTGGTGCAGACCCACTACGAGCCCGTCAACGAGGCGCTGATGGAACAGCTGATCATGATCGACGCGATGAAGCGCGCGTCGGCCAAGCGCATCACCGCCGTGATCCCCTACTACGGATACTCCCGGCAGGACCACAAGGCGCTCTCGCGCGAGCCGATCAGCGCGAAGCTCGTGGCCGACCTGCTGTCGACCGCGGGCGCCGACCGCGTCGTCAGCGTCGACCTGCACTCCGGTCAGATCCAGGGCTACTTCGACTCGCCGTTCGACCACCTCACCGCCCTGCCGATCCTGTCGAACCACTTCTCGGGCGAGCTCGGCCTGCACGGTGACGACCTCGTCGTCGTGGCGCCCGACGCCGGCCGCATCAAGACCTCGGAGAAGCTGCGCGAGTACCTCCACGCCGACCTGGCGTTCCTCTACAAGCGGCGCAGCCGCCACGAGGCGCACAAGATCGAGGAGATGGCGGTCGTCGGCGAGGTCGAGGGCCGTCCGTGCGTGATCGTCGACGACATGATCGACACGGCGTCGACGATCTCGGCGGGCGTGCACGTGCTCGCGGAGATGGGCGCCGGTCCGATCTTCGTCGGCGCGACGCACGGCATCTTCAGCGGCAAGGCGCGCCAGCTGCTCGAGGAAGCCCCGATCGAGCAGGTCGTGGTGACGAACACGCTGCCGATCCCCGAGGAACGCCAGTTCGACAAGCTCAGGGTGCTCTCGATCGCCCCCCTGATCGCGAGCGGCCTGCGCGCCGTGTTCGAGGACGCGAGCGTGAGCGAGATCTTCGGCGGCGCGAACCAGGTCTAGTCTGAGCTGGACTAGTTGCTGCGTGTTCGCGTCAGGTGCGAACGTCGAACACGGTAGTGGGTGAGTTGGACGCTGCCAGGTCCGAGGAGCCGATCCTCGACGCCCACTCCGATCCTTCCGGTCATGTCGCCTGGTCAGACGCACGAGACCCTCGGGAGGTATCGGCGTGCGTGAGCCTCTCACGGTCCGAGCAGCGACGCAGGGATGACCGCGATCCCGTCAGGACGCCGGTAGGCGTCGCGTCCGGTCGTGACGACGACGGCGTCGAGGAGTTCGTCGCCGATCTTCCCCTGCAACCACCGGAGGTGTCGGACGTCCCGCTCGCCGACGGTGGCGCCGAGCTTGACCTCGACCGCGACCACGCGACCGTCGTCCCGTTCGACCACCAGGTCGATCTCGTGGTCGCCGCGGTGGGTGCGCAGATGTCCGATGCGAGCCGAGACGGTCTGCGCATACACCCGGAACGACAGGGAGACCAGGGACTCGAACAGGGCCCCGAGGAACGTGCCGTCCCGGGGCACGGGAGGGCCGACCTCGCGCCCCCCCAGCATCGAGGATGCCGTGGCGCCGACCAGCCGGGCTGCCAGGGCGGGGTCGACGAGGTGGTGCTTGGGCGGCTGGGCGAGCTCGGCGATGTGGCTGCGCGTCGGTTGCCACGCCGGGATGGGATCGACGATGAAGAGGCGTTCCAGCACGTCGCGATACGGGCCGACCGTCGTCTTCGCCGGCGTCCGCTCGCCCGCCGTCGCGGCGGCGCGGATCGTCTCGAAAGATGCGACGGTCGAGGTCGCCGCCGCATACGCGGACATCCAGCGGCGAAGCGCCGTGGGGTTGCGCACGTTGAGCCCGAGCTCGAGGAAGTCGCGGTCGACGATGCGGGTCAGATATCCGTCGAGCTGGCTCCTCAAGGGGGTCCCCGTCAACGATCGCAACCCGGGGAACCCGGATCGGACGATCTCGTCCGTGTAGTCCTGAAGCGTGTACGACGACGTGCCCTCGAGGTGGGGGCGGTCACCGGCGAGGAGCACCCTCAGGCTGACGGAAGGTGGCTCGGCCAGCCTCTCGGCCAGAGATAGCGGGCGCATCCGGAGGCTCACGATCCGACCGCCCCCGCTGTGCGTTCCGGTGTCCCTCGGAGACGCCGAACCCGTCAGGAGGAACGCACCGGGGGGTGCGCCCGCGTCCACCCTGCGGCGGATGCGATCCCACACCTGCGGGACGTACTGCCATTCATCGATCAACACGGGGTGTCCGGCGTCGACCAGGCGATCGACGTCCGCTTCCGCCACCGCCCGGATCGCTGGATCGTCGAGTTCGATCGTGGACGCGACCCGTCTGGTCGCGGTCGCGGTCTTCCCGACCGCCTTCGCACCCTCGAGCGCGATCGCGGGGAGCTGGTCGAGGAGCAGATCGAGTTCTCCATCGACGATGCGCGTCGTGTAAGGAGCGGCGGTGTTCATCCTCGGTCAACGCTACCATTTCGGGACTCATAACACTACCATTTCGGGGTCCTGCCTCATCCGCGGGCGACGTGTGGATCGGCTCTTCTCCCGAGGTCGCCCGACGCGGATTCCTGTACCATCCCCAGGTTCTCGAAACGACCGATCCGCCTCCCACAGATACGAAGGGCCCCTCTTCGCCATGGACACGAAACTCACCGCAGAACGTCGCTCCGACGCCGGCAAGGGCGTCGCCCGCAAGCTCCGCGCCGCCGGCAAGATCCCGGCCGTGCTCTACGGACAGGGCCTCGAGACGACGCCGCTCACGGTCGATTCCCGCGAGCTGAGCCACCTGCTGCACGGCAGCGCCGGATCGAACGTGCTCGTCGACCTCATGGTCGACGGCGAGGAGCACCTGGCGATCCCCCGGGAGATCCAGCGCGATCACATCCACTCGAAGTTCGTGCACGTCGACTTCCTCGCGGTGAGCCGCACCGAGACGATCACCGTGAACGTGCCCGTCCACGACAGGGGCGACGCCGCCGGGGTGAAGGAAGGCGGGGTGGTCGAGCACCACCTGCGCGAGGTGCAGATCGAGTGCCTGCCGCAGGACGTGCCCGACGAGATCGTGGTCGACATCACCGACGTGGAGCTCGGCGACATGGTGCACGTGAGCGACCTCGTGGCGCCCGAAGGCGTCACGATCCTCACCAGCCCCGAGGACGCCGTGCTCTCGGTCGTGACTCCCGCTGCGCTCCGTGTCGAGGCCGACCTGTCGGTTCCCGGCGAGGAGGGTGTCGAGGTGCCGGTGGCCGAGGTCGAGGAGGGCGCCGAGGCGCCGGCCGTCGAGGGCGAGGCCCCGGCGGAGGGCGGCGAGGCTCCTGCCGAAGGCGAGGGTGGCGAGGGCTAGCCCCTGCCGCTCCCATGACCTGGCTCGTCGCCGGTCTCGGCAACCCCGGCGATCGGTACGCGAACACCCGGCACAACGTCGGCCGCATGGTCGTCGACGAGCTCGCGCGCGCGCACGGCGAGCGGTTCAAGAAGGTGCGCTTCCTGCCGGTCGAGCTCGCCGAGGTGCGCGAGGGCGACGATCGCGTGCTGCTCGCGGCCTCCACGCGGTTCATGAACGAGTCGGGACCGTCGTACGCGAGCCTCGCGCACAAGCAGCACGTCGAGCCCGACCGGCTGATCGCGGTCTACGACGAGCTCGACATCCCCGCGGGCGAGCTGCGCGTGAAGCTCGGCGGCGGCAGCTCCCACAACGGCGTGAAGTCGCTGCAGCAGGCCCTGGCGTCCCGTGACTTCCTGCACGTGCGCATCGGCATCGGACGCCCGCCCGGGCGCCAGGACCCCGCGGATTTCGTGCTGACCCCGATCGGGAAGAAGCTCGAGGCCGACGTCGCGATCTGGGTCGACCACGCGGCCGACGCGGTGCGCAGCCTGATCGCCGAGGGGCTCACCCCGACCCAGGACCGGTTCAACCGCCAGACGCCTCAGGGCTGACCGGCTCCCGGCATCGCGTCCCGCAGGACTAGACTGCTTCTCCCAAGGCCCCGCCGGAACGCGGCGAGGCCTGTTCATGGTGTCCGGTCGCTGTTCGGGAGGTTCCGGGTTGGCTCTGCGCGACGCGCTCGAGGTGCTGGTGACGTCGGAGCCGTTCGAGCGGCTCCTGCTCGAGCGTGCACGTCCGATCGTGGCCAGGGCCGAGGCCGGCGAGGACTTCGTGGTCGCGGGCGTGGCGACCGCGCTCGAGGCGCCCCTGCTCGCCGTGGCCCCCGGCCCCCGTGAGGCCGAGGCGCTCGCCGCGGACCTCGAGGCGTTCCTCAGCCCCGAGCGGGTCGCGCTGCTGCCGGCGTGGGAGGCCCTGCCGTACGAGGGCATCTCGCCCGCCCCCGAGGTGGCGGCCCGGCGTGCCAGCGCCGTCGCCCGCATGCGCGAGGCCAAGGGGGCGTTCGTGCTGGTCGCGCCGGTGCTCGCGGCGATGCAGGGGCTGATCCCGACGCTCGGCCTCACGTCGGCCCTCCAGCTCGTCGCCGGCCTCGAGCTGCCACCCGACGCGCTCGCGGAGCGTCTCGTCGACCTCGGCTACACGCGGTCCGACGTGGTGGAACACCGCGGCGAGTTCGCCGTGCGGGGCGGCGTGGTCGACGTCTTCCCCGGCACGGCGCGCCGCCCGGTTCGCGTGGACTACTGGGGCGACGAGGTCGAGTCGATCCGGGAGTTCGTGCCTTCGACGCAGCTCTCCACCGAGCGGGTGACGCTGGCCGAGGTGCCGGCGACGCGCGAGCTGGTGCCGGACGACGCCCTCCGCGATCGCGCGCGCGCGGCGGCAGCCGAGGCGCCGGAACGCTTCGCCGACCAGCTCGCGCGCATCGCCGACGGGTTGTTCGTCGAGGGCGCGGAGTCGCTCGCCCCGTTCCTGTTCGATCGCATGCCCACGCCGGCCGAGCTCGTGCCCGAGGGCGGATGGGTGGTGCTCACCCACGCGCATCGCACCCTCGACCGCGCGCGGGCGGCGCACCTGGAGGGAGAGGCGCTCGCGGAGGCGACGGCCTGGCCCGCCGCCCGGGTGCTGCACACGCTCGACGATGCGATCGGTGACCGCGTGCGGCTGCACCTCACCGAGTTCGCCGAGGGCCTCGACCTCGGCATCGCGAGCTGGGGCACGGGGCAGGGCAACGCCGCGGAGCTCGCCTCGCGTGCGCGCGAGCTCGCCGGCGCCGGGTTCCGCATCGTGCTGTCGGCCCGCGGCCACGGTTCCCTGGAGCGCGCCCGCGAGGTGCTGGGCGACGGCGTGCCAGTCGAGCCGGTGGAGTCGCCGCTCGCCGACGGGTTCCTGTTCCAGGCCGGGCGCCTGGCCGTGGTCACCGAGGAGGACCTGTTCGGCGCCCGCCGCCACACCCGCACGGCGCCGCGGTTCACGCGCCGGCGCACCGACTCGATCGCCGACGAGCTGGAGACCGGCGACTTCGCCGTGCACCGGATCCACGGGGTCGGGCGGTACACGGGCATCACCCACCGCGAGCTCGCCGGCGCCGAGCGCGACTACCTGGTGCTCGAGTACGCCGGCGGCGACAAGCTCTTCGTGCCGAGCGACGCGGTCGGCATGGTCGCGAAGTACATCGGCGGCGACAGCCCCCGCCTGCATCGCATGGGCGGCAGCGACTGGGCGCGCGCGACCGCGAAGGTCAAGCGGGCAGTGCGCGACATGGCCGGGGAGCTCGTGCGCCTCTACACGGTGCGTCTCTCGGTGCCCGGCCACGCGTTCGGCCCCGACACGCCGTGGCAGCAGGAGCTCGAGGACGCCTTCCCGCACGAGGAGACGACCGACCAGATCTCGGCGATCGACGAGGTCAAGGCCGACATGATGCTGCCCAAGCCGATGGATCGCCTGGTCTGCGGCGACGTCGGGTTCGGCAAGACCGAGATCGCCGTGCGAGCGGCGTTCAAGGCCGTGATGGAGGGCAAGCAGGTCGCCGTGCTCGTGCCGACGACGCTCCTCGCCGAGCAGCACTTCATCACGTTCAGCGAGCGGTTCGCGCCGTTCCCGGTCACGGTGAGGATGCTCAGCCGCTTCGTGAGCCACGCGGAGCAGAAGCAGGTCGTCGAGGACGTCAAGGCGGGCAAGGTCGACGTCGTGATCGGCACGCACCGGCTGCTCGGCAAGGACATGGCGTTCCAGGACCTCGGCCTGCTCGTGGTCGACGAGGAGCAGCGCTTCGGGGTCGCGCACAAGGAGCGCCTGAAGCAGTTCCGCGCCAGCGTCGACGTGCTGACGATGACGGCGACGCCGATCCCGCGCACGCTCGAGATGGCGCTCACCGGCATCCGCGAGATGAGCACGATCGACACGCCGCCCGAGGACCGCCAGCCGGTGCTCACGTACGTCGGCAGCTACGACGAGGGCCTCGCGCTGGGGGCCGTCCGCCGCGAGCTGCTGCGCGAGGGCCAGGTCTTCTGGGTGCACAACCGGGTGGCGACGATCGACCGGCAGGTCGCGTGGCTGCAGCAGGAGCTCCCCGAGGCGCGCATCGTCGTCGCGCACGGCCAGATGGACGAGGCGCTGCTCGAACGGCAGATGATGACGTTCTGGAACCGGGAGGCCGACGTGCTGGTCTCGACCGTGATCATCGAGAGCGGCCTCGACGTGCCGAACGCGAACACGCTCGTCGTCGACCGGGCCGACCTGCTCGGCCTCGCGCAGATGTACCAGCTGCGCGGCCGCGTCGGGCGCTCGACCGAGCGCGCGTTCGCGTACTTCTTCTTCCCGCCCCAGCGGGAGATGACCGAGGAGGCGCGGGAGCGGCTCGCCACGATCAGCGCGCACCAGGCGCTCGGGTCGGGGTTCAAGATCGCGATGAAGGACCTGGAGATCCGCGGGGCGGGGAACATGCTCGGGGCCGAGCAGTCGGGCCACATCGCCGCGGTCGGGTTCGACGCGTACGCGCGCATCCTGCAGGAGTCGATGGCCGAGATGAAGGGCGAGGCGGTGCCCGAGGAGCAGGAGCTCCGCATCGACCTGCCCGTGAAGGCGTTCGTGCCGCCGGGCTGGGTCGCCCAGGAGGCCCTGCGCCTCGAGCTGTACCGGCGCATCTCGCTCGCTCCCGACCACGCCACGCTCGAGCAGATCCGCACCGAGACGATCGACCGTTACGGCGCGCTGCCCGACGAGGTCCAGACGCTGTTCGCGATCGCGTCGCTGCGTGTGACCGCCCGAGCGCTCGGGGTCGAGGAGATCTCGACGTTCCGCGATCAGGTGCGCCTCAAGCCGGTGACGATCCCCGACCACCTGCTCAGCGACCTGCAGGAGCGTGTCTACGGGTCGTCGTTCGCCCCCGAGTCGCAGACGTTGAACCTCGTTCCCGAGCGCGTCTTCGGCACGGATCTCGTGGCGTTCGTGGAGCGTTGGCTGCTCGAGGCGGCGACGGGGGACCGGGTGCTCCCGAGTCCCAGGTCCGGCGCCTGAGCCCGCATGACGTTCGTGTGTCGGCGCGGGCCGCGTGCACACGAGCCCGTAGACTGGTGCTTCGTGGACTCCCGAACGCTCCGCCTCATCGCCATGCCCGTGATCGCCGCCGCGTTCCTCGCGGCCTGCAGCTCCGGCCCGACGCCGGCCGCCACCGTCGGCGAGACCGACATCACCGATGAGCAGCTCGCCGAGGACGCGAAGCTGTTCACGTTCCTCGCGGCGCTGAACCAGCAGGAATGCGGCGGGCCGGCGCCCGAGGGCGACACGCAGGAAGCCGTGTGCAACCGGTTCACGCTCGGCAACATGATCCAGGGCACGTTCATCACGGACTACGCCGAGGCGAACGACGTCTCGGTCGAGGCGACCCAGGTCGAGGACATCATCGCGAACCTCGACGAGCAGCTCACCGCCGATGCGGTCGACGCCGAGCTCGAGAAGCTCGACCTCACGCGCACCGACCTCGAGGGGTTGGCCAACGAGGTCCTGCTGTTCCAGGCGGTGCAGGGCGCCGTCGCCGAGGAGGAGCTCGGCGACGAGCAGCTTCAGCAGATCTACGACGACGAGATCCTGCGCTTCACGACCGTCGAGGCCCTGCACATCCTGGTCGACACCGAGGCCGAGGCGCAGGACGTCTACCAGCAGGTGACGGCGCCGGGGGCGACGCAGAAGACGTTCGAGGACCTCGCGAAGGAGGTCTCGACCGACACCCAGTCGGGGGCCAACGGGGGGAGCCTCGGCCAGGCGGTGGCCTCGACCTACGTGCCCGAGTTCGGGGAAGCGGCGGTCGCGCTCGAGCCGGGCACGATCTCCGAGCCCGTGCAGAGCGAGTTCGGCTGGCACGTGATCTACCTGGTCGACAAGCAGGTGACGCCGTTCGACGAGGCCAAGACCCAGCTCGTCGAGGGGGAGCAGGGCACGCTGTTCAACGCCTGGATGCGCGATCAGGCCGAGACGCAGGGCGTCGAGGTGAACCCGAAGTACGGGAACTTCGACCTCGACACCCTCACCGTGGTCGCCGTGAACAGCACCGACCCCAGCGCGTCGAGCGGCCCCGCCGACGGCGCGGAGAACGACGGCGACGAGGGCACGCCCGCGCCGTGACCGAGACGCCCTCGCGCTCGGGCGACCTGCTCGCCCACGTCCCCGAGGGCCCGGTCCCCAGCTCGCAGCATGGCGAGCGCCTCCTCGACCTCGTGCGCGTGATGGCCCGACTGCGCGGGCCGGGCGGGTGCCCGTGGGACGCCGAGCAGACGCATCGGTCGCTCGCGCGACACCTGCTCGAGGAGACCCACGAGCTGCTCGAGGCGATCGACGCCGACGACGACGACGCGATGCGCGATGAGCTCGGCGACGTGCTGCTCCAGGTCGTCTTCCACGCGCAGATGGCGGCCGACGAGGGCCGCTGGGATGTCGACGACGTCGCGCAGGGTCTCGTCGAGAAGCTCGTGTACCGCCACCCCCACGTCTTCGGCGAGGTCGAGGTGGCCGGCGCCGACGAGGTGCTCGTGAACTGGGAGAAGCTCAAGGCCGCTGAAGCCGGTGAGCGCACGGCGGTCGACGACGACATCCCGGCCTCGCTCCCCTCGCTCGCGCGGGCGGCGAAGGTGCAGCGTCGCGCGGCGGGGTGGGGGTTCGAGTGGCGCTCGGCCGACTCGGCCGTCGAGGCGCTCCGCGAGGAGGTCGACGAGCTCGCGACGGCGACCGACCCGGACAACGCCGAGGAGGAGGTCGGCGACGTGCTCTTCGCGACCGTGGCGCTCGCGCGGAAGCTGGGCGTCGACGCTGAGAGCGCCCTGCGCCGCACCGTGCGCACGTTCTCCGAGCGGTACGAGCGGTTCGTCGCGCTCGCGGCCGAGCGGGGGCTCGACGTCGAGACCGCCGACGAGGCGACGCTGCGCCGGCTCTTCCGGGAGGCCCGCGGGTCGTGAGCGCGGTCGTCGGGCCGACACGGGATCAGATCGACGCCGCCCGCGAGCGCATCGCGCCGCACGTGCGGCGCACGCCGGTGCTCGACGTGGCCGCAGGCACGTTCGGGGTGGCCTCGCCATTGACGCTGAAGCTCGAGCTGCTGCAGGTGACCGGTTCGTTCAAGCCGCGCGGGGCGTTCAACCGCATGCTCACGGCGGGCGTGGGGCCCGCGGGCGTCGTGGCGGCGAGCGGCGGCAACTTCGGGTTGGCGGTGGGCCACGCCGCCCGCGAGCTCGGCGCACCACGCCGAGATCTTCGTCCCCTCGACGTCGCCGGTCGCCAAGATCGACAAGGTCCGGGCGACGGGCGCCGACGTGCGGGTGATCGACGGGTACTACGACGACGCGTCGGCCGCTGCCACACAGCGCGCGGCAGAGACCGGCGCCACCTGGATGCACCCCTTCGACCAGCCCGAGGTGGTCGCGGGGCAGGGCACGATCGGGCTCGAGCTCTCCGAGCAGGCGCCCGACGCCGCCACGGTGCTCGTCGCGATCGGCGGGGGAGGGCTGATCGCGGGCATCGCGTCGTGGTACGCCGGTCAGCGACCTGCGTGTGGTGGGGGTGGAGCCGGTCACGTCGAGGTGCCTGCAGGCGTCCATGGAGGCGGGCGGGCCGGTCGACGTGCCGGTCTCGGGACGAGCCGCCGACTCCCTCGGCACGCGCAGGGCCGGCGACATCGCGTTCGCGGTCGCGAGCGCCGGCCACGTCGATCACGTCGTGCTCGTCGACGACGACGCGATCCGCGAGGCTCAGCGCGCGATCTGGCGAGAGCTGCGCATGTTCGCCGAGCCCGGTGGTGCGGCGGCCCTCGCCGCCGTGATGTGCGGGGCGTACGTGCCACGGGCCGGGGAACGGCTCGTCGTGCTCGTCTGCGGGGCCAACGGCGACCACGCCGACGTCATCGGGTCCGGCACGGACTAGGCGCAGCACGACGGTCGGTATCCTCGCCGGGCGATGACGACCGACTACGAGCGCGCGTTCGCCTTCCAGACGTGGGTGATGGAGCGCACGTCCACGAGACAGGAAGCGTGTGCCCTGGGGCACTGCCTTCTTCCATGACGCGTATCCCGCTGCGGTACGACGCCAACATGGCGATCGCGGACCGCTCGCTCGGCGGAGCGACCGCCGACGACGTCGTGAGGGTCCTCGACGAGCTCTACGGCGGGTTCCGCCATCGCGAGGTCGAGTTCGCATCGGTCGAGGACGCCGACTCGATCGCGATGGGCATGGTCGAGCACGGGTATGCCCTCGAGCAGATGGTGGTGATGGCCCACCGTCGCGACCCCGACCGCGAGGCCCAGCCCGGTGTCGTCGAGGAGCTGGGGTTCGAGGCGATGGAGCCGTTCCTCGCCGAGATGACCAGACGCGAGCCCTGGGGATCGGAGCCCGGCATCGCCGAGACGCTGGCCGCGTTCCGCCGTGAGCTGGTGGAGGGCGTCGGCGCCCGGTTCTTCGCCCAGCGCATCGACGGGCGGCTCGCCGGCTCGTGCGAGCTCTATGTGCACGGCGACGTAGCCCAGATCGAGGACGTGAACACGCTCGAGGAGTTCCGGGGACGGGGTATCGCTCGCAACGTGGTGTCGCGCGCCGCCGAGGAAGCGCGCGGGGCAGGCGCCTCGCTCGTCTTCCTGTTCGCCGATGCGCAGGACTGGCCGAGGCACCTGTACGGACGGCTCGGGTTCGACCCGATCGGTCACTCGCGCCTCTTCACGCGGTGGCCGCACGACCATGCGACTCGGAACGCGAAATCCCCGGCCGCCGGGTAGGCGTCGGCTACCATCGTCCTCCGATGTCTTCGATCGAGTCCGTCCACGCCCGCGAGATCCTGGATTCGCGCGGCAACCCCACCGTCGAGGTCGACGTCTGGCTCGACGACGGCGCGTTCGGGCGCGCCGGCGTGCCGAGCGGCGCCTCGACCGGCGAGCACGAGGCGCTCGAGCTGCGCGACGGCGGGG
Organism: uncultured Actinomycetes bacterium; assembly: GCA_963825635.1. GTDB lineage: Bacteria > Actinomycetota > UBA4738 > UBA4738 > HRBIN12 > JAOUEA01. The sequence continues at coordinate 618,037 of CAWGTU010000001.1, forward strand.
ATCGGTTCGGCGGCAAGGGCGTGCTCGGCGCGGTCGCGAACGTGAACGACCGCATCGCCGAGGCGCTGAACGGCGTCGACGCGTTCGACCAGCGCGGCGTCGACGCGGCCCTGCTCGCGCTCGACGGCACCGACGCGAAGTCCGAGCTCGGCGCGAACGCCGTGCTCGGCGTCTCGATGGCCGTCGCGAGGGCCGCCGCCGACGCGAACGGGCTGCCGCTCTACCGCTACCTGGGCGGCCCCAACGCGCACGTGCTGCCGACCCCGATGATGAACGTGATCAACGGCGGTGTGCATGCCGACAACGAGCTCGAGCCGCAGGAGTTCATGGTGATGCCGGTCGGCGCGGCGTCGTTCAGCGAGGCCCTGCGATGGGGTGCCGAGTGCTTCCACGCGCTCAAGGGGATGCTGCACGACGAGGGTCTGGCGACCGGCGTCGGCGACGAGGGGGGGTTCGCGCCCGAGATCGCGACGACGAGCGAGGCTCTCGAGTGGCTGATGCGCGCGATCGAGGCCGCCGGCCTCACGCCCGGCGACGACGTCGCACTCGCGATGGACCCGGCCACGAGCGAGCTGCGGACCGACGACGGCCGCTACCGGCTCGAGGGGGCCGACCGCACGGCCGACGAGATGGTCGTGTTCTGGTCCGAGCTGGTCGACCGGTTCCCGATCGTCTCGATCGAGGACGGCCTGGACCAGGACGATTGGGAGGGTTGGCTGACGCTCACGCGGGCGCTCGGCACGCGTGTGCAGATCGTCGGCGACGACCTCTTCGTCACGAACGGCGAGCGCCTCGAGCGCGGCATCCGGGACGGCGTCGCGAACTCGATCCTGATCAAGGTGAACCAGATCGGTTCGGTCACGGAGACCCTCGACACGATGGCGCTCGCGACGCGCAGCGGCTACACCAACGTGGTGTCGCATCGCAGCGGCGAGACCGAGGACACGACGATCGCCGATCTCGCGGTCGCGACGAACGCGGGCCAGATCAAGACCGGCGCGCCCAGCCGCGGCGAGCGCACGGCGAAGTACAACCAGCTGCTCCGCATCGAGGAGGAGCTCGGCGATCAGGCTCGCTACTCGGGCGGGCGGTCGCTCTCGGGCGCACCGCCGGGGGTCGCGTAGGGCATGAGCTCAGCGGTCCCTTCCCCGACCGCCGCGAGGCGAAGCGCGACGCCCACGCCCGACGTGGCTCGCGATCGACCCCCGCGGCGCCGAACGGCCGGCCGGCACGAGGTCGCTCGCGGCCACACGTCGCACCCCCGCCTCACGGCTCGCGCCGCGGTGCTCGCGGTCGTCGCGTTGATCCTGCTGACGCTGGCGGTGGCACCCCTGCGTGCGCTGCTCGATCAACGCAGCAACCTCGCCCAGATGGAACGCCAGGCCGAGGAGTTGGCGTATCGCAACGCTCAGCTCGAGGCCCGTATCGACCGGTTCACCGACCCGACCTACCTCGAGCAGCTCGCCCGTGAATGCCTGGGCATGGTGCGTCCGGGCGAGACCGCGTTCGTGATGGTGCCGTCGCGGGGTGCCCCTCCGACGCCCCGCTGCTGACCGGCGTCACACCTGGTCGCCGAACCCGATCATCGAGGACTCGGCCACCTGCTCGTAGCCGATGCGTCGGTAGACGGCGTTCGAGGTGGGATTGGAGAGGTCCGTGTACAGGAAGCACGCTGCGGCGCCGCCGTCGAGCATGCGGCCGCTGACCTCGGCGACGAGGTTCGAGGCGTACCCATGCCCGCGCTCGGCGGGAGGCGTGTACACGGGCCCGATGCGGGCGCCGCCGGGGATGCGGATCCAGCCGGTGAGCGAGACCGGTCGCCCATCGACCTCCCAGAACGCGAATCCCCCCGAGGCGCCCGGTCCCATCCGCGTGTCGATCCCTCGCTCCGTGGCGCCCTCGTCTCCGGGCATCGCGTGGAGCGCCTCGGCCGCGAACGCGTCCATCCACTCTCGGAGCTGGAGGCGATCGTCGGGGGTCGCCGCTCGTGCCGACCCGGCGGCAGGTCGAGGGGGTCGCACCGCCGTGAGTGCGTACACGCCTTGACCGATGGTGCGGTGCCAAGGAACTCCGGTCGCGGCGGTCCATGCGTCCGCGAAACGACTCGCCCACGGCTCGTTCGCGGTCACGCCGGGCAGGTCGGGGTGCGCGTCGGCGAAGGCCGCGACGAACGCGTCGATCACGCCGTCGCCGAGGGGATCCGCCAGGATCGCCGGGTACGGCGGCGTCCGCATCGCGGCGCCGACCACCCGGCCCGACTGAGCGGCCACCCAGAAGAAGGCCTCGGCGTACGTGTCCGGGCGGTCGACGAGCTGCTGCGCGATCCCCAGCGGCAGGTTGTTGGCGGCCGTGTCGCGCTCGAGCACCGGCGCGGCCGCGGTGAGGAACGACGTGGCGTCGGGGAGCGGGGTAACCTGCATCGACGGATGCTACCGTCACGAGCCTCGCCGGCCGCCGATTGACGGGTTCCTGCATCCCCGTCACACTGGCCGCCTCGCCCGGAAAGGCCGGGTTCGCAAGGGAAAGGGGCATCTGACATCGCTGAGATCGAGATCGGCGCGGTGATCGACGGCACCGTCGAGCGCATCACGCCATACGGAGCGTTCCTCAAACTCGAGGACGGCCGCCTCGGATTGGTCCACATCTCCGAGATCGACCGCAACTACGTGAAGGACGTGCACGAGCACCTCCGCGAGGGCGACGTCGTGCAGGCCAAGGTGCGGGCGATCAAGGAAGACGGCAAGATCGACCTCTCGATCAAGGCACTGCAGGACCCCGCTCCGCCGCGACCGCGTCGCGGCTCCGACCCCGAGTTCGAGCAGATGCTCAAGAAGTTCATGCGCCAGAGCGAGGAGCGCCTGGTCGACTACAAGCGCGCCGTCGAGCACAAGCGCAAGTAGCGGCTGTTCACGCTCGCCGCGCTCTCCCACGCCTCGCGGTCGATCTCGTACGTGTGCTCGTCACACGCCTCGCCCTTGAACGTCGTGTGCACGGTGGCGACGAGCGCCATGCCGAGCCGTTCGGCGACGACGATCGACGCGGCGTTCCTCGTGTCGGTCACGGCGCGCACGGCGCCGACGCACTGTCGATCGAACGCGTAGCCCAGCAGCGCCCGCGCGGCCTCGGTCGCGTATGCCGCGCCCCTGATGCGCGCGGTCCTACCGTGTACCCGATCTCGGCGATCGCCGGGTCGCCGGCGTCGAGCGCGAGCATGCAGTCGCCGACGAGCGCATCGTCGCGCAGCCGCGCGACCGCGAACTGGAACGGCTCGCCGGGCACTCCGGGGTCGGCCCCTTCCATCTCGCCGACGAAGGCCTCGGCCTGCTCGACGGTGTAGTCCTGCCACGACTGGAATCGGGCGATGTCGTCATCGACCCGGTACGCATAGAAGGCTGCGACGTCGCGCGGGGCGAAGCGTCGCAGCCGCAGCCGCGCGGTCTCGATCGAGGTGAAGGAGCGGTCGCGCATCGACGCAGCCTACCGACGGTGATGCACCCGCCCCTGGGAACATGGGCGCCATGACCGAGCCGATGCCGACCGCTCAGCGCGAGCTGCGTACCGCCGACCTCGCCGCCGTGCGCGACCAGCTCGGCCGGGAACCGACGACGCCGTTCACGGTCGTGGCGCGCTGCACGGGGGGGCACCCGCTCGTGATCCGCAACGTGCCGATCGACGCGGCCGGGGACCCGTTCCCCACGACGTACTGGCTGACCTGTCCCGACGCCGTCAAGGCGATCTCCCGGATCGAGTCCGAGGGATGGATCGCCCGCCTGAACGGGCGGATGACCGACGACGAAGCGTTCCGCGCGTCCGTCGAGGCGGCCCACGACGCCTACGCGGCCGACCGGGCGTCAGACCTCGCCGCCGCCCGCGCGTGGGGTGGCGTGGCCGGTACTCGCATCGGGATCAAGTGCCTGCACGCGCACTACGCCTACCGGCTCGCCGGGGGAGACGATCCTGTGGGGGCGTGGGTCGCCGAGTGCATCGAACCGGTGCACGCCGATCAGCGGCGCGGCCGGGTCGCGGCGATCGATCAGGGGACGAACTCGATCCGGCTGCTCGTGGTGGAGCCGGCCGCCGAGCCGGGCGCGCCCGCGACCGAGCTCGCGCGCGACATGCTGATCACCAGGCTCGGCCTGGGTGTCGATCGCACCGGCCGCTTCGACCACGACGCGCTCGTCCGCACAGTCGAGGCGCTGGGCACGTTCTGTCGCCGCGCCCGAGCGCTCGGGGCCGAGCGCATCCGGGTGGGGGCGACGAGCGCCGTGCGTGATGCGGAGAACCGTGACGAGTACGCGGCGGCGGTCCGCACGCTCGCCGGCTCCGAGCTCGAGGTGATCACGGGTGAGCAGGAGGCGGGCCTCTCGTTCCTCGGCGGCACCCACGGGTTGGACCCCTCCTGGGGACCGTTCGCGCTGCAAGACATCGGCGGAGGCTCGACGGAGTTCGTCGTCGGTGTGGCGCCGGGCATCGCCGAACAGGCCATCTCGACCCGCATGGGGAGCGTGCGGATGACCGAGCGGCACGTGCGGCACGATCCACCGACGGCCGAGGATCTCGCCGCTCTCGAGGCAGACGTGGCCTCGGTGCTCGACGAGGTGGACGCCTCGGTGGCGGTGCGCGACGCGCGCACGTTCGTCGCCGTCGCGGGCACGGCGACCACGCTGCAGGCCATCGCGCTCGACCTCTCTCGCTACGACCCCGACCGCATCCATCGCACGTGGCTCACGCGCGGAGACGCCGAGCGGGTGCGGGATGCGTTGGCGGCGATGACCGACGCCGAGCGAGCGGCGCTGCCGGTGATGGCGCCCGGTCGCGGTGACGTGATCGTCGCCGGCGCCGTGATCCTCGTCGCCACGATGCGACGGTTCGGGCTCGACCGCGCGCTCGTGAGCGAGAGCGACATCCTCGATGGCTTGGCCCTCGAGATGCTCGGCGGGTAACCTCTGCGGCCGTATGCCCAATCGTTCCAGGGACAAGCAGCTCGCCAAGTTGGCGGCGCGCCGGCAGGCCGAGCGGCAGGCGGCCAAGCGCCGCCGGGACCTCACGCTGGGAGTCGTCGGGGGCCTCGCGGGGCTGGCGTTGCTGATCGTCGGGTACATGATCCTGACCGGGGATGACGAGCGGCCCGCGGCCTCGGCGACCCCGTCGGCCACGGCATCGGCGGAGCCCACAGGTGAGCCGGGGACCCGGTCGGGCTCCGTCACGCCGGTCGTCGAGCCCCCGTCGACCGTGGCGTGCGGCGGAGAGGCGCCACCCGGCGCCGGCGGGAGGTCGCCGCAGTTCGTCGGGCCCCCGCCGATGACGATCGACGAGCAGGCGACGTACACGGCGACGATCGCCACGTCGTGCGGCACGTTCGAGGCCGAGTTGCGTCCCGACATCGCTCCGGAGGCGGTGAACAGCTTCGTGTTCCTCGCGGAACGCGGCTTCTACGACGGGCTCACGTTCCACCGCATCGTGCAGGACTTCGTGATCCAGGGCGGGGATCCGCTGGGCGACGGCTCGGGCGGCCCCGGGTACGCCTTCGAGATCGAGACCTCGCCGAAGCAGACGTTCGACGCCCCGGGCATGATGGCGTTCGCGAACAGCGGACCCGGCACGAACGGCAGCCAGTTCTTCGTGACGCTCGCCGCGACCCCGCAGCTCGACCCCGGGGCGGGGTCGGGGGAGTACACGATCTTCGGCGAGGTGACCGACGGCCTCGACGTCGTGGAGGCGATCGGCGACGTCACCGGCACCGAGAACCCGGGCATCCCGGGTGAGCTGAGCGTGCCGACCGAGGCCGTGTACATCGACTCGATCACGATCGAGGAACGGCCGGCGTAGCCGCTCGTCAGAGCCGCACGACGTTGGGCGCGTCGATGCCCACCGTGACGCCGCGGGCGTCGAACACCATCGCCGCCGTGTTCACGAGCGCGTGCACGTCGACGTCGGCGTGCGGGGTCAACAGCACGACGATGTCGTGGGTCCCGACGACGTCGGGGTCCAGCGGCAACGAATCCCGCTCGGTGCCGTCGATCTCGCATCGCGGCACGAACGTGTCGTGGTATGCGACCACGGCTCCTCGCCGGGAGAGCCGCTCGAGCACCATCAGCGACGGTGAGGATCGCAGGTCGTCGATGCCGGGCTTGAACGCGACGCCCACCCCGAGCACCGTGGAGCCCTTGATCGGCTTCCCCGCGTCGTTGAGCGCCTCGGCGATGCGCGAGACCACGTAGTCGGGCATGCGGTTGTTGACCTCGTTCGCATGCTCGATGAACTCCACGCGGTAGCCGAGCTGCTGGCCGGCGCGCCACGACAGGTAGGTGGGATCGATCGCGATGCAGTGGCCGCCGACGCCGGGGCCCGGCCAGAAGGGCTGGTATCCGAAGGGCTTCGTGGCGGCGGCGTGCAGTGACTCCCAGATGTCGACGCCGAGGTCGCGGGCGAGCACGGCGAGCTCGTTCACGAGGGCGATGTTCACCTGCCGGTACGTGTTCTCGATCAGCTTGGCCATCTCGGCCTCCCGCGGCGTCGACGTCGTGACTACCGTGTGGATGAACGCCGAGTAGAACGAGACCGCGAGCTCGCGGCACCGGTCGGTGAGCCCCGAGACGATCTTCGGGGTCGTGTCGAGCCGGTGCTCGCGGTTCCCGGGATCGATGCGTTCGGGGCTGTAACCGAGCGCGAAGTCGCGTCCCGCCCGCAGCCCCGACCCCTCCAGGATCGGCCGGAGCAGCTCCTCGGTGGTGCCCGGGTAGGTCGTCGACTCGAGCACCACGAGCACGCCCGGCCTCAGGAACCGCGCCACGTCCTCGGCCGCCGTCAGCACCATCGTGAGGTCGGGGGCGCCGTCGGTGAGCGGGGTCGGCAGACACAGCACGATCACGTCGGCGTCGGCGAGGGGCGCCGGCGTCTCGCTGAACGAGGCGCGATCCATCGCCTCCACCTCTGAATCCGCGACGTCGCCGATGTGCGACCGGCGGCCTCGCAACGTGTCGACCTTGGCGTCGTCGCTGTCGACCCCGATCACTCGGAAGCCGGCGGCGTGCATGCCGACCAGCAGCGGCAACCCCACGTAGCCGAGCCCCACCACGGCGGCGGTCGCCGAGCGGTCGCGGATCCGGATCGCGAGGGTGTCGAGCGGGTCGACCTCGGGTCTGGTCATCGTCGACATGGCTCCCGAGCCTAGGGTACCCACGCTGACCTGCAAGCACTCCGGGTGGGCGGCGCCTACCAGCTTGAGCCGAAGGTCTGCACGTCGGCGATCCCGCAGCCCGACGACGACGCGAACTCGGCGCCCTGGCCGTCGATCTCGCGCAGGTAGAAGCAGGTGCCCGAGGTGCTGCGGCCCGAGACGAACAGCTCGTTCCCGACCGGATGCACGTGGACGTAGACCGGTCCGATCGCGAGCGGCGTGTCGCCGGCGACGTAATCCAGCGCCGACTCCATGCTCTCCAGGATGAGGGCGTTCTCGGTGTACGTCGCTCCGTCGGTGTAGAACGTGCGCTCTGCCAGGAAGGCGTTGCGCACATCGGTCTGCACCGCGCGGTCCTGCGCCCGCGCACGGGCCCCGAGGAAGGTGGGCAGGGCGATCGCGATCAGCAGACCGATGATCAACACCACGATCATCATCTCGACCAGCGTGAAGCCGTCCTCGGCCCGGAGTCTCCGTCGCATACCCCAGGTATCGGTACCGGGGAGGTGATGCTGGTTACCCGGAAGCCGGTAACGCTTCCTGCCTAGGGAGTGTGACCCACTCGCCGATGTCGCGCTCGATGCCGGCCTTGGTGGCCTCGTCGGCGAACGACGCGCGGACCGCTGCTCGGGAGAGATCGGCGAGCTCGTCGTCGGGCAGCGCCCAGGCGCGTCGGGCGGTCTCGAAGACGTCGGTGAGCCACGCGCCGAACATCGGCGGGTCGTCGGAGTTCAGGGTGACGACGACGCCCGCGTCGCGCAGTCGCAGGAACGGGTGTTCCTCGAGCGAGGGGTACGCGCCCGTGGCGACGTTCGAGATCGGTGAGACCTCGAGCGGGATCGCGTCGGCCGCGAGGCGTTCGACGAGCCGCGGGTCGTCGACCGCGCGCACGCCGTGTCCGATGCGGTCCGGCAGGAAGTGCTCGAGCGTTAGCCACACGTTCTCGGGTCCCGCCCACTCACCGGCGTGAGGGACCGACCGCAGGCCGGCGTCCTTCGCCGCCCGGAACACGTGGGCGAACGGCTCGATCTCGCTCGTCTCGCTGCCCGCGCAGTTCAGGCCGACGACCCCGGCGTCGATGAACGTCAGCGCGGCCTCGAGCGTGCGCTCGGCGGCGTCGAGTCCGACGTCCCGCACCACGTCCGGCGTCACGCGCACGACCGTGCCGTAGTCGCGAGCTCCGGCCGCGAGCCCGTCGAGCACCGCTTCCAGGGGCGACGTCCAGTCGTCGCCGAAGGCGGCCGCATGTGCCGAGGGCGTGAAGACCGCCTCCGCGTACCGGACCCCGTTCGCGGCGAGGTCCTCGGTCACCTCGAGTCCCAGCCGTCTGAAGTCGTCCAGCTCCGTGAACAGGTCGCAGAGCGCGATGTACTGGTCGATGAAGTGAGCGGGGCCGTCGAAGCGCCATCCGTCGGGCCCGAGGCCGGATGGGGTCGGCACGCCGTTGCGATCGACGAGCTCGCGGACCGTCTCGATGCGCATCGCGCCCTCGAGGTGGATGTGGAGCTCGACCTTCGGCAGTTCTCGGAGATCGCGCATGCCCACGATGGTACGAGCCCGCGACGGGCGGCTAGCATCGCGGGCGAGGCCCGGGTGCCGGAACCGGTAGACGGAGGCGCCTTAAAAGCGCCGGCCCGAGAGGGCGTGTGGGTTCGACTCCCACCCCGGGCACTGTGTAGGCCTGTGCCCATCTCGCAGCAGGATCTCCCACGAGGCCGCGATCGGCGTCTACCCGACCCGAGTCGATCACGGAGTCTGCAACACAAGAGCTCACGCGATCCCGTCTGCCTGGAGACACGTCCGCCTCCACCGGGTCCGCAAGAGACCTAGGTGTGAGGATCCCGCCAGTGGCGAAGCTGTGGCGCACCCATGGTGGTTGGGTCGCACCTCTTCCAACCGTCCTCGTCCGTCGGGCACGCTGCGTGACATGTCGTTGCAGGAGCTCACGCTGATCCTCGTCTCCGCGACGGTGTGCGTGGCGCTCGTGTCGTGGCGCGGTGCGCCGGCGGTCATGGTCGCGCTCCTCTCAGGACTCGCGGGCGCGGTAGCCGCCTACCACGTGGTTACAGCGGATGGGCCGGAGGGCGCTCCAGCCGAGATCGCCTTGTGGTTCAGCGTCGGGCTCGTCGCTGGCGCGATCTACGGGGCGGCAGCGACGCGTCGCCGTGAACGTGGCACCTGGCCGATGAGGTGGTGGGCGGTGACCGTTCTGCTCGTGGCTCCGCTCGCATGCGTGGCTCTCACCCTCGCCCTGCAGGACGCGTGCCCGCTCTACGTCCAGGAGGGGATCTGCGACTTCGGAGGGACCGACGTTTTGGGCGGCTGGATCACGGCGGTCGTGTTCCTCTTCGCGGTCGACCTGCTTGTCCTCGCGATGCTGTTCTGGTTCGCCCCCGGACGATCCTGTGGGCAAGCCCTGGAAGGGGAAGCTCGATCCCAGCCGTCGACCGCGAGGCAGCTCGCGCTCGCGGGCTTGGCTCGGCATCGCATCGGGGTCTGGGCCTCACGGACCTCTGAACTGGAGGCGTGGCGTTCGGCGCAGCCGGATGCCGAGAGCTCGCACCGTGACCTCCGCCGGTGCGCTTCGTCGAGGTGCATGCTCGACTTCGACTCCCGCGATGGCTTCCCGCGGACTTCGGGCTGGTCGACTGGACCTTCTCGGAGGAAGACTGGGACGAGGCAGCGGGGGACGTGACGGTCTCGGCTTCGTCGGGGGTCTGGGCGGGCGAGGGCTGCCGAGAGGTCGCGCTCACCCTCTTCGAGGGGGACCCAGATTCCCCACGCATGGACCGCCTCTACACCGTCGTCGATGAGGTCGGTGAGTGGGCCGTGCTGGCCGGACCCGGATGCGGGCGGTCGGCCATCGCGGACGGATCGTGCCTGCGATACGTGGCGTGGGCACCCGAGGAGCGTGGCGACGAGAACGGGGTCCTGGGGCTTCGCCTCGAAGTCTCGGGGGTCGACCGCGATACCGGCGACAGGATCGCTCTCGGGATCCCGGTCACTGATCCCGACGATGGGTAGGTACGGATGATCCGGACTCGTCTAGGCCGTCGGAGGGGGCATCTTGTCGACCACATCGCCTTGGCCTTCCTCGTGTGGGTGATGCGGTGACGCCGTCGATCGGCAGGAGCCCACACAACTGGGCTGCGCATCCCGCCACGCTCCACGTCCCCATGCCGCCACACGACCAGCCGATCACCATGCGTACTGCCCCGCGACAGGTCCTCTCCTGCCTTCTCCTGAACGATCGGGCGACCCCGCGCATCCATGTTGTGTGCAGACGGAGGGTGAAGCCGTGCAGGTCAGGGTCGAACAGGCCGCGGGAGCGATCCCACTGGCGTTCGACGACCTGTTCACGGCCGAACACGATCGGCTCTATGGGGCGCTGTTCTTCATCACAGGCAACGCCGCCGACGCCGAGGAGCTGATGCAGGACGCGTTCCTGAAGTTGTGGGAGCGCTGGGACCGGATCGACACGATCCAGGACCCGGTGGCCTACCTGTTCCGGGTAGCGCTGAATGGGTTCCGGATGCGACTGCGTCACGCGAAGGTGGTGGCGGCGCGTCAACTGCCCTCGATCGAGCCGCGCGACCGGTTCGCGGAAGTTGAGATGCACGAGGACGTGCGGCGGATGCTGCTCCGTCTGCCGGACAGGCAGCGCGCGGCGATCGTCTTGACCGAGATCCTCGGCTACGGAGCCGACCAGGCCTCCGAGATCCTCGGTGTCTCGGCGGCCACCGTGCGCTCGTTGGCATCGCAGGGACGAGCGGCCTTGAGGGCCTGAGGAGGCACCCATGCCGGACGTGAGGGAACTGTATGAAGAGATCCACCGGCAGAAGCCGCCCATCCCGGATGCGCTGCAGCAGCAGCATCGTCGCCAGATCCGGCGTGCTGCCCGTCGCCGCTACGGTGGCTACGCGGTCGCGGCGGCGATCGCCATCGTGACCGTGGTCGCGATCGGCGTCGTGGGAGACCGCGGCGGCGAGCTGACGCCCGGAGGCTCCGGCCAGCCCACTCCGATCTTCCCAGTCGACCCCCCCGTCGGCGCACTCGCGCTCCCACCCGCGGAGGCGACGCCCGCCACGCCCGTCCGCGGGAGGCTCGTCCTGAGCCTCGAAGACACCACGAGGAACCTGGGGATCCACGCGTACGAGGATGGAAGGCTCCTCCGGTACGACCTGGGCGACTTCAGCGACGACCCCGATTCGATCGGGGTGTCCGTGCAGCGCCTGACGCCCCGAGGCGTCGAGCTGCTCCGTCGGTACGCGCTGGCGACCGGCCTGTTCGAGCACGACCTCTCGTTCGACCGTGGCCACGGAGCGCCGTTCTCGCGGGTCCGGGTCGCCGAAGGGGGTGACCTCATCACGCTGACGTGGGCGTGGCAGGGCATCGTCGGACGGGAGGCGCCGAGGGCCACGCCGGAGCAGGCCGAGGCGATCCAGGAGCTCCTGGGCTTCCTCGGTGACGACAGCGCCTGGTCGGCCGGCGTCTGGGCAGACGAGACCGAGACGGCGTTCGTCCCGGCCAAGTACGACGTGTGCATGCGCGGGCTCCCCCACCGCATCGACGCGATGACCTCTGTGGCCATGCTGCCGACGCCCGTCGTCGACCTGTTGTGGGGCGTCGACGGTGCACCCTCGGGAGGCGATGACGTCGGCTGCACCCGTGTCTCCACCGACGATGCGCGTGCCCTCGCCGGGATGTTCGATGCGGCGGGGATCCATCGGACGCTCGAGGGCATCTTCGCCCCCGAATGGCTCCACTACGGGATCACGCAACCCGACACGTACGGGAACACGCTCACGATCGTGTTCGCACCGGTGCTGCCGAGCGGAGAGGCCATCTACATCGGGCCCGGGTAGGCAACGACCACCCCCTCGGGAGTAGCTCCGGGGTCACTCTTTGAGTGCCCACAATCGAGGCTGCGGGTCCCGCCGCCGCTCCACGTCCCCATGGCGCCACGCAACCGTAAGAGCCGGTCGTCGAGTGGTGTGGTCGGCCCCGGTGGCGACGTGCACCTTCGAGCCCTCGGGCGATATGGTTGCTCTGTGGAACTCGACGGAACGACGAGAGTCCGCCTCGTCTGCCTTCCCAGGGACGGAGTCGAGCCCCTCGAGGGAGACGAGGTCAAGGAGAAGATCACCAGGTTCGATGCGGTGCTGGGTGACGCGGGAAGTGCCCTGGGAGACAGCAGCGTGATCGCGGCGCACGTCGACGTGGCCGCCGACGACCGAGAAGCTGCTCGAGTCGACGCTCTGAGCGTGGCCGAGCGGGCGCTCGATGCCTCGGGGCTTGCCGAGCACTTCCGGGTCGACGAGGCCGGCTGAGTCGACTCCCACCCCGGGCACGAACCGCGCGTGACCCCGCTGGTCGGCCTTGATCCTCAAGCGGTGTCACGAACGCGTCGCGCTCTCCGACGAGGAGCAGCGTCGGCACTTCCAGGGCGCGCCATCGATCCCCGAGCACGATATGGCGACGCACGCCGCGAGGCCCGATCATGAGGTAGAGGAGCTCTCGGATGTCCGCCGAGTTTCCGTCGCATGTGTGCCGCGTCGACGTCCAGGAGCTCGTCAGGGAGCTGCGCGGGATCGACCACGAGCATCTGGCCCCAGAACTTCCGGCTCCCCTCCCGGGACGGCCTCCCCATCGCGAGCCGCGCGACCAGCGGCCCCATGACGGGAACCCCCATCACGCGCAGGGGGAGCGGAGCGAGGAGCAGCGGGGGCCCGTCCCCGAGTTCGAGTACCTGGGTCTCACCGTGGGACCAACTGATGCGTCGCACCCGAGTATGAGGAGCGTATCGTTCGAGCAGGAGCTCCTGGGCCGCTGCCAGCTCGATGTCGCGTTCAGCCGTCATGTCATCCCTCGCCCGCGTCGTCGCGCAACTATCCCCCAGTGTGGATGATGCCGTAGGGTGCTCCCTCCGGTTTCATGGCGCGATGTGACGGTGGGGGGGCAAGTCATGAGCACGGGGGAGAAGAGTCACCGTCGGCTGCCGCTGCTCCAGGGCGTGCTGCCGATCGATCGCTCCCGTGTGCCGGCCGAGGTGATCGCGGGCGTCACGCTCGCGGCGCTCGGCATCCCCGAGGTCATGGGATACACGACGATCGCCGGCATGCCGGTGATCACGGGGCTCTACACGATCCTGATCCCGATCGCCGTCTTCGCGGTGATCGGCTCGTCGCGCCACCTCGTCGTCGGCGCCGACTCTGCCTCGGCGGCGATCATGGCCGCCGGCATCGCCGGACTCGCGCCGATCGCGTCCCCTCACTACGTCTCGATCGCCGGAATCGTCGCGATCGTGACCGGCGCCTTCCTGCTGCTCGCCCGCATCATCCGGCTGGGGTTCTTGGCCGACTTCCTCTCTCGGAGCGTGTTGATCGGGTTCCTGACGGGCGTGGGCATCCAGGTGGCGATCGGGCAGGTCGCCGGCATGTTCGGCGTTCCCGGCGGCACCGACGGCGGACCGGTCGAGAAGTTCATCGAGACGCTCTCGCAGATCCCCAGCCAGGCGAGCTGGACGACGGCCGCCGTCTCGGCGTCGATCCTCGGCGTGATCCTCGGGCTCAAGGCGCTGACGCCGAAGATCCCGGGTGCGCTGATCGCGGTGATCGGGGCGATCGCGGTGAGCTGGATCTGGGACCTGCAGGCGCACGGCGTCGCGGTGCTGGGGAAGGTGCCGAGCGGGCTCCCGTCGTTCGGGCTGCCCGATTTCGGCTGGGACGACTGGGCCACGATCGTGCCGACCGCGGCGTCGATCTTCCTCGTCGTGCTCGCGCAGAGCGCGGCCACGTCGCGGGCCTACGCGGCGAAGTACGCGGATCGATTCGACGAGAACCTCGACCTGGTGGGCCTCTCGCTCGCGAACGCGTCGGCGGGCGTCTCCGGCACGTTCGTCGTGAACGGCAGCCCCACCAAGACCCAGATGGTCGACGGCGCCGGAGGTCGCAGCCAGCTCGCGCAGCTCACCACGGCCGTGATCGTGCTGATCGTGCTGCTGTTCCTGACGAAGCCGCTCCAGTACATGCCGGCCGCCGTCCTCTCGTCGATCGTGTTCCTGATCGGGGTGGAGTTGATCGACGTCAAGGGCATGCGCACGATCTACCGGTGGCGCGTGGACGAGTTCGTGGTCGCCGCGATCACGGCGCTGGTCGTGGTGGTCGTCGGCGTGGAGCAAGGCATCCTGCTCGCGATCGTGCTCTCCCTGCTCGACCACGTGCGGCACAGCTACCACCCGCGCGACACGCTGCTGATCAAGGAGGACTCAGGTCGGTGGCGAACGGCGCCGATCCCGGCGGCCGGCGCCGAGTCGTCGTCGACCGACGCCGAGCCGGGACTCGTTATCTATCGGTTCGGCGCGTCGCTCTACTACGCGAACGCGAACCGGTTCACCGAGGAGATCCGCAGCCTCCTCGACCGACCTGCCGGCGCCCCTGCGTGGGTATGCATCGACTGCGCCGCGATCGGCGACATCGACTTCTCGGGTGGCGAGACGCTGCACGACCTGCTCGGCGAGATGAAGGAGAAGGGATCCCGGCTCGTGCTCGCCGAGCTCGACGACGGGGTGAGGGCCGAGCTCGATCGGTACGGGCTCACCGACGCGATCGGCGCCGACGCGATCTTCGACACGGTCGCGGCCGCGGTGGTGGCCTTCGGTGCCCGCGATCGATCCGCCTCGTAGACCGTAGACGTGCCCTGCGCCCTAGCGCTCGCTCGCGACCGACTCGACGTGCCAGTCGTTCGAGCGCTCTGCGCCTGACGAGGATGTCGATGCTCACCGCGAACGTCCACACGGGCATGACGAGGTTCGCCCATGACGAGACGGTGGCCCCGATGAGCATGACGATCGCGACAACGAACCCGGCGACGGCGAGCCACCTGGGGAGGAATCCGGTGCGGACGCCGATCGTGGTCGTCGAGATGATGAAGACGGCTCCCATCCTGATCGCATAGGTGTTGAGCATCGTGAACGTGATCCGCCGCTCCAGGTCCCAGAGCGCGGGATCCGGCGTGCCTCCGGCCTCGATCGCGGGATCCGCGAGCAGGCCTCCCGCCGCCGCGGCGGCGACGAAGAGCATGCCGACGAAGAGCAGGCCGCTGCCGAGGAAGACCGTGGCGAAGAATCGGTCCTCGCGCTCGCCGATCCGGTCGCGGATGACGCCCATGAACCAGAGGAACGCGATGCCGGCGAACGGCACAAGGTTGAGCGCGAGGGTAACCGCCCCTCGCTTGGTGGGATCGGAGAGCCAGTCGCTCTCCAGTTCCTCGCCCGACGGCACCGACACGCGGATCAGGACGAGCGTGGTGGCGAGCAGCAGCGAGAAGAGGATCCCGGCGACCGCCGCCGCCCGCGGCGTCCGGAGGCTCGCGCGGATCGCCGGCTCGGTCGGTTCCCTCACGGCGTCTCCTCTCCGACGAGCGGCTCCCGGAGCCGCAGCCTCACCCTCGCCGGGTTCGACCGGGCTCCGGGATCTCGCGTCTCGCGATCAGGGAACGTAGTTGGCGCTCGTGTCCGTTCCGTAGCCGCAGCCCTGGTACGTGCAGCCGAACTCGTCGCGGACGATCGCGGCCCAGCCGCCCGCGCGAGCGGTGTTCAACGAGAGCTCTTCGTCGAGGATCTTGGTCTCGAACGTCCAGCCCTCGGGCAGGTTCTTGTACATGCCGCCCAGCCGGTCGAGGTTGTCCGCCTCGAGGGTCGGGTCGACCTCCTGCGTGAACTCCTGCAGCACCCACACGGCCGCGCCATCCGGCTCGCGGAGCAGGTAGGCGGGCTTGCCGGCGTGCCAGACCCAGTCGGTGTTGCGGTAGATCAGCGACGGTGAGTACGCGCTACTGAACTGGGCGATCATCTCCGCCCCGGTCATATCGCCGGCCCAGCGCATCTCGACACCGTGGAAGTTCATGATGTCGCCGGCCGTCAACTCGTACTCGTCCATCATCCAGAAACGCCCGCTGTTGACGGCGCACATGTCGACCTCGAGCTCCTTCGCCAGTCGCTCAGGATCGATCTGCTTGTGAGCCTCAGGATCGACAGGGACCGATGCCGCTGTGTAGACGTGCGCCCTCTGCATCGGCCCGGTGCCGACGAAGGCACCTAACCCATGGAAGCTGGCTCCGCGGGCGTCCTTGACGTGCATCCGTTCGGTGTGGTCGAGACCTGTCTTCAGTTTCATCGTGGTTCCCTCCTCGTTCCGTCGTTTGTTCCTTGTCGTTTCCGCTAGGCACTCGTCGGGATCGCTTCCACCATGAAGGGTCCGACGAGCGCGGTTCGCTGTTCTGATCGGGCGGCCACGTCGTACGGCTCGCCCTCCGCGATCGAGAGCGTCGCGATCAGCACGTCGTCCCCGAGGTGGCGCAGCTTGTGTCGTTCCTCGTCGCTGGGATCTCGGAGCTCCACGTCGGTGACTTTGACGATGTCCTCGCTCCAGGCCGCGGGGCTTCCACGGAAGGCGAACACGTCCGATATCCAGATCCCGTTGCCGCGGACCCATCGGGTCTTCCCGGGCCGCTTGAGCCGCGCCGAGATGTTGCCGTGGCGTGCTCGCAGCCTCCGGTTCCTGATCACCGTGACGGTGATGCCCACGACGATGAACCAGAGCGGGATCCCCAGCAGGAACAGGATCGCCCAGACCATGTGTCACCCCTTCAGTCCGCGTCGTTCCCCGGGTGGAGCTCGCCGGGCTCCTCGCGCTTGGGCAATGCCATCACGTCGGGGTCGAGGTCGTAGGTCCACGGCAGTCCCGACATCACCCAGCCGTTCTTGCGGCGCATGCCGTCGAAGACGCTGTCGTCGTCGTGGACCCGGTCGCCCTCCATCCCGTCGAGGATGTTGTAGGCGTTCGTGAAGCCGGCGGCGGCCATCATGTTGATCGCCATCGCCCCACGGCCGCCCGAGCGGCACGTGACCAGGATCGTGTCTTCAGGAGCGAACCGCTCCTTCACGCGCGCGATGAAGTCGGGGCTCAGGGACCACGTGAACCCCTCCTTCTCCGCGTCCCACACGTAGGCGAGGAACGCGAACGGGACGAGCGTCGCCATCGGCGCGTGGCCGGTGAACACCCACTCCTCGGGCGTGCGGACGTCGAGGATCTTCACGCCCTCGGGGTCCGCCTGCCACATGTCGTACGCCTCCTTTGCGGTGACGTAGAGCTCCAGCTTCGTCTGGCGTTGTTCGACGATCGGTCGCCCGTTATGTGTCGCGGTCGCCATCGTTCCCTCCCTCCCCCCGATCCCGTGGCTCCGGAGCCCAGTCTCGCGCCGGGCTCCGGAACCGTTCAGGTCACGGGATGTCGTTGGCGCTCCTGTCGGCGGCTCCGAACCCTACGCCTGCGCCTGCTTGGCCATGATCTCCTCGATGACTGCGGCCTGCGCTGCCAACGCGCCGGAACCGCTGAACTGGATGATCTCGGCCCCTTCATCTGAGATGAAGTTGTGCGGAGCCGGCCAGTAGCACACGTCCCCGGCCGTGCAGACTTCGACGGACCCATCCTTGTAGATGACCTTCAGCGTGCCGCTGATGACGTACGCGTGATGCGGAACCCCACACAGACCGTCCGGCATCGGCTTCAGCAGCGCCGTGAAGTCAGTACCGGGCTCGAAGTGGTGGTACGCGCACTGCATGTCGCCCCAGACTTCCTGCCAGATCTTGAGGCCCGGGGTGTTCTGGGTGACGAAGTCGTCAACCGGTTGCATGTCCTTCGCCTGACTTCTCATGGGATCGCTCCTTCTCGTTGCTCCGTGTAGGCATCGCCTTCTCTGGTGGAACCGACGCATCTCGTCGTCATGTCGCCACGTTCGCTCCTTTCGACGAGGTGTCATCGGATGGTGGTGCAGGACCGTCGCCGGGGTCGATCGCCTTCGTCTCGAGCAGGGTCATCCCCAGGTCCGACACCCGCCGGAGCATGCCCTGCAGCTCCGCCTGGTCGCGCACGTCGCCGGTGATCGTCGTGGTGCCGCGCCCGTGCGTGAGTGTCATCCCCGGGAAGGCCGTCGCCATGTGGTCGCCGAGCTCTCCTTCGACGGTCAGTCGGTATGTCCGGGTGCCCATGCATGCAGCCTGTCACCCGCGGCGATCCCTCAGGTGGGTTCGGCGAGGAGTCACCCGGGTGATTGCGTTCCACTTAGCCGCCACGTCGTCGATCCACCGGCATCTCCGTTCACCCGGGTGAGATGCCGAGGCGGACGGCTCGGTGACTGGTCTCGCGAGTACGGTCGAGCTGGATGGGACTAGGGAAGGACGTTCGAGATGAAGGCAGATGAGCTGCAACGACGGATCGAGTCTGGCGACGCGCCGACGGTCGTCGACGTCCGCACGTCGATCGAGTTCAAGCGCGGGCACGTGCCGGGAGCGGTCAACGCGCCACTCGGGAAGGTCCTGGTGAACAAGGTGTCGCTGCCACACGAGCCGATGGTGGTCACGTGTCACGGCGGCGAGCGCGCCTACGTGGCCCGGAGGGCTCTGGCCCGCCATGGGTACCGCGACATCCAGCCCCTCGAGGGGCACATGCGGCACTGGCACAAGGCCGGCCTCCCCACCGAGAGCGGCTGAACCGAGAGCGGCTGATCGCTCGCCGCTACGTCCCGGCGTCGCCGGTCGTCAGGCGACCCTTCGCCTCGAACTCGCGGAAGAACGGCGGCAGATCGGCGATGACCGAGATCGGGTCGCGCCGCTGCTTGACGCAGATCACCGCGATGATCAGCGGGCCGACGATCGCGTACTTCAGTAGCGCCGTGGCCTCGCCCAGCACCGAGCTTCCCGGCACCGGCCGGCCGAACAGGCGCGAGAAGAAGGCATCCACGGTGTTGCTGGTCTCGTTCAACCAGGTCATCATCTGGACGACCAGTTCCAGGTCCTCCCGCTCGCCGAGATCGAAGTGCCGTCGCAGTTCGGCGTCGACGTCGGCGGGCACGTCGTCGAGGTCGCTGAGGGCGACGGCCCTCGCCCACCGGATCGCCGCCCATGTCCGCGCGTCCAACGACTCGGGCCGCAGCCCCTCCACCGCGGCGAGCTCGTCCTTGGGAAGGCCCTCCCCGAGCGCCCACTCCCGATGGGCGAAGCTGCAGTGGCGAGACGAGTTGGCGTTCGCGACCGCGACCATGATCTCCTCGCGGAAGGCCGGTTCCAGGCGACGCCCGAACCAGATCGCGCCGATATCACGCCCCTGCCGGGCGAGGTCGGCGGTCGATCGGACGAACCGCCGCAGCTCGACGATCGGCTTGTGCCGGCCGTGTTCGAACGATGCCACCGCCGGGACCTGTTCCGCGGACCATTGACGAGGCCGGCGGCTCGGCTCCCGCCGACCGGCCGTGGTGCTCGTGCGGGCGAGGGTGCGGACCCGGTCGAGCAGGGCATCCAGGCTGTTGCCGGTCAGGTTGCCGAGCGTGATCGCGCGCACGTAGGCCAGGATCTCGGCGACCTGCTCATCGCTGTAGTAGCGGCGAAGGTTCTCGATCATCGCCGGATCGGACCGGTCGAGGTTCTCCGCGTAGTCCTCCGCGAAGAGGATCGCGGCGGCCTCGGCATCGTCTTGGGCCTCCAGCGACTGATAACCGAGGACCTGGTTGATCTCCTCCAGCGAGACGCCTTGCGCCGTCGCCAGGTACGTGTGGCCCCACTGGCAGTAGCGGCATTCGTTGACCGAGCTGACCGCGAGCATGATCTTCTCACGGAGCGAGATGGGGATCGTCGGCCTCACGAGCGCCGGCAGCAGCACGGGAGCCGAGGTCGCGACCTTGCCGACCGTCTCGAGCAGGTTGTCGCGGGTCAGCGTTCGCTTCGCGCCCGCGGGTGGACTCGGCGACGTGCTGCGACTCCGCTTCACCTCGAGCAGGGTGAGCGTGAGGCCGTCCTCCGACAGGCGCTTGATGACCCCGTTGAGCTCCGACTCGTCGCGCAGAGCCCCGGTCAGCGTCGTGGCGCCGTCACCGGGCGTCAGCGTCATCTCCGGGAAGGCCGACGCCAGTTCGTCGTCGAGCTCTCCTTCGACGGTCAGCCGATACGTCTGAGCCCCCATGCACGCAGCTTGTCACCGCGGATCGCCTCACGAGAGCTTCGGCGAGCGAGTCACCCGGGTGATTCCGCTCCGTCCAGCAGGTCGAGCGCCTCCGCCCGCGCGATCGCCTCGTCGCGGGAATGGACGCCGAGCTTCTTGTACAGGGCTCGGCGGTGGGAGCGGACCGTGTTCTCCGAGACGAAGAGATGCTCGCTGATCTCTCGGATCGACAGATCCTCGGCGATGAGCCTCAGCACGGCGAGCTCGGCCCCGCTCGGCGCTTCGACGGCGTCGTCGGCCTCGGCGCGCTCCGTCGCCGCCACGAGTTCACGTTCTACCTCGTCGGCGAGTCCGGGCACGATGCCGGCATCCGGGAGTTCGGCGAGCGCGTCCCGCGCGAGGTGCAGCGCCTCCGTCGCCCGATCGAGGCGGCCACGTCGGGTGCGGACGCGGGCGAGCAGCACGAGCAACCACGTGTGGTGGATCGTGGGCACGTCGTCGCGGAAGAAGCGCTCCGCGGTGGCGAGCTCTCGCTCAGCCGTCGCGACGTCTCCCTCCGCCGTCAGCACGACACCCATCGCCACGGAGACGTTCGCTCCGATCCAGCTGCGGCTCGATCCGAGGTGCCCGACCGCTTCCTTCGCCTGCTCCGCGTGGGTGCGAGCCGAAGACGGTCGCCCCTCCTCGACGGCCACCAGGGCGAGCGTCGCGAGCGCATGGATCAAGCTCGGCGTGCGCCGCGTGATCTCGGGGTGCTCCAGTGCGCGGAGCGCCATGCCTCGGGCCTCGTTCAGATCGCCGGCGAAGTAGGCAGCGCGGGCATATGTGCCGAGCGCACCGGTGACGAGCTCGTCCAATCCTGCCTCGGTGAGCTCCACCGCCAGGCGGCCATCGGCTGTCGCCCGCTCCACTCCGCCTTCGACGGCGAGGACGCGCGCGATCCGGGCCATGGACCCGACGTACCCGTTCCCCGCCCCGGGCTCCTCAGCGGCCAAGACCCGATCGATGACCCCCAGGTAGCGACGCAGCTCCATCGTGCCCCCGTTCGAGATCACGCACGAGACCGCAGCCGAGACCGCCACCTCCGGATGCGCGATCAGGACGTCGTCGGGGAGGGTTCGAGCCCAGCGGAGGAGCGTCCGGCCGGCTCCCGTTCGGATCAACGAGGCATGCTCTTCGGCGAGCAGCACGGCGACGAGCTCATGTTCGTCCGCAGCCGCCGCGTGAGCGATCGCCTCGAACGGGCGACTTTGCTCCCGGAGCCAGATCGCCGCTCGAAGGTGGATGCGTGAGGTCGCTCCGGGGTCGGACGCCTCCAGGTGCGCTGTGGCGTACTCCGCGAAGAGCGGGTGGATGCGGAACCAGTCGCCGCGCTCGAGGCTCGAGACGAACAGGTGGGCGTGCTCAAGCTCGTCGAGCCGCTCGGCGGAGTCCGAGCGGTCCAGGACCGCATCGCACAGCTCCGGGGTGAACTGGCCGAGCACCGCGACATGCTCGAGGAAGGCTCGGTGATCCTCGTCGAACGCCGCAAGGACCTCGGTGCTGAGATAGTCGGCGACGAAGCGCTGGTCGCCGCCGAAACGCGAGACGGCTCCGGCGGGATCATCGAGGCCGCGCAGCCAGACCCCCGCGAGGACGAGCGCCACGGGCCACCCCTCCGTGCGCTCGACCAAGCCGTGGACCTCGTCTGGACTCAGCTCGATCCCGAGCCCATCGACGAGCAGCGCGTGCGCCTCGGACGTGGAGAACGCCAGGTCGTTCGCGCGTAATTCGATGAGTTGCCGGGACGCACGCAGGCGTGGGAGTCCGATCTCGGGGTCGACCCGCGTGCTGATGATGACGCGGAGGTTCTCCGGCACGTTGAGGAGAGCGTGATCGATCGCTGCCAGGCATTCCGCGTCGCCGACGGTGTGCAGGTCATCGAGCACCAGGATCACCGGTCTCGCGTATCGGCCGATGGCGCTCATCACCTCGTCGACGGCGTGCTCGATCACGCCGCCGGCGACGCCGAGCCGACGAAGCGCCGGTCCGGCCAGGCCGGGGCGGATCCGGTCGATCGCCGTCGCGACGTACCACCACATCCGGTTCGGATCGTCATCGACGGCATCGAGGGTGACCCAGACCAACGCGGCATCCTGGGTCGCGGACCACTGTCGGACGGCCGTCGTCTTCCCGTAGCCGGCCGGCGCCTCGATGACCGTCAGCTCGACATCGACGCCGGCATCGAGGGCCTTGGTGATGCGCGGTCGATCCACGAAGCCGAGACGGAGACGGGGCGCGGTGATCTTCGCCTCGACGAGGGGCGGCGCACCAGACGCCGTGTCGACCGTCGTTCCTCGAGCGTCCTGATCGGATGCCATCGCACGGCGATTCTTCCAGTCCCCGGAACAGCGAGGCAACCGATGGACGTGGTGCACGCGGAGCCGTCGCCTCGTGGTGTCGGAATCAGTAGCATCGGGCGATGACCGAAGCAGCGCTCGCGCCCACCGGGCGGAAGGGTGGATCAGCATCCCGACCCGCGGGTGTCGCGGCCCACGGGGCCCCTAAGGGTCGCTCCGGAGTGGTTCCGAGAGATCGGCTCTTCGCACGGATCGAGGCATCGGAAGCCGACGTGGTCGCCGTCATCGCCGGTCCGGGCTACGGGAAGACGACGCTCCTGGCCGGCATGGCGGAACGCGATCCGCGTCCGGTGGCGTGGCTCTCCTTGGATTCCGGCGACGACGACCCCGCGGTGCTGCTCTCCGACCTCGCCCTCGCCCTCGACGAGATCCACCCGCTCGACCGCGCCCTGCTCTTGCGATTGACGAGGTCGAGCTCACGGGTGCCGGCGATACGCGTGCGGGAATTGACGAGGGCGATGGACCGGTTCGCCGAGTCGATCCTCCTGGTGCTGGACGACGTCCACTTGCTGACGAGCCCGAACGCGCTCGACATCGTCTCGAGCCTGATCGACCACACCCCCGTCGGATGGACGGTGTCCCTGGCATCCCGGACGGTGCCCGACCTCTCGCTCCCGAGGCTTCGGTCGTCGGGCCGGCTCCTCGAGCTCGACGTCGGCGATCTGGCGATGGACGAGGAGGAGACCGCCGAGCTGGTTCGAGGGGTCGGCCTCGACCTGTCCGAAGCAACGATCTCGCTTATCGCGCGTCGGACGGAAGGATGGCCGGTCGCGATCTACCTCACGACCCTGTCGATCCGTGAGCACGATGACCACGATGCGGCGGCGAGCAGGCTCGATGGTGATGATCGGATGATCACGGACTACGTGCGCGACGAGCTCCTGCGGAGCCTGCCGAAGCGTCGACTCCGGTTCATGATGCGGACCGCGATCCTCCGTGAGCCGATCCCCGAGCTGTGTGACGTGGTCGTCGGCTCCGGTGGGTCGGCGGCGCTCCTGGCCGAGATCGCACGCTCGAACCCGCTGGTCGTGCCGCTCCCCGGCCGACCCGACCGATACCGGTACCACCACCTGTTCCGCGACGTGCTGCTCGCGGAGCTCCGTCGGCTCGAGCCCGCCCTGATGCCGGAGCTCTACGGGCGCGCCGCGACGTGGTCGGAGGCGAACGACATGCCGGCAGATGCGATCGGATACGCGCAAGCCGGCGGTCTCGTGGCGGAGGCCGCACGTCTCGTGTGCTCGTCGTTCCGGCCGTACCTGGGGACCGGCCGCTTCCAGACGCTCGGGTCGTGGCTCGGATGGTTCGACGAGGAGGCGATCCGCGGGTACCCACCGCTGGCGATCGTGGCGGCCTGGCACGACATCTTCACCGAGGCGGGGGACCCCGTCCACTGGCTGCGCATCGCGGAAGCCACCTCGTTCGACGGCGATCATCCGGATGAGGGCGGCTCGTTCGTGGCGCATGTGGCGTTCCTGCGAGCGGCGCTCTGTCTCGACGGGCCGCTCCGGATGCAGGCGGACCTCGAGCTCGCCTCCGAGCTCGGCACACCGGCGAGCGGTTATCGCGTGATGCACCATCTCCTGGCCGGCGAGGCGGCGCTCCTCCTCGGTGAGACCGAGCGAGCCCGAGAGGCCTTCCTCGAGGCTGACGTCCTCGCCGGTCAGGTCCAGGCGAGCGGCCACGTGATGGCGCTGAGCGAGTTGTCGGCGATCGCGGCCGAGAGCGGCGAGTGGGACGAGGCGCGGCTTTGGATCGATCGCGCTCGATCGATCGTGACGTCGCACGGGCTCGACGACCTGAACCTCCAGCCGCTGATGTTCGCCGTCCCGGCGTTGGTGCTGGCGCGCGAGGGGCAGCCAGATCGAGCGCGCAAGGAGCTCATCCAGGCACAGAAACTGAGGGGAACCGCCTCCTCGGCGCTCCCATCGTTCAGCATCCGCGGCAGGATCTTCATGGCTCGGGCGTACCTCGCGCTCTCGGATGTCGACGGGGCCCGTACCGTCTTGGCCGAGGCGAGGGCGATCCAAAGGCGACACCCGGACATCGGCGTCCTCTCGGGCGTGCTCGACGAGATGGACGGAGAGGTCCGCCGGGCGCGAGGCAGCGGGAGGTCGGGGCCTGCGTCCCTCTCGGCCGCCGAGCTCCGGGTCCTCGCCGTGCTGCCGACGCATCTCACGTTCCGCGAGATCGGCGAGCGGCTCTTCGTGTCCACCAACACCGTGAAGTCGCATGCGATGTCGATCTATCGCAAGCTGGGCGTCAGCAGCAGGTCGGAGGCGGTGGAGCGCGCCGGGGAGTTGGGTTTGCTCGACCTCTAGGCGGGCCGCAGATCGCTCACCCCTTGCGGGTGATGACGTGGGTGTCCGGCCAGGGTCGAATGAAGGTGTGGAGCGTCATCGTGGGCCGTCCGTGCCGATCGAGCCTTACCAGTGGTCCCTGACGAAGCTGGCACTCAATGACGATGCCATGATCGCTGACATGACCGAGTCGGACGAGAAGAACCTGGAAGCATCGGGGCTGGATCCGCGTTCGCACGCCCTCGTGCGCATCGGCGCGTTGTTGGCACTGGGCGCATCTCCTGCCTCCTACGGTTCCGTCGTGAGGCTCGCGGAACGCGCGGGAGTGTCGCCGCGCGAGATCGCCGGCGTGCTCGTCGCCGTGGCTCCTCACATCGGGATCGCGCGGACCGTGTATGCGGCCCCGGAGCTGGCTCTCGCCCTCGGCTTCGATGTCGACGACCTCATCGAGCGCCGGCTCGATCGCCCCGGCAGGGATCGAGATCGAACCGATGAGGGCGCGAGCCGTGGGATCGGGGCTTGATGTGGCCTCGTTCAGCCGATGACCGTACCCTCGGCCGCCCCGGATGGCGTCGGGTCGGGCGCGTGCGTCATCCTGAACCCGGTGACCAGTCCCAGGAGCCCGGCGAGCAGGGGGACCAGCAGCGCCACCTGGAGCGCGAACGGTCGCGCCTCGGTGTTGATGCGGACGATCTCGTCCTGCACGTCTTGGGGCTGGCCGACCAGCAGCTCCTCGAGCGCCGCGTTGCTCATCAGCTCCGCGTCGTCCTCGAGCCCGGTGGCGACCTGCTCCTGCTCGGCAGGCGAGAGCACGGTGCTGCTCTCCGCCATGTCGGTGAACGTGATCGAGAGCGTCGCCAGCATGATCGCGCCGGCGAAGGCCAGGCCGAACGAGAGTCCGAACGATCCGCTCGCGGAGTTGACACCGGACGCCTCGCTGACCCGTTCCTCGGAGACCGGTGACAGCGTGTAGTTGTTGAGCTGCGACACCAGCAATCCGAGCCCTGCTCCCGCGATCAGCAGCGGGACGACGAGGTTCCAGCCCGAGTCGGCGCTGGGCACGATCCAGATCAGCAGCGCCATCCCGATCGACAGCAGCGCGAAGCCCGAACGGATGAGCGTGCTCGGACGCCGCGATCCGGCCTTCTTCCCGGCGAGCATCGCGACCCCGAACATCGTGAGCGACAGCGGGGCGAGGGTGAGGCCCGTCTGCATCGCGTCGTACCCGAGCACCATCTGCAGGAAGATCGGCAGGACGATCATCGCCCCACCCAGGGCGGTGTTCTGGAGCATCTGCCCCGAGACCCCGAACCGGAACATCTTCGATCGGAACAGGTCGGGATCGAGCAGCGTCGGCTTCTCCTTGCGCTTGCGGCGCAGGAGCCACCAGGCGAGCGACCCGAGGCCCACCGCCCCGACGGCAAGGAGCGCGCCCACGGCGTCGCCACCCTCCTGCCACGCGAGGATGCCGAGGACGACGCCCCCCATGCCGAGGACGGAGAGGATCGCACCGATCGGGTCGACCTCGCGGGAACCCGTGAACGGCACGTCTTTGACGCGCCCGACGCCGGACAGCACGACCCCGATCACCAGCAGTTCGAACAGGAACCCGACCCGCCACGAGAGGTAGGTGGTGATGAAGCCGCCGAGCAGCGGTCCGATCGCGGCGGCGACCGCGGCCGAGGCTCCGACCAAGGCGTAGACCTTCTTCCGCGCCTCGCCCTCGAAGTTCCCGTGGATCAAGGACTGCATGGCCGGCATCAGCAGCGATGCGCCGAGCCCTCCGATCAGGGCCCAGAACACGACCATCGCGGTCACGCTCTGCGCGAGCGTCATCGCCAGGGCGCCGATCGCGTACCCACAGAGACCGAGGACGTACGCGCGTTTGCGGCCGATCAGGTCGCCGACCTTGCTGCCGATCAGGATGAAGGCGGCCGACACCAGCGCCTCGAGCGCGATCGTCGCCTGGATGCTGCTGACGGTGGTGTCGAGATCCTCCACCACGGCTGAGATCGACACGTTCATCAACGACGTGTCGAACACGAGCACGAACATCGCCATCGCGAGCAGCAGGGCGAGCCGTCTGTCGAACGCGACCTCGTCGGTGGTCGTTCCTGCGCTCATCCTTGATCTTCCGGTCGAGCCTCAGACCCGCTCGACTCGCCTTCCGACGATGGTGTCGCGGCTGTCGGCTCCTGCCTGATCGCTTCGAGGGCGGTGTCGACCGACGGATAGAAGTGGTCGCGGTCGAGCGTCTCGAACAACCCGTAGCGCAGGACCCGGTCCTTCAGGCGGTCACGCAGCTCCACGAACGCCACGTGCACCCCTTTCGCGTTGAGCTCGAGATCGAGCCGCTTCAGCATGTCGGCCGCCGTCACGTCGATGTCGGTGATCGCCTCGCACTGCAACACGACCCACGCCGGGCTGCGGTGGTGGACGAGGTGGCGGACCTGCTGCCGGAAGATGCCCGCGTTCGCGAAGAAGAGCGGCGCCTCCCACCGGAACACGAGGACCCCGGGCTCCTCCTCGACGTCGTCGTAACGGTCGGTGTCGTGCCACCCATCGAGATCGGGAACGCGCCCGAGCACCTCGCCGTGCGGCCACCAGCTCCTGCGGAAGAACAGCAGGATCGAGAGGACCACGGCGATCAGGATGCCCTCGAGCACGCCGAACAGGATCACGCCGACCGACGCGATCAGCGAGATCCAGAACGCCGACCGGCGGACCCGCCAGAAGGCTCGAAGGATCGCCAAGTTCATCAGCGACAGGGCGGCCGCGATCACCACGGCGGCGAGCGCCGTATCGGGCAGGTCGGCGAGCAGCGTCGGGAAGAGGACGAGGAGCAGCACGACGATCCCCGCTCCGATCAGGCCGGTCACCTGGGTCTTCGATCCCGACTGCGCCGCCACCGCGGTCCGTGAACCGCTGGCGGAGATCGCGAACCCTTGGAACAGCCCCGCCGCGACGTTCGCCGACCCGATCCCGATCATCTCCTGGTTGGGGTCGATCTCGTCGCCGCGGGCCGCGGCGAAGCTCGTCGACGTGGCGATCGTGTCGGTCAGCGAGACCAACACGATGCCGACGGCCGCTGCCAACAGAGGACCGATGTCGCTCGCCGACGTCCACGGGAACGAGAGCGACGGGAGCCCTTGTGGCAATGCTCCGACCGTGCTCACATCGAGGTCGAACAGCGAGGTGGCCACGGTCGCCCCGATCACGGCGATCAGCACCGCCGGGATCTTCGTCGTGACCCGCGGTAATCCCAGGAGGACGAGGAGCGTCACGGTCCCCAGGATCAAGGTGGTGGTGTTCGTCTGATCCAGGTTCGAGAGGAACTCCTGCACCTCTTCTACGAAGCCGTCGGCCTCGGTCGAGAACCCGAACAGCTTCGGCAACTGCCCCACGATGATCGTGATCGCGAGCCCGTTCATGTACCCGACCTGGACCTCCTTCGAGAGGAGGTCCGCGACGAAGCCGAGCTTGGCGAGACCGAGTCCGATCTCGATCCCGCCGACGATCAGCGCCAGCATCCCCGCGAGTACGATCGCGGTCGCCGGATCTCCGCCCGCGAGGGGAACGATCGCCGCGAAGATCAGGGGCGAGACCGACGAGTCCGGCCCCAGGACGAGGATCCGCGACGGGCCCATGAGGGCGTACCCGATGAGACACGCGATCGTCGTGTAGAGACCGGTCTCCGGAGGGAGCCCGGCGAGTTCCGCGTAGGCCATGCCTTGAGGCACGAGGATCGCGGCGAGCACGATGCCGGCGATCAGGTCGGGCCGCAGCCACGTGCCCCGGTACGTCCGGAGCATCGTGATCCCTGGGACCCAACGGACGAACCCGGTCGGTGCGGCAGCCTTCTGCTCGGTCGCCATCGCCCTACACCTCCCGCATCGCGATCAGGTCCCGAGCCGGGACGGGCGTCCGAGCACGACACCCCACAGCTCACGGGCCTCGGCGCGCCAGCCGATCGAGCGAGCCGCGGGCGAGTAGCCGATCGCGTGCTTCGGCAGCCGCACCCGCACGGGGTTCGGCCTGATCGAGAACCTCAGGGGAGGATCCATCACCTCGGTCTCGCCGTCGAGCCCGATCTCGATCGGCCCGTCGGACATGACCTCGAACGTGGGCGTCGCCCACGACGACAATCCCTCGAAGCGATCGGGGTGTCCCGTCGCGAGCGCGGCGAGGAAGGCCGCCGCCCCGCCCTTGGGTCCCAGCACGAGCGCGACCACGCCGAGGGTCTGGGTGTCGAGCCGGGGCCGGCTGCCCATGCCGCGCGCCGTTACCCCGTAGGGGTTGTTCGAGATCTGGATCAGGTGCGCACCCCGCTGCTCTCGGCCGTCGGCCCCCTCGAACCGCAGGTCGAACGGTTCGGTCTGCGGCCCGAGCACCTGCGGCAGGGTCGCGAGGGTCGTGTCGACCTTCGCGTCCCGGTACTCGGGGGAGCGGACGATCGCCGCGTACAGGCCGAGGGAGACGTTGTTCACGAACACGCTCCCGTTCACGTCGGCCAGGTCCATCGTGCGTTCGACGGCCTCGCCGTACGCGTCGAGCGCGCCGACGACGTCCTCGCGGTCGAGGCCGAGGTCGAGCGCCAGGTGGTTGCGGGTGCCGGCGGGCACGACGACCATCGGGAGCCCGAACTCGGCGGCGACGGTGCCGACCATCGCCTGGGAACCGTCACCGCCGGCCATGCCGAGCACGTCGACCTCGCCGGTCGCGGCCTTGTCTCGCACGACCTGGAGCCAGTCCATCCCGGGCCCCAAAACGATCGGTTCGATGCCGCGGCGCTCGCACTCCTCGACCAGGTGGAACCGCTCGGCCTTGCCGCCGCCGGACTTGAGGTTCATGAAGAGCACGCCGCGTTCGGCCGCCGGCACCGGTGTGCCCGGCGTCTCGCTCTGCTTCAACGCCGCGAGGGTGTTGCCGAGGGCGTACTTCGCGAGGGCGACGGCGGCGACCAGCGCAGCGATCCTGACGGCGATCGAGATGCCGAGGGAGCCCTCCGCGTTCACGAGACTGACGATCAGGGCGACGACCGCCACCCCGGCCACGACGGTCGCGATCACGCGGCGGGTGCCGGCCCTCGTGAGCGCGATCCAGCCAGCGCCGACGGTCACGGTAAGGAGGAACAGCTCGGCGATCACGCGGAGCGGATCGTCGACGAGACGGACGAGCGTGCCGACCACGACGGCCAGGATGATGAGCAGCGCCGCGATCGCCGCCAGGCGTCGCCGGCCCCGATGCGTTCCCTGCGAAGTCGCGCCCGGCTGGGTCGACATGCCCTCCCCCTCAGCTCCCCTGGTTCTCGCAGGGTCACGCTATCCAGTCGGGCGCGACCCTGCATTCATGCGTTGTGGGTGAATCTCGCCGAGCGAACCTTTCGCCGTTGCACCACTCGGAGAGATGGCGAGTCGGTCCCGAGCGTTCTGGACCATCCGGCCTCCTCGGGGCCGGTCCCGCCGGTCTACGTTGGCGGTGGTTCCGTCCGGCCCACGCGCTGACGGGCCGGACCCGCCGGATCGATCCGAAAGGAGGCGGGAGATGGCCACCAGCACCGTCAAGCCGTACGTGGTCACGGATGACACCGTGACCCCACGGTTGGAGACGCGGTCGGGCTGGGTCACGTTCGCAGGGATCGTCTCGTTGATGGGGGCCGTGGCGAGCTTCTTCTGGGGGCTCGCCGCCCTCGACACGAAGAGCTACCTGGACGAGACCGGTCTGCTCTACAGCAACCTCGAGACCTGGGGTTGGGTCGCGCTCGGCTGGAGCGCCTTGCTGGTCTTCGGCGGCATCATGCTGCTCGCCCGGACCCGATCGGGCCCGGTGATCGGCATCGTGCTCGCGTCGATCAGCATCATCTTCTGGCTGTTCGCGCTGCCCGTGATGCCGCTGTACGCGATGACCGTGATCATGATCGACGTACTCGTGATCTACGGGCTCGCGACGCGTCCCATCGAGTAGTCGAGCGCGGTGCGGCGTGCGCTCGACGCACGGCGGGCACTCCGATCGGGTGCCCGCCGCGGCATGCGTGGAGTGCCGAGGGGTGAGACCCTCTCGGTCAATCACCTCATCCGCAGGATGGAGGGCCTCGGGGCGAGAACTACGGTGGGGCTGACCGGGAGGTGTGCGGCATGTCCGAAACGAAGAAGAAGGAAGCGGCGTCGTCGGCGGGGGCATCCGAGACGTCCCCGAAGAAGATGAAGCGCAAGAAGTACGAGCGGGAGATGCGGCGCCTGCACGGCGAGCTCGTCGCGATGCAGGAGTGGGTCAAGTCGTCGGGCGCCAAGATCTGCATCGCGTTCGAGGGACGTGACACCGCGGGGAAGGGAGGCACGATCAAGCGGATCACCGAGCGGGTGAGTCCGCGCGTCTTCCGGGTGGTCGCCCTGCCGGCCCCGACGGAGCGTGAGAAGACACAGATGTACGTGCAGCGGTACGCGCCGCATTTCCCCGCCGCGGGTGAGGTCGTGATCTTCGACCGCAGCTGGTACAACCGCGCCGGCGTCGAGCCGGTGATGGGCTTCTGCACGCCCGAACAGTCGGAGCGCTTCCTCGAGCAGGTACCGATGTTCGAGAAGGCGATGGTCGACTCCGGGATCCTGCTGCTGAAGTACTGGCTCGAGGTCGGACCCGACGAGCAGACCCGGCGACTCGAGAGCCGCATCGACGATCCGCGGAAGGTCTGGAAGCTCTCGGACATGGATCTGAAGTCCTACGGTCGTTGGTACGACTACTCTCGGGCCCGCGATGCGATGTTCGCCGCGACCGACAGCGCGTGGGCGCCCTGGTACGTCGCGCGCACCGACGACAAGAAGCGGGGTCGCCTCAACATCATCAGCCACCTGCTGAGCCAGGTCCCGTACGAGCCGATGGCCCCACTGGACGTGGAGCTGCCGACGCGTCAGGCGGCCGATGGCTACGAGGAGCCGAACCTCCCGCTCCGGCACATCCCGACGCCGTTCTGACGGTCACCCTGCGTCGTAGAGGTCGACCTGCTCGGTGTCGGTCATCTCGAGGGTGACTCTCGCGCGAGCCACGTCATCCGACGTGCCGTGCACGCAGACCAGGTAGCGACCCTCGGTGAGGTCTTCCTCGTAGTCGGGTATGCGCTCCTCGGATGCACCGGCCTCGGCGAGGATGCCGAGTCCTCCACCCGCGACGGCCCCGACCGCACCGGCGGCCAGGGCGCCCCCCATCACGATCGGTCCGCCGGGGATAACCCAGAGCACGACCCCGGCGATGCCGCCCAGCACCGCGCCTCGGCCCGCCCCGCGGGCCGTCGCGCTCTGTCCGCCTTCCAGGGCAGCCGCCTCGTCTTCGTGCTCGCCGACGCCTACGACCGAGGCCTGCTCGAGCGTGATGCCGGCCTCGCCGAGCGACGCCAGGGCGAGCTGCGCCTGCTCGTCGGTCTCGTAGACCGCGACGATCATCATCGCCGGAGATCCCCGGCGATCAGCGCTCGAGCCTGCCGCCGGGCGGTGCGGATCGCGAGGATCGGCACGAAGGTCCGCACGGGCGCACCCTCGTATCGCGAGAGGGAGACCGTGGCCAGTCGTCGGATGTCGTCGGGACCGAGGAGGTCGGAGAACTCCGCCTCGAGTTCTCGCTCGACCATCCCCATGTGCTCGCCGACGAACGGCTCCGCGGCATCGACGATCACTGGCTCCGTGCGGGTCTCGATCTGTATCGCCACGACTCGTCACCTCCTCAGGGAGATCGGGTACACGCATGTGAACCGGCGGTGCCGAGGGAGACATCATCCATTCGAGGTGATTGTCGTCGCGGTCAGATCCCTTCCACCGCCTCGATCCGCCCCGACCGGACCGCTTCCACGAACCCGGCGTAGTCCCGCTCGTTCTGGTCGGCGTAGCGCACGGCGAAGTCGGTCATCGCCCGATCGAACCGGTCACTCGACCCGAGGTACGCAGCGATCGCCACCGCGTCTCCCGATCGGGCGTGGGCCCTGGCGAGCGTCCATCCGCAGACACGGGCGTAATACGTCATCGCCTGTGGATCCTGCTCCTCGATGACGGCCGATCCCTTCATGTCTCGCAGCTGGCGCCAGTAGTAGAAGATGTCGTCGCGGACGCCCTTCGTCCAGCCGAGGAAGATGTCGCTGGCCGCCTGCATCATCCGCTGGCCCTGCACGACCCGTTCGCCCGGCTGGCGGAACCGGCTCTTCGGCAGGTGGTCCTCGAGGACCGACCTCGTCGCCTGCTTCACCTGCAGGAAGAGCGGGTCCTCGTCGTCGCGACCGCGGAACAATGCGATCCAGGCACGCGTGCCCACGCTCCCCACGCCCACGACCTTGCGTGCGACGTCGACCAGCTCGTATCGCTCGAGCAGGTGGCGTCGATCGTCGGGCAGGGTCGACCGGTAGGCGCGGAGCAGGCTGTGCAGTCCCGCCTGGACCTCGTCGTCTGAGACCGAGACCCCGAACGTCGATGTCAGATCCCGCAGGGGCACGATCACTGGGGGGTCGCTCACGATCCGACGCTGCCCGTCGCTCACCTCGGTCAACTTCGAGAGGGCTTGGACGCTGTCCTTCGTCCGCGCCTTCGCGAGGGCCTTCTCGGCCCTCGAGGCGGCCTTCTGCCGATGCTTCTTCGCGCTCGCGATGCCCCGCGCGATCACCTCATCCGCATCGAGTCGCGAGTACCACACGTCGAGCGTGCGCATCTGCGCGAAGTCGGCCATCGCCTCGCGGTACGCGCCGACCGATCTCGAGGCGACGCTCCGCGCGTCGGCATCGGAGAAGCCGTTGTCGCGGGCCGCGACCACGAAGCTCGCGGACAGCCGGGCCACGTCGTACTCGAAAGGCCCCGGGAGCGTCTCGTCGAAGTCGTTGAGGTCGAACAGCAGGATGCGCTCGGGCGAGGCGTAGACGCCGAAGTTCGACAGATGCGCGTCGCCGCACAACTGGACGTCGAGCCCGGCGCGAGGGATCGTCGCCAGGTCGGCTGCCATGATCTTCGCCCCGCCCCGGTAGAACGTGAACGGCGACACCATCATGCGTCCGTGACGCACCGGCACGAGGTCGGGCTCCCGGGTCGTGTCCTGCTCCTCGAGCAGCGCGACCGGGTCGGGTCGGTCGGTGGCGGGTTCCCAGCCTTCGAGGTTGGAGCGGGGCATGCGCTTGCGTGCGGCCTTGCCGACGTCACGGCGTTCTTCGAGTGTGGGGTGCGAGACCTTGCCTGTCGCCATCGGGGGCCACCTTCCTCGTGCGCCAACGAACCCTAGCGCGGTCCATGGTTGCACCGCCAGGGGAACTGCGCCTCATCCGATGTGGGGGAAGGACCCCTCGGTCTCATACCCATCGGGTGATGTGCGGTCGAACCTCCCCGCGTAGATTCCGTGTGGGTCCACGCGCGAGGGAGCGAGATCGCATGAGCGGAACGATGGTCCTGCTGGTGATCTTCGCGGCGTACGCGCTGCTCGCCCGCAGGATGGACCGGCTGCTCATCAGCGGACCGATGGTGTTCGTGGCGGCGGGACTCGTGCTCGGGCCCGAGGGCGCGGGACTGCTCGAGCTCTCGCTCGACAGCGAGGTGGTCCTCACCTTCACGGAGATCACCCTCGCTGCCCTGCTGTTCGCCGACGCGAGCACGGTGCCGATCCGCGCGGTCGAAGGCGATGCCGGCGTGCCAGGACGGCTCTTGAGCGTCGGGCTCCTGCTCACGATCGCCGCCGGTGCGGTGCTGGGGGCGCTCGTCGCCCCGGAGCTTGGTTGGGCAGGCGCGGCCCTCATCGCCGCGGTCCTCGCCCCGACCGACGCCGCGTTGGGCATGGCGGTCGTGACGGATGCGGCGGTGCCGGTGCGCATCCGTCGAGCCCTGAACATCGAGAGTGGGCTGAACGACGGCATCGCCACACCGTTCGTGACTGTGTTCCTCGCGGCCGTGCTGAGCGAGGAGGGGCTCGAGGGTGGCTCGTGGGCGCTCGACGCCTTCGTCGACATCGGGCTCGCGATCCTCACCGCGGTGGTCGTCGGAGGGCTCGGCGGCCGACTCCTCTCGATGGCAGCGCGCCGTGGCTGGACCTCCCGGTCCTCCGAACAGCTCTGCGTCGTGTCCTTCGCCGTCCTCGCCTACGTCGGGGCGGTCGAGATCGGCGGGAACGGGTTCGTGAGCGCGTTCACGGCCGGTCTCGTCTTCGGCGCCGTCGCTCGGGATCGCCGTGATGCGATCGGGTTCACGGAGGACGCCTCGATGTTCGCTTCGTTCCTCGTGTGGGTCATCTTCGGCGCCTCGTTCGTTGGCCCGGTGCTGGCCGGTTCCCTCGACGGCACGGCCGTCGTCTACGCGATCGTGAGCCTGACGCTCGTCCGCATGGTGCCGGTCGCGATCGCGCTGGTGGGGAAGGGATTCCGCGGGGAGACGGTCGCCTTCATGGGGTGGTTCGGTCCGCGCGGTCTCGCGTCGGTCGTGTTCACGCTGATCGCCCTCGAGGAGCTGCATGGCACCCCGCTCGAGGACCCGCTGATGGGCATCGCGACCTGGACGATCCTGCTCTCGGTGATCCTGCACGGGGTCACCGCGCATCCACTTGCGCGCGCGTACGGAGGTCGGATCCGCGCGGGCGACCCGACGGCGCCGGAGCTCGTCGAGGTGGCCGAGCCCCACGTGCGGCGGCATCTCCTGCGCCGGACGCAGGAGGTGCCCACTCCCTAGCCGGATGTGTCCCCGGCGACTGGGGGTGGATCCGTTCCCGCGGCGTCCCCGACGTCCGATGGTGCGACCTCGCCGGCCTCGGCGGCACGCCAGCGGGCGGGCCTCCAGACCGTGATCACCTTCGCGACGGCGGTCACGAGGAACAGCTGGCCCAGCAGCATCTCGCCGACCGCGACCGTCTGCCCGAGCTGACCGGCGGGCACGAGGTTCCCGTATCCCGTCGTCGTGAGTGTCGTGAAGCTGAAGAACAGAACCCGAGGGACCGTGGCCTCGACGCCTCCTTGGAAGAAGGGATCGCCGAACGCGCCGATCGCCTGGTACGCGTAGGCGAAGAACATGCCGAGGAACAGGTACGCGTCGATCGCCCCCAGCACGGTCTCCTGGTCGACGTCCTGCTGGAGCACGATCGATCGAAGGATCGAGAGCGGCGCGAGGAAGTAGAGCGCCGCGCTCGCGATGAACAGGAGACCGGTCGTCTGGTCCGACTCGCTCGAGAAGAGCCCGATGACGGCCACGACGATGGCGTAGGCGAGCGCGATCGCTGCGATCGTCAGCACGAAACGTCGCGCGCCCGCGACCCGCAACGCCAGTGACACCGTGAGTACCTGCAGGACGACGATGAGCGATCGTTGCCACTGCTGCGTCGCCGTCGCGGAGGCGACGTACGTGATCAGCAGTAGCACGAGGATCGAGCCGTAGCTGTCCGGCGAGACGAGCGCGCGGGCGAGCCGTCGTCGCCGCGCTCGGCGAGGCGCCGATCGCGCCCTCATCCGTCCTCCGCGTGGTAGCCGGTGAGCAGCGTGCGTTCCTCGTCGCGGCGTGGGAACCAGATGAAGACGACGACCGCCCCGAGCAGGATGGCCACGATGCCGGCCACGAACGCCCAATCCGACCCGTCGACGAACGACGTCTTGGCCGCCGCCACGATCTGGTCCGCGTACTTCGGGTAGTTCTGCGCCACCTGTTCCGCACCGGCGAACGACTTCTGGAGCTGCGCCTGCACCGAGTTGGTCACCTTGTCCTGCGCGGATGCCGGAGCGGTCGTGATCGCGGCCGCGACCGCCGACGCGTAGCCCGCCGTCAACAGCGCACCGAGGATCGACTGCATGATCGCCCCACCGAGATCCCGCTGGAGATCGGCGGTGCCCGAGGCCATGCCCGCGCGTCGCACCGGCACCGAGCTCGTCAGAGAATGCGAGGCCGGGGTGCCGGCGAACCCCACCCCCGCGCCGATGAACGCGTAGGCGAGTCCGACCTGCCAGTAGGGCATGCCCTGCTGCCACATCGCCAGCATCACGACGAAGCCGAGCAGGCAGCACGCGTACCCGACGAGCAGGGTGAACCGGGCACCGCGTGCATCGACGAGCTTCGCCGACCGCGGGGCGATCGCCACCATGAGGATCGCCGCGGGAAGGATGGCCATGCCGGCGTCGAGGGTGGAGTATCCGAGCACGTTCTGCAGGAACTGCTGCCCCACGAACATCGCTCCCATCAGGGTGCCGAACACGATGACCCCTGCGACCGCCGCGACCCAGAAGATCCGCCGGGCGGCCACGTGCAGATCGAAGAGCGGGTTCCTCGCCCGGCGCTGCCGCAGGAAGAAGCCGATCCCGGCCGCCACGGCGACGATCGCGAGCCCGGCGACGACGGTGCCGGCTCCCGGCACGGCGGCGAAGTTGATGCCGAGCACGAGCGCGGCGACGAGCACGATCGACAGGATGCCGCCGAGGTTGTCGACCGGATCCGTCGTCTCGTTCACGTGGCTGGGTACGAGCCAGAGGGCGAGCAGCAGGGCCACGACGGCGAGCGGCAGCGTGACCACGAAGACCGATCCCCACCAGAAGTGTTCGAGCAGGAAGCCCGAGAGCAGCGGGCCGAGGGCCGAGATCGCTCCGCCGATGCCCGACCACAACGCGATCGATCGTGTGCGTGCGGGTCCGGACCACAACGCCGTGATCAGCGCGAGCGTGGTCGGGAACGCCATGCCGGCGGCCACGCCGCCGAACACCCGCGCGATCGCGAGCACGGTGTCGGTGGGGGCGAACGCCGCGAGCAGCGAGGCAGGGATCGCGAGCACGGTCCCCAGCACGAGCATCAGCTTGCGCCCGTGGCGGTCGCCGACGGCCCCCAGGTAGAGCACCGACGCCGCGAGCCCAAGCGAGTACCCCACGGCGATCATGTCGAGGGTGGTCTGCGAGGAGCCGAACGCCTCGCCGATCGAGGGCAGGGCGACGTTGGCGACGGCGAGGTTCAGGTTGGCGACGGCCGCGACCAGGATCAACGCGAGCAGCACGAGTCCGGCTCGCGGCGGCGCCTGGTCGGACCCCGACGGCGCGGCAACATCATCCGGGTCGGGTGACCCTCCACTGTCGTTCGCTCGGCTACGCTCCACCTGTCGCTTCACCTTCCGCTGCCCATCCTGGCCACGGAAGGTCCGCGGCGGGCGCTTCCTGGGTGCAGCGTGGCCGGATCGATGGAGTCTGCCATGGCGGGGGAAGAAGTGGTAGCAGGGGTACGCGACGGCTCTGCGAGCGAAGAGCCTCCGGTGTCCGCGAAGCGTCGCGGTCGGCAGGTCGCCGGCATCAGGGTCTTCTCGTCGGCTCCCCACGCACCTCGAGCTCGACGACCTACCGACGGCGTGCTCCTGGTGCTCGCGATCCTCGGGATCGTCGCCCTCTCGTTCCCGGCGCCCGGTCCGACGGCACTCGACACCGCGACGGCCGAGCTCGTGGCTGAGCTCCCCGGACTCGTCGGCTGGTTCTGGGAGATCTCCTACGACCTGCTGATCGTCTGGTCGTTGGTCCTCCTGCTGGTTGCCCTGTTCGCGCCCGGCAGGAAGCGTCTGTTCCTCGATGAGCTGCTCGCGGTCGGCCTCGGCCTCGGGTTGGCGATCGTCGTCGCCGCGATCGGTGGGACCGACACGTCGACCAGCCTCGAGGGCCTGCTGAACTCCTCGTCGCCGGCGATCTACGTCGGTACGCGCATCGCCGTGGCGACGGCCGTGATCGTGACGGCGTCGCCGCATCTGGCCCGCCCCATGCGGCACGTCGGGCGGTGGCTGATCACGCTCGGGATAATCTCGGGCATCGCCCTCGGGGCGACGCTCCCGATCGGCGCCGCCGCAGGGTATCTGCTCGGATTCGCCGTGGCGGCGTTGACGCATCTGCTGGTGGGCTCCCCCGGGGGCAACCTGACCCTCGATCAGGTGTCGGAGGCTCTCGGAGAGCTCGGGGTGGAGGCGACCGACCTGCGAGCGGCGGTGCTGCAGCCGCGTGGCGTCGCGCTCGCGTTCGCATCCTCCCTCGATGGCCGCCCGCTCATGGTGAAGGTCTTCGGCCGGGACGCGTACGACGGCCAGGTGGTCGCAGGCGCGTGGTCCGCGATCTGGCACCGGGGCGCCAAGCCGGTGGGCAGGGGTCGGCTGCAGCAGGTCGAGCACGAAGCGCTCGTCTCGCTGCTCGCCGAGCGCGGGGGAGTGCCGGTGCTGCCGGTCGTGGCCGCCGGACAGGTCGCCGAGGGCGACGCGCTCCTCGTGCTCGAGGCCGACGCCCGGCCTTACGGATCCTTCGGCGCCGACGAGATCGACGACCACATGCTGAGCGGATGGTGGCGCATCCTCGGCGCGCTCCACGAGCTGGGCGTGTCGCACGGCCGGGTGGATGCGGATCGACTCGGCGTGCGGTCGGACGGCTCGCCCGTCTTCATCGACCTCGGTGCGGCGAGGGTGGCCGCCACCGAGTTCGAGCTCCTGACCGACCGGGCGCAGCTGCTCGTGCTCACGACCCTCTCGGTCGGTGAAGACCGGGCGGTCGCCGCGGCAACGGATGCGATCGGGGCCGACGGCCTCGCCGACGTGCTCCCCTTCCTACAGCCCGCGGTGTTCGACCTCGACACCCGGAAGGCCATCCGCGCCGAGGAATGGGATCTCGAGGACCTCCGGACCCTGACCGCGGAGCGCACCCACATCGCCATCCCGCCCCTCGAACCGATCCGGCGGATCACCTGGGGATCGTTGGCCAAACTCGCCGTGGCCGGACTGCTCGCCTACGCGCTCATCTCCGTGTTCGCCGACGTCGGCATCGACACGATCATCGAGGAGTTCAAGAACGCCGACTGGGCCTGGCTCGCGGTCGCGTTGGTGGTGACGCCGTTCGCGCAGGTGCCGCAGGCCTTCTCCACGATGGGCGCCACCATGCGATCAGTCAGGTTCTGGCCGGTGCTCATGTTGCAGTACGGGGTGCAGTTCATCGCGCTCGCGGTCCCGAGCTCCGCCGCCAGGGTGGCACTGGAGATCCGGTTCTTCCAACGCGTCGGCGTGCCGGGAGCGGGCGCCCTCTCGATCGGCATGATCGACAGCTTCAGCACGTTCGTGATCCAGATGTTGCTGATCACGGTGATCCTGGTCTCCGGCATGGTCAGCCTGAACCTGTCGTCGAGCGGTCAGGGCTCGTCCGACGGGTCGTCGTTCAACTGGCAGGCGTTGCTGATCGCGACGGCGCTCGTGGTGGTGGCGCTCATCATCGCGCTCCTCGTCCCCAAGACCCGCACGATGCTGCGCGGCTTCTGGAACATCTTGCGGGAGAAGGCTTCCGATGCGAAGGCCGCGCTGCGGGTGCTCCGCCACCCCAAGAAGCTGTTGCTGCTGCTCGGCGGCAACTTCGTGGCGCAGGTGATGCTCGCGATCATCCTCGGCCTGTGTCTGAAGGCCTTCGGGCATTCCGCCTCGCTCGCCGCCTTGATCCTCGTCAACACGTTCGTGAGCCTCTTCGCTGGATTCATGCCGGTGCCGGGCGGTGTAGGGGTGGCCGAGGCCGGCTACACCGCCGGGTTGATCGCGATCGGCATCCCCGAAGGTGCGGCGACATCCACAGCCGTTGCTTTCCGGCTCGTCACCTTCTACCTGCCGCCCCTGTGGGGCACGTTCGCGATGCGGTGGATGAAGCAGCACGACTACCTCTGAGAGGTGTCAGTCGATCGAGGGGCTGATCGGGAACGGCACGAGCAGCATCACGGCGACCATGACCGCCGTCACCCCCACGACGATGAGCCCTGCCCAGACGAGATCCACCCGAACGCCTCCTCACGCGCTGGCCGCACGCTGGTGACAGCCCAACGGATCAGCATCACCCGACCCGGGCGATGTCGTCCCCTGCCCCAGCGGACACTATGGACTGGGAGCCGATGACCGCCAGGTCACCGGGCCCGTGTCCGAGCGGAAGGAGCGGGGGATGAGCGAGAACGAGATCGACGAACTCGGCCCGGTCGACTACCTGGTCGTCGAGTTCCCGGCGGGCAAGAGCAGCTTCACCGGCGAGATGGCCGACGAGCTGGCAACGTTGGTAGACGAAGGTGTCATCCGGATCCTCGACCTCTTGGTCCTGCACAAGGACGACGACGGCACTATCGAGGGACTCGAGATCGACGACCTGGAGAACCTCGACGAGCTGCGAGGCCTCGAGGCCCACGTCGCGGAGATCCTCGCGGAGGACGACGTGGTGCACCTCGCCGCGGCGATGGAGAACGGAAGCACCGCGGGCGTGCTCGTCTGGGAGAACGTCTGGGCGGCGCCGTTCGCCTCCGCGGCTCGTCGGGCCGGGGGGCAGCTTATCGCGACCGGCCGCATCCCGATCCAGGCGATCATCGCATCGATCGAGGCGGAAGAAGCCGCCATGAGCGAAGGAGCGTGACATGCCACTACGAGCAGCACGACGAGGACGCCGAGGCGTGGTCGGCGCCCCGGTGGCCAAGACCGCAGCCGTGGCCGGCGGCGCCGCGGTGGCGGTGCACGGCGTGAACCGCCGACACGATCGGCGGGGAGACAGGCGAGACGACCGGGGAGACCGGCGAGAGGACCGGCGCGACTGATCGCGCTCAGGGAGTCCCGTCAACCGGAACGGAGGAGCCGCACTCACTCGGGCGGTCAGGCGGTCTCGACCGCCGCGGTCTTCCACCATCGTGCCATCGCGAGGGCGAGCGCGAGGGCGATGACCATGTCGGTCAACCCGTAGACGATCGCGGGCCCGAGCACCGAGGGCATGCCGTCCAGCTGCGTGGCGATGATGACCAGGCCCAGCGCGGCGAAACGCATGCCGGAGACGAGGCCGGCGGTCGCTCGGGTGGCGGCATCACGACCGCCGATCAGCATGCCGCTCGCGACGGCGAACACGACGATGGCTACCGAGGCGAGCATGACCCGTGTGAAGGCGAGCTCGACGATGGAGCTCCGGTTCACCGCGATGCCCGAGACGAGGGCCAACGCCAGCGACAGGTTCGCGAGTCTGATCAGCCAGGAACGCCATCGTCGGGCCTCCTCGCCGAAGCGTTTCCGGACGGCGAGGCCGGCGATCAGCGGCACGAGCACGAGCACGAGCAGGTGCTGCATGATCGTCGCCGGGCTGATCCTGGCTCCCACGACGATCTCGCCCGCCCACAGCGGCACCGCAGCGACGTTGAGCACCTGGAGCACGATGACCATCGATACGGCCAAGCCCAGATCGGCGCGTCCCGAGAGCTGCGACGCCTTGAGCCCGGCCGCGCCCGCCGAGCCGATCGCGGCGAGCGTGACGCCGGAGATCTCGTCGTCGGCGAGACCGAGCGACCTGGCGAACCACCACGCCGCGAATGGGATCACGACGACGTTCAGCACGATCAGGCCGCTCACGAGGCCGACTCGCCGCAACGGGGCGACGATCTCGGCGAAGCTCAGGGACAGACCAAGGGAGGCGACCGTGGCGACGATCGCCATCGCGACGCCCACCTCGAAGGCGGCGTCCAAGATCTGCTCGGACGTCATCGTCGGTGACCCTCGCTCGCGATCGGCTTCACCCGCGGGCATCATCGGCCACCAACTCGCCGCTGTCACGGAGCCGTGTGCCTCCTCGTCGGGGCCATTCGGGTGATCTCCGCGCCCCGGGAGCGGGGCGGTTCACGCCTCGATCCCCGAAAGAGGAGATTCACCCTGTGTGGGTGATGGAACAGGAGGACGCCGGCAGTTCGATGGGATGTGGCGCGATCGGAGGGAGGAACCACCATGACGAACGGGAATGAGACGCCCGTCCTCGACTTGCTGGCGAGGATGAACGAGGAATCGATCGAGGTTGCTCAGCTGGATCCGCAGACCCTCATGCTGGTGCGGATCGCCGCCCTCGTGGCGGTCGATGCCCCACCGACCTCGTACCTGCTCAACCTCGGCGCGGCCGACGAGCTCGGCGTCGACGCGGATCAGTTGAGAGGTGTGTTCGCGGCCGTCGCACCGATCGTAGGCGCGCCGCGTGTGGTCTCAGCGGTCGGGAAGATCGTGCGCTCGCTCGGCATAGCCGAGCTCGCGAGCGAACAGGCGGCCCTCGAGATCGAGGAAGGCTCCTGACATAGGGTTCGTGCGCAACGCCAAACAGGGTTGCGATGAGGAGGTCGAGGCACATGAGAAGGGGAAGGAGAAGGCCTGTGCTCCGTGGCGCCGCTCTTGCCGGTGGGGGTGCTGCCCTCTACCACGCAGGCAAGAAGCACGAGCAGAATGCGACGACCGACGATTCCCAGCAGCAGGCGGCCGCACCACCGCCGCCGCCAGCCCCTCAGGCGGGCGGGATGTCCGACGATGCGATCGCCAAGCTCAAGGAATTGGGGTCTCTGCACGAGAGTGGCGTGCTCACCGACGAGGAGTTCGCGGCGCAGAAGGCGAAGCTGCTCGGCTGAGGCC
This sequence comes from uncultured Actinomycetes bacterium, assembly GCA_963825635.1. Classification (GTDB taxonomy): domain Bacteria; phylum Actinomycetota; class UBA4738; order UBA4738; family HRBIN12; genus JAOUEA01. The sequence continues at coordinate 661,277 of CAWGTU010000001.1, forward strand.
GACGACGAGGAGGCACGACGATGGAGGGATTCGGTCCCGTTCAGATCATGGTGCTTGGGTTCGAGGGCACCGAGTTCACCGGCGAGATCCTGAGTGAGCTGCGCCGTCTCAAGGAATCCGACCTGGTGCGGGTGATCGACCTGGTCGCGGTCGTCAAGGACGAACAGGGCGACATCGCGGCGGTCGAGCTCAGCGACCTCACCGATGAGGAGCGCTCGGAGTTCGGAGCGATCGCCGGCGCCCTGATCGGCCTCGGCATGGAGGGGGACGAAGAGGGGCTCGAGGCCGGCGCGATCGCCGGTGCCGAGGCCGCTGAGGAAGGCATCCTCGGCGAAGAGGCGGCCTGGTCGATCGCAGATGTGATCCCGCTGGGCTCGAGGGCCGCGGTCGCCCTGCTCGAGCACCGTTGGGCGATCCCGCTCCGCGATGCGATCGTGCGTGCCGGGGGTGTCCCGCTCGCCGATTCGTGGATCCACCCCGAGGACCTCGTGGCATTGGGTGCCGCGAAGGCCTGACGGGCTGAAGCTCCCGCTCGACGTCGACGACGTCCCCGATCCGCTCGTTCGCTGATCCGCTCCGTCACCGGCTTCACTCGCGCGAGTGAGCCGGCCCGACGACCGATGTGGGTGGTCCGACACCGGTCCCCGAGCCGGCTCGGGGGGTTCGCGCGATCGGTTCGTTACTGGGTGGCCGTGATGTCGCGGCCGTGGGCCGTCAGGGCCCAGATCACGGCGACGTCCACTCCGATAACGACGATCGACCAGACCGGGTACCACGGGATCCAGACGAAGCTCACGATCGCGCTGATCGTGGCGACGATGACGCCGACGGTCCTGGCCCAGACGGCACCGCTGAACAGACCGAAGCCGGCCAGTAGGACGATCACACCGCCGATCAGGTGAACCCAGCCCCACGTGGTCGCGTCGAACTCGAACACGTAGTTGGGCGTGACCGCGTAGAACTCGTCCTCCAAGATGCCCGCGAGTCCCGCGATCGCATGGAACGATCCGATCAGGATCATCATGAATGCGGCGAACATGGTCCAGCCGACGGCTGCGCCGCTCGGTTGCCGCTCTGACATCGCACTCCCCTCCCTCTCTCCTCGTGCCGCGAAGGTCCACGGCTCGACGTTCACTCACACACATTCGAGCCCGAGCCGAGCACGACGGCATCACCCGAGTCGGATGAAAGTGTGGAGCGAGGTCGAGGCAGCTGAAGCCTTGCGGGGCAGTGGTTTGGGCCGGTCACGCACGGCAGTACGCCGGGGCGTCGCTCTCAGCGTGCTGAACGCGGCGGCGATGTCGCACGACTACGAGTACCCGACGCCGGCGTGATCCCTCCTCACGCCACGGCACTGCCGCGGCACGCTCCAACGGGTAGCGTGGCTCCATGGTCATGGCCGATCGCGGAATCGGATCGCCGCTCCTTCCCGAGGGCGCACCGCCGGCGTTCCACCTGCTCGCCAAGCCGACCGGCGCGGTCTGCAACCTCGACTGCACCTATTGCTTCTTCCTGTCCAAGGAGATGCTCTACCCGGGCAGCCGGTTCCGCATGGCCGACGAGCTGCTCGAGACGTACCTGCGCCAACTGATCGAGGCGCACGCCCGGTCACCCGAGGTCGCCGTCGCGTGGCAGGGCGGCGAACCGACGATGATGGGGCTCGACTTCTTCCGGCGCTCGGTCGAGCTCGCCGAGCAGCTGAAGCTGCCGCACCAGCGCGTCGCGTACACGATCCAGACGAACGGGACGCTGCTCGACGACGAGTGGGGCGCGTTCTTCGCCGAGCACGGCTTCCTCGTCGGGCTCTCGATCGACGGTCCACGCGAGATGCACGACACGTTCCGGGTCGATAAGGGGGGGAAGGGCAGCTTCGACCGGGTGATGGAGGGGCTCGGCGTGCTGCAACGCCACGACGTCGAGTGGAACGCCCTCACCACGATCCACTCGGCCAACCACGACCGAGGACGAGAGGTCTACCGGTTCCTCCGAGACGATTGCGGCGCCCGATTCATGCAGTTCATCCCGATCATCGAGCGCTCCACCCCTGAGCTGCTCCCGGTGGCCAACGAGGGCTGGGGAGAGACGGTGAAGGATCGCCCCCTCTACGTGCAGGACGGCGACCTCGTCACCGATCGGTCGGTGCCCCCCGACGGGTACGGACGGTTCCTGATCGACGTCTTCGAGGAGTGGAAGCGTCGCGACATCGGCGAGGTCTACGTGCAGATGTTCGACGTCGCGCTGGCGAACTGGTACGGCGAACCGCCGGGCCTGTGCATCCATTCCGAGACCTGTGGCCTGGCCCTGGCGCTGGAGCACACCGGTGACCTCTACTCGTGTGACCACTTCGTCGAGCCCGCGTTCAAGCTCGGGAACATCCGCGAGACGCGCATGATCGATCTGATCGTGCTGCCGCAGCAGCAGGAGTTCGGGCGCGCGAAGCGCGACACGTTGCCCCCGTTCTGCCTCGAGTGCGACGTGCGGTTCGCCTGCCACGGCGGGTGCCCGAAGGACCGGTTCACGCTCACCCCCGACGGGGACCCGGGCCTCCACTACCTCTGCCCCAGCTACAAGGCGTTCTTCGCACACATCCGGCCGACGATGGAAGCGATGTGCGACCTCCTGCGCGCGGACAGGGCGCCGGCGGAGCTCGTGCTCGTCTACGCTGCGGAGGATGCCAAGCGGGGACGCAACGAACCGTGTCCGTGCGGCTCGGGCCGCAAGTGGAAGCACTGCCACGGCTCCGATCAGCTGCAACGTGATTCGTCCCATGTAGACGATGTCGCCGCCGACCGGTCGCGGTTGCATACGGGAAGCGCTCGACCGGTTGCGACCGAAGGAGAGGAGCACTGACGTGGCTGACACACAGACCGATGTCCTCGTCGCCGGCTATCGGGACGTCGACGTGGCGACGCGTGATTTCGACGGCCTCATGCAGGTCGTCGAGAGCAAGCAGGTCGAGATCGAGGGGGCGATCCTCGTCACCCACGACGCCGACGGGGCGATCACGGTCGTCCAGCACGGCGACCACCTGGGCCGCAAGGGCCTCGGGTGGGGGGCCGGAGCGGGCCTGGTAGTGGGCCTCTTCGCACCGCCGCTCCTCGCCTCCGTCGCGGTCGGTGGCGCCGTCGGCGGCCTGATCGGGAAGTTCACCGATCGCAAAGTGAAGTCGGGCATGGAAGGGCTGGCCGACCAGCTGCCGCCCGGCACCGCGGGCGTCATCACGGTCTTCGACGACGAGCACCGGCTCGCGGTCGAGCAGGCCCTGTCGGGATCGCCGGCGAAGTCCGTCGCTCAGACCGACAAGGAGGGCATCCGGGCCCTGAAGGCCGAGCTCGCGACCGCGATGGGCAAGTTCGTGCAGGACCGGAGTGAGCTGCCGATCCCCGACCGCACGTTCGGCGGCACGGCGGGTCGCACGCTGAAGGACTCCGTCGCGGACTGGTCGATGATCCCGGGGCCGAAGGCGCCGGAGGGTGCCCCGAACGTGCTCCTCGCCATCATCGACGACGCGGGCTTCGGCTCGATCGACACGTTCGGCGGCCCGGTCAGCACGCCGGCCTTCTCCCGCGTGCAGGAGATGGGCGTCACCTACAACAGGTTTCACGTCACCGCCGTGTGCTCTCCGACGCGCGCCGCGCTGCTCACCGGGCGCAACCAGCATCGCGTCGGGTTCGGCTCGATCGCCGAGTACCCGGGACCCTTCCCCGGCTACACGGCGGCGAAGCCGAAGAGCTGCGCCGGACTCCCACGCATCCTCAAGGAGAACGGCTACGTGACCGGTGGCTTCGGGAAGTGGCACCTCACCCCGAACAACGTGCAGGGCACCGCGGGGCCATTCGATCACTGGCCGAAGTCCTGGGGCTTCGACCGCTGGTGGGGATTCCTGTCCGGCGCCGCCGGCCAGTACGACCCGATCATCACGCAGGACGATGCGGTCCTGGGCGTGCCGGAGGGCAAGGACGGCGAGCAGTACTACTTCCCCGACGACATCACCGACAAGGCGGTGGAGTGGCTGCACGGCGTGCGCGCCCAGGACGCCCAGAAGCCGTGGTTCATGTTCTATTCCACGGGCTGCGCCCACGCCCCGCACCACGTGCCCACGGAATGGGCCGACAAGTACAAAGGGCAGTTCGACGACGGATGGGACGCGCTGCGCTCGCGCACCCTCGAGCGACAGAAGGCGCTCGGGATCGTGCCGCAGGACACGGAACTGACCGACCGGCCCGACGCCTTCCCGGCCTGGGATTCGCTCGACGAGACCTCGAGGAAGCTCTACGCGCGGCAGATGGAGGTCTACGCCGGCTACCAGGAGAACGCCGACTGGAACATCGGTCGGCTCATCGACGAGATCGAGGCGATGGGCGATCTCGACAACACCATCATCATCTGGATCTGGGGGGACAACGGCGCCAGCCTCGAGGGGACGACCACCGGTTCGTTCAACGAGCTGACGTTCCTCAACGGACTGGTCCTCGACGCCGCGCAGCAGACCGAGCTCATCGAACGGTACGGGGGCCTGCAGGCTCTCGGCGGCGACCACACGGCGCCGCACATCGCCGCGGCCTGGGCGCACGCCTGTAACGCCCCGTTCCAGTGGGGCAAGCAGACGGCGAGTCATCTGGGCGGCACGCGCGACCCGATGGTGGTGGCGTGGCCGTCGCGCCTGAAGCCGGACGGCGCGATGCGCTCGCAGTTCACGCACGTGATCGACGTGGGTCCGACGATCCTCGAGGCCGCCGGCATCCCGGAGCCGAAGACGGTCGACGGGATCGCGCAGGAGCCGATGGACGGCACGAGCTTCCTGTACACGCTGGACGACGCTCAGGCGCCCGAGCGTCACACCACGCAGTACTTCGAGATGTTCGCGAGCCGGGCGATGTACAAGGACGGCTGGTGGGCCGCGTCGAGGCCCGATCGGCTCCCGTGGGACCTGTCGCCCGAGACGCTGGCCCCCTTCGGGCCCGACGCCGACTGGGACGCGGATCGGGACGTGGGCTGGGAGCTCTACTACCTTCCGGACGACTTCTCGCAAGCCAAGGACATCGCGGCGGACCACCCCGACAAGGTGCAGGAGCTGCAGGAGCTGTGGTGGGCCGAGGCCGAGCGCAACCGCGTGCTGCCGCTGATGGCGGGTTTCTCGGTGATCTACGGCATCCTTCCGCCCCTGCCCACCCAGACCCGGTTCGCATTCGCGGGAGACGTCCAGAACATCAACTGGGGCATGATCCCTCGGATCTACGGGCGTTCGTACGCGATCGAGGCCGACCTCGTCGTGCCGGAGTCCGGGGCCGAGGGGGTCATCGTGGCGATGGCCGACTTCATCGGCGGCTTCGGACTGTGGGTCGACGGCGACGGCATGCTGCAGCACACGTATTCGATGCTGGGCGTCGACACCTACAGGCAGGCCGCGGAGACGAGGCTGCCCGCGGGCGAGGTGCAGGTGAAGATGCTCTTCGAATCCGAGGAGAACACGCCGGGGAGCGGGGGTCACGTCACGCTCTTCGTGAACGACGAGCAGGTCGGTGAGGGTGATATGCCTCAGACCGTCCCGATCACGTTCACGAGCTACTCGGGGATGGACATCGGCCGGGACAACGGTCTCGTGGTCGATCTCGACTACGAGGACAAGGCTCCGTACGCCTTCTCGGGGACGATCAAGAGGGTCGTCTTCGACCTGACGCCGGGAACCCACGAGGACGAGAGGAAGCTGCACCTGCACGAGGTGCATCAGACCGTGGCGGCGGGGGTGGCTGGCTGAGCGGGCGATGCCCGCGTGGGTGGCGCCTGGTCCGTTCCTGATCTGGAGGTGACCGATGTTGCACGAGCACGAGCGGCATGACGACGGGGGCGACGGGACCGCCGTCGCCCCCGCATACACGCAGCGGCTCGACCTGGAAGCGATCCCGAAGTTCGAGATGCCCGAGCAGGGCGCGCGACCCGAGGCCGCATACCGGCTGATCCACGACGAGCTCCTGCTCGACGGGAGCTCCCGGTTGAACCTCGCGACGTTCGTCACGACGTGGATGGAGCCAGAGGCCGACAAGCTCATGGCCGAGGCGTTCGACAAGAACATGATCGACAAGGACGAGTACCCGCAGACCGCCGAGATCGAGCGGCGCTGCGTGAACATGGTCGCCCACCTGTTCAACGCCCCGGAGGAAGGCGACGCGATCGGCGCGTCGACGATCGGCTCCAGCGAAGCGGTGATGTTGGCGGGCCTCGCGATGAAATGGCGGTGGCGTGCCCGTCGCGAGGCCGCGGGTAAGTCGACCGACCGGCCCAACATGATCCTCGGCTCAAACGTGCAGGTCGTGTGGGAGAAGTTCTGCAGGTACTGGGATGTCGAGGCGAGGTACATCCCCGTGCACGAGGGGCGCTACGTGATCTCGCCCGAGGAAGCCGTGGAGCGCATCGACGAGAACACGATCGGGGTCGTGGCGATCCTCGGCACGACCTACACGGGCGAGTTCGAGCCGATCGAGGCGATCCACGACGCCGTGGTCGCGAGCAACGCCGAGACCGGTTTCGATGTGCCGGTGCACGTCGACGCGGCCAGCGGCGGCTTCGTGGCGCCGTTCCTGCACCCGGACGTGAAGTGGGACTTTCGCCTGCCGATGGTGAAGTCGATCAACGTCTCGGGCCACAAGTACGGACTGACGTACCCGGGTGTCGGTTTCGTCGTGTGGCGGGCGAGCGAGGACCTGCCTGAGGACCTCGTGTTCCACGTGAACTACCTCGGCGGCGACATGCCCACGTTCACGCTGAACTTCTCGCGCCCCGGCAACCAGATCGTCGGGCAGTACTACAACTTCCTGCGTCTGGGCATGGCCGGTTACCGCAGGGTCATGGAGACGCTCCGAGACCTCGCGGTGCACACCTCGACGAAGGTCGCTCAGCTCGGGCCCTTCGAGCTGGTCAGCGACGGCACCGCGATCCCGGTGTTCTCGTTCCTCCTGAAGCCCGGCGCGCCGTACACCGTGTTCGACGTCTCCGAGCGGCTGCGGACCGACGGGTGGCAGGTGCCGGCGTACACGATGCCCGACGACGCCACCGACGTCGCCGTGATGCGGGTCGTCGTCCGTGAGGGGTTCAGCTACGACCTCGCCGACGCGTTGATCGACGCGTTGCGTGACGCGACCGAGTTCCTCACGAAGAACCCACCTCGAGAAGCGACCGCCAAGCCCGGCTTCAGCCACACCTGATCGTGGCCGGTCCGCTCGTCCGGGCTCCCGAGGACTGGCTGCTCGAGGAGCGGCGGAAGGTGGGTCCGTTCGTGACCCGCGAACGATATCGGCTGCCGGACGGCAGCCACCGCACGTGGTCGTCCCGGCGCAGGCGCAAGGTCGGCCGCGCCGAGGAACACGGCGACCGGCTGGCGCACCCGTGGTGGCGACCACGTCTGCTGGGGTGGTGGATCGCCGCTCTGTTCATGGTCGGCTCGGCGTGCTTCGCACTCGGGCCGTTCCCGCCGTACACCGACGCGGTGGCCTCGAGCACGGTCGCGATCACCTACTTCGTGGGCTCGCTCTTCTTCACGTCGGCCGGCTACCTGCAGTACGTGCAGACGATCCGCGCCGGCGAGGCGACCGACGGCTCGACCGATCCGCGCCGGTGGTTCGCCTGGCAGCCGCACCGCATCGACTGGTGGGCCGCGAGCATCCAGTCGATCGGGACCCTCCTGTTCAATCGGAGCACGTTTCACGCGATGGACGTCTCGCTCGGTGTGCGGCAGCAGGAACGGCTCGTCTGGGCCCCGGACATGTTCGGGTCGATCGCATTCATCGTCGCCAGCGGCCTCGCGTGGCTCGAGGTCTGCGACGGGTGGTGGGCGTGGCGACCAAGCGACCGAGGTTGGAGGGTCGCGGCGCTGAACCTGCTCGGCTCGATCGCGTTCCTCGTCTCCGCGTTCGCGGCGTTCATCAGGCCGACGACCGGCGAGATCGCGAGCCTGCCGATCTCGAACCTCGGCACGTTCGTCGGCGCGGTCTGCTTCTTCCTCGGAGCGGCGCTCTTGATCCCCGAACTCGGAGACCGCTGATATGACGGGCTAGCCTTCGGGCGACGCGAACTCGGAGGCATCCCCGGCTGCCTCCGTGAGCGCGCCGGCTGCCGCGATGAGGGTCAGGTGGGTGAACGCCTGCGGGAAGTTCCCGATCAGACGCCCGTGTTCGTGGTCGTACTCCTCGGCGAAGAGGCCGAGGTCGTTCTTCAACGAGAGCAGACGGTCGAACAGCGCCCGCGCCTCGTCGATGCGCCCGAGCATCGCGAGATCGATCACGAGCCAGAAGCTGCAGGCGAGGAACGCGCCTTCCCCCGGGGGGAGCCCGTCGGCCGCGTCCTCGTCGGGGATGTAGCGCATCACGAAGCCGTCGCGCACGAGCTCTCGCTGGATCGCATCGACCGTGCCCACGACCCGGGGGTCGGATGCGGGCAGGAACCCGACTTGGGGAATCAGCAACAAGGCGGCGTCGAGCTGGGTCGAGCCGTAGTACTGGGTGAAGGTGTTCCGCTCGGCGTCGTAGCCCTCTCGGCAGACCTCCTCGTGGATCTCGTCGCGCATCCGCCGGAGTCCGTCGAGCGGCCGCTCGACGCCCGACTCCTCGAGGATCTTCACCAGGCGGTCGGCGGCGACCCACGCCATCACCTTCGAGTGAACGAATTGGCGGCGAGGGCCCCGCACCTCCCAGATGCCGTCATCGGGATCGCGCCAGTGCTCGACGAGCCACTCGATCACCCCCCGGGCGGGGTCCAGCGCCTCGGGCGCGGGCGCCATGCCGAGCTGACGCGCGCGGTAGATCGCGTCGACCAGCTCCCCGAACACATCGAGCTGCAGTTGTCCCGAGGCCGCGTTGCCGACCCGGACGGGTGCCGAGCCCTCGTATCCGGGCAGCCAGTCGAGCTCGAACTCGTCGAGTCGACGTTCGCCGCCGACGCCGTACATGATCTGCAGGTCTTCCGGGTCGCCGGCCACGGCCCGGATCATCCAGTCCCGCCACCTGGTCGCCTCGCCCACGTACCCGGCGGCCATCAGCGCGTCGAGCGTGAGGGCCGCGTCCCTGATCCAGCAGAACCGGTAGTCCCAGTTCCTCACCCCGCCGAGGTACTCGGGCAGCGATGTTGTCGCGGCAGCTACGACGCCTCCCGTCGGCTCATAGGTCAGTGCCTTCAGCGTGATGAGGGAGCGCTCGACCTCCTCCTTCCACCCGCCTCCATACGTGGACCGGCTCGACCAGTCCCGCCACCATCGGTCGGTCTCGCCGACCGCTTCGAGCGCGTCGATCGCTGGTGGCGCGTCCTCCCACGACGAGTGCCACGTGAGCACGAACCCGGTGCGTTCTCCCTGTTCAGCGACGAACGCTGCATCGAGCCCCTGCTCCGCGACGGTGATCGGCACGTCCGCCCGGAGCTCCAACGCCTCGGGACCCGCTCCCACGTTCACCACCGAGCCGGAACCGTGGATCCATGGCCGGGTCTTGCCGTAGTCGAACCTCGGCACGCACCGTGAGGCCATCGGCACGGAGCCCCGCAGCCCCTCCACGACCCTCACCAGCCGCGGATGCACCTGCCGGGCCGGCATGCAATCCACGACCCGGACCGCGCCTGTCGCGGTCTCGAACTCCGTCTCGAGCACCAGGGTTCCGGGTCGGTATCGGCGGGAGGTCGCGAGGACCTCGCCGCTCGGCGCCACGACCCACGAACCGTGCTCGTCGGTGCCGAGCAGTCCCGCGAAGCACGCCGCGGAGTCGAAACGGGGCAGGCAGAGCCAGTCGATCGAGCCGTTGCGCCCCACCAGCGCCGCGGTGTGGGTGTCTCCGATCAGCGCGTAGTCCTCGATCCGCAGTGCCATCTGCCCTCCCTGCCTCATGGATGATTCCATGTCGTCGCCTCGAGCGCGTTCCATCACACGGCTGGGTGATGCCGTCTCGCGTGAGACCTGAGATTCTCTACCGGTGGATGACGCGCCGACGTGGCGTGCAGCCGAAAGGGGGCTCTGGTGAGCGATACCGATGTCGAGCTCGGCCCGATCGACTACCTCGTGGTGGAGTGGCCGGCCGGGAAGCAACCGAGCGGGGAAGGTCTGCCGATCATCGTGGATCTGGTCGATCGCGGCGTGATCCGCCTGCTCGACCTCGCCTTCGTCAGGAAGGAAGACGACGGCTCGGTCGTCGCCGTCGACCTCAGCGACTTCGGCGACGGGCCGGAGCTCACGGTCTTCGAGGGGTCATCGTCCGGTCTGCTCGGGCAAGACGACTACGACGAGGCAGGTGCGGCGATCGAGCCCGGAAGCTCCGCGGCCCTGCTCGTCTACGAGAACACATGGGCGGCCCCGTTCGCGACCGCGTTGAGGCGCAGCGGCGCGCAGCTCGTGGCGAATGGCCGCATCCCTGTGAACGCCCTCATCCAAGCGCTCGACGAACTCGAAGGGGAGGAGTGACGATGCCGGGGTTGATCAGAGGTGTCGCCCGCACGGCCGCGATCGCGGGGACCGCGACCGCGGTCTCGAACCGAGTGTCGCGCCGTCAGGCCAACAAGTGGTCACAGCAGGAACAGGCCCAGCAGGAGCAGGCTCCGCAGTACGAGCAGGCTCCTCCGTCGCCTGCCCCGGCAGCACCGTCGACCGACGACAAGCTCGCACAGCTCAAGGAGCTCGGCCAATTGAAGGACTCAGGCGTCCTCACCGACGCCGAGTTCGAAGCGCAGAAGGCGAAGATCCTCGCCGGCTGAGTCCGGCCAGGGTCTAGACGTTCAGGTCGGTGCGCTAACCTTCGGTACGCCCCGGTCGGGGCGCCTCGGGGGGGAGATGGCCACAGAGGTTGCCGATTCCGTTGTGTCCGCGTCGCTCGCGGTCCGATGGGGGTTGCTCCCCTCGAGGGTCGCGCGGCCCGTGTCGAGGACGAGCGACGTCGTGCGGAACGATCTCGTGGCGTCGCTCGGCGCGTCGCCGGCTCCGATCGCGAGCGTGATCGCGCCGGGGGGATACGGCAAGTCGACCCTCATCGCCCAGTTCACGGAGCGCGATACTCGACGGTCGGCGTGGCTGAGCGTCGAGGATGACGCCGACGATCCGGTGACCATGGCGCGGTACCTTGCGCTCGCTCTCGACGGGGTGGCGCCGATCGGCGAGGACCTCGTGCGAGAGCTCGACGGTCTCCATCCGAGGATGCGGATCGCCACAGCCGGTCTCGCCGCTGCGATCCGCGAGGTCGATGCTCCGTTCGTACTCGTCATCGACGACGTCCATCGGCTCACGGATCGACGCTGCTTCTCCCTGGTGCGGGCCCTCGCTCGAGAGGTCCCGTCGGGGTCTCAGGTCGTGTTCATCGCACGATCCGAGACGCCCCTCGCACTGGCGCGTGCTCGAGCAGCAGGGGAACTCCTCGAGCTCGGGATCGACGACCTGCGATTCGGCGCCGCCGACGCCGCCGATCTGCTGAGCGCGGCGGGCGCAGGCGAGATCGGCACGGAGGCCGTCACCCGACTCACCGATCAGACGGAGGGATGGGCCGTCGGTCTGTATCTCGCGGCGCGTTCGCTCGCGGCCGATCCCGGCACTGCGCCCTCGTTCGGCGGGGACGATCGCGACGTCGCGGACTACCTGCGGGAAACGATGCTCGCCGATCTTCCGGCGTCCGAGGTGGAGTTCCTGATCCAGAGCTCGGTGCTGGAGGAGCTGTCGGGCCCGCTGTGCGATGCGACGCTCGCGACCACTGGGTCGGGGGCGATGCTGGAGACGCTCGAGTCCTCGAACCTCCTTGTCGTGCCGCTGGATCGCCGCCGAGACCGGTACCGTTACCACCACCTCTTCCGAGATCTCTTGCGCATGGAGCTCGGGCATCGGACACCCGAGCTCGTGCCGGCGCTCACCGCGCGTGCATCCGATTGGTGCGAAGCGGAAGGTCTGACGGACCAGGCCGTGTCGTACGCGATCGCGGGGCACCACGTCGATCGCGTCGCCGAGCTGATCGCCCGTTATGGACAGGCGACGTACTACGGGGGACGAGCGGGCGTGGTCCGTGCCTGGGTCGAGTGGTTCGGCGAGCAGGGCGAACTCGAGCGCTTCCCGATCGTTGCCGTGCTCGGAGGCTTCCTTCATACGGCTGAGCAGAACCCCATCGAGGCGGAACGGTGGGTCGATGCGGTGTCATCGGTGGACGCGACCGACGCTTCGGGCCGCGAGCGGGAAGGGATCCGCGCACTCCTCGTAGCCACGATGGCGCGAGAGGGGGTCGAGGGCATGTTCGCGGATGCCGAGCGCGCGATCTCGCTCCTGCCGGTCGACAGCCCCTGGCGCCCCAACGCGTCGTTACTCACCGGGCTCGGACACCTGTGCGCCGGCGAGCTCGAGGCTGCGTCGCACGCGTTCAGGATCGCGGTCGGGCTCGCGGGCGAGATGGGGGTCCCGATCGTGTGGGCTCTCGCGCATGCGGAGCTCGCGATCGTCGCGCTGGAGCTCGGCGACGTGGCCGATGCAGCGACGCATGCGTCCTCTGCGAGGCGCATCGTGGAGGAGGGAAACCTCCAGGGCTACCCCACGAGCGAACTGACCTACGCGGTCGGTGCGCGGGTCACGCTCGTTCGGGGCGATCCGGTTCTCGCGAAGGCGTGTGCGGACGAGGCGGCGTCGATCGACCCCGCCCTGTCGTACGCGATGCCCGTCCTCGCGGTCCAGGCCGACCTTCTGCTCGCCAGGTGCGCCATGGGGCTCGGCGACGGCGCATGGGCCGAAGGCTTCCTCACCCACGCCGACGATGTGATCGCGCATCGGCCAGGCCTCGGCACGCTCGTCCCCGCGGTCGCGGCGGCGCGAGCCGAGCTGGAGGTGCTCCGAACCTCGGCGACCGGTGCCCCGTCGCTCACTCCCGCGGAGGCGAGGCTCCTGCCGCTGCTCACCACCCACCTCTCCTTCCGGGAGATCGGCGCGGAGCTGTTCGTCTCTCCCCATACCGTGAAGACCCAGGCGATATCGATCTACCGCAAGCTCGGCGTGTCCTCCCGAGCTGAGGCGGTGAACGTCGCCCGCGAGATCGGGCTGCTCACCCCGTGACCCGGGTGACCTGTTTCATGCGGTCGAGGCGATGCGGTCGGGTTTCCACACGGCCGAACATCGGGAGAGATCGCGATCGGGGGTCGGGTGCTCGAATACCAGGAGGTCCTGCGTCATCTCGCGGTGAACGACCGCCGTCTGCTCGCCGGGCTGAGCGGCGTCGATGAGACGGCCGCCCTCTGTCGCCACCTCGATCCCCGAACGACGGCGCTCGTGCGGGTCGCCTCGCTCGCCGCCGCCGGCGGGCCCGTCGAGACCTTCCGATGGACGATCCAGGACGCCCTCGAGGCCGGCGCCGACGAGGACGAGGTGGTCGCCGTGCTGCTCGCGATCGCGCCGCTCGTCGGCATCGCCCGCATCGCAGCGATCGCACCCACGGTCGCCCTCGCCCTCGACTACGACCTCGACGCCGCGCTCGAGTCACACGACATGTGACCCTCGGAGGCGCGTAGGGCCGGCCTCGATCATCCGAGGCCGGCCCGAGGCTTCGCGCAGACCGTGGTGCTACGGCTCGGCGATGTCGCGCCCGTGCACCGTGAGCGCCCAGATCACGAACACGTCGATCGCGATGATCGTGAGCGACCAGAACGGGTAGTGCGGCAGCCACGCGAAGTTCGCGATGGCGCTGACCGTCGCCATGATCACACCGACCGTGCGTGCCCACACCGCGCCCGAGAAGAGCCCGAACCCGGCGAGCAGCACGATGACGCCCGCGATCAGGTGGATCCAGCCCCACGTCGTGGCATCGAACTGCAGGACCCAGTTGGGCGTGACCGCGTAGAACTCGTCCTCCAGGATGCCGGCGATGCCGGCGATGATGTGGAACGAGCCGATCAGGATCATCATGAACGCGGCGAACATCGTGAATCCGACCGCGGCGCCGCTGCGGTTGCTAGCCATGAGCTCTCCCCCCTCCGATCGGTACCTCCTACCCTGCACGATACTCGTTGCTGCGGAAGGATCTGGTATCCGCCGCACGATCCGAGTGTGAGAGGGAGGAGCCCATGTCGTCGCTCGTTGGTGGGTTCATGGTCGTGATGGGACTCGCGATCGCTCTGACCTGGGCCCGCGACATGCGGTCCAGCCCGGAGGTGGATCGATCGGCGGGCCTGCTGAGGGCACGCGACCGGCGGGACGGGTCGCTCTTCCTCCCGCACTGGATCGCGGAGTACGCGACCTCACTTGGCCTCGTCGCGGGAGGCGTCGGCCTGATCGTCGACGTGGGCTGGGCCGAGGGGGTCTCGCTCGTCGCCCTCGGCGCGTTGACGTACACGTCGGTCAACTCCCTGGGGTGGACGCTCGCGTTGCGATCGCGCCGTCCGTACGCGATCCCGATGTTGGTCGGCGCGATCGGCGGCCTCCTCTCGATCGTCGTGTTGCTCGCGACGTGACCGGGCCGTCGCCGCCTCGATAGGCTGCGGCGGGAACGTCCGACGGGGGTCGATCGACGATGCGAGCGAACTACATCGGCGGCGAGTGGTTGGAGGGCTCTGCGACCGTCGCCGACGTCAACCCCTCCGATCTCACCGACGTGGTGGACGAGTTCGCCGTCGCCGACGAGGCGCAGGTCGATGTCGCGATCGCCGCCGCCGCAGCAGCCGCCCCGGCGTGGGCCGCGTCGACGCCGGCCGAACGGTTCACCGTGCTGGAGCGTGTCGGGCTCGAGCTCGAGGCTCGCGCGCACGAGCTCGGCGAGCAGCTCTCGCGGGAGGAGGGCAAGCCGAGGGCTGAGGGCGTCGGTGAGGTGCTGCGCGCGTCCCAGCTGTTCCGTTTCTTCGCGGGGGAGGCCCTGCGGATCCCCGGCGAACACGTGCGCAGCGTGCGCCCGGGCGTCGACGTCGACGTGCTGCGCGAGCCCCTCGGCGTGGTCGGCGTGATCACCCCGTGGAACTTCCCGATCGCGATCCCCGCCTGGAAGATCGCCCCCGCCCTCGCGTACGGGTGCACGGTCGTGTTCAAGCCCGCCGAGCTCGTTCCTGCGTCGGCGTGGTCGATGGTGGAGATCTGTGCCAGGGCCGGGCTGCCGGCAGGGGTCCTCAACCTCGTGGTCGGGCCCGGGCGCGTCGTCGGCGAACGGCTCCTGCACGACCCCAGGGTCCGCGGGGTCACCTTCACGGGCTCACAGGTCGTGGGTTCGCGCGTCGCGCAGGCGCTGGCCGCCCGGTTCGGCAAGTACCAGCTCGAGATGGGGGGGAAGAACCCGCTCGTGATCCTCGACGATGCCGATCTCGACGTCGCCGTGGACTGCGCCGTTCAGGGTGCGTTCTTCCAGACGGGACAGCGGTGCACCGCCTCGTCGCGGCTGATCGTGACCGAGGGCATCCACGATGGGCTCGTCGACGCCCTCGTCGAGCGGATGCGGTCATTGCGGGTCGGTCACGCCCTGGGCGACGACACCGACATCGGTCCGGTCGTCAGCGCCGACCAGCTCGAGCAGGACCTCGAGTACCTCGAGGTCGGAAGCGGGGAGGGGGCGGAGCTCGTCCAGGGCGGGGCTCGCCTCGAGCGTGAGACCGACGGCTACTTCCTCGAGCCGGCGTTGTTCGTCTCGACCGCGAACGAGATGCGCGTGAACCGCGAGGAGATCTTCGGACCGATCGCGACGGTGATCCGGGTCGGCGACGCCGACGAGGCGCTCGCCCTCGCCAACGACACGGAGTACGGCCTGTCGGCGGGCGTCTGCACGACCTCGCTCGCGCATGCCGTGCGGTTCCGCGACGGCCTGCAGGCCGGCATCGTGACGGTCAACCTGCCGACCGCGGGCGTCGACTTCCACGTGCCGTTCGGGGGCACGAAGGGCTCGTCGAGCGGGAGCCGCGAGCAGGGTCGCTACGCCGTCGAGTTCTTCACCACGGTGAAGACGGCGTACGTCCGGCCCTGAGGCCGCGGCGCTCAGCCCTTCCGGCCCTCGAGCGCGGCGACCTCGATCAGGTCGGCCGCCACCCGCTTGCCGTCGTGGGCGCGGATCGCCTCTCCTGCCTGGCGCATGCGCCGATGCAGGTCGTCGTCGCCCGCGAGCCGGCCGACCGCGTCGCGGAGCTCCTGGTCCTCGAACCCGTACGTGTCGAGGCGCATGCCGAACCCGAGCTCGTCGACCCGTTGCGCGTTGTCGTGCTGATCCCAGAAGACGGGGAGCACGATCATGGGCTTGCCGAAGTGGAACGCCTCGGTCGTCGTGTTGTTCCCGCCGTGGGTGATCACGAGGTCGCAGAGCGGGATGATCGAGGTCTGCGGCAGCTTCGCCTCGCCCCACATGTTGTCGGGCAGGTCGATCTCGTCGGCCCTTGGCCCCTTCGAGACGATGTACCGGTGGGGCGTCTCCGCGAGCACGGCCACGAGACGGCGCATCAGCTCGACGTCGGCCGAGCCGAGCGTGCCGAGCGAGAGGTACACGATCGATCCGTCGCCGTCACGGAGCGACTGCGGCAGCTCGAACGGCTCCTCGGTCTCGCGCACGCTCGACTCGAGGCGGTGCCACGCGGAGGCGAGGGGCCGTGACCGGGGGTAGTCGGCGACGGCCGGATAGACCGAGAGGTTCAGCACGTCGGACTCGTGGATGAACTCGAGGTCGGGGAGCGGCCGGGCGCCGGCGTCGACGACGAACGCGTTGTAGCGCTCCCAGGTCTCGCGATGCGACCGCTCGTACTCGGCCCGGAACGCCGCCCACTCGCCGTCGTCGTCGCTCGGGTACCCGCTGAAGGTCGGCGGGAGTGCCGGGTCCTTCATCTCGAGCGGGTTGCAACTCATGATGCGTACCCACGGTGCGCCGTGGGTCATCAACGCCGGGAACGCGTTCACGTTGTCCTCGACGATCACGTCGGGCCGGGTGCGATCGAGGATCGACTTGAGCTGCGGCTCGCAGTAGTCGGCGCCGTCGATCAACGACGCGAAGATGGGCTCGATGACCGTGGAGAGCTGCTCGATCGTCGGCTTGCGGAACTCGGGTGCGGTCTCGGCGATGAAGTCGACCCAGAACTGGCCGGCATCCTGCTCGTCGTCACCCTCGGGCGGGGGGGCGAGGTCGACGAGATCCTCCTCGAACCCGAGCGGCTCGAGCTTGCCCTTCCACGAGGCCTCGGCGGCGAAGACGACCCGGTGGCCGCGCTGCTCGAGGATCTTGCCGATGCCGATGCAGTTGTTCGTGGGCCCGTACGCACTCTCGGGCATGAATACGATCGTGAGCCGCTCGTCCATCTCGAGATCCTCCCTGCGGTCGTTCCCGCTCCGCCGCTTCACGTCTCGCGAAACTCTGTGCGCTCGTGGCTGCAAAAGCGCTTGCGCATCCCCTTCAGGTGGGTTATACCATGCCCTTCATACCGGCTTTTCCCGTACACCTTGTCGACAGGTCGGTCCGGATATCCATTGGGGGTGCGTCAGGATGCGTCAACGGTTCCTTCGTCTCGCTGCGTTCATGTCGGTCGCGGTGATCGTGCTCGCGGCCTGTGGGTCGGACGACGGGGGTGAGACGCCGCCCGCCGACGACGCGGCGACCTCGGCGGAACCGGTCGACATCAGCGGGACCACGCTCACGATCTCGAACTGGGACGCCTACATGCCGAAGTCGGTGATCAAGGACTTCGAGGCGGAGACGGGCGTCACCGTCGAGTATGCGATCCACACCACGAACGAGGACATCATGGGCAAGCTCACGGCCGCCAACGGCACGGGCTTCGACCTCGTCTTCGTCTCGGGTCCGTTCGTCCAGGCCCTCAACGGCCTGGGGTACGCGGCCGAGATCGATCCGTCGCAGATCCCGAACATCACCAACCTCGATACCGAAGCGACCGAGCTCGCCTACGACCCGGGCAACACGCACTCGGTGCCCTACACGTGGGGCACGACGGGCATCTGCTACCGGACCGACCTGGTGCCGCAGACACCGTCGACGTGGGAAGCCTTCCACACGCCCGAGCCCGACACCGAGGGCAAGATGACGATGCTCGGCACCGACCGGTGGCTGCTGCAACCCGCGCTGCTGAGCCTCGGGTACTCGGTCAACACGAGCGACCCGGGCGAGATCGACGAGGCGAAGGCCTGGACGATGGAGGCCAAGGAGAACCTGCTCGCGTTCGACGACACGACGTTCTACGCCAAGCTCGTCTCGGGTGAAGCGAGCCTCGTGCAGGCCTGGGACGGGTGGTGCGAGTACGGACGCGCCGACGAGCCGAAGATCGACTTCGTGATCCCCGACGAGGGCAGCGACCTGTGGACCGACACGATGGTGGTGATGGAGTCCTCGGAGAACAAGGCGGCCGCGTACGCGTTCATCGACTACATCCTGCGCCCGGAGGTCGGGAAGTCGATCGTCGAGTACACGCTGTACAAGATGCCGAACGCCGAGGTGATGGCAGCGGTGAGTCCGAAGGTCATCCAGGACTTCCCGACGCTGGCCATCACGCCGACCGAGCTCTTCGAGCAGGAGGCCCAGACCGACCTCGGCGAGGAGGGCACGATCCTCTGGACGGAGGCTGCCACCGAGATCAAGGCGTGAGCCGACAGCTCGAGCGGACATGAGCACCGCGGCGGCCCCGGCCCGGCGTGCCCGCGGCCGGGTCTGGGGCCCGCGCGTCGTGCTGCTCGGTCCGGGCACGGCATGGTGGCTGGTCTTCTTCCTGGTGCCCGTCGGGGTCCTGATCGCTTACTCCTTCTTCAGCCGGGGTCCCTACGGCGGGGTGATCTACGAGCCGACGCTGAAGAACTACGTGCGCGCCTTCGATCCGCTCTACATCGGCGTGCTGTGGACCTCCGTGCGGATCGCGACGATCGCGACCGCGACCTCGCTGCTGCTCGCCTATCCGGCGGCGTTGTTCATCGCGCGTGCCTCGTCGCGCTGGCGCGTGCCGCTGCTCGTGCTCGTGATCCTGCCGTTCTGGACGAGCTTCCTGATCAGGACGTATGCGTGGATGCTGCTGCTGAACCCCGCGGGTCTGATCAACAAGGTGCTGATGGGCATCGGCGTGATCGACGAGCCGTTGCCGCTGCTCTACAACGAGTTCGCGGTGACGCTCGGGCTGGTCTACGCCTATCTGCCTCTGATGGTGCTGCCGATATACGCGTCGCTCGAGCGGCTCGGACCCCAGGCGTCGGAGGCGGCCGCCGACCTCTACGCGACCCCCGTGCAGACCCTGCGGAAGGTCACGATCCCGCTCACGCTCCCGGGCATCGTCGCGGGGTGCATCTTCGTCTTCGTGCCGAGCCTCGGGAACTTCATCGTGCCAGACCTGCTCGGGGGCGGTCAGACGGTGATGATCGGCAACGTGATCCAGCAGCAGTTCCTGACGGCGCGTGACTGGCCGTTCGGCGCCGTGCTCGCGATGTCGGTGATCGTGCTGATGTTCCTGGTGCTGGCCGTGCAGGCGCAGGTGCTCCGGCGGACCCAGGAGGTGGAGCATGGCCGTCCGGCGTAGCCGCTACCTGCGGGTGCACATGGGGCTCTTGTTCCTGTTCCTCTACCTGCCGATCGCGGTGCTCGTGGTCCTCTCGTTCAACAGCTCGGGGCTGCCGACCGTCTGGGAGGGCTTCTCCCTGCAGTGGTACCGGGAGCTGATCGGCGACGAGGAGCTGCTCGCCGCGATCAAGAACTCGCTGATCGTGGCCGGTTTCGTCACGGCGATCTCGGTCGTGCTGGGCACCCTGCTCGCACTCGGGCTCCAGCGCACGGTGCGCAGCCGCGTGCTCGACAGCGCGTTGTTCCTGCCGGCGGTGATCCCCGACATCGTGCTCGCGATCGGGTTGCTCTCGTTCTTCAACCTGCTGAAGTTCACGCTGGGCCTGCACACGATCGTGATCGCCCACGTCGTGTTCGACATGATCTTCGTGGCTGCCATCGTGCGCACGCGGCTGGGCTACTTCGACCGTCGCATCGAGGAAGCCGCCGCCGACCTCGGCGCGAACCCGGTGACGACGTTCCTGCTCGTGACCCTGCCGGCGATCCTGCCCGGCGTGATCGCGGGGGCGCTGGTCGCCTTCACGTTGTCGATCGACGAGTTCGTGATCGCGTTCTTCAACTCCGGGCCGACCTCGATCACGTTCCCGATCAAGGTGTACTCGATGATCCGCTTCGGGGTGACCCCCGTGATCAACGCGGTGGCGGCGATCGTGATGGTCGTCTCGCTGCTGACGATCCTCGTCGCGCTGCGGCTCACGCGGCCGAAAGGCGAGACCTCGGCGAGCCTCGGGGTCGGCGCATGAGTCGCCCGGCGAACGGGGCCAAGCGCAGGGTCGGCATCAAGGACGTCGCGGAGGCGGCCGGCGTGTCGATCACGACCGTCTCGCACGCGCTGAGCGGCAAGGGCCGGCTCACGGAAGAGACGAGGCAGCGGGTCCGCCGCATCGCCACGGATCTCGGGTACACCCCGCACCCCGTCGCCCAGAGCCTCGCGAGCGGGCGCACCGGCATGATCGCGACGGTGGTCTCGCTGCCCGGCAACGCTCCGATCGCGTTCACCCAGATCGACTACTACGTCGCGTTGATGAACGGCGCCACGCGAGCGGCGGTGGGGCGGGGGTACGCGCTCGTCGTCGCACCGTCCACCGCCGGTCCGGAGACGTGGGGCCGGCTCCCGCTCGACGGGGTGATCGTGATCGACCCGGCCGACGGCGACCCGACCCTGCCGATGCTTCGGGGGAGGGGGGCGCCCATCGTGTTCGTGGGCCGCGACCCGCACGGCGACCCGAGCGATCTCGTCGTCGAGAACGATCGAGCGGCGGCGACTCGGTCGATGCTCGACCACCTGATCGACGCGGGGGCGCGCCGGGTCGGCATGATCGGCCTGCGCACGTTCGAGACGTTCTCCGAGGATGCGGTCGCTGCGTACCATGCGTGGTGCGCCGATCGCGGGGAAGCGCCGTTCGTGCATACGGTCGACGCCGATTCCACGGCGTCGGCGCAGGATCTCAGGGCAGGGGCGGCCGCGTTCCTGGATCGGGCCGACCGCCCCGACGGTGTCTTCTGCCTGTACGAGCGCCAGGCCGTGGAGCTGATCGCGGCTGCGAACGAGGCAGGCGTCGATGTCCCCGCCGACCTGCTCGTGGCGACGATCGCGGAGGTGGGTCTCGCCGCGTCGGCGCACCCAGGGCTCACGACCCTCGAGCTCAACCAGGACCGGCTGGGAGAGGTCGCGGCGACGCTGCTGGTCGACGTGCTCGAGGGGCGACCGGTCGTCTCGGTCCGCGACGTGCCCACCTCGATCTCGGTGCGCGGTTCGACGACGCGGTAGCCGCTACGACGCCCGCTGCTGCACGACGTCGGGCCGGACGTTGTCGATGCCCGGGAAGATGCCGGCGACATCGCCGGCGCTCGCGCCGCACCGCTTCTCCAGCACCGAGGCCAGCAGGTTGCGGTAGTCGGTCGTCGCGTCGAGGTCGCCGTCGACGAGGTCTGACTGCGCGATCCCCGGCCAGTCGCCGTGCACCTGCCCGCCCCTCACGCCGTCGCCCATCATGAAGACGGCCTGCCCGAAGCCGTGATCGGTGCCGCCGGAGCCGTTCTCCTCGACCCGCCGCCCGAACTCGGTGAGCGTGATCAGCGTGACGTCGCCCATCGCGTTCCCGAGGTCGGTCGCGAACGCGGCGAGCGCCGACGAGAACTCCCCGAGGTGGTCGACCATCCAGCCGCCATCGATGTCGCCTTGGCCGGCGTGCATGTCCCAGTCGCCGTAGTCCACCGCTGCCACCTGGAGCCCCACGTCGGCCTTGATCAGCTGGGCTACGTCGCGCAGGGCGTCGGCCGAGATTGGAGTCCGGGTAGACGGCGCCGTTGGCGGGCGTGTAGCCGGCCTCGCGCAGCTGCGACGCCGGTCGACAGGGCGACCGAGGCGGTGAGCGCGGGGCCGCGATCGATTCGGGGCGCGCCGTCGTGCACGCCCCGCAGGGCGGTGTCCCACCGTGCCTCCTCGTTCGCGGGTCACCAGGCACCCGAGAGGTCGAACCCTTCGATGTTCCACATCGCGAGCTCGGGCGCCGGTCCGAGGAACGCCGAGGCGGCGCTGTTCGAGCCGATCTGGGTGGCCTGGAACGGAGAGTCCGGTCTCGCGCAGCCCCAGGACTCGATCGAGCCATCCCGTGCGCAGCGACGTGCCGGGCGCCGCACGTTCCATCTCCTCCATCGCGCGAGAAGTGGGAGCGGTTCGGCTGGGCCATGCCGACGGCGTTCACGATGCCGAGCGAGCCCTCGTCGTAGAACGGCTTGAGGGGGGCCATGGCGGGGTGCATGCCGAAGTTCGCGTCGAGCGGCAGCAGTTGGTTCTGCGGCACCGCGATGCCCGGGCGATGGTTCACGTAGTGGTCGTACTGGGCCGCCGCGGCCGGCACGACCGCCTGCAGGCTGTCCATGCCGCCACGGAGCGAGAGCACGACGAGCACGTCGCCGACGTAGGGCGTCGCGCCGAAGGCGAGTCGCGTGAACATCCCCTCGCTCGCGAGGCCGGCGACGATGCCGGTCGCTCCCGCCGCCTTCAAGAAGGAGCGGCGTGAGATCTCTGGTATGCGCGGACAGCCACACGGTTGGGCAGCGGGGTGACGTCGATCGTGGTGATGCGTTCTGGCTCTGGCATGTCGATCACCGGATCCCGTGGCTGGGCGTGTCGAGGATCAGCGCCACCAGGTAGGGCAGACGCCAGCCCACGGCCGCGTCGTCTTCATCGAGTGGTGTCGCGGCGGTGACGCCGAGGAACGCGAGCACGGCGTCACGATGCGCGGCCGGGAGCTTGCGGAACACGAGGCGCTTCGCCAGCGCGTCCACGAGCGCGCCGTGGGTCTTCGGGAGCTTCTCCGGAAGCACGTTCTTCCGGAGGTTCGGGCATCTTCAGGTGGTTCGCCGGCCACCATCCGGCCGGCGAGGTTCGACGTGCATGTTCCACCGACCGAGGGTGAGGCCCGGCCGAACGCCAGGGATCGCCGGCGTCCGGGTAGCCGTCGGGCGGCGCCCATCCCATCGGCAGGTGCCCGAGGCCCTCGGTCATCCAGTAGAGACCCTGCTGTCCGTCGACGCCCTCAGGATCGGGGCGGAAGTTCAGGATGCGCAGGGTCGCCGCGACGTCCTCGAAGGGGCGGCGCACCTTCTTCCCCACCGAGGAGTCGAACGCCTTGGAGCGGAAGAGCTTCTCGAGCACCGGCACGATCGCCGTGTCGTGGTCGAGGTAGGTCTCGGCGAGCGCGTCCACGAGCGACCGCGGCGGGTCGTCGGAGACGAACCGGTAGCAGAGCTTGCGAGCGATGCGTTCTGCCGTCGACGGGTGGTGCGCCAGGTAGTTCACGTAGGCGAGCCCGACGTCCTTGCCCTTGGCCTGGCTCTTGTTCGCGGCCTTCCATCCCATGACCTGGACCCGGCCGGTGTGGTGGGCCCAGTCGTGGTACTCGAACTCGCCTGTGTCCCAGCTGATGCCGAACCCCGTCAGCACCAGGGTCGACTGACGCATGTCTTCCTCGTCGTAGCCTCCGTCGACGCCGACCGAATGCAGCTCGAGGATCTCGCGGCCGTAGTTCTCGTTCGGATTGTCCTTCGTGCTCTCCGCGTTGTTGAGGTACATCATCATCGCGGGGTGCGTCGCGGACGCCCGCAGCATGTCCTTGAACTTGCCCAGCGCATGCTTGCGGATCACCCGCCGGTCGTAGTCGTGCCGGGACCACCAGCACGCCTCGTGCGGGTTCGTGATGTTCAGGTGGTTCGACCAGAAGTCGACCATCACCTCGAAGAGCTGTCGCTTGCTCCACGTGGCCCGCACGATCGCGGCCTGGCCGAGCGCGTACATCAGGTCCCACGAGCCCTCGAGCGTGTCATAGGCCCGTCGCACCGTCATGTCGAGGTCCGGGTAGCGGTCGGCGACGTAGTCCAGGCAGAAGCTGTCGTTCACGCTCGAGGGGTGGAGCTGGCGATCGAGCCAGCGGTTGCGCCCGAGCCGGCGGATCTCCTTCGCGAGATCCTCGGTCGGACCGAACGTCGCCCGCCGGAGCAGGTGCAGGTCGGGATCGGTGGCCACGAGCGAGCCACCCGCTCCGGCCGGCAGGGCGTCGAACACCCCCGCGGCCACCCCGGATCCTGCGAGCACGCTGCCGACCGCGGCGGCGCGCACGAAGTTGCGCCGAGACACGGCCGCGGTGGCGAGTCCCGCGCCGTCATCACCCCTCGTCATGCGAGCCCCCTCATGACGAGGGGTATCGGCGTCGGCCGACTCACGTCTTGACCTGCGCGGCAAGGGAAGCGACGTTCGGCCGATGCTCCCCGCCATCGGGCGGAGGCTGACCGACAGACGCGGCGACCGACGGGGACGCGTCAGGCCGGGTCGAGCACGATCTGGCGTACGTCGGTGCGACCGCTCGCGAATCCCGCGCCGCAGTACGCGAGGTAGTAGCGCCACATGCGCCGGAAACGCTCGTCGAAGCCCATCGTCGCGATGCGAGGCCACGCCGCGTCGAACCGCTCGAGCCAGCACGCGAGCGTGCGTGCATAGGAGGCGCCGAACCCGGCGTCCTCGCGCCAGTCGAGCCGGTGCCGCGCGGCGAGCTCGCGCAGCACCCACGGCGCCGGCACCTGGCCACCCGGGAAGATGTAGCGACGAGCGAAGTCCGGGTGCTCGTCGGATTCGCGCCAGTGACGGTCGGCGACCACGATCAGCTGCAGTCCGATCGAGCCTCCCGCGCGTACGCGCGAGCGGAGCTGCCGGAAGAACGGATCCCACAGCTGCTTGGGGATCGACTCCATCATCTCCACGGACACGATGCGATCGTAGGTTCCCTCGATCGTGCGGAAGTCCTGCAGGCGGGCGTCGACGCGGTCGACGAGGCCGTGCTCGACGACGAGCTTCTCGACGTACTCGTGCTGTTCCTTCGAGATCGTCACGGTGGTGACCCGACAGCCGAGCTCGGCGGCAAGGAAGACGGCGAACCCGCCCCAGCCCGAGCCGATCTCCAGCACGTGCTCGCCTTCCTGCACGCCCGTGCGTGCGGCGAGGCGCACGTACTTGCGCCGCTGCGCGTCCTCGAGCGCCTCGTCGGGGTCGGCGAAGACCGCCGAGGAGTACGTCATCGTCTCGTCGAGCCACTCCGCGTAGAAGTCGTTGCCGAGGTCGTAGTGCTGCACGACGTCGGTGAGCGGGCCTCGCGGACGTGACGGATCGCCGAGCACCCGCCACGCCCACCGTCCGAACCTGTGGAGCCGGTCCGGCACGGGGGCCCGGTACTCGGGCTCGAGGTGCAGGGCGCACAGTTCGAGGAACGCCTCGAGGTCGTCGACGTCGTAGTCGCCGCGAACGTAGGCGTCGGCGAGCCCGATCGCGCCGGTCGTGGTGACGAGCCGGAGCGGCCGCCACCGGTGCAGTGACACGTGGGCGGCGGGGCCCGCGTGGCGTCCTTCGTACACGAGGTGCGTGCCGTCGGGGAGCGTGATCGAGGCTCGGCCTGCGCGGACGCGAGCCCCGACGATGTCGAGGATCCGTCGCTCGGCGGTGCCCGCGAGCGCGTTCATCGCGCGAGCGTACCCCGGCCCGAGCCGGCTCCGGAAGTCAACCGTGCCGGACGGTTGGCGCCCTCCACCACGGTCATCGGTGAGGCGGGGGGCGCGCCGCGTCGCCGGTAGGGGGCGCCCTTGCGCCACAGCTTCAGCGCCTCCCAATGGATACCCCCGATCACCTTCACGGTGACCAACGGATACCGGAGCAGCGCCGACGCGAGCGAGCGCCCGGTGAGCGGCCGGCGACGTGCCCCCAGCGTGGCCACCAACACCTGGCCGCCGGCCGCGGTCTCCCGCACCACGACGGAGATGCGCTCGTCGGGCACCCGCGTGGAGAAGTCGTACGTCGCGGCCATGTCGATGAACGGCGAGACGAACAGCTCCTTGTCGAAGATCGTGCGCACGCTGTGGCCGCGGTCGTTGCCCGTCACGTCGCCGGGGGAGACGGGCACGAGGTAGTCGTGCCACTCCCCGAACGTGTTCGAGACCTCGTAGAGGATCGCCCGAAGCTCGCCGTCGGGCCCGTGGCAGAACCACACCGAGATCGGGTTGAACGCGTAGCCGAAGACGCGAGGGAAGGCGAGGATGCGCACGGGCCCGCCTTCGAGGTCGATGTCCGCCTCGGCGAGCCTCTCCTCGATCCACGGTCGCAGCGGCGATCCGTCCCGGGCCCCGTGGTCGGCATCGTGGAAGCTGACCGGCGCCGGGCGGTTGAGCCCGAAGCCGGGGACCCGGCGGTCGAGCTCCGGCAGCTCGTCGAGGTCGGCGAGCAGGTACCACACCCCGTAGGACATGCGATGGCGCCGGGGGAAGAACCGTTCGTGCATCACGTTCCCGACGTAGAGGGCGCTGTGCATGCTCATCCTCCGACCCCTGCCGGTTCGAGGCCGATCGCGGAAACGACGGGCGGCTCGGCCGGCCCGGTCGCCCATGGTGCGGGCGCGCCGAGCCTCGCTGCGACCTCGAGGCCGGCGCGCAGGCCGTCCTCGTGGAACCCGTACCCGCAGTAGCTGCCGCAGAACCAGGTGCGGCGGATCCCCTGCACCGACGCCAGCTCCGACTGCGCCTCGACGGAGGCTCGGTCGTACTGGGGATGGTGGTAGACGAACGACGCGACCCGATCGCGGGGTTCCTCGACCGGGTTCAGCGTCACGAACACCGGGCGCTCGGTGTCGAGGTTCTGCAGCAGGTTCATCCAGTAGGTGAGCGAGACGCCCCCGTCGGCGCCGGCCCCGCCGCGCTCCCGCGCCTGGTAGTTCCAGCTCGACCAGGCCCGGCGCCGACGCGGCATCGCGGCCGGGTCGTGATGGAGCACCGCCAGGTTCTCCTGGTACGTGAACGATCGCAGCAGGTGCCGCTCCTCGGCCGTGGCGTCGTTCCCGAGCATCGTCAGGGCGGTGTCGGCGTGCGTGGCGACGACCACGTGGTCGAATCGCTCGGCCCGCCCCCGCCGATCGCGGACCAGCACCGAGCCGGGATCGCGCACCACCGAGTCGACCGGGGTCGCGAGACGGACGTCATCGAGCGACGCGGCGACCCGACGCACGTACTCGCGGCTCCCGCCGCTCACGGTGCGCCACTGCGGGCGGTTCCCGAGATCGAGCAGTCCGTGGTTGTCGAGGAAGCCGGCCATCGTCGCCGCCGGGTACGAGAGCATCTGCCGCAGGTTCGAGGACCAGATGCACGCCACCATGGGCAGCAGGAAGTCGTCGCGGAACGCCGACGAGTAGCCGGCGTGTTCGAGCCACTCGCCCGTGGACTCGCCGGGTTCCCGTCCGACGAGCGCCTTCGCCTCGCGGCTGAACCGCACGATCTCATGGACCATCCGCAGGTACGAAGGTCGCAGCAGGTTCGACGGCTGCGCCAGCAGGCCGAGCACGCGCGCGCGGTACTCGAACGCTCCGCCCTCCGCCGAGACCGAGAACGACATGTCGCTGGGCTCGGTCGCCACGCCGGTCGCCTCGAACAACCGGACGAGGTTCGGGTAGTTCCGCTCGTTGTAGACGATGAAGCCGGTATCGACGGGCACGGCCCGGCCGCGGTCCTCGATCTCGACGGTGTTCGCGTGTCCTCCGAGACGATCCTGGGCTTCGAACACCGCGACCTCGTGGTGCCGGGAGAGAGCCCAGGCGGCGCCCAGCCCCGATATGCCACTACCGATCACGGCGATCTTCACGTTCCGACTCCTCGTCTCCATCGTCTCGGCCGCCTGGTCGGGCGACCACTGCTCACGTCTTCGCGCTTGACCGGGCGTCGGACGTCCCCGAGCGGACCGGCCTTCTTACGCGGTACCCTTGGAAGAGTTCCACCACGCCGCTCCTTGAGCGATACACCCAGCGTGTCACATCGGTGCAGAGGTTTTGGTGCTGAACCTATGCACAAACCCATGCGGCACCAGCCGGGCGACGAACCGGGACCGACCGAGGAGCGAGCGATGACCCCAGCGAACGGAGCGGGCGCCCCCCGCATGTCCAGCGAGGCGATCCTGCACGAGCTGATGCCCCAGGTGGGCTCGGCCCTCGATCGCCACGTGGCGACCACGTCGGAGTGGATGCCGCACGACTACGTGCCGTACGAGGAGGGCCGGAACTTCGTCAAGGAGCCGTGGCAGGCCGCCGACTCACGGCTCCCCGACGTGGCGCAGACCGCCCTCGAGGTCAACCTGCTCACCGAGGACAACCTGCCCTACTACCACCTGAGCTTGTGGCGTACGTTCGGGAACGAGGAGGCGTGGGGCGAGTGGGTCCGGCGGTGGACCGCCGAGGAGGGCCGACACGCGATCGTGTTGCGCGACTACCTCACGGTCACGCGCGGCGTCGACCCGACGGTCCTGGAGCAGGGACGCATGGATCAGGCGCTGCGCGGTTGGTACCCGGAGTTCGCCGAGCAAGGGCCGCTCGACGGCGTCGTGTTCACGACGATCCAGGAACTCGCGACCCGCATCTCTCACCGCAACACGGGCGCGATCACCGACGACGAGACGGCCGAGAAGCTCTGCGCGCGCGTCGCCACCGACGAGAACCTGCACTACGTCTTCTACCGCGACATGGCTGTCAGCGCGATCGAGCTCGATCCGAACGCGATGGTCGAGGCGATGCATCGGCAGATCACGAACTTCGCGATGCCCGGTGCGGGCATCCAGGGCTTCCGCGAGAAGGCCAAGGCGATGGCGCAGGCCGGCATCTACAACCTGCGGATCCATCACGACCAGGTGCTGCGGCCGATCCTCGACAAGCACTGGAGGCTCGCCGACCTGCAGGGCCTCAGCGACCACGCGAAGCGCCTGCGCGAGGAGATCTACGCGTACGTCGCGAGGCTCGACCGGGTCGCGACGAAGCTCGGAGAGCCCCTCGGTCCGGTGCGCGGCGACATCTCGAGCGACCCGATCGGCCAGGCCTGACCGAGTCGCCCTAGCCGGTCTCGATCGTGTAGCGGGTCCGCGTGATCGACGATGGGGTCGCGGCGGTCAGCTTCACGTTCGAGATCACCGCACTCGCGGCGTCGCACGCCGAGAGATCGAGGCCGGACGCTGCGGCGTCGCCGCTCTTCGTGGCCGTGCCGACCGGCGTGACCGAGACCGAGTCGCCCGCGAGGCAGGCGACGCCCACCCGCAACACCCCTCGGCCGCCGTCGTGGGTGACCGTGAGGTCGGTGCCCGCGGCCGTCGGCAGGCCGATCCAGTTGAGCGCGAAGTCGTTCGGGATCCTGCGGGAGATCGAGTCGGCGGCGCCGAGCGTCGCGTGGTCGTCGTTGGGCCCGGCGACTGACGCCGCGTAAGCGGGCCCCTCGTCGAGGCAGTACTTCCGCGGCGTGGACGAGCAGTCGGCCAGGAATCGCAGCGCGATCGCGGCACCGTGGTACGCGCCGGCGAGGGTGGTGTTCTTGGCCTTGAACGCCTTCGCGAGCGCCTTGAGGTTCGTCGACTTGCCCTTGCTCACCTGTTCCCAGAACGTCTGGTAGACGGCCTCGGACCCGTTGCGCTCGCCCGAGCCGAAACGCTCCGCCATGGCCCGGAACACCACCCAGTACGGGTAGGGCGACGCGGTGTATCGGCCCATCGGCTTCGCGAACTGCGGCCAGAGGTAGTTGTAGCTGTCGTTCGATGAGTCGAAGACCTCGTCCTCCACCCAGGTGGCCAGGCCCTCCACCATGACGTCGGCGGCCCTGCCTGTTCCGCCGAGGGCGCCGTATCCGAACTGGATCGAGTGGTTGAACTCGTGTGCGACGGTCGCGCGCAGGGCGTCGAGCGGCGTTCCGGGGAACGGTCCGAAGTTGCGGTTCAGGACCATGCAGCTCGCGACCGCGTCACGGTCGTTCCAGGGTGTCGAGGGGTTGTTGCCGGCGACGCGCGTGCCGGCCACGTACCCGTACAGGCCGGTGCCGAGTTTCTCGATCCGCACCGGGTACCGGCGACCGGGCGGGTAGCTGACCGGGTCCGCCGGCGGCTTGGCCCATCCGAACCGGCCGATCTCGGTCGTCCACGTGGTCTCGAGAGCAGATGTGTACGAGCCGATCGACAGCCCCTGCAACGCCGAGGCCTTGTACTGCACGTAGAAGTGCGACGTCGACCTGGTCTGGGGAAGCGAGCCCCTGGTGCCGGGGCACGCGAACGTGGAGCCGCGAAGCTCGATGCGAGCGGCGACGGCGGCGGGTGCGTCGCCCAGGGCGGGGAGGCGCTCTCGCAGCCGGAGCAACGGCAGGGTGCCCGACCATGGTGTGTCGCTGACGTACGCCTCGGGCAGCCTCGCCGGAGCGGTGAACGCCCACGTCAGGTACAAGGCCCCCTCGGCTGCGGAGATCTCACCTCGACGAACGGCTCGGTCGATCAGCTCCGGCGTCGCTGGCCGGAGTTCGGGCCGTGCAGGCGCCGCCGCCGCCGGCATCGCCGCCGACTGGAACAGCCACGAGGCAACGGCACCGAGGACGACGAGCGATGCGACGCGTCGCCGGGCGTGGATCGAGAGACGCGTGGGCACTGAGGTCCTCCTGATCCCCAGGGGTGGTCGCGGGGAACCCATCCTATGGGCACCGCGCACCGTCGCGCGGAACCGTGCCGATCAGACGCTACCGAGCACGGCCTCCGCCTCGTCGGCGGCGAGGCCGGCCAGCTCCAGCGCCTTCTGCACGGCCTCGGGCGCGTCGGGTGCGAACCCGTCGGCGCCGATCGACGTCGCCCACTCCTCGGTGACCGGTGCTCCGCCGACCATGACCTTGACCTTGTCGCGCAGCCCCTCGGCCTCGAGCGCCTCGATCACGACCTTCTGCTGGGGGACCGTCGTGGTGAGCAGGGCCGAGAGTCCGACGATCGCAGGGTTCAGCTCCTTCACCGCGTCGATGATCTTCTCGGTCGGCACGTCCTTGCCGAGGTCGTGCACCTCGAAGCCGACGGTCTTCAGCATCGCGCCGACCATGTTCTTGCCCAGGTCGTGCAGGTCGCCCTTGACCGTGGCCGTCACCACCAGCGCGCCCTTCTTCGAGCCGCCCTTGGCGAGCAGCGCCGGTTCGACGATCTCATTGCACTTCTTGAACAGGGTGGCCGAGGCCACGACCTCGGGAAGGAAGACCTCGCCGCGCTTCCAGCGCTCGCCGAGCTCGAACATGGCGGCGGCCATCCCCTGTTCCAGGATGATCACCGGGTCGACCCCCTGGTCGACCAGCATCTGGGTGGCCTCGAGCGCGGCGTCCTTCTTCGCGCCCATCAGGCTCACGCGCAGGATCTCGAGCAGCTCCTCGGACATCGTCGTTCCTTTCGGGTTGCGGGGAAGCGCGCAGCGAGGGTACTCCAGACCCGCGCGGCGCCGGTAACCAAGGCCCTAGCGGACGTGCTCCCTCTCGAAATCGTCGATCACCGTCTGGATCGCCTCGGCGGCGCCGTCGGGCAGCGGGTAGGCCTCGTGCTCGGCGATCAGGCGCTTCGCCACGTCTGTCGCCTTCTGCTTCGGGATCGGGCGACCTTCCGCCTCCCACTCCTCCCAAGAGTTGCGGCTGAACAGCGCCGAGGGCCACACGTCGTGCATGCGCTCGAGCGTGTGCTCCTGGTCGAGGAAGTGCTGGCCCGGTCCGACCGCGTCGATCACCTCGACGGCCAGCTCTTCGGGGGCGGTCGACTGCACGCCCTCGGCCATCGAGGCGACGAGGTCGAACAGCTCCGCGTCGAGGACGAGCTGGGCGTGGCTGAAGACGCGGGCAGCGTAGAGCAACCCCGCGCCCGAGAACATATCGACGCCCGAGATCCAGCTCGCGAAGCCGCTGAGCGCGTTCTCGACGCCCGCCTGCCAGTCGGCCGACTTCGAGCCGCTCGCGAACGTGCCGATCATGGACTTCAGCCCATAGCTGCGTGCGAGCTGCGCGTTACCCATCTGGAAGACGAGGTCTTCGGGACCGCCGCAGAGCGCGGCTCCCGAGCGCATGTCCATCGTGGTCGCGCACGAGCCGAAGAACGTGCGGGCCCCGGGGGCCAGGAGCTGCAGCGAGATCACGCCGGCGAGCACCTCGGCGTTGGAGATCACGAGCGTGCCCGCCCGGCTGATCGGCGACGTCGCCGCGAGGATCGGCATCACCATGAACCCGCACGGCACGCCGGCGTTCGCGAACTCGACCGCGGCCTCGAGTGGCCCGCCGTCGTACACGAGCGGCGACACCGAACACTGGAACGCGCTCACGATCGGCCGCTCGTTCAGGTCGATCTCGCCCCCGGCCGCGATCGTGGCCATCTCCACGACGGCGCGCGCCTGCTCGGGCGTGACCGCCGTCATCATGCAGACGTGCTTGCCGGTGTTGTGCAGGTTCGCCTGGAAGTTGTTCAGGGGCTCGACGGGCACCGGGAACTCGCGCGCCGATGCCGGCTGCCAGATGTAGCCGACCTGGGGCAGGGCGTCGCCGATGCGCGTCGCCGTCTCGCAGTCGCTCTTGTCCGATGCGCGGCGCTCGTCGGTCTCGAGGTCGAGCACCTCGGCCGCGTTGCCGTCGACCCCCAGGTAGCCGCGGGTGCCGTCGAGCTGGAGGTCGAGCCCTGGCTCCCGAGAGGAGAGCGGCAGATCGAGCGGCACCTGAGCGAGCGCGCCGAGCGCGACGTCCCTGGGGAAGCGCGCCCGCCCGATCGACTCGTCGATCGCGGCGCCCGCCTTACCGAGTTCCTTCAGCATGCGCTCGGACCGCACCTCGATGCCGGTGCGATCGAGCACCTCGAGGCTCGCCTCGCGGATGTCCTCGAGCTCCTGCTCGCTGAGGATGTCGATGCGTCGCGTGTGCTCGATGTGTCGGATCGTGCGGTCGCCCATCGTGCGCGTGCCTTTCGTCCCGGGATCGCCCGCGACCGTACCCGGCGTTCCACGGGGGGGTCCAGCGTTCGGCCGACCGCGGGTCAGGAACGAGGCTTCACCTCCGGCACAGCGGTTCCCGCAGGTGAGGAGGGGACCGAGGGGTAAGCTCGTCGGCATGTCCGCGGCGGAGGTGAACGGCGGTCGCTCCTCGATCGCGTCGTGGGTTCGGGCGGCACCGAGGCACGAGCTGCTCCCTGCGCGGCGACGAGCCGCGACGACGTCGGAGGCCGGGGCGGAGCCGCTCGACCGGCTGGATCTCGGCCCCGGAGGGGCCCTCGCGGTCGCCGGGGTCGAGACCGGGTTCGTGGTCGTCCCCGTTGCCGATGCCGACCGGTCACCGCGACGGGCCGTGGCGGGCGACGGGGTGTTCGCGGCGATGCTGCGGACGATGCGACGGGCGGCATCGGAGGGCGCCTTCCGAGGTGAGACGTTCGACGTCGCGGTCGACGCCGGCACGAACGACGAGGTCGCGATCGACGTCGACCAGTCCAACGACTCGGTGATCGTCGGCGGCTCGGCGGTCGTGAAGCTGTTCCCCCTCACGTCGCCGGGGCCGCAACCGGGTCTCGAGCTGCCCGTGCATCTCGCCGCCGTGGGGTTCGGGTTCCTCCCCACGCCGCTCGGGGCGCTCCGGTGGACGTCGCCGCGAGGCGAGGACGTCGTGCTCGCGACCGCGGCGTCGTTCCTGCCGGGTGCGCGTGACGGCTGGGACTGGTATCTGGCGCGGCTGCTCGCGTGGCTCGACGGCGAGGTCGACGACGGGTCCGCGTTCGGGCCGGCGCCGACCCTCGGGCGCATCGGGGCGGCGATGCACGTCGGCTTCGCGACGGCCTCCGACGTGATCCCGCACCCCGTCTCGACCGCCGATGCGTCGACCGCCGCCGCCTGGCGACGCGCGGCGTTGGCCGTCGCCGACGAGGCGATCGCGCTCACGGACGGCGACGAGGGAGCCCGGCTCGCGGCGCGCGCTGAGGCGATCCGTGCCGAGCTCGAGGGGCTCGGCGACGCCGCCGGCACCGTTATGACCCGGGTACACGGCGACTTCCACATCGGGCAGGTGCTCGAGTGGCGGGACGGCTACGCCGTGACCGACTTCGACGGGAACCCGATGGCCGCGCCCGCCGAGCGGGGGGCGCCGGACACCCCGGCGCGCGACGTCGCGGCGTTCGTGCGCTCGCTCGATCACCTCGGGCGGGTCGCGTCGACGCGACGACCCGGCCACGACGAGCGCATCGGGTCGTGGATCGAGACGAGCCGGCGAGGCTTCCTCGACGCCTATCGGCAGGAACTCGCCGAGCGGGGGATGCCCAAGTTGTTCGACGAGCGCCTGCTGCGCCCGCTCGAGGTTGCGCAGGAGTGCCACGAGTACGTGTACGCGGCCAAGTTCCTGCCTCGCTGGCGATACGTGCCCGATCTCGCGATCCGGGTCCTGTTCCCCATGGGGGATCGATGAACCCGCGGGCCTTCCAGCGCGATCTGGAGCGCAAGCCCGAGGTACTGCGCGACCTCGCCGACTCCCTGGGGTCGGGTGAGCCGTGGCCGCGGGTCCCCGCGCGCAGGATCGTGATGATCGGCATGGGCTCATCGCGGTATGCGGCCGGCGTCCTCGCGACGCGGATGCGCGCCGCCGGTCTCGATGCGGTCGCCGAGTACGCGTCGCTCGAGAGCGGTTCGCCGCCCGGCGACGGCGTGCTCGCGATCGGTATCTCCGCGAGCGGTGGGACCGAGGAGACGATCGGAGCGCTGGCCCGCCATCGCGGTGCGAGCGACACCGTCGCGCTCACGAACCGATCCGGCTCCGCGATCGAGCGGGCCGCCGACTCGGTCGTGTCGATGCTCGCGGGCGACGAGGAGGGCGGGGTGGCGTGCCGGTCCTTCCAGCACACGCTCGCCCTGCTGCTCGCCCTGGAAGCCTCGACGACCGCCGGCGTCGACGCCGACGTCGCGAGCGTTGTGCGCCGGGCGGCCGAGGCGAGCGAGGACCTGCTCGAGCGCCGCGATGCGTGGCTCCCCGCCGCCGCGGACCTGCTCGCCGAGGGGTCGGCGACGTTCACGATCGCCCCCGCCGAGCGGCTCTCCTCGGCGGAGCAGGCCGCGCTGATGCTCCGGGAAGGGCCCCGCCGCACCGCCGACGCATGCGAGGCGGGCGACTGGCTGCACGTCGACGTGTACCTCACGAAGCCGCTGGAGTACCGAGCGCTGCTGTTCGCCGGCTCGCGCTTCGACCCGGCGATCCTCGATTGGACGCGCGAGCGAGGGTCACGGGTCGTTGCCGTGGGCCGCGACGTCGAGGGCGCCGACCGCACCGTGCGCTACCGCCACGACGACGATCCCGACGTGGCGCTGCTCGTCGAGGTCCTCGTGGCCGAGCTGGTCGCTGCACGCTGGTGGCTCGCCCAGGTCGCCTAGGCATAGGCTCGCGACGATGGGGCGGGACGAAGCCGAGCGGGTGCCCTCGAGGCGCCGTGCGATCCGCATCGTCGACGACGGCATGCGGGAGGTCTTCGCGCTGTACGACGGGCTGGCGCCCGGGTCGCGGACGACACCTGGGCTCGGCGGCGGCGACTGGTCGCCCAAGGACCTGCTCGGTCACCTGGAGAGCTGGCAGGAGTACGCGCTCGAGGCACTCGATGCGTGGGACGAGGACCACGGTCCCGCGATCGACAAGGTGATCTGGTCGACGAGCACCTCGGCGCTCAACCGCGACGCCGTCGCGAGGAAGGCCGCGCGCCGACCGGCCGACCAGCGCCGGCGTGCGGAGGCGACCCACGAGCGGCTGCTCGCCCGCCTCGAGGCATTCGGCGACACTCGCTGGAAGCGTCCGGGCACGTCGCGGGGGCGCACGCCTGCGGGCGCCCGCCTGGGGGACCTGCTCGGCGGCCCGCCGGGACCGTTCCGCCACGCCGACGCGCACCTCAAGCAGCTCCGGGCGTTCGCCCAAGAGCGGGCCAGGTAGTCTGAACCAGAGTAGCCGAGGAGTCGGAGCAGAGAGTACGAGGAGCAGCTGCTCCTCAGGGGACCACGATCACGGGCGTGCCCAGCTGCAGCAACGGCTTCAGGCGATCGAGGGACCGTTCGCTCACGCGCAGACAGCCGGCGCTCGCCGAGCGACCGATCGACGACGGGTCGTTCGTGCCGTGGATCGCGAGCTGGTTCCCGCCGCTCCACCCGGGTGGAAGCTTCGGCTGGATCCCCGAGATGCCGAACGCGAACGTGCCGAGGTACCCGCCGGAGAACGCGATGCGGTCCGTCACGAAGTACTCGCCCGGGGGTGTCGGCGACACCGGCGCCCCGGTGGCTGCCGGCATGCCGAACAGGATCCTGTCGGACTTCGTGACCGTGATGCGGTGTTCGGAGAGGTCGACGCGGACCTCAACGGCGGTCGCACGCCGGGCGAGGTCGCGCAGGGCGATCCAGCCCTCGCGCCGTGGCCAGACGTAAGGGATCTCGACCCGACCCCATCGACCGTCGGGCGAGACGTCCTCGATCCAGGCGGTGATCGCCACGTCGTAGTACTTGGACCCGCTCGGCATCGTGCCGACGACGCGCGCGTGCGGGTCCGGGTGGGCGCGCACCGGGAGGTCTCGAGGCACGCGGACGAGCAGGTGCCTCGTGGGCTCGGCGGGTCGCGGCGCTTTCGGAACGGCGCCCCGCGGGGACCGAGACGCACCGGCTCTCTCGGTCCCCCCCGTCACCGAGACCGTGTCGGCGTCGCCGAACGCCCCCGGACCCCCCCCGGTCGCGACGGGCCCGCGAGCACGGTCGACCTGCTCGGCTCCGGCGATGCCCGTGAGCCCCGACGCGATGGGTGAGGCGATCGCGAGGGCGACCGCGAAGGCGGTCGCCACCCACGACGCGCGCACGGTGAGGTTGCGCATCCTCCCCTATCGGCGAGGGCACCGCGCCCCTGAAGACGCCCGCACCGTCGTGAGGGTGCGCGTCGCGGCGATAGTCTGGTTGCAGGAGCGGTTCCATCATCGGAACCGGGTGACCATGATCTCGATGCAGGAGACCGCACGGGCGCTGGTGGCGCCGTCCAGGGGCATCCTGGCGGCCGACGAATCGACCGGCACGATCGCGAAACGCTTCGACTCGATCGGGGTGGAGTCGACCGAGGAAGCGCGCAGGCGCTACCGCCAGCTGCTCTTCACGACCCCCGAGCTCGGTGAGCACATCAGCGGCGCGATCCTCTTCGACGAGACGATCCGTCAGTCGACCGACGACGGACGCCGTTTCGTCGACGTGCTCGACACCGCGGGCGTGATCCCCGGCATCAAGGTCGACACGGGGGCGAAGCCGCTGGCGCTGTTCCCCGGCGAGACAGTGACCGAGGGGCTCGACGGCCTGCGTGAGCGACTCGCCGAGTACGTGGCGCTCGGCGCCCGGTTCGCGAAGTGGCGCGCCACGATCACGATCGGCGATGCCCTGCCGACCGACGGCGCGATCGAGGCGAATGCCCACGCGATGGCTCGCTACGCGGCCCTCTGCCAGGAAGCCGGTGTCGTCCCGATCGTCGAGCCCGAGGTGCTGATGGACGGCGACCACGACCTCGCCGCGTGCGAGGCGGCCACCGGCCGCACGCTCGACGGGCTCTACGCGGCGCTCGCGACCGCGCGCGTCGACCTGCCCGGCTCGCTCCTCAAGGTGAACATGGTCGTGCCGGGGAAGGCCTGCGCCACGCAGGACGACGACGTCTCGATCGCCGAGGCCACGATCAGGTGCCTCACCGCGCACGTTCCCACCGAGGTGCCCGGCGTGGTGTTCCTGTCGGGCGGCATGAGCGACGAGCACGCGACCAGCCGGTTGAACGAGATGAACCGCATCGGCGCCGGCAGCCTGCCCTGGGAGCTGAGCTTCTCCTACGGGCGGGCGCTGCAGGCGCCGTCGCTCGCGGCCTGGGGTGGCGACGAGGCGAACGTCGCGGCGGCTCAGGCGGCGCTCGCTCACCGGGCTCGCATGAACGGTCTGGCGCGTACGGGGGCCTACCGTAGCGACCTGGAAACCTCTGCCGCGTAGGGGCATCCGCCGCGGAATCGGGGTGGCGGCCCTTCGGGTTCTATCATCACGAAATGACCGAGCGTCGCCACGTGGGGATCCGGGACGTCGCGCGCGCGGCGGGCGTGTCGATCACGACGGTTTCCCACGCCCTCAACGAGAAGGGCGGCGTCTCCGAGGGCACGCGACAGCGCGTCCGCGAGATCGCCGAGAGCCTCGGGTACCGGCCCGATCCGCGGGGCCGTCAGTTGGCCTCGGGACGCACGGGTCTGGTGGCGTTGACCGTCTCGCTGCCCGATGGGGTCCATGAGCCGGTCGAGGAGTTCGCTCACAACGCCCGCCTCATCGATGCGGCGACCGCCACGGCGATCGCGCGCGGCCTGGCGCTCGTGATCGTGCCGTCGGGAGAGGCGACGATCTGGGATCGGCTGCCGCTCGACGGCCTGATCGTCGTCGATCCCGTGCCCGACGATCCCGCGGTGCGCGAGCTGCGGAACCGGGCGGTGCCGATCGTGACCGTGGGCAAGCTCCCCGAGGACGACGTCGACACGAGGGTCGTCGACAACGACTACGCGGTCGGCACGGCCGCGATGCTGGACCACCTCGTGGGGTCCGGCGCCCGCCGGGTGGGCATCATGACGCTGTCGATCGGGGAGTCTTTCGAAACGGACAGCCTCGCCGCGTATCGATCGTGGAGCGAACGGCGCGGTTCCGAGCCGTGGGTGTACGCCACCGAGCACGTCGACTGGGCGTCGCCCCGCACCTGGGTCGGGTTCGAGGAGATCGCGCGGACGGCGGCGTCGGACTGCCTCGACGCGCCCGACGCTCCCGACGCCCTGTACTGCCTCTCCGAGTCCTACGCGATGGCCGTGCTGGCCGAATGCGGCCGGCGAGGGATCGACGTGCCGGGAGACCTGATGGTGGCGACCATCACCGACCGCGGGCTCGCCGCCGGCACCACCCCGCCGCTCACGTCACTCGAGCTTCACCCCAGCGACCTCGGCACGGCTGCCGCCGAGATGCTGGCCGACCTCGTCGATCGCACCGTGACCGAGCCGGCCCCCGTGACGATCTCGACGAGGGTGGTGGCTCGCGCGTCGACCGCGCGGTCGTAAGGAGGCGCGTCGACCGCTCGCGGTACGTGGTAGTACCCCTGGAACGGATCCGAGGCGAGCGAGGAGTCGTATGAAGCTCTTGGTGATCGGTGGCGCCCGGTTCTCGGGCCGGGCGCTCAGCGAGCGTGCGATCGAGCGCGGGCACGAGGTGACGCTGTTCCATCGCACCCCGACCGAGCTGTTCCCCGAGGCGGAGCACGTGATCGGCGACCGCGAGGCAGGCGTCGACGCTCTCGCCGGGCGGACGTTCGACGCCGTTGTCGACACGTGCGGCTACGTGCCCCGGGCGGTGCGCGCGTCGTCGGAACTCCTCGCGGGCA
This sequence comes from uncultured Actinomycetes bacterium, assembly GCA_963825635.1. Taxonomy (GTDB): domain Bacteria; phylum Actinomycetota; class UBA4738; order UBA4738; family HRBIN12; genus JAOUEA01. The sequence continues at coordinate 700,522 of CAWGTU010000001.1, forward strand.
GCGGGTGGTACGGCTTCATCTCGTCGCTCTCGGCACACCCCGAGGACATGCCGCCGGGCGGGACCGAGGACTCGCCGATCTTCGAACCACCGTTCCCCGATACAGAAGAGGTGACCGACGAGACGTACGGACCCCTCAAGGTCGCCTGCGAGCGCGAGGTCATCGACGTGTTCGGCGATCGGGCGTGCGTGATCCGCCCGGGGTTCATCGTCGGCCCCCACGATCCGACCGACCGGTTCACGTCCTGGGTGCGTCGGGGCGCCGCCGGGGGGGAGATGGTCGCTCCCGCGCCCGCGGAGTACGGCCTGCAGTGGGTCGATGCCCGCGACCTGGCCGCGTTCGTGCTCGCCCTCGCCGAGGGCGCGACACCCGGCGTGTACGGCGTCGTCGACCGGGCTCCGACGATGACGCTGGGCGACCTGATCGGCGCAGCGGCCGCCACGGCGGGCGCCGACACGCGGGTGGCGTGGGTCGACGACGCCTTCATCGCCGATGCGTTCGCCGGGGAGGACGACGATCCACACGAGGCCTTCCCGCTCTGGTGGCCCGAGGCGCCTGGGTTCCACGCGTACGATCCGAGCAGGGCCTTCGAGGCCGGCCTCACGTGTCGACGACCCGCGGAGACGGTGAGGGACACGCTCGCCTGGGACCGCGAACGACCGCAGGGTCCGATGCAGGCAGGGCTCGATCCCGACCGCGAGCGCTCGCTGCTCACGGCCTGGCACGCGACCGGGCGCGGATGAGCGCCCGTCGACCGACGGCGGGGCCGCCCGTCGACGCGATCGTCGGCACCGTGATCTGGGTCGTGGTCTTCGCGCTCGCGACCGGGCCGTTGTCGGATCGGATCGGACTGCTCGAGGGGCTCTGGCTGGTCGGACCGCTCGTCGTCGCGCCGTTGGGATTCGCGCTGCTCCGCCCTCCTCGGGGGCCCGCACAGGCCTTGGCACTCGCCCGGCTCCTGACGCTGCCTGCAGCACTGCTCGTGGTCGCGAGCATCCTGGCCGAACCGGGCGCGTCGTCAGCCTGGCTCGCCGTGCCGTGGGTCGTCGTGACCGCGATCGCCGTCTGGGCCGGCCTGCGATGGCTGGTGCTCGCACCGTCGCTGCGCGCCAAGGTGATCGTGCCCGCCGCGGGTCTCGTGTTCCTCGCCCTCGGCGCGGCGAGCCTCGTTGCGTGGCGAGGGCAACTCCGACCGATGGGTCTGTCGGACACGCGCGTCGCGCTCGCCACCGTGCACCTGACGTTCGCGGGCTTCGGAGCGGCGATCGTGGCCGACCGAACCCGAGCCGCCGCGATCAAACGTCGGCCGCGATCGGTAGCCGGCGTCGCGGGCATCGTGACCGTCGCGGCGATCCCCGTGCTCGCCGCGGGGTTGCTGAGCGATCGCGGGGTCTGGGACGTCGCGGGCTCGCTGCTCCTGTCGGGCGCGCTGTTCGTGATCGCGGTGGTGATGCTGATGGGCTCGATGCACCGTGGCCGTGCCGCCGGGTCGACGGCCCTGCTCGTCGTCTCGGGAGGCTCCGTGCTCTTCGCGCTCGTCCTCGCCGTCCAGTTCGCCTTCGGACGGTGGACCGGTGACTACACGTTGTCCGTGACGCGCATGCTCGAGCTGCACGGCACCGTGAGCGGGCTGGGGTTCGTGGTCGGCGGGCTCTTCGGGTGGTCGCTGGCCGACGTGCCCGAGGACGCCGAGGGCTGATCCGGCGGAAACCGGTCAGGTCGCGATCAGGTCGTCGAGCACACGTTCGAGCTCGTCCTCGGGCAGCTCGTAGGGCACGAGGGTGGTCTCGCCCGAGTCGTCGACGAACACCCACGCGGGCTGGTAGGCGACGTCGAACCGCGCCCACAGGGAACCGTCTTCGGTCACGGCCTGCGGGAATCCAAGCCCGAACTCGTCGACGAACGCTTGCATGTTGTCGCTGGAGTCGTTGCCGGGCACACCGACGAACGCCACGTCGTCTCCGTAGGCTCGCGCGACCCGCGCGACTTCAGGGGCCGCCCCCTGGCACGTCGTTCACCACGGCGCCCAGAACCACATCGCGACGTCCTGGCCCGAGAAGTCCTCACCCTCGACCGTGCCCCCGCCGAGGCGGGGCGCCGAGAACCGGAGGACCTCGGGAACTGGTCCGCCGCCGTTGCGATCGCCGCCGCCACCGCCACCACCACTGCCGCCGGGTTCGGGCGAGGGCTCCACGGCGGAGCTCTCGGCTGGCGCCGAAGGAACGCCTGTGGCGTCGGTTCCCTCGGAACTCGAGCACGCCGCGACCGCGATGGGGAGCAGCACGATCGCCGCGATCGTCCGCAGGTTCCTCTCGGGCATCACCCCATGCTACGGGTCAACCCTTACCGAAGGATGACGCCGGGCCGCGGTGCATCGGATCGGGTCAGTTCGGAGGCTGGAGCCTCGCCTTCAGGGCCTCGACGTCGAGGTCGGGGCGGGGGAGCTGCGGATCCATCGCCTCCAGCGTCTCGACCAGCAGCTTCGAGATCGCCCAGTTTCGGTACCACTTGCGGTCGGCGGGGATCACGAACCACGGCGCTGTCTCGGTCGAGCACTCCCGGATCGCGGCCTCGTAGGCCGCCTGGTAGTCCTGCCATCGCGTGCGCTCCTCGATGTCGGCCTCGTGGAACTTCCAGTGCTTCGAGGGGTCGTCGAGACGGGCGAGCAGTCGCTCCCGCTGCTCCTCGTAGGAGATGTGCAGCATGCACTTCACGATCGTCGTGCCGGCGCCGGCGACCCGCTCCTCGAACGCGACGATCTCCTCGTACCGGCCTCGCCAGACGTCTTCGGGCACGAGCGAGCGCACGCGGACCACGAGCACGTCCTCGTAGTGCGAACGGTCGAAGACCATCACCTCGCCGGGCACCGGCAGCTTCCTCTCGATGCGCCAGAGGAAGTGGTGCGCGAGCTCCTCCTCGGTCGGCTTCTTGAACGAGGCGACCTCGACTCCCGCCGGGTTCATCGACGAGAAGACGTGGCGCACCGTGCCGCCCTTCCCGCTCGTGTCCATCCCCTGCAGCACGACGAGGAGCGAGCGTGAGCCCTCGACCCAGAGCCGCTCCTGCAGCTCGTCGAGACTGTCGGCGATCTCGGCCAGCTCCGCCTCGGCGGTCTCGCGGTCGTCGACGCCCGGCGTCGAGCGCGGGTCGATGCCGGGCAGGATGGCCCCGTCGCCGTCGGGTCGCAGCAGGTCGGTGATCGTGGGCTCCGTCATCTTCGGTCCTCCTTGGCACGCGATCCTAGAGGCGGATGTTCGCAATGTCGGATCCCTCCGCCACATCCACTGCGCTCTGCGAGCTCGCGCCCGAGGACGACCAGCTCTACCAGGACGAGTGGCGAGGTTGAAGTCCGGCGCGAACTAGACCGAGGCGCACCGGGGCTGTCGCTCTCGGTGCGGCGGTAGACTCGAAGGGCCCGCGCTCCGCGCGGGCCTTTCAACCGTTCCCGCCGAGACCCGGAGTTCCGCGTGCCCACCAGAGACGACATCCGCAACGTGGCGATCGTGGCCCACGTCGACCACGGCAAGACCACGCTCGTCGACGCGATGCTGTGGCAGTCCGGGGCGTTCCGCGACAACCAGGACGTCGCCGAGCGCGTGATGGACTCGATGGACCTCGAGCGTGAGAAGGGCATCACGATCCTCGCGAAGAACACGGCCGTCCGCTACGGCGACGTGAAGATCAACATCGTCGACACGCCCGGACACGCGGACTTCGGCGGCGAGGTCGAGCGGGCGCTCACGATGGTCGACGGCGTGCTGCTGCTCGTCGACGCGAGCGAGGGCCCCCTGCCGCAGACCCGGTTCGTCTTGCGCAAGGCGCTCGAGTCGCGGCTGCCGGTGATCCTGGTCGTGAACAAGGTCGATCGCGCCGACGCGCGCCCCGACGAGGTCGTGCACGAGGTCGAGGAGCTGTTCCTCGACCTCGACGCCGACGAGCACCAGATCTCGTTCCCGATCCTGTACGCGGTGTCGCGAGAGGGGAAGGCGGGCGAGGCCCCCGACGCGCTCGCCGACGACCTGAAGCCGCTGTTCGAGACGCTGCTCGCCCACATCCCGGCGCCGGAGTACGAGGACGGCCACCCGATGCAGGCGCTCGTGACGAACCTCGACGCGTCGCCGTACGTCGGGCGTCTCGCGCTCTGCCGCGTGTTCAACGGCACCGTGCGGCGTGGCCAGCCGGTCGCGTGGTGCCGGGCCGACGGCACGATCGAGCAGCAGAAGCTGAGCGAGCTGTACGTGACCGACGCGCTCGACCGTGTCGACGCCGACGAGGCCGGCCCCGGGGAGATCATCGCGATCGCCGGCATCGACGAGATCACGATCGGCGAGACGCTCGCCGACCCCGACGACCCGCGTCCGTTGCCGATCACGCGCGTGGACGAGCCGTCGCTCTCGATGACCGTGGCGATCAACACCTCGCCGCTCAGCGGGCTGGACGGCGACAAGGTCACCGCCCGCCTGCTGAAGTCGCGCCTGGACCAGGAGGTCGTCGGCAACGTCTCGATCCGCGTCGTCGACACCGAGCGTCCGGAGATGTGGGAGGTGCAGGGCCGCGGTGAGCTGCAGCTCGCGATCCTCGTCGAGATGATGCGGCGCGAGGGCTTCGAGCTCACCGTCGGCAAGCCGCAGGTCGTGACGAAGACCGTCGACGGGAAGCTCCTCGAGCCGATGGAGCGCGTCGCGGTCGACGCGCCCGAGGAGTTCCTCGGCGTGATCAGCCAGCTGCTGGCCCTGCGGAAGGGCCGCATGGAGCAGATGGTGAACCACGGCACCGGCTGGATCCGCATGGAGTACCTGGTGCCGGCGCGCGGGCTGATCGGGTTCCGCACCGAGTTCATGACCGAGACCCGCGGCACCGGCCAGCTGCACCACGTGTTCGAGGGCTACGAGCCGTGGCACGGCGAGCTGCGCACGCGACCGAGCGGCTCGCTCGTCGCGGACCGCCGCGGCGAGACGACCCAGTTCGCGCTGTTGAACCTGCAGGAGCGAGGCTCGATGTTCGTCGGCCCCGGCGAGGAGGTCTACGAGGGCATGATCGTCGGCGAGAACGCGCGCGCCGAGGACATGGACGTGAACCCCACGAAGGAGAAGCACCTCACGAACATGCGCAAGGCCAACGCCGAGGAACTCGTGCGGCTGATCCCGAAGACGCAGCTCTCGCTCGAGCAGGCGCTGGAGTTCCTGCGCGAGGACGAGTGCGTCGAGGTCACGCCGAAGAACGTGCGCCTGCGCAAGGTGCTGCTCGACCAGAACGAGCGACAGAAGGCCTCGCGCCGAGGACGTCCGAAGCCGGACTGAGGTCGCGGGAACGGCCACGCCGAACCGAGATAGGGTCCGCGGCATGGCGGACGTCTCGCGCTGGCGACGCGCTCCTCGAGCCGGTGCTCTCGATCGGGGAGTATCCCGACGAGACGGAGACGGAATGGAGCGGGCGGCGGGTTCTGCTCGTCGCCTTCTACATCGCGACGGCTTCACGATCCCGACCGGCCGTGTGGACCTCGATGCCGGCTACACGGCGGTCGACTGACGAACCTGTCGTCGAACGGTGCTGACGGTGCCGTTCCTGCTCGCGATGGCCTGGCTGGCCGCAGCGGTTCCCGGTGTGATGCGATGCTCGTGTCGATCTTCGTCACCCAGCTCCTGTGGAGGTGACCGCGAGTTCGGGGGGCTCGTGCCATCAGGGCTCTCGGTGATCTTCGGGACCGCGCTCGTGCTCGGCGCGATGGTCGGGTTCGGCGTACCGGGCCGCCGACGTGGTGGCTCGGCGCGTTCGTCGTCCTGGTCGCCTACGCACTGGTGGTGCCCGATCTCGTCGACCCGATCTACACGCTCGTCGGATCCTACCGCCGACATCGCGTTCAACCTGGTGACGACCGGAGTCCTGACCTTCGCGGTGCTGACCTACTTCGTCCGGCAGCGCGATCGGTTCCAGCGGCGTTCCGACGACCTGCTGCACGCGATCCTGCCCGACGAGATCGTGCCGCGCATGAAGGACGGATCGGGCACGATCGCCGACGACATCGACCGGCGTCGGTGCTCTTCGCCGACGTCGTCGACTTCACGCCGATGTCGGCGTCGCTCTCACCCTCCCAGCTCGTGGAGCTGCTCGACGAGGTGTTCTCGTGCTTCGATGCGTTCGTCGACGAGCTCGGCCTGGCGAAGATCAAGACGGTGGGCGACGCGTACATGGCGGCGGCGGGCGTGCCGCGTCCGCGCGTCGATCACGCGCACGCGATCGCCGAGCTCGCGCTGCGGATCCGCGACCACGAGGCGGTCAACCCGGTCGACGGCGGGCGGCTGATGTTCCGGGTCGGCGTCAACTCCGGACCGGTCACGGCGGGCGTGATCGGCACCCGCACGTTCTCCTACGACCTGTGGGGCGACACCGTGAACACCGCGAGCCGCATGGAATCGTCGGGCGTCCCCGGCGCGATCCAGATCACGGCGGCGACCCACGAGCTCGTCCGGGACGCGTTCGTCTGCGAGTCGCGCGGCCTCGTCGCCGTGAAGGGGAAGCAGGCAGATGGAGACGTTCCTGCTGGTCGCGCGGGCGCACGTGACCACGGCCCGGGCTGGAACCGTCCTTTCAGGGGAGCGGGCAGGGCGGTAGCGCACCAGACATGTCCCGCCGGTACGCTCGAGATGTGCGACCCCGAGACCCGATGCGCCCGCGGGTGCTGGAGATCCCGTTCATCTGGTTCGGGCTGAACTTCGTGGCGCTCGTCGTGGCCCTCGGGCTGGCCAGGAGCCTCACGCCACCCGATGCCAGCGGGCTGCTGTCGTGGGCGATCACGGTCGCGTGCCTGCTCCTGGCCGGCGTCGTGCTCTACGCGATCAGGCGCCGCTTCGTCCCGCGCTGAAACGGCGGCGTGCGCGATCAGACCCGCGATCGGGAGCCCCGAGACCTTTGACCTCCTCGTCGAGGAGCGTTGATGAACACCGGCCAGGGTTCGAGCGATGGTACGCCGGTACCTGATCCCGAATCCTCCTGTCCGACGCCTGAGCGATAGGGTCCGGGCATGCCGAAGCGCACGATCGCGGGCGACCTGCCCGCGCCGATGCTGGCCAAGCTGCAGCCCGAGATGCCGACGGGCGAGGGCTGGACCTACGAGCCGAAGTGGGACGGTTTCCGCACGATCGTCGCCGTCGGCGTCGGCGGCGAGGTCCGGCTCGCGAGCCGCGACGGGCGGCCGCTGGGGCGCTACTTCCCCGAGGTCGTCGAGGCCGTGGCGTCGTCGGGCGACGGCCCGTACGTGGCGGACGGCGAGATCGTGCGGGTGGCCGACGGGTCGATGGAATTCGACGAGCTGCAGCTGCGGCTGCACCCGGCGGAGTCACGCGTGCGGAAGCTGGCGGGGGAGATCCCGGCGACGCTCGTGGTGTTCGACCTGCTCCGCGACGCCGCAGAGGACCTCACGGGCCGGTCGCTCTCGGAGCGGCGCACGCGGCTCGGCGCGCTCGCCACGACGCTCGGCTGGGCGGAGGCGCCCGGTGACCTCCCGTCGATGCCGCCGGCGCCCGCCGTGCTCGTGGCGCCGTGGACCGACGATCCCGCCGGCGCCCAGATGTGGTTCGACGACGAGGACGGCCTCGGGCAGGACGGCATCCTGGCGAAGCGCGCCGATCAGCCGTACCTGCCGGGGGAGCGGGGGTGGGTGAAGGTCAAGCACCGCCGCACGCTCGACGTCGTGATCGGCGGGTACCGCTTATCGAAGACCCGCGACGGCGTCGGCGCGCTGCTGCTCGGCCTCTACGACGACGACGGCACGCTGCACTACGTCGGGCACACGTCGTCGTTCAAGGCGGCGGAGCGCCGCGAGATGCTGGGTGAGCTCAGAAAGCTGGAGGGTCCCAGCTTCGAGGGCGGCCGCGCGCCCGGCGGGCCGAGCCGGTGGACCGCCGGGCGCGACCTGGAGTGGGTCGCGATCGAGCCGGTGCTCGTCGCGGAGGTCACGATCGACCGTATGCAGTACGGGCGGTTCCGGCATGCGGCGACGTTCGTACGCTGGCGCGACGACCGGCAACCCGAGAGCGTCAGGTTCGAGCAGCTCGGCGTCGAGCCACCGTCGTGGCTTGATGCGGACGCGACCAGAGGTCAGTAGTCTGGACTGGACTACTGGGCCGACCGGGCCTTCAGCTCGTCCTTGCGGGCCCGCACACGGTCGCCCAGCTCGCCCAGCTCGTCGTCGTCGAAGACCTTCTCGGCCTGCGGGAACATCTCGCCTTCCTCTTCCTCGATGTGGTGTTCGAGGTTCTCTTTCATGACGGTGAACTTGGCCATCCAGGTCTCGTCGCTCGGCTCGACGCCCTCGATCTCGGCCATCACCATGTCGACGACGTGGTGCTCCTCGTAGCCCTCGAGGGCGAGGTCCTTCGTCTTGAGGTGCTCCTTCAGCGCCGGGTAGAAGATCTCCTCCTCGATCGCCTCGTGCACCTCGAGCTCGGACTTCAGCGTGGCGAGGCCCTCGGTGCGGGTCTTCTCGGCTCGCTCGGTCGTGCTCTCGAGGTCGGACAGCATCTTCTTGACCTCGTCGTGGTCCTGCTTCAGCAGCTTCAACGCATCCATCCGGTCCCGTTGGCTCGGCCGGCGCGGGATGCGCCGGGTCGGACGGAGGGTTCCCCGCCCGCGAGGGTCCCAAACCCGCTCAGCGTTGGCCGCGAGGCTTCCCCTTCTGCTCCTGCTTCCAGGCCTCCCATTCGGCGACCTTCCTGGCCCGCGAGGGATTCACGCGCAGCGGTTCGTCGTCGCCCTTCGGGAAGTGGGGAGGCCACGGCGCGTCCCCCAGCCCACCCTCGGCGTCGGCGGCGGCGAGCTCGAGCAGGGAGTCGAGCGTTCCGACGTGGTCGTCGATATCGGCGCCGGGGTCACCGATCTCGCGCAGTCGTTCCGGCACCGTGCGCAGCGTGAACCGCTCCGGCTCGACGTCGGCGACCTCGTCCCACTGCAGAGGAGTCGAGACGCGGGCGTCGGGCATCGGGCGGATCGAGTACGCGCTCGCGACCGTGCGATCGCGCGCGTTCTGGTTGTAGTCGAGGAAGACGCCGGTGCGCTCCTCCTTCCACCACGCGGTGGTCGCGACCTCGGGCATGCGACGCTCGACCTCGCGCGCGAACGCGAGGGCGGCCCGCCGGGTGTTCGTGAACCCGTTGCCGCGCTCGACGCGGGCGTTCACGTGGATGCCGCGCTTCCCGCTCGTCTTCGGGAAGCCGGTCAGCCCGTGCTCGGCGAGCACGTCGCGGGCCATCAGCGCGACCCGGCGCACGTCGTCCCACGGCACGCCGGCGGTCGGATCGAGGTCGACGCGCAGCTCGTCGGGATGGTCGACGTCGTCGGCGCGCACGGGCCACGGGTTGCACTCGAGGCAGCCGAGCGTGGCCGCCCACACGAGCGCGGCCTCGTCGTGCATCACGGGCATCGACGCGGTGCGCCCGCTCGGGAACTTCACCGTCGCGGTGCGCACCCAGTCGGGCGCCCCCTTCGGGATGCGCTTCTGATAGAAGGGCTCGGTGTCCTCGCCGGTCACCCCGCCGGGGAAGCGGTGCAGGATCGCCGGCCGGTCGCGGCACCCGTTGAGCGCGGCCTCGGCGACGGTCGCCCAGTACTCCACGACCTCGAGCTTGGTGATCGACCCGCCGTCGGCGTCGGGGAAGTAGACCTTGTCGGGGCTCGTGACCTTGATGTCGCGTCCCTGCACCGAGATCGTGGTCGACGGCGTCGCCATGCGTGCCACCCTACCGGTGCATCACGCGGCGACCGTCGATCGCGACCTATAGTCCGAGCGGTGACGTTGTTCGAGCCGATCTTCGCCGCTCTGGAGCGCGCCGGGGTCAGGTACGTGACCGTCGGCGGGGTCGCCGTCGTGCTCCACGGCCATGCCCGGCTCACCGCGGACCTGGACCTCGCGGTCGACCTGGCGCCGCGCGCCGCGGCGAACGCGATCGACGCGCTGACGTCGATCGGTTTCCGTCCGAGGCTGCCCGTCGAGGCGGATGGGTTCGCCGACCCGGCCGTCCGCGAGCGGTGGATCACCCAGCAGGGGATGACGGTGTTCTCGATGTGGGATCCCGACGACCCCCTGCGTTCGGTGGATCTGTTCGTCGAGCAGCCGATCGACTTCGAGGAGCTGTGGGCGCGATCCGTGGTCGTCGACATCGAGGGCACGCCCGTGCGCGTGTCGTCGATCGACGATCTGATCCGCTTGAAGCGCATCGCCGGACGGCCGGTGGACCTGGAGGACATCGCCGCGCTTGAGGCGATCCAGGAACGAGAGCGGGACGGATGACCCGGAGTGGGGATCCTTCGAGGCAGGACGGCTGGGAGGCGCACCGCCGTGCGGAACTCGAGGGCTCCCTGATGACGACCCCCGCCCAGCGCCTTCGCTGGCTCGAGCAGGCGATCGTGTTCGCCCACCGTGCTGGAGCGCTCCCTCGGATGGGCAGCGCCACGACTGCGCCGAGCGATGCCCTGGAAGAGGGGCGGGATCCGTGAACCGTTGGTACGCGCTTGCGATCGTTGTGCTCGTCGGCGGACTCGTCGTGACGTTTCGGCTCCCCTGGGGTGACTGTGATCAGGTCACCGCAGCGTGCGGCGAAGGACTGAACCGGTTCTTCATCGGCTCCGTCACGGTCATCCTTGCGGTCTTCCTCGCCATGCTCGGCCTCGTGCGCAGTCGTTCGTGAGCGGACCTACGACGCGCCGGTACCTGCCCGTTCCCCGGTCTCCTTCACCGCTCTCAGCACCGTGTCGCCGATGTCGGCGGGGTTGCGCACCACTCGATGTCCCAGAGCCTCGATCGCGTCGAGCTTGGCCGTTGCAGTGTCGGACTCGCCGGCGATCACGGCTCCGGCGTGGCCCATGCGTCGCCCGCGTGGCGCCGAGACGCCGGCGATGAAGGCGACCAATGGCTTCGACATGTACTGGGAAGCCCACGACGCAGCCTCGACCTCCTGCTGGCCGCCGATCTCCCCGATCATCACGACCACGTCGGTGTCGTCGTCGCCCTCGAACGCCTGGAGCACGGTCTTGAAGTCGGTGCCGTTGACCGGGTCGCCGCCGATGCCGACGCACGTCGACTGACCGAGACCCGAGCGCCGTCATCTGTGAGACGGCCTCGTAGTTCAGCGTGCCGGAGCGCGAGACCACGCCGACCCGGCCCTTCATGTAGATGTGGCTCGGCATGATGCCGACCTTGCACTCGCCCGGCGTGATGATGCCGGGGGAGTTGGGACCGATGATGCGGGTCGAGCGTGCCGGCGAGGTAGCGCTTCGTGCGCACCATGTCCTGCACGGGCACGCCGTCGGCGATGATCACCGCGACGTCGACGCCGGCGTCGACGGCTTCGAGCAGGGAGTCGGTCGCGACCGCGGGGGGCACGAAGATGCCGCTCACGTCGGCGCCGGTCTCCTCGACGGCCTCGGCGACGCTGTTGAACACGGGCAGGCCGAGGTGGGTCGCGCCGCCCTTGCCGGGGGTGACACCGCCGACGACGTTCGTGCCGGTGTTCATCGCCTCCTCGGCATGGAAGGTCGCGTGCTGGCCCGTGAACCCCTGGATGATGACCTTCGAGTCCTTGTCGACGAAGACGCTCATGCGGGAACCCCCTCGGCCTCCAGGACCGCCTTCGCCGCGGCGTCGTCGAGGTCGACCGCCTGGATCAGCTCGAGGCCGCTCTCGACGAGGATCCGACGGCCCTCCTCGACGTTCGTGCCGGCGAGACGCACGATCACCGGCACCCCGATCTCCTGGTCGCGCGTGGCCTGGACCACGCCGGTCGCGATCCAGTCGCAGCGGTTGATGCCGGCGAAGATGTTCACGAGGATCGCCCGCACGTTCGGGTCCTGCAGCACGATGCGGAACGCGTTCGCGATCTTCTCGGGGCTCGCGCCGCCGCCCACGTCGAGGAAGTTCGCAGGCCGTCCGCCGTGGTGCACGATCGCGTCCATCGTGCCCATCGCGAGGCCGGCGCCGTTCACGATGCAGCCGACCGAGCCGTCGAGCGCGATGTAGTTCAAGCCGTGGCCGGAGGCTTCGACCTCCTTCGGATCCTCCTCGTCGAAGTCGCGCAGCTCCACGACGTCGCCCTGGCGGAACAGCGCGTTGTCGTCGAAGCTCATCTTCGCGTCGAGCGCGACGAGCTCGCCGTCCTCGGTCTCGATGAACGGGTTCACCTCGAGCATCAGGCAGTCGAGGTCGCGGAAGAGCCGGTACATGCGCTTGAGCAGCCGTGTGAACGACGTGGTCTTCTTCCCGAGGCCGATCGCGGTCGCGACCTTGCGGCACTGGAAGTCGACGAGCCCGACGCCCGGGTCGATGTACTCCGTGTGGATCGCGTCGGGGTCCGCGGCCGCGACCTCCTCGATGTCGACCCCGCCCTGGGCGCTCGCCATCACGACGATCCGCTGCGCATCGCGGTCGACGACCATCGAGAGGTAGAACTCTCGCTCGATGCGCGACGCACGCTCGACGAGCACGCGGCTGACCCGCTGGCCCTCGGGACCCGTCTGGGCCGTGACGAGCGTGGATCCGAGCATCTGGTCGGTGATCTCGGCGATCTTGGCGGGGGAGTTTCCGATCTTCACGCCGCCGGCCTTGCCGCGGCCGCCCGCGTGGATCTGCGCCTTCACGACCCACCGCTGGCCGCCGAGCTCCTCGGCGACGCGCGCCGCGGCCTTCGAGGTGTAGACGACCTCGCCGCGCGGCGTGGTCACCCGGTACTGACGCAGCAACGACTTCGCCTGGTACTCATGGATGTTCACGTGGCTTCCCCTCCCCGGGCGCGCATCTGCTCGACCTTGCGCATCAGGTTCTCGGCCATGCGGATCGAGGCCGCGTCGATGAGGCGGCCGTCGAGCGAGACCGCCCCCTTGCCCTCCTTCGCGCCGTCCTGCATCGCCTGCAGGATGCGCTCGGCGTGCTCGATCTCGGGCTCGGCCGGCGTGAAGACCTCGTTCGCGAGTTCGACCTGCGAGGGGTGGATCGCCCACTTCCCTTCGCACCCCAGCGCCGCCGCGCGGCGGGCGGCGCTGCGGTACCCGTCGGCGTCCTCGTAGTCGCCGAAGGGACCGTCGATCGGGCGAAGGCCTTGGGCCCGACACGCCGCGACCATGCGCGAGATGCCGAAGTGCCACTGGTCCCCCCAGTGGATCTCCCGTGCCCCCGTCTGCGGGCTGGGGTCGGTCAACACGGAGTAGCCGGGGTTCGCGCCGCCGATGTTCGTCGTGCGCGCTTGCACGCTCGCGGCGTAGTCGGCCACCCCGAACACCATGGCTTCGAGGCGGTCGGGCCGGGCCCGCGAGATCGCCTCGACGTTGGCCATGCCCGCCGCGGTCTCGATCAGGATGTGGATGCCGATGCGACCGGCGTCCCATGCGTTGCGCTGCTCGATCTGGTCGAGCAGGGTCGCGACGAACTCCACATCCGACGGCGAGCCGACCTTGGGCACGAGCACGGTGTCGAGCACCTCGCCGCGCGCCTCCACTACGTCGACGACGTCGCGGTAGCACCAGTGGGTGTCGAGGCCGTTGATGCGGACGCTGATCGCGCACCGCGACCAGTCGTGGGCAGCGAGCGCCTCGATCACGTTCGTGCGGGCCCGTTCCTTGTCGTCGGGCGCGACGGCGTCCTCGAGGTCGAGGAACACCACGTCGGCCCCGAGCGTGGGCGCTTTCTCCATCGCCCGCACGTTCGTGCCGGGCACGGCGAGCTCGCTGCGATGCAGCCGCGCACGGTTCATCGTCGCCGCCCCCCCACGGAGCGCCTCAACGAGGCAGCACGGCGTCGAACGCCGAGAGCACGCGATCGGCGGTCTCGCGGTGCGCGTTCACGCCCATCAAGCCGACGCGCCAGATCGGTGGCGCCTTCGGCCCGAGCCCGCCACCGACCTCGATGCCGTGCTCACGCAGGATGCGCGTCTGGACCTCCTTACCGTCGACGCCCTCGGGCACCTTGACGGCGGTGAGCTCCACGAGCTGATGGTCGGGATCGGCGAGCAGCTCGTAGCCGCGCGAGCGGATCTCCTCCTGGAAGTACCGGCCGGCGTCGGCGTTGCGCGCCCACCGCGCCTCGAGGCCTTCCTCCAGCGCGAGGCGGATGCCCGTGTACAACGCGTAGTACTGCAGGATCGGCATCGTGTGGTGGTACGTGATCGGCCGGTCGATCCAGTACTTCGAGAGCTCCTCGAAGTCGTAGTAGTAGGGCACGGCGCCCTGGTGGCGCTGGATCGCGGCCACGCCGCGCTCGCTGATCGTCACCGGCGCGATGCCGGGCGGGCACCCGAGCGCCTTCTGCGAGCACGAGTAGCCGTAGTCGATGCCCCAGGCCTCCGCCTCGACCTGTTGGCCCCCGAGCGAGGTCACGCAGTCCGCGTAGAGCAGCGCGTCGGACCCGCTCGCGCGCATCGCCTCGGCAAGCTCCCCGAGTGGGAACTCCGCGCCGGTCGAGGTCTCGGCGTGCACGACGCTCACGATCTTCGCGTCGGGGTTGGCCGCGAGCGTCTCCATGATGCGGTCGACGCTCACGATCTGACCGAAGTCCGCGGTGAGCTCGACCACGTTCGCGCCGACACGGTGGGCGAAGTCGTTCAGGCGGGATCCGAAGAACCCCCAGTGGCAGCTGATCACGGTGTCGCCGGGGTCGACGAGGCTCAGGAAGCCGGCTTCCATAGCGCTCGTGCCCGACGAGCTGAGCGCGATCGTGAGTCCGCCTTCGGGTCGGCGCCAGAGCGCGCGCATGCCCGTGACGAGATCGACGAGGATGTCCCAGAAGTCGGGGTCGAGATGCCCGTTCATCGGCAGCTGCATCGACTCGAGCACCTTCGGATGCACGTTCGACGGGCCGGGGCCGCAGAGCAGCCGCTCGCCCGGATCCAGCGCCGGGATCGTCGGGTCGGTCATCGTTCGGAGCCTCCCTCCCGCGGGCAGCCGCGGTCCGTGTGACGTCTTGAACGACGGTTCAAAGACGGCACGAGTATGGCACAGGGGCAGCCGCGTCCGGTAGTCGGCCTGCCTGACCTGAGGTGCCTACCCGGTGTTGCGCAGCCCGGCTGCGACGCCGTTCACCGTGGCCTGCACGAGTCGTTCGGCGCGCCCCCGCCCGTCGAGGAACCGCAGCTGCAGGAACGACAGCGCGTCGACGTAGGGGTTGCGGAGCTCGACCGCCTGCTGCAGCTCCTGACGGCAGTCGAGGAGCTCGGGATGCCCGGCGACCTGCAGCACGAGCTCGGTCGTGCGCGCCATCTCGTCGCGGACCGCCGTGCTCAGGTCGTCGCGGTCGCCGCGCGCGAGGTACAGCTCGGCGATCGCGGGGTCGGCCTTCGCGAGGGACAGCTCGGCGTTCTCGATCAGCGCCGTGAAGAACGGCCACTCGCGGAACATCGCCCGCAGGGTCGCGAGCCCGCCGCGCTCGCGGGCGACGGTGTCGAGACCCGTCCCCAATCCGTACCAGCCGGGCAGGTTCACGCGGCTCTGGCCCCACGCGAACACCCACGGGATCGCGCGCAGGTCGTCGAGATCGTCGGCCTCGCCGACGCCCCTCGACACGGGCCTCGAGGCGATCGGCAGCGTCGAGATCTGCGCGATCGGGGTCACCTGCCGAAAGAAGCGCACGAAGCCCGGCGACCGCACGAGCGACTCGTATCGCTCGCGCGACGCCTCGGCCATGAGCTCGACCTGTCGCTCGAACCGATCGGCCGGGTCGGGGGCACCGCCGGCCGCCGTCACCCGCACGACCGCCGACGTGAGCTGCTCGAGGTGGCGCCTGGCGAGCATCGGCTCGCCGTAGCGCGCGAACGCCATCTCGCCCTGCTCGGTCACCGTGAACCGACCGTCGACCGAGCCCGGCGGCTGGCCGAGGATCGCGCGGCTCGCCGGGCCGCCGCCTCGGCCGAGCGCCCCTCCCCGCCCGTGGAAGATCGTGAGGCGCAGGTCGTGCTCGCGCGCCCACGCCGCCATCGCTCGCTGGGCCCGGTAGAGCTCGATGTTCGCCGCGAGCACACCGGACTCCTTGGCCGAGTCGGAGTAGCCGACCATCACCTCCAGTTCGCGGTGCCGCCGCCGCAGGAGCCGCTTCGTGCCGGGGAGGGCGATCCATGCGTCGAGGATGTCGGTGGCGGTCGCGAGCTCGCGACGTGTCTCCAGCAGCGGCACCGGTTGCACGTCGGCCGGGCGGGTGGGGTTCGCCAGACGCGCGAGCGCGAGCACCCCCGCGAGGTCGGTGGCCGATCGGGTGAAGCTCACGATCACCCGTTCGCACGCCTGCGCGCCGAGCCGGTCCTGCACGTCTCGGACCGTCCGGAAGGTAGCGAGCACCTCGCGCGTCTCGGCGGTCTTCGCCTCCTGCGGGTCGATCTCCCTGGCGCGGGCCAGTCGATCGAGCGCACGCGCGTTGCCCGCGGTCCGCGGCGCGAGCTCGCGCAGCGCCGCATCGAGGACCGCCGCGTGCTGGCGCACCTCCATCTCGGCCAGGTGGAAGCCGAACGTCTCGGCCTGCCATCGAAGGTGCTGGAGCTCGCCCCACGCGAGGGCGGGCGCGCCACCCGCGTCGAGCGAGCGTTGCACCACGTCGATGTCGACGATGAACTCCCCTGCGCCGTCGTAGGCGCCACGGCCTCGGGAGCGCGTCGCTGCGAGCCGGTGCGCGGCGAGGCCGAGCTTGCGGCGGTGCGGCGCGTCGGGCAGCTTGCGAGCCAGCTCGCGAGCGGCACCCGGCAACGATCGCTCGTCGCGCACCAGCGCCCTGCGCAGTGCCGTCGAGGGGGCGACATCGCGTTCACTGGCCGAGAGCGTCCGGGCGATGCGTCGGGTCGCGGCCTCGAGACCCCGCAGGACGTGGTCGGTCGCGATCGCCGAGGCCTTCGCCGTGGTCTCGGCCGTGACCGTGGGATTGCCGTCCCGGTCGCCGCCGACCCACGTACCCCACCGCAGGAATACAGGGAACGGCGGCTCCCTCATGCCGCTTCCGTCCGGGTCGAGGGCCCGATCCACCTCGCGATACACGAGCGGTAGGGTGGTGAAGATCGTCTGGTCGAACAAGGCGAGCGTGGCGCGCACCTCGTCGAGCGGCTCGGGCCGATGATGACGCACGGGGTCGGTGTGCCAGAGCCCGGTGATCTCCTCTCGGAGGCGCCGCCTGGCTTCGATCGATTCGGGTGCGCCGAGTCGGGCGTCGTCGAGCCGGTCGAGGAGCTCCCCGATGCGCCAGACATGCTCGACCACGGCGCGGCGTTTCGCCTCGGTGGGATGCGCAGTCAGCACGGGCCGGATCCGCAGGTCGCCGAACGCGTCGGGGGTGGCGAGCGGGCCGAGCGCCGCGATCGATCCGTCGAGCGGCCGGGCACCGTGTGTCCGGGCGCGCAGCACCCTGATGCGTTGGCGTTCCTCCGCGAGGTTCACGAGCTGGAAGTAACACGTGAACGCCCTGATCACCTGCTCGGCCCGAGCGGTGTCGAGCGACCCGACGAGCTTGACGACCCGCCGACGCCGGGCATCGGTCACGCGACCGCGCAGCTCGATCGTGGCCCTGCGGAGCTCCTCGACGTCGTCGAGGAGCTCCGGTCCTCCGCTCTCGGCGATCGCCTCGCCGAGGATCGTCGTGAGCAGCCTGACGTCGCGCCGCAGCTCCGGCGGCATGGGGCGTGGACCACCACGGGCCCGGGCGGCGGCCGACCGGGCGGGCACCCCCTCAGCCGCCGAGCACGTCGGGGTTCAGCAGCGTCGGTGGGCGCGCGCCGTCGATCGCCGCGAAGACGTTGTCGACGACGACGTCGCCCATCGCGTTGCGCGTGTCGACCGTGGCGCTGCCCAGGTGCGGGATCACGACGGCGTTCTCGAGCTGCAGCAGTCGTGGCTCCACCTCGGGCTCCCGCTCGAACACGTCGAGGCCCGCGGCGAAGATCTCGCCGGACCCGAGCGCGTCGGCGAGCGCCGACTCGTCGATCACCGGGCCTCGCGACGTGTTCACGACGACGGCCGTCGGCTTCATCGCCCGGAACGCCTCGGCGCCGAAGAGGTGACGGGTGTCGGGCGTGAGGTTCGTGTGGATCGACACGAAGTCTGCCTGCGAGAGCAGCTCGCCGAGCTCGAGGCGCTCGGCCCCGGTCTCGGCCTCCACCTCGCCCGGCAGCTGCACGGCGTCGCTGTAGACGATGCGCATGCCGAAGCCCTTCGCGCGACGGGCGACCGCCTGCCCGATGCGGCCGAACCCCACGATGCCGATCGTCTTGTGGTGCACGTCCTGGCCGAGCATCATCAGCGGCCCCCAGATCCACGGGGTGCCGGCGCGCAGGAACCGCTCGCCCTCGCCGACCCTGCGGGCCGCCGCCATCAGCAACGCGAACGCCGTGTCGGCGGTCGTCTCGGTGAGCACGTCCGGCGTGTTCGTCGCGAGCACCCCCGCCTCGGTGCACGCGGGCACGTCGACGTTGTCGAACCCGACGGCGTGGTTCGCCACGATCTTCAGCTGCGGTCCGGCGGCTGCAAGGAATTCCGCGTCGACCTTCTCCGTGAGCATCGTCACGATCGCGTCGCGGCCCGCGATCACCCGCAGCAGCTCGTCTCGGGGGATGCCGAACTCGTTCTCGTGCACGGTGACGTCGCATCGCTCCTGCAGCCGGGCGAGCGGCGCCTCCATGATCGGACGGGTCACCAGCACGTTCGGTCGGTCGGTCATCGGCGGTTCCTCCGTGTCCTGGGCCGCGCCGAGAGCCGCGCGGCGGGAAGCTTCGCAGTATGCCGCGTCGACGCCCCGGTTCGATAGCCCGCGCCCCCGGCTCGTCACCGCTAGGCTCCCAGCTCCGTGCTGATCTCCATCCCGATCGAGACCGACCGGTTGCGCCTGCGGGCCTTCCGCTCAGACGGCTCCGACCTCGACGCGCTGCACGCCGTGCTCGGCGATGCGGACTCGATGCGCTACTACCCGGCTCCCCTCGATCGCGACGGCGCCCGCGAATGGATCGAGCACCAGATCGAGCGCTACGAGCACGACGGGTTCGGGCTGCTCGCGATCGAGGACCGGGCCACGGGCGAGGTGATCGGCGACTGCGGCCCCACGGTCCAGGAGGCCGACGGCGTCTCCTACGTCGAGCTCGGGTGGCACGTGCTCGCCTCGCGACAGCGCCGGGGCATCGCGACCGAGGCCGGTGCCGCCTGCCGCGAGGCGGCCTTCGTGGCGCTCGACGAGCCGTTCCTGATCTCGTTGATCAGGCCCGAGAACGTGCCGTCCAGGCGGGTGGCCGAGAAGCTCGGGTTCGAGATCTGGCGGGGCACGATCAGGGCCGGATGGGGACACCTGATCTACCGGCTCGATCGTCCCTCGTGACGATCGTGCGTGCCTCCGTGCATGCCGTGTCTTCCGTCGGTCCGTCGGCCCTCAATGCAGGTCGAGCAGGTCGCGCACCGCGGCGGCAACTCCGAGGCCGATCGCCTCGTGCGCATCCGCCTCGAAATGGATGCCGTCGATCGGGCTCGACTCCGCGAACGGGGCGAGGTCGAGAAGCGGCACCTGGGCATCGTCCGCGAGGCGCCGGTACGCATCGGCGAACCCACGCGATTCCAGCTCCCCGTGCGGGGAGTCGGCCTCCAGGACGCCCAGAGGGCCGAACGGGGGAGAGATCAGCACGAGCACCTCGGGGGCGTCCTCATCGGGGCCGGCGTCGCTCGCTCGCACCATCTCGGCGAGCGTGATCGCACCGCGCGCCGCGTCCTGGGCCGTGAGCCCGCCCGGTACGAACAGGTCGTTCGTGCCGAGCCAGATGATCACGAGGTCGAGCGGGGCGTGCGTCTGCAACACGACCGGGAGGAACGTCATGCCGTTGCGTCCCGGCTCGAACGGGTCCTCGAAGACCGTGGTCCGGCCGCTCATGCCCTCCTCGATCACGTGCACGTCGTCGCCGAGCTCTCGTTGCATCACCCCCGGCCAGCGTCGCCATCGCTGCAGGCGGGCCTCGGTCGAGGCCTCGAGGCCCCAGGTGTTCGAGTCGCCGTAGCAGCAGACCGCGGTCACGCGCGAGGTCCGTGGGCCGGTCTCACTCGGCGACGTCGATGCGCTCGATCACGATGTCGTCGGTGGGGCGGTCCTGCGCTCCGGTCGGGGCCTTCGAGATGCGCTCGATCACGTCGTAGCCCTCGGTGACCTCGCCGAAGATCGTGTGGCGGCCCGTGAGCCAGTCGGTGGCCCCGACGGTCACGAAGAACTGGCAGCCGTTCGTGCCGGGGCCTGCGTTGGCCATCGCGAGCAGCCCCGGTCGGTCGAACGCCGGACCGTCGGGCGGGCACTCGTCGTCGAACGCGTAGCCCGGGCCGCCCGTGCCGGTGCCGGTCGGGTCGCCGCCCTGGATCATGAAGCCGTCGATCACCCGGTGGAAGATCGTGCCCGGATAGAGCGCGTCGGTCTTCGTCTGCCCGTCGCGAGGGTCGGTCCACTCCTTGCCCCCCGTCGCGAGGTCGACGAAGTTCTGGACCGTGACAGGGGCGTGCTCGGGCATGAGGCGGACGGTGAAGGAGCCCTGGTTCGTGACGATCGTGGCCGTGGACATCGTGACCCTCCTCGGGTTCCGGTGGAGAACGGCCAAGTCTATCGAGGCACGATAGTTGCGTGCGCAACTATCGTGCGCGTAGCCTCGGTGCATGGCCTCCGAGATCAAGCTTCAAGCATGGTTCACGTTCCTGCAGGCGCACGACGCGGCGACCGAGTCGCTCGACGCCGAGCTGCGTGAGCGGGCGGGTCTCACCCTCTCCGACTACGAGGTGCTCCTCCACCTCGAGCGGGCCGCGGGCTCGAGGCTCCGCATGACGGACCTCGCCGCGAGCGTGTTGCTGACCGCGAGCGGCACGACGCGGGCGGTCGATCGCCTGGAACGCGACGGCTTCGTGCGGCGGGTGCCCGACCCCGACGACGGACGTGCGACCTTCGTCGCGCTCACCGCCGCCGGGCGGAGGCGGTTCCGCGCCGCGGCCCCCGTGCACCTGGCGGGCGTCAGGGCGCGGTTCCTCGATGCGATCACGAAGCGCGACGCCGAGGCACTGCGCGCGATCGCGGTGAAGGTGCTCGCCGCGAACGGCCGCGCGGAGCGCACCCTCTAAGCGCACCCTCTAGCGGAGCGGGGCCCCGGTCCGGACGACACGTCCGAGCCAGCTGCCGGCGACGAGCGACGTCACGATCGCGAGCATCACGAGCACCGCGTAGAAGCCCCCGTCGACGATCCCCGCGTCGAACGCCACCGAGGCGAGCACGATGCCCGGGCCCCCGCGCGCGTTCAGGGCGACGCCCAGGTTGTGGGCGCCGGATCGCGACTCGCCAGCCCACCGCGCGCCTATCCACACGCTCGCGTACTTCGCGACGCACGCCACGAGGAGGAAGAGCAGGAAGAACAAGGGCTCGAACCCGTCGAGCAGGTCGAGGCGCAGGCCGACGATCGCGAAGTACAGGGGGATGAAGAACGCGAACGAGAAGCTTCGGATCGTCTCCCGCGCCGCCTCGGCGCCGGTCGTGCCCTCCGCAGAGCTCACGACGATGCCCGCGACGAAGGCCCCGAGGAGTGGCACCACGTCGAGTGCGACCGCGACCATCGTGACGGCCAGCATGAACACGATCTGGAACGCGATCGCGCTGCCCCGCTTCACGACGTTGAACCGGAAGCGCAGCATCGACCGATAGATGGGGGGACCGACCCACAGGGCGACGCCGAGGAACGCGAGCGTCGCCGCGACGTGGAACCCGATCGAGGCGGCCGAACCGGGCTCGAGGCCGAGCAGCGCCGGCAGGCCGACCCCCTCGCCGGAGCCGCCGGCGACGAGCCCGAGCGCGATCGCGAGCAGCACGTAGATCGCGACGTCTTCCAGCACCGCGACCGCGAGCACGATGCGGGCGAAGGCAGTCTCGAGGATGCCCAGATCGAACATGATGCGCGAGATCACGGGGATGCTCGTGACCGCGATCGCAAGCGCGAAGACCAGCACGAACGCGGTCCGGTCGCCGGCCGTGCCGACGTGGGCGCCCTCGGGCAGCAGCGTGACGAAGACGAGCCCGACGAGGAAAGGCACGACCATGCCCGTCATCGTGACCGCGGCCACGGTGCGTCGTTCGTCGGCCTGGAACGACGAACGGATCTCCGATCCCGCGCTGAACATCAAGAGCAGCAGGCCGAGTTGGTACATCGCGTCGAGCACGAGCGGCACCGGCCCCGAGGCGGGGAACACCTGGTCGTGCAGCCCGGGAGCGATCGCGCCGAGCACGGTCGGCCCCAGCAGCAGGCCCCCGACGATCTCGCCGATCACGCGTGGCTGTCCGAAGCGGTGGGCCAGGTACCCGACGGCGTGCGCGGCGACGAGCAGGGCGGTGATCGCGAGGAGGAGCCTCGCGAGCTCCAGGCTTCCGAGGCTCTCCATTGTCGTGCCCTCCGTCTTGAGCCCCGCGCCGAACTCGGATACACGTCGGCGACCCGGGTCGACCCGGGTCGCCGATGATCCTGCTGGGTCAGGCTCGCGTCACGCGTTGGTGAAGCGAGCGATCATGTACTGGGGCGAACCCGACACGTCGGTGAACTGTCCGCCCACCCACACCTGGTCTCCGGTCGAGAAGATGTCCCACGGGCCGTAGAACTTGCCCGAGAACTCCGGTGTCCATCCGTCGATCGGCGCCGTGCTACCCGACTGGCGGATGCAGCCGTTCACGTCCGAGACCGCGAATCGAACGCGCTTGTCGTTCACGTTGTTGCTGACGCCGGGGCACTCTACGGTGACGTTGGCGAAGTGGCCGCCGAAGTACACGCGAGTGCCATCGACCGACAGATCCACCGTCTGCACGTTCCCGCCGGTCTTCAGGTCGAAGAGGATGTTGCCTGAGTCGTCGGAGAGATCGAATCCATAGAGAGCGTTCGATCCGCCGTAGCCCACGAAGAGACGATCGCAGCTCGCGTCGAGGTCGAACGCGTTCACCCCGTTCGGGATCGCAGCGTTGTCGGGCGTCCACGGGTCCAGGGCACCGGTCGTCGCATCGAACATCGCCAACGTAGCTCGCGCGACGTTGGTGCCGGTCGTGCCGGCTGCCTTCCTGAACGAGCCGCCAGCGATGATCGACGAACCGTCGCACGTCGAGGTCAGCGTGCGGGCGAGACCGGCCGTGCGTGGTTTCCACTGCGTGTTGAGAGAACCGTCGAGATCGAACGCCGCGAGGTGCTTCCGAGGCTGCCCGTCGACGGTGGTGAAGTAGCCGGCCACGTACACGCGGTTGCCGAGCGCATGGATCCCGCGGATGCGGTCGCTGATATCGACGCCGATCTCGTGATCGACCGCAGGGTCGAGCTCGCCGGTGGCAAGATCGTAGGCGGCGAGGTTGAGGCGTGGCTCGCCGTCGGCTTCGGAGAACTTCCCGGCCACCCACAGCTTCCCCCCGGCGACGGCCAGGCCGTAGACGAACGCTGCCTCGCCCGGCGCGCCGACCCGTGGCTTGAAGGTCTTGATCGCCGCACCGCTGGTCGCATCGAGGGCGGCGAGATTCAGCACCTTGACGACGCTCCCCGCCCCGCAGCTCTGCCCCGGCGGGCACTGGCGCACCGACTGGAACTTGCCGCCGATGTAGACGGTATCGGCGCTCTGCGCGATCGCGTACACCTGCCCGTTCGTCATCCACGTGTCGTCGGGGGAGTCGCTGAATGCGGCGTTCGCCGTCGGGGCCACAGCGAGCAGCATCGATGCGGAGAGCGCCAGGGTCAGGATCATCGTCGTCGTGCGTCGGATCATCGGCGTGCAGCTCCTCGTGAAGGATGGGGGCTGGGGGCTGGGGGATGGGGGATGGGGGATGGGGGAGGGGGGATGGACCGAGCTTACCTGCGCTCGGGGGATGGCCACTATCCGCCGAAGGGCCAGTGTCGTGCGGCAGAGGTCGTACCCGTCGCCAGAACCTCTGCCGACGGCTCAGTCGACGTCGTCGCCCTCCGGCATGCCGACGAGTCGTATCTCGCCGCCCTCGAACTCGACCTTCGTCAGCGACCCCCGCCCCACCGGGATGCGCCACTGCTCCCCGGGCAGGTCGAGGATCGTGGCGGCGACTAGCCGGATCATCACGGCGTGCGTGACGGCGGCGATGCGCTCACCCGCGTGGCGTTCTCCGATCAACGAGAGGGCGTCGACCATGCGCCGCTGGGCGTCGGTGAGGCGCTCCCCGTTCGGGCAGATCGCCTGGTGCGGCGACTCCTTGTACCGGAGGAAGGCTTCGGGGTCGAACATGGCGGCTTCCTCCGACGTCATGCCCTCCCACTCGCCGTAGTCGAGGTTGACGAGACCGTGCAGGATGCGCACGTCGGGGATCCGACACTCGTCGGCGATCACCTGAGCCGTGTTGATCGTGCGGCGCAGCGGACCCGCGTACACCGCGGCGATCCCCATCGGCGACAGCGCCCGTGCCGCCTCGACCGCGTCCGCCCACCCCTGTGCGTCGAGCGGAACGTCGCGACGACCGCGGTAGCGGTTCTGCACGTTCATCGTTGTCGTGCCGTGACGGATCAAGAACAGCTCGCAGACGCCGGCCTGTGCCGGTTCGGGGGATGCCTCGTGGGGCACCGGCATCGTTTCGGGGGTCGTTGCCATCCGGTGAACCTCCAACGGCGAGAGCGAACCGCGTCCGACAGTTGTGTCGGAACGGGGGGACGGTCCGCCTCTGGGGAACGGTACGACGGCCGTGGAACCTCGGTCAACAGGGAGGAAGCCGGTTCAGCCCTTCGGGAGATCACGTTCTGGACGATGTGCTTAGTGCGTCCGGCATGTTGCGTCTCTGAGGAAATAGGCCGAACCATAGGGGCGCAGGCGGAAGGCCTCCGGTATCATCGCCGGGGTTCCCGAACGGAACGACGCCCGGCCGACGCTTCGGTCAGGAAGTGACCGACGAGCAGGAGCACAAGGTTGTCCGAGACCACCAGGATCCTCGACCTCCGCGACTACTGGCAGATGGTCCGGACCCGCGCGTGGACCGTGATCGCGATGGCCACGATCGTCGCCGCGATCGCCGGTGCCTACGTGGCGTTGCGCCCGCCGATGTACTTCGCCCAGGCCAAGGTCATCGTGGATCCGCTCGTCAACCCCGCGATCTCCGGCACGTCCGGCAACCCGACCGCCTTCCAGCCCGACATGCTCCTCGAGGCGGAGGTCGTTCGGTCGAACGAGATCGCGACCGCGGTGAAGGAAGACCTCGGGCTCGCGACGTCCGCCGAGCAACTGGCCAAGCAGGTCACGGTCGAACCCAGCCGCGACACGTCGTCGATGCAGATCGGCTACCTCGCCAGTCAGAAGGAGACCGCAGCCGCCATCGCGAACTCGTTCGCCGAGCAGTACCTCGCCAATCGCAAGGAGAAGATCGACTCGCTCGTGCAAGGGTCGATCGATCCGCTGAACAACCAGGTTGACGAACTCACCAGTGAAGCCGGAAGCCTCCAAGCCGACATCGAGTCGAGCACCGATCCCACCGAGATCGGCGACAAGAAGGCCGCGCTCGTGGGCATCGAGGCCCAGATCGCCGGGCTCAACGAACGCATCGCGGAGATCAGTGGCATCGCGAGCACCAGCACCGGCGGGTCCATCGTCCAGTTCGCGACGCCGCCCCAAGAGCCCTCGGGTCCCAGCCTCGTGCTGGCGTCGATCCTCGGCCTCGTGGTCGGCGCGCTCATCGGCGCCGCCCTGGCGATCGTGCTCGGCCTGCGGGCGAACCGGGTCGGCGGGCGTGACGAGCTCGCGGAGTACATCGGCGCGCCGGTGATGGGCGTGATCCCGGCCGTGGAGGAGTGGTCGAGTCGCGAGAAGGCAGAGCTCGTCGCCCGCGACCATCCCGGCAGCCCCGCCGCCGAGGCATACCGCACGCTGGCCACGAACATCAGGTTCCTCCGATCGCAGCGCGCCGTGGGCGTCGTGGTGGTCACGAGCGCCCTGCCGGGTGAAGGTAAGAGCGCCACCACCGCGAACCTCGCCGTCGTGCTCGCCGAGACTGGCGTGCGGACGTTGCTGGTCGATGCCGACCTCCGCCGCCCCCGGGCGGAACGCTTCCTCGGCGTGCCGAACGGACCCGGGCTGCGCGAGACGCTCGAGGGAGAGGCGACGCTCGACGACGTGGTCCTGAGGACGGACGTGCCGAACCTCTCAATCATCCGCAGCGGCGCCATGCCGCAGGATCCCGTTGCCTTGTTGGCGGGCATGAACGCCAACGCGGTCTTCCACGACATGCGACGCCTCGGCGACATCGTGATCTGCGATGCCCCTCCGACCCTGCCGGTGGCCGATGCGTCGATCCTCGCGGAAGCGGCCGACATCGTGCTGTTCGTGCACGACCCGGCGATCTCCAGCAGGACCGCTCTCGAGGACGCTGTGCGACAGCTGCGCACGGCCGGGGCCGAGATCGCGGGCGGGGTCTACAACAACATCACGACGCTCCAGCGGAGCTCCCTCGGCTACGCCAGCTACGACCAGTACTACGGACCCGACGATCGTGCCCGCGGCCAGAAGAAGCGTGGCGCGACCCCATCGAAGGAGCCGAAGAGGGTCGTCGCGCAGGTTGACCCGAATGAGGCGAAGTCAGACCCGCAGAAGGTCGACGCGAACATCGACACGAAGGTCGAGCCGGTCGGCGATGCATCCGTTGAGAGCCGCTCGAACAACGGCAGGGGGGCTGCTCCTGCCGGGGTTCCCAGCAAGAGCGGCGAGCGATAGCCTGCGATACCGCGACACGCCTCCCCCCGGCGAAAGGCTCCGAATGAGATCCCGGCTTCCCTCGATCACATCGATGGTTGCGACCCTGGCGCTCACGATGTCGATCGTCGCGTGGCCGGGGAGTCCGGCGGTCGCGCTCGCCTCGTTCTCCGACGGCTTCGAGTCCGGCTCCCTGAGCGCCTGGACGCAGTCGGCGGGCATGAGCGTGCAGACGACCGATGTCCACTCGGGATCCTTCGCCACGCGCTCGACGACCTCGATCGCGTGGGCCTCGAAGACTCTGCCGGACACGACCGACGCGGTCGAGGTCTCGATGTGGTTCCGGTTCGCGTCCCGGCAGAGTCCCGTATGGCTCGCCCGAGCGCGCACCGGGTCGAACGTGAACCTCGTCAAGTTCCTGGTCAACAACGCGGGCAGGCTCGCGTACCGCAACGACGTCGCGGGGCTCACGCGCACATCCACCGTCACGGTGTCGACGGGTGTGTGGCATCGGCTCGTCGCGACGGTCGAGGTCGCCGGGGCGAACGGCCACGTGTCGGTCTCGCTCGACGGGTCGCCGGTGGCAGGGCTCGACCGGGTCGAGTCGATGGGGACGACCCCGATCGGCAAGCTCGAGGTCGGCAACCGGCCCACCGGCAAGACGTACGACCTGCGGATCGACGATGTCGTGGCGACCGATCTCGCGACCGCCGGGGACCTGCAGCCGCCGACGGGTCTCACCGTCGAGAGCGCCGGCGCGTCGGGTGTCGACCTGTCCTGGACGCCCCCCGCCTCGGGGCCGGCGCCGAGCGGCTACCTGATCTACCGGGACAACGCGCTCGTGGGCACGGTGCCGGCCCCATCGACCTCGTTCACCGACGCCGCGGCGACCGGCGTCACCCGGTACCTCTACCGGGTGACGAGCCTCGACGGGAGCACAGCGTCGCTCCCAACCGCGTTCGTGGTCGCCGAATCGACTGCCTTCGGCTCGAACGACGCCGTCGTATACGCATCGGGAGACATCGTCTGCAAGCCCAACAGCGCCGTGACCACGAACACGTGCCGGCACGGCCAGACGGCCGACATCGTCGACGGCGGTGCCGCCGACGCGGTGATCGCGCTCGGTGACCTGCAGTACGAGATCGGCCGGCCGAGCGAGTACTCGAACGCCTACCACCCGACGTGGGGGAGGGTGAAGTCCATCACGTTGCCGGTCGTCGGCAACCACGAATACATGTGCAAGACCGTCACCCAGGGGTGTTCATACCCGGCCGACGGGTACTACGGGTACTTCGGCGCCGCGGCAGGCGATCCCGACGAGGGATGGTATCGCGAGGAGATCGCCGGGTGGACCGTGCTCTCGCTGAACTCGAACTGCAACGCCGCGACCCCCAACAAGGACTTCACCGACTGCAACATGGGATCGCCCCAGTACCAGTGGCTGCAGCAGCAGCTCGCGACCGACGGGCAGTGCACGATCGCAGCCTGGCACCATCCACGATTCTCATCCGGCGACGAGCACGGCTCCACCCCGTACATGCAGGACATGTGGACGTTGCTCGCTAACAACGGCGTCGACCTGCTCCTCGTCGGGCACGAGCACATCTACGAGCGGTTCGCGCCCGCCAACGCGGCCGGCGCCGCGGCGAACCCGGGCCTGAGGCAGTTCACGGTGGGAACCGGTGGCAGGGACCGCTCAACGGCGACCGCGCCACACCTCGGGCTCAGCCAGGCCATCTCCGACGACGCGTTCGGCGTGCTCAAGCTCACGCTGCACAACGGCGGGTACGACTACGCTTTCGTGCCGGCGTGGGGCGATAGCTACGCGGATGCCGGAACCGGTGCCTGCGCCTGAGGCGGGAGCGGCGTCAGTGGCAGTCGATCGTGCCCGAGTCGATGAACGATCCCACCGAATCGATGCCGCGCCATCGATAGGCAAGGCTTCCCGGACGAAGGTCGAGAACCAGCGCACCGAACTCGGCGTCCTGGGCGGCAGCGAGGTTCGCGGGCCGCGGCTGCGGACCGAGAGCGTTCAGGCTCTTCCCGCCCGTGCCCACGACGAACTCCGTGATGCCGTCGGAGTTCGCTTCGCCCGAGGCGCTCATGGGCGTCCACCGTTCGTAGTGATGGGCGTTGCCGTGGAGGGTCACGTCGGCGTCCGCAGCATCGAGCAGCTCCCAGAAGGGTGCCACCCGTTCCTGAGGCCCACGAGGGAGGCCGTCCTTCTGCCACCACTCCGCCCACAGGAAACGCGGGTCGTGCCAGATCGCGAGCGTGCACCTGTCGGTGCCTTCGGGCGGGTTCGCGAGCACGTCGCGCAGCCACTCGTACTGATCAGAACCCTCGCGGCATCCGTCGTCGTCGAAGCAGTCCCTCGAGTTGAGGACCACCACGTGCCAGCCCGCGATCGCACTCGTGTCGTACCCCGACTCGGTCGTCCGGCCGCCGAAGTACCTGAGGTACGCGCCGCGATCCACGCCCCAGTCCTCGTCGCCCGGGGTCGGGAGGGTTGCGTCCAGCAGGGAACCGAACGAGGCGTCGTAGTAGCCGAAATCGACCCGGCCGGAGGGTGTGGGGTACTGGATGTCGCCGAGCGCGAGGAACAGCGCCGGGTCTTCGTCGATCACCGCGTCTGCCACCGCCGCGTACCTGCAGACCGGTCCCCGCTGCAGCGCGTCGGCTCCGCACGCGATGTCGCCGACAGCGACGACGCGAGCCGGCTGGTCCGTCGTGGCCCGCGATCCGTCGCTGCAAGCGGCGGTCGCCAGCGCGAGGGTCGTGACCATCGCGACGATCGAGGTCACTCGGTGGGGACGGCAGGTGGACGTGAACGGAGGGACGGCTGCTCCTCGGGGTCGGATGGGCGGAAGCCCCAGGGTACCGGGCTAGACTGGTGGGCAATCTCGGTCGCCCGGCCGGGGTCTCCTGCACGAGGAGGCGCGAGCGCATGAGAACCGCGGATCGCCTTCCGTCGCCGACGGTTGCCGCGGCTGTCACGGCCGAGCCACCCCTTCGGTCGACGGATACGTTCGTGCTCTGGCGTGCCTACCTGCTGATCATGCTCGCTGCGTCATTCGACGTCTACGACTGGCTCGACCGATCCGTGCAGGGGGGCGCGACCCGATACCTGATCATCGCGGTGCCGATCGTGGCGGCCGTATGGGTGAGGATGCGCCAACCCGGGTTCCTCGTTCGACGCCCGATGCCATCGGACGTCGTGCTGTTCGCGCTGTTCGTGTTCGGGCTCGGGGGATCGTTGATCGGCGTCGCCTTCCTCGGGACCGTGGAGAACGCCCGACCGATCTTCCTGCCGATGATGGTGGCATTCCTCTTTCTGCTCACGACCGAGGACCCCACCGATCGCGAGGTCTCGAAGACGCTCTCGTGGCTGTCGCTGATCGCGACGGCCTACACGGCGATGAACGCGCTCGTGAACCTCGGGGTGTTGCCGGGACTGCTCGTGTTCAAGCAGTACCGCAACGCGAGCGTCGCCATGGTCGCGCTGGCGGTCGCCACGGCGGTCGTGCTCGGCAACCGACGACGGCTCGTGGTGGTCCTTGTGCTCTCCGCGGTGATCTTCGTGACCTACCCGTCGGCGACCTCCGTCCTCGTCGGGGCCTCGATCGTCTTGACCTTCTACCTCACCGGCACCCGGTCGAGCGGCTTGCGCACGATCGTGGTCGCAAGCACGATCGTGACGATGGCTGCGCTGTCGTTCGTGAACTTCGATCGGGGCGTCGAGGTCGCCGACCGATACTTCGCCGTGGTCGACAAGGCCAACGCGAACAGCGGACGCCTCGACCTGTGGACCGAGGGGCTCGAACGGTGGCAAGAGGCGCCGATCTTCGGCTCGGGCTTCGCGGGCGAGGTGACCGCGGTGCGCAGCCGCGACGAGAAGACCCTGCCGTTCCACAACGACTTCGTGCTCTTCCTTGCGAACGGAGGCATCGTGGGGCTCGGCCTGCTGATCACGTGGATCGTGATGACGGAGCTGTCGATCCTTCGGCGATACCGTGGTTTCGTGCGCGCCGGCGAACTCCGCCGAGCTGGGCTCCTCAGGGCGATCCTCGTCTGCCTGAATGCGTTCGTGGTGGCGATGGCGTTCAACCCCGTGCTGCCGGGTGCCTCGAGATCGGCGACGGTCTTCGGGCTCTACGCGATCGCGATGTCGCTCGGTGAGCCGCCGCCTGGACGGCGACGGGCTGCCGAACAAGCAGCACTCAGCGAACCCGTGGTGCCATCCGTTTGAAGGCCGTGCGCTTGCGGCGCTGCGCAAGCGCCCAGTATCCCCCGTGCACGGCGTCGGAGGCCACCGATCGCGGAGACGTCCCGACGTCATCGAGCTCAGCCAGCAAGGCGTCGAGGTTGTAGCCCATCACGGCGAGTCGGTCCGCACCGATCCACCGCAGGTACTCGCGACACCAGCGTTTGCGGTATGGGTTCCTCACGGTCGTTCGCCACTTGTCGACGGGCTCCGCGCTGATCGTCGAGTAGCGATGCACGCCGGTAGGGTCGCCCATCGATCCCTCGAGCTGCACTTCGCCGAACCCGGTGAGCAGTCCAGGGTCGAACGGCAGCTCGAGATGCTCGAAGACGACGGGCCAAGTGGCCCCGGGGTCCGTCACGAGATCCTCGTAGCGCACCGCGATCGCGTCGGCGCGGTGCTCGCCGTAGGCGTCGACCAAAGGAGCGATGCCGCGCAGGTCACCCTGCCATCGGTCCACGTTCCACCTGCCCTTCGTCCACGTCTCGACGATCGACGCCACGACCGCGAGTGGGTTGCGCCACAGGAAGATGAACTTCGCCTCGGGGAACGTGTCGAAGAGATCCTCGACCACGTAGTGGTACCGAGGCGTCTTGTCCAGGAAGTACGTCGCGCCCCCGCCCGCGGCGCGGGAGTACAGGTCGACCGCGAAGTCATGGATCGCCTCACGGTAGTCGCGCTCCCCGTCCGGCAGCCCGTGCACGAACTCGGCGATCGCGCGCGCGGCGATCGGCTGCGTGTACTCCGCGGCGATCCCCGTCTCGCGTGTGGCGTACAGATGCGGCAACAGCACCCATGGCTCGGCGGCGGTCGCGATCCGCTCATGACTGGCCAGCACGCGCTGGGCGAGCGTGGAGCCCGATCGCGGGAGCGAGAGCAGGAAGATCGGCCGGATGCTCACGAGAGGTCCAGCACGTCGCGGTAGCGGGCACCGATGCGAGGGGGATCGTAGGCCTCGCGGACCCGCGCCACGTCGGCCGGCGACGGACGCACCGAGTCCACATCGTCGAGCATCGTGCCGAGCCGATCCGCCATCTCCAGGGGGTCGCGCGGATCATCGAGGTAGGTGGCCAGGCCCATCGTGACCTCGGGGATCGACGCTTCGCGAGATGCGAGCACCGGGATTCCGAAGCCCAGCGCCTCGATCGGCGGCATGGCGAACCCCTCGAACAGGGACGGGAAGGCGAACACGCTGGCACGACGGTACAACGCGCCCAACGCATCGTCCTCGAGGTATCCGGTCTCGATCACGACGTCTCGCAGGCCGGCGTCGTCGATCTCACGGTCGAGCGGGGTCGTCCACGCGACGCCGGCGAGCTCCACGCCGAGCTGACCCGCCAGCACGAGCCTCGCGTCGAGGTGGGCCCCGCGTCGACGGAGCTCACCGAACGCTCGCACGAGCGTCGCCAGGTTCTTGTGCGGGTACTGGGCGGCCACGGCGAGCACCACCGGGCCGTCGCCGATCGCCTCGGGAAGGACGCCGGCTCGGTCGAACCTCTCCCACGAGATGGGATTGTGGATCGCCGTGACGCGCGACGCCCATCGCCGTCCGTAGCGGGCGAGCAGGTCGCGGCGCACGTGCTCGGAGATCGCCACGGTCTCGTCCGCGAGTCGCAGCGTTGCCTCGTGGCTCGCGCGCAGCCACGCGCGCTTCGTGCGAGTGAAGTTCTGCGGCAGGTGCAGGTACTGGAGGTCATGGATCACGGTGACGAACCTGGGGCGGGTGCGTGTCCGCGGGAAGGGCGGCGTGAAGTAGTTCGTGAACAGCACAGCGTCGTGCTCAGCGAGCCGTCCACGCAGCGTGCTCGTGATCCGGGAGAACCGGTTCCCTCGGCCGCGCAATGCTCTGAACCGGACCCGGTCGTCGGCAGGCCACGGCCGGTCGGTGTAAACGACGAGCTCGTCGTCGGACGGGCACGACGCCGCGAGCCCGGCCACGAGGTTCGACACCATGTGCTCGGCCCCTCCCACGCGTCCCGGGTCGACGAAGCTGGCGTCCACGGCGATACGCATGGCCCTCAGGCCTCGGGCACGAAGCGGATACGTCCCGTCTTCTTGGCGATCAGCCAGCGGGGGTTGCGGGCGTTCAGACGCAGGCTCAGCAGCTTGCCGCGTACCCAGCCTGTGCGGTCGGCGGTGCCGTTCTTCTCTTGAACCCTGCGGCTCTCTCGAGCCATCACCTCAGGTTTGAACGAGAGTTGGTCACCGTGCAGGCGGAACCGGCCGAGCGTGCGACGCAGGATCATCGGTTCGGACGCACGGCGACACCGCGCGTACATGTCGTAGTCGCCGGTGTTGCGGAACGTGGTGTCGAAGGGTCCAACCTCATCCAGCAGGTCCCGTCGCATCCAGACCGTCTCCTGGGGCACGCACGACCAGCCGAGACCGAGGTAGGAGCGGAGCGAGAAGGAGACCGGCTGCATCCATGCGAACGCGGTGCCATCGCCGTCTATGAATTCCCGCTTACCCATCAGCCACCGGATGTCCACGTGGTCCTGGAACGCCTCCGCCACCGCGGCCAGCGCTCCGGGGGCGATCTCGTCGTCGGCGTTGATGTAGCCCACGATGTCCCCTTCGACCATCGCGAGTCCCCGGTTGATCGCGTCGTACATGCCCTGATCGTCGGTGGCCACGACGACCCGAGTCGGGAACCCCTCGGCGATGGACGTCGTGGCGTCGGTCGATCCTCCGTCGACCAACACGTGGTCGACCACGATCTCGTCCGACGCCTGATCCCAGATCGACCGCAGGGTCGCTTCCAGGTAGCGTTCGGCGTTCAACGTCGGCGTGACGATGCCGAAGCGCACCGTGCGTCGCACGTCAGCCACGGGCGTCGCGGAAGGATCGGCCATGGTGGTCATCTGGGGAAGCGTATCGGCCGTCAGGCGACGGGGCTGAACCGTGCGAGGAGCCACTGGTTCTCGCACTGCCCCAGTCCGCCGGGACAGTTGATCTCGTGGAACTCGCCCATGACCCACACGTTCGACGGCGTCACCTGGATCTCCCAAACCCCGCCGAAGCCGTTCGGGCCCCAGAACTGCGGCAGGAACGAGCACTCGATCGATTCCGCGTCGCCCGTGCCTTGCACGTTGTGCAGGATGCCGAACGCCTTGAGCCGGCGAGCGCCGTCGGGGCGGCTGCTGCAGATGGGATTGCCGGGGTAGCCCAGGTTCGTGCCGAAGTGGCCACCGATGAAGAGGTCGCCGTCGGCGGCGACCCGTACCGCCTGCACATTGCCCGGAGTGCCGTAGGAGAACGTGCGGGTCCCGCTCGTGCCGTTGTCGAGCCGCAGAGCCATGGCGTAGTTCGGTCCTCGACCGCATCCGGCGAACAGACGTGTGGCCGTGGCCTCGACGTCCCAGCAGGTCATCTTGCCGTTCGAGCCCGTCTGCACGGCGCCGCTGGCCGGCTGCCACGCGTCGAGCAGGCCATCGACGGCGCTCACTCGGGTGATCGCGACCCGAGGCACCCCGCGGAAGGTGCTGAACGCGCCCGCCACGAAGATCGTCGCCCCGTCCGCCGAGAACTCCATGTCGCGGATCGCGCCGTTGACCTGCGTGACCTTCCAGGCGTTCTGAAGGGTACCGTCGAGCCCGATCTTCGCCGCCTTCGCGCGGCCCTTCCCGTCGACCTTGCTGAAGGATCCGCCGATGTAGAGGCCGTTGGCGCCCGGCAGGATCTCGTACACGAAGAAGCTCTTCTCGTTGGACGCGCCCGGGACGCCGACGACGGTGTCGAACGACGAGATCACCGCTGGCGTCTGGGCGTTGCCGTCCAGGGCCTTCACGATGTCGATCGCGGCGAGGTTGTAGTGCGATTGCCCGTCGATCGCGCCGAACTGCCCGCCTACGTACAAGGTGTGACCGACGACGGCCACGGCATGGACCTCGTTCTTCTGGGGGCCGACTCCCGTCACGAGCGGCTTGAAGCCCGGGATCGCCGCGCCGGTGTCCATGTCGATCGCCGCCAGGCCGGAGAGCCCGTTGACGACGCCTCCCCCCGGCGTGCCGACGGGATACTCACGCGCACGCGTGAACTTGCCACCGACGAAGAGGATGTCGCCGTGGGTGGGGCTCGAGTACTGGGCGCTGGCCCAGATGCCCGACCCTGCCGGTCCGTCGAAGTTCCAGATGCCCGCGTCCGCCTGCTCGCGCAACACGACGGCGGATGCAGAGGATATCGAGGCGGCGGCGAGTGCGATCGTCGCCAGGATCAGGATCGTGAGTCGGGGGGAACGGGGGGATCGCATGGGTCGGACTCCTGGTCTGGATCGGTGTCTGCCGGGGCCTGCCGAGATCGGTGAGCCGGACCGAGCCGGTTCGGTCCGTTGACCTACGGTAGCATCCGTCACCCTCGAACGAGCATCGGCCGGATGGCTCGTTACCGTAGGGCGAATGGGATACGTCGTCGCGGTGACTTGCGTCGGCCTCGGTCTTTGGTACATTCGCCGTACCTCGCCGACGGTTGTGGTGGTTCGGTGAGGTTTTTTCGTACCCGCACGTTCGCGAGGTCGGCGAGCACAAGAAGGAGGTGACATCGCGACACCGAGGCCGTCCACCGACAGGAGGGAGTAGCCCGATGCGAACGATGAATCGATTCCTTCTCCTGCCTCTGCTGCAGCACCTGCTTCGCGCCCCGGCGGACCCAGGTTCCCGGACCGGTGATCGTTCCCTCCGAACCCTGATCGGAGGAATCACAGGGCAGGCCCGGGCGATCGTGCACCGATGCCTGCGCCCGCTCAGGAGGCTCTTCGGTCCCCGAGCCACCGACCCCGAGATCCACGTGATCGCCGCCGCGTCGTCGGCCACCACCTCGGCAGCCGGCACCGACGGTTCCGAGTCGGCAGCGCACGACGCCCGCCGACGCCGTGGTCCTCGCCGCGTCATCGTGCGGCTGCTCCCCGCCGCGCCCACCTTCTCTCCCCAGACGACGTAGTCGCCGCCGCCGCCGAGGAGCTCGCCGGCTCCTCAAGCTGTCCACCCTCACATGCCGATGCGTCGCGTACGGGGTGGCCGGCCGCACGCGACCAATGAACACGCGCGTCTGGGGGAGGATCCGTATGGATCGCACGATCGATCGACGTTCATTCTTGAAACGAACTGCCGCCGCCGGGACCGCGGCGCTGGGTGTCTCCGTCTACGGCTTGGGCGACCTGGAGGCGATCGCCGGCAGCGGGGCAGGCTGCCGCTGGGGCGCCCTCGTCCAATCCACCAACCAAGAGGCAGACGTCCGCGCGATGGAGCGGCGAGTGGGGCGGAAGTTCGCGACCACCCACCACCGATTGCCCTGGACGAACGACCTCAACAATGGATTCACTCGTTGGAGCGTCGAGGGCAACCGCAAGCCCATCATCTCCTGGTTCGCTCGCACACGCTCGGGGGCGATCAGCTGGCGGGCGATCGCCGACGGTCGCCACGACGGATGGATCACGAGCCAGGCACGGAGCCTCCGCAGCCTCGGCGGTCGGGGATTCATCTGCTTCGCCAAGGAGCCCGAGGATGAAGGGAACCCCGGCGACTGGAAGGCCGCCCATCAGCGGG
This sequence comes from uncultured Actinomycetes bacterium, assembly GCA_963825635.1. Taxonomy (GTDB): domain Bacteria; phylum Actinomycetota; class UBA4738; order UBA4738; family HRBIN12; genus JAOUEA01. Next base: position 736,993 of record CAWGTU010000001.1, read on the forward strand.
TCCGAAACATCTTCGAGAACACGGGCGTCTCGGGCTACAAGTGGCTCGTGACCCTGACCGCCGCGACCTATCAGAAGGGCGAGGCGGGGCTCTGGCTCCCCAACCGCTACGACGCGTTGGGCGTCGACGGGTACAACCGCCACCGGTGCTTCGGTGTGGATTGGCGTTCGTTCAGGAAGATCTTCTCTCCTTCCCGTGGTTTCGCTCGCGCGCGCGGCAAGGACCTGTTCGTGATCGAGTCCGGATGCGTCGAGCGGGGTCCCGGCGAGAAGGCGAAGTGGTTGCGGGAAGCTCGCCAGACGATCAAGTCGTGGCCCGAGATCAAGGGGTTCTCCTACAACCACGAGAACACCGACTGCAATTACTTCATCACGTCGTCGTCCTCGTCGCTCGAGGCGTTCAAGGCGATGGGTGCCGACCGCTACTTCCGCAAGCAGTAACTCCCAGGTGCCCGCGAAGGGCCCGCCGGCGCCGGCGGGCCCTTCGGCGTTTCCCGCCCCTTCGTACGGGGGTCTGCCCATGGCCGTCAGGTAACCTCTCGCCTCGATGCCACGACCCCCGATCCTCGTGACCGGCTCTCATCGCTCGGGCACGGGGTGGGTGAGCGACATGCTCGCGGCGACCCCTTCGCCCACGACGCGCACGATCTGGGAGCCGTTCAACCTTCATGCCCGTCAGGGGGTCCGCCAGGCGCCGTTCCGATACTGGTTCACTTACGTGACCGATCAGAACGCATCCGACTTCCGACCAGGGCTCGCCCGCATGCTCGGATGGCGGTACTCGGTGGCGGCCGAGCTCCCGACCCTCCGCTCGCCCACCGACATCGGCCGCATGGTGCGCGATCGCGTGGTGACCTCGGCCAACCGACGAACCCGCGCCGTGCCGATCAGCAAGGATCCGATCGCGGTCTTCTCAGCGGAGTGGCTGAGCGATACCTTCGGCATGGACACCCTCGTGCTGATCAGACATCCGGCGGCGTTCACGTACAGCATCGTCAAGCAGGGCTGGTGGCATCCGTTCGACCATTTCACCGCACAGCCGGCCATGATGCGCGACCTGTTCGCCGACCGTGCCGAGGACATCGAGCGGTTCGCGCGAACGCCCCAGCCCCTCCTCGACCAGGCCATCTTGCTCTGGACGTTGATCCACGAGCACATCGAGCGTCTGCGGGCGCGGCGGCCGTCGTGGCGGTTCGTGCGTCACGAGGATCTCTCGCGGGACCCCGTCGCAGGGTTCCGTGACCTCTACGAGTGGCTCGGTCTCACGTGGAATGACGGCGTCGAACGGTCGATCGTCCAGAGCTCGGCGGAGGGCAATCCGAGCGTCACGACGGAGGCGTCGAGCCGGCGCCGAGACAGCAGGGCGGCGATCACGACCTGGAAGGACCGGCTCTCGGGGGAGGAGCAAGCGACGATCAGGGATCGCACCGCTCCCGTATGGCAGCAGTTCTACGGAGACGAGGACTGGTGACCTCCCGGGGGCCCGAGACGTCCGAGGCCGCCAGCCCGAACCCGTTGAGCCTGCGGTCGGTCCGTCGCCGGCTGCTCGAGGGTTCGGCCTGGGTGCTCGGTGCTCGCGCGGCGAGCCTGGCCCTCGGGGTGGTGATCGCCACCTTCCTTGGGCGCCTGCTCACGACGGAGGAGCTCGGCGTCTACGCGAGCTCGTTCACCCTCGCGCTGGTCGGGTCGGCCCTGGCCAAGCTCGGTCTCGACCGTGCTGTGATCAGGTTCGTCGCCGGTGCGCTCGGTGTCGGCGAGCCCGGTCGCGCGCGTTCCGCGATCCGCATCGCGCTCGGGCTCGGAAGCGCAGCAGCCGTCGTGCTCGGCGCGATCGTGGCCGTCGGGCCCGGTCAGGCCTTGGCCCGCTCGGTGTTCGATTCCGAGGCTCTCGCTGCCGCGATCCCATTGGCGGCGGGCTGGCTGATCGCGATCGCGATCCAGTCGTTGACCGTGGAGAGCTTCCGAGGACTCTCCGCGTTCAACTACGCCACGATCTTCGACGCCCTCATCGTCGACAGCGTCACGGCAGCGACGTTCGCAGCCGTCTGGGTCGCCGGCAACGAGATGAGCGCCCGCGGGGCGATCGCGGTCAGCGCGTCTGCGACGGCGTTCGCAGCCGGACTCGGCGTGGCCGTGTTGTTCCGGCGGGTGCGGGCGCTCGCGGGCCCGGGCACCGTGCGTGCGGGCGAGATGCTCCACGTCGGCTGGCCGCTGATGATCACGAACCTCGCGATCCTGCTGCTCGGCAGCGGGGTCGATCTGCTGATCCTGGGGGCGTTCCGGCCACAGAGCGAGGTCGGCCTCTACGCCGCGGCCTCACGCCTCGTCGTGTTCGTCGTGACGCCGTTCGTCGTCTTCTCGGGGGTGATCCCACCGATCATCGCGGAGCTGCACGCTCAAGGAAAGATGCGCCAGCTCGAGCGGGCTCTCAGAGCAGGAGCCACCCTCGCGGGCATCCCGTCGTTCCTGGTCCTGCTCGTCTTCCTCTTCTTCGGTCCGTGGGTGCTCGAGACCGTGTGGTCGAGACCGATCTATCGAGAGGCGGCGCCGATCCTCGTCGCGCTCTCGATCGGGAGGCTCGTGGCCGTGTGGGCAGGTTCGGCGGGCGTGACGCTCATGATGACCGGGAACCAGCGCGCGATGATGGTGACGACGCTGATCTCGGCCGCCTTCAGCGTGGGCGCCGGCATCACGGGGGCGGCGCTCTACGGTGCGATCGGCGTAGCGGTTGCCACGGCGGCGGCCCAGGTCCTGCAGAACACGATGCAACTCATCATCGTGCGCCGGCGGCTCGGCGTGTGGACGATGATCCACCTCTCACCCCGTGAGTTGTACCGCTACCTGCGGCCGCACGGCCGTCGGGGCGAGGCGGCGGAGGATGCGGCCGAGCAGGTCGCGGAGGCCCTCCTGGGGTCGCCGGAGGACGACGCTCAGGCGGGAGACGCCGCCGGACCGCGACCCGAGACGGGCTCCGATGACGACCGTGAACCGTAGGGCCACACCTCGAGGCCGTGCACGGCGTTGCGCACGTCCATGGTGATGTTCACCGAGCGCACGATCTGCTCGGCGTCGATGTCATAAACGGTCACCGTCGCCGGTGACGAGCCGCCGACGATCAGCCCGTCGTCGAGGACGGTGAGCCCGCGCCCGAACGTGGGGCGAGCGAGATCGCTCGGCAGGTCGGCGTGCTCCAGAGCGTCGGGCGGGTAGGTGGGCAGCGTCACCGCCCGGAGCACCTCGGCCTCGCGTGATGCGTAGGCGATGCGGTCGGTCTTCGTGTGGTTGAAGAGCACGCCGTCGCGGAAGGGCCTGGTGTTGTGGGTGCCGAACGGGGTACGGGCGTATCGCTGTAGGCGTGGACCGTCGATGCGCCACAGAGCGGACAGCCGGGTGCCGCAGGTGTAGATCTCACCGTCACGGACGAACACGTTGTTCACGTGGCTCGTGTCGGCAGGGGGCGGGCCCGCGGGGGTCGAAGGATCGTAGGTGCGGAACGACGGCTTGATCTTCAGGTTCAGGGTGCGGCGGAACTTCCAGGCGTCGGAGTAGCGCAGGCTCCACGCTCGTGTGAAGGCGTGCGTCCGCAGGTCCATCTCCAGGACGGAGTCGAAACCGGTCGACGCCATGTAGAGGTGGCCGTCGTGCACCGCGATCTCGTGGCAGTGCTTGAGGTAGGGATTGCGGATCGAACCGCGCCGCGCGAAGTCCTGGTCGTACACGAAGATCTCGTCGCTCGCGGCGAGGTAGATGAGGTCTTCGTGGAACGCGATGCCTCGCAGCCCCCGGTCGCCGCCTCGACCCTCCCAATCGATGTCGGCCTCCGACCAATCGAGCACCTGGGTCGTGTCGCCTCGCTCCAGGTCGACGAGGTACAGGCCTCCATGGCTCTCACCCTGGTGGACCGAGCGGACGACGGAGCTGCACACGACCGTGGGCAACCCGGTGACCCCGCGCCCCGAAGTCGTCGGGTCCTCGCGGATCGCCTCGCTCATCGTGCTGCGACCTTCGGCTCGTCGCCCGGGGCCGTGGACAGCCAGTTCGGGAGATCGTCGTAGCCGAGGCGCAGGAGCCGTCGCGCGAGCGCCTCGTTCCCCGGGGTGAAGAGCTCCTCGAGTGATCGCCGCGTCTCGGGGGCCATGCGTTCGGGTTCTGCCCGCCGGTTCACCGCGTAGTACGCCCTGCGCAGCGGGTCTTTCAGCCGGCGGCGCCCCCCGAGAAGGCGTTCGTCGTTGGCGGCGAGGGCGATCCGCTGCAGCATGGCGCTCCTCACCGGTACGGTCCGGTTCTCCACGCTGTAGGTGATGGCGTCGGCCGCATCCTGATCGATCTCGAGCCACGCGCAGAGCGATCGCACGGTGTCGGCGGGCTCGGCGGTCATGTGCTCGAAGAAGACCACGCGGAAGCCGTCACCGAAGGCACGCAGCCACGGGTCGAGATGCTCGTCGTAGAAGCCTCCCTGGATCGTCCAGAAGAGCCGGTTCTCGGCCGAGTAGGGCTCCCGTCGGGCGCGGACCGCCTCACATGCCTCGACGTAGGCCTCGAACGTCATGTCCGCAGGCAGGTCGGCGAGACGCGAGCGCATGAACCGGAAGGTGGACCACAGCCGATCGATCGGGTCGCGGAGCAGGACCATCACGCGCACGTCGGGCAGGGTCTCGAGCATCGCTGAGGCCACCACGTTCCCACCGTGGAAGTACTGAGGACTCGCCTCAAGGCGATGGCGTTCGCCGCCGCATCGGGTGAAGTGCGCCGCATAGTTCTCGATCGGGTCGAGCGTGCCATCACCTTCGGTCAGGGTCGTGAAGTAGCGGATCTCTTTGACGTCGCTTCCGCATACGTCCGGGTGCTGGGAGAGGTACCAGAACAACGAGGTCGTCCCGGCCTTGCCGACCCCGGCGATCACGGCGGTGGGCAGGGGAAGGCTCATGGCGTGCCGTGCAGCGGGCCGTCGAGGCGGTAGCCGTAGCGGCGAAGGAGGGGCCGGGTGAGCGTGGTCACCATCCTGCGATCCGACGCGGGCAGGGAATCGACCCATTCGAGATCCTCGCGCAGGGTGATGCGTCCCGAACGGAGTCGACCGCGGCTGCCGCTCGCGAGATGACCGGAGCCGAGATCCGCGTCCCTCCCGTGTAGGAACCCGAGGTCGTCGTCGGACGGCGTCTTGCCGAGCGCCCCGGCGACACGGCGCAGCTCGGGCGCCGGATCAGAGACGAGGTCTTCGTACCGCACACGCACGACACGCACGCCCCTCCTCGTGAGGTGGTCGAACGACTCGTTCACCCAGTCCCACTTGACAGCGCTCTTCCACGGGGGGCGGCGCACCCGGTAGGCACCACGGCTGGGGTCACCCTGTCGTTCGACGAACTTCACCTGGGAGTAGGCGTACCCGCGGCTGTCGCGCACGTGGTGGGCGACGCGCACGTCGATGTCACGCATCTGCAGGGCCATCATGTAGACGTGCGCGGGGATCTTCATCGAGTCCACGATCACCCGGCCCCCCGAGAGCTCGTGGATCGCCGCATAGACGGGACGCATGTGATCCATGTAGCGCTCGAGGCGCGAGCGGTACAGAGGGGAGAGGCTCGGTCGTTGCAGCAGGGGAAGGGCGAACGGGTGCTGCAACGGCAGGTGCTTCAACGACAATGAGTCGCGCAGTCGACCGACGGCGGCCCCGTCGACGTGATGCCATCCGCCGAAGGCGTGCTCGCCGACCTTCGTCCAGAACTCACACGCGGCGAAGGGTTGACCGCAGCTGCAGGTGATGTTCTCGACGAGGCCCTTGTCCCATACTCGACCGATCTCACCCGCGGCGAAGAATCCGGGGACCTCACCCAGTAGGCGCGTGAGGACCGTGGAGCCGCTCTGGCCGGTTGCGGCCACGCAGAGGACGTCGATTCGAGGATCGTTCACAGAGGGAGCATCTCCGGTCGGGTCGGGTGGGAGACTCCGAGGATACCGACGTCAGGCCGGGTGAGCCTCGGCCGAAAGGCGACGCGGATACCGTCGAACGGCAGCGTCATCGTGGACCATCGGTCCGGGGCGGCGCTGCTAGCATCCGTTCGGCGCGGTCCACACCCCCCGCGCGGAGCGCCGATGTCGAGCACCGACCAGCCCACCGTGATCTTCCTGCACGTCGGCAAGACCGCGGGAGCGACGATGCGCCGAGCTCTCCGTCGGCAGTTCGGACGCGACGAGGTGTTGGAGGTTCGGGCGCCGAACGTGCCTCCGGGGCGCCTGCGCCGCGACGGCGCCGTCGCCTGGTTCGCCTCCCTCCCGGAAGCCGTCCGTGCCCATCCTCGCTTGATCATGGGGCACATGACGTACGGCCTCCACGAGTTCGTGCCCAGGCCGAGCGGTACGTCACCCTCCTCCGGGAGCCGGTCGCTCTGGTCCGCTCGCAGTACCACCACGTCCGACGTCATGAAGGCCATCTGCTCCACGAGCGAGCGAAGGCCTATCCCGACCTCGGGTCCTACATCGAGAGCGGTCTCTCGCTCGAGATGGACAACTCGCAGACGAGGGCGTTCGCCGGCGACACGACCACACCCTTCGGAGGGTGTTCGCCGACGATGCTCGAACGGGCGAAGGCACACCTGGAGGGGTTCGCGGTCGTCGGTCTCACCGAGCGCTTCGACGAGTCGATCGTCGCGATGATCAGGGCATTCGGCTGGCGACGCGTGCGCTACGTCACGACCAATGTCGACCCTCGTCGTTCCGAGCGCCCCCCCTTGGCCGACGCAGAGCTCGGGCTGGTGCGCGCGCACAACGTGTACGACATCGAGCTCTACGAGTGGGCGCGCGAGCGATTCCAGCGGAACGTGGTGACCGCGGAGGGGTTCGCCGAGGACCTGGATGCGTTCGTGGACAGCAACCGCCGCTACGGCCCGATCGGCAGGCTCGCCGCGATGCCGAGGTCCTCGGTGTCGCGCATCTGGTCCCGCTGATCAGGGTTCACCCTGGAGCGCCTCGTCGAGCTGCGCGGCGAGGGCCGCCGGATCGGTCACCGGGAGGCGACACGAGAAGCCCTCGCACACGTAGGCGGTCGTGACCCCGGCCTTCGAGGAACGCCCTCGCAACAAGGGGATCATCCGCTCGGGTTCGGCGTCGCCTGGTCGCGCGACGGCGAGCACCACGTTCGGGCGGAACCGTCGTACGTTCGCCTCGGACACCATCGCGATCGTGTCGATGCCGAGGGGGTCTCCGACGATCGCGACCTGGCGCCCGGGGCCGATCAGCCGGTCGAGGGCGCAGAGGGCATGGCCGAAGGCCGTGGGTGCGCGGTCGAAGGCGTCACCCACGGCCCGGAGCGCGGAGACGGCGTCGGCCTCCAGGTCGGCATCAGCGGTGAACGCCGCGAGCCGAAGCAGCAGATCGGCCGCGGCCGAGTTCCCGCTCGGGGTGGCGTTGTCGTAGAGCTCCTTCGGGCGAACGACCAGGGTCTCGGCGTCCGACCCGGTCTGGAAGAAGCCACCCCGCTCGGCGGTCGGCGAAGAGACGTCGCAGGTCGTCGGCGAGCTCCAGGGCACGCTCGAACCATGTGAGTTCGAACGTGGTCTCGTACAAGGTGAGGCAGGCCGACGCCATGAGGGCATGATCGTCGGCGAACCCCGGCCCTCCCGCGACCCCGTTGCGCCAGCTCCGCAGCAGCCGGCCGTCCGCCCCGCGGAGATGCTCCAGTACGAACGTCGCACCCCGCGTGGCCGCCGCCGCATACGCCGGCTCGCCGAGTGCGCGACCCGCCTCGGCGAGTGCGACGATCGCCATCCCGTTCCACGCGGCGAGGACCTTGTCGTCGGTGGCCGGCCTCACACGCCCCTCACGGGCCTCGAACAACACTCGCCGGGCGTCGTCGACCTCGGCGGACAGATCGACGGGGTCGAGATCGACGGTGGCTGTGCCCTCCGACCCGAGGTCCGGGTTCCACAGCACGTTCGTCGGCTCGTGTTCTCCGATCCAGTTGCCTTCGGGCGTCGCCCCGAACGCCCTCGCGAGCGGTTCGCCGACGAGCTCCACGAGCTCAGCCCACGACCACGTGAAGAACGCGCCCTCGACGCCCTCGGAGTCGGCATCCTGCGAGGAGTAGAAGCCCCCTTCGGGGTGCTGCATCTCGCGCAGCAGGTATTCGGCGGTCTCCGTCGCGACCGTCCGGTAGCGCTGAGCTCCGGTCACCTGCCACGCCCTCGTGTACAGCTGCAACAGCAGGGCGTTGTCGTAGAGCATCTTCTCGAAGTGGGGCACGTGCCACCGCTCGTCGGTCGAGTAGCGGGCGAAGCCACCCCCGAGCTGGTCGAATATCCCCCCGTCGGCCATCCGGTCGAGCGTGATCGTGACCATGTCGAGGGCGCCGCCGACGCCTCGCACCGCCCGCCGCAGCAGGAACTCGAGCGTCATCGGCTGCGGGAACTTAGGGGCGCCACCGAACCCACCCCAGGTCGGATCGAACGCGTGCCGCATGCCGGCGAACGCGGCATCGACCAGTGTCTCGTCGAGCGGCCCCTCGGTCGTCGGCACCGAGGCCGCCCTCGCGATCGCCTGGGTGACGCGTCGCCCCTGGCCGACGACCTCGGCGCGCCGATCGCGCCATGCCTCCGCGATGCCTCGCAGCAGATCCGGGAACGCCGGCATCCCGTGTCGAGGCTCGGGTGGGAAGTAGGTGCCCGCGTAGAAGGGCTCGCCCGAGGGGGTGAGGAACGCGGACAGCGGCCAGCCGCCCCGGCCCGTCATCGCCTGGACGGCGTCCATGTAGATCGCGTCCAGGTCCGGTCGCTCCTCTCGGTCGACCTTGATCGAGACGAAGTGCTCGTTCATGAGCGCCGCCGTCGCGTCGTCCTCGAACGACTCGCGTTCCATCACGTGGCACCAATGGCATGCGGCGTACCCGATCGACAGGAAGATCGGCATGTCGTCGTTCGAGGCCTTCTCGAGCGCCTCGTCGCCCCACGGGTACCAGTCCACGGGGTTGTGCGCGTGTTGGAGCAGGTAGGGGCTGGACTCGCCCGCGAGTCGGTTCGTTCGGGGATTCGGTCGATCGGCCATGGTCCGTCCAGTGTGTCACTCGTCGTGCCGCGGGCCGACGGCGGCGATTCAGACGTCCCGCGCTCCTGCCGATGGAAGCGTATGCCCGTCAGCATCCGCGTCCTGGTCGTGAGCCTCGAGCCTCGCGTGGGTCGCCTCCTCGTCGAGTCGCTCCCGAAACGGGGTCCGGTGTCGGTCGTCGGGTGCGTGGCCGACGAGTCTGGCGCTGTGGACGGGCTCTCGCTCGGCTCAGTCGATCTCGTGGTCGTGGATCTCGACCGTGCAGACGGGCGTGGCACCGAGGTGGTCGCGGCGATCACCCGTGCCGGCGGCGTCGGGCGAGTGCTCGCCGCGAGCGAACGCGGTGGAGCCGAGGTCGCGGCCGACGCGCTGTCCGCCGGTGCGTGCGGCGTGTTGCCGTCCGATCGCGACGGCTCTCTCGTCGAGGTGTTCCGCCGCGCCCTCGCCGGCGAGCTAGTGCTGCCCGCGGAGGATCTGTCGCTGTTGGTCGACCGGATCACCTCGTCGGGGCGCGGCGATCCAGGTCGCGCGAACGGCCTTGGGAGGCTCACGCCCCGCGAGCGCGAGATCCTGCAGACACTCGCGGCCGGCGCGTCGACCGTGGACGTGGCCGAGGCGTTCGGCATCAGCCCGCTCACCGTGCAGAGCCACGTGAAGAGCATCCTGGCGAAGCTCGGGGTGCATTCGAAGGTCGAGGCCGTGCGCATCGCGTGGCGGCACGGTCTGGCCACGACCTCGCGATCACCCGCGGGTGCCGCCACGGGCACGGGTTAGCGTCCCCATGGATCCTCAGCCCGTGTCGGTCGTGATCGCGGCCGGTCATGGCGTGGTTGGCGAGGTCGTGCGGCGTGCGTGCGAGGCGGAACCCGGCGTGGTCGTGCTCGCCGAGGTTCGCGACGGGATCGCCCTGATCGAGTCGTGTCGAACGCTTCGACCCGACGTCATCGTGCTCGACGAGGGTCTTGACGGCGGCGGACAGGAACTGCGCGCACTTCGATCGCTCCGAGAGGAAGGCGTGGCCGTCGCCGCCGTGGTCCTGACCGATCGCTCCGACGGCGCATCGGTGCTCCACGCGCTCCGACTCGGCGCCCGTGGGTACGTCCGCAAGGCGGCCGGGCTCGCCGCGGTGGGATCCGCCGTCCGGACCGTGGCCGACGGCGGTCGGGCGATCGAGCCGGAGTCCGAGCAGGCCGCCGTCCTGGCCCTGGGGCGGTTCGCCCAGCAGGCACGGGAAGGCTCCGAGGTCGAGGCCTCGCTCACGGCCCGCGAGCACGAGATCCTCACGCTGGTGAGCCAGGGGCTCACGATGCAGCAGGCCGCTCGACGTCTCGGCATCTCCCCGCGCACGGTCGAGACCCACGTCGCGAAGCTGTATCGCAAGCTGGGCGTGCGCACCCGGGTTCAGGCGGTCGCTCGAGCGGTCCAGCTCGGTCTGATCGAACCCTGATGCGATCCTCGCGCTCGGCACCGGACTCGCCCGACGCTCAGTCATCGGCGCAACCCTGCCGATGGGGGACGGGTGGCCTCTCAGCGGGGCCACGAGTTCCCGGCTGTCCCTCGGAGGCATCGTGAGTCGACGACCCACCACGACATCGCCACCACGCGCTCGCCGGCTCGGCGTGATCGTCGTCGACCCGTTGCCGGTGGTCCGCGCGGGCCTGACGATGCTGATCGAGGACCGGCCCGACATGGACGTGATCGCCGAGACGGGCGCGGCCGACGCTGGCCTCGAGATCGTGAGCCGGGTGCGACGCTCCCGCGTCGTGATCCTGGTGGGCCTCGGGCTCACGGGGGAGCATGACGCGTTCTGGTTGATCCGCACGCTGCGTGAGCGGTTCCCGACGCATGCGATCCTTGGATGCGGCGCGAACGCCGATGCCACGACGGTCTCGCGAGCACTCTTCATGGGCGCCGACGGGTTCGTCGACAAGAACATCGATCCGGTCGAGTTCCTGCAGTCGCTCCGGCGCGCCGCCGACCGCGAGATGGTGCTGGCGGGGCCGCAATCGGGCTCGGTCGGACAGATCGCGGAGGGCCTCGAGCGCCGGCGCGATCTCGACGTGCGACTGACCCCGCGCGAGCGCCAGGTGCTCACCGTCGCCGCCGAGGGGCTCACCGCTCGGGAGATCGGGGCTCGCCTCGGGGTGCGCGAACGAACGGTCACCACCCACCTCGCGCGCATCTACGGGAAGCTCGGCGTCGGCAGCAGACTCGCGGCGATCCGCCTGGCCGCCAGGGCGGGACTCGTGACGGTGGGCGCTCCTGAGTAAGCCTACCGCCATCGTGCTACCTCGTATCGAGTACGTAACCCTGCGTATCCGCCCTCCGTGAAAGAAGGAATTCCCTGGTCAGAGGGGTCGGCCTACCGTGTCGTTGCGCTCAAGCTTTCGCGCCGAAGGGTCGAAAACCCCTTCGATAGGACGGGATCGAGTTTGGAGGAAGGGGGTGCAATACATGCTTCGTCTCTACACGGGAGTCACCACCTACTGGGCCGACCTCAAGGGTCGTGTCGCCGAGGAGGGTGGTGCAACGGCGGTCGAGTACGCGCTGATGGTGGCGCTGATCGCGGTCGTGATCATCGGTGCTGTGGCCTTCATCGGGACCAGCGCGAGTGACACGTTCACGGAGGTTGGCAACGAGGTTGCCGGCACCTAAGAAGCACCTGCTCGAGCGGCCGGTTCCGCCGGCCGCTCGCTCGTCCGGGACGCGATGGTGGCCCGAACGAGCGAGGGACCGGCGGACTGCGGGGATCGAAGGACGCAGGCACGGATCCGCATCCACGGGTCAAGGCCGACGGAACGCGGCCGATGGATAGACATCGTTCGACATCGCAGATGTCCATGAAAGGAGCAAGAAGATGAGGTCACGCGGTCTGGTGGTCGCCATCGCCGTGGTCCTCGCCATCGTGGCGGCGGCAGCGGTCATCCTCTACACGAACGGCGTCAAGAGCGACGCGGTGACCGGAGGAGCGCTCTCCGTCGTCGTGGTGTCCAAGCAGGACATCCCGGCGAACACGAACTTGAATCCGCTGATCGACGAGGGCGTGTTCAGCGAGCTGAAGGTGCCGACCGACGCGGTCGTCGGGGGTGCCGTCACCGGCGTCGCCGAGCTCCGTGGTCAGACGACCACCGCGCCCGTGCTCGCGAACGAGCAGATCGCGATCGCGCGGCTGTCCAGTGGCGAAGCCCCCAAGGGTGGCGCGCTCGGCATCTCCGAAGGCAACGTCGGGCTTCCCTTGGTGCTCGAGGGCGGTCCCGCCGGCTACGGCAACATCCAGCGTGGCGACAACGTGGTCGTCTACGCCACCTTCAAGGCGGGCGAGTTCGTGCAGAAGGGCGCGCTCCGTCAGATCCTCTCGCCGGCCCAGCTCACCAAGGTCCTCCAGGACGCCGGGAGCGCCGGTCCGGTCGTGCAGATCCCGTTCCAGTTCACGGTCGCGGTGGTGCCGTCGGCTCGGGTGTTGAACATCGAGAACCCGGCGGCCGTCGAGGGCACCAAGTTCAGCGAGACGGACATCCCGGTCACGCTGGACCTGTCGCCCGAGGACGCGGGTGCGGTCACCTACGCGCTCGTCAACGCCGACCTCGTGAACCTCGGCCTGCTGCCGCCGGAGAACGAGGATGGCTACTCGGCCGAGGCCAGCCTGGGTGCTTCCTACGACGACATCGTGGGGGCGAAGGGAGCATGACCGAAGCCAGCGTCGTCGCCGTCGGGACGCCGCAGTCCTTCCGCCAGCAGTTGGCGCGATCCCTCGAGATCGAGCCGGACGAGGTGGGCTGGGTCCAGTCCGCGACCGCGGCAGAAGAGCTCCTGATCCACGCCTTCGGCCCGATCGATGTGCTCGTGCTGTCGCCCGAGGTCAAGGAGCCTGACGCCCTCGGACTCGCCGAGTTCGTGGGGCGCCAGGCCCCTGGCACCGCGATCGTGATGGTGCGCGACCACACGTGGAACGGGCTGCTGCCCGCCGCGATGCGGGCGGGCATCCGAGACGTGGTCGACATGACCCAGGGGACCGAGGAGCTGCGGGACGCCGTCGAGCGAGCCGTGGTGTGGGCATCGAACCTGCGCTCGGTCGCCGTCACGCGGTCGGAGAGCCCCGGCGGCGGCCAGCGCGGGAAGATCATCTCGATCTTCTCTTCGAAGGGCGGAGCCGGGAAGACGTTCCTGACGAGCAACCTCGCGTGTGCGATCTCGGAGGTCACCGGCCAGGACACGGCCGTCGTCGACCTCGACTTCGACATGGGCGACGTCTTCACCTACTTCGGCAGCGAGCCGTCGTCGAACATCCCCGACCTGATGGCCCTCGGTGAGGGCGCCGACCACGAGCGCATGCGCACCGTCGGCCTGCAGGTCACCGATCATCTCTGGGCGTACGGCGCACCGGCTGACCCCACGGCCGAGGCGCCGGCGGGCGAGGCGATCGGGAAGTTCCTGCGCGCGATGCGCAACGACTTCCCGTACGTGATCGTCGACGCGTCGGTCGACTACTCCGACTCGGCCCTCGTCTGCTTCGACCTGTCGGAGTTGATCTGCCTGATCACGAGTCTCGACGTCGTGGGTGTGAAGCACCTCGGCAAGGCGCTCGACACCCTCCTGCAGATCGGGCTTCCACGCGATCGCCTGCGCGTCGTCCTCAACCGGGCCGACTCCAAGGTAGGTCTCGATGCGAGCGACGTCGAGCGGGTGATGAAGGTGCAGGTGGACGCGATGATCCCGTCGAGCCGGCTCGTGCCGACGTCCCTGAACAAGGGCCGTCCTGTCGTGCTGGACGAGCCGTCGTCCGAGGTGGCCGTTGCCGTCCGGCAGCTGGCTGGCAAGTTCGTCGACGGGGCGGGCGTGAGCGAGAGCATCGCGTCGACGAACGGGGAAGGCCGCAAGAAGAAGCGGCGCTTCGCCCGAACCTAGGCAGGGAACGAGGAGAGGAGCACCCCAGATGTCGCTGGCAGACAGGCTGGCCAAGGCCCAGCAGACGGACCGGATCGCCGAGGTCCGGACCAAGGTGCAAGAGCGCCTGGTCGAGGTCCTCGGTCCGCGGCTCTACGACTCGACGTTGTCCGACACCGAGCTCGAAGGCCTGGTGCATCAGCGCCTGCGCGAGCTGCTCGACGAGGAAGAGAACAGCCTCTCCGCCCAGGAGAAGCTGCTGATCGTCCGGCAGATCGGCGACAGCGTGCTCGGCCTGGGCCCGCTCGAGCCGTACATCCGTGACCCCGAGGTCACGGAGGTCATGGTGAACAACTGGGACACGATCTACGTGGAACGGGCCGGCAAGCTCTTCTGGACCGGCACGAAGTTCCACGACGAGCAGCAGCTGCGCCGCACGATCGACAAGATCGTGGGCAAGGTCGGCCGCCGCGTGGACGAGGCGTCGCCGTACGTCGACGCCCGCCTGCCCGACGGTTCGCGCGTGAACGCCGTGATCCCCCCGCTAGCCCTCGACGGTCCGGCGCTGACGATCCGGAAGTTCGCCGCCGACCCGTACCAGGCCGACGACCTCGTGGAGTTCGGGACGATGAGCTCCGCCGTCGCGAAGTTCCTCGAGGCGTGTGTGCGGGGCCGCACGAACATCATGGTCTCCGGTGGGACCGGCGCCGGGAAGACGACGACGCTGAACGTCCTGTCGTCGTTCATCCCCGACGACGAGCGCATCATCACGATCGAGGACGCGGCGGAGCTGCGGCTCCAGCAGCCTCACGTGGTGCGCCTCGAGTCGCGTCCGCCGAACATCGAAGGCAAGGGCGCCGTCGTGATCCGCGACCTCGTGCGCAACTCGTTGCGCATGCGTCCCGACCGCATCGTCGTCGGTGAGGTCCGCGGCCCCGAGGCCCTCGACATGTTGCAGGCGATGAACACAGGCCACGACGGATCGATCTCGACGATCCACTCGAACTCCCCGCGCGACTCGCTCTCGCGGCTGGAGACGATCACGATGATGTCGGGGATGGAGCTCGGCTCCCGATCGGTGCGCGAGCAGATCTCGTCGGCGATCCAGTTGATCGTGCACCAGTCGCGCCTGAAGGACGGCTCCCGTCGCATCACGCACGTGACCGAGGTCGCCGGCATGGAGAGCGACGTGATCACGCTGCAGGACATCTTCGTGTTCGACTTCTCGGCCGGCATGGACGACGAGGGCAAGTTCAAGGGTCGTCTGAAGGCGACCGGTCTCCGCCCGAAGTTCCTCGACAAGCTCGCCGAGCGCGGTGTGTACCTCGACGCGGAGACCTTCGCGCTCGAGCGGAGGGGGGACGCGTGAACGCCCTGATCGCGGCCTCGTTCTGGAGCTCGCCCGTCGCTCAGATGGTGATCGCCGGGCTCGTGGGAGCCTCGGTCTTCGTCGTGGGCTGGCTGCTGCTCGGGACCGCCGCACGGGCGAAGAAGGATCGTGAGATCGCCGCACGCATGGCGACGGTGACGGGGACGGGCCACGCCTCCCAGCCCGTCGGCGTAGCCGCGGAGTCGTCGCAGGGGTGGATCCCCGGGCGCGTGACGAGGTTCGGGAGACGGTTCGCGGAGTCACGCGGCTTCAGCGATCGCCTGGATGCGGAGCTCGAATCCGCGGGCGTCAGCGTACGCTCGGGAGAGTTCGTCGTGCTCTCGGTGGTCGCATTCGTGGT
This sequence comes from uncultured Actinomycetes bacterium, assembly GCA_963825635.1. GTDB lineage: Bacteria > Actinomycetota > UBA4738 > UBA4738 > HRBIN12 > JAOUEA01. The sequence goes on from CAWGTU010000001.1 coordinate 752,642, forward strand.
CGGTGCGGTCGTCGGGGCCGCCATCCTGCGTGGTCCACTGCTCGCGCTGATCGCCGGCGCCGTGTGCGGCGTCGGTCCGACGATGGCCCTGCGGATGGCGCTCAAGAAGCGGACCGAGAAGATGCGCGAGCAGCTGCCCGACGTGCTGACGATCATGGCCAGTTCGCTCCGGGCGGGCCACAGCTTCATGCAGGCGCTCGACACGGTCGCCCGCGAGATCCCGCAGCCCGCGGCGACGGAGTTCCAGCGGGTCGTCTCGGAGATCAGGCTCGGTCGCGCCACCGACGATGCCCTCGAGGCGCTCGCGAGGCGGGTCGGCAGTCCCGACTTCAAGTGGGCCGTGCTCGCCGTGAACATCCAGCGCGAGGTCGGCGGCAACCTGGCCGAGATCCTCGACAACGTCGCCGACACGCTCCGCGAGCGCGCGATGATGCGTCGCCAGATCCAGGTGCTCACGGCGGAGGGTCGGCTCTCGGCGTGGGTGCTCGCGGCGTTGCCGGTCGCGATCGCCGTCTACATGTTCTCGGTGAACCCGGAGTACATCAGCCTCCTGGTCACCACGAAGATCGGCCTGTTCATGTTGGGCGGTGCCCTCACGCTCCTGGTGCTGGGCGTCCTCTGGATGAGAAAGATCGTGGATATCGATGTCTGACATCTGGCTGGTTCTCGCTGTCGCGTCCGCCTTCTTCTCGGTCGTGCTCATCGGCATCGCACTCGAAGCTGGTGGCTCGGAGAAGAAGCGCGCCCTCCGGTTGCTCGAATCGCAGGTCGGGGCCTCGTCGGAGGCATCCGTCAACCTGCGCGACCAAGAGTTGTCCAAGAACTTCGGCCAGAGGGTGCTGGTGCCGATCATCGGTACCGCGGGGCGGGTCGCACGCCGGGTCACCCCGCTCGACACCCGCGACCGCCTCGCCAAGAAACTCCTGCTGGCCGGGAGCCCTGCCGGCTGGGACGCCGAACGGGTGCTCGCGTTCAAGGTGATCGGCGCCGTCGGCGGGGTCTTCGGTGGCTTCGTCCTCTCGACGATGTTGCAGCCTGCTCCGCTCGTGTCGATCGTCGCGATCTCACTGCTCGCCTTCGTCGGGTTCGTGTTGCCCGACTCGCTCGTGAACCGGAAGGTGCAGGATCGGCAGAAGGAGATCCTCAAGACCCTGTCCGACACGCTCGACCTGCTCACGATCAGCGTCGAGGCGGGGTTGTCGCTGAACGCCGCGATCGCCCAGGTCGTGCAGAACGTGCCCGGGGTCCTCTCGGCGGAGTTCGCTCGCATGCTGCAGGAGATCCAGCTCGGCGTGCCGCGCTCCGAGGCGTTCCGCCACCTCGCCGACCGCACCGACGTCGACGAGCTCAACGGGTTCGCCCTTGCGATGATCCAGGCCGACGTGTTCGGCGTGTCGATCGCGAGCGTGCTCCGCACCCAGGCGCAGCAGTTGCGCATCAAGCGACGCCAGGCCGCAGAGGCAAAGGCCCAGCAGACGCCGGTGAAGATCGTCTTCCCCCTCGTGCTCTGCATCCTGCCGGCTCTGTTCGTGGTGATCGTCGGCCCCGGGGCGATCCAGATCGTCACGCAGCTGTTCGCGAACTAGCCTCCAGCCGTCTCTCGACCACGCGCCCGCGCCGGCCGCTCTCGGACCCTTCCCGGTCCGGTTGCGGCCGGCGCTCGCGCATGCGGCCTAAGCCATCGTCCCGGCGATCTCGTCGAATGAAGTCCCTTGGGCGGATAGCACACCGCGTCTAGACTGGTTATCGTCCCCCATACAGGGGATGAGGACAGTCACCCTCAACTCCAGGGACAATCGGATCGTGGGGACGTCTGCTGGGCCGAACGTCTCGCTGACATCTCCCCCCGGCACGAGCGAACGATGAGGCGAGCGGTGGAGCGACGGATCGAAGACGATACGAGCGAAGGAACAGCAGCGGTCCTGCGCCCCGTGCAACAGCTCGACCCGGCCCCGCTGCACTCCGACGTGGAACGGATCGACGACGATCTCCGTGTGACCACCCAGGAGGGCGATGTCGCGGTCATCCGCGACCTGCAGCCGGAGCGTGGCTCGGTCGGCGCGGCCGGTGTGGACACCGTGGATGAGGCCGTCGTCGACGTGATCATCGCTGACGACCTCGTCGTCGAGGAGGTCGCCGCCGACGAGGCCGTGGCCGGGGCCGACCTCCGCTCCCTCCATGCGCCCGACGGAGCGACGAAGGCTCGCTACCGCATGCTGGTCGCCGGCCACATCGCGAGCGACATCTTCTGTCTCAACGTGGTGCTGCTCGCCACGGGCATGCTGGAAGAGATCGCAGTCTACCGGTCGCTCGGCACCGCGGGGTGGATGCTTACGATCGTGGGCAGCGTCGCCTGGATCGCGATCTTCCATGCCTTCGGCTTGTATGCCTCCAAGCACATGTCCTCGGCTGAGGAGATCCGTCGGGTCGTGGGCGCGGCTTCGGTCGGGGCCGCGTTGCTGATGATCTTCGGAGCCGGGGGATTGACGAACGGCGGCGAACTCGGCTTCGCCTTCGTGATGCTCGTGGTGCTCGAGGTCGTCACCAGGCTCTCATGGCGGCGGTACGCTCGCGGCCTGCGCAGGAAGGGCCTGCTCGCGTATCGCACGGTGATCGTGGGTTCGGCCCATGACGCGGCATTCGTGGCGAAGTCCGTGGACGGCGACGACAGGAGCGGCTTCTACCCGATCGGTCGCATCGCGACCGAGACGGGGCCTGATGATCCCGCGGCGCCTCCGTTCCTCGGCTCGATCGCCGACGCGGCCCGGCTCATCGATGAGAACTCCGTCGAGGCGTTGATCGTCGCCTCGCCGACGCTGACCACCGCCGAACTCGGCCGGCTCCAGCAGCTGGCTCGCCGCCGGGGGCTCGCGCTCCGGCTGGTCGCCAGGGTGCCACACATGCTCACGAACCGCCTGACCCTGCAGCGCGTCGGCCCTCTGATGACCGTCGCGGTGCGTCCCGCCGAGCTGACCGGGACGCAGGCTGCACTCAAGCGAGCGTTCGACATCTCCCTCGCCAGCGTCGTTTTCGTGATATCGCTGCCGATCCAGCTCGTGGTGGGTGTGCTGGTGGGGGTGACCTCGCCGGGTCCGGTGCTCTTCCGGCAGCAGCGCGTCACCCGCGGCAACAAGCTCTTCACGGTCTACAAGTTCCGCACGATGGATCGTGATGCCGATCGCATCATGGACGAGCGGGCGGTCGATCGCACCCAGCCGTTCTTCAAGGGCGGAGAGGCACCCATCACACCGGTCGGGAGGGTCTTGCGCACGCTGAGCCTCGACGAGCTGCCGCAGTTGTGGAACGTGGTCAGGGGCGACATGAGCCTCGTCGGTCCCAGGCCGCTCACCGCAGAGCAGGTCTGGGCCAACCCTGAGATGCTCGGCCCTCGCCATGACGTGCGCACCGGGCTGACGGGGTGGTGGCAGGTCAACGGTCGCAGCGATGTGAGCGCTGAGGAGGCCATCAAGCAGGACCTGTTCTACATCGAGAACTGGTCGCTGTTGCTCGACCTCTACATCATGCTCCGCACGGTGGGCGTCGTGCTCACCCGCAAGGGTGCCCGGTAGGTGTCGGAGGTGACGAGCTCGACCGGGCTGCGTCCGGTCGCGGGGATGCCGTTCCGCCACGTGTTGGGCATGCGCGTCGACGCTCTGCGGAGCTACGACGACGCCGTCGACATCATCACCGGATGGGCGGACGAGGAGCTGGCTCGCACGGTCGGAATCGCCACCGTCAACAACGTGATGGAGGCCCACGACGACCCGAGCTTCCTCGACGTGATGAACGGCTGCGACCTGGTCACACCCGACGGCATGCCCCTCGTCTGGGGACTGTCGATGCTCGGCGTTGGATCGGCCACCAGGGTCTGCGGGCCCGAACTCACCCCACGACTCCTCGGGCGAGCCGCCCAGCTCGGTATCCCGGTGGGCTTCTACGGGGGTGACACGACGACGATCGAGAGGCTCTGCCGCGTCGCGGCGACTCGGTGGCCCTCGCTCACGATCGCGTACGCCTACGATCCACCGTTCCGCCCGCTCACAGCGGCCGAGGATGACGCGGTCGTCGAGGAGATCCTCGGAGCCGGGGTGCGCCTGCTCTTCGTCGGGCTCGGCTGCCCGAAACAGGAACGATGGATGGCGGAGCACCGCGATCGGTTGCCCATCGTCACGCTGGGCGTGGGCGCGGCGTTCGACTTCCTCGCGGGGACGAAGCGGCAGGCCCCCCGTTTCCTCCAGCGTGCGGGGCTCGAGTGGGCATTCCGACTCGTCTCGGAGCCTCGTCGACTTTGGAGGCGGTACCTGCGCCAGAACCCCAGATTCATGGCGCTGTTCGCTCGGCAGGTCATCCGCGAGCGGTCGGCTCACGTCTGAAGACGTAGTCTCGTTGCGTGACGACGGAGTGCATTGTCCCAAGAGGTAACGGTATCCCCCAGGCGGGCTGAGGTATCATCGCCGGAGGGACGTCGGAGGATGCAGACGATGCATATGTTTCGGCGAAATAGGTCGTTCGGCGGGTTGCCTACCGTAGCTCGAACGACCTATGATGCCCCCCAGATGCGGCGACACGGACGTGCGGGTTCCGTGTCCATCAGGAAGGGAACGCTTATGAAGAAGGCTGCTGCGGTCATGGTCGGCGCGATCGCGTTCATGACCATGCTTGCCGGCACCGCCTTCGCCGGGGAGACGGAGACCCCTGAGCCCACGACCGTTGTCGAGGGCGCAGGCGGTGGTACCGCGTTCACCGGCGGCGACGCGTCGACGGCCGCGATCGTAGCGGTCGCGCTGGTCGCGGTGGGTCTCGTCGCGCTGTTCGTGGCGCGTCGTCGCACCGCCACCACGTCGTAACGACGGCGGAGGCTGTTGCGAAGGCCCCGGGGTCCTCCCCGGGGCCTTCGTCGTTCCCTGGATCCCCGTCGGTGGTGGTGATCCTCACGGCAGCGCACGGGTCACGTTGCGCCACCATCGCAGCGGGAGTGGCGCACGGAAGCGGACGACCAGTTCCGTCCGCCCCTGCGGGACTCCTCTCCACACGGCCGTTCCGTCCCCGATCGTCATCCGTTGGCTCGACCACACGATGCCGGTGCCCTGTGGGGGTGTGATCTCGACGGTCATCTCCGTCGGCTTCACGGTCGTCTGGGGCAGCAGGACCAAACGGTAGGTGCCGCCGGACGAGTTCCCCTGCCAGACGTCGCGGCGATGAGTGACGATCTCGAGGGTCGTGCTCGAGCCACCGGGTGTCGTGAAGAAGTCCTGATACCAGACGAGGCCGAGTTCCTCACCCCTGGCGAGCGCGATGTCCGTTCCGTCGCGTGACGCCGTCACCAGCCCGCACGGCCGAGGGCACGACATCGAGACGAGCGAGACGTTGTCGCCCGACTCGTATCCCCGCACGTTCGGATCGATCACGTAGCCGGAGACTCCGCTCGTCGGTGCGTCGTTCCTGATCGTGGTCGTGGTAGTCGCGAACGCCTCGCCGTCTCCGCCCAGACGAACGGCGTAGGTGATCGTCCTTGCGGCGTAGAAGTCCACCTTGCTCCCGGAGCGACTGTTCACGTGCACGGCGAGGACGTCGGTGCCCTCACCAGCGCGCAGCCCGGAGTCCAGGCCAGCCGTGCGCAGGGCGTCCTGGGTCGTCCCATCGGTCGTGTACAGCCTGAGGTGACCCGTGGCCACCGATCGGACGATCGCCTTCAGCTTCTCGGTCGGACTCCGGGGCTGCGCGAGGAATCGGTCGAACGCCTCCCCGACGACCGCGCCGAGCACGGCCTTGCGCAACCGGCCGCGGAACGGGAACAGGGTGTAGGCCTCGTTCGTCATGAAGTCGACCACGGTTCCCGCGCGGACCGAGACGCCGAGCGACGGGACGACCGCAGGACCAGTGACACGGAGCAACTCCTGCACGGCGTAGGGGTCCGCTACCAGCACACCGTCGAGTCGAGACCCGGTCGCATGCTCGAACGCGGACAGCACGGCCCGTGAAGCCGACGGGAGGTCGGGGGTCATGTTGAGGTCACTCCATGCTCCGGCCCCTCCGTACTGGTCGTAGTTCTCCCGATAGCCCGGGCTCGGCTCCGGAAGCTCGTCGGGTGAGATCTCGGGGAAGTCCGCGAACTGCGAGAAGGGCTCGAAAGTCAATCGTCCGTCTCGTGCCGTCATGACGGTGTAGGCGCCCCAGATGCCGCCGGTGCCCCGCTGCTCGGCGGGGCTCTCTGCGATCAGGAGGTAGCGTTTCGCGCCGTCCGCGCCCAGGATCGTTGGGAGTCGCGCCGTCAGCACCGAGGCGGCCTCGAGGGTCCGGGCGAGATCCGCGACCTGTTCCTCGGCCTCGAAGCGAGCCTGGGCGACCGTCGCGGGGATCAGGCTCGAAGGGGTTGCGCGCACGGACCCGAGCGCGCTCCGTCCGGCCGCCGCCGCGGTCGCGACGTCGTCGGACAGGTCGGCCAGCGTGTCGATCGGGATCCGTCCGTCGACTGGGGCGAGCGACCCGAGTCCGTCCGGGAGCTGCTCCAGCGCGGTCGTGAGATCGACGGCGGCGCCAGCGAGCACGACGCCCGCATCAGAGATGCCGGCGGCGACATCCATCGATCGCCCGATGACCGGTACCCTCGCGACCACGCCGCCGATGCCGCCGGTCGCGCGGGCCTGAGCGGCCTCGAAGCCCGCCTCGGCGGCGTTGAAGCGTTCCAATGCGGTGGCGAGGTCGCCGTCGGCCAACGCCCGACGGCCCTTCGCGATCTCGATTTTCGCGTCCTCGGCATCTCGTTGCACACCGAGACCGACGATCGCGGTCGCGATCAGGGTCGCCGCGAGCAGGATGGCGAGCAGGGCGATGACCCAGCGGATCGTCGACCGGCGAGGGTCACGGTCAAGCGACGCGATCGTCCCCGCGCGATCGATCTCGCCGGGTGGCTCCGCGGGGGTCTGCGTCGACGTCGTCATGGCGGATCCGAGAGGCTGAGCCGGTGCGTGCGGGGGACGCCCGGCACGGTCGCCAGGCCAGGATCGAGCCTATCATCGAGCGCTGCGCAGATCGCTTGCTACGCTTCCCGGCCATGCAGGTTGCCTATCAGGGGGAACCCGGTGCCTACAGCGAGCGAGCGGTTCGCTCGTTGTTCCCCGACGCCGAGCCGATGCCGTGCGAGACCGTCCGGCTCGTCTTCTCGCGGGTGACCAGCGGTGGGGCCGACCACGGCGTCGTGCCGCTCGAGAACTCGCAGGCGGGCTCGGTCAACGAGACCTACGATCAGCTCCAGCACACGAGCCTGCTGCACATCGTGGGGGAGGTGCTCGTGCGTATCGATCACGCGCTGTTGGGCGTGCCCGGGGCACGGCTGGAAGAGGTGCGTCGAGCGCATTCCCACTGGCAGGCGCTCGCCCAGTGCGAGGAGTTCCTGTCGTCGATGCGCATCGAGCCGGTTCCCGTGCACGACACGGCAGGGGCCGCGCGTCTGATCGCGCAGCGAGGCGACCGTGAGGATGCCGCGATCGCGAGCGTCGAGGCGGGCGCCGCGCTCGGGCTGACGGTGCTCTCGGAGCGGATCCAGACCGAGAAGGAGAACTTCACGAAGTTCGCCGCGATCTCGACCGGCGCACCCGATCTCGGACCCGCGGACAAGACGTCACTGGTGATGGCCGTCCGTGACCGACCTGGCTCGTTGCTCGCGTCCCTGCAACCGTTCGCGGAACGCGACATCAACCTGCACAAGCTCGAGTCCAGGCCGAGGCGTGGCAAGCCGTTCGAGTACGTGTTCTACGTGGACCTCATGGCCGCCGCCGACGCACCGGCGGTGGAGGACGCACTCGCCGCGGTCGCCGAGCACACCTCGCTCCTGCGGGTGCTGGGCAGCTACCGGTCGGCGGGCGAGCCGGTCTGAACCGATCCGGCGGGTTCCTCGCTGCCGATACGATGGGCCGCATGACGCCGGACGTTCGCTCCTTCCGACCCTCCCGTCGGAGCATCGGCATCGCCGCGGGCGTGGTCTCGGCGCTGATGGTTGCCGCGGTCGGATGGGCGTTGGTGCGCGGCGGCGACGATGCCGGTGGCACGGGCGCGGCCCCGCCTGCCTCGATCTCCGTGCGCACCCCGAAGCCCGCGAACCGAGAGATCCGCGGCGTCACGACGTTCCGAGGGAACGCGACCCGCTCCTACTACGGGCGGGGCCCGGTGCCGCTCGATCCCGTCGTGCGATGGCAGCACCCGGAGGTCACGAAGCTCTGCTCCGAGTCGATCGTGGGCGTCGACGTCACGGAGTGGTGTGGCACCGGGTGGACGGGCCAGCCCAACGTGGTCGAGGTGCCGGGCGGCGGGGTCGAGGTGCGGGAGGGTGCCTACGACGGGAAGTACCACTTCGTCGACGGTGACACCGGGGAGCCGGTCCGTCCTCCACTCGTGACGAAGGATCTGGCGAAGGGGTCGGCGACGACCGATCCGGACGGTTTCCCCCTCTACTACGCGGGATCTCGCGACGGGCACCTGCGGGTGGTCGCGCTCGATCGCGACGAGCCCGAGACGCTCTGGAGTCTCGACGGTGGAACGAGCGTGCCCCGCCCGCTGCGCAACGACGACTGGGACGGCGCGCCGCTCGTGATCCGTGGCCACCTGCTCGCGGGCGGGGAGAACGGCTGGTTCTACGTGATCCGCCTCGACCGCTCGTACGGCGAGGACGGCCTCGTGACGGTGGCCCCCGAGGTCGTCGCGACGATCCCGGGCTTCGACGAAGAACTGTTGGAGACGCTCGGCGATCAGGAGGTCTCGATCGAGAACTCCGTCGCGTTCCGCAGAGGAGTCGCCTACTTCGCGAACTCCGGGGGTCTCGTGCAGGGATGGGACATCGCCGGCCTCTTGGGCGGCGGCACCGAGGTCGAGCAGGTCCTGCGCTACTGGGTCGGCGACGACGTCGACGCGACGATCGCGATCGACGGACAGGGCTTCCTGTATGTCGCCGCCCAGTACCAGCGCTTCAACGAACGATCGCGCGAGGTCGGGCAGCTGATGAAGCTCGACCCGCGCCGGCCGGACGATCCGTTGATCTGGAGCATCGATGCCCGTGAGATCGGGTTCGAGGGCGCGGGCGGCAGCTGGTCGACCCCGGCGCTCTACGGCGACGTGGTGTTCTTCTCGACGGCCGCGGGCCGGGTGCTGGAGGTAGATCGGGGCAGCGGGACCGTGCTGCACGAGCTGCAGGTGGGGGCGCCGTCGATCGCGTCGCCGGTCGTCGTCGACGGCGTGCTGATCCTCGGGGACTGCCTGGGCGACCTGTACGCCTGGGATGTCTCCGATCCGTCGGTCGCCCCGCCTCTGCTGTGGAAGATGAGGTTCGAGGGCTGCATCGAGTCGACGCCCGCGGTGTGGCGGGGGTGGCTGTACCTCGGTACGCGCGAGGGATACCTCTACGGCATCGCCGACGCCGAGGGGTCGTGAGCTCCCGCGCGAGGATCCGCTCAGAAGAACGCCGGGAACTCGGTTCGGTACTGCGCCGTCTTCCACGCCGCGAGCGCGAGCGCCCCCACCGTGATCGCGGCGAACCCGCCGACCGCGATCGCGGTGCGCATCGAGCGCGCGCCCCATCCCTCGGCGACGATGCCGGCCGCCAGCCCGGCGACGAATCCGCCAAGGTGGGCTCGCCAGTCGATGACGGAGTTGAGTCCGAAGGCCAGGACCATGTTCAGGATCAGGAACGGCACCAACCCCCGCAGGCGCGCCGCCGCCAGCGCCAGCTCGCGATGCCGGTAGTTGTACGCGACGAAGGCCCCGACGACCCCGAAGATCGCGCCCGAAGCCCCGACGCTCACCTGCACCGGGTCGCCCGCGAACGCGTACGAGGCGGCGCTCGCGAACAGCCCCGTCGTGAGGAAGATCAACAAGAAGCGTGCCCGCCCGAGCTCGCGTTCCACGACCGGACCGAACAGCCACAACGCATAGGCGTTCATCAGCAGGTGCAGGATGCCGCCGTGCAGGAAGATCGCGGTGACCATGCGCCACTGCTCGCCCACCGCGATGCCGACCACGTCGCCGTCGGGGAGCTGCGCGAGGCCGACCGAGGCCCCGAGCCGCACCAGGTGGATCGTGTTCGGCCCACTCATCAGCGATCCCACGCCGCCCACGACCATCTCGAGCACGTATCCGATGCCCATGAGCACGAGCAACACGCTCGTGACCGAGATGGCTTTGGCGTTCGCGATCGCCACGCGCCGGCCGGGCCCCTTCCGGTATTCGCTGCGGGCCTCGGCCACACAGGTCGGGCAGTGGTGCCCCACCGGGGCCGCGATCATGCACTCGGTGCAGATCGCGCGGCCGCATCTGGTGCAGTGCACGCCTGTGGCCACGCTGGGGTGCCGGTAGCAGTGATCGCCCCCGGGCGGGGGAGGCGGGATCACCGGCTGCTGTTCCATGTCGTCCATGCTACGGGCCCCCTAGTTGGAAGACGGTGATCGAGTTGCGTTCACTCAGGAGCGCAGAGCGTCGAGCGAGGCTCGCACGTCGTCGAGGTCGAACAGCGGGCCCCAGCGCTCGACGATCACGCCGTCGGCGTCGATCAGGAACATCCAGGGCTCGGTGAGGTCGCCGTCGCGCAACAACCAGTCCGCGGCCGCCTGGTTCACGGTGCTCTCTTCGTAGTCGCGCCAGATCTCCACGTGGATGAACTCGGCGACGCCCCCGTACTCCTCGGCCAGCGCCTCCTGAGCCTCGACCGTGGGTCCGCAGAACTGGCTCTGGCAGTACACGGGGGTCGCGAATTGGACGAGCGCCGGACGGCCGCGGCGCAGAGCGTCGGCGATCGTCGCGCTGTGGAGCTCGGGGTCGGGGACCTCCGACCCGTCCTGTGCGCGGGAGTCGATCGCGACGGCCGGCACGCCCTTGGAATCCATCGTCAGGTTCTTCGTGGCGGGGGCGGCGTCGCCGGGGGCGGGGATCCGGTGCTGCGGGTACACCGTGAAGGCCGCGTCGAGCGTCATCGGCGGGCCGCCGTCGACCGAGGTCGTGATCGCCGCGTTCCAGATGCCCGGCTCGGGGAGCGTGACGTCGGGCGTGACGTACACGCCCGCCACGTCGGACGGGTTCGTGAGCGTCGGGCCGTCGCCGTCGGCGGGGGTGTCTCCAGGGGCCGGGACGAACTCGGCGGTCGTCGCAGGGCCTTCGAGCGGCGCCTGGCTCCCGTCGCTCCCGAGGAAGCTGAACGCCACGTCGATCTGTCCGAACGACAGCAGCTGCACGCCGGCGTCCTCGGTGCTCGAGAAGACGCCCACCTGCACGGCTTCCGGGGAGTCGGCCGCGAGGTCCGAGCTCGCCACCTGCGCGGAGAACGACGCGGCATCCCCGGTCGGCGAGGCGGTGGTCGACGTCGCCACCGGGTCTGCGTCGTCGTCGCCGGTGCACGCCGCGGCGAGCAGCGTGAGGCCGAGCACGGCGGGCAGGAGACGTCGCGTCATGGAGACCATCCTCTCGCACGGGCGATCGAACGACCGGGGCCCCTCCAGCGCGCTACGGCACCGAGCCCTCGTGGCGCAAGAGCCACCGCTTTCGATCCTCGTGGCGTCCGTACCCGCCGATCGTGCCGCCGGCGTGCACCACCCGATGGCACGGCACGAAGAGCTCGATCGGGCAGCTTGCCAGCGCGCTCCCGGCGGCGCGCGCCGCACGCGGGCTCCCCGCCATGCCGGCGACGTCGCCGTAGGTCCAGAGCTCGCCGAAGGGGATCGTGGCGACGACCTCGAGCACCCGGCGTCCGAACCCCTCGCCCACGAGAGAGAGGTCGGGGCGGACCGTGAGCACCGTGGTGCGGCCGGCGAAGTAGCCACGGGCCTCCCGCTGCGCCGCCGCTACGACCGCCCCGGCGGCCGAGCCGTCGGCTGCCGCGTCCGGTCGCTGCGCGAACCATCGCTCGATGCCTTCCAGCCCGTGACCACGATCGTCGTCGAAGATCGTCGCCACCACCCCGCGAGCGGAGCCGACGATCGTGAGCTCGCCGATCGGGGTGGGCACCGTGCGGTGGCGCAATGCGTTCATCGCCGCGCGGTCACACGGGGGGCCAGGGGTAGGGTCGTTCCCCGATCGGCGAGGGGAACACCGGCCGGGCCACGACGGTATCGACGCGGCGTCCCAGTGCGGCGACCTCCTCGTCGGAGAGCAGGGCGCCCAGCTGTTCGCGCGGCGCCGCACCCTCGGCCAGGGCCTCGCCGAAGGCCCCGACCCGGTCGACGAGCTCCTGTGGGATCGGCTCGCCCATGTACTCCCAGATCACGGTGCGCAGCTTGGGTTCCTCGTGGAAGCAGACCCCGTGGTCGATCGCCCAGATGCGGCCATCCTCGCCCAGCAGGCAGTGCCCGCCCTTGCGGTCGGCGTTGTTCACCACGAGGTCGAACACCGCGATCTCGCGGAACGCGTCGGGGAAGCGGTCCTGCAGCGTGAAGTAGTGCTCCTGTGGTTCGAACGGGACGAACAGCTGCACCGACCCCGCCCCCTCGGGCCCGTCCCGGAGCACGGTGGGCGGCACCTTGGGCCAGCCGAGCGCGGCAGCGACGAGGAAGGCGGCGACCTCGCGCCGCCCGAGCGATCCGGCGGGGAAGTCCCAGAGGGGACTCTCGCCCCGATATGGCTTGTACACGGCCAGGACCTGGTCGCCGTCGGGCGCCGAGGCGCGCGCGAGGAACGTGTAGTTCGACGAGTTCGGCAGCAGGCCGAGCAGCTCGAGGGCACCGCTCCCGATCGCCGCCGGGACGCCCGGGGGCGTCAGCTCCGCTTCGAGTGGCCGTTCATCGCGGGACACGCATGGCCCTCCGCATCGATCGGGTTCCCGCAGAACTGACACGTCGGACGGCCCTGCTCGGCGACGGCCGCGCCGTAGCGCGAGAGTGCGAACATCTGTTCCCGGGTGGCTGCGAGCTGGACGACCTCCGGCTCTGGGGCGCCGTCGAGCATCGAGGAAGGCTCGTCTCCCTCAGTCTCCGGCTCGGTCTCCGGCAGCGACTCCTCGATCTCGAGCACGAAGAGCTGCCGGTCGTGGTCGTAGCCGATCGAGAGCCTGCCGGCGCGCCACATCGGGTCGACCGGGTCCTCGAGGCCGAGCTCGTCGTCGCTCGGGCCGACGCCGGTCTCGAGCTCCAGATCGGCGAGGAGCTCGAGGATGGATGCCGCCAGCAGCTGCACCTGCTGCTTCTCCACGACGACCGTCACGAGCTGATCTCGTGCCCGAGCCTGCAGGTAGAACGTGCGGGATCCCGGCTCGCCGATCGTGCCGGCGGTGATGCGGTCGACGGGGCCGAGGTCCATGCGGCCTATCCTCGCAGGTTCCCTTCCGAGCGCCGGCCGGCTCGCGACGGGGTCGCGGTCTCCCAGACGGGGGTGCCGCCGCCGGGGGCGAATCGGCCCAGATCGCCCGTGTCGTTCACGAGGAGCACCCGAGGGTTACCGTCCCGTTCGAGCGTCACGACCGAGACCGACGCCGTATCCACGACGATGCGTTGGAACCGTGCGAGCGGAGCCCCGGCGAGATCGGCGAGCATCACGCGCACGATGTCGCCGTGGGTCGCCACGACGACGCGCCCCCGTCGATGCCGTCTCGCGATCGTCTGCAGCTCGCCGATCGCGCGAGCGCGGGCTTCTTCGAAGCTCTCTCCGCCCCCCGGGAAACGGAACACCTCGGGCCGCCGCTGCACCTCGTCCCACGCCTTCGTGCGACGCAGATGCGCGAGCCGCTTACCGGTCCACGAGCCCGCGTGCATCTCGATCAGATCGTCGCGCTCGACGACCGTGAGCCGGCACGCCGCCGAGAGCGGCTGCACGGTCTCGACGCATCGCTCGAGCGGGCTGGAGTAGATCGCAGTGGGCCGCAGCGGGGCGAGCCGCCGCGCCAGCTGCTCGGCCTGCGCCAGCCCTCGGTCGTCGAGGCCGATGCCGCGGGTCTGGCCGTAGAGCACGCGCCCGGTCTGGGCGGTGAGTCCGTGGCGCACGAGGAGCAACGTCGTCATCGAGAGCGCAGCATACGGTGACGCTCGTCGCTCGCCTGCGCGCCCGTCACTCGCCTCCCGGCAGCGGGGCCATCGGCAGTCGCACGACGAACGACGACCCGGCGCCGAGCTCACTCGTGACCGACACGGATCCGCCGTGGTTCTCTGCCACGTGCCGCACGATCGACAGACCGAGCCCCGTGCCCCCGGTCTCGCGCGATCGTGCGCGGTCGACACGGTAGAAGCGCTCGAACACCCTCGGCAGGTCGCGGGCCGGGATCCCCACGCCGGAGTCTCGGACCGTGAGCTCGACCTCGTCCCGGTTCTTCCCGACCCGGATATCGACCGCACCGCCCGGGCGCGTGTACCGGATCGCGTTGTCGATCAGGTTGCGCACCAGCAGGGAGAGATCGCGGGGGGCACCGCCGACCGTCGCCGGGGTCGGGGCCTCGACCGTCAGGCGCACGTTCGCCTCGCGCGCCTGGTCCTCGTACCGCTCGGCTTCCTCACGCACGAGCGCATCGAGGCGAACCCGTTCGCTCAGCTCGCTGCCGGATTCGAGGCGGGAGAGGTCGAGCAGATCGGCGACGATCCGCGAGAGCCTGAGTGCCTCGCGTTCCAGCTGGCCCGCGAATCGCGTGACCGCATCCGGGTCGTCGTCGACGACCGAGCGCAAGGTCTCGGCGGCTGCCTGGATCGAGGCTGCCGGCGTCTTCAGCTCGTGGGAAGCGTTCGCGACGAAGTCGCGGCGCACCGACTCGATGCGACGGGCGTCGGTGATGTCGGTCACGACCACGAGGACCGAGCCATCGCCTGCCGGCGCGGCGGTCACACGCAGCCAGCGCGAGGGAGCGCTCCGCTCCACCTCGACCGTGATCGGTGCCGACGAGGACGCGACCTCACGGACGGCCTCGCGCAGGTCCAACGGGAACAACTGCGACACCGACGCCGGCCGGCCTCCGAGGTGCCGCTCGAGGGCGGCGTTGGCGAACGCGGTCCCGAGCTCCGGATCCAGCAGCAGGATGCCCTCTTGCATCGACGCCAGGATCAAGTCTTGGACCGCGCGCCCCTCCCGGACGTCTTCCTCGCGGCGTGCGAGTTCGGACGCGGCTTCGTCGGCGCGGCGGCGGGCGTCGTCGAGCCTCGATCTCGTGACCCGCATGCCCAGGAGCGCACCCAGGCCGCCGACGGCGACGAGACCGAGCACCGTGATCGCGATCGCGCCCGCGCTCGTGTCCATGCAAGTCGGGAGCATACGCAGCGTGTTCACCGCTTCCCCGTCCGTTCATCACCCGTTCATCCGTCGGCGCGTGATCGGTCATCAGAGCGGGGTTCGCCGCGGAACGTCCTTCGTCGTGCCGTTCACCGACCGTTCACGTCTGCGCAATCGCCCGTCCACCCTTCCTGCCTAGTGTCGCCACCGACAATGGCACTCCGAGGAGGGGCTCGATGAGGAAGTTCAGGAAGCACGCTGGTCTGCTCGCCGCGACGCTCGCGCTCACGCTGGTCGCC
This sequence comes from uncultured Actinomycetes bacterium, assembly GCA_963825635.1. Taxonomy (GTDB): domain Bacteria; phylum Actinomycetota; class UBA4738; order UBA4738; family HRBIN12; genus JAOUEA01. The sequence goes on from CAWGTU010000001.1 coordinate 768,103, forward strand.
GCGGCCTGCGGCGGTGATGACGGCGACGGCGACACGTCGGAGCCTGCCGCCGATCTGGAGGGTTCGATCGTGATCTCGGGCTCGTCCACCGTCGAGCCGGTCTCCTCGATCGTCGCCGAGATCTTCAACGAAACGAACCCCAACGTCGCGATCAGCGTCGACGGCCCCGGCACCGGTGACGGTTTCGAGCTCTTCTGCAGTGGCGAGACCGACATCTCCGACGCCTCCCGCCAGATCGAGCAGGAGGAGATCGATGCGTGCGCGGAGAACGGCATCGAGTACACGGAGCTCGAGATCGGCATCGACGGCATCGCCGTGATGACGAATCCTGAGAACGCCGGCGTGACCTGCCTGAACTTCGGCGACCTCTATGCGCTGTTCGGTCCGGAGTCCACCGGCATCGACACGTGGGCGGGCGCCGACGACCTGGCCAAGCAGGTCGGGGGCAACGGCGGGTTCCCCGATGCCCCACTCGAGATCACCGCTCCCGGTGAGGAGTCGGGCACCTACGATTCCTTCATCGAGATCACCGGGATGGAGGACGTCGCGATCGAGCAGGGCGTGCCGGAGGATGAAGCGGCGTCCCTCCGCACCGATTACCAGCCCTCGCCGAACGACAACGTGATCATCACGGCGATGGAGGGCTCGCCGAGCGCCCTCGGCTTCGTCGGCTTCGCGTTCGCCGAGGAGGCTGGGGACGCGATCAGGGAGATCGAGATCGACGGCGGCAGCGGCTGTGTGGCCCCGACGACCGAGACGATCGCCGACGGCTCATATCCGATCTCTCGTTCCCTCTACATCTACGTGAACAACGAGGCCGCGGCGCGGCCCGAGGTGGCGGCGTACGTCGACTTCTATCTGACGGACGACAGTCTCAACGGACTCGTTTCCGAAGTGGGGTACATCCCGATTCCAGCCGACCGGATCGAGACGACGCGTTCGGCGTGGGAGTCGGCCGCGGGAGCCACTGAAGCGTCGCCGTCGTGATCGGCGAGACTGCGCATCGATGACGACGGGAGGTGGGCCGGGCGGCGGAGCCGCCCGGCCCTTCGCCCAGCCCGGAGCCGGAAGGTAAGGTACCCGCGACGATGGCCACGACGACCGGGGACGCCGGCATCTCGATCCGTTCCTTGCGGGGAAGCCCACGGCGGCGACGCAAGGAGGGGTTCGTTCGTTACCTTCTGCTGGCGGCCGCGATCACCTCGATGGTCGTCAGCGTGGCGATCGTCGTCGCGCTCATGGGCAAAGCGATCGGCTTCCTCACCAACGTCGAGCTGGGCGAGCTGTGGACGGCGGGATGGCGCCCCCGCAACGGCCAGTTCGATGTCTTGACGATCTTCATCGGCACCATCGAGGTGTCTCTCATCGCCATGGTGATCGCGACCCCGCTGGGGCTGGGTGCAGCGATGTACCTGTCGGAGTACGCGAGCCCGAGGACACGCCGGAGGCTGAAGCCCATCCTCGAGACCCTCGCCGGCATCCCGAGCGTCGTCCTCGGCTACTTCGCGCTCCAGGTGATCAATCCCGCGATCGTCCAGACCCTCTTCTCGTCGACGAGCACGTTCACGATCATGGCTGCCGGTATCGGGGTGGGGATCCTCACGATCCCGCTGGTGGCCTCGGTCGCCGAGGACGCGATGTACGCGGTCCCCAACTCGCTGCGCGAGGCCGCCTATGGCATCGGCGCCCGACGCCGGACCGTGACCACGAAGGTCGTCTTCCCGGCCGCGGTGTCCGGCATCGTGGCCGCGTTGATCCTCGGGTTCTCTCGCGCGGTCGGAGAGACGATGGTCGTGGCGATCGCCGCGGGGGCGACGGGCGGTGCCACCCGTCACTGGAGTCCACTCGAGCCCGGACAGACGATGACCGGCGCCATCTCTTCCCTCGCGATCGGTTCGGACCAGGTGAAGAGTGCGACCGGACTCAATCCATTCGACTCGCTCTTCTTCGTCGGCCTGCTCCTGTTCCTCATGACCTTGATCCTCAACATGGTGTCCGAGCGATACGTGCGGAAGGTGCGGAAGGACTACTGATGGCGGCGATCGCACCCACCCGGACCGTGCAGAGCTCGGTCGAGCTGGCGCTTCGGGGCAAGAAGCGAGACCTGTACGGACGTTTCTTCGAGGCAGCCCTGCTGCTCTCCCTATTCCTCTCTCTTGCGATCCTCATCATCCTGCTCGGCACGGCGCTCTCCGATGCGTGGCCGGTCCTGACGACGAGGGCCGGAGACTTCCTCACGAGCAACGTGTCGCGTCTCGACAGCCGCGCCGGCGTTCGACAGGGCATCGTCGGATCCTTGATCCTGATCGGCTTCGTCGCCGCCGTGGCCTTGCCGCTCGGGATCGCGGCCGCGATCTACCTGCAGGAGTACGCGAAGGACACCCGGATCAACCGGATGCTCACCACGAACATCCGCAACCTCGCCGGCGTGCCGTCGATCGTGTACGGCATCCTCGGGCTGGTGATCTTCGTGCAGACCATGCGCTCGGTCACCGGGCCCGATACGTTCGGTCGAAGTTTCATCTCCGGAGGGCTTACGCTCGCCGTTCTCGTGCTCCCGATCGTGATCCTCATCACGATGGAGGCCCTGCGGGCGGTCCCGATGAGCATCCGGGAAGCCGCCTACGGCGTCGGCGCCACGCGCTGGGAGGTCGTCAGGAGCCACGTGCTCCCCTACGCGGCGGCCGGCATCTTCACCGGCGTGATCCTCTCGCTCGCTCGCGCGTTCGGTGAGACCGCCCCGCTGCTGCTGGTGGGGGCGGTGACCGGTTACCTCTCGAGTCCGACGGGGCGGTCCCCTCTCGAGATCCTGCAGGGCCAGTACACGGCTCTCCCGACACAGATCTTCTCGTGGTCGCGCCTCGCCGGCGAAGGCTGGAAGGCCAACACGGCCGCGGCGATCGTCGTGCTGCTCGTGATCATCCTCGTCGTGAACCTCGCCGCGATCCTGCTGAGGAACCGATATGAGCGAAAGTGGTGACCCCATGGATACGAGAGACCTGACACCGGCGACCCCCGTCGCTGAAGATGGTCCGCAACTGATCGTGAAGCCGTCCGTCATCTCCGAAGCCGATGAGGCAGCCCGCGAGGTCGTGTTCTCCACGACCGACCTCGCCGTGTACTACGGCAGCTTCCGCGCCGTTCGTGACATCAACCTGCCGATCCTGAAGAACGAGATCACGGCGCTGATCGGACCCTCGGGGTGCGGCAAGACCACGTTCCTCCGCTGCCTGAACCGCATGAACGACCTCATCGAAGGGGCGAGGGTCGAGGGAAGGCTCTTCTACCACGGCGTCGATCTCTACGACGAACAGGTCGATCCGGTCGAGGTCAGGCGCCGCATCGGCATGGTCTTCCAGAAGCCCAACCCCTTCCCGAAGTCGATCTACGAGAACATCTCGTTCGGACCGAAGATCGCCGGCTACAAGGGCAACATGGACGACCTGGTCGAGGAGAGCCTGACGAAGGCTGCGCTCTGGGACGAGGCCAAGGACAAGCTGAAAGAGTCGGGCCTGGCCCTCTCGGGCGGGCAGCAACAGCGGCTCTGCATCGCCCGGGCGATCGCCACGAAGCCCGACGTGATCCTGATGGACGAGCCGTGCTCGGCGCTCGACCCGATCGCCACCGCGAAGATCGAGGACCTGATGCAGGAGCTCGTGGCCGACTACACGATCGTGATCGTGACCCACAACATGCAGCAGGCGGCGCGCGTCTCCGACCGCACGGCGTTCTTCACGGTCGAGGTGCACGACGACGGCTCCCGCACCGGCACGATCGTGGAGTTCGACCGGACCGAGACGATCTTCACGAACCCGAGTGACCAGCGGACCGAGGACTACGTGACGGGGCGGTTCGGATGACCAGAGAGACGTTCCACGAAGAGCTCGAGAAGACCGAGCTCGAGCTGCTGAGCCTCGGCGAGCTCGCCGGCTCCGCGGTGCAGCGCGCGGTCGAAGCCTTGGTGCAGCACGACGACGAGAAGGCACAGGCGGTGATCGACGGCGATGACCAGATCGACGAGATCTACCTCAAGATCGACAGCGACGTGCTGCGCATGCTGGCGCTGCAGTCCCCGGTCGCCGAAGATCTGCGCTTGATCTCGGCGATCCTGCACTGTGACCTGCACCTCGAGCGCATCGGCGATCAGGCGGTGAACGTCGCGAAGATGTACCTGCGCACGAAGGATGCTCGTGGGAGCGGATCGATGCGCCAGCAGACTCGAGGAGATGGGCACGCTGGTCGTCACGATGGTGCGCACGGCGATGGAGGCGTTCGGCCGCCGCGATCTCGACCTCGCGCTCAAGGTGCCGGAGATGGACGACCCTGTCGACCGCCTGAACCGTGCGACGCACCTCGAGGCCCTGAAGCTCGCCGACGACCCGACCCAGCTCGATTGGGGCCTGCACATGAACATGGCGGCCCGGGCGCTCGAACGCGTCGGCGACAACGCGGTCGACGTCGCCGAACAGGTCGGGTTTCATGCTGACGGGTGAGTTCCGCGAGTTCACCGACGCCTCGCACCCGGTGGTGATGGAGTGAGCCTGATGCCGGAGGAGCGACCGCGCGATCCGGTCGATCACCCGGCGTCGACCGACCCCGCGACACACATCCTGATCGTGGAGGACGAGGAGTCGCTCGCGGACTCGGTCCGCTACAACCTCGAACGCGAGGGGTTCCGGGTCTCGGTCGCGACCGACGGACGACGGGCGATCGACCGGTTCCGGACGGAGCGGCCCTCGCTCGTGATCCTCGACCTGATGCTGCCGGAGATCTCGGGGCTCGACGTGTGTCGCACGATCCGGGCCGAGAGCGACGTGCCGATCATCATGGTGACGGCCAAGGACTCCGAGGCCGACAAGGTGACCGGGCTGGAGCTCGGTGCCGACGACTACGTCACGAAGCCGTTCTCGGTGCGGGAGCTCGTCTCCCGGGTGCGGGCGCATCTGCGCAGGGCGAGCATGGGGGGCGAGCTTCCGCCCGCCGAGGATGTGGTGCGCGGGGGTCCGGTCGAGATGGACGTCGGCCGGCATGAGGTCCGCGTCCGGGGCGAGAACGTCGGCTTCCCGCCCAAAGAGTTCGAGTTGCTCGAGGCGTTCCTTCGCCGCAAGGACCGGTTGCTGACGCGGCTGTTCCTGATCGAGGAGGTCTGGGGGGCCGACTACGTCGGCGACACGAAGACCCTGGACGTGCACGTGAAGCGCATCCGGCAGAAGATCGAGGACGACCCCCACGACCCTCGCCACCTGGTCACCGTGCGAGGGCTCGGCTACAAGTTCCTGGAGTGAGCGCAGGGCGTTCGTCCTAGATCCAACGGGTAGTTGCGGGGGTCGGGCAACGGTCCGTACGATGAGAGCTCGCCGTGGATGCCCAGCCCTTCCCCGAGTCCGTGACGGCCACGACCTCGCGGTTCATCAATCGTGAGCTCTCCTGGCTAGAGTTCGACTCGCGTGTGCTCGCGCTGGCTGAAGACCCGGCTCGGCCGCTGCTCGAGCGGGTCAAGTTCGTCGCGATCTACACCCAGAACCTCGACGAGTTCTTCCAGATCAGGGTGTCGGGTCTCGAGGAGCAGGTCGAGGCCGGGGTGACGGCCGTGACTCCCGATGGCATGAACGCCCATGAGCAGCTCGAGGCGATCCGCGAACGCGTCGTCGCGATGCAGGAACGCGCCGACGCGCTCGTGCTCGGCGATCTGTTGCCGGCACTCGAGAAGGAACGTATCCGGGTCGTGCATTGGGATCAGCTCGCCGAGGCCGACCGGGACTTCCTCGGGCGGCGCTTCCGTGAGCGCATCTTCCCGGTGCTGACCCCGTTGTCGGTCGACCCGTCGCACCCGTTCCCGTACATCTCCAACCTCTCGTTGAACCTCGCGGCCGCGATCCGAGACCCGCTCACGGGCGAACGGCGATTCGCTCGGGTCAAGATCCCGCCCCTGCTTCCGCGGTTCACGGACCTGCCCGACGGCGAGCGGTTCGTTCCTCTCGAGGAGGTGATCGCGTCCCACCTCGACCAGCTCTTCCCGGGCATGGACATCCTCGGGGTGCACGTCTTCCGCGTGACCCGCGACGCCGATGTCGAGGTCGAGGAGGACGAGGCCGACGACCTCCTCGCCGCGATCGAGACGGTGCTCCAGCGCAGGCAGCGAGGCGCCACCGCGATCCGGCTCGAGATCGACCCGACGATGAGCGACGAGATGCGGCAGTTGCTGATGCGCGAGCTCGGCGTCGACGAGTCGCAGGTGTACGTGGGGGAGTGGCTGCTCGCGCTGGGCGACATGTGGTTCTTCGCGCACCTCGACCGTCCGGACCTGAAGGACGAGCCGTGGACCCCGGTGACGCCGCCGGCCCTGCAGTCGGCTGAGGGCCCGGCCGACGTCTTCGAAGCGATCCGTCGAGGCGACATCCTCGTGCACCATCCGTACGACTCGTTCTCGTCGTCGGTCGAGGCGTTCGTCGAACAAGCGGCGCGTGACCCCGACGTGCTCGCGATCAAGCAGACCCTGTACCGCACCTCGTCGGACAGCCCGATCATCCACGCGCTCGTACGCGCCGCCCAGGCGGGCAAGCAGGTGGTCGCGCTCGTCGAGCTGAAGGCGCGGTTCGACGAGCTGGCGAACATCACGTTCGCGAGGACGCTCGAGACCGCGGGGGTGCACGTCGTCTACGGCGTGGTCGGTCTCAAGACGCACGCCAAGACCTGCCTCGTCGTCCGCCGCGAGGGTGGCAGCGTCCGCCGGTACGCCCACATCGGCACGGGCAACTACAACCCGACCACCGCGCGCCTGTACGAGGACCTCGGCCTATTGACCGCCGATCCCGACCTCGGCGCGGACCTCACCGACCTCTTCAACCTGCTCACCGGGTACAGCCGCCAGCGCGAGTATCGCAAGCTCCTCGTCGCCCCGGTGACGATGCGTCCGGGGCTCGAGGCCCTGATCCGGCGGGAGATGTCCCACGACGACGGGTCGATCGTGCTGAAGATGAACAGCCTCGTCGACGCGGACCTGATCGATGCGCTCTACGAGGCCTCTCAGGCGGGGGTGGCGATCGACCTGCTGGTGCGTGGCATCTGCTGTCTGCGTCCGGGGGTGCCGGGGCTGTCCGACGGAGTGACGGTCCGGTCGATCGTGGGCCGGTTCCTCGAACACTCGCGCATCTATCGGTTCGGGAGCGAGGCCCGCGGGTTCGACTACCTGATCGGTTCGGCCGACTGGATGCCGCGGAACCTCGATCGCCGGGTCGAGGCGCTGACACCGGTCGAGGATCCCGTCCTACGGGAGCGTCTGGACGAGATCCTGCGCGTCACCCTCGACGACGACGAGCTCGCGTGGCAGCTCGATCCCGAGGGCGCCTGGAGCAAGGTCGCGTCGACGAAGGGCGTCGACGCCCACCGCGTGCTCCAGGAGTTGGCGGTGGCACGCTCCGGCGGCGATCGGTGAAGCTCGAGCGAGAGGCCAAGCTCGAGGTCGAGCCCGGGTTCCGGATGCCGGATCTCACCCCGTCCGACGGGGCGATCCACGGCGAGCGTGGCGCCACCGAACGCTTCGTCACGACGTACCACGACACGGACGATCTACGCTTGGTGCGATGGGGTGCTTCCCTGCGGTATCGAACGACCGAGGGGTGGACGGTCAAGCTGCCGCGATCCGTCGAAGGCGCGACGGTGGTGCGTGAGGAACACACGTTCGACGGTGGCCCCGGACGCGCGCCGGCCGGCGCAGCAGACCTCGTCGAGGGGCTCGCTCGCGGGGCGGCCACGCGGCCGGTGGCGCGCCTGCAGACGATCCGCCATCGGACGCTGGTCAGGCGAGGGGCCGACGATGGTCCGCTGGCGGAGGTCGTCGACGACGAGGTCTCGGTCCTCGAGGGACGCCGGACGGTGGACCGGTTCCGTGAGGTCGAGGTAGAGATCGCCGAGGGGGCCGATCCGTCGGCGATCACCCCGATCATGGATCTGTTGACCGAGGCCGGCGCTCGGACCGCCGAGCCGCTCCCGAAGATCGTACGCGCGCTCGGGGAACGAGCCGTCGCGGCCCCCGATGTCGTCGTACCCTCCGTCGATCCCACCTCGACGGTCGCCGAGGTGGTTCGGTGGGCGATCGGCATGTCGACCCGTCGACTGATGCAGCACGATCCCGTGGTGCGGCTCGGGGTGGATCCCGAGGGGGTGCACCAGGCCCGGGTCGCTACCCGCCGGATCCGCTCCGACCTGCGGACCTTCCGGTCCTTGCTGGATCCCGAGTGGAGGGACGAGCTCCGCCGTGAGCTCGGATGGTTGGGAGCCGAGCTGGGGGGCGTCCGTGACTGCGACGTGCTGGGCGAGCGGCTCAGAGACGACGCGCTGCTCCTGCCCGACGACGACGCGACGAACGTGTCGAAGGTGCTCGACCGGCTCCGGGCGAGGCACGACGCGGCCCGGGCGGAGATGCTCTCCGCGATGCGGGAGCCGAGGTACGTGCGGCTGCTCGACGCATTGGTCGCGGCTTCGGCCGAGCCCCAGATGCTGGCTGAGGCGGTCGGTGCGAGGGCGGCCGATGTGATGGGCGTGGTCATGGAGGCCCCCTGGGCGCATCTCAAGAAGCTGTGCGACGGGCTCGGCCCGGCCTCGGCCGACGCCGAGTTGCATGAGGCCCGCATCCGGGCGAAGCGCGTGCGCTATGCGGCAGAGGTTCTCTCGCCCGTCTTCGGCAAACCCGCTCGCACGTTCGCGAGGCGGGCGGAGACGTTGCAACAGGTGCTGGGAAGCCACCAGGATGCGGTCATGGCCATCGCGTGGCTCCGGGAACAGGCGGGTGGGGCGACCCCTCGCGTCGCGTTCACGGCCGGCCGGCTCGCCGGCATCGAGTCGACCGTGCGAGATGAGGCGCGCCGTGCCTGGCCGGACGCCTGGGCGGACCTGCGCCGGAAGCGCCTGAGGTTCTGGGAATGAGGACCGAGATCCGCGCCGGCGGAGGGGTCGTGCGTCGGCGGGGTCGCCTCGGGCCCGAATTCGCGCTCGTGCACCGGCCACGCTACGACGACTGGACGTTCCCGAAGGGCAAGGCGGAGGCAGGGGAGTCCGATGAGGACAACGCCGAACGCGAGGTGCGCGAGGAGACCGGCTTCCGGTGCGAGCGGGGGCCCGAGGTGGCCACGATCGACTACCTGGATCACCACGATCGTCCGAAGACGGTCCGCTACTGGCTGATGTACCCGGCGGGTGGCGCGTTCGTGCCGAACGCAGAGGTGGATGAGCTGCGGTGGGTCGATGCGACGACCGCGGCCGCCCTGCTCACGTACGATCACGACCGGACCGTGCTCGATGCGGCGCTCTCCTTCGATCGACCGATCTACCTCGTGCGCCACGCGAAGGCGGGCGACCGCGACGCATGGATCGAGGACGACGTCCTGCGTCCGCTCTCGAAGCGGGGCAGGGTCCAGGCGGAGGGCCTCGTGAACCTCTTCGACGGACTCGTGGTCGAACACGTGCTGTCGAGCCCCGCGGTCCGGTGCGTCCAGACCGCTCGGCCTCTGGCACTCGCCAGATCGATCACGATCGACGAGCGTGAGGAGCTGGCCGAGGGGAGTCCCACAGGGACGGCGCTCGCCCTCATACGGTCGCGCGGTGGCGCCACGGTGGTGTGCGGCCACGGCGACGTGATCCCGGCCATCGTGCTCACGCTCGCCGAGCGCGGCCTTCGGATGCACGATCCGCCTGCATGGCGCAAGGGGGCGACCTGGGTGTTGGAGCGCGAAGGGGGTTTGTTCACCGCGGCTCGATACCTCGGTCTCCCCGACTGATCGGGGCTCGTGCCACGGGACCTCTCGTCGCGGCCAGCAGGCCCGCGCCTCGGAACCCCAGCCGTTCGTACATCCGGACGACCGAGCGGTCGTCGGGATCGGCGAACAGGCAGACGTGTGATGCTCCGCCCGCCTGGGCGACCCGGATCATCCGGGTCGTGATGGCGCTCGCGAATCCTCGACCGCGGGCATGGTCGAAGGTCGCAACGTTGTCGATGTAGCCGACCTCGCCGAGCACCAACAACGCCCCGAGCGAGACGATCGTGCCCTCGTCGTCGCGAACGCAGAACCACCGCTTCCCGCCCGGTTCGAGCACGTCGCGTTCGATCGCGGCCAGCTGGACGATCGTGGCGCCGTCATCGATGCCGAAGAGGGCCAGCGACTCGCGCACCCGGCTCCAGAGCTCGGGTCCGCTCGGGACCGAGTCGACCCGGCTCGATCGGTGGACGGGCGGCTCCTCGACGAGGTCCATGACCAGGTCCCACGTGAGCCGGTGGCCACGGGCCTCGAGATCGCGCAGCAGTGACCGCGTCGCCCCGGGGTGGAACGAGACGAGATGCTGCACGGACGTGCCCGTCTCCCGGAGCGCCGGCAGAAGCGATGCCTCGACCTCCGCGAGCGTGAGGTCGGCAGCGTCCACGTCGATGCGGGCGTAGTTCGCATCCCAGACCGCGGGGTACCGTCCGTCGGTCACGACCGCGCCCCACCGAGTCGGTTCCACCCGGCCGAACAGCGCGTCGAGCGAGCGCCAGAACCGCAGCACATGCTCGGGGATGGGGGAGGTCAACGAGGCCTCACGCCCGCGAGTGTAGCGAGGAGGTCCGTTACGCTTCCGCGATGATCACGGGTCGCATCTACCGAGAGGGGCACGCGGACGGCGAGCCACTCGAGCTCGACCCGGCGGAGCCGAATGTCCGCGAGACCGGCGGATTCGTATGGATCGATGCCGTCGACCCCGGCCCCGCCGAACTCGGATACCTCGAGCGGGCGTTCGGGTTGCACCCAGTGACGATCGAGGACGCTGAGCATCGGCGCCAGCGGACGAAGGTCGAACTCTTCGAGAGCTACGCGGTCACCGTGCTGAGACCGATCACGCTGCCGGATCCGCCGGTCGAGGCCGCGGCCGAGCACGAGATCCACGCGATCGCCGGTGCGGACTTCCTGGTGACGTTGCGCTGGTCGCCCGCCTATCCCCTCGATGCCGTCATGGCACGGTGGCAACGGCGCGCCGATCTCCACGGCGCGGGATTCGCCCTCTACGTGCTGCTCGACGAGGTGGTCGATGACTACCTCTCCGCGATCGAGGTGCTCGAGGACGAGGCGGACGCGCTCGAGGACGTGGTCTTCGAGCGCGACGACGTGGAGCGAGGATCGGAGGTGCAGGAGCGCCTGTTCCGGCTGAAGCGATCGACCGTGATGCTCCGACGGTCTGCCGCCCCCCTTCGTCACGGCATCGACATGCTGCAGGAGGAGCCAGCGTTCGCGTCTCCGAGGCTCGCTCCCTACTACCGCGATGTGCTGGACCACGTGATCCGCGTCGCAGAGATGGCCGACAATGTGCGCGACCTGCTGACCTCGCTGCTCGAGGTGCGTGTCGCCCAGGCGGCGAACCGGCTGAACGAGGCGATGAAGAAGATGACCGCGTGGGCCGGGATCGTGCTCGTTCCCACGTTGATCGCCGGGATCTACGGGATGAACTTCCGCGGCATGCCCGAGCTGCGCTGGCAGTTCGGGTATCCGATGGCGATCGGTCTCATGGCGGGTGCCGCCATCGGGTTGTACGTGACGTTCAAGAAGCGAGGGTGGCTCTAGCCGTGTGTCGCGCCCTGGTCGTTCTCTGCGTCGCCGACGACCGCGAGGCACTTGTGGCCCTCAAGGCGTCGACGGTCTCGGCGGAGTGGGAGCTCGCGCCGGGAGCGATCGACCTGCGATCGACCCTGGACCAGATCGACGCCGACCGGCCGCACGTGATGGTGGCGTTCGGAGACCACGTCGAGTTGGTCGGCATCGTGCGGGAGCGGTTCCCGTCGATGCGGATCGTCACGGACCGGGACACGCCCGGGGCCACCGTGGTGGCCACCTCGCTCGACGAGGTGCGGGGCCTGGTACTCGGTCTGCCCCGCCCGGGCGGTCCTGTCGGCGCCTGATCGGCGCCTCTGGTCCCTCTCTGGTCTGGAGCTCAGACGCCCCAGTGACTCCAGCTGCCCATGCGATGCACCATGCGCATCGTCACCATGATGTTGGCTCGGGCGTTGAAGGCCGACCAGCCGTCGAAACCGAAGGCGTCGGCTCGACCGGGCCAGTACCGGCGCAGGTGCTGGAAGATGCCGCTCGCACCGCTGTAGCCGTTGTAGGCCCTGGGCTTGAAGTTGGACTCCCGGTTGGCCACGTACAGCGCCATCGAGGCCCCTCCGGGAACGTCCCAGCGGTCTTCGGCGCATCGGATGAGCTGTTTGACGTGCCAGTCGCCCTTGCGCCAGTCGATCTGGCAGACGTGGCGGGCGATGTCGGCCTCTCGGGCGTGCGCCGTGTTCACGATGGACGCGGCAGGCGCGATGGTCATGAGCGAGGCGAGGAGCAGCGCGGCCGGGAAGCGGCGGCGCATGGTGTTGGTACGCGTCATAGATCGGATCACCCCCGCGGTGAACGGAGCTGGCAGCTGCGTTCGGGTCGCTCGGCCGTGCGGTGAGCTCTTCACCTGCGTCGCCGATCGCCCCGCGGTAGGTCGTGGGTGCGGACATCACCTCCTGTGGTCGATATCTCCGTCTGTGTGACCTATCGCTCGACCCGCCGGTCCCGACCCTGCTCCCGGGCGCATGCAGGCATGCGCGTACCGACCCTGGGAAGGTGGTGAGCGCAGCGTGCGCCGGGAGGAAGCGGAGGGGAACCATCCGCGTCGTGCTCGATCACCCTACGGGCGGGCCCTGACATGCGACAACCCGAACATGACCAGCGGTCATCCACGCCGCGCCCTACGATGGAGGCATGTCCCCGACCCGCGGCACCGTCCTGCTCGCCGCCCCGCGTGGCTACTGCGCGGGGGTGGAGCGAGCCGTCGACGCCGTGGAGCGCGCCCTCGCGAAGCACGGGGCCCCGGTCTTCGTGCGTAAGCAGATCGTGCACAACCTGCACGTCGTGCGCGACCTGGAGTCGAAGGGCGCGGTGTTCGTCGACGAGGAGACGGAGGTTCCCGAGGGAGCGGTGGTCGTCCTCTCCGCACACGGAGTCGCTCCGTCGGTCTACGAGAACGCGGACCGCCGTCACCTCGAGGTGATCGACGCGACGTGCCCACTGGTCACCAAGGTGCACGTGGAGGCCCGCCGGTTCGCCGATCAGGGCCGCACGATCGTGTTGATCGGGCACGAAGGGCATGAAGAGGTCGAGGGCACGAGCGGGCAAGCCCCGCAGCGCACGATCCTCGTGCAGTCGACCGAGGACGCGCGCACCGTCGACGTGCCCGATCCCCAGAACCTGAGCTACCTCACCCAGACGACGCTGTCCGTCGACGAGACGAACGAGATCGTCCGCATCCTCGTGCAGCGGTTCCCGTCGATCCAGGGGCCCCCGCGCGACGACATCTGCTACGCGACCCAGAACCGGCAGGACGCGGTGAAGGTGATCGCCCCGAAGTCCGACGTCGTCCTCGTGATCGGATCGCAGAACTCATCGAACTCGAATCGTCTCGCCGAGCTCTCGAGGGAGCTCGGCACACCCGCCTTCCTGGTCGACGACGAGGCCGACGTCGACCCGGCGTGGTTCGAGGGCGCCGACATCGTCGGTCTGACGTCCGGTGCGTCGGCACCCGAATGGCTGGTGCACCGCATGCTGAACTGGCTCGCCGATCGCGGGTTCGCGACGGTCGAGGAGGTGACGCTCACCGAGGAGAGTGTGCGCTTCTCCCTGCCCGCGGGGGTGCGGCAGATCCCGGTCTCGGTCGCCGATCCGCCGGAAGCACCCTGAAGCACCGAGACCCTAGGTCCACGCCGAGAACTGGTCGCGGTCCTCCTCGGGTTCCTCGTACACGATCGAAACGAGCGTGTCGGTCGAGACCACGCCGGGGATGCCGTGGATCTCTTCGAGGATCACCCCGCTGGCGACTTCCCACGGTTGCGCGACGCACACCATGAGGTCGTACTCGCCGCCGAGCACGGCCACGCCGGAGACGTCGCCCATGTCGCCCAGGCGTTCGGCGATGCCCGCGGCGGCGCCGGCCTCGGCCCTGACGTGCACGTAGCATGCATCGCCGATGATCGCGGGGGGTGTGGGTGCCCCCCACCCGGCGATGCCGATGCGGTCGGGTGGGACCACCGGTGCGGTCACGGTGCGCAGCACCCCCGGCACGTGGTGGATCTCGGAGAGGACCTGGGTAGCGATCGTCGCGAGGTCGGGACCCTCCGCATGCATCATCACGTCCCAGACGCCGACCACGGCGATCGCCCGGCGCACCTGCGACTTCGAGGCCAGTCCGGCGAGCACGTCGTTCATCGTGCCGGGCTCGACCTGGAGGTAGACGTAGGCGTCCATGGGCCGAGGCTAGGTCAGGGGAACGGTCGGTACAAGGAACCGGCGAGCTGAGTGGTTGCGTTCGACGTCACCCTTCGACGGCGACCGGCGCGCCGGTGAGGGCCCAGAGCTCCTCCTCGCCCTCCTCCGGTCCGACCGAGATCAGGCGGTCCCCATCCTTCAGGACGAAGCCCGGCCGTGGTCGATAGATCCATCGAGCGCCTCGCTGCACCGCCAGGACGAACATGCCGGTCTCGGTCTCGAGCCGCATCTCCTTCAGCGAGCGACCCGCGGCCGGTGATCCGGGCTGCACGATCGTCTCCGCGCTCGTCTCCTCGGTCTCCTCCAGGGCCATCTGCACGACGGGGTGGAGCGCTTCCCCGTGCTCCACGTACCAGGTCATATCGCGCGCCGCGTCACACATCGCCTCGCTCGCCCCCGCGAGCCTGATGAGGCCGCGGAGCTCGTCGGGATCGCGGGCCTCGGGGGCCGCTCGGAGCACCCAGGATTCCAGCTCGTCGCGGAGCTGGTCGCTGCGAGCCTCGAGCGCGCCGACCTCCGCGGCGAGCGATCGGTTGTTGAACAGCAACGACGAGTAGGCCATCCCTACGGCGGCTTCCGCCAGGTCCTTCATCTCCACGAGGATGTCGACCGCACGGTCGAGCTCGGAGAGCGCCGGCTCGTCGCCTTCGGGCGGCAGTGGCAACGGTGGCGCGCCGGCGAGCTGCCGGAGCTCGTTCACCCCTTCGTCGGGGCCGCGCACCACGAGCACGTCACCCGCGGAGATCACGTCGTCGGGCCCGGGGTCGAAGCGCCAATCCAGGCCGGAGCGGATCGCCACGATCCACATGCCGGTCTCGGTGGGCAGCGAGAGCTCGCGCAGATCGCGCCCGACGAGCTCTCCGCCCTCTCGGACCTTCACGCGGGCGGTCATCTCGTCGGCGTGGCGCAGATCGGGCTTGAGTGCATCGGGGATGCCGAGCCTGGCGGCCACCACACGCGCGATGTCGGACGCGGCGTCGCCCACCTGCTCGATCGCGTCGGCGATCCAGAGCACCCCGGCCATGCCCTCGGCGTCTTCGGGGCTGCGGGCGGCGAGCATCGCCGTCGTGCGGAGCCGGCGCAGGTCGTCGGTCATCCGGGACTCGAGTCGCGCGACCTCGCGCGCGAGCTTGTCCTCGTTGAAGAAGACCGCCGCGTACGCGAGGTCGACCATGAGCTCGGAGGCGTCCTTGAGCTCGACGAGGAGGTCTTTGACGTTGCGCGGTTCGTTCATCAGGTGACCCCCAATACTGACATGACGAAGAGCACGGCGGCGACGCCGGTCAGGTCGAGCGTCGCCGTGATGGTCGGGACCCCGTGGTTGTCGGGGTCGAGTCCGAACCGGGTGGTCAGGATCGCGACGTAGTAGCCGACGACCAGCGTGACCGGCAGCACGAGGATGCCCGCGAGCACGGTGCCGCCGATCATCAGTCCCGCCGCCGGCCGCGCGACGCCGGTGGCCGAGGCCAGCACCGCTGCGATCACGCCGATCGCCGTGAAGACGATCAGCCCGAGCGTGACGACCACCGCGGCGTCGTCGAGCGCCGGCCGCTCGGGGCGGCCCCTCGGGGTGATCACGCCGAGCTGCAGCTTGGACGAGAGGCGCGACGACAGGATGCCGCCGATCGCGCCGGCCTGCGACACGAACGGCGGGATCAGGACCAGGATGCCCGGGATCGCCTCGAGCTCGGTGCGATGGGCCTCGAGCACGGCGCCCGCGAAGATGTCCAGCATCGGAGCCAGGGCGCTCACCCCTGCCATCTCCAGCAGGATCCGTTGCACCCCCGAGGAGCTCCTCATGACGGCCCACGCCAGCGCGCCGATCGCCGCCACCGTGCACACGGTCGCGACGATCGCGTTCAGGGAGTCGTTCCTCGCGATGAAGGTGGCCAGGAACAGCGCCGGCAGCGTGACCATGTCGCCGATCGCCGTGACCATGGGGGTCGAGACCGCGTCGAGGTCCCAGCCTCGCCGGAAGGACTGGATCGACAGTCGCACCGTGACCACCAGGATCACCGCCGAGGCGAGCACACCGCCGATGACCGAGATCGTGACGAGGTCCCAGAACGAGACGGTGTCCTCGCCGAACGCCGACGCGACGAGCTTCGCCATGCCTGCCAGGTAGAACGACGAGAGGACGGCCGAGATGACCGCCACCTCGACGTTCTGGGAGAGCAGGCCGCCGCGGCGAAGGGTGGGCTCGAACACGCCCGCGGCGATCCCGGTGCCGAGCCGGGCGCCCATCGCGCCGAAGATCATCCCTCGCATGCCGACCGAGGCCGGGATCAGGACGAGCAGGCCCGGCAGCAGCTCCAGCGTGCCGGTGATCGAGCCGAGGATCAGTCCTGCGACGAAGCCGGCGGCGGTGCTGAGCGCCAGGGCCGCCGCGCCCTGCTGCAGGGTGCGCCGCTCGCTGCGCAGCGAACGATAGGCGCGATGTGCGCGCCGAGGAACCAACTGCGAGGCACGGGAACCGGCCATGGGGGCTCGTTCATCGTCGTCGTCCGGATCGAGGGCCGTGACGGCCCGGGGCAGTATCTCCCGCGATCACGGGGCGAACAAGCGTGCGACCGTACGGCGGGGCACCGTCAGCCCGGCACCCAGTCGCGCGTGAGGAACAGCCAGAAGGCCAGGCCGGCCTCGTCGCCGTAGCGGCGGAACCGACGCTCGATCGTCGCGTCGGGGACGGGCTTCGTGCGCCCCGTGAGGCGCGCGTACGTCGGCCGGGTCCAGCTGTCGAGGATCAGGCGGGAGTTGCGACCGAGCGTCATCATCACATGGGCCGCCGCGTACGGGCCGACCCCCGGCAGATCGAGGAGTGCTGCCTCCAGATCATCGTCGGAGAGCTCGTCGGAGGTGGCCGTCGCCATCGACTCGAGGTCGACCTCGCCGGCGTCGACCCTGCGGGCCAGCTCGATCAGGTACGGCCCGCGGTACCCCGCGCGCACCACGCCTCGATAGAAGGAGTCCGGTGCCGCCGCCATGGTCGCCGGTGTCGGGAACGCGTTCGTGAGCGGCCCGTCGCCGCCGATCGCCGGCTCGCCGAGCGAGGCGACGAGCGCGTTCACCATGCGCACGGTGGCGCCCCACGCGCAGTTCGTCGTGCAGATCGTCTTCACGACGTCCTCGAACACGGTGGGGGAGCGCAGCATGCGCCCGGCCCCGGACGCCGCCCACGACAGGTCGGGGTCGTCGGCGATCGATCCGTAGAAGCTCGAGAGATCGTGATCGAGCCGCAGCACGTGGGCGGCGCCGGCCAGTGCCGCGGCCCGCACGCGGGGCCCGGCCGCCGGCCCCAGCACCTCCACGCACGCGTCGCCACCGGTCCCGGGCCCGATCCGGAGACGGCGGGGGCGAGCTCCAGGCACCCGCACGGTGACGGAGAGCGTGCTCGAGGCTTCGTCGAGCATCGTGGGCGCCAGGTCCGCGAACCCGTGGGAGTTCAGCGTGCGCGCCAGATCGACCGGCTCCCCGTTCGGACCTCGCAGGGGCAGCGGCAACGAGGTCGACACGAGGGCCACGGTAGCATCGGGCGATGATCAGGTGCAGCCCTCGGGCGGTGGCGTTGTTGCGCACGGCCGACGAGGCCGCGCGCCGGTTCGACCCTGACGCCAGGATCCGTCTCGTGCCCGACGGCGCCGGTGTCCGGTTCGAGCTCGCAGACGAACCCGGGCCGGACGACACGATCGTCGATCACGAGGCCGGGTTCTCCCTGATCGTCGGCCCCGGTCTCGCGGGCACGGTGGACGTCGCCGAACCGCACGACCGCCTCGTGCTGATCGCCGACGACGACGGCGCGAACACGTGAGCCTCGACCTCGACGCTCTTCGGTTGGCCCTCGAGGGCGAGCTCGGGTCGCTCGAGGGAGAGCTCGCCGCCTTGACCACGGTCACGCGCGATCCCTCCGCGACGATCGGGTTCGGCAAGCGTGTCGGAGAGGGCACGAGCGAGGCGATCGGCCGTATCGAACGGGTGGGTCAGGCCGAGGCCCTCTCGGCGAAGCTCGCGAGCGTGCGCCGAGCGCTGGAGAAGCTCGACGAGGGCACGTACGGTATCTGCGATCGCTGTGGGGCATCGATCCCCGACGAACGGCTCGAGGCCCGGCCCTCGTCGGCGCGTTGCGTGCGTTGCAGCACATAGGGCGATCCGCCTCGCGCCGTGTCGGTTGACCCTGCGCGAAGACGCCTCCTATCCTGGGCGCGGTCGCCTCACATCGCAGGAGCTTGAGGGGGGAAGGGGCAGATGGCCCGGCTGCTCTATCGCCTCGGTCGGTTCGGGGCGCAGCATCGAGTGCTCCTCGTGGGCATCTGGCTCGTTCTGGTCATCCTCGCGGTTGGATCGGTCAAGACGCTCGGGGCGAAGACGAACAACTCGCTCACCCTTCCAGGCACGGATAGCCAGGCAGCCTTCGATCTGCTGGCCGAGCAGTTCCCTCCCCAACAGAACGGCTCGAGCCCGTTCGTCATGCACGTCGACGACGGCCGGCTCACCGACGATCGCTACAAGCCCGCGGTCGACGCCACCTTCCATGCGATCAAGGCGAATCCCGCGGTCGACAGCGTTCGCAACCCGGTGGGCAAGAACGCGGAGATCGCGGGCATCATCTCCGACGACGAGCGCACGGGGCAGATGCCCGTGCTGCTCAACGTCGGGACCGGCTTCATCACGACCGAGCTTGCCGAGGAGGTCCTGAGGGCGACCGCGCCCGCACGCAGGGCGGGGATCGAGGTCGCAGTCGGAGGCCCGATCGGCAGCGTGCTCTCGTCGCCCGAGACGCAGACCAGCGAGGTGATCGGCAACATCTCGGCGATGGTGATCCTCGCCCTCGTCTTCGGCAGCCTCGTGGCGATGGGGCTGCCGATCGTGAGTGCTGCGGTCGGCCTGGCGATCTCGACCTCGGTGATCGGCCTGATGGGTCACGTCTTCTCGGTGCCGTCCGTCGCCCCGACGCTCGCGACGATGATCGGCCTCGGGGTCGGGATCGACTACGCCTTGTTCCTGATGACCAAGCATAAGGAGCAGCTCGAGGACGGCATGGAGGTCCGCGAGTCGATCGCCCGCTCCGTGGCCTCCTCCGGCAGTGCCATCGTGTTCGCGGGCGGCACGGTCGTGATCGCCCTCCTGTCGCTGGCGGTCGCGGGTATCCCCTTGGTGACCGTGCTCGGGGTCGCTTCGGCGATCGCCGTGTTCACCGCGGTGCTCACATCCATCACCTTGCTGCCGGCGATCCTGTCCCTGGTCGGGCACGGAGTGCAGCGCCTTCGTATCCCGGGCTTCCTGCGCATGAAGCCCCGGCCCCCGGGGCACCGGCGTTGGGATGCCTGGGCTCGGTGGGTCGGTTCCCACCCGTGGATCGCCGTCGCGATGTCACTGGCGATCCTCGTGCCCTTGATCGTGCCGTTGTTCACGCTCGAGCTCGGGCAGCCGGACGTGGGCGTCACGCCGACCTCGACGACCCAGCGTCAGGCCTACGATCTGCTCACGCAGGGCTTCGGTGTGGGCTACAACGGCCCCCTCCTGCTGGCGATGAGCCTCGATCCGGTCGCGAAGCCGAGCGCGAAGTACACGAAGAAGTACGACGAGGCGACCGCGCTGCAGAAGGAGCTCGAGAAGGAGCAGAAGCGCCTCGAGGCGCAGCAGGCGCAGCTCGAGGAAGAGCAGGATGCGTTGGAGAAGCGCGGGCGCGAGCTCCAACGGGAGGCGAAGGCGCTGGCGCGCCAGGGAGCCGCGTTGGCGCGCGAGGGGGCCGACCTGAAGGCGCAGGGGGTCCGGCTGGAGGCACGGGCGGCCGGGTTGCGCGAACGCATCATCCGCACCGGCCGCACGATCGTGCCCCTCGCGGCCCGTCTCGCATTCATCGAGGCTCGCGAACGACGGGTCGAACGGTTGATCGAGCAGACGACCGACCCTGACGAGCTGCGCCGGCTGAAACGCCGGCTCGCGCGCCTTCAGGAGAAGGAGGCGGGCATCCGCGCACGACTCGCACCGCTGGTCGCTCGAGAACGTCGGTTGCTCGAGCACGCTGTCGCCCTCGAACGCCAGAAGCAGGCACTCGAAGCGCAAGCGGAACGCCTCGGTGCCGAGGAGCAGGCGCTGGAACGACAGAAGTCACGGCTCGAGGCGCAGGCCGAGCGACTCGACCGAAAGAAGGTCATCCTTCAGCAGCAAGCCGACGAGCTCCAGGCTGAGGCCGACGCCGCGAAGAAGCAGAAGCAGCAGGCAGAGCGCCTTCAGGACCAGCTGACGGCGATGCTCACCCAGGCCGGTGGCGACCCGCGCGGCACCGATCCGAGGATCGTCGCGATCCAGGACACGGTCGGCGACGACGATCAGGTCGTGGCGGTCTCACCCCCCCTCATCAACGACAGCGGTGATGCCACGATCCTGAGCGCGGTGCCGTTGCGAGCTCCCTCGTCCGACGCCACCGCTCGCCTGGTCACGGGGCTGCGAGACGAGGTCCTGCCCCAGGTCACCGGCACGAACGGCGTGATCGCCCACGTCGGCGGCACGACGGCGACCAACGTCGATCTCGCGAGGAAGATCTCCTCGCGGATGCTCCTCGTCGTCCTGACCGTGCTCGGGCTGAGCTTCGTGCTGCTGATGATCGCGTTCCACTCACTGATGATCCCGTTGCAGGCGGGCCTGACGAACCTCCTCACCGTCGCCGCCGCTCTCGGAGTGCTCACGGCGGTCTTCCAGTGGGGGTGGGGGCTGTCGCTGATCGGGCTCGATGCTCCCCGGGGAACGGTGCCGATCGCGAGCTACGTGCCCCTCATGATGTTCGCCGTCCTCTTCGGGCTGTCGATGGACTACGAGGTGTTCATGGTGAGCCGCATCGCCCAGCACCACGCCGAGGGCGAGGATCCTCGATCGGCGGTGACGTCGGGGCTCGGCGCGGCGGCGCACGTGGTCACCGCGGCAGCGCTGATCATGTTCCTCGTGTTCGCGAGCTTCATCATCAACGGCGACCCCACGATCAAGCAGTTCGGCGTCGGCCTCTCGGTGGCGGTGCTGCTCGCCGGCGTGATGATCGTCCTCCTCGCGCCCGCCCTGCTCACCATCGTCGGCCGCTGGATGTTCGTGCTCCCGAGGTTCCTCGATCGCACGCTGCCGAGCATCGACGTCGAAGGAGGGGTCGAACCCGAGCCCGTGCTCCTCGAGGAAGGGCCGGCCGCTCCCTAGTCGCGAACGACCTCAGGGTCGCGACCGAGCAGCGGCACCGGGGCCGCCACCCGCGATGCGAGCCAGGTCGTCACGGGCATCGCGGCGATCAGGCCGATCGACCCCACGAGTGTCCGGACGATCTCGGTCGCGACCACCTCGGCGCCCAGCAGGCGACCGAGGGGAAGCTCCGAGAGCTGGAAGATGATCAGCAGCGGCAGTGAGGCGCCCGCGTAGGCGAGCGCCAGGGTGTTCACGATCGAGCCCACGTGATCGCGACCGACGCGCATGCCGGCACGGAACAACGAGCGAGCGTCCAGGCCAGGGTCGGCCTCGCGGAGCTCCCAGACGGCCGAGGCTTGCGTCACGGCCACATCGTCGATCGCGCCGAGCGCACCGATCACGATGCCCGCGAGGAGCAGCCCCGCGAGGTCGATGTCGGTACCGAGCGCCGTGATCACGTACGATCCCTCGCTGCCGAGCCCCGCGAGCCTCGCCATCGGCTGCCAGAGGAGCGACAAGGTCAAGGTCACCGCGACCCCGGTCAGCGTCCCGATCAGGGCCACGGTCGTGCGGTCGGTGAAGCCGTGGGCGAGGTAGATCACCACGAACGCGATCGCGCCTGCCCCGACCGAGGCGACGAGCACGGGAGGCGAGCCGTCGAGGATCGCCGGCAGCACGAACAGCAGCAGGATGCCGATCGAGATCGCCAGCCCGAACAAGGCGGCGACGCCTCGCATCCCCGCGAGCAGGACGACCAGCACGGCGAACACGATCGCGAGCCACAGGAGCGACGGCGTGCGGATGCGGTCGTAGAAGCCGTAGGGGGCTCCGGGCACCTCGATCGGTGGACGCTCCAGGATCACCCGTTCGCCGACCCCGACATCGGGGGCGGTCGACACGTCGGGCAGCTCGATCACGACCTGCGTGCCGGCATCGTCCCCCTGCTCGATCTGGAACGTGAGTTGGCGACATATCGGCCCCCCCTCCGGGGGTGCCGTCGCAGGCCCCTCGTCGGTGACGGCGCCGGTCGCCGATCCGCACGGTCCGCGATCGATCGCGACCGTGGTTGCCTCCACCAACGCGCCGCGGCGGAGCAACTCCGCACCCTCCGGCGGCTCGACATCGCCGGGCCACAGGATCACGAGGCCGGCCACGATGGCGACGGCCAGCGCGGCGGTGATGCCGATCAGCAGGGGAGTGGGCGGTGAGCGTCGCGGCGCGTGTGACATCCGGTCGTCAGCGGAGCGGGGAGGGCGGCGCGACCGCCTCGGCCCGCACGATGTGCATCAGGGCGTTGATCTGCGCCAGGTGCGTGAAGGCCTGCGGGAAGTTCCCCCAATGCCGGCCCGTGCGAGGGTCGATCTCCTCGGCGTAGAGCCCGAGGGGGCTCGCGAACGAGAGCATCCGCTCGCAGAGGTCGCGGGCACGCTCGAGCTCGCCGATCTCCACCAGGGCCGAGATCAGCCAGAACGAACAGATCGCGAACGTCGCCTCCTCGCCGTCGAGGCCGTCGTCGGTCTCCTCGACGCGGTAGCGCATCACGAGGCCGTCGAGCGTGAGCTCGTCGGCGATCGCGAGCACGGTCGCGCGCATGCGAGGGTCGTCGGCCGGAAGGAACCGCATCAGGGGCGCGAGCAGGAGCGAGGCGTCGAGCGCGTCGGCCCCGTAGACCTGGGTGAGCACGCCACGGTCGTCGACGCCGTGCTCCAGCACGTCGGCCTTGATCAGGTCCGCCTCGGCGGCCCAGCGCGCCGCGAGCTCGGGCTTGTCGAGCACCTCGGCGAGCCTGGCTCCGCGGTCGCAGGCGACCCAGCACATGATCTTCGACGACACGAAGTGCTTGGGTGTCCCTCGCATCTCCCAGATGCCCTGGTCGGGCTCGCGCCAGTGCGCGACGGCCTCTTCCACCTGGCGCTCGAGGCCGAACCACGCCCGGCCGGTGAGGAACTCGCCCGAGCGCATGTGCAGGTAGACGCTGTCGAGCAATGCACCCCAGACGTCGTGCTGGCGCTGGTCGTGGGCGTCGTTGCCCACGCGCACGGGTCTCGCGTGCTCGTAGCCCGTGAGATGGTCGAGGATCTGCTCGGTGAGCTCGGTCTCGCCACCGACCCCGTACATCACCTGCAGGGATGAGCCGTCCTTCACCTGGTCGGCGATGAAGTAGAAGAAGCTGTTCGCCTCGAAGTCGAACCCGAGCGTGTAGAGGCCCCACAGCGCGAAGGTGGCGTCGCGCACCCAGCTGTAGCGGTAGTCCCAGTTGCGTTCCCCGCCGGGGGTCTCCGGCAGCGACGTCGTCGGCGCGGCGATCAGGGCGCCGGTCGGCGCGTAGGTCAGCCCCTTCAATGTGAGCGCGGCACGTTGCAGGTGTGAGCGCCATGGGTGGTCGGGGAACTCGCCCATGTTCAGCCACGCGCGCCAGAAGTCCGCCGTCTCGTACACCCGTCGCCATGCGGCGTCGGCGTCCGCGGGGGCGGGGTTGGGATCGCCGTTCCAGCTGAGCGCTGCGAACGCCGATTCCCCGTCGTTGAGGCGGGTGAACGCCACGGCGGAGCGTCCCTCGAGACCCAGCCGCATGTCGGTGGAGAGCCGCAGGGTGGGATCGTGCTCGCCGCCCCGGGCGATCGCCTCGGTCCAGCCCGGACCGGCGTACTCCCATCGCCCGTCGGTGCGTCCGTAGTCGAACGCGGGCTCGCAGTTCAGCACGAGGTCGACCTGTCCCTGGATGCACCGCACGACCCGCAGCAGCATGTGCTCGGCCCGGTAGTCGCCGGGAGGACGCCGATACCCCTCGGGCCGCTCGTCGTCGCGCCACGGACCCATCACGAGCGCGTCGCGGACGATCAGCCACCCCGTCCGCGTCTGCCACGTCGTCTCGAGCACGTTCGACCCCGGCATGTATCGTCGCCCGGCCGGGACCAACAGCTCGGCCGGGCCCAGCCGGAACGCTCCCGCGGAGCGGTCGAGGATCGCGCCGAAGATGCTCGGACTGTCGGGCCGAGGCGCGCAGAGCCACTCGACGCTGCCGCTCGGACCGACCAGGGCCGTGACCTCGCGATCGCTGAGGAACCCGTACTCGGCGATGGGCGGGAACGGGCTCTGGTGGCTCTGCAACGGTGCGACCGATCCCACGAGGGGCGGATCGGCCGGGCCGGGCAGCGGAACGACGTTTGCGCTGCTCACGGGTGGCGAGTGTAGCCCCCTGCCGCGCGAACACTAGGATTTCAGGCGATGGATCGTCTCGCGTCGTTCCGCACATGGGAAGGCCGTGCGGGCGTGCTGCTCGATTTCGACGGCACGCTCAGTCCGATCGTGGCCAAGCCGGAGCTCGCGCGCATCCGGGACGGGGCTCGCGACGCGATCGCGCGCCTGGTCGGGCGCTACGCCGTGGTCGCGATCGTCTCCGGCCGCACGGGCGATCAGCTCCGTGACCTCGTCGGGGTGGACGGGGTGCGCCTCGCCGCGCTCTACGGTCTGGCCGAGGAGGTCACGCCCCTGTCGAGCGGCGTGCTCGACGAGGTGAGGCACGTCGCGGGTGGCGTGCAGGGAGCGCGGGTCGAGCCGAAGGGTGGCTCCGTGGCGGTTCACTACCGCGCGGCCGAGGACGCGGCCACGGCCCAGGGAGCGCTCGCGACCGGGCTCGCGCCGATCGCGGAGGCGGCGGGTCTCGAGCTGCTTCCCGGCAAGATGGTGATCGAGCTCGTGCCCGCCGGCCGGCCCCTGAAGGACGGAGCGGTCGAACGCATCGTCGATGAGGAACGGCTCGACGCCGTGCTCTACGCGGGCGACGACGTCGCCGACCTGCGCGCGTTCGAGGCGCTCGACCGCCTGGCCGAGCGAGGGGTGCGCACGGTGAAGGTCGCCGTGCACGGACGCGAGACCCCCGAGGCGTTGAGCGATGCGGCGGACGTGGTCGTCGACGGTCCGGCGGGACTCGTCACGCTCCTGCGTGGTCTGTGACCGATCGATCGCCGGGCGTGCGACGGCGGCCGCGGGGCAACCCGCGTCAGCGCCGGCGTCGCGGGGGCCGGACGTGGTCGACGCCCTCCAGCTGGTCGGCGAGCCAGTTGGCCGGCGTGTGTGCCTGCACCGTGCGTGAGAGCCCGCGGGCCCGTCGTGCCCGCTCCTCGTCGGGCATCTCCAGCGCGTCACGGATCGCCTCGGCCGTCTCGGCGAGGTCGAACGGGTTCACGCCGAGCGATTGACGCCCCAGGCGGCTGAACGCCCCCGCGTTGCGTGAGAGCACCAGCACGCCGTTGCGACGGTTCACGAGCGGCCCCTCCATCGCCACGAGGTTCATGCCGTCGTACGTGGGGTTCACGAACAGCACGTCGTAGAGGTCGTAGGCGGCCACGGCGAACGCGTAGTCCTCCTGGACCCGCACGTCGATCGGCTGCCAGGCCCGCGTGCCGAACTCGGCGTTGATGCGCTCCGCCTCCGCCAGGCACTCCTCGCCGTAGTTCCGGTACTCGGGCACGTCCTCGCGAGAGGGGCTGAACAGACAGAGGAACCGGACCGACCCCACCCACGAGGGGTTGCGCCGCAGGAAGAGCTCGTAGGACAGGAATCCGCGGAGGATGTTCTTCGAGGGTTCGAGACGGTCGACGCGCAGCATGATCTTGGCGTCCCCCGCCCACTCGCGGAGCTCGGACCTGACCTCGTCGGCCTCGGGGCGATTCGCGGTCTCGCGCAACGGCTCGGCGCTGACCGCCACCGGGAACGAGCGGACCGCCCCCACGCGGCCGTCGATGTCGAGTCGACCACCCCGCATCACGCGGAGCTCGGGCAGGCTCCGGGCCGACAGCAGGTAGTTCTCCGCCCACTGCTTCGACTGGAAGCCGAGGACGTCGGCACCGGCCATGCCGCGAAGGACCGCCGTGCGCATCGTGACGGGCAACACCCTGAGGTAGGTGGCACCCGCGAACGGGGTGTGTGAGAAGTGCACGATCTTCGCCTCGGGCACGAGCTCGCGCAGCATGCCCGGCACGAGGCACAGGTGGTAGTCCTGGATCAGGTAGACCGGGTCGTTGTCCGCTTCCTGGGCGAGCGCCTCGGCGAACGCGCGGTTCGCCTCCACGAAGTCGTGCCAGGCTTCCTGCGTGCCGTCGTCGAACATCGGCGAACGAGGGATGTCCCACAGGTTGTGGTGCACCATCCACAGGATGCGGTTCGAGACCTCGTTGTAGTAGCCGTCGTATCGATCGGGCGGGATCACCACGTAGCGCATGCGCTGGTGCGACTCCGACGTCACGGTGCGCCCCTTCAGTGCCACGGCGCGGTCGCCGTCGGTCATCGCCGCCGAGACCCACGACGTGTCGTCGCGGTAGAACACGCCCGAGAGTGCCGTCACCAGTCCGCCGGTGCCTCGGCGAGGGCTCAGCCGCCCCCGCTCGTCGCGGTCGAAGCTGACGGGCCCCCTGTTCGACGCGACCACGATGGACGACTCGATCGCGCTGGCGCCGCCGGTTCCTCTCCGTGACATCGCCCGAAGTGTATCCGGCGGCCAGGGGGTCGATGTCGGCACCCGGGCGTGGGCGGACGGCACCTCACAGGCGGCGCCTGAGGAACCCGGCGTCAGCCGGCGACGGCCCCCAGTGCGGTATCGAGCACGTCGAGCCCGTCGGCGAGCAGGGCATCGTCGATCGTGATCGGCGGGAGCAGCCGCACCACGTTCCCGTACGTGCCGGCCGTGAGCAGCAGGACGCCCTCCTCGAGGCAGCGACGCGCGATCGCGTTCATCGTCTCGGCGCCGAGCGGTTCCTTGGTGCCGCGGTCGGCGACGAGCTCGATCGCGCACATCGCCCCACGGCCGCGCACGTCACCGACGATCTCGTAGCGCCGGGCGAACCCGTCGAAGCGCTCCATGATCGTCGCCCCGACCGCCCTCGAGCGGGCGAGGAGGTCGTCGCGCTCGATCATGTCGAGCACCGCGAGCGACGCAGCGGCGGCGACCGGGTTGCCCCCGTAGGTCCCCCCGAGCCCGCCGGCGTGTACGGCGTCCATGATCTCGGCGCGGCCCGTAACACCGCTGATCGGCAGGCCTCCGCCGAGGGACTTCGCGGTCGTCACGACGTCGGGCACGACGTCCTCGTCCTCGATCGCGTACCAGCGACCTGCACGGCCGATGCCGGACTGGATCTCGTCGGCGATGAACACGATGCCGTGGGCCGCGCAGAAGTCGGCGATGCCCTTCACGAATCCGGGCGACGGCACGATGAACCCGCCTTCGCCCTTGGATCGGCTCCATGATCACCGCGGCGATGTTCTCCTCGCCGATGTGCTTGTGCATCTGGTCGACCGCGTAGGCGAGCGCCTCTTCGGTCACGCGATCCGGATCGCCGAGCCAGCGGTACGGGTAGGCGAACGGCAGCCGGTAGATCTCGGGGGCGAACGGTCCCATGCCCTGCTTGTACGGCATGACCTTCGCGGTGAGCGACATCGCGAGCAGCGTCCGTCCATGGAAGGCGTGATCGAAGGTGACGATCGCGCTGCGCCCCGTGTGGTAGCGGGCGATCTTCACCGCGTTCTCGACGGCCTCGGCGCCGGAGTTCGCGAACATCGTCTTGGTGGCATGGGTGCCGGGCACGAGCGCGTTGAGACGCTCAGCGAGCTCGATGTACGGCTCGTTGGCCGTCACGTGGAAGCACGTGTGGGTGTCGAGCTCGGTTTGTCGCTCGATCGCGGCGACGACATCGGGGGCCGTGTGTCCGACGTTCAGCACGGCGATGCCGGTGGCGAGGTCGATCAGGCGGTTACCGTCGACGTCCTCGACGATCGCGCCGCTCGCGCGCGCCGTGACGATCGGGTGGATGTTCGCCACACCGGCGGCGACGGCGTCGCGGCGCCTCGCGAACCACTCGTTCGACCTGGGGCCCGGGATCTCGGTGACGAGCTTGCGTTCCTGGGGGATATCCATCCCAGGAGTGTCGGACCCGCCCGAAGGGCTGTCAGGCACCCGGGGTGCCATGAACCGCGTCCATCTTTGTACGGACCGTCCATCTCACCGCCGGAGCAGGGGGGACGCGGCGATGCATGGCGTTCGTGACTATACGGTCCGTACAATCGGCTCATGACCGTGGCCGTGCGGGACATCGTCGCCATCCCCGGTATGCCGTTGCGCCTGCTCGCCGGCGAGGAGGACATCGATCGCCCGATCCGGTGGGTGCACGTCTCCGAGCTGGAGGACCCCACACCGTGGCTGAAGGGGGGCGAGCTGATCCTCACGACCGGGCTCGGCGTCGGGACGACCCCAGCGAAGCAACGGGCATACGTGAAACGCCTGGCCGAGGCGGGGCTGACCGGTCTCGGCTTCGGGCTCGGATTCACCCACGACAAGACCCCTCGCTCCCTGATCACGGCCGCGAGCCAGGCCGGCTTCCCATTGTTCGAGGTGCCCTACCCGGTGCCGTTCATCGCGATCACCGAGGCGATCTTCACCCGCATCGTCGCCGAGCAGTACGACACCCTGCAGCGCGCCGTCGATGCCGAGCATGTGCTCACCCGTGCGGTGATGGAAGGATCCGGCACCGAAGGGATCGCGCGATCCCTCGCCGATGTCACGAAGGGATGGGCTCTGCTGCTCGACCTCCACGGGTTGCCGATCGCCACGACCGGTCGGGCGGCGAGCCTGCGCGCGGAGCGGGTCTGGGATGAACTGCGGACCCGGCGCCCCGACGGCACCTCG
The DNA here is from genome assembly GCA_963825635.1 of uncultured Actinomycetes bacterium. Taxonomy (GTDB): domain Bacteria; phylum Actinomycetota; class UBA4738; order UBA4738; family HRBIN12; genus JAOUEA01. Next base: position 797,269 of record CAWGTU010000001.1, read on the forward strand.
TTCAGCGTCACGCTCGTCGATCGCGGTCACCACATCTGGGTCCAGCCCGTGGGCGCTCGGGGACGGGTCGAGGCCTTCCTCGCCGTGGGCAAGCCGGAGCAGCCGACCCAGCTCGATCGCATCGTGGCGGGCCACGCGCTCAGTCTCTTCGCGATCGAGCTCGCGAAGTCCCGGGCGGTGGCCGACGCGCAGCGCCAGCTGCAGGGGGACTTCTTCGACGAGCTCGCTCGGGGCTCGCTCTCGGCGGGCGACGCCGCTCGTGGGCTCGCGCGGTTCGGCTTCGCCAAGAACGCTCAGCTGATCGTGCTCTCGCTCCAAGCCGTCGACACCGATCCCGAGCCCGGTGCGCTCGCCGATGCCGTCACCGATGACCGATCCCGGGAGGGGGGCGGTTTCCTCGCCTCCACGCACGACACGGGGGTGCACCTGTTGCTCGCCGCCGAGCCGGTTCCGGATCTGGCGAGCATCGCGACGTCGATCGGCGCACGATCCGGCGTCGAGCTGCGGGTCGGCGCCGGTTCACCGGTCGACGCCACCGAGGTCGGACGGTCGCTGCGGGAAGCTCGGTACGCGCTGCAGGTGTGTCGGCTCGAGGGATGGCCACACGCCGGCTTCGCCGACCTCGGCACCTATCGCCTCCTGCTGTCGATGGCCGACCCCGACGCCCTCCGAGCCTTCGCCGACTCGATGCTGTCCCCCCTCGACACCTACGATCGCGACCACGGAGGCGAGCTGCTCGAGTCGCTCCAGTCGTTCCTGCAGCACAACGCGCGGTGGGAGACGGCCGCGGCCCAGTTGTTCGTGCACCGGCACACGCTGCGCTACCGGATGCGCAAGGTCGAGGAGCTCACGGGGCGCGATCTCTCCAGCAGCTTCGACCGTATGGAGTTCTGGCTCGCTTTGCGGGCCCGCGACCTGCAGACGGCTCAGATCGACGGGTGACGTCCGGACGCCACCTTGTCCACCACGTCCAACGCCTCAGTGGCGCGGGTCCGATGTGTCGAGTGGTCCGTTCACGCGCCCGCGAGGCATACTGGCCGCCTGAGCGTTGGTTCAGCCGAAGGTTCGCTTCCATCTGCGAGGAGGGGGAACATGGCCGACAGCCACCAGATGTTCATCGACGGCGAGTGGGTGAACTCGTCCGACGGCGGCACCCGCGACATCATCAGTCCTCACACGGGTGAGGTGATCGCGTCGGTCCAGGAGGGCACCGCCGACGACGTCGACAAGGCGGTCGCCGCGGCCTCGCGGGCCTTCGAGGAGACGTGGTTCGACTCGACCCCGAAGGACCGCCAGCTCGCGCTATTGAAGCTCGCCGACGCGATCGAGGCCAACGCCGACGAGATCGTTCGGATCGAATCCGAGGACGCGGGCAAGCCCGCCGCGGTCACGATGTCGGAGGAGATCCCGCCCATCGTCGACAACCTGCGGTTCTTCGCCGGCGCCGCGCGAACGCCCGAGGGGCGGAGCGCCGGGGAGTACATGGCCGGCTTCACGTCGATCGTCCGCCGCGAGCCGATCGGGGTCGCGGGCCTGATCGCGCCTTGGAACTACCCGCTGATGATGGCCGTCTGGAAGATCGGCCCCGCCCTGGCGTCGGGGAACACGATCGTGCTCAAGCCGTCGGAGCTGACGCCGCTGTCGACGATCAAGCTCGCGGAGCTTGCCGCCGACATCTTCCCGCCCGGGGTGTTCAACGTGGTGACGGGTGACGGCGAGCCGGTCGGGGACCGCTTGGTCCGCCATCCCGACGTCGGCATCGTCTCGATCACCGGTGACGTCAGCACCGGCAAGCTGATCCATACGAACGCCAGCGACACACTGAAGCGGGTCCATCTGGAGCTCGGGGGGAAGGCCCCGGTCGTCGTCTTCGACGACGCCGACATCGAGTCCGTCGTGGAGTGGATCTCGATCGCCGGGTACTTCAACGCGGGCCAGGACTGCACCGCCGCCTGCCGCGTGCTCGTCGCTGACCCCGTGTACGACAAGGTGGTGAGCGACCTCGTGCCCGCGGTCGAGGGGCTGAAGGTGGGTACCGCGTTCGAAGACGACGTCGCGGTCGGCTCCATGATCAGCGAGGAGCAGGTCCAGCGTGTCGAGGGCTTCCTCGAGCGAGCCAAGGGCGAGGGCGCGGAGATCGTGGCCGGCGGTGAGACGGTGGGCACCCCCGGCTACCACTTCAAGCCGACGGTCGTGGCCAACCCCTCCCAGGACTCCGAGATCGTGCAGCGCGAGGTCTTCGGTCCGGTGGTGACGGTGCAGCGGTTCACCGACGAGGATCAGGCGCTCGCATGGGCCAACGGCACGGACTACGGCCTCGCGTCGTCCGTGTGGACCCGTGACGTCGGCCGCGCGATGCGCATGTCCCGGCGCCTGCGGTTCGGCTGCGTCTGGGTGAACACGCACATCCCGCTCACGCCCGAGATGCCGCACGGCGGCTACAAGCAGAGTGGCCACGGCAAGGACATGTCGGTGTACTCGCTCGAGGACTACACGAACATCAAGCACGTGATGGTCTCGCTCGACTGACCCGTGGAGGAAGTAGTCTGAACGAGACTAGTTGAAGAGGAACCGGGGCGTCCGAGGGGCGCGCGCCCCGTCTCGTGGACCGCTGAGAAGGAGCTGAACCCGAGATGACCGATATCAGACCGTTCCTGGTGAACGGCGATTGGCGAACCGGCGAAGGGACCCTCGAGGTCCGCAGCCCGTTCGACGACGCCGTGGTAGCCGAGCTCGGGGTGCCGACCGAGGCGGACGTCGAGGAAGCGGTCGCGACCGCGTCCTCGACGTTCGAGGAGTCGCCGAAGCTCTCCGTCGCGGCCCGTTCGACCGCCCTCGATCACATCTCGCGCAGGCTCGACGAGACGCAGGAGGAGAACGCCCGCCTGATCGCCGCCGAGGGCGGCAAGCCGCTCAAGTGGGCACGGGTCGAAGCGGCGCGAGCGGTCTCGACGTTCCGGTGGGCGTCGGAGACCCTACGCCACGGCACCGACGAAGCGATGCGCCTCGACACCGAGGCCGCCTTCGGCTCACGGCTCGGTATCCTGCGGCGGTTCCCGGTCGGACCGGTGCTCGGCATCACGCCGTTCAACTTCCCGCTGAACCTGGTCGCGCACAAGGTGGCGCCCGCGCTCGCGGTCGGCGCGCCGATCGTGGTGAAGCCCGCGAGCGCGACCCCGATCGGGGCGTTGCGGCTGGCCGAGCTCTTCGCCGAGACCGACCTGCCCACGGGCATGTACCAGGTCCTGCCCGTGAGCTCGAAGGTCGCTGACGGCATGGCCCGCGACGATCGCTTCCGCAAGATCTCGTTCACGGGGTCGGCCGGCATCGGCTGGTACCTCAAGGGGCTCGACCCGAAGAAGAAGGTCACGCTCGAGCTCGGCGGCAACGCCGGCGTGATCGTGCACTCCGACGCCGATCTCGACCTGGCCGCCCAGCGCATCGCGTTCGGCGGGTACTACCAGGCCGGCCAGAGCTGCATCAGCGTGCAGCGGGTGCTCGTCGCGAGCGAGGTGTACGAGGACTTCGCGGCGCGACTCACGAAGCAGGTCGAGCAGCTGAAGGTCGGCGACCCGATGGATGAGACCGTCGACGTCGGCCCCGTGATCACCCGCAGCGAGGTCGATCGCATCGCGGAGTGGGTGAGCGAGGCCGAGGCGCAGGGGGCCGAGGTGCTCACCGGCGGAACGGTCGACGGGCCGTTCTTCGCCCCGACGCTGATCTCGCAGACCACCCCGCAGATGAAGGTGCGCTGCGAGGAGGTCTTCGGTCCGGTCTGCACGATCACGCCGTACCAGACGTTCGATGAGGCGCTCGCCGAGGTGAACGACTCGAAGTATGGGCTGCAGGCCGGCGTGTTCACCAACGACATCAACCGCGCGTTCGAGGCGCACCGTACCCTCGAGGTCGGCGGCGTGATCGTGAACGACGTCAGCGCGTTCCGCGCAGATCAGATGCCTTACGGGGGCTCCAAAGAGTCCGGGTTCGGGCGTGAGGGGCTGCGCTTCGCGATGGAGGAGATGACCGAGCCGAGGATCATGGTCCTGTCGCACGTGCCGCTCTAGGGCCGCGATCGCGTGGAGCTCATCGGGTACGTCGTCGCCGCCGCCGTCGTCGCGTTCGGCCTCTACGTCGTGCGCCGGCTGATCCTGTCGTGGCGACGCACCTACCGGACCGGTCCGGACCTCGGGGCCGGTGATCCGCGCCGCGCCGGAGGCGACCACGACGGTCGCACGCCGTCAGGGTGACCCACCGAGCACGTCGTCGACGAAGGCGCCGACGATCGCCGCGGCCTCACGCTCCCGGCGCCACAGGTAGTGGTCTGAACCCTCCACGATGTGGAGGCGCCCGTCGGGCAGGTCGTCCGTGAAGCTGCGGGCGTCCTCGGGAGGACAGTGCGTGTCGTTGTCGCCGGCGAGCACGAGCACGGGACGCTTCAGGCCCCGGAGCTCCGAGGGGTGCGGCATCGGCGGCAAGGCCAGGTCGTCGGGGCGCAGCGGCATGCCGAGCAGCGCGAGGGCGGCGATCCGGCTGTCGTCCAGTGCCTCGCGCAGGGCGACGCTCGCGCCGAACGACCAGCCACAGGCCACCGTCGGCTGACCGGGGGCCTCCTCGCGGATGCGCGCGACGGCCGCGCGTGCGTCACGGATCTCGTCACGGCCACCGCCGTACGTGCCGCCTGAGCCCATCACGCCGCGGAAGTTGAACAGCAGGACGGCGAGGCCGCGGACCCCGGCGAGCTCGTTGCGCAGGGCCCACATGATCGGGTGGTCCTTGCTGCCACCGTGCTTGGGATGGGGGTGGCACAGGATCGCGGTGCCCCGAGGATCGTGGTCGGGGCGGCGGAGCTCACCCTCGATCCGCAGGCCGTCGTCGGTCGTGAACGTCACTGGCTCCACTCTCTGCGACGATGGCAGCCATGGACGTGTCGCGACAACCGGCCGTGTCGGGCACGGCGTTCGCCGTGCGGGACGCATGGCCGTGGCCGACCCTCACCCGGCTCACCGCCCTCGGCGACGAGCTCGGGTTCAGGGCGGTCTTCCTGCCCGAGATCGCCGGGCGCGACGCGATCGCGGCGCTCACGGGTCTCGCGGAATCGGCCCCTCGCCTGCTGCTCGGCACCGGCGTCGTGCCGATGACCTCCCGCCGTCCGGCGCTGACCGCGATGGGCATGGCCACCCTGCAGGAACGATCCGAGGGTCGTGCGATCCTCGGCTTCGGCACGGGACGGCCGCGCGCTGGCGCGCTCGACGAGTTGCGGGCGCAGGTCCTCGAGATCAGGGCGCGACTCGACGCGATGACGGACGCCGATGCCACCGCCGGTCTCGTGCTCGATCGGCCGGTCCCGATCTGGATCGCTGCCCTGGGACCCCGTGCGGTCGCGATGGCCGGCGCGGTCGCGGACGGCGTACTGCTGAACTGGTGCACGCCTGAGCGTGTGGCCCAGGCGAGGGCCGGGCTCGAGGAAGCCGCAGACGACGCCGGGCGCGACCCGGCGTCGATCACGGTCGCCGCCTACATCCGGGCGGCGGTCGACGACGATCCCGCCTCCGAGGCGGGAGCCCGGCGTGCGCTGGCCGTCGCTGCGGGCGAGTACGCGACCTATCCGGCCTACCGCCGACAGTTCGATGCGATGGAGGTCGGGGCCGCGGCCGCGGCGGCGGCGGCGGCGGCGGGTGTGGGCGAGATCCCTCCCGAAGCCGTGGAGCCGTTGCTCGAACGAGTGTGCCTCACGGGCGACGCCCCGCGTGCTCGCGCCAGGATGGCGGAGTACCGCCGCGCGGGGTGCGATCTCCCCGTCGTCTATCCGGTGCCGTTCGGTGCCGACGGGCAGGCGTCGGTCGCCAGGACGCTCCGCGCCCTCGCGCCATGAGGTGAGTTGCACCGGGCGCGGGACCGCGTACACTCGGGTTTAGAAGGTCGACACCGTGGAAAAGGGGTTTATGGCATGACATACACGATCGCGGAACCCTGTATCGACGTGAAGGACCGGGCATGTGTCGATGAGTGCCCGGTCGACTGCATCTACGAGGGGCCCCGCATGCTCTACATCCAGCCCGACGAGTGCGTGGACTGCGGGGCCTGCGAGCCCGCCTGCCCCGTCACGGCGATCTTCTACGAGGACGACGTGCCGGGCGAGTGGAAGCAGTTCACCCCGATCAACGCGGAGTTCTTCAACGACGACGTCAGCGGTCTCGGATCACCCGGCGGCGCGGCACAGGTCGGACCGGCCGCCGTCGACCACCCCGTCGTCGCCGGATGGCAGGCGCTCTAGTCACTGCCGGTGAGTGGTCGCTGAAGGGCCCCGGGCTTCGCCCGGGGCCCTTCGGCGTGTGCCACCTGGGGCGATGCACCACCTCATCGAGTCGCAAGCTCGCCCAGCGTGACAGGATGGAGCGGACCACCCGAAGGCGGCCCGAAGGCGGATGGAGATGAACGGACGCAGGCGCCTCCCGCTTCTCACTCGGACGGCATCGATCGCCATCGCGATCGCCGTGCTGGCCGTGTGGGCACCGATCGGCGCGACGGCCGGGGCGCCCTCGACCGTCGCGCTCGGCACGACGCTCATCCCCGTGGTGGCACCCGATGTCGCGCGGAGCTTGATCCGTCGATCCGGTGTCGTCGTGCGTTCAGGTGACGGATTCATCGTGGAGGAGGTCGGCGTGCCCCGGGCCATGCGCGAGGTCGGAACGCCGAGTCTCGTCTACCGCGTGAGGTTCACCGGACGCTTCGCGCCGCGAGCCCTTCCCTACGTGGTGACCGTCGACGGCGCTCCACTCGCGGTCGCGGTCCCGTCGCCCAGCGTGCGGTCGGTCGTCGCTCTCTCCGCCGACGATGTCGTCACGACGGGGGCCCTCGAGTTGACGTACGGCGGCCAGCCCGCGGCCGAGTCGCCTGCGTCGGCGCTCGAGGCGTCGTCGCGGCAGCGACCGAGACGCCTCCCTTCGCCCGGCCCGTACGACGTGGCGCGCCGCGAGTACGACTTCGGAGATCGCGCGTTCCAGCCCACCGAGCTCGGCGCCAAGGTAGAGATCAGGGCCGACGTCCACTTCCCGAAGGGGTTGCCCGACGGCCCCTACCCGATCGTGCTGTTCATGCACGGGAACCACTCTTCGTGTTACCGAGGCGATCGCGCCGGATACCGCTGGCCTTGCCGCGAAGGGTGGAAGCCGCTCCCGAACCACGAGGGATACGACTACGCCGCCTCCCGCCTCGCGAGCTACGGGTACGTCGTCGTCTCGGTGAGCGCGAACGGCGTCAACGTGCTCGGCAATCAGCTCGCAGACTCGGGTATGCGCCAGCGTGGCGAGCTGCTCGAGGAGCACCTCGACCTGTGGCACGCATGGTCGACGACCGGTGGCGAGCCGTTCGACGACCGGTTCGTGGGGCAGGTCGACATGGCCACGATCGGCACGATGGGTCACTCCCGCGGGGGCGAGGGCGTGGTGTGGCACGTGATCGTGGATCGTGAGCGCGCCGACCCCTTCGGCATCGACGCGATCCTGCCGATCGCGCCGGTGGACTTCACCCGCGAGACCGTGAACCGCGTGACGCTCGCGGTGGTGCTGCCCTACTGCGACGGCGACGTATTCGATCTACAGGGGGTGCACTTCTTCGACGACGCCAGGTACCGGATCCCCGGCGACCCGACGCCGAAGCACACCGTCACGCTGTACGGGGCGAACCACAACTACTTCAACACGGTCTGGACGCCCTCATCCGGGTACCCGGGCTCGTTCGACGACACGTTCGGACGGTGCGAGGGCAAGCTCACCCCCGCCCAGCAGCGAAGGGTCGGCGCCAAATACATCGTGTCGTACTTCCGTCGATACCTCGGTGAGGAGGCCGGTCTGGACGCACAGTGGACGGGGGAGAGCACGCCTCCCGGCGTGGATCCCACCCGGGCCCTCACGTCCTATCTAGCGCCCGACCGCGCGGCGCGTCGTCTCGATGTCAACCGATTCGCCGACGAGGCCTCGATCGCCCACACCGAGTCGGGTGACGACGTCGACGCATCGGGCCTGTCGCTGCTGGCGTGGTGCGCGAACACCTTCGAGACGCCGTGCGTGCCGGGCGATCTGTCGTTCACCGACGCGCATCTGCCCGGGCTCTCCAGGGGGGTGTTCGGCTGGTCGGGCCCCGAGGGGATCCTGCGCTTCGACCTCGGCACGGGGGTCGACGTCCGGGCGTTCGACGCCCTGCAGTTCAGGGCCACCGTGAACCCGGGATACCGGGCCAATGCGGGCGTCGCCTATCAGGACCTGTCCGTCGCGCTCATCGACGGCGACGGCGAGGAGGTGTCGGTGGCGGCCGCCGACGTCGGGAACGAGGCGCTCCGCTTCCCGACGGGGCTCCGTCGGTTCTCCGGCCACGTGATCCTGCAGCAGCTCCGCTTCTCGCTGGAGGGCTTCGACGCGCTCGACCTCGCCGACGTCCGAGCGATCGAGGTCAGGTTCGACCGCACGAACAAGGGCGTGATCGACGTGGCCGATCTCGCGTTCAGCGCCGGAGACGGAGCCTGAGCTCAGCTCAGGTCGAGCGGTCGACGTCGGCCGGCAGGAAGACGCGGAACGACGCTCCTCCGCCGTCGCGATCCTGCACCCAGGCCTTGCCTCCCTGGAGCTCGGCGAACCGGCGAACCAGCGTGAGTCCCACCCCCACCCCGGGAGCATGACGGGGCGCGTCGGGACCCTGTCGGAACGGCTCGAACACCGCCTCCTGCAGGCCCTCGGGCACGCCGGGACCGTCGTCCTCGATCGCGATCAGGACGCCGTCGGGATGAGGCTGTACGAGGACCCAGATCGTGGCCGTGGAGGGCGCGTGACGCACCGCGTTCGCGAGGAGGTTCTCCACGATGCGCTCTACCTTGGCCGCGTCGACCGCCTGCTCGACAGGTGCCAGCCGGGTGACGAGCCGGTCGCGGGGCACGAGCTCGGACTCCTCGACGACCCGCCCCACGAGTGCCCCCACATCCGCCCCCTCGAGCTGGGGTGCGACGATGCCGCGGGCGAGCCGATCCATGTCGAGCAGGTTCGTCACGAGGCGCTCGAGGCGACGCGCGTTGCCGGCGATCCGGCCGGCGAGGTCACGCGAATCGGCCTCGTCCAGTTGGACGTCGCCACGCTCGAGCGTGATCGCGAGGCCGAGGATCGCCGCCAGGGGCGTACGGAGGTCATGTGAGACCGCCTGCAGGAACGTGTTCTTCATCTCGTCGAGTGAGCGGAGCCTCTGCGTCGCCTCACGCTCGACCGCTAATGCCCGCTCGAGCTGTGCCTGGGATTCCTTGCGCTCGGTCACGTCGAGCAGGAACCCCTGCCAGTATGGAGGCTTCCCGGGTAGTTCTACCCTGCGGGCCTCGTCCTGCACCCACACGATCCGACCGTCCTTCGCGATCATGCGGTAGTCCATCGAGAAGCGGTCGTCCCCGGTGAGGTTGCTCTCTGCGTCCGCCGAGAGCACGCGATCCCGATCATCCGGATGGATGATCGATCGCCAGAGGGTCGGATCCGCCTGGATGTCCTCGAGCGTGTAGCCGATCAGGTCGGTGTTCCCCGGCGCGATGTAGGTGGTGAACGAGATCGTCGGGTCCTCGGGGTCGATCTCCTGGGTGTAGAAGATCGCCTGGTTCTGCTCCACGATCGTGCGGAACTTCAGCTCCGCGTCTCGGAGCCGTTCCTCCGCCTCCTTGCGCTCGGTGATGTCGACCAGGAATCCCTGCCAGAAGCCATCCTCGTCGGGCTCGGCCACGAACGTGGCCTCGTCGTGCACCCAGATCCATGTGCCGTCGGCGTGTTGGAAGCGGTAGTCGAGCGTGTACGGTTCCTTCGTCTCGTTGGACCGGTCGTCGACCTCGTACACGAGGGCCTGGTCGTCCGTGTGGATCCGGTCGCGCCAGAAGTTGGGCGTCCAGGTCCAGACCTCGGGCGTGTAGCCGAAGAGATCCTCGACCTGGGGGCTGATGTAGAACTTCGCCGGGTCTCCTTCCGGAGATTCCCGGTAGACGACGGCCGGGATGTGCTCGATCAACGCCCGGTGTCGTTGCTCGGCCTGACGGAGCTGGTCCTCGGCGTGCTTGCGCTCGGTCACGTCCAGCATCACCCCCTGCCAATAGAGGGGGGTGCCGAGCCCGTCGTACACGACGACCGACTCGTCGTGGATCCACACCTCGCGGCCGTCGGAGGCGAGCATCCGGTACTCCTGTTGGTAGGGCTCGAGGGTGCCGTTCGTCCGCGCGCTCTCGGCCATCACGAGGGCGCGATCGTCGGGGTGGATCACTTCGAGCCAGAACCCCGGTGCCTCCCACGACTGGAGGGGATACCCGAGGACCGCCTCGATCTGTGGGCTCAGGTAGCTGCTGACCGACGTCGGCTCGTAGCGGTCGACGATCGACTCGGTGTAGGTGATCGCCGGGGTTCGCTCCACGAGGAGGCGGTAGCGCTCCTCGGCCTGACGCACGTCTTCCTGGGCCTTCATGCGCTCCGTGATGTCCATCATGAAGCCGAGGAAGTGCTCGAGCTCCCCGTCGTCGCGCAGCACCGGGGTCGACGTGTCGTGGATCCAGCGGTAGGCGCCGTCCGCCGCCCGCATCCGGTAGACCTCATCGAATGTCGAGATGTCCGCGGCTTCCAGCACGCCCGATGCCTCGAGTCGCATCAGGTCGTCCGGATGGATCAAGGTGAACCAGAACGCGGGGTCGGCGAGGAAGCTCTCCGGTTCGTAGCCCAAGACCGCGTGGATCTGCGGGCTGACGAACTCCATGCGGACATCGCCCGGCGCGACCACCGCGTCGATGTAGGTGACGGCCGGGATGTGTTCGATCACCTGCCGCCAGCGCCGCTCCGCGACCCGGCGTTCATCATCGACGCGTTGCCGGGATACCGCGGCGCCGATCAGCGTGGCCGCCGTGCGCAGAGCGTCGAGCTCGGAGTCCCAGCTCCGCTCGCACTCGCAGTCGTCGAACCCGATCGTGCCCCACCATCGGTCGCCTGCGAAGACCGGATGCTCGGCGATCGACACGACGTCGTGCGTCTCGAACGCGGCTCGCTCGGCCTCGGGCAGGTCGGCGACGCGGCTCACGACGGGTTCTCCTCGCGCGAGGACCGCCGCCCACCGCGCGAACCCGTCGTCCCAGTAGGCTCCCTCGCGGGAAGGCTCGTACCGCGGACCTACGCCCGGGGCGCACCACGCGTGGCGCGTCGCGCCGAGCAGGCGGCCGGTCGCGTCGGTGCGGTTCTCGATCACGAACGCCCGCGACGCCCCTGCGGCACGACCCATGCGTTCGAGCACCTCGTCGGCCGCCTCCCGCCAGTCTGCGGCGAGCAGGAGGCGCTCGGCGGCGTCGGCGACCGCCTCGAGCACGGCGGCATGGCGCACGGACCCACCCGTGGCCGTATCCACCATGTCGCCTCCTCTCGCGGGTCCGCGATGCGGGCGCACACGGACAGAACCCCGAAGGGTCACATGTCGTGTATCGGCCGATGGTGGCAGGGGTGTAGGGCTTCCGACCGGTCAGGAAGGATCGGGCACGAGGCCGGGTGCGGTTCCGGCGGAGGGCATCTCGCCGGGCTCCGGCCATCTGGCACGCGACCTCGCGGCCAGCTTGAACATCAGGTCGACGGCCTTCGGGTCCTCGGATGCGGGCCGGGCCTCGACGACGCCGTCGGCGAGGGCCCGTCGCCAGATGTCCGCGCCCCGATCCGTCCGCACGATCGTGAGCGTCCAGCCCTCGGACTGACCGAGTCCGCCGAACGAGATGTCGGCGTGCTCTGCGGCGAAGTCGGGGCAGCGCAGGCACCCAGGCCGTGTGTACCGGTGAGCCTCCTTCAAGGAGTACGTGTGCTCGTCGCCGTCGTCGGTGTAGAAAAGCAGCTTGCCCTTCACGTTCACCCGGACGAGATGGTCGAGATCGAGCCCGAGCTCGTTCTGGGCGATGTCCACCATGAGCCCGTCGTAGGTGAACGTCTTCGAGCACAGCAGGCCGAGCGTCCAGGCGATCTTCTTGCGCCACTTGTTCACGCGGCGCGCCTCCATCGATCCCGTCACGCTCGCCTGGCAGCTCATGCCCACGAGCGCGACGTTCGACAGTCCCAACTCGGCCGCCTGCAGCAGGGCCAGCGGGTTGGCCGAGTACGTATAGCGTGAACCCGCCGTGTCGAGCACGCCCTGCGCATCGGTGACGACCGTGGGCTCGGCATCCCACGGCCGCTCGTCGGAGAGCTTGGATGTGCAGGCTCCGTCGATCTGGCCGGTCGCCAGTCCCCAGATCAGGAGGGCCGAGACCACACCGCCGTCCTGGCCGCTCATCAGCGCCTCGGGCGCCGCGGCCCGCGCGAGCACGATCTCGCGGTGCTTGCCGATCACCTCGTCGGGCGTCCGCGTCATGCCGAACAGCGTCGTGTCGATCTCTGCCTCCCAGTCGCGGAATCGCGGACACGCGAGGGTGCAGAGCGAGCAACCCTTGTCGCCGTGAGAACAGCGGTCTGGTCCTTCGTCCTGCAGCTGGACCGGGAGATCGTCCTCGTAGCCGAGCACGTTGAACGGACAGGCGACGATGCATGCCGTGCACCCCGTGCAGAGCCCGGTTGTCACGACCTCGTCGTAGAGGTGCTTCCACTGGGTCTTGTCCGTGGGCGCCGGCATCGGCGGCAGCATAGCCGACGGTGTCGCCTCGACCCTGGTTGCCTCGCAGGTGCAGCGCTGCTGGGATAGGCTCGGGCGTCAAGCGCCTCGGACGGTCGGTGGAGGCGAGGAGGGAGACCGATGGAACCGCCACGCATCCGGCTGATCGTGTTGCTCGCGGCAGTCATGGCCGTGACGCTCGTCCTCGTGGCGTGTTCCAGCGACCCGGACGGAGGCGACTCAGGAACCCCGGAGACCGATGCGGAGGTCGGCGATCTCGCGCCGGGGTCGGCCGCGATCAACATCGTCGACCTCACGTTCGAGCCCACGACGATCACGGTCGCCGCCGGATCGACCGACATCGCGATCACGAACGCCGACACGGTCGACCATACGTTCACGCTCGATGACGACACCGTCGATGCGGCGGTCTCCGCGGGTCAGAACATCACGGTCACCGTCGAGCTGGCGGAGTCGGTGGGGTTCCACTGCGAGATCCACCCCTCCATGACGGGAACCCTGCAGGTCGCCTGACGCCGGGGGAAGCGTCGATCGTCTCAGAGGCTGAAGGATTCGCCGCAGGCGCACTCGTGCTTGGCCTGCGGGTTCACCATCCTCAGCCCGCCGTCCATCATCGAGTCGTTGAACTCCAGCGTCGATCCGGCGACGATCGGCGCGCTCGCCGGGTCGATCAGCACCTTGAAGCCCCCCGGCCCCTCGGCGACGTGGTCCCCTTCGGCCGGGGCATCCTCGAGCGTCAGCGCGTAGCTGAAACCCGAACACCCTCCCGCGGTCACCCGGACGCGCAGGGCCGCGCCGGGCCGCCCATCCCGCTCGGCCAGAGCGCGCGCCTTCGCGGCCGCGGCGTCGGTGATCGTGATCAGGGGCGTGGTCGTGTCGGTGTCCATCCCCACAAGGATACGTCGGAGCGCGACGTGCGATGCGGATGCTAGGCGAGCGAGGCAGCGAAGATGCGTGCGTAGGCCCTGGCCCCGGCGACGAGCTCGTCGACGGGCACCCACTCGTCGGCGGTATGGGCCACCGTGAGCGAGCCTGGACCGCAGATCACGGTCGGGATGTCCGCCTGGTTGATGTAGAAGCGCGCGTCGGTGATGCCGGTGAACCCCGCCAGTTCGGGCGAGGTGCCTGTCGTCGCCCGGACGGCCTCGACCGCGATCCGCGCGATGTCGGTGTCGGGAGAGGCTTCGGCTGCATCGGTCCACTCCCGGAGTCGAACCTCGATCTCGACCTCGGGGTGCTCGCTCCGCAGCGCTTCGACGATCGCCAGGAACGGCGCCCGCACCGCGTCCGGGTCGATCTCGCCGGGCACGATACGCCGGTCGATGTCGACCTCACACCGGTCCGGCACGACGTTGGGGGCGCTGCCCCCTTCGATCGTGGCGGCGTTGACGGTCGGACGGCCCACGAGCGGGTGTTCGATGTCGGGCAGCACCTCGGGCAACCGCAGCAGGAACCGGGCCATCGACGTGATCGCGTTCACGCCTCGATGTGGCTGCGAACCGTGGGCGGCCTTCCCGAAGGCTGTGGCCGTGAACCATGCGCCCCCTCGCTCGGCGAGCCCGACCTGCAGCTCACTCGGCTCCCCCACGATCGCGGCGTCCTGGGTCAGCATGCCGAGTTCCCAGAGCACCTTCGTGCCGTGCACGCCGGCGAGTTCCTCGTCGGCCGCCAGGTGGAAGACGAGCGACCCGGCCAGCGGCGTGCCGGCCCGACGCAGCGCCGACGCCGCAGCGAGGGCGGCGCCGATCGGACCCTTCATGTCAGCGGCGCCGCGCCCGATGAGGCGACCGTCGTCGTCGATCTCTCCGGCCCACGGGTCGTGGTGCCATGTGTCGAGGGAACCCGCCGGCACGACGTCGAGGTGGCCGTTCCACGCGAGGCTGGGCCCACTCTCGGCACCGAGCGACGCCACCACGCTCGGTCGTCCCGCCTCCGAACGCACGATCTCCGGATCCGCTCCCACTCCCGTGAGGATGTCGCTCGCGACGGCCGCGGCCCGATCCTCCGTGCCGCCCGGGTTCTCGCTCTTCGCGGCGATCAGCGCGCGCGTGTAGGCGAGCACCTCGTCCGGATCGACGGCGGCCGCTGCAGCGTCGAGCACCGCCTCCTCTACCATGGCGCGCGATGCTACACGCCGATGCGCTCGCGTCGCTCGCCGCGTCGCTCGACGACGACCCGTCGCCGTCGCCCGGGGCCGCCGACCGCCTCGCGGCGGTTCTCGCTCCGATCGTGCTCGAGCCGGCGCCGGCCCTCGTGTTCACGGTGCGCGCGGCCGCGCTCTCGCGCCACGCCGGGGAGATCTCCTTCCCCGGGGGGCTACAGGACCCGGGCGAGACCCTCGCCGAGACCGCGCTGCGGGAGGCACACGAGGAGATCGGGCTCGATCCGGGCCTGCTCCGGTTGCTCGGTGCCCTGCCTCCCGTGCACACGTTCGTGAGCGGCATCCTCGTGGTGCCGTTCGTCGGAACGCTCGACCGCGTGCCGGCGTTCAGGATGAACGAGGCCGAGATCGACGAGGTGCTGGTGTTCGGCATCGAGCGGCTCGCATCGGCCGAGCGGACGATGAGCTACGACCGCCCGGACGGGCACACCTGGCGAGGGTTCGCCTACGAGCTCGAGGGACACACGGTGTGGGGAGCGACCGGATGGATGCTCCACACGTTGCTGGAGACGATCAGGGAGGAGACGACGTGGCCGATGCCATGAACGCGGTAGCTCCGGAGGATCGAGAGCTGCGCATCCTGTTGGGGGAGGCCCGCACGATCGCCGTGGTGGGGCTCTCGTCCAGGCCCGGGCGTCCGTCGCTCGACGTGGCCGCCTACATGCAACAGCGTGGTTACCGCATCGTGCCCGTGAACCCCCGTGAGACCGAGGTGCTCGGTGAACGAGCCTATCCCTCGCTGAGGGACATCCCCGAGGACCTGACGATCGACGTGGTGGACGTGTTCCGGCGCGCGGAGGACACGCCGCCGATCGCGCGCGATGCCGTGGCGATCGGCGCGAAGGTGCTGTGGTTGCAGGACGGCATCGTGAACGAGGAGGCGTACCGCATCGCGACCGAGGGTGGCCTCGAGGTCATCATGGGCGTGTGCATCAGGCGCGCCGATCAACGACTGCAACGAGAGGGGACCGAATGACCGCGTGGGAGTACTTCGTCGCGCCGCTGCTCGAGCACAACCCGGGTGAGATCCTGAACACGTTCGGCGACGACGGCTGGGAACTGGTCTCCGTCGTGGCGCAGCCGACGCCTTCCGGAGCGCTCTCGACGGTCGCCTACATGAAGCGGCCGAAGCCCGCCTGACGCTCATCGAGCGTCGCCGGGATCGCCCTGCCGGAGCCGGCGGCCGGCGACGAACCGGGCGCCGAGCGCGCCCGCCAGTACGACGAGCGCGCCGATCGCGATCCAGGGACGCCACGCGTCGCCCTCGTCCGCCGTCGCCACCGCCTGCGGCGAGGGGGTGGTCGACGGTGGGTCGGTCCGTGTCGGGGCCGGGGTGGTCCCGCTCACCTCCTCGAGGCGGAGGGTCCAGATCGAGTCGGCGATGGCGACATAGAGGAAGCCGCCGGGCCCGAGCAGCACGTCGGTCACCCCCGCCGGGAACCGAGCGATCTCCTCGGCCTGTGCGGCGCCGGCTGCCGATACGGGCATGCGCCACAGTCGTCCGTCGAACGAACCGAACCACAGGTCGGCGTCGACTACCGCGCAGCCGGTGAGGGCGATCGTGTCGCGGAACACCAGGAGCGGATCGATGAACCCTTCCTCCTCGGAGATGCCCGTGACCACCGGCCAGCCGTAGTTCCCCCCAGGTTCGATCAGGTTCACCTCGTCGTCGACGTCGGGTCCGTTCTCGGTCTCCCAGAGCGCCCCGGTCGCTGGATCGACGCAGAGACCGAACGAGTTGCGGTGACCGATCGACCAGACGGGGTTGTCGGCGCCGAAGGGATTGTCGGGCGGGACGCCTCCAGTGGCCGTCAGCCGCGCGATCGTGCCGCCGATGTCGGTCTCGTCCTGCGCCCGGTCGGACTCGTGCGCCTCGCCCAGCGCAACGAACAACGAGCCGTCGCCACCGAACACGAGATCGCCGCCGTTGTGATAGCCGGCGACCGCGCTGATGCCGTCGAGGAGCGTCTCCGGCTCACCCTGGGCGACCAGACCGTCCGCCCGCACGCGGACGAGTCGGTTCAGACCGTCCGCGGGGTCGGAGCGGTAGAGGTACACCCACGGCTCCCGTTCGAAGTCGGGGTGTACCGCGATCCCGAGCAGGCCGCGCTCGGCGTCAGGGATCACCGGGAGGGTGATGAACGGCCGATCCACGAGTTCACCCGCGGGGGTCACGACGCGCACGTTGCCGGTCTCCTTCTCCGTGAACAGCAGCGTGCCGTCGGGCAGGAACGCCATGTTCGTCGGGAACGCGAGGTCGTCGAGGAACGGCCGCGGCTCGAGCTCGGCGGCGGCCGGGGCTGCGAGGGCGGCGACGATCACGAAGGTGGCCACCGCGAGTCTGGCATGGCGCATCCTTCGACGGTATCGCGAGATGGCACGATGGCGGGGTTTGCGACGAAGGAGGTGCGGGTGTACTCGATCGATCACGTGGTGCTCGCGGTGGCGGATCTCGACCGAGCGGGGGAGCGGCTGCATCGCGAGCACGGGCTTGCCTCGGTGGCCGGTGGCACGCATCCGCGCTGGGGAACGGGCAACCGCATCGTGCCGCTCGGTGACTGCTACATCGAGCTCATCGCCGTGGTCGATCACGAGGTGGGCAGCTCGACCTCGCTGGGGCGGGCGCTCCTCGCGTCGTCCGCCGACGGGCGCGATCAGTGGTTCTCTATCTGCCTGTCGGATACCCAGCTTGAGGCGACGGCCCGACGGCTCGGCCTGCATGTGGAGGCCGGCGCTCGCAGACGTCCCGATGGGGTCGAGCTCCGGTGGCGTGGCGCAGGCATCGAGGACGAGGCACGCGATGCCTGGCTGCCGTTCTTCATCTCCTGGGACGTGTCCGCCGATCTGCATCCCGGACGAACGGCGATCCGCCACGAGGTCGACGTCACAGGGATCGCGAGCGTGGAGATCGCGGGCGATCCCGCACGCCTGCGCGAATGGCTCGGACCCGCGGGTGAAGGCTTGCCGTTCGACGTGTCCGACGGAGAGCCCCAGATCCGAACCGTGGACCTCCTACTCGGGGACGGCACGACGCTCAGGCTCTAAGGGCACCAGTGCTCGTGCTCAGAGGCCGGCGGTGAGGGCACGGTCGAGGTCCTCGATCAGGTCGTCGGGGTGCTCGATGCCCACGGAGAGCCGGACGAGGTCGGCCGGCACCTCGAGCGGCGATCCGGCCACGCTCGCATGGGTCATCGGACCGGGCACCTCGATCAGCGACTCGACCCCGCCGAGCGATTCCGCCAGGAAGAACAGCTCGGTTCGCTGGGCGACGGCCAGAGCGCGCTGGGGGCTGCCCACCCGGAACGACACCATGCCGCCGAAGTCCGCCATCTGCCGGGCAGCGACCTCGTGTCCGGGGTGGTCTTCGAGCCCGGGGTAGAACACGCGGGTGACGGCGGGGCTGGTCCGCAGGTACCCGGCGATCGCCCGGGCGCCGGCGCAGTGCGCTCGCATCCGCACGGCGAGCGTCTTCAGGCCGCGCAGGGCGAGGTAGCTGTCCATCGGCCCGGGCACCGCACCCACCGCGTTCACGAGGAAGGCCAGCCGCTCGATCCACTCCTCGTCGCTCGTGACGATCGCGCCGCCGATCAGGTCGGAGTGTCCGCCGACGTACTTCGTCACGCTGTGCACGACGGCGTCGGCGCCGAGCGCGAGCGGCCGCTGCAGGGCGGGCGTGGCGAACGTGTTGTCCACCACCACACGGATGCCATGCTCGTGCGCGACCGAACTCACGGCCCCGATATCGACGATCTTGAGCAGCGGGTTCGACGGCGTCTCGATCCAGACGAGCTTCGTGGCCGGCGTCAGCGACGACGTCAGCGCGCCGAGGTCACCGAGATCGACGGTCGCGAAGGTGAGCCCCCAATCGCTCAGCACCTTCGACAACAGCCGGTACGTCCCTCCGTAGACGTCGTCGGCGAGCACCACGTGGTCGCCGGGGCGAAGCGTCAGCAGGAGGGTGGTCTCGGCCCCGAGTCCGCTCGAGAACGCGAAGCCGCGCGCGCCGCCCTCGAGCGAGGCGAGTGCCTGCTGGAATGCCTCCCTCGTGGGGTTCCCGCCGCGCGCGTAGTCCCAGACCTTCGGGGAGCCCACCTCCGGCTGCGCGTAGGTCGAGGTCTGGTAGATCGGCACGTTGACCGCGCCGTATGGGGCATCGGGGTCTTGGCCCGCGTGGATCGCCCTCGTCTCGAACCGATACCGGTCGGCTTCTTCCTCCTCGCTCATCGGGCGCTCCTCATCGCATCTCGGGGGGCGGCTTCCAGCCGCGGGCCGTGAGCTCGTCCAGCGCGTCGGCTCCTGCGCGGGCGCGCTTCCACAGCATGGCCTTGCGCTTCGCATCGTGCCCCGGAGCGAACTCCCCGCGGACGAGCCGGTCGCACTCCGGGTCACCGCATGCGCAGTACGTGAACAGTGGCTCCGCCGCACGCGGCGCGGCCGACCCCGGACGGTACGGTGTGGCCGGCAGCGCGGCCGACGGCACCACGATCACGCCCTCACGCGGATCGCCGGGAGCGAATCGCCGTCCGTCGAGGGCGTACAGCCCGGTGAGCGCGGCGAGGGCGGCGTCGATGCGGTCGGCGGATCCGAGCTCGTCGGTGCGCACGCCCTGGGCCCGGAGCACGGCCGTTCGCCAGACGTGCTTGCGTGTTCCCTTGGGCGGGAGACAGCCCGCCAGCACGACCGCGGTCGCATGTGGGAAGACCTCGAGGGCCCTCCCCTTGGGGCTGCCGGCCGAGTAGGTCGGGAACCCGGCCGCCGCCGCCTGCGCGAACACCTCGAAGCCGACCTCCATCCACGCGAAGAACCGATTGCCCCGGCCGTGCGCCTCGCTCGGAGTGTTGAACGACGAGATGTTGAGGGCCGCCAGCTGGCGCTCGGTGAGCCGTGAGCGCCCCGATGGCGCCCACCGTGGCGGCGAGTCGATCGCGACGACGTCGGGCCGCAGGTCCCGGATCACATGCTCCACGTCACGGACGTGCACGCGGGACGAGACGTGCAGGGGCACACGGCGCTCGTCGAGCAGCACGACGTCGAGGCCTTTGCCGACGCCGACGTCGATGCCCAGCGACCGCACCGCTGCCGCTACCGCTGCGCCCGGCGATGGGCGATGAAGTCGAGCAGGTCGCTCCGGGTGAGCACGCCGAGCACCTGACCGGCCTTCGCGACGAGCACCGCGGGCGCCTGCTCGAGCTGAGCGAAGGCCGTCTCGATCGGTTGGTCCCACTCCACGAACGGGATCGGCGGCGCCATGACCTCGGCGACGTCGGCCTGCAGCGCGTCGGGGTCGCGGAAGACGCGCTCGAGCAGCTCGCGGTCTCGGATCGAACCCACGAACTGGGTCACGTCGGCCGACTCCTCGCGCACGACGGGCGCCTGAGAGATCGAGCTCGCCTGCAGCACGTCGACCGCCTGCCGCACCTTGTCGTGGGCGTTCACGGTGATCAGCGGCGGCAGCTCGGCGCCCTTGGACGAGAGCACCTGCTCGACGGTCGTCACCTCGGGGCCCTCGAGGAACCCGTACTGGCGCATCCAGCCATCCGAGTAGAGCTTCGAGAGGTAGTTGCGACCCGTGTCGGGCAACAAGACGACGATCGTGGCGTCATCTCCGTAGTCGCGCGCGACCTCGAGCGCAGCGTAGACAGCGGAACCGCATGAGCCGCCGACGAGGATGCCTTCTTGTCGCGTGACCGCCCGGGCCATGAGGAACGCCTCGCGGTCGGGCACCCGGACCCAGCGGTCGACGATGTCGGGGTCGAACGTCTCCGGGAAGAAGTCCTCGCCGATCCCCTCGGTGAGGTAGGGGCGCGGCTCGTCGCCCGTGTACACCGAGCCCTCCGTGTCGGCGCCCACGATCACGATGTCGGGGTTCTGCGATTTCAGGAATCGCCCGACTCCGGTGACCGTGCCGCCCGTGCCCACCCCCGCGACGAAGACGTCGATGCGTCCGTCGGTCTGGTCCCAGATCTCCGGACCGGTCGTCTCGAAGTGCGTGGCCGGATTCTCCTGATTGAAGTACTGGTTCGGCTGGAACGCGCCGGGGATCTCGTCGGCGAGGCGGGACGCGACCGAGTAGTACGACTCCGGCGACTCCCGCGGCACGGCGGTCGGCGTGATGATCACCTCGGCGCCGTACGCCCGCAGCAACGAGATCTTCTCCTGGCTCATCTTGTCGGGCATCACGAAGATGCAGCGGTATCCGCGGATCGCCGCCGCGATCGCGAGTCCGTGCCCGGTGTTGCCCGATGTGGGTTCGACGATCGTGCCACCGGGGCTCAGCGTGCCCGAACGCTCGGCTGCCTCGATCATCCGGATGCCGATGCGGTCCTTCACGGACCCACCCGGGTTCAGCATCTCGACCTTGGCGAGGATCGTCGGGCGCAGCCCTCGCGTGACCGACCGTAGGCGCACGAGGGGGGTGTTCCCCATCGCGTCGAGGAACGTATCGAGCACCTGCATCGAACCGACCCCCTTGCCCAGTAGGTGTGGCTATCGTGCCACGCGGGACCGACCTGCGTCCCCGCGCCGTCGCTCGGGTCCAGCCGGTTGCTCGGACATGCTTCACCTCGGGGGATAAAGTGCCGAATCCATGAACCGACGCACGCGGCGACGCTCATGATCCACCGGAACGCGTCGCCGATGACCGAGGTCGCGCGGGGGTGCGCGGGATGAGGACGATGGTGTGAGCGAGGGCAACCGCATCGACGAGCACGAGATCGAGAGCGCCGCCGAGGGCAACGGCGGCGGCGAGAGCTTGCTCGTCGTCGACGACGATCCCTTCATCGCCAGGCTGCTCGAGATCGAGCTGCGCGCCGCCGGTTACGACGTGCGCGTCGCCGCCGACGGCGCGCTGGCGCTCGAAGCGGCTCGGGAACGGCGCCCCGACCTCGTGCTCGCCGACGTGATGATGCCGAACATGGACGGCTTCGAGCTGACCCGTCGTCTGCGGCAGGATCCGAGCACCGCCACCGTCTCGGTGATCATGCTCACCGCTCGAGGGCTCTCCGCCGACAAGCTGGAGGGCTTCGCGATCGGGGCCGACGACTACATCGTCAAGCCGTTCGACACCCCGGAGCTCCTCGCGCGCATCCGTGGCGTGCTGCGCCGCTCGCGCGATACACGCACGCAGTCGCCGCTCACCGGACTCCCCGGCAACGTCCGAATCGAGGAGGAGATCGACGCCCGCCTCGCGCGCTCGGATCCGTTCGCGATCCTCTACGCCGATCTCGACAGCTTCAAGGCGTACAACGACCACTACGGGTTCATGCGGGGAGACGAAGTGATCCAAGCGTCGGCTCGGTTGATCGGCGAGGCGGCCCGCGGGTCGTCAGACGGCGCGGCCTTCGTCGGCCACGTCGGCGGCGACGACTTCGTGGTGGTGGTCGCTCCCGAGCGGGCGGAACCGGTCGCCGACGCGATCGTCGCGGCCTTCGACGAGGCGGCGCCCGGCTTCTACGACGAGACCGATCGCGAACGTGGCTTCATCGAGGTCACGAACCGCCGGGGCGAGCTGCAGCGGTTCGGCGTTCTGACCTTGTCGATCGGGGTGGCGACGACGGCCAAGCGGTCGTTCCAGCACTACGCCGAGGCCGTCGCCGTCGCGACCGAGATGAAGCAGTACACGAAGGGGTCGGAGACCTCGTCGTGGGCCCTGGACCGTCGCAGCGGCGAGTAGATCCCGGGTGCGATCAGGGAAGCGGACCGGGCTCCGCGAGGAAGAATCCTTGCCCGTAGCCCACGCCCAGCTCGCGCAGCGTCGCGAGCTCGCCCGCCGTCTCGATGCCCTCGGCGACGAGTGAGAATCCCATCTCCAGCGCGAACGAGACGAGTGCCGTCGCGAGGGCCCGCTTCGCGCGGTCCGTGTCGATGTCGCGGGTGAGGCTCATGTCGAGCTTCACGATGTCGGGCGCGATGCGCACCGTGTGTCGCAGGCTCGCGAAACCTGCGCCGGCGTCGTCGATCGCCACCTTCGCTCCTCGAGCCCGCAGCGGGGCGAGTGCATCGACGAGGTCGTCGTAGTCCTCCACCGCCTCGTGCTCGGTGATCTCGAGCACCAGCCGGTCGGCGATCGGCTCGATGAGCGTGGCCAGCTCGGCCGAGACGGCGGCACGATGCGAGCAGTTCACGGCGAGGTAGATGCCTGGATCCATCTTCGGCACGGCGCGCAACGCGTGCGTCAAGGTGGTCAGCTCGAGCTGCACGCCGAGCGCCAGCGAGACCGCCTCGGCGAACCACTCGTTGGGCGGCCGGGGCGGAGGCGTGGAGAAACGGGCGAGGGCTTCGAGTCCCACCGTGGCGCCGGTCGTGAGGTCGACGATCGGCTGGAACGCCATCGAGACGCCCTCGCCGTCGACGAACCGCTGGATCTCGGCACGACGTGCGTGGAGCCGTTCGCGCTCGTCATCCTCGCGGCGCAGTTGCTTCGTGAGTTCCGACACGATGCCGGCGATCACCTCGGTCGACAGGCTCGCGCCGCCCGCCATCACCTTCTGGATCGAGCCGACGATCTCCTCGCCGCCGGTTCCCTTCACGAGGTAGCCGACGGCGCCCGCCCGGAGCATCTCGAGGACCGTCGGCCGGTCCTCGAAGGCCGAGAGCGCGATCACACGGGTGTCGGGGGAGCACCGAGCGATCTCGCGCGCAGCCCGGGGGCCGCCGCCGGCCGGCATCGAGACGTCGACGAGCGCGACGTCGGGCCGCTCGTCGTTCGCGAGGGCGATCGCTTCGTCGGCGTCGCCCGCCGTGCCGATCAGCGTCAGGTCGTCCTCGTGCTCGAGCAGGTCGGCGAGGGCGCCCCGCAGCGCGGGTTCGTCGTCGGCGATCAGCACACGGATCTGCTCGGTCACGAGCCCGCCGGCGCCGCCGGCATCGTAGGGGGAAGTTCCGACGGCCATCGGGGGGACGCTACCCGGCCTGAACGGGCCACTCAAGCATCCCAGCCACGGAGCCCCGGCCGGAAGAAGGCGAGAGAGCATGCCGTCGCAGTAGCATCACGCTGAGAAGGCAGCCGCCGTGCCGTAGAGGGGACGATGACCGGTCGAGTGATCCGTGCGCCACGTGGCGGTGCGCTGTCCTGCCGCTCCTGGCCGCAGGAAGCGGCGATGCGCATGTTGATGAACAACCTCGACCCCGAGGTGGCCGAGCGGCCCCAGGACCTGGTCGTGTACGGCGGCACCGGCAAGGCTGCCCGCAGCTGGGAGGCGTTCGACGCGATCGTGCGCTCGCTCCGGACGCTGGCCGACGACGAGACCCTGCTCGTGCAGTCGGGGAAGCCGGTCGGGGTCTTCCGCACCCACGACATGGCCCCTCGAGTGCTGATCTCGAACTCGATGCTCGTGCCCAAGTGGGCCGACTGGGAGACGTTTCGGGCGCTCGAGTCGCAGGGACTCACGATGTACGGGCAGATGACCGCGGGGTCGTGGATATACATCGGCACCCAGGGCATCCTGCAGGGCACGTACGAGACGCTCGCCGAGTGTGCGCACCAGCACTTCGGCGGGTCGCTCGCCGGCACCGTCACGCTCACGGGTGGCCTCGGTGGCATGGGTGGCGCGCAACCGCTTGCGGTCACGATGAACGGCGGTGTCGCGCTCTGTGTCGAGGTCGATCCAGCCCGCATCGAGCGCCGGATCACGACGCGCTACCTCGATCGCGAGACGGCCGATCTCGACGAAGCGCTGCGGTGGGCCGACGAGGCCAAGGCCGCGCGCGATGCGGTGTCGATCGGGCTCGTGGGCAACTGCGCCGAGGTGATGCCCGAGCTCGTCGTCCGCGGCTGGCAGCCCGACGTCGTCACCGACCAGACCTCCGCTCATGACCCGCTCGGCGGCTACGTACCGGCTGCGCTCTCTCTCACCGAGGCCGCCGAGCTCCGAGAGCGAGACGCCGGCGAGTACGTGCGCCGCGCCGAGGCATCGATGGCTGGCCACGTCGAGGCGATCGTGAGCTTCGCGGCCCGCGGAGCGGTCGCGTTCGACTACGGCAACAACCTGCGCGCCGGCGCCGAGGCCGGTGGGCTCCCGCACGACGTCGCATTCAGCTACCCAGGGTTCGTGCCGGCGTTCGTGCGGCCGCTGTTCTGCGAGGGCAAGGGGCCGTTCCGGTGGGCGGCGCTCTCGGGCGACCCGGCCGACATCGCCGCGACCGACACCGCCGTGTCCGAGCTGTTCCCCGACGACGACCGCCTCCAGCGATGGCTGCGCCTCGCGTCCGAACGCGTGGCCTACCAGGGGCTGCCCGCCCGCATCTGTTGGCTGGGCTACGGCGAGCGTGACCGCGCGGGCACACGGTTCAACGAGCTCGTCGCCTCGGGCGCGGTGAGTGCCCCGATCGTGATCGGGCGGGACCACCTCGACGCCGGCAGCGTCGCCAGCCCGAACCGCGAGACCGAGGCGATGCGCGACGGCTCCGACGCGATCGCCGACTGGCCGATCCTGAACGCCCTCGTCAACACGGCCGCGGGTGCCCACTGGGTGAGCGTGCACCACGGCGGCGGTGTTGGTATCGGCTCGTCGATCCACGCCGGCATGGTCGTCGTGGCCGACGGCACGGCGGATGCGGCCGAACGCCTCGAGCGCGTGCTCACCTCCGACCCGGGCATGGGCGTGGTTCGCCACGTGGACGCGGGGTACGAGCGGGCGATCGAGGTTGCAGACGATCGCGGCGTGCGCGTGCCGATGCGGGAGGCCGAGTGAGCGCGGCCCACATCGTTGCGATGGGCGGTGGCCAGTGGTCGGACGACCCGGTCTACCGGTTCATCTTCGGCCTGACGGGCGCGGCGCGGCCCAAGGTGCTGTACGTTCCGACGGCCGTCGGCGACGCCGATCGGGCGGTGGCCACGTTCTACCGGTCGTTCCCGTCGCACTCGTTCGAGCCCAGCGATCTCGCGTTGTTCCACCGCACGGTCGAGGACCTGCGGTCGTTCGTCCTCACCCAGGACGTCGTGTTCGTGAGCGGGGGCAACACCCTGAACCTGCTCGCGATCTGGCGCGCGCATGGCCTCGACGAGATCCTTCGGGAAGCCTGGGACGCCGGCGTCGTGCTCGCGGGAGGCAGCGCCGGGGCCAACTGCTGGTTCGAGGCCTCGACGACCGACTCCTACCTGCTGGGGCGGGCCGACCCGCTTCCCGACGGGCTGGGGCTCGTGCCGGGGAGCTTCTGTCCTCATTTCGACTCCGAGGCGTCGCGCCGACCCGAGTACCGGCGTCTCATCGGGGAGGGTGTGCTGCCACCCGGTCTCGCGTGCGACGACCTCGCGGCTGTGCACCTGGTGGGGACCGAGGTGGCCGAGGTGCTGGTCTCCGATCCGGCCGCCGGCGTGCGGCGGGTCGAGCCGGGGAAGCACGGCGACGTCGTCGAGACCCCCCTCGAGACGCGACTGCTGGCGGCATCGGCTTGACCGTCGCGATCGGCGGCCGGCTCGAGGCGTCCGACGTGGTGGCGGTCGCCGGCGGGGCGCCCGTCTCGTTCGGTGACGACGCCCGCGCGAGGGTCGCGGCGGCGCGGGTGGTGATCGACGATGCCGTCGCGAGCGGCGCCACGATCTACGGGGTCACGACCGGGTTCGGAGCCCTCGCCCAGACCCGAGTCGATCCGTCGCAGGCCTCAACGCTGCAGCACGGCATCGTGCGATCGCACGCGACGGCGGTGGGTTCGCCCCTGCCGCGTGAGGAGGCGCGCGCGATGCTCCTGCTGCGAGCCCACGTGCTGGCCCTCGGGCACTCGGGGGTACGGCCCGAGGTGATCGACCTGATGGTCTCGATGCTGAACGAGGACGTGATCCCGGCCGTGCCCCAGCAAGGATCGCTCGGCGCGTCCGGCGACCTCGCCCCGCTCGCGAACCTCGCCCTGCCGCTGATCGGCCACGGCGAGGTGCTGGCTCCGGAAGGCGGTACGGAACCGGCCCCCGCCGTGATGTCCCGCGCCGGGCTCTCGCCGATGGCGCTCGAGGCGAAGGAAGGCCTCGCTCTCGTGAACGGCACCCAGGGCATGCTCGCGATCGGCATCCTCGCCGCCGAGCGCGCCGCGAGGCTCGCACGAACAGCCGACGTCGTCGCGGCGATGACGATCGAGGCCTCGCTCGGCACAGACCGTCCCTTCGACGAGCGGTTGCAGGTGCTGCGGCCACACCCTGGACAGGCCACGAGCGCCGCGAACCTGCGCCGGCTGCTCGCCTCGTCCCCCATCCTCGCCTCGCACCGGGAATCCGCGCACCTCGTGCAGGACGCGTACTCGCTGCGCTGCGCGCCGCAGGTGCACGGTGCGACCCGTGACGCGCTCGCGTACGCGCGCGGCGTGCTCGCGATCGAGATGAACAGCGTGAGCGACAACCCGATCGTGCTGCCCGAAGGCGGCGAGGTCGTGAGCGGTGGGAACTTCCACGGGCAGCCGGTGGCCGTCGCGCTCGACACCGTGGCGACCGCGGTCGTCTCGCTCGCGTCGATCTCCGAGCGCCGCCTCTACCGCCTGCTCGACGAGCATCAGTCCAACGGGCTGCCGCCGTTCCTCGTGCACGGCTCGGGGCTGAACTCCGGATTCATGCTCGTGCAATACACGGCCGCATCGCTCGTGAGCGAGTGCAAATCGCTCGCGCACCCTGCCTCGGTCGACTCGATCCCGTCGAGCGCCGGGCAGGAGGACCACGTGAGCATGGGCATGACGTCGGCGCGGCATGCGCGCGAGGTCGTCGCGAACGCCGAGACCGTCATCGCCCTCGAGGCGCTCGGGGCGGCGCAGGCGCTCGACCTGCGGGCGCCGCTCGAGCCGGGTCCGGCGACCCGCGAGGTGCACGAAGCGATCAGGGCTCGCGTGCCGTTCTTCGAGGCCGACCGAGAGTTCGGTCCGGATATCGCCGACGCCGTGAGCCTCGTGCGCGAAGGGCGTCTGGTCGCGGCCGCGGAGGCCGCGACCGGCCAGCTGATCTAGCCGCCGCGGGACGAACGGCGCGCTCGCCGGTGTGCGACCTCGCCGGCGACGATCGTCGCGATGACGGGATCGTGCCCGGGGCGATAGGGCACCTGGGCGAACGACGCCTCCTCGAGCAGCACGAGGTCGGCGCGCTTCCCGGGCTCGAGGGTTCCCAGGCGGTCGGCGAGGCCCAGCACCCACGCGGGGTTCAGCGTCGCGGCCGTCAGCGCCTCGAGCGGGGGTACCTCGTAGATGCCCGCCGCCATCGCGAGCACCTCGGGCATCGAGACCACGGGCGATGTGCCCGGGTTCGCATCGGTCGCGAGCGCGATCGGCGCACGGGCCTCCCGGAGTGCCTGGGCCGGGGCGGGCGTCCCGCGAAGGAAGAACGTGGAGGCCGGCAGCAGGCCGGCGACGGTCTCGCTCGCTGCGAGAGCAGCGACGCCGTCGGGGGAGCAGTGGTTGAGGTGGTCGGCGCTGCGGGCCCCGAGGCGAGCAGCCGCCGCGGCCGCCCCCGAGTCGCCGAGCTGGTCGGCGTGCACACGCAGCGCCAGTCCGGCTGCATCCGTCGCCGACGCGATCGCCTCGAGGTCGCCGATCGAGAACGCGATGTCCTCCACGTAGACGTCGACGGCGTCGGCGAGGCCTTGCCGTGCGGCTTCCGGGATCAGCTCGTCGCAGGCCGTTCGCACCCAGTCCCCACGGTCCACCCCCGCCGGCACGGCGTGAGCGGCGAGCAGCGTGACGGTGCACGTCTGCCGGGCGTCGGCGGCGAGCCGGCGCGCCAGCCCGGCGCCTCGCAGTTCCTGCTCGACGGAGAGGCCGTAGCCGGTCTTCAGCTCGAGCGCCGTCGTGCCGTGCGTGAGCATCTCGTCCAGCAGGGCACGCGAGAACGCCAGCACCTCCTCGTCGCTGGCTTCAGCGAACATGCGCGCAGATCGGAAGATGCCCCCGTCACCGCCGTGCAGCTCCCGGTACGAGACGCCACGCAGGCGTGCCTCGAACTCGTCGGCGCGCCATCCCATGAACGGCACGTGGGTGTGCTGGTCGACGAAACCGGGCACCAGGCAGCCGCGATGGACTTCGCCGAGCACCGGATCCCAGGGGAGGCCGTCGGCGGGGCCTGCGTACGCGATCACGCCATCGTCGTCCCACGCGACCCCGACGCCACCGTCGGTCGTCGTCGCCGGATCGACGGACGGGAGGGCGCCGTGCGCGGTCGCCATCGCCGCCGCCACGACCGCCCCGCGCCCCATGGTCGAAGCTTACGCGTGCATCGTTCCGGCACGGCGCCGACGCCTAGACTCGAACCGTGCTGGTCGAACGCGAGATCGTGCTTCCGGTTCCCCTCGAGGAGGCCTGGACCGTGCTGATGGACTGGGAGCGCCAGGCGGACTGGATGCTCGACGCCGACAGCGTGACGGTCGTCTCCGACGAGCGGGAAGGCGTCGGCGTGCGGCTCGCCGTACGCACGCGCATCCTGGGCGTGCCGGCGTTCACCGAGCCGATGGAGGTCGTGACCTGGGATCCGCCGCGTCGCCTCGACATCCGCCACGGATCCGTCGTGACCGGCACGGGCACGTGGCTCCTCGATCCGGTCGAGGGCGGCACCCGCTTCACCTGGCGGGAGGACATCCGCCTCGCGACGCCCGTCGTCGGCGAGCTGGCCGCGACCCTCTACCGACCGGTGATGCGGATCCTGATGGGCCGCGCGATGCACGGACTCCGTGTCCACCTGATCGCCACGGGCCCGGCCCGGACCTGATCTCTGCCTATACTCGGGACAGGACACGGGGAGCTCGGGGGACCGGGCTGAGAGGCCGGCTGATGGCGCCGGCGACCCGACGAACCTGAACCGGGTAATGCCGGCGGAGGGAGTTCCAGCGGTGCGAACGGCATTCATCTTCTGCGGCGGCGGTCCTGCACGCCTTCCGATCGACGTGCCCGACGACGCGCTCGTGTTCGCGGCCGACGTCGGACTGGCGGAAGCGCACCGGCTCGGTGTTGCCGTCGATGTGCTGGTAGGAGACCTCGACTCGGTGGACCCGGTCGACCTCAAGGCCTTCGAGGGAACGGGGGGCGAGGTGCGACGTCATCCCGAGGACAAGGACGCCACCGACCTCGATCTCGCGATCACCGACGCGATCGTGTCGGGTGCGGGCCGCATCGTCGTCGTCGGCGGAGACCACGGACGCCTCGACCACACGCTCGCGAACGCCGTGCTGCTGGCGTCGCCCCGTCACGCCGCGGTCGACGTCGACGCGGTCTTCGGAACGTCGCGCCTGCACGTGGTGCGAGGACGGCGGGAACTCGTCGGAGTGCCCGGCGAGCTGATCAGCCTGCTCGCCCTCGGTGGGCCGGCCCACGGCGTCCGGACCGAGGGCCTGCGGTGGCCGCTCGGCGGCGGCGTGCTCGAACCGGGCTCGAGTCTCGGGGTGAGCAATCGCTTCGACTCCGTACGCGCGGTGATCGAGGTCGCCGACGGCGTCGTCCTCGCCATCCGGCCCGGGATCGAGGACGACGGATGAGCGTGCGCCTGCGGGTCGCGTTCCTCGCCGCCGTGGCGCTCGTCGCCGTTGCCTGCTCGAGCAGCGATTCGTCGTCCGACCGTGGACAGCGCACGATCGTCCTGCTCACGCACGATTCCTTCGACGTCAGCCGGGACGTGGTGCGTTCGTTCGAGCGTGAGAGCGGCATCGACCTGCAGATCGTGCCGGCAGGCGACGCGGGGCAGCTCGTGAACAGAGCGATCTTGACCGCCGGGAACCCGGAGGGCGACGTGTTGTTCGGCGTCGACGACAACCTGTTCCCGAAGGCCGTCAAGGAGGGCGTGTTCGCTCCCTACGAGTCGCCGGAGCTCTCCCGCGTGGACGATGCCTACGAGCTCGATCCGACCCACGGGGTCACGCCGGTCGACCACGGCGACGTCTGCCTCAACGTCGACCTGGGGTGGTTCGACGAACATGGTCTCGCCCCTCCGACCGACCTCGCCGACCTCACCGACGAGCGGTACCGGGGGCTCACCGTTGTCGAGAACCCGGCGACCTCCACGCCCGGGCTCGCGTTCCTGCTCGCGACGATCGCCCGATTCGGCGACGACGGCTGGCAGGCGTACTGGCGCGACCTGCGCGCGAACGAGGCGCTCGTCGTCGACGGCTGGGAGCAAGCGTACTTCGGGGAGTTCTCGGGCGCGGGCGGTGGTGAGGGTGAGCGTCCGATCGTGGTGTCGTACGCGACGAGCCCGGTCGCCGAGGTGGTCCTCGCCGAGGAGCCGCTCGACCGGGCGCCCACCGCGGCGATCACCGCAAGCTGCTACCGCCAGGTGGAGTTCGCCGGCGTGCTCGCGGGGACCGAGGAACCCGAGGCGGCGCGTGAAGTGATCGACTTCCTGCTGTCGAGGTCCTTCCAGGAAGACGTGCCCCTACGGATGTTCGTCTTCCCGGTGGTGGGCGACGCGGAGCTCCCCGAGGCGTTCGTGCGGTGGGCCGAGGAACCTCAGTCGCCGCTCTCCCTGCCGCCCGAACGGGTCTCGGCCGCGCGGGAGGCGTGGGTGCAGACGTGGACCGACCTGATGCTCGGCTGAGCCGAGCCACCGTCGGGCGCCTCGCCCTCGCCGCCCTGCCGGCGGTGTTCCTCGGCCTCTTCTTCGTCTACCCGCTCGTCTCGATCGTCGGGTCGGTGGTCGGCGACGTCTCGCCGGGGACCGTGCTCGGCGATGTCCGACTGCGTGGCGTGATCTGGTTCACGACCTGGCAGGCCGTGGTGTCGACGGCCCTGACGCTCGCGGCCGGCCTGCCGGCCGCCTACCTGCTCGCGCGCTTCCGGTTCCCGGGACGTTCCGCCCTGCGGGTCGCCACGCTCGTGGCGTTCGTGCTGCCGACCGTCGTCGTCGGGGCCGCGTTCGCGGGTCCACGGCCCTCGTTGACAGCCCTCTTCGCCGCGCACGTCTTCTTCAACCTCGCGGTCGTCGTGCGTGTGGTCGGCGGGTTCTGGTCCCAGCTCGATCCCGCCTACGAGGACGTCGCGGCGGAGATGGGGGCGGCGGGGATGCGGCGCTTCACCGACGTGCTGCTGCCGCTCGCTCGTCCGTCGATCGTCGGGGCGGCGACCCTGGTGTTCCTGTTCACGTTCACATCGTTCGGCGTGGCGCTGCTGCTCGCCGGACCGGCTCGGCCCACGATCGAGGTGGAGATCTTCCGCCAGACCTCCCAGCTGTTGAACCTACCGGTGGCGGCGGCGCTGACGCTCGTGCAGCTGGCGATCGTCTCGGGTTTGCTGTGGGCGACGTCGCTGACCGAGTCGCGGATCGGTGTGCACCAGCAGATGGTGGCGTCGAGTGAGGCGGCCCGGCGACCACGCACGCGGGGGGAGCGGATCTTCGTCGCCGTGGCCGCTCCGCTGCTCGCGATGACGGTGCTCGCGCCGCCGATGCGCCTTCTCTGGCGATCGGTGCGCACGCCGACGGGGCTCACGATCGGTCGCTACCTCGACCTGGGCAGCGTGCGGGAGGGGAGTGCGCTCCCGATCTCACCGCTCGACGCGGTGGCGACCTCGTTGCGGGTCGCGGCCGGGGCCGCGACCGTCGCGATCGTCGTGGGGGTGTTCGCAGCCTGGGCGGTGGCGCGCTCGCGCCGAGGCTCGTGGCTGCGGGGTCTGTCGGCCGTGCCGCTCGGGGTCTCCGCGGTGACGATCGGGTTCGGCTACGTCGTCGCCTTCGACTCGGGCGTGCTCGACCTCCGTGGCAGCGTCTGGCTGTTGGTGGCCGCCCAGGCCGTGGTCGCGGTCCCGTTCGTCGTGCGCCTGGTCGAGCCGGTGCTCAGTGCGACCGGCGTGGAACTGCGGGAACAGGCGGCGGCGCTCGGCGCCTCGCCGTGGCAGACGGCGCGCGACGTGCTGCTACCCGTCGCTTCCCGGGCGATCCTGGGCGCCGCCGCGTTCGCGTTCGCCGTGGCGCTTGGAGAGTTCGGCGCGACGGCGTTCGTCGCCCGGCTCGACTCGCCGACGATGCCGGTCGCGATCGTGCGCCTGCTCTCCCAGCCGGGAGCCGCCTCCGTGGGGCAGGCCGCCGCGATGAGCGTCGTGCTGATGGTGGTGACGGCCGCGATCACCATCGCGATCGACCGCTTCAGGGTCGGCGCGTTCGGCCGGATCTGACGGGTCAGATCGAACGCGTCGGTGGAGGCGCCGCCGTGACCTGCACGACCGCCGGTTCCTCCGAGGCGTTGCGGATCGTGAGCTCGGTGCCGGCCGGCACGAGCACGGCGTGCCATTGGCTCATGCGGGTGCGGCCCTTGCCGACCTGCACCGCCACCTCGCCGGCGAGCACCGACACGATCGCGTCGGAGCCCGTGTCGGCGATCGGGCCGATGCCCTGCGCGCCCTGCAGGCAGATCAGTTGGCTCCAGATGCGCTCGGTCTCGAACAGGATCTCGGTGCGCGCGACCTCGTCGTCGAACCAGACGAGGTCTCGCATGTCTCGCGGCTTCATCGCCGCTCAGCCTACGGGTCGCGCCGATAGACTGCCGGGCAACGAGCGCGCCCATCGCGGCGCCGGACCGAGAAACCCTCGACGAAGGAGCGGATCGCCACGTGACAACCTACGCGTACTCGAGCGAGTCCCCCGCTGACGTGAAGGCCGGGCTCCTGATCGTGCCCGTCTTCCAGGGACCGAAGCCCGGGCCGGGGGTCCGCGAGACCGGGCTCGCGAAGGCGTACGCGGACGCGAAGCTCACCGGCAAGAAGGGCGAGTCCGTGCTCGTCACGCGGCGCGATCGCGATCGGTTCGCGGCCGACGCGGTCTTGCTGGTCGGCGTCGGACCCAGGGACGAGGTCACGATCGAGGGCATGCGTCGCGCGCTCGGGCGCGCCGCCGGCACCGCGCGCCGCTTCGGCAGCGTCGCGACGACGTTCCCGCAGGCCTTCGGTACCCGCCAGGCGGCCGACGCCGTCCAGGCGGCCGCCGAGGGCTTGGGACTCGGCGACTACCGCTTCGATCGCTATCGCACGAAACGTGAGGATGCGACCGGGCTCAAGCGGGTCGTCGTCCTCGGCAACCCGAAGTGGGAGGCGAGGGGCCTCTCGGCGGCGGCGAAGCGAGCGTCGATCGTCGTCGACGCCGTCTGCTGGGCCCGCGACCTCGTGAACACGCCCGCCGGTGACATGCCGCCCGCCGAGATCGCGCGGGAGGCCCAACGCATGGCCCGCTCGGTGGGCCTCACGTGCAAGGTCTGGAACGAGACGCAGCTCGAGAAGGGCGGGTTCGGCGGCATCCTGGGAGTCGGCAAGGGAAGCGTGAACCCTCCCCGTCTGATCGAGCTCACCTACACCGGCGCGGGCGACGCCACGCCGATCGCCCTCACCGGTAAGGGCATCGCCTTCGACTCGGGCGGCCTGTCGATCAAGGACGCCAAGGGCATGGAGACGATGAAGGACGACATGGGTGGCGCCGCGTCGATCCTCGGCACGATGAAGGCGATCGCCCGGCTGAAGCCGAAGATCAACGTGATCGCGGCGATCCCGTGCAGCGAGAACATGCCGAGCGGGTCCGCGCAGAAACCCGGCGACGTGATCACCCATCGCGGCGGGAAGACCTCCGAGGTGCTGAACACCGACGCCGAGGGCAGACTCGTGCTCGCCGACGCGCTCGCGCTGCTGGCCGAGCGCCAGCCCGAGCTGATCGTCGACACCGCCACCCTCACGGGGGCGTGCGTGGTCGCGCTCGGCACGGGTATCACCGGCGCGTTCGGCAACGACGATGGCGTGATCCGCGACCTGATCGCGGCGGGCGACGCGACCGGCGAGCCGATCTGGCAGATGCCGCTGCACCAGGACTACCGACCGCTGATCGACTCCACCGTCGCCGACATCAAGAACATCGGCGACCGCTGGGGCGGCGCGATCACCGCGGCGTGGTTCCTGGCGGAGTTCGTGGGCGACACGCCCTGGTGCCACCTCGACATCGCCGGTCCGGCGTTCAGCGACCGTGGGACCGACCTGAGCCCTCGGGGGGCCACCGGCACGCCGGTGCGGGCATTGGTGCGGTTCGTGCTCGATCGGGCGGCCGCGTAGGGGCACGGCCCGGTGGCAGACGCTGCACCCACTCGTCGCACCGGCCCGGCGCTCGGCATCTTCGCGCATCCCGACGACGCCGAGATCGCGGCGGGCGGACTGCTCGCGAACTGGGTCGACGCCGGCCGCGAGGTGCACCTGCTCGTGCTCACGAACGGCGACCGTGGTTCGCAGGATCCGCAGCTCGACCGGGCGGAGC
This sequence comes from uncultured Actinomycetes bacterium, assembly GCA_963825635.1. Classification (GTDB taxonomy): domain Bacteria; phylum Actinomycetota; class UBA4738; order UBA4738; family HRBIN12; genus JAOUEA01. The sequence goes on from CAWGTU010000001.1 coordinate 832,239, forward strand.
TCGCGCGCGTCCGCGCTCGCGAGACGCGGGACGCCGGTGACGTGCTCGGCCTCGCGAGCGTGCGCATCCTCGATCGGCACGACGGCGACCTGCAGAACACCGACGACGTGCGTGAGCAGGTCGTGCGCCGCATCCGCGAGGTGAGGGCAGAGACCGTGCTCTCGGTCGATCCGACCGCCGTCTTCTTCCGCAACAGCTACTACAACCACTCCGATCATCGGAACGCGGGCTGGATCGCGCTCGACTCCGCGTTCCCCGGCTCGGGGAACCCCCACTTCTTCCCCGAGCACCTGGGCGACGGCATCGGCGTGCAGGACGTCACCGACGTCTGGCTCGGCTGGACGAACGAGCCCAATCACACGGAGGACGTGACCGCCGCCTGGCAGCGGAAGATCGATGCGCTGGCCCGGCACGACTCACAGCTGTCCGAGGGCATCGCGTACTTCGAGCGATTCCTGCTTGAGGAAGCCGAGGAAGCCGGCATGAAGATCGGCGTGGCGCGGGCGGAAGAGTTCCGCCGCCTCGACCTCTCGGAGTGACCACCGGACACCGCCGCCGAAGAGAAGGTGAACGATGACCAGCGAGGGCACCCATCTCCCCGCCGACTACCGGTTCCGGGCACCGACCCTCGATGACCTCGACGCGGTGGGCGACGTGGTCGCGGCGGATCAACGCGAAGGTGCGGAGGAGGCCGTCCTCGACACGGATTTCGTCCGGCAGGTGTGGAGCAGGCCCGACTTCGACCTCGTCACCGATGCGTGGGTCGTGACCGACGGTGGGGGAGCGATCGTCGCGTACGGGCAGGTCAGGAGAGAGGAACCGGACATCGTCGGATCGTGGGGAGCCGTCCACCCCGAGCACCGGGGCCGCGGCATCGGCCCGTCGCTGCTGGATCGGATCGAGGCGCGGGCGACCATGCTCCTGGCCGACGTGCCGGTGCCGCGTTTCCGTCACTCGGTCAACGCAGCCGACCCAGCCGCGGCGGCGATGCTCGCCCGTCGAGGGCTGCACCTGATCCGCCACTACTGGCACATGCAGATCGATCTCGTGTCGCCGTTCGATCCGGGGACGTCACCGGAGGGGATCGAGATCGGTGGGATCGATCCTGGCGACGATCTCCAGGCGGTCCACGCCGTGCTGGGAGATGCGTTCGCCGACGACCCGGGCGATCATCCGGGGTCGTACGAGCGGTGGATCGTGGAGGAGACGGCGAGTCCGAGCCACGACCCAGCGCTCTGGCTCGTGGCGCGGGAGGGCGAGGCTGCGGTCGGCGCGCTCGCCGCGAGCTCCGGCGACGACGGTGGATGGGTCGACTGGCTCGCGGTCGTGGCGTCCCATCGAGGGCGCGGGATCGGGGTGTCGCTCCTGCGTCGTTCGTTCGCATCGTTCGCCGCCCGCGGGGTACGACGCGTGATGGTGAGCGTCGACGCGGAGAACGCGACCGGCGCGACAGCGGTCTACGAACGCGTCGGGATGCGGGTCGTGAACGGATGGGACCTGTGGGAACGCTCGTCCTCCCCTCGCTGAGTGCGACGCTCCGCGGTAGCGCGTATCCTCGGCCGGTCGGAGGGAGGTTCGATGAAGAGGGCGACGATCCTGGCGGTCTTGGTTGCGGTGTTCGCCGCCCCGGCGTGCTCCGGTGACGACGCGGAGCCGGTCGAGGAGGCGGGTTCCTCGGCCACCGATGCGGAGCCGGGATGCGACTCACCCGTCGAGACCGCGACGATCCAGATCGCCGACCTCGCGTTCGACCCCGACTGCATCGAGCTGCCGGCAGGCACCGATACCTTGACGATCGAGAACACCGATGACACCGATCACACGTTCACGATCGCGGAGATCAACCTGAACACCGAGATCGGTCCGAGCGCCGACGTGGGGGTCGACGTCGCGGCGATCAACGACGGAGTCTGGGCGTTCCGGTGCACCATCCACCCGCAGATGACGGGGTTCCTCACTCGCAGCTGAGGGCGTCTTACCAGCGTCCACGGTGTACCTGCTCGTCGAAGGGCCGGCGTTCCCGCGTCGTCCAGGAACCGCTCGGTCGTTCGTCGTCCGCCCGGAACCCGAGCCCCATGATGCCGATCGGACGTAGGTTCTCCGGTACGCCGAAGCGGTCCAGCAGGTCCCGCTCGCCGTGCGTGATCCCGAAGAACCAGCCGCCGAGGCCCTCGTCGACGGCTGCCAGCAACATCAGCATCGACGCCATCGCCGCGTCGATCTCCCAGAACCTCACCGGCCACCGCTCGGCCTCGTCCATGCCGTACGCGATCTTGTCGGGCTGGGAGTACCGCTCGAGGTAGCGGCCCGGGTCGGGGATCGGGAGCACGAGCACCGTCGGCCCCACCGCGACGTCGTCGAGGTCCCATCCGAACTCCGGATCGCGGGTGATCTCCCAGAACGCGGCCACGTCCTCGGGCCGATCCATCACGAGGAAATCCACGCCTTGGGCGAATCCCGCCGAAGGTCCCCGCCGCCCGGCCTCGAGGACTCGATCCATCGTCTCGCGAGGGACGGGGCGTTGATCGAACCGCCGCACCATGCGTCGGCGCCGGACGACCTCCGAGAACTCCATGGCTCGCGAGCCTAGCCCCACCGCGATGTCGTGACCTGCCGTAGGCTCCCGTTCCGATGGCGAACCCGCACTTCGGCACGATCGGCGACGTCTGGAAGCACCTCGTGCTCGGCGACCTGCTCGACCGGCAGCGACCCGCTCGCTACTGGGAGACGCACGCAGGGTCAGGCACGTACACGCTCGATCGCGAGTGGGAGCGCGAGTACGGCATCTTCACGCTGCTGCGCGAGGCGCCTCGCGCGCCGGCGGTCGAGGCCTCGAGGTACGTGTGGCTCGTCCGCACCCTGCCGCCGGCCGACGATGCGGAGTCGCGGTATCCGGGCTCGGCGCGGCTCGCGATGGAGGTGCTCGGCGACTCGGCGACCTACCTGCTCTGCGACCTCGATACCGCAAGCGTCGCCGACCTCACCCGCTCGGTGCGCGAGCTCGATCTCGCCGACCTCGTCCGCGTCGAGCACGCCGACGGCATCGCGACGATCCACGGTGCCGCGCTGCAGCTGGCGCCTGCAGCGGCCGCGGAGACGTTCGTGATGATCGACCCGTTCGACGAAGCCCAACGCTCCGCCGACGGCATGGATGCACTCGATCTCTTCCGGTCGCTCGCGCGGGCAGGGTTCCCGACCGCGCTCTGGCACGGATACGACGACGCGGCCGATCGGGACGCGGTCAGGCTGCGCCTCGCCGCTGACGGCCTCGACCCGCACTCGCTCGACGTGGACACGGCGTTCTTCCGCGGGGAGTCGACGCTGAACCCAGGTGTCGGAGGATGCGCGATGCTGCTCGCGAACATGCCGGACGGGGACCTGGAGCACGTGGAGCGACTCGGCCGCCAGATCGCGGCCCTCTACGACGAGGTGTTGATGCCCGACGGATCGCCGGGTGCCCTGGCGTTCACGAGGGTCGACCTCGCCTGAACCTCAGTCGGGCTTCGTCGCCGTCGCGACGATGACCTCGCGGAAGTCGTTGAGCGGGTCGGGGAATCGCTCGGCGAACGTGGCTCTCGTGCGTTCCCGCAGCGACGTCCATCCGGAGTCACCGAGCATGTTCCGCACGAAGCGTCCGGTCGCCCAGACCTGGAGACCGTCGAGGTATTCGTCGAGCGCGTAGGTCCAGTGGTACTTGACGACCTCGGTCCGCACGCTGCGGAACCCCGCATCGATCAGGGTCTCCTCCACGTTCGTGCGCGAGCGGAAGCGCTCGTGCCACGGGGCGGCCTCCGCGTACGCAGGGGCAAGCATCTCCCTCGGCACCACCGACTCGACCATCTCCCGCCAGGTCTGCTGGTAGGCGTCGACCCCGTCGGTCCACGACGTGAACCCGACCCGGCCGCCGACCCGGAGCACCCGCGCGATGTCGAAGAGGGCCGTCTCGACCTTGTTGAAGTGCGCGAGCACGAACGAGCCGAGCACCACGTCGAACCGGCCGGGCCCGAACGGCAGATCGATCGCCTGCGCGGCAACGATCGGCACCTTCGGGCGCTCCCGTCGAGCGACGCGGAGCATGCCGATCGACTCGTCGACGCCGACCGCCCTCGCCCCCGCGTCGGCCGCGACCTGCGTGGCGACCCCGGTGCCGGCGCCCACGTCGAGCACGGTGGCCCCGTCGGCGATGCCCACCATCTCGACCAGGTCGCGTGCGACCTCCGCGAAGCGCGTCGCGTGCACGCGCTCGTAGGTCTCGGCCACGTCGTCGTAGGTGCGCCAATCGTTCATGTCCGCCAGCCTACCGGGCGCCGCGGGTAGGCTTCGGGCCGTATGCGAAGGGGCACACGATGACCGGCGCGGCCGGCTACATGGCGCTCGTGCTGGCCGAGGCGGTGGCCGGCTCCCTCGCGTTCCTGTGGCTCACCCCGTTGTGGCGCGAGGTCAAACGAGGCTTCTTCACCCTCACGAGCGCGATCCTGCTCGCACTGGCGGTGGCCTCGTGGCTCTCGACCCGGGCGGCAGCGATCCCGGGTGAGGACCCCGGCCGTTGGTCCGAGACCCTGACCCTCGCGACGGCGGCCGCGGTCGGGCTCAGCTTCCTGCTGCTACTCGCGAAACAGCACCTGCCGGCGCGGATCCTCGGCGTGGCGAGCGTGGCGATCTCGATCGCCGCCCTCGTGGCGATGGCGGGAACCGGGCGTCAGTCGTTCCCGATCGCCCTGTTCCAGCTGCTCGCCGGCGCTGCGTTCCTCGGCTCGATCACCGTCGGCTTGCTCCTGGGCCACTGGTACCTCACCGACCGTGGTTTGAGTCGGAGACCCATCGACCGGCTCACGACGGCGATGGTGATCGCCGTGGTGGTCGAGGCGGTCGCGATCGTCTCGAGCGGCTTCGGCGGGGTGGAGAGCTCGGCCTCGCTCAATCCGCTGCTCACCGCGGGTGCACTGGCTCCGTGGATCGCGCTCGGCATGGTGGTGGCGACGCTGATGATCGCCCTGCTCACCCGGGCGGCGCTCAAGGGTGAGCGCGCGTCGGCCGTGCAGTCGGCGACCGGCTTCTACTACCTCGCGGTGGTCACGGCCTTCACGGCCGAGGTTGCCGTGAAGACCCGGTTCCTCGCATCGTGATGCAGATCGCCGTCATGGTCGCGGGCTTCACCGCCGAGATCGTCGGCTGGTGGCTCGTGTCGACCCGACGCTTCGACGTCTGGAAGCTCATGCCCGTCGTGCTCGGCTCGATGGGCGTCGCCGCCGTGGTCGTGCGTCCGCCGGTCGCCGCGGCTGACACCGCGACCGCGACCGCGGTGGCCGTCGGGGCCGGTACCGGGCTCGCGCTCTACCTCGGGACGCGCGTCTTCGTCTGGATCGCATCGCGGTGGGCGCCGTTCCGCCGAGATGTGCTCGATCAGTACGGGCAGGCTGGCGAGGTCACCCTGGCTCGTTCGCTCGTGCTGAGCCTCGCGATCATGGTGCCGGCCGAGGAGCTGTTCTGGCGTGGGCTCTTCCAGGGGCGACTGGGTCAGGCGACGACGACGGCCGCGGCCGCCGCGATCGCGTGGCTCGGGTACATCGTGGCCAACGTCGCCAGCCGAAGCCTGCCGATCGTGGCGGGAGCGATCGTCGGAGGCGCCCTCTGGGGCGCGCTCGCGTGGTGGTCGGGGGGTGTGCTCGCGAGTCTTGCGAGCCATATCCTGTGGACCGGATGCATGCTCGCGTTCCCGCCGGGGACGGGGCGGCCAGCGATCGAAGGGGGATCGGCCAGGTGAGCTTCCTGTCGACGGCGGTGCAGCAGGTGCTGGAAGACGCGCCGTTCTGTGCGGTGGCCACCTCGACGCCTCGCGGCCCCCACTGCACCCCGCTCGTCTTCGCCTACTCGGGCGGCCGGGTGTGGCTCACGACCTCGCGCGGCTCGGTGAAGACCCGCGCGTGGAAGGTCGACCCCGGTGTGTCGGGGCTCGTGCGCCTCGGCGACCTCGCCGTCACCTTCACCGGCACGGTCAAGACCTACGACGCTCTCGATCGGAACTCGTGGGGTGCGGCGGTCACCGGCGCCACGTCGATCGCGCGGGCCACCGCACGGTTCAGCAAGAAGAACGCTCGGTTCTTCGCCGGGTACGCGTTCGATGCTCGGCAGGTACCGCTCGCGTGGACCCCGCCGGGTCGCGTCTTCGTGGGCATCGATCTCGAGCGCACGGCCCTGCTCGACGAGGACGGGGTGCAGGAGGGGCGGGGGCGGTGGGGCGGCGAGGCGGCGGGGCACGCGACGTTCCGCCAGGTGAAGAAGGGTCCCGATCCGCTGGCCGTGCTGCCACCCGACGTGGCGACCACCCTCGGGCGCAGCGGTGAGGGTGCGCTGACCGTCGCGGGCGCTCGGGGGCCCGTCGTGCTCCCGGTGCGGTGGCTCGTTGAGCCCTCGGCCCTGTACGTGGCCCTGCCGGCCGAGTCGCTCGCGCTCGCCGGCGCCGGTCCCGATGCCCCGGTCGCCCTGACGGTCGACGAGGCGAGCGAGTGGCGTGCGCGCGACATGACGGGCGCGATGGTGCAGGGCACGGCCGCGTTCTACGTGCTCGACGCCCTCGGGTCGGGCGCGAAGACCGCACGCACGATCGCGACGGCGCTGCATCCTGGGGCGGGCGCCCTCGTCCGGATCACCCCGACACGCCTCGTGTGGTGGAAGGGCTGGTCGAGCGGGAGCGCGGCGGCGGCATGACGACGGTCGAGTTCTCCGTCGAGGTCGACGCGCCCGCCGAGACGGTGTGGGAGATCGCGAGCGACCCCCGGAATCTCCCGCAATGGGACAAACACATCGTGAGGGTCGACCTTCCCGAGGGAGGGATGGTTCGGGACGCCAGGTACGACGTCGTGATGGCCTTGATGGGCGTGCAGGCCACGGTGCGCGCGACCGTGCTGGAGTGGGAGCCCCCCTGGCGCTCGAGCGTCCGCCTGGAGGGCCTGCTCGACGCGACCGTGACGACGTCGGTGGCCTCACTGCCGTTCGATCGCAGCGTGCTGCGTCACGAGGTGACGTACCGGTTCCGCGGACCGCTCGGCGGCTTCGGTGCGGCAGGGCTGAACGCGATGGGCGGCGCGGGATACGCGCTCCGCCACGGGGTGCTCGCCCAGAAGCGTGAGATCGAGGAGCGGGCACGAGCGTGATGGTCGGTTCGGTCGTGAAGGGGGTGGCGTTCGCCGCCGCCGCCGCCGCCGTCGGCTACGTCGCCCTCGGGACCGACGAAGGACGCGCCGCCGACGCCGACCTCTTCGCGACGGTGAACCGCGGGCACGGCCCCGGTGCCGACCGTCTGTTCGGCGGCGTCACCGAGCTCGGCTCCCTCTATGCGGTCGGGGCCGCCGCGGGCACGCTGGGCGCGCTCGGTCGGCCTCGCCAGGCGACGCGTGCGTTCGCGGCGGCCGGTGTCACCTGGCTGCTGGGGCAGGCCGTGAAGAAGCTCGTCGACCGGCCCCGGCCGTACGACGCGGACCCCGAGGGCACCCGCGCGATGATCGCGCCGCCGACGGGCACGTCGTGGCCGAGCAGCCACCCGGCGGTGCTCACCGCGTTCACGACGGTCGGTGTGCGTGAGCTCGGTGCGGGCTCGATCGCGCGAGCGGGCCTGAACACGCTGGGAGCGACGGTGGCCGCCTCGCGCGTATACCTCGGCGTGCACTACCCGAGCGACGTGGCGAGCGGGTTCCTGATGGGGCGGGCCGTCGCCGCGATGTGGCCGCGGGGGCGCCGAGGCTAGACTGCCGCGCGGTGCTCCATCCCCTCGCGCAGATCGGCTGGCCCGTCCTCGATCGCTTCCGCTTCGGGGACACGTTCGCGGTCTCGCCCCACGGGGTGTTCATCGCGATCGGGTTCCTGGTCGGCGCATGGCTGCTCGGGCGCATCGCCCCCCGGTGGGGGGTGGCGCACGACGACGTGCAAGGCGTCGTGTTCTGGTCGTTGATCGGTGCGATCGTCGGGGCCCGGCTCTTCTACGTGATCGGACACCTCTCGGACTTCGACTCGGTCCTCGGAACGCTCAAGATCTGGGAAGGCGGCATCTCTCTGCTCGGCGGCATCGCCGGAGCGGTCATCGTGAACGTGCCGCGCGTGCGCCGGCAGGGGTATCGGTTCTTCCAGGTCGCCGACCCGGTCGCGCCGGCGCTCGCCCTCGGTATCGCGATCGGCCGCATCGGCGACCTGATCATCGCCGATCACCTCGGCAGGCCCACGGGCTGGTTCCTCGCATGGACCTATCGCGGCGGGACGATCGCACCGCCGTTCTCGTGCCGGGATGGGCTCTGCCAGGCGTCGCTGCAGGGAGGGCACCTCGAGACGATCTCGCGCGGGGGGGCTCGGCTGCTCGACGGGGCCGGGCGGGTGGTCGCAGAGGGTGTCGGGGTGCACCAGACCGCGCTCTACGACATGATGAGCGCGACCGCCCTGTTCCTGCTGTTGTTCGTGGTGTTGATGCGGGCGCCGCGTCGCGAGGGCATCCTGACCCTGACGTTCGGCCTCTGGTACGGCGTCTCCCGCCTCGTCGAGGACTCGCTCCGCATCGACCAGCGCATCTTCGGGCTCACTGGGAGCCAGTGGACGGCGCTGACGGTCGCCACGATCTGCGCCGCGATGCTGGTGTGGTTCGCGCTCCGCCCCGACCCGGATGCGCCGAGCGGCGGGGGACCGGCGCGCTCGAACGAGGAGCCCTCCGGCGAGCGAACGGTATCGGGCACGGCGAACCCGCCGGCCGGGGTGGTGTCGTGAGCGTTCGTCCCGACGCGCCGGCGCTGCGCATCGTGGCGATGCCGGGCGAGTACACCGTCTGCCGGCTCCCGTCGGATGTCCCGGTGCCGTCGTGGGTCGCGGGACCCTTCACGTCGGTCACCCGCACACCGAACGAACTGTCGATCGTCTGTCGCACCGAGCGGGTGCCCGCCGAGGTCCCCGGGGAAGACGGCTGGCGCTGCCTGTACCTCGACGACACGTTCGACCTCTCGCTCGTCGGGGTGCTCCATGCCGTGACGGAACCGCTCGCCGTGGCGGGGGTCTCGGTGTTCACGATCGCGACCTACGACACCGACTACGTGCTGGTGCGGCGCTTCGCCGAGGCGGTCGCAGCGCTGCGAGATGCGGGCCATGAGCTGACCGGGGACCTCGATGACTAGTCCATGATGGACTAGTCCGTTGGACGAACCTGTTGGACTCAACTGGTCATCAGCGTCAGAGGCTTGCCCACGTGGGACTTCGTCGCCCGCGCGACCGCCGATGCGGCCTCACGGAGCGCCACGCTCGCCGGAGCGTCGGGTTCCGTGATGACGATCGGCGAGCCCGTGTCGCCGCCCTCGCGCATCGCGGGCATCAGGGGCACCTGCGCCATCAAGGGCACGCGCAGGTGGTCGGCGGCTTCCCGCCCGCCCCCTTCACCGAAGATCGCCTCTCGCTCGCCACAGTGGGGGCACACGTACCAGCTCATGTTCTCGACCACGCCGATCGGACGCAGGTTCGTGCGCTCGGCCATGCGGCCCGCTCGCTCGGCCACGGTGCGCGCGGCCTCCTGCGGGGTGGTGACGACGAGCATCGACGCGCCCGGCAGGAACGAGGCGAGCGAGATCGACACGTCGCCGGTTCCGGGAGGAAGGTCGCACAGCAGGAAGTCGAGGTCTCCCCAGTAGACATCGCCAAGGAACTGCTCGATCGCCTTGTGCAGCATGGGACCCCGCCAGATCACAGGGGTGTCGTCGGGCACGAAGAAGCCCATCGAGATCACCTTCACCCCGTAGCCCTCGAGCGGCATGATCATGTTGTCGAACCCCACGGGCTTGCCCGAGACGCCCAGCATGCGCGGCACGCTGAATCCCCAGACGTCGGCGTCGAGCACGCCGACCTTCTTGCCCTCGGCCGCCATCGCCGCAGCGAGGTTCACGGTGACCGATGACTTCCCGACACCGCCCTTGCCCGACGCGACCGCGATCACCGAGGTCGACGGCGGGAACTGGATCTTCTGCTGCGGGGTGGGCGCGCCACCCCGCAGCGTGGAGACGAGTCCCTCGCGCTGCTGCTGGCTCATCGGGGTGAGCCGCACATCGACGCGCTCGACGCCATCGAGAGGCTGCACGGCAGCGGTCACGTCGTTCGTGATGCGGTCCTTGAGCGGGCAGCCCTCGATCGTGAGTAGCACGTGCACCTCGACCCGACCTTCGTCGATCACGATCGACTCCAGCATGCCGATGTCTTCGATCGGGCGCCCGATCTCGGGATCCATCACGCCCCGCAGCGCCTGCCGCACCTGCTCCTCGGTGACCACGATCGTCCCTTTCCCTCTAAGCTTGATTGACACGGTGTTGGCCGTGGAAATCCATGATACGCGCGAGGGGTCCGAATGGCCGAGCCGTCTCCGATCGAGGTCCACAAGGCGCTGGCCGACGACACCCGGTACCGGCTGTACCGGTACCTGCGACTGTCTGGGCGTCCGGTCTCGGTCCGGGAGCTGTCGATCCGCCTCGGCCTCCACGTCAACACGTTGCGCCCGCACCTGCGGCGCCTCGAGGAGGCCGGTCTCGTGACGAGCGAGTCACAGCGCGGCGTCGCCTCGGTGGGTCGGCCACAGACGGTCTACTCCGTCGTCGATCGTGAGGAGCGTGAAGGGCGCGACTACCGTCTGTTCGCCGAGATCGTGGCGGGCCAGGTCACCGGCTCGCGACAGCGGTCGCGGGCGGTGGAGTCGGCGCGCGAATGGGGTGCCTACCTCGTGGGGCGCTCGGCGCCGAAGCCGGGCGGTCGCAGCTCGAGCGGCCCGAACCTCGCGGTGCTGCAGGAGGCGCTCTCGGAGGCCGGATTCGACCCGCGGTTCCGGCGTCATGGACGTACCCGGGTCGACATCACGCTGCGCGACTGCCCCTTCCGCGACCTGCTCGACGAGCACCGGGATCTCGTGTGTGCCCTGCACCGGGGACTGCTCGAAGGCATGCTCGCGAGCTCGCGGCCGCCGATGCGCATGGACACGTTCGAGCCCCTCGCCGATCGCTCCGCCGTCTGCCGCCTCTCCGCCGTGTCCGACTGAGCTTCGCGACCTACGTACGTATCGCCTGAGGCGAACCACGTACTCAGACTGAAGTCGAGCCCCGTCTCGTCCGATGCAGAGGGAGCACGCCCGGGCGACGGCGGTTCGCCCGGCTTCCACACGCGACCAACGTCGGAGGAACAGGGTATGGAGCAGACGGCCACGATGTCGTCGGACGGCACGCCGATCGTCCCGGAGTTCAACGCCTGGCTCGAGCAGCTCGTCGCCGGGGAAGGCTCGGACCTGCACGTGAAGGTGGGCTCCGCCCCGATGATCAGGCTTCCCAAGGGGCTCCGTCGCCTCGATCGTGACCCGCTCACGGGCATCGAGTGCCAGGCGATCGCCGACGGCATCATCCCTCCGGATCGGATGCAGCGGTTCCTCGACACCGGCGAGATCGACTTCGCATACTCGATCCACAACGTCGGCCGGTTCCGGGTGAACGTGTTCCGCCAGCGTGGATCGGTGAGCATGGTACTGCGGAAGCTGCGTTTCGGCGGTCCCTCGTTCGAGGAGGTCGGGCTGCCCGACGCGGTCCGGAAGATCGCCGAGGAGCAGCGGGGTCTGGTCCTCGTGACCGGACCGACGGGGTCGGGCAAGACGACGACGCTGGCCGCGATGATCGACTACATCAACAAGACCAAGCCGGTGCACATCGTCACGATCGAAGACCCGATCGAGGTGTTGCACAAGGACGACGTCGCATCGATCAATCAACGCGAGGTCGGGAACGACACGCAGGACTTCCTCGTGGCGCTCCGTGCGGCCCTGCGGCAGGATCCCGACGTGATCCTGATCGGCGAGATGCGCGATACGGAGACGGTCCGCGCCGCCATCGCCGCAGCAGAGACCGGACACCTCGTGCTGTCGACGCTGCACACGGTCGACGCGACCGAGACCGTCAACCGTGTGATCGACTTCTTCCCCCCGTATCAGCAGAAGCAGGTTCGTCTGGCACTCGCCGGGACGCTGCGCGGCATCATCTGTCAGCGACTCGTGCCGACGGTCGACGGCACGAGGACGCCCGGGATCGAGATCCTGATCAACAACGGACGTGTCGCGGAGCGCATCGCCGACCCCGACAAGACGCACGAGATCAAGGACGTGATCCAGGACGGCGGGTTCTACGGCATGGTCACGTTCGACCAGAGCCTGCTGCAGCTCGTGCAGGAAGGCAAGGTCACGGTCGAGGACGCGTTCCAGGCCGTCTCGAACCGTCACGACTTCGAGCTGGCGATGCAGCAAGCCGGCATGCCGCTCCCCGTCTAGGCGGCCGCCGACCCTTCCCATCACGCCGGGGGGCCCTCTCGGCACGCCCGCGAGCGATCAGGTCAGGGTACCGACGAGGTGCCCTGCGATCCGGAGGACGGCCCGTTCGCCGAGGCGGCCTCCGCCACGGCCGTGAAGCCGGAGACGAGGCTCGAGAGCTCCATCGGGACGATGACCTTCGACGACGGCGACATCCCGAGGGATCGCAGAGCCTCGAGGTACTGCAGCTTCATCGTCTTGGCATCGGCGCCCATCGCCTGCTCGTTGATCGTCTTCAGCGCGAGCGCGAAGCCCTCGGCGCGCAGGATCGCCGCCTGCCGTTCACCCTCGGCCGTGAGGATCGCAGCCTGCTTCGAGCCCTCGGCGTTCAGGATCGCGGACTCCTTGTTGCCCTCGGCGACCGTGATCGCTGCGGCCTTCTGCCCGTCGGCCTCCGTGACGACCGCACGGCGCGTGCGTTCGGCCGACATCTGACGGGTCATCGCCTCCTGTACCGCAGCGGGCGGGATGATCTCGCGGATCTCGACGTTCGTGACCTTCACGCCCCATCGCTCCGTCACCTCGTCGAGCTTGATGCGCAGCAGCGTGTTGATCTCGTCACGCTTGGCGAGCATGTCGTCGAGGGGGATGTCGCCGATCACCGCTCGGAGCGTGGTCGACGCGATGTTCAGCGCGGCGCCCGCGAAGTTGCCGACCTGCACGACCGAGGTCTGCGCGTCCATCACCTTGTAGAACATGACGAAGTCGACCGCGATCGGCGCGTTGTCCTTGGTGATGGAGTCCTGCCGCGGGATCTCCAGGTAGAACTCGCGTAGGTCGACCGTGATGCCCCGGTCGACGAAGGGGATCAAGATCACGAGCCCGGGTCCCTTCTGCCCCAACAGGCGGCCCAGCCGGAACACCACCAGTCGCTGGTACTCGGGCACGATCTTGATCGCCTTGGCCAGGAACAGCACGACCAACACGACCACCACGATCAACAGGATCAAGGCGGCACTGATCTCCATCAGCTCATCCCTCCCTCGCCGGCGTGAGGCCGGCCTCCGCACGCTCGTGTGGAGCGCTCTCGACGGTCAGCGTGAGCCCGTCGAGGCGTGTGACCCGTACCGGAGCACCGGCAGGGATCGAGGTTCCATCGGCCGAGGTGGCGCGCCATTCCTCGGAGGAGACACGGACGAGCCCGTCGGGGTTGAGGCCGGCCCCGATGGCGACGCCGATGTGACCGACGATCGAGTCGCCTTCGGCCACGGGCTTGCGTCGGACCGCGAGCACCTTGCGCAGCACGACCGCGAAGAAGACGCCCACGAAGACAGCAGTGCCGATCAAGACGGCGGGGGAGACGGAGACTCCGCCGCTTCTGTCGTAGAGGAACCAGCCACCGAGCACCAGACAGATCGTGCCTGCGATGCCCCACACGCCGAACCCGGGAGCGTTGAGCTCGATGATCATCAGCACCGCAGCGGCCACGAGCAGGAGCACGCCGATCAGCTGGACCGGCAGCACGCCGAACGACACGATCGCGAGGATCAGCATCGCGGTGCCGATCGTGCCGGAGAAGATATGACCGGGCACGAGCAGCTCGAGCACGATCAGAGCGAGACCGAGCCAGAAGAAGACGAACGCGAGGGTCGGATCGAGCAACGTGTGGAGGAAGCCGACGAAGCCCCCCATCGAGCGGTCGACGACGGGCGCACCCGCGGTCTCGAGCGAGATCTCGGTGCCGTCACCGAGCGTGACCGTCTCGCCGTCGATCTCGACGAGGAGCGCCTCGGTGGTCGGCGCGATGAGGTCGATGACCCCGTCGGCGAGCGCCTCCTCGGCGCTGATGCTGACGGCCTCGGTCACGAACGACTCGGCCACGTCAGCGTTGCGGTCGTACTCCTCGGCGATCGCGCGCATCGATGCGGCGGCATCGTTCACGGCCTTGTCGGAGCCGACGGCGCCGTCGAGTCCCACCGGGGTCGCGGCGCCTACGTTCGTGCCGGGCGCCATCCCGGCGATGTCGCACGACAGCAGGACGAACGATCCCGCCGAGGCTGCCCGAGCGCCCGATGGAGCCACGTAGCAGACCACGGGCACCTGGGCGTTCAGGGTCGCCTGCGTGATCTCACGGGTCGACGACACGAGGCCGCCCGGGGTATCGATCTCGATCAACACGGCGGACGCGTCGGAGTCGGCGGCTTCCTGGATCCCGTTCACGAGATAGTCAGCGACGAACGGATCGACCACGCCGTCGAGGTGTAGCTGGAGGATCGAACCCTGACCGGAGGACTGGGCGCTCGAGGGAGCGGAGAGGCCGATCAGTCCGAGGACCGTGAGGGCCAGCGCGATGGTGAGCCGAGCCGCGTGACCCAACCGTGTCGTCGTCATCTCCGTGTCATGGATTCGCCACATGTTGCGGTTCGGTTCTCCTTCGTCGGTCCGCGGAACCGAGCCTAGCCCGCGGGCGAACCCGATACAGGCAAGGAACGTCGGAGTACGATGGATGCTCGCGACCGTGGGTCGTGTCGGCGGCAAGCCGCGATCGTCCGAGGCTCCGTATACCGGAAGGATCACCGGGTGCAGGCTCGCAACGACGGACCGCTCCTCCCGAAGGAGGAACAGCAGCTGATGGAAGGGCTCCTCGCCGGCAGCGACGACGCGATCCGCGCACTCTACGCGCGGTACGGTCGACCGATCTACTCGCTCGGCTACCGCCTGCTGGGCACCCGAGAGTCGGCCGAGGAGCTCACCCAGGACGTCTTCCTCACCGCGTGGCGCAAGGCTGCGCGGTTCGACCCCACGCGAGGGCGCCTGTCGACGTGGCTGATGACGATCGCGCACAACCTCGCCGTCGACCGGCTCCGTCGGGAGACCGGTGTCTCGCGTCCGACCCTCGTGCTGGTCGACGAGGTGCCCGATGCACCCGGGCTCGACGAGGAGGCCGTGCTGATCGAACGAGACGCGGCGCTTCGAGCGTTGTCATCCCTCACCGAAGCCGAGCGCCGGTTGGTGGCCCGTGCCTACTTCCGGGGCATGACCGCCCGCGAGATCGCGGAATCCGACGGTATCCCGCTCGGGACGGTCAAGACCCGGCTGCGCTCGGCGATGATCAAGGTACGGAAAGCGAACGAGGGCAAGGAACTGCTGTGAACTGCACGACCGTGCGCGATCGGCTGGCGGAGCACGCCCTGGGCGCCCTGACCCCGCGCGACGCCTCTCCCGTCGACCGCCATCTCACGTGGTGTGCTGCCTGCCGGAAGGAGGCGGGCGAGCTGCAGCGCGCCACCGCCACCCTCGCGTTCGGCGTGGCCCCACTCGAGCCCCCCGCAGACGTGGAGGCGCGCGTCGCCGGTGCGGTGCGCGAGGCAGTCGCCCGCCGCGACCGCCGCCCGTCCACGGCCCGTCGAAGCCGGCTCGCGCTCGTCGCAGCACTCGCCGCGATGCTCGCCGTGCTCGGGACCGGTTGGGGAGCCGTGATGGCGAACCGGGCCGCGGATTCCGATCGGCTGGTGCAGCTCGAGACGCTCCGGTCGCAGAGCGCCGTGGAGCGCTTCCGAGACCTGCTGAACTCCGCCGAGTTCGGGGATCCTGAGGACGAGGTGTTCCTCGGCACGCTCAACCCGGCGGCACCCGGCGGGGGCGGGGGAAGCGCTCTCACGCTCGTCTCTCCGTCGATCATCGACATGGCGATCGTGCTCGTGAACGGCGTGCCCGAGGAGACGCGCGAGCTGTTGCCCTTCACGATCCGCCTCCGAGGCGCCGAGGGAGCGCTGATGGTCGGTCGCATCGAGAAGGGCGGGCTCGACGACAGTGGCGCGGGCATCGTGATGCGAGAGTTCGACGAGCTCGCCGGGTACGACTCGGTGACCGTGCGCGACGTGAACGGCGACGTCGTGCTGAGCGGCTCGATGCAGACGCGCGCCGCCGTCACGAGCCCCGGCCCGTAGGGGACGCTGGGAGGCGGCTCCCGGGCCGTATCCTGCTCCCATGCGATTCGGCCTCAGCCTCCCGCACTATGGCTTCTCGCTCCCCGACGGAGCCCCGATCACGTTCGAGGCGATGTGCGCCTGGGCCGAGCGCGCCGAACGACTCGGGTTCGATTCGATCTGGGTCTCGGACCACTTCTTCTACTCGTTCGATCGATACGGCGTCGATCCGACGCCGATCGCCGCGATCGAGCCGCTGACCGCGATCGCCGGGCTCGCGGCCGTGACCGATCGGATCCGCATGGGAACCCTCGTGCTCGGTGCGCCCTTCCGTCACCCGTCGATCCTCGCGAAGATGGCCACGACGATCGACGGCATCTCGCAAGGACGGCTCGATCTCGGCCTGGGGGCCGGCTGGCTCGAGCAGGAATTCACCTCGTTCGGTTACCGATACGGCACCGTCGGCGAGCGATTCGATGCGCTCGAGGGATCGTTACAGGTGCTGCACGCGCTGTTCGCCGGTGGCCCCGCCACGCTCGAGGGCCGCACGGTCTCGTTGCACGATGCGCATCTGTTGCCAGCCCCGGTCCAGCCACGCATCCCCGTGTGGGTGGGCGGCAAGGGGGGGCCACGTCTGCTGCGTCTCGCCGCCCGATACGCGGATGGATGGAACACCGTGTGGCGGTGGGCACCCGAAACGTACGGCGAACGTGCGGCGGCCGCCCGCGCGGCATGCGAGCGTGAGGACCGTGATCCGTCGACGTTCCGGCTCTCCGTCGGGCTCTACTCGTTGTTGGGCGAGACCGAGGCGGCGTTCCAGGGCGCGTTCGAACGAGCGAGGGCGTCGATGCCCGGCGATGCGATGCGCGAGGAGACCGAGGCATCGTGGCGCGCCGACACCCTCTCGGGCACCCCCGACGAGGTGATCGAGCGGGTCCTCGCGTTCGAGGCGGTGGGCGTGGAGGAGATCGTGGTCGCGCCGTGGGTCCTGCCCTTCTCCGTGCAGGAACCCGAGATGGTCGACCTGTTCGCCGAGCGGATCATCCCCGCGTTCCGCCAGGGGTGACTCGACCGATGACCCACGGCGCGCCGGGCGACCCGCTCGCCTCGGCTGTGTTCGTGCTCCGTGACGCCGCGGAGCCGCTCCATTGGACGGTGATACTGGATCGAGCCCTGCGTGCGGGCTTCCTCGACCCGTTCACGACACCCAACGTGCGCCGTGAGCTCCTCGCGGCGCTCCGCCGCGGCGTCGCGGAGGGCGTGCTGCGCCTCGTCGACACCGGCGTCTACGAGCTCGCTCGGTCGCCGAGCGAGGGCTGAGGGGCGTGGTCCTAGGCGGTCTTCGCCTTCGGCGGCCGCCCGCGGCGTTTCCCGGTGGCGGTGCGAGTTGACGACTTCTTGGTGCTCGATGCGGCGCCCCCACGGTCGACCACGCCCTTGCGGCGTCCAGGTCGCGGCTTGCGGGCTCCCGCCACCAATTCGTTGACGTGGTTCGAGCAGAGATCCTTCACGAAGTTGCCGCGTGACACCTTGATCGTGATGGTTTCGGCGGCTGGTCTGCCACACGCATCACACACCAGGATCGTCTTCTCAGCCATCTCTCCCCCCTCGGTCGTCGCAACGGGCTCAGGATACGCGTGACCGGACGCGTGCCACCATATGTCGCCGAAGCGACTTGGACGCTAGGGGCGGTAGGCGATCGGCGAGAACCGCTCGAGTTTCTCGAAGCGGTGTTCCGCCTCGACCCACCGCACCGTTCCCGAACGCGATCGCATCACCATCGAGTGGGTCGTCGCTCCGTCCGGCCAGTATCGGACGCCGCGCAACAGCGAACCGTCGGTGATACCCGTCGCTGCGAAGAACACATCGTCGCCGCTCACCAGGTCGTCGGTCGTGAGGACCGCGTCGAGATCGAAGCCGCCGTCGATCAAGGCCTGACGCTCGGCGTCGTCCCGAGGGTACAGACGGCCCTGGATCGCGCCACCGAGGCACTTCAGCGCCGCCGCCGCGATCACTCCCTCGGGCGTGCCGCCGATGCCGAGCAGCAGATCCACCCCCGTGCGCGGCGCCGCCGCGGCGATCGCCCCGGCCACGTCGCCGTCGCTGATCAGATAGACGCGGGCGCCGACGCTCCGCACTGCGTCGATCATGTCGGTGTGTCGTGGTCGGTCGAGGATCGTCACGCTCACGTCCTCGGGCTTCACGCCCTTGGCCTTGGCCACGAGTCGCACGTTCTCCTCGGGCGGTGCCGTGACATCGATCACCCCCGCCGCCTCGGCGCCTGCGGCGACCTTCTCCATGTACACCGCGGCGCCGGGGAAGAACATCGTGCCCCGTTCCGCCAGAGCGATCACGGCGACCGCGTTCGGCTGGCCGACCGCGGTGAGACGGGTACCGTCGATCGGATCGACCGCCACGTCGACACCCGGGCCGTCGCCGTTGCCGACGTCCTCGCCGTTGAACAGCATCGGCGCCTCATCCTTCTCGCCTTCGCCGATCACCACCGTGCCGCTCATCGAGACGGTGTCGATCATCAGACGCATCGCGTCGACGGCGGCGGCATCGGCTGCGATCTTGTCGCCGTGGCCGATCCACCGTCCGGCCGCGAGCGCCGCGGCCTCGGTGACACGTGCGAGCTCCATGGCCAGGTTCCGGTCCGGTCGGGCGTCGTTCACGGGTTCCTCCCTCGTTCAGTGCGGCGGCCGCGCGGGCGCTTCCGACGCTCTCATCCTATCGGCGGGGGCGCCAGGTCCCGGTCGGCGTACCAGGCGAGCGAGCGCCGGATCGTGACCTCGATGGGCGTGTAGCGCAGGCCGAGCTCGCGTTGCGCGAGCGATGCGTCGAAGCGGTGCCCGTGCAACAGCGTGCGCACGGTCTCGGGACAGATGCGCCCGTCACGCCTCATCACGCGCGCCGCCGCGCCCGCGACGACCCCGCCGACCACGGCCAGGCTGCGGGGCGCGAACCAGGCGCGGCCCGGATGCCCGGACGCCTGGCGGAGCAGCGTGACCGCGGTGCGCACGTCGAACGAGGCACCGCTCACGAGGTAGCGCCGGCCCGGCACGCCGTTACGCTCGGCGAGCAGGTGAGCGTCGGTGCAGTCGTCGATGTCGACGACCGAGAGCCACGTGTTCACGAGCACCGGCAGCCGGCCGTTCACGATTCCGAGGAGGAGCTCGGCGGATCCTCCCGTGCGTCCGGGTCCCTGCACCGACGAGGGATTCACGGTCACGACGGGCACACCGAGCGTGTCCCCGAGCTCGAGCACGCGGCGTTCCCCCAGGAACTTCGATCGTTCGTAGTTCGACATGAACGTGCCACGGTGCGACGTGTCCTCGCGGCCGATCTCCCCGGTCCGCTCGCCGATCGTGGTCGCCGACGAGGTGTGGACGACCCGCGACACCCTGGCCGCGGCTGCGGCACGCACCACGGCGGTGGCGCCGTCCACGTTCACGCGCATCATCGGCCCGGGATCACGCATGCACATCGCGTTCACCCCGGCGACGTGGAACACGGTCCCGCAGCCACGCATCCCCCGCAGCAGTGCCTCCTGGTCGCAGAGGTCGCCCCGAACGACCACGGCTCCGCTCTCGGCGAGCGCCGCTGCGCTGACGTCAGACCTGGCCAGGGCCCGGACCTGTCGTCCCTCGGCGGTCAATCGGGCGAGGAGTGCTCCCCCCACGAACCCCGACGCTCCCGTGACGAAGACGGGCCCCGACACGGGTCAGCGACCCGGTGCAGCCGCGTCGCGGCCCGACAGCACCGAGAAGAACCGAGCGAGGTACTGAACCGCCGAGACGATCGTGATCAGGGCCGCGATCGCCATCAGCCACTGGTCGAGGTACCAGTCGCCCAGGTGGATCTCGGGTCGCCAGATCGCGAACGTGATCGCGACGAACTGGATCGTCGCCTTCCATTTCCCCCACATCGACGGGGTCACCACGATGCCGTCGGAGGCCGAGACCGCGCCCCGAAGCCCCATGATCAGCAGTTCCCGGCCGACGATCACGAACGCGATCCACGCGGAGACGCGACCGACGGCCACCAGCGCCAGCAGCACGCCCGAGACGAGCAGCTTGTCGGCGGCGGTATCGAGGAAGCTGCCGAAGGTGGAGGTCTGCTTCCACCGACGGGCCAGCCGTCCGTCGAAGAAGTCGGTGGCGGCCGCGAAGGCGAACAGCAGGGCGGCGGTGGGTTCCACCCACGGGCCGGGATCGTGCACGAGCACCATGGCCATCACCACCGGCGTCAACGCGATGCGCAGGTACGTGATGAACGCGAGGAAGGCGGCGGCTCGTTCGTCGGGGGTGCTCATGGCCTCGTCAGCGAATCGTACCGGCTGAACCCGACGCTACGACGATGTGAGCAGGTCCCGCACCTCCGAGGCGGACGCGCACCCCAGGGCTCGTGCGGCGATCGCTCGGGCGTCGACGAGGGTCGTCGACCGGACGGCGTCCTTCACGGTCGCGATCGCGGGCGCGGCCATCGAGAGCTCGCGGACGCCGAGCCCGAGCAGGAGCGGGGTCGCGAGCTCGTCGCCGGCAAGCTCGCCGCAGACGCCCACCCAGCGACCGTGCGCCTCGGCACCCTCGGTGGTGGACGCGATCAGGCGCAGCACCGCCGGATGCAGCGGATCGTTCAGCTCGGCGACGTGCTCGTTGCCACGATCGGCGGCGAGCGCGTACTGGGTCAGGTCGTTGGTGCCGATGGAGAAGAAGTCGGCGCCCGCAGCGAGGGCGTCGGCGGTCAGGGCGGCGGACGGGACCTCCACCATGATGCCGACCTCGATCACCGGGGCCAGGTTGGTCTCCGCGCGAGCGCGTTCGACGGCTGCCCGGGCCGCCTCGAGCTCCCCCGTCGTCGCGACCATGGGGAACATCACGCGAACGGGATGCTCGACGGCCACGCGGAGCAACGCCCGGAGCTGGGCCAGGAGGAGCTCGGGGCGAGCGAGCCCGAGCCGGATGCCACGCACCCCCAGGAAGGGATTCACCTCGTGGGCCTGCGCCAAGGCGGAGACCGGCTTGTCGGCGCCCGCATCGAGCGTGCGGACCAGGAGCGGGCGTCCGTCGAGCGCCTCGGCGGCTGCGCGGTAGGCGGCTTCCTGCTCGTGTTCGGCCGGCAGCGTGTCGCGACCCATGAAGAGGAACTCGGTCCGGAACAGCCCGATGCCGTCGGCGCCCGCGGCGACCGCGGCCGCGACCTCGGCCGGTCCGCCGACGTTCGCGGCCACCTCGACGGTCGTCCCATCCAGGGTCGTGGCAGGCTCGCCGGCCCTCGCCAACAGCCCCGCTCGGCGCTCGATCCGTTCCCGTCGCTCGGACTCGAACGCCTCGACGACGTCGGGCGGAGGGTCGACGACGACTTCCCCACGAGCGCCGTCGACGGCGAGCGGCGACCCCTCCGTGAGCGAGAGCACCCCCGGTCCCACGCCCACGACCGCCGGGATGCCGAGGGCTCGCGCCAGCACGGCGGCGTGCGAGGTCGGGCCGCCGTGGGCGGTGACGATGCCAAGGGCCGCCGCCGGGTCGAGTCCCGCCGTGTCTGCGGGTGTCAGGTCGGCGGCGACGAGGATGCCGGGTTCGTCGAGCCGCGGCGCCGGCACGGCCACGCCCAGGATGCGCGCCAGGACCTGCGTGCCGACGCTCCGCAGGTCGACCGCACGCGCGCGCATGTACTCGTCGTCGAGCACGTCCCACCCGGCGGCCACGGTCTCGACGGCATCGCGCCACGCGGTAGCCGCGTTGCTGCTCCGTGCGGAGATCGCCTCGCGCGCCGGCTCGAGCAGGGCCGCGTCGCACAGGAACAGCAGGTGGGCGTCGAATATGCGGGCCTCGCCCTCACCGGCTCGCTCGGCGACCGCGTCGCGTTGCGTCGCGATCGCGTCTGCGGTCGCACGCACGGCGGAGTCGAGCGCGGAGAGCTCCGAGGCGGGATCCGTCCCGGGGGTGTCGGGCACGGCGAGTGGTGGCGTGTGGAAGCGCCGCAGCTCGCCGACGGCCACACCGGGGGAGGCGGCGAAGCCTCTCACCACGTCCCCCTCGACGACCCGTTCCATCGCGTCGACGGGCTGGAGATACGCCTCGTCCGCCGCGGCGGCCGCGGCCCCGGTCGTCTGGGGCGGCTCGTCGAACCGGCGGGCGGCGAGCGCCTCGAGTCCCGCGATCGCCTCGGCCGCGCCGGGCCCTTCCGCCCGGACTTCCACTTCGTGGCCCGCACGCACCCCGAGCGTCGCAACGCCATTCAGACTGCTCGCGTCTGCCGGGCCGGCACCGGTCGTGAGGTTGCGCACGCTGACCCTGGCGTCGTACCCGGCCGCGGTCTGCACGAACCGGGCCGCGGGCCTCGCGTGGAGCCCGTGAGGAACCTCGACCGGGAACACGGCCACCACGGTCGGGCCCTCAGGCGGCGAAGTATCCGCCGCGCCCCCGGAGCCCGGCTCGCCTGTCTCGGCCTCGCCCGCATCCTCGGTCTCTGTCCCGAGGTGGGCGATCTTGCCGGCCAGGCCGGAGCGCGCCTCCTCGGCGACCGCCTCGAGCGGCATGCCCAGCTTGGCGGTGACCGCCGCCGCGACGGCTCCCTCGACGAGCGGAGCCTCACAGAGAAGGATGCGCTCGCGCCGCTCGTCGCCGATCAGGTCGACCGCCATCTCGGCCGAGAGCACGGCGCTCCCGAGGTCCATCAGCACCAGCACCCCGTCGTCGGACCACGCCCGCTCGATGGCCTGCATCACGAGGACGGCGTCGGTACCGATCGGGTGCTCGGGACCCTCTGGACCATCGACAGCCTCGAGCCCGCCCGCGGTCTCGAGCCTCACCTCGGCCCCGCCCATCTCGCGCGCGAGCTGCGCGACGCCCTCGGCGATGAGGGCGCTGTGGGAGACGATCACGATGCCGACCACGAGCCGCGCTCCCTCAAGCCCTCGAGGCCAGCACGCCGATCAAGATGAAGCCGTAGACGACTGTGACGATGCCGAGGGCGACGAGCCCGAGTTCGAGGCGCCGGCGCCACCGCTCGCTCAGGCCGAAGTCGAACAGCACCGAACGCAAGCCCAGCATCGCGTGCACGGTGACGACGACGAGGAAGACCCCTTCGATCACGAAGATGATCGGTGTGCTGATGTAGTCGAGCACGTGCTGGTAGGTGCGCAATCCACCGATCTCCTCGACGACGAAATGGTGCGCGACCATGTGGATCGTCACGAGCGCGAGGAGGGAGACGCCGGTGAACGCGGTCCATCGCCAGCTCCGCGACCGCGTCGATCGCTCGGGGGCCGTCGCGACCATCAAGCCTCCCCCCCGAAGATGTGCAGCGCCGAGTAGACGAGCACGATCGCGCCGAATGCCATCAGTGACCAGAACAGCGCCTTCTGCCGGTTGGGAACGAACCCACTCCCAACGAGCGCCACGCGAGTGCCGTTCAGCCCATGTGCGAGCAACCCGAACACCAGGAGCACGTCGAGCCCCAGGAACAGCGGCGTCGTCGCGACCTCGAGGAAGTCGTTCCAGGCGTCCTCGCCGCCGAGCAACTGCGAGAGGACGGCGAGGTGCAGGTAGAGGTAGGCCACGAGCCCGAGGCCCGTGACGCGATTCAGCGAGAACGCCAGGTGGCCGGTGTTGCGGCTGCGGAGGTCGAACCACGCGATCGGTCCCGGCAGCTTGCGTGAGACGGGCGCGGGCTGGCGCCGTCCGCGCAAGATCTCCTCGACGCCCGGGTCGCGCTCGCGATCGAACGGCGCTCGCGTCTCACTCACGTCGGCTCCTCGCCCGCTGCCTGCTCCGGCACCTCGCGGCCTTGTTCGCTGCGACGATGTCGCAGTTCCTTGCGCAGCGACATGATCCGCTGGGCGGGGCGCACGTCGCTCGGGCAGGCTTCCGTGCACTCGAACGCGGCGTGGCATCGCCAGGCGCCGGCGTCCTGGTCGGCCCAATCGAGGAGCGCGTTTCGGTCGACGCCGTCCCGAGGTTCCTCGAGCAATCGCTGGGCGTAGGCCAACGCCGCCGGTCCGACGTAGGAGTCGTCGGTCGCGGCCACGGGGCACGCCGAGAGGCACAGCCCGCACTCGATGCAGTCCTCGTATCGCTCATGTCCGTCGAGGTCGTCGGCGACCGCCGCCTCGGGCAGGAACCCACTCTCGCGCACGATCGGGTGCGGATCGGGGTAGTGCGCGAAGAACGTCGCCATGTCGACGACCACGTCGAGGAGCACCGGGAGATTCGCGATCGGATCGACCGTGATCGTGCCCGAGAAGTCGGCGAGCTTCGTCACGCACGCGAGGCGTTCCCGACCGTTCACCCGAACACCGCATGTGCCACATGAGGCGTGGAAGCACGAGTGGCGCAGCCCGAGCGACGGGTCACCGTGCAGTTGGATCCACCGGAGGGCTTCGAGCACGGTGGCGTCCTCTCCCAACGGCACGTCGAACTCCTCAACGTGGGGGGCGTCGTCGCCGCGTTTGAACCGATGCACCCGGAGCCGGCGGGTCGAGGTGGTCTCGGTCGTCATGCCGCGTACGCCGCCGTGTGGGGGAGCAGCACCGTCTGACGCGTCGCGCACGGGGTGTCGATGCCGAGCTTGCGGCAGACGGCGTCGGCACAGACCTCAGCCATGCCCCGCAGCGTCGTGCCCTTGCCGCCGGTGATCGTCACGAAGCCTTCCACTCGGTCGTCCACCGCGTGATCGATCGTCTTGAAGGTGCGCGACAGCTCACGGCCCGAGTCCGCGTCGTCGCGCGAACCGATCAGGGGCCGCGCGGCCGACCATGCCGAGCGGGATGGCGCCTCGCGCACCGCCGGCACGAGGATCGAGCCCTCGTCGACCATGCGCTGCACGTGGTCGGCCGGCACGCCGAGGTCATCGGGGTCCGAGACGACCCAAGAGCTGGTGCCGATGACCGAGAGCGCCCGTTGCGGCACGATGATGTCGCCATCGCCCGACGCGTGCAGCCGGTTGATCACCATGTTCGTCAGGCGCCCGCGCACCGCGAGCATCACGCCGGGGGAGGGGCGGATGGGCACGTCGACCCCCGCCATACGAGCCACCTGCTCCGACCAGGGGCCGGTGGCGTTCACGACGATGTCAGCGCCGATGCGCGTCTGCTTCCCCGTGATCAAGTCGCGGACGTGCGCGCCCGAGACCACGCCGCCACCGAGGTCGAGGTCGAGGACGTCGACCCAATTCAACAGGTCGGCCCCGTTGGCCCTCGCCGTGGCGAAGAAGCGAAGCGGCATACGCATCGCATCCATCGTGGCATCGGGGACGCGCACGGCCACCTTCAGGTCGGGGTTCAGGTTCGGCTCGAGTCGCAGTGCTTCCGCGGGTTCGAGCACCTGCGTCGGGATGCCAGTGCGTTCGCACCCTTCGAGGAACGACGGCAAGTAGGCCATGTCCTCGTCGGTGATGCCGACGAACAGACCGTCGTTCTCCTCGAAGGAACCAGGTGCGATGCGGCGCAGGAGCATGTTCTCCTCGATGCACTCGATCGCCGATTCCTCGTCGTTGACGGCGTAACGGGCGCCGCTGTGCAGCAGCCCGTGGTGACGTCCGGTGGTGCCCGAGGTGAACTCACCACGCTCGACGAGCGTCACGCGAACCCCGCGCAGGGTGAGATCGTGGGCGAGGGCGCCACCCGTGCCGCCGCCGCCCACGATCAGCACGTGTGGTGCCGTGCCCACGCCTCCGCTCATCGGCGAATCATGCCATGCCGCCGCGGAACGGGCTCAGTCTTCGCCCTCTTCCTGCCCGCGTGCGAAGTCGCCCCGCTCAGGTGTCACAGGATGTTCGTCGTCGTCGGCCTGCCCTTCGGCGAACGTGCCCTTCTCGACCTCGGCGGGCTCGCGGTGCTCCTGTTCCTGACCCTCCGCGAAGTCGCCGTGGGTGTCGGCGTCGGGGTCGTGATCGGCCTGGCCCTCGGCGAAGGATCCCTCGTGCTCGTCGTGCTCGTCGCGTTCCTTCTCGTCGTTCATCGGCGGCCTCCCGGCTCACTCGACCCAGTCGAACGTGCGAGTCACGGCCTTCTTCCACATCGCGTACTCCTTCTCGCGCTCGGCCGCATCCATCACGGGCGTCCACTCCTTGTCCTTGCCCCAGTTCCCGCGCAGGTCGTCGATCGTTGCCCAGAACCCCGTCGCCAGGCCGGCCGCGTACGCCGCGCCGAGGGACGTGGTCTCGGCCACGGTCGGACGGATCACCGGCACGCCGAGGACGTCGGCCTGCGTCTGCATCAGCAGGTCGTTGTGCACCATGCCACCGTCGACCTTCAGCGAGGTGAGCTCGACGCCGGAGTCGGCGTTCATCGCGTCGACGACCTCACGGCTCTGCCACGCAGTGGCCTCGAGCGTGGCTCGCGCGATGTGGCCGGCGGTTACGAAGCGCGTGAGCCCCGCGATCACGCCGCGCGCCTCGCTGCGCCAGTACGGTGCGAACAGCCCCGAGAACGCCGGCACGAAGTACACGCCGCCGTTATCGTCGACGGTCTTCGCGAGAGCCTCGACGTCCGGGGAGGCCTCGATCATCTTCAGGTTGTCACGCAGCCACTGCACCAGGGCGCCCGTGATCGCGATCGAGCCCTCGAGCATGTACGCGGCCGGCTGGTCGCCGATCTTGTAGCCCACGCCCGTGATCAGCCCGTTCTTCGACTGGACCGCCTCCGTGCCCGTGTTCAGCAGGAGGAAGGACCCCGTGCCGTAGGTGTTCTTGGCCTCGCCGACGTCGAAGCAGGTCTGGCCGAACAGGGCCGCCTGCTGGTCGCCGAGGTCGCCGGCCACCGGCACGCCGGCCGCCGCACCGACCGCCTCGCCGTAGACCTGGCTCGACGAGCGGATCTCGGGGAGCATCGAGCGAGGCACGCCGATCGCGTTCAGGAGGGCGTCGTCCCAGTCGAGGGTCTCGAGGTTCATCAGCATCGTGCGGCTCGCGTTGGTCACGTCGGTGACGTGCTGGCCACCGTCGACGCCGCCCGTGAGGTTCCAGATGCACCACGTGTCGATGTTGCCGAACGCCAGCTCGCCCGCATCGGCTCGCGCCTGCGCCCCGTCGACGTTGTCGAGGATCCACCGGACCTTCGGGCCGGAGAAGTACGTGGCGATCGGGAGTCCCGACTTCTCGCGGAAGCGATCCTGGCCGCCGTCGGCGATCAACTCGTTGCAGAGCTGATCGGTGCGGGTGTCCTGCCACACGAGCGCGTTGTGGATCGCCTGCCCCGTGGACCGGTCCCACACCACGGTGGTCTCACGCTGGTTCGTGATACCGATCGCGGCCAGATCGCTCGCCGACACGCTCGCCTTCTCGAGAGCTCCCGCGATCACCTCCTGGCTGCGGGCCCAGATCTCGGCAGGGTCGTGTTCGACCCACCCCGGCTTGGGGAAGATCTGCTCGTGCTCCTTCTGGTCGACGCCCACCACCTGGCCGCCGTGGTCGAAGATCATGAAGCGCGTGCTGGTCGTGCCCTGGTCGAGGGCACCGACGTACTCAGCCATGAGGGGCCTCCTCCGAAGGTCGTTCGTCGCCGGCCCATGTGTCGGCGACGGTGCGCAACAACAGGTAGCTCGAGGTGGCGCCGGGGTCCTGGTGGCCGGCGCTTCGTTCGCCGAGGTAGCTCGCTCGGCCCTTCCTCGCCACGAGGGGGATCGTGGCCGTCATGCCCTCCTCGGCCGCGTCGGCCGAGCGACGGAGCGCCGCGGGCAGGTCCGCTCCGTCGGCGAGGGCCTCGGCGAAGGCGTCGCGACCGGGCATCAGGGCGTCGACCATCGTCTTGTCGCCAGCCTCGGCCTTGCCGCGTGCCTGCACGCCGGAGACCGCGGCTGTGAGAGCGGCGGCCCAATCCTCAGGTGTGATTTCGTCCTTCCCGGCGGTGGCGACGCCCAACTGCAGGAACAACGTGCCGTACAGCGGACCGCCCGCGCCCCCGACCGTGGACACCAGCGTCATGCCCACGGTCTTGAACAGGGCGCCGATGTCGCCAGGCGCGGCCCCGTCGAGCTTGCCGAGCACGGCCTGGAACCCCCGGTCCATGTTGATGCCGTGGTCGGCATCGCCGATCGCGGAGTCCAGCTCCGTGAGGTACGCCTTGTTCTCAGCGATCGTGGCGGCGAAGGTCTTGAGCCACGAGACGACGTCGTCATAGGACACGCCTGCGGTGCCGATCATCCGGGCACCCACTCCCTCGTTCCGCCCGCCCCGGGCGGGGGGTTCAGACCCCCCACCGCAGACCGGCCGTGTTCACCGGAGCGTCCCAGAGCTTCGTGAAGTCCTCGCTCAGCTTCAGCAGCGTGATGGAGCACCCGGCCATCTCGAGCGAGGTGATGTACGAACCGATCAGGTTGCGCGAGATCGTGATCCCGCGCCCGGTCAGGAGCTTGTTGAGCTCGTTGAAGACCACGTAGAGCTCGATCAGCGGCGTGCCACCCATGCCGTTGACGAACGCCAGCACCTGGTCGCCCTTGTTGAACGGGAGGTCGTCGACGATCGCGGTCGCCATCATGTCGACGATCTCCGACGCCTGCTTCATCTTCATGCGCTCGCGTCCGGGCTCGCCGTGGATGCCCACGCCCATCTCGATCTCGTCGTCGCCGAGCTCGAACGTGGGGGTGCCGGCGGCGGGCACCGTACATGACGTGAGCGCCATCCCCATCGAGCGCGCGTTGGCGTTCACCTCACGGCAGATGTCGGCGACCTCCTTGAGCGGACGCCGTTCCTCGGCCGCTGCGCCGGCGATCTTCTCCATCAGCACGGTGGCGCCGACGCCGCGACGCCCGGCCGTATAGAGCGAGTCTTGCACCGCCACGTCGTCGTCGACCACGACCGACTCGACGTCGGAGCCCTCGGCTCGGCACAGCTCCGCGGCCATCTCGAAGTTCATCACGTCGCCGGTGTAGTTCTTCACGATGTGGACGACGCCGGCGCCGCCGTCGACCGCCTTCGTCGCCGCCTCCATCTGGTCGGGCGTGGGGGACGTGAACACCTCGCCGGGGCAGGCCGCGTCGAGCATGCCTCGGCCGACGAAGCCTCCGTGCATCGGCTCGTGGCCGGATCCGCCGCCGGAGATCAGCGCGACCTTCCCCTGCACGGGCGCGTCGGCCCTCGTGATGTAGTGCGGGTCGTAGGAGACCTTCACGAGGTCGGGATGCGCCGCTTCGATCCCCTGGAGCTCTTCGAGGACGACGTTCGCCGGGTCGTTGATCAGCTTCTTCATTCCCTGCCTCGCTTCCTTCGTGGAGGACGACGGGAGGGCAGGGAACCCTCCCGTCACCCGCCGTTAGAGGTCGAAGATCGCCTTGGCCGCCAACGCGCCGACCACGCCACCCGCGACCGGGCCGACGACCGGGATCCACGAGTACGCCCAGTCGGAGCTGCCCTTGCCGGCGATCGGCAGAACCGCGTGCATGATGCGGGGGCCGAGGTCACGGGCCGGATTGATCGCGTAACCCGTGGGTCCGCCGAGCGCCATGCCGATGACGAGCACCAGCAGTCCGACGGGCAGCGCTCCGGTCGCGAGGGCACCGCCCAGCGCCTCGCCACCGAGGGTCAATCCGGCGATGGAGAGCACGCTGAAGACGAGGACGAACGTGCCGATGAACTCGGTGATCAGGTTCGCGGGCGTGTTGCGGATCGCGGGGCCGGTCGAGAAGACCGCGAGCTTGAGACCCGCGTCGTCGGTCTCGCCCCAGTGCACGAGGTAGGCGAGCCACACGAGTGTCGCACCGATGAACGCGCCGAGGAACTGGCCGCCGATCGCCGTGGGGACGTCCTCCCACGGGAAGAGATCGATCGAGGCGAGCCCGATCGTCACCGCCGGGTTGATGTGGCCCACGCCTCCCTCGACCGCCAGGCTGCCGAGAACCCCGATGAACACGGCCATCGCCCAGGCCCAGGTGATGACCACCCATCCCGAGTTCTGCGCCTTCGACTTGTTGAGGAGCACACCGGCCACGACGCCGTCGCCGAGCAACACGAGCAACGCCGTGCCGACCACCTCTCCGAGGAACATCTGAGCGACCACCCCCTCCGTACCGGGCCCCACCGTCGGGACCGTGTCGAGCCGAGCCAACCCCGTTCGTAACGAGTTGTCAATAGTCTTGTCACACCGAAACCATCTCGGCAGGGTGAGACATCATTCGGTATCGTCGAACACATGTGTCGCGGAAGTTGACACGACCTGGAGGTGGGTTCGATGGTTGCGGCGGTGACCGAACGGGCCGATGACGCTCGCGAGAGGGTGTTCGACGTGTATGACGCCACCATGATCCACCGCTGGGTGCGTGCGTGCGCCGACGAGGTCGCGGCGAACCGTGACTTCCTGACCCAGCTCGATGCGGCCATCGGCGACGCCGACCACGGGATCAACATGGATCGCGGATTCTCGGCCGCCGTGACCGATCTCGACGCCACCTCTGACCTACCCCCAGGCGAGCTGTTGATCCGGGTCGGGGGGACATTGATCTACCGCGTGGGGGGCGCCGCCGGGCCGCTGTTCGGCACGTGCTTGCGTCGAGCGGGGGAGGCGTTCGGCGACGCCGAGTCGTTCGACGCCGAGGACCTGTGGAAGGCGCTGCGATCCGGCCTCGATGGCATCCAAGGGCTCGGCGCGGCGGAGGAAGGCGACAAGACGATCGTCGATGCCTACGCACCCGCGCTCGCGGCGTTCGAGCGGGAGCTGCGGGGGGGCGGAGACGGGGCCACGGCGTCCCGCAAGGCGGCCGAGGCCGCGCGCGAAGGCATGCGCGCCACGGTGCCGATGCAGGCGCGGAAGGGTCGCGCCTCGTACTTGGGACCGAGGAGCGTGGGGCATCAGGATCCCGGGGCAACCTCGACCTCGTACCTGTTCGCGGCGCTCGCTCGGTCGGTGGACGGCGGTCGTTGACCGGGCCGGCACCGCGGAAGGGCACGATCCAGTCCGTCGAGCGTGCTTCGCGGATCCTCAAGGTGCTCGGCTCCGGCACGCCTCGGATGGGCGTCACCGAGATCGCCGAACGGCTCGGGCTCGCCAAGGGGACGGCCTACGGGCTGTTGCGGACCCTCGAGGCCCAGGAGCTCGTCGAGCAGGACCCCGAGACCGACAAGTACCGACTCGGACCGGCGATGTTGCAGCTCGGCAACGCCTTCCTCGACAACCACGAGCTCCGTGCGCGCTCGCTGCTGTGGGCCGACTCGCTCGCCTCACGAACCGGCGACGCCGTGCGGGTCGGCGTGCTGCACGGGACGAACGTGCTGATCGTGCACCACGTGTTCCGCCCGGACAACTCCGTGCAGATCCTCGAGGTGGGGGCATCGATCCCGTGGCACGCATGCGCCCTGGGGAAGGCCATCGTCGCCTTCCTTGCCGAGCCGTCGCGCCGCGCCCTTCTCGAGCTCGAGCTGGTGCCGCTCACCGGCCGAACGGTGACCGACCCGGCCGTCCTCGAGAAGGTGCTCGCCGCGGTCGCCACGGAGGGCACCGCACTCGAGGACGAGGAGGCGATCGTCGGGGAGGCGGAGATCGCGGCGCCGGTCTTCGACGACCGGGGACACTCCGTGGGAGCGATCGGCGTCGTCGGCCCGGTCGAGCGACTCGTGCCCGAGGGCCGGCAGGCCGCGGCGGTCGTCGCGGCGGTGCGGGAGACGTCGCGAGGCCTCTCCCGCGACATGGGCGCCGGACGCGTGGGCCCGCGGAGCAGCGCAGCGCGTCGGTGATCATCGGCCGGGGCCTCGGTTGGCGATAGGCTCCTTCCGTCGATGAGCGAGGGCCCGCGATACGTCACCGTCGAGGACTACCTTCCGGCCGCGCGCGCGGCGGTCCCATCCGACGTCTGGGATTACTACGAGGGTGGCGCCGGCGACGAGTGGACGCTCGCGGAGAACCGCCGGGCGTTCGATAGGTGGATGCTTCGCCCTCGGTTCCTGCGGGGTGCCGGTTCGCCCGACACGTCGACAGCGGTGCTCGGCGCGTCGCTGCGGTTCCCGGTCGCGGTGGCGCCGTGGGCGTACCAGCGGCTGGCACATCCCGACGGGGAGCTCGCCACCGCGCGGGCGGCCGCCGCCGCCGGCACCCTGATGGTCGTGTCCTCGACCACCGAGTCCTTCCTCGAGGAGGTCGCCGCCGCGAGCGAAGGGCCGAAGTGGTGGCAGCTCTACGTGGCGCAGGACCGAGGGTTCACCGAGGCGATGCTCGAGCGCGTGGTCTCGGCGGGGTTTTCGGCCATCTGCTGGACCGTCGACTTCCCCGTGAGCGGCTTACGTCACCGCGACACGCGGAGCGGGTTCGTGATGCCGATCGGCATCGGGGCGAGCGACTACCTCTTCGACGCCTCGCTCACCTGGGACGACCTGGGCTGGATCAGGGATCGCGCGCCCGGCCTGCCCGTGGTGGTGAAGGGGATCCTCACGGCGGAGGACGCCGAGCTCGCGGTGCAGGCCGGCGCCGACGCGATCGTCGTCTCGAACCACGGCGGACGCCAGCTCGACCGGTCGCCGGCGGGGCTCGACGCCTTGCCCGAGGTGGCGGCGCAGGTCTCCGGGCGGGTGCCGGTGCTGGCCGACGGCGGTGTTCGGCGCGGTACCCACGTGCTGACCGCCCTGGCCCTCGGTGCCTCGGCGGTGCTCGTCGGGCGTCCTACGATCTGGGGCCTCGCCGCAGAAGGGGAAAGAGGCGTAGCCGGCGTGCTCGAGATCCTCCGCTCGGAGTTCGAGAACGCGATGGCGCTCACCGGATGCCGCTCGGTCGACGAGATCGGCCCGGCGCTCGTGGCCCCCGCACCGTAGTCACACGGCCCCGAAGCGCCGTCTGGGACCATCTGGATATGAGCGGATACGACCTGCACACCCACTCCACCTTCAGCGACGGCACGGAGACACCCACCCACAACGTGAAGCTCGCGGTCGAGCGTGGGCTGGACGGCCTCGGCGTCACGGACCACGACACGTTCGCCGGCCTCGACGAAGCGGCGACGGCCGCCGACGGCGTCGGCATCGAGATCGTGCCGGGCATCGAGTTCTCGGCCGAGTACGACGGGGCCAGCCTCCACGTGCTCGGGTATTGGGTCGACCCCGCCCACGGACCGCTGCAGGACGAGCTGAAGCGTCTGACCGACACCCGGTTCCGCCGCGGCGAGATGATGATCGAGAAGCTGCAGGAAGCCGGGTACGAGATCTCGTTCGACGACGTCCGGCGCATCGCCGGCGACGACCTGATCGCCCGACCCCACGTCGCGCAGGCCATGGTGGAGGCGGGCATCGTCGGGACCGAGAAGGAGGCGTTCGATCGCTACATCGCCGACGGCGGCGTCGCCTACGTGCCCAAGCACGCACTGGACCCGGTCGATGCGTTGCGGCTGATCGGTGACGCGGGGGGTGTGTGCGTGCTTGCCCACCCCGCGATGTGGAAGGGCAACGGCTCGGTGCCCGATGCACTGATCGAACGGATGGCCGAGGGTGGCATGGTGGGGCTCGAGGTCGACCATCCCGATCACGACGATGCCACCCGGGCCTACTATCGGGCGATGGCCGAACGACTCGACCTGGTGCCGACGGGGTCGAGCGACTGCCACGGTTCTCGGTACGACTTCCGGCTCGGCTGCGACACGACCCCCGCCGAGCTCGTCGACGAGCTGAAGCGGCGCGCGGGTCGATAGCGTCGGCTCCGGCGCCCTCGCGGGTGGCTACGATGCGACCGTGACTCGCGCTGCCCTGGAGATGGTGTTCTTCGACATCGGCGGCGTGATGTACGACGACTCGATCTACGCGCGTTCGTGGATGAAGGCGCTGCGCGAGTCGGGAGCGTCGTTCACCGACGAGGAGTTCGAAGCGGAGTACGCCGCCGCGCGGGCCGCGCAATCGGCGTCGTTCCGGCGCCGGCTCACGGCCCGATTCCTGGGATCCGTCGACGGGCTCGCGACCGTGGAGGCCCGCGCCGCGCGCTACTGGGCGTATCCGCCGACCGCCCTCTACCCCGACGTGGTGCCGTGTCTCGAGGCGCTCGAGGGTCGCTTCCGGCTCGGGGTGATCGCGAACCAGCCAAGCTCGGTGCGACAGGCGATGGAGCGCGACGGCCTCACGCGCTTCTTCGAGGTCTGGGGGGTGAGCGACGACCTCGGACTGCAGAAGCCCGACCCGAAGCTCTTCTCGCACGTGCTCTCCACGGCGGGCGTGTCACCGGCGCGCACCGTGATGCTGGGCGACCGTCTCGACTATGACGTCCGTCCGGCGAAGGCTGCGGGCATGCACGCGGTGTGGGTGCTGCGCGGCGAGGCCCCCGACGAGCCCACCCCCGCGCAGCTCGCGCAGGCCGATGCGGCGGTCGATGATCTCGGCGCGGTTCCCGCGTTGCTCGCGTCCTGGTCGTAACGTCGGGTCATGCACGTCGTGATCGTGGGTGGAGGCGCCGCCGGGCTGAACGCGGCCCGGGGGCTGCAGCACCGTCTGCGCACCGGTGGGCACTCGCTCACCCTGGTCTCGACGGAGAACGTCTTCCTCTACCAGTCGCTGCTGCCCGAGGCCGCGGGGGGGACGCTCGAGCCGCGTCACGTGGTCGTGCCGCTGCGCTCGGCGCTGCGGCGTGCCCGCGTGGTCGTCGGCGACGTCGAGCGGGTCGACGCCGAGCACCGGCTGCTGCACCTGCGGGGCGTGGACGGCGACCGGTTCGAGATGCCGTTCGACCAGCTCGTGCTCGCGCCGGGCTCGCGCTCGCGAACGCTGCCCGTCCCGGGACTCGCGCAACACGGCATCGGATTCAAGACGCTGGGCGAGGCGATCCTGCTGCGCAACCACGTGTTGTCGAGGCTCGAGGCGGCGTCGCAGCGTCCGCGTCGCGATCCGCGGCGCCGCGCGGCCCTGACGTTCGTGTTCGTGGGCGCGGGGTACGCGGGGGTCGAGGCGTTGGGGGAGCTCGAGGACCTCTCCCGATGGGCCTTGAAGCACATGCCGGAGATCGAACCTGACGAGCCGCGGTGGGTGCTGGTCGAGGCACGGGACGAGATCCTGCCCGAGATCGGCGGCGACCTCGGGACATGGGCGGCTCGGGAGCTCACCGAGCGAGGCATCGAGATCAAGACCGGCACGCGTTTGGACTCGGTCGAGGGCGGGATCGTGCGCCTGAGCGACGGGGAGACGTTCCCGGCGGAGACCCTCGTGTGGACCGCCGGCGTCAAACCCGAGCCGTTGGCGGCCCTCTCGGAGCTGCCGATCGACGACCACGGGAGACTGCGCGTCGACGCCGCGATGCGGGTCGCGGGCCACGAGGGTGTGCTGTGGGGGGCCGGCGACGCGGCGGCCGTGCCGGATCTGGTGGCGAGTGGCTTCTGCCCACCCTCGGCGCAGTACGCGACCCGGCAGGGCAAGCGGCTCGCTGCGAACGTGCTCGCCACGATCGAGGGTCGTGACGTGGAGCCGTTCCGGTACAAGGCCCTGGGCGCGTTGTGCTCGCTGGGACGTTACCGGGGGGTCGCGGTTGTGATGGGCGTACACCTGCGCGGGTTCCCGGCGTGGTTCGTGACACGCTCATACCACCTGCTCCAGCTGCCGACGCTCAACAGGAAGGTGCGTGTCGTGCTGGACTGGACGTTGTCGCTGTTCTTCCCGCGCGACGTGGCGGCGTTAGGGTCGCTCCACGACCCCACGGGGGCGTTCGAGCGAGCGTCGGAGGGGTAGCTCAGGCGCCCTTGCGCCGCTGCTTCTGCAGCTCGCTCGCGGCCTGCAGCGCCTTGTGGCTGCGCGCGATGTCGGGCATCTCGGCACCACTCGCGAGCTCGTCGGCCGCCCACCGTGTGAGGTCGCGGATCGACACGATGCCCACCACGCGACCCCGGTCCACCACGGGCAGGTGACGGATGTTCCGCGCCACCATGTGCTCGGCCGCGTCGGCCAGGTCCATCTTCGACCCCACGGTCTCGAGGTCGCGGCGGGTCATGCCGTGGGCCACCTTCACCGAGTGCGGATCACCGCCGGCGGCCACCAGGTTCACGATGTCGCGCTCGGTCACGATGCCGCTGAGCTTCTTCCCGTCGAGGACCACCACCGACGAGATACCGTTCGTGCGCATCGTCTTGGCGACGTCGGCGAACGTGTCCTCCGCGTCGGCCGTCTTCACGTCGGTGTGCATCACGTCGGCGACCTGCATCGTTGCCTGCCTCCTTGAGGAAGGGCCCTGGACCCTGGGGCGGCAGCCTACCGCGTCCACGGGCCCGGCCGTCGTACAACTGTCCCGTGCACCGCACCAGCGCCCTCATCACCACGCTCCTCCTCGCGGCGCTCGTTCCCTCGTGCACGATCGAGACCCACGCGACCGCTGGCGTGCGCGCCGACCGGCGTGGACGGGCCGTGATCCTGGCGCCGCGGTGCGGGGAGGAACGCGTCGAGGCGGTACAGGTCGCGGACCTGGACGGCCCGGTCCGCTGGCGTGTCGAGGGAGGCGGAACGTCACAGACGATCTTCCCGGTGGGGAGCGAACCGCCGCTGATGCGGGTCACCGATCCGCTCGAGGGTGCGCTCGACCCCACCGACGCGTACGTCGCCACGGTCGAGTACTCGGGCTCGATGCCCGACGTCGCGGTGGAGTTCCGCCCCTCGAGCCTGTCGACCGATCGCGTGATCGACGCGGACGGGAACACCCTCACGACGCAGGAGTTCGCGGACGAGGCCGACCTCGGGTGCATCGGCGGATGGCTCTGGGTCGCCGGCGCGATCGCCGTCGCGGTGGTGCTGGTGCTCCTCGCGGCCGTCGTCGGTAGCGTCTGGGTGATCGTGCGAACGCTTCGCAAGGCCAGACGCCAGCGCGAACAGGAAGCGACCCCTGCTCGCCCCGACCTCAGTGGTCGCTGACGCTCGAGAAGTGAAACTCGTCGACCTTGAGCGCGGGCACCCGTGAGGCGCTGAAGAAGAACTCGCTCGCCAGGTGCGCCTCGCGCCCGACCATCGAGACGCTCGTGAGCGCCCCGAGGATCGACTGGGTGAACCGCAGGTTGCGCACCGGCCCGACGATCTCGCCACGCTCGATCAGGAACGTGCCGTCGCGCGTCATGCCCGTGATCGACGATTCCATCGGATTCACGATGTTCGAGTAGTGGAACCGGGTCACGAGCAACCCGCGCTCCGTCGAGCGGATCATCTCGTCGACCG
Organism: uncultured Actinomycetes bacterium; assembly: GCA_963825635.1. GTDB lineage: Bacteria > Actinomycetota > UBA4738 > UBA4738 > HRBIN12 > JAOUEA01. The sequence goes on from CAWGTU010000001.1 coordinate 869,547, forward strand.
TCGCGTCGCCCGTGTCCATGAACAGATGCAGCGGGAAGGGCCCCTCCGGGTTCGGCGACGGCAGACCGTGACCGGTCGACGGGCGACCCACCTCCTTGCCGGCGCGGCGGTCGTAGACGACGCCTCGGAAGACCCCGTCGGCGACGAGGTCGACCCGCTCCTTCGGCGTGCCCTCGAAGTCGAACGGCACGCCGAGCGTGCGTGGATCGGTGCCGTCATCCCAGATCGAGACCGACGGCGCGGCGACCTGCTCGCCCTCCTTGCCGTCGAAGCAGGAACGTCCCTCGATGTAGGCGCGTCCGGCGAACCCCACCCACGCGAGGAAGCCGACGAGCGTCGCCGTCGCCGCAGGCTCGAGCACCACGGTGTACGTGCCGGCGTCGAGCGCTCGGGGCGACGCCGAGCCGACCGCCTTCTCGTTGGCCGTCCGCCCGATCGCGCCGGCGTCGATCGCGCCGGTCGAGCCGGCGAAGACCTCGGCGAACCCGCTGCCCCCGTCGGTGCCCGTGACGACTGTCGTGAGCGATGCCTGCGTCGAGGGGGCCCAACAGAACTGACCCTGGCTGTTCGCCACGCCGAGCTCGACGGCGACCGTCTCGTAAGCGCCCGCCGCGCGACACCCCGGGGCGCAGGTGCCGATCAGCTCGGCCACGGCCGCCGCGCGCATCTCGGGCGAGGCCGAGGCCGTGTCCTGGAAGAACCGATCGACGTCCGGGACCGGCGCGGGTGGGGCGAGCCCCGGCCAGAGCGGGTCGGCCGCGACGACCTCCGCCATCTCGAGCGCGCTGCGGGCGGCGGCCAGCGCACCCTCGGGCGTGGCCTCGTTCGAGGCGGCCACGCCGATGTGTCCGCCCTTCGCGATGCGGACGCGCAGCCCTGTGTCCTCACGCGCGATGCTCTGGTGGATCTCCGAGTTGGCGAACCGGGTGAGCCCCCCCGATTCGTGCATCAACAAGACCTCGACGTCGTCGGCGCCCTGCATCGACAACGCACCGTCGGCGATCCTTCGGAACGCGTCGGGCCCGAGCACGTCGGCGGCGCCGCTCATCCACGCACCCCCACCTGCACGTCGCGGAACCGGGCTGGCGAGGCGCCGTGGCCGACCCGCCCGACCTGGCCGGGCTGGCCCTTGCCGCAGTTCGGTGTGCCCCAGACGACCCAGTCCTCGGCGCCCCCGACCGCGTCGCACGAGCCCCAGAACTCGGGCGTGATGCCCGTGTAGTTCGGGTTCTTGTAGAGCGTGGTCAGCCTCCCGTTCTCGATGCGCCAGGCCTGCTCGCATCCGAACTGGAAGTTGATGCGCTTGTCGTCGATCGACCACGAGTTGTTCGTGGTCATGAAGATGCCGCGGTCGGTGTCGCCGATGATCTCGGCGAGGGTTCCCTCGCGGGGCTCGATCGAGACGTTCGTCATGCGGATCAGCGGCAGGTGGCTCCATCCGTCGGCTCGGCTGGTCGCGTTCGAGGTCTGACCGACCACGGCCGCCGTCTCGCGGCTCGACAGGAAGTTCTCGAATATGCCGTCGACGATGATCGGCACGCGTTGGGCGGGGACGCCCTCGTCGTCGAAACCGAACGTGCCGAGCCCCCCGGGCAGCGTGGCGTCGGCGGTGATCGAGACCAGGTCGCTCGCGTAGCGGACCTTGCCTCGGTCGCCCGGCGAGAGCCACGACGAGCCCGCGTACGCCTCCTCCATGCCGAGCACGCGGTCGAGTTCGATCGGGTGGCCGATCGACTCGTGGATCTGTAGCTCCATCTGGCCCGAGTCGAGCACCAGGGTCGTGAGCTCGCTCGGGCACTCGGGCGCCGAGAGCAGCGCGACCGCCTCCGAGCCGATGCGCTCGGCCTCCTCGATCAGACCGAGCGTGCGGATGTGCTCGTAGCCGGCCGCCTTGACGTGTCCGCGGAAGGAGTTCGGATAGCTGCGGCGCTGCATGTCGCCGTCGGCCACCGCGACGGCCTCGATGCCGCCGCCGGAGTTCGTGACCACCTGCTCGATCGCGGCGCCGTCGCTCGAGGCGAACCACGTCGAGCGGCGGAAGAAGTCGAGGCCCGCCTCCGCGAACGAGAGGTCCGGCACGCCCTGCATCACGCGGGACGCCTCCATCAGCAGGGCGACCTTCTCCTCGAGCGGCACGGTGAAGGGGTCCTCCTTCACCGTGGTCCGCCACGATGCCGTGGCCGGTTCCACGGGCGTCAGCGAGACCGCGTCGCCGGGCAGGCGCTGCGCGGCCTTGGCCATCTCGACCGCGAGCTTCGCCGTGCGGTTGATCTCGGCGCCGTCGAGCCGGGCGGTGGCGGCGAAGCCCCACCGTCCCCCCACGAGCACCCGGATGCCGACCCCGGTCGAGGTCGACCGGTCGATGCCCTCCATCTCTTGGTTGCGGACGGTGAGCGACTCGCTCTCGTCGGTACCAGCGCGCGCGTCGGCGAAGTCGGCGCCCGCGCTGCGGGCAGCCTCGACGGCCATCTTCGCGACGTCGAGCACGAGAACCTCCCTGGGGTTCGCAACGTTCAGGCGGCCGGGCCGAGGGCCCGGGCGATGCGGGGCATCGTACCCGGTGCGACCCAGCGATACCCGGTCACGATGGAGGTGACGCAGGAGGTGTCGGCATGGACGGACCGAGACATGGATTCACCGAAGAGCAGGCTCTCGCGTCGGCGGCGGAGATCGGGCTCGACCTCGACACGGCGCCGTTCGACGTGGACCAGTTCCGGCGGGGGATGGAGGTGGAGCTCGAGCACGGCCGCCGTGATCCGGTGACCGACGTGACCGACGACGATCCGCTGGTCACGGCGAAGATCGCGTGGGCGCACCTGAAGGAGTTCCCCGACTACTACGACCGACTCGAGCGCATGGAGGCCGAGGCGGAGCCGACCTGACGAGAGCCTGAGCGGGCGTCGGGCGTGACGGTTGGCCGGGTGACGCGCCCGGGTGGGAAGATGCCCGCCCGAGTCCCACGACGCCTGAGGAGGCCCTTCCGTGCCGGTCGAACACGCCGACGAGCACCCCACGTTCGAGCTGGGGGGCAACACGATCACGAGCCTGGCGGCACCCGGCCGGGGCGCCGACGAGGCCGCCCTGTTCCGCATCTCGGTGCCTCCCGGCGGTGGCCTGCCCGCCCACCACCACGACCATCTCGACGTCTTCGCGGTGGAGGCCGGCGGCGGCACGTTCCACATCGACGACGCGTCGTTCGAGCTCGTGGTTGGCGACTCGGTGGTCGTGCCGATCGGCGCCGTGCACTACCTGGAAGCCGGGCAGACCGGCGCCACGATGGTGGTCACGATGCTCGCCGGCACGAAGCTCATGCGCGTCGACGACGGCACCGAGATCGTGCCGCCGTGGGTGAGTTGATGGCTCGCCATACCTACGTCGCCGACGTCACCCTCTTCGACGGGCTGCGGGTGCGCCGCCGCCAGGGGGTGCTGTTCGAGGGTGACCGCATCGCCTGGGTCGGGTCGCATGTCCGGGCCCCGCGCGCCGCCGGTACCGCCCGAGCCGTCGAGGGGAGCGGCCGCACGCTCACCCCCGGCCTCGTCGACTGCCACGTGCACCTGAACTTCGACGGGAGCCCCGACTTCGCGGCCGAGGCTGCCGAACTGAACCTCGCCCTCGCGACGATCAAGGCCACCGTCAACCTGCGGAAGCACCTGGCGGCGGGCGTGACCACCGTGCGCGACCTGGGCGGACTCGGCACGTGCGAGCTGGCCGTGGCGATCGAGCGCGGTGTGGTGCCCGGCCCGCGGCTCGTCGCCGCCGGCCGGGCGCTCACGGTCACCGGAGGGCACGGCCACAGCGTGGCGTTCGCGCGCGAGGTCGACGGCGCCGATGCGGTGCGCCGGGCCGTGCGCGAGGAGATCAAGGCGGGCGCGAGGGCGATCAAGGTGGTCGCCACCGGCGGCGTGCTCACCCCGGGGATCGGGGCAACGTTCACCGCGTTCACGCCCGAGGAGATCGGTGCCGCGGTCGACGAAGCTCACTCGTGGGGCAGAGGCGTGGCGGCCCACGCGATCGGCGCCGAGGGCGTGACCGGATCGGTGCGGGCCGGCGTCGACTCCGTCGAGCACTGCGTGCAGCTCACGAGGCCGACCGCCGCGTTGATGGCCGAGCGAGGCACGTTCCGGGGCCCGACCCTCTCGGCCGCGTTCGGCATGCTGGAGCACCCGGCCGAGGTGCCCGACTACGCCGTGGAGAAGATCAGCTCGGTCGTCGACGACGCCGAGCGGGCGCAGGCGCTCGCGTTGCGGGCGAAGGTGCGACACGTCTGCAGCACGGACGCCGGAACCCCGTTCAACCCGCACGGCGGCGCGCCGCACGAGCTCGCACGGTTGGTCGCGTGGGGCATGCGTCCCCTCGATGCGATGGTCGCGGCGACGTCGAGCGGCGCGGAACTGCTGCGCGTGCCCGACGTGGGGCGCGTGCGCGAAGGCGCCCTCGCCGACCTGGCGCTCTACGACGCGAACCCCGTCGACGACATCGGCGCGTTGCAGCGGCCGCGCACGGTGTGGAGGGGCGGCGAGGTCGTCGCGGGGCGGACGCCGCGGTGAGCTTCCGCGACCAGGCCCTCGAGGCCAACGCGTCGTTCGCGTCGGCCTTCGTGGCGACCGATCGGGCGGCGCCGCCGACCAGACGGGTCGCGGTCCTCGCCTGCATGGACGCCCGGCTCCGGCCCGAAGAGGCGCTCGGCCTCGCGCTCGGCGAGGCTCACGTGATCCGCAACGCCGGCGGGCGGGTCACCGACGACGTGGTGCGATCCCTGGTGCTGTCCTCGGGGGTGCTGGGCACGAGGGAGGCGGCCGTCGTGCACCACTCCGACTGTGGGTTGCTCGGTGCGACGAACGAGGACCTCCGTGCGAATGTCGCCGAGGCGACGGGCAGCGAGGTGGGCGAGATCGATTTCCTGCCCTTCGACGATGCGGAACGCGCCCTGCTCGACGACGTGCAGGCGATCGCGCGCGACGCGCGCCTGGCGTTCGACGCGGTGAGCGGCTTCCTCTACGACGTGCGTACCGGGCGGCTGCGGGAGGTCGCAGCGGGCTGAGGATCGGCGACGAGCGCGTGTTCCAGCGCGAGAACGCCGCGGGCGAGCTGCGCAAGCTCCCGCTGGGGGAGACCCGCGAGCAAGGTGCTGAACGCCTCGACACGGCGACGGCGACCCTCGACCAGCGCGTCGCGGCCACGCTCGGTCGCCTCGACCCTCACCGCCCGGGCGTCGTCGGGATCGGGGGACCGGGCGACGTACCCGTCGCGCTCGAGGCCGTCGACCAGGCGGGTCATCGTCGGCGGCTCGACCTGCTCCAGGTGCGCGAGCTCGCCGATGCGCAGCGGTCCGGTGAAGACGAGCACCGAGAGCGCGGAGAGGCGCGGGGCGGAGATGCCCAGCGCCTCGTCCTCCACGCGCAAGCGGCGCAACAGGTGGATCGCGGCCGAGTGCAGCCGATCGGCCACCGCGTCCACGTCTCGCGCTGGGGAAGTGCGTCTTGGCGTGGTCACCGCGCGTACGGTGTCATATTTAGTTAGGCTACGCAAATAGAAGTCGAGGAGGCGCCCGATGGCAAGCACATCCGAGGAGTTGTTCGCGGCGATCGGGGCCGGGGACGTCGTGCTGGTGCGGGCCATGCTGGAGGACGACCCGTCGCTTTCGACCGCGCGCGACCCCGAGGGAGTGTCGGCGCTGATGCGAGCGCGCTACACGTTCGATCGAGGTCTGATCGAGGCGCTGCAGTCGTGCGCGACGCAGACGGATCTGTTCGAGGCTGCATCGGCCGGCGACCTCGACCGGCTCACCGAGCTCCTCGCGTACGACCCGGCGTCGGTCGATACCCACAGCGCCGACGGCTTCACGGCGCTGCACTTCGCGGCCTTCTTCGGCCGTGCCGAGGCGGCGCGCCTGCTCGTGAACCATGCGGCCGACGTCGACGCCCACGGCACCGGATGGATGACCGGCATTCCGCTGCACTCGGCGGCGAGCGGTGGCCACGCCGAGGTCGTCGGCGTGTTGCTGCAAGCCGGCGCCGACCCGAACGCGAGGCAGTCGGGCGGGTGGACGCCGTTGCACGCGGCCGCTCGCGCCGGCGACGTGGCGAGCGTCACGTTGCTGCTCGCCTCGGGAGCCGATGCGGCGGCGGCCAACGACGAGGGCACGAGTGTGCTCGAGATGGCCCAGGAGAGCGGCGACGTGGCGACGGCCGCGACGATCGCCGCCGCGCTGGACCGCTGATCGCGCTCAGATGGCGGCCGTGAGCACCCGGCGCCACTCCTCGCCGTTCCAGCGGAGGGCGAGGTCGGCCGTGCCCGCGTCGCGCCAGCCGATCGCCCAGGCGCCGCCCTGCCAGGCGTCGACGGCCACCAGGTAGCCCTCGACACCGGCGGGCGTGGGCTCGCGGCGCCACCCGCTCGGCCGGTGCCGCAGCGCCGCGGTCACGAAGGCCGGCCGGGCCTGGCCGACCGTCCACTCGGCCGCGCCGGCGACCGCCACGTCGTTCAGCCACCCCCCGCCGCGGAGCTCGATCGTCCACCGGTCGTGCACCCTCCGCGCGACGTACCAGCGAGGACCCCAGTCCGACGCAGCGTCGATCCACGACGTGCCGACGACGAGCGGGCCTCGATCGGACATCGCGACCGCCTGCGCGTACAGGTTGCGACCGGCCACGTCGGGGAGGCGCTGCACGCTCCATCGGGTCCCGCGCAGGTGAGCCGCGTAGGCGACGTCGCCGAACATCGACGTGCCGACGACCCATGCGCCGTCACCACCGGTCGGCGTGAACGCCCTGGCTCCCCATCGGAGCTGCTCCGGCAGGCGGATCGCGCGCCATCCTCCATCGTCGAGGATGAGCAGGCGTCCTCGCTCCGTCGACTGCTCGTTCACGAGGAACCAGATCGTGCCATCGGACCCCGCGACGACCTGGAGCGCCCTTGTTCCCCGTGCCGCCCCGGGCGCGTCGACGACCTTCCACGCCGCGCCGTCCCAGTGCAGGATCAGCGGCGCGTCGCCGTTGCGCAGGGTCGAGGAGCCGGCCGCCCAGACGTCGTCGCTCGCGAGGACCGCGACCGACACGAGCCGGCCACCTCGCCAGGACGGCGTGGGGCTATCGATCCAGGACCATCGCTTCCCGTTCCAGTGCTCGGTGAGCGTCCGGGGGCGTCCGGCCCGGTTCGTGCGGGAACCCACGATCCACGCGTCGTCGGGCGCCACCGCGGCGACGTCGGCGAGCCGGCCGCCTTCGTACGGGAAGGTGGGGTCGGCCTCGAGGGTCACGCCCGGTGGCGGGGTCGCACCGATCAGCCCGCCGATGGCGACCCAGGCCACGATGATCCTCACGAGACCACGCATCGCACCCACCTCCGACTCCATCGTGGACCGCGCGCGAGCCGCGCTGGCCGCCGAGGGACCCGCCGTGCCGGGGACCGGTCGAAAGACCTAAGGTCAGCGGCCGGGGTACTCGGCGAAGACGTACCCCTGCGGCTCGGAGTCACACGGGTTCCCGCGGCCGAACGTGATGCGACCCTCGGTGACGTCGGCGACGCACCAGAAGACCGTCTTCTCGTTCGATCGGCCGAACTCCGGGTGCCGGCAGAGCGAGTCCGGCTTCGTCTCGTGGTCGCTCAGGATCTCGCGCATCGTCGCGGCCGTGACCGAGCCGGGCGGGCTGGCGGCGATCAGCTCACGGGCCCGTTCGTACCGGATCGCGGAGCGCTCCGCGTAGGCGGGGTCGCCCTCGAACGGCAGCATCCGGTCGCAGACGTAGTGGTTCGTGTGCACGAGGTGTCCCGCGCCGTCGAGGCCGGTGACCTCGGCGTCTGTGGCACTCCCCTCGACGTTGGCGACGCCGCCGTCGGCGCTCGTGAGCACGTTGTTGTAGCTCGACGCGCGGTCGTGGCGAAGCGACATCGACACCATCGCGTCGAGGGAGCGGGCCCGCATCATCTCGAGCACCTGATGGGATCGTGAGATGCCGAGCCGCTCGTCGTTGGGCGAGAGCTCGTTGCCGGTGAGCGAGAGCCCGGCCGAGTTCCAGCCGACGGAGAGCCACGGCACGCCGCCGAGCTGGAAGATCGTCGGGTCGCCCGCGACCTGCTTCTCGATCCCGACGATGTGCTCCTCGGCGGCGGGGCGCAGATCGTTCGTGTGGCCGACGAGCAAGTGACCGTCGGCGGTCGCGCTCGGACCGGCCACGACGTCGCTGCACCGGCCCTGCGTGACCTTCCGTCGCGGCTCGTACCAGAGCTCCTCGATCGAGGCCGCGAAGAAGTCGAGCGGATCGATCGCGGCCGCCTCGGCGATGCCTTCCAGCTCCTCCACGAGCCAGGGCAGGCGTGGCTCGGTGAACGCGAGGTATTCCTGCGCCAGGGCCCGCTGCCGGTCGACCGTGCGCCCCGCCGGCAGGTCGTCGAAGACCTGTGCCGCCTCGGCATGGATGCGGTCGCGTGCGGCCTCCCCGAGCTGTCGGCCGACCTCGAGGTGGTTGGGGCCCGAGACCCGGATCATCTCGATGCGCGGCGGCGGGGTCACGACGTGAGCTCCCCGATGAGCGACCCGAACGCGTCGACGTAGGCGTCGACGTCGCCCTCGGTCGCGGGTATCGAGCAGGTCGGTCCCGCACCGACGATCGCCTCCCAGACGCCGGCGGTTCGCCAGGTAGACGCGGATCAGGTTCCGCAACGGCACGTCGAGGGTCGTCAGAGCCTCCTCTGCATCGCGGGGCATCGACGGTGCGAAGGTGTACCCGGACCGGGGCCAGAACCGGTGGATCGTCCACGGCAGCCCGGCCTGCCCGACCGCGCGGTGCGATGCCGTCGGCGAGCCTTACGCCGAGCGTTCGAGTGTGCGAGTACGCCTCGCTCGGTGAGCACGTCGCCGAGCGCAGCGCGGGCCGCCGCCATCGACAACGGGTTGCGCGAACAGCGTGCCGCCGGTCGCGACCGTCGGGAGAACGCTCTCCGGCTTCACCGGATCGGAGAGCGTCTCGGCGACGTGCTCGGTCATGCCGTAGGCGCCAAGCGGCAGGCCGCCTGCGATCGACTTCCCGATGGTGAGCACGTCGGGCGCGAGACCCCAGATGCCGGTCAATCCGCCGGGGCCGACCACGTGGGTGTGGGTCTCGTCGTACGCGAGCAGGGTTCCCGTGTCGCGGGTCGCGGCTCGCAGCGACTCGTGGAAGCCAGGCTCAGGCAGCGCCAACCCGACGAAGTTCGTGAGCGCCGGCTCGGTGATGACGATCGCGACTCGGCGCGTGTCGAGCACCTCTCGCAGCGCGTCCAGATCGTTGAACGGAACGATCGCGACGTGGTCGGTCACGTCGGCAGGCAAACCGGCTTCCTCGGGGACAAGCTCGCCGTGCTCGAGCTCGACGAGGCCCTCGTCGAAGTGGCCGTGGTACTTCCCGCTGAAGAACAGCACCTTGTCGCGACCGGTCACGACCCGTGCGATCCGGATCGCCTCGAGGTTCGCGCCGGTCGCGCTCAGCGTGAACTGCCACTTCGGCAGGCATAGCGGCGGGCGAGCTCCTCGGCCACCCAGATCGAGTCCTCGCTCGGCAGCAGGAACTGCGATCCAGCGGCCACTGCGCCGCGAGACCGCCTCGACCACCGGCTCGGGCGCGTAGCCGCCGAACATCGACATGTCGGCGATGTTGAAGTCGGCGTACTCGTTGCCATCGACGTCGCGGAACCGGGCCCCCTTCGCGTCGTCGATCCACAGTGGTGGGTGGTCGTAGGCGGTGCGGAACCACGACATCGGAACGCCGTTCGGCATGGCCTTCTCCGCGCGGTGCCAGGTCTCGATGCTGCGGGGGTGGGCGTCGGCGAACCGGGCGTCCTCGCGAGCCTTGAGCTCCGCGACCTTGGCGGGGTCGATGCCGTGTGCGCTCATGACAGGCATCTCTACCACTTGAACGACTCGAGGGAACCGTCCTCGGTCCCGGCGATCGTGGCGTCGGGCGCGATCACGGCGGGAGCCAACGCCGGAGCAGCGAGCTTTCGCACGCGCACGGGGTCGCAGGCCTCGTCGGAGCGGCAGTCGAGCAGCACGCGCGCGAGCGCTCCGTTGTCCGAGGTGACGATCACGCGGTCGCCGTCGACCGCCGGGGTGCCCAGGGGCGTGGTGGCGACCTCGTAGGAAGCGACGGGGTCGCACCGACCCTGGTCGCACGTCGAGCGGAAGACCCAGAGCCGCCCCTCATCGTCACCGACGAGCACCCGACCGCCGGCGATCGCGGGCGCGCTCGCCGCTCCGGTCGCGAACGGGGCGCCCGGCACGAACGAGGCCCGCCACTCGGGTTCGCATCGCCCCGTGCAGGAGAGGGAGAACGCCATCAGCTGACCGCGTGCCACCGTGAACGCGAGGCCCTCGCCGACCGCGACGGCCGTGGCGGGGCCGTCGGTGCGGCCGGTCCACTGGGGCTCGCAGTCCTCTCCGCAGACGGCGGGGTAGGCGGCGATCCCGCCTCGCGTCGACGACGACGCCACGATCACGAGCCCACCGCCGAGCGCGGGGGGCCCGGCCGCCGGCCTCCCCGGCACGTGGGCGTTCCACGCCGCCGGGCATGCGAGATCCTCGCTCGCGCACCCCACCGGGAACGCGTAGAGCTCGTCGGACGTGACGTAGACGAGGTCGAAGTTCGCCGCCGGCTGCGAGACCGGGCCGTCGCCGGCGACGCCGACCCACTCCGGGGAGCAGCCCTCGCCGTCGCAGGTCGACGGGAACGCGTAGAGCTGACCTTCCGAGGACCCCACGAAGACCCTCTCGTCACGGACGGTCGGGACCGAGAGCGGTCCGTCCGGCACCACGCCGCGCCAGCTCGGCGCGCAGTCGCCGGCGGCGACGGCGCACGAGACCGGGAACACGGAGAGCTGCTCACTCGCGACGTAGAGGCGCCCGTCGTCGATCGCGAGGCCGGTCACGGGCGAGTCCACCGTCGCGCGCCACTCTGCGGACGGGCTCCCGGTGACGCTCGTCGGCCGAGGGGCCCGGTCGGCCGCGCGCAGCACCCTGATCGCGCCGCCGACCACGAGCAAGCCGAGCGCCATCGCGAGCAGCGCGACACCGACCCGCATCGTGGCTCGCCGATGTCGCTCGTAGGTGGGTCGCAGGTGGCCGAACACGGCGCCCATCGTGGCGCAGCGGGGGGTCAGGTGTCTCGCCGGCTGGGGTCGGGCATGTGTGCGCGGCGACCGTCGCGGACCAGTTGCGTCGCGGCCGCCGCCAGCAGCGCGGCGCCCGCGCCGAGGAGCGAGCCCGCGACCACGTCGGAGAGCCAGTGGTGGTCGACCACCGTGCGCGAGGTCGCCATGAGCACGATCCACGCGGCGGCGAGCGCGTACCAGCCGCGCCGGGAGCGCCACGGGCTGGAGGCAACGAGCACCAGGCCGATCGCGACCTGGGCGGCCGTCTTCGCGTGCGCGCTCGGGAACGACGTGAACGGGCTCTCCGGGTCCATCGCGGTCGGGCGTTGCCTGGCGAGCCCCGGCTTGAGCGCGGCCGTGAGCACATCGGCCAGGATCCAGCCGAGCAACCACGCCGCGAGGTCCCATCGACGCCGCCGGACCACGAGCCAGATCGCGACGACGATGCGCAACGGCACCATGACCACGCCGGCCCCGAGCCGCTCGAACGCCTCGCCGGCCGACCGGATCCAGCCGGGCCATCCGAGCGCCATGCGCCGCCACGCGTCGTCCAGTCCTTGCAGCAACGGCGGGGCATCGACGTCGGACGCGACCGTGATCGCCAGCGCCGCGACCCCGGCGAGCATCCCGGCCCCGATCGCGATCGAGCGGCGCGGGTCGCGGACCAGGTCGCCGTCCTGGCGGAGCCGTTCGCGCGGGCCGTCGTCCTCGTGCACGCGTCGACCTTAGATGTCAGAGGGAGTCGCTACGGTCGAGCTTCGACTTCCCCGACCTCCAGGAGGATCCCGTGAGCGAGCAGATCGGCTTCGTGCTGCTGGCCGTCGTGTGCGGACTCGTCGCCGGCGTCGTCGTGGCGAGCAGGCGCCGCCCTGCAGTCGGCGGCACGGTTGCCGCCGACGCCGCCACCGCCCGCATGGAGGCCCGCCTCGAGGTGCAGGCCGCCGAGCTGCGGCGCCTCGCCGACACCGCCGCCACGCGCGACCTCGCGGGCGAGCAGCTGCGTGCCGGTGTCGAGGGCGCCCGGCGCGCGGTGCAGGAGCTCACCGTGCGCGAGCAGGAGCGGCGTGGCACCGACGCGGAGCAGCGCGAGGTGATCCGCCGGCTCTCGACCGTGCTGGCCGGCGGGGCATCCAAGGGCCGTGCCGGTGAGCACGTCCTGCGCGATCACCTCTCGGCGCTGCCGCCCACGATGCTCGTCACCGACTTCCGGGTCGGGGGCAAGGTCGTGGAGTTCGGGCTGCTGATGTCCGACGGGCGGCGGCTGCCGATCGACTCGAAGTGGACGGCGCTCGCCGAGCTCGAGGCCCTCGAGGCCGCCACCGACGGCGTCACCCGTGACGCGTGCGCACGGGCGGTCGAGAAGGCGGTCGCCCAACGGGCGAAGGAGGTCGCGCAGTACCTCGACCCGGCCGTGACGGCGCCCGTCGCCGTAGCGGCCGTCCCCGACGCCGCCTACGAGGTCCTGCGTCGGGCGCACGCCGACGCCTACGGGCACGGCGTCGTGATCGTGCCGTACTCCTCGGCGCTGCCGATCGTGCTGTTCCTTTTCACGCTCGTGCAGCGGTTCGGCGACGCCGCCGACGTGCAGGCGAGCCTCGCCGAGGTGGGCGGGGTGCTCGACTCGCTGGAAGCGGTCGTCGAGAACCGGTTCGCACGCGCGGGCACGATGATCACCAACGGCGCCGACGAGTTCCGCTCCCAGCTCGGCAAGGCGCGCGGCTCGATCGCGCGGGCCCGCGCGTCAAGGGTCGAACCCGTCGGCTCCGACGGCGCGCTCCCCGCGGACGCCGACGAGGAGGGTGGTCCACTGTCGGTCGTGCGTTGAGGTTGTGCGAAGCTTCCGCGCATGGACTTCGAGGAGGCACTCGCGAAGCTCGACTTCCGCCTGGGTGAGAAGCGCGCGTTCGGGGGCGGCGCGCGGCTCTACGAGGCCCATCCCAACGCCTTCATGACCTACACCGTGCAGGCGTTCGACGACGGCACGGCGATCTTCAGCTGGGAGTTCGCGGTCGGCGAATACCTGGCCGGGCGAGGGCTGCAGGTGGGGTCCGACGAGGCGCTGAACCAGTTCGTCTTCCCCCGCCAGGACCTCCGCGGACGCCAGGACGCGGCCTGGCTGGTGGGCGCCGTCGAGCAGACCGAGGCGATGCTCTCGACGATCCGGCTCGACCGGCCGGAGTAGTCTGCGGCGATGCGGCGCTTCGCGATCCTCCTCGTGCTCGCCGCGGCGTACGCGTCGTTCCCGGCGATCGCCACAGCCTCGCCCCGAGCACCCGAGCTGCCCGAGCCCGTGCCGTGCGACGGATGCTGGGTCCCGGCGCTCGAGACCAGCTGGCAGTGGCAGCTGCAGGGCCCGATCGACACGTCGTTCGACGTGGACATGTACGACGTCGACGGGTTCGAGGTGCCTCGCGGCGTGATCGCAGGCCTGCACGACGACGGCCGCGCGGTCGTCTGCTACATCAGCGCCGGTTCGTGGGAGCGGTGGCGCCCCGACGCCGGCCGGTTCCCCGAACGCGTGCTCGGCCGGTCGAACGGGTGGCCGGGGGAGCGCTGGCTCGACATCAGCCGGCGGTCGGTGATGCGTCCGATCATGGAGCGGCGTCTCGACATGTGCGCACGCAAAGGCTTCGATACGGTCGAGTTCGACAACGTCGACGGGTACGCGAACCGCTCCGGGTTCCCGCTCACGAGCGCCGACCAGCTCCGGTACAACGTCATGCTCGCGAACGAAGCACATCGGCGCGGCCTCAGCGCCCTGCTGAAGAACGACCTCGGCCAGATCCGCGCGCTGTTGCCGTACTTCGACGCCGCCCTGAACGAGCAGTGCCACCAGTACGACGAGTGCGGACGTCTCGACCCGTTCGTCGAGGCCGGCAAGGCCGTGTTCGGCGTCGAGTACAAACTCGAGACCGACCAGTTCTGCCCCGACGCGAACGCCCACGACTTCAACTTCCTGAAGAAGCGCCTCGCGCTCGGCCCGTGGCGCGTTCCCTGCCGCGGGGAGTAACGGCCCGAGCCCGTCGAGTGGTCATGGTTACCCGTCGTGTGCATACTTATGCACCATGACGGAGGTGACCCGCGTCGCTGTGCTCGGGGCGTCCGGCTATGCCGGCGGGGAGATCGTGCGCCTGCTCGCGGCGCACCGGCGGGCCGAGGTCACGTTCCTGGGAGCGAAGGACTCCGCGGGCAAGACGCTCGCCGAGGTCCATCCGCACCTGGTCTCGCTGCCGATCGCGGGCAACGCCATGGAGTCGATCGAGCCCGACACGATCGCCGGGGAGGCCGACGTCGTGTTCTCGGCCCTGCCGAACGGCACGAGCGCCTCGCTCGTGCCGGCGCTGCTCGACGCGGGGGTGCGCGTGATCGACCTCGCGGGGGACTTCCGGCTTCCCGCCGAGGCGTACCCGGAGTGGTACGGCTTCGAGCATCCCTCGCCCGCGCTGCTCGAGAGGGCGGTCTACGGCGTGCCGGAGCTGTTCGGGGCGCAGGTCGCGGGCGCCGAGCTCGTCGCGAACCCGGGCTGCTTCGCGACCTCGGCGATCCTCGGCCTCGCACCGCTGCTCGGTGAAGGGCTGATCGAGCCCGGCGCGATCCGCGTCGACGGGAAGACCGGCATGTCCGGGGCGGGGAAGGCCGCGAACGAGTCCACGATCTACACCTCGACCGAGGAGAGCATCAGGCCCTACCGTGTGCCGACGCACCAGCACACGCCCGAGATCGAGCGGGGGCTGGAGCTCGCGACCGGCGTTGCGCCTCCGGTGCTGTTCGTGCCGCACCTCGTGCCGGCGGTCCGCGGCGTGCTCACGACGAGCTACGCGACGCTTACGGAGGGGACCACGACCGAGACCCTCACCGAGGCGCTCACCGTCGCGTATGCGGGTCGTCCGTTCGTGCGCGTGCTCGCGCCCGGCGCGATGGCGGACTCCAAGCGCGTGCGCGGCACGAACGTGATCGAGCTGCAGGCGGTCGCCGACGCCCGGACCGGCACGGCGGTCGTGGTCGGCGCGGTGGACAACCTCGTGAAGGGGGCCGCGGGCCAGGCGATCCAGAACCTGAACCTCGCGCTCGGCTTCGACGAGGCGGAAGGCCTGCCGACCGTGGCGGTGTACCCGTGAGCGTCACGTACCCGCTCGGATTCCGTGCCGCGGGGGTCACGGTTGGCTTCAAGCCGAGCGGCCTGCCCGACCTCGGCCTGCTGGTGGGCGAGCCCGGCACGACGGCCGCGGCGCTGTTCACCACGAACGCCGTGGTGGCCGCGCCGATCGAGGTCGGGAGAGACCGCCTCGCGCGCGGCCGCATCCGAGCGGTGCTCGTGAACAGCGGTCAGGCCAACGCGGCGACGGGTCCTCGGGGGATCGACGACGCGCTCGCGACCAGCGCCGAGGCGGCGTCGTTGCTCGGTACCGAGCCCGACGAGGTGCTGCCCAGCTCGACCGGCGTGATCGGGGAACCGCTGCACGTCGGCCAGATGCAGGCAGCGATACCCGCGCTGGTCGAGGCGTTGTCGTCCGACGGCGGCGAGGCGTTCGCCCGCGCGATCATGACGACCGACACCGTGCACAAGCATGCGGCCGCCGACGCGGGCGCGTTCCGGGTGGGTGGATGCGCGAAGGGCGTCGGCATGATCGCGCCGAACCTCGCCACGATGCTCGCGTTCGTCACGACCGACGCCGCGGTGGCCGCCTGCGACCTGCGCAGGCTCGCGTGCGAGATGTTGGCGCCGCGGTTCAACGCGCTCACGGTCGACGGATGCACGTCGACGAACGACACGGTGCTGCTGCTCGCCAGCGGCGCTGCGAGTGGCGACGGCGCCGTCGAGCCCGGCTCCTCCGCCTGGGAGGACCTCGTACGGGCGATCGACACGGTCGGCGAGTCCCTCGTCTCCCAGCTGATCGCCGACGGCGAGGGCGTGACCCACGTGATGATCGTCGACGTCGAGGGCGCCGCGACCGAGGACGACGCCCGCCGGGTCGCGAAGGCCGTGGCCGACTCGCCGCTGGTCAAGACCGCGGTCTTCGGCGGCGACCCGAACCCGGGGCGCTTCCTGCAGGCGGCCGGCGCGGCCGGCGTGTCGCTCGACCCGTCGCGACTCGACGTCTCGATCGGCGACGTGGCCGTGGCGGTCGGTGGCGTGATCCCGCCGGTCTACTTCGAGCCGGCTTCCCCGCTCGCCGATGAGGCAGCCGCCGCGATGAAGGAAGCCGAGATCGCCGTGCGCGTACGCCTCGGCGACGGGCCGGGGTCGAGCCGCGCCTACGGCTGCGATCTCAGCTACGAGTACGTGCGCATCAACGGGGAATACACGACGTGACGACCGACCTTCCGCCGCAGATCCGCCAGCGCACCGTCGCCAAGGCGCGCACGTTGCTCGAGGCCCTGCCGTTCATGCGCGAGCACCACGGCAAGGTGATCGTCGTGAAGTACGGCGGCGCCGCGATGGACACCGTGGGCCTCGCTTCGTCGTTCGCCGAGGACGTCTCCTTGCTGCAGAGCGCCGGCACCACGGCGGTCGTGGTGCACGGCGGCGGGCCGCAGGTCACGAACCTGAGCGAACGGCTCGGCATCGAGACGACGTTCGTCGACGGGCTGCGCGTGACCGACGCCGCGACCCTCGACGTCGCCACGATGGTGCTCGCGGGCAAGCTCAACACCGAGGTCGTGGCGTCGCTGGTGACCGGCGGCGTGCGGGCGGTGGGGCTGTCGGGGGTCGACGGAGGCCTGCTGCTCGCGAGGAAGCAGTCCGGCCCCGACCTCGGGTTCGTCGGCGAGGTGGTGCACGTGAACGCCGACGTGCTGCGCACGCTCACCGACCAGCGGTTCGTGCCGGTGGTCGCGAGCATCGCGGTCGACGAGACGACCGGCCAGGCCTACAACGTGAACGCCGACGTGGTCGCGAGCCAGCTCGCGATCGAGCTCGGCGCCGAGAAGCTCGTGTTCATCAACGACGTGCCCGGGCTGATAGGACCGACCGGCGACCTGCTGAGCGAGCTCTCCGCCACCCAATGTCTGGAGCTGCTCGCTCAGCCGGGGGTCGTCGAGGGAGGCATGATCCCGAAGCTCGAGAGCGCCGTGGCCGCGCTGGCCGCGGGGGTCGGCCGGGTCCATCTCGTCGACGGCCGGGTCGAGCACTCCCTGGTGCTGGAGATGTTCACGCCCGAGGGCGTGGGCACGATGATCACGCCGGACGCGCCGGCACAAGAGGGCTCCGCATGAACGAGCCCCACGTGATGCCGACGTACGCCCGGTACCGGCTGACCCTCGTGCGCGGCGCGGGGACGCGCGTGTGGGACGACGCCGGCCGCGCGTACCTCGACTTCGCCGGAGCCCTCGGCGTGAACGCCCTCGGGCATTCCCACCCGGCGTGGGTCGCTGCCGTGCGCGACCAGCTCGACACGCTCGACATGGTGAGCAACCTCTATGCGACCGGCCCGCAGGCGGCGCTCGCCGACCGGCTCGCCGCGTCGATGCCCGTGCCCGACGCGCGCGTCTTCTTCTGCAACTCCGGGGCCGAGGCGAACGAGGCCGGGATCAAGCTGGCGCGCAAGCACGGCCTCGCGATCGGCAAGCCCGCGATCGTCGCGCTCGAGGGGTCGTTCCACGGGCGCACGACCGCCACACTCGCCGCCACCGGACAGCCGGGCAAGCGCGAGGCGTTCGAGCCGCTCGTCGACTGGTTCCGGTTCGTGCCGCCCGGCGACCTCGACGCGCTCGATGCCGCGATGACCCTCGACGTCGGCGCCGTGCTGCTGGAGCCGGTGATGGGGGAGGGCGGCGTGCGGCCGCTCGACGACCGGTACCTCCGAGGGGTGCGGGCCCTCTGCGACGAGCGCGGCGCCCTGCTCGTGGCCGACGAGGTGCAGTCGGGCCTCGGCCGGTGCGGCGACTGGGCCGCCCTGCAGCACGCGGGCGTGCAGGCCGACGTGCTCACGCTCGCCAAGGCGCTCGGCGGCGGGCTCCCGATCGGTGCGATGCTCGCCCGAGCGGGCATCTCGTTCGAGCCCGGCGACCATGCCTCGACGTTCGGCGGCGGCCCGGTCGTCTGCGCTGGGGCGCTCGCCGTGCTCGAGACGATCGAGCACGACGGGCTGCTCGCACGGGCTCGGGCGATCGGCGACGCCCTGCCGGCCCAGGTCGCCGCCGCCTCGCCTGCGGGGGCGGTCCTCGACGCCCGCGGTCGCGGATGCCTCTGGGGTTTCCAGCTCGCGCGCCCTGTCGCGAACGACGTCGTCGTGGCGATGATCGACGAGGGTGTGCTGGCGACCCCCGCGGGGACCGACGTCCTGCGGATGTCGCCGCCGCTGGTCGCGACCGACGACGATGTGGCGGAGGCGGCCCGAGCGTTCGGCGCCGCGGCCGCGCGCGTGCTCGAGCCCGAGGAGGCGCCGGCATGACCCGTGCCAACGGAGCCTCCAAGTCCAAGCGGCAGCAGTCGATCCTCGGGCTGCTCGCGAAGGAGCGTCTCGCGAGCCAGCAGGAGATCCGGGAGCGCCTGGCGTACATGGGCATCGAGGCCACGCAGTCCACGATCAGCCGCGACATCGAGGAACTCGGCCTCGCGCGTGTGCACGACGCCCAGGGCACGCGCTACGTCGTGCCGGGCGACGCCGGTTCCTACGGTCCGATGGCGCTGCTGCGGCACCTGCTCGACGAGTTCGCGTTGTCGTTCGTCGCGAGCGACGCCGGCCTGATCGTCCGAACCTCGCCCGGCGCCGCCGCCGCCCTCGCCGAGGGCATCGACCGCGCCGGGCTCGACGGGGTGGCCGGCACGATCGCCGGCGACAACACGATCCTGATCCTCGGCCGCGAGGGCGTGAAGCCACCCGCGATCGAGCGATCGCTCAACCAGATCATGGAGGCAAGCTGATGGACACCAACGGTGGCGCAGGCTCGAAGAAGGCGGTGCTCGCCTACAGCGGCGGGCTCGACACCTCGGTCACGATCCGCTGGCTCACCGAGCAGGGCTACGAGGTGCACGCGGTCGCCGTCGACGTCGGACAGCGTGAGGACTTCGACGAGATCGTCGAGCGCGGGAAGAAGGCGGGCGCGGCGAGCGTGCGCGTGGCCGACGCGGTCGACCGCTACGCGGCGGAGTTCCTCACGCCCGCGATCAAGGCCAACGGCCTCTACGAGCAGAAGTACCCGATGGTGTCGGGGCTGGCGCGCCCCTGCATCGTCGAGGAGGTCGTGAAGGTCGCGCGCGAGGTCGGCGCGAGCGTCGTCGCCCACGGCTGCACCGGCAAGGGGAACGACCAGGTGCGCTTCGAGGTGTCGTTCGGCGTGCTCGCACCCGACCTCGAGGTGCTGGCGCCGATCCGCGACGCGAACATCCCGCGCGAGAAGGCGATCGCGCTCGCCGACGAGTGGGGCATCCCGATCGCGAGCGTCGTCACCACCTACTCGGTCGACGAGAACGTCTGGGGGCGCACCGCGGAGTGCGGCCCGCTCGAGGACCCCTGGGTCGCCCCGCCCGAGGACGCGTTCGAGCGGACCGCCCCGCCCGAGGACCGTCCGACCGAGCCCGCCGAGATCACCCTGACGTTCGACCGCGGGGTCCCGGTCGCGCTCGACGGCGAGGCCGTCGCGCTCCCCGAGCTGATCCGCCGGCTCGACGTGCTCGGCGGC
This sequence comes from uncultured Actinomycetes bacterium, assembly GCA_963825635.1. Lineage (GTDB taxonomy): Bacteria > Actinomycetota > UBA4738 > UBA4738 > HRBIN12 > JAOUEA01. Next base: position 889,299 of record CAWGTU010000001.1, read on the forward strand.
TCCTACGGGTTCGGCCGGGTCGACATGATCGAGAACCGCCGGGTCGGCATCAAGAGCCGCGAGCTCTACGAGGTGCCCGGCGCCCTCGCGATCATCCGGGCGCACCAGGCGCTCGAGGACCTGACGCTCGAGCGCGACCTCGCGCACCACAAGCCCCAGCTCGAGCAGCGCTGGGCCGACCTCGTGTACGACGGGCAGTGGTTCTCGCCGCTGCGCGCCGCGATCGACGCCTACGTCGACGCGACGCAGGCGCAGGTGACCGGCGACGTCCGGTTGCGGTTCGAGCCGGGCTCGTGCACGGTCGTCGGCCGACGCAGCGACCATTCCCTCTACGACCTGTCGCTCGCGACGTACGGCAGCGGCGACGCGTTCGATCAATCCGATGCCGAGGGCTACGTGCGCCTGTACGGGCTGCCGCTCAAGGTGTGGTCGGCGAAGCAGGGGACCGGCGCGTGACCGACGGCTCCACGCCGCTCTGGGCGGGCCGCTTCTCGACCCCGCCCGCCGCCGAGGCGCACGCGCTCGGCCGTTCGCTGCACTTCGACGTGCGCCTGGCTTCCGTCGACGTCGACGCATCGATCGCGCACGTCCGCGCCCTGCAGGATGCCGGCCTGCTCGACGCCGACGAGGCGGCCACCTTGGAAGAGGCGCTCGCGGCCGTAGGTGACGACATCGCCGAGGGACGGTTCGTCTTCCACGACGCCGACGAGGACATCCACTCGGCGATCGAGCGGGGCGTCACCGAGCGCCTCGGCGACCTCGGGGCGAAGCTCCATGCCGGCCGTTCCCGCAACGACCTCGTCGTCACCGATCTCCGACTCTGGCTGCTCGCGGCCGGCAGGCGTATCGACGGCCTCGTCGTGGCGTTGGCGGAGGCCTTGATCGCCCGTGCCCTCGAGCACGCGGAGACCGTCATGCCGGGCACGACGCACGCCCGGTTCGCGCAGCCGGTCACGCTCGGCCACCACCTGCTCGCTCACGCCTGGGCCCTCTCGCGCGACCTCGAGCGCCTCGCCGAGTGGTCGGTCCGCTCCTCGACGAGTGCCCTCGGCGCCGGCGCGACCGCGACCTCGACGCTCGGCCTCGACCCCGACATGACCGCGGCCCGCCTCGGCATGCACCGGGCGTTCGCGAACTCGATCGACGCGGTGAGCGACCGCGACTTCGTGCAGGAGTTCCTCGCGGTGGTCGCGATCTGCGCCACGCACCTGTCGCGTCTGGCCGCGGACCTCACCCGCTGGACCGACGAGTCCCTCGGATGGGCGTCGCTCGACGAGGCGTACTCCACCGGGTCGAGCATGATGCCGCAGAAGCGGAACCCCGACACGGCCGAGCTTGTTCGCGGCAAGGCGGCCCGGGTCGCCGGGGACTTCGTGTCGCTCACGGCCTTGCTGCAGGGCTTGCCCCTCGGGTACCACCGCGACCTGCAGGAGGACAAGGAACCAGCGTTCGACGCCGCCGACACGCTCGAGCTGGTGCTCCCGGCGCTCACGGGGGCGATCTCCACGATCCGCTTCGACGTCGACGCGATGCGCGCCGCCTGCGCCGCCGAGGGGCTCTACGCGACCGATCTCGCCGAGGCGCTCGTGCGCGACGGCGTGCCGTTCCGCGAGGCGCACCGCCGCACGGGCGAGCTCCTCAAACAGGTCGACGAGGAAGGACGCTCGCTCGCCGACCTCACCGACGAGGACTGGAAGGCGTTCGGCGTACCAGGTGGCGCCGAGCTGCTCAACCCCGACCGCGGCGTCGCCTCGCGAACGATGACTGGAGGCCCGTCGGCCGAGAGCGTCAGGTCGCAGGCTGATGCGCTCGAGCGGACGATCGCAGGCCGTCCGGCGCCCTAGGGGAACGCCACTCCGGTCAGGCGCTCACAGAGCCTCCACAGCGCGTCGCGTTCCTCAGCAGAGGCGCCCGAGGGAACGAGCTTCGTGGTCGAGCGCGGCGCGCGATCCAACCAGAACTTCCCGGTAAGACGGCCGGGCTCCTCGGCGGCGGCGAGCCACACGATCGTGTCGGCGCCTTCCTCGGGAGAGCGCAGGATCGGGCCGAGCAGGGTGCGGAAGCCGGGCAGCCCGGTCTCGAGGCCCGGCGTGTCGGCCCAGCCGGGGTGCATCGCGTGCACGGCGATACGGTCGTCGCGCAGGCGCTTGCCCCACTCCTCGGCGAGCACGACCTGCGCGCGCTTGGCCCGGGCGTACGCCGTCGTGCCCGAGTAGTCGTCGGCATCCATCTCGAGGGCGTCGACGTCGAGGGACTGCGTGTACATGCCGCCGCTCGCGATCCAGAGGACCCGGGCGCCACCGGGGGTCGTGCGCAGCAGCGGGAGCAGCTCGCTCGTCAGCAGGAACGGGCCGAGCACCATCGTGGCGAACGTCATCTCGTGACCGTCGACGGATCCCTTCCGCTCTGCGAGGAGGGCACCCGCGTTGTGCACGAGCACGTCGAGACGCGACTCCCGCTCCCGGATCTCGCTCGCGACTCGCCGCACGTCGCCCAGAGAGCTGAGGTCGGCGACGTAGAGGGCCGCCGGGGCGCCGCCGATCGCATCGAGCTCCTCCACGGCGGCCGCGCCGCGCTCGGCGTTGCGAGCGACGATGCGCACCGAGGTCCCGGTGCGCACGAGGGCCTTCGCGGTCACGAGCCCGAGCCCCGAGTTGCCGCCGGTGATCACGACCGTCTTCCCGCTCATGTCGAATGAGGCGAGATCGGGCCAGTCGTACATTCGACGGCGCGCCTCGTAGCCGACCTTCGTGAAGCTGCCGACTACGCTGGTCTCGAGCACGGCGTCGACGACGCGCCTCAGCATGCCGTCTCCCTCCGCATGTCCATGCCCTCGACGCTACCCGACGCGGTGGGGACGCACGCCCGTGAGACCAATGCGTCGCGATGCGTCACGTTCCTCGAGGTGACCGAGGACAAGGTGCGGGCCCTCACGGTCGGCGGCCTGTTTCGAGAGTCCTAACCCAAGTGCACGCGGGCCGTGACCGGCTCGTAAGCAGTCGGTAAGCGCGCTCCCTCAGGATGCGTGATGCAACGCGATCCGGCCGGATCGACGGGTGGTCCGCAGATGCGGCACCGTCCAAGCATCGCCGACCGAAGGAGGCAAACCGACATGCGTGGAAGCATCTCGATTCTCATCCTCGCCCTGGGGGCTGCACTCGCCGTTCCGGGCGCCGCCCTCGCGAAGGGTCCGCCACAGCCCTCGTTCTATGTGGACGGCACCGTGTACCGGACGATCGGGACCCCGACCGACTTCGAACACACGGGAGCTCCTGCTCACTCGTTCGACACGATCTACGCGTTCCCGATGGGCACGCAGATGAACGTCGCCACCGCAGCGCCTGGAGACGACGGCTACAACGGCGGGCGGTGGCAGGTCCGCGGCCTGTCGTTCAGCAACTACGCGTCGGCCGCGGCCACCTACGGTGGGGCCAACGGCGTCTTCGACACTGAGGGGGAGGTTCATGCGGCACTGACGGCCGGAGCCGCGACGGACCAGGGGATCGTGAAGTGGTTCGAGTGCCCGGTGATCCCCGTGCCCGGGCGTTGACAGTCCACATCGAGAAGAGCCCGACCTGCTCGTTGGGTCGGGCTCTTTTCGATCCGACCAGACTGAGATCGCAGTTGTCTCAGGAGCTTGACGCTCTGCCCCTGCTTGCTGCGGTGTCTCAGCCATCCGACGAAGCCTCCACGGGCCATGCGACGAGCCCCCCAACGCCCGGCAGGGTCCAGCAGGATCGCGGCAGCGGGGTGGCGCCCCTCACCCCGCAGGGCACAGCCACCGCATGACTTACCGCTGGGCGGTGCGGCCTGCGTGGTCGACTCGAGGGGGAGGGCTGTTCGCGTCGCCCCCGCTAGGTCTCAGTTCGTGGCGGCTTACTCGTTCGCTAGTTGGGCCCGAGCAGCCGAGGGTCGTTCGGGAGGAAGAAGTCGCGTGAGTCCAGCCGACGGGCCACGCGAGGTGCGATCGCTTGTAGGTCGGCGAACTCCTCAGTAGTCAGTTCCAACCATACCCACGACTCGTCTACGGTCGTGGAGCCCATCCAGGTGGACCCATCGGGACGCAAGAGGTGTGGGTCGTCTGGGAGTTCCGGATTGTGCCACTCGGCCAAGTCGCCGACCGAGGCCAGCATCTGCTTCGTCCTCGATCCCTACCGGTAGTGGCGAACCGGAACGCTTTCCTCCGACCGCAACTCAGCGCCTGGCCAAGCAGTGGCTGCAGTTTCGTCCAAGAATTCTGTTTCCAAGGCCGAAGTCATTCCCTCTGAGAGTCCAGGGTAGGCATCATCCAGTCGCCACACGAGGCCGAGTATCGAGCACGATTCAAGAGCCAGCGTAAGAACCTCGTTGAGCAAGTTCCCTCTAAGGCGCTCCGTCAAGGCGAACGGCGTGCGACGCATCATGGCCCAATCACCGGGATGCGCCTCTTGCCGAGCGGCAGTACCGAGTGGTCGGTACCACCGAGGTCACGATCCTGCGGGTGTCCCGGCCTGCAGGTCCGTCGGAGGCGTGACGGGAACTCCACGCTTACGCTGCAGCTCGAGGTACTCGCTGCGGCGCCGGAACGTATCGCGCAGCTCGACGGTGAGCGAGTCGACGAACTGATCGCGGTAGGCGGCATCGACGAGGATCGTGACGGCGTAGTAGAGCCCCGCGAAGGCCGCGACCCCGGTCGCCACGCGCAGCAGCGCCTCGTTCACCTGCACGTCGTCACCGAACCACGTGATCGTGAAGTACACGTCACCGGGCGTGAGCAACCACGTCTGGCGGACCGCCTCGTTCACGAGCAGGGCGCCGAGCACGACGTAGAAGAGCCAGATCGCGGCGCTCACGAACAGCACCTGCAGCATCTCGCTGATCAACGCGACCGCGGCGAGGTTCAGGCGCTCCTTGCGCCGCAAGGGCACGTCGCCGACCGACGATTCGGCCTGCACCTCGCGCACCACGCCGGGAAGCCGTACGGCCAGGAACACCATCGCGAGCAGCACGAAGATGCCCATCGCCGTCCAGAACGCGCCCGGGCCCGGCGTCGTGAAGACCTGCCAGATCTCGGTCGTGAAGAACATCACGAGGGAGAAGAAGAGCAGCAGAGGCACGGCGCGCACGAGCACCGAGAGCGACGCGCCGAGCTGGGTGAAGAACCGACGGCCCGTCCATCGTACGAGCGAGACCACGCCGAAGCCGATCACGAGGTACACGAGCACGAGCAGCGCTGCGTTCACGAGCATCGTGTTGAACCCGAACAGCCACTGCCCGCTGAAGACGATCGGCAGCAGGCCCGGAAGGACGACGAACGCGGCGAGCTCGGGCCGCTCCACCCGTGAGGGCACCGAGAGGAACGAGCGACCGCGCGCGACGTTCAGCACCCCGAACGCGCCGAACAGGATCGCGGCGCCGCCGAGCGCGAACACCAGGTTCACCCACGGCGGCGCCTCGAGGTCCATCGCGTTCACGATCTCGAGCACGAACACGAGCGACAGGAACGGGATCGCGCGCGTGAACACGTCCTCGGCCGCGGAGAAGTCGAGGATCAGGTTCGGCAACCCGGCGCGTCGGAACCCGCGCTCGAGCTCCGCGATGCGTGCGGCGTCGTCGCTCACCCGGGCATCGAACCACGCGAGGACCGCCGTATCCCGCAGGCGATGGCCCCTTCCGCGCCGTGGTCGTTAGGCTGGACGCTCATGGCCGAACCCACCTTCTCGAGCGCGCTGGTGCTGTTCGCGCACCCCGACGACGCGGAGTTCATGTGCGGCGGCACCGTCGCGAAGTGGACCCGCGGCGGCTGCGAGGTGCACTACGTCGTCTGCACCGACGGGTCGGCAGGGTCGAACGAGCCGGGCGCCGACCGCGACGAGGTCGCGCCGATCCGCGAGCGGGAGCAACGAGCCGCGGCCGATGTGCTCGGCGTGAAGAGCGTCACGTTCCTCGGAGAGACGGACGGCCTGCTCGAGGTCACGCCCGCGACACGGAAGAAGGTCACCCGCGAGGTGCGCCGTGTGCGGCCCGAGGTGCTCGTCGCCGCCGATCCGTCACGCCTCTGGTCCGGCCAGGGATACATCAACCACTGGGACCACAAGCAGGCCGGCCTGCTCGCGCTCACCGCCGTGATGCCCGACGCGCCGACACGCGTGATGTTCCAAGAGCTCGAGGACGAGGGGATCGAGCCGTATGAGATCCCGAACCTCTGGCTCTCGAGCGACGAGCCCGACACGTACGTCGACATCACCGACACGATCGACACGAAGATCGCCGCGCTTGCCCAGCATGTCTCCGAGGAAGGTGAGGCCGCGGCCCCGTGGGTACGTGAGCGCGCCCGCGCCGTCGGGGAGGAGGCCGGCGTCGAGTACGCCGAGGCCTTCAAGGCGTTCCGCTTCTCGGACGACGATGAGTAGGTGAGCATGGAATTCGAGATGGATCCCGGCCAGGACGAGCCGTTCGAGCTCTCGCCGGAGGAACGCCACGACATCGAGGCCGACCTCGACGACCTCGCGGCGATGCGCACGGTCTTCTCGCCCCAGGGCGTGAAGGGCGTCGTGATCGCCTGCCAGGACTGCGGCACCAACCACTATTTCGAGTGGGAGCTGCTGCGCGACAACCTCGAGCAGATGTTGACGTCCGGCGAGCCGCAGCCGCACGAGCCGGCGTTCGACCTCGTCGAGGACGAGTACATCCAATGGGACTATGGCAAGGGCTACGTCGACGCCGTGGCCGACGCCGGTCTCGAGCCCGATAAGCGCATCGAGGTCACGCAGTGCCCCTGGTGCGAGACCCCGTTCGACGGCTCGTTCGCGTTCTGCCCGACATGCGGCCGCACGCTCGCCACGGTGCGTCTCTACCGAGAGCTGCTCGACCGCGGCTTCGACGAGCGCGACGTGCGAGCTCTGCTCGTCCGCGCCGGCTACGAGCCCTTCTGACGCCGTCTGATCGGGTTGCGCGATCCTCGGGTCGGGCGCACGATAGATCCTGCACGCACCTCGCGTGCCTTGAGAGGGGGAAGCTCGCATGGCCAGATTCATGTTCAAGGTCAGTTACACGAAGGACGGGATGCAGGGTGTCATGAAGGAAGGCGCCGTCAGCCGTCGCACCTTCATCGAGAAGATGGCCGCCGAGATGGGCGGGTCGATCCCGTCGTTCGATTTCGCGTTCGGCGACACCGACGCCTACGTGATCGCCGAGATGCCCGACCAGATCACCGCCGCGTCGGTGGCCACCGCTGTCGCCGCCTCGGGCGCCGTGAACATCGAGACGGTCGTGCTGATCTCGGCCGAGGACATCGACCAGGCGATCGCGAAGAACGCGCCCTACCGGGCTCCGGGCGCCTAGGGCGCCCGTCGCGAGCCGGCGAGCGGCTCCAGCACGCAGTCCTCGGGTGGCACGTCGGGGCGCATGCCCCGGAACGACGGCGCGCGCATCTTCCGCGTGCTCTTCGTCATCTCGAGGTACTGCACCTCGCAGACGAGTTCCGGTTCGACGAACGTCGCGCCCTTCACGGCGGCGAGGGAAGGGTCGTCGATCGGCGGGTCCGGTCGCACGAGCGGCTCGAGCTGCTTCATCAGGTCGTCGAGCATGCGATCGGTGAAGCCCGAACCGACCTGACCGACCCATCGGAGGTCGCCGTCGACGATCGTGCCGACGAGCAGCGCGCCGAACGAGCCCGCGCGGCCGCCCTTGCCGGGTGTCCAGCCCAGGACCACGCAGTCCTGGGTGTTCATCAGCTTGATCTTGCGCCAGTCGGGGCTGCGTCGGCCCGGCAGGTACGGCGAGCCGAGGCGCTTCGCCATCACGCCTTCGAGCCCGAGCTCGCGCGCCTGAGCCGCAAGCGCGTTCCCCTCTCCGGCGACGTGCGCCGTGACCTGCAGCCGGTGGTCCTGCTCCGCGATAAGCTCGAGCAGCTCCCGGCGTTGTTCCAGCGGCAGGCCGGTCGTGTCGTGGCCGTCGAGCCAGAGCAGGTCGAACGCGACGAGTGAGACCGGCGTGGTCTTCGAGGCGCGCGCGATCGCGCGCTGCCCGGCGAGGTTCATCCGCTGCTGCAGCACCTCGAACGAGGGGCGTCCGGCATCGTCGAAGGCCACGATCTCGCCGTCGATCACCGCGTTCACTTGGTCGACGAGCTCGTGAACCATGTGCAGCTCCGGGTATTGCTCGGTCGCGTCGCGCCCGGTGCGCGTGCGGAGCTTCGTCTCGCCGGTCGAGAGCTCGGCCACGCACCGGATGCCGTCGAGCTTCGGCTCGAACCACCAGGCCTCGTCGTCGAAGGGCGCCCAGCCGCCCTCGGCGAGCATCGGCTCGAACCGTGGGGGCGTCGGGATCAGCGGCGCCGACTGCGCGCTCGCGAGGAATGCGAGCCAGTCGGTCTTCGTCTTCACGAAGTGGAACTCGAGGCCGGGGTAGCGCCGGCCGTGCAACACGAAGGAGACCTTCGTGTCGGTCCACTCGACCGGCTCGTACCAGCCGTCGTCGAAGATGCGCACCTCGCCCGCGCCGTAGTGGCCCTCGGGGATCGTGCCCTCGAACTGGCCGTACTCGAGCGGGTGCACCTCGGTCTGCACCGCGAGCCGCTTGTCACCCTTGGCGACCGGCAGTCCCTTGGGCACCGCCCAGGACGGCAGGCCCCCGTCGCGCTCGAGCCGCACGTCGTAATGCAGCCGGGTCGCGCGGTGCTTGTGGATCACGAACGAGTTGCCGGTCGGCGTGACCTCGCCGGGCGCGGGCTCGGTGGTGCCCTCGGGGCCGAAGTCGCGCCGCCGGACGTACTCGAACAGCGCCGGGTCCTTCGACGCCGCCGCGATCTCCTCCGCCGTGCGCGCCGCGACGGCCTTCGCCGCCGTCCGAGGAAGGGGAGCGTCGACCGCGGGCTGCGCTGCGGCGCCGTCGACCCGCTCGGGGTCGACCCCGAGCGCCTCGAGCGCCGACGTGAGGTCCACCGCCTCGGTGCGCACGCCCTCGAACAGGTCGCCGACGCGTTCGAACCGTTCCCAGACGTTGTCGATGCGGAAGTCGCCCGGCTCGAACCCGCCCTCGAAGACCTCGTCCCACGTCAGGGGCGTCGAGACCGACGCTCGGGGCTCGGGCCGCACCGAGTATGCGGCCGCGATGTTGGCGCCCGAGCGGTTCATGTTGTGGTCGATGAAGATCTTCCCGGTGCGGTCGGCGATCTTCCACGCCATCGTGACCCGATCGGGGTCGGCGTCCTTGATCAGGCGGCCGGCGGCGCCCACGAACGCGCGCACGAGGTCGTAGGAGTAGGTGCCGCGCTGGACCGGCACGTAGATCTGTAGGCCCGTCGCGCCGCTCGTCTTCGGGAACGAGGGCAGCCCGAGCTGGTCGAGCAGCACCTTGATGTGCCGGGCGACGACGAGCACGTCCTCGTACGTGTAGGGCTCGAACGGGTCGAGGTCGAAGAAGAGGTAGTCGGGGTGCACCACGTCGGCGCAGCGCGAATGCAGCGGATGGAACTCGATGCAGCCGAGGTTCGCGACGTAGAGCAGACCGGCCGTGTCGGCGATCGTGAGGTAGTCGATCTCGCCGCCCTTGGCGTCCTCGCTCTGCACCACGCACCGGCCGAGCCAGTCCGGCGTGTGCGAGGGGGCCGACTTCTCGTAGAAGAACGGGCCGTCGATGCCGTCGGGCATGCGCTTCATCGTGAGCGGGCGCTCGGCCAGATGCGGCACGATGAGCGATGCGACGTTGGCGTAGTAGGCGAGCAGGTCTCCCTTCGTGTAGCCCTCGTCGGGCCAGAAGACCTTCGTGAGGTTCGACAGTCGCAGCTCGCGATCGTCGATCTCGAACCACCAGGCGTCGCCGTCGCGGGTCGCCTCGAGGGCGACCGGCATCTCCACCGTGAACGCTTCCTTCGAGACGCGGGTTCTTCGTCGCTTCGCCACCCGGTGATGCTAGCCGCGGGCCGAGATCGTAAGACCCACTGGCAGAGGGGCGGATCCTTTCGGAGGATGGACTTGCCGACGCCATCGGTCGGGTGGCACGGTGACGAGCCAGTGAGCGCCCGTTTCGAAGAACTCGATTGGCGAACGACTCGCCTCGGCGAGATCAGCCTTCGACGTCGATTCGAACCGACCCTGCAGGTCGACATCTACGAGGCGAGGCTCGGCGACGAGTTCCTCATGTCGAGCGCCTTCACCGTCGCCGAGGTGGCCCTCGCCGACCTCTCGCTCGCCCTCGTCGCAGGCGTGGATCTCGACGTCGTGGTGGGAGGGCTCGGCCTCGGGTACACCGCGCACGCGGTCCTGCGTGACCCACGTGTGCGTTCCGTGCGTGTCATCGAGGCGCTGGGCGAGGTCATCGGTTGGCACCGGCGTGGGTTGCTTCCGGTGAGCGAGGAACTGACGTCCGATCCTCGATGCACCCTCGTCGAGGGAGACTTCTTCGAGATGGTCGCGAGCGGCTCACGCTTCGGGCCCGACGCCCTCGACCGCCACGACGCGATCCTCGTGGACATCGACCACACCCCTCGGCACGTCTTGCACCCGGGTCACGCCGACTTCTATGAGCGCGAAGGGCAACAGCGACTCGCGAGTCGTCTCGAACCGGGAGGCGTTTACGCCTTGTGGTCCGATGATCCCCCCGACGAGGGATACATCGCCGTCCTCGAGAACGTCTTCGCCTCGTGCGAGGCGCATGTCGTCGGATTCGCCAACCCGCTCACCGGTGGCGAATCGGCGAACACCGTCTACATCGCCACCGTGGGGCACGAGTGACCATGCTGCATGCCTCGGGCCCGATGGCGTTCGGCCCGGCCACCGTGGTAGGAAGCACGTTCGAGGAAGGCATCGATCGGACGGGGGGACGATGGAGCGCTTGAAGCGGAATCCGGCGGGGTGGGGACTCGTGCTGGGAGGTGCCGTGATCGCGGCGTCGACCCTGTTCACCTGGTTCGTCGTCGAAGGGGATGGCGGCGAGGAGCGCATCCGCGCGATCGAAGCCGTATCGGGGCAGACGATCATGTTCCTCGGCGTCGCGGCCTTGATCTGCGGCGTGCTCGTGATGATCTCGCTCGGCAAAGGCAAGTACGTCTGGGCCACCCTCGGACTGCTGGCATCGGCCGTCGCCGTCGGCGCCGCGGTCTGGGGCATCGTCGACATCGACGGCCTCGCCGCTCGGTTCGCCGACGTGGAGGCCTTCTCCACGCTCGTCACGTTCTCGCCCGATGCCTCGCGCGGAGACGCCGTCGGCGACGCGTTCGAGCAGGGCACGATCTCGGCCCGCCCGGCGATCGGCATGTTCGTCGCGCTCGCCGGTGGCCTGCTGGCGATGGCGGGCGCCTTGCTCTCTTACCGGTACACACCTCCGGTCGCCGACCGAACGATCTACGAGCGGGAGGGCTGAGCGAGATGGAGGACTGGCTGAACACGGCGGCCGGCGACCTCGGCGTCGACCCGATCGACGACGACACGCAGGAGCGCCTGCTCGGCGTCGCTCGCGACGTGGCCCACGGCGTCGAGCGCAAGCTCACCCCGATCGCGACGTACATGCTCGGAGAGGCGGTGCAGCGCAGGGTCGCTGCGGGCGAGGCCCGCGCGAGCGCGTTCTCGGCGGCGCTCGCGGACCTGGAACGAGCGATCGCCTCGGACCACGACGCCTAGCGAGGTTCCGGAGCGTCGGCACCGAGGGATAGGATGACGTTTCCGCGCCGTGCGCCGCGGGAACGCTGACATCCGGAGGGACTTCCATGCCGAGAGCGATGTGGAAAGGGGCCATCTCGTTCGGCCTCGTGACGATCCCGGTGGCCGTCTACCCGGCGACCGAGGAGAAGACGCTGCGCTTCAACCAGCTCCACGACGAGGACATGGGGCGCATCCGGTACAAGCGCATGTGCGAGAAGGACGGCGAGATCGTCGACTTCGAGCACATCGTGAAGGGGTACGAGTACGAGAAGGACCGCTACGTCGTGCTGACCGACGAGGACTTCGACGCCGTGCCGGTCGAGTCCAGCCGCGCGATCGACATCCAGCAGTTCGTCGACCTCGACGAGATCGATCCGATGATGTTCAAGAAGAGCTACTACCTCACGCCCGACGAGACCGGCGCGAAGGCGTACGCGCTCCTGCGCGAGGCGATGAGCCAGGACAACAAGGTCGGCATCGCGAAGGTCAGCTTCCGAGACAAGGAGCACCTCGCGGCGCTCCGCTTCAAGGACGACGCGTTCGTGCTCGAGACGATGTACTGGCCCGACGAGATCCGCGAGGCGGAGTTCGGCGACGTCGACGTGAGCTCGAAGGTGCGCGGCCAGGAGGTCGAGATGGCCCGCCAGCTGATCGAGAACCTCACCGCCGAGTGGAACCCCGACGAGTTCACCGACGAGTACCGCGAGGCGATGCTGAAGATCGTCGAGGCGAAGATCAACGGCGAGGAGATCGAGGTCGTCGAGGCCGAGCCGACCGCCAAGGTGGTCGACCTGATGGAGGCCCTGAAGGCGAGCGTCGCCGCGGCGAAGAAGCAGGCCGACGACGAGCCCGAGCCCGCACGGAAGCGCCCCGCGGCCAAGAAGTCGGCCGCGAAGAAGACCGCCGCCAAGAAGACCACGGCGAAGAAGTCGACCGCGAAGAAGACGACGGCGCGCAAGAAGGCCGTCGGGGAGTGACGTTCCCCGCGCCGTACCGGGATCGCCCGGCGCGGCGCGACGACCTCGACGCCCTGGTCGCGCTCTTCGAGGCCCGCGATCTGGTCGACGTCGGGTTCGTCGACCAGGCACGGGAGGAGATCCTCGAGGACTGGGGGCTTCCGTCGGTCGACCTCGAGCGCGACACCGTGGTCATCGAGGCGCCCGACGCCGCGCTCGTGGGGTACGGCATCGTGCTGGCGATCGACCCGTCGGTGCAGATCCGAGGGATCGGGAGGGTGCATCCGGCGCATGTGGGGCAGGGGCTCGGCTCGAGCTTGCTCGCCGAACTCGAACGCAGAGCGAGGCTCCGGGTGCCTCCCGGCGCCGTCTCGCCGTTCCGACTCGACGTGGCGGAGCAGGATCGAGCCGCGGCGGCCATCTTCCTGGCCGCCGGGTACCGCCACGTGCGGTCGTCGTGGCTGATGCACGTGGCGTTGCCGGTCGAGGCTGTCCCGAGCGGTCGTACCCTGCCCGAGGCCACGTCGCTGCGGACCGGGACGATCGATGACGAGCCGAAGATCCACGAGGTCGTCGAAGAGTCGTTCCGTGACCACTTCGGCTACGAGCCGTTCGCGTTCGACGCATGGCGCGAATGGATCCACGCGGCCCCCGGCTACGACCCCGGACTCAGTGTCCTCGCATGGTCGGGCGATCGACTCGTCGGGGCGGCGGTGAACTTCGGCTCCGACGAGGGCATCGGCTGGGTGGGCGACCTCGGCGTGCTCACGCCATGGCGCGGCCGGGGCATCGGCAGGGCGCTGCTCGAGCGCTCGTTCGACGTGCTCGCCGCGAGCGGGCATCACGAGGCGCGCCTGGCGGTGGACACCGAGAACGAGAGCGGCGCGACCCACCTCTACCGCTCCGCGGGCATGTCGGTGCGCCGCAGGTTCGACCTCTATGAGCGCCAGCTCGCCGGCGCGTAAGCTGATGCCCCCGTCCCGAAGGACCAGCCCAAAGGACCAGCCATGAAGCTCGTGACCGCCATCGTGAAGCCGCACCGCGTCGACGAGGTGAAGGAAGCCCTGCGTGACCTCGGCGTGAACGGCCTCACCACGACCGACGTCGAGGGATTCGGTCGCCAGCGCGGCCACACCGAGGTGTACCGGGGCGCGGAGTATCAGGTCGACTTCGTGCCCAAGGTGAAGCTCGAGGTGCTCGTGCCCGATGGCGACGTGCAGGGTGTGGTCGATGCGATCGTGAAGGCGGCACGCACCGGGAAGATCGGCGACGGCAAGCTCTGGGTCACCGAGGCCGAACAGGTGATCCGCATCCGCACGGGCGAGATGGGCCCCGACGCGGTCTGACCGGCGGCGTCTCGACGAGATGGAATCCGCACCCCTGGGCGCGAGCATCGAGCGCCTGCGCGAGGAGCTCGGAGCGCTGGATCGCGCCTACTCGTCCGGTCACCACGGCCTGTGGTCGGCCAGGCGCAGGGCGGAGCTGCTCGATGGCGTCCTGGCGGAGATGTTCGTCGCGGCGGAGCCGCCGCGCGGCGTCGGGCTCGCCGCCGTCGGAGGTTACGGCCGCTACCAGCAGCTGCCGCGGTCCGACATCGACCTGCTGATCGTGCACGACGGGAGATCGCCACAGGAGGTGGCCGCCCTCGCCGAGCGCCTGCTCTACCCGCTGTGGGACGGCGGGTTCGAGGTCGGACACGCGGTGCGCACGCCCCTCGAGTGCGAGCAGGTGGCCCGGGATCATCTCGACGCGCTGACGTCGATGCTCGACCTGCGCACCGTCGCCGGCGATGCTGCGGTCGCCGGGGAGGCCGCCGACCGGGTCCGCGCCGTCGCGACCGACGACGTGACGGCGTTCGCCCGCGCCCTGCGCGACGACGCCCTCGTGCGGGCGGAACGGTTCGGCGTCTCGGCCCATCTGCTCGAGCCGGACCTCAAGAACGGAGCCGGAGGGCTCCGCGACGTTCAGGCGGTGCGCTGGGCGACGGCCGTCGCGGGTGACGCCCTGCTGCGCACGGCCGAACGAGCGAGGACCGACGCTGCCGAGGAGTTCCTGACCAGGGTCCGCAGCGCCGTGCAGTTCGAGACCGGGACGCACGGCGACCGCCTGCCTCTCGAGCTGCAGCCGCCGATCGCCCGGGTGATGGGGTTCAGCGACGAGCCGCGCCTGATCGCCGAGGACGGCCTGATGCGCGCGGTCTTCGAGCACGCCCGGGCCGTCCGCTGGATCGCCGAGAACGTCCTGGCCCGTGCCGCCGAAGGCGCGTCGATGCCGACGGGGGCGCCCGAGCCGTTCCCCGAACCGGACGAGGCGCTGGAGGTGCTGGCCTCGGTGGCGGAGTCGGGCGATCGGCCGGACGCCCGGCTCCTCGACTCGCTCGAGGTCACCCCTCTCGCCGTCACGATCATGTGGACCGACCGCACACGCGCGGCGTTCATGCGGATCCTCCGGGCGGGCGAGGCGGGGGTCGCGGCGCTCGACGCCCTCGACCGTCTCGGGGTGATGGACCGGCTGCTGCCCGCGTGGGCCGACGTGCGCTGCCGCCCGCAGCGCGATCCGTACCATCGCTTCACCGTCGACACGCATCTCACGAGGGCCCTCGCCGAGATGAGCCGTCTGATCGAGGAGGGCGACGACGACCCCCTCACGACAGTTGCGCTTGCCCAG
This sequence comes from uncultured Actinomycetes bacterium, assembly GCA_963825635.1. GTDB lineage: Bacteria > Actinomycetota > UBA4738 > UBA4738 > HRBIN12 > JAOUEA01. The sequence continues at coordinate 904,543 of CAWGTU010000001.1, forward strand.
GAACCCGATCGGGACGGCCTCGTGCTCGGCGCCCTGCTGCACGACATCGGCAAGATCGGGGAGGGTGGCCACGTCCCCGCAGGCGCTCGGATCGCGACCGAGACCCTCGAGCACATCGGAGTCCCGGGGCCGACGCGCGATCTCGCCGCCTTCATGGTCGCCGAGCACCTCCTGATCCCCGACACGGCCACCCGCCGGGACCTCACCGACGAGAACCTGATCCTCGACGTGGCCGCCCGCATCGGTTCGCCCGATCGCCTCGGCGCGCTCACCTTGCTGGCGAAGGCCGACGCGCTCGCGACGGGTCCTTCGGCATGGACCCCGTGGCGCCAGACCCTGGTGCGGGAGCTCGTGAGCCGGGTGCAGCGGGTCTTCGACCGTGGACACATGGGGACCGAGCTCGCCCAGCAGCTCACCGACCGGATCGATGTCGTGCGGGAGCTCTTGGACGCCGAGCCCGACGATGCCGTTGAGCGGTTCGTCCTGCGCATGCCGCGTGGCTACTTCCTCTCGATCGACCCCGAGCGCATCGCCGCGCATTACCCGACGATCGCGCCCGACGTTGGGTCGACCGAGGTGCGGGCGACCTCGCGACCGGGGATGAAGGCGAGCACGTACGAGCTGTTGGTCGTCGCCGCGGACCGGCCGGGTCTGCTCTCGTGGATCGCGGGCGCCGTCGCGCTCGCGGGGCTCTCGATCCTCACCGCGCAGGCCTTCACGACCGACGACGGCGTCGCCGTCGACGTGTTCGAGGTCGAAGGGGTGTTCGAGGACGAGGTCGACGACGCGCGGTGGCGCGAGTTCCGTGGTGTGTTGCGCAAGGCGGTGGAGGGGCGGCTCTCGCTGGAACATCTGGTCGCCCAGCAGCGGTCACGGTACCCGGGGTCCCGCTCGAACGCCCCGATCACGGTAGTCGTCGACAACGAGGTCTCGGACTACTCGACCGTGATCGAGGTGGGGGCCCCCGACCGCATCGGTCTCCTGTACGACATCACGAGCGCGCTCGCGGAGCTCACGCTCGACGTGCACCTCGCGAAGGTCGCCACCTACACCGATCGGGTGATCGACTCGTTCTACGTGCGTGACGCGCTGGGCCGCAAGGTCACCGACGCTCGACAGGTCGACGAGATCAGGTCGGTCGTGCGGGAGCGTCTCTCCGGCTAACACCCGGGTCGCCCGACCCGGGACCATCGCCTCTTGCGGTCACGGAGGCGACCGGCGATGCTCGAGGCGGAGCGGCGATCCGGTCTGGAGGCGATGATCATGACGTTCCGCGATCGTGTCGATGCCGGGCGGCAGCTGGCGGCGCGTCTGGCCGCCTATCGCGACGAGCCGGTCGTCGTCGTGGCGCTGCCCCGTGGCGGAGTGCCGGTCGCCGCCGAGGTGGCGAGGGCGCTGCGCGCACCTCTCGACGTCCTCGTCGTGCGCAAGCTCGGGTGCCCGTGGCAGCCCGAGCTCGGCATGGGGGCGATCGCCGAGGGCGACATCACGGTGCTCAACGAGGAGTTGATCGCGCGCGTCGGCCTGGACGACGCGGCGATCCGTGCGGTGGCCGATCGAGAGCGGGTCGAGCTCGAGCGGCGCATCCGTCGGTATCGCGGCGAGCGCCCGCCGGTGCCGGTCGAGGGGCGAACCGCGATCCTCGTGGACGACGGCATCGCGACCGGGTCGACGGCGCTGGCCGCGATCGACGTGCTGCGTCGACGTGGCGCTTCCCGAGTGGTGCTGGCGGTCCCCGTCGCCCCCCGCGAGGCGGTGGAGGCCCTCGGCCGCGCCGCGGACGAGGTCGTGACCGTCCAGACCCCTCGCCTGTTCATGGCGATCGGGCAGTTCTACGACGACTTCTCCCAGACCGGCGACGACGAGGTCGCCACCCTGCTCGCCGAGCGATCGGAGGGATCGGCCGACGTCCCCTGAGGAACGGGTCTACTCCGCCAGGAGCTCGGCCCTCTCCATCGTGTCCAGGCCGTCTTCCAGGTCCTGGCGGATCGCTTCCTCGAGCTCACGGTCGAGGGCTGGCAGGCAGATCTCCTCTTCCTTGGTCATGTGCAGGTCGACCAGCATCTCGAGGCCGTGCAGCGTGCGGACGAGCCTGCGCCGGTCCTCGGGTGCGAGCGCGCCGTGCGAGAGCGCTTCCTCCGCCAGCGCCACCTCACGCTCGAGACCCGCGATCGCTCGGTGGTCACTCGCCAGGAGATCGACGCTCATCTGGCCCTCCGCGCGGGCGAGGGCCGGGTAGAGCACGCGATCCTCGACGTCCATGTGCCGAAGCATCCCGTGGGCCAGCAGCCCGTGGAGCTCCACCAGCTCACGGTGCAGCGATGGTTCATCCAACGCCGCCGAGTCGGCCGTGGCTCGGCACGCCGATGCGATGCGGCCTCGGAGCGCGGCATGCGCCTGTAGGAACGATGCCCATGGTTGCGACATGGCTTCCTCCTCCATCGATCATGGGCCGTCACGGCTCGACGCATCGGACCGTGCAGGCCTCCCATGCCACCGTAGGCGCGGTATGGGTCCGCGCCCTGAGGCAAAGACCTCTCGTCGGAGGGTCCTTCGCCCTGGATCGAGTGCCGCCACCGGGCGCACGCTGGCGGTCGATCGGAGGTGGTCGAGATGGTGGTGGCGAGAGGGCCCGTCCCACGAGCGTGTACCGCATGTGGCTCCTCGATCCTCCTGCCGAGCAGGCTCGAACCGGGGGTCGAGATGTGCGGGGTCTGCGGCGCGCAGATGCAGACGGCTCACGGTCACGTCCGCATGACATGGACGGCACACTCGCCCTTCGCGGGGCGACCTCCTCACGAGTACCTGGTCGGATCATCGACCGCGTAGTCGAGGCGCGACCTACTCGCCGGCCACGGCGTGCGGCCGGTGCACGACGGCCCATCGGCGCCCAGGGTCTCGGTTCGACCATCGGGGCATCGGCGTGGTCAACTCCGTGAGCGGGCGATCGACACAGGGGGTCGACGGTGGACGACTACGGGAACCATGTTGACACGCTGGAACGAGAACTGGCCGGCCTCCTCGATGTGTTCAAGGGGCTCACCCCTGAGCAGTGGCAGACCGAGACCCTCCTCGCGCCGTTCGACCCGGAGCAAGCGCACTGGACGTTGTTCGAGCTGGCCGGACACTTCGACATCTCGATCGGGCTCGCGCACATGCTGGTCGACGACCCGCAACCCGAAGGTCAGCCCGGGCGCGACCGCGTGAGCTTCTTCATCTTCCCGAGGTCGGAGGTCGCGCCGGTCGTCTACGACTTCGCCTACACGATGGTGGACGGCAAGACGCCGGCGGACATGCCCGGTGTCCTCGAGTCCACGTTCGCCAAGGTGATCGAGGGGGCGCGCTCGAACCCGCCGGGCCTGATCGGCTCCGGGTACTACGCGCTCATGGAGCTGGGGGAGTTCATCCCGAGCCGGGTCGTCGAGGCGGTCGTGCACGGGCTGGACCTGACCGACCCGCTCGGCATCGACCCGATCGCGACGCCGGAGGGGATCGCCACGACCGCGACCATCCTGGACGAGCTGCTCGCACGCCGCACGGTGGGGACGCGTCCGGCGGACCTGTCCGACGACCTGGAGTGGATCCGGGCGGCGTCGGGACGGAGGCCGCAGGGGGAGCATCCCGATCCACGCTTGCCGCTGATCGGCTAGAGCGGCTGGCCGGAGGAAGCGAGCAGGCCTTCCAACCGTTTGGCCATCTTCGGGCCGAAGCCGTCGTCCTCGTGCTTGAAGTAGCAGAAGATGTCGGCCCCGGACTCGAGCGCCGGTCGGATCCGTCCCGCCCACTCCTCGAGCTCGTCGTCGCCGTACTCGGTCCTGCGCAACCGGAGGTATCCGACCGGCTCCCATGAGAGCTCCTCGGGCGTGGGGTCGCGCTCGTCGGTCTCGGCGACGCACCACGCGACGCCCTGATCGCGCAGCAGGTCCTTCGCCTCGTTCCACGACGCGTGCCGGAACTCCATCGCGAACGCCGGAGGGCCCGGTGGCAGGTAGCCCACGAACCGCTCGATCAGCTCCCGGTCGTACTGCAGGCTCGGCGGGCACTGGAACAACACGCACCCCAGCCGGTCGCCGAGCAGCTTCGCTCGCTCGAGGAAGTCGCGCACGTCGTCGTCGGTATCGCGCAACCGCTTGAAATGCGTGATGCGCTGGTTCGCCTTCAACGTGAACACGAACCCCTCGGCTGCATGCTCGCGCCACGTGGTCAGCGACTTCTCCGTCGGGAACCGACGGAACGTGTAATTGATCTCGACCGAGCTCAGCTGGGTCGTGTAGTAATGCAGCATCTCGCGGTTCTTCAGGCCCTCCGGGTAGAAGACGCCGTGCTTCCACCCGTCGAACGACCACCCGGAAGTACCGAGGTGCAACGTGCCCTTCGCCGTCATGGCATGCATGATGGCACGCGTGCCGAACCCCGAGGAACGGTTCACGATCGACGTGCCCGAGAAGGGCACGGTGAGCGCCGCGTACGTGCGGCCCCGCGACGCGTTCGCCTCGCTCACGCTGTTCCACGGCGCCGGCGCGGGCATGGACCATCCGTTCATGGCGGGGTTCGCTCGCGCGATCGCCGACGAGGGCGTGGCGGCGTTGCGATGCAACTTCCCGTACATGGAAGCGGGCAAGCGATCACCGGACCGCGAACCGATCGCGGTCGCCACGGTGCGGGCGGCGTTCGCGGCGGCGGCTGATCGTGCGGACGGCGACGAGCCGGTCTGGGTCGGGGGGAAGTCGTTCGGGGGGCGCATGGCGTCGGTGGCGGTCGCCGAGGGCGTGCCCGCCGCCGGACTCGTCTTCCTCGGGTACCCCTTGCATCCTCCGGGCAAGCCGGAGCGGGTGCGAGACGAGCATCTGTACGGCATCGAGGTGCCGATGCTGTTCCTGCAAGGCACGAAGGATCCGTTCGCCACGCCCGACGTGCTCGCACCCGGTGCTCGCCAAGCTGCCCACGCGCGACTCTGCACCCGGTCGACGGCGGCGGGCATTCGCTCGGAACGCTCACGCAAGGACGACGCCCGCGAGGTCGCCGCCTCGTTCGCCCCCCTCGTCGCGGCATTCATGCGCGGGGAGCAGGTCTGATGCCGAGGAAGAACCGCCGCAACCCCGAGTACTTCCGGCCGCCGGATCCGGTCGACCCCTCGCGCACGACGCCCGACGCACCGAGCTGGGCACGGGCTCCCGGATACGAGGTGCGTGCGGTCGGCGGTCAGAAGGGCTATCGATGCCCCGGATGCGATCACGAGGTCCGTGCCGGCATCGCCCACCTGGTCGTGGTGCCGGTCGGCGACGTCGACGCCCGCCGTCACTGGCACACGGAGTGCTGGCGCAAGGAGCTCCGTCGCCAGGGCCACTATCGCCCGCCGGCTTCCGCGGAGTGATCGGCGCCTCGGGCTACGATGGCCCGATGGAGGCGCGCGCCCGCATGTGGCAGACCGGCGGCCGCTACGTCGCCCAGGTGCTCGACGTGCCCGCCTACATCGAGGTCACCGGCATCAGCAAGGACGAGTGCCTCGCCGAGCTCCGCCGGATCACGGGCGACGACGTCGCGCTCACGATCGAGCTCGTGCCCGACGTGGTCGGGGTCGCCGAGGCTGCCGAGATCATGGGGTGGGACAAGCGACGGGTCGTGACCTACATCGACCGGGGGTCCTTCCCCGAGCCGATCACCGCGCTCGCGTCGGGTCGCATCTGGCTCCGAGAGGACGTGCAGGCCTACGCCGACACGTGGCGGGCGCGCCGCGCCGCGAAGACGGCCGTGCCCGAGGCGTTCCGGTGACCGACCGCCGCCTGTACCTGATCCGTCACGCGCGACCCGACTACACCTCGACCGCGCACATCGAGACCCCGCTGGGCCGCCAGTACGATCCGCCGCTCGGCGAGGTGGGACTGTCGCAGGCCGAGCGCCTCGCCGAGCGGTTGGTGCTGCTGCCCCGCCCCGCGGCGATCTACTCGTCGACGCTGGCCCGTGCCCGCGAGACCGCGCAGGTCTACGCCGATCGCGTGGCGATGCCCGTCATCGAGCGGGGCGAGCTCTGCGAGTGGTTCGCCGGGGAGTGGGAGTCGAAGGACTTCGAGCAGATCTTCGAGGAGCACCCCGAGGCGATCGACCTGTTCCGCAACCAGGATCCGGCCTGGCACCTCGCGCCCGGCAGTGAGCGGGCCGAGGACTTCCGGCGGCGGTGCGTCGCCGCGGTCGAGGCGATCATCACCGCGGAACCCGGAGGCGATGTCGTGGTGGTCGCGCACGGGGGCGTGATCAACGCGTACTTCAGCGACATCCTGGGCATCCGTGACCAGGACATGTTCTTCCTGCCCGAGAACACGAGCCTGAACACGGTCGTGATCCGAGGCGAGGAGCGGCTCGCCTGGTTCCTGTCCGACGCCTCGCACCTCACCGACCCCGGCTGGTTCGAGCTCCGCGAGTGGGAGCGCGACCTCGCCGAAGGCGGATGAATCGCGCGCCTATACTCGCCCGCAACCACCCGCCACCCGAAAGGCGAGCCCGAGGCAAGGAGACGATCGACGTGTCCGTGAAGTTCCTGTCCACCGAGTGGGCCGACGCCGTGAAGGCACAGCTGAACGCGAACGACGAGTTCCGCCAGGCGGCGGCGAGCCAGCACGCGACGATCCAACAGATCATCACGTCGAGCGATGGCGAGACCCACTACTGGATCGAGATCGCCGAAGGCACGATCGACATGGGCGTCGGCGACGCAGACGGCCCCGACGCGACGATCACCCAGAGCTACGAGACGGCGGTGAAGCTCGCCAAGAGCGAGCTCTCGGTCGTGACCGCGTTCATGACGGGCAAGGTCAAGGTCGCCGGGAACATGGGCCTGCTGATGGGGCTGCAGGGCGCGCTGTCGCAGCTGCCGGCGGCGATGCAGGCCGTCGAGACCGACTACTGAGGGGCCGCCTCGGGTGGTGAGAGCGCGACCGTCACCTGGGCTCGCGCGACGGTCGTTCCGTCGCCGTCGGTGACCTCTGCCTCCGCGAACGCGAGCCGACGACCGAGCTTGACGACCCGCCCCGTGGCGAAGAGCGTTCCCGTGGTTGCCGATGCCAGGTACTGGACGTCGAGGTTCGCGCTCGCGTGCCGACCGCCGGGATCGGCCGTGGCGGACCGCACGGCGAGGCCCGCAGCCGTGTCGGCGAGGGTCGCGAGCACGCCCCCGTGCACCGTGCCGTGCAGGTTCGCGTGATCGGGCCGGGCCTCGAGTCGCAGATCGACCTCGCCCTCACGAACGGACATGACCGAGATGCCCATCGATGCGTGGAAGGGCGATATCGCCACCCGCTCCTTGATGTCGTCCTCGATCGATCGGCCGCGGTGCTCGGGCATCCCGTCTCCCTCCCGGCTGCGTAGTCTCCCACGGGGTACTCGTTTGACGGGCCAAGGGCCCCGCAGGGACAATCCACGCGGACCGCCACGCGCGGTTCCGGGGATCCGATACGAGGAACGGGAGGGGAAGCATGCCGAAATGGCTCCGCATGTTCGCCTTGCCGCTCGTCGCGCTCTCGCTCGTCGCCGCCGCGTGCGGTGACGACGAAGGGTCTGGCGACGGTGGCGGCGAACCGACCGATGGCGCTGCTGCCGAGTGCAACTCCGACCTCACGGTCGGCGTGGCGCTCGACGTGGGTGGCCTCGGCGACAACGGGTTCAACGACCTGTCGGAGATGGGCCTCAACCAGGCGATCGCGGACGGCGTCGTCTGCGAGGAGAACACCGAGTTCATCGAGGCGAATTCCGAGGGCACGAACCTCGATGAGAACACGCAGTCGCTCGCCGAGGCGGGCTACGACGTCGTGATCGGGACGGGATTCGCGTTCACGCCCGGTATCAACGCGATCGCGCCCGACTACCCGGACACGTCGTTCGGCATCATCGACGGCTACGCGACGTGCGGCACCGCCTGTGGTTTGGACAACGAGGCGGATGCGATCCCCAACGTCGTCGACCTGGCGTTCCAGGAGGAGCAAGGCTCGTTCCTCGTCGGAGTAGCGGGGGGTCTGAAGGCTCAGGAGCTGGGCTGCGACACCGTCGGCTTCCTCGGCGGTCAGATCGGTCCGCTGATCGCGAAGTTCGAGGCCGGCTTCGTCGCGGGCGTGGCGGAAGTCGCTCCTGACGTCGAGGTGCTGGTGGAGTACATCGGCGACACGACGAAGGCGTTCGACGACCCGACCCAGGGCGAGGCCCTGTCGAACAAGATGTACGACAACGGCGCGTGCATCATCTACCACGCCGCGGGCGACTCCGGGAACGGCCTGTTCAAGGCTGCGGTCGAGCAGCAGCAGATCGCGATCGGGGTCGACTCAGACCAGCACGAGGTCGTCTCGGCCGAGCAGGCGGAGTGGATCATGACCTCGATGATCAAGCGGGTCGACACGGCCGTGTACGACGCGATCGTGTCCGTGAGCGACGGCTCGTTCGAGGGCGGCGTCGGGCAGGTCTTCGGCCTCGCCGACGAGGGCATCTCGTACGCGACGTCGAACCCCGACCTCATGGGGCAGGACATCGTCGACCAGGTCGAGGAGTACAAGCAGCAGATCCTCGACGGTGAGATCGAGGTTCCGACCGAGCCGTAGCGGGCGGTCGACCAACTCATGGCATCGACCGATGGAGGGGCGAGGCGCGAGAGCGCCTCGCCCCTCGTCGTGATGGAGGGCGTCAGCAAGCGCTTCCCCGGTGTGCTCGCCAACGACGAGGTCACGATCGAACTCCGCAAGGGTGAGGTCCATGCCCTCATCGGCGAGAACGGCGCGGGCAAGTCCACGCTGATGCGGGTCCTCTACGGGCTCTACCCGCCCGACGGGGGCACGATCCGCATGAAGGGCGACGTGGTGAAGATCTCTTCGCCGCGTGACGCGATCTCCATGGGCATCGGCATGGTGCACCAGCACTTCGTGCTCGTCGATCCGTTCACCGTCGCCCAGAACGTGATCCTCGGCGACGAGGATGGGCCGATCCTTCACGCCGACGAGGCCGAGAAGCAGGTGGCCCAGCTGGCCGAGGCCTACGGCTTCGACATCGATCCCACGACCCCCGTCGAGGATCTCTCCGTGGGTGAAGAGCAGCGGGTGGAGATCCTCAAGGCCCTCTTCCGCGGGGTCGACATCCTGATCCTCGATGAGCCCACGGCGGTGCTCACGCCTGCGGAGACCAAGGAGCTGTTCGAGAACCTCCGGAAGCTGCGCGAGGACGGCAAGACGATCGTTTTCATCAGCCACAAACTCGACGAGGTGCTCGCGATCGCCGACCGCATCACGGTGCTGCGACGCGGCGCGGTGGTAGGTGAGACCACGCCGGCCGAGACGAACAAGGCCAAGCTCGCCGAGATGATGGTCGGGCGCCCGGTGCTGTTCCGCCTCGAGAAGCCGCATGTGGAGGTGGGGGAGACCGTCCTGCGGCTCGACGACCTGCGTGGCGGGCGGCTCCAGGGGCTCTCCCTCGAGGTGCGATCGGGGGAGATCGTCGGAGTCGCGGGTGTCGAGGGCAACGGACAGAGGGAGCTCGCCGATTCGATCATGGGGTTGCGTCCCCTCGACGGAGGTGAGGTGTCGCTCGACGGCCACGACCTGCGAGCGATGAGCACCCAGGAGATCCGCAACAGCGGGGTCGCCTTCGTGCCCGAGGATCGCCACGACCAGGGGCTCGTGCTCGACATGACGATCTGGGAGAACACCGTGATCGGCCGGCATGACGATGCCGACTACTCCAGCCGACGGGGAGTGCTCTTCATCAAGAAGATGAAGGAGCTCGCCGTGCGGCTGATCGCCCAGTTCGATGTGCGGACCCGCAGCATCGAGTCGACGGCCCGCACGCTGTCGGGCGGCAACCAACAGAAGCTGATCCTCGCGCGCGAGCTCGAGACCGATCCGAAGCTGCTGCTCGCCGCGCAGCCGACGCGGGGCCTCGACGTCGGAGCGATCGAGTTCGTGTGGAGCCAGATCCTGGAGCAGAAGGCCGAGGGGCGAGCCGTGCTGTTGATCTCGGCGGAGCTCGACGAGATCTACGCGCTCTCGGATCGGATCGTCACCCTCTACGAAGGACGGATCACGGGCGAGTACGCGCCCGACGCTCCAGCCGAAGAGGTCGGTCGCGGCATGCTCGGTGGCAAGGCCACGTCGGGGGCTCGCTGATGGCGACCGTCGAGGCGACGACCGTGCGCGAGGCACATCGGCCCGAGTGGGTGGAGAACATCGGCGGTCAGTTGCTCGCCCTGCTCACCGCGCTCGGCATCGCCGTGTTGCTGGGCTCGGTCATCGTGATCGCGTACGGCGAGAGCCCGCTGGTCGTGTACAGCGCGATCCTCTCCGGGTCCTTCGGCGACGCGACCGGGCTCGGCTACGTGCTCGCGAACGCCGGCCCGTTGATCTTCTCCGCGCTCGCGGTCTCCGTGTGCTTCAAGGGCGGCATGTTCAACATCGGCGTCGAGGGCCAGTTCATCGTCGGCATGGCGTCGGCATCGTTCGCGGCCCTGACCTTCACGTTCCTCCCTGCGCCCTTGTTGGTGCTCTCGGTGCTCGTCTTCGGCGTCCTCGGCGGCATGGCCTGGGCGGCCGTGCCAGCGATCCTCAAGGTCAAGACGGGGGCTCACGAGGTCGTGACGACGATCATGATGAACGGAATCGCGGCGAGCCTCGTCGCCTGGGTGATCCGTGGCCCGCTGCGCTACGAAGACATCGGCGGGGGTTTCAACGTGAACCTTCGCACCGATCCGTTCCCCGACGCGGCGATGATCCCCGATCTCGGGCACCTGTTCGGCATCCGATCGAGCGCGCGGCTGTCGTGGGTGCTGCCGATGGCCATCGTCGCCGCGGCGGTCGTGTGGTTCATCATGCGGCGCATGCGGCTCGGGTACGAGGCTCGCGCGGTCGGAGCCTCACCGGGTTCCGCCCGAGCGGCCGGCATCTCGATCGGCGCGGTGCAGGTGAAGCTCTTCCTGCTGTCGGGCGCGCTCGCCGGGTTGGTGGGCATCCAACAACTCTTCGCCGATCAGGGCTTCCTGCCGGCCGGGTACGAGGCCGGCATCGGCTTCACCGGTATCGCCGTGGCCTTCCTCGGGCAGAACAGCCCGGTCGGCATCGTGTTCGCCGCGTTGCTGTGGGGCGTGCTCGCCCGAGGTGAGACCTCGCTGCAGCTCGAGACCGACGTGCCGCGGGAGTTCATCATCATCCTGCAGGGCCTGCTGATCATGTCGGTGGTCGTGACGTACCAGGTGGCGAAGCGCCGGTTGTTCTCCCGACAGCTCCGCAGGGCCGCGGACGTCGAGGATCTGCGCGACGCCGAGGCGAGCGTCGACATCGAGGGGGCGGGCGAGCCCGGACCGCCCCGTGAGGTCGATCGCTGATGCCGCTCGGAGATATCGGCGCGGCGATCGGCATCGCCCTCACCTACTTCACGATCATCTACCTCACGGGGCTCGGCGGCCTCTACAGCGAGCGGTCGGGCATCGTGAACATCGGCCTCGAGGGCATGATGATCGTCGGCACCGTGACGGGGTCGTGGGGTACGGCCGAGCTCACGCCCGAGCTCGGCCTGCCGTGGGGTCCGCTCGCCGGCATCCTGATCGGCGCCGCGGCGGGCGCGATCTTCGCATCGATCCATGCCCTGGCGACCGTGACCTTCAAGGTGGATCAGATCGTGTCCGGCGTCGTGATCAACCTGGTGGCGGTGGGCGTGGCGCGCTTCCTGTCCACCATCGCGTTCGGGCAGGCGACGCAGTCCGACTCGGGGCAGCCGCACATGGATTCGATCGACATCCCGCTGCTCTCGAGCCTGCCGTGGGGGCTGGGGAGGGCGTTCGACGGCATCTCGCCGATGGTGGTCGTGGCGTTCCTGATGGTGATCCCGGTCTGGTACTCCCTGTATCGGACGCGCTGGGGACTTCGGCTCCGATCGTGCGGAGAGAACCCCGAGGCGGCGCGCTCGCTCGGCGTGCGGGTCTCTCCGTACCGGTACGAGGCGGTGCTGTTGTCCGGTGCGCTCGCGGGGATGGCGGGAGCGTTCCTCGCGGTCGAGGTGAACCTCAGCTGGAACGAGGGCCAGACGCAGGGACTCGGGTTCATCGCCCTGGCGGCCCTGATCCTGTCGAACTGGAACCCGATCCGGCTCATGGGGGCTGCGTTCATCTTCGGGTTCGCGCAGGCGATCCCGCTCCGACTCGCCGACGCGCCGATCATCGGCGCGATCCCGCCGGAGTTCATCCGGATGACGCCGTACGTCGTCACGATCATCGTGCTGGCCGGCTTCGTCGGCAAGGTGCGCCCGCCGGCGGCCGCGGGGAGAGCGTACGAGGGCTCCACCGGCGTCTAGTCCATCATGGACTAGAACGTGCCGTACAGACGGTCGCCGAAGTCCCCGAGCCCCGGCATGATGTAGGCGTTCGCGTTGAGCTCGCGGTCGAGCGCCGCGGCCACGATCGGCACGCCGGGGTGGTCGGCCTGGAGCCTCGCGAGCCCCTCGGGCGCGGCGACCACGCACACGAAGGTGATGTCGTCGGCGCCGGCGTCCTTGACGTAGCCCACCGCGGCGCTCCCGCTTCCTCCGGTCGCGAGCATCGGGTCCACCACGAGCGCCTTGCGTCCGGCGAGCTCGGGGAGCTTCGCGTAGTAGTCGCGAGGCTCGTGCGTCTCCTCGTCTCGCTCCATGCCGAGGTAGCCGACCACGGCGTCGGGGTAGAGGTCGGTCACCGCCTCGAGCAGTCCGAGACCCGCCCGCAGCACCGGGATCGCGACGACGCGCTTCGAGACCTGGGTGCCCTCGAAGGGTTCCAGCGGGGTGTCGATCTTCCGCGGCTCGGTCGCGAGGTCACGTGTGGCCTCGGTGACGAGCAGGAGTCCGAGGCGGCGGGTCAGCGCGCGGTACTCGGCGGGCCCGGTGTCGCGATCGCGGAGGCCGGTGAGCAGATCGCCGGCGAGCGGGTGGTCGAGCACCGTGAACGTGGCAGCCATCGTGGCGCATCCTACGCGAGCACGAGAACGCATGATCGATATCGATGTCACGAGCGGCCGCCTCGCTTGTCATGCCGGCGATCGTCGGGCATCATTGCTCGGTCATGCAGGGCTACGTCTGCTTCTGGTTCACCTACTTCGGGCGCGACCCGGGGTAGTCGCCGGTAGCCATCCAGCGACAGCGGCCCCGGGTCGGTACCCGGGGCTTTCTCGTCCCGGCGTGCCGCCACCGGGCGAGGACGAAGGGATCCGCACATGGTCGTCGTCATGAAGCAGGACGCGACGGACTCGGACATCGAGGTCGTTTGCGAGAAGGTGCGCAACGCGGGAGGGGAGGCGTTCGTCTCCCGCGGCGCCGTGCACACGGTGGTCGGGCTCGTGGGGGACACCGCGCGCTTCCAGGCGATCCCGTTCACCCAGCTCGCCGGCGTCGACCACGTGATCCAGATCGGCAAGCCCTACAAGATGGTCGCTCGCGACCTGCACCCCGAGGCCACGACCGTGATGGTGGGGTCGACCCCCGTCGGACGGAGTACGTTCACGATCATCGCGGGGCCGTGTGCGGTCGAGAGCGAGGAGCAGGCGATGATCGCGACCCGGGCCGCCAAGGCCGCGGGCGCCACGGTGCTGCGGGGCGACATCTACAAGCCGAGGACGTCGCCCTACTCGTTCCAGGGGCTGGGGGAGCGCGGGCTCGAGATCCTCGTGGAGTGCCGCCGCGACACGGGGCTGCCGATCATCGTCGAGGTCGTCGACGTGTCGCAGGTGAGCCGCGTGGCGGAGATCGCCGATTGCATCCGGGTCGGCACGCGCAACGCGCAGAACTTCGAGCTCCTGAAGGAGGTCGGGCTCACGGCGAAGCCCGTGATGCTGAAGCGCGGGCTCGCGATGACGATCGACGAGTGGCTGCAGGCGGCGGAGTACGTCGCGCAGCGCGGGAACTCGGAGGTGATCCTCTGCGAACGGGGCATCCGCACCTTCGAGCCGGCCACGAGGAACACGCTCGATCTGGCCGGCATGGCGGTGGCCCAGCACGAGTCGCATCTGCCCGTGATCGTCGATCCGTCACACGCCGTCGGCAAGAAGCACCTCGTGGCGCCGATGGCTCGGGCGGCGGTGGCAGCGGGCGCCGACGCGGTGATGATCGACGTGCACCACGATCCAGAGGGGGCGCTCTGCGACGGTCCGCAGGCGCTGATGCCCGAGGAGATGGAAGCGCTCGGCAAGGAGCTGGTGGCGCTCGCCGAAGCGATGGGGCGCCCCGTCAACCGGCCGGGCTAGCGGGTCAGGCCGAGACGTTGGGTGTGAGCTCGACGATGTCGCACGAGCCGCGCCACTTCGCGATGTTCTCGGCAGGCGAGCCCACGCGGCTCTTACGCTTGTCGGCGAGCACGCCGGCGGCCGCCTCCCACTCCGCACCCTCGAGCGTGCGCTGGGCCGCCCAGAACTCTTCGAGCGACGTGTCGCGACCCTTCCGGCGGGTGACGACCACGAGCTGATGCGCGTCGGGCACACCCGGCACCGTCTGCTCCTCGGGGCCCGGCTCGCGCTTGGAGATCACGAAGATCTTCCCGTCCTTGTAGGCGAACCACACCGGCGCCGTGCGCCGCTTCCCGGCCTGTTCGTACCCGACCCAGATCACGTCGGACTTCTTCAAGCCGTCCTCGGTCTCCTTCGCGAGCTTCGCAGGCGCGCTCTGGACGAAGACCGGGAACTCGATCTCGCCCACGATCGCGTCGTCGATGATGAACGACGCCACGTAGGTGCCGGTCTCGTCGAAGACCGCGTCACCGACACGATCGAGCTCGGTCGTGAGGTCCATCGCGCCGGCCATGCGCCGCGGCTGCGGTCCCCACCGGAAGATCGTTCGCCCCGACGGACCGATCAGCCGGATCTCCTCGCTCACGACGCCGACGGGCACCTTCCACGCACGGAAGATCACGAAGGGGAGGGCAGGGCCCGGCTGGCCGACGAGGTAGACGCCGTCGTTCGCCTGAGCGCCGTACGCCTCCCAGACGCGCTCGTCGACGACGGCCGCTGCGACCAGTTCTCCGACCGGATCCATCGAGCGGAGAGGATACCCGACCGACCCTGCTGCGCCCGCGCTCGCTCCTAGACCGTTCGAGCGAGCCACAGCCGCGGCTCCGCGACCTCGGGCAGCGACGGCATCGCGTCGGCCGACTCCCACATGCGCGACAGCGTCGCCTCGTCGGTGAGCGAGACCACCGTGTCGCAGAACGCTCGGCCCACCTCGTACTGCTCGCGCTTCATCTCCACTCCGAGCAGCCGCTCGAACACGGGGTCGCCCGCCTCGCCCTCGCGGTACCGGCGCATCGCCTCTTCGATGCGTCCGTACGACGGCAGCAACTCGGCTCCCAACGCATGCATCACGTGGTCCCCGTAGCCTTCGGCCGCCGACATGAACGCTTGGATGCGCCCGAGCTTCAGTCGCTGTTCGTCGTCGAGCTCGGCGCCGAAGAGGCCCTCGTCGCTCTCGAGCATGCGCTGCAGCGCCTCGGGATCGCTGGCGTCGATCGTCGCCAACCGCGACTGCAGGGCATCCATGTCGAACCGCAGCGTCGACAGGAAGTCGTCGAGCAGGTCGGCGAAGCGGGTCCGCGCCCATGGCTGCGCGAACTCGAAGCGGTGCGTCACCTCGTGAAGGGCCACGAACGTGCGGAAATCGGTCGCATCGAGCGACCAGTCGGCTTCGAACCGACGCACGTTGGGCACCACGAACATCACGGCGCCCGGTCCCGACCGCGGCACCGCCACGTCGAACTGCCCGAGCACCCGCTGTGCCAGGAACCCGAGCACCTGTCCGACCTGCGCCCCCATCAGCAGCGGTGAGATCTGCGCCAGCATGCCGCTCATCGCCTGCATCTCCGGAGGAAGGGTCTCGCGCTGCGTGAGCTCCATCGACTCGCCGATGCGCCTGGCCGCCGGTTCCAGGAGGCCGGCGAGGTTCTCCGTGTTCGCGCCGATCCACTCGGCTCGGCGGACCGCGCGCACCTCGGCGACGTCGGTAGGCGGATCGAGCCCGGTGAACCGGGCCACGTGGAGTTCGGCGACGCGCACGGCTTCCTCGAAGCCGTGGCGCTCCTCGTCGGTGGCGTCGCGATCTTCGCCCGCCTCGGCGGCGCTCGCGACGGCGACCTGACGCGCGAGCTCCCAGTTCACGGGGCCCGACGAGGCCGACATCACGCGCTGCATCTCGCGGAAGAGCGGCGCGTCACGCAGCGACTCCGGATCCATGCCGAACCCGAACCCGAAACCGCCGCCTCCCTGATCGCTCATCAGGTCATCGTACGACCCCTCGGTTCTTCGGCCTTGGTTACGATGGCCGCGTGTCCGACCTGCGAACCGGCTCCGAGCCCGACGCGAGCGCGCTGACGCGCGTGCAGGACTCGCCCCTCTCGCTCGACGAGGCGGTGGCGGCCGTGGTCGACCGGGGAGCCGGTGCCGTGTGCATCTTCGCGGGTACCGTGCGTGACCACTCCGATGCCGGCGACGTCACCGGCCTCACGTACGAAGCCTGGCACGAGCTCGCCGAGCAGCGACTGGGCGAGCTCGCCGACGAGATCCAGGAGCGTTGGTCGATCCGCAGGGTCGCGATCCTGCACCGCGTGGGAGCCCTCGATGTCGGCGAGACCAGCGTGATCGTCGCCGTATCGGCGCCCCACCGCGCCGAGGCGTTCGAGGCCTGCCGTCACGGCATCGAGCGCCTCAAGGAGGACGTGCCCATCTGGAAGAAGGAAGGACTCGTCTCGGGTGAGGCCCGCTGGGTGATGGGCAGCTAGATGGCGATCCTCGGGATGCGATAGCGATGGGCCGCGACCTCGCGATCGACCTCGGCACCGCGAACACCCTCGTGTACCGCCAAGGTGAGGGCGTGGTCTTCGACGAGCCTGCCGTGGTGGCCGTGCGGGCAGACACCGGCGAGGTGCTGGCGATGGGCGAGGAGGCCTGGCAGTTGCTCGGCAACGACTCCGGCAACGTGCTCGCGGTGCGACCGCTCAAGCAGGGCACGATGACCGAGTTCGAGGTCACGCAAGCCATGATCGAGGTCGTGATCCGGCGCACGATGACCGTGCGCTTCCCGAGACCTCGGGTGCTGGCGGCGGTGCCCTCGATGAGCTCGGAGGTCGAGCGACGCGCGATCGAGGACGCCATCAAGTCGGCCGGGGTGCGCCAGGTGACGCTGGTGGAGGAGCCGCTTGCGGCCGCGATCGGAGCGGGCCTGCCCGTGCACGAGCCGGTGGGACACCTCGTCGTCGACATCGGCGGCGGCCGGTCGGAGATGGCCGTCGTGTCGATGGGAGGAGTGGTGAGCGGCCGCTCCGCGTCGCTCGGCGGGTTCGATCTCGATGCGGCCGTGCAGCAACATATCCGTACCGAGTACGGGGTGGCGATCGGTGAGAAGGCGGCCGAGGAGATCAAGGTCGCGATCGGGTCGGCCTTCCCGACGCCGGGCAGCAAGGCCGCGGTCGTGATCGGGCGCGAGCTCGCCACAGGTAACACCGTCGAGGTGAGGGTCACCGAGGACGAGATCCGCAAGGCGATCGGTGAACCGGTGCGTGGCATCGTCGACGCCGCACGTCTCACCCTCGCCGAGGCGCCGCCGGAGCTCACGCACGACGTGCTCGAGACGGGCATGTTCCTCACCGGCGGGGGCGCGCTGTTGCGGGGATTCGACATGCTCCTCGCTCAGGAATGCGAGGTGCCGGTGCACGTCGTTGAGCGGCCGCTCGAGACCGTCGCGATCGGCACGGGCCGCATGCTCGAGCACCTCGAGGACTACCGATCGGCGTTCCAGCTGGTGCGGCGCCGCTAGGCACCTCGAGATCAACGTTCCTCAGGCGCCGGCGTCGGAGACGAGGCGCGACACGAACGACACCAGGGCCCACAGCGAGAACGCGAGAGCGATCGCGCCGATCGCGACCGCGATCACCAGGCCCATCGCACCGCCGAGTCGCGCATGCCACGACGGCGCGCCGGGCGCGACCGGGATGTAGCCCTCCGGCACCTCGCTGCGGCGCTCGGTCGACGCGCGTGCCGAACGCCCCTCACCTTCGCCGCCGGACCACACACCGACCTCGTCGTCCGGGCCGGGAGTGGCGGGCTCGGCCGACCTCGTCGGCTCCATGCCTCCGGCCGTGAGCCGGAAGACGAGCACGCCGACGGCCACGGCGATGAGCACCACCAGCACGGTTCCCACGGACCGTCCTCCTCTCGGCGAGCACGAGCGTACTTCGCCCGCAGGGCTTCCGTGAAGGGACAGGGCTGCGCCGCCCGTACTATCGAAGCCGATCATGAGACGCCCCGTCCGCATCGTCGCGCTCTCCGCCCTGTTCGGGGTCGCGTTCGCCGCGGCCTGGATCCGACTGCCCTACTACGCGGTCGGACCGGGGCCCGCGAACGACGTCGCGACGCTGATCGACGTGCAGGACGTTCCCCGGTACGGGTCCGAGGGCACGTTCATCATGACGACCGTCCGCTGGCAGCAGGTCACGGCGCTCCAGTCGCTCGTGGCCTGGATCGACGAGTCCCGCTTCATCGTCGGCGAGGACGTGATCTATCCGCCCGGTGTCGATCGTGAGCAGGAGCAGGAACGCGCGATCTCCCAGATGGATCAGAGCAAGATCGACGCGTCGATCGTGGTGCTCACCGAGCTGTTCGACTACCCGGAGGAGCACGGCGACGGCGCTCTGATCGAGGCCGTCGGCCCCGACTGCCCCGCCGGCGGCGAGCTGTTCGTCGGCGATGTGGTGGTGGCGATCGGCGGCCGGCGCGTCGGATCGAGTCGCGAGGCGAGCCGGGCGATCGACCGAGTACCCGTCGACGAGCCCGTGACCTTCCGGGTACGCGCCGGGGGAGAAGCCCACGACATCGAACTGCTGCGGCAGCCCTGCGTCCCCGGAAACGACGAGCCGCTGATCGGCATCAGCATGGTCGACGCGTTCCCGTTCCCGATCGAGATCTCCAGCGGCGAAGTCGGCGGTCCCTCGGCCGGCCTGATGTTCTCGCTCGGCCTGTACGACACGCTCACCTCCGAAGACCTCACGGGGGGGCGGACGATCGCGGGCACCGGCACGATCGACCCCGAGGGAGACATCGGTCCGATCGGCGGCATCGCCGACAAGGTGATCGGCGCCGAGCGCGCTGGGGCGACGGTCTTCCTCGTGCCCGCGAGGAACATGAAGGAGCTCGCCGACGTCGACACGGACGGCATGCGGCTCATCCCGGTCGCCACGTTCGACGACGCCGTCGACGCCCTCGAGGCGCTCCCGGCGGCGTGACGCCCGACGCTCGTCACGTCATGCGTTAGGCTCGCCCTGGGCGCTCCCGCCGCCCGTCCGAGGAGGAACGACCCGAACCCATGTCGACCGTCCGCATCCCCACGCGCCAGCGACGCTGGCCAGCGTTCGTGATCGGGGGGGTCGTCGTGCTCGCCGTGCTGTTCACGGTGATGTCGACGTTCTACATCGACCTCCTCTGGTATCGCGAGATCGATCAGTCCGGGGTGTTCTGGACGGAGCTGCGCACGAAGGTGGCGCTCGGCGCGGTGTTCGGATTGCTGTTCTTCGGGCTGCTCTACGCGAACCTCTTGTTCACTCGCCGCCTCGCGCCACCGCCCCTGCGGTTCCTGACTCCGGAACAGGAGGCGATCGAGCGCGTGCGCCTGGCGTTCGAGCCGATCCTCGGGTGGGCGCTGCCGGTTGCCGCCGCGGTGTTGGCGCTCCTGGTCGGCATCGGGGTCTCGCGGCAGTGGCAGGTGTTCCTGCTCTGGCGGAACTCGAGCGGCATCGAGTTCGGCAACCCGGAGCAGCTGTTCGATCGCGACCCGGCCTTCTACATCTTCTCGTTGCCGTGGCTGAAGTTCCTGCAGGGGTGGCTGTTCTCGGCGTTCGTCGGTGTGACGTTCCTGACGGCGATCGCCCACTTCTTCTGGGGCGGCATCCGACCGCAGGCGCGCACCTGGGCAGAGCGGGTCGCCCCCGCGACACGGGCCCACCTGTCGGTGCTGCTCGGCCTGATCATGCTGATCAAGGCCTGGGGCTACTACCTGGGGCGCTACGACCTGTTGTCCTCGCCGCGCGGGGTGGTGCAGGGGGCGTCGTACACCGACGTGAACGCGCAGCTGCCGGCGCTCAACTTCCTGATCATCGCGGCGGTGATCTGTGCGGTGCTGTTCTTCGCGAACATCTGGCGGCAACGATGGGCGCTGCCGATCATCGCCGTGATCGTGCTGGGCGCGGTGTCGGTGCTGCTCGGCACCGCATATCCGGCTTTCGTCCAGCGGTTCCGCGTGACGCCGCAGGAGTTCCAACGCGAGCAGCCGTACATCGTGCAGAACATCGAGGGCACCCAGCGAGCCTTCGACATCGTTCCCGAGGAGATCGAGTCGCCGCCCGAGGAGGGTTACGAGCCGGTCGTGACCGGTGAGGACCTCGAGGCGAACCAGGCCACGAAGGACAACATCCGGCTGTGGCGGCCGTCGATCCTGGCGCAGAACTTCCTGTCCACGCAGCGCATCCGCAACTACTACGAGTTCCGGGACGTCGACGTCGGCCGATATGTGCTCGACGGTACCCCGCGCGTGCTCATGGTCTCGGGGCGCGAGGTGACCCAGAGCGAGACCACGACGTGGCAGAACGAGCACCTCGTGTTCACGCACGGGTACGGTGCCGTAGCCGCGAAGGTGAATACCGCGAACAGCGAAGGCGCCCCCGTCCTCGAGCTCGCCGACATCCCGGTCCGCAACATCGGCGGTCCGGAGCTCGACCAACCGAGGATCTACTTCGGCGAGGGCGGTCCCGGGGACACGGCCTTCGTGATCACCGGGTCGGGCACGGACGAGCTCGACTACGAGGGCGCACCGCCGGGCTACCGGTACGACGGGACCGGGGGCATCGAGATCGGCAACTCGCTGCAGCGAGCCTTGTTCGCATGGCGCTTCCGAGACGTGAACCTGCTGATCTCAGGTCAGATCGTCGAGGACAGCCGGATCATGATCTATCGGAGCCTCGGCGCCCGGGTCCCGAAGCCGGTGCCGTTCCTCACGTTCGACGACGATCCGTACCTCGCGGTGGTGGACGGCCGCTTGAACTGGATCTGGGACGCCTACACCACGACGAACGAGTACCCGTATTCGGAGTCGGTGAACCTGGCGGAGGCCACGGGCGGTCAGTTGAACCCGCAGCTCGTGAACTACATGCGGAACTCCGTCAAGGTGGTGGTCGACGCATACGACGGCACGATGACCTACTACGCGGACCTGGAGGAGCCGATCGTGCAGGTGTGGCACCGCGTCTACCCGGGGCTGTTCACCGACATCGACGCTGCCTCGGATTCCATGCGCGAACACTTCCGCTATCCCGAGAACCTGTTCCAGGCGCAGGCGACGCGGTTCACCACCTACCACGTGTCCGATCCGTCGGTCTTCTACCAGAACCAGGACCAGTGGGAGATCGCGCCCGATCCCACACGGGGCGATGTGACGATCGCGGGCACCACGACGACCTCGTCGCTCGAGACCGCCCCGCGATTGCGCCCCTACTACCTGTTGATGAAGGCGCCGGGGGAGACCGAGGAGAGCTTCCAGCTCGTGCTCCCGTTCGTTCCCAAGGGTCGACAGAACATGGTGGCGTGGCTCGCTGCCGGCTCTGACCCGGAGACCTACGGTCGCCTGTTGTCGCTCGATCTCCCCTCGGATGAGAACGTGCCCGGTCCCGGCATCGTGTTCTCGCGCGTCAACCAGGATCCGCAGTTCTCCGCGGAGCGCACGCTGCTGAGCCAGAGTGGGTCTACCGTGCTCTTCGGCGACCTGCTGGTGATCCCGATCGAGAAGTCGTTCCTCTACGTGCAGCCGGCGTACGTGCGCGCCGACCAGCCGGCCGCGGTGCCGGAGCTGAAGTTCATCGTGGTCGTGAACGGCGATACGGTCGCCCTCGGCGACAACCTCGACGAGGCGTTGGACATCGCCGTCGCGGACGTGGAGCCGGGGGGGAGGGCCCTGGTGGCGGTGGCGGTGGCGGTGAGACCGACCAGACCGTCGCCGAGCTGCTCGCCGAGGCTGCGCAACACTTCGAGGCGGCCGATCGCGCCCTGCGGGCGGGCGACCTCGCGACCTACCAACGGGAGATCGAGTCCGCGCAGGACCTGGTCGCGCAGGCGATCGAACTCTCAGGCGCCGCCCCTGCCGAAGAAGGTACGGCCGCGTCGCCCTCGGCGTCTCCGACCCCGTAGCACCGGGCGTCGTCAGCTCGCCCGGTCACTCCGTCAAGCGGAACCCCAGATCGGCGTCAACGTCGGTCACGTCCATCTGCGCCTTCTGCAGGTGGCCCGAGTAGTCCCAGTTCATCGCCTGCCAGCGCGTGAACTGGTCGAGCACCCAGATGCCCGACTGCCGCGAGCCGTTCCCGCTGCGTCCGTTGCCGCCGAACGGCAGGTGTGCCTCGGCTCCCGACGTGGAGTTGTTCACGCTCACCATGCCCGCCGAGATGCGTTCGCGGAAGCGGAAGACGCTCAGCGGATCGCTCGTGTAGATGCTGCTCGAGAGGCCATAGCCATGACCGTTCGCGAGCGCGATGGCCTCGTCGAACGACTCGAACGTCGCGACGCCCACGAGGGGGCCGAACGTCTCAGTCGCGTAGAGATCGTCGTCGGAGCGCACGCCGTCGACGATCGTCGGGTGGTAGAAGAGGCCTGACTCCGGATCGCCGACGAATCCATCGCGTGGGTTCGAGTCGGCGATGCGTCCGACGCCCGTCGAGCCGAGCACGGCGTGGTGAGGCTGCGCGAGCTCGAGCCAGGTCTCGAACCGGTCGCAGAACCGAGACGAGATCATCGGTCCGTAGAGCACATCAGCCGTCGGGTCGCCGATCGGGGCTTGGGCCGTCGCCTTCGAGAATCGCTCGATGAAGTCGTCGTGCACGTCGGCGTGCACGATCACGGTGCCCAGTGAGGTGCAGCGCTGTCCCGCCGTGCCGAACCCGCTGAACAGGGCTCCCTCGACCGCGAGGTCGAGGTCGGCGTCGGGCATCACGACGAGCGGGTTCTTGCCGCCCAGCTCGAGGCAGGGCGTCTGCAGGTGACGCCCTGCGAGCTCGCCGATGCGCCGTCCGATCTCCGTCGAGCCCGTGAAGCCGATCTTGTCGACGAGTCCTTCCTCGAGCGCCTGCTCGAGTCCGGCGAACGTCGAGGGGCCGTCGGCGAGCACCATCGAGAAGATCCCGGTGGGTACTCCCGCATGCAGCAAGAGTTGCGAGAACGCCTCGGCCGTCGCCGGCGTGTACTCGGCGGGCTTCCACACGACCGCGTTGCCGCAGACGAGCGCCGGCACGATGTACCAGCTCGGCACCGCGACCGGGAAGTTCCCGGCCGTCACGATCGCGGCGACGCCAACCGGGACCCTGAACGTGAACAGCTGCTTGTCGGGCATCTCGCTCGGGACGGTCTGACCGTAGAGGCGGCGCCCTTCCGACAGGAAGAAGTTGCAGGTGTCGACGACTTCCTGCACTTCGCCGCGAGACTCCCGGATCGGTTTGCCGATCTCCCGGGTGATCAGCCGGGCGAGGGCCTCGGCGTTGTCCTCGACGAGCCGCCCGAACTGCTGCACGACCCGGCCTCGGGTCGGGGCGGGTGTGGTGGCCCAGGCGCTCTGCGTAGCGCGGGCCGCCCGGCCGGCGTCGAGGATCGTCGCCGCATCGCCGAGGGCGGCTTCTCCCAGGGTGTCGTCGAGACGCGCCGGGTTCGAGATCGTGAGCGTGCCGCCGGGGGCGCCGTCGACGGGGACGCCGCCGACGAGGGATCGGATCGTTCGCATGCGGCGATGCTACGACGCGCGGTCAACCGAAGGCGCCCGCGCGCCGACACTCCGACGCTACGGCGTCAGGTCGGCGCAGAGCACCTCGATCTGAGCCGAGACCGCGGTCACCGACGATGGGAACAGGTTGAACGTGAACACCAGGTCCCACGGGCGGTTCGGCGGGCTCGTCACCGCGGCGCGCTCGTGTAGCAGCTGGCCCTGGGCGTAGAACGTCTCCGAACCGAGCGGGCCCATCGCACGGTCGTTCGGGTCGCACGAGAGCCCGACCTGCTTGGCTGTCGGCGAGCTCGTGGGGCTGTTGTACGTGAGGAAGCCCGTCCGCGTGTAGAAGCGGAGCGATCCGCCTGTTCCCGGATCCCCCTTCGGTCCCGGCTCACCCTGGATGCCTTGCTCGCCCCTCGGCCCCTGTTCACCCTGAGGTCCCTGTTCACCCTGGAGCCCTGCTCGCCCTCGGCCCCTGTTCGCCCTGGATGCCCTGCTCACCTCTCGGCCCCTGCTCGCCCGGCGCTCCCGGCTCGCCTTGGGGACCCTGCTCGCCCTGGAGACCCTGCTCGCCCGCGGGACCCGCCGGGCCGGTCTCGTTCCACTGCACCAGCACGCTCCCGCCCGAGCAGCCCGGAGCATGGTTCACCGTGATGCTCCCGGGGATCACCTTGTCGTTCTTCGCGCAGGCGAAGAAGACGGCGTCGCCTTCGGAACCGGCGAGCGCGAACCCCCCGGCGAGCGATGTGACCGCGATCGCCGATGAGGCGAGGGTGATGGCGATGATCCTTCGGATGGACACGGAACCCTCCCGGGGGGATGTGGTCGTGTTGCCTTCCCCCGAAGCATCGGCAGCAGGGGGTCCGCTCCTGCATCGACCTCCGGTGCAGAGTGCCTCGATGCCCGGCCTACTCCCTCTGTTCGGGTGAGGTCACCGAGAGGCCACCACTACGCTGGACGGGATCATGGACCAGTCAACGCTCGACGTCGCGAGGATCCTGGCCGAAGCGGGCTGCGTCGCTCCCTCCGAGGAAGCCGATGAGCTCATCCGCGCCGCCGAAGGCGATCGCGCGGTGCTCGACGATCTCGTGTCCCGTCGCGTCGTCGGCGAACCATTGGCCTGGCTGACCGGCGCGACGACGTTCTGTGGCCTGCGGTTGGTCGTGACGTCAGGCGTCTACGTGCCGCGACCACAGACAGAGCCCTTGGCGCGGCGAGCCGCCTCGTTCCTGCCCCCGGGAGGCGTCGCCGTGGATCTGTGCACGGGCGCCGGCGCGATCGCGGCCGTGATGTCGGCCGCCGTCCCGAGCGCGCGCGTCGTCGCGACCGACCTCGACGTCGTCGCGGTGCGATGTGCCCGGCGTAACGGCGTCGAGGCGTTCGAGGGCTTCCTCGACGATCCGCTGCCCACGGAGCTCGGGCGCACGGTCGACGTGATGACCGCAGCGGCCCCATACGTGCCGACGGACTCGATCCGTCTGCTTCCGCGTGACGTCCAGGCGTACGAACCTCGGCTCGCGCTCGATGGCGGCACAGAGGGCTCGGACCTCATGGTGGAGATCGTTCGCAGGAGCACGCGGTGGTTGAAGCACGGCGGACGCCTCCTGCTCGAGCTCGGCGGCGAACAGGCCGATCCGATCGGACGCATGTTGCGCGAGGTCGGGTTCGAGCCGGCCGATGTCATGGCCGACGATGCCGGCGACGCCCGTGCCATATGCGCCCGCCTGGGCACGGCGCCGTGACCGACCGAGCCGGGTTCCGCATCGGGGGACTCCCCGTTGGGCGTTCATCGGGCGTTTGCTAGCATCGTCCTGCGGGGTGGAGCAGTCCGGTAGCTCGCTGGGCTCATAACCCAGAGGTCACAGGTTCAAATCCTGTCCCCGCGACGAAGGAAGACGCTAGGTCAGAGGGGGTCTCGGGGATCCGAGGCCCCCTTCGGCTTTCCAAGGTCTGACGACCGATGGCTGCCACGCATGCGATCCTCGACTACACCTTCGGTCCGACGAGGAACAGTGTCTCGAGGAGGGCGACCAGTGCGAGGGCGGCTGCGCCACCGATCCGCACGATCGTGGGCGCCCGAAAGCCGTCGAGCTGGGGTGCGAGCGTGAACCGGGCGGCCCAGATGATGCCTGCGTACACGGCAAGGAACCACAGGAAGCCTGCCCCGGCGCGCATCAGAGACAGATCGTCGAGCAGGATCCCCGCGGTAGCCACCACGGGGATCAACGCGACCGCGCCGACCACCAGCCGCATCCCGCCGGACCAATCCGTGTGGGCGATCGCGAGGGGTGCGAGCACGACCGCCGGGAACATCGGAGCTCCTGCCGCCACCCCGAGCGGGAGCAGGCTCGCGAACGTGACGACCCGAAGGACGGTCATCCGTGGACGCCGAACGCCGGCGCGACGGCCGAGGTAGGCGCCGGACTGAGCCAGCCCGGCGATGCCGAACCCGATCACGATGAAGAGTGTGCCGGTCCAGGAGAACTCCGGATCGGCGGAGATGAACCGCATCCAGACCCGGGCGTTGATGCCCCACGCGAGCCCACCCAAGAGCCCCCCGAGAAGGACGACCGGCGCCGCGAAGCGATGCCCGGCGGCTCGGTCCTGGATCGAGGGTTCGCCGCCGCTGGACGTCCCCAGCGTCGTTCGGTCCGCGGTCACGCCCCCATTGGATCAGTCAACCGAGTGGTTGGCGGGAGTGCAGACACGTGGGATGCGAGGGTGCTGCCACTTCTCGTCGCTCGCTCGCTGCTGGACGCTTCGTCGCCGAACGGCTCACGCCCGGCGTCCGCCTCCGGTTCCGGACCGGATCCTGGCCCGGACAACGTCAGCGGCGTCTCAGCACGTCTCTCAGTGTCCGTGACAGGTCATCTGAGCCGGGCAAAATGGCCATGACCACGGAAGATGTCCGGGGCTCATAACCCAGAGGTCACAGGTTCAAATCCTGTCCCCGCGACGAAGGCACTACCGAGGAAACGGACTGAGGCCGGGAGCTAGATGATGGCTGCCGGCCCCAGGCCGTTCCCCGATATCCTGATGGACATCAGCCAGCTCCTCCACCTGCGCCTCTGGGAGGGTCGCCGGTTCGATCCAGAGCATCGTGGGCGCTGGCGAGAGAGGTTCCGGGCAGGTCTCCTCTCTCGCGCGTCCGGGATCCTTCGATCGGTCGATCTCGCGCCTGCGACAGGACGACCACCGATTCGGACGACTACCCCTTGGGATCCCACATCCCGAGGCTTCGCGTCCCGCCACCCCTCCAAAGTCCTGACGACGCCACAATTCGCGTGAACCGATCACCTTCTCCGGTGCTGGGAAGCCAAGCTTCGCCCTCGGCGACGATCTGACTCACGCGATGGTCGGTTCACGGAGGATTCGGCGCGCTGCATCCCAACGCGCTCGGCCACCTCGTGATGGCGCTCGCCACGAACGCGGCCCGCTCGCTGGGGGGTCCTTCGGCGACGGCGGGATGCGTCGACCGACCTACCGTGGCGGAGGGAGCCCTGCTGGAAGGGTGAGGGCAACGATGCATGGGATGCGGAGCGTATGGGCACGGCGGCCGACACCGAGGGAACGCATACGTCACCGGGACCGTCGCGACGCCCGACGGCGGGACGGCGATGACGCTGCGGAAGCTCGAAGAGTACGACCCGTTCTGAGGACCGTCGTCTCCACGGACGTCGCCCCCAAATCACGTGTGCCGCGGCCGAGCGGGCCAGGCTACGAGTTGGGACCCGACCCTTCGGGTCCCAATGGCCCCATGCGACCCGCCCGCCGCCTCCTAGCCTTGCAGGTGTCACCAGCGCATCGGGGGCGATCCGACATGAGAAGGACATGGACGATCCTCGTCCTTGTGTTGACGGTCCTTACGATCGCGGTGCCACCGAGCCCTGCAGGGGCAGCCGCGAAGAACACCTGCAGGGCGAGAAATCTCACTCGAGGCACGGCTGCCCGCCCGAACCTCCAAGCCGTGATCGATCGGGCGGACTCCGGTGACACGATCCAGATCAAGGGCGTCTGCGTCGGCAGGTTCAGGATCGGGAAGACCCTCACCATCATGGGCAAGCCGACCCCGGAGCTCGCACGAGCAGTCCTGCGCGGGAACGGGGCGGGCGGAGTCATGCTCATTGCCGCCCGAGTGAGGGTCGTCAACCTGAAGATCACCGGCGGCGGCGCCCACTCCGGCGGCGGGATCCGTGTGCGGAAGACCGGCACCCTCACCCTGAACCGCTCGGAGGTGCGCGGAAACCATGCCGATGGAGGCGGCGGGATCTGGAACAACGGCACCCTCACCCTGTATCAGTCGATGGTACGCGGCAACTCGGCCCGCGTCGGCGGGGGGATCTACAGCCAGCCAGGTGCCTTGCACGAAGGCGGCATCGTCACCCTGAATGGCTCTTCCTCGGTGCGCGGGAACATGGCCCACGGCGAGGGCGGCGGAATCCTTGTCGACGGCGGCGGCATCGTCACCTTGAACGATTCCTCTTCAGTGCGGGGGAACAGGGCCAGCCTCGACGGCGGCGGAATCTTCAACTTCGGGAGCCTGATACTGAACGACCTGTCCTTCGTGACCAGGAACAGAGCTGACTTCAAGGACCGAGGCTCAGGCTCCGGCGGCGGGATACTCCAATGCTCGACTTCCCTCCTGACTGGCGCGGTCGATGGCGGCAACGTCAACGACAACTACCTCGGCAGCGAGGGGAGGCTCGAGAACAACATCGCCATCGATGCGTGCGGAGGCTAGATCGCACGACACCTCGATCTCCGGAGCCAAGCCAGCGCTTGGGTGTCGGGGTGGCGATGCTCCTCGTGGTGCTTCGCCGAGATCGGAGGCGGTGGGTGCAACCGGCTCCTGGGGCTTTCGAGAACCTCCAGGTCACAGTGCCAATGGCCTCGTGCCTCATCTCCCCGCAAGGGCGGGCTTCCGGCTCATAGCCCAGAGGTCACAGGTTCAAATCCTGTCCGCGCGACGACACGAGGGGCGCCGGCAGGCGCCCCTCGCTGCGTCCCCGCGCCTAGACTCCGTGGATGTCACGCACACCGAGCCTGGCCGCGCTCTTCGTCTCGGTCGTGGCGTTGTGGTCCATGTCGATACCCTCGCTCGCGGCGGCCGGTTCCCAGGGATCGTCGGTCGCGCGGACGCCGGCGGACGCGAGCTACGACGTCCACCTGCGCTCGGGGGCCAGCGGGAGGTCATGGCGTGGGGGTGGGTCCGTCACGTTCACGAACGTGGGGGCCGGGACGCTTCCGCAGGTGCATCTGCGTGTGTGGTCCAACGGGGTGCTCGGCTGCGACCCCCGCTCGATCACGGTCTCGAACGTGCAAGGCGGGGAGGTCACGGGCGAGCGGCTCGACTGCACCGAGCTCGAGGTCACCCTCGACGAGCCGCTTGGGCCCTCGGACGCGACGACCCTCTCCTACGACCTCGACATCGAGCTGCCCGACGAGGACGATCGGTTCGGGTTCCACCGTGGCCTGGCCCTCGTGGGATCGGCGCTCCCGATCCTGGCGGTGCACGACGACGAGGGGTGGCACCGCGAGCCGTTCGAGAACCTGGGGGAGAGCTTCTACTCGGTGGTGGCCGACCACGAGGTCACGTTCGTGACCCCGCCCGGCCTCGACACCGCCGCCTCCGGGCATGTGACCGGACGGAGCGAGACCGCGGACGGCCGCACGCGCACCACGTACACGGCGCGGCGGATGCGCGACTTCGCCTGGGCCGCCGGGCGGTTCCGCACGGTCGAGCGATCGTCCGAAGGTGTCGACGTGGTCGTGTCGTACCAGCGGAACGCCGTCGACCGCGCGAGGGCCCGTTCGGCAGCGGCCGACGCGGTGACGGTGATGGGGTCGCTCGGCCGAGCGTTCGGTGAGTACCCCTACCCCGAAGTCGACGTCGTGCTCGCGGGCTTCGGAGGATTCGGCGGCATGGAGTACCCCACGATCGTGTTCTCGGGCCCCTCTCGCGGCACGATCGCCCACGAGCTCGCACATCAGTGGTTCTACGGGCTGGTGGGTAACGACCAGTACCACGAGCCGTGGCTCGACGAGTCGTTCGCGTCGTGGGCGGCCCGCGTTCCCTTCGGTCCCGCTCGAGGCTGCAGCGGGGTCTCGTGGCCGAGCGCGGGGTCCGCGATCACGAACGATATGAGCTACTGGGCAACGCATCCTAGCCAATACTGGGTCGCGTACGAGGGCGGAGCCTGCATGCTGGCGAACCTGTCGAAGCGATTCGGTCACGATCGATTCCTGCGGATCCTCGCCAGGTACGTCGACCGGCACCACCTCGGGGTCGCTCGCACCGAGGACTTCATGACCGCGATCGAGGTCGCGGCCGACCGGCACCTCGCCGGCTTCGACGCGGCGGCCTTCTGGGAGCGGTGGCGCGTCGACCCCGCCTGACCCGCGG
Source organism: uncultured Actinomycetes bacterium (assembly GCA_963825635.1). Taxonomy (GTDB): domain Bacteria; phylum Actinomycetota; class UBA4738; order UBA4738; family HRBIN12; genus JAOUEA01. The sequence goes on from CAWGTU010000001.1 coordinate 934,709, forward strand.
GTCGCGCGGGGGTCACATCGCGCCCAGAACGCGGCTAGGATGGCCCAGTCGCATCCGAACGAAGGGGGAACGGCGTGGCCAAGCGTGACGTGGTGGGACAGCTCTCGCGGGTGCCTCTGTTCTCGGGCTGCTCCCGCAGGGATCTGCAGACGATCGCTCGCGTCGTGAAAGACATCGACCACGGGTCCGGCACCGTCATCGCCCGCGAGGGCGAGCCGGGGGTCGGCTTGTTCGTGATCGTCGACGGCACCGCCGAGGTCACGATCGGCGGCGCGAAGAAGGCTACCCTCGGCCCCGGCGACTTCTTCGGTGAGATCGCGCTTCTCGACGGCGGGCCACGGACCGCCACGGTGACGGCGACCTCCGACATCCAGATGCTCGGCCTCACGGAGTGGGTGTTCCGGGGGCTGATGCAGGAGCACCCCTCGATCGCGGTGAAGACGCTGCAGCAGATGGCCAGCCGGCTTCGCAACGCCACGAAGACGGCGACCGCCTGACCGAAAACCTCGGCGCACGCTGCGCCCCGTGGCCTTCCTGACTCGCCCCGACGGCGCCGAGCTCTACCACGAAGAGCACGGCGACCCGGATGCCGAGCCGATCCTGCTGCTCGAGGGTATGGGCGGCGACATCCCCGGGTGGCGGCGGAACATCCCGCACCTCGCCGCCGAGCTGTACGTCGTCGCCTACGACCTGCGCGGGAACGGCAACTCGAGCGAGCCCGTGGGTCCGGTGACGATGGCCACGTTCGTCGATGACACGCTGGCTCTTCTCGACACGGTCGGTGTCAGCCGCGCGCACCTGTACGGGCAGTCGTTCGGCGGTATGGTGGCGCAGGAGCTCGTGCTCGCGAACCCGGAGCGCGTGCGCACCCTCGTGCTCGCGGCGACCCACTGCGGCGGGTCGCACGTCGTCCTCCCGCCCGTCACCACCGTGCCCAAGGGCGAACCCTGGCGATCGTTGTACGCGCCCGGCTTCCCCGACACGAACCCCGACCACGTCGCCGAGGACCTCCGCGTCGGGTCGCAGCAGCCGAGACATCCGCAGGGTGGACGTCGACAATGGGAGGCGATGCAGGCCTTCGACGCCTACGCCCGGCTGCCCTCGATCGAGGTGCCCACCCTCGTGCTGCACGGTACCGAGGATCGGCTGGTCGATCCCGGGAACGCGTCGGTGCTCGCGTCGCGCATACCGGGAGCCGAGCTCGTCCTGCTCCGCGGCGCGGGCCACCTGTACCACTCAGAGCGTGCCGAGGAGGCCGACGAAGCGGTGCTCGACTTCGTCCGCCGGCATCGTCGATGAGCGGCGCCCCCACGCCCGAGCTGCTCGCGCTCGCCGAGCGACGAGCTGCCGCCCGGGCCGACAAGGACTTCGCGGCGGCCGATGCGATGCGCGACGAGCTCGCCGAGGCCGGCTGGACCGTCGTCGACGGTGCCGACGGCGGGTGGCACCTCGAGGTGGCGGCGGTCGAGGAGCCGCCGGCCCTGCGGGCCAGCGATGTGCCGTCGATGCTCGCCGAGCAGGCGACCGACGACGCCAGCGTCCACTGGGTCGTGGAGGGGTGGCCCGAGGACGTCGCGCGATCGATCGCGTCGTTCCGTGCTCATCAGGGGCGTCGTCGCGTGCGCTACGTGGTCGCCGACGTCACCGGCGCCGACACGGGCGCGTTCGGCGACGACGTCGAGGTGATCCCGCTGGCACACGACACCGGCTGGGGGGCCGCGATGAACGCCGGTCTGCGTCGGGCGACGGGCCGCGTCGTCCTCGCCGTCGACGGCTCGATCGAGGTCGCCGGCGACGTGTTCGGCCCGCTCGAGCGGGCGCTCACGGACCCCGCCGTCGGCATCGTCGGACCGTTCGGGATCGTCACCCACGACCTGCGCGAGTTCGAGCCTGCGCCGGCCCCCGGGCCCTGCGATGCGATCGAGGGCTACTGCATGGCGATGCGCCGCGATGTGCTCGTCGACGTCGGAGGGTTCGACGAGCGGTTCCGCTGGTACCGCACGGCGGACATCGAGCTGTCGTTCCGGATCAAGGACCGCGGGCTGCGCACCGACATGCTGCCGCTCCCGGTCGTCAAGCGCGAGCATCGCATGTGGTTCGAGACCGACCCGGTCGAACGCGCGAGGTGGTCCAAGCGGAACTTCTACCGGTTCCTGGATCGGTGGCGGGGGCGGTGGGACCTCGTGCTGGACCCTCGTCCGCCGGAGACGGAGTAGCCGACCTCAGTCCACCGTCGGCATCGGCGGCGCGGGCGGCATCGCGATCTGCGGCGTGCGCTGCCGCTCCCGCTCTCGTTCCTCCGTGGCGACGGCGGCCGCGGCCGCCGCGGTCTCGCGTTCCTTCGCCTCCTCGTGCTCGCGTAGCTGCTCGGCGTCGGGGATCGGCTTCGTGCCGCCCGTGTATGCCTCGAGGTCCTCGCCGTCGATCGTCTCGGTGACGAGGAGCAGCGCTGAGAGGCGGTCGAGCAGGTCGCGGTGCTGGAGGAGTAGACGTTCGGCCTGGTCGTGGGCCTCGTGCAACAGACGCATGACCTCCTCGTCGATCCGCTCGGCGGTGCCTGCGGAGATCTTGGGACCAGCGAAGATCGCGTTGGGGTCGTCCTGGCCGAGCGAGAGGGGGCCGACCTTCTCGCTCATCCCGAACTGCGTCACCATCGCGCGGGCGATCTGCGTCGCCCGTTCGAGGTCGTTCTGCGCCCCAGTGGATATCTCGCCGTACACGATCTCCTCCGCGACGCGCCCGCCCATCGCGTAGGCGAGCGTGTCCTTCAGCTCGGGCTCGGTGTTCAGGAAGCGGTCCTCGAGCGGACGCGTCATCGTCAGCCCGAGGGCCGCGGTGCCGCGCGGGATGATCGTGATGCGGTGCACCGGGTCGAGGTTCTCGGAGTAGTGGGCGACCAGGGCGTGGCCCATCTCGTGCGAGGCCACTCGCGACTTCTCCTTGTCGTTCATCACGCGGGACTTGCGCTCGAGGCCCATGGATGCCCGGTCGATCGCCTCTTCCAGCTCGTCCATCGTCACGGCGTTCTTCTCGCGGCGGGCGGCGAGCAGCGCCGCCTCGTTCACGACGTTCTCGAGATCGGCTCCCGTGAAACCGGGGGTCCGTGCCGCGATCGTGCGCAGCTCGACGTTGGAGGCGAGCGCGACCCCGCGGGCGTGCACGCGCAAGATCTCCTCGCGTCCCTTCAGGTCGGGTCGGTCGACGACCACCTGCCGGTCGAAGCGGCCGGGTCGAACGAGGGCCGGGTCGAGCACGTCGGGCCGGTTCGTCGCGGCCATGATGATGACGCCCTTCGAGGCGTCGAAGCCGTCCATCTCGACGAGCAGCTGGTTCAGGGTCTGCTCGCGCTCGTCGTGCGCCCCGAGCCCGGCGCCGCCCACGCCGCCGCGCCCCTTGCCGATCGTGTCGATCTCGTCGAGGAAGACCAGCGCCGGGGCCTTCTCCTTGGCCTGCTGGAACAGCTCGCGAACCCGTGCGGCTCCCAGACCCACGAACATCTCCACGAACTCCGACCCGCTCATGAAGAAGAACGGCACGTTGGCCTCGCCGGCGACCGCTCGTGCGAGCAGCGTCTTGCCGCATCCCGGAGGCCCGAGCAGCAGCACGCCCTTGGGGATGCGTCCACCGAGCCGCTGGTACTTCTTCGGGTTGGACAGGAACTCGACGATCTCGCGCAGCTCGTCCTTGGCCTCGTCGACGCCTGCGACGTCGGCGAACGTCGTCTTCATCTCCTTGCGGTCGTAGATCTTGACCTTGTTCTTGCCCATGTTCAGGGCACCAGACGCCCCCGCCCCCATGCGCCGGAAGACGAACCAGTAGATGCCGATCATGATCAGCGCGAACGGCAGGATGTTCACGATCAGCGAGAGGAAGACGCTCGGCTGCTCGAACTCGAAGTTGACGTCGTTGTCCTGCAGGAACGTCGCGAGATCCTGCGTCTGGAAGTTGGGCGCCAGCGTGGTCGAGAAGTCCTGCGAGCCGTCGTCGGTCGTCAGGGCACCCGTGATCGCGGAATCAGAGATCTTCACCGTCGTCTCGGGGTCGAGCCGGTTCTCTTCGACCGCCGTGATGAACTCGTTGTAGGTGATCGATCGGCGCTGGGTGTTCGACAGGACGTTGTTGAAGATCAGCAGGGCCACGAGCAGGATCGGCACGACGAGCCACGGTGCGAAGCGGGGGCGCGGCGTGCCGCCGCCGCCGCCGCCGGCGTCGTCGCCGCCGCCGCGGCGTGAGAACGGAGAACGGTTGTCGTCGTCGGGCATCGTGCTTCCTATCCTCCCATCGTCACCGAGATATGCCAGGCCCCTGCGCGTCGAGATGACCCGCACCACGGTTCCTCCACACCCATCGGCAGGGTCGGCCGTCGTCTGGATGCGCGATACTGAGCGCCCATGGCCCAGACCGCCGCCGCCGAAGATCCGGCCCTGCGCGAGCGCTTCGAGCGCGATGTGCTGCCGTTGCTCCCCAGCCTGTATGCCGCGGCGCTGCGCATGACCCGTAATCCCGCCGATGCCGAGGACGTCGTGCAGGACACATATCTGCGTGCCTACCGGGGGTTCGCCTCCTTCCAGGAGGGCACCAACCTCAAGGCGTGGCTCTACCGCATCCTCACGAACAGCTACATCAACACCTATCGCAAGAAGCAGCGTGAACCCCAGACCGTCGATGGCCCCGACGACATCGACGAGTGGTACCTCTACGACCGGCTGGGCGGACGCAACGTCGAGCTGTCGGCCGAGACCGAGGTGCTCGACCGCATGCCCGACCAGGCCGTGAAGGACGCGCTCGAATCGCTGCAGGAGAACTTCCGCCTGCCCGTGCTACTGGCAGACGTCGAAGGGTTCAGCTACAAGGAGATCGCCGAGATCATGGACACCCCGATCGGCACGGTGATGTCCCGTTTGCATCGGGGAAGGAAAGCGCTCCAGAAGGCGTTGTGGGACACGGCGAAGGAACGGGGATTGGTCGACGATGACGACACCTGATTGCGGGCCCAACTGCATGGAGACGCTCCGTGAGATCGAGTCGTTCCTCGACGGTGAGCTCGACGTCGCGGTGCAGCAGCAGATCGAGGTGCACCTCTCCGACTGCAACCCCTGCATGCAGCGAGCGGAGTTCCGACGCCACGTGAAGGTCATGATCCGCTCGAAGTGCACGGGCGACACCGTGCCGTCGGCGCTCGAGCAGCGCATCCGGTCCCTGCTCGACGAGCCGCCCGTGGTGCGGTAGACATCGGCGATGCAGGAGCTCGGCACGATCCTCGGGGTGTGGGCGCACCCCGACGACGACATCTACCTCTCGTCCGGACTCATGGCAGTCGCGGCGCAGGCGGGGAACCGGGTGGTCGACGTGACCGCGACCCGCGGCGAAGGCGGCTCGATGGACGAGGAACGCTGGCCGTCCGAGCGCATGGCCGAGGTGCGCACGATCGAGATGCGTCGCAGCCTCAACGTGCTCGGCGTCGAGGAGCACCGTTTCCTCGAGGGGCCGATCGACGTCGACATGCAGACCCCGCTCGACGCGGCGGGGGCTCCGCAGGTGCTCGAGGTCATGCGTGAGGTGCAGCCCGACACGGTGCTGACGTTCGGGCCCGATGGCATGACCGGTCACGAGGGACACAAGAGCGTGTCGTCATGGGTCGATGCCGCGTTCGCGGAAGCCGCGAAGCCCGGGGCGCGCCTCTACCACGCCACCGCGACGCCGGAGTGGGCCGAGACATGGCTGCCCAGGCTCGAGCCCTTCAACATCTTCCTGCCCGGCACCCCTCACGTCGTGCCGCGCGATGCGCTGGGGATCGACTTCACCCTGCCCGAGGACGTGCTCGACCTCAAGTGGCAGGCGATCCAGGCGCACGAGAGCCAGGTCGAGGGTCTCGTCGAGGTCTTCGGCGATCACATGCGTGAGTGGATGGCCGTGGAGTACTTCCGCCTGGCGGCCGAGAAGGGCGCGTGATGGCCGAGCGGCCTGAGCCCGTGAGCGACCTCGACTGGGAGCCGCAGCGGGCCCGCGCGTTCGTCGACGCTGTCGCCGACATCTACGAGGAGCTGCTCTCCCGGCTCCCCGACCTGCCGGTGATCGTGCACGAGGGACTCGATCAGGTACGGGCCGGCGTCGTCGTCGACGTGCCCGACGAGCCGACGCCCGAGGCGGAGCTCGTCGACTACCTACGGCGCATGACGTTCGAGCATTCGGCGTTCCTCGGTCACCCGCGCTTCTACGCCTACGTCTCGGGCTCGGGAACGGTGCCGGGGGCGGCGGCGGAGCTGCTCGCCGCGGGCATCAACATGAACGCCGGCGGTTGGCGGCTCGCGCCCTCCGCCGTCGAGATCGAGATGGCTCTCACGCGGTGGTTCGCCCAGCAGATGTTCGGCATGCCCGAGGGCGCCGCGGGCGCCTTCACGTCGGGCGGGGCGATGGCGAACCTGATCGCGCTGAAGATCGCTCGCGACTCCCGTGCGGGCTGGGACATCAGGGCCGAGGGCGTCGCGGCGGGTCCTCCGCTCGGCTTCTACCTCTCGAGCGAGACACACGTCGTGTCGGACCGGGCCGCCGACATGCTCGGCGTCGGCGCTGCCAACGTGCGGCACGTCCCGGTCGACGACGGCTACCGGATGCGGGCCGACGTCCTCCGCGAGATGATCGTCCGAGACCGTGCGGACGGGATGCGCCCGATCGCGGTCGTCGCGAACGCAGGCACGGTCTCGACCGGTGCCGTCGACGATCTCGAGGCGGTCGCCGGTATCTGCCGCGACGAGGGGATCTGGATGCACGTCGACGCCGCGTACGGCGGACCGGCGATGCTCGCCGACGACCTGCGCCCGCTCTTCGCGGGGATCGAGCACGCGGACTCGATCGCGTTCGACCCCCACAAGTGGCTGTACACGCCCCACTCGGGTGGGTGTGTGCTGGTCCGCGACCTCGAGCTGATGCGTCGCTCCTTCGACCTCGAGTACGTGTCGTACATCCTGAAGGACGAGGAACACACCGATTGGGGGATCGATCTCGGCCGGCACTCGCCGAACTTCAGCCGGGGGTTCTGGTCGCTCAAGGTCTGGGTCTCGCTCCTCGCGCACGGGCGTGACGCGTACGCTCGGCGCATCTCGCACGACGCCGCGTTGGCGCGCTACCTGGGCGACATCGTCGAGGAACGCGAGGACTTCGAGCTGATGACCCCCGTGGGACTGTCGATCACCTGCTTCCGGTACGTGCCGTCCGATCTGCCCGCAACCGGGGCCGACGGACGCGAGGAGTACCTCGATCTGCTGAACGAGCGGATCATGACCGAGATCCAGCTGGGGGGGCGGGTCTACTGTTCGAACGCCGTACTGCACGGCCGGTTCTGCCTGCGTTCCTGCATCGTGAACTACCGAACCGAGGCCGACGACGTGGAGGCGCTGGTGGACATCGCCGCCGAGCTCGGCGCGAAGCTCGATGCCGAGCTCCGGCCCGCCACGTTGGCGGCAGGGGCTCTGGCGTGAGCTCCTGGGCACTGCTCGGCTCGGGGGAGTTCGAGCCGTGGTCCGAAGTCGCGGATCGATGGCTGCTCGAGCGGGCGACCGGGGACGGTCGCGTCGTGATCGCGCCGACGGCCTCGTCTCGCGAGGGCGACGCCGTGTTCGATGAGTGGGGGCGCAAGGGGCTGGAGCACTTCGCCTCGATCGACGTCGAGGCCGAGGTGTTGCCGGTGCGCACCCGCGACGACGCGGATCGCGAGGAGCTCGCGGCGCGACTCGAGGAGGCGTCGATCGTCTACTTCTCGGGAGGAAATCCTCACCACCTCTCCGAGGTGCTTCGCGACACCGCCGTGTGCGCCGCGCTCCTGCGCGGCATCGCCCGGGGCATGGGGTATGCCGGATGCAGCGCCGGGGTCGCCTGCCTGACCGAGACGACGTTCGACAGCGACAGCGACGAGCTCGACGCGATCTTCAAGCCGGGGCTCGGCATCGTTCGCGAGACCGTCTTCGGACCGCACTGGGACATGATCGATACGTGGGTGCCGGGCGCGTCCGAGTTCATCGTCTCGTCGGTCGCCGACGGGCACGCGTTCGTCGGCATCGACGAGCAGACGGCGATGCTCGGCGACGGGGCGCAGTGGCAGGTGCGGGGGCGCGGCTGCGTGCACGTCCGACGTGCCGGCGAGTTCGCACGCTACGGCGACGGTGATCGCTTCGACCTGTCGCTCCCGGTCGATGGGCGAGTCACCGGCACCCCCCACGCGTAGACCTGGGCGCCCCCGGCCCGAGCCCGTAGGGTGACGGGTCGATGGCCTCCCGCACCCAGCTCACCCGTACGTCGCCGATCGAGGACCGGGCGCCGGTGCTGATCCGACGCCTCTCGAGGGCCTATCCCGACGCGCACGTCGCGCTCGTGTTCTCAAACCCGCTCGAATGCCTGGTCGCGACGATCCTCTCGGCTCAGTGCACCGACGAGAAGGTGAACGAGGTCACCGCCACGCTCTTCCGCAAGTACCGCAGCGCCGCCGACTACCTGGCCGTGCCCGAGGACGAGTTGAAGGCGGACATACGGCCCACGGGGTTCTTCAACCAGAAGGCCGCGTCGCTCCGCGCCGCGTGCGAGCGCATCGTCACGGTCTACGGCGGCGAGGTGCCCGACACGATGGAGGACCTGATCAGCCTGCGGGGCGTGGCGCGCAAGACGGCCAACATCGTGCTCGGGAACTCGTTCGGGAAGGTCGAGGGTATCGCCGTCGACACCCACGTCCGGCGGCTCGCGAACCGGCTCGGGTTCAGCGCGCACTCCGACGCCGACAAGATCGAGCAGGATCTGATGCGACTGATCCCGCGGAGGCGATGGTTCGGGTTCAGCTACGTGCTGATCGACCACGGACGTGCGATCTGCCAGGCCAAGAAGCCCCGATGCGGTGACTGCCCCGTGGAGGACCTGTGTCCGTCGAGCCAGCTGTGACCGCGCTCACCCGACCCCGATGAGCTCCTCGTCGGATCGGATCGGGTCGGTGGCGGCCGCGGCAGCGCGCCGCCGCGCACGTCTGATCTCTCGACGATCCTCCTCGCAGAGGCCACCCCAGACCCCCGCGTCCTGGCAGGTGTCGAGCGCCCACGCCAGGCACTCGGCGCGCACCGGGCACTCCTCGCAGACCTCGATCGCACGAGCGGTCTGCGCGATCGCCGGTCCCGTCGTGCCGATCGGGAAGAAGAGCTCGGGGTCCTCGCCGATGCAGCGTCCGTGCTCGATCCACCACGTCCCGCGCGGATCCTGCTTGAATTTCGGTTCAATCATCGATCGACCTCGTCACGTGCGGAGTCGACGATCCACCCGCGTGGCGGGGAGCGTAGTATCTGAACCGCCGTTCAGTCAAGGAGGGAGGACCTCGTGATGGTCTTCCGTCGCAAGCGTCTTCCCGCCGAGCTCGCGCCGGCGTACGAGGCGTTCGAGCGCGTGCTCGGCGAGGTCGAACCGGGCAAGCAGGCCCTCACCGAGGTGATGCCGACGACGCGCCTTCCGGGCCGACCGCTGCCCGACGCCCTCGCCGAGTTCGAGGAACGACTCGCCACGGCCCGGGAGACCATGCCGGCGTGGCGTCGTCCGGAGACGGAGGCGGAATGGGCGGCGTGCGCGGCGGGGATCGACGAGGCGCTCCTGCGCGCCCGGCGCCTGCGCGAGGAAGCACCTGACCTCGGTGGGTTCGAGGGACTGATCTGGAACGTCGAGAACCTGCTCGATCCGCTCGACCCGTTCGAGGCGGCGGTCGAGCGTTTCCGGTCCCTGCGGGTGGTGGTTCGATGACCGAGGTGCGTCGCCCCGTCGGCGATCCCGTGCAGGGCGATCCCGCGACCCGCCCGGTCGCCCGCGCGATCGAGGGCAGGTTCGTCCGGCTCGAGCCCCTCGACCCCGACGCCCATGCCCCCGGTCTGTTCCGACGATCGCACGCGACGTCAGAGGACGAGGAGATCTGGACGTACATGACCTACGGCCCGTTCGACGGGCTCGAGGAGATGCGCTCGTGGCTCGTCGCCGCCGCGGCGTCCACGGACCCGCTGTTCTTCGCCGTGGTGGATCGCGACACGGCCGAGCCGGTCGGGGTCGTGAGCGTCATGAGCATCGATCCCGCGATGCGCCGGCTCGAGCTCGGGAACATCTGGTACGTGCGGTCGGCGCAGCGGGGCCGTGCCAACACCGAGGCGGCGTACCTGGTGCTCCGCGAGGCGTTCGGCTCGTGGGGGTACCGTCGCGCCGAGTGGAAGTGCGACGCGTTGAACGCGCGGTCGCGCGTCGCGGCCGAGCGGCTCGGGTTCACGTTCGAGGGCATCTTCCGATCCCACATGATCGTGAAGGGTCGCAACCGCGACACCGCGTGGTTCTCGATGCTGGCCGAGGAATGGCCCGCGCGACGAGTGGCGATAGAACGCTGGCTGGACGCGGAGCCGGGCACCGTCTCGCTCCGCGACCTCATGATCACCGCCGAGCGCGACTGAGCGCACGACGGCGCGGCTTCCGTATCGTGGGGCGGTGACCGTCGTCAGCCTCGTGAACGTCGAGAAGTCCTACGGCTCCTGGCCCGTCCTACGGGGAGCCGATCTCGAGGTGCCCGACGGGGCCCGGATCGGCATCGTCGGTCCGAACGGCGCCGGCAAGTCGACGCTCCTGCGCATCCTGCAGGGCACCGAGACGCCGACGGGCGGCGATGTGGTCCGGCGCAAGGACCTGGTGATCGCCACCCTGCCGCAGCATGCCGACGGCGACGCGCGCACCTCGGAGCAGACGGTGTTGGCCGCACGACCGGACATCGCCGCGCTCGACGCCGAGATGCGCGCCGTGGAATCGGAGCTCGGCCGACCCGAGGTGGTGGGGGATCTGGCCCGGATGGACCGGGTGCTCACACGCCAGCAGGATCTGCTCGATCGCTGGGTCGCCGCAGGCGGTGCAGGGCTCACGGGCGAGGTGCGATCGATCCTCGTCTCGATCGGTCTCGACGACGACGATCTCGCGTTGCCGACGTCCGCGCTCTCGGGTGGTCAACGCAAGCTCGTCGCGCTCGCCGCGTGTCTGATCCGCCAGCCCGACCTGCTGCTCCTCGACGAACCCGAGACCCACCTCGACGCGGACCGTCGCGCCCGGCTCGAGTCGATCGTCGCCGAGTTCCCAGGCGCCGTCGTGACGGTGTCGCACGACCGCTACCTGCTCGACGAGACGGTCTCGCGGATCGCCGAGCTCGACGGCGGGCGCATCACGATGTGGCCGGGGAACTACTCGGCCTATGCCGTCGCGAAGGAGATCGCGCTCAAGCGTCAGCAACAGCTCTACGTGACGCAGCAGAAGGAGATCGAACGGCTCGAGGAAGCGGTGAAGCGGTTCGAGCACTGGGCGCGCATCGTGGTGAACAAGCGCCACATCACCCAGGCCCGGAACAAGCAGCGCCAGATCGATCGCATGGAGAAGATCGACAAGCCGGTCTTCGAGCGTCGCAAGATCGCGCTCGAGATGCGGGCGGCCGAGCGGGGCGGCGCCAAGGTCGTCGAGCTGCGCGACGTCACCGTCGTCTTCGACGGTGACCCCGTGCTGCTCGGGTGCGACGTCCAGGTCCACCGCGGTGAACGTATCGGGATGATCGGCGCCAACGGAGCCGGGAAGTCCGTGCTCGGCACCGTGCTGGCAGGGCTGCGCGAGCCCGACGAGGGCTCCCGGTGGGTGGGGCCGTCGGTACGGATCGGCTACCTGGCGCAGGGTCACGAGACGGAACCCCCCGACCGCACGCCGATCGAGTTCGTCCGCGACGTGAAGCCGATGTACGAGGAGGACGCGGTCGCTCTGCTGGGCCGGTTCCTGTTCCGCTACGACCAGATGCGTCAGCCGGTCGGGACCCTCTCGGGCGGTGAGCGCACGCGGCTCCAGCTCTGCCTGTTGATGCTTTCGGGCGTCAACTGCCTGCTGCTCGACGAGCCCACGAACCATCTCGACATCGATTCGATGGAGGTGCTCGAGTCCGCGCTCGAGTCTTACGACGGCACCGTGATCGTGATCAGCCACGACCGCTACCTGCTCGACCGCATCCCCGACCGCATCCTCGAGGTCCGCGACGGTCAGGCCTTCTCGTCTCCGGGCGGATTCGACGACTGGCTCGAAGCCCAGGGGCGTGTCCCCGCGTGAGCGAGGATGCGCTCGCGAGGATCGAACGCGACGTCGTCGCATGCCGTGCGTGTCCGCGCCTGGTCGAGTGGCGGGAGCGGACGGCGCGCGAGAAGGTCGCGCGGTTCGCCGATCAATGCTACTGGGGACGGGCGGTGCCGGGATTCGGCGACCCCGACGCCCGTGTGCTCGTGCTCGGGCTCGCCCCCGCGGCCCACGGCGGGAATCGCACGGGCCGGATCTTCACGGGAGACCGATCGGGGGACTTCCTCTACGCGTCGATGTTCCGTGCCGGGCTCGCGAATCAGCCCACCAGCGAGTCGCTCGACGACGGACTGCGACTCAGGGGCGCCTACGTGACCGCGGTGAACCGTTGTGCGCCTCCCGCGAACAAGCCCACGCCCCAGGAGCGCGACCGATGCATACCCTTCCTCGTGCGTGAGATCGAGGCACTGGAACGGCTGCGGGTCGTCGTGGCGCTCGGCTCGTACGGGTGGGACGGGGCGCTGCGGGCGTTCGGTGAGGTCGGACACACGACCCGGCCGAAGCCCCGGTTCGGTCACGGCGCCGAGGTCACCGTCGGCCCCTACACGCTGCTCGGGTGCTTCCACCCGTCGCAGCAGAACACCTTCACCGGAAAGCTCACCGCACCGATGATGGATGAGGTGATGGCGCGCGCCGCGTCGTCGGGCCTTTCCGCGGACCGGGAATAGTCGTCGCACCCTCGACGTATCCTCGAACACATGGGTCGCCACCGAGGATTCTTCGCCGCGCCGCCCATCGACGCGGATCAGAGGCCGGTCGATCGAGCCACCGTGCGACGCGTGATCGACACCTTCAGGCCGTACAAGCGAACGGTCGGGCTCGTCGCGATCGCGATCGCGATCACGGCGGGGCTCGGCGTGATCAACCCGCTGCTGATCGCCGAGATCTTCAACAACGCGCTCTTCGGCGAGCAGGGCTCGTGCGCAGGCGAGGCCTGCCCGAACCTCCCGCTGCTCTACCGGCTCGTCGCGCTCATGATCGCCGTGCCCATCGTCACCAGCCTCATCGGCATCGCGCAGACGTACTGGGCGAACCAGGTCGGACTCAAGGTCATGCAGGACCTTCGCAACGCGCTCTACGCCCACCTTCAGCAGATGCCCTTGCGGTTCTTCACCGCGACCCGCACGGGTGAGATCCAGTCGCGACTCTCGAACGATGTCGGAGGCGTGCAGTCGGTCGTCACCGACACGGCCTCGAACGTGCTCGCCAACGTCGTCACGATCATCAGCACGCTGATCGCGATGCTCGTGCTCTCGGTGCCGCTCACGCTGCTGTCGCTCGCGCTCCTCCCGCTCTTCCTGTGGCTGACCGTCAAGGTGGGGCGAGCCCGCCGCGAGGTCGCGACCAGCACGCAGAAGACGATGGCCGATCTCACCGCGATCACAGAGGAGACGCTCTCGGTGAGCGGCATCCTGCTCTCGAAGTCCTTCGGTCGTCAGCGCCACGAGATCGGTAGGTTCCGCGAGGAGAACCAACGGCTCACCGGCTTCCAGATCCGCCAGACGATGATCGGCCGATCGTTCTTCGCCGTCGTGGGCACCTTCTTCTCCATCACGCCGGCGCTCGTGTACCTGGTGGCGGGCTGGCAGCTCTCGACCGACCCGACCGCGATCAGCGCGGGCACGATCGTCGCGTTCACGACCCTGCAATCCAGGCTCTTCTTCCCGATCGGCTCGATGCTGCAGGTCACGACCGAGGTCCATTCCTCGCTCGCCCTCTTCGACCGCATCTTCGAGTACCTCGACCTCCGTCACGACATCAAGGACGCTCCGAACGCCGTGATCCTCGACCCCGCCGAGGTGCGCGGCGCGGTCGAGCTGCGCGACGTCCGGTTCCGCTACGACGAGCCCGATGAGCGGTCCACGCCGACCTCCCCGACCGATCTCGACGCCGCGAACGGGTCGCCGAGGGAGTGGACCCTCGACGATGTGACGATGCGCATCGAGCCGGGGCAGCTCGCCGCCCTCGTCGGCCCGAGCGGCGCCGGCAAGACCACGATCACCTACCTCGTGCCCCGCCTCTACGACGTGCAGGAGGGCTCGGTCACGATCGACGGGCGCGACGTACGCGGCGTCACGCTCGAGTCGCTGGGGGAGAACATCGGGGTGGTCACGCAGGAGACGTACCTGTTCCACACGACGATCCGGCGCAACCTGGAGTACGGACGACCCGACGCGACGCAGGAGGAGCTCGAGGCCGCCGCTCGCGCCGCGTACATCCACGACCGCATCGTGGAGCTTCCCGAGGGTTATGACACGATCGTCGGCGAGCGCGGCTACAAGCTCTCCGGCGGCGAGAAGCAGCGGCTCGCGATCGCCCGTGTGATCCTCAAGGACCCGCGCATCCTGATCCTCGACGAGGCGACGTCGTCGCTCGATACGACGAGCGAGCGGCTCGTGCAGGCCGCGCTGGAGCCCCTGATGCAGGGTCGGACGACGCTCGCGATCGCGCACCGTCTCTCGACGATCTTGAAGGCCGACGTGATCTTCGTGCTCGACCGCGGCCGGGTGGTCGAGCAGGGAACCCATGACGAGCTGCTCGAACGGGGGGGCTCTACGCCCGGCTCTACGAGCAGCAGTTCCGCGGCGGCCTGGTGCAGGCCGAGTGCGAGGACGGAGTGATCCTCACGACCGGCGAGGTCGTCCGCTCCGGCTCCTAGTCGATCGCGCGTCGATACGTGAGCAACACGAACCCGTCGGGGAACACCCGGTCGTCGAGGCGCTCGAACCTCAGCGCCTCGTACATGTCCTGCGCCTCGCGCATCCTCTCGGTCGTGTGCAGCGTCATGTACGTCTTGCCCTCGTGCCGAGCACGCTCGAAGCAGGCGTCGACCAATGCCCGGGCGACCCCGCGGCGACGAGCGTCGGGGTGCACGCCCAACATCCGGATGTGGGACTCCTCGGGGTGCAGGGTCGGGTCGTCCTCCACCTCGACGCGATCGAACAGCTCCAGCGTCGCGCTGCCCACGATGCGGTCGTCGTCGAGGGCGACGAGGATCGTGGTGCGATCGGCTCGCCCCTCGACGTCGGCGATCGCCTCGAGGTACTCGTGCCAGTCGTCGTCACCGTCGACGACGAACTGGTGGTACGCCTCCGCCGTGACGCGACCGGCCTCCGCGTACTCGTGCGGAGCGGCCTCGCGCACGGTCACGGGTGACTGTCGCTCGCTCATCCGACGACGCTGACCCCGAGGGCGAGACCGATCAGATAGGTCACGATCGCGGCGGTCCCGCCGATCGCGAGCATGCGCAGCCCGGCGAGCAGCGGCGAGCGCCCCGTCAGCCGGGCGGTCAGGGCGCCGACGCCGAGCAGGGCGAGGGCCGTGATCAAGGCCGATGCGATCACGGCGGGTGTGCCTTCGAGGAACAGGAACGGCACCAGCGGCACCAGCGCGCCGATGGAGAACGTGAGGAACGACGACGAGGCTGCTCCCCAGGGCGAGCCCAGCCCCTCGTCGGGGTCGATGCCGAGCTCCTCCCTCGCGTGCGCGTCGAGGGCGGTCGCCGGATCCTTCGAGAGCTCACTCGCCAGCGCGTCGGCGAGCTCGGCCGGCACGCCCTTGCGCTCGTAGATCTCGGCGAGCTCCGCTCGCTCACCCTCGGGATCGCTGCCCAGCTCGTGGGCCTCGAGGTGCAGCATGCGTTCGAGCACCTCGCGCTGGACGCGCATCGAGACGTACTCGCCCGCACCCATCGAGAACGCTCCCGCGAGCAGGCCCGAGATGCCGGCGAGCAGGATCACGGTGCGAGGTTGGTCGGCGCCGGCGAAGCCCATGATCAATGCCGCGTTGGAGACCAGGCCGTCGTTCACTCCGAAGATGGCCGCGCGCAGCGTGCCGGTCTTCCCCGCACCGGATCGCTGCTCCTCGTCGACCGGTCCCCGATGCGGGAGCAGGGGCTCGCTCCGGCCGCGGATGCGGCGTCGCGTCGCCAAGAGCTCGGGGAGCATGCTCTTCGTTCGCGCGTGCTCGGGCGGCAGCGTCGGCTCGTCCACGCGGTCGAGCATAATCGGGTGTGGCCCGAGCTCCCGACCTCACGTCGATGCTGCTGGTGGCACATCGTGCGCTCGCGACGGCGCTCACGACCTCGATGGCCGAACGCGGCTACGACGACGTGCGGCCGGGCCACGGGGCCGTGTTCCTGCACGTCGACCGGAGGACCGGCACGAGGCTGGGCGAGCTGGCGGGCCGCGCCGGCGTCACGAAGCAGTCGATGATGCAGGTCGTCGACGACCTCGAGGCCCGCGGGTACGTGAGCAGGATCGCCGACCCCGATGATGCGCGCGCGAAGCTCGTCACGTTGACCGCCGAGGGGCGACGATGCGCGACCGAGTTCCGTCGGGCCGTGCAGGTGCTGCAGACCCGCACCCGCCGCCGGCTCGGTGACGGCGCCGACGAGGCGCTCCGATCGGCCCTCGCCGTCCTCGCCGACGAGGGCTAGCGGCGGGCCAGCCCGGCCCGGTCGGCGCGGAACGCTGTTCGATCGAACGAGATGTCCTCGCCGGTCGCGAGGTCGGCCAGGGCGCGTCCGAACAACGGCACGAACTTGAACCCGTGTCCGCTGCACGGCGACGCGATCACGATCGGCCCCACCCGGTCGAGCACGAAGTCCTCGTCGGGGGTGATCGTGTACAGGCACGTGTCGGTGCGTCCGGTCGCACGCGCCATGGGCAGGTGCTCCGTCACGTACGCGATCACGCGCTCCACGCGTTCCGGGTCGGCGTCGAACGTGCGTGCGTCGGGATCGGTGGCAGGGCCCGCCATGTGCAGGCCGACCTTGAACGAGCCGGCGTCCCAGGGGTCGGGAACGAGGTACGGGGGGTGATCGGCATCCTCGAGCCAGTCGATCATCGTCGGCAGCGACGCGTCGCGATCCTCGAGCTCGAAGTACGTCGACTGCTCGAGGTTGGGGCGCAGGGTGAGGTCGATGCCGGCGCCGGCCAGCAGCGGCCCCGCCCACGCTCCGGCGGCGACGATCGCCACGGGAGCGACGAAGGTCCCCCCGTCGTCGGCCGTGACCTCGACCGCGTCATCGCGCGGCGTGATCTGGGTCACCGTGGTCTGCGTGTGCACGGTCGCACCGCTCGCCTCGGCGAGCCTGGCCTGGGCGATCACGGTCGGCGCGGCGTGGAGCACGCCGCCGTCGGGCTGGAACACGACGTCGGCCTCGGACGGGAACCGGAGCGACGGCCACCGTTCCTCGGCCTCGGCTCCACGGATGCGCTCGACCGATGCACCGGCCTCCTCGAGCAGGTCGGCTCGGTGCAGGGCGGCCGGTCCCACGTCGATGCCGCCGGTGACCCGCAGGAGCTGCTCGTCCGCCTCGGCCTCGAGCTCTTCCCAGGCCTGGCGAGCCGACATCGCCAGCCGGACGTAGTCGGGGCGATGGTAGGCATAGCGGAAGATGCGGGTCGGGCCCCCGGAGCTGCCGTTCGCGTGCCCGATCGTGAACCGCTCGAGCACTACGGTCACGCGTCCGCGGCGAGTCAGCTCGCGGGCGGCGGCCGTGCCCATCGCGCCGCCGCCGACCACGATCACGTCGAACCGCTCCACGCCGGGAACGGTAGCGCATGAGCTACGCCGTGGAACGCGCCTCGCCGAGCGGGCGACCGGGGGTAGCATGGCTGGATGCGCGAGCTCCCCGAGACCGAGGGCAAGACCGGCCTGCCGAGCCCGACCCGGCAGAAGCCCGAGCGGCCGCGCGATCGGCTCGGGCGTCCGCTCGACTGGGGCGCGGAGAACGAACTGGTGCTCGAGGACTACGACTCGATGACGCTGGAGCAGAACCACGCGCTCGGGCGCGAGCACATGCGCGAGGGGCGCTACTTCCCTGCGCATGAGGCCTGGGAGACGGCCTGGAAGCAGGCTCGGGGGACCGACGACGCAGAGTTCTTCAAGGGCCTGTCGCAGATGGGCGCGGGCTACGTGCACCTGCTCCGCGGGAACGCCCACGGCGCGATGACCCTGATGCGCCGCGCCTCCCGCCGGGTGAAGGAGTATCCCGACGGTCATCACGGCATCGCGACCGGCGCCCTGCACGACAAGCTCGAGGCCGACGCAGCCGCGGTCGAGCGTGGGGACCTGGTGCCCGGAGAAGACGTGACCTTCGACCCTCCGGTCGTCTAGCGGCGCCCCGTGGCGCCGTGTAGCCTGTGCGACCAGGATGACCCAGGTCGAGACCAGCGAGATCGAGTGGAAGGGCCGAACCGGCCCGTTCTCGCTGCTCGTGAGGCCCGGGGTCTTCAGCCCGACGAGCACGAGCAGGACGCTCGCCGACGCCCTCGAGATCGGCCCGGACGACACCGTGATCGACGTCGGCTGTGGCAGCGGCGTGCTGGCGTTCGTGGCGGCCAAGCTCGGCGCGAAGAGGGTCTACGGCTGCGACCTCTCCGGCCCCGCGGTCGAGATGGCGGTGCGCAACGCGGAGCGACTGGGCCTGAGCGACGTCTGTGAGTTCCGACAGGGGGACCTGCTCGAGCCGATGCGCGACGTGCACGCGACCGTGTTGATCGGCGACGTCTCGGGCATCCCCGACGACCTCGCCGCCGTCACGGGATGGTTCCAGGACGTGCCGGCGGGCGGACCCACCGGGGCCGAGCTCCCCCGCAAGCTGCTGGAGACGATCGGCGACACCCTGGAGCCCGGTGGCCGCCTCTACCTGCCGACCGGCACGCTGCAGGACGAGAACGCGATCCTGGCGGTTGCCCGACGGGTGTTCGGCGACAACATCGAGCCGGTGCTCGAGCGAACGTTTCCGCTGCCCGACCTCGTGGCGAAGGCGACTGCCACCGCGCGGCTCATGAAGGACGGGCTGCTCAAGCTGCATCAGCGCGGTAGTCGCCTGCTCTGGGAGCTGCGGGTCTGGCGCTGCGTCCGCGCCTGACGCGACCACCCAGCCGAGCGCGCGCCCGTTACCCCCGGCTCTCTCGCGCGAGCCCCACGATCGACCACACGAGCAGAGCCGCGCCCGCGGGCAGGAGCAGCAGCCCGTACACGAGCGAGGCACCGGTGACGATCACCCCCAGCACGAGGAAGAGCGGCCAGGCCGTCGCCGTCGGGAACGACCCCAGCGACTCACCCGCCGACGCCGAGGGATCCCCGCCGGGGTCGTCGGCGGCGTGGACCGCGCTCGAGGGCCCGTGGCGGGCCCACCACACCGCCACGATGAGCGGCATCAGCCCGAGGAACCAGAGGGCGACCGCCCCCACCCATTCCTGCGTGAGGCCGAAGTACACGGAGCCGAGCACGAGCCCGAACGCCGAGTACACCCAGAGGTATCGCAGCGCGATCCTCATGAGGGCTCCTCGGCCGTCGTCACGCTCGAGCCCGGTGTGAGCTCGGGGTGTCGCATGTCGAACGCCGGACGCTCGGACCGGATGCGGGGCAGCGAGGAGAAGTTGTTCTCGGGCGGCGGCGACGTCGTCGCCCACTCCAGCGAGAACCCACCCCACGGATCGTCGCCCGCGGGTGTGCGACGCCGCCGCGCCGTGAACGCGTCGACCAGGAACAGGAGCACGCCGGCCGAGAGGACCACGACGCCGAGCGACGACACGAGGTTCGGCGTGTCCCATCCCAGCCCCGGGGCGTAGTCGACGATGCGTCGCGGCATGCCGCGCAGGCCCACCACGAACTGCGGCCAGAACGTGAGGTTGAACCCGACGAACATCAACACGAACACGCTTCGCCCGAGTCGCTCGGAGAGCCGGTATCCGAACGCCTTGGGCCACCAGAAGTAGATCGCGGCGAAGATGCCGAATACCGACCCACCCATCATCGTGTAGTGGAAGTGCGACACGAGGAAGTACGAATCCGCGAGTTGGAAGTCGAGCGGGGCGCTCGCGAGCATCACGCCCGTCACACCGCCGATCAGGAAGTTCAGCAGGAACCCGATCGAGAAGAGCATCGGCACGCGGAACGCGAGCTTGCCGCCCCACATCGTGCCGATCCAATTGAAGAACTTCACCCCGGTCGGCACCGCGATCGTGAACGTCATCGCCGAGAAGAACGGGTTGTCGACGACGCCGGTCGTGAACATGTGGTGCGCCCACACCCCGGTCGACAACGCCCCGATCGCGAGCGTGGCGAGGATGAAGCCCGTGTAGCCGAACAACGGCTTGCGACTGAAAACGGGGATCGTCTCGGTGATCAC
Organism: uncultured Actinomycetes bacterium; assembly: GCA_963825635.1. Lineage (GTDB taxonomy): Bacteria > Actinomycetota > UBA4738 > UBA4738 > HRBIN12 > JAOUEA01. The sequence continues at coordinate 955,005 of CAWGTU010000001.1, forward strand.
CCCGAAGAACGGCAGGATCAGGATGTAGACCTCGGGGTGGCCGAGGAACCAGAAGAGGTGTTGGTACACGATCGGATCGCCACCCCCGAGCGGGTCGAAGGCCTGCCCGCCGAGCCGACGATCGAACAGCAGCAGCACGAACGCCGCGACCGCCGGCGGGAACGCGACGAGGCCGAGGATCGCGGTGACGACCACGTTCCACGTGAACACCGGCAGGCGCCACATCGTCATGCCCGGAGCGCGCATCAGGAACGTCGTCGTGATCACGTTCACGCCCGACATCACCGTCGAGATCGCCACGAGGGCGAGGCCGAGGATCAGCAGGTCGGGGCCCACCCCCGGGGAGTACCGCGGACCCGAAAGGGGCGGGTAGAGGTACCAGCCCGTCGCGACACCGCCCGCATCGCTCGCGAACGAGCTCAGCAGCACGAGCAGGCCCCCGCCGGCGAAGAACCAGTACCCCATCGCGTTCACGCGCGGGAACGCCATGTCGGGCGCGCCGATCTGCAGCGGGACGAGGTAGTTCGCGAGCCCCACGCCGAAGGGCGCCACGAACAAGAAGATCATGATGATGCCATGGACCGTGAAGAGGGTGTTGTACGCCTGCGGCCCGATCAGCTGTCCGCCCGTGTCGGCGAGTTCGGCACGCATCGCGCCGGCCAGCGCGCCTCCGATCAGGAAGAAGGCGAACGCCGTGACGCAGTACATCACCCCGAGCTTCTTGTGATCGGTGGTGGTGATCCATGCCACCGGCCCGTCGTGCGGCCGCTCGGCCGGTGCCGGCGCGGGGGTGGAACGCTCGGCCGTGAGGCTCATGACGCGACCTCCTGTTCGATCGCGGCGGCGCCCGAGAGCCACGCGTCGAACTCACTCGGTTCCACCACGCGCACCGTGAACGTCATGTACGCGTGATGGATGCCGCAGAACTCCGAGCACACCCCGTGGTAGGTGCCGATCTCGGTCGGCGTCACGTCGAACACGTTCACCCTGCCGGGGATCGCGTCGCGCTTGTACAGGAAGTCGGCCACCCAGAACGCGTGGATCACGTCGTTCGACGTGAGCTCGATGCGCGTCGTGCGCCCGAGTGGCAGCAGGATCTCCGGTCCGGGCACCCCCTCGGCGCTGGGCTCGCTCACGACCTCGATGCCCTCGTCGGGGTACCCGAACCGCCACCCCCAGGAGAAGGCCTCGGCGCGAAGGACCACGTCGGGCGTGGGCGAGACCGACGAGGCGCGGTCCTCTGTTCCGAACGACAGGGTGAACAGCACGACCACGATCACGATCGGTATCACGGTGTAGACGATCTCCAGGGGCGCGTTCGCGTGGAACTGCCGTCCGAGCTCGCCGTCGGGCTCCCGGCGCCGACGTCGGTACCTGATCAGCGACCACGCGATCAATCCGTAAACCAGGGCGGCCACGACGATGCCGGCCCAGAAGAAGATCTGCCACAGGTCGAAGATCTCTTCGCCCTGTTCGGTGCTTCCTCGCGGCATGCCGAACGATGACGAGCACGACGTCACCGAGACCGCGAGGGCGATGAGAGCCCCGACGCCTGCCGCGGGCTTCTTCATGGTTCCTCCCCGTCGGACGGCGTCGCGGCGACGGGTTCCCCGGCCCCGCCGCCGTCGGCATGGGACTCGTCGAAGCCGCCGGCGGCGTTGCGGCGGAACTCCACCCGCGACGGCCTCGCGATCGGTGCGGTCCCGCGCGCCCGCAGGTCTCGGCAGATCCACCACGTGATCGCGAACACGAGCACCGGCACCACGAACAGCAGCACCTTGAGGACCCCGTTCAAGGTGTCGACCTCGACCTGTAGGTACTTCGCGAGCACGTCGTTGGACCCGGCGAGCATCAGGAGCACGAAGAACGCGATGCCGGCTGCGCCGATGCCCGCCCGGACCGGCACGTCGCGGGGGCGCTGGGCGTCGTGATGCATCGCCGTGTCGCGGGTTGCCCGGGCCTCGATGAACGGCCAGAGCGCCAGCGCCGTGAAGATGATGCCGGGGATCACGACGGCCGGCAGGAACAACTCGCCGATCGTGTGTCCGAAGAGGTGGAACTCCCAGTTCGGCCAGAGCCGAAGGATGCCTTCCAGCCATCCCGCGTAGAAGTCGGGCTGGGCAGGCGAAGGCGCCGAGTACGGCACGAACGGGCCGTAGAGCCAGACCGGGTTGATCTGCACGAGTCCGCCGAGACCGGCGAGCACCGCGAACGTCATGAACGCCAGGCCGACCGACTTCAGGGCGAACTTCGGCCACACGGGGGTGCCGGTGACCGACTCCTCGGGGGTGCCCTTCGGCCGGAACTGGGTGTGGGTCTGGTGCCACACGAGGGCGAGGTGGGCCGAGAGCGCGCCGATGATCAGCGCCGGGATCAGCAGGATGTGCATCACGAACAACCGTGGGATCAGCTCCGCCGACGGGAACTCGCCCCCGAAGAACAGGTAGGCGAGCCATGTGCCGATCACCGGGATCGAGAGCACGGCCGAGTAGATGATGCGCAGGCCCGTGCCCGAGAGCAGGTCGTCGGGGAGCGAGTACCCGGTGAACCCGGCCCCGATGCCGAGCACGAGCAGCGTCACGCCGATGATCCAGCTGAGCTCGCGGGGCTTGCGGAACGCGCCGGTGAAGAAGACGCGGACGAGGTGGGCCGTCATCGAGGCGACGAACACCAGAGCAGCCCAGTGGTGCGTCTGGCGCATCACCAGCCCGGCCCGGACCTCGAACGAGATGCGGAGCACCGATTCGTAGGCGAGCGAGACGTCACGGCCTTGCAGAGGGAGGTACGGCCCCCGATAGACGGTCTCGGCGGGGGAGGCGACGAAGAAGAGGCTGAGGAACGTGCCCGTGAGGAGCAGCATGACGAAGCTGTACAGGGCGAGCTCGCCGAGCATGAACGACCAGTGGTCGGGGAAGACCTTCCGGAGGTTTCGCTTGATGAACGACGTGCCGTCGAGCCGCTCGTCGACCCCGTCGACCAGACGGCGGACGATCATCCCAGCTCCCAGAAGCTCGGGCCGACGGGGGCCGGGAAGTCGCCGGTCGCGATCAGGACGCCGTCCTCGGCGATCTCGATCGGCAGTTGGGGAAGCGGACGCGGTGCGGGTCCGTACACGGGCTTCGCGCCGTTCAGCACGTCGAACGTCGATTGGTGGCACGGGCATCGGAGCTCGTGCGTCGCGGCGAGGTACAGACCGAGTGGACAGCCGGCGTGCGTGCAGATCTTGGAGTACGCGACGAGTCCGTCCGGCGCCCCCGCCATCGCCGCCTCCGCGAGCTGCAACTGGCCGGGCTCGACCCGGATCAGCACGGCCTGCGAATCGGCCGAGCCCTCGTGCCCCTCGGGGAAGACCGTCGTGAAGGAGCCGATCTCGAGCGTCGACGTGGTCACCGGCGTGCCGTCGATCGTGACGAGCTTCGCGCCCGGGGTCCACTTCGTGTGGAGCAGGGAGTCGCCGGGCGAGCGCCCGAGCGATCGGATCGGGATCAACGCGGCGAGCCCTAGCGCCCCGGCGGCCCCGACCAGCAGGCGCGACAGGAACCGCCGACGCTTGATCTCCTCGACGCCGGCCTCCACCGTCTCGACCGCCGAGTCGCGCTCGGCCTCGGTCGTGGGCACGGTCGCCTTCCTGGGGTGCGTCTCGTCGCGGATGTGCGGCATCAGGCGCGTGGCCCACACGAGCAGGCCCACGCCCACGCCGCCGAGCGCCAGGGCCAGCAGGACCCCCTCGGCCTGCGGGCCGTCGCCTCGGACATAGACGACGAACAACGCCAGCGCCGCCGCGATCGCGACCACGAACGCCGTCGCCGCGATGCGTTCCGGGCGCTTCATCGCTTGGCTCCGGTGAGTCGCAGCACGAGGACGAGGATGCCGAGACCGACGACGACGGCAACGAGGCCCTCGGCGACTGCGCCGACGCGGCCGAGTTGCAGGCCGCCCTCGTTGCCGTTGTCGCGGAGCCAGAGCAGGTAGGCGGCGAGCGAGTCGAGTTCCTGTTGGTCGATCGTCTCGGGCCCGAACCTCGGCATCACGCCCGGGCCCACCCGGACCGCCTCGCCGATCTCGGTGGCGTCGGCGGGATACAGCGAGGGGGCGATCTGGCCGCCGCCGACGGAATCGCCCGAGGCCCCGGCTCCGTGGCACCCGGCGCAGTTGTTCAGGAAGACCTGCGCTCCGAGCGCGAGATCGCCTGCCGAGGCGTCGACGGTGGGGATCGGTTCTCCGCCCGGTGCGATGGAGGCGACATAGGCGATCAACGCGTCGATCTGATCTGGCGTGAACTTTGGCTCGCTGCGCTGGGGCTGATCGTTCGGATTCGCGAGCGGCATCCTCCCCGTGCGCAGCATGAAGTCGACCGACGCAGGGCCCACGTCCTGCAGCGAGGGACCGTTGACCGTGCCGGAGGCATCGAGGGCGTGGCACGTGGAGCAGTTGGCCTCGTAGAGCGCGCGGCCTTCGACCTCGAGGTCGGCCTGGGCGTTCGAGGGCTCCGGCCGAAACGACCAGGCGATCTGTCCGAGCACGGCGAGCGCCAGGCCGACGCGGAGCACCCTCGAGAGCAGTCGGGCCTCGGCCTGCACGGTCGCGCCCACCTCAACGCACCAGGAACAGGGTCGCGAACAAGCCGATCCACACGACGTCGACGAAGTGCCAGTAGTAGCCGACGGCGTGCAGGCCGTCGATCTGCCCGTCTTGATAGGCGCCCTGCCTGATCCGGAGGAACACGACGCACATCAGCACGAGCCCGGCCGCCACATGCAGCCAATGGAGCCCGGTCATCGCGTAGTACATCGTGCCGTAGGCGTGACTCGACACCTCGAACGACAGCCGCGAGTAATCGAGCACCTGCAGCGAGAGGAAGAGCGCCCCCAGCAGCAACGTGATCGCGATCCAGACCTTCAGACCGCCGATCCGCTCCCGCCTGGCGGCCACGAGCCCGAGGTGGAACGTGCCGCTCGACAGCACCAGCAGCAGGGTGGCGACCGCGGCCAGCAGGGTCTCGAGCTCCACCCCCTCGGGCGGCCACGGCGAGGTCTGCGCCCGCAGGGCGTAGTAGGCGCCGAACAGGCCGCCGAAGAACAACAGCTCCGATGCGAGGAACAGGATCGTCCCGAACAGGATGGTGGGCGCACCGGTTCGGTTGTGCGCGGCGGACGTCGACACCTGAGCCATGTGCGCACCAGTTGTATCGGTCCTGCGGGGGTCGGTCAACGCGGATCGGACGACGACGGTGCGTCGGTGACGATGGGCTGGCACGATGTGACGATGATGGCTGTGGCGACCGTGCCGGTCGACGGGTGGGGAGCGCTGGGCCGATGGGCCCTCGATCCGGGGACGGTCGCGATCCTCCTCGGAGTCGGCTCGGCCTACCTCGCCGGCTGCGTTCGCGCCCGCAGGCTCGGACGGTCGTTCCCGGCGCGTCGGCCGATCGTGTTCGCGACCGGCTGGGCCGCGCTCGTGCTGGCATTGGTGTCCCCGATCGACGTCTACGCGGACGTCTCGTTCACCGTGCACATGCTGCAGCACCTGCTGCTCACGTTGGTGGCGCCGCCCCTGCTCGCGCTCGGAGCGCCGATCTCGCTCGCCCTCGCGACCCTGCCGACCCGCGGGGCTCGATCGCTCGCGGGTGTGCTCCGTTCGCGCGGCGCGGGTGTGCTGGGTAACCCGATCGTCGGCTGGGCGCTGTTCGTCGGGGTGCCGATCGCCGTGCATGCGAGCCGCCTCTTCGACGTGGCGCTCACCTCGTCGGGGTGGCACGCCTTCGAGCACGCGGCCTGGGTGGGGGCCGCCCTCGTCTACTGGTGGCCGATCGTCGGCGCCGACCCGAGCCCGCACCCAGTCGGGTACGGAGCGCGCCTGCTCTCGCTCCTGCTGGCGATGCCCGCGATGTCGTTCCTCGCGCTGGCGATCTACACGGCCGACGCGCCCCTGTATCGGACCTACGCATCGCTCCCGGCGCCGTGGGGTCCGCAGGCCCTCGCCGACCAGCGGAACGCGGCGGTGCTGATGTGGGTGGCGGGCAACCTCGCGCTCGTCGTGGCGATGCTGCTCGTGGCGGCATCGTGGAAACGCCACGACGACGAGGCGCAACGCAGGCTCGAGACTCGCGAGGACGCGGCGATGGCGGCCGCCGGCACGGCGTCGAGCTAGCCGGCTGCGTCGTCGCCACCCCGTGCCGAGGGTTCCTCGGGGCGGAGCACGGCGACCGCCGCGACGTCGTAGCCCGCTTCGCGCAGGTGATCGGCGCCGCCTCGGTCGATCGCAAGAACGATGCGCTCGATCGAGGCGCCGGCGGCCGCGAGCACCTCGGCCGCCATGCGCACCTGGTGACCGGTGGTGCTCACGTCCTCGATCAGGCAGACGCGCGCTCCTTGGGGTGCGTGCCCCTCGACCTGCGACATCGTTCCGTACGCCTTCGGTTCCTTGCGGACCACGGCGACCGGCAGCCCGGTCTCGAGCGAGACGGCGGCCACGAGCAGGGTGGCGGCTCCCTCGGGGGCCGCGAGGTGGTCGGCGCCCTCCGGCATCATGGTGGCGACCTCGTGGGCGAGCTCGCCGAGCAGGTCGGGGCGGGTCAGGAACAGGAACTTGTCGAAGTAGACGGTCGAGCGCGCGCCGGAGGACAGGATGAAGTCGCCGTGCAGCTCCGACGCCTCGACCAGGCGCGCCACCAGCTCGTCGGACATGGCGGGCATGATGGCATGATGGGGCGGATGGCGACGCGTGGCGCAGGGTGGTATCCGGCGATCGGCCGTCCGCTCTTCTTCGCATTGCCGCCTGAAGCCTCACACCGGGTCGCGACCGCGATGCTCGGCTTGCCGCTCCCGTGGCAGCGGATCGGCGGGGTCGCGCGCGACCCGTCGCTCGAGATCGATCTCTGTGGGGTGCCGCTCCGCAACCCGGTCGGGCTGGCCGCCGGGTTCGACAAGACGTGCCGTCATCTCGACGCACTCGGCCAGCTCGGGTTCGGATACGTGGTCGGCGGCACGGTCACCCGAGCGGCGCGCGCCGGCAATCCTGCCCCGCGGATCGCACGATCGACGCGACGCCGTTCCATCGTCAACGCGATGGGGCTCCCGAATCCCGGCGCCGAGGCGGTCGCCGCCACCCTGCGCCACCGTGAGCGCGGACCCGCACCGCGCTTCGTCAGCCTGGCCGACGAGGCCGTCGCCGACGCCACCTCGTCGCTCGAGCTCCTCGAGCCGCTCGTCGACGGGGTGGAGCTCAACGCGAGCTGTCCGAACGTCTCCTGGGGTCGCGACGGCGACAACGAGGCGCACCTGCGCGCGCTGGTCGAGGCCTTCCGCGCCCGGACGCTCAAGCCCTTGTTCGTGAAGCTGCCCCCGTTCGTCACCGACGTCGAGCGCGACGTCGTCCTGTCGCTCGCGGCCATCGCGCGCGATGCCGGGGCCGACGGGCTCACCTGCTCGAACACTCGCCTCGTCGAGGACGAGCGGCTCGCGGTGGGCCGCGGCGGGGTCTCGGGGCGCGCCCTCTGGCCACACACGCCGCGTATCGTCGGCGCGGTGCGTGCGGCGGTCGGCGACGAGGTCGCGATCAACGCGTGCGGCGGCATCGCCTCGTCCGAGGACGTCGACACGTGCCTGGAGGCGGGCGCCACCACCGTGCAGATCTACAGCGCGTTGATCTACGAGGGTCCCGGGGTGCTCGGCCGGCTCACATCGGGGCTCGCCCGGCATCGGTCGCTATTGCGGCGTCGCTGATCCGCGGTCAAGATGTGCGGGTTCCGGAGGGGGTCCACATTGGGGGGGTGTCAGTGAGCGACGCAGCCGTGGCCGCGCGCGGGGTCGAGGCGGCCACCGGCGACGTCGCGGTGCGGCTCGAGGGCGTCGTCAAGCGTTTCGGGGACGTCGTGGCGGTCGACGGTGTCGACCTCGATGTGCGCGAGGGCGAGTTCTTCTCGATGCTCGGTCCGTCGGGGTCGGGCAAGACCACGTGCCTGCGCATGATCGCCGGGTTCGAACGTCCGACCGCCGGTCGCGTGTTGCTCGGCGGCGTCGATGTCGGCGAGATGCCGCCGTACGAACGCGACGTCAACACGGTCTTCCAGGACTACGCGCTCTTCCCGCACATGACGGTCGCGGAGAACGTGGGCTACGGGCTCATGGTGCGCAAGGCGCCGAAGTCCGAACGGGCCGCACGGGCCGAGGAGGCGCTCGAGATGGTGCGGCTGACCGGGTTCGGGGCCCGTAAGCCCGCCCAGCTGTCGGGGGGACAACGCCAGCGCGTGGCGCTCGCGAGGGCGCTCGTGATGCGGCCGCGGGTGTTGCTGCTCGACGAGCCACTCGGAGCGCTCGACCTGAAGCTCCGCCAGGCGATGCAGGTCGAGCTCAAGGAGATCCAGCAGGCCGTGGGGCTGACGTTCATCTACGTCACCCACGACCAGGAGGAGGCGCTCACGATGAGCGACCGCCTCGCGGTCTTCAATCACGGCCGCGTCGAGCAGGTCGGCACGCCGGCCGAGGTCTACGAGCGTCCCGCCACCGGCTTCGTGGCCGGGTTCGTCGGGGTGTCGAACGTGCTCGAGGGCGACGCCGCCGCGGCCATCGTGGGCTCTCCGGGGGCGGTCACGATCCGTCCCGAGAAGATCCATCTCGCCCTCGACGTGAACTCGGCGGTCGCCGAGGGCGAGTGCACGGCAACCGGGGTGGTCACGAAGGTCGTATACCTGGGTGCCGTGACCAGGTACACCGTCACGTTGGATGAGGGGGGCGAGCTGGTCGTCATGCAGCAGAACCTGCGCACGTCGTCGATGGAGGCGCTGCAGGTTCAGGGCCGCCGCGTGCGATTGACGTGGGAACGACAACACAGCCGCCCGGTGGAACCCGGAGACGGGCCCGGTGGGGCGCCGGCCGAGGGATCGACGGGGTCGGCCGACCCCGGGGAGGAGGATGCATGACGAAGTGGATGCGCCTGCTGGCGCTCATCGCCGTGCTCTCGTTGGTGGCCGCCGCGTGCGGCGACGACGGGGGCGATTCGGGCGATGACGGTGGCAGCGACGGAGGCACCGAGACGTCGGGTGACCCCGACGACCCCACGATCACCGAGGTGGGTGAGGGCGAGGGCGAGGTCAACATCATCGCGTGGGCCGGCTACATCGAGGACGGTTCCACCGACGAGAACTACGACTGGGTGACCTCGTTCGAGGAGGAGACCGGGTGCGAGGTCAACGTGACCACGGCCGGGACCTCCGACGAGATGGTGGCCCTGATGCAGGAGGGTGGCGGCCAGTACGACCTGGTCACGGCGTCCGGCGACGCGAGCCTGAGACTCATCGCCGGTGGCACCGTCCAACCGGTGAACCTCGACCTGATCGAGAGCTACTCGACGGTCGACCCCAACCTGCAGGACGCGGCCTGGTTCACGGTCGACACCGACGGGGACGGCACGGCCGAGCACTACGGCACGCCGTACCAGTGGGGCTCGAACGTGTTGATGTACTCCACCGCCGCCTTCAAGGGCAAGGCCCCCGACAGCTGGTCGGTAGTGTTCGAGGAGCAGACCCTGCCCGACGGCGAGTCGAACAAGGGCCGTGTGCAGGCCTACGACGGTGCGATCTACATCGCCGACGCCGCCCTGTACCTGCGGGCCACGCAGCCGGACCTCGGCATCGAGGACCCGTACGCATTGTCGCAGGAGCAGTTCGACGCGGCGCTCGACCTGCTGCGGCAGCAGCGCGAGCTCATCGGCCGTTACTGGCACGATGCGTTCGTGCAGATGGACGACTTCGTCAACGGCGAGGCCGTCGCGAGCGGTTCGTGGCCGTTCCAGGTCAACTTCATCGAGGGAGCCGGCAAGGACTTCTCGTCGGTCGTCCCGAAGGAGGGAGCCACCGGCTGGGCCGACACGACGATGATGCACACCGAGGCGCCGCACCCCAACTGCGCCTACCTGTGGATGGAACACTCGCTCGACCCGAAGGTCCAGGGCGACCTCGCCTCGTGGTTCGGCTCCGTGCCCGCGGTGCCGGCGGCATGCGAGGGGAACGAGCTGCTCGGCCCCGACGGGTGCGTCACGAACGGCATCGAGAACTTCGACCAGATCGAGTTCTGGAAGACCCCGCAATCCGACTGCTTCGCGCCGGACTCGGGTGCCGTGTGCGTGCCGTATCAGCAGTGGGTGACGAACTACGTCGCGGTGATCGGCGGGCGTTGATCCGCCGCACCTCGATCGATGCGCGGAGGTGGGGCCCGTCCGGGCCCCACCTCTCGTCGTCGGGGGGGCCAGGGTCGTGGCGGTGAACCAGCAGGAACACCGCAGCGGTGTGACGGCCGCGGTCTCCGGATTCTTCTACCGACACCCATGGGCGAAGCTCCTGCTCCTGCTGTTGCCCGCCGTGCTCTGGCTGGTGGTGCTGTATCTGGGCTCGATCGCCGGCCTCCTCGTGAACAGCTTCTGGAGCATCGAGGAGTTCACCGGGCTGATCGACCGCACCTTCACGCTGAGCACCTACCAAGACCTTTGGGTTCCCTCCAACCGCGACATCGTGCTGCGCACGCTCTTCATGGCGGCGGCGGTCACGGTGGCGTGCGCCTTCCTCGCCTTCCCGCTGGCGTACTACATGGCTCGATACGCCTCCCGCCGCGGACGGTTCGTCCTCTACCTGTTGGTCCTGATGCCGCTGTGGTCCAGTTACCTGGTGCGGGCGCTAGCGTGGCGACAGATCTTCGCTCGCGAAGGGGTGCTGTACTGGGCACTCGGGAAGCTGGGCCTCGAGGGCCTGCTCGACACGCTGATCCAGGCGCCCGTCGTCGGGGGATCGTCGTTGATCGCCTCGAAGATCAGCCTCTTCGTCGTCTACACCTACCTGTGGCTGCCGTTCATGATCCTGCCGGTCGAGGCTGCGCTCGAGCGCGTGCCCGGATCGTTCCTCGAGGCCTCGAGTGACCTCGGCGCTCGCCCCGGGCTCACGTTCCGGCGCATCGTGCTGCCGCTCGCGAAGCCGGGCCTGATCGCGGGCTCGATCTTCACGTTCTCGCTCACGCTGGGCGACTTCATCCTGCCGACGATGTTCGGCAGCTCGGAGTTCTACCTCGGTCAGCAGGTGTACACGCAGATCGGCGTCGTTGGGAACACGCCGCTCGCCGCCGCGTTCACGTTCGTCGCGATGGCGATCATGATCGTCTACCTGATGATCGCGAAGCGCGGGGGAGCGTTCGAATCGCTATGAGCGCACGCGACCGCACCGGCGCCGGCATCGGCCTGAGGCTCGCCTCGATCGCGGTGGTGCTGTTCCTGTACTTCCCGCTCGCGATCATCGTGCTGTACGCGTTCACGACGCAGTCGTCGTCGTTCACCTTCCCGCCGCCGGGGCTGACGCTCGAGTGGTTCCGCGTCGCGTTCGCGCGGGAGGACATGTGGGAGGCGTTCCGCCTGTCGCTGCTCGTCGCGGCGGTGAGCGCGGGCATCGCGATCCTGCTGGGGAGCCTGCTCGCCGGCGCCGTGTACCGGTCCCGCTTCTTCGGGCGCGAGGCCCTCACGTTCATCATCGTGCTGCCGATCGCGCTCCCCGGCATCGTGACGGGTATCGCGCTCCGGTCGACGATCTCGGGCGTGCTCGACGTGCCGCTCGGCGTGTACACGATCGTGCTCGGCCACACGACGTTCTGCATCGTGATCGTCTACAACAACGTGGTGGCCCGCCTGCGACGCATGTCGCCGAACGTCGTCGAGGCCTCGGCCGACCTCGGCGCGTCGGGATGGCAGACGTTCCGGCACGTGATCCTGCCGAACCTCGCGACCGCGCTGCTCGCGGGCGGTGTGCTCGCCTTCGCCCTCTCGTTCGACGAGATCATCGTCACGACGTTCACCCGAGGGAGCGCCCCGACGTTGCCGATCTGGATCTTCCAGGTGCTGTTCCGGCCGAGGAACCGCCCCGTCACGAACGTCGTCGCCCTGATCGCGGTCACCGTCACGATCGTGCCGGTGCTGCTCGCGCAGATGCTGGCGCGCAGCTCCGACGACGCGGGCACGGGCATGGGGGCCGGCGGGTCGACGCCGCGGCCGCGGCAGGAGATCCCGGCCGAGTAGCTAGAGGTACTGGCCGCCTCGCGCGGCCGGACCCTCGGGCGGCCCGTCGGGCGACTGGGGGTTCTGGCTCAGCAGACCACGACGCCGGAGCTCCTCGAACTGCTGGCGAGCGGCCGCCTGCTGGGCGAACATCGCCGCCTGGATGCCGTGGAACAGCCCCTCGAGCCAGCCCACGAGCTGTGCCTGGGCCACGCGGATCTCGGACTCGGTGGGCACCCCCGCGAGCGGGGGCGCGAGGTCGGCGAGCTCCTCCTGCAGGTCGGGGGAGAGGACCTCTCGGAGCTCGCCCACGGCCCGTTGGTAGATCTCGGCGAGGCGTGAGCGACCGGCCTCGTCGAGGGAGGCCTGCCGCGTCTCATCGAGGAGCTCACGCACCATGCTCGCGATGCGCAGCAGCTTGGCAGGCTCGGCGATCGTCTCCGCCGGGAGGTCCGCCTCGGCCTCGCCGTTGGCGTCGTCCGTGTCGTCCTTGACGGGCACGGCCTCCACGACGTGGGGCTCGGTGTCCGGCTGATCGGTGGTCGGATCATCGCTCATGGGACCAACCTAGCAGCGCGACACGACAGGCCTCCGTCAGCGACCGAGGTCAGGGTCAACGTTGCTGGTGGCGCTGAGGTCCGTCACGAAAGGGCCGTGTAGAGGCATGATTGCCGTATGAGGCTGGTCTCGATGGGCGTATGCGCAATGTTGGTGACGGCTGCGCTTTCGGGATGCACCGACAGCGACGTGGTTCCTTCCGTCCCCCAACCAGCCCTCTACACGGTCGAGTCGAATGCGTACATGGACGCCCTGGTGAGAGGCACGCTGCAGGAGCTGCACGGCTGCCTCTTCCTGGATTCCGGCGTCGGGCCTCCCCGGCTCTTCATCCTCCCGGCGGGAGTGGGGTTCGAGCTCAATTCCGACGGGACCCTATTGCGCAACGGACAGACTGTTGCCCGCGTCGGCTCGTCGATCGAGGCCGGTGGGGGGATAGTCAAAGGCAGCTGGCTGGCGCCACAAGTGAAGCCCACGCTTCCCGACGCATGTATCACCTCGCGGGCTTGGCTCGCTTCGCCTGAAGTCCGTTCGCTGAGTGGGGTTCCCGCCGCAGGAACGGTCGTCATGCCCGATGTGCGGGGGTTAGACATCGCAGCAGCCATCTCAGAGCTCGAGTACCTCGGACTCATGGTCTCCACGATCCGGATAACCGACGACAGCAAGTTGGGAGAACCAGGAGCCGAGGATGTCGTGAAGCAGGAGCCTGCTCCCGGGTCGGAGGTTGACCCCGGCTCCGAGGTTGCCTTGACCGTGACGGCGATACCGCACTCGATGCCTACACCGCCCGGGTAGTACCAGCAGCGCGAGCCGATGGTCGCGCCCGCTGGCACCATCATCACTACTCCTCATGTGACGTACCCAGTTGCACCGTGACCGAGGCCACGGTCAACGGCGTCGTGCTCGTGGCACCGCTTCCCGCTGCTTCGGTTCTCACGCTGGATGCAGACGAATGGAAGTGGCCTTTGGACAAACCAAATCGTCGCCGACCACGGGAACGTCAATAGATTCGGTCGATCCAATCCAATCCAGGACGCTGTCCGCCCCGGGCAACGCGTTCCTCAGGTCGCCGCTGGCGTCTCCGTTCCAGAATGTGCCGATCGGAAGAGCGACCGCGCCGCGAACAGGAACAGGAACACGGCGAGGTAGGCGAGAGACTGGAGCCCGACCTCCGGGTCCGCCGTGGTGGCGGCGCCCACGTCCGTGTCACTGCCGGAGCTGAGGAACGTGGTGAAGTCCCAGAGCGCGTGGAGCACGATCGGCACGACCAGGGTGCCGGTGGCCCGCCGGCTCGCGTACAAGACGCTCCCGAACACGAACGCGAACAGGACCTGTCGGATCGTCGCACCGAGCGCTTGGCCGACGAGCAGGTTCATCCCGTGCCAAAGACCGAACAAGAGCGAGGACCAGAACCATGCTCCCGCTTCCGAGACCCGGCTTCGAAGCCCGACCAGCAGCAACCCCCGGGTGAGGACCTCCTCGACGATACCCACCGCGATCGTCCCGACGAACAGCCACACGAGGAACGAGGCCTCGAAGTCACCCCAGTCGGCAGTGGCAAGCCCACCGAGGATGCCGATCGCCATGAAGGCGGGGATCAGCAGCGTCCACCGAGGGGAGCGATGCTCGTCTCGGAAGACCGGTCGGCGGATGATATCGGAGCGTGTGGAGCGCCCGAAGCCATCCGTAGTAGCGCAAGTTCAACGTGGCGGTGGCAGGTGACACTGGCATAGCTCCAGTGCTCCTATCCTTACGACCATGCCGGATTCGTCGGACGAGAAGCCGCTGTCGGGCGGCAACGCAGGCGGTGCCGTTCGAGTCGGGAACACCATCAGGAAGCCAGGCGGCCCGTGGATGTCGTCAGTCCACGCTGTCCTCCGGCACCTCGAGGGACACCGGTTCCCAGGAGCACCGCGAGCCATCGGGATCGATGAGGATGGTCGCCAGATCTTGACCGAGCTGGCTGGCCAGACCGTCGGCGAACGCCGACCCTGGCCGAAGTGGGCGCACGATGAGGACACGCTCGACGATGTCGCCGACTGGCTGCGCTCGTTCCATGAGGCCATGGCCGACTACCAACCACCAGCCGATGCCATCTGGCGGATGGGCGGAAGGTGGATGCCCGGGATGATCATCGGCCACAACGACGCCGCTCCGTACAACGCCGTCTGGCAAGGACGGCTCGTCGGCTTCATTGATTGGGACTTCGCTGGCCCGGTCACTCGCGAGTGGGATCTGGCGTGGAGCGCTTTCAGCTGGACTCCGCTGCACTCACACGCCGTCGTGGCTGAGGAAGGCTTCAACGACTTCGAGGGCAGGCCGCGCCGGCTCCGTCGACTGCTGAGTCGCTACGGATGGGCCGGGATGGCGCCTCAGTTCATCTCGACGGTTCAAGACAGGGCGCTCGCCAATGCCCAAGGCATCCGTCGGCTGGCCGGGGATGGCGATCCACTGTTCGTCAAGATGCTGCAAGCCGGAGTAGCCGAGAATCTCGAGGTTGCGGCCGCCGAGCTTGACGGGTTGGTTTTCTGACGTAGTAGCACCAAGACAGGTGGTGATACCGACGTGCGCCGGGCATCGATCTACGTGATTCTTCGATTCCAACGTGGTGGTGCCCGCCTGAGGCGGCCTTGGCCTGCCCGCCGACACCGTGGTGGAGCTGTACGGCGGGACGCCGCCATCGGCTCGGTCTCGCGCCGCCGCTAGCATCGGCGTCGTGAGCACGATCGAGGTTCGACGCATCGAGGAAGGGGACCTGCCCGCCGTCGTTGCGGGGATCCCGTCGCGCGCGCCCGAACGGTACCGGGACCAGCTGGAGCTGCAGGGCCGCGGCGGGTTCGTCTTCCTCATCGGGTGGCTGGATGACGCACCGGTCGGGTTCGTCGGCGTGGGCATGCACGAAGACGGCTCTCCCGACGTGCTCGCCGAGTCCCGGGGCTTCGCGATGGTGAGTGATCTCTACGTCGAAGAGCCGTACCGTCGGCGCGGGGTCGCACGCGCCCTGATGGCCGCGCTCGAAGACGAGGCGCGCGATGCGGAGATGGCGGGCGTGATCCTCGACACGGGGACCGACGAGAAGAACGAGGCGGCTCGAGCGCTGTACCGGGACCTTGGCTACGTCGATCAGGGCGGGATCTATCTCGGAGGATGGAGCGACCCGCATCGCCCGGGCGTGCACTTGCTGGACCCGCTCACGCTCTGGCTGAAGTCGTTCTGAACTCGACGAGACTCGAGTGGCGTCGCGATGGACCCGTTGGTGGTGCTGGCGGGCTCCATCGCCGCCGAGATGACGTACTGGTTTCGCGATGACCGACGAGGCGTCAGGACTCGATCCCTTCCCCGAGTTTCCGGATGAACAGCGCCTCCGCGAGCACCAGCCGCTCCAGGTCGGCGAGGTCAACGCTCTCGTCGAGCGAGTGGTAGTTGGACCGTTCGTCGCCCGCGCCCCAGATCAGCACCGCCATGCCCGGGAAGGCCTCGGCGAGCATCGGCACGATCGGCACCGAGCCACCGCTGCCCATCTCGACGACCTCGTGCTCGAATGCCTCGGCGAGCGCCGCCTTCGCCGCCGCGTATGCCGAGGTCGTCGTGTCGACCATGTATCCCATGCCCGCCTCGTCGGCCTCGATCTCGATCCGGACACCCCACGGCGCGGCCGCGCGCAGGTGGGCGACCAGGGCGTCGCGGGCGCGCTCGGGGTCGTCCCCGGGCGCCAGGCGCAGGGACACGCGCGCGGACGCCTCCGGCACGATCTGGTTCGACGAGCCGGCGACCGAGGGGGCGTCGAACCCCACTACGGCCACGGCGGGCTTCGCGAAGAGCCGATCGGCGATCGTGCCCGACCCGATCATCTCCACGGAGTCGAAGACGCGGGATTCCTCGCGCAGGGACTCCTCGGGGACGGCTGCGCCAGGCCACGGGAACCGATGGAGGCCGTCGATCGCCACCTCGCCCTCGTCGTCGTGGAGGGTCGCGATCATGCGACACAGCGCCGTGATCGCGTCGGGGATCGGGCCGCCGTAGGCGCCGCTGTGCTGGGCGATCGGCAGTACCCGCACGGTGACGCGGCAGTCCGTGACCCCTCGCACGCTCGTGCCGATCGTGGGCACGCCGGTGCGCTCGTTCCCGCCGTCGGCGATCACCGCGACGTCGGCGCGCAGCAGGTCGGCGTGTCCCTGCACGAGCTGGGGCAGGTGTTCGGTGGAGCACTCCTCCTCACCCTCGACGAGGATCCGGACGGTCACCGGCAGCGGGGTGCCCTCGGGCACCCCGAGCGCCCGCAGCGCGGCGGCGTGCACGACGATGCCGCTCTTGTCGTCGGCTGCGCCTCGGCCGTAGAGACGTCCCTCGCGCACGACCGGGTCGAACGGAGGGCTCTGCCACCGGTCGACCGGACCCTCGGGCTGCACGTCGTGGTGGGCGTACAGGAGCACGGCCGGGGCGTCGGCCGGACCGTCGACCGCTCCGACCACCGCAGGGTGCCCGCCGTCGAGCTCGAGCAGCCGGGCGCCGCTGACGCCTGCCGATCGAAGGATCTCGGCGGTCGACTCGGCGCTCTGTCTGACGGAAGCCGGGTCGTAGCCCGGGTAGCCGATCGACGGGATGCGCACGAGGCGCTCGAGATCGGCGATCGTCTGGGGCATGCCGTCGGCGACGGCGCGGCGAAGGTCGTCGATCTCCATCGGCGGCGAGCCTACCGCTGGACCGAAGTCTGCTACCTCTGGCCGTGCGTCGGGTCCCTGCCTCAAGCGTGCAGCTCGCCCTCGGGCTCGGCCATTCGCCAGTCGTAAGGGCTCACGAAGCTCGTCACCAGGTGCGCGTAGTTCGCCCGGGCGAACGCCACGGGGTTGGGCACGTGCTCCTGGCTCATGGCTCCCCGCATCTGCTCGACGCTGTCGTACCCGTGCTCGTCGAGCCACTGGTCGAGGTCGCGCAGCACGGTGCCGGCGTGCTCGGGCCCCCGGCGCAACAGGGCACTCGCCATCATCGCGACGTCGGCCCCCGCGAGGATCACCTTCACGACGTCGGTCGCCGAGTGCACGCCGGTGGTGGCGGCGATCGAGCAGTCGACGCGCCCGCGCAGGATCGCGATCCATCGCAGCGGCAGGAGCAGCTCGTCGGGCTCGGACAGGTGCAACGTGGTGTCGACCGTCATGGCGTCGAGGTCGAGGTCGGGCTGCATGAACCGGTTGAACAACACGAGGCCGTCGGCGCCCGCGTCGACGAGCCGTCTCGCGATGTCGCCGACGGAGCTGAAGAACGGACCGATCTTCACGGCGAGGGGGATCGCACAGCGCGCGCGCACGGCTTCAACCAGGTCGACGTAGCGCTGCTCGACCGCGGCACCGGTCTCGTCGGGGTCCGCGGCGATGAAGTAGACGTTCAGCTCCAAGGCCGCGGCGCCGGCCTCCTCGATGCGTCGGGCGTGCTCGACCCACCCACCGAGCGAGATGCCGTTGAGGCTCGCGATCACGGGGATCTCGAGGTCACGGACGGTGGCCTCGAGGTGTCGCAGGTAGGCGTCGGTGCCCGTCGTGTAGTCGGCGAACTCGGGCAGGTACGTGAGCGCCTCCGCGTAGCTCTCCGCGCCTGCCTCGAGCGCGCCCGTGAACTGGATCTCGTCGTGCTCGATCTGTTCCTCGAACAGCGACGGCAGCACGACCGCGGCGGCACCCGCATCCTGGAGAGCCCTGAGCGTCTCGATGCGTTGACCCAGCGGCGAGGCGCTCGGCACCAGCGGGTTCGCGAGCCCGAGGCCGAGGTAGGTGGTGCGCAGGTCCGGGCTCACGGGTCCTCCACCTCCTGTGGGTCGCCGATCGTCGGCGGGTCGGTCGGTTCGTCGGGTCCCCGGTCGACCTCCGCGAGCTGTTCGTAGAGACGCCACCGGGAGTCGACGTCGTCCTGTGCGAGCGTCTGCAGCTCCTCGGCGCGAGCCGGATCGGAACGGGCGAGCATCGCGAACCGTGCTTCCTTCGATGCGAACGCCGACAGGGGAAGCGACGGCCGCTTGGAGTCGAGATGGAACGGGTGCTCTCCTCGCGCGACCGCCTCCGGCTCGTAACGCCACAGCGGCCAGTACCCGGTCGCGACCGCGTCGCGCTGATGCGTCATCGCGGTCGACATGTCGATGCCGTGGGCGATGCAGTGGCTGTACGCGATCACGAGCGACGGGCCACTGTGGGCTTCTGCCTCGGTGAGCACCTTGACCGTGTGCGGCATGTCGGCCCCCATCGCGATCTGGCCCACGTACACGTCGCCGTACGCGGTCGCGATCATGCCGAGGTCCTTCTTGCCCTGTCCCTTGCCCGCCGCGGCGAACTTGGCGACGGCGCCGCGTGGCGTGGCTTTCGAGGCCTGGCCTCCCGTGTTCGAGTAGACCTCGGTGTCGAGCACGAGCACGTTCACGTTGCGGCCGCTCGCGAGGACGTGGTCGAGCCCACCGAAACCGATGTCGTAGGCCCACCCGTCGCCGCCCACGATCCACACGCTCGTGGGTGTCAGCGCATCGGCGATCGCCTCGAGGTCGTGGGCCCGCGGGTGGTGCACGTGCTGCAGCCGGGCACGGAGCTCGTCGACCCGCAGGCGTTGGCGGGCGATCGCCTCGCGGTCGCGCGACTCGGACCCCTCGACGAGCCCTCGCACGCACGACTCCCCGAGGTCGTCCTCGAGCGTCTCGAGGAGCTCGAGCGCCAGCAGCCGCTGGGCGTCGAGCCCGAGCCGCATGCCGAGTCCGAACTCGGCGTTGTCCTCGAACAGCGAGTTCGACCACGCCGGTCCCCGGCCGTCGGCTCCGACCGACCATGGGGTCGTGGGTAGGTTGCCTCCATAGATCGAGGAGCACCCCGTCGCGTTCGCGACCAACAGACGGTCGCCGACGAGCTGGGTGAGGAGCTTGAGGTACGGGGTCTCCCCGCAGCCCGCGCATGCGCCGGAGAACTCGAAGAGCGGCGGCAGCTGCTGGGACCCCTTCACGGTCTCGGCGCGCACCGTCGTCGGATCGGGGTCGGCGATCGAGGAGAAGAAATCCCAGTTCGCACGCTCCTCGTCGAGGTGATCGAGCTTCGGGCACATGTCGATCGCCTTGTGCTTGACCTGTTCCTTGCTGCGCGCGGGGCAGACGTCGACGCAGATCCCGCAGCCCGTGCAGTCGTCGGGCGCCACCTGGATGGTCATCAGACGCCCCGGCCGTTCGCGGTCCTTCCACTCCTTGTGCTGGAACGTCGCCGGCGCGCCGCCGACCTCGCCCGGGTCGAAGACCTTCATGCGGATCGCGGCGTGCGGGCACACGAGCGCGCACTTCGCGCAGTCGATGCAGATCGCCGGGTCCCAGATCGGGATCTCGCGGGCGATCGAGCGCTTCTCCCATCGGGCGGTGTCGGTCGGGAACGTGCCGTCGACCGGCAGGGCGCTCACGGGCAGCAGATCGCCCTCACCCGCGATCATGCGGGCGGTCACGCGCTGGACGAAGTCGGGCGCCGCCGCCGGCACCGGCGGCAGCATCGAGGGGCCCTCGTCGGCGCCGAGCTCGGCCGGCACCGCCACCTCATGCAGGGCGTCGAGGGCTGCGTCGACCGCGGCGAAGTTGCGGGTGAGCACCGTCTCCCCGCGTCGTCCGTACGTCTTCACGATCGCGTCCTTGATCGCCGGGATCGCCTCGTCGATCGGCATCACGTCGGCGAGCGCGAAGAAGCACGTCTGCAGCACCGTGTTCACGCGCTGCCCGAGGCCCGCCTCCTTCGCGACGGCGTAGCCGTCGACCACGAAGAAGCGGATACCGAGCTCCACGATGCGCCGCCGCGTCTCCAACGGCAGATGCGCCCAGACCTCCTCGGGGCCGAAGGGGCTGTTCAACAGGAACGTCGCCCCGGGCGCGGCAACCTCGAGCACGTCGGTGTGCTCCAGTCGTTCGAACTGGTGGCACGCCACGAAGCTCGCCCGGCGGATCTGGTAGCTCGAGCGGATCGGCGTCGGGCCGAACCGCAGGTGCGAGACCGTGATCGCGCCGGCCTTCTTGGAGTCGTACACGAAGTACCCCTGCGCGTGCAGGTCGGTGCGCTCACCGATGATCTTGATCGAGTTCTTGTTGGCGCTCACCGTGCCGTCGCTGCCGAGGCCGTAGAAGACCGCGCGCACCGTCTCGGCGAGCTCCGTGTCGAACGACGGGTCGACGGGCAGGCTGGCGTTCGTCACGTCGTCGATGATGCCGACCGTGCTGTGCTGCGGTGCCCCGGGATCGTCGAGCGCGTCGAGAGCGGCCCTGGCCATCGCCGGGGTGAACTCCTTCGACGCCAAGCCGTAGCGAGCGCCGAGCACGCGCGGCATGCCGCCGCGCAGCTGTGACCGTCCGGCGCCGATCTCCTCCGCGATCGCCGTCACGACGTCTTGGTAGAGCGGCTCGCCGACCGCGCCGGGCTCCTTCGTGCGATCGAGGACCATCACCGCCCGCGTGGTCTCCGGGAGGGCCGCGATCAGCGCGCCGGGTGCGAACGGCCGGAACAATCTCACCTTCACGAGGCCGACCCGTTCCCCTCGGGCCACGAGGGCGTCCACGGCCTCCTCGGCGGCCCCGCAGCCTGACCCCATCATCACGAGCACCCGCTCGGCCTCGGGATGACCGGCGTAGTCGAACAGGTGGTAAGCGCGTCCCGTGCGCTCGCCGAGCCGATCCATCGTGGCCTGCACGGCGTCGGGGGTCGCCAGGTAGAAGGGGTTCGACGCCTCCCTCGCCTGGAAGAAGACGTCGGGATTCTGGGCCGAACCTCGAAGCACGGGGTGTTCGGGGGAGAGCGCCCGCGCACGATGCGCCCGCACCAGCCGGTCGTCGATCAGTGCGCGCAGGTCCGCGTCGGCGAGCGCTTCGATCTTCGCCACCTCGTGCGAGGTGCGGAACCCGTCGAAGAAGTGCAGGAACGGCACCCGCGTCTCGAGGGTCGCCGCGTGAGCGACGAGCGCGAGATCCTGGGCCTCCTGCACCGACGAGCTGCACAGCATCGCGAACCCGGTCGTCCGCGCCGCCATCACGTCGGAGTGATCGCCGAAGATCGAGAGCGCATGGGTGGCCACGGCGCGAGCCGCGACGTGCATCACGAACGGTGTCAGCTCACCGGCGATCTTGAACATGTTCGGGATCATCAGCAGCAGGCCCTGGGAGGCGGTGAAGGTCGTGCAGAGGGCGCCCGATTGCAGCGCGCCGTGCAACGCTCCAGCCGCGCCTCCCTCGCTCTGCATCTCCACGACGTCGGGCACCGCGCCCCACAGGTTGGGCCGGCCCAGCGACGACCACTCGTCGGCCAGCTCGCCCATCGCCGACGACGGGGTGATCGGATAGATCGCGATGACCTCGCTCGACCGGTGCGCGACGGCGGCGACGGCCTCGTTGCCGTCGACCGTCTGCATCCGACGCAGGTCGGCATGCTGCGGCTGTACGTCGATGTCCATGCCCGGCATCCTGGCTGGCGACGGGGCCGGGACGTAGGGGCGAAGGACCCTCGGGGGAGGGGCCGGTCCGATCGTCAGGGGGCGAGGCGCTCCACGCGCCAGCCCGTGGGGAGCGCGGTGAAGAGGAAACGGTCGTGCAGCCGGTGCCGGCGCCCCTGCCAGAACTCGATCGTCTCCGGACGCACGGCGTAGCCACCCCAATGCGGCGGACGGGGCACCTCACCGGGGAACCGTGCGGCCATCTCCCTCATGCGCACCTCGAGCTCCTCGCGTGACCCGATCACGGTGCTCTGCACCGACGCCCAGGCGCCGAGCTGTGCGTCGCGCGGCCGGGTCCGGAAGTACGCGTCGGACGCCTCGTCCGGAACCGGATCCACGGGCCCGGCGACGTGCACCTGCCGGTCGAGCTCCTTCCACAGGAAGACGACCCCCGCCCGGGGGTTCTCTGTCAGTTGGCGCCCCTTGCGGCTCTCCCGGTTCGTGAAGAACCGGAACCCGTGCTCGTCGACCCCGCGCAGCAGCACGTGGCGCACGGACGGCCGGCCGCTCGCGTCCGCGGTCGCCACGGCCATCGCGTTGGGCAACGGCACCCCGGCGGCCTCGGCGTCGTCGAGCCAGCGACGGAACTGGTCGATCGGATCGTCGAGCAGGTCCTCGCGCTCGAGCGGACGATCCTCGTGGAAGCCCGTCGGAGCGTGCATCTGCCCGGGATCGGTCATCGCCGCCATCGTACGGGCCGTCGGTGCCCCCGGCAGGATTCGAACCTGCGCACCCGGCTCCGGAGGCCGGCGCTCTATCCCCTGAGCTACGGGGGCGGTTCGGCGAGTCTAGCAACCGTCGGTCTTCCCACTTCCCGGTGTGGCCGCAGGCGGTGACCCAAGGGCCGGGGGCGCGCTCGGTATCCTCCATCGATGGAGGACTCCTCACCGCATGTGCTCGTCGTCGACGACGACCCGGTGATCGTGAAGTTGCTCGAGCTCAACTTCCGGCTCGGCGGGTTCCGGGTGTCGAGCGCGACGCGAGGCGACCGAGCGGTGGAACGCGCGGTCGAGGCGGGGCCCGACGCGATCGTGCTCGATGTGACGATGCCGGGCATCGACGGCTACGAGGTGACCCGCATCCTGCGAGAGGAACACGGGATGGGGCATGTGCCCATGGTGCTGCTGACGGCTCACACCGAGGAAGAGAGCCAGGCCCGGGGCGGCGCGCAGGACGTCGTGGCCTACGTGACGAAGCCGTTCGACCCCGAGGCCCTGGTGGCCCTCGTGCGGGACGCGCTCACCACCGGAGGCTCCGCATGATCGAGGACGACCTCGTCTCGGTGCTCTCGACGGCGCTCCAGGCCGCGGGGCCAGGCCTCGGCATCGAGGGCGACCTGCCGACGCCGGAGCTGCTGGTGCCGAAGCAGCGCGAGCACGGCGACTTCTCGACCAACGTCGCCCTGGGTCTGGCCACCCGCGCGGGGAAGCCTCCGCGGGAGGTCGCGCAGGCGATCGTCGACGCCCTGCCTGCGGCGCCGTTCCTGGAGAAGGCAGAGGTCGCCGGCCCCGGGTTCGTGAACCTGTTCACCACCGACGATTGGCTGCACGACGCCGTGCGCGCCGTGATCGCCGATGGCGACGCCTACGGGCTTGCCGAGCCCCACGGGCGCCGGGCACAGGTGGAGTTCGTGAGCGCGAACCCCACGGGGCCGCTCACGGTCGCTCACGCGAGGAACGCCGCGATCGGCGACGCCCTCGCGCGGCTGCTCGAGGCGACCGGCTGGTCGGTCGAGCGCGAGTACTACTTCAATGACGCCGGCGGGCAGATGGACCGATTCGGAGCCTCGATCGAGGCACGGTTCCTTCAGCTCGTCGGACGCGAGGCGCAGGTGCCCGAGGACGGGTACCACGGCGCCTACATCGAGGACCTCGCCCGGGACATCCTCGAGACGGAGGGTCGCGAGCTCGCCGATCTGCCCGAGGACGAACGCTTCCTGAGGATGCGCGCCGAAGGGGTGGCACGGGTCCTGCGTTGGATCGAGGCGACCCTCGACCGCTTCGGCGTGCACTTCGACGTCTACTTCCGCGAGTCCGAGCTCGCGGCGAAGGGTGAGATCGAGGCCGCCGTGGAGCGGCTGCGCGATGCCGGCGTCGTCTACGACGACGAGGGTGCGGCGTGGTTCCGCTCGACCGCCTACGGCGACGACAAGGACCGGGTCGTGGTCCGCTCGAACGGTCAGCACACGTACTTCGGGGCGGACCTCGCCTATCTCGTGGACAAGTTCTCCCGGGGGTTCGACCGGCTGCTCTACGTCTGGGGCGCCGATCATCACGGAGACGTCGCCAGGGTCAAGGGGGCCGCAGAAGCGATGGGGTACGACCCCGACGCCGTCGAGCTCGTGATCTACCAGTGGGTCGCGTTCCTGCGCGACGGCGAACCCGTGCCGATGGGCAAGCGCTCGGGCAACTTCATCACCCTCGATCAGCTGCTCGACGAGGTGGGCGCCGATGCGGCACGATTCCAGCTGCTGCTCTTCTCGAACGACGCGTCGATGAACTTCGACATCGAGGCCGTGAAGCGTCAATCGATGGACAACCCCGTGTACTACGTGCAGTACGGCCACGCGCGCATCGCGTCGATCCTGCGCAAGGCCGAAGCGGAGGGTGTGGCGCTGGCGCCGATCGACGACGCCGACCTGGCGCTGCTCACCGCCGAGGCGGAACTCGACCTGATGCGTGGGCTCGC
Organism: uncultured Actinomycetes bacterium; assembly: GCA_963825635.1. Classification (GTDB taxonomy): domain Bacteria; phylum Actinomycetota; class UBA4738; order UBA4738; family HRBIN12; genus JAOUEA01. The sequence continues at coordinate 979,755 of CAWGTU010000001.1, forward strand.
CGACGTGCCCGAGCAGATCGCCTACGCGGCAGAGCTCCGGGCGCCCCACCGCGTCGCGCACGCTGCCCAGGACCTGGCCGGGCGGTTCCACCGCTTCTACACGGACTGCCGGGTCGTCAGCGACGACCAGGCGCTCACGCAGGCACGGTTGTGGCTCTCGACCGCCACGAAGCAGGTGCTCGCGAACCTCCTCGCGCTGCTCGGGGTGGGCGCGCCCGCGTCGATGGAACGCGTCGAGGACGATGCCTGAGGCCACCTCGGCCGGTCCCTGGCCCGAGCGCGCGGCGTTCGACGACGGGGAACACGTCGGTGGGGCCCGAGCCCCGGTCGCCCCTCCGGCGCCCCAGGGCATCATCGTGAGACCCGCCCGGCCCAAGGACGCTCGTACCTACCTCGCTTTCTGGACCGCGATCGTGGGGGAGGGCCGCCACGTGCGCACCGAGCGCGTCACCGGCACGCCGCGGACCTACCGGCGCCGGTTCCGGCGATCGTGGACCGATCGCGAGGCACAGATCGTGGCCGTCGACGCCGGCGATCGGGTCGTCGGGCACGTCTACATCCAGCGCGAGGCGCATCCCGTGACGCGTCACGTGGCGACGCTCGGCATCGCCGTCTCGGCGGATGCCCGTGGTCGCGGGGTGGGGACGGCTCTGATGGCCGAGGCGCTGCGATGGGCACGCTCGGTGGGCGTCGACAAGATCGTGCTTTCGGTCTACCCGCACAACACGGAGGCGATCGCCCTGTACCGGAAGTTCGGGTTCGTCGAGGAGGGGCGGCTCGCGCGCCATTCGCGCAAGTCCTACGGTGACGAGGACGAGATACTGATGGCGGCGTGGATCGGTGGCCCGGGCGACGGCCCCGCCGAGGCCCGCGGGGCGGGAGACGAGACATGAGCGAACGGACGATCCGCATCGGCATGCTGGGGTGTGGCACCGTGGGGGCCGCGACGATCAGGCTGCTGCACGAGCACGCCGACGACATCGCGATGCGGGCGGGCTGCCGGCTCGCCGTGACGAGGGTGGCCGTTCGCGATCCAGGCCGGGACCGTGACGTGGCGCTGTCCTCCGATGCCTTCACTACCGACGGAGTCTCCATCGTCGACGATCCCGAGATCGACGTCGTCTGCGAGGTGCTGGGTGGGGTCGAGCCCGCCAGGGTCCTCCTGCTCCGGGCCCTCTCGAACGGGAAGTCGGTGGTCACCGCCAACAAGGAGCTCCTGGCCACCGAGGGCAAGGAACTCTTCGATGCCGCCGACGCCGCCGGCCTCGACCTCTTGTTCGAGGCCTCGGTCGCAGGCGGCGTGCCGCTGATCCGACCGCTGAAGGAATCGCTCGCCGGCGAACGCGTGAACCGCATGCTGGGCATCGTGAACGGCACCACGAACCACATCCTCACGCAGATGAGCGATCACGGTTCGTCGTTCGACGAGGCGCTCGCCGAGGCTCAGCGCTTGGGGTACGCCGAGGCCGATCCGACCGCCGACGTCGAAGGGTTCGACGCCGCGGCGAAGTGCGCGATCCTCGCCTCGATCGCCTTCAACTCGCGCGTGGTGGCCGGCGACGTCTACCGCGAGGGCATCACGGGCGTCACCTCGCTCGACATCGCCGACGCTCGACGCATGGGCTACGTCGTGAAGCTGCTCGCGATCGCCGAGCTCGACGACGGTGAGATCTCCGCCCGGGTGCATCCGGCGATGATCCCCGCGGCGCATCCGCTCGCGGCGGTGCGCGACGCGTTCAACGCCGTGTTCGTGGAAGGCGAGAAGGTCGGCCAGCTGATGTTCTACGGGCCCGGAGCGGGCGGCGATCCCACGGCGACCGCCGTCGTCGGAGACCTCGTGACGGCGGCCCGCAACCGGACGACCGGCGGTCGCGCGATGGGGTGCACGTGTGTGCTCGAGCGCCGCATCCGGCCGATGGACGACACCCAGGGCCAGTACTACCTGAACCTCCACGTCGCCGACCGCCCGGGCGTGCTCGCCGAGATCGCGGGCGACTTCGGTCACAACGGCGTCTCGATCGAGCGCGTGTGGCAGGAGGGCGCCGGCGACGAGGCGACCCTCGTGTTCATCACGCACCGCGCCCAGGAAGGGGCGCTGCAGAAGACCCTGCAGGAGCTCCGCGAGTCGCCGGCCGTGCGCTCCATCGCGAGCGTGTTGCGGGTCGAGGGGGAGGAGCCGTGACCCCCGAACCGTCGATTCCGGGAGCGGAGACCGAGTGCCCATCAGTGGCGAGGGTTGATCGAGGAGTATCGGGGGCGGCTCCCCGTCACCGACGAGACGCCGGTGATCACGCTCCGTGAGGGGGGGACCCCCCTCGTGCGATCGGGGCCGCTCAGCGACGAGACCGGGTGCGAGGTCTGGCTCAAGTACGACGGCACGAACCCGACCGGCTCGTTCAAGGACCGAGGCATGACCCTGGCGATCTCGAAGGCGCTCGAGGAGGGCGCGAAGGCCGTCGTCTGCGCCTCGACGGGCAACACGAGCGCGTCGGCTGCCGCCTACGCCGCCAAGGCGGGTCTGACGTGCGCGGTCCTCGTGCCCACGGGGCAAGGTCGCGATCGGCAAGATGGCCCAGACGCTCGTGCACGGCGCCCGGGTGCTCGAGGTCGAGGGCAACTTCGACGACTCGCTCGAGCTCGCCAAGGACCTCGCGGAGCGCTTCCCCGTCACGCTCGTGAACAGCGTCAACCCTTACCGGCTACAGGGCCAGAAGACCTGCGCGTTCGAGATCGTCGACGCGCTCGGGCGTGCACCGGATCTGCACTGCGTGCCGGTCGGCAACGCCGGCAACATCTCCAGCCACTGGATCGGGTACTCCGAGTACCTCGCCGACGGCGTCATCGCCGAGCCGCCACGGCTGATGGGGTTCCAGGCGCAGGGAGCCGCCCCGATCGTGCTGGGTGCACCGGTGCGCGATCCGCAGACGATCGCGACGGCGATCCGCATCGGGAATCCGGCGTCGTGGGACAAGGCCGTCGCCGCCGCGAGGGAGTCCGAGGGAGCGATCGGCGCGGTCACCGACCGAGAGATCCTGGCCGCCTACCGTCGGGTTGCGCGCGAGGGCTTGTTCGCCGAGCCCGCCAGCGCCGCCAGCGTCGCCGGTCTCCTGCGCCTGCACGCCGAGGGCGAGCTGGCGGCGGGGGCGACCGTCGTCTGCATCCTGACCGGCCATGGACTGAAGGACCCGGAGTGGGCGATCGCCGGGGCGGCCCATCCCTCGACCGTGCCGCCCGACGCCGGGGCGGTCGCCGCCGAGCTGGGGCTATAGCGCGCCGGACCCGCGATAGGCTCCGACGATGCGCGTGACCGTCCGTGTGCCCGCGACCTCGGCGAACCTCGGCCCGGGCTTCGACTGCCTCGGACTCGCGCTCGAATGGTGCAACGAGGTGACGGTGGACACCGAGGCCGACCCCCGGGTCGAGTGGATCGGTGAGGGGGCCGAAGAGCTCGCGGTCGACGGGTCCGACCTGATCCACGCCACGATGCGGCGGGTCGCCGGCGACCGTGTGCTGCCGTCGTTCGGTCTGCGCGGACTGAACCGCATCCCGCTCGCCCGGGGACTCGGGTCCTCGTCGGCGGCGGTGGTCGCCGGGGTGGCGTCGGCGCTCGCGCTGCTCGGCGACGAACCCTCACCGAGGCGGGTGTTCACCCACGCGGCGTCGATCGAGGGCCACCCCGACAACGCGGCGCCCGCCTGCTTCGGAGGATTCACGATCGCCGCGGGGGATGGGCTCGTGCGACGCCTCGAGCCTCACCCAGATCTGCGGCCGGTGCTGCTCCTCCCCGAACACGTGCGTCTGCCCACCGACGAGGCCCGCTCGGCGCTGCCCGACCCGGTGAGTCGGGCCGATGCCGTGTTCAACATCGCCCATGCAGCGCTCGCCGTGGAGGCGTTCTCGGCCGATCCGGCGCTGCTCGGCGAGGCGATGCGCGACCGCCTCCACCAGGACGTCAGGCTGGCGCTGGTGCCCACGGTCCGCGAGGTCTTCGACGCGGTGCGGGACGCGGGTGTGCCGGTGTGCGTGTCCGGCGCCGGCCCCACGCTCCTGTCGTTCCCGGGTGCCCACGACATGCTCGAACCCCGGTCCGGCTGGCGGGTCCTGCCGCTCGCCGTTCGGGCGACCGGGTTCGAGCTCGAACGCGGCTGAGCTGATCGCTCAGCCGGCGCAGACGCCGGTGGCGACCGGATGCGGTCAGGGAACCCGGATCCGCGAGCATCGGGAGGAACTCGGTCGAGACGATCGCGTATCCCACGTCGTCGTCGGTCACCGAGCTCGCGAACACGAGCCCCGCGACCCGTCCGCTCGCGAGCACGAACGGTCCGCCGCTGTTGCCTCGTCGGATCGAGGCCTGCACCTCGTACACGCGGCGGCGCACCTGACCGTCGCCGTAGATGTCCCGTCCCACCGGCTCGATCACCGACCGGACCGCCGCACCCTCGGCCGCCAGTGAGCCGCCGCCGGGAAAACCGAGCACGGCCCCGACATCGCCGCGCTCGGCTTCGCCACGCAGCAGCGGCAACGGCGCGAGCGTCAACCCTGCCGCCCGCACCACGGCGACGTCGAGGTCGGGGTCGAAGGCGACGACGGTCGCAGGGATGCGCGCGCCGTCGAACTGCACCACCTGCTCGGTGGTGCCCGCGACCACGTGGGCGTTCGTGAGCACGAGGTCCTCGTCGACGACGAAGCCGCTGCCCTGATTCACGAAGCCTCGGTTGCAGCCGGCGCCGAGCACCTCCACGGTGGAGTCCCTGCGCTGCCCTCGTCGCCGCCCTGGCCTGGACGCCGTTCGGCGGGTCGACGGGTTCCGCGGGCTCGTCGGGGAGACCAACGAAGACATCGGGGAACCCGAGCAGCGACAGCAACTGCCTCGCCTCGCCTACCAGCGACGGAGGCGGCGGGAGGGCGGAGTCGAGGGTGCGCACGATCTCCGACTCTCGCAGCCCCCTCGACACGACGGGGAACGGGCCCTCAGCGAAGTTGAGCGCGAGGAACCACGTCGCGAGCACGAGGGCAACGGCGGAGATCAGCGAGCCACCGACGGCGTCGACCCTGCGCAGTGGCGTCTCGTGCGTGCGGCGCCGCAGCCTGCTCCCGGCGGCCCACCCCATCATGTTGCCGACCGCGCCCGCGACCAGCACCGTGCCGAGGACGAGTGCGACGGCCGCGGCGGGAGAGCCCGCGACCTGGGCGACCCGGGGCGCGAGCATCACGCCGACGACCACACCCACGATGAGACCAGCGATGCCGATCACCTGCAGCACCGCGCCCCGCCGGTATCCCGAGTACAGGGCTCCCGCGAGCAACGCCACCAACAGCACGTCGAGCCACGTCATGAGACCGGTATCGTCGCACGGCATCGACACGGACGGCGGACCGCCTCGTCTCGAGGAGCTCTCGCTCGCTCCTGCCGAGCCTCCGTCGCCCTACTAGACTGGCCACACCCGTGGTCACCATCGCCCACATCTCGGATCCGCACGTCGGCTCGCAGTTCTTCGTGCCGAACCTGATGAACCGCGTGATCGCAGAGCTCAACGAGATGCATCCCGACGTCGTCGTCGTCAGTGGCGACCTCACCGCCGAGGGCTACCGCCAGGAGTACAAGAACTGGGTCGCCTACGCCGAGCGCATCCAGGCCCCGATGCTCACGGTGCCCGGCAACCACGACTCCCGGAACGTCGGCTACCTGCACTTCGAGGACCTGATCGGTTCCCGTATGTGGTCCCACGACGTGGAAGGCGTGCGCATCGTCGGCGTCGATTCCAGTGAGCCCGATCTCAACGAGGGCAAGGTCGGCCGCGTCCACTACGACTGGATCCGTCGCCAGTTCGAGGAACCTGCGCAGCTGAAGGTGTTCGTGCTGCACCACCACCTGCTGCCGATCCCCGGCACCGGCCGGGAACGCAGCACGGTCATGGACGCCGGTGACCTGCTCGAGGTGCTGATCCACGCCGGCGTACAGGTCGTGCTCTCGGGCCACAAGCACGTGCCGTACGTCTGGCGCCTCGAGGACATGTACGTCGCGAATGCCGGCACGGTCTCGTCGTTGCGTGTCCGTGGATACACGAAACCCTGCTACAACGTGCTGGAATTCGACGAGGGGCAGGTGCGTATCCTCCGGCGCTTCCCGTTCGGAGAGAGCTACGTGATGGCCCACTTCTCGCTGGCAGGCGACCAGTTCCACCGGGAGCACGAGCAGTCGATCGAGGACCGCTCGGTGCCGGTCGGCGACTAGCGGGCGGTCCGGGTTCCTCGCAGATCAGCGCTCCTCGAAGGAGGCGACCCACCGATGCGAACCGTCGTACTCGTAGACGGCGAGCACTATCCCCCCGTCACCCGCTGGGGGATCGCGACCGCGATCGAACGTGGCCACGACGTCGTGGGCGCCGTGTTCGTGGGGGGTATCGAGAAGATCGATCCGCGATCGGTGCCGGACGTCGGCGTACCGATCAGGGCGGCCGGCCACGATCGCATGGCAGCGCTCGCGGACGCGATCGACGCCTGGAAGCCCGATGTCGTGCTCGACCTCTCCGACGAGCCGGTGCTCGGCTATCGCGAGCGGATGGAGCTCGCCGCCGTGGCGTTGACGCGCGGGGTGCGCTACGCAGGCGCCGACTTCGAGCTGACCCCGCCGCAGCACGGACCGCCGCTCGCCGCACCCACCCTCGCCGTGATCGGCACCGGCAAGCGCACGGGCAAGACCGCGATCAGCGGCGAGGTGGCGCGGTTGGCGGCGAGGCGAGGGGACGATCCCGTCGTGGTGGCGATGGGTCGGGGTGGTCCCGCCGAGCCGCAGGTAGCGGAGGCCGGCAGCGTGCATCTCGATCGTCTGATCGAGCTCGTGCGATCGGGTCAGCATGCGGCCTCGGATTACCTGGAGGACGCGCTCACGACCGGCGTCACCACGATCGGGACGCGCCGGGCGGGAGGCGGGCTCGCCGGGGCGCCCTATGCCTCGAACCTACGGGTCGCCGCGGAGCTCGCCGCCGAACGGCGTCCCGGCGTCATCGTGCTCGAGGGCAGCGGGGCCGCCGTGCCGCCCGTCCCCTGGGATGCCGGGGTGCTCGTGGTGCCCGCGGCCGCGCCCCCCGAGTACCTGGGTGGCTACCTCGGCCCGTATCGGCTGTTGCGGTCCGACCTGGTGGTTGTTACCATGGCTGCCGGCCCGTTCGCCGGGCCCGAGAATCTCTCCGCGCTGCGATCCCACGTCCTCCGGTTCCTCGACGAGTCGCAGTTGTTGATCACCGACTTCGTCCCGGTTCCGTTGGCCGAGGTACGGGATGCGCGGGTGTTCTTCGCTACCACCGCTCCCGGCGGTATCGCCGCTCGGCAGGTCGAACACCTGCGAGAGGCATCCCGATGCGAGGTGGTGGGGTGGAGCGCACGGTTGGCCGATCGGGCCGGCCTCGCGGAGGACCTCGACGCAGCCCAAGGATACGACGTCCTCCTCACGGAGCTGAAGGCCGCCGCCGTCGACATCGGCGTCGAGCGGGCTATCGCCCGGGGGGCGGAGGTCGTGTTCGTGGACAACCGCGCCGTGGTCGTGGAGGGGTCGACCGACCTCGACACCGCCCTGGGCGAGGTGATCGACCTCGCCCGAGAGCGATATGCACATCGGGAGAACCGTTGAGCGAACCGATCGAACCGAGAGAATCCAAGACGCCACACATCGTCATCACCGATCGTGAGCCCGGCCTGCCCTTCTCGAAAGGGTTGATGGCGTCGCAGGTGATGGTCACGGGACTGTCGCCGTACCGCGCGTACCAGGTGGCCGAGGCGATCGAGGATCGGCTGCTGGACCGGGGGCTGGCATCGGTCACGTCCGACGAGCTCTCGGAGCTCGCCCTCTCGGTGATCGGCGACATCGCGGGTGAGCGGTACGCGAAGAACTACATCCGCTGGCAGGAGGTCGAACGACTCGACGTCCCACTCGTGATCCTGATCGGCGGTACGACCGGGGTCGGCAAGTCCACGATCGCGACGCAGCTCGCCGCGCGACTGGGCATCGTCCGCGTGGTCGCGACCGACGCGATCCGCGAGGTGATGCGCTCGATGCTCTCCTCGGAGCTGATGCCGACGCTGCACACGTCGTCGTTCCACGCCGACCAGGCGCTCCGCGAGCCACCGGGAACGTCCTCCGACGCGCTGCTGCTGGGGTTCCGAGAGCAGACGGCAGCGGTGGCGGTGGGCATCAACGCTTTGATCGAGCGTGCGGCCCTGGAAGGCACGAGCATCGTGATCGAAGGCGCCCACATCGTCCCTGGGTTCTTGGACCTCGACTCACATCGGGACCGCATCTTGGCGGTCCCGTTCGTGCTCGGCGTCGAAGACGAGGGACGCCACCTCTCCCACTTCGCCACCCGCGAGGATGCCGTCGCGGCCCGCCCCGCCGAGCGCTACGCGGCGGGGTTCGAGAACATCCGCCGACTCCAGCGGTACGTGAAGAGCCAGGCGCTCTCGCACGGCGTGCCGGTGTTGCCGAACTACAGCTTCGATCAGGCGATCGCCGCGGTGATGGACCTGGTGATGGAGCACACCACGCAACGGGCCACAGAGATCCGAGATGTACCGGAAGCGATCGACGACGGACCGATCACCGTCGACGACCGTTCCGAGCACCCAGCGGAAGGGCATCCAGCTCCCGAACATCCAGTCGCAGGAGGACAGACCGCATGAAGTTGTTCCTCGACACGGCCGACATCGAGGAGATCCGCGAGATCAACCGGTGGGGCGTGCTCTCTGGCGTCACGACGAACCCATCGCTCGTGGCCCGCGAGGGCCAGGATCCCGATGTCGTGTGGAAAGAGATCCTCGAGACGGTTCCGGGCGACATCTCGCTCGAGACCACGGCCACCGAGGCCGACGCGATGTACGAGGAAGGGCTCCTGCTCGCCCAGAAGGCGCCGAACGCCGTCGTGAAGGTCCCGATGACGGCCGAGGGGCTCGCGTGCGGCAAGCGGCTCGTGAACGACGGCATCAAGATCAACGTGACGCTCGTCTTCTCACCCGCGCAGGCGATCCTGGCCGCGGAGATCGGCGCGTACATCGTGTCGCCGTTCCTCGGTCGCCTCGACGACGTCGGCGCCGACGGCATGGGCACGCTGCGTGCGATCACCGAGATCTACGCGGTGCAGGGGTACGACACGAACGTGCTGGCGGCATCGCTGCGCCATCCGATGCACATCATCGAGTCGGCTCTGGCCGGCGCCGACATCGCCACGATGCCGTTCGACGTCTTCACGAAGCTCGTGAAGCATCCACTCACCGACGCAGGTCTGGAGAAGTTCCTGGCCGACTGGCAGACGCTCAAGAACGACCTGAAGGGAGAGGCATAGCCTCATGGACACCACCACCGACCGAAGCGTCCTCGAACAGAAGCTCATCCCCGAGCTGCAGCGCATCGCCCAGGAGATGGGCATCGAGGGCACGCAGCGCCTGCGCAAGGCCGGCTTGATCGATGCGATCGTGGCTCAAGGCGGCAACGGCGCGGGAGAGAGCGCGACGAGCGCCGCGCCGACCGCGGTGGCCGTGGCCGACCGCACCGACGGCGACGAGGATCCCCGGGCGACCGCCACCGTTGACGGCGGCGAGGCACACGCGTCCGACCGCGGGACCGACGACGCCGACGGGAACCGGGAAGGCACCAGGGACCGCGACCGCGACGACGACCGCGATCGCAGCCGTGACCGCGACCGGAGCGCCGACCGAGACCGTGGCCGGAACCAGGATCGCAACCAGAACCAGGGCGGCGATCGCAACCAGAACCAGGGCGGCGATCGCGACCGGAATCGCCGACAGCGCCCCTCCCGCGAGGATCGCCGCCGCCAGCGGGAGGAACGGCGACTGCGCGAGGAGCAGGAGCGGGCCGAGGAGATGAAGAGCGCCCCGACCCAGACGGGGATCCTCGACCTTCTGCCCGACGGGTACGGGTTCCTGCGGACCTCGGGCTACGCGCCCGGGTCCGAGGACATCTACGTCTCGGTCTCCCAGGTGCGGAAAGCCTCCTTGCGCAAGGGCGACGTCGTCGCGGGCAAGGTCCGGCGCCCGCGCGACAACGAGAAGTACCTGGCCTTGCTCGATGTCGAGACCGTGAACGGTCTCGATCCCGAGCAGGCGAAGGATCGCGTGAACTTCGACAAGCTCACGCCGCTCTTCCCCGATGAGCGCTTCCGGCTCGAGTCGGGGCCGACGGCCGTGACCGAGCGGATCATCGACATGATCGCGCCTATCGGCAAGGGGCAGCGAGGCATGGTCGTGTCGCCTCCGAAGGCAGGCAAGACCACGATCTTGAAGCAGATCGCGAACGGCATCATCACATCCACCCCCGACGTACATCTGATCGTGCTCCTGGTGGACGAGCGGCCCGAGGAGGTCACCGACTGGCAGCGGACGGTCACCGCGGCCGAGGTCGTCTACTCGACGTTCGACAAGCCGACCGACCAGCACATCCAGATCACCGAGCTCGTGCTCGAGCGGGCCAAGCGCCTCGCCGAGCAGCAGCAGGACGTCGTGATCATGCTCGACAACCTCACCCGGCTCGCGCGCGCCTACAACCTCGGCATGCCGGCGAGCGGCAAGATCCTGTCCGGCGGCATCGACGCCTCAGCCCTCTATCCGCCACGGCGATTCTTCGGGGCCGCGCGCAACATCGAGGAAGGCGGGTCGATCACGATCATCGCGAGCGCGCTCGTCGAAACGGGCTCGCGCATGGACGACGGCATCTTCGAGGAGTTCAAGGGCACCGGGAACATGGAATTGCGTCTCGACCGCCAGCTCGCGGAGAAGCGCATCTTCCCGGCGATCAACGTCGACGCCTCGAGCACGAGGAAGGAAGAGCTCCTGCTTCCGCCCGAGGAGCTCGCGCTCGTGATCAAGCTGCGCCGCGTCCTGCACGCCCTCGATCCAGGCGCTGCGCTCGAGCTGCTGACCGACAAGATCCGTGCGACGAAGTCGAACGAGCAGTTCCTGAAGGAGATCGCCAAGAGCGGCAGCTGAGCCACCTCGTCCTTCCCGGGAATAGCCGGTCGTTGGAACCGGTGCGAGGTACCCTCGTGCCGTCAGCGAAGGAGACGCAGACAGATGAAGCAGGGCATCCACCCCGACTACCAGATCGCGAACGTCCACTGCTCGTGCGGGAACACGTTCCAGACCCGCTCGACCGTGGGTGAGATCCGCGCCGAGATCTGCTCGAACTGCCACCCCTTCTATACGGGGAAGCAGAAGCTCGTCGACACCGGTGGCCGGGTGGAGCGGTTCCAGCGGCGCTACGCGAAGACCCAAGCCGCCCAACAGGCAGCGCAGAAGAGCTAGCCGCGCGTGGCAGACGACCCGGCGGCCTCGCCGTCGCCCGCACCGCACCTCTACGGCGGCCAGGCCGTCGTCGAGGGCGTCATGATGCGCGGCGCTCGCCACTGGGCGGTTGCGGTGCGTCGGCCCGCCGGAGACATCCACCTGGAGTCGCACGACATCGAGTCGGTGGCCGATCGCCATCCGATCCTGCGCAAGCCGCTGCTCCGCGGCGTGATCGTGCTCGGCCAGTCACTCGCGATCGGCATGCGAGCGCTGATGATCGCCGCGAACCAGTCCGTCGATGACGACGAGCAGCTCACCTCGAGACAGATCGGCGTATCGCTCGCGATCGCGATGCTGCTGTTCATCGGTGTGTTCATCCTCGGCCCGACCACCCTGTTCACGTGGGTCGAGGGGAAGCTGGGAGGTGGCGTGCCGCTGCTGATCGGCGAGGGTGTGTTCCGGGTGCTGCTCTTCGTCGGCTACCTCTGGCTCATCGGTCGTACGAAGGACATCCACCGGGTCTTCGAGTACCACGGCGCCGAGCACAAGACGATCGCCGCCTACGAGCACGGGGACGAGCTCGTGCCCGAGAGGGTCGACCACTACCCGAAGGAACATGTCCGCTGTGGCACGAACTTCCTGATCATCGTGATGATCATCACGATCTTCGTGTTCACGCTCTTCGGGACACCTGGGCTCGTCTGGAGGATCGCCTCGCGCATCGTCGCGATCCCGATCATCGCCGGCGTCGCCTACGAGGCCCTGCGGCTGGGGGCTCGCTTCCACGGCTCGCTCGTGATGCGTGCGTTGATGGCGCCGGGCATCTGGCTGCAGAAGATCACCACCCAACAGCCCGACGACTCGCAGATCGAGGTCGCGATCGCATCGTTCGACGAGGTGTTGCGTCGCGAAGACGAGGGCGCCGGCGCGGCGGGATGACGATTGCATCGGCGGTCGCGTTTCCGCAAGATGCACGGGGTGGCCCGGGCGGCCACCGGGCAGGGGGTGTGATCCGCGGTGTCCACGGGTGAGACCGGGCTCCCGCTCGTGGCGAGCGGTGAGCAGATCAGGCAGCGGGAGTTCGCGACGGTCCGTCGCGGGTACGACCCCAACCAGGTCCGTGCCTACCTCGTCGCCCTCGCCGCCCACGTCGACGCGCTCGAGCGCTCGCTCGCCGACGCCCGCGGTCGCATCGCCGAGTACGAGGCCACCCCCCACGAGTCGGACGACGACGCGTACGAGCGACTGTCGAAACGGTTCGCCGGGGTCCTCGCCACGGCCGACACCGAAGCCGAGCAGATCGTCGAGCAGGCACGCGACGAGGCGGCCCGCATCAAGGCAGAGGCTCGCACTCGGGCCGAGGAGGTACGCATCCGCAGCTCGCAGTCGTTGATCGCGGCCCAGCAGGAGTCCGATCGCATGCTCGCCAACCTCTCGGAGCGTCGGGAAGCCATGCTCGGCCAGCTGCACGAGATGCAGTCGCGGCTGCTCTCGGTCGCCGACGATCTGGAGGTGGCCATCCAGCCGCCGGCACCGCCCACGGCACCGCCTGCGGGATCGGTCGAGCCGGCCGGGCCGGGTGACCCGTCGCCGCGATCGGCCGTACCACCGCAGGCCACTCGTTCGCAGACCGAGGCCGCGTCACTGCCGATCGAAGAGCTGTGGGTCGCGAGTGAGGCGGTGCCGAGCCACGCCGACTCCGGACTCGACGGGTTGTTCGACGAACCGGCCACCGAGGACGATCTCCCCGATCTCCCCGATCTGAGCGATCTCGACCTCGATCTCGACGACGAGCCGGGTCCAGGGCGCTAGTCCGTCACGGCTGCCGCCTCTGTGCCGCGGCGGCGGGCGATCGGCACACCCCCTGGGATGATCGACAGCGTGAGCGACGATCTCGAATCCAGACTCGAGGAGATCCAGGCCCGTCACGATCGGGTCTCCGCCGAGATGTCCGAGCCCGGCGTGGCGACCGACCAGGACCGGCTCCGTTCGCTCGGGAAGGCGTACGCGGAGCTCGAGGAGATCGTGGCCCCGTACCGCGAGTACCGCGAGGCCGTGCAGCAGGCGACCGATGCTCACGAGCTGGCCGCGCTCGAGAGTGACCCGGAGATGGTCGCGTTCCTCGAGGACGAGGCCGTCAAGGCGGAGGAGCGCGCCCACGAGATCCGTGCCCGGCTCGGATCGCTCCTCGTGCCCAAGGACCCGAACGACGGCAAGGACGTGATCGTCGAGATCAGGGCAGGAGCCGGCGGACAGGAAGCGGCGCTGTGGGCCGGTGAGCTCTACGAGATGTACCGCAAGCTGGCGGAGCGTCATCGCTGGAAGACCGACACGCTCTCGAGCTCGCCGAGCGACCTCGGTGGGTTCAAGGACGCCGTCCTCGAGGTACGCGGTCGCGATGCCTACGGCCGGCTCAAGCACGAGTCGGGCGTGCATCGCGTGCAGCGGGTGCCGGTCACTGAGTCGTCCGGACGCATCCACACGTCGACCGCGACGATCGCCGTGCTGCCCGAGGCCGAGGAGGTCGAGGTCGAGATCCGTCCCGAGGACATCGTGATCGACGTCTACCGATCGAGCGGACCGGGTGGCCAGTCGGTGAACACCACCGACTCCGCGGTGCGCATCGTGCACGTGCCGACCGGTATCAAGATCGAGTGCCAGGAGGAGCGGTCCCAACTCCAGAACCGCGAGAAGGCGATGCGCTACCTGCGCGCCCGCTTGTTGCAGCGGGCGCAGGACGAGGCCGCGGCCAAGGAGGCGGCCGCCCGCCGGTCGCAGCTCGGCTCCGGCGACCGCGCCGAGAAGATCCGCACCTACAACTTCCCCGACGGCAGGGTGACCGATCACCGCATCAAGCACACCTCGCATCAGCTCGCCGACGTGCTCGCCGGGGGCGAGGAGCTCGACGGCTTCATCGATCGACTCAACGAGGCGGAGCGCTCCCAACAGCTGGCCGAGGGAGGCGAGGGAGAGCCGACGTGAGGCCCTCGGACGTGGTGCGACGAGGCGCCGACTACCTGCAGCGGCATGACGTCGACGCCCCGCTGTCGACGGCCGAGCAGCTGCTCGCGAGCGTGCTCGGAACCGATCGCTCCGGGGTCTACACGCGCGAGGACCCGTTGCGGGGCGGCGAGGCCAGGGCCTTCGGGCGGGCGCTCTGCCGTCGCTGTTCGGGCGTCCCGACCCAGCACATAACCGGGGAGACCGGCTTCCGTCACCTGACGCTGATCGTGCGGCCCGGCGTATTCGTCCCCCGCCCCGAGACAGAGACCGTCGTCGATGCAGCGCTCGACGCCGTGCGCGACACGACGGCTCCGGTGATCGTGGACGTGGGCACGGGGACAGGCGCGATCGCGCTCTCGCTGAAGCAGGAGCGTCCCGACGCCCGGATCATCGCCGTCGATCGATCGTCGGAGGCGCTCGCGCTGGCCGAGGAGAACGCCATCCGCACGGGCCTTGAGATCGAGATCCGCGCGAGTGACCTCCTCGCGAGCCTCGACCCCTCGGCGACCGGACCGATCGATCTCGTGGTGAGCAACCCGCCGTACATCGAGGACCACGAGTACGCCACGCTCCCGGTCGAGGCGCGAGCCGATCCTGTGGAGGCACTCGTGGGCGGGGTCGGGGTGTACGAAAGGTTGTTCGATCAGGTATCGACACGACTGCGGAACGGCGGTTCCGTCGTGGCCGAGATCGGCGATCGCCAGGCGGTCGCGGTCTCCGAGGCAGCGCGAGATGCGGGAGCGACCGACGTCGTGGTCGGTCGGGACCTCGTGGGTCGTGACCGCGTCGTCATCGCCACGTGGCCATGACGCCGGACCCGGTCGCGGAGGTCGCAGAGGCGGCTCTGGCCGGGCGCCTCGTCGTCTTCCCCACCGACACCGTGTACGGACTCGCCACCCGCCCCGACGATCCCGAGGCGACCACGCGCCTCTTCGAGGCCAAAGGTCGGCCACGCGATCTCGCCCTGCCCGTGCTCGCCCCATCGGCCGAAGCCGCGAGGTCGGTGGCCGAACTCGACGGGCGGGCCGAGCTCCTGGCGGATGCCTTCTGGCCCGGCGGTTTGACCATCGTGGTGCCGCGATCCGATCGGAGCGCGGACTGGGTGCTGGGCGGAGACGGATCGAGCGTCGGGGTGCGCGTGCCGGCGCACCCGCTCGCCCGTGCAGTGCTCGCCGCGGCCGGCCCCTTGGCGGTGACGAGCGCGAACCGATCCGGCGAGCCGCCCGCCTCCACGTGCGACGGCCTGAGGGCGACGTTCGGCGATCTCGTCGCCGTCTACCTCTGCGAGGACCGCCCGCTCGAGGGCGCGTCGTCCACCGTGGTGGATCTCGCGCACGGTGCTGCTCGGCTCCTGCGACGAGGTGCGCTCGGTGCCGCTGACATCGCGCGATTCCTGCCCGCCGGGGAGGCGCTGCTAGACTCGCGGCCCTCTCCATGACCTCGATCCTGGTCGTCTGCACGGGCAACATCTGCCGTTCCCCCATCGCGGAGGGGCTGCTGCGTGACGCCCTGACCGCGCGGTTCGGCGCGGAGGCGCCGACGGTGTCGTCGGCCGGCACGTGGGGGGTCGAGGGGTCGGGAGCCACCGCAGAGGCGGTGACAGCGGCGTCGGAACGGGGCGCCGACATCACCGGACACCGTGCCCGCCGTCTCGCGACCGAGTCGACCGCCGACGTCGATCTCGTCATCGCGATGGCGGGCGAACATCGTGTCGCGCTCACCGACGAGCACGGCGCAGGGGACCGCGCGTTCACGCTGAAGGAGCTCGTCCGCCTGCTCGAGTCGCTGCCACCGGTATCGCCAGGAGCGGGTCCCGACTCCTTGGCCGATCGCGTGAGCCAGGCGGCCGGAGCCAGGCGTGCCGGCTTCACGGGGAACCCGCTCGACGAGGACGTGGCCGACCCCCTGGGGCTCCCACTCCAGAGCTATCGTGCGATCGCGTGGGAGCTCGACGAGTGGATCGCGAGGCTGGTCGACGGCCTGTTCGGCGCGGCGGACGTGCCGGCGGCCAGCGAGGGCTGAGCGATGCGCATCGCGATGGGCAGCGATCACGCCGGCTTCCTCCTGAAGGAGGACATCAAGGCGTTCCTCATCGCCGAGGGGCACGAGATCGTCGACCACGGCACCGATTCGGAGGAGCCCGTCGACTACCCGGCGTTCATCGCCGCGGCGGCCCATGCTGTGGGCAACGGTGAGTGCGAGCGAGGCATCGTGATGGGCGGCTCGGGCCAGGGAGAGCAGATCGCGGCGAACAAGGTGCACGGAGTGCGGGCGGCGCTGTGTCACGACCTGTTCCTCGCCGAGCTTTCACGCAGGCACAACGATGCCAACGTGTTGAGCATGGGTGGACGGGTGGTCGCACCGGCATACGCGCGCGAGATCGTGAGGGTTTGGCTCGCAACGGGGTTCGAGGGCGGCCGGCACGTGCCGAGACTTGAGCAGATCGCATCGATCGAGCGAGGGGAGCTGTAGCGATGGATCAGGCAGCGATGGAGCGGGAGTACGCAGCCGACTGGGAGGCGCTGAAGGCCACCGACCCCGAGGTCGCGGCGGCGATCGCGGGTGAGCTCGAGCGGGAGCGGACGGAGCTGCGGTTGATCGCGTCGGAGAACTATGCGAGCCCGGCCGTGCTCGCGGCGATCGGCTCGACGATGAACAACAAGTACGCGGAAGGCTATCCGGGCCGCCGCTACTACGGAGGATGCGAGTTCGTCGACGTGACGGAGCAGCTCGCGATCGACCGAGCGAAGGCCCTCTTCGGCGCCGACCACGCCAACGTGCAGCCGCACGCGGGGGCACAGGCCAACATGGCCGTCTTCGGGGCGTTCCTCACGCCGAACGACCCGAACGAGAAGGTGCTCGGCATGGTTCTGGCGCACGGGGGGCATCTCACGCACGGATCGCCCGTGAACGTCAGCGGCATGTGGTTCAACTTCGTGGGCTACGAGGTCGACCGCGAGACCGAGCAACTCGACATGGACCGCATCCGCGATCTCGCGAAGGAGCACCGGCCGAAGATCGTGCTGGCCGGGTTCACGGCCTACCCGAGAGAGATCGACTTCGCCGCGTTCCGGGAGATCGCCGATGAGGTCGGCGCCCTGTTGTGGGTCGACGCGAGCCACTTCATCGGGCTCGTCGCCGGCGGCGCATACCCCTCGCCGGTGCCGCACGCCGACGTGGTGACGTTCACCACGCACAAGGCACTCCGGGGGCCACGCGGCGCGATGATCGTCTGCCGCGCAGAGCACGCCAAAGCGATCGACAAGGCGGTGTTCCCGATGATGCAGGGGGGACCACTCGAGCATTGCATCGCCGGCAAGGCCGTGGCCCTCAAGGAGGCGTCGACACCTGAGTTCCGCGATTACGCGGAGCGCACCGTGCGCGACGCCCGCGCGCTCGCGGCGGGGCTGACCGACGAGGGTCTGCGCATCGTCTCGGGCGGCACGGACTCGCATCTGCTCCTCGCCGACCTTCGCCCGCTCGGCATCGACGGCAAGGTCGCCGAGACGGTCTGCGACGAGGTGGGCATCGCGCTCAACAAGAACCAGATCCCGTTCGACCCGAACCCACCCTCGACGCCCTCGGGGATCCGGGTGGGTACGCCGGGCCCGTCGACGTTGGGCATGGACGAGCCGGAGATGCGCGAGATCGCCAGCATCATGGCCGACGTGCTGAAGGCGCCCGACGATGCGGCCAACAAGGAGAAGGCTCGCGGGCGCGTACGGGACCTGATGCAGCGCTTCCCCGTCTACCCGTAGCGGTGTCCCGTGGCCCCGCCGGGGCCGGTTGCCGGGCGGGCGACCGGGCCCTCAGACTGGCCCCAGCGTGAGCGCCTACCTGATCATCTTCCTCGCGGCCGCGGGGACGACGTTCGTGGCCACGCCCGTCGTTCGGCGCATGGTCGTGCGCATGGGTGCGATCTCCGAGCCGAACGACCGCACGGTGCACGCGGTGCCCACCCCGACGATGGGGGGACTCGCGATGTACGGGGGGTTCCTCGTGGCGATGGGCATCGCGTTGGTGCTGCCGTTCTTCGCCGAGGTGAGACGGGGCAGCCCGATCCCCCTGGCGGCGATCGTGACGTGCTCGCTGATGGTCGGGCTGGGTGTGATCGACGATCGGCGGGGGACGAGCGCGCTCGCGAAGTTCACGGCGCAGGTCTTCATCGCGGGCGTGCTCGTGCTGATGGGTGCGGCGCTCGCATTCTTCTGGATCCCCGGGCTCGGCGTGGTGGTGCTCGACCCCGACCTCGGGGTTCCCCTCACGATCCTGTGGGTCGTGGCGGTCGCGAACGCGGTCAACCTCGTCGACGGCCTCGACGGTCTGGCTGCCGGCATGATCGCGATCGCGGCCGCGGCCTTCTTCGTGTACGTGATCCGCACGGAGAACATGTTCGGCGACGCCTCGGCGGCCGCGATGCTCTCGGCGATCACGGTCGGGATCTGCCTCGGTTTCCTGCCGTGGAACTTCCACCCGGCCAAGATCTTCATGGGGGACTCCGGCTCCCTGCTGCTCGGCATGCTGTTGTCGATCGCGACGATCAGCGGCATCGGCCGCAACCCGTTCCCGCCGAGCGCCGGCGACATCGCCGCGATCACGGGCGCGGTGCTCGTGCCATTGCTCGTGCTGTTCATCCCGCTCCTCGACGTGGTGCTCGCGATCGCGAGGCGCACGTGGCGTGGGCAGGGCATCGGCCATGCCGACAAGGAGCACATCCACCACCGGCTGATGGACATCGGTCACAGTCACCGCAGGGCGGTGCTGCTGATGTATCTGTGGAGCGGGCTGATCAGCGCGAGCGCGTTGGCGGTGGGGCTGATCGACGGGCGCACGACCGTGGGCCTGGTGCTGCTGGCAGCCCTCGGGCTGTTCCTCGTCACGGCTCTCCCGGCCCTCGATCGGTGGAGGACCAGGACCAACGGCTCCACCGACGCGACCGAGGATCCGGAGCCTGCGGCGGCCGGCTCGGAGCCGTCGGCCGAGGGTCAGACGTGAAGGTCGGTCCACGCGACTGTTGGGGCGCCGAGTGGACGAGCCACGCCTCCCCCCTTGTCCGTTCCGTACAAGTGGTCGATGATGCATCTCCGAACCCGCGGGTTCCTGACTGCGTACTGACAGGTGATGATGCCCGCCGCCTCGACGCGCTGCGTCCGGGCGAGGGACCGAGGAGGGGGAGCGCGTGCCGAACGAGATCGACGTTCGCGTGGAACGCGTCACGAAGATGTTCGGTGACGCCCTGGCGGTGGACGACCTTTCGTTGGACATCGAGGAGGGCGAGTTCTTCTCGATGCTCGGGCCTTCGGGGTGTGGCAAGACGACCACGCTCCGCATGATCGGGGGGTTCGAGGATCCGACGTACGGCACGGTCTACCTGGGTGGACGCGATGTGACCGACCTGCCCCCGTACAAGCGCGACGTGAACACGGTGTTCCAGTCCTACGCGCTCTTCCCACACCTCGACGTGAAGGAGAACGTCGCGTTCGGCCTTCGGCGCAAGAAGGTCGACAAGTCCGAGATCGAGACGCGGGTCCAGGAGGCGATGACCCTCGTCGACCTGACCGGGTTCGAGAGCCGGAAGCCTCCGCAGATGTCCGGGGGGCAGCAGCAGCGGGTCGCACTGGCGCGAGCGCTGGTGAACCACCCCAAGGTGCTACTGCTCGACGAGCCTCTCGGCGCCCTCGACCTGAAGCTGCGCAAGCAGATGCAGCTCGAGCTCAAGCGCATCCAGCAGGAGGTCGGCATCACGTTCATCTACGTGACGCACGACCAAGAAGAGGCGATGACGATGTCGGACCGTCTCGCGGTCATGCGACTCGGCAAGATCGAGCAGCTCGGCGACCCCGAGACCGTCTACGAGAACCCGGCCACGGAGTTCGTCGCCGGCTTCCTGGGCTCCGCGAACATGCTCGAGGGCGAGCTCAAGGAGGGTGCGAACGGCGTCGCGACCGTATCGCTGCGTGACGGCGGCGCGGTGCAACTGCCGACCAGCCGCGTGCCGTCCGACGCGGCGGGCACGGTGAAGGTGGGCGTGCGCCCGGAGAAGCTCACGATCTCCCGCGGGGAGGACGCCGCGGTGCCCTCGGGCCACAACCACGTCTCGGGGCGCGTGACGATGACCACCTACATCGGCGTGAGCCACCAGTACAAGGTCGAGGCGGTCGGCGGCACGATCATGACCGCTTACGTGCAGAACCTCGGCCACGAGGAAGCACCCCGTCAAGGCGAGGCGGTCACGGTCTCGTGGAAGCCGGAGCACACGTTCGCCGTGGCGCCCCAGGAAGGCTTGATCATGGAGGAGGACAACACATGACCCGAGAGCGCAAGGACATCGACCCCGCGTTCGCTGCATCACTGATGCGGGGGATGACGCAGCGGCGTGTGTCGCGGCGCGACCTGATCAAGTACGGCGGCGCCACGGTCGGCACCCTGAGTCTGGCCTCGATCCTCGCGGCGTGCGGCGGCGACACGGCCCCCGGCGCGGGTGAGGGTCCCTCGGGGCAGCAGGTGGACTTCACGACCGAGCCCGGCGCCGAGATCAACTTCTCCAACTGGCCGCTCTACATCGACTACGCCAAAGACAAGGACACCGGCGAGCGCATCAACCCATCGCTCGTCGCCTTCACCGACGAGACCGGTATCCAGGTCAACTACAACGACGAGATCCAGGCGAACGACTCGTTCTTCGGAGAGCTGTTGCCACAGCTCCAGGCCGGCCAGGACACAGGCCGGGACATCATCGTGATCACGAACGGGCGTGAGTTCACGGCGCTCACCGTCAACGGCTGGGTCACCGAACTCGACCCGAGCCTGCGTCCGAACTTCGACGCCAACGCGGCCACGTGGGCGAAGGACCCCGACTATGACCCCGGGAACCGGTTCTCCATGGCATGGCAGTCGGGCCTCACCGGCATGGCGTGGAACAACGAGAAGGTCAGCCAGCCCCTGACGAAGCTCGACGACCTCATGAATCCCGATCTGGTCGGCACGAACTCCGTTGGCATGATCACCGGTGACATGCCCGACGTCGTCATGATCAACCTGGGCATCACGCCGTCTGAGTCCGGCCCGGAGGAATGGCAGGAGGCCGCCGATTGGATCCAGATGCTCAAGGATTCCGGCACGCTGCGCAAGTTCTACGACCAGGGGTACGTCGACGACTTCACGGCCGGGAACCTTGCCGCCGGGATGGCCTGGTCCGGCGACATCCTCTACTACGAGATCTGGGAGGATCAGCCCTTCTCGTTCACGGTACCCGAGGGCGGCGCGTTGCTGTGGATCGACAACATGATGATCCCCGCGAACTCGGCGAACCCCCAGGGTGCCCTGCAACTGATGGACTGGGTCTACAAGCCCGAGATCGCCCAGTTGATCACGGAGTGGGTGCTCTACATGTCGCCGGTGCCGGCGGTGCAGGAGCTGATCGCCCAGCATGCCGAGGAGGCGAGCGGCTCGGAAGCGGAGGATCTGCAGCTCACGGCCGACAGCGAGTTCCTGTGGCCCGACGACGCGCTCCTGGCGCGCACCCCGTTCGGTCGCAACCTGACGACCGACGAAGAGCGCGAGGAGTGGGACGCGATCTTCATCCCCATCACGGAGAGCTGACGGGTGCCACAGGATCCGGGGAAGGACCTGGCCGCGGTCACGATCGCCGTCGCCGGCGTGCCCGGGGACGAGCCTCCGAAGCGAGCCGACCAGGCCCTCGCCAGGCGGCGACAGCGGGTCGCGTACGGCATCCTCACCCCAGGGGGGATCTACCTGGCCATCGCGTTCATCGTGCCCCTGATCCTGGTCGTGTACACGTCGCTGCAGAGCGGGGGACTGCTCTCGGGCGGGTACACGTTCACCTGGGCGTTCGACAACTACGCCGACGCGTGGTCTTCATCGAGCCAGTTCTTCGCTCGCTCCCTCCTCTACTCGGGGCTCGCGACCCTGCTGAGCATCCTGATCGCCTACCCGATGGCCTACTGGATCGCGTTCTACGCGGGCCGCTGGAAGTCCACCCTGTTCTTCCTGATCCTGGTGCCGTTCTTCGTTTCGTTCGTGATCCGAACGGTGCAGTGGAACTTCATCCTCGCCGATGACGGGCTGCTGTTCGGGCCGCTGAAGAGCCTCGGGCTCTTGCCCGACGACTTCCAGGTCCTGGCGACGCCGATCGCCGTCGTCGCGGGCATCACGTACAACTTCCTCCCGTTCACCGCGTTGCCCCTCTTCGTCGCCCTGGACCGCATCGACAAGCGTCTGGTCGAGGCGGCCAAGGACCTGTACGCGTCGAAGTCGCAGGCGTTCCGCAAGGTGGTGCTGCCCCTGTCGTTCCCCGGTCTCTTCGCGGCGTTGATCCTGACCTTCGTGCCGGCGACCGGCGACTACGTCAACTCGTCGGTGCTCGGTTCGAACCGAACCACGATGATCGGGCAGATCATCCAGACGAAGTTCCTGCGCCAGGCCGACTACCCCGAAGCTGCCGCGCTCTCGGTGATGCTCATGGTCGGCATGCTCATCATCGCGCTCGCCTACGCGAGGGTGCTGGGCACCGAGGACGCGGCGCTCGCGGCGGGTGCCGCATGAGTGCGATGCAGGCCACTTCGGTCACGATCGAACGCCCGCCGCTGCGGGTGAAGCGCAAGCGCTGGACCGCCTACATCCTGCCTGTCTTCACGATCACGACGATCGTGTACCTGGCCAGCCCCATCTTCGTCATGATCATGTTCTCGTTCAACGTGCTGCAGGGGCAGCGTCAGATCGCGGAGTTCACATGCTGCACGCTGAACTGGTGGACCGAGCTGTTCGCGATCCCGAGCCTGAACGAGGCACTGAGGACCTCGATCCTCGTCGCCGTCCCCTCGGCGATCGTCGCCACGGCGCTGGGAACATTGATCGGCCTCGTGCTCGGTCGCTACCAGTTCCGCGGCCGCGGACCCACGAACTTCGTCATCTTCCTCGCGATCGCGATCCCCGAGATCGTGTTGGCGTCGTCGCTGCTTTCGATGTTCGTGTTGGCGAAGACCCCGATCGGTTTCGGGTCGATCCTGTTCAGCCATATCGGCTTCTCGATCGCCTTCGTCGCCATCACCGTGCGAGCCCGCGTGCAGGGGCTCGATCGGTCGTTGGAGAACGCTGCCCAGGACCTCTTCGCCACGCCACTCCAGGCGTTCATGAAGGTGACGCTTCCGCTGATCCTGCCGGGCATCGTCGCGGGATTCCTGCTGTCGTTCGTGCTCTCGCTCGACGACTTCGTGATCACGAACTTCGTCGGCGGTTCGGTCAACACGTTCCCGACCTGGGTCTTCGGCGCGTCGCGCATCGGGGTGCCTCCACAGGTCAACGTGTGGGGCACGATCCTGTTCCTGGTGGGTATCACGTTCGCTGCGCTCAACCTGGTCGGGAGCTTCCGCGCGAGCCGCAGGTCGGCGGCAGCGGCGGAGACCGCCGGGGCCGCCCTGCGTGGCGCGACCGGAGCGTAGTTCCGGCCCCGGCCCTCGAGGGCATCCTCCGACCCGCACACTTCGTGAATTCTTTCACAAGGTCACGAGGAAACCGCCTCTGACCTGCGGAAACGAGTGTCGCGTTCCTTTGACGGGCTTCCGGCCGCACCCCTATACTTGCCGCGCCCATGCCGGGACGCGACCCAGGGGAAGCGTGGAAGGGAGCCAACCAGGCGTGGAGCGTGATCGGCACCTTGCTCGCCGGCATCGTGGTGTGGGGGGGTGCCGGCTGGCTCCTCGACCGGTGGCTCGGCTTCGACGGCTTGTTCCTCCCGATCGGGATGCTGCTCGGCGTCGGCGCCTCGATCTACGTGATCTACGTTCGATACGGGAGACACCCTGACTGAGCGGCCGGAACGCGAGATGGTGCGGAGGGCGATCCTGCCCTCGGTGCTCGCGTTCGCGATCGCCGCGATCGTCGCCGCGGTCTTCGGGGGGCCCGGCGCAGCGCTCTCTGCCGCGATCGGTGTGATCGTCGTCTTCGCGAACTTCGCCGTCCATGGGTGGTCGCTCGGCCGCGCCTCGGCGATCTCGATCACCGCGGTGCACGCGGTCGCGCTCGTCGGCCCGGTCGTGCGCATCGGCATCATCGTCGGGCTGATGTTCCTGTTGGACACGTTCGCCTGGTTCTCGCCGGTCGCCTTCGGGCTGACCGTGGTGCCCGCCACGATCGCGCTCCTCGTCTACGAGGCTCGCCTCACGATGCGTGGTGTCGGCGGCCAGCTCCAGATCCCCGCAGACCCGTCGGCCGCGCGCGCCAGCGCCGCGCTCGCCGCGAAGGAGAACGTCTAGATGCTCTCGACCATCACCTCGGCCATGACGTCAGCGGTCCTGGCCTTCGTCCCGCCGAGCGAGGGCGGGTTCAGCGACAACGAGCTCGGACCCGAGATCTTCGACACGCCGTGCCTGATCGGCAGCGGCGAGCACTGCTTCAACAGGGCGTCAGGGCTCATGGTCCTGGCCGCCGTCATCGTGATCGCGCTCTTCGTCGCGGGGGCACGCGGCGGCAGGCTCGTGCCCAAACGCCTGCAGAACATCGTCGAGTCGCTGGTCGACTTCATCCGCAACGGCATCGTGATGGAGGTCATGGGACCCGACGGCCTGGTCTACGTGCCGTTCCTGACCTCGATGTTCACGTTCCTGCTCGTCTGCAACATCTTCGGCATCATCCCGTTCCTGAACTTCCCCGCGACCTCGCGCATCGCGATCCCGGCCTTCCTCGCGATCCTCGTCTGGTTCATCTTCAACATCGCCGGCATCGCGAAACAGGGAGCGGGCGGGTACTTCAAGAGCCAGCTCTTCCCTCCCGGCGTGCCGACCGCGCTCTACATCCTCGTGACGCCGATCGAGTTCGTCTCGACGTTCCTCGTGCGGCCGTTCTCGCTGGCCGTCCGACTCTTCGGCAACATGTTCGCGGGTCACCTGATCCTCACGATCTTCGCCCTGGGCACCGCGTACCTGCTGCTCGAGCCCGTCACGATCGTCTTCGCGCCGTTCGCGTTCCTGCTGATGGTGTTCATGACGGCCTTCGAGGTGCTCGTGGCGGCGCTGCAGGCCTACATCTTCACGATCCTCACGGCCGTGTACATCGGCCTGGCGATGCACCCGGAGCACTGACCGAGACTTCAACGGAAGAACCGAGAAGGAGGAAACACATGTTCCACGTTCTGGCGCAGGCGGCCGAAGGCGGTCTCACCGGCGACATCGGCGCGATCGGCAAGGGTCTCGTCTACGGCCTCGCCGCGATCGGGCCCGGCATCGGCATCGGCTTCCTGGTCGGCAAGTCCGTCGAGGCGATGGCCCGTCAGCCCGAGGCCGCCGGCATGGTGCGGACGACGATGTTCCTGGGCATCGCGTTCGTCGAGGCGTTGGCCCTGTTCGGCTTCGTGCTGTCGTTCATCGTCTGAGGTCTCGACCGAGCCAGAGAGGAACGACCCCATGCTGAACACGTTGATCCTGGCCGCGGAGGCGGGTGGGGAGGAGGAGGCAGGCGGCATCAGCGTGCTGATCCCGCCGATCGTCGAGCTGATCGTCGGCGGGCTCGCCTTCCTCATCGTCTTCTTCGTGCTGTGGAAGTTCGCGTTCCCGGCCCTGAACAAGACCCTCGCCGCGCGCGCCGACAAGATCCAGGGCGAGATGGAGCGGGCGGAGTCCACGCGGTCCGAGGCCGACACGCTGCTCGCCGAGTACCGTCAGCAGCTGGCCGGCGCCCGCGACGAGGCCAATCGCATCATCGAGGAGGCGCGCACGACCGCCGACCAGCTCCGCCGCGACGTGCAGGCCAAGGCCGAGCAGGAGTCCCAGGCCACGGTCGCTCGGGCGCAGGAGGAGATCCGCGCCGAGCGCGACCGCGTCTTCCAGGAGCTGCGGGCGCAGGTCGGCGAGATCGCCGTCGAGCTCGCCGGCCGCGTGGTGGGCGAGTCCCTCGACCCGAGCGCCCACGAGCGCCTGATCGACGAGTACATCGACCAGGTCGCGGGCGGGAACGCGACGAACTGACATGACCCGCGACGAGGATCTGATCCAGGGCTACGCCGAGGCGCTGTTCTCGGTCGCGCGCGCCGAGGGCGTGCTGCCGACCGTCGAGGACGAGCTCTACGGCTTCGCCAAAGGGCTCGAGCAGCACACGTCTCTGCGCGAGGCTCTGACCGATGCCGCGCTGCCGACCGAGAACAAGAAGGCCGTGATCGACGAGCTCGTGGGCGATCGGGCGAACCCCGTCACCGTCACGCTGCTCGGCTTCGTGGTCGACGCGGGTCGGGCGCGCGAGCTGCCCCGGATCGTCGAGCACCTGGCCCAGGTGGCCGCCGGCGAGCGCGACCACGCCCTCGCCGAGGTCCGGAGCGCGGTCGAGCTGACCGAGGCCCAACGCGATCGCATCGGCCGCGCGCTCTCCCAGGCCACGGGCCGCTCGGTCGACGTGAAGGTCGTCGTCGACCCGTCGGTGGTCGGCGGCATCGTGGCGAGGGTGGGCGACGAGGTCTTCGACGGGTCGGTGTCGAGCCGGCTCGATTCCGCGAAGCAACACCTAGGCACCTAAGGGAGCAGGAACCTCACCATGGCACTCAACCTTGACCCCGCGAGCATCGCGGAAGCCCTGAGGAAGAACGTCGAGAGCTACGCGCCGGAGGTCTCGCGCGAAGAGGTCGGCCGTGTGATCGAGTCCGGTGACGGCATCGCCCGGGTCGCTGGTCTGCCCCGCACGATGGCGAACGAGCTGCTCGAGTTCCCCGGCGGATTGGTCGGCATGGCATTCAACCTCGACGAGGACGAGATCGGCTGCATCGTCTTCGGCGACGCCGCCCTGATCGAGGAGGGGGATCCGGTCACGCAGACCGGGCGCATCCTGTCGATCCCGGTGGGCGACGGGTTCCTGGGTCGCGTCGTCGACGGCCTCGCGCGGCCGATCGATGACAAGGGCCCGATCGCCTCGGAGACGACGAGGAACCTCGAGGTGCAGGCGCCCAACGTGGTCGCGCGCCAGCCGGTCAAGGAGCCGCTCTATACGGGCATCACGGCGATCGACGCGATGACGGCGATCGGCCGCGGCCAGCGTCAGTTGATCATCGGCGACCGCCAGACCGGCAAGACCGCGGTGGCGCTCGACACGATCATCTCGCAGAAGCAGTACTGGGGCACCGACCAGGCCGTGAAGTGCATCTACGTGGCGATCGGCCAGAAGGCATCGACGGTGGCCGAGGTGGTGGCGACCCTGCAGGAGAACGGGGCACTCGAGTACACCACCGTCGTGAACGCCGCCGCGTCCGACCCGGCGCCGTTCCAGTACGTCGCGCCGTACTCCGGTGCGGCGCTCGGCGCGCACTGGATGTACAACGGCGACGCCGTGCTGATCGTGTACGACGATCTGTCGAAGCAGGCCGTGGCCTACCGTGAGATCTCACTGCTCCTGCGACGGCCGCCGGGCCGCGAGGCGTATCCGGGCGACGTGTTCTACCTGCATTCCCGCCTGCTGGAGCGCTCGGCGAAGCTCTCCGACGAGAACGGCGGGGGATCGATGACGGCGCTGCCGATCATCGAGACGAAGGGCGGCGACATCTCCGCGTACATCCCGACGAACGTCATCTCGATCACCGACGGGCAGCTGTTCCTCGAGTCGGAGCTGTTCTTCTCGGGCGTGCGCCCGGCGATCAACGTCGGCGTCTCCGTCTCACGCGTCGGTGGCGCCGCGCAGATCAAGGCGATGAAGAAGGTCGCCGGACGCCTCCGCCTCGACCTGGCGCAGTTCCGGGCGCTCGAGGCGTTCGCCCAATTCGGATCCGAGCTCGACAAGGCGTCCCAGCAGCAGCTCGCCCGAGGCGCCAGGGTCGTCGAGGTGTTGAAGCAGCCCCAGTACGACCCGCAACCGGTCGAGCGGCAGGTCGTCGCGATCTACGCAGTGACCGGGGGCTACATGGACGACTACCCGGTCGAGGATGCGAAGCGTTTCGTCGAGGAGTTCGCGACGTTCCTCGAGACCCGCAGCCCCGAGGTCTTCACGGCGATCCGCGACACCGGGGATCTGTCCGAGCAGACGGAGGAGACGCTGAAGGGCGCGATCGCGGCGTTCCAGGACGTCTTCGCGCCGACACAGACGGGTCGCGGCTCGGAAGCGGCGCTGGGCGGGACCACCCCTCCCGACGAGGTGAAGCCCGACGTGGGCTGGGATCGCATGTCCTCGGTCGACGAGGACGAAGCGGATTCGGTCGTGGAGTCGCTCGAAGAGCGGACGCGGGAGTTCGAGGACAAGGCCGGCCCGTTCACCGACATGGAAGCACCAAAGGAGTAGATGGGCGCCCAGCTACGTGTCGTCCGCCGGCGGATCCGATCGGTCCAGTCGACGAAGAAGATCACCCGGGCGATGGAGCTCATCGCGTCGTCACGCATCGTGAAGGCTCAGCAGCGGGTCGAGGCGTCGCGGCCGTACGCGATCCAGCTCACCGACGCGATGGAGGACCTCGCACGCAACTCCGGGTCGTTCTCGCATCCGCTGCTCGAGGAACGCCCCGAGCCGACGACGGCGGGCGTGCTCGTATGCACCTCCGATCGCGGTCTCGCCGGCGCCTACACCGCCAACGTGATCAAGGAGGCCGAGCAGGTGTTGGCCTCGGTGCGGACGCGCGGTCTCGAGCCGGTGCTCTACGTGAGCGGCAAGAAGGGCGTGGGCTACTTCCGGTTCCGCGGTCAGCCGATCGAGGCCGACTGGCAGGGGCATACCGAGGTGCCGGCCTACGACGTGGCGCGGGAGATCGGCGCCCGCCTGATCGACGACTTCGCCGCGGGCACGATCGACGAGCTGCACTGCGCCTACACCGACTTCCGGTCGGCGTTCACGCTGCGGGCCACGGCGAAGCGGTTCCTGCCGATCGCGCCCGAGGAGGTCACCGGCTCGGGCACGAAGAGCGTGCACCCCGAGTACCTGTTCGAGCCGGCGCCCGAGCGCATCCTCGACCACCTGCTGCCGCAGTACCTGATCACGAAGGTGTACGCGGCGCTGCTCGAGTCGGCGGCCTCGGAGAACGCCGCCAGGCGCCGGGCGATGAAGGCCGCGACCGACAACGCGGACGAACTGATGAAGGTGCTCACCCGGCAGGCGAACCGCGCCCGCCAGGACGAGATCACGACCGAGATCATGGAGATCGTGGGCGGGGCGGAAGCCCTGGCCTCGACATCGGAGGGATGACGATGGCTGGAACCAACGGACACGCGAAGGGCCGCGTGGTTCGGGTGATCGGGCCCGTGGTGGACGTGGAGTTCCCGCCGGCCGAGCTGCCCGAGATCAACACCGCGCTCACGCTCGACGTCGACCTCGGCGGTGAGACGACGACGATCACCTGCGAGGTCGCCCAGCACATCGGCGACGCCACGGTGCGCGCGGTCGCCTTGAAGCCGACCGACGGGGTCGTGCGTGGCTCGCCGGTGGAGAACACCGGCTCACCGATCACCGTGCCGGTGGGCGAGGGCGTGCTCGGTCACGTCTACAACGTGCTCGGCGAGCCTCTCGACACGACCGTCGACCAGATCAGCCCCGATGCCTACTGGCCGATCCACCGCGACGCGCCGCCGTTCGCCGACCTCGAGCCGAAGAAGGTCATGCTCGAGACCGGCATCAAGGTGATCGACCTGCTCGAGCCGTACGTGCAGGGCGGCAAGATCGGCATGTTCGGCGGCGCGGGCGTCGGCAAGACGGTGATCATCCAGGAGATGATCCGCCGCCAGGCCGAGCAGCACGGCGGGGTGTCGGTCTTCGCGGGAGTGGGGGAGCGGACCCGCGAAGGCAACGACCTCTTCCTCGAGATGACCGAGTCGGGTGTGATCGAGAAGACCGCGCTCGTCTTCGGTCAGATGGACGAGCCACCCGGCGTGCGGCTGCGCGTGGCGCTGTCGGCGCTCACGATGGCCGAGTACTTCCGCGACGAGAAGCACCTCGACGTGCTGCTCTTCGTGGACAACATCTTCCGGTTCACCCAGGCCGGCTCGGAGGTCTCGACCCTCCTCGGTCGTATGCCGTCCTCGGTCGGCTACCAGCCGAACCTCGCGAGCGAGATGGGCGACCTGCAGGAGCGCATCACGTCGGCCGGAGGCCGGTCGATCACGTCGCTGCAGGCGATCTACGTGCCCGCCGACGACATCACCGACCCGGCGCCGCATGCGGCGTTCGCGCACCTCGACGCCACCACGGTGCTCTCCCGGGAGATCGCCTCGCTCGGGATCTACCCCGCCGTGGATCCGCTCGACTCCTCGTCGCGCATCCTCGACCCGCGCTACGTGGGCGAGGAGCACTACGCGGTGGCCCGGCGCGTGCAGGAGATCCTGCAGCGGTACAAGGACCTGCAGGACATCATCGCGATCCTCGGTATCGACGAGCTCTCCGAAGAGGACAAGGTGATCGTGTCGCGCGCCCGCAAGATCCAGCGGTTCCTCTCGCAGCCGTTCTTCGTGGCCGAGCAGTTCACCGGGCTGCCGGGCAAGTACACCCCGGTCGACGAGACGATCGCCTCGTTCAAGGGCCTCACCGAGGGCGAGTACGATCACCTGCCCGAGCAGGCGTTCTTCCTCGTGGGCGGCATCGAGGAAGCGGTGGAGCAAGCGAAGCAGATGGAGGCGGCGTAGCTTGGCGCTCAAGCAGCCGGAGGCGGTAGCGCGATGAGTGAGCCGGTCCACGTGCATCTCGTGACGCCCGAGCGCGAGGTCTGGGCCGGTGAGGCCGAGACCGTGATCGCACGTGGCGTCGACGGAGAGGTCGGCATCCTCGCCGGACACGCGCCGATGATGGTGCAGCTCGCGATCGGGCCCCTGCGCATCCACCGCGAGGACGGCGGTGAGATCGCCGCGGTGATCGACGGCGGATTCATGCACGTGACGAGCGGCGGAGGTGCGGGAGACGAAGGCCGTGGCACGCGCGTCGACGTGCTCGCGGCTCACGCCGAGCTTGCCGGTGATATCGACGTCGACGCGGCGAAGGCGAGGGTCGCCGAGCTCGAGGAACAGCTGCAGAACCACGACACCCGGCTGGCCGAGGCCGATGTGGCGGCGATCCGAGGCGAGCTGAAGAAGGCCCTGGCCCGGATCGCGCTCAGCACCGTCGCCGGCTGATCGTCGGTCCCACGTCGGCGGCCGGCGCCCCCTACACTGTGAGCCCCATGGTGGAACGACTCCTGGTCTCTGGAGGGGCGCGATGCACCGGCACGATCCGGATCGCGGGCGCCAAGAACTCCGCCCTCAAGCTGATGGCCGCGGCGTTGTTGGCGCCGGGACGAACGGTGCTGCGCAACGTGCCGCAGATCCAGGATTGCCTGACGATGGGCGAGGTGCTCGAGCACCTCGGCGCGGGTCTCGCATGGCAGGGCGGCACGGTCACGATCGATGCCACTCATCTCACGTCGGTGGAGGCGCCCTACGAGCTCGTGCGACGCATGCGAGCCTCGACCGCCGTGCTGGGTTCGTTGCTCGCCCGCGCCGGTCGCGCGCGGGTCGCGATGCCGGGCGGCGACGAGATCGGCTCGCGCCCGATCGACCTGCACATCCAGGGTTTGCGCAAGATGGGCGCCCAGATCGGCTCGGAGCACGGATTCCTCGTCGCCGAGACCCGTGGGCTGCACGGTGCGGCCATCACCCTCGACTACCCGAGCGTCGGCGCGACCGAGAATCTGATGATGGCCGCCGTGCTCGCTCGCGGCACGACGGCGATCGACAACGCCGCACGCGAGCCCGAGATCGCCGATATCGCCCGCTTCCTCACGGCGATGGGCGCCCGCATCGACGGCGCGGGTTCCAGCACGATCGAGATCGAGGGCGTCGACGAGCTCACCCCCGCCGATCACGTGACGATTCCCGATCGCATCGAGGCCGGCACCTGGGCGGCGGCCGCGGTGGCGACCCGGGGCGACGTGACGCTCGAGCACGCGCGTCCCGACCACCTCGACCTGTTCCTGCAGAAGCTCGGCGACGCCGGCGCCGACGTCGCGATGACCGAGCAGGGACTGCGCATCCGTGGCACCGAGCGAGCCCGAGCGATCGATTTCGTCACGTTGCCGTACCCGGGGGTGGCGACCGACTTCCAGCCGATCCTGATGGCGATGCTCGCGACGGCCGAGGGCACGAGCATCGCGACCGAGAACGTCTTCGAGAGCCGGTTCCTCTACGTGGACGAGCTCCGGCGCATGGGCGCAGACATCCGCACGGAGGGTCACCATGCGGTGATCCGCGGCGTCGGGCGTCTCTCGGCCGCTCCGGTTCGGGCCCTCGACATCCGAGCCGGAGCCGCCATGGCGATCGCGGCCCTCTCCGCCGATGGCGTCACGGAGATCTCCGAGCTGCACCACCTCGACCGCGGCTACGAGGGGTTCGTCGAGAAGCTGCACGCGCTCGGGGTCGAGGTTCGCCGGGTCGAGGATCCGGCGATCCGCCTCTCCTAGGAACCCGCCGATGATGCCCGGACCCCCCAGCCGACCCGATCTGCGCGCCGACGGGTCGCCGATCGGCGGGGCGATCGCGTCGGGCCCCTCGGTCGCGACGCTTCCTGACGGCCGCCCGAAGGCCACCTGGCGGTTCCTGCCCACCCTCGGCGTCGTGCTCCTCGGCTTCGTGCTCGGTTCGCTCGCCGCGGCCCCCCTGTTCGCGGCGCTCGGCGACACCAGCGAGGGAGGCGCGAGCGGTGTCAGCGAGATCGCGCAGGGACTCGTCGTCGACGTGGTGCTGGTCGGCACGCTGCTCGTCTGGCTCCGGATGCGGCACGCGGGGTGGCGCGAGGCTCTGCGTCTCGTCCCGTCCTCTCGTGTCGGCCGTGAGATCGCGATCGGAGCCGGACTGGGGATCGCCGTGCGGATCGTGGCCGGCATCGCGGCAGCGATCGTGATCGCGATCCTCGCCGCGGTGACGAACGAGGAGGTCGCCGTGCCCGAGCAGGTGACCGGGGACCTGCAGGGTTTCGAGCTGGTCGTCTTCGCGGTGTTCGCGGTCGTCGTGGCGCCGATCACAGAGGAGTTCCTGTTCCGGGGGCTGATCTATCGATCGATCCGCGACCGACACGGCGTGGCCCTCGGAGCGATCGTCTCCGCGCTGCTGTTCGGCGTGATCCACTACGTGCCGGGTCCGTGGCCCGACGCGGTGGCGCTCCAGATCACGATGGTCGTCACCGGCCTCGGCCTCGCCCTCGTCTACGAACGGCGCAAGACCCTGCTCTCGCCGATCGTCGGCCACGCCGCGTTCAACCTGATCGCCGTCGCCGTGATCGTCTCCGACGCGCTGCGCTGAGAGGCGACGGCGCCCCCCGCGGGCGACGTCCGTATGCTGATGCAGGCAGGGGAGGTGGGATGTTCGATTTCCCGCGGGAGGAGTGGTTCCGCGCGCTGGCCGACGAGATCAACGCCTCGGCCGACTATCGCGAGGCCGCCTCGGACTGGGAGGGCGACATCAGCTTCGTGATCGAGGCGGACCCCGATCGGGGGGTGCCCTCCGACGTCTGGGGCTACCTCGACCTGTGGCACGGCGCCTGCCGATCGGGAACGCTGGTCGCGCCGGACGAGGGGGCGGCCGCGGCGTTCGTGATCTCGGCGACGTACCGCCGCTGGAAGGACGTCGTCCGCGGCGAGCTCGATCCGGTCCGGGCGATGATGCAGGGCAAGCTCCGCGTGCGGGGCGATCTCCCCAAGATCCTGCGCTACGTACAGGCGGCGCACGAGCTGGTCGTGGTCTGCGGTGCGGTGCCGACGAGGTTCCCCGACGAGGCGTGATGCGGGCGGTCGTCTTCATCGAGCCCGGCAAGGTCGCGGTGACCGACGTGCCCGCGCCGACCCTGGTGGAGCCCACCGACGCGCTCGTGCGCGTGACCCGCTCGGCGATCTGCGGGTCGGACCTGCATTTCCTGCACGCGAAGACGCCCACCGCCCCCGGGGAGGTCCTGGGCCACGAGGCGGTGGGGGTGGTCGAGGACGTGGGCGGCGCGGTCGGCTCGGTGCGACCCGGCGATCGAGTCGTGGTCTCGTTCGCGGTGGCGTGCGGCGCCTGTTGGTTCTGCGCGCACGGTCAGACCAACCTGTGCGAGCATGCCGCGGTCTTCGGCGCCGGGCCGTTCGGCGGGGGCCTGCCGGGCACCCAGGCAGAAGCCGTGCGTGTGCCGTGGGCGGACGTGAACCTGCTGTCGGTGCCGTCCGCCGTCGACGACGAGCGCGCGGTGTTCGTCGGGGACGTGCTCACGACCGGCTTCCACGCTGCCTCCCTCACGGGTGCGGACGCCCGCGACGTGGTCGCCGTCCTCGGTGCCGGCCCGGTGGGGTGGTGCGCTGCCGCGTCGCTGCGAGCCCTCGGAGTCGAGCGGGTGTTCCTGCTCGACCGTGAGCCGGCCCGACTCGCGCTGGCCGACGCCGCGGGGGCGATGCCGCTGCACGTGGGGGAACGGAGCGCCGAGAGCGTCCTGGCCGACGCCACCGGCGACCGAGGCGCCGACGCGGCGATCGACGCCGTGGGGGCGACCGACGCGTACGCCGCCGCGACCACGGTCGTGCGCCGGGGCGGTCGGGTCGTCGTCGCGGGCGTCTACGCGGGTGAGACGGTGGAGTTGCAGCTCGGCGTCGCCTGGGCCCGGGCGCTCGACATCCGGTTCACCGGCATCTGCCCGGTCCACCGCGAGTGGCAGGAGGTCATGCGCCGGGTCGAGACGCGATCGCTCGACCCACTGCCGCTCGTGAGCGATCGCCTCTCGCTCGACGAGGCGCCGATCGGCTACGAGCGCTTCGATCGCCGGCTGGCGACGAAGGTGCTGATCGAGCCGTGAGCGCCGCCAGGGTCGCGCTCGAGGGCCCGGAACCGAGCGGGCTCGCGGAGCTGCTTGCCGGTCTGCTCGAGCAGCACCTGGCGCTCGAGCCCGAGCGCGCGGCCCACCTGCGACCGTCGGTCGTCGTGCTCGAGGCACCCGATGCCGGCGTCGCCGTGACGGTCCGACTGTCACCCGGCGCCATCTCGGTCTCGGACGGCGTGGCGGCCGAGGCGCATCTGCGGGTGGTGGCGCCGGCCGATCGGCTGCTCGCGCTCGCCGGCGCGCCGCTGCGTGCCGGTCTGCCGGATCCGCTGCACCGCGACGGGCGCGCGGTGCTCGCCGACGTGGTCACGGGCCGCGTGCGCGTGCATGGGATGCTGCGCCACCCTCGGCGTCTCGCGCGCTTCACGTCGTTGCTGTCGGTCCATGAGCCGATCCGAGATCGACCCGGCCGGTGACGGACCCCACGCCGCCCCGGCCCGACGCCTCGCCGTGGATGCGGCGCGGGGGCCACGATCGGCGATGGCTGCCCGCGCTCGCGGTGCTCGGGGTGATCCTCGCCACCACGTTGGGGGGGTTCGTCGCGGCCGCTGCGCTGGCGGAGCCAGCCGGCCCGCCCGTATCGATCCCCGGCGTCGTCTCGGTCCAACCGCTCACGGGCTGGGAGCCGGCGGAGGCCGACTCCGTCGGCGACCGACCGTTCGTGCGTGTCACCCGAGGGAGCGGCACGCTCGTCGCCGTCGCATGGGGTCCGTTCGACGGCGACGCCGAGGCGTTGGCGGTCGATGTCCGCGACGAGGCGCTCGACGGGTCGCTCGACCAGCTCTCGGTCTCCGACGTGTTCACCCCGGTCGTGCTCGACCAGGGCACCGAGGGGCAGCGGTTCACGTTCGTCGGCATCGACGCGGAGTCGGGGGGGGCGGTCGAGGGAGAGGTGACGACGGTGATCTCGACCGACGGTCAGGGGGTGGTGTTCGTCGGTCTCGCCCCGGAGGGCCTGCTGGCGTTCGTCGACGGAGACCTGCACACGATGGTGAGCGCCGCGATCGTCGGTCCTGCCGCATGAGCATGCGTGAGATGCGCCGTGGCCGGCGGTTGCATCACTCCCGGTTCCTGCAGCCGCGGTTGCCCGCGTTCTGGCTCTTCGTGCTGATCGTGGGGCTCACAGGCATCGTGGCCCTCGCCGAGCAGAGCCTCTACCGGACCATGTCGCCGAGCGGGTGGGCGCTGTCGTGGTTCCTGCTGGCGCTGTACGGCCTGCCGGTCGTGCTCGTCGTCTACGTGCTCGACCTGTACGAACGGGAGCCGGTGCCGCTGCTCGTGGCGGCGTTCGCCTGGGGAGCGATCGCCGCGACCACGCTCTCCGCGATCGGCAACGCGGGGTGGGGACTCACGGTCGCCCGCCTCGGCGGCCCGGAGTTCGCCGCGCGGTGGACGGCCGCCCTCACGGCGCCGTTCGTGGAGGAGATCCTCAAGGGATGCGGCGTCGTGCTGATCTACCTGATCGCCCGCGACGAGGTCGACGACGTGATGGACGGCTTCGTGTACGGCGCGATCTGCGGGCTGGGCTTCGCGATCGTCGAGGACGTCTTCTACTTCATGGCGGTCTTCGGCGGTGAGCCGTCGGGGGTGGTGCAGGGCTTCTGGCTGCGGGTGGTGGCCAGCGGCCTCTACGGGCACGTGCTGTATACGGGCCTCGTGGGCATGGCGATCGGGGTGGTCGTCTCGCGTCGTGCGACGGAGGCCCTGCGACACCGGCTCTGGGTGGCCGCCGGTCTCTGCGCGCTCGCGGCGTTCGCCCACTTCGTCTGGAACTCGCCGCTCTTGACGCTGTTCCCGGCGCAGCCGTGGGCCGGCGCCGACTATCTGCTCGTGGTGGTGGCGACCGCGGTGAAGGGCCTGCCGCTGCTGGTCTTCGTCGCGATCGCGGTGACGCTCGCCCGGCGCCGCGAGCGCCGCTGGCTCCACCAGGCGCTCGCAGGCGAGATCGGGCTCGACGGCATCTCGGCCGCGGAGCTGCATCTGCTCGAGAACCCCCGGCGACGGCGGGCCGCCAGGCGCGCGATGCGTCGGCGGGCCGGTCCTCGTGCGGCGGGCCTGCTCCACCGCCTCCAACGCGAGCAGGTCAACTTGGCGATGGTGGCCTCACGCGTGGGCGACGGTGACGACCCCGCGCTCTCGCGGCAGCGTGCCTACTGCCGCTCGCTGCGCGATGCGCTCCGGGCGATACCCGCCGCCGCCCCCGCGGGCGACGAGGGCCCCGAGGGCCGCGGGTAGGCTGGCTTCATGGACGTCGACGAGATCGTGCGCGGGGTGCTTGGGGGCGACCGACGTGCCGTCGCCCGAGCGATCAGCGCCGTGGAGGACGGGGACCTCGGTCTCGAGGCCCTCTCCGAGGGCATCTTCTCGAGCACCGGTCGTGCCGCCACGATCGGCCTGACGGGTGCGCCCGGGGTCGGCAAGTCCACGCTCGCGGCCGAGCTCGTGCGCGTGTGCCGGGCTCGCGATCTGCGCGCGGCGGTGCTCGCCGTCGACCCGACCTCCCCGTACACGGGAGGCGCCCTGCTGGGTGACCGCGTCCGCATGCAGGAGCACGCCACCGACCCGAGCGTCTTCATCCGGTCCATGGCCACCCGCGGTCACCTGGGCGGCATGGCCCTCGCGGCACCCGAGGCCGTCCGGATCCTGGACGCGGCCGGGTACGAGCGTGTCGTCGTCGAGACGGTCGGCGTGGGCCAGGCCGAGGTCGACGTCGCCGCCGCCACCGACACCGCGGTCGTGGTGCTCGCCCCGGGGATGGGTGACGCCGTGCAGATGGCGAAGGCAGGCATCCTCGAGGTCGCCGACGTCTTCGTCGTGAACAAGGCCGACCGCGAGGGCGCGCAGGAGGTGGTGCGCGAACTGCGCCAGATGCTGCATCTGGGGGCCGCTCGCGACTGGGACCCTCCGGTGCTGTCGACCTCGGCGATCGATCACGGGGGGGTGGAGGCGCTGTGGGAGGCGATCGAGGCCCATCGCGCGCACCTGGGCGCCAGCGGCGCGCTCGCCGAGCGGCGCCGCGTGCGCCTGCTCCGCGAGGTCGAGTCGCTCGCCGCCGAACGGTTCCGCGTGCAGGTGGCCACGGCGCTCGCGGCCGACCCTGCACTCGCCGGCGACCTCGCCGAGCGGCGCATCGATCCCTATGGTGCCGCCGCTATGCTGGTCGACAGGGCCGCGGGGTAGTCGCGCTCCGAGTGCGAACGCCGGCGGCCCGCCGCGGCTCGGAGGTCCGATGAGCGACGCGAACGACCCGGTGAAACCCCCGCGCCAAGACCGCTCGCACACGTCGCTGTCGGGCGAGTCGGTCCCCGCGCTCGTCGGCCCTGTGCACGACCCTCCTCGCGACGACGACGCCGTGCTCGGGTTGCCGGGATCCCCGCCGTACACGCGCGGCGTCTACCCCTCGATGTACCGGGGCCGAGTCTGGACGATGCGCCAGTTCGCCGGCTTCGGCACCCCCGAGGAAACCAACGCTCGGTACCGCTTCCTGCTCGACCAGGGACAGGGCGGGCTGAGCGTCGCGTTCGACATGCCCACCCTGATGGGGCTGGACTCCGACGACGCGCGCAGCGAGGGCGAGGTCGGGCGGTGCGGCGTGGCCACCGACTCCCTCGACGACTTCGAGGCGCTCTTCGACGGCATCCCGCTCGGCGACATCACGACCTCGATGACGATCAGCGGGCCCGCGCCGATCGCGTTCGCGTTTTTCCTCGCGACGGCAGAGCGGCAGGGGGTGGCGTGGGAACAGCTCGGCGGCACGCTGCAGACCGACATCCTCAAGGAGTACATCGCGCAGAAGGAGTGGCTCTTCCCGCCGCGCCCTCACCTGAGGCTGATCGGTGACCTGATGACGTTCTGCGCCGCGCGCGTGCCGAGGTTCCATCCGATCAGCGTGAGCGGCTACCACATCAGGGAGGCGGGGGCGACCGCGGCGCAGGAGCTCGCGTTCACGTTGGCCGACGGCTTCGCCTACGTCGAGCTCGGCCTGGAGCGCGGCCTCGACCCCACGGTGTTCGTGCCGGGGCTGTCGTTCTTCTTCAACAGCCATATCGACCTGCTGGAGGAGCTCGGCAAGTTCCGAGCCGCCCGCCGCATCTGGGACCGCTGGCTCCGGCAGCGTTACGGGGTCTCGGATGCCGATGCCCGACGTCTGCGGTTTCACACGCAGACCGCAGGGGTGTCCAACACGGCACAGCAGCCGATGAACAACGTCGTCCGCACGGCTCTGGAGGCGCTCACCGCCGTGCTCGGCGGCACGCAGTCGCTGCACACGAACGCGCTCGACGAGGTGCTGGCGCTGCCCACGGAACATGCCGCACGCCTCGCGCTGCGGACCCAGCAGGTGATCGCATTCGAGAGCGGGATCGCCGACGTCGCCGATCCGCTCGGCGGCTCGTACGTCGTGGAACGCGCGACCGACGAGATCGAGGCGAGCGCCGAGGCGCTGTTCGCACACATCGACGAGATGGGCGAGGGATCGATGCTCGAGGGTGTGCTCGCGGGCATCGAGCGAGGGTGGTTCCAGCGGTTGATCGCCGAGGCCGCGTTCGAGGAGCAGCGCAGGCTCGAGTCCGGCGACCTCGTGAAGATCGGCGTCAACGCGTTCGTGGACGCCGCCGCGCCGAGCGTCGACACCCTGGTGATCGGACCCGAGGCCGAGGCGTCCCAGCGGGCTGCGGTCGCCGTGACCCGCTCGCAGCGCGATCGGGCCGCGGCCGACGGGGCGCTCGCCGGGCTCGTCTCCGCCGCGGCCACCGACGAGGTCGACCTGATCGAGCCGCTGATCGCGTGCGCTCGCGCGCGGTGTACCGAGGGCGAGATCGTGCGCGCCCTCATCGGCGTGTTCGGCGACTACCGAGAGACTCCCCGGTTCTGATCCCACTCCGGCAGCTGTGCACCTGTCCGTCAGCCTTGACGGACACGGCGATCCCTCGGTAGCCTCGAGCTGGCTTCATGCAGCACGTTGCAAGTGCAATGTCACGGATGTACGCGTTCATGCAGATGTGAGAGGAGCATCGGTGCACGTTCCTGATGGGTTCCTAAGCGCCGGCGTCTCGGTCGCGACCGGGGTGGCCTCGGCCGGTGGCATCGGCTACTCCTTGGTGCGGGCCAAGGAGTCGCTCTCGGATCGCCTCGCGCCGATGGCGGGACTCGTCGCGGCCTTCGTCTTCGCGGTGCAGATGCTGAACTTCCCTGTCGCCGCGGGCACGAGTGGACACCTGCTGGGCGGAGCGCTCGCGTGCATCATGGTCGGTCCGTGGGCCGGCACGATCGCGGTCGCCATCGTGCTCGTGGTGCAGGCGCTCCTCTTCGCCGACGGGGGCCTGACGGCGCTCGGCACCAACATCCTGCTGATCGCCATCATCCCCGGATGGAGCGGCCTCGCGATCTTCTTCGGCATCAGGAAGTTCCTGCCGGCCGGTCGAGGATCGGTCGTCTCGGCCTCGTTCGTCGCCGCCCTCCTCTCCGTCGTGATCGCCGCGTTCGCGTTCGTGCTCCTGTACGCGATCGGAGGCAGCGGTAACGCGCCCGTGAGCACGGTGCTGGCCGCGATGCTGAGCGTGCACTTCCTCGTGGGTATCGGCGAGGGACTGATCACCGCGATGACGGTCGGCGCGGTCGTCGCCGTCCGGCCCGACCTCGTCTACGGGGCGCTGGACCTGATGCCCGAGCTCCAGCTCGGTTCCGACGTGGCGGTGGGGAGGTCGTGACGATGACGGCGACGCGCAGAGGCCTCGCGGCGATCGTGATCGGGGGGTTGATCGTGGCGCTCGGCCTTGCGTTCCTGGTGAGCCCCCTGGCGAGCTCGAGCCCCGACGGCCTGGAGAGGGTCGCCACCGACGAGGGGTTCATCGACACCGCCGAGGATCACGATCTGGCCGACAGCCCGTTGGCGGACTACGGGGTCGACGGCATGGAGGACGAATCGCTCAGCACCGGTCTTGCCGGCATCGTCGGCGTCGCGATCACGTTCGGTCTCGCCCTCCTGCTCTTCGGGATCTTCCACGCCCGTCGCCCGAAGGCCGACGGCACACCGCAGACGCGGGCGTCGGCCACGGCCGGCTGAGCACGAGAAGCTCGTGAGCGGCAGCCACGCGCACGCGCTCTACTTCCACGGCCACAGCGCCGTGCACCGGCTGGCGCCGGAGACGAAGCTCGTCGCGCAGTTCCTCTTCGTGTTGATCGTCGTGGCCACCCCTCGGGAGGCGTTCTGGGCCTTCGGGCTCTATGCGGCCCTGGTGCTCCTCGCCGCAGCGTGGGCGTCGATCCCGGCGACGTTCCTGCTGCGCCGCCTCGCGATCGAGATCCCGTTCGTCGCCTTCGCGTTCTTCCTGCCGTTCGTGGGCCAGGGCGAACGCGTCGACGTGCTCGGCGTCTCGCTCTCGATCGAGGGGCTCTGGGGGGCGTGGAACATCCTCGCGAAGGCCACGATCGGGGTGCTCGCGAGCTCGTTGCTGGCGGCGACCACGACGATGGCGGAGTTCCTCACCGGGTTCGACCGGCTGCGCGTACCGAGGGCGTTCACGTCGATCGCCTCCTTCATGGTGCGCTACATGGACGTGATCGCCGACGATATGCGCCGCATGCGGATCGCCCGTCAATCGCGAGGGTTCGAAGGTCGGTGGATCTGGCAGACGAAGGCGATCGGGCAGAGCGCAGGGGCGCTCTTCATCCGGGCGTACGAGCGCGGCGAGCGGGTCCACCTCGCGATGCTCTCGCGCGGGTACTCGGGCTCGATGCCGGAGATGGGCGAGGTGCACGCCACGACCCGGCAGTGGCTCACGGCGTCGGTCCTGCCGATCGCGGCGCTGCCGGTCTGCGCGATCGCCTGGGCGCAGCAGGCATGACCGAGACGAGGGAACCCGTGACCGGACCCGCCCTGGAGGTCAGGGACCTGGCGTTCGCCTATCCGGGCGGGACTCAGGCGCTGTTCGGTGTGGATCTCGCGATCGGGACCGGTGAGCGGGTGGCCCTGCTCGGCCCCAACGGGGCCGGGAAGACCACGCTCGTGCTGCACCTGAACGGGGTGCACGCGGCGCAGGCCGGATCGGTGCGCGTGGGGGGGCTGCCGGTCGTGAAGGAACACCTCCAGGAGGTGCGCCGCCGGGTGGGCATCGTGTTCCAGGATCCCGACGATCAACTCTTCATGCCCACGGTCCGCGACGACGTCGCGTTCGGGCCCGCGAACCTCGGCCTCCGCGGCGACGAGCTCGAGGAGCGGGTCGTGCAGGCGCTCACGGCGGTCGGCATGGAGGCCTTCGCCGATCGCGCGCCCCATCACCTCAGCTTCGGGCAGCGCCGCCGCGTCTCCGTGGCGACGGTGCTCGCGAT
This sequence comes from uncultured Actinomycetes bacterium, assembly GCA_963825635.1. Lineage (GTDB taxonomy): Bacteria > Actinomycetota > UBA4738 > UBA4738 > HRBIN12 > JAOUEA01. The sequence continues at coordinate 1,022,157 of CAWGTU010000001.1, forward strand.
GCGCCCCCAGATCCTCGTGCTCGACGAGCCCTCGTCGAACCTCGACCCGGCGAGCCGCCGCGAGCTCGCCGATATCCTGCGCTCGCTCGACATCACGATGCTGATGGTGACCCACGACCTGCCGTACGCCCTCGAGCTCTGCCCTCGGTCGCTCGTGATGAACGGCGGGCGGATCGTGGCCGACGGTCCCACGGCCCAGATCCTCGCCGACGAGGCACTGATGGCGGCGAACCGTCTCGAGCTGCCGTTCGGGTTCTTCCCGGCGCAGGCGGAAGCGGAGCGCGCCGGCCGCGACGCGCGTCGGCCCTAGCCGGCCTTCGTGGCACAGGCCTCGCAGCGCCCCGTGATGGCGAAGTGGGTGAGGTCGGCCTCGAACCCGTGGTGGCGGCGGATCAGATCCTGCAGCGCATGCGCCTCGTCGAGCGAGAGCGGGTCGTCCTTGCCGCATCGCCCGCACGTCAGGTGCACATGCTCCGATTCCTCGGTCTTGTGGTACTCCGCCCCTGTCTCGAGATGGGAATGCGAGAGCACGCCCACCTCTTCGAGCAGGGTGAGGGTGCGATAGACGGTCGAGGCGTTCACGCCTGGCATCTCGCCCTGCACCGTGCGGGCGATCACGCTCGGGGAGATGTGGCCCTGCGTGCGCATCACCTCGGTCACGATCGCACGTCGCTGGGGGGTCATCCGCAGACCCCTCGAGCGCAGCTGATCCATCACGTCGGCGTAATCGTGTCCCGTCCGTTCCACGCGCTGATGGTAGCAGGGCGTTGCAGGTGCAACGACCGTTGCAGGTGCCTGGGGTGGCTACTCGGTAGCATCGCGCCATGACGGTCATGGTCACCGGCGCCTCGGGGCCGGTCGGGCACGCCCTCGTGCCGTTGCTCGCGCGCAGGGACGAGGTGCGGGCCGCGATCCGCGACCCAGCGGCCGCGGAACCGCTCCGTGCGCTCGGGGCGAAGGTCACGCTCGGCCGGCTCGACGAGGCCGACGACCTCGCTGAGGTGCTGCGGGGGGTGTTCACGCTCGTCCACCTGGTCGGGGGGCCGGACCAGCCCGATGACCACGCTCTGTTCGATGCGAACCACGGGTCGACCGTGCGAGCCGTTGCCGCGGCTCGCGAGGCCGGAGTGAAGCGGATCGTGCTCGTCTCGGTGCCTGCCGCCTCACCCGAGTCGGCGGTGCCGTTCCTGAGGGCGAAGGGCCTCGCCGAGGAGGTCGTGGCCACATCGGGCCTGCAGTACGCGGTGATCCGCAGCGCTCCGGCCGTCGGCGCCGGGTCGCTCTGGTTCGTCGCCATGGTGGCCGGTGCGCTCCAGGCACCGCCGATCGCGTGGGGGTCAGGCCGACGATCGGTCGCCCCGGTGGCCGTCGGTGACCTGGCCGCGGCGATCGCGGTCGCCGACGACCTCGACGGGGATCTCGCGGGGACGTGGGCCCTCGAAGGCCCGGACATCGTGACGACCGACGACGTGCTTGCCGTGCTCGCCGGTCCCGGCGCTGCCGCCGAGCACCTCGAGGGCGAGGCCGCACGTTCCCGGCTCTCGATCCTGCTCGGGCGCCAAGTGAGCATGCACGTGATCGATGCCCTGACCGCGCCCGGGCGAGCGGATGCGCCCGATGCCGCCGAGCGGTTCGGCCTCTCCTCGACGCCGTTCGGCGAGGCCGTGCGTGCGGCGCTCGCGTCCGTCGCGACAGCAGGCGCACGCCAGGGCCGATAGCATCGCCGCCACGATGAGCGAGTACGTCAGCCTCGAGGTGGACGACGGTGTCGGCGTGATCCGCATCGACCGCCCACCGGCGAACGCGATCGATCTGCGGCTCGCCACGGAACTGCTGCAGGCGATCCACGACGCCGCAGGGCGCGACGATGTCGGCTCGCTCGTGCTGTGGGGGGGCGAGCGCATCTTCGCCGCGGGCGCCGACATCAAGGCGATGGTGGAGTGGGGTCCCGACGAGGTGCGTCCGAGCGTCGACGCGCTCGGCGCGGCCTGCGACCTGCTCGAGGAGATCCCTCCGATCTCGATCGCGGCGATCAACGGCTTCGCGCTCGGTGGGGGGCTCGAGCTCGCGCTCGGGGCGGACCTGCGTTTCCTGGCCGACGACGCGACCGTGGGGCAGCCCGAGATCAAGCTCGGAGTGATCCCGGGGGCGGGAGGCACGCAACGACTCACGCATCTGATCGGCCCGGGCAGCGCTCGCGATCTCGTGTACTCGGGGCGTCTCGTGCGAGCCGACGAGGCCCTCCGCCTCGGCATCGCCGATCGCGTGGTCCCGGCGGCCGAGGTGCTCCAGACGGCGGTGGAGGCCGCTCGGGGGTTCGCCAGGGGCCCGCGGCAGGCGTTCGCGGCCGCCAAGGCGGCGATCGCCGCGGCCGTCGCCTCGCCCGGTCCGGAGGGCATCGCGCAGGAGCGTCGCCTCTTCCTGGAGCTGTTCGGCAGCGCCGACCAGCGCGAAGGCATGCGGGCATTCCTGGAGAAGCGCGATCCCGACTTCGGCTCCTGACCCCTGCATCGGTTCGAGGGGCCCAGGGCCCGAACCTATGCAGTCACACGTCGTTCACCTCGTGGAATGAACCGATGCCGCCCGCCGTTCGAAGAACGTGCAAAGCGGGACCGACACTCGAGCCGTCCGCCGGTCCCGTCCGAAAGGATGTGAACGACGTGGCAGAGGAGAGGTACCGGGGAGCATCGGTCCGGACGCTCCCGCGTCCGAACCGGCAGTACGCGGGCGACCGCGTCTGCGCCGAGCGAGGGTGTGAGACGAAGCTCTCGCGCTACAACAAGTGGCAGTTCTGCTGGCAGCACGAACCCGTGCACAGTTACGTTCCTCGCGGCAAGCGCAAGAGCAGGAAGGCCGCCGCCTGACACCCACACCGACGATCCGAACAGTCCACGAGGCCCTCCTTCGGGAGGGCCTCGTTCCGTTGCCGGGTCGGCCGTCGAGGGTCCGTCTGCCCGATTCAAGGTAGGGACGGGGGGTGCCGACACTGGGTGAGACCGCTCCCCCCGAGCGCGACAACCTCTATGACGAACGAGACCGCCGAGCCTCCTGCGATGCGCGAGGGCGCCTGCCCGTACTGCGAGCGAACCGTGCTCGTCTACGAGGAGCCGCCCCGCTGTCCGCTCTGCGCCTGCCCCCTGGACGAGCACGGCGTTCGTCCCTTCCTCTTCCCGGGCGAGAGGGCTCCGGTCGATCCGGAGTAGCCGGCGCGAGCTCGGCGCTCAGTCGACCAACAGCACCTGACGTCGCCCACGGACGTCGCTCATCAACTCGATCGCGTCGGCCCGACGCAGGTCGTCGAGGCCCACCGTTGCCTCGACCAGCCAGCCTTCCTCGAGGGCGACCTCACGGCCCACGCCGGGCAGCAGCCCGGCATCGAGGGGCGGGGTCACCCACCGTCCGTCGAGAAGGACGGCGACGTTGGCGATCGTCGCCTCGGTGATCTCGCCGCGATCGTTCACGAGCAGCACCTCGTCCGCGTTCGGGTGGCGGGCACGTGCCTGCTCGTAGACGCCGCGCAGGCTGTTCTTGTGGAACATCATCGGGTCGGTGTGGTCCACGGGATGGCCGTGATCGATCGCCAGCCTCACGGGCTCGGGCGACGTGACGAGGGTGGTCGCGCCGACGTCGACCGCCCCCCGGCGATCGACGGCGACCCGGAGTCGAGCCGGCCGATCGGGGAACCGAGCCGCTTCTTCGTGAAGGGCCTGCACGACGGCCTGCTCGTCGAACGCGAACCCGAAGTAGGCGCTCGACTCCCGCAGGCGCCTGAGGTGCCGGTCGAGGTGGCGGAACCCTCCCCCGGGCTCGTGGCGGAGCGTCTCGTATAGCTCGAACCGCGGCCGTCTGGCCGTGAGCACCTGCGCCTTCGCGACGGTCTCGTCGTACTCGCCCTCGGCGCTCGATCCCCACGTGATGCCGCCCCCCACCCCGTACTCGGCGCTCTGGGTCTCGATGTCCAGGAGCACCGTGCGGATCGGCACGCTGAACCGGGCCACGGGGGCGTCCGACCCGGTCGGGGCGAGGAAACCGACGGCCCCGCAGTACACGCCGCGCGGCGCATCCTCGAGCTCGGCGATGATCTCCATCGTCCGGACCTTGGGCGCCCCCGTGACGGAGCCACAGGGGAAGAGAGCGCGGAAGATGTCGGCCAACGGAGTCGCCGGCTCGAGCTCGGCCGAGACCGTTGACGTCAATTGCCACACGGTCTCGTAGCGCTCGAGGTCGAACACGTCGCTCCACGTCACCGTGCCGGTGCGGGCGATCCTTCCCATGTCGTTGCGGAGCAGGTCGACGATCATCGCGTTCTCGGCCCGATCCTTGACCGATCCGCGCAGGCCGGCGGCCACCTCGTCGTCTTCGGCCGACCACCGGCCCCTGCGTGCGGTCCCCTTCATGGGCCTCGTCGTGATGTGGCCGTCGTCGATCCTGAAGAACAGCTCGGGGGAGGCGGAGAGCACCCGGTACCGGCCGAGGTTGAGGTAGGCGGCGTAGGCGCCTCGCTGCGCGTAGCAGAGGTCTCGGTAGAGGCCTCGCTCGTCGCCTTGCACCCGCGAGTGCAGCCTCAGGGTGTGATTGACCTGGTACGTGTCGCCGGCGGCGATGTACTCCCGGATGCGAGCGATCGCAGAGTCGTACGAGGTTCGATCGATCGAGGGACGCCACGCGTCGGCCGAGCCACGACGGGTGCCCTCCTGTGGTTCCGGCAGCGTGGTCCGCTCCCGGTCCTCGAACAGCGCGAACCACGCCAACGGCAGCCGGGCGAAGGGGTCACCATCCGCTCGCTCCCGCACATGCATCGCCGGGTCGAGACCGGGCGCCGCCTCGTACGAGACGAATCCGGCCACCCACATGCCTCGGGCGACGGCGCCCTCCGCGGCAGCGAGCACGCCCTCGACCTCGTCGGTGTGGAGCGCCTCCAGCACACCAGCTGGCCCGATCAGGCGGAACGAGTCCGAGGCCCCGGTCAGGTCGTCGAACCGCGCCTCGATCATGCTCGGAACGATAGCCGGATGGCCATTGACAGATGCGCGAGCCCGGGCGGAAGCTCGCGTCCGGAGGTTTCGACATGCGGATACGGCGGGCGACACGGACAGCGATCGTCGTGGCGGCGTTGGTCGCGTCGGGCACGATCCCGGTCGGGCCGGCCGGTGCCGGCCCCTCGTCGGTCGGTTCATGGTCGCCCCAGGTCCCGCTCGGCATCATCGGGATCCACGCCGCCCTGCTGCCGTCGGGCAAGGTGCTGTTCTACGAGCTCCCCGGCTCGACGCTGGCGAGGGCCCGGGTCTTCGACCCGAAGACGAACACCTCCACGCCGGTCGATCCCACCCTGGACTGGAGCGTGTTCTGCTCGGGCATGTCGTTCATGGCCGACGGACGGCTGTTCGCGACGGGAGGCGAGCCACCCCGTTCGAAGACCGCGCCGGTCGGCACCGGGATCGAGAACGCCGCGTTCTTCGACCCGGTGACGGGCACGTGGACCGGGGCCGCGTCGATGGCGTACCCGCGTTGGTACCCGTCGAACGTCCAGATGCCCGACGGGACGACGCTCGTGATGGGCGGAGAGGCCACACCCACGGGCACGAACAAGATGATCGGACCGATGGAGTCCTACGACCCGGCTCGCGATCGTTGGACGACCCTGCCCTCATCGGCCAACCGCACCGGGCTCTACCCACGAGCGATGCTCCTGCCGTCGGGCAGGGTCTTCGTGGCCGGGCCCCAGGCGATGACCAGGCGATTCGATCCGGCCACGAACCGGTGGCAGAACGTCGACTCGATGACGGTGGGATCGCGGAAGGCCGGCGGGGTCGTGATGCTGCCGGGATCGACCACGGTGCTGACCTCGGGAGGCAAGCCCGGGAGCAAGCCCGTCACCGCGACGACCGAGACGATCGACCTCACGGCCACGACGCCGCAGTGGCGATACACGGACCCGATGAACCACGCGCGCATGCACCATAACCTGGTGCTCCTGCCGGACGGATCGGTGCTGGCGGTCGGCGGCGGCACCCAAGGGAACTTCGGGGCGCCCGTGAAGATCGCGGAGCGCTACGACCCCGAGACCGGGCTCTGGACCGACATGGCGGCCCAGGCGGGGCAGCGCACCTACCATTCGACGGCGCTGCTCCTGCCCGACGGCCGGGTGATCTCGGCGGGTTCGAACTCGAAGAAGCCTGAGCAGACGACGGTCGAGTTCTTCAGTCCGCCCTACCTGTACCGAGGGGCAAGGCCCGTCGTGTCCTCGGCCCCGAGCGCCGTCGCCCACGGGCAGCGCTTCACGGTCGGCACGCCGGACGCCGACTCGATCGACACGGTGATGCTGATCCGGGCGCCCGCGGTGACGCACGGCTGGAACTTCGACCAGGCGGCCATGAGACTCTCCTTCACGGTCGAGGGCTCGGGCATCAAGGTCACGGCGCCGGCCGACGCCGCGATCGCGCCGGTCGGCAGCTACATGCTCTTCCTGCTGAACGCCGACGGGGTGCCGTCGATCGCACCCATCGTGCACGTCGGCTGACCACGGCTCGACGGTAGCCTTGTCGTCATGACGTCGAAGGGTTCCGTGCTGGTCGCGATGTCGGGCGGGGTCGACTCCTCCGTCGCCGCATGCCTGCTCGCCGAGCAGGGCTACGAGGTGATCGGATCGCATATGCGGCTCGTGCATCTCGACGGCGTCGAGCACGGCTGCTGCGGCCCGGCCGCCCGCGCCGACGCCGAGGCGGTGGCGCGGATCGGCGGGTTCCCGTTCGAGATCGCGGAGATGACGGCCGAGTTCGAGCAGCGAGTGATCGCCGACTTCGTCGCCGAGCTCGACGTGGGACGCACCCCGAATCCGTGTGCCCGATGCAACGGAGAGATCAAGTTCGGCGCGTTCCTGCGCAGGGCCGACGAGCTCGGGGTCGAGATGGTGGCGACCGGTCACTACGTGCGGAGTGACCTGGGTGACGGCGGCGCCTGGCACCTGCGCCGCGGTGTGGACGCTGGCAAGGATCAGTCGTACATGCTCCATATGCTGGGTCAGCGTCAGCTCGCGCGGTCGCTCTTCCCCGTGGGGGACATGCCGAAGCGCGAGACGCGGGCGCACGCGGAGCGGTTCGGTCTGCCGGTCGCGACGAAGCCCGACTCGCAGGAGCTCTGCTTCGCTCCGAGCGGCGATTCCGGTGGGTACGTGCGATCGCAGGCGCCGGCCCTCGTGCACCCGGGGGGCGAGGTCGTCGGTCCAGGCGGCCGGGTCCTCGGCGAGCACGACGGCACGTTCGGGTTCACGGTCGGCCAGCGGCGTGGCCTCGGCGTCGCGGTGGGGGAGCCGGCGTACGTGCTCGAGGTCGATGCCGCGCACAACCGCGTCGTGGTCGGCCCCCAGGAGCTGCTGTCACGGCGGGGGCTCGTCGCCGACCGAGCGTCGTGGGTCGCCGGTGAACCGCCCGGCGACGGTCCGTTCGAGGCCGACGTGCGCATCCGTTATCGAGGCCCCGACGTCCCGTCGGTGGTCGAGGCGACGTCGACGGGGTTCCGGGTGGAGTTCCGTGAGCCGCAGCGGGCGGTCGCGCCCGGGCAGGCGGCGGTCGTGTATCGAGGCGACGAGCTCCTCGGCGGCGGCCGCATCGTCGAGTCGCTGCGCTGAGTCGATGCGCCGCGTCCTCGGCGACTCTCGGGAGCCGTCGGTTGCCTCGGCTATCATCGCCTTCCGAGCCGAGAGGAAGGGACCCCACCCCTGAAGCTGCTACGGCGCCGCGCCAAGAGCTTCGACATCCAGGTGCAGGATCTGGTGCTGCACATCTCGGCACCCGAGGACTACGCCGAGGAATCGCGCGCGGCCGCGCTCAGCTTCTGGGAACAGCTGCAGAGCTACGCCCTGCGGTATCCGGCGTTCCGCCAGAGCAAGCGACCGCTCGACCGCATCACGGCCGATGCGCCCGAGATCGTGAAGGAGATGGTGCACGCGGCCACGAGCGCCGGCGTGGGGCCGATGTTCACGTTCCGGGGGGCGGTGGTCGACCAGGTGGGCCGCTTCCTCGGGGAGCAGCTGCACGAGCTGACGGTCGCGTGCGACGGCGACTATTACATCCGATCGCGCAAGCGCATGAAGCTGGGGGTCAAGCGCCGCGGTGGCGAGCCGATCACGGTGGCGCTGTCCCCCTCGCAGTCAGGGGTCGGGGTGTCCACGACGCTGGGACGGGGTCGCGGGGGCGGCGGCCCCGACGGGCTGGCGGTGATCGCCGACACGTGCATGCTCGCCGACGCGGCCGCTGCTGGGGTGCAGGCGGTGCTCGGCAAGCCCGGCGGCTTCCATCGCTCGCTGCAGTACCTGCGGCAGGTGCCCGGGGTCCACGGGGGCGTGATCGTCGCGGGCTTCGAGATCGGGGTGGCCGGCGGGGTGGAGATCGCCGCGTGAGCCCTCGGGCGAAGACGACAGGCACCGCCAGGGCTCCCGACGAGCGCGAGCGAGCCGACGCGAAGCTCCGCGTCGAGGAGCTGCGCTCCGAGATCGAGCACCACCGCTACCGGTACCACGTGCTCGACGATCCCGAGGTCGCCGACGCCGAGTACGACGAGCTGATGCGCGAGCTCCGCGACCTCGAGGACCGGTTCCCCGAGCTGCAGACCCCGGATTCGCCCACGGTGACCGTGGGCGGTGTCGTCGCGGCCGACCTGTTCGCGCCGGTGACCCACCGGGCACCGATGCTCTCGCTCGACAACGCATTCAGCTTCGAGGAACTCGACGCGTGGGCGGCGCGCATCGAGCGAGGGGTCGGCGACGAGGCGCGCTACGCCTGCGAGCTGAAGATCGACGGTGTCGCGTGCGCGCTCACGTACGAGCGAGGGCGCCTGGTGAAGGCGGCGACACGTGGCGACGGACGCGTCGGCGAGGACATCACGTCGAACGTCCGCACCGTGAAGGGCATCCCGCGAACCCTGAGCGTCGACGATCCACCCACCGTGGTCGAGATCAGAGGCGAGATGTACTTCCCGGTCGGCGCGTTCGAGCAGTTGAACGAGCAGCTGCTCGAGGCGGGCGGCAAGGCGTTCGCGAACCCGCGCAACGCCGCCGCGGGCTCGCTGCGTCAGAAGGATCCGAAGGTGACCGCCTCGAGACCCCTGCGGCTGTGGGTCCACTCGTTCGGTGACGCCGTGGGCATCACGTTCGATTCCCACCTCGGATTCCTCGACTGGGCGGCGAAGGCCGGGCTGCCGGTCGCACCGACCACCGAGGCGCGCGACTCGATCGATGGCGTCAAGGAGTTCCTGCGGCACTGGGAGGCGAACCGGCACTCGGTGGATTGGGAGATCGACGGCACGGTGATCAAGGTCGACCAGACCGATCTGCAGCGCGAGCTGGGCGCCACGAGCCACGCCCCGCGCTGGGCGATCGCGTACAAGTTTCCGCCCGAGGAGCGGACCGCGTTGCTGAAGAAGATCGACGTGCACACGGGGCGCACGGGCAAGGTCACGCCGTTCGCCGTGCTCGATCCCGTCTTCGTCGGCGGCGTCACGATCACCTACGCCACGCTGCACAACGAGCAGGAGGTGCGGCGCAAGGACGTGCGGCAGGGCGACACGGTGATCGTGCGGCGCGCCGGCGACGTGATCCCAGAGATCGTCGGCCCGGTGCTCTCGAAGCGGAAGAAGGGCGCTCGGCGCTGGAAGATGCCGGCGACCTGCTCCTCGTGCGGCACGCCGCTCGTGCGGCCCGAGGGCGAGGCCGACTACCGCTGCCCGAACAAGCGGGGGTGTCCGTCCCAGGGCATCGAGTGGCTGTTCCACTTCGCCGGTCGCGGCGCGATGGACATCGAGCACCTGGGCTACATGACCGTGATGCGCCTGCTGGAGGCCGGGTCGATCGAGGACCCCGCCGACATCTACGCGCTCGACGCCGAGAAGCTCTCGCAGCTGCCCGGGTTCAAGGACAAGGCGATCACGAACGTGCTGACGCAGATCGAGGCGTCGAGGGATCGCCCGATCTGGCGACTGCTCGTGGGGCTCAACATCCGTCACGTCGGCTCGCACGTCGCGCAGGTGCTCGCCCGCGCGTTCGGTTCGATCGACGCGATCGCCGCCGCGAGCGAGGACGAGATCGACGCCGTGCCCGAGATCGGCCCCGAGATCGCGGCGACCGTGCGCGAGTGGTTCGACGAAGACGAGAACCTCGCGCTGATCGAGAAGCTGCGGGCCGCCGGCGTGCGTACCGCCGACGAGCGTGCGGCCGACGAGGGCTCTAGGCCGCTCGAGGGGCAGTCGATCGTGCTCACCGGCGGGCTCGAGACGATGAGCCGCGAGGAAGCGACGGAACTCGCGCAGGCCGCGGGCGCCCGGGTCGCGTCGAGCGTGTCGAAGAAGACGTCGTTCGTCGTGGCGGGCGAGAGCCCGGGCTCGAAGCTCGCGAAGGCCGAGACGCTCGGCGTCGACGTGATCGACGAGGCCGAGTTCGCGCGGCGCCTCGGCCGGGGCTGAACGGCATGGACGCGACCGTGATCGACGGTGTCGCGCTCGCGGCGACGCTCCGGACCACGATCGACGACGAGCTCCGCGTGCTGCGCATGTCGTCGGTCACCCCCGGTCTCGCGACGATCACGGTGGGCGACGATGCGGGAGCCGCCGCGTACGAGCGGCACGTGCGGCACCTCGCCGAGGGGCTCGGCTACCACTACGTCGCGGAGCGGCTGCCGCCGACCGTCGAGCTGCCGGACGTGCTCGCCGCGATCGGCAAGGTCAACGCCGATCCACGCGTCACTGGGGTGCTCGTGTTGCGGCCGCTCCCCGCGCACCTGCCGGAGGCGGTCGTGAACGCGACGGTCGACCCACGCAAGGACGTCGAGGGGCAGCATCCCGAGAACGCGGGCCTGCTGGCGCTCGGCCGGCCGCGCTTCGTGCCGTCGACCCCCGCGTCGTGCTTCTACCTGCTCGACGCCTATGCCCGATCCACCGGCGCCGAGCCGGCGACCTTCTACGAGGGTCGCACCGTCGTCGTGGTCGGCCGGTCGACGAGCGTCGGCAAGCCGGCGCAGTGGCTCGCGCTCGAGCGGCATGCCACGGTGATCGCGGCCCACAGTCGGACGGCGGCATCCGGACGCCTCGCCGAGGCCACGAGCCAGGCCGACATCCTGATCGTGGCCGCCGGACGGCCCGGGCTCGTCACCGGCGACATGGTTCGCGACGGCGTGATCGCCGTCGACGTCGGCTTCCACGCGGTTCCCGACCCTGCGACGGGCATGACGCGGTTCACGGGCGACCTCGACTTCGACTCGGTCGCGGCCAAGGCCGAGGCGATCACGCCGGTGCCCGGCGGTGTGGGGCCGATCACCGACGTCTGGCTCGTGGGGAACACGTTGGTGGCCGCTGCGATCGCTGCGCATGTCGAACCGCGTTTCGGGTCGGGAGTCTGACGATGGCGAGCGCGTTCGGCACGACCTACCGGTTCCGCGAGCCCGGGACGCCCGGGCGGATCGCGAGGTGGGCCTGTCTCTCCAGCGCGGTGATCCTGTCGATCACGGGCATCGTGGCCATCACGCGCGGAGCCTCCGATGCCGAGTGGCAGGTGCGCCTCTTCCTACCGGCCGAGGGGTCGTCGGCCCAACCCGCGTTCTCGACCTTCTATCCCGGCGCGATCGGCACGGTGATGTGGATCGGCAGCCTGGCGTTCCTCGCGACCGCCGTGTGCTGGCTCGTCTGGCAGGCGCGGGCTCAGGAGAACGTCTGGGCCGTGCCCGGTCTGCCGGCCCCCACCCGCAAGCCGGGGATGGCCGTGCTCTGGTGGTTCATCCCCTTCGCGAACCTCGTGATGCCCTACGTGTGTGTGCGTGAGCTCGCGACGATCTCCGCCGCGCGGGCCGGGGCGACGCCGCGGCGGGGGCTCCCCGGCGTCTGGTGGGCATTGTTCCTGGCGGCCACCGTCGCGAGCGTGGTCGCGGCCGTGTGGCCGTGGGTGCTGATCGTCGCTCGGGTGGCGGACGCAGGTGACGAGGTCCTCGGCACCACGTATGTCATCGATCTCTCGCCGGTCGCATGGGGGATCGGTGTCTGGCACCTCATCCTTGCGGCCGCGGCGCTCGCCGGAGCGATGGTCGTCGGTGACATCGAGCGCCACCAGGGTTCGATGACCGGCGAGGCAGGCGGTCCGGTCGGGTCGGTGCCGCTCCAGGCGGGTCGTGACGCGCCAACACCGCCACGTCCGGACCTGGGCTGACGCCGCGCGACTAGACTGCCCCCATGCCGGTGGAGATCGACATCGACCACGTCGCCAAGCTCGCGCGGGTGGAGCTCACCGACGACGAGAAGGCGCGGATGCGCGACCAGCTCGAGGTCATCCTCGAGCACGCGGCGAAGGTGGGCGAGGTGGCGGCCGACGACGTGGCGCCGACCGCCTCCCCGATCCCGCAGGTGAACGTCTTCCGTGAGGACTCGCCGGAGCCCAGCCTCACCCACGACGCCGCGCTCGCGAACGCGCCCGCCTCCGCAGACGAGCGGTTCCTGGTGCCGAAGATCGCGGAGACCGGGTCGTGACCGAACTCTGCGACCGCACGGGCTCCCAGCTGTCCGAGGGCCTGCGCGACGGCGAGATCACCGCGGTCGCCCTGGCGGAGTCGGCGATCGCACGGCGGGAAGCACTCGACGGGCAGGTGTCGGCCTTCCTCACGCCGACGCCCGAGGTCGCACTCGAGCGCGCGGCCGCGTTCGACACGTACCTCGCGACCGGCGCGCCGCAGACCGGCGTGGCGGGCATCCCGCTCGCGCTGAAGGACGTGCTCACCACGAAGGGCATCCGCACGACGTGTGGGTCGAAGATCCTCGAGACCTACGTGCCGCCGTACGACGCCACCGCGTGGACGCGCCTGTCGGGGGCCGGCAGCGTGCTCGTCGGCAAGACGAACTGCGACGAGTTCGCGATGGGCTCCTCGAACGAGAACTCGGCGTTCGGGCCTGTGCACAACCCGTGGGATCTCGCGACCGTGCCCGGAGGTTCGAGCGGAGGGAGCGCAGCCGCGGTGGCCAGCGGCATGGCCGTCTGGGCGCTCGGCACCGATACCGGCGGCTCGGTCCGCCAGCCGGCCTCGCTGAGTGGTGTCGTCGGCCTGAAGCCCACGTACGGCCGCATCAGCCGCTACGGGCTGATCGCATTCGCGTCCTCGCTCGACACCGTCGGCACGTTCACGCGCAGCGTCCGCGATGCCGCGACCCTGCTCAGCGTGATGGCCGGCAAGGACCACCGCGACGCCACGAGCCTGGATGCCGATGTCCCCGACTACGCAGTGGGCATCGACGCCGGGGTTGCCGGGCTGCGCGTGGGCGTGCTCGCGGAGGCGTTCGGGGAAGGCGTGGACCGCGACGTCGCGGCATCGGTGCGCGCCGGTGTCGACCGGCTGGCGGCACTCGGCGCCGAGGTGGGGGAGGCGTCGCTTCCGCACGCTGAGTACGCGCTCAGCGCGTACTACCTGATCGCGCCGAGCGAGGCGTCGTCGAACCTCGCCCGCTACGACGGCGTGCGCTACGGCCTGCGCGTCGAGGGCGACGACTCGATCGAGATGATGTTCCGCACGCGCGGCGCCGGCTTCGGTCCCGAGGTGAAGCGCCGAATCATGCTCGGCACCTACGCGCTCTCGGCCGGCTACTACGAGGCCTACTACGGCCAGGCCCAGAAGGTCCGCACGCTGATCCTGCAGGACTACGCGGCGGCGTTCGAACGGTTCGATGTGCTCGTCTCGCCGACGTCGCCGACGACCGCGTTCCCGATCGGCGCGAAGGCCGACGACCCGATGGCGATGTACCTGAACGACATCTTCACGATCCCGGCGAACCTCGGCGGCGTGCCGGCGATCAGCGTGCCGTGCGGCCTCGACGGGAACGGGCTGCCGATCGGCCTGCAGCTCACCGCGGAGGCGCTCGACGAGGCGACGCTGTTCCGGGCGGCCGCGGCCCTGGAGTCAGACCTCGCGCTCGAGCTGCGTCCCCCGCTCCTCAGCGCCGCCTGAGCCGGTCCCAATATCCGGCTCGGCGATGCCCGCCTCGACCGATCCCTCGACCTCGTCGCCGGGCGCTCGCTTGGCCGCACCGCCTGAGGACACGATCAAGGCGACCGACGCGAGCACGATGCCACCGCTCAGGAAGATCCGGCCGGTGAGGGCCTCGTCGAGCACGACCACGCCGAGCGTGACGGCGACGATCGGGTTCACGTAGGCGTAGGTCGAGACGAGCGTCGTGCGCACGTTCCGCAGCAGCCACAGGTACGCGCTGAAGCCGACGAACGAGCCCGCGACGATCAGCCAGGCGAGGCCGAGCCACGACGAGCTGGAGATCGCGCCCACGTCGAGGTCGGCGCCCTCGCCGATCGAGAGCGCGACGAGCAGGATCACGCCGCCGCCGACGAGCTGCTGCATGCCGCTTCCCAGCAGGGGCGCCCTCGGGAGCGGCGCTCCCCGCGCGTAGAGCGAGCCGACCGTCCAGCAGAGCGTGGCCGCGACCGCCACGAGCATGCCGCCCACCGGCACGCCCGCACCGGCGCTGCCGCTCACCAGCAGCGCCGCGCCCGTGAAGCCCCCCACGAGTCCCACGATCACCTTCCAACCGAGGGGCGCCGCGCGGAACACGACCCGGTCGAAGAACGCGAGCCATAGGGGGATCAACGCGATGATCAGCGACACGATGCTCGTGGGGGTGCCCATGTTCTCCGAGACCGCCACGAGCGCGTTCCCACCCAGCAGCAGGAAGACCCCGACGATGCCGGCGGCTCGCCACTGCCTCGAGGTCGTGCGCTCGCCGGTGCGCATCGACGTCCAGGCGAACAGCGCCACGCCCGCGAACAGGAAGCGCGCCGCCGCGCCAAGCAGCGTCGGCACGGTCTCGTTGACCTTCTCGATGCCGAGGTAGGTCGTGCCCCACACGAAGTAGAGGGCGCCGAGGATCGTCCAGACCTTCGCGGTCGACGGGTGCGGGGCTTCGGACATCGAGGAAGGATAGTGGCCGCGCTGTCCGCTCCGGCCTGGAGCGGGAACGCGTATCGTCTTGATCGTGCCGCAGGAAGCCGTGTCTGCGATCTTGAAGACCACGGATGTTGCCCGCACGATCGAGTGGTATCGGCGGGTGGGGTTCGAGGTTCGGGACGTCTTCCCGGACTCCGATGAGCCGACGTGGTGTGAGGTGTCGCGGGACGGTGTCGTCCTGCAGTTCCTCGGTGGCGAGACGCCTTGGGCAGAGCCACCGACCTTCACGGGGACCTTCTACTTCCGTCCGGAGAGCGTCGAGGCCCTCTACGAACAGATCAAGGGTCACACCCCTCCCGCCTGGGGACCGGAGGTGCGTGAGTGGGGTGCTCTCGAGCTCGGGCTCCGAGACCCCAACGGCTACTTCCTCACGTTCACGGAAGCCGTCGACGCCGGTTGAGCGGCTGGACGCGCTCTCAAGTCACGATCGCGGCCCCCGTACCGCGCGGGCAACCCATCGGCCCTGGCTCTCGCGGATCTTCCAGAAGCTGTCCTTCTTTGCGATGAGGCCGTCGTCTGTCCGCCACGGAGCGAACAATCGCGCCGAGAGGGCCTGGGATCATGGGTCTTCTGCCCCAACGGAGCGAGGAGGGCGGGAAGGATGATGGCGCCGGAACAGAGAAGGAGATGAGCCCTCATGCCTATCGCTGATCCCTCGTTCGGGTCGCAGGAAGCTCTCGCTGCCTTTGCCATCGTCTCGACGGTCGCGTTCTTGGTGACCTGGGTCGTGACGGACCTCGGTCACGTATCGCGGACGCCGTACGTGGGGATCCTCACGCTCACGACGTTGGCCCTGGCGTCTGGCTACAGCGCGTGGTCGGGCACCTCACTGGCCGAACTCCTGAGGGTGGGATGGGGGGTGGGCATCCTCGGAGGCCTGGCTGCAGCCACGATCGTCTTCCCCCTCGCGCGTCGACTGCCGCCGAGACCTCGGCCCGAAGGCTCTCTGCTCGTCGGACGGCTCCTCTGGGAGGGCGTCGTGTACGGGACCGCGGAAGCGATCCTGCTCGCGACCCTGCCGGTCCTCGCGGTCTGGCAGGCTGCCTATGCGCTTGACTGGACGGAGAACGCGTGGGGGAGGGTGGCTTCGGGGGCACTCGCGGTGGCCGGAGCGTTGTTCGTGATCGCGGTCCACCACCTCGGATACCGGGAGTTCCGAGGCAAGGCCTCCCGGAAGATGCTCTCGGGCGCGCTCGTCGGCTGCGGCCTCCAAGCGTTGGCGTTCCTCCTCACAGGGAATGTGCTCGCCCCGATCGTCGCCCACATCGTGCTGCACTGGGAGTTGACCCTGCGCGGGAACGAGATGCCTCCCGCATCAGATGTCCGGTCTGAAGGTGTCGGCAGCGATCGGTCCGGCTCGATCGAGAACCCGGCAGAGAAGGATCTGGCCGCATAGAGAACGACGCTCGAGGGCTCCCTCGGATCCGCAGACGCCGGCCGCAACCCGAACGGTGAACAGGAGCCGGTCCGAAGACCGGCTCCTGTCAGTCCCTCCTGTAGTGGTCACGGAGCGAGCCGTCGAAAGCGGCCGGATTCACGACAGCACCGCTTGAGAGCGGCGTCCGGATCTGCACGGACAGGGGTCCTCTTTCCCGAGGCTTCGATCGATTCCTTCGTCCCGTGGACGACCCGGTCTCCGCGCTTGACGTGGGTCTCCGAGGGGAACCCCCGTCGGCGCTTACTCGTGCGCTCGAAAGGAGGCGTCGTGGTCGCTGTTCTCGATGGTCATCACGCACCTCCTTCGATCGGGTCGAGAAGCATACGGGCCTGCGGCCCGCTCGAGCACGCGTCTCACGGGAACGGCGGGTGTTCGGCCCGCGGTAGGCTGGGCCGCATGACCGAGTACGAGGCCGTGATCGGGCTCGAGTGTCACGTCGAGCTCAGCACCGAGACGAAGATGTTCTGCGGGTGCCGCAACACGTTCGGGGCGCCGCCCAACACGAACGTCTGCCCGGTCTGCCTGGGTCATCCAGGTTCCCTGCCGGTGCCGAACGGGGAGGCGATCCGGCGCATCATCACGATCGGGCTCGCGCTGGGCAGCGAGATCGCGCCGCACTCGCTCTTCCACCGCAAGAACTACTTCTACCCGGACATGCCCAAGAACTTCCAGATCAGCCAGTACGACCTCCCGATCTGCGTGGGCGGGCACCTCGACGTGGAGCTGCCCGACGGCACGACGAGTCGCGTCGGCATCACGCGCGTGCACATGGAGGAGGACACGGGCAAGACCACCCACGGCAGCCCGAGCGGACGCATCCACGACGCCGACGCGGCGCTCGTCGACTTCAACCGCGCCGGCGTGCCGCTCGTGGAGTGCGTGAGCGAGCCAGACATCCGCTCGCCCGAGGAGGCCGCCGCATACCTGCGCGAGCTGCGCGCCACGCTCGAGTCGCTCGACGTGAGCGACGTGCGTATGGAAGAGGGCTCGCTCCGCTGCGACGCGAACGTCTCGATGCGACCGGTGGGCGCCGAGGCCTTCGGCACGAAGGTCGAGATCAAGAACATGAACTCGGTGCGCTCGCTCGAGCGTGCCCTCGACTACGAGATCGCACGCCAGACGAAGGCGCTCGAGGCCGGCGAGACGATCGTGCAGGAGACCCGCCACTGGAACGAGGACGCCGGCGCGACCGCGTCGATGCGCTCGAAGGAGGAAGCGTTCGACTACCGGTACTTCCCCGAGCCCGACATCCCGGGGATCGAGCCGTCGGCGGAGTGGATCGAGGAGCTGCGGGCCGCGCTGCCCGAACTGCCGAGGGCTCGCCGCGAGCGCTACGTGGCCTCCTACGGCCTGAAGCCCGAGGTCGCCCGCGTGCTCGTCGCCGATCGCGGCGAGTCGGCGCTGTTCGAGGAGACGATCGCGCTCGGCGCCGACGCCACTGCGGCCGCGAACTGGATCACCCAGGACCTCGCCGGGCTCGCGAACAAGCACGGCGCCGAGGCCGCGGCTCGTGTGAGCGCCGAGCACCTGGCCGCGCTACTCACGATGCTCGGCGACGACGCGATCAGCGGTGCCGGGGCGAAGCTGGCGCTCGAGGACGCGGTCGAGACCGGCGACGAGATCGCCGCGATCGTCGAGCGCAAGGGACTTCGCCAGGTCTCCGACACGGGTGAGCTCGGGGCGATCGTCGACCAGGTGCTCGCCGAGAACGCCGATGCCGCGCAGAAGTTCCGCGACGGGAACGACGGCGTCATCGGGTTCCTCGTGGGGCAGGTCATGAAGGCCTCGGGCGGCTCGGCGAACCCGAAGCTCGCGCAGGAGCTGCTGCGCGAGCGCCTGCAGGGCTGAGGTCTCGCGGTGGCCGGGGCTCCGGCGGGCCGCGCCCCTGCGGGAGGTCCCAAGCGCATCCCGCTGTGGCAGCTCGCGCTCTACGGCGTCTCGAGCCTGGCGCGAGGGGCGGTGCACCCGTTCGTGCGCATGTGGCGCTCGAGCGACCCGATCGACAGCTACGCGCTGAACCACTTCACGAGCGTGGCGGGCGACGCGATGCTCGCGATCGCGTTGGCCGACTCGGTCTTCTTCTCGCTTGCCGGTGGGGGAGGCGAAGCTGCGGGTTGCCGCCTACCTCGCCCTGACGATGGTGCCGCTGGCGTTGGCCGGGCCGTTGCTCGTGCCCCTGCTGGACCGGGCGGGACCTCGCCGGCTGCTGGCGTTCGGCTCGGCGGCGGGACGGGCCGCGATCGCGATCTACGCCGCGCCCCGATTCAGCACGCTGGTGCTCTTCCCGGCGGCCCTCGCACTGCTCGGTCCTCTCGAAGGTGCACGGCATCACGAAGAACGGCCTCACGATCGCGTACGCCGGCCGGGGCGACGGCCTGATGCAGGCCAACGCCCGGCTGGGTCGGATCGGCGCCGTCGGCGCGATCCTCGCGGCGCCGATCGCGTTCGCGGCGATCATGCTCGGGGACTCGACGGCAGCCCTCTACGCGGCCGCGGTCGTGTATGCCGGCTCCGCCCTGCTCACCCTGCGACTGCCGCATCCGGGAACCCCACCTGCGAGGCAGCGGCGACGAGAGGTCGCGCCACGCGGCGCCGTGCCGGAGCTCGCCGTCCCGGCGGTGGGTGCGGTCGGGATGCGCGCGGCGAGCGGGTTCCTGCTGTTCCTGCTCGCGTTCTCGCTCCGCGACGACGGCGCGCCGGTCTACTGGTTCGCGGTGCTCGCCGGCGCGGGCGTGATCGGCACGTTCGTCGCCGACGTGGTGGCGCCTCGGGTCCCGCGCACCACCCGCGAGGAGGCTGTGGTGATCGCCTCGGTTAGCGCGGCGTGTATCGGCGCCGTGCTGGCGTTCGAGCTGTTCGGGCTGGGGTTGCTCACCGTCTTCACGTTCGTGGCGGGGGCCGCCACGGAATTCGGCCGGCTCGCGTTCCAGAGCCTGATGCAGCGGTACGCGCCGCCGGGGGCGCAGGGTCGCGTGTTCGTGCGGTACGAGGCGATGTTCCAGCTCGCATGGGTGGCGGGGGCGTTCGCGCCGGCGCTGCTGCCGATCGACTTCCGCACGGGCATCCTGATGCTGGCGGGGTTCTACGCCGTGCTCGGCGTGGGCACCGTGCTGCGCGCCCGGGCGCGCGCTCGCGACGACGCACGGCGACCGCCCATGCCACCTCCGCCTTGAGGCGCGACCCGTTCCTGCGGTGCGGCGTAAGCTTTCGCGAACGCGCCCGCCGGGCGCCGCTCGAACACAGGAGGGTGCATCGTGGCTGAGTGGGTGACCGTCGGCAGGGCTGAGGACATCGCCGAGGGCGACGCGACCGCGTTCGACGTGAACGGCGAGCAGATCGCCGTCTCGCGGGTCGAGGGCGAGCTCCATGCGTTCAGCGACATCTGCACGCATCGCCAGTGCAACCTGTCACTGGGCGGCGAGATCGAGGGCACCACGATCGAGTGCGAGTGCCACGGCAGCGTCTTCGACATGACGACGGGTGCGGTGGTCGAGGGCCCGGCCGAGGAGCCGATCGCCACCTTCGGGGTCTCCGACGAGGGCGGCGAGCTCAGGATCGAGGCCTGATCCCGCGGTGGCCGACCGGTCGTTCGTGATCGTCGGGGCGTCGCTCGCCGGAGCGACCGCCGCCGCGACCCTGCGGGCGGATGGGTTCGACGGGCGCGTCGTGCTCGTCGGCGCCGAGCCGCTGCCGCCGTACGAGCGCCCGGCGCTGTCGAAGGAGTTCCTGCGCGGCGAGCAGCCGCTCGAGGAGCAGTACGTGCGCCCCGAGGGCTGGTACGACGACCACGAGGTCGAGGCCCGCTTCGGCACCCGGGCCGTACAGCTCGATGTGCGTGATCGAGAGGTCGTGCTCGCCGGAGGCGATCGGCTGGCCTTCGACGCGCTGCTCGTCGCGACCGGAAGCCGCAACCGCAGGCTCGACGTGCCCGGGGCGACGCTCCCGGGCGTCTTCGACCTGCGGACGGCCGCCGACGCCCGGCACATCAAGGACGCGGCCGTCGAGGGCGCCCGCGTCGTCTGCGTCGGCATGGGCTTCATCGGCGCCGAGGTCGCGGCGTCGATGCGCATGCTCGGGTACGACGTGACGGTCGTCGAGGTCTTCGAGACCGCCCTCTACCGTGTGCTCGGCCCCGAGATCGGACGGGCGATCGAGGCGATGCACCGCGACCACGGGGTGCACATGCTGTTCAACGAGGCCGTCGCGAGCTTCGAGGGCGACGGACGCCTCGAGGCGGTCGTGACGAGCGGCGGGAAGCGCATCGACGCCGACCTCGCGATCGTCGGCGTCGGCACCGAGCCGAGCGTGGAGCTGATGGCCGGCACCGGGCTCGACCAGGGGGGCGGCATCCCCGTGGGGCCGGCGCTGGAGACGTCGGTGCCCGGCGTCTTCGCCGCCGGCGACGTCGCCCGCCATGACCATCCGGTGTTCGGGCCCACTCGCGTCGAGCACTTCGACAACGCGATCAAGATGGGGGAGACTGCGGCCCGGAACATGCTCGGCGCGGGTGAGACGTTCGACGACCCGCACTGGTTCTGGAGCGACCAGTACGACTCCCAGGTGCAGATGGCGGGCGTGGCCGCGACCTGGGACCGCACCGTCGTGCGCGGCTCGGTCGAGGACCGCTCGTTCTGCGCGTTCCTGCTCGACGCCGACGGCATCGTGCGGTCCACCGTGAGCCTGGATCACAAGCGCGACGTCCGCCGCTCGTTCGGCCTGATCTCGGCGCAGGCCGCCCCCGACCCGGCAGCGCTCGCCGACCCCGAGGTCGACCTGCGCACCCTCGTGCCGGGACCAGGAAAGGTAGAGGACTGACCGTGCACATCGGCGGGCCCGCGGTCGGGCATCCCACCTGAGACCTCGATCTGCAACGCCGCATCCGTGAGACGCGGCGCGATCGCATGGCGACGGCGATGGCGCGAGCCCGGGGGCGGCGCACGCTGCTCGACCGCGTGCTGCAGCGTGAGCCCGGCGAGCGGCCGCTCCCGGTCGACCTCGACCCCGACGCCGTCGTCGACCGCGGCGACGACGTCTGGAAATCCCTCCGGTTCTGACCGGGCCCGGTAGTCTGAGGCAGACTAGTCTGTCGTGAGGTGGTCGGCGAGCTCGCCGGGGGAGCCCTCCGCGTCGATCAGGCCGTCGCGGAACAGCACGACCCGGTTCGCGTAGCGCAGCGCCTCGGGGTTGTGCGTGGCGGCGAGCACCGCACCACCCCGGCCGACCACGTCCCACAGCGCCGCGAGGATCAGATCGGCGTTCTCGGTGTCGACCTCGGCGATCGGCTCGTCGGCGAGCACGACCTCGGGCTCGGCGATCAGCGCGCGGGCGACCGCCACGCGCTGCTGCTGGCCGGCCGAGAGCTCGAACGTGCGGTTGTCGACGCGATCGGCCAGGTCCAGTCGCTCGAGCCAGCCGCTCGCGCGTTCCCTGGCCTCGTCGAGCGCCGCGCCGTTCACGCGCAGCGGCAGTTCCACGTTCTCGACGGCCGAGAGGGTCGGAAGCAGGCCGAACGACTGGAAGATCACACCCATGCCACGTCGGCGCAGGTCGGTGCGATCGGTGCGCGACATCCGCTGGATCGGTCGGCCCTTCCAGCGCACCTCGCCCTCGTCGGGAGCATCGAGCCCGCTGAGGGCGCCGATGAACGTCGTCTTTCCGGAGCCGCTCGGCCCCATCAGGGCGACGAAGTCGCGCGGGGCGAGCGAGAGCGAGGCGCCGCGCACGGCGAGCACCCCGTGGGTGCCGGGGTACGTGCGCACGATGTCCTCGCCCTCGAGCAAGGGGGCAGCTGCGCCGGACGGAGGTCCCTCGCGGCCGGTCGGCGACGCCTCGGCAACATCGCTCGTGCTCAGATCGGCGGCTCCCGAGGGGCCCCATGCTGCGCGGAGGTCGTCTGCGTCAGGCATGGCCGGTCTCGCTCCGTCGTCGCAGCCGGACCTCGTCGGCGGTGACCTCCGCTTCCAGCTCCCCGTCGCCGAGTGCCGCGACGGCCTCGTCGGGGAGGCGCACGCGCCCGTCGTCGCCCATCGGCTCCACGGAGGCGCCCTCGTGCAGCACGCGTCCGTCCCGCACCCGGATGCGCCGGTCGGCGGCCCGCGCGGCCGTGAGGTCGTGCGTCACCATCACGATCGTGACGCCGAACTCGCGGTTCACCGCCCGGAACGCGTCGAGCACGGTGGCCGCGCTCTCGGAGTCGAGCTCGGCGGTCGGCTCGTCGGCGAGCAAGATCGAGGGGGTGTTCGCGAGCGCGACGGCGATCGCCGCCCGCTGCTGTTCGCCGCCCGAGAGCATGCCGGGCGTGTGGCGGAGCCGTTCGCCGAGGCCGACGAGGCGCAGGAGCTCGTCGGCGTCCCGCCGCCGCCCCGGGTCGTCGTGGCGGTCGATCGCGGCCGGCAGGCTCACGTTCTCGCGCACCGTGAGGTACGGCACGAGGTTGCGCGCGGTGCCCTGCCAGACGAAGCCGATGCGGTGGGCGCGGTACCGCGTGAGCGCGTCGACGCCGAGCAGTCCGAGGTCCTGTCCGTCGACCTCGACCGAGCCGGCCGAGGCGCGATCGAGCCCGCCGATCAGGTTGAGGATCGTCGACTTCCCGGCGCCGCTCGGGCCGACGACCGCGAGGAACTCGCCCGGCGCGATGTCGAGGTCGACCCCGCCGAGCGCGACCACACCGGTCTCGGCGATGCGGTAGACCTTGTACACGTGTCGGAACCGGATCAAGATCTCGCGATCGGACGGGGCGAACAGCTCGGGGCTGACCATCGTCATTCCGCCTCACCCCGCAACACGCCGGTCACGGACGATCGCATCAGGGTGCGCATCGCCGTGCCGAGCGCGATCGCGCTCGCGACGACGATCGCCACGACCGCCGCGCCGATCGCGGGCCAGTCGAGCACCAGGACGGGCGCCGGATACGAGACCCCGAGGCTCGTGCCGACGTAGGGCATCACGAGCCGCAGGAGCCAGTAGCCGATCGCCAGCCCGGCGAGGAGCGCGAAGCCGAGCAAGGCCGCCTGCTCCAACACGAGGGTGGTCCGGATCTGCCGCCCGCCCGTGCCCATCGCCCGCAAGGCAGCGAACTCGTAGTCCCGCCGGCGCATCGTGAAGTACAGGCCCGCGGCGACCCCGATGATCACGAGCCCGACGCCGGCGACCGCGGCCGCGAAGTTCATGCCCACCGCGAGCGACTGCGGGAGCTGCGCGAGCAGCCCCTCGATCGGCGCAGTGGCGGTCACGATGCCCGGCACCCATCCCGCCTCGGTCAGCAGCGGCGACGGGTCCTCGGGCGTGTTGGCCCACGCCTCGTTCAGCGTGACGCCGGCTTCGGGGATCGAGAACTGCCGCTCGAGCAGCCCACGGACGGGCACGATCACGAATGGGGCGTTCGGCACGATCCCGGGGAAATGGCTCGCTACGGCGACCGGCTCGACCTGCAGCCGTTGGCCGGCGAGCCCGACCTCGACCATGCCTCCGCTCTGCGCCGCCACATTGTCGGAGACGAGGGCCGGCAGGGCGGGTGCGGCCGGCAGGAGCCCGCCGACCACGTTGCCGGCCCCCGGGCGGAAGATGTATCGGACGGAGCCGTCGGGATCGGGCTCGAGCGTGCCCGTGCTGCCGCGCCAGGTCGTCGGCTGCCACGCCGCGAGGTCGAGCGCCTGGTCGCCGACCTGCGGCGCGTCGATGACGACCACGATCTCGTCGGGCAGATCGGTGCCGGTGTCCGCTCGGAACGTGATCGACAGCAGACGCTCGGCGTCGGGAAGCTCCAGGGCGACGTCCTGCGACCCGGCGACGAGCGCCTGCGACGACGTGGTGAGCCGGTCATCGGCCGACACCGACGTCGTCTGCACGCTGAGCTCTTCGGCTGCACGCGGCACCTCGACCGTCATCGTGAGCTCCGTCGCGCCCTCGGGCACCTCGACCCCGAGGGGTTCGGTGTCGAGCCGTTCGAGGATGTCGTCGAGCGACGTCGAGGAGAAATCGTCGCGCCACCAGCCGGCTTCCTCGAAGCGCGCGGGGTCGATGCCGAGAGCGGTGGGCGGCAGCGAGAAGCTCGCGCTCGAGAACGAGGGGTCCGTGCGCACGAGCGCCATCGTCTCGGGTGGCATCGATCCGACGGCGGCGAGCACCTGGTCCGGCGGCGAGGCGCTGACGCTCCAGTCGGCCCCGACCTGCACGTGGGCGGCGTCGCTGTGGTTCTGCAACACGATCGCCCGGTACGACGTCGCGAGCACGAGCAGTCCCATCGACAGCAAGAGCAGCAGCGCCGCGGCGAAGCCGGTGCCCGGCGAGCGCCCGAGGCGGCGTCCGGCGAGGTAGGTGGGCAGCCGGCGTGCGCGGCCGATGCGCCGATCCAGCCGGTGCAGGACGAACGACAGCATCCGCAGGGCGATGAACGAGGCGGCGAACAGCAGCAGCGTCGGTGCGGCGAGCACGAGGGGCTCGATCGCTCCCTCGCCCGCCTCAGGCTTCGTGCCGCCGCGCAGCTGGATGAAGGCGAAGATGCCGAGCGGCAGCACGATCAGCTCGACCGGGACCCGGGCCAAGAGGGGACGATCCTCGCGCGATGCTCGGCGACGTTCCTCGATCACGGTGCGCGAGACCGCCGGCGCCGAGAGCGCCAGCAGGACGAGTGCGCCGACGAGCGCCACGGCGAGCCCGAGCCAGATCGCGCCGTCGTTGAACCGGGCGGGGAACTCGACGCCCGGGAGCTGCTCGCCGTTGAACCGTCCGGCGAGCGTGGCCAGTCCGAGACCCAGCAGCAGTCCGAGCGGGAACGCGACGACCGCGTAGAGCAGCGCCTGCGCCCCCTGCGCCGCGAGCAGGGTGCCGCGGGAGAAGCCGCGGCTGTGCAGGACCGCGAGCTCGAACGTCTGGCGCGTGAGCGTGAGCGACCCCACCCCGGCGAGCACGGCGAGCGTCACCGCCCCGATCTGGAACACGACGAGCAGGATCGGCACCCGCAGGTTCTTCACGCGCAGGTCGACGAGGTCGAACAACGTGTCGAGACCGGTCACCATGCGAACCGAGGAGAGACCAGGCTGGGCCTGCATCGCCTCCTCGATCTCGACCAGCTGCGCCGGTACGCGCGACGCCTGCTCGAACGCCACGCCGTCCAGGGCGAGGAACGCGTCCCACGTGAACTCCGTCGTGAGGCCGAGCGCGCCGGCGGCATCGAGGTACGTGGCGCGGTCGACGAGCGCCGGCGGTGGGTCGGTCGAGTCGGGTGCGGGGAACGGGCTGCGGCCGCCGTACCAGAACGGATCGTCGCGATCGGGGGAGTCGAACATGCCCGCGATGCGCAGGTCGAGCGACTCGTCGTTGGGACCGACGAGGGCGACGCTGTCGCCGGTCTCCAGGCCGAGGGAGGCCGCCGTGCTCGAGGGGAGCGCGATCTCACCGGTGCCGGGTGGCGCTCCCTCGATCTCCAGGTGCTCGGGGGCGCCCTCTCGGAAGACGAGCGGCACCGAGGGGCCGTCGGGCCCTCCGAGCCGCACCGTTCCGAGGCCCTGCGGCACCACGGTGTCGACGGGCACGGAGCCGAACGCGCCGGTGATCGCGTCGTCGGCTGCGTTCCAATCGAGATCGGCACCCGCGAACAGCTGCAAGCGGGCGTTCGTGACCGTCACGCTCTCGCTGCCGATCGAAGAGGACAGGATCGCCTCGCGGGCAGCGTCGGCGTAGATCGGCCCGGCGACGAGCACGCCGATCGTGAAGGCCAGCGTGACGACGACGGCCAGGCCCAGCGATCGCTGGGCGACGAAGCGCTTGAGCAGGAACCGAAGGGTCGCCATCACTGCGGGTGGCGCCCGTCGGAGCGCCCGCACGATGATACGGACCTGCGGTTCCTTGCCGCCCCGGGCGATTGCGGAATCGTGCCGTCTCCCGGTGCTCGTCTGGACCCCGCAGGCCCCCTGCTAGGCTGGGCCTTCGAGCCCAGAACGACACCTGCGAGGAGTTGATCCGCACCGTGGACAGGCCCGAGATCATCCTGGCTCCCGGCCCGACCCCGATCCCGCCCGAGGTGCTGCTCGCCCAGGGCAGCCCGCTCGTGTACCACCGCGGGCCCGGCTTCGGGAACATCATGCGCGAGGTCACCGACCGGCTGCGCACGCTCTACCGCACCGAGACGGCCGACGTACTGCTGATGACCTCGAGCGGCACCGGCGGCCTCGAGTCGGCGATCGCGAACTGCTTCTCGCCCGGCGACGAGGTGCTCGTGCCGCTGGCGGGGTTCTTCGCCGAGCGGTTCAAGACCCTGGCAGAGACGTTCGGTCTCACGGTGCACACGGTCGACTACGAGTGGGGCGAGCGTATCCGCCCCGACGAGGTGGCGTCGGCGCTGGCCGAGCACCCGGTGAAGGCTGTGCTGCTCACCCAGAGCGAGACCTCGACCGGCGTGATCCAGCCGATCGAGAAGCTCGCGAAGGTCGCCAACGACGCCGGAGCGATGGTCGTCGTCGACGTGGTCTCGTCGCTCGGCGCCGTGCCGTTCGAGTTCGACGCGTGGGGTGTCGACGTGGCCATCGGCGGCTCCCAGAAGGCGTTGAGCGCCTCGCCAGGCATCGCGTTCGCCGCGATCAGCGATCGCGCCTGGGAGGCCTCCCGTTCGGCCGCGAACCCCCGCTTCTACTTCGACTGGGCCACGTACAAGCGCTTCGCCGACCTCCCCGACCCCGAGAACCCCTGGACCCCTGCGATCAGCGTGATGCAGGGCCTGCAAGCCGCGCTCGAGCTCTACTTCCAGGACGGGGTCGAGGCCGCGATGCGACGTCACCGGATGCTGTCGCGTGCCGTGAAGGAGGGCGCCAAGGCGCTCGGGCTCGACCTGTTCGGCGAGGGACTCGACGACAACTGGACCGTCACCGCGATCCGCGCGCCAGAATCCGCCGACGCCGACGCGATCTGCGACACGATCCGCGCCGAGCACGGCTGCGTGCTCGCGCCCGGGCAGGGACCGCTGAAGGGGAAGGTCTTCCGCATCGGACACTTCGGCTACTTCAGCGAGCTCGACATCATCCGCGGGCTCGCCGCGCTGGAGATGACGCTCGAGTCGCTCGGGCACCCCGTGAAGCGCGGGGCAGCGGTCGCCGCCGCCGAGACCGTGTTCATGGAGTCGCGCGGCGCGTGAGGGTCCTCGTCACCGAGCCGCTGTCCGCGCAGGGGCTCGAGCTGCTGCGGGCCGACTTCCAGGTCGACGAACGCAACGATCTGGCGAGCGGCGATCTCGCGGCCGAGATCGAGCCCTACGACGCGCTGGTCATCCGCAGCGCGACGCAGGTGACCGACGCGGTGCTGCAGGCGGCGACGCACCTGAAGGTCGTCGCCCGCGCCGGCATCGGCCTGGACAACATCGACGTCGACTCGGCCACCAGGCGCGGCGTGATGGTCGTGAACGCTCCGCAGTCCAACATCATCAGCGCCGCGGAACAGGCGATGGCGCTGCTGCTCGCGCAGGCGCGCAACACGCCACAGGCCCACGCCGCGCTGAAGGCGGGGTCGTGGGAGCGCACGAAGTGGGAGGGGGTCGAGCTCGCCGGCAAGACGCTCGGGCTCGTCGGCCTCGGCCGCGTCGGCGCGCTCGTCGCACCACGCGCCGCGGGTTTCGGCATGCGGGTGATCGCGTTCGATCCGTACGTGAGCGCCGAACGCGCGAAGGAGATGGGCGTCGATGCGATGCCCTCGCTCGAGGCGCTGCTCGTGCAGGCCGACTTCGTGTCGATCCACCTTCCGCGCACGCCGGATACCGAGGGCCTGATCGGCGAGCACGAACTGCGGTTGATGAAGCAGGGCGCCCGGCTGGTCAACACGGCCCGCGGGGGCATCGTCGACGAGAGCGCGCTCGCGAAGGCGATCGAGAGCGGTCACCTCGGCGGGGCCGCGCTCGACGTGTTCACGACCGAGCCCACGACCGACTCGCCCCTGTTCGCGCTCGATCCGGTCGTCGTCACGCCGCACCTCGGCGCCTCCACGAAGGAGGCGCAGGACAAGGCGGGCACCACCGTGGCCGAGATGGTGCGGCTCGCGCTCACCGGCGAGTTCGTGCCGTACGCCGTGAACGTCTCGGCGGGGCCGAGGTCACCGAGGTCGTGCGTCCGTTCGTGCCGCTCGCGGAACGCCTCGGGGCGCTCACGGCCGGGCTCGCCGAGGGCGGCGTGCGATCGATCGTCGCGAGCTACCTCGGCCGGATCGCGGAGTCCGACACCCGCGTGCTCACGCTCGCCACCCTGAAGGGCATCCTCGGCAACACCGTGCACGAACCCGTCTCGTTCGTGAACGCGCCGATGCTCGCCCGTGAGCGCGGGCTCACGGTGAGCGAGATGCGCTCGACCGTGTCGCAGGACTACGTGAGCTCGATCTCGCTGCGGGCCGAGACCGACGCGGACCCCGTCGCGGTGTCGGGGTCGGTGCTCGGGCGCGACCACGAGCGGGTGACCCAGGTGAACGGCTTCGAGATCGAGGTGACGCCCGCGGGCCACATGGTGTTCTTCACCTACGTCGACCGCCCGGGCATCATCGGGAAGGTCGGCACCCTGCTCGGGGAGGCGGGCATCAACATCGCCACGATGGACGTCGGCCGCAAGGCCGAGGGTGGCGAGGCGCTGATGTGCCTGACGGTCGACACGGAGGTACCGCCCGACGTGCTCGAGGGCGTCGCCGGCGAGATCGAGGCCCACCAGCTGCGAACGGTCACGCTGCCGCCGGCCTGAGCCGTTCCCTGCTCCTTCCGGCGATATCGCTGTGGTAGCGTGCTCGGGCCATGAAGCGGATGTTGCTGATCACCGGTGATGCGGCCGGTGCGCGTGCCCTCGTCGGGCCGCGCGCCGCGCGGTAGCGCACCACCCTCGATCAGGATCACCGCCCGCACCACCTCGCAAGGAGTTCCGCTTCATGAGCCGCTCGTCCACCCCGATCAGCCCCGAGCCTCGTCACGTGCCGTCGGCGCGCGAGCGCTCCGCCGTGCGCAGGCTGGCGACGGCGCGCCTGATCTCGCTCACCGGCAGTGGTGCGGCGTTCGCGGCGCTCGCGTACATCATGTTCCAGCTCACGGGCGAGTCGCGCTGGGTGTCGTGGACGCTCCTGCTCACGTTCGGCGCCCAGGGGCTCTTCGCGCCGCTGGGTAGCGCGCTCGGCGATCGCTTCGACCGCCGGAAGGTGCTCGTGATCGCGGACCTCGCCGCCGCGGCGGGCTTCGTGGCGCTCGCGTTCGCGCAGACCCCGGCCCAGCTGCTGGTGATGGCGTTCATCACCGCGACGCTCGAGTCGCCGATCTGGTCGGTGTCCGCGGCCGCCGTGCCGAACCTCGTCGGGCCCGAGGACCTGACGTGGGCGAATGGCATGGTGGCGGTCGGCCGCAACATCGGGAACCTGGTCGGGCCGATCGTCGGCGGCGTGCTGGTCGCCGTGATCGCGCCCGACTCGACGCCTGACCAGCTGCAGACCGCCGGCTACTTCGTGTTCGGGCTGAACGCCATCACGTTCGCCGGCTCGGCCTGGCTGATCGGCACGACGCCCGGCTCGTTCACGGGCGAGCGCGGCGAGGACGATCGCTTCGGCAGCCTGAAGGACGGGGTCGTCTTCCTTCTGCGCGATCGCGTGTTGCGGGCGATCACGCTCGCCTGGGTCGTGCTGTTGCTCGGCGCCGGTTTCACGCTCGTCGCGGAAGTGGCGCTCGCTGAAGAGCTCGGGGCGGGGGCGATCGGCTACGGCCTGCTGAACGCTGGATGGGGCGGCGGCGCCGCGCTGGGTTCCTTCCTCGCCCAGCGCTACCTGCGGGAACGCTACGAGGCGCGCGCGCTGATCTGGGGTGTCGCCCTCGTCGGACTGTGCCTCGGCCTGATCGGCATCGCGCCCTGGCTGCCGCTCGCCGTCGGCTTGATGGTCGGCGCCGGCACGGGGGAGGGCATCGGAGGCGTCGCAGAGCAGGGCATCCTGCAGCGGCGCACGCCCGACCACGTCCGGAGCCGCGTGATCGGGGCGAGCGAGTCGGCGATCCTGATAGCGCTCGCGATCTCGTTCGCGTTCGGCGGGGAGGTCGTCGATTCGATCGGACCGCGTGGCGCGTACTTCGTCGGAGGGCTGAGCTGCCTCGCCGCCGCGCTGGTGCTCGTGCGTCCGCTCGGCCGTGAGCACAGAGAGTCGGTCGTGGCCGACGTCAGCGCCTGAGTTGGAACACGGATCAACCTGAATCATCGCTCAACACGAAGAGCGTGCCGACCGGTCGTCCCGTGCGGATATCCGAGGTGGCGAAGGGGATTTGATTTGAATAGCCATTCAGGAGTATCGTCACCGCCCATGACGAACGGGTATCACGCCATCGTCGTGGGCGGGGGCCACAACGGGCTCGTCGCGGCTGCCTACCTCGCGAAGGCCGGCGCCCGCACGATCGTCCTCGAGGCGCGCCACAAGGTCGGCGGGGCTGCCGACACGATGGCGCCGTGGCCCGAGGCGCCCGAGTTCAAGGTCACCACGCTCAGCTACGTGATGAGCTTGATGCCCGACACGATCCTGCGCGACCTCGAGCTCGCCAAGCACGGGTACCGCTCGACGCCGGTCGGGCCGTACTTCCTGCCGTTCCCCGACGGTCGCGCCATCCTGCAGGCCGACGACGACGCGCAGAAGAACTACGAGTCGTTCGCCCAGTTCAGCACGCGCGACGCCGACGCGATCGAGAGGTGGGACGCGTGGATCGGCGGCCTGGCCGAGGTGCTCGGGCCGCTGATGATGACGACGCCGCCCCGACTCGGCTCGCTGAAGCCCGCGCGATCTCACCGAGCAGCTCCGGCTCGCGTGGCGCTTCCGCGGGCTCGACGTGCGCGGGCTCGCCGATGTCACGCAGCTGATGACGATGTCGGTCGTCGACCTGCTCGACCGGTTCTTCGAGTCAGACCAGGTGAAGACCGTGATGGCGTTGAACGGGCTGATCGGCACGTGGGCCGGGCCGTACGAGCCGGGCACGGGCTACGTGATGGCGCACCACTCGATCGGCGACGTGGGCGATGGCCACCTCGGCTCGTGGGCGGTGCCCGAGGGCGGCATGGGCGCGGTGAGCGACGCGATCGCGTCGAGCGCGCGCTCACACGGCGCCGAGATCCGCACCGAGGCGCGGGTCGCGCGCATCCTGGTCGAGGGCGGGGCGACGACCGGGGTCGTGCTCGAGTCGGGGGAGGAGCTGCGCGCGCCGCTGGTCGTGACGGCGATCCACCCCAAGATCACGTTCCTCGAGCAGATCGACCGTGTCGACCTCCCCGGCGACTTCGTCGACGACATCGCGAACTGGAAGACGCGCAGCGGGGTCGTGAAGATCAACGCAGCCCTCGACCGTGCGCCCGTCTTCACCGCGATGCCCGAGCTCACCGATCTCACGGGCGGGTTCGAGCTCGCGCACTCGGTCGCGTACCTCGAGAAGGCGTTCGAGCAGGCGCGCGCCGGGGAGCCGGCGACCGCGCCGTTCAGCGACGGCGTGATGCCGACCGTCTACGACCACACCCTCGCCCCCGAGGGCAAGCACGTCGTCTCGCTCTTCACGCAGTGGGTGCCGCACGAGTGGAGCGAGCAGCCGCACCATGCCGAGCTCGAGGCCTACGCCGACCGCGTGATCGCCGGGTACGACGATCTCGCGCCCGGCTTCGCCGACTCGGTGCTGCATCGCCAGGTGATCGGGCCCTACGAGATGGAGCAGGAGTGGGGCCTGATCGGCGGGAACATCTTCCACGGGGAGCTCAGCGCCGAGCAGCTGTTCCACATGCGGCCGGCGCCCGGATACGCCGACTACCGCACGCCGATCCGTGGCCTCTTTCAGTGTTCCAGCGCCACGCATGCCGGCGGAGGCGTCTGCGGCATCCCCGCATACAACATGGTTCGCGAGATCAAGAAGGACCGCCGCCGCGGCGCCTTCCGACGGAAAGGATGACCCACCCGATGGCCGAGCAGAACTCGTCGTTCCCGTTCTACTTCGCGAGCTGGTACAAGAAGTCGCCGTACTTCCAGCGCACCGTGGAGGCCGGCTGCACCAGCTGGGATCTGTACAACCACATGCTGATCCCGACGCTCTACGACGACGACATCAAGGAGTACTGGCACCTCGTCGAGAAGGTGACGCTCTGGGACGTGGCGGTCGAGCGACAGGTCGAGATCACCGGCCCCGACGCCGCACGGTTCACCCAGCTGCTCACGCCCCGCGACCTCTCGCAGACCCGGCCCGAGCAGTGCAAGTACGTGCTGATCTGCGCGCCCGACGGGGGCATCGTGAACGACCCGATCCTGCTGAGGCTCGCCGAGGACCACTTCTGGCTCTCGCTCGCCGACAGCGACGCGCTGCTGTACGCGCTCGGCGTGCAGGCGTTCGCGAACATGGACGTCGAGATCCGCGAGCCCGACGTGTCGCCGCTGCAGATCCAGGGCCCGCTGTCGAAGCCGCTGATCCGAAAGCTGTTCGGCGACGGCGTGGCCGACCAGAAGTACTACTGGCACAAGCAGGCCGAGCTCGACGGCATCCCGGTGGTCGTCTCGCGCACGGGCTGGAGCGCGGAGCTGGGCTACGAGGTGTACCTGCGCGACTCGTCGCGCGCCCTCGACCTCTGGGACGCGATCATGGCAGCCGGCGAGGAGTTCGAGCTGCGGGCGATCGCCCCGAGCGACCAGCGACGCATGGAAGCCGGCATCTTCAACTACGGCAACGACATGGACATCACGAACAACCCGTTCGAGATCACCGGCCTCGAGCGGCTCGTCGAGCTCGACAACGACAACGAGTTCGTCTCGCGCGCGGCCTTGGAGAAGATCAAGGCCGAGGGCGTGAAGCAGAAGCTCGTGGGCGTGGTGATCGACGGCGACCCGCTCGGCATGTGGCTCGAGGACTTCTGGCCCGTCGTCGACGGTGACGAGACGATCGGGCGGCTCGTGAGCGCGTCGCACTCCCCGCGGCTCGAGGTGAACATGGGCTTCGCGTGGGTGCCGATCGCGAAGGCATCCGAGGGCACGCGCATCGAGATCAGCTCGCCCGACGGTCCGATGACGGCCACGGTGTCCGCGCTGCCGTTCCTCGACCCGAAGAAGGAGATCCCCGCGAAGAGCTGACCGCATACTGCGGTGTGGGCTACGAGCACCTAGAGGTCTGGCGGGGCGATCCCCTCGGCGATCCGTGGATCGACGAGCTTCCCTCGATCGTCGACGCCTGCGCCGGACGCTGGTCGCTCACGCTCGGGGAGCCCTGGACGAACAGTGTCGCTTCCCTCACGATGCCGGCCGAGCGGGACGGCGAGCCCGTCGTCCTGAAGATCGGCATCCCCGATCGCGAGGGGGAGTTCGAGGCAGAGGCGCTCCGACGCCTCCACGGCGACGGCGCCGTTCGGCTGCTCGACGAGGATCCGCTGCACCGCGCGATGCTGCTCGAGCGCAGCCTGCCGGGCACGCCGCTCACCCACGAAGAGCCGGAGGCGGCGCTCGACGTGGTGATCGGGCTGCTCCCACGTCTGTGGATCCCGGCGCCGCCGCCGTTCCGCCCGCTCGCCGACGAGGTGGCGGACCTGACCCTCGAGATGCGCGAACACTGGCAGCGGACCGGGCGCACCGTCGAACGGCGGCTGATCGACGCGGCGACGGAGGCGTTCGAGACGCTCGCGCCGACCCAGGGCGAGCAGGTGCTCGTGAACCAGGACCTGCACGCCGACAACGTGATCGCGGCCGAGCGGGAGCCGTGGCTGTTGATCGACCCGAAACCTCTGGCCGGGGAGCGCGAGTTCGGGGTCGCCTCGATCGTGCGGGGCCGTGAGCTCGGGCACAGCCCGGAGGCGGTGCTGCGACGACTCGACCGGGTCACCACTGAGCTCGGGCTCGACCGGGAGCGGGCGCGGTTGTGGTCGATGGCACACACGGTGTCGTGGGGTTTCGACGACGAGGGGCCGATGCGCGAGCACATCGAGGCAGCCACATGGCTGCTCGACGCGCCATGATGGGGGGGTGGAATCCCTCACCGGTCACCTGCTGATCTCGAACTCGAACCTCTTCGACCCCAACTTCCGTCGCACGGTCGTATTGATCGGGCACCACGACGACGACGGAGCGGTCGGCGTCGTGCTGAACCAGTCGCTCGGGGTATCGGTCCGCGAGGCGGTGCCGCCGCTCGGCGACCTGGTCGACGCCGAGGAACCGCTGTTCGACGGAGGACCCGTCGAACCCGCATCGATCGTCGTGCTCGCCGACTTCCTCGATCCTTCGAGGGCGGAGCTGCTGGCGGTGGGGACGATCGGCTTCCTGCCGCCGGAGTCGGGCGACGACATCGGCGAGGCGATCCGCCGTGCGCGCGTGTACGCGGGCTACGCGGGGTGGGGTCCCGGCCAGCTCGAGTCGGAGCTGGAAGAGGAGAGCTGGGTGACCGCACCGGCGCTGCCCGACGACGTCTTCCACGACGATCCGGGGCGCCTGTGGGAGGACGTGCTGCGCCGGCTCGGTCGCGGCTACGACATGCTGCGCCTGATGCCGCGCGACCCGTCCATGAATTGACCGGCGGGGCTTGCCGCGGTCCGATCCGCCAGGGATGCTGACCACGTGAGCGTGGCGCCGATCGACCGCGATGCGTTGCAGCGGTGCGTCAGCCCGTTCGGGCTCTCGTACGGGCTTCCGGGCGAGGCCTACACGTCGCCCGACGTGCTCGCGTGGGAGCGCGAACGATTCTTCGACCGATCGTGGGTCTGCCTCGGGCGGGCCGGCACGCACCGTCGCGCGGCCGGGCAGATCGAGCGCGGCGGATGGGTGTTCTCGCGCCGTGACTCCGACGGCATCGGCGACGAGGAGCAGTTCGGGAACCTCTGGGACCACCTTGCGCCCTGGGAGCCCGAGCGACTCGTGGTGGCGGCTCGCCACTCCTACGAGATCGCGGCGAACTGGAAGCTGATCCACGAGAACTACCAGGAGTGCTATCACTGCTCCGAGATCCACCCCGAGCTCTGCACGGTGACCCCGCCCGACAGCGGCTACTCGATCGACATCCAGGGTCTCTACGTCGCAGGGCCGATGGACCTCTTCGACGGTGTGGAGACGATGTCGCTCGACGGACGATCGGGCGGGGTGCCGATCCGGGGCCTGCGCGACCACCAGCTGCGCGAGGTGGGCTACTTCGGCATCTTCCCGAACCTGCTGATCAGCCCGCACCCCGACTACGTGCTGACGCACCGCATCGAGCCGATCGCACCCGACCGAAGCTTCGTGGAGTGCGAGTGGCTGTTCCCGCCCGAGGCGCTCGAGGTCGATGGCTTCGACCCGGCGTACGCGGTCGACTTCTGGGACGTCACGAACCGTGAGGACTGGGCCGCGTGCGAGTCGCTGCAGCGCGCGGCGGCCTCGCGCGGGCACCGAGCGGGACCGATGTCGACCGTCTGGGAGGGCGGTGTCTACATGCAGGTGCGCATGATCGCCGACGGCTACCTGCGCGGCGACGTGCCGGGGCGACCCGAGCAGCCGTCGTCCACCTCGTACCCGCGCCGGGAACTGCTGCACGGCGCATGAGCGACTCGGTCTCGTTCGACCGTGCCGCCTCCTTCTACGACTCGACCCGTGTCACCGACGAGGCGACGCTCCGCGGCGTCGTCGACCTGCTGGCGCGCGACGTCGCATCCGGCGACGGTCCGGTGCTCGAGATCGGTGTGGGTACCGGCGCCCTGGCCGTGCCGCTCTCCGCACGTGGCGCTTGGGTCGTGGGCGTCGACCTCTCCGGGGAGATGATGGCGCGGCTGCGCGACAAGAGCGCAGGCGTGGGCCTCGCCCAGGCGGACGCGACCCGGCTCCCGTTCCGTGAGGCGGTGTTCGGCGGCGCCTACGCCCGGTGGGTGTTGCACCTGATCCCCGCCTGGAGAGACGCCGTCGCCGAGCTGTGCCGGGTCACCCGGCCGGGAGGTGTGATCGCGATCGAGCCGGGCGGATTCTCGGGCCGGTGGCGTGAGGTGATGGAAAAGATGTTCATCGAGATCGGCCCTGACGCCGCGCCGGTCGGGCTCTCACGCGACCGCGAGCCCAGGGCCCTCGACGAGGCCTTCGCCGACGGTGGAGCGGAACCGCTCGGCGTCGTCGAGTCGCCCGGACACTTCGGCGGCTCGCTCGAATCATGCTTCGAGGAGGCCCTCGCGAGGACCTACTCGTGGACCTGGCGCGTCAGCGACGAGGATCTGCGGCGCGGCATCGCGAACGTGCGCTCGTGGGCGGCCGAGCGTTTCGAGGATTGGGATGGGCCCCTCGACTCCGAGGCGCCCATGCGTTGGCACCGCTACCGGGTTTCTGGCTCCACGTAATCGTCGGGGTGGTCGACCACGCCGGGCGCGTCGTCGACGACGTGCATCGCCGCCAGCTCGGCAGGGACCGGCCCATCGGATCGCTCCGAGTCACCGACGAGGTCCTTCTCCCGGTCGACGCCGTCGTCGGCCTCGTCGACGAGGTCGACGCCGGTCGCTTCGCGGCGAGCGGCGAGCTGCTCGCGGCGGTTCCGCTCGTCGATCGTGTCGCCGTCGTGCTGCTCGGCGAGGGTCGTATGTTCCTCGGCGCCGGCGTAGCGGTCCATGCCGCTGATCAGGTCCTCGAGCGCCTCGCCGTCGTCGGCATCGACGTCGGTCGGCGACGGTCCCTCGCTCGGCGTCAGCTGCTCATCGTGCATACCGGCACACTACCGCTTCCGCTCCACCGGTCCGTGACCGGCAGCGTCGCGGCAGCCGCTCGCCATCGGTATCCTTGTGGGCTACCGCCGTGCGCGTCTGCTCGGCGGACGACCCGAGGAGGTTCGACGGTGCCGATCACCGAGGTCGAGTCGATCTGGATGAACGGGGAGCTCGTCCCCTGGCATGAGGCCAAGGTGCACGTGCTCACCCACGCCCTGCACTACGGCAGCGGCGTCTTCGAGGGCATCCGGGCCTACGAGACCGCGCGCGGTCCCGCCGTGTGGCACCTCGACGCGCACCTCGACCGCATGTACTCGTCGGCGGGCATCTACTTCATGGAGATCCCGTACTCCAAGGCCGAGCTCGTCGACGCGGTGAAGGAGACCATCCGCGCCGCCGGGCTGCAGTCGTGCTACATCCGGCCGATCGCCTTCCGCGGCTACGGAGAGATGGGCGTGAGCCCGCTCGCGAACCCCGTCGACGTGTCGATCGCGGTGTGGCCGTGGGGCACCTACCTCGGCGAGGAAGCCCTCGAGCAGGGCGTGCGCGTAAAGATCAGCTCGTGGAAGCGCCACGACCAGAACTCGCTTCCTTCGGCGGCCAAGGCCACGGGCGGCTACCTCGGGTCGATCCTCGCGAAGGTCGACGCCACGAAGTCCGGCTACGACGAGGCCGTGCTGCTGAACGAC
Source organism: uncultured Actinomycetes bacterium (assembly GCA_963825635.1). Classification (GTDB taxonomy): domain Bacteria; phylum Actinomycetota; class UBA4738; order UBA4738; family HRBIN12; genus JAOUEA01. The sequence continues at coordinate 1,059,904 of CAWGTU010000001.1, forward strand.
GACGGCTACGTCACCGAAGGCTCGGGCGAGAACATCTTCGTCGTGAACGGCGGCACGATCGTCACGCCTCACACCGGCCACGGATGCCTCGCCGGCGTGACCCGCGCCGCGGTCATGACGATCGCCCGCGACCTCGGCTTCCCGGTGATCGAGCAGAACCTGGTGCGCACCGACCTCTACACGGCCGACGAGGTGTTCTTCACGGGCACGGCAGCCGAGATCACGCCGATCCGCGAGGTCGACGATCGCACGGTGGGGGCCGGGCATCGTGGGCCGGTCACGAAGTCGCTGCAGGACGCGTTCTTCGCCGCCACGAAGGGCGACGACCCGAAGTACGCGGACTGGCTCACCTACGTGAACGACTGACCGCGCCCGGCGTGCCGATCCGGTTCACCCGATCTCGAGCGTCCGCACGACGTCCCACTCCGCGGTGCTGGGTGTCGCGCCGAGCTCGCGTGCGACCCCGAGCATGATCGAGTCCTCGGGCGACCCATCGGCCCGGGGCACCCAGAACGTGTAGGTGACTCCGGGCCGCAGGGCGATGTCGCCGCCGCCGGGCACACCGAACACGGAACGGGCCGGACCGGGGAACGCGAACGAGACCAGGGCGCCGCGCCGGCCGTCGTACGCCACGTCGTCGGCCACGTCGATCGGTCCGCGGTCGGTGAACGTCAGCAGCCACGCGAGGACGGGCGGTGCCCTCCAGTCGAGCCGGTGTCCGACGACGCGGTCACGCAGACGCGGTTGCACGCGGGAGTCGAAGTCGTCGAGGGACCGCACGAACCACGCCGGGGTGCCCGGGCGGCCGAGCGGCCTGTCCCGCGAGGCCACGTACGGTTCCAGTTGCGCGACGTCGAGCAGCGCGATGCTGATCGTGGCCCCCGGCCGTCCGGTGGAGATCGCCGCGATGCCCTCGCCCCCCGGGCCCCAGATCGAGTCGCCGGCCGACCACCCGGCCGGCACGGTGATCGAGACGGGGGCCGAGAGGCCGGGCAGGCGATAGGTGCCCGGCTGCAGCACCGACGCGGGAGTGCCGGCGTCGGTGGTGTTCGCCGGCCGCTGGTCGATCGCCGGATCGTCGCCACCGGCCAACACCAGGATCGCCGCGACCACGGCGGCCACGCCGAAGGCCGCGAGCGTGCCTGCGCGCCGCCGCGCATCTGCCCGGCGCTCGACCTCGGAGGGGAAGTCGTCGACCACGACGCCGAGATCCGTCGCTGAGCGGTCGTCCTCCTCGCCGCGTCGAGATGTTCGCATGCCCGGTCAGGAACCTCCTGCACGAAGCGTCTCACGGCACCCGCTCCCGCGGGGCGATGCTTCCGAACGCATCCGCACACGGAGCGTCGGCGGCGCGATAGGCTCCGGAGCCATGCAGGATCGTTACCGGCTTCCGCGCACCGTCGTCCCGACCCGATACGACCTGGTCCTCGAGCCCGACCTCGGATCGGCGACGTTCTCGGGATCCGTCGAGATCGAGATCGACGTGCACGAGCGGGTCGACGAGATCGTCGTGAACGCGCTCGACCTCGCGATCGACCACGCGACGGTGCGCACCGAGGTCGGCGCGGAGATCGCGGTGACCGACGTGGCGCACGACGGGGAGCTGCAGCGCGCGACCCTCGCGCTCGCGGCGCCGGTCGAACCGGGAGCCTGGCTCCTGAGGATGTCGTTCCGGGGCGAGCTCAACGACCAGCTCCACGGCTTCTACCGGTCGACCTACACCGACGACGACGGCACGCACACGATCGCGACGACGCAGTTCGAGGCTGCCGACGCGCGGCGTGCGTTCCCCTGCTGGGACGAGCCCGATCTGAAGGCGGTGTTCGGCGTGACGCTCGTCGTGCCCGAGGACGTGGTCGCGCTCTCCAACGGTCCCGAGATCGACCGGGCGCCCAACGGCGACGGCCGGGTCCGCGTGCGGTTCGCCGACACGATGTCGATGTCGACGTACCTGGTCGCCTTCGTGGTCGGGCGCCTCGAGATCACCGATCCGATCGACATCGACGGCGTGCCGCTGCGGCTCGTGCACCTGCCCGGCAAGGGGCACCTCGCACGGTTCGCCCTCGAGGCCGGCGAGTTCTCCCTTCGCTTCTTCACCGAGTACTACGGCATCCCCTACCCCGATCGGAAGGTCGACTTCGTCGCGATCCCGGACTTCGCACAGGGTGCGATGGAGAACACCGGCCTGATCACCTACCGGGAATCGTTGCTGCTCGTCGACCCCGAGCACGCCACCCAGCCCGAGCTCGAGAACATCGCCGACGTCGTGGCGCACGAGCTCGCGCACCAGTGGTTCGGCAACCTCGTGACGATGCGGTGGTGGAACGGCATCTGGCTGAACGAGGCGTTCGCCACGTTCATGGCGCTCGTCACGGTCGACGCGTGGCGTCCCGACTGGGAGCAGTGGAACACGTTCGCCCGCGGCGCGACCGCCGCCAAGGAGGTCGACGCGCTGCGCTCGACCCGCGCGATCGAGTACCCGGTGCACTCTCCCGACGACGCGTCGGGCATGTTCGACGTGCTCACGTACCAGAAGGGCGCGGCGATCCTGCGCATGCTCGAGCAGTACCTCGGTGCCGAGCGGTTCCGCGAGGGCATCAGGTTGTACCTGGCCCGCCACGCGTACGGGAACACCGAGACCCACGACCTCTGGCACGCGATCGAGGAGGCGAGCGGCGAGCCCGTGCGCCGCATCATGGACCAGTGGATCTGGCAGGGCGGGTACCCGCTCGTGACCGCCTCGCCGAGCGCCGACGGGGTGCGACTCGACCAGCGCCGCTTCCTCGCCGACGGCGGCACGGACCACGCCGTCTGGGACGTGCCGCTGCGCGTGCGCTCCCTCGACGGCGACGAGTCGTCGGTGCTGGTGCCGGCCGACGGCACGGTCTCGGCCGAGGCGGCCGACGCCGCCGTGGTCGCGAACGCGGGGGCGAGCAGCTTCGTCCGGGTCCGCTACGAGGGGGGACTGCTCGAACGCCTGACCGCGCGGCTCCCCGAGATCTCGCCCCTGGAACGCTACGGCCTGGTCGACGACCACTGGGCCGCCGTCACGTCGGGCGCCGCGCCGGCGTCGGAGTTCGTCCTCGCCGCATCGCGCTACGGCGACGAGGACGACCTCGCCGTCTGGCAGATCCTGCTGACGGGCCTCGGGTGGTGCGATCGGTTCCTCGAGGGGGAGCCTCGGGAGCGCTTCCGCGCGTTCGTGCGCCACCTCGTCGCACCCGCGATGGACCGCCTCGGCTGGGAGGCCGACGCCGACGAGCCCGATCGCATCCGAGCCCTGCGGGGCGCGCTACTGCAGGGCCTCGGCGTGCTGGGGGCCGATCCGAACGCGGAGGCCGCCGCGCGCGAGTTCGAGGCCGAGGCGCGCGCCGGCAAGCCCGTCGACGCCTCGTTGGCCGCCGCCGCCGTGAACGTCGTCGCGGCCAACGGCGACGCCGCCGACTACGAGCGATACTGGACCGCCTACCGCGAGTCGCCCACACCCCAGGAGCAGTACCGGTACCTGTTCGCCCTGCCGCTGTTCCGCGATCCGGCGTTGTTCGATCGCACGCTCGAGGCCACGTTCGGCGACGACATCCGCAGCCAGGACGCGCCGTTCGTCTTCGCGTACTCGCTGATCAACCGCGACCTCGGCGAGCGGGCGTGGGACACGCTGCGCGCCCGGTGGAACGAGGCCGAGGAACGCTTCCCCGCGCAGCTCACGATCCGCATGGCGGAGGGCGTGCGCTACCTCACGCTGCCCGAGCAGGTCGACGAGGCCCGGGCGTTCTTCGCGGAGCACCCGATCCCGCAGTCGTCGAAGATGCTCGAGCAGATGCTGGAGCGTCAGCGCGTGGCCGCGGCGCTCCGGCAGCGCGCGACCCCCGACCTCGAGGCGCACTTCTCGGAGTAGGCCCCCGGAGCGATCGTCAGTCGATCTCGATCGTCCCGACCATGCCGTAGGCGTAATGGCCGGGCAGGTGGCAACCGAACAACGTCGTTCCCGTCGACGGCCCGAACGTGACCGTGGTCGCCCGGGTGGTGCCGGCGGGCACCGTGATCTCGCCGGGCCTCGGCGCGTGGTGGGCCTCTGTCCCGCGTTCGTGGGCGAGCTGCACCTGCGCGTCGCCCACGATGAACTCGTGGTCGATCGGGTCGGCGTTCTCGAGCACGAACCGCACGCTCTCGCCGGGAGCGACATCGACGCTGGGGAGCTCGAACCGGGAATGGTGGATGACGATCCGCACCTCCCGCGCTCCGTCGCCGCCCCGCGAGGCGCCGGCACCCATCGCCACCGCGCCGAGGCCGAGCGTGGCCGCGGCCGCGATCGTGAGTCCGGCGATCGGCCCCCGCCGAGCGATCACGCCGGCCGCTCGGTGCCGCGACGCCGCCACGCGATCAGTGCGAGCCCCACGAGCGCGGCGAGCGCCGCAACGATCGTGGTCCCCCCGACGGCGATCCACGGAACCGTGTCGGCCGAGGCTGTACGCATCGGGCGCGCGAGTCCCGCCGCGACGGGGTCGGGATGTCCGAAGCCGCTCGCGTCGATCGCGAGGTCGTGGCTGAGCAGGTCGGCTCGTTCGTTGATCTGCACCTGGGTGAGCCACATGTCCTGCTCCGGGAGCCAGCCCATGCGCGCATCCGAGCGCAGGTCGTTCATCAGGGAGTCCGAGGCCTGCTCGCTCGTCCGCAAGATCAGGCCGCGCTGGTCCTCGTCGCCGTTCGGCTCGATCGCCTGAGGAAGTATCGCCGGCGCCACGTCGGTCAGCAGGAAGACGTCGGCCTGCACGATCTCCGAGGGCTGGCGTCCGAGCGCCAGGATCCGCAGGGGGACCCACGGATCGGGTGTCGGGATCACGACGTGGATCGGGGTGCCCTCGCCACGCTGTACTCCCTGTTCGGCCGCCCGCCCGGCGTTGAACCGAGCGGCGAGGAAGATCGGGCTGCGCTCGGCGTAGAACTCCAGCACCTCGGGGGCGTCCGGCGGCAGGAAGTACCCGTGGTCGCGCGCCCACGTGCCGACCGCGAGGGCGCCGCCCTTGAGGACGGTGATGTCGAGGGAGTCGATCTCGGTCTCGAGCAGCACCTCGGCGGCCCCGTCGGCGGCCGCCGCGAAGAGCGCCGACTCCGGCGCGGGCGGCTGCGTCTCGATCACGAGCCGCTGCAGCGTCCAGTCGCCGCCCTTCACGACCTTCGTCGGCACGCCCGGGAGGGGGATGATGGAGCCGATCTCCTGGCCTTCGCCGGCGAACTCGAACGACGTGACGTAGTGCTCGATCCCTCGGTGGTACGCGGCGAGGGTCGTGGTGCGCACGAGGTTGATCGTGCCGTTCGGCGTGACCAGTCCGCCGCACGCCCAGGCTGCGCCGACCGGACCGGCCACGAGGACCGCCGTCGAGAGGGCCACGATCGCGGATCGACGTAGACGGTGCCGCTTCCCTGACATGACGAGCCCCTTCCGTGTGGAGACGACTCCGACGACCGGAGGGCGCCCGACGGTTCCCGATCCGCCGGCGGTGGCCGCCCGACGTGGACGATCGCCGGCTTGACAGCTTCCCCTGCCCCCCATACCGTTCGGACACGAACGACCTTCCGGGGTTCCTCTGACACGGGGGAGGGGAGCACGACGAGTCGCGCCGTCGTCGAAGGCATCGAGGTCTCGACCGAGCACTGGATCGGTGGCCGTCGCGTGCCCTCGGACCGCACCTTCACCGACGTCTCGCCGATCGATGAGCGGCCGATCGCCGAGGTCGCGCGCGGAGACGCCGACGACGCCGACCGAGCCGTCGCCGCCGCCCGTGCGGCGAGCGCGACCTGGGGTTCGATGCCCCCGAAGGAGCGCGCCGAGGTGCTGCACCGCATCGCCGACGGGGTCGAGGCGCGGGTGCCCGAGCTCGCGGCGGTCGAGACGCGCGACAACGGGTCGCTGCTCCGTTCGATGCGGACCTCGGTGATGCCGAGGGTGGCTCGCAACTTCCGGTTCTTCGCCGACCAACTGCTCGCGCTCGAGACCGGCACGAAGGACTACGACGGGTTCGCCGAGCGAGTGGCGTGGGATCCGAGCGGCGTCACGGTGGTGATCACCCCCTGGAACGCGCCGCTGATGCTCGCGACCTGGCGCGTCGCGCCCGCGCTCGCCGCCGGGAACGCCGTGGTCCTGAAGCCGCCGGAGTGGGCGCCGCTCACAGCCTCGATGCTCGCCGACATCGCGCACGAGGCCGGCCTGCCCGACGGCGCGTTCAACGTGCTGCAGGGCATCGGCGAGGAGGCCGGCGCCGCCCTCACCGCGCACCCCGGCGTGGACCGCATCGCGTTCACCGGCAGCGTGTCGACGGGGAAGCTCGTCGCTCAAGCGGCCGGGGCCAACCTCACGCCGGTCTCGCTCGAGCTGGGCGGCAAGTCGCCGTTCGTGGCGTTCGCCGACGCCGATCTCGATGCGGTCGTGAAGCAGGCGGTGAACCAGTTCGACAACGCCGGACAGGTCTGCCTCGCCGGCACACGTCTGATCGTCGAGCGATCGATGCGGGAGGCGTTCCTCGAGCGGTTCGTCGAGGCGGCGGGTGCGATCGTGCAGGGCGACCCGCGCGACGAAGCGACGGACATCGGCCCGCAGATCACGCGCGAGCACTTCGAGCGGGTCGACGGGTTCGTGCAGCGCGCGAAGGCTGACGGCGCCTCGGTCGTCTTCGGCGGTGGCCCGAACGAGGACCTCGGCGGCCTCTACTATCGGCCGACGCTGTTCACCGACGTCCCCGAGGACTCGGAGATCCTCACCCGGGAGGTCTTCGGCCCCGTGCTGACCCTGCAGACGTTCGAGAGCGAGGAGGAGGCCGTCGCGCTCGCGAACTCGACCGAGTACGGCCTGGCGGCCATCGTGTACACAGGCGACGAGGCCAAGGCGGAGCGCGTCGGCTCGTGGCTCGTGGCCGGCACCGTCTGGGTCAACTGCTTCTTCGTGCGCGACCTCGCGGCGCCGTTCGGGGGCGCGAGGAGATCCGGCATCGGCCGCGAGGGCGGTCCATGGAGCTTCGACTTCTACGCGGACGTCAAGAACGTCTGCACCGCACCGTGGAACGAGGCACCAACCGATCAGGAGGAGGACGCAGATGGGTGAAGTCGTCGGCGCGGCCCTGGTGGCCCACGTCCCCACGATCATGCTTCCCGAGGAGACCCGTCGGGAGATCAACGACGGCAACGAGATCACCCTCGTGCCCGGGCTGCGGCGCATGAAGACCGAATGCCTCGATCGTCTACAGCCCGACACGGTGGTCGTGTTCGACACGCACTGGGAGTCGACGTTCGAGCACATCGTCACGGCGCACGAACGCCGGGAAGGGAAGTTCACGAGCCACGAGCTTCCCCGAGGCATGGCGGGCATCCCGTACGACATGCCGGGGGACCCCGATCTCGCGAAGGGCATCGCGGCGCAGGCCGACGGGCGCGACGACTGCTGGATCCTGGCCTGCGACGATCCGTACCTGCCGATCTTCTACGGCACGGTCAACATCTGGACGTTCCTCGGCGATCCTGCCACCCGCTGGATCAGCGTCGCGATCAACCAGACCTGCACCACCGAGGACTTCCTGCTGTTCGGGAAGCTGATCGGCGACGCGATCGCCCAGAGCGACCGCCGCGTGGTGCTGCTCGCGTCGGGCGGCATGACCCACCGGTTCTACCCGTTCCGGGAGCTGCGGCAGCACGAGAGCTCGAAGGCGCCCGAGAACATCCTGCATCTCGAGAGCTACGAGGCCGACCAGCACGTGCTGTCGATGTTCGCCAAGGGCGACCACGCCGGCGTGATCGACTGGATGCCGGAGTACCGCAAGGCCGCGCCCGAGGGGCACTTCGGCCACTACCTGATGATGGCCTCGGCCCTCGGCGGCGCGCGCTGCCAGGCGCCGGGCGAGCTGTTCAGCGAGTACGAAGCCTCCGTCGGCACAGGCCAGGTGCACGTCTGGTTCGAGCGTCCGGCCGACGGCTGGACCGGTTCGGGGGCCTAGGCCGGCGGGGCGGTGTCGCCTCAGGCCTCGGCTGTCACACCGAGATAGGCGGCCTGGACGGCGGGGTCGGCCTGGATCTCCGCGGGGGTTCCGGTCGAGATCACGGTCCCTTGGTCGAAGCAGTGGATCGTGTCACAGATCCCTGTGATGAAGCCGAGATCGTGATCGATCACGACGACACCCGCACCGACGCACTCGGCCATCCTCCTCACCTCGTCGATCATGGCGAGCGACTCGGTGTCGCTCATCCCGCTCGTCGGCTCGTCGAGCAGCATGAAGACGGGCGACAGCGCAGCGGCTCGTGCCAGCTCGAGCCGGCGGGCGTTCCCGTAGTCGAGCTCACGTGCGCGGCGGTCGCGCAGTTCCCAGAGCCCGGCGTGGGCGATGAGTTCATCGACACTGGGACCCCCTCCATCCTCGCGGTGCGCTCGCACGGAGAGAGAAGCGACCGCCACGTTCTCGCGAACGGTCAACGAGGGGAAGAGCCGCATCGTCTGAAACGTCCTGGCCAGGCCCGCGCGAGCGATGGAGAAGGGCTCCACACCGGCGATGGATCGATCCTTGAGCGTGACGGAGCCTTCGTCGGGTCGGATCAGACCCGTGACGACGTTGAGGAGCGTGGTCTTACCGGCGCCGTTCGGGCCGATGATCCCCACGATGTGTTGGTTCGAGGCTTCCAGGTCCGCGCGGTCGAGGGCACGGAAGCCTCCGAAGTCGACCACCACGTCGGTGGCGCGGAGCGTGGCCAGCGCCGGTGCCGGCGCCGGGCCGGGGGCGGCGGGCCTCGGCTCCTGTCTTCGCAGTCGGGTCCGGACCCAATCATCTAGCTCCCGATCCTCGATCAGGCCGTTGGGCCGGAAGATCATGAACCCGACCATCGCCGCGCCGAGGACGATATCGGTGAGGCCTTCGCGAAGCACGAGGTCGAGCGGGCCGGCGCCGGAACCGCTCCCGGCGAGGGACCGGGTCAGCTCGTTGACGGCCGTGAACACCACGACGCCCAGCAGCGAGCCGGTGATGCTCTTGCGGCCCCCGACGATGATCATGACCAGGGTGAGGAGCGTGTAGTCGAAGAAGAACGTCGAAGGTGCCACGGTTCCGAGCTCGAAGACACGGAGGCACGCTGCGACCGAGACGATGGCGACGGATAGGAGCAGTGCGATCATCTGGCCGGGAGCCGGATCGATACCAACGGATCGGGCTGCCAGGTCGTCGTCGCGAGCAGCCTGTGCGAGGCGACCGACGCGACTGCTCTTGAAGAGCCGCGAACCGAGGATCGAGGCGAACAGCGCCACGTAGACCCAGGTGCGTCCTTCGAGCAAGACACCGATCGACAAGGAGATCCCGTTGCGACCGCCCGTGAGGTCTGCGTAAACCGTTCCAACCTCGTGGACCACGAACAGCAGAGCGAGGGTGATGACCGTGGCCGCCACCGCCCCCGATCTCGCCCCCGAGCGCACGAGCCCGAATCCGAGCAGGACCGCGACGAGAAGCGTGACGATCATGGCGACGGCGGTCGCTCCGAACGGGTGGAGCGAGATGTCGACCAGGCCCAGCGGAGCGTTCGGGAGCACTCGCTCCTTCCACTCGGTCGACATGGCGAGCAGGACGAAGGTGTAGCCGGCGATCCCGGCGAACCCGATGTGGCCGAACGACAGGATCCCGGTGTTCCCGATGAAGAGCTGGATCCCGACCACCATCATCGCGTTGATCAGCATCTGGGTGACCAAGATGTCGCGGGTGACGGAACCGACGGATGCATAGAGCAGTCCGCCGAGCACCAGGATGAGGAAGAGCGCGAGCGAACCCACGACCTGTGAGCCGACGCGGCCGGCGAGGAGGGACCGCATCAGACTCGTTCGCCGGCCTCGACCGGGATCAGACCCTGGGGGCGGAAGACGAAGAACAGGCCGATGAAGGCGAAGACGACGGCGTCGGTGAGTCCGACGAGATATTCAGGCAGCCATGCCCTGAGAACGACCTCGGTGATACCCAGGACGAAGCCGCCGAGCACAGCGCCCGACAGGCTGCCCAGACCACCGACGATCGCGGCGAGGATGCCCTTGAGCATCGGAGCCAGACCGACCACGGGGCGAGCCTGTCCGGTGCGCATGAGGTAGAACACCGCGGCCACGCCGGCGAGGGCCCCCGCCACGATGAAGGCCTGGCGGATCACTCGGTTGCTCCTCACTCCCATCAGTCGAGCGGCGTCGAAGTCCTCGGCCGCCGCACGCAGCGAGGTCCCGAACATCGTTCGCCGGAGCACGTATGCCGTCACGGCGAGGGAGATCGCCGTCGCGCCGATCGTGACCACATCGATGACGCCGACGTTGAGGTCCCCCACCTGCCAGACGCGATCGGCCCACTCCGGTCGCGGGAAGCTCCGAACCGTCGCCCCCGCGTACATCACGAAGAACGCTTGCACGACGAAGACCACGCCGAACGAGGTGAGGAGCATCGTGAAGTCCTCGGCGCCACGGACCCATCGAAACGCCACGAACTCGATCACCACGGAGATGGCGATCGCGCCGAAGAAGATGAGGATCGCCGTGACCCACCAGCTCAACTCCATCTCCACGAGGGACGCATACGCGATGTAGGCGCCGACCGTGACGGTCTCGCCATGGGCGAAGTTCAAGAGGTGCATCACGCCGAAGATGAGAGCGATCCCGAGCGCAAGCAGGGCGTAGATCGAGCCTCGGCCCAGCCCGTCGATGAGGGTCTGAACGAGGTCAGTCATCGCCTTCGCCCCTCGGTCGGCCAACGAAGACATCGAACAGGTCGTCGCGCTGAAGCAGATCGCTCGCCCGGCCCTGGGCGACGATCTCGTGGGTCCGAAGGACGTACGCGCGGTCGGCGACCTGGAGGAGCCGAGTCGCGTTCTGCTCGACGACCAAGAGGGTCTTCCCCTCCCGCCGCAGGCGGTCCACCAGGTCGAAGATGAGATCGACGAGCATCGGAGCCAGGCCGAGGGACGGCTCGTCCATCAAGATGATCCTGGGGTTGCTCATCAGTGCCCGAGCGACCGCGAGCTGTTGGGCCTCGCCACCCGACAGGAACCCCGCCCTCGTCTCCCACTTCCGTCCCAGAACCGGGAAGAGGTCGACACACTCGTCCATCAGTTGCGCTCGTTCCTTGGCCCCGACCGAGACTCCGCCGATCTTCAGGTTCTCGGCGACCGACATCTGCGAGAACAATCGCCGGTGCTCCGGGACGAGCGCGAGCCCCAGACGCAGCATCGCGTCGGGGCTCGATCCAGCGACGCGCTCCCCGTTCAGATAGATGTCACCTTCGGCAGGTCGGAGGAGACCAGCAACCGAGTTGAGGAGGGTGGTCTTGCCTGCTCCGTTGGGGCCGATGAGGCCGACGATCTCCTCGGCCTCGACGGACAGGCTCACACCACGAAGCGCTGCGATCGCCCCGTACCGGGTGGTCAGATTGTTGATCTGCAGCACTTCAGGGCACCCAGACGGGACCGCTACTCCTGCTCCACCACGAGGGTCACCTCGTCGTCGACCATCTGGAGGATGTAGACAGGCTTGTCCGGAACCCCCTCGGTGCCCGCGTACCCGATCGTGCCCGTGATCGCGTCCACGCCGGAGAGACCCGAGATCGCCTCAGCGATCGCGGCAGGGTCAGCGGAACCCGCAGCGAGGTACCCGCGGACTGCCACGGTGACGGCGTCGGCCGCGAGTGCGGAGAACTCCGGAGCGTCGCTCGGAGTGCCTGCAGCTTCGAGGGAGTCCAGGAGCGCCTGGAAACGGTTCCCGGGCTCTGCGAACCCGTGGCCCGTCCAGTAGACGCCCTCGTTGTTCTTGATGTCGGCGGCGCCGCTGGTGCCGAACGCGTCGGCCTCCAGGTACGTGAGTTCCACGTCCCGCTCCTGAATGGCGGCGCGCATCGCATCGAGCTGTGGCGCAACCATCGCCGCGTACAGAACCTCGCTGCCATCGGCCACGCTGGCCACCTCGTTGGCTTGGGCCGCGAAGTCGACTTGCTCGAACGGCACGTAGCTCTGGTCGAGCACGACCTCGCCGCCGAGCTCCTCGAACTTCGCGGCGAACGTCTCGGGGTTGTAGCCGAAGTAGGGGCCTTCGGCGGAGAAGGTGATCGCCCGAGTGAAGCCCTGGTCGATCGCGAACTGCGCGGCCGCCTCGGCCTGCCTGGTGTCGTCGAACGTCGAGAGGAAGCTGAAGATGCTGGGGTCGGGGAGCACCGGCTCCGTCGATGACACGAACAGGACCGCGCGGGAGGTGTTCACCGTCTGGAGGATCGGTGTCCCGGTGTCGGCGAAGGGCGGGCCCAGGATGACGTGCGCACCCGCGTCGATCAGGTCGGTCGTGGCACGCTTCGCGATCTCCGGGTCGCCCTGGACGTCCTCGACGACGAGCTCCACCGGAGTGCCGTCGACCCCACCCGAGCAGTTGATCAGATCGATGTAGTGAGCTGCCGCGTCGGAGCCCGGCTTGTCGGCGAACGCACCGACCTCTGAGAGGTCGGCCGCGTATCCGATGATCAGCGGGTCACCCTCAGGTGTCGGCTCGCAGGCATCGAGGTCGGCGGCGAGCACCGCGTCGACATCGAACTGCCCCCCGGTCGCCGGCGCGTCGGCTGCCCCGTCCGTCGGTTCACCGGTTTCCTCGGAGCTGCTACATGCGGCGGCGATCAGTGCGAGCACCGCCACGGACACGACGACGAACGACCTCGTTACCCTCACCTCGGACCTCCTAGGCCTGGTCGATGAACGGGGCGGAGGCGGGCCGCGGTCGCGCGATTGGACGGGCCCATCCGGGAGATGTCTCCCGTCGAGCCTCCGGTCGTGGTCGGTGCCCGACCTACCCGGTTCGGGCACCTCGGTCGACGGAGTTCCTTCGCGATGCCCGTACCTCCTGGAGCGTGGATGCTGACGACGACCTCGATCGTGCGGCCGCGCGGTACCGGATGCTACGCACAGCCGTGCGATGGGCGCAAGCTAACGTCTTCCGTGCCGACGGAGAGCGCGCCGCATACCATCGTGTTCGTGATCGCATCGGAACGCCCGCTGCGGCTCGATGCGCCTCGCGAGGAGGCGCTCGAGCACGCGGCGCGCCTGGTCGCCGAGGCCTGGCGCAGCTTCGACAGCTTCCGGCCCGAGGAGCCGGCGCTCGACGAACGCGTGCGCCGGCTGCTGGAGCGCGCCCTCCCCGATGAGGCCTCGCCCGTCCACGACGCGCTCGACGACGCCGCGCGCATCCTCGACGAGTCGATCGCCCAGGCGCGGCCGCGCTACTTCGCGTTCATCGGCTCGAGCGGGCTCGAGATCGGCACCCTCGGCGACCTCCTCGCGCATTCCTACGACATCAACCTCGCGGTCGACGCCCGGGCCGCGACGCAGATCGAGGACCAGGCGGTGCGGTGGGTCTCGGAGTTCGTCGGCTTCCCGATGTCTGCCGGCGCGTTCACGAGCGGCGGCACCGTGAGCAACGTGACCGCGATAGCGGCCGCGCGGGAGCGAGCGGTGCCCGGAAGCCGCCACGCCGGGCTGGGTGCGAGGCGCACGGCGGTCTACTGCTCCCAGGAGGTGCACTACTCGGTCACCAGGGCCGTGGAGCTGCTCGGCATCGGATCGGACAACCTGCGGGCGATCGAGACCGACGGGCTGCGGCGCATGCGGCCCGAGGCGCTCGACGATGCGATCGCGCACGACCTGGCCGAGGGCGTGATCCCGGTGGCCGTGGTCGCGACGGCCGGCACGACGCTCACGGGAGGGATCGATCCCCTCGACGCGGTGGCCGAGGTATGCGAGGCGCGAGGGGTCTGGATGCACGTCGACGGCGCCTACGGCCTGCCGGCGGCGTCGGTCTCATCGAGGCGCGAGATGTTCACGGGGCTCGACCGCGCCGACTCGTGCTCGATCGACGCGCACAAGTGGCTCTACCTGCCGAAGGCGTGCGGCGTCGTGCTCGTGCGCGACGACGAGGCGCTCGCGAGCGCATTCAGCCACGAGCAGGGCTACCTGCCGCACCAGCTGCACGAGCTGCATGCGGCCGACATCACGCTGGAGTACTCCCGGCCGTTCCGGGCGCTGAAGCTCTGGCTCGCGTTCCGGGCGCACGGCGCCGCCCAGTTCCGCGAGGCGATCGAGCGCAACCTGGCCGAGGCCGACCTGCTGTATCGGCGCGCGCAGCACACCGAGGACTTCGAGGTCATGGAGGCGCCGCCGCAGCTCTCGATCGTGCCGATCCGCCATGTACCGCGGGGCGTCGCCGACGTGAACGCCCACAACCAGGCGTTGGCGGATGCGATCCAGGCCGACGGCCGCGCCTACCTCGCACCGGCCCTGATCGACGGCGAGGTGTGGCTGCGTCCTTGCTTCGTGAACTTCCGAACGACCGAGGAGGACGTCGTGGCGCTGCTCGACGTCGCGCGCGAGCTCGGCGACCGGCTCGCGCGCACGGGGAGCGCGGCGTGAACGACGCGCCGCGTCCCGGCGACCCTCATCTGCCCGGCGAGGACGGCCTGCTGCCCGCCGAGCGCAAGGTGCAGGAGGAGCTCGCTCACCTGCCGCTCGACTTCCGGGCGATGTGGGCGATCTCGAACCTGTTCCGTAGCTCCGCCGCGATCCGTCGGTACATGGAGGCCAGGGTGCTCTCGCCCGACCGGCTGAGCTGGACCTCGTTCGTCGGGCTCTGGGTGCTGTGGGTCTGGGGTGAGATGGAGGCCCGCGAGTTCGCCGCCGCCGTCGGTATCAGCCGGCCGACGGCGACCGGCGTGATGACGACGCTCGAGTCCCGTGGGTTCGTCACCCGCCGCAAGGACCCGAAGGACGGTCGCATGGTGATCGTCGAGCTCACCGCGGTGGGCCGCGCCACGATCGAGGACCTCTTCCCGAAGTTCAACGCCGAGGAATCCGTGGTCGCCGCTCACCTGGACCCTCAGCAGCAGGACGACCTCGCGGCGATGCTCCGATCGTTGCTACGAGCCGTGGCGCCGGCGTCGACGGAGGACCCGGGACCGGTAGTCTGAATCAGACTACCGATGGACGCGAGCCGCGACGCCGTCGACGATGCGCACCAGGAGTTCCGGGATCTCGCTCGGATCGTCGGTGAACTGGCTCGGCTTGATGCAGATCGTGGTGAACCCCCGTGCCACCTGCTCGGGGATCTGGTCGAGCGCTCCGTCGAGGGAAGCGGGGTGGGTCGAGTCGGGGAACGCACCCCTCGTGCCGCCCACCATCTCGACGTCCGCGATGTCGCGCCCGGCCGCGGTCATCGCGGCGGCGAGCCGCTCGAGATCGTCCTTGCTCGCGCGTCCGAGCGGGTTGAATCCGTGGCCGTGCTCGACCAACCGCCGCACGAGCCGATCGTGCAGGTGCTGACCGCCGAACCACAGTCGCGGTCCGTCGACCCGATACGCCTTCGGCTCGAGCCAGACGTCGTCGAACGCGTAGTGCGTCCCGTGGAAGCTCGCGGGAGAGTCGCGCCAGAGCAGCGCCCACGCGGCGAGGTGCTCGTCCAGGCGCTCGCCACGGGTCTCGAACGCCACGCCGAGCGCCTCGTACTCGGCGCGATGCCAACTCACGGTGGGCTGCACCACCAGCCGGCCGCGCGAGAGCAGGTCGAGGGTGGCGAGCTCCTTCGCGATCTGCAGCGGATGGCGGAGTGGCGGGATCACCGCGCTCGCGATCAGGCGCAGACGGGTCGTGACCGACGCGATCGCGGCGAGCAGTAGCAACGACGAAGGCCACGGGGTCGACGGGTCCTGGTTCCCGGGCAGGGCGTAGTCGCGCGGATTCTCGGGCACCCCCTCGGCGTCGGCTCCTCGGCCGAGCACGATGTGCTCGCTCACCATCACGCCGTCGAACCCGGCATTCTCGGCTTCGACGGCGACGCTGACCAGCGCGTGCAGGTCGCGAGCAGGCACCAACGTGTGGTTCTCGCTCAGCACCAGGACGAGGCGCGGGGTCACCGAGCGCTACTTCGTGCTCACCCGAACCGGCATGCGCTTGATGCCGTTCACGAAGTTCGAGCGGATGCGCTCGACGGGCCCCGTGAGCTCGATCGTGTCGAGGCGGGGGATCAGCTCCTGGAACAGGATCTTCGTCTCGAGCCGCGCGAGGTGCGCCCCCAGGCAGAAGTGGGGTCCCCCGGGCCCGAACGTCACGTGGTCGTTGGGCGTCCTCGTGACGTCGAACGTGTAGGGGTCGGGGAACATCTCGGGGTCGCGGTTGGCGCTGATGTACCAGGTGACGACCTTGTCGCCCGCCGCGATCGACTGACCGTGCAACTCCGCGTCGCGGGTGGCGGTGCGCCGGAAGTGGAGCACCGGGGTGGCCCACCGCAGGATCTCCTCCGTGGCGTTCGGGATCAGCGCCGGCTGTTCCCGCAGCAGCTCGAGCTGCTCCGGATGCTGCATGAGGGCCAGCATGCCGTGGCTGATCGTGTGCCGCGTGGTCTCGTTGCCCGCGATCATCAGCACGCCGAAGTAGTTGTGGAACTCGCGCTCGTTCAGCACCCCTTCGCTCTGCGCGACCGTGAGGGCCTGCAGCACGTCGTCGGCAGGCTCGGCCAGTCGCTGGTCGCGCTGGCGGTCGGCGTACTCGAAGACCTTCAGGGCCGTGGGGGAGCGGAACGGCAGCAGCCGGTAGGCCTCGGTGTCGACCTTGTCGACCACGGCAGCCGAGAGGTCGGGGTCCTGGTTCGCGATCATGCTGTCGCCCCACGCGATCAGCTGCGGGGCGTCTTCCTGCGGAACGGTGAAGATCGAGCAGAGGAAGCGGATCGGCAGGTCGCGGCTGATCTCGCTCACGAAGTCGAACTCACCCGTGGGCAGGGCGTCGTCGAGCACGGAGCGGGCGACGTCGCGGATCCAGTCCTCGTACTGGCCGACGCCGCGGGCGCTGAAACGCTTCGAGCAGATCTTGCGCAGCTCGGTGTGCCGGGGTGGGTCGGTCTCGAGCATCGACTTGCGCACCTCGAGCTGTTCGTCGTCGAGCTCCTCGAGGGCGACGGCGCCGAGCTCCGACGAGTAGGTCTGCCAGTCCATGTGCACGTTCGTGAGGTCCTCGTAGCGGGTGACGGCCCAGAAACCCTGGTTCGGTGAGGGCTCCGGGTGCCAGACCACGGGATGGTCCTCGCGCAGGTGGTCGAACCACTCGAAGGGAACCCGCTCGACGTAGTTGTCGGGGTTGACCAGGTCGATGTCGCCCAGCGTGTCGCCCATGCGGTCGGCTCTCCCTCGTACGGCAGATGGCGGTGCGCGGCGCAGGTATTTTGCCCCCGAACGACCTTGGGGGCAACTCGGCCTCAGATCACCTCGAAGTAGCGGCGCCGTTCCCATTCGGTGACGACGTCGGCGGCGAGGAACCGCTCCCACTCCCAGCGGCCCGCCTCCGCGTAGTGCTCGACGACCGCCGGCCCGAACGTCTCTCGTGCCCAGGCGCTGTCGCGGAACGCCGCCGTCGCCTCACCGAGATGTGCGGGAAGCGGCGGGACCTCGCGCTCCCACTCCTCCCCGACGAGGGGCTCGCCCGGATCCGCGCCGTTGGCGATGCCGTCGCTCACCGACGCGAGCAGCCCCCCGATCGCGAGGTAGGGGTTCACGTCGGCGCCGGGCACCCGCCACTCGAGCCTGGTCGACGGGGGTTCCTCGACCAGGACGCGGCACGAGACCATGCGGCTGTCGTAGCCCCAGCTGAGTCCGTTGCCGGAGAACTCGCCCCCCGCGATGCGCCGGAACGAGTTCACGGTCGGCGCGTACCACAGCATCAGCTCGGGGGCGCGAGCGAGCAGGCCGCCGACGGCGGCGCGCAGCGGCGCCGCGAGCACCTCGCCACTCGAGCCGTCGCCGAACGGATAGGCCCCACGCCCGTCGACGAGCGAGAGATGCAGGTGGCAGGAGGAACCGGTCGTGTCGGGGAACGGTTTCGCCATGAACGTGGCCGCCATGCCGTTCGCGGCGGCGAGGTCACGCATCGCGAGCTTGAACAGGATGTGCCGGTCGGCCATCTCGAGCGCCTGCCGGTACTCGAGGTTGATCTCCCACTGACCGAGCCCCCACTCGACCTGGCTCGTCCACGGGCCGAGGTTCGAGTCCACGAGCGCCTGGCGGGCCGGCCCGAAGAAGGCCTCGTGCTGATCGCCCGCCTGCACCGTGTAGTCCGCCCGCGCGATCGTGGTCGGGACGAGCGTCTCGTACCCGTTCGTGCGGCCGTCGTCGTAGGTGCCCCGGTACAACGAGAACTCGAGCTCGCTCGCGACCTGCGGGGTCTGACCCTCGGCCTCGAACCGTTCGACCTGACGACGCAGGATCGTGCGAGGTGCGACCTCGACGAGCGCGTCTCCGCCCATCTCCACGAAGTCGGCGACGCAGATCGCCGTGGCGTCGAGCCACGCCGCGGGACGCAACGTGTCGAGGTCGGGAACGAGGCGCACGTCGTGCCATCCGGTGTGGTGGCCGGTGTAGGCCTGGCGCTGGCCCGGGCCATTGGTCGATGTCCCACCCCAGCACGCACGACGACAGCGGCACACCGTCGTGCATCAGCCTGTGGAACACGTCGACGGGGAAGCGTTTGCCGACGAGCCGTCCGGTAACGTCGGCCGAGGTCACGATCACGGTGCGGATGCCCGCGTCGGTGAGGTGATCGGCCCGGAGCGCCGGAGCGGTCCTGGGCGTCGTCATCGGGTGAGCCACCCGCCGTCGACCGGCAGCTGCGCGCCGGTGATGAACGAGGCCTCGTCCGAGAGCAGGAACGACACCGCGGCCGCCACGTCCTCCGGCTCGCCGACGCGATCGACGAGCAGGCGCTGGGACATGAAGGCCCATGCCTCGGGCGAGCGGAGGTCGCCGCCGGGGATGAACGACGTGGCGATCGGGCCGGGCGCGACCGCGTTCACGCGGATCCGCCGATGCGACAGCTCGACCGCCAGCGCCTTCGTCAGCATCTTCACGCCGCCCTTCGACGCGTTGTAGTGCACCTGCGGGTGACCCGCCGACGACACGACCACCTCGGACTCGATCGTCGACATGTTCACGATCGCGCCGCCGCCGGCGTCGCCGATCGCGGGGGCGAGCGCCCTGGTCACGACGTACATGCCCTTGAGGTTCGTGTCGAGCACGAGGTCCCACTCGTCCTCGTCGAGGTCGTCGAGCGCCGACATGCGCACGAGCCCCGCGTTGTTCACGAGGGAGTGCAGCGCCCCGAACGCCTCGAGCGCGGCGTCGCGTGCGGCGGCCGCCTGAGCCGGGACGCGCACGTCGAGTTCGATCGCGATGGCGCGGCCGTCGTCGCGCGCGATCTCCGCCACCGTCGCCTCCGCGGCGGCGAGCCGGACGTCGGCGACCGCGACGGCCGCTCCCTCGCGAGCGAGGCGCAGGGCGATCGCCTGCCCGATCCCCGAGCCACCCCCGGTCACGAACGCGGTCGTGCCTGCATGGTCGAAGCTCACGGCCCTCCTTCCCAGCCGTCGTCGAACGCGACCGAGGCCACGTCGACCGCCATGCCGCCGCCGTCGACGAGGAGGGTCGTGCCGTGAACGTACGAGGCCTCGTCGCTCGCGAGGAACAGCGCGCAGGCGGCGACCTCACCCGGATCGGCCGCGCGTCGCAGCGGGACGAGGGCCGTGGCCCGCGCGTAGGCCTCCTCGAGCGTGCCCCCGTGCCCCTCGGCGAGGTCGGTCATCGCGTCGTCGCCCATCTGGGTGCGCACCCACCCGGGGCACAACGCGTTCACCCGCACGCCGAGCGGTCCGCTGTCGACCGCGACCGCCTTCGTGAGCCCGATCAGGCCGGCCTTCGACGCGACGTAGGCGACGCTCGAGCTCGACGCGACGAAGCCCGAGATCGACGAGACGAGCACGATCGAGCCCTTCGCCTCCGTGAGCGCCGGCATCGCCGCGCGCACGAGGCGCATCGCGCCGGTGAGGTTCACGTCGAGGGTCGTGCGCCAGTCGTCGTCGGTGACGTCGGCCACCGAGCCGCCGAGGCCGACGCCAGCGTTCGCGACCACGATGTCGAGGCGGCCGAAGGCGCCGATCGCGGCGGCCACCACGGCGCCCGCATGAGCCGGGTCGACGACGTCGCCGGCGACCGCCAACCCGCCGGTGGCCTCGGCGACGGCGTGCAGCGGCTCCTCGCGACGGCCGGTGACGACCACCATGGCTCCCTCGGATGCGAAGAGCGTGGCGGTGGCCGCTCCGATGCCGGTCCCCCCGCCGCTGATCACCGCCACCTTGTCTTCGAGCCGCACTCGCCCTCCCGTCCGCGCCGAGCCCAGTCGTCAGTGGTAGGGCATGTAGTAGCGCAGCTCCCAGTCGCTCACGTCGGTCGTCGAGGTGTCCTCGACCGCCGCGACGTAGCGCTCCCACTCGCCGCGCTTCAAGATCGTGAAGGCCTCCACGAGCTCGGGGCCGATCGCCTGCACGAGCTGCTCGTCGGCGTTCAGCTCGTCCAACGCGACCGCGAGGTTCGCCGGGATGCGCACGTCGGTGTCGGGGTCCTCGCTCACCGGCTGCGGCGGCTTCAGCTCGAGCTCACCCTCGACGCCGAGTCGCGCGGCGTGCAGCACGGCGGCGCCGACGAGGTACGGGTTCGCGGCGGCGTCGGCGGTGCGCTGTTCCAAGCGCGTGTTCTCCCCGCGTGCCGGCGGCACGCGGACGGTGACGCTGCGGTCGTCGTGGCCCCAGTTCGCCCAGTACCCGTTCAGCATGTCGGGCTGCAGCCGCTTGTACGCGTTCACGTGCGGGGCCAGGATCGCCGCCATGCCGGCATGGTGCTCCAGCACGCCGGCGATGCATCGGCGGGCGAGATCCGACAATCCATCGGGGTCGTTGGGGTCGTGGAACGCGTTCGAGCCGTCTTCGCGGCGGAAGCTGAAGTTCACGTGCATGCCGCTGCCGCCGCGATCGTTCATGGGACGGCCGATGAACGTCGCGAGCTTGCCGTGGTGCTCGGCGATCTCGCGGATCAGCAACCGGAACACGAACGCATCGTCGGCCGCCGGGATCGCGTCGCCGTAGCGGATGTTCACCTCGAACGCCGACTCGTCGTACTCGCTGCCCCAGCTCTCCACCGGGAACCCGCACTCGAGCGCCGTCGCGACCATCGTGTCGACGCACCCGGTGGGGTCGATCGAGGTGCCGGTGCCGTACACCCGGTGGCCCGGCAGGGACACGGGTCGCCAGCCGCCACCGCCGTCCGGTTCCATCAGGTAGAACTCGAGCTCGAACGAGATCTGCGGCTCGAGGCCGATCGCACGCCAGGCGTCGACCGCCTGTCGCAACACGTGTCGCGGGTCGATCGGGACGGGCTCGCCCTTGAACCGAGCATCGCCGATGCCGATCACGGTCTCGGGTTCCCACGAGTGCCGCAGCGAGTCGCGGTCGAGATGCACGTCGATGTCGGGCAGGCCCACATCGAACTGCGTCTTCGGCACGGGCAGGATCTCGCGGTCGTGCGTGAGTGGGTACACGCCGATGCAGAACGCGGCGTGACCGGACTCGGCGACGTCGCCGAAGAGGTATTTGCCTCGTTCCAACCCGTGGACGTCGGGGAAGAGCAGCCGTAGACGTTTGCCGTTCGTGTCCATGAACCCCCCTGGCGCGGTCAGGTGTGCACGGTATCGGCTGGGACCGAAGTTTGCGCGGCCCGGTCGTTCGGGCACAAAATACCCCCTTCCGGCCAGTGCGCGAGAAGGGGGTCGAACGGCTGCGACCTCACCGAACCAGGGAGGAGCGACGAGCGATGAGCGACGAGAAGCTGATCGAGGAAGCGCAGGGGTACCTCGGTGAGGGGGAGCAGGTGATCGCGGCCGGCATCTTCGAACCGCGCGGCACGTCAGGAGGCAGGGGAGGCTCGATGGGCGCCGGGCTGGCGACGGACAATCTCGTCGGCGAGCTCGTGGGTGCCGCAGCGTCCGTCGAAGCGGGGCGGGCGATGTCGCACGTCGACGGCGTGCCCCGCTGGACGATGCTGGCCGTCACCCCCACGACGCTCTACGCGATCGCGTGCGGCCAGCACGGTGTCGGGTGGCAGCCGCAGGAGACGTTCGCGACGTTCGATCGGTCGACCGCACGCTTCACGGTCCACGGCCGGGTGAACGTGCGCACGCTGTCCGTCGAGGATCCGGCGTCGGGTCACAGCTACCAGTGGGAGGGCAACCGCATCGGGCCGGCGCACGCCAAGGCGGTGATCGAGGCCCTCGAGGCCGAGGAGGTCGCACCGCCGAAGGGCGAGGAGTGACGGGGCGCTCTCGAGCGCGAGCCGAGGTCGTCGGCTCGCTGTTGCGACCGCCCGCGCTGCGCGCGGCGATCGAGGCGTTCTACGTGCCCGGCCACTCGGCTGCGCTCGACGAGGAACGCGTGAAGGACCGCACGGCGCTCCGGGAGGCCGAGGACGCCGCGATCCGCGAGGCGGTTCGACGTCAGCGAGACTGCGGCCTCGACGTGATCACCGACGGCGAGTTCCGGCGCTGGATGTTCATGAACTCGTTCTACGACGCGGTGAGCGGCGTTCGCACGGGCAAGACCGTCACGTTCCGCAACGACTGGGGCGAGGACGTCGAGCTGGCGGTCCACGAGATCGTCGCACCGCTCGAGGCGGTCGATTCGCCGGGCGCCCGCGAGGCGACGTTCATGCGCGAGGTCGCCGGCGACACGCCGTTCAAGGTCACGTTCCCGGCCGCGTCGATCTTCGCCCACCCGTTCACGAGCGTCGAGGGCGCCTACGAGAACGTCGACGCGTTCGTCGCGGCGGCGATCTCGATCGAGCGGGCGCTCGTGGCCGACGCGATCGACGCCGGTGCCCGATACGTGCAGTTCGACTTCCCCCTGTACCCGTATCTGGTGGACCCGGCATGGATCGGTCGGTTCGAAGCGGCCGGCCACGATGTCGAGACCCTCGTCGATCGCGCGATCGACGCCGACGCCGCCGTACTCGACGGCTTCCCAGACGACGTGACGGTGGGGCTGCACATCTGCCGCGGCAACTTCCGCTCGTCGTGGATGTGCGAGGGCTCGCTCGAGCCGGTCGCGGAGCGCGTCTTCGGCGAGCTCGGGTACGACACGTTCCTCGTGGAGTGGGACGACGAGGGTCGTGACGGTGGGTACGCGCCCGTGCGCCACCTCCGCGACGCAAGCGTGATGGTCATGGGGCTGATCAGCTCGAAGACGCCGGAACTCGAGGACGAGGACGACCTGGTCCGTCGCATGGAGGAGGCCGCCGACCATGCGGGTGGCATGGACCGGCTCGCGATCAGCCCGCAGTGCGGGTTCGCGAGCGTGATGCTCGGCAACGAGACGAACGAGGACGCGCAGTGGCGCAAGCTCGAGCTCGTGGGAAGGGTCGCCGACCGCCTCTGGTCGTGAGGGCCGTCAGCGACGGGGGATGAACCGGCGGTCGTCGGGGTTCGTGACGTTCGAGACGTAGCTGTCGTGGCGCCCGGGCTCCCTCGCGAACCAGGCTTTGAGTCGTGCCCACACGCTCCGGCGTCGCTGCACGCCCCTGGAGTTGCCCATGGAGTCATCGTACGCCCGGTCGCTATCGTTGGCGACGATGCGTGTTCTGATCCTGAAGCCGCACGAGCTCGCCGATCCCGGTCTCGTGGGTGACGCGCTGCGAGCGAGGGGCGCCGATCTCCACGAGCACGTGCTCGCCGATGCCGGCGCACCGCCACCGCTCGACGAGTTCGACGCAGTCGTCGTCATGGGCGCCCCGTGGTCGGTCTACGGGGACGAGGTTCGTGGATGGATCGGGCCGCTGCTGGAGCGGCTCCGGGAAGCCGTCGCCGGCGACGTGCCGGTGCTGGGTATCTGTTTCGGCGCCCAGGCGTTCGCCGAGGCCAACGGCGGGTGGGTGGCCCGCGCCCGTGACACCGAGGTCGGGCTCCACGCCGTCGAGAGCGACGCGCCGGACGTCGTCCCGCCCGGCCCATGGTTCATGTGGCACGGCGACACGTTCGGCCCGCCGCCGGGCGCGACCGTGCTCGCGGCCACCCCGAACGGTCCCCAGGCGTACACCCTCGGCCCGCACCTGCTCGTGCAGTTCCACCCGGAGGCTACCGCCGACATCGTGAACGCCTGGGTCGCATACGACGATGCAGACTTCCGCGCCGCCGGCGTCGACCCGACGGAGACGCTCGCGTCGTTGCGGACCGGCAAGGACGCGGCCCGCGATCGGGCACATCGGATGGTGGCCGCGTTCCTCGAAGGGGTCTAGCAGATCAACCGTCGTCGGTCCCGAGGCCACGCCCGCAGGGCGAGCAGCTGCACGATGCCGCCGGCGTCGATCGCGGGCGTGCCGTCGTACGAGCCGATCCCGCCCGACGTGAACAGGCCGGCATCGTCGCGGCCATCACGCCAGGCGCGCGAGAGATAGACGTCGAGGGCGCGGGCGAGCCCCGGCACACGCGAGCCGCCCGCGTCGAGGGCCAGCAGGTTGCGGAACCACACGGCGTTGAACGCCGGCGCATGCCGCCACGTGCGGTCCGCGTCGAATCGCCGGAGCGACGACTCGGCCGTGGCCTCGGCCTGCCGCAGGGCGACCTCGTCACCCGACGTCCGGTGCAGCAGCAGGTGCGCCCCGACGGGCGCACCTTGGTTGTAGGTCCACAGCGTGTCGGTCACGCGTCCCCGTGCGTCGACGTGGTCCGCGTAGAGGCTTCCGCGCGTTCGCATGGTCGCGTCGAGCCAAGCGATCGTGCGTCGCGCGAACGTCAGGGTCTCGTCCTCACCGTCGGCGAGGTGCAGCCGAAGGGCGAGCTGGGCCGCCGGCGCCGCCGAGCAGGTGTGTCGGGCGCGTCGTCCCTCGACCCAGCGCATGCCGCCGTCGGGGTCCTGCCCCTCGCGCACGAACCGGAAGACCTTCCTCGCGCGCCGCAGCCAGCGCGCCTCTCCCGTCTGCAGGTGCAGCTGCGCGAAGCCGAGGCCGATCCACGCGTTGTCGTCGTAGTACCTGCGGCGATCGCCGGGCGCGGGCAGATAGCCATCACCGGCTGCGTAGGGCCGGAGCCCGACCACGAGTCGCTCGACGTCGTCGTAGGCGCCGGTCAGCTCCGCGAGGTCGATCGCGGCCGCGAGCACCTGGCTGACCGGCCAGACGGGCGCGACCTTGCGGCGACCGGGGCGCTCTCGCACGATGAGCGAGCCGCGGTCGCCGGGGCGCAGGCAGGCGCGCGACAGCGACTCCCATGCCTGGAACGCCCGGTCCGCCCGAGAGGGCGCCACGTCAGTCCTTCCGCGGGGGCCGGACGCCTCGGAACTCCCAGTCGCCGCCGAACGCGGTCGAGATCACTTCCTCGCTCTCGCTCGGCTGCGCGCCGACGTCGTCGCGCACGGGCACCGAGCCCTCGACGATCGTGTTCCGCAGCACGCCGAGGCCATCGACCTCGACCTCCACGACGTCGCCGGGCTGCACCGGGCGCGAGTTCGCGGGCGTGCCCGAGAGGATCACGTCGCCGGGCTCGAGCGTGATCGTGCGGGCGATGTCGGCGACGAGGTAGTGCATGTCCCAGATCATCTCGCCGGTGCTCCCGTCCTGGACGACCTCGCCGTTCACGCGCGTCTGCAGCCGCTTGTCGTGGAAGTCCCATTCGGTCACGAGGCCGGGTCCGAGCGGGCAGAGCGAGTCCGAGCCCTTCACGCGCAACATCGAGCCGGCGTCGGTGTCACGGAAGTCGTGCAGCCCGTAGTCGTTGCCGATCGTGTAGCCCCGGATGTAGGCGTCGGCCTCGTCGGGCGCGATGTGGCGGCAGCGCTCGCCGATCACGATGCCGATCTCGCCCTCGTAGTTCAGGAACCGGCAACGAGGCGGCCGCACGATCTCGCCCCCGTGCGCGTTCAGCGACGAGATCGGCTTGTGGAAGTAGGTGGGCGCCGCCCCGAGCGTCGCCTGGAACTCGGCGCGCCGGCTCTCGTAGTTCAGGTGCACGCAGACGACCTTCGTCGGGTCGACGGGCGGCAGGTGGATCGGGTCGTCGAGCGGCATCACCCGGCCGTCGGGCGCGACGAGCTCGTCGCCCTCGCGCGTGACGGTGGTCGGCACGCCGTCGAGCAGGATGCGTCTCGTCTCCATCGCGTCGAAGCGTACGATAGGCGCCGTGTCAGGAGCTGCGAGGGTTCATGCTGCCACGCACGCCGCGGGGCCGCGCGTCGATCGTGCCGAGCCCGCCATGGCACTACTCGGGCGACGTGCTCACGATCGAGTACCGGACCGATCCTGCCAACGTGGCGGCCCTGCTGCCGGCCGGCGTCGATCTCGCACGCCGACGACCCCGGCGCCGTCGCGATCATCTGGGCCGACTGGCAGTCCTGCTCGGACGCGGGCGACGAACTGCTCGACCCCGTGCGTTCCCAGTACAAGGAGGCGTTCGTCGTCGTCCGGTGCACGCTACGCCGGCGAGACCTACTCCCGATGCGTGTTACATCTGGGTCGACAAGGACTTCGCCCTCGCCCGCGGCTGGTACCAGGGTTACCCGAAGAAGCTCGGCCAGATCTGGATGACGCGCCCCGTCGCGGTCGGGAAGGCGGGCCCGCGGCTCCAGCCGGGGGGTCGATTCGGCGCCACGCTCGCCGCGAACGATCGGCGCCTCGCCGAGGTGACGCTCACCCTCACCGGCGAGAGCGACACCGGCGGGTTCGTGAACGCGCTGCCGATGCTGCACTCGCGGTACATGCCGAACATCGACCCGGCCGGTGCGGCACCGCTCGACGAGCTGGTGACGATGCGCTCGCGCGACGTCGAGCTCGGACCGGTCTACGTGGGCGAGCCGACGGTGACGCTCTTCGAGGCCCCCGCCGAGGAGCTCGCGGCGCTGGAGCCGATCGAGACGATCGCCGGCTACTGGCGCCAGGTCGGCGCGACCTTCGCGGCGGCACCACCGTGTAGCCTCGGGCGTCATGCGACTCCTGCGCTTCCGTCACGGCGACCGCATCGCGACGGGCGTCGCCGAGACCGGCGACGACACGGTCCGCGTGCTCGGGGGGACGTTCTTCGAGGATCCGCTGCCGACCGGCGAGGAGCTCGCGCTCGACGAGCTGCACCTGCTCGCGCCGGTGCTGCCCTCCAAGCTCGTCTGTGTCGGCAAGAACTACGAGGCGCACGCCGCCGAGTGGGGCCAGACCGTGCCCGAGGAGCCGCTGCTGTTCCTCAAGCCCTCGACGGCCGTGCTCGGGCCGAACGACGCGATCACGCTGCTGCCGATCAGTCGGCGCATCGACTACGAGGGCGAGCTCGTGGTCGTGATCGGCCGCCTCGCCAAGGACATCAGGGCCGAGGACGCCTACCGCGTGATCCTCGGCTACACGTGCGGGAACGACGTCACCCTGCGGACCCTGCAGAAGACCGACGACCAGTGGGCGCGCGCCAAGGGCTTCGACGGTTCCGCGCCGATCGGTCCGTGGATCGAGACCGACCTCGACCCCAACGACGTGGTCGTCGAGGCGCGGCTCAATGGCGAGGTCCGCCAGCGCGCGAGCACCGTCGACATGGTCTTCGGCGTCGCGACCCTGATCGAGTACATCACCTCGTTCATGACGCTCTTGCCCGGCGACATGATCATGACCGGCACCCCCGAGGGCGTCGGCAAGCTCGCGCCCGGCGACGTGGTCGAGGTCGAGGTCGACGGCGTCGGCACGCTCGCCAACGCGGTGCGATGAGCGGCGCGACGGTCCGCTGCCGGTTCGCGCCCGCGCCGAGCGGGTCGCTGCACGTCGGGAACGTCCGCAGCGCGCTCTTCTCGTGGTTGTTCGCTCGCCACCAGGGCGGTGCGTTCGTCCTGCGGGTCGAGGACACCGACGCGAGCCGCGTCACCGAGGAGGCCGTCGCCGGCGTGCTCGAGGACCTGCGGTGGCTCGGCATCGACCACGACGAGGGACCCGACGTCGGCGGGTCGCATGCTCCGTACCGCCAGTCCCAGCGCCTCGACCTCTACCGGGAGCACGCGGATCGGCTGCTCGCCCAGGGCGACGCGTACCGCTGCTACTGCACGTCCGAGGAGCTGGAGGATCGCCGGAAGGCCGCGATGGCCGCGGGAGAGGCCCCCGGGTACGACGGCCACTGCCGTGACCTCACCGCCGAGGCGATCGCGGCGTTCGAGGCCGACGGACGGGAGTCGGTCGTGCGGTTCCGCATGCCCGACCACGAGTGGGTGGTCGACGACGTCGTGAAGGGCGAGGTGCGCTTCGCGGCCGGTCAGCTCCGCGACTTCGTGTTGTTGCGCTCCGACGGCTCGCCCGTCTTCCTGCTGGCCGTGGCCGTCGACGACATGCTGATGGACATCACGCACGTCGTGCGCGGCGACGACCTGCTCGCGAGCGCCCCTCGAAACGCCGCGGTGATCCAGGCGCTGGGCGGCACGCCGCCCCGGTACGCGCACGTTCCGCAGGTGCTCGGTCCCGATCGCCAGCCGCTCTCGAAGCGTCACGGCTCGACCAGCGTCGAGTCGTTCCGGGAACAGGGGTTCCTGCCCGAGGCGATCATGAACTACCTCGCCCTGCTCGGGTGGTCGCCGGGCGACGACCGCGAGGTGCTCTCGCGCGACGACCTGATCGAGGCATTCGATCTCGAGCGCGTCTCGTCGAACCCGGCCGCCTTCGACACCGAGAAGCTGACCTGGCTGAACAACCGCTACATCCAGTCGCTCGACGACGACGACCTCGCCGCTCGCTGCCTGCACTTCCTCACCGAGGACGGCTTGATGCCCGACCCGGCCACGCTGCGCTCGGCGATGCCCCTCGTGAAGGAACGCATGAAGACCCTGACCGAGGCCCCGGTGCTGCTGCGGTTCCTGTTCACGGACGACCTCGAGCTGAACGAGAAGGCGGCCGGCTTGGTCGCCAAGGCGCCCGACGGGTACCTGGCGCGGGCCGCCGACGCCCTCGAGGGCGCCGTCCCCTGGACCGCCGGTGCGATCGCCGAAACGCTCGACGCGCTGGGCGAGGGCGAGGGGCTCAGCCGCACGAAGGCGTTCCAGCCCGTGCGCGCTGCCGTGACGGGGTCGAACGTGTCACCGCCCCTGCCCGAATCGCTCGAGCTGCTCGGCCGTGAACGCACGCTCGAGCGGCTGCGGCGCGTCGCTCCGCCGACAACTAGTCCATAGTGGACTAGTCGACCCCCCAGTGGCCTCAAGGAGGGCCCGCCCGGCCCCGATACCCGCTCCATGGGGGAGCGGACCGTCCGTCGGGCGAGCCTCGGGAGCATCGTGGCGATCGCCGTGCTGGTGACGGCCTTCTCGCCCGAGACGACGGTGTCCGTCGCCGCCACCCCCCGAACGGATCCGGCGTGGGACCTGCGTCCCCGGATCATGTGGAAGCCGATCCCCTTCCCCGACCTGCGCAAGGACCAGATGGCCGCCTACTCCCAGCGGCACTACGGCAGGCGCGGGTGGCGCCTCGCGGATCCGGCGGTGATCGTGGAGCACGTCACCGGCGGTCCCTCGTTCGACCGCGCGTGGAACACGTTCGCCTCGAACGCTCGCGATCTCGGCGAGAAGCCGGGCACGTGCGCGCACTTCCTGATCGACACCGACGGCACGATCTACCAACTCGCCGATCGCGAGGTGCGATGTCGGCATTCGATCGGGTTGAACCACGTCTCCATCGGCATCGACCACGTCGGCCGCAGCGCGCATGACGTCCTGCGCAACCCGGCCGTGATGCGGTCGTCGTTGCGCCTCACGCTGTGGCTGATGGCCAGCTACGGCATCGAGGTGCGCAACGTGATCGGCGACGCCGAGAGCCTCGAGAGCCCGTACCGCCTGGAGCGATACGCCGCGTGGCGATGCATGACGCACGACGACCTCGGTCATCGCGCGATGCGGCGCTACCGCGATCGGCTGAGGGACGTCGCCCGTTCGAACGACGTCCCTGTCGGCCCATCGCCGGAGTGGGTCGACCCCCGCTGTTGATGCACCTTCCCTAGCCCGTCCGGGGTTCCGCAGATTGGCCCGACCGGCCGATGCGAGCCAGTCCGTGACCGCCTAGAGTCCCGCTTCGTGAACGGTCCGCTGCGTGGGCGCGATTTCCGGCTGCTCACGCTGTCCACGGGTCTCTCGGCGCTCGGCGACGAGCTGGCACTGATCGCGCTCACGATCAAGGTGGCGGATCTCACCGGCTCCGGATGGGCGGTCGCGGCGTTGCTGCTGTGCGGGGTGCTGCCGCTCGTGATCTTCGCGCCGGCGGCCGGAGTGATCGTCGACAACTACGAGACGCGCAGGACGCTCGCGATCGCCACGGCCATCCAGGCCGCCCTGGCCGTGGGGCTCGCGTTCTCGGGCGAGCTGCCGATGATCCTGATGCTCACGTTCCTGCTCGGGACCGCCTCGGCCGTCGAGAACCCGTCGATCTACACCCTCGTGCCGCGGGTGGTCGGCGACGAACACGCCACCGAGGGGAACGCCTACCTCGAGGGCGCCCGCTACACGGGCATGATCGCCGGCCCGGTGCTGGCGGGCTCGCTCGCGGCCGGGGTGGGCACCGAGGTCGCCCTGCTGGTCGACGCGGTCACCTTCGTCGTGATCGCGGTGGCGGCCCTGCTGCTCCGGGTGCGGCGCGCGGTCCCCGAGGAGACCCGGCTCGAGGAGGGCGCGGCCCGGCAGGGGTTCCGCGTGATCAGGGGTGACCGCGTGCTCGTGGTCGCGTTCACGGTGATCGGCGCGGTGATCCTCTTCGCGGCCATGGACAACGTGGCCGAGGTGTTCTTCGCGACCGACACGCTCGGCGTAGGTGCCTGGGGGTACGGGGTGCTCGCCTCCGCGTGGCTCGTGGGCATGGTGGGAGGGGCCACCCTGATCGCCCGCCGTCTGCGTGACGACCGACTGCTCTGGTCGATGGCGCTGGCCGCGGTGGTGAACGGCCTCGCGGTCTTCGCCGCGGCCGCCGCGGCGATGTTCCCGCTCGCGGTCGCCCTCTTCGTCGTGGGCGGCCTCGCGAACGGGGTGGAGACCGTCGCGATGCGGAGCCTGATCGTGCATCACGTCGCGGACCGGTTCCGCGGACGCGCGTTCGCCTCGTACGGCGCGTTGGTCAACGGCATGCAGATCGGCGCGACCGCGGCGGCCGGAGCGATCGTGGCCGGACTCGGCGGCCGAGCGGCGCTCCTGATCGGCGGGGCGGGCACCGCGCTCGCCGGTCTCGCCGGGCTCATCGCCGCCCGATCGCTCGACCGGCGCGCGGTAGCGACGAGGGATGCGACCGCTGAGCGGGGGGCCACCGTGCACGTGCCCGAATCTCAGCCCGCGGCGGAGCCTCAGCGCCGGCCCGAGCCCGTGGCGGGGGCACCTCGCATCACTCGGCTTCCCGAGTCCGAGCCCGTGGAGCGTGTGATCGACCCCTGAGCAGGGCCTCCACCTCGGGCTAGGCTCACGGGTGATGCCGGCGACCGAGACCATCGCCGGTCTGCGTGGCGCCGATGCCGCCGAGCGCCTGCGTCGCGACGGGCCGAACACGCTGCCCACGGCCGCCGGAGTGTCCTGGGCGCGGCGCCTCGCCGGTCAGCTCTTCCACTTCTTCGCCCTGATGCTCTGGGCCGCGGCCATCCTCGCCCTGATCGCGGGGCTGCCGCAGCTCAGCGCCGCGATCGGGGTGGTGGTGCTGCTGAACGCGATCTTCGCGTTCGCACAGGAACGGCGGGCCGACCGGGCCGCCGAAGGACTGCGAGACCTACTTCCTCGCCGAGCGCTCGTGGTCCGCGACGGGGAGCCGACCGAGATCGATGCTGCCGAGCTCGTCGTCGGCGATCTCGTGCTGTTGGAGGCCGGGGATCGCATCTCGGCCGATCTCGAGATCCTCGTGGCACACAGCGCCAGGGTCGACACCTCGACGCTGACGGGGGAGAGTCGCCCGGCGTCGCTCGAGGTTGGCGATCCGGCGTTGGCGGGCACGTTCCTGAGCGAAGGCGAGGCCCGTGGGGTCGTGACGGCGACCGGAGGGCGCACCCGGCTGGCCGAGATCGCGAGGTTGGCGTCGGGCCCATCGCCCGCACCTCCGCTCGTCGGCGAGATCCGGCGGGTCGTGCGCACGATCTCGGCCGTCGCCCTGGGCGTCGGCGTCTGCTTCTTCCTGATCTCGTGGGGTCTCGGCACCGACCCCCAGGATGGCTTCCTCTTCGCGGTGGGGGTCACGGTGGCCCTCGTGCCCGAGGCGCTCTTGCCGACCGTGACCCTGTCGCTGGCGATCGGCGCCCAGCGTATGGCCGACCGCAACGCGCTCGTCCGCAGGCTCGAATCGGTGGAGACCCTCGGATCGACCACGTTCGTGTGTACCGACAAGACGGGAACGCTCACGCACAACGAGCTCACCGCGGTCGAGGTCTGGACCCCTCTGGGGGAAACGAGGATCGAAGGCTCCGGGTACGACCCGGCGGGGCGCATCGCCTCGGACGATCCCGACGTCGTCGGGGCGGTGAAGCGACTCGCCCGGGCGGCCGTGCGGTGCTCCACGGGGAAGGTCGTGCTGCAGGGGGAGCGATGGGTCGCGCTCGGAGATCCACTCGATGCGGCCGTCGACGCGTTGGCGCGCAGGACGGGCGTCGACCCCGAAGCCGACCGTGTGGCGCATCCCGACGTCAGGCGGTTCCCGTTCGACCCTCGGCGACGACGCATGTCGGTCGTCGTCGACCACGAGGTGTTCGTGAAGGGAGCTTCCGATGGGTTGCTGCCCCTGTGCGCCCCCGACGCCAAAGTCGAGGCGGCGCTGGCCGCGATGACGGCGCGGGGGCTGCGGGTGATCGCGGTCGCGACACGTCTGGTGGGCGACGCCGACGACCCGGCCACGATCGATCGCGACGCGGCCGAACGCGAACTCGAGCTGCTCGGGTTGGTCGGCATGCACGACCCGCCGAGGGAACACGTCAACGAGTCGATCGAGTCGTGTCGGCGTGCGGGCGTGCGGGTAGCCATGATCACCGGCGACCACCCGCGCACAGCCGACGCGATCGCTCGCCAGACGGGCCTCGCCATCGATGACGCCCCGGTGCTCGAGGGAGCAGATCTGCCGCAGGACGACGCCGAGCTCGGGGAGCTCGTCGACCGTGACGGCGTGGTGCTCGCGCGCATCGAGCCCGAGGACAAGCTCCGCATCGCGCGGGCCCTCCGCGCCCGGGGCCACGTGGTCGCGATGACCGGCGACGGCGTGAACGACGCGCCCGCGCTGCGCGAGGCCGACATCGGCGTCGCGATGGGTCGCTCGGGCACCGACGTCGCGCGTGAGGCAGCTGACCTCGTGCTCCTCGACGATGACTTCGCCACGATCGTCGCGGCGATCGAGCACGGCCGGGGGATCTACGCCAACGTTCGGCGCTTCCTGACCTATCACCTCAG
Source organism: uncultured Actinomycetes bacterium (assembly GCA_963825635.1). Taxonomy (GTDB): domain Bacteria; phylum Actinomycetota; class UBA4738; order UBA4738; family HRBIN12; genus JAOUEA01. The sequence continues at coordinate 1,093,175 of CAWGTU010000001.1, forward strand.
CGACAACGTGGCTGAGGTGACGCCGTTCATCGTCTGGGCGCTCTCGGGCGGATCGATCCCGCTGGCGCTCGGCGTGCTGCAGATCCTCGCCCTCGACATCGGCACCGACACCCTGTCGGCGACCGCGCTGGGAGCGGAGCGGCCCGAGGGCCGGGTGATGAACGGGCCGCCCGATCGCGACCGGTTGCTGAACCGGGAGGTCGCCCGGCGTGCGTTCGGGGTGCTGGGGCCCACGGAGGCTCTGCTCACGATGACGGCGTTCTTCGTCTCGTTCCTCGCCGCCGGATGGAGACCGGGGGAATCCTTCCCCGGTGGTCAGGTGCTGCTCCAAGCCTCGGGCGCGGCCTTCGCCACGGTCGTGATCGCGCAGACCGCGAACGCCTGGGCGTGCAGGAGCACGACCCGATGGCCCGGCGCCCTCGGCTGGTTCTCGAATCGCATCCTCGTGTGGGGTGCGGGGGTCGAGCTCGCGATCGCCGGCGCCTTCCTGTTCGTGCCGGCGCTCGCCTCGCTGCTCGACCAGGCGCTGCCGTCGGCCGCGGGGTGGGCGGTCGCGCTGGTCGCGGCCCCGGCCGTGCTCGCGGTCGATGCCGCGTACAAGGCGGTCCGTCGGCGCCGAGCGCTGACTTGAGACCTGTCGGTCGCAGGTCGATACTGACTGTATGACCCTGCGTTCCTTCGTGCATCGCGTCGCCACACGCCTCCGGGGTCGTCCACTCACCGAGCACGAGCGTGACGTCGTTCGAGCGGAACAGCAGGGCAGCCTCAGGAGAGCCTGGAAGCACTTCTCCAGCCGCGTCTGACATCACGCCGGCTCGATCCGGGCCGGATGCGCCGTGATCTGGTAGTCCCAACGGGATTTGAACCCGTGTCTCCACCTTGAGAGGGTGGTGTCCTAGGCCCCTAGACGATGGGACCGGGTCGTTCTGACCTCGGTATTCAGTTCCGCCTCGACCGAGCGGGCGCGTTCGTGGCCGAAGGCTCCCGCACGGCCAGACGCCGCGTCAGCGGCCGCCACAGTGTATCCAACCGTTCGTCGGACTCACGAGACGGCGGCCCGCTCAGCCTTCGTCGGTGGCGCGGGGCTCCGTGACGATGCGCACAACGACCTCGGTGGAGCGCGCTTTGGCCTCCTGGCTCGCACGGCGCTGCCGGAGCAGCCAGCTCCCGATGCCTGCGACGGTCGAAGCGCCGACCACAGCCCCGACGGCCGTCCTCGTGCTCCGGACCCGACCGGGCAACCGTGCCTCGAGCTCGGCGAGGTCGCGCTCGATCTGCGCCCTCGTCTGCTCGATCTCGTTCACGACGCGATCTGCTGCTTCGCCCATTCCAGGTCCTCCTTCACCGAAGCCGTTGTGCGCTCCACGCCGCTCGCCGTTCGCAGCGATCGACGCCCGACGAGGAAGGCGATCGCGCCGAGGGCGAGGCATACCACGGCCACGAGGAGCCGAGACGCCCACGCCGGCATCACGAGGTCGAGCGCGGCGACCCCGGCCGCCGCCAGGTAGACGACCACGAGCACGATGAACACGCCGCCGAGGCCGATGATGCCGATCCCGAGCGCCCGCTCGGACAGTGCCTGGGTCACCTCGAGCTTCGCGAGGGCGACCTCCTGGCGGAACAGCTGAGTGATGCCGTCGACCACGCTGCGCACGATCTCCGAGATCGAGCGGCGCTCGTTCGGCGAGCCGGACGGAGCGCCGTCGGGCGGCACTCCTGCTGCATCGGTTCCGACGTCCATGGTCCCCTCCTCTTCATCGACGGGCCGAGCTCCCGCGGCGCTCGGTGATCAGCGACATCGTCGCAGGGGATCGCGGTGGCCGCATCCGGCGAGCGAACGCGTGCTCAGCCGAGGAGGTCCAGCAATCGCCTGCCGCTCGCCGTCAGCTCCGAGTAGACCTCGCGGCCCTGACGTCTCGCATCGACGACGCCTGCGCGCCTGAGCACCCCGAGCTGCTGGGAGACGGCTGCGGGCGTGAGGTGCAGCCGGTGTGCGAGCTCGCTCGTCGTCATCGGCACGTTCAACACGCGCAGGATGTCGGCGCGGGTGCCCCCGATCAGGTCGTCCATCGCGCCGTCGCCGCGCGCGTCCTGCGGCTCGTCCCAGAGCTCGGCGATGCCGCGGGGGGAGTAGGACAGGGTCGGCTGCAGGTCGTCGCCCATCAGGATCGCGATGCCCGGCCAGTCGAAGACGGCCGGGATCAGCACCAGGCCGCGACCGCCGGGGTCGACGTCCTCACACATCTGCTTGTCGATCACGAGTGCATCGCCCGCCCACGACAGCGACGGGTGCAGGTCGGCGAAGAGCAGCTCGGCGCCGCCGAGCGCGAGCTGGCGGGCGCGGTACGTCACGTCGGCCTCGTGCAGGGCCCGGATGCGGGGCCAGTGCGGCTCGATCGTGAGCTTCCAGTACTCGCGCATCTGCTCCACGAGCCTGCCCACGAACGGCGCGGGGTCTTCGAGGATCTCCTGCGTCATCGCGGCGACCGGCGCCCCCCCGAGCGACCCGATCATGTGGGAGAGCTCGGCGCTGATGCGGGCGGGCTCGGTGCGGGCCACCTGTTCCAGCTCGTCCTCGAACTGGGGGAACGGCGTCTCGGGGGCCGGCGTGAGGAAGTCGGGGATGTACGGATGCAAGGTCGGGGGGAGTCCCGGGGGCGGGACCATCGCGAAGAGGATCCCGAGGTCGCGCCCCTCGATCGCGGCCTTCGCCTCCTGCACCCACGGCAGGTGCAGCGCGTGCTTCGAGGGGTCGCGCATCGGCTTGTAGAGGCTCATCCCGAGCTCCCAGATCGGGGAGAACGCGAACCGAGTCTCCGCCAGGTCGTCGCTCGAGAGGTGGATGCTGACCGCCATCGCTTTCGGGTTAGCTTAAATGCTTTCATGTGGGAAGGCAAGCCCCTATCCTGCGCCTTGAAACGTTGTAGCAAACGCTACAGGGACCCGATGAAGGAGGTGCAGCGATGATCTTCGGTTGGACCGACGATCTGTTCCGTCACCGAGAGCGGGAGCTGCGGGACGCCAGCGAGCGCCTCCGCAGCGGACGGCGCCGCGTGCGCCGCGGGCGCGAGGGCGTCTCGCCCGAGCGCCGGCCGCGCCCCGTCCGGTGAACGTCCGGATGGTCCGGTTCCCCTCGCGCGCGAGCGCACCTCTCTCAGGGGAACCGGAACCTCCGGCACCGGCCGGCCCGGTATCGGGCCGGCCATGATCGGTGGGGCCGGGGCGAGTCGCTCACCACGACGCCCCGGCCCCGACCGTTCGCTCCGTCAGTTCTCGCCCTGATCCCTCGTGAAGCCGAGCTCGCCGTCGAACTCCATCAGCTTCTCGATGTGCATCCACGTGTGACGACGCGAGATGCGAGCCAGCAGCTGGTGCACGTCCTCGTCCCACAGGTCTCCGGGGTTCTCCCGGATGATGAACCGGCATCGCCAGTGGTCGAGCGTGTCGGTGATCGCGCCGGTCGCTGGGTACACCTTCGTGCCGCGGCTGGATATCATCTTCAGCTCGAGCCGGGTACCCTCGGCGAGCTCGGTGAGCGAGGCCCCGAGCTCCGAGGCCGTGAGCGGGGACTCAACGAACACGTCCAGGCCGACCACGTTGCGCTCGGTGGGCTTGACGTAGTCGGGATCGGCCGAGAGCACCGGGAGCTGCAGCGGCTTGACCTCTCGCACGGTCCAGTTCTCGGTCTGCGTGCCCAGGTTGGCGATGATCGCCTCGGTGTAGGCCGTCGTCGGGGTGCCTCGGTCATAGCCGAGGACGTCGCCGGTGAGCGTGCCCGACTCGAGCGTGACGAAGACCGCGTGCTCGATCGCGGTCGCCTGCTCGAACAGGCCGAGGTAGCGCAGCATCAACACCGAGGACAGGATCATCGCCGTCGGGTTGATCACGTCCTTGCCCGCGTACTTGGGCGCCGAGCCGTGCACCGCCTCGAAGATCGCGACGTCGTTGCCGATGTTGGCGCTCGGGGCGAAGCCCAGGCCGCCGATCAGCGCCGAGGACAGGTCGGAGAGGATGTCGCCGTTCATGTTCGTCGTGACGATCACGTCGTACTGCTCGGGACGCTTCACGAGCTGGTGTGCGGCGTTGTCTACGATCACGTGCCAGCTCTCGATGTCGGGGTAGTCCGGAGCCACCTGCTCGAAGACGCGTTTGAGCGTTCCCTCGGTGAACTTCATGATGTTGGCCTTGGTCGCGCACGCGACCGTGGGGCGCCCCTCGCTGCGCGCGTACTCGAAGGCGAACCGAGCGATCTTCTCCGAGCCCTTCACGCTGATCAGTTTCAGGGCCTGGGCGACGCCTGGGGTCTGCATGTACTCGATCCCGGCGTAGAGGTCCTCGACGTTCTCGCGGACCATCACCATGTCGATGCCCCGGCCCGAGTATGGGGTGGTGACGCCGGGCATCTCGCGCACGGGGCGAACGTTCGCGTAGGTCTCGTACAGCTTGCGCAGGGTGACGTTCGCGCTCTTCTCCCCGAAGCCGACCGGGGTCTCGAGCGGTCCTTTCAAGGAGACGCGGGTGCGTGCGATCGAATCCATCGTCTCCTGGGGCACCCCCGAGGCCACGCCCTTCTTGAAGACCTCCGCGCCGGCCTCGGCCTCCTCCCAGTCGATCGGGGCGCCCGCGGCTTCGACGATCGCCTTCGCGGACGCGACCACCTCCGGGCCGATGCCGTCGCCGGGGATCAGGGTGACGGGGAAGCGGACGGGTACGTCGGTGTCGCTCACGCGGGCCTCCTCGCGGTTCGGTGCGCGGTCGTCGTCGGTCGCGTGTCATCGTAGCGGCGCCTGCGGCCGTCGCCGAGGGGAGCGTCTAGCATGGGCCGCCAGATGCGCTCCCGTCGTGCCCTCGCCGTCGTCTCGCTGCTCACGGTCGCCGGACTCGTCGCGGTGGCATGCACGTCGGACGACGCGCCGACCACGTCGGCGACGTCGAGCGCTCCATCGGAGCCGCCCGATCCGTCCGCCACGGTCGCCGCGGAACCCTCGGACTCGAACTGGATCGAACCCACCGACGTGCTCGGTGCGCCGAACCTGGTGAGCGAGCCCGACCCGGCCCTCGCCCCGAATGGGGTCGACACGCAGCCCCTGCGGTCGCCGCCCGAGCTACAGGCGGCGGCCGACCGCTCGCGACCCTTCGACCCCGCCGCCGGCATCATGAACCTCGACCACCTGGTCTTCATCGTGCTCGAGAATCGCTCGTTCGATCATTACTTCGGCACGTTCCCCGGCGCCGACGGCATCCCCATGGACGCGCGGGACCGGCCCAAGGTCTGTCTGCCCGACCCCGAGCAGGGAGGGTGCCACCGCCCGTACCACGACACGAACTTCATCGATCAGGGCGGTCCGCACGGCGAGGTCGGCAGCGAGATCTCGATCAACGGCGGGGCGATGGACGGCTTCGTCGAGGCTCGGCGTGTGATCGGCAACGGGTGCGACAAGCATCCCGACGAGAAGCCGTGCCCGCAGGCCGTCGACGGTCCGCAGGGTCAGCCCGACGTGATGGGCTACCACACGGAGGAGGAGCTCCCGATCTACTGGAAGTACGCCGAGACGTTCACGCTGCACGACCGCATGTTCGCGCCCACGGACTCGTGGACGCTGCCCGCGCACCTGTTCCTGATCTCGGCCTGGTCGGCGACCTGCAGCGACCTCGACGACCCGATGTCGTGCTCGTCGGACCAGAAGTTCCCCGGTGGCATCTACGCCGACGAGCCATCGAAGATCTGGGCACCGAAGATGGGCGAGCCCCGGCCGTACGTGTGGGCTCCGATCACCTGGCTCCTCTACAAGGCCGGCGTGAGTTGGGGCTACTACGTCGGCGAGGGCACCTGCGTCGCCCCGCCCTGCGAGCACCTCGAGGGCATCCTCACGGCGCCGGTGCAGAATCCGCTACCCGGGTTCACCGCGACGGCCGCGACCGGCCAGCTCGACAACATCAGGCCGAACACGGAGTTCATCCGCGACGCTCGCAACGGCGACCTGCCGAGCGTCTCGTGGTTCATGCCCGAGAAGGACAAGGGGGAGCACCCGCCCGACTCGATCGAGGTGGGACAGGCCTACGTGGCCAAGGCGATCAACGCGATCATGGAGGGTCCCGAGGAGCAGTGGATGCGCACCGCGATCTTCCTCACCTGGGACGACTGGGGTGGCTTCTACGACCACGTGAAGCCGCCCGTGGTCGACGAGAACGGGTGGGGGCTGCGGGTGCCGTCGATGGTGATCAGCCCGTGGGCGAAACCCGGATTCATCGACTCCCAGACCCTCAGCTACGACGCCTACCTGAAGCTGATCGAGGACCGCTTCCTCGGTGGGGAGCGCCTCGACCCAGAGACCGACGGGTGGCCGGACTCTCGCCCCACGGTGCGCGAAGAGGTGAAGCTGCTCGGCGACCTCGCCCTCGACTTCGACTTCACGCAGGAGCCGTTGCCACCGCTCGTGGTCGACCCCTGGCCGTTCCGGGGCTGAGCCGACGCCTGTCGATCGAGCCTGGTTGTTCGGCCGGGCACCACGGGCAGGCTACGATCGCGCGATGGCTCGAGTGAGCGGTTCCCTGCTGCGCTGGCGACCCGCCGCCGTCCTGGTCGTGGTCGGCATCGTGGCGGTGGCGTGCGTCTCCGCTGACGCCGACCCGCCTGGCGACACAGCGGGTGCCCAGCTCTCGCCGAGCCCCGAACCCGCTCGCGCGCGGCCTGAGCCGACGGGCGAGGTCCCGCTCCCGTTCCTCGTGCCCGACCGCTTCCCGGTCGCTCCCGAGCGCGCGCCGATCGGGGTCGACACGCGTCCACTGCGGGATCCGCCCGAGCTGCAACCGGTGGCCGATCCCTTCCGCCCGTTCGACCCCGCGGCCGGCATCATGAACCTCGACCACCTCGTGTTCCTCGTGCAGGAGAACCGGTCGTTCGACCATTACTTCGGCACGTTCCCGGGGGCCGACGGCATCCCGATGGACGAGAGCGGCAAGCCGAGCGTCTGCGTGCCCGACCCCGCACGCGACATCTGCCACCGGCCCTACCACGACCGCAACCTGTTCGACTCGGGTGGGCCCCACGGCGAGTTCGCGTCGCAGATCTCGATCGCCGGCGGACGCATGAACGGGTTCGTGCGCGCGTTCCGCATCAAGGGCAACGGATGCGAGAAGGACCCGACGGTCCCCCCCTGCCCGAAGACGACGTCGGGCCCCGACGGGGCGCGCACGCCCGACCTGATGGGCTACCACACGGCCCGCGAGATCCCGAACTACTGGAAGTACGCCGAGACGTTCACCCTGCACGACCGCATGTTCGCCCCGACCGACTCGTGGACGCTCCCGGCCCACCTGTTCCTGATCTCGGGGTGGTCCGCGAGATGCCCGGTGCCCGACGATCCGATGGCCTGCGTCAGCGACCAGCGCAACCCGGGCAAGCGGCCCGGGCTCACATCGAAGAACTGGACGCCCGACGCCGGCGAGCCGCTGCCCTACATCTGGGCCGACATCACGTGGCTGCTCTACAAGGCGGGCGTGTCGTGGGGCTACTTCGTCGGTCCCGGGAGCTGCGTCGTCGCGCCGTGCCAAGACTTCGAGGCGACCGAGACGCGCGCCGTGCAGAACCCACTGCCGGGCTTCCGCACGGTCGACGTGACCGGCCAACTCGACAACGTGCTCCCGAACACCGACTTCCTCGAGGCGGCGCGCGAGGGCACGCTGCCGAGCGTCTCGTGGGTGATGCCCACCGAGGGGCGCGCCGAGCACCCACCCCACTCGATCGCCGAGGGGCAGGCATGGGTGACCGAGATCGTCAACGCCGTGATGCAGGGGCCCGAGGAGCAGTGGCTGCGGACCGCGATCTTCGTGACGTGGGACGACTGGGGTGGCTTCTACGACCACGTGCTGCCGCCCGTGATCGACGAGAACGGCTGGGGGTTGCGCGTACCCTCGTTCGTGATCAGCCCCTGGGCGCGAGCCGGCTACATCGACTCGCAGACGCTCAGCTACGACGCGTACCTGAAGCTGATCGAGGACCGCTTCTTGGGCGGACAGCGCCTGGACCCCCAGACCGACGGGTGGCCCGACGCACGCCCCACCGTGCGCGAGGAGGTCGAGGCGCTCGGTGATCTCGCTCGCAGCTTCGACTTCTCGCAACAGCCGCTGCCGCCGCTGGTGCTCGATCCGTATCCGGGCATCGGCTGAGCGAGCGGCGCGAGCTGGGGCGCAAGGATTCGAACCTCGACTAACAGGGCCAGAACCTGTCGTGCTGCCGTTACACCACGCCCCAACGTGGCCCGGGCATGCTAACAACGGGGGGCACCATCAGCCAGGATGCGCGGCGCAGTCCCGACCCAGCCTGCGCCGCAACCGCGTTCACGGCCCCGAGGTTTGACCGTCGTGGGCTCGGAGGACTACGGTGGGGGCTCGGAACCCTTGCACGACCGGAGGGAGCAGCCATGAACAAGGGTGGCTTGGTCGCAGAGGTCTCCAGACGCACCGGCCTGTCGAAGGCCGATGCAGGTCGGGCGATCGACGCGATGATCGATTCGATCCGGGACTCCGTCGTCCGAGGCGAGCGCGTCACCCTCGCCGACTTCGGCACCTTCGAACGCAGGCATCGCAACGAGCGCATCGCACGGAACCCGCGCAGACCGCAGATCCCGATCGTCGTGCCGGCACGCGACCTCCCGGCGTTCACGCCGGGCAAGGAATTCCGCGAACAGGTCGTGACGACGTCCGACGCCTGATCGTCGGGCCGGACCGCGAGCGGCCCGGCCGGCCGGTCACTCGAACGTGACGAGACGCAGCCCGCGCGCCACCGGACCGCCCTCGGCGTCCTCGAGGTCGAACGAGACGCGCTGGCCCAGTCGCAGCGTGAGGATGCCGGAGCGCTCGAGCGACGTGGCGTCGATCGCCACCTCGGTGCGGTCGTCCATCAGCAGCGAGCCGGTGACGCCCGCCAGGTCGAACTCCTTGATCGTGCCCTGCGCCATCGGTCGTTCGTCTCCTCTAGGTCCGGGTGGCGATCCGCGCCCCGAGGTCGAGGTCGCGGCAGACCTGCAGCGTCCGACCCTCGTGGCGCGACTCCAGCACGGTGAGGATATCGCTCGGGAGGTCGAGGTCGAACGCGAGCTCGGGCACGTCGACGACGGCGGTCGGCACGTCGGCCTCAGCCGCCCCCTGCAGATGCCGGCGGTAGGAATCGGGCCCGAAGCGTGCATCGATCGCCGCGGGGGGGCGACGGATCAGCAGGTTCGTGCCCGTCTCGTCCGCCGACGGCGCGACGACGACGGCGCCGAGCGTGCGGAGTGCCCTCGTGAGCGCGCCGTGGGTCACGAGAGGCGTGTCGGGGAGCAGCACCGCGAGGGTGTCGACCGATCGTCCCTCGGCCTCCTCCTCGACCTGGCGGATCGCGTTGGAGAGCGGCGGCTGCTCCTCCTCGACCGCATGCGCCCCTCGCGACATCGCGATCTCGAGCACGGCCTCATCGGGCGAGACCACCCACGTCTGCCATCCGCTGAGCTCGAGGGTGACGTCGAGCACGTCCTCGAGCATGGCGAGCGTGAGGGCACCGCGCTCGAGCGGCGACAACACCGGGTCGAGGCGCCCCTTGGACTCGGACAGTGACTTGACGGGCAGGGCGATCACACGCACGACGGCGCCAGCCTAGCGGCTGCCTCGACGGCCCGGTCGCCGGCGTCCCCGCGATAGGCTCTCGGCGCCGCACCGTCGCGGCCCGAAGGAAAGGACGGATCGCTGGCCGAGCCCTGGTACCACGTGGCGAAGGCCGTCTCGATCCCACCGGTCCGTGGGTGGTTCCGGCTCCGGTACGAGGGGCTCGAGCACATCCCGCCCACCGGCCCGGCGATCGTGGCGTGCAACCACCTCTCCTACCTCGACCCGCTGACGAACGCGTCCGCGGTGATGAAGGCCGGCCGGCGACCGCGGTTCCTCGCGAAGGACGAGCTGTTCCACATCCCCGTCGTCGGCCTGGCGTTCAAGGGCGCGAAGCAGATCCCGGTGGCCCGTGGCAGGGGCAGCGCGACCGCGGCGCTCGACGCCGCCGAGCGGTCGATCGCCGACGGAGAGCTCGTGATGATCTATCCGGAAGGCACCGTGACGAAGCGCTCCGACCATCTGCCGATGCGGGGGAAGACCGGCGTGGTCCGACTCTCGCTCGCGACGGGGGTGCCGATCACGCCTCTCGCGAGCTGGGGGTCGCAGGCGGTGTGGCAGAAGTCCGGGAAGGGCAGCCTGAAGTTCGGGCGTCCGGTCTGGCTGTGCGTCGGACCGCCGATCGATCTCTCGAGCCGGCGCGACGAGGTGGGCGACGTCGAGGCGCTCCGCTCGATGACCGTCGACCTGATGTCGGTGCTCACGGCGATGGTCGAGGACCTGCGGGACAGGTACCCGAAGCGCTGGTCCGACGACGGGTAGGCTCCGAGGCATGACCGACCGCCGGGGGTTCTCGACGAGGGCGGTGCACGGCGCCACGCCGAGGGTCGAGCAGGAGACGCCGAGCGTGCCGCTCTACCAGACCTCGACGTTCCGCTTCCCCGACTCCGAGGCCTACGCCGAGACGATCGCGTTCCGCGCCCCGGGCTACACCTACACCCGTGGGTACGGGAACCCGACCGTCGCCGCGTTCGAGCAGCAGATGGCCGCGCTCGAGGGCACGGCGGGCGCGTTCGGCTTCGCCTCCGGCATGGCCGGGATCCACTCGGTGTTCGCGGCCCACGCGGGCGCGGGGGACCGCGTGGTCATGAGCGCCGAGCTGTACGGGGGCACGTACGCCCTCGCCACTCGCGTGCTGCCTCGCAACGGGGTCGAGGTCACCCTCGTCGATCCCCACGACCTCGATGCCGTGCGAGCGGCCCTGCCGGGCGCGGCGCTGTTCCACGTGGAGACGATCGCGAACCCGAACGTGACCGTCGCCGACCTCGAGGCGCTCGGCGCGGCCTGCCGCGACGCCGGCGTGCCCGCGTCGGTCGACAACACGTTCGCGTCGCCCTACCTCTGCACGCCCGCCGCAGACGGCTTCGACTACGTCTGCCACTCGGCCACGAAGTACGTCGGCGGCCACCACGACCTGATCGCGGGCGTCGTGTGCACGAGCGAGGCCGGTCGCGACCGGCTCCGCGACGTGGCGATCGACACGGGGGGCACGATGGCCCCGTTCGAGGCGTGGCTCTGCCTGCGTGGCCTGATGACGCTCGCGGTGCGCATGGATCGCCACTCGGCCAACGCGATGGCGCTCGCGACCGCCCTCGAAGGACATCCCTCGATCGAGCGCGTGCGGTACCCGGGTCTCGCCTCGCACCCACAACACGAGGTGGCGGCGCGGCAGTTCGCGCGAGGCTTCGGCGGCATGATGGCGATCGAGGTCGCGGGCGGCGTCGACGGGGGGCAGCGGTTCTGCGACGCGCTCGAGCTGGCGTGGGTCGCGACGAGCCTCGGTGGCACGCACACCCTCGTGGGCCACGCCGCCTCGACGACGCATCGGCAGATGGACCCGGGCGCGCGACGGGCCGCGGGCATCGCCGACGGGCTCGTGCGGGTGAGCGTCGGCATCGAGGACATCGAGGACATCCTCGAGGACGTCGAGCGAGCGCTGGAGAAGGTGTGAGCGCGCGGCGCCGCATCGTGGTGCTGTTCGGGGGTCGGTCCGCCGAGCACGAGATCAGCTGCATCTCCGCCCGCTCGGTGATGGACGCCCTCGACCCGGCACGGTTCGACGTGGTGCCGGTGGGCATCACGAAGCAGGGAACGTGGCACCTGATGTCGGGGCCGCCGGCGCTGCCGTCGGAGACGGGGCGCATGCCCGAGGTGACATCGGGAGCCGGCGCGGGCGATGGGGTCTCGTTCGGGGGGGAGGGCGCGGGCCGCGAGCTCGTCGCCGCCGACGGCACCCGTGCCCCGATCGACGTGGTGCTGCCCGTCCTGCACGGTCCGATGGGCGAGGACGGCGCGGTGCAGGGCATGTTCGAGCTCGCCGACGTGCCGTACGTCGGGGCCGGCGTGCTCGGCTCGGCGATCGGTATGGACAAGGCGATCCAGAAGGTGCTGTTCACGGCCGCCGGGTTGCCGGTAGGCCCGTGGGACGTGGTGCGTGAGCCCGAGTGGCAGGAGGATCCGGAAGGGGTCGCGGCCCGGATCGCGGCGCTGGGCTTCCCGGTCTTCGTGAAGCCCGCGACGCTCGGCTCGTCGGTGGGCATCACGAAGGCCCACGATGCCGGGGAGCTCGACGCACTCGATGACCGAGGCGTTCCGGTTCGCCCGCAAGGTCGTGGTCGAGCAAGGCTTCGAGGGCGTGCGCGAGATCGAGTGCGCGGTCCTCGGCAACGACGACCCTGTGGCATCGGTCTGCGGCGAGATCGTGCCGACGGGTCACGAGTTCTACGACTACGCCTCGAAGTACCTCGACGCCCAGGGCGCCCGTCTCGACGTCCCGGCCGACGTCGATCCCGCGGTGCAGGCGCGCGTGCAACGCATGGCGGTGACCGCGTTCCGGGCGGTCGAGTGCTGGGGCATGGCGAGGGTCGACTTCTTCCTGCGCGGCGACGAGCTGTTCGTCAACGAGATCAACACGATCCCCGGGTTCACCGAGATCAGCATGTACCCGAAGCTCTGGGGCGCGAGCGGGCTCGGCTACGGCGACCTGATCGAGCGGTTGATCGACCTCGCGGTCGAGCGCCACGATGCCGAGCGTGAGAAGCGGACGACGGCGCCCGAGCTCGAGGCGCCGCCCGGTTGAGCTGAACGATCCGGTGTCCTAGAGGTGCACGACGGGGCAGGTCAGGGTGCGTGTGATGCCCTCGACCGCCTGGATGCGGGCCACGACCAGCTTCCCCAGCTCGTCCACGGTCTTCGCCTCGGCGCGGACGATCACGTCGTAGGGGCCGGTGACGTCCTCGGCCTCGGCGACGCCGGCGATCGCACGCACGGCATCGGCGACCGCCGCGGCCTTGCCCACCTCGGTCTGGATCAGGATGTACGCGTGAACCACGGTGCCCCCTCCGCTCGTTGGCAGGCTGATGCTAGCCGTGGACGCTCGCCCGGCGCAACGCGCATCCTTGCGGCGTGCGAACGATCGAGATCGTGGCCGCGCTCGTCTTCGCGGCGCTCGGCGTGCGCTCCTTGGTGCACTGGGTCCGCACCCCATACGAGAGCTCGAGGGCGTCGGACCTCGTCCTCTATGCACTCTTCGTGACGGGACGCGTCGGCATGTGGTTCGTGCTGGCGGCGGCGTTCGCGCTTTATGCGCTCACGCACACGCGGGGGCGCGCGTTCGTCGACGACGCCCGCGAGTACCAGTGGCTGTACCTGGTGTTCCTCGCGCTCGGAGCGGTGCAGTTCGTGGCCGCGTACTTCCTCGGGCAGCGCGCGAAGGGCCGCTGAAGCGGCCCGCCTCACTCCCCGGCGGGGGCGAGGGTGTCGGGGCGCAGGTCGACCCGGCGCAGGAGCTGGGCGTTCAACGCCACCACGATCGTGGACAGGCTCATCAGCGCGGCGGCGAGGGCCGGCGGCAGCACGATGCCTGCCCACGCGAACGCCCCTGCCGCGAGCGGGATCGCCACCACGTTGTAGCCGGTCGCCCACGCCAGGTTCTGGAGCATCTTCCGGTAGCTGGCCGCCGAGAGTCTCCGAACGGAGAGCACCCCGCGGGGGTCGTCGCTCGCCAGCACGACGCCCGCCGACTCGATCGCGACGTCGGTGCCGGCGCCGATCGCGATGCCGACGTCGGCCCGGGCGAGCGCCGGGGCGTCGTTCACGCCGTCGCCGACCATCGCGACCCGCAGCCCGCGATCCTGCAGCTCGGCCACCTTGGCGTCCTTCTGCTCGGGCAGCACCTCGGCCATCACCTCGTCCACGCCGAGCTCCGCCGCGACGGCCTCGGCCACCTGGCGGGCATCGCCGGTGATCATCACCACGCGCACGTCCTCGGCGTGGAGCGCCTCGACCGCGGCACGTGACGGCGGGCGCACGGCGTCCTCCAGCGCGACCGCCCCGACCACGCGCCCGTCGTCGATAACGGCGAGCACCGTGGCGCCCCGATCGCTCCACGACGCGACCCTAGGTTCGAGCGCCGGCGGCAGCTCGAGGCCTCGCTCGCCGAGCAGGGCCGGCCCGCCGACCGCCACGGTCCGTCCGTCGACCTCCGCCTCGACCCCGCGCCCGGCGATCGATCGGAAGCCCGACGCCTCGGCCACCTCGCCCAGCGTCCGGCCGGCGGCGACGATCGTGCGGGCGAGCGGATGCTCGCTCTCGGTCTCCACCGCGGCGGCGAGGCGCAGCACGGCGTCGTCGTCACCCTCGGTCGAGGCCACATCGTGCACGGCCGGTCGGCCCTCCGTGAGGGTGCCGGTCTTGTCGAACAGCACGGCGTCGACGGTGCGCATGCGCTCCAGCGCGAGGCGATCCTTGACCAGGATGCCGGCGCGCGCGGACATCGCCGTCGACAGGGCGATCACGAGGGGGATCGCGAGCCCGAGCGCGTGGGGGCACGCGATCACGAGCACGGTGACGGTGCTCTCGAGCGCCTGGTCGGGATCGCCGACGGCCATCCATGCGATGAACGTGACGATGCCCGCGCCGAGCGCGGCGTAGAAGAGCACGGCGGCGGCGCGGTCGGCGAGCGCCTGAGCTCGTGATCGCGAGGCCTGCGCGTCGGCGACCAATCGGCGGATGCCGGCGAGCGCCGTGTCCTCGCCGACCGCATCGATCCGCACGCGCACCGAGGAGTCCGTGGCGACCGTGCCGGCGACGACACGGTCGCCGACATCGCGCGAGACGGCGCGCGACTCGCCCGTGATCATCGACTCGTCGAACGCCGCGGCACCGGTCTCGATCGACCCGTCTGCCGGGACCCGGCCACCGGGGCGAACGAGCGCGAGGTCACCCGGCTGAAGGTCGGAGATGGCCACCTGCTCGGTGCCCGCGCCCTCGACGCGTTCGGCCGTGTCGGGCAGGAGCGCGGCGAGAGCGTCGAGGGCGCTCGACGCCTGGCCGATCGCCTTCATCTCCTGCCAGTGGCCGAGCAGCATCACGTCGATGAGCAGCACGAGCTCCCACCAGAAGTCCAGGTCGAGCACGTCGGCCTCGCTCGCGAGGCTCGAGACGAAGGCCACGGCGATCGCGAGGGAGATCAGCAGCATCATGCCCGGCGTCCGGTCGCGGAGCTCGTTCCAGCCCCCCTTCAGGAAGGGGGAGCCGCCGTAGACGAAGACGGCCGTGCCGAACACGAGCGGGATCCAGCGGTCGGCGGGCACCTCGGGCGCCGAGTAGCCGAGCAGGTCCTGCAGCATCTCCGACCAGACCAAGACGGGCACGCTCAGCAGCAGGCTGAGCCAGAAGCGGTCCCGGAACATCGCCACGCTGTGCCCGGCGTGTGCGTCGTGGGCATGCTCGTCGTGGGTCTGGTGGCTCGAGTGTCCGGAGGCCTCGTCGGTCGTGGCGTGTTCGTCGTGGTGGACCTGCACCGTTCCCCCTCCTGGTCAGCGTTGGGTCCTTCGTGACGAGGATATATACCCGGGGGGGGTATCTGTCAAACGCTCCGATCCGCGATGCTGCGATACGCGGAAGCCCGGGCGAGTGTCCCGGGCTTCCGAAGTGCTGCGGGTGATGGGCTCAGCCCACGGCCTTGATGATCTCCTCGCTGAGCTGCGTGAACTGCTGCAGGTGGGCGACCCGATCGCTCTTCAGGCTCTCCACGATGCGGGCGTACTCGTCGCCCCGACCCTGCCGCTCGTAGAGCGTGCGCGGCTGGAGCTTCTCGTGATCATCGAGACCGGGCACGGAGGTCGCCACCTGGTATCCGAAGTCCGGGTCCTCCTCGAACGAGATCGTCTGCTCCGCGATGCCCTTCACGCACGCCGACGTGTCGGGGATGCGCAGCTTCTTCGAGCGGTCGTCGGCGTCCTTGCCGCCGACACGTCCGGTGTTCAGCAGGTACGTCTCGATCGGGTGGGTCGCGAGCAGCTCCAGCAGTCGGTTGCCCTGCAGTCCGTGGGGGAGCGGGAAGAACGGATTCGTGCCGGGCACCCGCAGGAATTTGCCCTCCTCGGAGGCGCCGCCGGCCGCCGTGCCGGTGGTCTCGCCGAGCATGAAGTACGCGGCCGCCCGTTCCTGGTCCAGCTTCGACACCGCCGGGATGATGTTCTCGTTGCGGTTGAGGATCAGCAGGTAGTCGACCGGGCCGACCTCGCGGGCGTCGCCGTAGGCCATCAGATCCTTCATCTCGAAGACCGCGCGACCGTTCTTCGTGTAGTGCTCGTTGAAGAAGTCGACCGTGCCACCGTCGTCCATGAACACGTTCTCGAGGTAGGCGGTGGGCTTCACCACGGCGCCATGGATCGACGGCTCGAAGTCGGGGTCGAGTCCGAACGTCTTCGCGAAACAGCCGTTCTCGGTGCCGTACGCGTGCCCGCCGGGCATCAGACCGACGAAGTCGTCCTGGATCGGCAGCGAGTCGTTCTGCGTGGTGAACGTCGTGGTCGTCTTCCCGGTGCCGGACAGACCGATGATCATGAAGACCTTGTCCCCGTGCTGGGTGGGGATCACCTTGAGCCCGGCGTGCAGCGCGAGGCCGCCCTTGTTGTAGACGATGTCGTTCCACATGCGCAGGCCGCCCTTCTTGGACTCGCCGAAGTAGTCCGAGTTCAGGACCCGCGTCACGTAGTTGTCGAGGTCGACCGCGATCAGACGGTCGTCGGGGTAGCCGGGCGCCTCGAGGCCGGGTGTGTAGACCACCGTGACCTCGGGCTCGGCTCCATCGCTCCTGTCGAAGTAGAGCTTCTGCTGCATGCCGGCGATGTTCGCGTAGCGCTTCTCCATCAACAGACGCGCGGCCGTGCGCATCTGCGTGTCGTTGCCGATGTAGCCGTCGATCTGGATCATGTCGTGCTCGGCGACATAAGCGTCTTGGATCGCCGCGATCGCGTCGTAGTCCTCGCGCGACATCGTCTTCCCGCTCGATTCGCGCTCGACCACGTAGGTGCTGGCGGCGCTGCGTGAGAGCACCTGCGTCTGGGTGTTCGTGTTGCCGTACTCGGAGATGCGGGTCTCGGGCATCTCCTCGGCGAACGTCCTGAGTTCCTCAGGGTTGGGGTTGACGAGAACCTCTGCCACGGTGGGCCTCCTCGCGAAGGGGGTCGGGTGCTGCGACGCCGCGTGTGGACACATCGGCGCGGTAGCGCCAGTCTATCGAACCGGCTGGAGGCCCTCCGCCGCTCCACAGCGGCGACCTGACCCGGTCGCGGTGTACGGAACGGACAAGCGGGGCGATCGCGCAGGCGATAGGGACGAGCGCGGACGGAAACCCGTCTACGCGGAGCGAGGGATCCGCGTGACCTTGCCCGCCTTGATGCACGATGTGCACGCGTTGACACGCCGCGGTGAGCCGTCGACGAGGGCGCGTACGCGCTGGATGTTCGGGTCCCAGCGACGGTTGTTCCGCTTGTGCGAGAACGTCACGGCCTTGCCGAAGAAGGGCTTCTTGCCACAGATGTCACAGACGGCTGCCATAGCTCGACGAGGCTACCAGACGTCCGAGATCAGCCGGCGATCGAGGCGAGGTGCTCGTCGAGGGCGCTCTGAGCGAGCTCGCCGTCGACCTTGGCGACCTCGTTGCCCTCGGCGTCGAAGAAGACCGTGACGGGGAGGCCGAAGCTGCCCAGCTCGGTACGGATCGCGCCGTCCGGGTCGAACAGCGAGGGGAACGGCACCGAGTACTCGGCGACGAACGCCTCGGCACCTTCCCTCGAATCCAGCGTGTCGACCCCGAGGAACTGCACGTCGGGATGGTCTGCGGCCGCCCGGGCGAGCATCGGCATCTCGCGCTTGCAGGGCTCGCACCACGAGGCCCACAGGTTCACCACCACCGGGGTTCCATGCAGGTCGCCGAGCAACCCGCGGAACGCATCGGCGTCGGCGGCGGGCAGCGCGTCGGCGGTCGAGGGGAGCGCCATCGAGGATGCCGGATCGTCGGAGGACGACCCGAGGCACGCAGTGAGCGTCAGCGTCGCGGCGAGTGCCGCCAGGACGATCGAACGGGGCATGGGTCCATCGTAGGTGTCGTGCCCCCGACCCGATGTGATCTCCGCTGCGATGGTCCCGGACATCGAAGGGTCCAGGGCGCGTGGTACAACCGGCTGCGTGAGCGCGCACGCAGCCGGCCCTCCGCTGACACCCGCGTCGTCGATCCTCGAGATCGACGCGACGATCGCGAAGCGTCGGGCAGGGTTCCGTACGAAGGGCGACCCGGCGCACGAGGTGCTCGCGAGCGCCTTCGAGATCCACGCGGTCGGCGACCTGCTGCACCACTATCCGCGCCGCTACATCGATCGATCGCGCGTGGAGACGATCGGGCACCTGAAGATCGGCGCGTACGTCACGGTGATCGCGCGCGTGCGCAAGGTCACGAAACGGCTCACCCGCAGGCGTCAGTCGATGGTGACCGTGACGCTCGGGGACGGCACGGGCTACCTGGACCTCACGTTCTTCAACCAGCCCTGGGCGGCGAACCTCTACCGCGAGGGCGCGGAGGTGGCGGTCTCGGGGGTGGCGACGCTCTACAGAGGACGCCTGCAGCTCTCCAACCAGGAGGTCGAGTTCCTCCGGGGGGACGACGCCGACCTCGTGCACACGGCCCGCATCACGCCCGTACACCCGGCCACCGAAGGCGTGACGACGCGCACGATCCGAGAGCTGCTGCACCGCGCGCTCGAGCGTCTCGGGCCGATCGACGACCCGTTGCCGGCCGAGATCGTCGATGCCGAGGGCCTCGGCTCATACGATCGGGCGCTCCGCGACATCCACTTCCCGGCCGACGAATCGTCGTTGGAGGCCGCCCGTCAGCGGTTGAAGTTCGACGAGCTGTTCACGCTGGAGCTGGGGGTGGCCTTCCGCAAGCATCGCGTGCAAGCCGAGAGCGCTGGGGTGTCCCACGACCTCGATGGTGCGCTCGCCTCGCGACTGCTCGAGACGATCCCGTTCGAGCCGACCGGCGCCCAGCGACGGGCGATGGGCGAGATCGGCACGGCGATGGCGAGGCCGCAGCCGATGAACGTCTTGCTGCAGGGCGACGTCGGCGCCGGCAAGACACTCGTCGCCCTGCACGCCGCGCTCGTGGCGATCGACTCCGGCCACCAGGCGGCGATCATGGCCCCGACCGAGGTGCTGGCGGGCCAGCACTTCCGATCGGTGAACGATCTGCTCAGCCGCATGGGAGGGGTGCCGTACCTCGAGTTCGCCTCCACCCGATCCGCCGCAGCCTCCGGCGGGCAGGCCTCACTGCTGAGGCTCGACCCGCTCGACGGACCGCCCTCGACCGACGCCGGCGAGCCCGCGGTGACGTACGCGCTCCTCACGGGCGCCGTCACCGCCAAGGATCGTCAGCGCACGGTCGACGCCGTGGCCGGCGGCAGCGTCGACCTGGTCGTCGGCACCCATGCCCTGGTGCAGGAGAGCGTGACGTTCGCCGATCTCAGCCTCGCCGTGGTCGACGAGCAGCACCGGTTCGGGCTGCACCAGCGCACCGCCCTGAAGCGGAAGGGGGGCGAGGCGGACGTGCTGATCATGACCGCGACGCCGATCCCGCGGACCCTCGCGTTGACGTACTACGGCGATCTCGACGTCGTGGTGCTCGACGAGCTGCCCGAGGGTCGGCAGCCGATCGCCACCCGCGCGGCGCGTACCGCCGAGCACCGAGCGGCCGCGTACGCCCTCGTCCGCGAGGAGGTCGGAGCCGATCGCCAGGGGTTCGTCGTGTGCGCCGCGATCGACGAGGGCAACAGGAACCAGGTGAAGGCTGCCGAGGCCGAAGCCGAACGGCTCGCGACCGAGGTCTTCCCCGATCTGCGCATCGAGCTGCTGCACGGACGCATGCGCCCCAAGGACAAGGAGGCGATCATGGAGCGGTTCCGTGTCGGGCAGGCGGACCTGTTGATCTCGACGACCGTGATCGAGGTCGGGGTCGACGTTCCGAACGCGACGGTGATGCTGGTCGAGAATGCCGAGCGGTTCGGCCTCGCCCAGCTCCACCAGCTCCGTGGGCGGATCGGCCGCGGGGAGCACCCGAGCACGTGCGTGCTCTTCGACGAGTCCGACGAGGACAACTTCGAGGCTCGGGCACGTGTCGACGCCATGGTGCGCACGACCGATGGGTTCGAGCTCGCAGACGAGGACCTTCGGCTGCGCGGCGAGGGCACGCTGTTCGATGCGAAGCAGTCGGGCATGCCCGACCTGCGGCTCGCTCGGCTCGCCGAGGACATGCCCCTCGTCGCTCGGGCCCGAGCCCGAGCGTTCGCGGTGATCGACGAGGACCCTTCGCTCGCGCGCCACCCCGAGCTGTTCGACGAGCTCCGACATCGATTCGAGCGCTCGATCGACTGGCTCTTCCGCTCCTGAGCGGGCGGGCGCTCGAGACCCGCCCGATACGCTGGGCCGATGCGTATCGTCGCCGGCTCTGCCAAGGGAGTCAGGTTGGGGCCGGTGCCCCCGTCCGTGCGGCCCATCTCCGACCGAGCCCGTGAGGGACTCTTCTCGAGCTTGGGACCCGGGGTCCTCGAGGGGGCTGTGGTCCTCGACCTGTACGCCGGTACGGGGGCCGCGGGCATCGAGGCGCTCTCCCGCGGCGCGGAGCGCGCCCTGTTCGTGGACCGGGCTCCCGCGGCGGTGAGCGCTATCAAGCGGAACCTGGCTGCCACGAAGCTCGCCTCCCGGGGGGAGGTGGTGCCCTCGGCGATCCCCCGATTCACCGCGAGGGATGACCTGCCGGGGGCCCCGTACGATCTCGTGATCTGCGACCCCCCGTACGACCTGGGAAGTCCGGACGTGGACGATGTCCTGCGGGAACTGGCCGATGGTTGGCTGCGTCCCGAGACCTGGACCGTCGTATTGACCCGGGGTCACAAGAGTTCCATGCCTGTCATTCCGCTACACTGGGCGGTCGCGAGGCAGCTCCGCTACGGCGACAGCCTCGTGATCCTGTTCCGGCCGGAAGGATCTGCCTGAGAGCTGGCCATAGCGATCGGCCGATCACGACCGGCCAACGACGACCGGGAGGTTCCATTGGGCCTGACCGCCCTGTGTCCGGGGACGTTCGATCCCGTCACCAACGGTCACCTCGACATCATCGAGCGTGCGAGCCAGACGTTCGAGACCGTCGTGGTGGCGGTGCTCGAGAACCCCGCCAAACAACCGATGTTCAGCATCGAGGAACGCGTCGCGATGCTCGAGAAGGCCTGCGCCGGCATGACCGGCGTCGAGGTCGAGGCGTTCAAGGGGCTGTTGGTCGATTTTGCCCGCTCGCGCGGTGACGCCGTGATCGTGAAGGGCCTGCGGGCGGTCTCCGACTACGAGTTCGAGATCCAGATGGCACAGATGAACCACCGTCTCGCCCGGGTCGAGACCCTCTTCATGCCGACCAACCCCTCGTGGTCGTTCCTGTCGTCATCGCTCGTGAAGGAGGTCGCCCGGTTCGGCGGGGACGTCGAGGGGCTGGTGCCCGACGAGGTCCGCACGCTGCTGCGGGAGCGCCTCGTGAGCGAGAGGGGTGGTCGCTGATGGACATCACCGCCCGCCTGAACCATCTGGACGAGATGGTCCGAGAGGCCAAGGCGATGCCGCTGTCGTCGTCGGTGCTGGTGAACCGAGACGAGGTACTCGACCTGATCAACGAGATGCAGGAGGCCCTGCCCGACGAGATCAAGCAGGCTCGGTGGGTCGTGAAGGATCGCGAGGATCTGCTCGCGAAGGCCCGCGCCGACGCCGAGGCCATCGTGCAGCAGGCCCGCGACGAGCAGCTGAAGATGGCCCGTCAGGAGGCCGTCGTCGCCCGGGCAGCCGAGGAGGCCGAGCGCGCGTTGGCCGAGGCGGACGAGCAGGCCCGTGGGATGCGCCGGGAGGCGGAGGCGTACGTCGACGCCAAGCTGGCGCAGTTCGAGATCGCGTTGCGCCGCATCCTCGAGGATTCCCAATCGTCCTCGCGCGCCCTCGCGAAGACCCTCGACCAGGTCGAGGTCGGGCGAGAGAAGCTGCGCACCCCCGGCACCGCGGCCGAGCAGGAGTTCGGCGGGTCGGACGGGTCCGCCCACGAGGGCCGGCCCTCTCGCGAGACGCCGCTCTTCGACGAGGAGGAACGATGATCGCGGAGATCGACGTCAGCGACCTGATCGGACAGCCGGGGTCATCGAAGCACCACGCCGTGGCCGAGCCCCTCGTCGGCCTCGGCACCGAGCTCGCCCGCGTCCGCGATGACGTGCCGATCCGGGGCGACCTGCTGCTCGAGGCCCTGGTCGAGGGCATCCTCGTCACCGGCACGGTCCGGGCAACGCTCGCGTTGCGGTGCGCTCGCTGCCTCAAGGAGTTCGAACAGCTCGTGGCCGTCGAGGTGCACGAGATGTTCGTGGTCGATCCCGAGCCCGACACCGACGACTACCCGCTCGACCCCGAGGGTTCGCTCGATCCCGACCAGATGCTTCGCGACGTGATCGGGGTCGAGCTGCCCTTCTCTCCCCTGTGCCGACCCGAGTGCCAGGGCTTGTGCCCTGTCTGCGGGGGGGATCGCAACCTGGACGAGTGCCCCGGGCACGTGGAGGTCGACCCGCGCTGGGCGGCCCTCGAACAGCTCGCGCCCATGCTCGACGAGAACTGATACCTGACCGGAGACCATCCGGAGACGACAAGGAGCGACAGATGGCGGTTCCGAAGAAGAAGCAGAGCAAGTCACGCGGCGACAAACGCGCCGCCAACTGGAAGGCGTCGGCGCCCGCGTTCGCCGAGTGCCCACAATGCAAGCAGCCCAAGCTCTCGCACAGGGTCTGCGGCAACTGCGGCTACTACGCCGGCCGCCAGGCGATCGAGGTCGAGTAACCCGTCGTGGCCGAATCGCAGGCTGACGCCCGGGCCGTGGCCGGGGCGACGATGCCGCTGGAGTCCCTCGACGCTGCCCTCGGCGTGACGTTCTCCGACGCCGCGCTGCGCGAGGCGGCCCTGACGCATCGCTCGTTCGCGTTCGAGCGGGGCCTCACGGTGACGAACGAACGCCTGGAGTTCCTGGGGGATTCGGTGCTCGGACTCGTCGTCACCGACATGGCCTACGCCACGTATCCCGACATGCCCGAGGGTTCCCTCGCGAAGCTGCGGGCGGCGATCGTGAACATGTCCGCGCTCGCTGACGTGGCACGCTCCCTGCGGCTCGGCGACGTCGTGCTGCTCGGCAAGGGGGAGGAGCAGAGCGGCGGGCGCGACAAGTCGTCGATCCTCGCCGACGCGCTCGAGGCCGTCTTCGGCGCTGTGTACCTCGACCGAGGGCTCGCGGTCGCCACGGAGCTGATCGAGCGGCTGTTCCGGCCACGGATGCAGGCGTACGTTCGTGGCGAGGGCGATCGCGACTACAAGACGATCCTGCAGGAGCTCGCCTCACAGGCGCTTCGCTCGATGCCCGAGTACCGGCTCGAGGAGCGAGGTCCGGACCACGAGAAGGAGTTCACGGCCACCGTGCACCTGGGCGGCGAGCCGATGGGGACCGGCATCGGCCGGTCCAAGAAGGAGGCCGAACAACGGGCGGCCGCTGAGGCGTTCGCACGTATCTCCGAACGTTTGGCGCCTGAGGCGGAAGGCCTCGTGAGGGGGGACCAGGGTGGAGCTGCCTGAAGTCGAAGTGATGCGCCGCGACCTCGAGAAGGACGTCGTGGGGCTGCGCATCAAAGACGCCGAGGTCAAGGGCTCGAAGAACGCGATGCGCGTGATCCGGCGTCACAAGACGCGGAAGGACTTCACCTCGCGCCTGATCGGCCGCAAGATCGCCAAGGTCGAGCGGCGGGGCAAGTACATCCTCATCACCCTCGACTCGAGCGACGTGCTGGTCGTGCACTTCGGCATGAGCGGACAGTTCCACCGGGGCACTGGGCGTGTCGCGATGCCGCCTCACACGCACGTCGTGCTGACGTTCCAACAACGCGGCGACCTCCGATACGTCGATCCGCGCACGTTCGGTGAGATGTTCGTGACGAGCGCCGACGAACTCGGCAAGGTGAAGGAGCTCCAACACCTCGCGATCGATCCGCTCGATCAGGTGTTCACCTGGCCCACGTTCCAGTTCCTGCTCGCCGACAGGGCATCGAAGATGAAGCAGCTCATGATGGACCAGAAGTTCATCTCGGGGCTCGGCAACATCTACTCCGACGAGGTGCTGTTCCACGCCGGCATCCGGTACGACCGCATGAGCGACGCGCTGTCCTCCCAGGAGGTCCGACGGCTCTACCGGGCGATCCAGGAGGTACTGCAGGAGGCGATCAAGCTCCGGGGCACGACCCTGGACGACGAGGCCTACGTCGATCTGTTCGGCAACCCGGGGGAGTACGGCCCGGAGCTCAAGGTGTACGGGCGTCTCGGGCTGCCCTGCCGCCGGTGCCGAACGCCGATCGAGAGCGTGAAGATCTCGCAGCGAAGCTCGTTCTACTGCCCTCAGTGCCAGAGCTGATCCGCGATGCTCAGACGAGCTCGGCGCCCGCCTCCCGCATGCGGGCCAGGGCGGTGGCTCCGTCGCCGGGCTGGAGCTCGACCGCGCGCACGGCGTCGGTCAACACCTCGACCGGGTAACCGAGCATCCTCGCGTCGAGGACGGTCTCGACCACGCAGTAGTCGGTGGCCAGTCCGCAGATCACGAGCCGCTCGATGCCGTTCGCCTCGAGCATCTCGTGCAACAGCGTGTCTCCCCGTTCGCCCGAGAGTGGGTCACGCACGCTGAATCCGGAGTAGCCGTCACGGCCGTCGTGACCCTTGCGCACGACCTCGCTGTCGGCCACGAGCAGGTCCTCGTGGAACTCCGCTCCGTGCGTGTCCTCCACGCAATGCACCGGCCAGATGCCACCGTCCCGCTGGAAGTGCGGGGTGTGCTCCGGGTGCCAGTCCTGCGTGTAGACGACCTGGGCTCCCGCCTCTCGCGCCCGCTCGACCTCAGCGTTGACGATCGGCACGATCTGCTCGCCGCCGGCGACGTAGAGGCTGCCGGACGGGTCGGCGAAGTCGTTCTGGACGTCGACGACGAGCAGCGCGGTGCGGGCATCGTAGGTTGCCATGGCCGCTCAATGTACCGAACACGAGGCCGGCCAACGTGCGTCGCCGGTGGCACCATGGCGGTGTGCGCAGGGTCCACGTGGAGGTTCGAGGGCAGGTGCAGGGGGTCTTCTTCCGGGCGTCGTGCGTCGAGCGGGCGCGGGCGCTCGGCATCGGAGGATGGGTCCGCAACACGCTCGACGGCGGCGTCGAGGCGGAGTTCGAAGGCGAGCCCGACGCGGTCGATGCGATCCTCGCCTGGTGCGCCGAGGGTCCGCCCTTCGCGCACGTCGAACGGGTCGACCTGCGGTGGGAGCAGCCGACGGGTGAACGGGAGTTCCGCGTCGCCCGATAGCCTCCACCGGTCAGAATCACATCCCTGTTAGCATCCGCCCACATGTTCCTCCGGTCGATCACGATCCGCGGGTTCAAGTCGTTCGCGGACAAGACGGTGCTCGAGTTCATCCCGGGCGTGTCGGTCATCGTCGGGCCCAACGGCTCGGGCAAGTCCAACCTGGTCGACGCGATCAGTTGGGTGCTCGGCGAACAGGGCGCCCGATCGCTCCGAGGCGGGCACATGGCCGATGTGATCTTCGCGGGCACGCCCTCTCGACCCGCTCTCGGCATGGCCGAGGTGAAGCTCGTGATCGACAACTCCGCGGGCAAGATCCCCGTGCCGATGAGCGAGATCGAGGTGGCGCGCACGATCTTCCGGTCGGGGGAGTCGGAGTACCGCATCAACGGCCAGGTCGTGCGCCTGCTCGACGTGCAGGAGCTGCTCTCCGAGACCGGCATCGGTCGCGCGCTGCACACCGTGGTCGGACAGGGCCAGCTCGAGGAGGTGCTTCTCGCCAAGCCGGAGGACCGCCGCAAGTACATCGAGGAGGCTGCGGGCGTCGCGAAGCACCGACGCCGCAAGGAACGCGCCGAGCGCAAGCTCGCGAACCTCGACCAGGACCTGCTGCGCCTGGCGGACGTGCTCGCCGAGCTGCGTCGGCAGTTGAAGCCGCTGCAGCAGCAGGCGGAGATGGCGAAGAAGCACGAGACGCTGACGACCGAGGCGGAGACGCTCTCCCGCACGCTCGCGGCCGCTCGGCTCCGCGCCCTGCTGCGCGAGCGGGATCGCCGAGCCGAGGGGTGGCAGCGGGGCCTCGACGAGCGCACCGCCGCCCGCGAGCGACTCGACGCCCTCGACGGCGAGGTGCTCGCCGCCGCCGACGCGCGGGCCGCGGCGTCGACCGCGCTGGCCGAGGCCGAGGTCGCGTTCCGCAGCACCGCCGAGGACCGACGTCGCGCCGAGCGATCCCTCCGCGAGGCCGTGGAACACGAGGGCGCGGCGCGCGAACAGCTCGCGTCGCACGCCTCGCGAGCCGCCCGGGTCGATGCCGTCGACACCGAGATCGCTCGCATCGAGGCCGAGCTGACCGACGTCGTCGCCCAGCTCGAGCGCAGCGAGCGCGAGCTCGAGGTGGCCGAGCTGGCCTTCCGTGCCGCGGAGCAGGAGCGCCACCGCATCGAGGATCTGCGGCGGCAGGCCGGCGAGGCGGCTGCCGGCCGCCGAGCCGAGGTCGACGCGCTCGAGCGCTCGCTCGCGTCCAGCGAGCGGGAGCGGGGGCGGCTCGCAGGGTCGCTGGCAGCGGTGCGCGAACGCATCGCGGAGGCCGAGTCCGAGCGCGTGGGACTCGAAGGCGAGATCGAGACGTTCGACGACCAGTCCGCGCCGATGAGCGAGAAGCGGGCCGCCCTCGAGACCGAGCGCCGAGGCTTGGTCGACAAGATCGAGGAGCTCGACGATGTCCGGCGCCGGCACGAGGCGCGCCGCGACCTGCTCGAGGCGCGGCGGCAGGACATCGAGGAGACGGCGGGCTCGCGCTTCCTCAAGGGACACAAGGGCCGCGCGATCGGATTGCTGAAGGACCTCGTGAAGGTCGAGCCCGGACTCGAGCGTGCCCTGGTCGCGGCGCTCGGACCGCTCGCCGACGCCGTCGTGTACGACGACGGCGACCGGGCGCTGGCCGACGCGCCCGAGGGCGACGGCGCGATCCTCGCGATCGCCTCGGGCGGGCCCGTGCCGATCGGGGTCGCCGGCGAGCGCAAGCTGCTCGCAGCGGTCGTGGCCGAGCCGGCGGCCCGGGGCATCGCCAGCACCCTGCTCCGCGACGTCTATCTCGCCGAGACCGTTCGCGAGGCATCGGAGAAGCAGCGCCTCCACCCCACCGCGGCGTTCGTGACCCCCGAAGGCGTGCTCGTCGGGCCGGCGGTCATCCATACGGCCAAGGAAGCCGACGCCCGCGCCCGCGAGATCAGGGCCGAGCTCGTCGTCGTCGCGCACGACCTGTCCGCCACGATGAACGCGCTGAGTCCCAAGCGCGAGCGCCTCGAGGAGATCGGTGGCGAGATCGACTTCCTGAGGGAACAGATCGAGGCCGCCGACGCTGAGATCACATCGGTCGCCGAGCGTCTCGCGGGCCTCGAGCGCGACCTCAGCGGCATGCGCAAGGAGGAGGAGCTGCTCGCCCAACGCCTGACCGCGCTCGACGAGACGGTCGCGGTTGCGCGTGAGCGCCTGGTGTCACTCGGGCCGTCCGCGTCCGAGCCGGCGCCCGACCTGCCGCCGACCCCGCAGCCTCCGGTCTCGGCCCGGGTGGCGGTGGAGACGCTGCGGCGGGACCGCTCCGCCCACGACCTGAGGATGGCGGCGTTGCGCATAGAGCGCGACGAGCTATCGGCCGACGACCCTGTGGCGATGCGGGCGGCCCTCGAGGCCGCCGAGGCCGCTCGCGAGGCCGCCGAGGCCGAGGTTGCCCTTGCCGAGGCCGCCGCACTCGCGGCGGCAGGCGCCCGCGACGCCGCCGCAACCGCCGAGCGCGAGGTCGCCGAACGTGAGGCCTCGGTCAACAAGGCGTGGCGCGACGCGTCGACCGAGCTCGAGCGTCTGCGCGAGGCCTACGAAGGCGACGACCGCAACCGCGGTGACATCGAGCGGCGCATCCGCGAGGCCGAGCGGTTGATCCGCGAGGGGCACCAGGCCGATCCGGAGGAGCTCGTCGCCGCGCTGAGCGACGACGACTCGGTCGAGGCGCTCGAGAAGCGATCCGAGCTGGTGCAGCGCCGCCTCGCCCTGCTGGGGCGCGTGAACCTGCTCGCCACCGGAGAGTTCGAGGTCCTGCAGGAGCGCCACGACTTCATGGCCCGCGAGCTCGACGACGTGAAGCACGCCCGCCGTGATCTGCTCGAGGTGATCGCGCAGGTCGATCGCGAGATCACCGAGACGTTCACCGCGGCTTACCGAGACGTTGCCTTGCAGTTCGAGCGACTGATCAAGGATCTGTTCCCCGGCGGTGACGGCCGCCTGGTGCTCACCGACCCTGCCGAGCCGCTCACGAGCGGCATCGAGATCGAGGCCAGTCCCGGTCGCAAGCGGGTCAAGCGGATCTCGCTGCTGTCGGGTGGAGAACGCTCGCTCACCGCGATGGCGTTCCTCTTCGCGATCTTCACCGCCCGCCCCTCGCCGTTCTACCTGATGGACGAGGTCGAGCCCGCGCTCGACGACGTCAACCTGCACCGGTTCCTGCGCCTGGTCGAGGGCTTCGCTCGCGAGTCGCAGGTGCTGATCGTCACGCACCAGAAGCGCACGATGGAGATCGCCGCGATGATGTACGGCATCTCGCTCAACAAGGACGGCACCACGAAGGTGGTCGCGCAGCAACTCGATCATCCGACCTCCCTCGAGACCGATGCCCGGCTCGAGGGCGAGCGGGAAGCCGCCGCGGCGGCGTTCGCCCCCCAGACGTCCGCCGACGACGAGCCGGTGATCGAAGTGCCAGAGGGCGAACCGGTCGGCTAGCCTCGCGAGCGTGACGTTCACCATCATCGTCTTCGGGACCCTGGCGGTCCTGGCGGTCGTCGGCTTCTTCGTGATCCGGTCCTCTCGCGGTTCGCGCCTGCAGGACCTGGAGCGAGAGACGCACACCGGCGCGGGGCACGTGCGCGAGCCCACCCGCATGCATCCGGCGAAGCAGCGACACGAGCCGGTACACCACGAGGCGGGTGCCTCTGGTGGCGTCTTCCACAAGGAGGGGCTCGGCGCCAAGGTCAAGGCGCTCTTCACGGGTGGCGTCGGCGAGGAGACCTGGAAGCGGCTCGAGGACCTGCTGGTCAAGGCCGACGTCGGGCCGAAGGGGTCGGCCGATCTGGTCGGGCGCGTCAAGGCGGACTTCGCGAGCGGCGGTGACCCGGTGGCGCTGTTGCGTGAGGAGATCGTCGCGGTGCTCGGACCTGACGGATCGTTGCGTCTGCCGCATGGCCGTCCCGGCGTCGTGATGGTGGTCGGGGTGAACGGCGCCGGGAAGACGACCACGATCGGCAAGCTCGCGAAGCGCCTCACCGGCGAGGGCAAGCGGGTGAGCATCGCCGCCGCCGACACGTTCCGTGCGGCGGCCGGTGAGCAGCTCGAGGTCTGGGCGACGCGCGCCGGGGCGCAGCTGGTGAGCCAGGAGCGCGGCGCCGATCCTGGGGCGGTGGCGTTCGACGCCGTGAAGTCGGCCACCGCCCGCGGGGCCGACGTGCTGATCGTCGACACCGCCGGCCGTCTCCATACGAAGACGCCGTTGATGGACGAGCTCGGCAAGGTCAAGCGCGTGATCGAGAAGGCCGGCGCTCAGGTCGACGAGACCCTCCTCGTGCTCGACGCCCAGACGGGGCAGAACGGCATCGCCCAGGCGAGGGCGTTCACCGACGCCGTCGAGGTGACCGGGGTGGTGCTCACGAAGACCGATGGATCGGCGAAGGGGGGCATCGTGCTCGCCGTGCGAGAGGAGCTCGGCGTGCCGGTTCGCTTCGTCGGCGTCGGCGAGGGAGCCGACGATCTACGGCCGTTCGACGCGGGCGCCTTCGCGGAGCGTCTGCTGTCCGGCTAGCCCGAAGACACCAGAGCAGAGGGGGTCGCGGTGCCCGAAGTCCGGATCCTCATCGTGGAGGACCATCCCACGATGCGCGAGGCGATGCGTCTCGTGCTCGAGGGCGAGGGGTTCTCGATCGAGGAAGCCGCCGATGGGCATCGGGCGCTCGAGATGGTGCGCGCCGACCCGCCCGACCTCGTGTTCTTGGACATGAACATCCCGGGGTCGAACGGTGCCGAGGTGCTGGCGTCGGTGCGCGCCGACCCGTCCACGGCCGGGGTTCGGGTGATCATCGTGACGGCCGACGGTGAGGAAGGTCGCGAGCGCGCCATGGCCCTCGGTGCCGACGAGTACTTCACGAAGCCGTTCAGCCCGATCACGCTGCTGCGCACGGTCGAGAGGGTGCTCAGCGCGCCGCCGCACGCACCGGAAGCGTGACGCGAAACGTCGTCCCCCCACCGGGGGTCGGCTCGGCGGTGACCTCGCCGCGTAGCGCATCGACGAGTCGCCTGGCGATCGCGAGGCCGAGACCCGAGCCCTCCGCGGAACGCGCGCCCTCAGCCGTGCGGTAGAAGGGCTCGAAGACACGCTCGCGCTCGATGGCCTCGATGCCGATGCCGTGATCGATCACGGCGATGCCGATCGCGTCGTCGGCCACCGAGCTCACCTCCATCGTGACGGGGGCCGTCTCCTCCGAGTACTTCAGCGCGTTCGTGAGCAGGTTCGTGAGCACCTGACCGAGCCGCAGCGCGTCGGACTCGATCGTCGGCGGCGCATCCGCAGTGATGCGGAGCTCGATGCGATCGGCGCCGCCGGGGATCTCCCGGACGAGCTGCTCCAGTGCGGGCACGAGCACGATGGGTTCGGGGAGCACGGTGAGCGACACGTCCTCGAGGCTCTCCATCGTGACGAGATCGTCGGCGAGACGGATCAGCCGGTCGGTCTGGGCCGCGATGACCTGCAGGAACTCGTCGATCTCGTCTTCGGTCAGTTCGTCGCGCCTGCGTTGCAGCATGTCCACGAAGCCGCGGATCGCGGCGAGCGGGCTCCGCATCTCGTGGCTGGTCACGGCGATCAGGCTCACGTCGCGCAGATCGGACTCAGGCATGGCACCCCCCCGGTAGAATCCTAGTCGCCGCGGCCCCGCCTCCGGGCGCGCTGCGCTCGTTCCCCCAGGCGACGACACGACGAGGTCAGATGTTCGACACGCTCACCGATCGACTCGACGGCACCTTCAAGAAGCTCAGATCTCGGGGCAAGCTCCACCCGAAGCAGGTCGACAACGCCCTGGCCGATATGCGGACGGCGCTGCTCGAAGCCGACGTCGCCGTCGAGGTGGCCGATGACTTCCTCGAGCGCGTGCGAGCGCGAGCCCTCTCCGAGGAGGTGATGAAGAGCCTCACGCCGGGCCAGCAGGTGGTGAAGGTCGTGAACGAGGAGCTCACCGTCACCCTCGGAGGCGAGCACCATCCCTTCGAGCTCGGCGGGGCCCGCCCCGCCGTGGTCATCATGGCCGGCGTGCAGGGCTCCGGGAAGACGACCGCCTGCGCGAAGCTCGCGACGCACCTGAAGGGCAAGGGGAAGCGCCCGCTGTTGATCGCGGCAGACCTCGAGCGCCCCGCCGCCATCGAGCAGCTGCGCACGCTCGGCCGGGAGATCGGCGTGCCGGTGTGGTCGGAGGGCAAGGATCCCGTGAAGGTGGCCAAGCAGGGCCTGAAGGAGGCCGAACGCCAGGACGCCGATGTCGTGATCATCGACACCGCGGGCCGACTCCACGTCGACCCCGAGATGATGAGGCAGGCCCGCAAGATCAGAGATGTCACGAGGCCCCGGCACGTGCTGATGGCCGCCGACGCGATGACCGGTCAGGACGCGGTGCTGCAGGCGCGCGAGTTCATGCGGGAGGTCGAGACCACCGGCTTCGTGCTCACGAAGCTCGACGGCGACGCACGCGGCGGCGCGGCGCTGTCGATCACGGCGGTCACCGGCCGGCCCGTGTACTTCGTGGGCACGGGTGAGAAACCCGACGACCTGGAGCCCTTCTACCCCGACCGCATGGCGGGTCGCATCCTCGGCATGGGCGACGTGCTGACCCTGATCGATAAGGCGCAGGAGAAGCTCGACACGGCCGAGGCGCAGAAGTCGGCCGAGAACATGCTGAAGGGGCAGTTCACGTTCGAGGACTTCCTCGATCAGTTGCGGCAGGTGCAGAAGCTCGGCTCGATGGGCGACCTGCTCAAGATGCTTCCGGGCGTGCCGGGCGGCAAGAACGCGATGAAGGAGATGGCGAACGCGATCGACGAGGGGGAGCTGAAGCGTGCCGAGGCGATGATCCTGTCGATGACCCCTGCCGAGCGGCGCGAACCCGGTATCATCTCCGGGTCGCGCCGCCTGCGGATCGCGAACGGGTCCGGGGTCACGACCGCCGACGTCAACTCGCTGCTCAAGGACTTCGAGGGCGCGAGGAAGATGATGCGCACGATGATGGGCGGAAAGCGCGTCCCGGGCATGATGAAGGTGCCTTCGGCGAAACTGCCGAAGCGATAGACGAACGAGGACTGGGAACGAGATATGGCGACACGCATCCGACTGCGGCGCATGGGAGCCAACAAGCGCCCCTTCTATCGCGTCGTGGTGGCCGACCAGCGCTCCCCGCGCGACGGCCGGTTCATCGAGAACATCGGCAAGTACCACCCGCTCGAGGACCCGAGCCTGATCGAGATCGACGCCGACCGCGCCCTGCACTGGCTGCGGGTCGGCGCGCAACCGAGCGACCAGGTCCGCAACCTCATGGTGAAGGTGGGCATCTGGGACACGTTCGTGGCCGAGCGCCCGAGCGCCGCCGGTCAGGTCCGGGTACGCGACGCGAAGCCCGACGAGCCCAAGCTCTCGAAGAAGGCCGTCGCGAAGGCCGCGGCCGCAGCGGAGGAGGCAGCGGCTCCGCCCCCGGCCGTCGAGGAGGCGGCAGCTCCTGCCGCCGACGCGGACCTGTCAACCGAGGCCGAAGCGCCGGCCGAGGATGCTCCGGCCGCCGACGCCGAAGCGTCCACCGAGGAGTAGCGCCGGGTCGTGCGGGACCTCGTCGACTTCCTGGTGCGCGAGCTCGTCGACGAGCCCGATGACGTCGAGGTGACGGAGTCCGAGGACGACCGCGGCCCGCGTTACACCGTGCGCGTGGCGCCCGACGACATGGGCAAGGTCATCGGCAAGGGCGGTCGCACCGCGAAGGCGATCCGTGCGGTCGTCCGTGCGGCCGCGACACGGCAGGGCACGAGCGCCTACGTCGACATCGCCGACTGAGGTGCCCGAGCCGACCATCGCCGTCGGACACGTCACGAAGGCCCACGGCATCCGGGGTGAGGTCGCCGTCGAGGTCCGCTCCGACAACCCCGATCGATTCGTGCAAGGGGCGGCGCTGTTCACCGACGACGGCCGTGCACTCACGATCGAGCGAGCGCACGCACACGGCGCGCGGATGCTGGTGAAGTTCTCGGGGGTCGACGACCGAACCGCCGGGGAAGCCCTGCGAGGTCACGTGCTCGTCGTCCCGGAGTCCTGGCTCCCGGAACTGCCCGAAGGGGAGTACTGGCCGTTCCAGCTCGAAGGATGCACGGTCGTCACCGAGTCCGGGCGGGCGCTCGGCGCGGTCTCCGAGGTCATCCCCAACCCGGCGAACGATCTCTGGGTCGCGGTCGGCGCGGACGGGGAGGAGACCCTCGTGCCCGCGATCCGCGACGTGATCGTGGCCGTCGACATCGCCGCGAAGCGGATCGTGGTGCACGACGTGCCGGGACTCACCACTCCCGAGGAGTGAACCTCCCCGGCCGGGGCGCGGTAGCCTCCGCTCGTGCGCATCGACGTCATCACGATCTTCCCCGAGCTGGTGCGCGCGCCGCTCGGCCAGAGCCTGCTCGGCAAGGCGATCGAGGCGGGCGTGCTCGACGTCCGGGTGCACGACCTGCGCGATTGGACCGACGACCCGCATCGCACGGTCGACGATGCGCCGTTCGGCGGTGGACCCGGCATGGTGATGAGGCCCGACGTCTGGTTCCGTGCCGTCGAGTCACTCGACCCCGAGCGCGGTCGCGTGGTCCTGCTCTCGCCTGCAGGGCGCCGGCTCGACCAGGAGCTCGTCCGGGAACTGGCGGCCGAGAACCACCTCACGCTGCTGTGCGGGCGCTACGAGGGCGTGGACGAGCGCGTCGTCGAAGGCCTTCCTGCCGAGGAGGTCTCGATCGGGGACTACGTGCTCTCGGGAGGGGAATTGCCCGCGCTCGTCGTGATCGAGGCGGTGACGCGCCTCGTGCCCGGCGTGATCGGCCGGCGAGAGTCGCACGAGCAAGACTCGTTCGCCGATCCCGAGCTGCTCGATCACCCTCACTACACCAGGCCGAGGGAGTACCGCGGCATGTCCGTGCCCGACGTGCTCGTGGGAGGCGACCACGGGGAGATCGAGCGGTGGCGTCGTCGGGCGGCAGAGGCGAAGACACGCCGGACACGGCCCGATCTGGCCGGAGGCCGCGGCCCCTGACCAGTGGGTCGTCGCCCCACGTCCCACGTGGGTTCGGGCGGGTCGCGGCAAGGCCGCTGGTACACTCGTCGGCCGTTGCCATGAACAAGACCGATCTGATCGAGCAGTCCTATCTGCGCAGCGACATCCCGGAGTTCCGCCCCGGCGACACCGTGAAGGTGCACGTGCGGGTGGTCGAAGGCAGTCGCGAGCGCGTGCAGGTGTTCCAGGGTGTGGTGATAGGACGCCAGAACGGTGGGCTGCGTGAGACGTTCACCGTGCGCAAGATCTCGTTCGGCGTGGGCGTGGAGCGCACCTTCCCGGTGCACTCGCCGTCGATCGCGAAGCTCGAGATCGTGAGCCGCGGACACGTGCGACGGGCGAAGCTCTACTACCTGCGTGAGCTGCGGGGCAAGAAGGCCCGGATCAAGGAGCGTCGCGTCGACGACGCGAAGCTCGCCGCGATGGAAGAGGCCGCGGCGCTCGCGGCGACCGAGGCAGCCGAGGCTGAAGCCGGGGAAGCCGACGAGGCGGCCGACGATGTCGAGGGACGCGTGAGCGAGGAGCCGGAGGCGTCCGTCGAGGGATCAGAGGCCGACGAGACATCCGACGAGCCCGGAGCGCCTGAGGCCAGTGTCGACGAGGCGGAGTCCGCCGACGAGGAGAAGGCCGAGGCCTGATCCGTGGCCGATGGGCCGACCGGCGTCGCCGAGCCCACCGCCTCACCGCCCGAAGCGCGCGGGCACAGCCGTTGGCGCGAGCTCCCGGTGCTCATCGGCGCCGCGGTCCTGCTCGCGATCGCGATCAAGCTCCTCGTCGTGCAGGCGTTCTCGATCCCGTCCGCGTCGATGGCGCCGACCCTGCTCGAGGGTGACCGGATCCTCGTCTGCCGCGTCTGCGTGCGGTTCGACGACGTCGATCGCGGTGACGTGATCGTCTTCGAGGGGCCCGACGACGCGACACCCGTGCGCGGGCCCGTCGGGGGCATACTGCACTGGCTTGGGGAGACCCTCGGTGTCGCGAGCCCGCCGCACGATGACTTCGTGAAGCGGGTGGCGGGTCTTCCAGGGGACACGGTCGAGATCGACCGCACCGGAGCACTCTTCGTGAACGGGCGGCCCGTCGAGGAGTCGTACCTGAACCGGCCGGTGCCTCGGCAGGACTTCCCCCCCACGACGGTGCCGGATGGCATGCTGTTCGTCCTGGGCGACAATCGGGGGAACTCGGGTGACTCCCGATGCGACCCACCGGCGTGCACCGGCCTCGTTCCGGTGGAGAGGGTGATCGGGGTGGCGTTCCTGCGGGTCTGGCCACCGGCCAGGATCGGAGTGGTGCGGTGACGATGGATCGGTACGAGCGGATGCTCGCTGCCCAGGGGTTCACGCGGGTGGCGGGCGCCGACGAAGCTGGCCGGGGTGCGCTGGCGGGACCCCTCGTCGCTGCGGCCGTGATCCTCCCCGATGACTTCGACATCGAGGGCATCAACGATTCGAAGGTGTTGAGTGAGGCGCAGCGCGACGCCGCGTACGGGCGCATCGTGGTCGCGGCCGCATGGATCGCGTGCAAGGCCGAGCCGGCGGCGATCGACGCGCGCGGCCTGCACCGAACCAACATCTTCCTGCTCCGTCGCGCCGCGAAGGCGCTCGAGCCCGACTACGTGCTCACCGACGGGTTCCCGGTGCCGCGCATCCCCTGCCCGTCGATCGGGGTCAAGAAGGGTGACGCGGTCAGCGCCAGCGTCGCGGCCGCGTCGATCGTCGCTAAGGTGACGAGGGATCGCATCATGCGGCGGCTGCACAAGCGATACCCCGACTTCGGGTTCGACCACAACAAGGGCTACGGCACGCCCGATCACCTCGAGGCACTGGAACGCCACGGCCCGACCCCCCAGCATCGACTGTCGTTCGCGCCGTGCGCCCAGCCGTCGCTGTTCTCGGGGGCCGCCGGCGCAGGGCTCAGCGACGGTGGGCGGGATGGGGCTCACGCCCGAGCGTGAGAAGCTGAACGATGATGAGCGACGACGACATCGAGCGGTTCGAAGAGGAGCGCGAGCTCGAGCTCTATCGGGAGTACCGCGACGTCCTCCCGATGTTCACGTACGTGATCGAGACGGAACGCCGCTTCTACCTCGCGAACCAGGTGCACCTCACGACCCTCGACGAGGGTTGGGTGCAGATCGATCTCACCGACGCGTGGGTGTGGGACATGTTCCGGCCGGCCCGGTTCGTGGCGAGCGTCCGGGTGATGACCCGGCGCGACGTCAACGTCGAGGAGCTCGCGAAGCGCGACGAGCCGACGACGATCCCAGACACCCCCACCGCACCGTAGCCCTCGATCCGCGGACCCCTTCGGGGTCGTGGCCGCCGTGTCATACCTTCGGCGTAGCGTCGTCGCATGTCCGACCTGCGTTCGAGCCTCGGCGCACGCGGCGAGCGGGTCACGCTCGATCTCTACCGGCAGCGCGGGTTCACGCTCGTCGCCGCCAACTGGCGATGCAGTCTCGGCGAGATCGACCTCATCCTGCGTCGTCGCGACGTCCTCGTGTTCTGCGAGGTGAAGACGCGCCGCGGCTCTCGGCGGGGTGCCGGGTTCGAGGCCGTCGACTCGCGGAAGCAGCGCAAGGTGCGGGCGCTCGCCGAGGTCTTCCTCCTGACCCACAGCGTGGGGCCGGTGTCGGTGCGGTTCGACGTCGCGAGCGTGGCGATCGGTCGGGGACAGATCCCCGGGGGGTCGCCGCAGGTCGAGCTCTTCGAAGACGCCTTCTGAGGCATCTCTCGGGGCACGTCGAGGACCCGCTCGTCGCCGAGCGGGCTCGCGGACTAGACCGAAGGTCTGGTCCCCCCGATCCGTCGCCGAGGCTGTTCGGCCGTGGCGCGCCCGGGGCGGCCGCCGTACCATCGCCGGACCATGAAGACCAGGCCTCACACGGAGGAGCCCAAGCCGCGGCGGCGACCGTGGGACAACGCGGGCCTGCGCCACCGGGTGGAGGGCCGACGGATCGAGGGCGTCGACGTCCTCGCCCTCCAATCGTCGGTCGTCGACCGGACGCCGGAATCATCTCGTCGGTGGCTGCGTCGATCTCGCTGAACCCCGACCGCACACGGGCTCCTACGCGAGGTCCATCGCCTGACGGACGTCGGACGAGAGACGGCGCAGCGCGTCCAGCATGCGATCGACGTCGGCCTCGGTCGACAGGTAGTTCACGATGCCCGCGCGCAGGAACGTGCGCCCACGCAGCGTCGTCACGCTCACCCACGCGTCACCGCTGACCTCCAGTGCCCGCTGGAGCCGGGCCTGGTAGTCGTCCAGCACCCCGGGCGGCCAGTCACCGTGACCGGACGGCAGGTGCCGGAAGCACACGACGCTCAGCTCCGGCTCGGCCGGCTCGGCCTCGAAGTCGGGTTCCTGCCGGCACCGGCCCGCCAGGTATGCCGCGAGGTCGTCGTTCTGCTCGATCAACGAGCCGAGCCCGTCGGTGCCCAGCTGCTTCCAGCTCATCCAGAGCTTCAGCCCGCGGAACCGACGCGTGCCCTCGAGGGAGTACTGGTACCAATTGAGAGGCTCGTCCTCGGGGCGGTTCGACGCGTAGTACTCGGGCGCCTCGTGGAACGTGCTCAGGAGATCGTCGCGCCGGCGTACCACGAGGGCCCCGATGTCGTACGCCTGGAAGAACCACTTGTGGGGATCGATCGTGACCGTGTCGGCTCGCTCGAGTCCCGGCACCCGACGGGC
Source organism: uncultured Actinomycetes bacterium (assembly GCA_963825635.1). Lineage (GTDB taxonomy): Bacteria > Actinomycetota > UBA4738 > UBA4738 > HRBIN12 > JAOUEA01. Next base: position 1,131,344 of record CAWGTU010000001.1, read on the forward strand.
ATCTCGACGTGAGAGCCGGGCGGCTCCGCCGTACGCGGCGTCGACGTGCAACCAGACGCCCTCGCGCTCGGCGACGTCGGCGAGCCCGCGTGTGTCGTCGACCGATCCGGTGTTCGTCGAGCCCGCGACCGCCGCGATCGCGAGCGGCGTCAGTCCGGCGGCTCGATCGCGCTCGATCGCCTCGGCCACGGGTGCCGCCTGCATGCGGAACCGCGCGTCGCTCTCGACCACGACGAGCGTCTCGTCGGGGAAGCCGAGCACGCCCAGCGCCCGAGCGATCGAGAAGTGGGTCTGATCGCTCGCGTAGACCCGCACCCCGTCGAGATCGGCGCCCCGCGGAGCCCCGGCGGCTCCACGGAGCTTCGCCAGCCAGACGTCGCGCGCGACCGTCATCGCCATGACGTTGGCCATGACGCCGCCGCTCGTCAGCACCCCCCAGCCATCCGGCCCGAAGCCGACCAGCTCCCGGAGCCAGTCGGTGACCTCTTCCTCGACGAAGGTACCGATCGGACCGGCGTGCCAGACATCGACGCCCTGGTGGATCCATTGCGAGAGCATCTCGCCGGCGATCGAGCTCGGCAGCGGCGGAGGCGTGAAGTAGCTGAACGAGCCGGGGTGCTGAGCGTTGTATGTGGCCGGCGCCACGCGCTCGCGGAACTCGGCGAGCACGTCGCTCCACGGGCTGGGCGACATCGGGGCCGGTGCAGCGTGGTTCGTGGGTCCGAAGAAGTCACGCCGCGCTGCGGGGTAGGAGCGTGAGTGCATCGGTCGGCGCAGCGCCTCGCCGTAGAGCCAATCGAGGGCCTCGCGCCAGGTCTGCTCCCCGAGGGCCTCGAGGGCCGCGCGGGCGCGCGGCTCGTCGACGATGTCGATCAGCTCGGGCTCCGGGCTCCATGCGAAGCGCTCGGACACGATGGCGAGGCTAGCAGGGACTCCGGCGACGTGGGCTGGACGTGACGCACGTCACCGACGCCCGAGGCGACTCGCCCTAGCGTGCGATCGCATGTACGGACGGGTGCTCGGGGTGACGGTGCTCGGGGTCGGGGGACACCTCGTGACCGTCGAGGCCCACGTGGGTCGAGGGCTCCCCTCCCTCACGCTCACGGGGCTGCCGGGGGCAGCCGTGCGCGACGCGTGCGAGCGCATCCGTCCGGCTGTCGAGAGTCAAGGGCTCGAGTGGCCACTGCGACGCGTGGTCGTGAATCTCGCGCCCGGCACCCTGCGCAAGGAGGGTCCGGGGCTCGACCTCCCCGTCGCGGCGGGCATCCTGGCAGCCACCGCTCAGATCCCTGCCACGGCGCTCGGGCGATACGCGTTGGCCGGCGAACTCTCGCTGAAGGGCGAGCTGATGCCGACCCCAGGGGTCCTGTCGGTCGCGATCGCAGCGGCACGCGCGGGGCTCGAGGGGGTGATCGTGCCTCGCGTGAACGCGCTCGAGGCCACCCAGGTCGACCGGCTTCGCGTCGTGCAGGCGGCGACGCTCACCGATGTGGTGGGGTTCCTCAGGGGAACGTGGCAGCCGCCGGTGATCGACGAAGGGGTGCTCGAGGCTCCCGGGTCGGCTGAGGTCGACTTCGGCGACGTTCGAGGGCAGACACAGGCGCGCCGCGCCCTCGAGGTCGCCGCGGCCGGAGGCCACAACGTGCTGATGGTCGGCTCGCCAGGGGCTGGCAAGACGATGCTGGCGCGACGCATGACGACGATCCTGCCGAGCCTCGCCCGCGACGAATCGCTCGAGGCGACGCAGCTGCACTCGGTGGCGGGACTGCTTGCAGGGCGGGGGGTACTGCGGTCTCGCCCGTTCCGGGCACCCCACCATTCGATCTCGATGACCGGCTTGCTCGGAGGGGGTTCGTCGTACCTGCGACCCGGAGAGGCGTCGCTCGCGCACCATGGTGTTCTGTTCCTCGACGAGCTCACGGAGTTCCGTCGCGATGCGATCGAGGGGCTGCGCCAGCCCCTGGAGGACGGCCGCGTCGTCATCACCCGGGCGGTGGGGTCGGTCGAGTTCCCCGCGAGGTTCACACTGGTCGCCGCAGCGAACCCCTGCCCGTGCGGCTTCGAGGGTGACCAGCGGCGTCACTGCCGATGCCGGTCCGACCGTGTCGACCAGTACCGGCAGAAGCTCTCCGGCCCGCTCCTCGACCGCATCGACCTGCGATTGCGTGTGCCACGGCTCACGAAGCACGAGCTCATGGGGAGCGACCCGGGGGAGCCCTCGGCTTCGATCCGAGGCCGGGTCCAGGCCGCCCGCGACCGTCAGCGGGCGCGGTGGGCAGATCTTTCCGTCGCGTGCAACGCGCATCTACCCGGCCCCGTCGCTCGACGCCGGGTGCGGCTCACCGCAGAGGCCGAGTCCACGCTCGGTGCCGCGGTCGACCAGCTGTGCCTCACCGGGCGCGGGTTCGACCGCGCGATCAAGGTCGCGCGCACGATCGCCGACCTCGACGCCGCAGACATCGTGCAGACGGAGCACATCGCCGAGGCTCTCTCCTACCGTGACGGTGTCGTCCATGAGGGCCTGGCCCGTGCTGGCTGATGGGCGCCGGCCACGGCGCAGCGACGTGCCCAGGCGAGCGCTCGACGTGCCGCCGGGGTTCCCCGACGGCTACGCCGAAGGCTCCGGGGCACGCGCCGCCCTGCTGGTGCTCTCCGCGCTCCGGGGCATCAAGCCCTACCAGCTGCACGAGCTCGCGTGGGCGGAGGGCACGGCCGAGGCGAGCCTGGCAGCGATCCGTGCGGGGGCGGCCGGCAGCGAGGCGGATCAGGAGTGGGCGCGGCTGCTCGATCCTGCCGCGATCGAGCGTGAGGCAGGGCAGCACGCTGCACGATTCGTGACGCCGGTCGACGAAGAGTACCTGCCGCAGTTCCTCGAGCTTCTGCACGACCCGCCCGTGGCCGTCTTCGTGGCCGGCCGCTCGCTCACCGATCTGCCCGATCGGGTCGCGATCGTGGGAGCGCGCAACTGCTCGCCGTCGGGCAACGAGATCGCCATGCGCATCGCGGCGGGCCTCGGTGGGGTGGGGGCGTGCGTCGTGAGCGGGGCGGCCCGGGGCATCGACGCCGCCGCGCACCGCGGAGCTCTGCACGCGGCCGGTACCACCATCGCGGTCCTCGGTTCAGGGCACGACCTGCCCTATCCGAAAGGCAGCGCCGAACTGGTCGCGCGCGTCGCAGCGTCCGGTGCCGTCGTGAGCGAGTACGCGCCAGGGGTGGTGGCGGAGCCGTTCCGGTTCCCGGCACGCAACCGGCTCGTGGCCGCACTCGGTCGCGCTCTGGTCGTCGTGGAAGGAGCTCACGGCAGCGGCTCGATGATCAGCGTCGATCACGCGCTCGACCTCGGCCGCGACATCTTCGCGGTGCCCGGACCGGTGACGAACCCCCTGGCCGAGGTGCCGCTCGCCCTGATCCGCGAAGGGGCCACCATGATCCGTGGGCCCGACGACCTGCTCGACGACCTCGGGTACGCGTTCCGGCTCTCGGTCGAGCCGCCCCCGTCCCTGCTCGACGACGAGCGGGCGGTCTACCAGGCCCTCGGAGGCTCGGGACTCGCCGACGCGATCTCGGCCGAGACCGGGTTGTCGCTTCCTGCCGTGACCACGATCCTGCTCACGCTCGAGCTGAAAGGCCTCGTGCGCACGGTCGGCGGGCGCTACGAACGCAGGCTCCCAGGGGGCACGAGCATCGTCCAGTGAGCACCGAGCGCGTTCACCCGGGAAGCTTGCAGCCGCACCGTGCCGTTGGTAGACAAGGGCTGCCCGTGGCCCCGCCCGAGCCGACCGGGCCCTCCAGAGCCGAAAGGACGATGTGCGCCCTGACGACGAGCTTCCCCCGTCCGAGGCCGAGCTGATCGACGCGTTCGCGTCGCACCTCGCGCTCGAACGTCACCTCTCGGTCCATACCGTCACCGCCTACCGGCGCGACCTTCTGCAACTCGCGACGTTCCTGCATCGCGGGGGAGAGTCGCTCGCCTCGGCCACGTATCCGCTGCTGCGGCGCTTCCTCGCGCAACAGCACACGCTCGGATACGCGCGTGCTTCCGTGGCTCGCAAGGTGGGTTCGATCCACACCTTCTATCGGTGGGCACTCGCCTCGGGCCGGGTCACCGACGATCCGTCGCTGTTGCTCGGGCGACCCAAGGTCGTGAACCGCTTGCCGACCGTGTTGAGGGCCGGCGAGGCAGCCGCGCTCGCGGAGGCGCCGGCAGCAGCCGACGGCGATGCCGTCGTGCGACCGGTCGATCGTGCCGTCGCCCTGCGCGACGTCGCGGCACTCGAGCTGATGTACGGCTCGGGGCTGCGCGTGGGCGAGGTCGCTGCCCTCTCGATCGACCGCATCGACCTCGATGGGCGGCGGGTCACGGTCATGGGCAAGGGGGCCAAGGAGCGAGGGGTGCCGATCTCCGACTACGCGGCAGAGGCGCTCGAGGCCTACCTGCGCGAGGGAAGGCCTCTGCTCGCCGCACAGGACGCCCGCGGGCTCTTCTTCAACCGTCGCCACAAGCCCTTCAGCTCCAGGGATATCCGTACGATGGTGGAACGATATGGCGGTACAGTGCTGCCGGGCCGGCGGGTGACGCCGCACACCCTGCGACACTCGTTCGCCACGCATCTTCTGGAAGGGGGAGCCGACATCCGAGCCGTGCAGGAACTCTTGGGGCACGCGAGCGTTGCGACCACGCAGCGGTACACGCACGTATCCCGGGCTCGGTTGTTCCAGGCCTACGAGCAGAGTCACCCGAGGGCCTGACTCGTGACCCCCGCCAAGAAGACGGCCACGAAGACGCCGGCCAAGCCTGCCGGGAAGGCCGTCGCGAAGTCCCGTGCCAAGACCGTGGCGTTCGACCCCACCGTGACGATCCCGCCGCACGTCGATGACGAGCTCGGACAGCATTGGCATCGCTTCAAGAGCACGGGCGAGGAGGAGGCCCGCGAGAAGCTCATCCTTCACTATGCGCCGCTCGTGAAGTACGTGGCGAGCAGGGTCGCGACCGGTCTTCCTGCCAGCGTGGAACAGGCCGACCTCGTGAGCTATGGCATGTTCGGTTTGATCGACGCCCTCACGAAGTTCGAACCGGGGCGGGGCAACAAGTTCGAGACCTACGCGATCCCGCGCATCAAGGGCGCGATCATCGACGAGTTGCGCGCGATGGACTGGGTCCCGCGGTCGATCCGCTTCAAGGCGCGCGAGATCGAGAAGGCCCACACCGATCTCGAGTCGATGCTGAAGCGGCAACCCACCGAGCAGGAGATGGCGGAGCGCCTGGGCATCACCCGTCGCGAGCTGCACGACGTCGTCTCGCAGATCTCGTTCGTCTCCGTGCTCGCCCTCGACGAACTCGTCTCGGTCGGGGCCGACCGCGGGGAACAGGTCTCGCTGATCGACACGCTCGCCGACCGCGGCATCGACCCGACGTCGGGCGTCGAGTCGCAGGAGACCCGCGGTCTGTTGGCCGCCGCGATCAACGAGCTCTCGGAGCGCGAGAAGATCGTCGTCACGCTCTACTACTTCGAGGGGCTCACGCTCGCCGAGATCGGCCAGATCCTCGGTGTCACCGAGTCCCGGGTCTGCCAGATCCACACGAAGGCGGTCGGCGGGCTGCGGGGTCAGCTCACCGAGGTCGAGTAGCCCCCTCCCTCGCCGATCCCACCGTTCTGTGACCTGCGTCACGGTGCTCGCGGCATGATGTGGATAGCGTCGCCGTCATGCGGACCCGCCGATCGTTCTTCACGAGTTGGTTGCTCCTCACCACCTCGGTCGTCGGGCTCGCCGTCTCGCCGGCCGTCGCGGCCGGAACCTGGAGCTGGCCCGTCGAGGGTCCGGTGATCCGCGGGTTCGATCCCCCCGACTCGCCGTACGGATCTGGGCACCGCGGCATCGACATCGCGGCCCCGGCCGGGAGCGTCGCGGTTGCCCCGGCCGACGGCACGGTCGCCTTCGCCGGTCAGGTCGGGGGTCGTCTCTTCCTCACGATCGATCATGGTGGCGGCGTCGAGTCCACGTTCTCCTGGGTGGCGAGCCTCGAGGTCCGTCGTGGTGACGTCGTGCGACCGGGGCAGCCGGTGGCTCGCACCGGCGGCGGTCACACCGGTGACACGATCCCCAACCTGCACTTCGGGGTGAGGCTCGACGACGCGTACGTCGATCCCCTCGTATACCTCGCGTCCATCGATGTCAGCGCCCTGATCAGGCTCGCGCCGCTCGCCGCCTGATCTCGTCGGCGTGTCCCCCCCGCCCGGCGTTTAGGATGGCGCGGCCGTGCTGACCTCCCTCGTGCGTCTCGTGTCGTCGCGCCGTGCCCGTCGCACGGTGGCAGCCGCGGTGTGCGCGCCCGTCCTGCTCGGTGCCGGCGTCGCCGCCGGCCAGGTCGCAGGCGCCTGGACCGAGTTCCAGGGAGGGCCGTCGAAGACCGGCGTCGCGACCGACGGCCCCGTCCCCGGATACCGCCGGGCGTGGAGCACTCCGTTCGACCCGGGTGGTCCCGGCGACCGCTTCGGTCTCTCGGCGCCTGTGATCGCCGGCGACGTCGCGGTGGCGGTCGGTCCCGACGCGGTGATCGGCGTCGACCTCGGCTCGGGTGAGCAGACGTTCGCGGTGGATCGCGCCGTCGGTCCCTCGGTGCCGGCAGCCGTGGCCCCGCTCGGCGACGGGACGGCGGTCGTGTACACGGAAGGATGGGGCGAAGGCCCGCCTCCCGCACCCGGCTCCGAGGTCAGCCCAACCGCGTCGGTGAGCCCGGCGACCATCGCCGACGGAGCTGGCGATGGTCCCGTCGATTCCGACCTTGCCGCGTTCGATCTGGGGAGTCAGGAGCGGCTGTGGCCACCGGTGCCGCTCGATGGCGTGAGCCGAACGGGGGTCACCGTCGACGAAGGGTCGGCGTTCGTCGGCGTGAACGGCGGCTCGGTGATCTCCGTCGATCTCGCCGACGGGAGCGTCGAGTGGCGTCGCGAGCTCGACGCGATGCTCGTCACGCCGATCACCGTGATCGATGCGACGGTGCTCGTCGGCCTGCAGGGCGACGGCGACACCCAGCCCGTCGTCGTGGCGCTCGAGGCGGGCACCGGCGAGGAGCGATGGCGCCACGAGCCCTCGGCTCGGTCATCCGTCGTCTCGGCGATCTCAGCCGACCAGGGGAGCGCCTTCGCGATCTTCGCGGGCCTGTCGGAGACATCGGTCGTCGCGCTCGACCTCGCCGACGGGACCCAACGCTGGAGCCGCCGTGTGAACGCCACGTTCGACGTGATCGCGCCCCCCGTCGTGGGGGCGGAGACGGTCTTCGTGACGGACCTGATCGGACACACCCGCGCACTCGATGCCGGCACGGGGCAGCAACGGTGGGACTTCGCGCAGAACGCGCCCGTGTTCCGGAGCGTGCCGGTGCTCGTCGGGGCGCACCTGCTGGTGCCGACCCTCGAGGGTGAGCTCGCCGCGATCGACGCCGAGACCGGCGAGCTGGTGTGGCGCCTGCAGGCGGACGGCGCGCCGATCCGCTCGATCGCTGCGGCGGGTGATGTGCTCGTGACGGTGCGCGGCGCCGATCGATCGGGGCTCGAGGGGTTCGAGCACGACCCCGGCGCGGCACTCGTCCGTGAGGCTTCGCCGACCACGCTCGCCGCGGGACGTATGGTCGGCGCGATCGCGATCGCGGCCATCCCGCTCCTGGTGGTCGTGCTCCTGCTCGGGCGGATGCTCGTCACTCGCATGGGCCCGGCGTTCCCGGGCGACGACGAGCAGGTGTCCGAAGACGGCGAACAGGTCGTCGACCCGTGGGAAGCCGAGGATCCCACCCCGTGACGAACAAGAACAGGCGCTCGAAGCCTCGCGACCGTAACGACGGGCATCGTTCCGCGCCGCCGGCCTCACGCGGGGCCGAGCCGGCACCACGGAGAGGGCTGCTCGACTCGCTCTTCTCGCCGCGGGTCGGCTCGACCTCGATGCCCAGCATCCGCGCGTCGGCTGCTCGGGGCCTCGCCGTCGTCGCGGGCACCCCGGTGATCGCGGTCGGGGCGGTGGCGGTCGTCGTCCTCGAATGGTTCGCGGCGCTGGCGCTCGGGTACGAGGGCCCGTTCGCGCTCTTCGTCAACGCCATGGGGTTGGCGCCGATCGGTACGAGCTTCGACGCCACGCTCTCCACGGCGCTGTTCGGCCTGCAGGGAGGGTTCTTCGCGATCCTCGGGTTCGTGGCGTTCCGGGCGATGGTGCAGGCGCTCCTCGTCGCGGCGATCGTGGAGGTCGTGCGCTCGGCCCCCCTCGGCCGGTGGACCCTGATACGGGCGCTCCGGACACTGCCGGCGGCCCTGGCGGTCAACATCGCCGGCATCGGATTGCTGACCCTGGCCAGCCTGCTGGGACCACTGCTCGGTCCGGCCTTCGGGCTCCTGATCCAGATGGCCGCGCTCGTGGGCGGCGTCTACGTCTTGAGCTTCGCGCCGGTGATCGCGGCCGACGAGGGACGCCGCCTCTCCGACGCGATGGGCCGGTCGGTGCGGGCGGCCCGCATGCCGGGGGCCGGCAACCTGACGCTCGCCGCGATCTACGTCGTCGCCTCGATCGCGATCCTGGTCGTGCCGGGCAAGCCCGGGTCCGATCTCGGCGTGAACCCGACCGTCGCGGCGTGGGTGATGGTGCTGATCGCCAACCTCCTCCACGTGGTGATGCAGTCCATGGTGGTCTTCCGCTACCTGTCGGTGGCCGACGAGGTGCCCGACGCTGCTCCGAGACGGCAGGCGGCCCCTCGCTCTCGGTCCCGAGGCTGATCGCACCGGGTCCCCGGTCGACGAGGGAACGCCGCTGCTAGACTCCTCGCGCCGGCGCAACTGCGCCGAGCTCACACGTTCGGGGACCGCATCGCCGGGGTCCCGCGCCTCAAGGCGGGCCGGCGACGGGACGATCCGGGCGGAGGACTGAAACCGAGAAGGAGGCCCCCGTGCCTGTCGTGACCAGGCGGGAGCTCCTCGAAGCGGGCGTGCACTTCGGCCACCAGACCCGTCGGTGGAACCCGAAGATGCAGCGATTCCTCTACGGGGAGCGTTCCGGCATCTACATCATCGACCTCGAGAAGTCCCTCGCGGGACTCGAGGAGACCCACGAGTTCGTGCAGGGCCTCGGCCGTCGGCGCGGCATCGTGCTGTTCATCGGGACGAAGAAGCAGGTCCAGGAAGTCGTGCAGGACCACGCGACCCGCATCGGCATGCCGTACGTGAACCACCGTTGGCTCGGCGGCATGCTCACGAACTTCACGACCATCTCCAAGCGACTGCTCCGTTTGCGCGAGTTGCACGAGATGGAGCGCACCGGCGCCCTCGACTACCTCCCCAAGAAAGAGGCGATCAGGTTGCGCCACGAGCGCGACAAGCTGACGCGAAACCTGGGGGGCATCCAGGACCTCGAGCGCCTTCCCGACGCCGTCTTCGTCATCGACACGAAGAAGGAGCACATCGCCGTCAACGAGGCCAGGAAGCTGGGCATCCCCGTGATCGCGATCGTCGACACGAACTGCGACCCCGACGAGGTCGACTACGCGATCCCGGGCAACGACGACGCGATCCGGGCCGTGAGCCTCGTGGCCCGCGTGGTTGCCGATGCTCTGGCCGAGGGGTACGGCATGGCCAAGGACGAGGACGTCGAGCGCGTCACCGCCCGCTCGACCGCGCCGGCGCCGGCCGGGCCGCGCTCCACGGCTGCTCCCGCGAGGGTCGAGGAGTCCGAGACGCCGTCACCCGAGGATGCCGCCGCGATCGCCGCGAGCACGGTGTTCGAGCCCGACGCGCCCGAGACCGCTGCAACCGAGGGGGCCGACGAGCCGATGGCCCCGGAGGCGACCGAGGCCGAAGTGCCGGCCGAGATCGCGGAGGACACCTCGGCAGCCGGCGTCCCCGTGGTGACCGATCCCGTCGAAGCCGTGGCCCCTGTCGTCGCAGACACCCCCGAGGAGCCGACATGAGCGACTACTCGCCGACCGCCGCCGAGGTGAAGCAGCTGCGCGACGCCACCGGCGCCGGCATGATGGACTGCAAGAAGGCATTGATCGAGTCCGTCGGCGACCTCGAGCGCGCGGTGGAGTACCTGCGCGAGAAGGGGCTCGCCTCGGTCGCCAAGCGCGCCGGACGCTCCGCGAACCAGGGGCTGGTCGACGCGTACGTGCACTTCAACAACACCGTGGGCGTGCTGGTCGAGGTCAACTGCGAGACGGACTTCGTCGCCAAGACCGACGACTTCCAACGGCTCGTGAAGGACATCGCGCTGCACATCGCGAGCCCCTCGGCGCCGCGGTTCTTGACCCGCGACGAGGTGCCGCAGGCCGAGCTCGATCAGGAACGGCACATCGCCGAGGTGCAGGCCAAGGAGGCCGGCAAGCCCGAGAACGTGATCGGGAAGATCGTCGAGGGCAAGATCAACGCGTACCTCAAGGACGTCGTGCTGCTCGATCAGCCGTTCGTGAAGGACGACTCGAAGACCGTGCAGCAGTTGCTCGACGAGACATCGGCTAAGGTCGGCGAGCGCATCGCGATCCGCCGGTTCGTTCGGTTCAAGCTGGGCGAGGCCGGCGATGACGAGGCGACGGACGGCGACGCGTCGTAAGGTCTGGGTCGACCGCGAGCGGTAGGCCCGACGGGGGAGGGGAACGCATGGCCGACGACGGAGGCACGCCGCGAGCCCAGTACGGGCGCGTGTTGCTGAAGCTCTCCGGTGAGGCCTTCGCTCCCACCGATGCCGAGTACGGCATCAACACCGACGCCACGGCGTTGATCGCTCGGCAGCTCGCCGAGGTCGTCGACTTCGGGGTGCAGACGGCGGTCGTCGTGGGGGGCGGCAACATCTGGCGGGGCCGGCAGGCTCCGGGCATCGACCGCAACCGCGCCGACTACATGGGCATGCTGGCCACGGTGATGAATGCGCTGGCCCTGCAGGATGCGCTCGAGAAGATCCACGTCACGACACGGGTGCAGACGGCGATCTCGATGACCCAGCTCGCCGAGCCGTTCATGCCCCTGCGGGCCAGGCGCCACCTCGAGAAGGGGCGTGTCGTGATCTTCGCGGCGGGTCTCGGCGTGCCGTACTTCTCCACCGATACCTGCGCCGCTCAGCGAGCATTGGAGATCGGGGCCGACGCCTTGCTCAAGGGCACGAAGGTTGATGGCGTCTATACCGCCGACCCGGTCCTCGACACCTCGGCGAAGCGCTTCGACGAGATCGAGTACGTCGAAGTGCTGAAGGAGGGTTACCAGGTCATGGACGCCACCGCGATCTCGTTGTGCATGGAGAACAAGCTGCCGATCATCGTCTTCAACCTCCGCGAAGAGGGGAACATCCGTCGCGTGGTCAACGGCGAGCCCATCGGCACGCTCGTCCACTGAAGGAGCCCGATGACGATCGATTCCAGCCTCAAGGACGCCGGCCACAAGATGGAGCAGGCGGTCACGCATCTGAAGGACGAACTCTCCGCGATCCGAACGGGTCGCGCGACCCCCGCGGTGCTGAACCGCGTTACGGTGGAGTACTACGGCACGCCCGTGCCCCTGAACCAGCTCGCCTCGATCAACGTGCCGGAACCGCGCCTGCTGTCGGTGCAACCATTCGACAAGGGTGCGATCGGGGCGATCGAGAAGGCGATCCAGTCGAGCGACCTCGGCATCACCCCGTCGAACGACGGCCAGGTGATCAGGTTGGCGTTCCCCCCGCTCACCGAGGAGCGGCGCAAGGAGCTCGTGAAGCAGGTCCATACGCGCGCCGAGGAGGCCCGGGTGGCCGTGCGCAACGTCCGACGCCACTGCAAGGAAGACATGGAGAAGCTTGAGCGTGAGGGCGGCATCTCGGAAGATGACCTCGTGCGGGGGGAGAAGGAGCTCCAGAAGCTGACCGATCGGCACGTGGCGGAGATCGACGTGATCCAGGACCACAAGGAGCAGGAGCTCATGGAGGTCTCGTGACGGGCGACAAGCGCAACGGCGACGATCTGTTCGAGGACCTCGACAAGTTCTTCGCACCCATCAAGGACGTCGACTGGGACGAGCCCGCGTCGTCCGGCGCCCGCGAGACGCCGAGCGAGGAGCACGTGTCGATCCGCGCCGATGAGCCGGAGACCGCTGCCCCGGCTCCGGTCGAGCCTGCAGCGCCGGAGCAACGCGAGGAACCTGCGGAATCCGAGGACGAGGACTGGTACGACACCACGGTGCTGGAGACGATCGAGGGCATCGGTGTCGACGACGAGGCGGAGGAACCGGTCGTCGCCGTGGGTGAGGCCGCCGACGATGAGATCGGCAGCGAGGTCGTAGGCGAGGTCGTCGAGCCGACCCCGGGCCAGGCGGGTCTCTTCGGGCAGGGCCACGAGCCAGAGGACGAAGCCGACGGCGGATGGGGCGTGACCGACGACGAGTCGATCGTCGGCGAGTACGCGGAGGCGACCCTCGTGGGTGACGACGAGGTACCCGACGCGGGCATCGGCACCGAGACCGCCCCGATCGGCACGATCGACGAGCTGATGGGTGATGTGGAGTCGCCCGACGAGGGCACGGTGGAGCGAGCCGCGGAGTACTTCGCGTCGTCGGCCCACGTGGAAGACGCGAGCGACGAGCACGAGCAGGTCGTCGTCGGCTCCGAGGGCGTGGGATGGGACGACGGGTCCTCCGTGACGCCCGAGGTCGGCGGCTCGTTGATCGGCGAGCTCGGAGCCGATGAGGTCGAGCACGACATCCTCTCGGACCTGGAGGGAACGGAGCCCGAGCCCGAGACCGTGATGGTCGGGGCCGGGGAGGGCCTCGGCGGTCCGAGCTGGCAAGAGACCGGCTCCGTGGAGGTCGGTGCCGACGTCGAACGCCGGGGCCCGGGCCCGGACGAGCGAGACGTGCCGGCCGCGTTCCTGACGGGAGCCGTGCTCGCGATCGCCGCGCTCGCCGCGCTGCTGATCGGCGACTGGTTGTTCGGGCTGCTGGCGGCCGCGATCGTGTTGCTGGCGCAAGGGGAGCTTTTCGGCGTGATGGTGAAGCACCGTCGCCAACCGGCGACCGCCGTCGGGCTGATCGCCGGCGCGTTGATGCTCGCCGCCGCGTACTTCCGGGGCGAGAGCGCGGTGCTCGCGATGTTCGCGCTCGGTGTGGCGGCCACGTTCCTCTGGTTCATGTCGGGGCCCGTGAGCGCGCGGAAGGACGTCACCGCCAACATCGGGCTGACCGTGCTCAACATGGCCTGGGTGCCGCTGTTAGGCAGCTACCTGCTGGTCCTGCTCGAGGGCGAGAGCGGCACAGCGCTGGTCGTGAGCGCGATCGGCCTGACGTTCGTCTACGACACCGCCGCGTTCCTGTCGGGCTCGGTCTGGGGCGGGCAGTTCTTCCAGCGCCCACTCGCGCCGACGGTGAGTCCGAAGAAGTCGATCGAGGGCGTGATCATCGGCTCCCTCGTGACGGTGGTGGTCTCGGTCACCCTGGTGACGTCGTTCGTCGATCCCTTCGAGAACCTGCGCATCGAGGCGCTGCTCCTGGGTCTGGTCGTCGCCGCCGCCGCGACGTTCGGCGACCTCGCGGAGTCGTTGGTCAAACGCGACATGGGCATCAAGGACATGGGCAGCATCCTGCCCGGGCACGGCGGGGTGCTCGACCGCATCGACTCGCTGCTGTTCGTCGCACCGGCCGCGTTCTTCCTGTACCGCATCATCATCGCCTGAGTCTCGTTCCGAGCGTTCCGCCCGGCTCGGGGTACCCTTGAGCGCATGAAGGCGTTGACGATCCTCGGTTCCACGGGGTCGATCGGCACGCAGGCCCTCGACGTGGTGCGGCGCAACCCCGACCGGTTCAAGATCGTCGGGCTGTCCGCGGCGGGCGCCAACCTGGAGCTGTTGGCCGGGCAGATCCGCGAGTTCCTGCCCCCTGTGGTCGCGCTGGCAGACGACGGGGCGGCCGCCGATGTGAAGCAGAAGATCGGCGCCGTGGCGGGGATCGAGATCGTGGAAGGCCCCGACGCCGCCGAGCGCCTCGCCGCGGAGACCGAGGCCGACATGGTGCTGAACGCGCTGGTCGGATCCGCCGGGCTCGCCCCCACGCTCGCGACGCTGCAGTCGGGCAAGACACTCGCGCTCGCGAACAAGGAGAGCCTGGTCGTGGGCGGCGAGCTCGTCACGGACCTGATCAAGGGTGAGCCCGAGAGGTTGCTGCCTGTCGACTCCGAGCACGCCGCGCTCGCGATGGCGATGCGGGGCGAACGCCGCGAGGACCTCAAGCGCGTCGTGCTGACCGGCTCGGGCGGCCCGTTCCGAGGCTGGACGCGAAACGAGCTCGGGAAGGCCAGCGTCAAGGAGGCTCTCGCCCACCCGGTGTGGACGATGGGCCCCAAGATCACCATCGATTCCGCGACACTCATGAACAAGGGCCTCGAGGTGATCGAGGCGCACTACCTGTTCGACCTCGAGTACTCCTCGATCCACGTGCTGATCCACCCCGAGGGACTGGTGCACGCGATGGCCGAGTTCCGCGACGGCAGCCTGCGCGCCGAGATGGCGATGCCCGACATGCGGCTGCCGATCCAGCTCGCGCTCGCCTGGCCCGAGCGGTTGCCGACCGGCGTCGAGCCGGTCCCGCTCACCGAGCGCCCGCTCACGTTCGAGCCGGTCGATCGTGAGGCGTTCCCGGCCGTCGACCTGGCGTATCGGGTCGGTGGCCTCGGGCTCACGTTCCCCGCGGTGATGAACGCCGCGAACGAGGTGGCCGTGATGGCGTTCCTCGAGGGGAAGATCCCCCTCACCCGCATCGTCGAGCTGGTGCAGACCATTGTCGACGAGCACGAGCCCGCATCGGTGGTCTCGATCGTGAACATCGAACGCGCCGACGCCTGGGCGCGGCAACGCGCCGCCGAGCTCGCCGAGGAGCGATAGGCCCTCCCCCCATGGATCTGCTCATCGGCGCCCTCATCTTCCTGCCCTTCCTCACGGTGATCATCGCGATCCACGAGCTGGGCCATTTCCACTTCGCGCGTCGCTTCGGCATGAAGGTCACCGAGTACTTCATCGGGTTCGGCCCATGGAAGATCTGGTCCCGGCGCAAGGGGGAGCTGGAGGTCGGCGTGAAGCCGATCTTCATCGGCGGTTACGTGAAGATCGCCGGCATGAATCCCTTCGAGGAGAACCCGCCCCAGGACACGCCGCGCCTCTACGGGTCGAAGCCGATCTGGCAACGCGCGATCACGATCTTCGCGGGTCCGGGCACGCACTTCGTGGTGGCGGCTCTGATCTTCGCGGT
The DNA here is from genome assembly GCA_963825635.1 of uncultured Actinomycetes bacterium. Classification (GTDB taxonomy): domain Bacteria; phylum Actinomycetota; class UBA4738; order UBA4738; family HRBIN12; genus JAOUEA01. The sequence goes on from CAWGTU010000001.1 coordinate 1,146,574, forward strand.
CTGGCTGATGGTGTTCGGCGATCCGCGCACGGCGCCGCTCACGCCACTCGTGATCGACGAGGTCGAGGTGACCATGAACGGCGATGAGTCACCAGCCGCCGCCGCCGGGATCGAGTCGGGTGACCGCATCCTCGTGCTCGGCGGGGTCGACCGGCCCACGTCCGAGCAACTCACGGAGGTCGTCACCTCGCAGGTCGAGGATCGTCCGGGCGAGCCGCTCACCGTCGTGGTCGACCGCGACGGGGAACGGGTCACGCTCTCAGTCGTGCCCGAGCTCGCCGAGGTCGAAGGCGAGACCCGCGGACGCATGGGTGTGATCGTCGCGCCGCCCGACCCGGAGCCGGCAGGCATCGGCGCCGCGCTCGTCGGCGGTGTCAAGGAGGTCGGGTTCGCGGTGAGGGAGTCGTTCTCCCAGATCGGAAGGGTCTTCGGCCCCGAGGGCATCGGGCGCGTGTTCGGGCTGCTGTTCAACGACGAGCAGCGCACCGTCAACGACGCCGCGAGCGTCGTGGGCATCAGCGAGCAGGTCGGCGCCACGTCGTCGGCGGGGGACTGGTCGACGATCCTGTACCTCTTCGGGTTCGTGACCGTGTTCGTCGGCCTTATCAACCTCGTGCCGCTCCCGCCGTTCGACGGCGGGCACCTGCTCACCCTCGCGATCGAGAAGGTGCGCGGAAAGCCGGTCGACATGCGCACCCTGATCCCGATCTCGGCCGCCGTCATGGCCTTCTTCGTGATGTTCGTCGGGGCCACGATCGTGCTCGACGTGACGAAGCCGATCACGCTCCCGTAGGCACGTTCGACCCTCTCGCGGGATGCGTTGCGCCCGAGCGGGCGCCACGATTTCTCAACACCGCCTCTGACCGCAGCACACATGCCCCGGATACGATGCTCGCGTGGATCAGCAGACCGTGCTCGTCGTCGACGACGAGGAAGCCATCGCCGAGGCCGTTCGCGCCCGCCTGGAATCAGAGGGTTATCGGGTGTTCGTGGCGCTCGACGGGCCCGACGCGATCGAGCAGCACTCCGAGCATCACCCCGATCTCGTCGTGCTCGACCTGATGCTCCCCGGCATGGACGGCCTCGAGGTCTGCAAGCAGATCCAGCGCGACGGCTGGACCCCCGTGCTGATGCTCACGGCCAAGACCGAGGAGGCCGACAAGGTCGCCGGCTTCGCCGTCGGGGCGGACGACTACCTCACGAAGCCGTTCAGTCTGCGGGAGCTCGCGGCGCGGGTGAAGGCGATCCTGCGGCGCATGGAGCGCATGAGCGAGCAGAAGGACACGGGACCGATCGAGCACCACGGGCTCGTGATGGACCCGAACAGGCGCCGGGTCACGGTCGACGGTGACGACGTCGGGCTCACCCCCCTCGAGTTCGAGATCCTCCTCACCCTCGCCCGTGACCCCGGCGTCGTCCTCAGCCGCGACCAGCTGATGGACCGTGTCTGGGGGTACCGTGACTTCGCGGGTGGCCGCGTGGTGGACTCCCACGTCGCCCGCATCCGTCGCAAGCTCGGCGAGGACGGCAACGAGCCGCGATTCATCCGCACCGTGCACGGCGTGGGGTACGCGTTCCAGGAACGATCGTGAGCTCCCGGCGGTTCGAGCGTCTGCCCACGATCAGGGGCAAGCTCAGCGCCACGATCGTGGTCGCCGTCGCGATCGCGATCGCGATCTCGTACGTGTTGATCGGCTTCGCACTCAGGGACACTCCCAAAGCCTCCGAGGCGATCGAGGCTTTGAAGCTCGCCCGGAGGATCGCGAACGGCGATCAGTCTCCACCGCCGTCCGACACGATGATCGTGAGACGGAGCATCACGGGCGAGATCTCGGTCGATGGGGTCAACTTCGGTGATCTACCGACCGACATCCGCGAGAGCGGGGACCGGGTCCCCCAATGGGGTCTGTGGGACAACTACGTATGGGCCTCGATCCCCACCGAACAGGGGGCCACCCTGATCGTGGTGTATCCGTCCCCGACGCGAGGGTTCCTGGGTCGTATCTCCGCGACGCTCGGGTTCCTGCAGAGCTACTCTTGGCAGTTCTTGATGGCGGGCGCGATCGCGGCGGCGATCGCGTTGGGCCTGGCTCGGTGGTTCGCCCGTGGAATGACGCAGCCGCTGCGCGATATGGCCGAGGCCGCGCGTCGCATGGAGACCGGCGACTATTCGACCCGCGTCGACACGGACTCGCGCGACGAGGTCGGACAGCTCGCGGTCGCCTTCAACCGCATGAGTTCGGAGCTCGAACTCCTCGAGACGTCGCGGCGCGAGCTGGTCGCCAACGTCTCGCACGAGCTCAAGACGCCGATCACCGCGATCCGGGCGCACCTGGAGAACCTGCTCGACGGCGTCGAGGAGCCGAATCACGAGGTCCTGCAGGTGATGCTGGCCCAGTCCGAGCGACTGGGGCGCCTCGTGGAGCAGCTGCTCGACCTCTCGAAGCTCGAGTCGGGTGAAGTGCCGCTGCGCCGCGAGGAGGTCTCGCTCGGCCCGCTGGTGACGCAGGTGATGTCGGAGATCGAGGTCGCGAGTGCCGATCGCGACGTCGACGTTCGCAGCGACCTGCCCGAGGATCTTCCCCTGATCCAGGCCGATCCCGAGCGCGTGCACCAGGTGATCTTCAACCTCGTCGACAACGCCGTGAGGTTCACCCCCGAGGGCGGCGAGGTTCGCATCGAGGCGCACCGGCACAACGGGTCGGTCGAGGTGAGCGTGGCAGACACCGGGGTGGGCATCCCCCCCGAGGCGCTGCCCCGTCTCTTCGAGCGCTTCTACCGCGTCGACCCTGCGCGAGCTCGCGAAGACGGCGGCACCGGTATCGGCCTCGCGATCGCGCGATCCGTCGTCGAGGCCCACGGCGGCACGATCCGTGCCGAGAGCGAGCCGGGCCACGGCAGCACCTTCACCTTCGATCTGCCGGTCGCTCGTCCGGCGGCACCCGCTGGCACGAACAGGAGGGATCCGTGAAGTCCGTCACCACCACCGTCACGTTCTCCGCCCCCGAGCGGTACGCGTTCCTCGACCTCACCGACGACCTGCGCCGGGCGGTCAAGGATTCCGGCGTGACCGACGGCGCGGCGATCGTCTTCTGTGCGCACACGACGTGCGCCCTGCTGATCAACGAGTGGGAGGACGGGGCGATGGCCGACTTCCGTCGCCACCTCACCGACCTCGTGCCGCACGAGGGCGTCTACTACCAGCACGACGACTTCGCCGTCCGCACGCAGAACATGAACCCCGACGAGCGCGAGAACGGGCATGCGCACGTGAAGGCGATGCTGCTCTCCGCGACGTCGCACGCGATCCCCGTGGTCGCCGGCGAGCCCGCCTTCGGCACGTGGCAGCGGCTGATCCTCTTCGAGATGGACGAGCCCAAGGACCGGACGATCACGTTCCAGGTGTTCGGCGGCTGATCGCGGCCCGACGGAACGCAGGAGCCTGGGAGACTGACGGACGTGGGCATCGAGCGCAGGAAGAGCCGGCAGATCGACCTCGGCGGCGTCGCGATCGGCGGCGACGCGCCGGTGTCACTCCAGTCGATGACCACGACGAAGACCGCCGACATCGACGCCACGCTGCAGCAGATCGCCTCGCTCGTCGCGGCGGGCGTCGACATCGTGCGCGTCGCGGTGCCGCACTGGGAGGACGCGGAGGCGCTCGTGGCGATCGCGGCGAAGTCCACCGTGCCGGTCGTCGCCGACATCCACTTCCAGTGGAAGTACGCGATGGCCGCGTTGGAGGCCGGCATCCAGGGATTGCGCATCAACCCCGGCAACATCAAGTACCAGGACAAGGTGCGACTGATCGCGCGCGAGGCGAAGGATCGCGGCGTGCCGATCCGCATCGGGGTGAACGCCGGGTCGCTCGAGCCAGAGCTGCTCTCGAAGTACGGGAAGCCCACCCCGGAGGCGTTGGTCGAGAGCGCTCTGAACGAGGCGCGCATCCTCGAGGACGAGGACTTCCTCGACATCAAGATCAGCGTGAAGCACTCGAACCCGCTGGTGATGATCGAGAGCTACCGGCAGCTCGCCGAGGCGTGTGACTACCCCCTGCACCTCGGGGTGACCGAGGCGGGCCCGATGCCGCTCGGCGGCGTGAAGAGCGCGGTGGGCATCGGCGCGCTGCTCGCCGAGGGCATCGGCGACACGATCCGCGTCTCGCTCACCGACGATCCGGTCGACGAGGTCAAGGTCGGCACGTCGATCCTGCGGTCGCTGGGGCTCCGCACACGCGGGCTGGACCTAGTCGCGTGCCCGTCGTGCGGTCGGGCCGAAGTGAACGTGCTCGAGCTCACGCAGAAGGTGAACGCTGCGATCGAGAACGAGCGGTTCACCGTGCCGATGCGCGTCGCGGTGATGGGATGCGTCGTGAACGGACCGGGGGAGGCCCGTGAGGCCGATGTCGGTATCGCCAGCGGCAACGGCCTCGGATTCATCATCCGCCAGGGTGAGGTCGTGTCCAAGGTGCCCGAGGACGAGCTCGTCGACGCACTGCTCGCCGAGGCTCGTTCGGTCGCAGCGGAGAAGATCGCCGCCGGCGATGACACGACCGATCCTGCCTCGGGATAGGGGCGAGCCCCGGGCTCAATCCGGCCACCGTCCGCGGCCGATACACGCACCATGAAGGCATCCCGAGCGAGTGCGGCCGCCGCCGTCGCGACGGCCATCCTCGTCGCGATCGTCGTGCCGTCGTCGGCGGCCCCGGTCGGTCGGGGGCCGGTTCCGGGGACCACGTGTGAGGTCTTCCCGGCCGACAACGTGTGGCGACTCGACGTCTCGGCCCTGCCGAAGCATCCGAAGAGCGCGGTCTGGAAGCGCTCGAGCCACGCCGGCTCGACCGATCTGCATCCCGACTTCGGCCCGCCCGTCTACGGGATCCCATACGACGTGGTCGGTGCGGCGCACGACGACGTGAGCGTCGACTTCCGCTACGACGACGAGAGCGACGCCGGTCCCTACCCCTTCGGGCCCGACACCACGGTCGAGGGTGGTTCGGACCGGCACGCCCTGATGGTCGACGAGGACACCTGCACCCTCTATGAGCTCTTCGATGCCCGGTGGAACGGCGGCGACCCGGCGGCCGGCAGCGGCGCGATCTTCGATCTCGGCTCGAACGCCCTGAGGCCGGCGGGGTGGACGAGCGCCGACGCGGCCGGGCTGCCGATCTTCCCGGGGCTCGTGCGATGGGACGAGGTGCAGGCCGGCGAGATCGACCACGCGATCCGGTTCACGGTCGCGTGCACGACCCGGCGATACGTGTGGCCGGCTCGGCACCAGGCCGGGGTGAGCGACCGCCGGTGTCCGCCGATGGGAGCTCGTTTCCGCTTGAAGCGTGGGTTCGACATCAGCGGGTTCGGCGAGGACGCGCAGGTCGTGCTGCTCGCGATGCGGCGCTACGGCATGATCGTCGCCGACAACGGGAGCGACTGGTACTTCCAGGGCACGATCGACGACGGGTGGACGAACGGCCTGCTCGAGCAGCTGAAGCAGGTGCCCGCGGGCGCGTTCGTCGCCGTCGACGCGAGGAGATGCCGCGTGTCGAAGGACAGCGCGGCGTTCGCCTACGGCCCGGACTGCCCGGCCCCGGACTGACCTCGGTTCTCAGCCGAGCGGCGCGGCCGGGTTGCGGCCCGACAGCGCGATCAGGTGGGTGGTCGGGTCGGCATCGTCGGGCACCTCGATCGGCGGGGCGAGGATGCCCGCCTCGACCCATCCGGCCGCCTGCGGCGCGAACCACGCGTGCAGGTCCCGAGCGACGTCGTCGGGGATCGTGTGCTCGACCCCGATGCTCTGAGCGACGTCCCATCCGTGGATCGACGCGTCGAACAGCATCTGCGTGAGGTACTCGTCGGCGGTGAGCTCGCCGCCCGACGTGTGCACGGGCACGTCGAGGTTCGACGATCGCACGCCGTCGACGGCCGCCTCGTTCGCGGCCGCCCATGCCCCGATCGGGTCGCGGCCGAGCCGGTCTCCCTCGTACCGGCTGCCGACCTCGGCGAGGGTCGCGCCCGCGACGAGGTCGGGCACCCACAGCGTCTCGTAGACGAGATGATCGACGAGCGCTCGAAGGTCCCACTCGGTGCACGGGGTGGGATCGGTCCACCGGTCGGGCGTGATCGCTCGCACGTGCCGGTCGACTTCGTCGAGCGCCCCCAGGTACCGAGCTGCCACATCCTGCATCCCCCACTCCTCCCGTGCGGTTCCGCGCACGGTAGCACTGGGCCCTCGCAGAGCGCGGCTCAGCCAGCGAGCGCGAGGAAGTTCCGCACGATCGTCGGACCCTCGGGTGTCAGGATGCTCTCGGGATGGAACTGCACCCCGTACCTCGGCAGCTCGCGGTGCTGGGTGCCCATCACGAGACCCTCGTCTGTCCAGGCCGTGAGGCGCAGCTCCTCGGGCAGGTGATCGCGTTCCACGACCAGGGAGTGGTAGCGCCCGGCCTCGAAGGGGTCGGGCACGCCCTCGAACACGCCGGTGCCGTCGTGTCGCACCGACGAGGCCTTGCCGTGGACGGGCTCGGTGCGGTCGACGGTGCCGCCGTACTCGATGCCGATCGCCTGATGGCCGAGGCACACGCCGAGCACGGGGACGGTCTCGGGCAACACCTCGAGCAGGTCGGTGAAGCACCCGGCCGACTCGGGGCGTCCCGGGCCCGGCGAGAGGATCACCGCCGCGGGGGCACGTGCGACCAGCGCCTCGGCGGACTCGGCATCGCTCTTCACGACCTGCGTCTCGTGCCCCAGGCTCTCGATCAGCTGCACGAGGTTGTAGGTGAACGAGTCGTAGTGGTCGACGACCAGGATCATCGGAGCGCCTCCTCGGTCGTTCCTCGAGCGGCGCGTGGTGCCACCGCGGGCAGAAGGGCCGACGCCTTGGCCTTCGTCTCGTCGAGCTCGGCCTGCGGATCGGAGTCGGCGACGACGCCGGCGCCCGACTGCAGATGCGCCTTCCCGTCCTTCACGACCGCGGTGCGGATCGTGATGCAGAAGTCCAGGTCGCCCTGGAACGTGCAGTAGCCCACGGCACCGCCGTACGGCCCACGGGCATCGGGCTCGTGCGAGGCGATCAGCTCCATCGCGCGGCGCTTCGGCGCGCCGCTCAGGGTGCCGGCGGGGAACGTGACCGACAGGGCATCGAGCGGGTGCATGTCGCCTCGCAGATCGCCCTCCACCGTCGAGACGATGTGCATGACCTTCGTGAACCGCTCGACCTCCATCAGCTGGGTCGGGACGATGCTGCCGGCCGTGCACACGCGGCCGAGGTCGTTGCGGGCGAGGTCCACGAGCATCGCATGTTCGGCCCGCTCCTTCGGGTCGGCGAGCAGCTCTTGCTCGAGCTCGTGGTCGCGGACCTCGTTCTCGCCTCGCGGACGAGTGCCCGCGATCGGGCGGGTCGAGACCCGGTCCCGTTCGACGCGGACCAGCGGTTCCGGTGACGAACCCGCGAGCTCGATGCCCATCATCCTCACGAAGAACATGTAGGGCGCCGGGTTCGCGACGCGCAGGCGACGGTAGATCGCGGAGCCGCCGTCGGGCGCCGGGAACGTGACCCTCCGAGACGGCACCCCTTGGAAGATGTCGCCGGCCCGGATGTGCTCCTGGAACGAGGCGACGATCTCGCGGTACCGCTCGTCGGACATGTTGGGCTCACCGACGACGTCCGCCGCGCCCGCCGGCATCGGCGCCAGCTCCGGCGGCGCCGCGTGCCGGATGCGATCCGCCAGCTCGTGCACCGACGCGACCCCGTCGTCGTAACGACCGGCCGGCACGTGTGCGACGAGCATGAGGCGCTGCTTCCAATGGTCGAACACGACGGCCCGATCGACGACGAGCAGGGCGATCGGCGGCACCGGAGCCGACGCCGGGTCGGGGACGGGGTGGCCGTCGAGCAGCGTCGCGGCTTCGAACGCCATGTACCCCATCAGCCCGCCGGTCAGGGCGGGAAGATCGGGCATCCGTGGGGCCCGCAGCGACCGCGCGATCTCGATCAGCGCCCGTCGGGGCGGCCCGGCTCCCGACGCGATCGGAAGCTCGCGGGTCACGTCGACGATCCGCAGCCCCTCGTGATCCCCCACGACCGTGGCGGCCGGGTCGCCGGCCACGAACGAGTACCGGCCCCACCGCTCGGATCGTTCCACCGACTCGAGCAACAAGCCCGGGCCGTCGCCGGTGAGTCCCGGGAACAGCCCCACGGGGGTGGAGACGTCGGAGAGCAGCTCGGCCCAGACCGGCACGAGGGGCCAGTCGGCCGCCAGGGAGTCGAACGTCGCGCGGTCGGGTTCGATCTGCAGTTCCACGGTGCGGCGCCTCCTCATGAGAACGAACGACCCCGGGGGTCGCCCGGGGTTCGCGGTCATCGATGTGGAGCGGTGATCGTCAGACGAGCGCGAGCGCCGGGTTGTGAGCGTCCCGGCGCCAGGACCAACGGAACGCACGCGTCGACATGCGGCGATTGTGACCGCACGGCCACGGGTCCGTCAACGACGTGTCGGTCGGCCGTACTCACCAGAATCACCCGGTCGGCTGACGAGTGTCCGGGGCAACGGCGGCTATCCTGTGCCGGCAGCGGTGCCATCGCCTGGATGGCCGCGAACGTGGAGGGGCTCAGTGAAGAGGATGTGGGTTAGGGCCGTCGCGACCGCGACGGCGTTGGGTCTCGTCGCCGGGGCCGTCGCCCTCGCCGCGAGCGGCACCACGACGGTGTCGAATCGACCGGTTCGCGCCCTCGGTGCGAACGCGGACGGTGGGCAACTGGCGGCGTCGGGGGAGGGCGGAGCGGCCGCGAAGCCCGTCGCCGGTGAGCCCGCCGTGCCGCATCGGACGCGTTCCCTCGCGAAGCTTCCGCAGTCCGAGCCCACCAGGGTCCCATGGGTGAAGAAAGAGCTTCGCCTCGAGACCGGCGAGGAAGCCGGTGGCGAGGAAGCCCGCCCTGTGGTGGGCCAGCCGGCGGCCGATGAGTCCGACGGAGCGCTCCAGTCCGAGCGGGGCTCGTCCCAGGTCCCCGAGCCCGACGTCAACGTAGCTGGGCTCGGAGCCGCGGCCAACCCGTTCAAGCTCGTGCCTCCCGATCCGAACGGCGACGTGGGCGGCGGGTACTACCTGCAGATGGTCAACGTCGCCTTCGCGATCTTCGACGCCGACACGGGCGCCAAGGTCGCCGGGCCGATCTTCATGTCGTCCCTCTTCGATCCGGTCTCCCAGAAGCTGTGCGCCACGCACGACGACGGCGACCCGATCGTCGTCTACGACGAGTACGCCGACGTCTGGGTGATCTCGCAGTTCGCGCTGAACTTCAACAAGCCGAGGTTCGCGGAGTGCATCGCGGTCTCGATGAGCAGCGACCCGATGGGCGACTGGAACGCCTACCAGTTCGACTACCCGAACACGAATGTGTTCAACGACTACCCGAAGCTCGGTGTGTGGCCGGCCACGAACAACTCGGCATACTTCGCGTCGTTCAACCAGTTCCGCTGCAGCGCCAGCGTCTGCGACTTCGCCTGGCGCGGCGGCGGGGCCGTAGCCTACGAGCGCGACGCGATGATCGCGGGCGACCCGGCCGACCAGATCTACGTGAACCTCTACCCGGTCGACCCGAACATGGCCGGGCAGCTGCCGGCCGACGCTGACGGGCCGAGCATGCCGGGTGCGAACCAGCCGAACGTCTTCGCCCAGTTCGATGCCAGCGAATGGGGGTACTCGCCCGATCAGCTTCGTCTCTTCGAGTTCGACGTCGACTGGGGGAGCACGAGTGGGTCGTTCGACGCGCTGACCCCGCTTCCGACCGCGAAGTTCAATCCGGCGATCTGTGGTTACCAGTTCGGGTTCCCGAAGTACAACTGTGTGCCGCAGAAGGGGACGTCGAAGAAGCTCGATTCGCTCAACGACCGGATGATGCACCGACTGCAGTGGCGGGAGATCGGCGGCGATCCCTATCTCGTCGTCAACCAGACCGTGAAGTCGGGCAAGAAGCAGGCGGGGCTCCGCTGGTACCAGCTGACCGACGACGGCTCGGGCTGGGCGATCGCGAACCAGGGAACGTACTCGCCCGACGCGAAGAAGAGCCGTTGGATGGGCAGCGTCGCGATGGACGCCGACGGCAACATCGCCGCGGGGTACTCCCTGTCGAGCAAGAAGATCTTCCCCTCGATCGCGATCGCCGGCCGGACGGCGGGCGCTGCGGCCAACACGTTCGACCTCGCGGAGCGCAAGGTGTTCACGGGGGCGGGTTCGGAGCAGGGCAAGTACGGTCGATGGGGCGACTACTCGGCCATGACCGTGGCCGAGGACGGCTGCACCTTCTACTACACGACCCAGTACTACAAGAAATCGGGTCAGTGGAAGTGGGCCACGCGCATCTTCAAGTTCCAGATCGACTCGGGAGCCTGCCTCACCTAGGCGAACTTGGGCGCAGCGAAGTCGAGGGCCCCGGGCGAAGCCCGGGGCCCCCTCGCGTTCACCGGTATCCTGTGCGACCTATGCGCCTGTCGAAGCTCTTCGTCCCGACCCTGCGTGACGATCCGGCCGACGCCGAGATCGCCTCGCATCGACTGCTGCTGCGGGCCGGCTTCGTGCGACAGGTGATGGCGGGCGTGTACGTCACGCTGCCGCTCGGGCTGCGCGTGATGCGCACGATCGAGACCATCGTCCGCGAAGAGATGGACGCATCGGGGGCGTGCGAGATCCGCATGCCGATCGTGTTGCCAGCGGCCCCGTGGCAGGCGACGGGTCGCTACGACCTGTACGGCGACACGCTGTTCAAGTTCACCGACCGCCACGACCGCCAGCTGGTGCTGGGGCCGACGGAGGAGGAGGTCGTCACCCCCCTGGTCGCGGGGGATCTGCCCTCGTACCGTGACCTGCCCGTCAACCTCTACCAGGTGGAGTGGAAGTACCGCGACGAGTTCCGCCCCCGGTTCGGGTTGCTCCGCGTTCGAGAGTTCCTCATGAAGGACGCCTACTCGTTCGATCGCGACGAGGAGGGCCTGCGGGAGAGCTACCGGGTGATGTACGAGGCGTACGAGCGCATCTTCGACCGTATCGGACTCGATCTCGCGATCGTGGAGGCGGACCCCGGCCAGATCGGCGGCGGCGTGAACCACGAGTACATGGCGCGAGCGCAGGTCGGCGAGGACCTGTTCGTGGAGTGTGAGAACGGCGACTACCTCGCCGATACGGAGGCCGCCAGGCCGATGGCGCCCGAGCCCGCCCCGCCCGGGTCGGAGCCGCTGACCGAGGTCGACACCCCCGATACGCCGACGATCGAGACGCTCTCGACCTTCCTCGGCATCGAGGCCTCACGCACGCTCAAGTGCGTGCTGTTCGACGTGGGTGGCCGCACGGTGGCCGTCCTCGTCCCCGGCGACCGCGAGGTCAACGTGAACAAGCTCGAACGGCTCGTCTTCCCCGAGCAGGTCCGGCCGCTCGAGGACGAGGACTTCGGGGCGCGTGGCTTCGTGAAGGGCTACGTCGGGCCGCAGGGCTTCGGCGACGACGTCGAGGTGTTCGCCGACCACCTCGTACGAGGCGGGAACGACTGGGTCACCGGTTCGAACACCGCCGGCAGACACGTCACCGGCGCCAACATCGAACGGGACTTCCGCGTCGATCGCTGGGAGGACCTGGTCGAGTTCCGTGACGGCGACGCGTGCCCGATCGACGGCGGACGACTGCGCCTCGGGCGGTCGATCGTTGTCGCTCACATCTACCAGCTGGGCACGAAGTACTCGGCTCCCCTCGAGGCGACGTTCCAGGACGAGGACGGCACCCAGAGGCCCTACGAGATGGGGTGCTACGGGATCGGCATCAGCCGGATCCTCGCGGCCGTCGTCGAGCAGAACCACGACGACCAGGGCATCGTCTGGCCCACACGCCTCGCCCCCTTCCAGGTCGTCGTCATCATGGCCGGCGCCGATGACGAACGGGTTCGTGAGACTGCCGAGCGGATCTACGTCGAGCTCGGTGAGCGCGGTGTCGAGGCGCTGCTCGACGATCGCGACGAACGTGCCGGCGTGAAGTTCGCCGACGCCGACCTGATCGGGTATCCGGTGCAGCTCACGGTGGGCAAGCGCGGACTGGCGGACGGCTCGGTCGACCTGAAGCTGCGGGCCTCGGGGGAGCGTTCCAGCGCAACCGTCGAGGGCGCCGTGCAGGCGGCCGTCGAGCTGCTCGCGAGGGCCCCGTAGGGCCGTCTGCGGTCCGCCCGGCCGTTCCCGCAGGTCGTGGGCTATACTCGTCGGGTACAGGAGCTTTCAGACGTGTTTGCCGGAGGTGGGCTCGCGCCCACCTTCTCGTTCGTAGGGGAGGGTCGAGCGGTGCAAGTCGACACGCTGCTCAGGCCCGTGATCGAGGCCGAGGGCTTCGAGCTCTACGACGTGACCCAGGGTCGTGAGGGGAAACGGAAGGTCCTCCGGGTCATCGTCGACGGTCCCCACGGTGTCGATATCGACACGTTGAGCCGGCTCTCCGAGCGCGTCTCGCGCCATCTCGACGAGGAGGGGTACGAGACGGGCCCGTACGACCTGCAGGTCTCGTCGCCGGGCCTCGAGCGGCCGCTGAAGCGGCCCGAGCACTTCCGCCGGACGGTGGGCGAGCAAGTGAAGGTGAAGACGACGGCGCCCTTGGCCGGGTCGAGGACCCACACCGGCACGCTGGCAGCCGCCGACGACGAGGGCATCACGCTCGTCATCGGCGACGAGGAACTCCGCGTGCGGCACGCCGATATCGCGTCGGCGCGCACGGTCGTCGACTGGAGCGCCGAACTGAAGAGGAGCAACGCATGAACGCCGAGATGATCGCCGCATTGCGGGAACTGGAACGAGAGAAAGGCGTCGCCTTCGAGACGATCCTGCAGGGACTCGAGGAGGCGATGGCCTCCGCCTACAAGACCTGGTGGAAGCAGGAGAACCCCGACGCCGACGACGACTTCGTCGGATTCCGGGCCGAGATCGATTCCGAGAGCGGCGACCTGCGCATGTGGAAGCAGGACCTCGAGGAGATCGAGGTGCCGCCGACCGAGGAAGGCGCCGAGCCGACCCTCGAGATGAAGGTGCTCGGCGAGGAAGAGGTGGAGGTCACCGACGACTTCAAGGGGCGCATCGGCGCGCAGACCGCGAAGCAGGTGATCTTCCAGAAGCTCCGCGACGCGGAGCGCGAGATGACCTACGAGGAGTTCGCGGGCCGCGAAGGCGATGTCGTCACCGGCATCGTGCAGCAGCAGGAGCGCCGATACACCTTGCTCGACCTCGGAAAGGTCGAGGCCCTCCTGCCACAGGCCGAGCAGGTGCCGACCGAGCCGTACCGTCACGGCGAGCGTCTCAAGGCGTACATCACCGAGGTGCGCAAGGGCACGAAGGGTCCGCAGATCGTCGTGAGCCGGTCGCATCCGGGGTTGTTGAAGGCGCTGTTCGCGATGGAGGTGCCCGAGGTCGAGGAGGGGATCGTCGTGATCAAGGCCGTCGCGCGCGAGCCCGGACACCGATCGAAGATCGGGGTCCTCTCGAACGAGCCCGGGGTCGACCCAGTGGGAGCGTGCGTCGGCCCGAAGGGCTCGCGCGTTCGCATGGTGGTCAACGAGCTTCGCGGCGAGAAGATCGACGTCGTGCCCTGGTCCGACAACTCGGCCGAGTTCGTCGCGAACGCGTTGCAGCCGGCCAAGGTGAAGGAGGTTCGCATCGACGAGAGCACGGGCACCGCCATGGTGATCGTGCCCGACTACCAGCTCTCGCTCGCGATCGGGAAGGAAGGGCAGAACGCCAGGCTCGCCGCTCGGCTCACCGGCTGGCGCATCGACATCAAGTCGGAGACCCAGGTGGCCGACGAGGCGCGTGCGGCGACGGCCGCGGCTGCCGCGCCGGCGGCCTCGCCTTCGGTTGAGACGGAGCCCGAGCCCCTCGGGTCGGACGCCGCCACTCCCGAGTCCGTCGAGCCGGCCGCCGCCACTCCCGAGCCAGCCGAGGAGGCGCCGGTCACGGAGTGAACGCGGTGGCGGAGCCGATCCGCACCTGTGTGGGGTGCCGCGAGCGGGGCCCGAAGTCGACGTTGGTGCGGATCGTCGCCTCGACCGAAGGGCTGGAGATCGATCGTTCCGGGACGGAGCCAGGTCGCGGCGCGTACGTGCACCCCGACCCGACGTGCATCGCGGCCGCGGGCCAGGGCGGGGTGCTGGGCAGGGCGTTGCGCACGGGTCTGGACGGTGACGAAGTCGGTAGGCTGATGCACGAGATCGAGCGGATGGGAGCGGCGTGAGGGTCCACGAACTAGCGAAGGAACTCGGGGTCACCAGCAAGGAGTTGCTGGTGACGCTGGAGCAGATGGGGGTGGCGGGCAAGTCCGCCTCCTCCAGTGTGCCCGAGGACCTGGTGCCGAGGTTGCGTGCCTCGGGTGGCAAGGCCACCGAGGCGCCGAAGCGTCGTGAGGTGCTCGAGCCGCCGCCGGCCCCACGCAAGCCGAAGGCCAAGCCGAAGAAGGAAGCCGCCCCCACGAAGGCGCCGGCTCCCGTCGTGACGGAGTCGCCGGCCGCGGCCGAGGCCCCGGCACCCGAGCCGACCCAGGCGGTGCCGGCTCCACCGGCCCCGGCACCCGCGTCGACCGTCCCTCCGGTCGCGGCCGCGCCCTCGTCTGCCGGGCCCGCCCCTTCGACGCCCGCGTCCGCAGCTCCGACGGCACCCGCGACAGCTCCGCCGGGGTCGCGACGGCCTCCCCGAGTCGCTCGCACCCCCGCCGAGCCCGAGGTCCCGACGCTCCGCGTCGTCCGGGGCGCGACGCCGCAAGACATCGCCGAGAAGCTGGGCAAGGGACCTGCGGATATCGTGAAGATCCTCTTCCTCGCAGGCGAGATGGCAACGGCGACCACATCGTTGTCCGATGAGGAGATCTCGCTTGTGGCGAACGAGCTCGGCATGGAAGCCGAGATCGTCGGGCTCGAGGACGAGCTCGTGGCCGAGGAGCTGGACGAGGAGGTCGACGAGTCGCTGTTCGCGCCGAGACCCCCGGTGGTCACGGTCATGGGCCACGTCGACCACGGGAAGACGAAGCTGCTCGACTCGATCCGGGAGACCGATGTGGTGGCCGGCGAGTTCGGCGGCATCACGCAGCACATCGGCGCCTACCAGGCGCACGTGGGAGAGCGCGACATCACGTTCATCGACACCCCAGGCCACGAGGCGTTCACCGCGATGCGTGCCCGAGGCGCGCAGGTGACCGACATCGCCGTGCTCGTGGTGGCAGCCGACGACGGGGTGATGCCGCAGACTATCGAGGCCCTCGACCACGCGAAGGCGGCCGAGGTGCCGATCGTCGTCGCCGTGAACAAGGTCGACAAGGAGTCCGCCGATCCGACACGGGTGCGGCAGCAGCTCGTCGAGCGCGGGCTCGTGCCGTCCGAGTGGGGCGGCGACACCGAGTTCGTGGACGTCTCCGCCAAGGCGAAGACGAACCTCGACACGCTGCTCGAGACGATCCTGCTGGTCGCCGACCTCGAGGAGCTGAAGGGCGTCCCCACCGGCCGGGCGCGAGGCACCGTGATCGAGGCTCACCTCGACAAGGGCCGAGGTCCCGTCGCGACCGTGCTCGTGCAGCGTGGTTCGCTCGACATCGGCGACGCGCTGGTCTCCGGCACGACCTACTGCAAGATCAGGGCGATGCAGGACGAGAACGGCGTCACCCTCGAGGTGGCGGGCCCGTCGAAGCCGGTGCAGCTGCTGGGGTGGGAGGCCGTTCCCGCGTCGGGCGACGAGTTCCGCGAGGTCGCCGACGAGCGCGAGGCGCGTCACGTCGCCAGCGAGCGCGAGGCGAAGGCTCGTGCGGCAGAGCTCGTAGTCAGCCGGCCGCCCACCCTCTCCGATCTGCTGCGCCAAGCCGAGCGTGCCGAGATCCCCGAGCTGAACCTCGTGGTCAAGGCCGACGTGCAGGGTTCGCTGGGCGCGCTGACCGACGCGTTCCTGAAGCTGCCGCAGGACGAGGTGCGTGTGAACATCGTGCGCAGCGCTGCGGGCGGCATCACCGAGAACGACGTCTCCCTCGCGATGGCGTCGGATGCGATCGTGATCGGGTTCAACGTGCGCCCCGACAAGCAGGCCGTCGACCTCGCCGACAAGGAAGGCGTCGACATCCGCACCTATCGCGTGATCTACGACGCGATCGACGACATCAAGCTGGCGCTGTCCGGCATGCTCCCGCCCGAGAAGCAGGAGCACGAGCTGGGGCAGGCCGAGGTGCGGCAGATCTTCCGCGTCCCCAAGCTGGGGGTCGTCGCGGGCTGCTACGTCACCCAAGGCACGATCCCGCGCGACGCGAGGGTTCGCCTCGTGCGAGATGGGATCGTCGTGTACCACGGCAAGCTCGGCTCCCTTCGCCGGTTCAAGGACGACGTGCGGGAAGTCGCGTCGGGCTACGAGTGCGGCATCGGCATCGAGGGCTATCAGGATGTCAAGGAAGGCGACGTGATCGAGGCCTACGAGGTCCGCGAGGTGGCTCGCTCGATCTGATGTTCGTGGCGCTGCAACGGTTCGACCTGCGCGTCCGCGAGAGCCATTCCCTGAAGCAGAAGCGTCACGTCGTGAAGGCGCTGACCGCAGCGATCCGCCAGCGCTTCAACGTGAGCGTCGCGGAGGTGGATCACCAGGACCTCTGGCAGCGCGCCACGATCGCGGTCGCTGCGGTCAGCGGTCAGGACTACCACGTGCGGCGCGTGGCGAGCGAGATCGAACGGTTCGTCGAGGCCTGGCCCGCGGTCGAGATGCTGGACGTCGACGTGACCGTGCACGCCCCCGACGACTGAGCGCCGTAGTCTGGTGCCATGAGCCAAGGAGCGCGCATGCAGCGGGTCGGCGAGGAGTTCCGCGAGATCCTCGCCGAGGAGATCCCGAAGTTGAAGGACCCTCGCGTGGGGTTCGTGACCGTCGTCGGCGTGAAGGTCTCACCCGACCTCCGTCACGCGTGGGTCGCGTACACGTCGATGGGCGACGACAAGGCGAAGGCCGGCACGCGCGCTGCACTGCGTTCGGCTCGGCCGCACCTGCGAGCCGTGATCGGGCGGCAGGTGCGCCTCAAGTACCTGCCGGAGCTCGACTTCGAGGAGGACACGACCTACGAGCAAGGACGGCGGATCGACGAGCTGATCGCGGGTCTCCGTCATCCCGAGGACGATCGATGACCCCCGACTTCGAGCGGGCCGCCCGGGTGCTCGCCGACGCGACCGATGTCGCGCTCGCGTGTCACGTGAACCCCGACGCGGACGCCCTCGGGTCGATGCTGGGCCTCGCCGCTTTCCTGCGATCGAAGGGGGTCGAGACCGTCTGCTCCTACCCGAATGAACCGCTCGAACCACCACGGTGGGCCGAGCTGTTGCCCGGGGCCGACCGGTTGGTGCCGGCGAAGGCGTTCCCGAAGGAGCCGGCGGTGATGGTCACGTGCGACTGCGCCGCGTTCGACCGGCTCGCACAGCTGGGGCACGTCGCGAACCGGGCGGGCGAGGTGATCTGGATCGATCACCATCGGTCGAACGAGGGTCTCGGCTCGATCTCCCTCAACGATCCGCAGGCCTCGTCGACCTGCGAGATGGTGTTCCGGCTGATCGAGACGATGGGTGGCGAGATGCCCGACGAGACGGCGGTCTGCCTGTACGCGGGCCTCGTCACCGACACGGGCAAGTTCCAGTACGAGGCCACCACCCCCGAGACGTTGCGCATCGCTGCCCGGCTCCGAGAACACCCCTTCGATCACGCCCGGCTCGTGCAGGCCCTCTACGAGGACAATCCCCCCACCTACCTGAAGCTCGTCGGCGTGGCGTTGGGACGGCTCGAGCACGTCGCCGACGCCGACCTCGTCTGGACATACCTCACCCAGGCCGACCTGCGGGAGGCGGGCGTGCACCCGGCCGAGACCGACGACCTGATCGACGTGATCCGGACGGCGCGCGATGTCGACGTGGCGGCGATCGTGAAGCAACAGAGGGACGGTCGCTTCAAGGTGAGCGTGCGTTCGCGTGGCGACCACGATCTCGCGAGGGTCGCGGCTGCCTTCGGCGGCGGCGGTCACCGGCTCGCGGCCGGGTACACCTCGGCCCACGGGCCGGCCGAGACCGTCGACCGCCTCGCGAAGGCCCTCCGAGGCGAGCCCGTCACCGCGTGAGCACGGGGCCGGCCACGTCCGGGCGCGGACCCGAGGGGTTGGTGCTCATCGACAAGCCGCGTGGCATCACGTCGCACGACGCCGTGGCGAAGGTGCGCCGGGCGCTCGGCACCAAGAAGGTCGGTCATGCCGGCACCCTCGACCCGATGGCGACTGGGCTGCTCGTCATGGGGGTCGGCAGGGCGACCCGGCTCCTGCGGTTCCTCGGCGACCTGCCGAAGACGTACGAAGCGACGATGCGCCTCGGCGTCGAGACGACGACCCTCGATGCCGACGGTGAGGTCGTCCGGTCGGCGCCGGTCGCGGTCGAGGACGACCGACTGGCGAAGGTCGTCGGGGCGCTCGTCGGGGAGTCGATGCAGCGGCCGCCCGCGTACTCGGCCGTCAAGGTGGGCGGTCGCAAGCTCTACGAGGCCGCCCGGAAGGGGGAGGTGCTCGAGGCGGCCCCCCGCCCGATCACCGTCTACCGCTTCGAGGTGCTCGCCCGACGCCGCGACGACGTCGACGTGGTGATCACATGCGGCGGTGGCACGTACGTTCGAGTGCTCGCCGCCGACGTCGGCGTCGCCCTGGGGTGTGGGGCCCACCTCAGGGCGCTGCGGCGGACCGCGATCGGGCCGTTCGAGGTCGCGATCGCGACCGATCCCGACGACCCGGGAACGCCGCTGCCGATCGAGCGGGCCATCGTCCATCTGCCCTCCGTGCGGCTCGACGCCGAGGAAGCCGCCGCCGCAGGGCACGGTCGCGTCCTCGCGCCTACGGGGATGGACGGTCCGCATGCGGTCTTCACTCCCGGCGGGCGGCTGATCGGGGTCTTCCAGGACGACGGTCCCCGGTCGAAGCCGCTCGTGGTGTTGGCAGCCGACTGAGCCAACGCCCGAACGAGCGGGGTCCCTCACTCCAGGCCGGCGAAGAGCGAGTCGATCGCCATGGCGAGGAGGATGAGGGCGCCGACCACGACGGCGGCCGTGAGCGCGACCCGTTGCAGATCCCAGGTCTGGATCGAGACCGGCTCATGGGGCGGGGCCAGCTCCCGGAACCGCTCCATGATCGGCCGAGGATCTTCCTTCAGCCGGCCGGAGAGCTCGGTCGGCACCGCCATGCCGACGGCGCAGGCGAAGGCCTCGGCGATCTCGTCGGGGGTGAACAGGGCGGTGCCGCGCGAGTAGACGCGGTCGGGATCGGTCTGCAGGGCGAGGGTGAGCATCATGTTCGCGAGATCGACCGCCTGCCGCCAGGGCGTCGGTCGCACCTCGAGGCCCGAGACGTCGACCAGCTGGAGGTGCCCGCGCTGCACCAGCAGGTTCGCCGGCTTGATGTCGCGGTGGGCGACACCGATGTCCCAGAACCGGCGGATCAGCCGCAGACCCTCGTCGATCACGACGTCGTCGATCTCGGAGTCGCCGAGGTTCTTCGAGCCCTCGAAGAACTCCGTCACGAGCATGTACTCGCGGTTCGGCGTGAGCTCGACGATGCCCCACGTGCGAGCGACCGCGACGTCGTTCATCGCGAGGTATCGCAACGCGTAGTCCTCGTACTCGGCCAGCCTGCGCACCGATCCGAAGGGGGTCTCGTCCTCGAGCTTGCCGTAGAGGATCGTGCGCCCCACGCGATACCAGCGGTCGGCTCGCACGTGACTGGTCGCATAGATCTTGCCGAAGACGCGTGACCCGTCGGCGAGCGTCATGCGCAGCGGAGACGATCCCCCCGAGCCCTCGAGACCGAACGGTTCGACCTCGGTGACCTCGAGCCCGACCTGGTCGGCCATCGCGTGCTTCACCGCCTCGGCTCGTGCTCCTCCGAGATCGAGGTGCGCGGCATTCCCGCCACGCTGGTAGCTCACGGGGAACGACTCGTCGGGCACGAACCATCGGAACAACGTCTCGGACAGCACCCAGCTGAGGAGCGCCGCGTAGGCGACGTTCGAGGGGTAGTCCGCCGCGAGATACAGCCGCGAGAGCGCGACCAGGACCACCACGATCCACGCGGCGGCCATCGCGCGCTTCCTCGCCCGGCCCGCCGGGGTCAGCACGAACGGCATCGCGAAGACGGTGATGGCGAAGGCGGTCATCGGCCACGACGGGAACCGGAAGTCGGTCGCGTCGATCAGTGGCACGACGTCGCCCGGGGGGCGCTGCACATCGAGGAAGGTCAGGACCAGCCAGTCGCTGACCACGAACGTGGCGAGCGCCACGACCAGGTGGCGGAACCGCTTCGTCACGATCAACACGCCCGCCAGCACGACCCGAAGGAGCTGAACGGCGCCGAACGTGGTGAGCATGGCGATCGCCGTGGCGATGTCGGTGAGGACCGTGGTTCGGATGTCTTCGAAGGCGCGGAGGACGGCATCGCCGATCGCGTGCGGCTGGTCGGAGTTGGCGACCCAGACCTCGATCGCGACGCCGAGGAGTACCACCCCTACCAGCGCCCACCACCACCGGGTCGACCCCGACGCCCGCGGGAGAGGTGGTGGCTCGCCCGAGGGCCGGCGCTGGCGATGCACGCGACCGGCGGACGCAGGGGCGATCGACGTCGTAGCGGGCGGCTCCATCCGGCCGAGCCTACCGGAGCGAGGCGTGGCGAGTGTTTTCACGCCCCTGCAGAAGCCTCCCCCCGCTGGAGCAGGCTATCCTCACCCGATGACCGAGCGAGCTGCCGTCGTTGCGGAGGACCAGACGGCCGACGACGCGACGAAGGGGCACTCGCCGGCCCGCCGGATCGTCTCGGGGATCATCTCCCTCATCATCGTCGGTGGCATCTTCGTCTTCGCGATCCCGAAGGTGGCCGACTACTCAGCGGTCTGGAAGGCGTTCGAGTCGCTCACGAGGCTCGAGCTGCTCTCCCTGTTCGCCGCCACGGTCTTCAACCTGTTCACCTACTGGTGGGCGAACATGGCGGCGCTGCCCGGGCTGAAGCTGAGCCGGGCGGCGGTGCTCACCCAGACGACCACCTCGGTCGCGAACACGCTGCCGGGCGGCGGGGCGATCGCCGTGGGCCTCACGTACACGATCCTGAAGTCGTGGGGGTTCACGGGCACCGATGTCGCGCTCTACGTCGGCGTGACCGGCATCTGGAACATCTTCGTCAAGCTCGCGCTCCCGGTGATCTCTCTCGTCTTCCTCGTCATCGCCGGGGAGAGTGGGTCTGCCTACGTGGTCGCGGCCATCGTCGGCGTGATCGTGCTGGCGATCGCGGTGGGCCTGCTCTCGGCGCTCTTCGTGAGCGAGCGGTTCGCCCGACGCATCGGCGATGGGTTCGGCCGGGTCCTCTCGTTCTTCTTGAAGATGTTCCACAAGCCCCCGAGGACCGACACGGGAGACCGGGCCGTGCGGTTCCGAGCCGACACGATCGGGCTGGTGGAGCGTCGGTGGGTGCGCCTGAGCCTCACGACGATCCTGAGCCAGGTCGCCCTCTACTTCGTGCTGCTCCTCGCCCTGCGGAACATGGGGGTGTCCGAGCAGGAGGTGAGCGCCGCCCAGGTGTTCGCGGTGTTCTCGTTCAGCCGCTTGCTCTCGGCGGTGCCGATCACGCCGGGGGGGGTCGGCGTGATCGACCTCGGCTACATCGGTGGCCTCGCGGCCGCCGCGCCGGATGGTGAGAAGGCGGCGATCGTCGCCGCCGTGCTGATGTTCCGCGCTCTGACCTATGGCATCCAGATACCGCTCGGGGCGTTCACGTACCTGATCTGGAAGGGGAAGAAGGATTGGCGGCGCGAGTCGCCGATCGACGCCGAGTCGGAGCCTTCTCCCGCATAGGTGTAGGTTCCGCGAGCCGGTCAGGACAGTCGAGGATCGAGAGGGTCTCCCGGAGGGGTCTCGGGTCGGGGGATCACGCCGCGAGCACTGAGCGCGTTCGTCACTTCCGTCACCAGGGCAGCCGACCCGAGCGCGATGCCGGTGCCGAGCAGCACTCCGGTGACGACGTCGGAGAACCAGTGGGCCGACAGGTACACGCGCGAGAGTGCCATCACGAACGTGAACCCGATCGCGAGCAGCTCCCACTTCCGACGCCGTGGCCCGGGTGGGAAGAACACCAACACCAGGGCGACGGCGAGCGCGGCACCCGCGACGGCGTGCCCCGACGGGAACGAGAACCCGTTCGTCTCCACGAGCGGACCCGGCGGACGCCCGCGGTGGAAGAAGATCTTCAACCACGTGAGCAGGGCTTCAGACGCGACCCAGACGAGCACGAAGGTGGAGGCCGCCACCCACCGGCGCCGGAAGAGCAGCCACGCCGCGACCAGGATCCTCAAAGGGATCGTGACGAGACCGCCACCGACGAGACTCAGGAAGGTGAAGAACCCGGTCAACACGCCGACCCGCATGTCGTCGGCCCATCGCTCGACCGTGGCGTCGAACTCGCCGATGAACGGCAGCGTGGTCAGCGGCGCCAGCTCCTCGGGATGACGACCCACGGCGACGAGCATGAACACGAGACACACGAGCAGTCCCAGGGAGAACCGGAAGGCACGACGGTGATCGGTCAGCATCGGCGTGAGCCTATCCGGCGCACGGCGGCGCCCCGGCCCCGCAGACCGTGAGGTCGAGGTCGCGCCGGACCTCGGCGACGATCGTCGCCCGAGGAAGCGTCGACACCGCGCGGTCCGCCTCGATCACGAGTGCGGGCTCCGACCCCTCGGCGAACCGGTAGCGGGAGACGATGCACCCTCCGTCGAACACCAGCATCCGCGATCCGACGAACGGATCGAGGCTCTCGGGCAACTGGTACGTGCGCATGCCGATCTCGTCGGGCGCCGGGGGAACCTCCACGGCTTGGCTCACGTCGCAACGCATCATCAGCTCGACCTCGACGGCGTGGACCCCGGCGCGATCGTGGTCGAGCCAGAGCGTGGTCCCGCTGTCGCGCACGAGCGACCCGGCGAACCGCCACCCGATCGGCAGCTCCGCGATGCATGGGATCCGGGTGGCCGAGGGCACCGACTGCGCCTCCAGGACGAGGATCGAGCCATCGTGATGGGCACAGACCGGCTGTTGGGGGTTGTCCGCCGAACACGCCACCGTCCCGGACATCAGCGTGATCGAGAGCGCGATCGCGGACCACCTCATGCGAACACCGCCCAGTTCGACGCGATCAACCCGAACACGATGAAGGCCATGAGCACCACCCCGATCGTGAGCAGGATGCGCCGGACGCTCCACCGCTGGATCTTCATCGGCGCACGTTGGGGAGCGAGCGCCTGGAACTCGGCCATCAGGTCGCGGCCGTCCTCCTTCATCATCGTGCGCAGCTGGGTGGGGCTCGCCACGCCCCGGGTCGCGGAGAAGGCCTCCGCGATCTCGTCGGGGGTGAACAGCCGCTGGGCGTGCTCGTACACGCGCTGCGCGTCGGAGCGAAGTCCGAGGACCATCATCATGTTCGCGAGGTCGACGGCCTGACGCCAAGGGGAAGGCCGCACCTGCACGAAGAAGACGTCGATCAGCTTCAGGTCTCCGTCGAGCACCATGAGGTTGGCCGGCTTGATGTCACGGTGGGCCAAGCCTTCGTCCCACATCTCGCGCACGAGCCGGAGTCCTTGATCGATCACGCGGTCGTCGATATCCGCCTCACCGATCTCGACGGCGCCGTCGAAGAACTCCATCACGATCATGTACTCGCGCTCGGGGGTGATCTCGACCACTCCGTACGGACGCGGCACGGGCAGGTCGAGATCCTCCATGAGCCTGAGGGTGTAGTCCTCGTACTCCACGAACCGCCGAACCGTCTGGAAGGGCGTCTCGTCCTCGAGCTTGCCGTACAGGATCGTGCGTCCGAGCTTGTACCAGCGGTCGGCTCGCACGTGGCTCTTCGCGTAGAGCTTCGCGAACAACACCCGCTCCGTGCCGGAGCCCTCCTCGCGAACCCGCAGCCGCAACGGCGTCGAACCGCCCGATCCCTCCAACCCCACGGGCTGCACGTCGAGGACGCGATACCCGAGCTGATCGCGGACGGCGGTGGCGATCGCCTCGCCCCGTCGCCCACCGACGTCCAGATGCGCCGCCTTCCCGCGCCGGTAGGTCACGGGGAAGACGTCGTTGGGCGCGAACCAGCGGAACGCCGTGAGCCCGATCGCGACGCCGAGCACGGCGCCGAAGATCGCATCGGTCGGGTGGTCGATCGCCAGGTACACCCGGGCAAGGCCGACGACGACGAGCAGACCCCCGGTCCCCCACTTCGCGGCATCCCGCCAGCGCCCGTGCGGGATCAACGAGTACGTGATGCCGACCAGCGTGACCGCGAGAGCGGCGAGCCCTCTCGAGGGCATCGAGAAGTCCTGCCACGGTCCGATCGTGACCACGTCGAGCGGCCGGGGCCGGTGGATCGCCAACGTGAGTCCGTACGTCACGAAGGCCTCGACGATCAGGGCACCGAGGAACACCAGCAGGTGCCGCCATCTGCGGACGGTGATCAAGGTCGCGATCGTTCCCCATCGCAGGATGCGGATCATCCACCGCGAGGTGAGGAGCGCGATCGTCTCCATGACGTCGGTGAGTGGAGCGGCACGCCACGATGCGAACCATCTCAGGACCGCCGTGTCGATCCGATGGAAGAGGCGTTCGGACGGCTCGAACAAGACGACGCCGATCACCGTGGCCACGAAGTAGGCGGCCATGAACAGCCAGAACTTCCCGCTCCGCCCGAGTTCCCGCGGCAACGGTGGTGCCTCGCCGGAGGGGCGCCGCCGCACGTCGGGCCCGAGCACACGTTGCCGGCGCTCGTGCGTGGTCTCGGTCGTCGGCTCGGCGGTGTCCATCTCGTCGTCCTCTTCCCCCCGTTCGCGCGATGCTACTCGGCGGCGGTCCCGAGGTGGTGATCGTCCAGCCATCTGGCCGCAGCGACCGCCGGAGCAACCCCCGAGCTGACGAGGGCGTTGAGCGCTCGGAGCTCGCTCGTGGTCAGCTCGGCTGACACCGCATCGATCGCCTCTGTCAGCCGGGGACCGAATCGCTCGATCGCGTCGCGCCGCACGAGCGGCGTCACGTTCTCCGCGGGCTGCAGGCGACGATCGTCCTGCAGCAGCACGAGCCCGTGCTGCGCGAGGCTGCCGTCGCTCGTGAAGAGCACGCCGACATCCACCGTTCCCTGCTGGACCGCAGCCGCCGTGACGGGTCCACCCGCATCGAGGGGCAGGAACGACCCGAACTCCAGGCCGTAGGTCTGAGCGAAGCCCAACAGGCAGAGCTCTCGCTCCGGGCATTCGGGGGGACCGCCGATCGTCATCGCCGACGCGACGCTCCGAAGGTCGCTCACGCTGCGCAGAGCATGCTCCGTCGCGGTCCGGGTCGTGACCACGAGTCCGTTCCTGCTCTGCGCGGGAGCCGGTTCGAGCGCTTCGATACCGCGCGAGCCGAGCGAGACTCGCAGCGTCGCCAGCGACGAGTCCGGGTCGACCGAGGGCCGGCCACCCAGGAACGCGACGGCGCTCCCCGCGTAGTCGGGCACGACCTCGATCAATCCACGCTCGAGCGCCGGCAGCACTACCTCGCGCGTCCCGACGCGACGGACGTGTCGAACCTCGAAGCCTTGCGCACGCAACGCGCCGGCGTAGACCTCGGCGATCACCTCGCTCTCGTCGAAGTCGAACGAGGCGATCGTGATCGCATCGTCGTCGAGCGTGCGGTCCACGGGCGCGCTCGACCCACACGCGGCGATCGACGCCGCGATCACGAGCAGGACAATGCCCGTCGCCTTCGAGCCCATGCGGAGAACCGTACTCCAGCGATCGGCCCAGGGACGCCGTGGCGCTGCGAGGGCCGCGCTGGTCGCGTCGGCTAGGCTCTCGCGCGATGCGGATCGTGTACGGGTTCGATGCGCTGCCGTTGCCCGAGGAGGCTTCCGTCGTCACGGTCGGCTTCTTCGACGGCGTCCATCTCGGACACCGGTCGGTGATCGACACGACCGTCTCCCGGGCACGCGATCTCGCCATCCCGTCGGTCGGGATCACGTTCGACCGGCATCCTCGAGAGATCCTGACGCCGGGCAGCGAACCTCGGTTGTTGACCACGGTGGGTAGGAAGGCCGGCCTCATCGAGGCGAGCGGACTCGACGTGCTGGTGGTGCTGGAGTTCACCTCGGCCTTCTCGCGGATCCCGGCCGAAGACTTCGTCCGGGACGTGCTCGTCCGCGGCGTCAACGCACGTCACGCGGCGATGGGCGCGAACTTCACGTTCGGCTTCAAGGCCGCGGGCACGCTGGCGACGCTGCCCGAGATGGGCGCCACGTATGGTTTGACCGCGGAAGGGGTGCCCTTGTTCGAGCTCGGTGGCCGGACGGTGTCGTCGTCGTCGATCCGTGGCGCCCTTGCCGCAGGCGACCTCGCGTGGCCGGCGCAAGCGCTCGGACGACGCTTCGTGCTCGACGGCGAGGTGACATCGGGGCACGGCCGAGGCAAGGATCTCGGCTTCCCGACCGCCAACCTGCGCACGTGGCCACGGCTGCTCCTGCCCGGACAGGGGATCTACGCGGGCGTGGCCGAACTCCATGGACGACGCTACAGGACCGCGATCGATGTCGGCACGAACCCAACGTTCGGCGTCGAGCCGCTGCACGTGGAGGCGTTCCTGCTCGACTTCGAGGGTGACGAGCTCCGGGGCGAGCCGCTCGCGATCGAGTTCTGGGAGCGCCTGCGCGACGAGATCCGCTACGACTCGATCGACGAGTTGATCGAGGCTATCGCCGATGACGTCGACCGAACGCGGGCCATCGTGCCCGACGATCAGGTCGGTCGATGATCGGCCTGTCCTCAGCGACCGGCCGATCCTCCCGAAGCAGTCGCCACGCGAGGCGCATCGTGAACGCCAACGGGATCGTGATGCCGACCCTCTGTACGATGCCGTTGCCTGGGCGCACGACGTCGCGGGCGAAGTACGACATCAGACCGCTCGACGCGGCCGCCGCTCCCGCTGCGGGCAGGGCCAGGTCCCGCAGGCCGGGCTCGGGTCGCAGGCGGGTCGCGAGCGCGAGGAGGCCCGTCGTCGCGCAGAGATGGCCGGCGACCGAGGCGAGATCGTGGGCGTCGTTCGCCCACGACTGGCGCTCGACGGATTCACCGGGCATCGGCCAGTTGGACATGCGATCGCGTCGCAAGAGGCCGGCAGCGCAGATCGCGATCCCCGACGCGCCGAGGAGGGCGGGGCCCTGTCCGGCGCCGCCGAGGCGTCGCTCGAGCGAGGCGGCGAAGCCGATCGTGCCGAGGCCGAGTGCCCAGAAGCCCGCGGTCATCACGACCGGTGCCTGTGCGTCGGGCGCGGCGAGCCCGCTGATGTGCTCGTTCGCGAGGGAGTAGCCCGGCTGACGCCGGCTGGCTCCGATCCACGCGGTCGTGAACAGGACAGGCCCGAGGAGGCCACACGACTGGAGGAAGCGGTCACCGAGCGATGGCATCGTCGCCATCGTAGCCACGGCTCCGACGGCGGGGCCGCTGGAGTATCGGATCGTGGGAGGATCCGCTCGTGCGGGCACGTGACCTCGTGATGCGGTCGATCGCTCGGCTCGCCGCCCTGGGGTGGTTCCGCTCGGTCGAGACGAGCGGGCTCGGGCGTGTCCCGTCGCGCCGTCCGGTGCTCGTGGTCGCCAGCCACGATGGAGGGTTCGTCGACCCCGTCCTGCTCGCCGCGACGCTCCCGCGGTTCCCGCGATTCCTGGCGATGGCCAGTCTGTGGCGGACCGCGGCTCGTCCGTTCCTGTGGTTCGCAGGGGCGATCCCAGTGGTCCGCGCATCCGACGGCGTGACGTCGGGCAACGCGCGGGCGTTCGCCGCCTGCCACGACGTCCTGACGCAGGACGGCATCGTGGCGATCTTCCCCGAGGGGCGGGCGAGCGACGAGGTGCGGCTGCTGCCCGTGAAGACCGGTGCCGCCCGCATCGCTCTCGGCTCGCGTGCCGCCGGCGCCGGGGGTCTGACCATCGTCCCGGTGGGGCTGATCTACGAGGACAAGTCCACCGCGCGCGCCCGCGTCTATGTTCGCGTCGGAGTCCCGATCGATCTCGACGCCGAGCTTCGGTCGTTCGTGTCGACCGGAGGCGATGCCGGCGAGGACGATCGGCACACGGTCGCGGCGCTCACGGCGACGATCCGAGAACGCCTCGCCGCGGTCGCGCTGGACTTCGACAGCGCGGCGCAGATGTCGTCGCTCGGACTCGCCGCCACGATCGCCCTGCGACCCCTCGATGCCGACCCGGGCTGGCGTCCCACGTTCTCGGCTCGCGAGGATCTCACCGCGCGGCTGGGTGACGCGCCAGGGACGCGTCAGGCCGCGGTCCGCGAGGCCGTCGACGATTATCGGGCGGTGTTGGAAGCCAACGCGATCACGGACGCTGCCGTCGCCAGCGACCCACGACGGCACCGACGGGTGCATCTCGCGGGAGTGGCGGTCGCGGTGTTGGTAGCCGTGCCCGCCGTGGTAGGTGTGCTGGTCAACGCCGCGCCGGGCTCGCTCACCTGGCTCGTGGGACGACGCTCGATGGCTCCGGTGACGCGGGCGACCGTGAAGTTCCTGGTCGCGTTGCTCTGCTTCCCGCTGACCTGGTTCGTCGTCCGCTACCTGCCGCCGGCGCGCGACTCGGCGCACCCCTGGTTGATCACGACCCTGATAGGGCCCGTGTGCGGTCTCGCGGCGGCGTGGCTGGTGGCGCGCCTGCAACGCGCCCGACGGGCCCGCGTCAACCTCCGCCGGCTCGCCGGGGTGGGTGCCTCCCTCGATGACCTCCGTGCCCGACGCAACCGCGTCGTGGAGGCGGTCGGCGCCGTCACGGCCGAGGGTCGGTTCGGTCAGGCCGGCGTTCCCGCTGGTAGGCTTGGCGACTGACCATGACGTTGACCAAGGAATCGAAGAGCCAGATCATCGCCGAGTACGCGCGATCCGACGGCGATACCGGTTCGGCCGAGGTGCAGATCGCGGTGCTGACGACCCGCATCGCCGAGCTGACCGAGCACCTCAAGACCCACAAGCACGACCACGCGTCGCGCCGCGGCCTGCTGAAGATGGTCGGCCGTCGGCGTCGCCTCCTCGACTACCTCCGCAACGAGGACATCGAGCGGTACCGCGACGTGATCGCGCGTCTGGGCCTGCGTCGCTGAGGCCCGCGCACCCCGTCCGCCGCGCGCTCGCGGGGCCGGACGGCACGAAGGAGTGATGCGAAGGACCCACCGGACCCGCCGGAGGCGGGATCCAGGTCGGTAATCAGTAGCGAGCTTCCGGACGGCTTCCCGGCTTCTGCCGGAGCGTCCGGCGGCCCACCACTGAGGATCGGCCGACCCGCCTCCTTCTCGAACCGCGCACGCCCGATGCGTGCGCCACACCAAGGAGGAAGGCCACATGGCCACCATCACCAAGTCCCACGCGTTCGGCGACCGGGACATCACGCTCGAGACCGGCCGAATGGCCAGGCTCGCCGACGGCGCCGTCGTCGTCACCTACGGCGAGACCCAGGTGCTCGCCACCTGCGTCAGCAGCAACCCCCGCGAAGGCATCGACTTCTTCCCGCTCACGATCGACGTGGAAGAGCGTATGTACGCCGCGGGCAAGATCCCCGGCAGCTTCTTCCGCCGCGAGGGTCGGCCCTCGGAGACCGCGATCCTGACCTGTCGGCTGATCGACCGCCCGCTGCGGCCCACGTTCAAGGACGGGTTCCGCGACGAGGTGCAGGTCGTCATCACCGTGCTCGGCGTCGACGGGGAGAACCCGTACGACATCCCCGCGATGAACGCCGCATCGGTCGCGACGTGCCTGGCCGGCCTGCCGTTCGACGGCCCCGTCGCCTCGGTGCGGATGGGCCTGATCGACGGGCAGTGGGTCATCAACCCGACGTTCCAGCAGGTCGAGGAGGCGACGTTCGACGTGGTCGTGGCGGGCCGCAAGAACGGCGCCGGTGAGATCGACGTGCTGATGATCGAGGGCGAAGCGCCCGACAACACCTGGGACTTGCTCGCCGGTGGCGCGCCCGCGCCGACCGAGGAGACCGTGGCCGAGGGGCTCGAGGCCGCGAAGCGAGCGATCGAGGAGCAGATCGGCTTCCAACGAGCCTTCATCGACGAGGCCGGCGTCACCGAGCAGGAGTGGACCGCCCGTCCGCTCTACGGCGACGACGTCTTCGAGATCGTCTCGTCGTTCGCGGCCGACCGACTCGCCGAGGCGATCGTGCCCGACAAGGCCGAGCGCGAGGAGAAGCTCGACGCGCTCAAGGCCGAGACGAAGGAGCACGTGGCCGCGCAGCTCGGCGCCGAGGGCGTCGACCGCCTCGGCGAGTTCGGTGCCGCGTGGAAGCAGGTGCAGAAGAAGGTCATGCGGGCCCGCGTGATCAAGGAGGGCATCCGACTCGACGGTCGTACGCCCACCGAGATCCGTCCGCTCTCGGCCGAGGTCGGCGTGCTGAAGCGCGCGCACGGCTCGGCGCTGTTCAGTCGGGGCGACACCCAGGTGCTGAACATCACCACGCTCGGCATGCTGCGCATGACCCAGATGATCGACACGCTCGACCTCGAGGACACCAAGCGGTACATGCACCACTACAACTTCCCGCCGTTCTCGACGGGCGAGACGGGCCGTGTGGGTTCGCCTCGCCGCCGCGAGATCGGTCACGGCGCGCTCGCCGAGCGCGCTCTGATCCCGGTGGTGCCGCACGAGGACGAGTTCCCGTACGCGCTGCGGCTCGTGAGCGACGTGCTGAGCTCGAACGGTTCCACGTCGATGGCGAGCGTCTGCGGATCGACGCTGTCGCTGATGGACGCGGGGGTGCCGATCAAGGCCCCCGTCGCCGGCATCGCGATGGGCATGATCGCCGACGACGGCGCGTTCGTGACCCTCACCGACATCCTCGGCGCCGAGGACGCGCTCGGCGACATGGACTTCAAGGTGGCCGGCACGCGAGAGTTCGTCACCGCGATCCAGCTCGACATGAAGGTCACCGGCCTGCCCGGCTCGGTGCTGGCCGATGCGCTGAAGCAAGCGCGTGAGGCCCGCTTCCAGATCCTCGACGTGATGGAGGCCGCGATCCCGGCGCCACGCGAAGAGGTCAACGCCAAGGCGCCGCGCATCATCTCGATCCAGATCCCGGTCGACAAGATCGGCGAGGTGATCGGCCCCAAGGGCAAGCGCATCAACGAGATCATCGCGCTGACCGGCGCCGACATCGACATCCAGGACGACGGCACGGTGCTGATCGGGTCAACTTTGGGTGCCGAGGGCGCCGACGAGGCGGCCCACATGATCGACGAGATCGCGAACCCGCGTCCGGTGCTCGTGGGGGAGCAGTACGAGGGCACGGTGGTGAAGACCACCACGTTCGGCGCCTTCGTGAACCTCGTGCCTGGTCGAGACGGCCTGGTGCACATCTCGAAGTTGGGCAAGGGCAAGCGCCTCAGCAGCGTTGAGGAGGCCGTGAAGGAAGGCGACACGCTGACCGTGCTCGTCGAGGACATCGACACCCAGGGCAAGATCAGCCTGAAGCCGGTCGGCGAGGAGTGGGCGATCCCCGAGGGCCAGGCCGACGAGTCCGGCGGGGGCCGTGATCGCAACCGTGGCGGCGGCAGGGATCGGGGAGACCGTGGCGGTCGTGACCGCGACCGTGGGGGCGACCGGGGTGACCGAGGCGACCGCCGAGGCCGGCGTTTCCGGGACGATCAGGGCGGTGGTCAAGGCGCCGCTCCCGCGGCTGCCGAGTCTCCTGCGGACGCGCCCGCC
Source organism: uncultured Actinomycetes bacterium (assembly GCA_963825635.1). GTDB lineage: Bacteria > Actinomycetota > UBA4738 > UBA4738 > HRBIN12 > JAOUEA01. The sequence goes on from CAWGTU010000001.1 coordinate 1,178,384, forward strand.
GGCGAGTAGTCGCCCCGGTCACACTCCGATATGCCCATCGAACGGACCGAGTTCAGCTCGGGCCTGCGAGTCGTCACGGAGCGGATGCCCGGCGTCCGCTCCGTGTCGCTCGGCTTCTGGGTGCTCGCCGGCTCCCGCGACGAGCGGCCGCAGATCAGCGGCTCGAGCCACTTCCTCGAGCACCTGCTGTTCAAGGGCACCGATCGTCGCAGCGCCCTCGACATCGCGGAGAACTTCGATGCCGTCGGGGGCGACGTGAACGCGTTCACCGCCCGCGAGTACACGTGCTACTACGCGCGCGTGCTCGACGGTGACCTCGAGATGGCCGTCGATCACCTGGCCGACATGGTGCAGCACTCGGTGATCAGAGCCGCCGACCTCGACGCCGAACGCCAGGTGATCCTCGAAGAGATCAACATGCACGAGGACTCGCCCGAGGACGTCGTGCACGACCTCTACACCCAGACCCTGTGGCCCGAGCATCCGCTCGGCCGACCGATCCTCGGCACGGTGGAGACGATCCTCGCCGCGAACCGGGCCTCGGTGCGCCGCTTCTACGGGCGACACTACGTGCCGGGCAACCTCGTCGTCGCCGCGGCCGGCAACCTGCGCCACGACGACCTCGTCCGGCTGCTGAAGCAACGCATGGACACCGGGCGGCGACTCTCCGCCCGTGACACCTCGGTGTGGAACCTGCGGGCGCCCGGGCGGGCTCCGAGGCCGTCGGGCAAGCATCTCGTGAAACGACGCAAGACCGAGCAGGCCCACATCTGCCTCGGCACGAACGGGCTGGCGCGCAACGACCCCGATCGGTTCGCGTTCCTCGTCGTGAATACCGCCCTCGGCGGCGGCATGTCCTCGAGGCTGTTCCAGGAGGTGCGCGAGAAGCGCGGCTTGGCCTACACGGTCTACAGCTATCACGCGCAGTACACCGAGGCGGGGCTCTTCTCCACCTATGCGGGCACGACACCGAGTCGCGCCCAGGAGGTCGTGTCGCTGCTCCGTCGCGAGCTCGAGCTCGTGCGCGACGGGGGGTTGACCGAGGAGGAGTTCGATCGGGCGAAGGGGCACGTCAAGGGCTCGATGGTGCTCTCCCTCGAGGATCCCGGCGGCCGCATGAGCCGACTCGGAAAGTCCGAGATCGCCCACGGCGAGATCCTCTCGGTCGACCAGGCGCTGCGGCGCATCGACCACGTCAGCCTCGACGATGCGCATCGCGTGGCCGAGCGGGTACTGTCGCAACCGATGACGCTCACCGTCCTCGGGCCCTTCACCGCCTCCGCGTTCCGGGAGGTCATGGCGTGATCCGCGTCGGGGTCGTCGGCGCCACGGGCCGTATGGGCCGCGAGGTCTGCCGGGCCGTCGCGGCCGACCCCGAGCTGGCCCTCGTGGCCGCGGTGTCGCGCTCCGCCCCGGGCGCCACGCTCGCCGACGCGATCGGGCTCGACGGCGAGGCGGGCACCCTCGTGCTCGCCGAGCACCTGGAGGGCGTCCGCGACGGCGGCGCCGAGGTGCTCGTCGACTTCACGTCGCCTGCCCACGCCTCGGACCATGTCGCATGGGCCATCGCGAACGGCGTACACGTGGTGGTCGGAACCACCGGGTTCGAGCTCGATGAGGCGTGGCGTGAGGCTCCCGTGGGGGTGATCGTGGCTCCCAACTTCGCGATCGGCGCGGTGCTGCTGATGCGATTCGCCGAGCAGGCCGCACGCTCCCTGCCGTCCGCGGAGGTGATCGAGCTCCATCACGACGGGAAGGTCGACGCGCCGAGCGGGACCGCGATGCTCACTGCCAGGCGTATCGCAGCCGCCCGGGGCGACGGCGTGGGTGCACCGGGTGCTGACGATGCGCTGCCCGGAGCGCGCGGGGCAGACGTCGATGGCGTGCGGGTCCATTCGGTCCGGCTGCCGGGGCTCGTCGCGCACGAGGAGGTGATCTTCGGCGGACAGGGCCAGACGCTGACGCTCCGCCACGACTCCACCGATCGGACGTCCTTCATGCCCGGTGTGCTGCTCGCGATCAAGGCCGCTCCCACACGACCGGGACTGACGATCGGGTTGGAGCCCCTGCTGGAGCTCCCGTGAGCAAGCGGCTGGCGGTCGTCGTCGCCCATCCCGACGACGACACGTACGCGTGCGCGGCCACGGTCGTCCGCCATGCCGACGACCCGTCCTTCCGGTTCGTGCTCGCGCACGCGACGAGCGGCGAGGCGGGCGAGATCTCAGACCCCACGCTCGCGACGAGGGAGACCCTCGGCGCGGTCCGCGAGGAGGAGGACCGGCGGTCGTGGGTCACCCTTGGACGGGAGCCCGATCGCCACGAGTGGTTCCGATACCCGGATGGCTCGCTCTCTCACGTGCCGTTCGAGGATCTCGTCAGGCGCATCGAGGGTGTGCTCGCCGATGAGCGCCCCGACGTGGTGCTGACGTTCGGACTCGACGGCATCACCGGGCATCCCGACCACATCACCTGCGGTGCAGCGACGACGGTCGCGTTCCATCGGCTGCGCCAGAGCGGCGCCGGGGGGTTCTCCCGCCTGATCTGGGGCGCCGTGCCCCAGCGCACGGTCGACCAGTGGAACGCGTGGCGCGAGGAGATGGGTGAGGAGGCATTCGATCCGACCCGCATGTACCATCCGCGCGGTGTGCCGGACGAGACGATCGGCTTCGAGGCAGAGTTCGACCTCGTGGTCGCGCGCACCGTCGTCGCCTCGCTCCGCGAGCATCTGACCCAGGCCGGGGACCTCGACACGATGCCCGAGGAGCAGCGCATCGAGTCGGTGCGCCGTGAACGCGGCGTGGTCGCGTGGCCTGTCTGGCGCCCGGGCGACCGCGTGCTCACCGACCTCTTCGACGGGCTCGACTAACCCCGCACGCCCTGCGCCACGAACGCGACGCCGATCCCGAGCAGCAGTACGGACAGCCCGATCCGCACCCACGAGAGCGCCCGCTCGCCGAGCAGCGCCCGGCTGCCGGTGCCCACGAGCGCGGACCCGAAGTCGGTGAGCGACACGCCGAGCGTCATCGCGACCGCGGTGAGCAACGCGACGTCACGTCCTCCGTCGGCGCTTGCCTCGGCCATCACGGCCGCTGCCGTGGTGGCGAAGAAGATCCAGGCGCCGGGGTTCACGATCACGAGGAGCACGCCCCGCGCGGTGGGGCCGAGGCGAGCGCCGGTCCTGTCGACGGCCGGCACGCCGACCGACTCCCGCCGGAGCGTTCCCAGCTCGTTCAGGGCGAGGTACACGAGAAAGAGCCCCCCGACGACGCGGAGGCCCCGAACGAGCTCGGGCGAGGGCTCGATCGTCGAGAACCCCAGCGCCAGCGTCGCCAGCACGACGAGCAGCATGCCGTTGGCACCGAGCATCACCCGGAAGCCCTGACCGATGCCATGACGAGCGGTCTCGTTGAGGATCAGCAGCTGGACCGGTCCGGGCGCGGCCCCGAGGGCAGCGCCGAGCGCGAAGGCCGGCACGAGGTGGTCGCTCCAGGCGCTCACCGGCCGGTCGCGCCCTCCTTGGCGAGACGAAGCTCCTCGACCGTGATCGTGCCGTCGGCGTCGCGGCTCACCAAGATCCCCTCGCACTCGCGGAACGGCGCGACCTCGGCGCCGGTCAGGCCGAAAACGGCGCGCTCAACCAGGGGGGTGTGGCTGAACGCGAGGCCGGTCCCCCCCTCGGGGAGCTGGTCGAGCAGGGCCACGACTCCCGCGGCCATCCCCTCCGGGCTGCCGCCGCTCGCGTCGTGCCCCCCCAGCCCTGGCACCACGGCATGGTCGGGGAGCTGCTGCGTGGCGCCTCGCAGGAACCACGCCGCGGTCTCGGCCGCGCGCGCGGCCGGGGAGACGAACACCCGGTCGTAGCTGCGAGGCGTGGTGCGACCGATCTCCTCCGCCATGACTCGGCCCTCGGTCGAGAGGGCGTCCGCGTGCGGGTCGCGCCGTGCGTGTCGACGAAGTTCGAGCTGTTCCATGTCGATCGAGCCTCCTGGGGGTTCGCGTATCATGCCGCGCCGTGACCCCCCTGCGCCGCATCTCCGTGCCGCTCCTCGCGCTCTCGCTCGCGTCCATCGGATCCGCCTGCACCGAGGGCGACGGCGGGGCCGGCGCCGCTCCGTCCACCCCGTCGCCCAGCGGGGGAGTGGTGAGTGAGGACACGGGCAACACCGAGTTCCTCCCCGGGCGGTTCATCTACCAGTTCAACAGCATCACGGCCCAGGCGGCGTTCGAGGGCAACGTCGCGACGATGAACATCCGCAACGGCACGGGATCGGAGCTCGGTGCGCCGGCTCTGTACGTCGTCGGGACGGACGACCGACGCTATGACGGGATGGTCGAGGGTGCGACGCCGGTCGCCGACGGCGACCAGGTGACCCTCGAGTTCACCTTCCCCGACCAGGTGATACCGCAGACGATCGGGCTCGTGATCCTCTCGTTCGGCGACGACACCGTCGGGGCCATGGCCCCGGTGCCGAGACCGAATGCCTGAACCCGGCGGGCGGTCGCGGGATAGACTCGGTCCGACCCTGCCCGGAAGGACGTCCCCCCGATGCCCCGACCGATCCGCGTGGCGCTCGTCGTGGCGCTCGTCGTCAGCGTGCTCGGAATCCTCGCCGAGGCGAGCGTCGCCGGCACTCGCGTCGATCCCGTCATCAGGACCCGGATGACCGGATGGGTGTCCAGGACGGGTGGCTTCCACGTCTACCGATCAGGCGCGACCGCGCGTCTGCAGGTCGGCGTATGGCCATCCTTCGCAGGAGAGACCGTGCGGGCTCGCCTCGAGTGGCGGGGCCAAGAACGTCCGTGGCGCCTGATCGACCGGTCGAGCGCAGTCCTGAACCGCGACAGCCGGGCGATGTTCGAGGTCCGCAGGGTTCCAGAGGGATTCACCTTCAGGATCAGGGTCCGGATCGAGGCGTCGCAGGAGCACGGGGCGGCACGGTCAGGCTGGTCGTACTTCCGAGCACGCTGACCCCGACTCAGTCGTGACTGGCGGGCTCACCCTCGCCGGCAGCCCGCCGAGCCAGCACGAACAGCAGGTCGCTCAGTCGGTTGAGGTAGCGGCGAACCTCGGGATTGGACGCGCGTCGGTCCCGTTCGAGGGCGATCGTCGCGCGCTCTGCGCGGCGGATCGTGCTCCGCGCGACGTCGAGCGCCGCGCTCACGGGGTCGGCCCCCGGCACGATGAAGACCTCGGGCAACGCTCGCTCGGCCACCAACTCGTCGATGCGCGCCTCGAGACGCTGCGTCATCTCCTGCGTCACGAGGGAGACCCCCGCCGTCAGCTTGGCCCGCTGGTCCGGGTTCGTCGCGAGGTCGGCCCCGACGACGAACAGCTCCCGCTGCAGCCCCAGGATCTCGTCGGCCATCGACCGGTCGCCCGTGAGCGACCGCGCCAGACCCAGGACCGCGACCGCCTCGTCGGTGGTGCCGTAGGCCTCGGTGACGGGGTCGTCTTTCGGTACGCGGCCCCCGTAGAGCAGCCCCGTCGTGCCGTCGTCTCCGGTCTTCGTGTAGATGCGCGGCATGGCCCGTTAGCATAGGCGCATCGCTGCCGCCCCCCAGGCGGCACCCGGCACGAGGAGAGGGCTCCGATGACCGGACACGCGGGCAGGTTCGGCTCGGTCGTGACCGCGATGGTCACGCCGTTCCGCGACGACGACCATGCGGTCGACCTCGACGGCGCGCAGCATCTCGCGTCGTGGCTCGTCGACCACGGCTCCGACGCGGTCGTCGCCGCCGGCTCCACCGGCGAGTCGCCGACCCTCAGCGCCAAGGAGAAGGCCGAGCTGTTCCGCGCCGTGGGCGAGGCGATCAGCGGGCGCGCGAAGCTGATCTGCGGCACCGGCACGTACTCCACCGCCGAGACGCTCGAGCTCACCGAGGCGGCCGAGGAGGCCGGTGCCGACGGGTTGCTCGTCGTCACGCCGTACTACAACAAGCCGCCGCAGCGTGGTCTGATCGCGCACTTCGAGCGCGTGGCCGACGCGACCGAGCTGCCGATCATCGCCTACAACATCCCCGGCCGCACGGCGATCCGGATCGAGCACGACACCCTCCTCACGCTCGCCGAACGCCCCAACATCGTTGCGGTCAAGGACTCGACCGGGGACTTCCAGGCGGTCTCACGACTGGTCGCCGAGGCGCCGAGCGGCTTCGAGGTCTACTCGGGGGACGACTGGGCCGCCTTCGGGTACGCCTGTCTCGGCGCCGTCGGGGTCGTGAGCGTCGCGAGCCATCTGGTCGGCCCCCAGATCCATCAGATGCTCGAGCTGGTGGGCACCGGCGACGTGCCCGCCGCCCGCAAGATCCACGAGCAGCTTTCGCCGCTGTTCAACGCGTTGTTCATCACGTCGAACCCGATCCCGGTCAAGGCCGCCCTGAACATGCTCGGCCGCCCGGCGGGGGTGCCGCGGCTGCCGCTCGTCCCGGCGACGAGCGAGGAGCAGTCCAGGGTCCGCGCAGCACTGGAGGACGCCGGTCTCCTCTAACGCGAGCGACTGTCGCGTCGTCTTCCTCGGAGGGGTCGGGGAGGTCGGCCGCAACATGGCGTGCGTCGAGCTCGACGGGCGCATCCTGATCATCGACGTCGGGCTCTCGTTCCCCTCGGGCGACATGCCGGGCATCGACCTGGTGCTGCCCGACTTCGACTACGTGCGGAACAACGCCGGCCGTGTCGAGGCGATCGTGCTCACGCACGGACACGAGGACCACATCGGCGCCTTGCCGTACCTGTTGCGCGAGATCGCCGACGTGCCCGTCTACGGCACGCCTTTCACCCTCGAGTTGCTGAAGGGCAAGCTCGAGGAGCACCAGGTGAACGACCGGTGCGAGCTGCGGATCGCCGTCCCCGGCGAGGGCGCCAGCATCGGACCGTTCACGATGAGGTTCCTGCGCGTCACGCACTCGATCCCCGACGGGATGGCGGTCGTCATCGACACGCCGCACGGCGCGATCCTGCATACCGGCGACTTCAAGATCGACCAGACCCCCCTCGACGGGCGCCCGACCGACCTGCACGGCCTCGCCGAGGAAGCGAGCGGCCGCGGCGTCCACCTGCTGCTCAGCGACTCAACGAACGCAGAGGAAGCCGGCTATACGGACAGCGAGCGCGCGGTCGGCCCCGTGCTGCAGCGCATCGTCGAGAACGCACCGGAGATCGTGGTGGCGGCGTGCTTCTCGAGCCACATCCACCGGGTGCAGCAGATCGTGAACGCCGCGCGAGCGAACGAGCGTGTCGTCGCGTTCCTCGGACGGTCGATGCTCAACTCGGTCGCGGCCGCCCGTCGGCTGGGGTACCTGCAGATCGACGACCGCGACGTGATCGACATCGCGGAGGTGGCCGACCTCGACCCCGGACGCGTCGTCGTGATCTGCACCGGCAGCCAGGGCGAGCCGTTCTCGGCGCTCTCCCTCATGGCCCAACGCCAGCACAAGTGGGTGAAGCTCGACGAGGGCGACACGGTCGTGCTGTCGTCGTCGCTGATCCCCGGCAACGAGCCCGCGATCCACCGCGTGGTCGACGCCGTCTACCGCACGGGCGCCGACGTCTACCACATGCCCGCGGACCCGGTGCACTCCAGCGGCCACGCGGCTGCCGAGGAGCTGCGTCTGATGCTCTCCCTCGTGCGCCCCCGCTGGTTCATCCCGATCCACGGCGAGCGTCGCCACCTGCAGCACCACGCGCGCCTCGCGGAGGAGGTCGGCATCCCGCGCGACCACATCGTGATCTGCGAGGACGGCGACCTCGTCGAGGTGGGGGAGCGGGTCGAGATCGTCGAGCGCGTGCAGGCCGGCATGACGTTCGTCGACGGCCTCGGCATCGGCGACGTGGGCGGCGAGGTGCTGCGCGACCGTCGCAAGCTGGCCGGCGACGGTGTGGTCGTCGTCGTGGTCACGATCGATTCGCAGACAGGCGAGCTCATCGGCGGCCCCGACATCGTGAACCGGGGCTTCGTGTACGAGGAAGCCTCGCAGGACATCCTCGACGAGGCGCGCGAGCGGGTGGTCGCCGCGATCGGCGAGACCGCCGACGCGCAGGTCACCGACCCGTCGGCACTTCAGCAGGACATCCGCCGCACTCTCGGCCGCTACTTCAGCGAGGTGACCCAGCGCAAGCCGGTGATCCTGCCCGTCGTGATGGAGGTGTGAGCAGGCCCGGTCGTTGCTTGCAGCAGGCGGATTTCCCGTCAGACTGAGGTCATCATGGCGACGAAGACTTCCCCGTCGCGGCGTTCGTCGTCGCGTGCATCCAGCCGCCCGTCAGGCAAGAAGGCGCCTTCGAAGCGGCCGGCCTCGAAGAAGCCGGCGCCGAAGAAGAAGCCCCAGCGCGCGCCCGCGACCCAGATCCTCTCGCCGTTCGCTCGCGACACCCTGGGTATCGGGCTCATGGTGCTCGCGGGCCTCGCGGTGCTGTCGGTGTGGTTCGACGCCGCCGGGCCGATGGGCGACGCGTTCTCACGACTGTTGCACACAGGGTTCGGGCTCGCGGCCGTGCTGGTCCCCCTCGTCGGGTTGGGCTGGGGCATCGCCCTGCTCCGGGACCGCTCGCCCGAGGAGCGCATGCGCATGTTCATCGGGTTCGTGATCATGGGGCTCGGGGTGTTGGGCCTCGTCTCGATCCTGCGTGGCAACCCGGGGGTGTTCGCTCCCGCCGTCGACACGAGGGTTCGTGGCGCCGGTGTGACGCAGGGCTTCTCCGACGCCGGCGGGTTCTTCGGCACGGTCGGCGCCTATCCGCTCTCGAAGGTCGTCTCGCCGGCCGGCGCCTTCCTCGTGGATCTGGGTCTCGCCGTGATCGGCACGCTGATCATGACGGGCACATCGTTCGCCGAGCTCGGCCGGAAGTTCGCCGCGACCCGTGCGTCGCTCGCCGAGAAGCGTGAGGCCAAGGCGGCCGACGGACAGGCGAAGGCGGAGGCAGCCCTCGAGAAGCAACGCCTGAAGGACGAGCGTGCCGCCGAGAGGGCCGCGAAGCAGGCCGAGAAGGGCACCAAGGCCAAGCTCACCGAGCGGCTCGGGCTCACCGAGCCGGTCGTGGTGCTGCCGGACTCCGAGGCGCTCGGGGCGCTGGACCTCCCGCCCGAGGGCGCCGACACAGAGTCCGTCTCAGCCCCGCCGAAGCCGCGCGGGCGGACGATCGCGACGGCCGACGGGCCCTACCAGCTTCCGTCGCTCGATCTGCTGCGTACGGCACCGCCGTCAACCAACGACGGCGTGCACGAGAAGGACATCATGGAGGCGCTCGGCCACACGCTCTCCACGTTCGGAGTCGATGCGAAGGTGACGGCGGCCCACCGTGGCCCCACGGTGACGATGTACGAGGTCGCGGTCGCCTCGGGCACGAAGGTCAACAAGGTGCTGAACCTCTCCAGCGACATCGCGTACGCGCTCGCGACACCGGACGTCCGCATCATCGCCCCGATCCCGGGCAAGTCGGCGATCGGCATCGAGGTGCCGAACCGCCACCGCGACTTCGTGATGCTCGGCGACATCCTGCGTTCGAAGGCCGCGAAGCACGCGACCCATCCGCTGGCGGTGGCTCTCGGCAAGGACATCCACGGCGAGGCGCAGATGGTGAACCTGGCGACGATGCCGCACGTGCTGATCGCCGGGGCCACCGGCGCCGGCAAGTCGAGCCTGGTGAACAGCTTCATCACGTCGATCCTGATGCGCACGAGCCCGGACGACGTCCGGCTCGTCCTGGTCGACCCCAAACGGGTGGAGCTCAGCCACTTCGCCGACGTGCCGCACCTGCTGAGTCCGGTGATCGTGCACCCCAAGCGGGCCACCGAGGCCCTCGAGTGGATCGTGCGCGAGATGGAGATGCGCTACGAGATGCTCGCGACCGTCGGTGTGCGCGACATCGACGGGTACGAGGAGGGCCTGCGCGAGGGCACGTTGCGCCTGCCGGTCGGTCGCGAGCACGAGTACCAGCACATGAGCTACATCGTGGTCGTGATCGACGAGCTCGCCGACCTGATGATGGTGGCGCCTCGCGCGGTCGAGGACGCGATCTGCCGCATCGCCCAGATGGCCCGTGCCGTGGGCATCCACCTCGTCGTGGCGACGCAGCGTCCGAGCGTGGACGTCGTCACCGGGTTGATCAAGGCGAACATCCCGAGCCGTATCGCCCTGATGACGTCGAGCCAGGCAGATTCACGCGTGGTGCTCGACCAGAACGGCGCCGAGAAGCTCGTCGGACACGGCGACATGCTCTTCGCGCCCGCCAACGCGTCGAAGCCCACGAGGCTGCAGGGCGCCTGGGTGACCGAGGCGGAGATCCACGGCATCTCGGAGTTCATCCGGGCCCAGCGGGAGGTCGTCTACGAACAGCACATCGAGGGACTCGGAATCCCGCCGACCGAGGCAGAGCTCTCCGCAGGCTCGAGCGGCCCAGGGGACAGCGACGACGATCTGCTCAACCAGGCCGCCGAGCTGATCGTCCGCTCGCAGCTCGGCTCGACCAGCATGCTCCAGCGCAAGCTGAAGGTCGGGTTCGCCCGCGCCGGCCGCATCATGGACCTGCTCGAGGAACAGGGCGTCGTGGGCCCGTCGCAGGGTTCGAAGGCGCGCGACGTGCTCGTGACCTGGGAAGAGTGGGAGGAGCGCCGCAGCGCCTGAACGCCGCTCAGAGGGCGCCGACGCGTCTGGCCACCTGGAAGAGGGTGTCGGCGTGCTGCTGGGGGTCGATCATGAACCGTCCCGCCATGCCCACCTGCCCCTGCCAGTACGCGTAGATGCGCTCGGCATTCCACCCTCGTTCGGCGCCGCTGCGGAAGCTCCGGACGAGCTCGCTGCCGCTCCAGATCGCCGGGGGAGCGACGATGAACCCCCCACGGGCCCCGTCGATCGAGACCCAGTATGCCCCGACCAGTCCCCAACGACCGTCGTCGAGCTGACCCGAGACCAACAGGAACTTCACCGGGCCCTCAGAGAGCGTGTCGGGCGCGGTCACAGGTTCGCGGATCGCCGAGAGCGGCGAGGACTTCCAGGTCGTGTCGTTCATGTCAGGCTCCATCAGCACGGGTTCCCTCCCCCTCGCAGCGCACACTAATCCCCCGAACGGGGCCGATGCGCCCGGCGAAAGTCGGTGTTTTCGGGTGCGGGGGCCGTCGGAAGTCGGTAGTTCCGCGTCTCCTGGCCTAGGCGAAGTCACGTACAGCAGGTGCGCCGTCCGCGAGCTTCACCCACTGCTCGTGATCGCGCCAGGCGCCCCGGATGAACAGGTACCTGGGTGAGAAGCCCTCGCGGTGGAACCCCGCGCCCCGCACGAGCGCGATCGAGGCCTCGTTGCCCGGCTGCACGTTCGCCTGCACGCGGTGCAGTCCGAGTTCCTCGAACGCGTACCGCAGCAGCAGGGGCATCGCGGCGCGCATGTATCCCTGCCCGGCGAACGGCTCGAACGCGTAGTAGCCGAGGAACGCGCTACGGAACGGACCCATCACGATCTGTGACAGGTTCATCACCCCGGCGATCGAGCCGTCCTCGGCGTCGCAGACGAGGAGCGAGCGGTCGGTCTCGGTGAGGTTGCGTGTGAGCAGGCGCTCGAACCAGGGCGCCGGCTCGCCCGGCTCGAGCCACGGGTCGTGCAGCTCGCCCGACCCCAGGAGGCGCTCGATGAACTCAGCGCGGTCGGCCTCGACCGGCGGGCGCAGCACGACCCTGGGGTTCATGCGTCGTGCGCGCGCGCCTTCGCCTCGGCGATGACACGCTCGGCCGACGCCCGGTCCTCGAACCCCTCGGTGCTCACCTTGTGCCCTTCGAGATCCTTGTAGACCTGGAAGAAGTGCTCGATCTCGTTCAGCAGCGTCATCGGCAGGCCGGCGAGATCGCCGACGTGTGACCAGATCGGGTCGCGCAGCGGCACGCACAGGATCTTCTCGTCCTCACCCTTCTCGTCGGTCATGCGGAACAACCCGATCGGACGCACGTTGATGCGACATCCCGGGAACGTCGGCTCGCCCACGAACACCAGGGCATCGAGCGGATCGCCGTCACCGCCGAGGGTACCGTCGATGAACCCGTAGTCGGCCGGATACTGCATCGACGTGAAGAGCATGCGGTCGAGCACGATCTCGCCCGTCACGTGGTCCATCTCATACTTGTTGCGGGAGCCCTTCGGGATCTCAACGAACACGGTGAGTGAGTCCTCGACCATGCGGGGGAGTGTACCGGCGCTATCATCCCGGGGTTCACATGGCCGGCACATCGCTGCAACGACCCATCGGGGTCGGCCCGGCGCTCGAGAAGGCACGACGCATCCGCGGGCTCTCGCTCGATGCTGCTTCGCGCGACACGAGGCTCCGGATCGACCAACTCACCGCCCTCGAGGCCGAGGACTTCGCGGCGCTGCCCAACGACGCCTTCGTCCGGGGAGCGCTGCGCACGTATGCCCAGTACCTGGGCGTCAACCCTGACAAGGTCCTCGGCGCGTACGCGACGCACGCCGCCGAGCCCCAAGCCCCGGCGCCCCCCGACGGACTCGGACGCATCGAGCGAGCGATCGCGGCCACGCGCATCCGCGACAACCAGCGGTTCCTGCTGTTCGGGGCGGCGACGCTCGTCATCCTGCTGCTGCTCTTCGGGCTCGTCGCCCGTGACCGTGGCGCCCCGGCCCCGGCCGCGATCCCGACGACCGCACCGCCCGTGCCGACCGTGTCGTCGACGATCGACGCCGTGCTCGTCGCGCTGCGACCCGTCGGGGTCACGGTGACCGTCGACGGCGCCCCCGAGAGCCACGACATGGAGGAAGGCGAGACCCTCTCGTTCGCCGCCGACGAGGAACTCGTGCTCGCCGTCGCCGACGGTGGCGCGGTGCAGGTGACGGTCGCCGGGAGGGACCTGGGAGCACCCGGGGAGCCCGGCACGGCATGGACCGACACGTTCACGTTCGACGTCCGCGAGTCACCCGACGCGACGACCGGATCGCCGACGCCGTGAGCCGCTCGGTGCGGGTCGAGATCGTTGGCGTGGGCACCGAGTTGCTGCTCGGACAGATCGTGAACACCAACGCTCGCTGGATCGGTGAGCGGCTCGCGGAGGTCGGCGCTGACGTTCTCTTCCACCAGGCGGTGGGTGACAACCTCGACCGCATCGTGTCGGTGTTGGAGCTCGCCGCTTCCCGGTCCGACGTCGTGATCACGACGGGGGGCTCGGGCCCACCGAGGACGACATCACGCGCGATGCGCTCGCGCTGGTGATGGGTGTGCCGCTGGAACGCGACCCCGAGCTCGAGCGGTGGCTGCGCGCACGGTTCGCGGGGTTCGGCGCCGGTGCGATGCCCGAGAACAACCTGCGCCAGGCCGACGTCCCGCGAGGAGCCGAGACGATCGAGAACGACCGCGGCTCCGCTCCCGGGCTCGTCGCCGAGCTGCCAAGCGGCGCGCGGGTCTATGCGCTGCCGGGAGTGCCGACGGAGATGACGGCGATGATGCGCACCAGGGTGCTCCCCGACCTCGGCGCCACGATCGGCGCGGCGGTGGTGCGTTCCCGCACGCTGCGGTGCGTGGGCATCGGAGAATCGAAGGTCGCGGAGATGCTGGCGGATCTCTTCCCGTCGTCGACGAACCCGAGCCTCGCGTACCTCGCCTCGGCCGGCGAGGTGAAGGTGCGGCTCACGGCGAAGGCCGACACGGTGACGCGGGCGGAGTCGATGATCGCCCCGCTCGCGGCCGAGGTGCATCGCCGACTCGGCGACCTGGTGTTCACCCTCGACGACGAGTCGCTGGAGCAGGCGGTCTCGCGACTCCTGCTGGCGTCCGGACGACGCCTCGCGTGCGCCGAGTCGGTCACCGGTGGCAGTGTCGGGGCCCGTCTGACCGTCGCCGAGGGCGCCTCGAAGGTCTTCGTCGGGTCGGCCGTCGTATACACGCCCGAGGCGAAGCAGCGAGTGCTCGGGGTGTCGCGCGAGACGATCGAGGGTCCGGGCGTCGTGAGTCGCGAGTGCGCGCTCGAGATGGCAGCGGGTGCCCGGCGCCTGTACGAGGCCGACGTGGCCGTCTCGCTCACGGGCGCCGCGGGTCCGCAACCACATGACGGCGCCGAGCCGGGCACGGTGTGGATCGGTCTCGACGCCGATGGCCTCACGCACGCTCGGGGCTACGTCGCGTCGGGCGACCGGGCGCGGGTGCGTCGCTGGGCCGAGCAAGCGGCGCTCGACCTCGTGCGCCGCTTCCTCGAGGGCAGGTCGCTGCCGGACGGCGACCGCATCGTCTGAGGTCCAGGAGGCGACCGTGGCGACCGATCGCGCGTCGGGACGGGAGGCGAAGCCGCAGCGCCTCTTCGTTGCCGTCGCGATCCCGGCGGGGACGGCTGACGCCGTGGAGGCGGCGATCGGAACGTGGCGCGAGGCGTTCCCACGGGCTCGATGGGTGCCGCGTGAGAACTGGCACGTCACGCTCGCGTTCTTGGGGTCGACGTCTCCCCGTCTGGTCCCGTGGGTCCTGGGGCAGCTCGCCGAGGTCGCGGAGCGCACACCCGTGTTCGAGACGCGAGTGAGGGGGCTCGGTGCCTTCCCGTCGACGGACCGAGCGCGGGTGCTGTGGGTCGGTCTCGAGGACGATCCCGGGTCGATCCACGGGCTGGCCACCGCCGTGCGGAGGGCGTTGGCCCGCGAGTTCCCGCCCGAGGCTCGACCGTTCAGCGCCCACCTGACCGTCGCCAGGAGCCACCCCGCGCTCGCGCTGCCCTCGTCGTTCGCGCAGACCCCCCTCGAGAGCGACCGGTTCGAGGTCGAGGCGCTCGCCCTGATGAGGAGTCAGGCACGGCGCACGGCGCCCATCTACGAACGAGTCGCGACTATTCCCCTCGGGAGCGGATGACGTCTCCGGCCTGACCTGGGTGGTTGCATCCGAACAGGTGTTCGAGTAGCGTGCCGACAGCGCCGACCGGATCACAGAGGTGTAACTTATGTCAGACCCGCTCGCTAGCGTGCGCGTTCCAACAGGAGATGAGCTCGCACGGCACCTCCTCGCCGGTGGGCCGAGGGGCCAGAGGGCCAGGGAGAAGGAGGCCAGGGTGGACCGCGACAAGATGCTCGACGTCACGCTCCAGCAGATCGAGAAGCAGTTCGGCAAGGGTGCCGTCATGAAGCTCGGGGAGCACCCGGCGGGAGCGGGCGTGTCGGTGATCCCGACTGGGTCGCTCGCGCTCGACCTCGCGCTCGGCATCGGGGGAGTTCCCCGTGGCCGTGTGATGGAGGTCTTCGGGCCCGAGGGTTCGGGCAAGACCACCGTCTGCCTGCACATCATCGCCGAGGCACAGGCCAACGGCGGCATCGCGGCCTTCATCGACGCCGAGCACGCGCTCGACCCGACCTACGCGCGAGAGCTGGGCGTGAACATCGACGAGCTGCTGGTCTCACAACCCGACTCGGGCGAGCAGGCCCTCGAGATCGCCGACATGCTCGTTCGTTCGGCCGCGCTCGACCTGGTGGTCATCGACTCGGTCGCGGCGCTGGTCCCTCGCGCCGAGATCGAGGGCGAGATGGGCGACACCCACGTCGGGTTGCAGGCGAGGCTCATGAGCCAGGCGATGCGCAAGCTCTCCGGCTCGCTCTCGAAGTTCGACACCACGGCCATCTTCATCAACCAGCTCCGCGAGAAGATCGGCGTGATGTTCGGTTCTCCCGAGACCACCCCCGGCGGGCGGGCGCTCAAGTTCTACTCCTCGGTCCGACTCGACGTGCGCAAGATCGAGAACCTCAAGGACGGCACCGAGGTCGTCGGCTCGCGCACGAGGGTCAAGGTCGTCAAGAACAAGGTGGCCCCTCCCTTCCGTCAGTGCGAATTCGACATCATGTACGGCAAGGGCATCTCCAAGGAGGGCTCACTGATCGACGTGGGCGTCGACCTCGAGATCATCAAGAAGTCCGGCGCCTGGTTCACCTACGAAGGGGAGCAGCTGGGGCAGGGGCGGGAGAATGCACGCGCCTTCCTCGCTGAGCACACCGACGTCCGTGACGAGATCGAGCGCAAGGTGCGCGAGGCGGTCGGCATCACGGCCTTCGGCGACGAGGGAGACGAGACACCGATCGAGATCGTGCCCGACGTGGTGCTCGACGACGATTCGGCTGCCGACGAGAAGGTGAAGGCGAAGGCCAAGGCCGGAGGCGACGGATAGGGCGCGTGCGGGCCAACACATCCTCTCAGCGTGGGCCCAGTGGGGCGAAGAACCCGAAGAGCTGTCACGAGCGGGCCCTGGGGCTCCTGGCGGTGCGCCCGCGCGCCCGCCGCGAGCTCGAGCGGCGCCTCCTGGCAGCCGGGTTCGAAGCCGATGAAGTCGACGACGTGCTCGTGCGTCTGGAGCGTGTCGGTCTGATCGACGACGAGGCGTTCGCTCGTCAGTTGGCCGACCACCAGTTCGGATCGCGTCGCGCGGGTCGCCGGGCTGTCGCGAGCGCATTGCTCGCGAAGGGCATCGCCCCCGATCTTGCAGCCAGGGTCGCCGACGATGCCCCCGACGTCGAGCACGACCGGGCGTTCGAGCTGGCCCGGGCACGCGCTGGCCGGCTCGAGGGTGTCGAACCCCACAAGGCCTTCGGTCGGCTGACATCCCTGCTCGTCCGCCGGGGCTACTCCCCGGACATCGCGAGATCGGCCGCGCGCAAGGCCCTCGAGGTCGACGATCAGGACTAGGTCCGATGGGACCTTGCCTCGTGCACGGTGCGGCCGTAGCATCGTGAACACGAGAGGAACACTTCCGAAACCACGTTCAACGAATCCCACCTGTGAGCGAGCCTTGACCCCGACCCACGCCAACCCGACCACCCAGAGCAGCCGGCGATGCTCGAGCCGGCCGCCGACGAGGTTCCGCACACTCGCGCACAGCGTCTGACCGAACGAACGCGGACCGGAGGGTCCTTCTCGCAAACGTCGTGTAACGAGGTTTGTGGAGGAGAGCCATGGTCCCAGTGTTGACGGGTATCGCCGGGCTCCTGCTCGGCTTCGCGGCGGGCTTCCTGTACAGGAAGTCGATCGCTGCGACCAATGCACAGAGCATCGAAACGCGCGCCCAGAAGATGCTGCTCGACGCCGAACGAGAGTCGGACGCCGCCTCGAAGCGGACGCTCAGCGAGGCGAAAGACGAGATCGCGACCCTCCGCCGCGAGGCGGATGACGACATCCGAAGCCGGCGGGACGAGATCGTGCGTCAAGAGCGGCGCATGAGTGAGGCGAACACCGACCTGCAGGCCAAGCTCGAGCGCGCCGACGCACGAGCCGTCGAGCTTGAGGAACGTGACGAGAAGCTCACGTACGTCCGGACGCAGTTGGAGCGGGCCACCGAGCTCCATCGCGCCCAGCTCGAGAAGATCGCCGGGATGACCTCGAGTGAGGCGAGGGACCAGCTCATGGCCCAGGTCGTCGACGACGCGAAACGGGCGGCGATGAGCCAGGTACGCGAGATCGAACAGCGCGCTCGCGAGGATGGCGAGGAGCGGGCACGCAAGATCGTCACGATCGCGATCCAGCGGGTCGCCTCCGAGCAGACCGCGGAGTCCACCGTGAGCGTGTTCGCCCTACCCAGCGAGGACATGAAGGGGCGCATCATCGGCCGCGAGGGCCGCAACATCCGGGCGTTCGAGTCGGTGACGGGAGTGAATCTCATCATCGACGACACCCCGGAAGCGGTCGTTCTGTCGTGCTTCGACCCTGTGCGTCGTGAGGCGGCCAGGATGACCCTCGCCAAACTCGTCGAGGACGGTCGCATCCATCCGGCGCGCATCGAGGAGATCCACGAGCGCTCCCAGCGTGAGCTCGAGGAGCACGTGAGGCGGGCGGGTGAGGATGCCGTCGCTGAGGTGGGTATCACCGATATCCACCCCGAGATGGTGAAGCTGCTCGGGCGGCTCCAGTACCGCACCTCCTACGGCCAGAACGTGTTGCGTCACCTCGTCGAATCGGCCCACATCGCGAGCGGCCTCGCCGCCGAGATCGGGCTGGACCCCACGATCGTGAAGCGGGGCGCCTTCCTCCACGACATCGGGAAAGCTGTCACCCACGAGGTCGAAGGCTCGCACGCCATCATCGGCGCCGAGATCGCCCGGCGCATGGGGGAGTCGCCCGAGGTCGTGCACTGCATCGAGTCGCACCACGGCGAGGTCGAGCAACACACGATCGATGCGGTGCTGGCGCAGATCGCCGACGGCATCAGCGGCGGACGGCCCGGTGCCCGGCGCGAGTCGCTCGAGACCTACGTGAAGCGCCTCGAGCGCCTCGAGGAGATCTGCACCGCACATCCCGGTGTCGTGAAGACCTTCGCGATGCAAGCGGGACGCGAGGTCAGGGTGATGGTGGAGCCCGACGATGTCGACGACATGCAGGCCCAGGTGATCGCTCGCGATATCGCGAAGCAGGTGGAGGAGGAGCTCCAGTACCCGGGCCAGATCCGGATCACGGTCGTGCGAGAGACCCGATCAACCGAGTACGCTCGGTAACGGTCAGCGTCGAGATGGGTCGCCGTCGCGGTCCTTCTTCCCGCTCGCCGCGCCTGCCAACTTCCGGAAGCTCAGGCCTCTCGAGGGTTGGGGGCCCGCGACCCAGGAGTCGCCGTCCTGAGGGGTCGGCCCCGCGCTCGGGGGAGCGACCTCCTTCTCCGAGGGAGCGGGGCCGGCGGCCGGTTCCACGGTGTCGTCCACCGGGTCGACGGCCGCGAGCGGATCGGCGAGTGCATCGGGGTCGACACCCGCGCGGAGGGCAGCGAGGTCGGCCTCGGCCGTGGCGAGCGAACGCTCCGCCTGATCGGCTCGACCCGTCATGTCCTCGAGGCGCAGGCGGAGCTCCCGGAACTCCTGCTCCGAGTGCATCGAGGGGATGAAGCCTTCCTCCTTGGCCATCCGCAGGGCCGCCTCGGCCGCCTCGGTGGCCGCGTAGGCGCTCCGTGCCCGCGCCTCGCTCTGGAGCAGCTGGGACTCGAGGTCCCGCAGCTGCGACCTCAGCTCGACCTCCTCCGAGCTTCCAGGACCGGCGGACCCCTCCGGGTGGCCGACGATCGAGGGGGCATCCTGCGCGAGCGACTCCAGCTCGAGGATCCGGCGCTCCGCCTCATCCGCTCGCGCCCGAGCTTCGGTCTCGGCATCGTGGGCGGCGGCGAGATCGTTCCTCATCGACGCCAAGAGTTCCTCTGCTCGGGTCCGCTCGGCACGTGCCGACGTCAGCTCGGCCTCGAGCGCGCTTCGGGCGTCAGCCTTGGCTCGCTCGACATCTGCGATGGCGGCCTCGACCGCGCTCGTGGCGGTGGCAGCCTGTTCCTCTGCCTCGGTCGCGCGCCGCTCGGCCGCTGCGACTCGCTCGTTCGCAGCGTCGAGGTCGGCCGCCGCTCGTGCCTCGGATTCCCCGAGCCGCGCGGTCAGCTCCTCGAGTCTCGATGTCGCCTCGTCATGCGATGCGGCCAGGGACTCGGCGTGAGCGGTGGCCTCCGCCGCACGCGCCTCCGCGGAGGCGATGGCTTCCTCGGAGGACGCGACCCGCTCCTCGGCGCTGGTGACGGCCGCCCGGGCCTCCGCGGCCTGCGTGACCGAGCGCTCGGCCTCGGCCTCGGCCTCAGCGAGCTCGGCTCGGATGGACCGGACGTCTGCGCTCGCTGCGGCGACGTCCGCACGCGCCGCTTCGATCTCGCCCTGGATGCCGGCAGACAACGCCTCGGCCTCGGTGGCACGCTGTTCGGCTGCTGCCACCCGCTGGCTCGCGGCCTCGACGTCCGTCTTCGAGCGTGCCTGAACGTCTTCGAGCGCCGTCGTGAGCTCGGAGACCTTCTCGGAGCGCTCGTGGGCGATGCGCTGCGCGTCCGCGACGGCGAGCTCAGCGGCTAGGGCCCTAGACTCCGCCGCCTCGACTCGCGATCCTGCCTCGACGGCTCGAGTCTCGGCCTCGGCCGCCGCCGCTTCGAGCGACTGAACCCGGGACTCGGCTTCTCGGACGCGCTCCTCGGCTTCGGCTCGCTCGCGCTCCGACTTCGAGGCGCGCTCCTCGTTCGCGGCGATGGTGGCCCGTGCCTCCTCGGCCTGCTCGAGCGCTCGCTCGGCGGTGGTGCGAGACTGCTCGGCCTGCAGACGCGCTGCCTCGGCGTCGTTCCGTGCCTGCTGGACCTCGCTCGCGGCCCGTTCAGCCTCCTCCCGTGCCTGCTCTGCCGCGGCGCGGGCGGCGTTCAGCTCGTCGCGTTCGGTCTCAGAGGAGTCACGCAGCTCGGCGAGGGCGAACTCTGCTTCGGTCGCACGCAGCTCGGCAGCGCCGACCCGAGTCTCGGCGGCCTCGAGATCGGCCCTGGCTCGAGCGTCGGCCTCCTCGAGCGCCGACGCCACCTCCTGCGAGGTCATGGCGGTCTGGCCCCTGAGGTCCTCGATCTCGGTTTCGAGCCGTTCGAGCACGATCTCTCGATGGACCGCAGCGGCTTCCAACTCCACCACGGCGGCCACCAGCTGCTCGACCCTGGCGGCGGCCTCGTCCGCGATACGGGTCGCCTCGGCCAGGGCATCCGCGCCCTCGGTCGCGCGGTTCTCGGCGCTTGCGGCGCGAGCCTCGGCGGTGTCGGCGCGTGAACGGGCCTCGTTCGCGTGGGCCTGGGCGTCGGCCACCGTCGTCTCCAGGGCCGCCGCTTGCTCCTCGAGCTGGGCGACCTGCTGCTCCATGGCGCCGGATCGGGCTTGGGCCTCGCTCGCGCGCGCCTCCGCGGCGACCATGTCCTGCTCGGCGGTCGTCGCTCGCGCCTCCGCTGCGTCTGCCGCCGAACGAGCCTCGTCGGCGTCCTCCTTCGCCCGAAGGGCGGTCGAGTGGGCATCCTCGACCTCGGCGCGAGCCCGGTCGGCGTCAGCACGCGCCTCTTCGGCTTCGGTCCGCGCACGCTCGGCGTCCGCCGTTGCACGGTCCGCGTCGATCTGTGCGGCCACGAGTCGCTCGTCGATCGCACGAACGGCTTCCTCGCCTTGCTCGATCGCCCGGTCGACGGCGTTGCTGGCGTCGGCGAGCTCGGCGCGGACCTCGGTCAACGCTTCCTGCGCGTCGTTCAGCTCGTGCTCGGCGGTCTCGACCCTGGTGTTCGCCTTCTCGAGCTCCGCGCGGAGCCGTTCCTCTTCCTGTCTGGTCTGCTCGGCCGCCTTCTCGGAGGCCTGAGCCTTCGCGAGAGATTCTTCGGCTTTCGCGACGGATTCCTCGACCTCCATGCTCAGCCGCGCCGCCGCATCTCGCGCCTCGTCGAGGGCCGCGAGCGAGTCGGTGAGCTCCTGACGGAGGTCCTCGATCGTCGCCGTCGCCTCGGCGAGGCGGTCTTCGGCGATGTCGGCGCGGTCCGCGACGCTGCCGAGCTCAGCGAGGCGATCACCCGCTGCGGCGAGGAGCGTCTGTGTCGCCTTCGACGCCTCGGTCGCGTCGGCGCCTGCCTCGAGCGCTACACGGAGGGCCCGCTCCGACGAGGCCAGGCGGGTGGCGAGGTCGAAGAACTCACCCGCGTCGACGGCTTCCGGCCGGCCTGCCGATGCCCGCAAGGACTCGAGCTCCGCCACGCGTCGAGCCAGCGCACGTTGCGCGGCAAGGGATTCCTTGAGCTGGATGCGCGCCTCCCGGAGGCGCGCTTTCTTGCTCGGCTTGTCGGCGTCCATCTGGACCGAGGCCCTCCTAGGTGGCGTGCGGGATCGTGGCTCTTTCCCCCACATCGGCGTCGGCGGTGCAGGCTTGAGAGGTGTCTCTGGATCCCCCTGCCATCTCGGTAGTCCGACCGTGGCATCGGCTACCCTCGTGAGGTCGTGGAAGGCACGTACTCGATCCGCACCTTCGGGTGCCAGATGAACGAGCACGACTCGGAGCGCATCGCCGGGTTGCTGCTCGCCGACGGTTTGACGCCTGCCGAGGACATCGCCGCCTCGCGTGTCGTGGTGTTCAACACCTGCGCGATCCGGGAGAACGCCGACAACAAGCTCTACGGCAACCTGGGCCACCTGAAGCCGGTGAAGGCGGCCAACCCGCGTATGCGGATCGTCGTGAGCGGATGCCTCGCGCAGAAGGACCAGGGGGAGATCCAACGCCGTGCCCCATGGGTCGACGTGGTCGTGGGCACCCATGCGTTGCCGCACCTGCTGGAGCTGTTGGAGCGCTCGGAGACCGACGGCCCCCAGATGGACGTGCGCGAGCACACGGAGACGTTCCCGAGCGCGTTGCCTGCGGTGCGCGACGACGCGTTCCGAGCATGGGTCTCGATCGCTCCGGGGTGCGACAACGCCTGCACGTTCTGCATCGTGCCGCTCGTGCGGGGACCACAGCGCTCCCGAGCTGTCGACGACATCCTGGCCGAGGTGCGAGGGCTCGCCGCCCGGGGGGTGGTCGAGGTGACCCTGCTCGGGCAGAACGTGAACACGTACGGCCGCGACGTGACCGTGCCGGGCTCCCCTCGATCGCCGTTGTTCGCCGATCTCCTCCGGCGGGTGGGCGCCGTCGACGGCATCCGGCGGGTGCGATTCACGAGCCCGCACCCGCACGACTTCACCCCCGACGTCATCGACGCGATGGCCGACACCCCTGCGGTGTGCGAGCACATCCACTTCCCGATGCAGTCGGGCTCGGACGACGTGCTCCGTCGCATGCAACGGTCGTACCGGCACGATCGATACCTCGGCTGGCTCGAGCGCATCCGCGCGGCGATCCCTGGCATCGCCGTCTCCACCGACATCATCGTGGGGTTCCCGGGCGAGACCGAGCGCGACTTCGAGCAGACGCTGGAGGTCGTCGAGGCCGCGCGCTTCGACAGCGCCTACATGTTCCAGTACTCGCCCCGGCCGGGTACCAGGGCGGCGAGCTTCGACGAGCAGGTCCCCAAGGACGTCGTGCAGGCGCGCTTCGATCGGCTCGTCGCACTGCAGGAGCGCATCTCGACCGAGGAAGCCGCGGCACTCGTGGGCGAGACGCACGAGGTCTTGGTGGAGGGCGGCGACAAGAAAGGCCGCTCGACACAGTCGCGGACCCGCACGAACCGTATCGTGCACATCGCTGAGGCCGTGGAGCCCGGAAGGTTCGCCCGAGCGCGCATCGTGGCGGCCGCTGCGCATCACCTCACGGGTGAGCTCGTACGCGATCCGGTCGGCGCGGGCACCTGACCGTCGGCGCGATGGCGACCGGGCCGCCGCTCCTGGCGCTCGTCGGGCCGACCGCGAGCGGCAAGACGCACGCGGGGATCGCACTGGCCGGGTCGCTCGGCGCGGAGATCTGCTCGGTCGATTCGATGCTTGTCTACCGAGGCATGGACATCGGCACGGCCAAGCCGACGCCCGAGCAACGTGGCCTCGTACGCCACCATCTGCTCGACCTTGCAGAGCCCACAGAACGGTTCACCGTCGCCCGCTACCAGGCCATGGGGCGAGAGGCGGTCGCGGGCATCGAAGCTCGAGGCCTCAGGCCCCTGCTGGTCGGGGGGTCGGGCCTGTACTTCCGTGCCCTCGCCGACGACCTCGGCTTCCCCGGCGAGGACCCGTCGGTGCGCGCGGAGCTCGAGGCGGAGGCCGAGGCGGTGGGTGTGGACCGACTCCTCTTGCGTCTGGAGGACCTGGATCCGGTCGCCGCGGCGAAGGTCGAGCCGGGAAACGTGCGACGCGTGGTGCGGGCGCTCGAGGTGGCGGCGATCACGGGCTCGCCGTTCAGCAGCTTCGCGGCCGACTGGGAGCGCTACGACCCCTCGCGGGTGGTGGTGGCAGGGATCGCGATCGAGGGCCAGGTCCTGGCCGCCCGCATCGTGGATCGCGTCGCCGCGATGTTCGCTGCCGGGTGGCTCGACGAGGTGCGGGGCCTGGTGGAGCGTGGGTTCGGCGCGTGGCTGACGTCCAGCCAGGCGATCGGATACGCGGAGCTCGTTCGGCACCTCGACGGTAGGCTCTCCCTCGAGGAAGCTTGGGAGGGAACGGTGCGACGCACGAAGAACCTGGCACGGAGACAGATGGCCTGGTTCAGGCGCGATCCGCGCGTCCGCTGGTTCGATGCCGGTGCCGGCGGCGCGATCGAGGTCGTCGACGACGTGCTGGGGTCCCTGGCGCCGTGACCGAGACGCTCGAGTTCGCGAAGTACCAGGCCACCGGCAACGACTTCGTGGTGGTCGTCGATCTCGATGACGAACGGCCCCTCTCGCCGACCGAGGTCGCGGTGGTCTGCGATCGACGAACGGGTGTGGGGGCGGACGGCGTGATCAGGGTCGTGCGCACAGACCGCGAGGACGCACCATTCTTCATGGACTACTCCAACGCCGACGGTTCGGTCGCCGAGATGTGCGGCAACGGCATCCGTTGTGTGGGGGTCCTCCTGCACGACCGTGGGCTGGCCGAGACCACGTCGGTCGCCGTCGTCACCCGTGCCGGCCTCAGGCACCTCACGCTGGAGCCCGGGTCCGCCGGTGGAAGCCGGGTCACCACCACGATGGGCGTGCCGAACTTCACACGGGCCGCGATCCCGATGCGCGGCCCCGCCTGGGAGACGTTCCTCGCGCAACCCCTAGAGATCGGCGACGGGCTCACGCTGACCGTCTCCGCCGTCTCGATGGGGAACCCCCACCTCGTGGTCTTCGTCGACGGCGACCCGGCGACCGTGCACGTCGGTCACATCGGACCGGCGCTGGAGCGCCACGACCTCTTCCCCGAGCGCACGAACGTGGAGTTCGCCTACGTCCACGACGGGGTGGTGCACGCCCGGGTGTGGGAACGGGGCAGCGGAGAGACGATGGCCTGCGGCAGCGGAGCGTGCGCGGCCGCGACCGCGGCGAACGAAGCCGGCCTCGTCCCGACTCGTGCCCTCGTACGGTTCCCGGGTGGCGACCTCGAGGTGGAACGCCGACCAGATGGCGAGGTGCTCCTGACCGGCGAGGCGCAGCGCGTCTTCGAGGGGGTCGTCGACGTCGCGGCGCTGATCCGCTCGTGAGCGTGGACGCTCCGTCCGGCTCCCCTCTGCACGAGCGACTCGGTGTACGTACCCTCGCCCTCATCGACGTGCCGTCGGTCAGCCGCGACGAGGGAGCCATCCTCGAGTCGATCCGGTCGTCGTTGCCGCCGGGCTTCGAGGTGCTCGACGACCACGACGCGGTGCTGCTCGCCACACCGGCGGTCCGACGCGTCGGGCGACCGTTCGTCCTGCTCGCCGGTCACGTCGACACCGTGCCCATCGCGCGCAACGTCCCCGGCAGGCTCGACACCGACGCCGTGGTCGGACGAGGCGCCGCCGACATGAAGGGCGCGCTCGCCGTGATGCTGGAGCTCGCTGACGAACTGGCCGACGATCCGGGTTCCTACGATGTCGGTGTGCTCTTCTTCGGACGCGAGGAGTTGCCCTTCACCGAGAGCGCCCTCGGACCATTGTTCGATCGGTGCGTGGCCGCCACGACGCCCGATCTCGCGATCGTGATGGAGCCGACCGCCAACACGATCGAGGTCGGATGCCTCGGCAACCTGAACGCCACGATCACCGTGACCGGACGGGCGGCGCACAGTGCCCGACCGTGGCACGGCGAGAACGCGATCCACAGGGCGATCGCCGCGCTCGCGCCCCTGGCCGAGCTGCCCGTGCGCGACGTCACGGTCGAGGGGCTCACCTTCAGAGAGGTCGTGAGCGTGACCACGATCTCGGGGGGGGTGGCGTCCAACGTGGTGCCCGACCGCGTCGAGGCCGGGGTGAACTACCGCTACCGGCCGGGACTCACCCCCGAGGAGGCCGAGTCGCGGCTCCGGGAGCTGCTGGCGCCCTCGGGGGTCGAGGTCCGCGTGAACGGGAACGCCCCGCCCGGGCCGGTCAGCGTGAGCAACGTCCTGGTGTCGCGGCTCCGCGCGGCAGGCGATCTGGACCTCGGCCCGAAGCAGGCCTGGACGCCGGTCGCGGAGTTCGCCCTGGCCGGTGTCGACGCCATCAACTTCGGTCCCGGTGACCCGCAGTACGCTCACCGGGACGACGAACGTGTGGAGCTGCGCTCGCTCGTGCGATGCCACACCGTGCTGCGCACGTTCCTGGGGCTCGGGGCGGCCGGCGATCGCGACGGGCAGGAGGGGTCAACGACGTGACGCATCTGTCCCCGGGCATCGGGCGAATCGACCCGTACCCGTTCGAGGAGCTCGATCGCCGGAAGGCGGAGGCGGTCGGCTCGGGTCGGGAGATCATCGACTTCGGGGTGGGCGACCCTCGGGAGGTGACTGCTCCGTTCATCCGCGACGCGCTGCGGGAGGCGATCGAGCCGGTCTCCTCGTACCCGCGGGCCGCGGGACTGCCGGAGCTCCGCGAAGCCGTGTCGGGCTGGGTCGGGCGCCGGTTCGGCGCCGACGTCGATCCCGATTCCCAGGTGCTGCCGTTGCTGGGGTCGAAGGAGATCGTCTTCTCGCTCGCGCAGGCGACGCTCGACCCCGAAGCCCGCAAGGACACCGTGCTCGTCACGGCGCCCGGATACACGATCCCCGAGCGCGGCGCGCGCTTCGCGGGCGGCGACGTCCACCGCCTCCCCCTGCTCGAGGCGAACGGCTTCCTCCCGGACCTCGACGCCGTCGACGACGCAACCTGGGACCGAGCCTCGATCCTGTGGCTGAACTATCCGAACAACCCGACCGGGGCCGTCGTCTCGCTCGACTTCCTTCGGCGTGCCGCCGACCGATGCCGCCGCCGCGACGTGCTGCTGGCGTCCGACGAGGCGTACAGCGAGCTCTGGTTCGAGGGTGCGCCGCCGGTGTCGGCGCTGCAGGTGGGTGACCTCACGAACGTCATCGCGATCAACACACTCAGCAAGCGCTCATCGATGACCGGATACCGCAGCGCGTTCGCGGCTGGTGATCCGGCGCTGATCGGGGCGCTCAAGGCCCTGCGTCCGAGCGTGGGTGTCACCCCCCAAGAGTTCGTGCAGCGGGCCTCGATCGCCGCGTGGAACGACGAGACCCACGTCGAGGACACGCGAGCGCGGTACGCGGAGAAGCGGCGACTCTTCCTGGATTTGTTCGCCGCTCACGGGGTGCGCCTCGCCGGAAGCATCGCGACGTTCTACCTGTGGATCGAGGTGCCGGACGGACGTCCGTCGGTCGACTGGGCGTTCGAACTGCTCGACCGCGCCGGGGTGGTCGTCGCTCCCGGAGCCTACTTCGGCCCGGAGGGGGAGGGCTACGTCCGCATGGCGATGGTGCCGACGCTGCCCGAGTGCGAGCGCGCGATCGAGCGCCTCGACGAGGCGCTGAGGGGGGTGCGCGCGTGATCGGCATCGCGGAGTTGTCCGAGCGCGTCGAGTCGAGCTGGGCCGTCCACTCCCGAGACCCCGCGGACCGCCTCGACCGCGAGGCCATCGAGGTGACGATCGACATGCTGGATCGGGGCGAGGTCCGCGTCGCGGAGGCAGATGGTGGCGATTGGTTGGTGCACCAGTGGGTGAAGCAGGCCGTCTTGCTCTACTTCCGGATCCGCGGCCTCGAGGTGAGCGAGGCCGGCCCGTTCGAGTACCACGACAAGCTGCCCCTCAAGCACGGATACGAGGCAACCGGGGTTCGCGTCGTGCCCCCGGCGACGGCACGGTACGGGTCCTACCTGTCTCGAGGCGTGGTGCTGATGCCGAGCTACGTGAACATCGGGGCGTGGGTCGGCCCGGACACGATGGTCGACACCTGGGCCACGGTCGGATCGTGTGCGCAGATCGGGACGGGGGTGCACCTCGCGGGAGGTGTCGGCATCGGCGGGGTGCTGGAACCGCTTCAGGCCGCCCCGGTCGTGATCGAGGACGGCGCGTTCATCGGCTCCCGGTGCATCGTGGTCGAAGGGGTTCGCGTGGGGGCGAACGCCGTGCTCGGCGCCGGCGTGGTGCTCACGGGGAACACACCGGTGATCGACGTGACCCGTCCGGAGGCGGCCGAGCACCGTGGCAGGGTGCCCGCGGGCGCCGTGGTCATCCCGGGGAACCGTGCCCGGGAGTTCCCGGCGGGGCACTTCGGACTTCCCTGCGGACTCATCATCGGTCACCGGACCGAAGCGACCGATGACAAGGTACGGTTGAACGAGATGCTCCGCGACTTCGGATCGTCGATGGGGTAGTCCGATGAGTGGATCACCGTCGAGCTCGACGAGTCCCGCGCGCCGCCCGATCGAGCGGCAGGTGCTCGAATCCCCACTGTCGGCGACGTGGCGACCCGCGGTCCGTGAGAAGGCGGTGCTCGTCGGGGTGGGTCCGGGTATCCACGAAGGAGATCTCGATGAGCTCGAGGCGCTCGCCGACTCCGCCGGCGCGGAAGCGGTCGCTCGAGTGGTGCAGAGCCGTCAGGAGCCCGACCCCGCGACCTACATCGGACGGGGCAAGCTCGAAGAGGTGCACGCCGAGGCCCACCGCAGCGGGGCGGATTCCGTGATCCTCGACCAGGAGCTGACGCCGGGGCAGCTCCGGTCGTTAGAGGAGCGCCTCGGCGTGAAGGTGATCGACCGCACGGCGTTGATCCTCGACATCTTCGCCCTGCACGCCCGCAGCCGCGAGGGCAAGGCACAGGTGGAGCTGGCCCAGCTCAACTACCTGTTGCCCCGGTTGCGGGGCTGGGGTGAGGCGATGAGCCGCGCCGGCGGGGGCATCGGTACGCGCTTCGGTGGCGGCGAGACGAAGATGGAGATCGACCGCCAGCACATCGGCCGTCGTATCGCGAAGCTCCGCCGCGAGCTCAAGACCCTCGCGCGCACCAGGGAGACGAAGCGGTCTCGGCGGCAGTCGAGCGGCATACCCCAGGCCGCGATCGCTGGCTACACGAACGCGGGCAAGTCCACCCTGATGAACCGCCTCACGGGTGCCGACGTCGTGGTGGCCGATCAGCTCTTCGCCACGCTCGACCCGACCGTTCGTCGATTGAAGCTCCCCGGTGGGCGCCGGTGCACGATCAGCGACACCGTCGGGTTCGTGAGCAAACTGCCCCACGACCTCGTGGAGGCCTTCCGCTCCACGCTCGAAGAGGTGACCCTCGCGGAGCTCATCGTCCACGTCGCCGACGCGGCATCGCTCGACCTGGCGGATCAGGTCGACGCGGTGCGCAGGGTGCTCGGCGAGATCGGCGCCGGCTCGATACCCGAGGTGCTCGTGCTCAACAAGATCGACCGCCTGACCGGGTCCGAGCGCGCCCGGGTGGCTCGCCGGTACCCGGACTCCGTCCCCGTCTCGGCGCTCTCAGGGGAGGGCGTCGAGGGACTGCTCGAGACCCTCGAGGTGACGCTGCCGCACCCGCCGGTCGAGGTGGAGCTGCTCGTCCCCTATGGGCGGGAGGACCTGATCGCGCTGCTCTATCGCGAGTCGGAGGTGCTGTCCACGACCCACGAGGAAGCGGGCACTGTCGTGCACGCACGCGTTGGGTTCCGTGAGCTCGCGGCCGTGAGGGGATTCGTGCGGAGCGAGCGCCGTACCGGCTGAGCCTCAGGGGGAGGTGACTACTCCTCAGGTGACCCGGTGCGCCAGAGCGCCTCGTCGGCCCATGCGCCCACGATCACGCGGTCGGGATCATGGTGGCCCTCCTGCGCGAGGCGCAGCGCGAGCAGCTGGAGCCGGACGGTGAGCGGGATCTGGGAGAGCAGACTCGACATCGACGCGGGTTCGTGGAGCCGTGTGTGGGCGACCCCCTCTGACGCGGCGGCCGCCGCGACACCTGCGATCAACGGCTCGTCGGGCGGCACGAGCGTCACGAGATGGTCGCGACCATCGAGCGGCACGGCCGAGCCGTGCAGGAGGTACTCGACGTCGTATCCCTCCGCGAGGACGCGAGCCGCCTCTCGGACCTTCAGCGCGCCTTCCTTCGCGGTGACGGCGGCCGGCCCTGCACCCGCGATCACCATCGCACGGTCGGGGCGCGGGATCGAGGCGATCGAGGGTTCGTCGATCGCCGCTTGAACGGCTGCGGGGATCGGTGCGAGGGCGTCGTCGGACAACGTCGTCGCCCCGAGCTCCTGCGCGATCAGGGCGAGAGCCACGAGCGCCGTCGTGTAGCTGGCCGTGTAGGTCTCGCTCGTCTCGGCGTCCACGGTCTCGATCACACGAGGGAAGTCGGTCCCCCGCTTCGTGATCGTGACGACGTCGAGTCCGCCCGTGAACGCGAGTGCCCGAACCGCCAGTGCGTATGCGGTCTCGCCCGTGTGGGTGATCACGATCACACCGTCCTTCGGACCGATCACGGGGGCCTGTGTGACGAACTGCATGGCGGGCACCACCGTCGCCGCTCGCCCCGCCTCCATCAACATCGCGGCGCCGAGCTCGGCAGCGTGCAGGCTGGTGCCGGTGCCGACGACCCAGAGGCGGCGTGCGCGATGCAGACCCTCCGTCGCCATGTGCACCTGCTGGCGTACGGCCGGGGACGACAGCATGTGCTCGATCGCAGCGGGCTGCGATCGGATCTGCCGCTCGAGCGCGGTGCTCCCGCCATCAGCCATCTCGTGGATCCTCCTCGACCGGGGACCTGCACAGCGTAGACGCAAGATGCGAGGTCGGAGCCATCTCGAAGGACGATCTGATGCGGGGGCGTACACGGGCCGAGTCGACGATGGTCCGTTCCCTCAGGGCTATACAGCCTCCACCGTAGGGGTTTATGCTGAAGGAAATCTGCAGTCAGATCGAGAAGGAGTTCCGATGAAGCGAGTCATGTCGGTAGGGATCGGGTTGATCGTCGGGATCGCGACGCTGGCCGGTGCACCGGTGGCGTCCGCCGGCGGGGGACCGGGATGCACGATCACCGGCACCTCCGGACCCGACCTGCTGCAGGGCACCGGCGGGAACGACGTGATCTGCGGGCTCGGCGGCAACGATCGGATCTTCGCGGGCGACGGCAACGACACGGTGCGCGCCGGATCGGGCAACGATCGCGTCTACGGTGGCGACGGGAACGATGTCCTCAAGGGCGGTGGCGGGCGAGATCGCATCTTCGGCGGGAAGGGCGACGACCGCTTGAAGGGCGGCACCAAGAGGGATCGGCTTCAGGGCAACGCGGGAGCCGACATCGTCCGCGGCGGCTCCGGGAAGAACGTGCTCGCAGGCGGGCTCGGCGACGACGTGCTCCGCGGCGGTCCCGACGGGGAGAAGATCCGGGGGGCGAAGGGGGACGACCGGCTGATCGGCCGCGCCGGGAAGGACACCCTCTCCGGAGGCGAAGGCGACGACGACATCGTCGGCGGCAAGGGCGCCGACCGGTTGCTCGGGCGCTTGGGGAGCGACACCCTTGACGGGGTCGACGGGGTCAACGGCAACGACTTCCTGCGTGGCCAGGGCGGGAACGCCGACGTGGACACCTGCACGGCCGACCCGGGCGACACGATCGAGTCCTGCGAAGCGTGACCCGGGAGGGTTCGCTCAGAGCTTCCTGAGCACGGCCACGACCTTCCCGAGGATGCGGCCGTCAGGCATCTCGAAGGGGTCGAGCGCGGGGTTCTCCGGGATCAGCATCACGCGTGTGCCGTCGTGGCCGAGCCGCTTCACCGTGGCCTCGTCCTCGGCCGGGCCTGGGAGCAGGGCGGCGACGATGTCGCCGTCGCGCGCGTGATCCTGAGACCTCACGACGACGACGTCACCCTCGAAGATGCCCGCCGCGATCATCGAGTCTCCCACGACGGTGAGCGCGAAGTGGTCGCGGTCGTCGGCGTAGCCCTCGGGCACCGCGATGTGGTCCTCGACGTTCTGCTCGGCCAGGATCGGCGCGCCGGCGGCGATACGCCCGACCAAGGGTACGGTGACGGCTCCGGCTCGAGGCTCGGAGAGGGTCATCGCCCGGGGCTTGGTCGGATCCTTGTGCAGGAGTCCCTTGCGCTCGAGGTTCGCGAGCTGAGCGTGCACGCTGGATGACGAGGTGAGCCCGACTGCCTCGCCGATCTCCCGGACCGTGGGAGGGTATCCCCGCTCGCGAACCGTCTCGGCGATGACGTCGAGGATCCGTTGCTGTCGTTGGCTGATCGCCGTCGTGTCAGACATGGTCGCTAGCCTCCCTCTCGATGAGCGCGACCGTATCAGCCGAATCGTACGGGTGCAAACGTATGTTCGGAATCGCCCTTGACTTCGAACGCTCGTTCGACCATGCTCCTCCCGTGTATCGAACATACGTTCGCCGTCGCCTGACCGTGCTCCTGACCTTGATCGGCCTCGTGATGGCGGTCGGCGGGCAGGTGGCGCGTGCGTTGGTGGCGGAGCCGATACCCGTGTCCTCGCGGACTTACGTCGTCGAGCCGGGGGACACGCTGTGGTCGATCGCCTCGATGATCGCACCGGGCCATGACCCACGCGCGGTCGTTCTCGAGATCGAGCGCGTGAACGCCGCCGCCGCCGAGAGGCTCGTGCCGGGGCAGACCCTGACGATCCCGTCGCCAGCATGAGCCGCCTCCCCCGGCCCGTCGCGCCCCGACGCGTTGACGCAGATGGCCCCCGTGGGTACCGTTCGCGCGGCCACAACATCTTGTGGCGCCGATCACGATGCGATGCCCTTGGTGCGATGCGGATGACGACCGCGTCGTCGACTCCCGGCCCGCCGAAGGCGGTGTGGCCATCCGTCGACGGCGCGAGTGCATCGCGTGCAGGCGCCGGTACACGACCTTCGAGCGCATCGAGGAAGTCGGCCTCGTGGTCGTCAAGCGCGACGGCTCGAAGGAGCCGTTCGATCGGGAGAAGCTGGCCGGCAGCATCCGCAAGGCCCTCGCCGGCCGGCCGGTGACCGCGACAGAGGTGGAGATCATGGTCGATCGCATCCTGGCACGACTGCGGCGACGAGGGCCCGAGATCGCCTCGAGCCTGGTCGGCCAGGAAGTGCTCTCCGCCCTCCGGCGCACCGATGAGGTCGCTTACCTCAGGTTCGCCTCGGTCTACAAGGAATTCGAGGGCGTCGCGGACTTCCAGCGCGAGCTCGTGTCCCTGCAGAAGAAGGAGCCGGCCAAGCGGCGCCGCGCGCGCTGACGCCGTCCTGCATCGACCGAACCCCTCTACAGACCGCACTCCATGGGCGAAGGGCCTCGACCGTGGGATACTACATATTGTGTGTGACAAGATTTATCGGCACATCATGTTGACGACCGGGCCTGGGGGGTTCAGAATCACCGAGCCGTAATCACATGGGTGTGGTTTTTCCCCAGGCCATCCACACGTGTTCCACAGGGCGGTCCACACCGCCGAGCAGAAGGAGGGGTTGCCGGTGGCGACGAAAGAGGGCGATGTCGAGGTCATCCGGGAGGGATTGACCTTCTCGCGGTACTTCACGACGGAGGGGAGGCACCCGTTCGACGACGTGGAGTGGGAGGTCCGCGACGCCGTCATCCCCAACTACAAGGAAGGCGGCAACGCCTTCGAGCAGCGCGACGTCGAGTTCCCGGCCGCGTGGTCACAGAACGCCACCAACATCGTCGCCCAGAAATACTTCCGAGGTACCCTCGGCACCGCGCAGCGTGAGTCGAGCGTCCGCCAGCTCGCCGGTCGGGTCGTCGACACGATCACCAGGTGGGGTCAGAAGAACGGCTACTTCGCCACGGACACCGACGCGCAGGTCTTCGCGGAGGAGCTGACCCATCTGATCGTCACCCAGAAGGCCGCGTTCAACTCGCCGGTCTGGTTCAACGTCGGCGTGCCCGACACGCCGCAGCAGTGCTCGGCCTGCTTCATCCTCGCCGTCGACGACCACATGAGCTCCATCCTCAACTGGTACGTCGAGGAGGGAACGATCTTCAAGGGCGGCTCGGGCTCGGGCATCAACCTGTCGAGGATCCGCTCCTCGAAGGAGTCGCTCGCCGGGGGCGGCACGGCCTCGGGGCCGGTGAGCTTCATGCGGGGCGCCGACGCCAGCGCAGGCACCATCAAGTCGGGTGGCAAGACGCGGCGCGCCGCGAAGATGGTGATCCTGAACGTCGATCATCCAGACGTCGAGGACTTCATCTGGTGCAAGGCGAACGAGGAGCACAAGGCCCGCGCTCTGCGCGACGCAGGGTTCGACATGGACCTCGACGGCAAGGACAGCGCGTCGATCCAGTACCAGAACGCCAACAACTCGGTGCGGGTCACCGACGAGTTCATGCGCGCCTACGAGCAGGACCAGGACTGGCGACTCAAGGCCGTCACCACCGGCGAGACGGTCGAGACGGTCCGCGCCCGTGAGCTCATGCGCCAGATCGCCAAGGCGGCCTGGGAATGTGCCGACCCGGGCATGCAGTACGACACGACGATCAACGAGTGGCACACCTGCCCGGCGACGGGTCGGATCAACGGCTCGAACCCGTGCAGCGAGTACATGCACCTCGACAACTCCGCCTGCAACCTCGCCTCGCTGAACCTCATGAAGTTCCTCGGTGACGACGGCGCGTTCGACGTGGCGAGCTTCAAGCACGCCGTCGAGGTGGTGTTCACGGCGCAGGAGATCGTCGTCGGCGAGTCCGACTACCCGACCGAGAAGATCGCGGAGAACGCTCGTGCCTACCGTCAACTCGGCCTCGGCTACGCGAACCTCGGCGCCCTGCTGATGGCCCGGGGCCTGGCGTACGACTCCGATGCCGGTCGAGCATGGGCGGGAGCGATCACCGCGATCATGACCGGCCAGGCGTACCGCACGAGCGCCCGCATCGCCGAGGTGATGGGGCCGTTCGAGGGCTACGAGCCGAACGCCGACGCGATGCTCCGGGTGATCCGCAAGCACCGTGCCGCCGCCGACGAGATCGACGACGAGCTGGTCCCCGAGGGTGTGCTCTCGGCTGCGAAGCAGTCGTGGGACGAGGCCGTGTCGCTCGGCGAGCAGTTCGGATATCGCAACGCGCAAGCGTCGGTGCTGGCTCCGACGGGCACGATCGGCCTGATGATGGACTGCGATACGACCGGCATCGAGCCCGAGCTCGCGCTCGTGAAGACGAAGAAGCTGGTCGGCGGGGGCACGATGCAGTTCGTGAACCAGACGGTGCCGAGGGCGCTCGAGAAGCTCGGCTACGAGCCGGCCCAGATCGAGGACGTCGTCTCCTTCATCGCCGAGCACAACTCGGTGGCCGACGCGCCGCACCTCAAGCCCGAGCATCACGCGGTCTTCGACACGGCGATGGGAGCGCAACCCATCCACTACATGGGGCACGTGCGCATGATGGCGGCGGCCCAGCCGTTCATCTCCGGGGCGATCTCGAAGACCGTGAACATGCCGGAAGAGGCGACCGTCGAGGAGGTCGAGCAGCTCTTCGTCGAGAGCTGGAAGCTCGGGCTGAAGGCCGTCGCGATCTACCGGGACAACTGCAAGGTCGCTCAGCCCTTGTCCGCGGACAAGAAGAAGGGTACCGAGGCGCCGGAGTCTGCCGGGCTGGCGCACCCCGTCCGCAAGCGGTTGCCGATGTCGCGTCCCTCGACCACGACGTCGTTCCAGGTGGGCGACGCCGAGGGGTACATCACGGCCGGCTCCTACCCGGACGACGGCCTCGGCGAGATCTTCCTGAAGACCTCGAAGCAGGGGTCTACCCTCGCCGGTGTGATGGACGCCTTCGCGATCGCCGTCTCGATCGGGCTGCAGTACGGTGTGCCGCTGGAGACGTACGTCTCGAAGTTCATCAACACGAAGTTCGAGCCAAGCGGCATGACCAACGATCCCGACATCCGGTTCGCCACCTCGATGATCGACTACGTGTTCCGGCGGCTGGCGCTCGACTACCTGCCTGCCGAGACGCGTGAGGGGCTCGGTATCAAGTCGATCGCCGAGCGTACCGAGGCCGTGCAGGCCGAGGTGGCCGAGAAGTCGGAGCAGCCCGAGCTGGAGGCTGGTGACGGCGTCGCGTTCGTGATCGACGCGACGGAGAGGCCGACCGCCAAGGCGAACGACGCGCCCCTCTGCTACAGCTGCGGCTCCAAGATGCAGCCGGCGGGCTCCTGCTACGTCTGCTCGAGCTGCGGGTCCACGAGCGGCTGCTCGTAGTCTCGGTGCCTGAAACCGTGGCCGGGGATCCCCGGCCACGGTTCAGGGGCTCGATGCCGCGGCGCTGTTGCATCGGTAGCCTGTGCGGATGACCGAACGCGGAGGGGCGAGGCTCGAAGGGCTGCACCACGTGCAGCTCGCCATGCCTCCTGGCGAGGAGGAGGCAGCCGTACGCTTCTACGGTGCGATCCTCGGTCTCACCCAGGTGCCCAAGCCGCCCGAACTGGCGCCGAGAGGGGGCGTGTGGTTCCGCGACGAAGGTCTCGAGGTGCACCTGGGCATCGAGGAGCCGTTCACCCCTGCCGTGAAGGCGCATCCGGCCTTCCTCGTGCGCGACCTCGAGACGCTCCGCGAGCGGATCCAAGCGGCCGGGTATCGGGTGACCGACGATGTGCCCCTCGAGGGCTACCACCGGTGCCACGTGCGCGACCCGTTCGGCAACCGCATCGAGCTGGTGGAGCCGAAGGCCTGATGGATCTGCCGTTCCGTCGTCTCGATGACGGGGCGACCCTCCCGTCGGCGCGGCACCCCGGCGACGCCGGGCTCGACCTGCGAGCCAACGTCGACGTCGAGGTGCTCCCCGGCGAACGAGCGAAGATCCCCACCGGCGTCGCTGTCGCGATCCCCGAGGGCCATGCGGGCCTCGTGCTGCCCAGGTCGGGCCTCGCGTCGACTCACGGCCTGACCCTCGCGAACGCACCCGGCCTGATCGATGCGGGCTACCGGGGCGAGGTGATCGTGTCGGCCGTGAACCTCGATCGTTCCGAGGCCGTGAAGATCGCGCGAGGCGATCGCATCGCGCAGTTGGTGATCGTCGAGGGTCCCGGACATCGAGCCGGGATGGGCCGACGAGCTGCCCGACTCCGAGCGCGGCGACGGCGGCTTCGGTTCGACCGGCTCGTCGTGATCGTCCGGCTCGAGTCACCGACCGATCGCCTCGCCTCGGTCGAGGTCGAGCGAGCCGCCTTCGGACAGCCGCTGGAGTCGACGATCGTCGAGGCCGTCCGCGACGAGGCCGGCTCGTTCGCGCTCGTGGCCGAGGTCGACGACGACATCGTCGGCCACGTGCAGATGAGCCGAGCTCGGGTGGGGGAGACCGACGTCCTGGCGCTGGGCCCGATCGGGGTGCTCCCCGACCGTCGACGGCGTGGCATCGGATCGTCGCTCGTGCGGGCCGCGCTCGACGAGGCGGGACGCCGGGGGGAGTCGGCGGTGATCCTGCTGGGCGATCCCTCGTACTACGGTCCGCTCGGGTTCGTGCCCGCGTCGCGCTATGGGTTGCGCAACCCGTTCGCCGGCATGCAGGAGGAGGGCTTCGTCGTCGCGGAGGAGGACTTCCAGATCGCGGTGCTCGACGAGGCACGGGCGGCTCGGCTCGCGGGCGACGTGCGCTGGCACCCGGCCTTCGGTTGAAGCTCCCCAGGGCCGGGGTTAGCATGGTTGCACGCCGCGCGGACGTGGCTCAGTTGGTAGAGCACCACCTTGCCAAGGTGGGGGTCGCGGGTTCGAATCCCGTCGTCCGCTCCCAGGAACGGCCGCCTTCGGGCGGCCGTTCGTGCGTCGTCGCGTAGACTGACCGCCGCGAGCCGGCACGCAGCGGCGGGGTGGCCGAGTGGTTAGGCAGAGGCCTGCAAAGCCTCGTACACCGGTTCGATTCCGGTCCCCGCCTCGATGCTCCCGTGTAGCATCGGGGGGCACACGGGCGCTTAGCTCAGGGGGAGAGCGCTTCCTTGACGCGGAAGAGGTCAGAGGTTCAAATCCTCTAGCGCCCACCAGTGAACCCGCTGTCCGCAGCGGGTTCACGCATCGTCGGAGGCACCCGAGGGGGACATGTTGATCGACGCGGCGCGGCTCCGATCCTTCCCGCTCTTCGGGGATCTCGACGAGTACGACCTGTCCCGGGTGGCGCGCTGGATCGTCGAGGTCCAGGCCGAGCCCGGCGAACTGCTGATCGAGCAGGGGAGCATGCCGTACGAGCTCTTCGTCATCGAGGAGGGAACGGTCGACGTGGTTCGCGACGACGAACCCTTGGCGTCGCTCGGGGCGGGCGACGTCGTCGGCGAGATCGCGCTCCTCGCCCGACACCGTCGGATGGCCTCGGTGGTCGCCCGGACCCCGGTGCGAGCATTGGCGTTGCACGTCGACGCGCTGCAGGACCTCACCGAGGAGATGCCCGAGTTGGGAGATGAGCTCCGAGCCCTGATGGAACAGCGTCGGGCCGAGAACGAACCTGGCTGAGGACCATCCGCGAGCACCTCTCCGCCTTGCAGATGTCGTGTCATCGTGAAACACTTCGGCCTTCGGTTGGTGTCCGGGCTCCGGCTCGGGCCGACGGCGGCACGACGCGGGCACGTGCCGCCGTCACTTCGTGCGGGCTCAGCCGCAGGCCGTCGATCGTCTTGCTATCGTGTGGAGCCCGGGCGCGTAGCTCAGCGGGAGAGCGCTCGCCTCACACGCGAGAGGTCGCAGGTTCAAAACCTGCCGCGCCCACCGGATCCCATGACACACATGAGCACAGGTGGTCGTTCCTTTCGCGTTCGATAGGGTGATGCGCGTCATCGTTCCCGATCGTGAAAGGCCCTGCGATGGATACCGCTCCGCCCTCCGCTCCGGCCGCCGCAGCCGCCCGCGCCGACGAGCTGCGCAAGCTGTACGGCGAAGGCGATGCCGCCGTCGAAGCCCTGCGAGGCATCTCGATCGAGTTCGCGCGGGGAGCGTTCACGGCGATCATGGGACCGTCCGGCTCGGGGAAGTCGACCCTCCTGCATTGCCTCGCCGGACTCGATAGCCCGACGTCGGGCAGCGTCTGGATCGGCGACGTCGATCTGACGACGCTCAGCGAGAAGCAGCTCACCGCCCTGCGCCGGGACAAGGTCGGGTTCGTCTTCCAGGCCTTCAACCTCGTGCCGACGCTCACGGCGTCCGAGAACATCACGCTGCCCCTCGATATCGCCGGGCGCGACGTCGATGGCGCCTGGTACGACCAGGTGGTCGACACGATCGGGTTGCGCGACCGACTCACGCATCGACCCAGCGAGCTCTCGGGTGGACAGCAGCAGCGCGTCGCCGGCGCCCGTGCCCTCGTGAGCCGGCCTGACATCGTGTTCGCCGACGAGCCGACCGGCAACCTCGACTCGCGGTCGGGCGCGGAGCTCCTCGGGTTCTTCCGCGAGGCGGTCACGACGTACGGTCAGACGACCGTGATGGTCACGCACGACGCGAACGCCGCGAGCTACGCCGACCGTGTCGTGTTCTTGGCCGACGGGCTCGTGGTCGACGAGATGCGGGAGCCGACCGCGGCGAGCGTGCTCGACCGTCTGAAGTCGCTGGAGTCGTAGCGCCGTGTGGCGAGCGACCTTCAAGAGCCTGCTGGCCAAGAAGCTCCGGTTGGTGCTCACGGCGGTCTCCGTCGTGCTCGGCATCGGGTTCGTCTCGGGGACGTACGTGCTCACCGACACGATGAACGCAGCGTTCGAGGAGCTCTTCGCTCAGACGTCGGGTGCGTCCGACGTCGTCGTGCGGTCCGCCTCCGCCTTCGACTCCACGGCCGCCGGCCCCGGAGGCGGCAGCGGCAGCGACGACCGCGAGCCGCTGCCCGAGAGCGTGCTCGACGACGTGACTGCGGTGCCCGGCGTGGCGGTCGCGGTCGGCGACGTGCAGGGCTACGCCCAGATGGTCGATCCGGCGACCGACGAGGTGATCGGCGGGGTGGGTCCGCCCACGATCGGAACGAACTGGAACGAGCTCGCCGGCGAGATCTTGTCGTTGCGCGGAGAGAGCGTGCCGCCGGCCGGGCCGGACGAGGTGGTGATCGACGCCGCGACCGCCCGCAACGCGGGGCTGGAGATCGGCGATCGCATCAGCATCCTGTTCCAGGGCCCGCCGCAGGAGTTCTCGATCGTGGGCATCGCGGGGTTCGGTGAGGCCGACAACCTGGGCGGCGCCACGCTCGCGGTGTTCGACACCGAGACCGCCCAGGACGTGCTCGGCAAGGGAGGCGTCTTCGATGCGATCAGCGTGGTCGGTGACGAGGGCGTCGCTGCGTCGGAGTTGCGCGCCTCGGTCGCCGCGGTGCTGCCCGCGGGAGCCGAGGCCGTCACGTCGACCACCGTCGCCGACGAGGCGTCGCAGATCCTGCAAGAGGGGCTCGGTTTCTTCCGCACTGCCTTGCTCGTGTTCGCGGCCGTGGCGCTGTTCGTCGGGTCGTTCATCATCTTCAACACGTTCTCGATCATCGTGGCGCAGCGCACGCGTGAGCTGGCCCTGCTCAGGGCGCTCGGGGCATCGAGGCGACAGGTCGTGGTCTCGGTCGTGGTCGAGGCGTTCGTGGTCGGGCTCGTCGCCTCCGTGGTGGGCATCCTCGCGGGTATCGCCATCGCGATCGGGCTCCAGGGTCTGCTGGGCGTCTTCAACATCGACCTGCCGAGCACCGCGATCCAGTTGCTGCCACGCACGATCATCGTCTCCCTCGTGCTGGGGGTGGTCGTGACCGTGGTCGCCTCGGTGCTGCCCGCCCGCAGGGCGGGTTCGGTGGCGCCGATCCAGGCGCTGCGCGAGGCCGCCGACGCGCCGCCTCCTCGGGGCCTGGTCGGGCGCCGCCTCGCGATCGCCGTGGCCGTGACCGCGCTCGGGGCCGGCATCCTCGCCTATGGACTCTTCGGGGCCGAGACCAACGGCGCATCCGTGGTGGGTGCGGGAGCCGCGATCACGTTCATCGGCGTCGCGATGCTCTCCCCGCTGGCCGCCAGGCCGATCGCCGGCGCCTTGGGCGCCCCGATCAAGCGCCTGTCGATCCAGGCGCGTCTCGGGCGTGAGAACGCGATGCGCAGCCCGAGACGGACCGCCTCGACGGCGACCGCCCTCATGATCGGTCTCGGCCTGGTGTCGATGGTGGCGATCCTGGCCTCGTCGCTCAAGGCGTCGTTCGACGCCGCCCTGACGGAGACGCTGAAGGCGGACTACACGCTGTCGACGAGCTCGTTCACACCGTTCAGTCCGGAGGTCGCCGCCCGTGTGGCGGCCCTGTCGGAGGTCGGCGCCGCGTCGGTCTTTCGGCAGAACGGGTTCCGGGTCGACGGGGCCACGTCGTTCGTGACCGCGGTCGACCCCGCGACCGTGGAGGAGGTGGCCACGCTCGATGTCTCGGAGGGCTCGGTCGCGTCGTTGTCCGATTCCACCGAGACCGTGCTCGTGCATCGCGACCTCACGGAGGACAACGGATGGGTGCTCGGTGACGATCTTCCAGCCGAGTTCGGCTCCTCCGGCGACGTGCCGCTCACGATCGTCGGGATCTTCGACGAGAACCGACTGGTGGGCGACTACGTCATCTCGCTCGAGTCGTACGAGGGGCTCTACAGCGAACAGCTCGACTCCTTCGTGTTGGTGAAAGCCGCCGAGGGGGTGCCGCTCGACGAGGTCGACGCTGCGATCCAGGAGGCGGTCGCCGAGTTCCCCAACGTGCAGGTGCAGGATCAGGCCGCGTTCCGGGAGCAGCAGGCGGGGTTCATCGACCAGCTGCTCGGCCTGGTCACGGCACTGCTCGCGATGGCGATCCTGATCGCGCTCTTCGGCATCGTGAACACGCTCGGACTCTCGATCTACGAGCGGACCCACGAGCTCGGACTGCTCAGGGCGGTCGGGATGAGCCGGCGACAGGTCAAGCGCATGATCCGATGGGAGGCGATCATCATCGCCGTCTTCGGTGCCGTGCTGGGGGTCGCGATCGGCGTGCTCTTCGGGTGGGCGTTGCAGCAGGCGCTGCGCAACGAGGGCGTCACTGAGTTCGTCGTGCCGGCGGGCCAGCTCGTCGTCTACCTGGTGCTGGCGGGACTCGCGGGCGTGCTCGCGGCGATCTGGCCCGCGCGCCGGGCGGCCAAGCTGAACGTGCTCGAAGCGATCTCGTACGAGTAGCGGTGGGCGTGGTCGCTATCATGCCCGCATGCCGACCCTGACCCTTCCCGAGGGCGTGCACGTTGAGCTCCCCGAGGGTGAGCCGGTGGGTGCTGCGCTCCCGAAGGGGACGATCGCGGCGCGTGTCGACGGCGAGCTGCGCGACCTCTCGTTCGTGCCGGGCGCGGACGCGCAGGTGGAGCCGATCGCCCCGCACTCCGACGAGGGGCTGCACGTGCTGCGCCACTCCACCGCCCACGTGTTGGCGCAGGCGGTGTGCGACCTCTATCCGGGCGCGAGGTACGCGATCGGCCCTGCGGTCACCGACGGCTTCTACTACGACTTCGACCTCCCCGAGCCGATCCACGCGGCCGACCTCACGAAGATCGACCGGCGAATGCGCCAGATCGTGAAGCGGAGCCAGCGGTTCGTTCGCGAGGAGGTGTCGCGCGACGAGGCGCTCGAGCGGTTGCACGACCAGCCCTTCAAGGTCGAGATCATCGAGGGCATCGGCAGCGACGCCGACGAGACGCGGGGCGAGGTGAACTCCGGGGAGACCGTCTCGCTGTACTCGAACGACGGCTGGACCGATCTGTGCATGGGCCCGCACGTGCCGCACACGGGCATGCTCGGCGCGTTCAAGCTCACGAACGTCGCCGGCGCCTACTGGCGCGGCGACGAGGAGAACCCTCAGCTCACGCGTGTCTACGGCACGGCGTGGGCGACGAAGGACGATCTCGACGCCTACCTGCACCGGCTCGAGGAGGCCGAGCGCCGCGAT
Organism: uncultured Actinomycetes bacterium; assembly: GCA_963825635.1. Classification (GTDB taxonomy): domain Bacteria; phylum Actinomycetota; class UBA4738; order UBA4738; family HRBIN12; genus JAOUEA01. The sequence continues at coordinate 1,220,890 of CAWGTU010000001.1, forward strand.
CATCGCAAGGTCGGCGCCGACCTCGACCTGTTCTCGTTCCCCGAGGAGATCGGCTCGGGTCTGGCGGTCTTCCACCCCAAGGGCGGGCTCGTCCGCCGGCTGATGGAGGACTACTCCAGGCGCCGGCACGAGGAAGCGGGCTACGACTTCGTCTACACGCCGCACATCACGAAGTCGGACCTGTTCGAGATCAGCGGCCACCTGTCGTGGTTCGCCGACGGCATGTTCCCGCCGATGGAGCTCGACGGTGGCACCCAGTACTACCTGAAGCCCATGAATTGCCCGATGCACATCCTGATCTACAAGAGCCGGACCCGGAGCTACCGCGACCTGCCGATGCGCCTCTTCGAGTTCGGCACGGTGTATCGGTACGAGCTGTCGGGAGTCGTGCACGGGCTCACGCGCGTCCGCGGACTCACGATGGACGACGCCCACATCTTCACGACGAGGGAGCAGGTAGGGGAGGAGCTCGGGTCGGTGCTCACGTTCGTGCTCGACCTGCTGCGCGACTACGGGCTCGACGACTTCTACATGGAGCTGTCGACCCGTCCCGAGGGCAAGGCGGTCGGCAGCGAGGAGGAGTGGGACGAGGCGACCGAGACGCTGCGGCAGGCCGCCGAGACGATGGACGTTCCCCTCGTGATGGATCCGGGCGGGGGAGCGTTCTACGGTCCGAAGATCAGCGTGCAGGCGCGCGATGCGATCGGACGCACGTGGCAGATGTCCACGATCCAGGTCGACTTCCAGCTGCCGCAGCGGTTCGAGATGGAGTACTCGGGCGACGACAACGCCCGGCACCGTCCGGTCATGATCCATCGGGCGCTGTTCGGCTCGGTCGAGCGGTTCTTCGGCGTGCTCACCGAGCACTACGCAGGTGCGTTCCCGCTGTGGCTCTCGCCCGAGCAGCTGCGGTTCGTGCCCGTCGCCGATCGGCACGTCGAGCATTGCCGGACGCTCGCAGCCCGGGCGAAGCACGCCGGCCTGCGCGCGTTCGTCGACGATTCCAAAGAGAGCGTCGGCAAGAAGATCCGCGCCGCGCAGCTCGCGAAGGCCCCCTACACGCTCGTCGTGGGCGACCAGGAGCTCGAGGCCGACGCCTACACGGTGCGCGATCGCGCCGGCACCGAGTTCCGCGGGGTGCCCTTCGACCGGATCGTCGGGGCTCTCGTCGCGGAAGACTCGGGCCGTGTGCTCCAGCAGACCGACTTCGGGTCGGCCTGAGGAGCGGCGTGGACCACCTGTGGAGCCCCTGGCGCATGGAGTACATCGCCACGGCCCGCGACGAGCTCGAGGAGGACGGCGGCTGCGTCTTCTGCGCGGTGCCGACGCGCGAGCCCGAGCGCGTGCTCGCTCGAGGCGAGCTCGCGTACGTCGTGCTGAACAAGTTCCCCTACAACCCGGGGCACCTGCTGATCGTGCCGCTCCGGCACACCGGCGATGTGGAGGATCTCACCTCGAACGAGAACGCCGAGTTGCAGTCGTTGCTGCAGCGGTCGATCCGAGCGCTGCGCGAGGAATCGGAACCCCATGGGTTCAACGTCGGCATGAACCTCGGGTCGACCTCGGGGGCCGGTATCCCCGATCACCTGCACTGGCACGTCGTGCCCCGGTGGAACGGCGACACGAACTTCATGCCCGTAGTGGGTGAGGTCCGGGTGCTCCCCGAGCTGCTCGCCGACACCGCTCGCCGCCTCGCCCCGAGGTTCGCCGATGCGTGACGCCGAGGATGGCTTCGCCGACCTGCCCCACGGAGGGCGGCTCCACTACGAGATCGCAGGCGACCCTGCGAGCCCCGCCGTCACCCTGCTGCATCCGGGGCTGTGGGACGCGCGGACCTGGGATCCGCATTTCGAACCCTGGGCCGAGCGCTTCCGCGTGATGCGATACGACCAGCGAGGGTACGGGCGGTCGTCGAGGCCCGACGGCTCCCCATACTCGCACGTGCGCGACCTCGTGGCGCTCCTGGACCGTCTGGGCCTCGAGCGCACGGCGCTGGTGGGCTGCTCCATGGGCGGGGGGCTCGCGATCAACGCCACGCTGACGGTGCCCGAGCGCGTCTGGGCGCTGGTGCCGATCGCCCCCGGCCTCGGCGGGTTCGAGGAGACTGAGGACGAGGAAGCCTGGTGGGACCACCTGGCTCCCCCGATCGACGCCGCGATCGAGGCCGGCGAGTACGAGCGCGCCCAGGATCTGCTGCTGGAGATCTGGGCGCCGCTGGGGGTCGATGACCCGGCGGGAGCGCGCATCAAGCAGATCGCCCGAGACAACATCCACGAGATGACGATGGACGAGTCCGCTGCTGAGCTGCTCGACCCGCCCGCCGCGCAGCGGCTGGCCGAGATCGACGTGCCGACGCTGGTCGTCGATGCGTCCTACGACCCGCCGGACATGCGGCGCGCTTCCCAGCTGATCTCGCGTGAGGTGCTGGACGGCAGGCTCGTGACGATCGAGGCCGACCACGTGGTGAACCTTCGAGCCCCGGAGGCGTTCGACGAGGTCGTGCTGCCGTTCCTCGAAGAGCCCGCCCTCTGAGCTACTTCTTCTCCTTCGCTTCCTGATACTCGTCGATCACCTTCTGCGCGAGGTGTTGCGGCATCTCCTCGTAGTGGGAGAACGTCGCCGTGTAGGCGCCGCGCCCGCCGGTCATCGATCGCAGGTCGATCACGTAACGCGCGACCTCCGCCTGCGGCACCTGGGCGTTGATGCGCGACTTGCCACCACCGACCTGGTCCATACCGGCGATCTTGCCTCGCTTCGAGTTCAGGTCGCCCATGATGTCGCCGGTGTACGCCTCCGGCACGACCACCTCGAGGTCGACGATCGGCTCGAGCAGCGCGACGCCCGCCTGTTCGACCGCATCCTTCAGCGCCATCGAGCCCGCGATCTGGAACGCCATGTCGCTCGAGTCCACGGGGTGGAACTTGCCGTCGACGAGTGTGACCTTCAGGTCGACCATGGGATTCCCGCTGAGCACGCCCTCGGCCATCGTCTTCACGATGCCCTTCTCGATCGACGGGATGAACTGCTGCGGGATCGCGCCGCCGAAGATCTTGTCCTCGTACACGAACCCCTCGCCGTGTCCGAGCGGTTCGATCTCGATGTTGCAGACGGCGTATTGGCCGTGACCGCCCGTCTGCTTCACGTGGCGCCCGAGGCCCTTGGCGCTGCCACGGATCGTCTCGCGGTACGCGATCTTCGCCGGGGCGGTCGTTACCTCGACGCCGAACTTGCGCTTCAGGCGTTCGATCATCACCTCGAGGTGGGCTTCCCCCATGCCGTGCATCACGGTCTCGTGCGTCTCCTCGTTGCGGGTGACACGCAAGGTGGGATCCTCCTCGCGCAGGCGCGCGAGGCCGGTCGCGAGCTTGTTCTCGTCGCCCTTGGTCTTCGGGGCGATCGCGTAGGCGAGCAGTGGTTCGGGCAGGGCGAGTGCGGGGACCTGGACCGGCGCATCCTTCGGCGCGAACGTGTCACCGGTGTGCGCCTGCTGGAGCTTCGCGACCGCCCCGATGTCGCCGGCCGTGACCTCCGGCACGGGATCGTGCTCCTTCCCGGCGAGGGTGAAGAGCTGGCCGACGCGCTCGTCGATGCCCTGGGTCGCGTTGTGCAGTGAGGAGTCGGGCCTCACGGCCCCGCTGAAGACGCGGAACATCGTGATGTGGCCGACGAACGGGTCCGACAGGGTCTTGAACACGAACGCCGCGACGGGTCCGGACGCGTCGGTTGGGCGTTCCGACTCCGCGCCTTCCTTGGCGATCACGGTGACCGGAGCCCGATCGAGCGGGGACGGGAACTCCTCGATGATGAAGTCGAGCAGTCGGTCGATGCCGATCGCCTTGGCCGCGGATCCCACGATAACCGGGGCGAGCCGGGCGTTCGTGAACCCGAGCTTGGCGCCCGACACGATGTGCTCCTCGGGGAGCGTGCCCTCCTCGAGGTACTCCTCGATCAAGGCGTCGTCGGACTCGGCGACCGCCTCGATCAGCTTCTCGCGAGCCGGGTCTGCCATCTCGTGGATCTCGTCGGGCCACTCCGACTCCTCGGCCTTGGGACCCGACGGATAGAGGTCGGCCTTCTCGTGGAGCAGGTCGGCGACGCCCTCGAACTCGTGCTCGGCACCGATCGGCAGCTCGAACGGCGCGACCTGGTTCCCGAACGACGAGACCAATTGGTCGAGGGTCGACTGGAAGTCGGAACGCTCCCGGTCGAGCTTGTTGACGAAGATCGCCCGAGGCAGGCCCGCCTCGACCGCGAGCTCCCACGCCACCTCGGTCTGCACCTCGACGCCGTCGACCGCAGAGACGACCACGATCACCGCGTCGGCCGCGCGGATCGCGGTGCGCACGTCGCCGATGAAGTCGGCGTATCCGGGGGCATCGAGCACGTTGATCTTGACGCCGTTCCACTCGATCGGCGCCATCGAGAGGGAGACCGAGATGCCCTTGCGCTGCTCGTCGGGATCGTGGTCGCTGACCGTGTTTCCGTCTTCCACCAAGCCCATGCGCGTGATCGCGCCAGCCGTGTACAGCATGGCCTCGAGCAGGGTGGTCTTGCCCGACCCCCCGTGACCGACCAGCAGGACGTTGCGGATGTCCTTCGCGTCGTAGGTCTTCAACGCGCACTCCTTCAGCTTCAGCGGGTCAACGGCGTGCGAGGTCTGGGCATCCTACCCAAGTGACGAGTTGCTACGCTCGCCCGGTCCTCGCCCATGGTGCGATTCGAACGACAACCGCCGGGCACCGCGATCACCCGCATGACCCTGTCGGTGGGTGCGCTGCTCGCCGCCCTGGCGGCGTGGCTCGTGGTCGCCCGGGAACCGGAACAGGCCGCCGCCGCGGCGCTCGGATCGGGCATCCTGTTCCTCCTCGGTGGCCACCGGGCGAACCATGGAGCGGGTGGTCCCACCGACCGTATGCTCGACGAGTTGCTCGACCGGGTGTGGGACGGTGCGGTACTGGGCTCGATGGCGTGGGTGGCAAGGACCCAGGATCCGAGCCTGGCGATCGCGGCCCTCGCGGCGCTCTGCGTGAGCGCGCTCTCCGCCTACGTCCGCGCTCGCGGCGCCTCCCTCGACTACAGCGTGGAAGAGAGCCATCTCACGAGGGGCCTGCACTACGGCTTGATCGTGGCGGGTCTCGGCTTCGACCTGACGTGGGTGATCTGGGTGGCCGTGGCGGTCTCGACGCTCGCCGTCGTGGTGCGCACGTCCCAGGTCGCCCGTGAGGAGCGCAGATGAGCGACGAGACCCGGCGCGAGACGATCGCGTTCCATGTCTACCGCTCGGTGGCATGGCTCGCCCGCGTGCTGCCCGAAGGCACCGGTCGGCGGCTGTTCCGGCTCGGGGGCCGGCTGGCGTTCGAGCTCGCGCCGGCATCGCGGGCGGTGGTGGCGCGCAACCAAGCGCAGGTGCTGGGTCGCGCCCCCGCCGACCCGATCGTGCGAACCGCGACACGTAGGGCGTTCGACGCCTATGCCCGGTACTGGTTCGACTCGTTCCGGTTCGCCGTGACGCCGCCCGACGAGGTCGCCTCACGGTTCGAGGCCGTCGATGCCGATCATCTGTGGCGCGCCCTCGACGGGGGGAAGGGCGCGATCGTGGCGCTCCCTCACATCGGCAACTGGGACGCCGCGGGCCCGTGGCTGTGCTCGTTGGGCAGGCCGCTCGTGGCGGTGGCCGAGCAGCTGCGACCACCGCGTCTCTACGACCTCTTCGTCGCCAACCGAACCGCGTTCGGTGTCGAGGTGATCGGTCTGGGTGACCCCGGCATCGCCCGCGCACTCGCGGACAAGCTCGCTGACGGCTACATCGTGGCCCTCGTTGCGGACCGCGACCTGACCGGTCGTGGCGTCGAGGTGACGATGTTCGGCAGGAGAACTCGGTTGCCGGCCGGCCCCGCGCTCCTGTCGATCACCACGGGAGCCCCGCTCATCGTGACCCCGGTCTTCCAGACCCAGGACGGTTGGCGCTGCGTGATGACCCCGCCGCTCACGATCGACACGACGGGCGATCGCCGCGCCGACGTCACCGCGCTCACGCAGCGCATGGCCGACGCGTTCGAGCGTGCGATCGCGTCAGCGCCGACCGACTGGCACATGTTCCAGCCGGCGTGGGAGGACTGACCGGATGCGCGTGGCCCTGGTCTGCGCGTACGACCTCGAAGCGCCCGGCGGCGTGCAGGTACACGTCACCGATCTCGCGGAGCAGCTTCGGGCGCGGGGACACGAGGTTGAGGTCCTCGGACCCGGGAAGGGGGGGCTGGGGAGACCGATCCGGGTGCCGTACCGAGGCACTGTGGCCCCGATCGCCCCATCACCCACCGGCGTCCGGCTGGCTCGGCAGGCCTTCGATCGGTTCGCTCCCGACCTGGTGCACGTGCACGAGCCGTTCACACCGAGCGCCTCGATGTGGGCCACGCTCGCCGCGACCGCGCCGGTCGTGGCGACGTTCCACGCATGGCTCGATCGATCGCGCATCTACGAGTCGGCCGGGCCACTGCTCCGGTACCTGCGACGTCGGGTGGCCGCCTCGATCGCCGTCTCCGCCGCGGCCGCCGCCTTCGTCCGCCGAGCGATCCCCGATCTCGATCCAGTCATCGTCCCCAACGGGGTGTCGGTGACGCGGTTCGCGGGCGCGATCCCGCGAGCGTGGCCGCCCGGCCCGCGCATCGCCTGGACGCATCGCCTGGACCGCCAGAAGGGCTTCCCGGTGCTCGTCGAGGCCTTCAGGATGCTCGCGGAGGACCGACCCGACCTGCTGTTGACCGTCGGCGGCGACGGGGCCGACCGTCGAGCGGTCGATGGCCTGCCGGTCTCGGCACGTTCACGGGTCGCGATGTTCGGCCGGCTGGACCATGCCGACGTGCCGTCGGTCCTCGCCGGCGCCGATGTGGCCGTCGCCGCCGCCACCGGTCAGGAGAGCTTCGGTTACTCCGTCGTGGAGGCGATGGCCGCGGGGGTGCCCGTCGTCGCCACCGACATCGAGGGCTACCGACAGGTAGCGACCGACGAACTCGACGCCGTACTCGTGCCGCCCGGCGACGCGGTCGCCCTCGCATCGGCGATCGGTCGCGTCCTCGACGACGACGATCTGGCTCACAGGCTCGCGGCGGCGGGCCGTGAGACGGCGGCGGTCTTCGACTGGGACGTCGTGGTCGAGCGCATCGAGGACGTCTATCGGTCGGTCCTCGCCCCACCGTCGCTACGATAGGGCTCCATGTCACCGGTGATCTGGATCGTGCTCGGGCTCGTGGCCATCGCGCTGCTTTCGCTCGTCTGGCTCTACAACCGACTCGTGCGCCTGCGGACCCGCGCCGAGGATGGGTGGGCCACGATCGACGTGCAGTTGCGACGCCGATACGACCTGATCCCGAACGTGGTCGAGACCGTGCAGGGCTACGCGAGTCACGAGCGCGAGCTGTTCGAGCGTGTCACCGAGGCCAGAACCCGAGCGATCGCCGCCGGCGACGTGCAGGATCAGGTCGGCGCGGAGAACGCTGTGACCGAGGGCCTCGGCAAGCTGATGGCGGTCGTCGAGGCATATCCCGATCTCAAGGCCGACCAGCACTTCCTGGCCCTCCAGGAAGAGCTGGTCGGCACCGAGTCGAAGATCGCCTACGCCCGCCAGTTCTACAACGACCAGGTCAGGCGGCTGAACACCGCGATCGACACGTTCCCGTCGAACCTCGTGGCGGACGCCTTCGGGTTCGAGGAGCGAGCGTTCTTCGACATCGACGATCCCGTGAGCGAGCCCGTGCACGTGGATCTCGGGCGGGATCAGTAGATGCACGAGCAGATCGCGGCGAACAAGCGGACGTCGGTGCTGCTCGTGGTCGGCGCGTTCGTCTTCTTCGGCCTCGTCGGCATGGCGCTGGGCTACGTCTTCGGCACCGGCGTGACGGGCCTCGTCGTCGCGCTCGTCGTGGCGACCGTGCTCTCGGTCAGCTCCTACCTCTACGGCGACCGGCTGGTCCTCGCGTCGTCGAGGGCGCGTGAGGTGACGGCCCAGGACGAGCCGCGCCTGCACAACCTCGTCGAGGGACTCGCGATCGCCGCGGGCATCCCGAAGCCCCGGATCTACGTGGTGCCCGAACAGGCGCCGAACGCGTTCGCGACCGGTCGGGACCCCGAGCACGCGTCGATCGCGGTCACCCAGGGCCTGCTCGCGACGATGAACCGGGTGGAGCTCGAAGGCGTGATCGGCCACGAGCTCGCGCACGTGCTCGACCGCGACATGCTGCTCGGCACGATCGTGGCCACGCTCGTCGGTGCGGTGGTGCTGATGTCTGAGTTCCTGATGCGGTCGTGGTTGTGGGGCGGCATCGGCGGGAGACGCGGCAACGACAGCAACGGAGGCCCCGCCACCCTGATCCTCTTCGGCATCGGGTTCGCGTTGATGGTGATCGCGCCGATCGCGGGGGAGATCATCAAGCGTGCGGTGTCGCGGAACAGGGAGTTCCTGGCCGACGCGCAGGGCGCGATGCTCACCCGGTATCCGCCGGGCCTCGCCGCGGCCCTGCGCAAGATCGCCACGTCGCCGACGGCGATGCACTCCGCGAACAACGCCACCGCCCATCTGTGGCTCTCCCAGCCCTCACGCATCGAGGGCGAGAAGCTCGGACCATTGGAGAAGATCTTCGCGACGCATCCGCCGATCGCCGAACGCATCCAGCGCTTGGAGGAGATGTGACGTTCGTGTCGAACTCGGCGCAGGTGTTTGGAACGTCCTCGTCGCGGGTCTAGCATCGCTGCGCCGGTCCCTCTTGCGGATCGAGTCCACTCGTTCAACCTTCAACCCGATCGTTCCCAGGAGGTCCCCTCACCGTGGCTCTCACCTCACGCGGCAAGGCGCTCGTCGCCGGCGGCGCGGTCGTCGCCGTGTTCGGCGGAGGCATGGCAGCGTTGGCGCTCTCCGGAAACGCACCCGCACCGATCCAGCGGGCGTTGAGCGACATCGGAGTCGCCCCCGAGCCGATCGAGCCCTGCCCGCTGACCGGCGAGATCCTCCCCGGCGACAAGCAGCCTCCGAACCGCCCGGTCCTCGCGGTCAAGGTCGAGAACACGCCCGACGCGCAACCGCTCGCCGGCCTGCAGGGCGCCGACATCGTCTACGAGGAGGTCGTCGAAGGCGGCATCACGCGCTTCGTGGCGCTGTTCAACTGCGACGAGGCGGATCGCATCGGCCCGGTTCGGAGCATCCGCACGACCGACCCCGAGATCCTGGCGCCGTTCAGCGAGCACCCGCTGCTCGCGTTCAGCGGCGGTTCGAAGGGGGTCCGCACCGTCGTCGAGGACGCCGGCATGACGACGATGGACGAGGACAGCGCCACCAAGGCATTCGTCCGGGACGATGCGCGTGTGGTGCCGCACAACCTGTTCACGTCGACGAAGCCGCTGTGGGCCAAGGGCAAGTCGCTCGCCAAAGGTGAGCCCGCGCCCTCGTCGCCGTTCGTGTTCAGCGACGACGTGCCCTCGCCGAGCAAGAAGGCACGTAGCGCGACGGTGGTGTTCTCGGGTCTCGCGACCGCCGAGTGGCGCTGGTCCAAGGGCCAGTGGGTGCGCTACTTGGACGGTTCTCCGATGACGCTCGAGAGCGGCGATCCGATCACCGCAGACAACCTGGTGATCCAGGTCGTGAAGACGACGGAGAGCGAGTTCCAAGACGTCGCCGGCTACGCCTCGCCCGAGGTGCACACCGTGGGCAGGGGCAAGGCGTGGGTCCTTCGCGACGGCAAGCTGATCGTCGGGAGATGGGAGCGCTCCGACGTGGGCGAGTTCACGACGTTCCTCACGAGGTCGGGCGAGGAGATCGCGCTGAAGCCCGGCACTGCATTCGTGGAGCTCGCCCCGGTGGGCATGTTCGACGCCGAGATCTCGTTCGGCTGATCGACGCCGGTCTCAACTCACGCGTCGGGAAGGAGCGCACGGTACAGCGCGTGCGCGTCGGCCACGGTCGCTGGCGCGACCTCGCGCCGCACCCGCTGCTCCACTTCAGCCCTCAGGGCTTCCCGCGAATGTGAGGGACGAGGGATCACGGCCTCCAGGCGTTCTCCCGAGCCCTCGCGGGCCCGGTAGTCGCGCTCGATCTCGCCCTCGATCCGCGCCACGTTCTCGGGCGTGTGCTCGAACGGGGTGAACGCGGTGCCGAACCGGGCGTTGAGTCGCTCGATCGCCGTGCCGAACGAACAGACGACCTCGTCGAACGTCGCGGTCACGAATCCTCCTCGTCGAGCGACGAGCGGTCCGTGGAAGCGCAGGTATCCGCGCATCGCCGCCCGAGCGCCGAGATCGGGGCTGCGGATCAGGTGAGAGACCACGGCGTCGACCGCCGGCCGCACGAGCACCATCGTCGGCAGCCTCCGACGGACGCCTTCCAGCACCTGAGCGGGCATGTGCGTATGGTGGGCGATGCTCGTCGGATCCGGCTCCTGTGCCAGGCGGAAGGCGGCCACGGCGAACGACGACGCGGATCTCGGGAACGCCTCGATCACGACCTGGGTGTCGTCGTCGATCAGCTCGCCACGTCCACGGATCCGTTGCAGCGGCAGGGCGATCGGGGGGAACCGGGCCAACGATGTCTTCGCGTCGTACAGCGCGTCGGCGGTGACGTGGCGGAGCACGGGGCGACCCTAGCAGCGGGGCGCTGGCACCATCCGTGGAGGCCTCGACGCTTCTGGTTGCGCGGTCACCTCCGGTACACTCGGGTGGTCGGTCCTGGTTTTCGCAGGGCCCCGATCAGGAGGCGATATCCGTGCAGCGCGAGACCGGCACCTTCACCGTGAAGTCCGGCCTGGCCGAGATGCTCAAGGGCGGCGTGATCATGGACGTCACGACCGCCGAGCAGGCGAAGATCGCCGAGGACGCCGGCGCCTGCGCCGTGATGGCCCTCGAACGCGTGCCTGCCGACATCCGTCGCGACGGCGGTGTCGCGCGCATGGCCGACGCCACCAAGGTCGAGGAGATCCAGCAGGTCGTCACGATCCCGGTGATGGCGAAGGCGCGGATCGGTCACTTCGTCGAGGCCCAGATCCTGCAGTCGCTCGGCGTCGACTACATCGACGAGTCCGAGGTGCTCACCCCGGCCGACGAGGAGTTCCATATCGACAAGTGGGCCTTCACGGTGCCGTTCGTCTGCGGCGCCCGTAACCTCGGAGAGGCCTTGCGCCGCATCGCTGAGGGCGCGGCGATGATCCGAACGAAGGGCGAGGCGGGTACCGGCAACGTCGTTGAGGCCGTGCGGCACGAGCGCGCGATCCTGCACGAGATCGCTGAGTGCACGACCCTGCGCCCCGAGCAGTACGTGACGAAGGCGAAGGAGCTGGGCGCCCCCGTCGAGCTCGTGCGCATGGTGGCGGAGCAGGGTCGGCTGCCGGTCGTGAACTTCTCGGCGGGCGGCATCGCGACCCCGGCCGACGCGGCCCTGATGATGCAGCTGGGAGTCGACGGCGTGTTCGTCGGTTCGGGCATCTTCAAGAGCCAGGATCCGGCGACGATGGCGCGCGCGATCGTCGAGGCGACGACGAACTTCGAGAACGCCGACGTGCTCGCCAAGCTCTCCCACGGGCTCGGCGACCCGATGGCCGGGCTCGAGATCGGCTCCCTCGAGACGCGCATGCAAGAGCGCGGCTGGTAGGCCGCGCCGATGCGGGGTCCGACGTGAAGGCCGGCGTCCTCGCGCTGCAGGGAGACTTCCGAGAGCACGGTCGCATCCTGACCGATGTCGGCGCGATCCCCGTCGAGGTCCGCACTACCGAGGATCTGGCGAGCGTCGACTGCCTGGTGATCCCGGGTGGGGAGTCGACCACGATCGGCAAGCTCGCGAGTGCCTACGACCTCGTCGACCCCGTCCGGGCGCGAGTCGCTGCCGGGATGCCCGTCTTCGGCACGTGCGCGGGCATGATCGTGCTGGCCGAACGGGTGCTGGGCGGTGATCCGCTCTTCGCCGTGATGGACATCGGGGTCGAGCGCAACGCCTACGGACGGCAGGTGGAGTCGTTCGAGGCCGACGTCGACGTCGAGGGCATCCAGCACTCCGTGCGAGGCGTGTTCATCAGGGCACCGCGCATCACCGACGTGGGGTCCGGCGTGCGGGTGCTCGCCGAGCACGAGGGCGCCCCGGTCGTGCTCGAAGAGGGCAACCTGCTCGTATCATCGTTCCATCCGGAGCTGATCGGCGAGACGGGATTGCACCGCTACCTGCTGGACAAGCTCTGAGGCATCGACCCCGGGGAGGGGAGTCCCATGTCAGGCCATTCCAAGTGGGCCACGATCAAGCGGAAGAAAGCCGCGAACGACGCGAAGCGCTCGAACCAGTACGCGAAGCTGCTGCGCGCGGTCGAGGTCGCGGCGCGCGAGGGCGGCAGCGGCGACGTCGCGGCCAACATGACGCTCGCCTCGGCGGTCGAGAAGGCCAAGAGCTTCTCCGTCCCGACCGAGAACATCGAGCGCGCGATCAAGCGCGGCTCGGGCGCCGAAGGCAGCGGCGCGCGGTATGACGAGATCAGCTACGAGGGCTACGCGGCCGGTGGGATCGCGCTCTACGTCGAGGCTCTCACCGACAACCGCAACCGCACCGCGCAGGAGGTCCGCCACGCGTTCACCCGCAACGGCGGGAACCTGGGGGAGACGGGGTCGACCGCGTGGATGTTCGCCCGCAAGGGCGTCGTGGTGGTCGAGAAGGATCGGGCGCCCGACGAGGAGCGGCTCCTCGAGCTTGTCCTGGAGGGCGGCGCCGAGGACCTGCGTGACTCCGAGAGCTCGTGGGACATCATCAGTGACCCGGCCGCCTTCGGCCGGGTGCGCGACGCCCTTGAGGTCGCAGGGGTCGAGGTGTTCTCGGCGGAGATCTCGATGGTGCCGCAGTCGACGATCCCGGTCGACGGCGGCGAGGCGAAGCAGGTGCTGAACCTGATCGAGGCGCTCGAGGATCTCGACGACGTGCAGAACGTCTACGCCAACTTCGACATCCCCGAAGAGGTCATGGCCTCGCTCTGAGGTCGATCGCTCCAGAACACCGGAATCGAGCAGGGCTGCTTGCCCAGCCCGTCCCCGGCACTAGACTGCACGAACGGATGTTCGATTCCTGTGTGCTCGGGGTGGACCCCGGCGTGGCGAACCTCGGCCTCGCCGCGGTCGCGCGCGACGGCCGACGGACGGTCCTCATCTGGGCCGATACCGTGACGACCGGCGCCGAGGTGCCCGAAGCGGAGCGGCTTCGGGCCTTGGCCGAGGCCGTGCGCACGGCGATCGCGACGCACGCGCCGGTGAGCCTCGCCGTGGAACGCGTGTCGTTCAACCGCAACCAGGTCAGCGCGCTCACGGTCGCGCGTGCGACCGGGGCCGTGATGGTGGTCGCGGCCGAGGCCGGCATCGACGTCGACGAGTACAGCCCGACGGAGGTCAAGAGCGCCGTGACCGGCATGGGGAACGCCGACAAGGCGCAGGTGCGGCTGGCGCTCGAGCGGGTGCACGGGTTCCGCGACCTGCCGGCGAAGCCCGACGCCGTGGACGCAGCGGCCGTCGCGCTGACCCATCTGGTGGGGGCGCGGCTGAAGGCTGCGGCGCGTGCCGGGGGCGCTCGGTGATCTCGTTCCTCGAGGGAGAGGTCGTCCACAAGGGTGCGACGAGCGTGGTGCTCGCGGTGGGCGGCGTGGGATACGACGTCTCCGTACCGACCTCGGTGGTGAGCCGGCTCCCCGGTGTCGGGAAGACGGCTCGCATCCATACCCGCATGGTCGTGCGCGACGACTCGATGACCCTCTACGGGTTCTCGAGCACCGATGAGCGAGAGCTGTTCGACCTGCTGACGGGCGTGACCGGCGTGGGGCCGAAGGTCGGCCTGTCGTTCCTGTCGGCGCTCTCCGCCGACGCGCTCCGGCGGGCCGTGATCGCCGGTGACGCCGACGCGCTCACCGTCGTGCCGGGGGTCGGGAAGAAGGTCGCGCAGCGGGTCGTGGTCGATCTCCGCGACCGACTCGGCGGCGAGGCGGAGCTCCCGAGCGAGGGCGGTCACATCGTCGACGTGCGCAACGCGCTCGTCTCGCTCGGCCTGACGCCGCAGGAGGCCGCAGAGGCCACGCGCGACGTCGATGCCGAGGGCCGCGAGGTCGACGAGATGCTCCGCGAGGCGTTGCAGAAGGTGGGCCGATAGCGTGGACGACGATCGTCTGATCGAGGCCGCCGTCGTCGATCCGGAGGATCGAGAGTTCGACGTCGCCCTGCGACCGACGTCGCTCGGTGACTTCGTCGGTCAGGAACGCGTGAAGGAGCAGTTGCAGCTCCTGATCGACGGCGCGCGCCGCCGCGGAGAACCCGTCGATCACCTGCTGTTCAGCGGACCTCCCGGCCTCGGGAAGACCACGCTCGCACAGATCGTGGCGAACGCGATGGGCGCCGGGTTCCAGCCGACGAGCGGGCCCGCGCTCGATCGGCCCAGCGATCTCGCCGCGATCCTCACGAACCTGGAGGACGGCGACGTGCTCTTCGTCGACGAGGTGCATCGCATGCCACGTCCGGTCGAGGAGGTGCTGTACCCAGCACTCGAGGACTTCGTGCTCGACGTCGTGCTCGGCAAGGGACCGACCGCGCGGTCGATCCGGCTCGAGCTCCCGAAGTTCACGCTCGTCGCCGCCACGACTCGGCCGGGGCGCATCACGCTTCCGCTCCGGGAGCGGTTCGGGTTCTCGCCTCGGCTCGACTACTACCCGGTCGAGGACCTCGCGCGCATCGTGGGGCGGTCGGCCGGCATCCTCGAGGTCCGGCTCGACGAGGAGGGCGGCGCCGAGATCGCGCGCCGGTCACGCGGCACGCCGCGCATCGCGAACCGGCTGCTGCGCCGCGTGCGCGACTTCACCGAGGTGCGGCACGACGGCGCCATCACCGGAGAGGTCGCCCGTGCCGGGCTCGAGGTCTTCGAGGTCGACGAGGAGGGGCTCGACCGCCTCGACCACGCGATCCTGCAGGCGATCGTGCAGCGGTTCGGCGGGGGGCCCGTCGGTCTCTCGACGCTCGCCGCGTCGGTGGGCGAGGAGCCCGACACCGTCGAGGACGTCGTCGAGCCGTACCTTCTCCAACTCGGGTTCCTGCACCGGACGCCGCGGGGTCGCGTCGCAACCGAGCGCGCGTACCGACATCTGGGCACCCAACCGCCGGGCACCCTGCCGCTCTAGCCTCGTCGCTGGCCCTGGGCGGTAGACTCGGCCGGTCGGCGACGCCGACGCCTTCGGACGCCAACGAAAGGTCGACCCATGTTCGAACTCCTCGCCCAGGATTCATCGGGAGGCGGCAGCAGTCTGGTCGCGTTCCTTCCCCTGCTCCTGATGGGTGGCATCTTTTACTTCCTGCTGATCCGCCCTCAGCAACGGCGGGCCCGAGCTCAGCGTGAGCTGCTGAGCAGCGTGGAGGTGGGAGACGATATCGTCACCACCGCGGGCGTCTTCGGCACGGTCACGGCGATCGACGACGAGGACGACATCGTGACGGTCGAGATCGCCCCTGGAACGCGCGTGCGCATGGTGCGAGCAGGCATCGGCAAGATCGTGGTCGCCGAGGATGCGCCGGACGGCCAGGATGGGCCGATCCAGCAGACGTGACCGACGTGCCCCCTCGGGACGACGGCGACGCCGGCGAGCCGCGCGACCCTTCGACGGTCATCGCGTCCGACACGACTCCTGAACCCGCCCCGCTGCCCGTCGAACCGGCGCCGCCGACCGGCGTCGACGTCGCCTCGGTGACGCTCGAGGACGTCCAGGCCAACGAAGAGCTCTCGCGATTCATCGCCTCCGCCGATCGCGTGATGGATGCGATGGGCTTCACCGAGCACGGCTTCCGGCACGCGAACCTGGTCGCACGCATCTCCTACCAGGTGCTCTCTCGGCTGGACTACGGGGAGCGCGACGCGATGCTCGCGTGCGTGGCCGGCTACCTGCACGACGTCGGCAACGCCCTCGCCCGTGACGCACACGGTCAGACCGGCGCGGTGATCGTGCATCATGCCCTGCGCGACACGGTGACTCCGGCCGACCTGATGCCGATCATCGCGGCGATCGCGAACCATGAGGAGACCGAGGGCACCGCGATCTCGCCGATCTCGGCGGCCGTGATCCTGGCCGACAAGTCCGACGTGCATCGCAGCCGCGTGCGCACGAGCGGACAGATCGATCTCGACATCCACGACCGGGTTAACTACGCCGTGGAGCAGTCGTTTCTTCGAGTAGACTCCGCTGCCCGCACCGTCAGCCTCGAGCTGACGATCGACACGGGCATCAGCCAGGTCATGGAGTACTTCGAGATCTTCCTCGGCCGCATGCAGCTCTGCCGCGTCGCGGCCGAGCACCTCGACGCACGGTTCCGTCTGGTCGTGAACGGAGCGGAGTTGGCGTGAGGCGAACGCGCGGCCTGTGGGCTTCGATCATCTTCGTGCTGGTGCTGACCCTCGCGTCGTTGATCGGCTTCGCGACCGGGGCGCTGGAACCGATCCTCGGGCTCGACCTCGAAGGGGGGGTCTCCGTAACCCTCTCGGCGCCCAACGGCACGCCGGCCGAGGTGATGGAACGAGCCCGTACGAACATCTCGAACCGGGTCGATGCGTTCGGGGTCGGTGAGCCCGACATCGCCGTCTCGGGTAGCACGATCGAGGTGCAGATCCCGGGTCTGTCCCAGGCGACGATCGAACAGCGAGCCGAGACGCGGTACTGCCTCGTGGGGCCCGACGGCGAGAACTACGGGTGTGCCCCATCGCAGCAGGCCGCCGAGGATGCGTTGGCCGAACTGACGGTCGTGCCGCAGGTCGCCGAGGCCTGCCTCGTCGACCCGGACGGCGAGCAGTTGGAGTGCTTCGCCACCGAGGAGCTGGCCGAGGCGTCGAAGGCGGCGATCACGGTCGCTCCACGGGTCGCCGCCACACCATCGCCCACGCCCGGATCATCCCCCTCCCCGGCGTCAGTCGAGGAGGGCTTCTGCTTGGTGAGCGCGGCGGGGGAGCAGCTCGACTGCTTCCCGACGAGGAAGGAGGCCCAGGCGGCCCAGGAGGCCCTGGAGGTCGAGGTCACGGAGCAGAGCTACTGCGTCACCGACGGCGCGGGCACCTCCGAGGAAGCTGAGGAGTCGCCATCGGCGACGCCCTCGGCGTCCGTCTCGCCCTCCCCGTCACCCACGCCGGAGGCGACGGCGTTCGCGGGCCTCTCGTTGGCTGCCAACGATCTCCCGTGTGGCGTGGCGTCGAGGGACGACGCTCGCTCGGCGATCGGCGGCACGCAGGTGCAGACGGTCGATTCACTCGCCTGCGTGGTCAGCTCGGCCGGTGAGAGCCTCGGCTGCTTCATCGATCGGGCCTCGGCGGAGGAACGTCGCCGCTCCACCGGACAGCAGCGGCTGTTGGACGTGATCGGTCAGACCGCGCGCCTCGAGGAACGCCCCGTGCTCGCGAT
This sequence comes from uncultured Actinomycetes bacterium, assembly GCA_963825635.1. GTDB lineage: Bacteria > Actinomycetota > UBA4738 > UBA4738 > HRBIN12 > JAOUEA01. The sequence continues at coordinate 1,238,313 of CAWGTU010000001.1, forward strand.
CGTTCCCCCCGGGGATCCGGCGTACGCCACGACACCCGTGACCTGTCCGACCGACGAGGACCGACAGACGAAGGAGTGCTCGTTCGCCGCGTTGGAGGACCAGGAGGTCGTCTACGAGGACGAAGCGGGGAACCGGTATCGACTGGCGCCCGCGATCATCGCCGGCGGCGACGTCGCCGAGGCGAACGCGATCCTGGGCGGTGCGACAGGCTCGGAGTGGACCGTCAATTTCCAGCTCACGAGCGATGCAGCGGGTCGGTTCGCCGATGCCACGACCACGGCCGTGTCGCTGCCGCCGCCGCAGAACCAGATCGCGATCGTCGTCGACCGGGTCGTCATCTCCTCACCGACCGTCCAAAGTCCGATCACGGGTGGTACCGGGGAGATCACCGGTGGGTTCACCGAACCCGAGGCGCGCGACCTCGCCACCGTGCTGAACGCCGGTGCACTGCCGGTCGAGCTGACGCGCCAGCAGGTGCAGACGGTGAGCCCGACGCTCGGGTCCGAGTCGCTGCGCCAGGGCATCGTCGCCGGACTCGTCGGGCTCGCGCTGCTCTTCCTCTACCTGCTCTTCTACTACCGGCTCCTCGGCATCGTGGCGTGGTTCGGCATGTCGATCTGGGCGATCCTCGCGATCGCGCTGATCTCGCTCGCGGGCATCCAGTTCGGATACGCGCTCACCCTCGCCGGGGTCGCAGGGCTCGTGATCTCGCTCGGGGTCACCGCCGACTCCTACATCGTGTTCTTCGAGCGACTGAAGGATGAGGTGCGAGGCGGCAAGACCGCCCGGGCGGCCGTCCAGCCCGCGTTCGCGCGCTCCTACAAGACGATCATCGCCGCCGACGTCGTCGCCGGCATCGCGGCCGTCGTGCTGTACCTGACCGCCGTGAGTTCGGTGCGCGGGTTCGCGCTGACCCTCGGCGTGGCGACGCTCCTCGACCTGTTCGTCGTCTGGTTCTTCAAGCGGCCGACCGTGTTCCTCCTCGCACGGAACCAGCGGCTCGTCTCCCTCAAGGGATTCGGGCTCGAGGCCGGGGTCGCCGGCGAGGCCGACGACGCGGCTGAGGGGGCGGGAGCGTGACAACCCTCCACCACGTGCTCGAGACCTACCGCGGGCATACGATCCCGCACTTCCGCTTCGTCGAGCGTCGACGCATCTACTTCGCGATCTCGGGAGTGCTGATCGTGCTGTCGCTGATCGGGCTCGGCGTCGGCGGACTGAACTACTCGATCGACTTCGACGGCGGCGCGAAGATCCAGTTCCCGCTCGAGACCGACGCCACCGTGGCCGACATCCAGGCGACGCTCGCCGACGCGGGTCGCGATGGAGCCGAGGTGCAGATCGTGGGAGGCGATCAGGTCGCGATCCGAACCGAGTCGCTGGCCGCGGCCGACGACAGCGATGCGCTGATCCGTAGCCTCGCCGACCAGGCGGGCATCGAGGTGAGCGAGGTGAGCGTCGAGGACATCGGGCCTACGTTCGGTGCCGAGGTCCGGCGGCAGGCGATCACGGGGCTGATCGTCGTGCTGGCCGCGATCTCGCTCTACATCGCCATCCGGTTCGAACCGAAGATGGCGGTCGGCGCCATGATCGCGCTAGTCCACGATGTGGTGATCACGGCGGGCCTGTACGCACTGGTCGGGCGGGAGGTCACGCCGGAGACCGTGATCGCGATCCTCACGATCCTCGGATTCTCGCTGTACGACACGGTCGTGATCTACGACAAGATCAAGGAGAACACGGAGTCGAGCGCACTCGTCACACGCCTCGGGTACGTGGGGGTCGTCGACCTCTCGCTGAACCAGGTGCTGATGCGGTCGGTGAACACGTCGCTGGTCGTGCTGCTGCCGATCCTGTCCCTCCTGCTCTTCGGCGGCGACACGCTGAAGGACTTCGCCTTCGCGATGTTCGTGGGTGTCGCGATCGGTGCCTACTCGTCGATCTACCTGGCCGCACCGCTGCTCGCGGTGCTGAAGATGCGGGAGAAGCGGTACCAGCAGGTGGAGGCCCGCCGGATGGCGCGCTCGCGAGGCGGCGCGGCGCAGGCGGAGGGGGCGGTCGCGGCGACCGCGAGCGGGGCGCGGACTTCCGATGCCGCCGCGCGAGCCGCGACGGCGCGCACGGGCTCGCGACCACGTCCGAAGAGCAAACGCCGCCCGCCCGCCAAGCGCAAGCGGAGGTAGCGACCCGGCCGACGCGGAGGGAACCATGGACATCGAACAGATCAAGGGCCTGATCCGAGACGTGCCCGACTTCCCGGAGCCGGGCATCGTCTTCAAGGACATCACCCCTGTGCTCGCCGACCCGATCGCCTTCTCGACGATCACCGACCTGATCGTGGTGCGGTTCGGCCGAGGCAACGTCGACAAGGTGGTGGGCATCGAGGCTCGGGGCTTCATCATCGCCTCGCCGGTGGCCTACCACTTCGGGGCCGGCTTCGTGCCCATCCGCAAGCAGGGGAAGCTGCCCTCGGTCACGGTCGACGAGGACTACGCGCTCGAGTACGGCACGGCCACGCTTGAGCTGCACGTCGACGGCATCAACCCCGGGGAGCGGGTGCTGATCGTCGACGACGTGCTCGCGACCGGCGGCACGGCGCAGGCCGCCGCGTCCCTCGTGGAGCAGGTCGGCGGCAACGTCTGCGGCATCGCCACGGTGATCGAGCTCGACTTCCTGCACGGGCGCGAGCGGCTCGCCGAGCATGAGCTGTACACGCTGATCCACTACTGAGCGGTCGCGCGGCCTGGACCCCCTACACTTGTGGGGAGGAGGCGCGGTGGACAGCAGGGAAGACCTCAGGGCAGACCAGCCCCCCGCACGGCGGGGCGCCCGTCTGCCACGCCCGCGCCTGCGCCGGGGAGACACGGGGCAGTCCTCGCCGATCGACCCGGTGCTGAAGAAGGTCCGTGGCTACAACCCGAAGGCCGACGTTCGAGAGATCGCCCGCGCCTACGCGTTCGCGGAATCCTCCCACGAGGGCCAGACGCGCAAGTCGGGAGAGGAGTTCATCACCCATCCACTCGCCGTCACCGAGATCCTCGCCGACCTCCGGCTCGACACCACGACGCTCGAGGCGGCGCTGCTGCACGACACCGTCGAAGACACCGAGGTCAGCCTCGCCGACATCGAGCAGGAGTTCAGCCCCGAGGTTGCGCGCATCGTCGACGGACTGACGAAGCTCGATCGCCTCGAGTTCCACTCCCGAGAGCAGGAGCAGGCGGAGAACGTTCGCAAGATGATCGTCGCGATGGCCGGTGACATCCGCGTGCTGCTCATCAAGCTCGCCGACCGCCTCCACAACATGCGCACGTTGGGTGTGTTCCCCGAGGCGAAGCAGCGGCGTATCGCCACCGAGACCCTCGAGATCTATGCACCACTCGCACATCGCCTCGGTGTGCAGGAGATCAAGTGGGAGCTCGAGGACCTGTCGTTCAAGACCCTGCACCCCGGCCCCTACCGCGAGATCGTGAGTCTCGTCGACGCACGGCGTGACGAGCGCACCGCCCTGATCGAGCAGGTCACGAGCGAGGCACGAGCCAAGCTCAAGGAGCTGGGTGTGAAGGCAGAGGTAGAGGGCCGCCCGAAGCACCTGTATTCGATCTACGAGAAGATGGTGATCCGCGGCAAGGAGTTCAACGAGATCTACGACCTGGTCGGGGTCCGTATCCTCGTCGACTCCCTCCGTGACACGTACGCCGCGCTCGGCGCCGTGCACGCGCTCTGGAAGCCCATCCCGGGCCGCTTCAAGGACTACGTGGCGATGCCCAAGTCCAACATGTACCAGTCGTTGCACACGACGGTCGTCGGGCCGGGCGGCACACCGCTCGAGATCCAGATACGCACGCGCGACATGCATCGCACCGCGAAGTTCGGCATCGCCGCGCACTGGCGGTACAAGGAGGGCAGCAAACAGGCCAAGGAGGCCTCGGCCGAGGCCGCGTGGCTCGGACAGATGATGGACTGGCTGAAGGACATGGCCGATCCGCGCGAATTCATGGACTCGCTGCGGATCGACCTCTACGGGGGTCAGGTCTTCGTCTTCACCCCCAAGGGCGACGTGGTGAACCTCCCGGCGGGGGCGACCCCGGTCGACTTCGCCTACGCGATCCACACCGACGTCGGGCACCGCACGATCGGCGCGAAGGTCGGAGGCAAGCTCGTGCCCCTCGACTACGAGCTGCGCACGGGCGACACGGTGGAGGTCCTCACCTCGCGCGCGCAGGGTGAGGGACCGTCACAGGACTGGCTGCAGTTCGTCAAGACGCCTCGTGCGCGGTCCAAGATCCGCCAGTGGTTCACTCGTGGGCGTCGCGAGGACGCCCTCGAGCAGGGCCGTGACGCTGTCACGCGACTGATGCGCAAACAGAACCTGCCGATCAAGCGCCTCGCGACGACGGAGTCGCTCAGCTCCGTCGCCGAGGAACTGAAGTACCCCAACCTCGAGGCGCTCTACGTCGCCGTCGGCGAGGGGCACGTCTCTCCCCAGTCGATCGTGGCGCGGGTCTCGCGCCTCGTGGTCGGCGATGCCGACGAGGAGCACGTCGCCGAGGTCCCGCTCGCCCGACCGGTGAAGATCGGCCGCGACGACGACATCTCGAAGGGGATCGTGGTGCGCGGGCTCCCCGACGTCTGGGTGCGGCTCAGCCGATGCTGCACCCCTGTGCCGGGCGACGAGATCCTTGGCTTCGTGACGAAGGGACAGGGCGTCAGCGTGCACCGCACCGACTGCCCCAACGTCACCTCACTGCGTCGGCAGCCCGAGCGGTTGATCGAGGTGACGTGGGCCGAGGGCAAGCCCACGTCGTTCGTCGTCGCGATCCAGGTCGAGGCGCTCGACCGCACGCGGCTCCTCTCCGACGTGGCCACCGTGCTCTCCGACAACCACGTGAACATCCTCTCGGCGACCTCGGCCACCGGGAAGGATCGCATCACCCGCCTGAGGTTCACGTTCGAGCTCGCCGACATCGCGCACCTGTCGAGCGTGCTCGCTTCGGTGAAGCGCGTGGAGAGCGTCTACGACGCGTACCGCGTCGTACCGAGCTGAGCGTGCGGGTCGTGCTCCAGCGGGTCGCCCGGGCATCGGTCTCGGTCGACGACGAGCGGGTGGCGAGTATCGGCGTGGGGTTCCTGTTGCTGGTGGGGGTGGGCCACGACGACGGGCCCGCCGAAGCGGAGCGCCTCGCCGAGAAGGTGTCGGCCCTGAGGGTGTTCGCGGACGACGCCGGGAAGATGAACCGCGCGATCGCCGATGTCGGGGGCGAAGCGCTGGTGGTGTCGCAGTTCACGCTCTACGCGGATCTGCGCAGGGGTCGGCGGCCCTCGTGGGCCGATGCTGCCGAACCGGGGAAGGCGGCCGAGCTCGTGGACGCGTTCGCCGGGGCGCTGGAACGCCAGGGGCTGCCGGTCGCCACGGGGGTGTTCGGTGCGGACATGCAGGTCGAGCTCCTGAACGACGGACCCGTCACGCTGGTGCTCGACACCGACGCCCTCTAGGGCGAGGCGAAGGGCAGGAGTGGGGTGTCAGCTAGCATGGGCGGCCTGATGTGGCTCGACCTGTTCAACGCCAACCCGTACGGCACGAACTGCTGGCTGCTCGCCTCCGACGCGAGCGATGATGCCGTGGTCGTCGACCCCGGCTTCACGCCCGAGGCGGTGCACGGACTGCTCGCGGCCGCGAACAAGACGCCGGTCGCCGTGCTGGCGACGCACGCACACTTCGACCACGCCGGCGAGGCCGGCGACTTCGCTCGCGAGCTCCCCGTCTTCGTGCACGAGGCAGACGCGATCGCGTTCACCGACGAGCCTGGGTGGCGAGCCGGATTCGCCAACCCCCTCACCCCCGTGAAGGAGCTCCGCACGATCGCCGACGGTGACCGGCTTCGCCTCGCGGGGCTGGCGATCGAGGTGATGCACACACCGGGACACACGCCCGGGCACTGTTCGTTCCGCGTCGAGACTGACCTCGTCCTCTGCTCGGGCGATCTGGTGTTCACGGGCTCGATCGGTCGCTCAGACTTCCCCAACTCCGACCCCGACGCGATGCAGGCGAGTCTGCGCCGGTTCCTCGAGCTGCCCGACGAGCTTCCGGTGCTGCCCGGGCACGGCCCGCAGACGACCGTGGGGCGCGAGCGTTCGATCAACCCGTTCCTGCGGGAGCTGGTCTGATGGAGCTCACGCCGCCTCGTGGCACGCAGGACCTGCTGCCCGACCGGGCCGATGCGATGCTCGGCCTCTACGACGATGCCCACCGCATCGCCCGGCTGTACGGCTACCGATACCTCGAGACCCCGACCTTCGAGCAGACGGAGCTGTTCTCCCGCACGTCGGGCGAGACCTCGGACGTCGTGACGAAGGAGATGTACACGTTCGAGGACAAGGGCGGTCGGTCCGTCACCCTTCGGCCCGAGAGCACCGCGGGGGTCGTCCGCGCGTACCTCACGCACGCTCAGGCGCTGCCGAACCCGTTCAAGGGGTACTACATCGCGTCGGAGTTCCGACACGGGCGCCCGCAGGCGGGACGCTTGCGGGAGTTCCGTCAGTTCGGCGTCGAGGTGATCGGTACCGAGGCGCCGGGCGCAGACGTCGAGGTGATCGTGCTGGGCGACCGGTACCTGCGATCGCGAGGCCTGCACGACGTGACCCTCCACCTCAACTCGATCGGCGACGAGGCCTGTCGTCCCTTCTATCGCGCGCGGTTGGTCGCCCACCTCGAGCCCTATCGGGATCAGCTCGACGAGGACTGCCGCACCCGCCTCGAGAGGAACCCCCTTCGCGTGTTCGACTGCAAGGTGGACGGCGAGAAGGACTTCGTCCTCGCAGCTCCGACGATCGCCGAGCACCTGTGCGACGACTGTGCCGCTCACTTCGCGGCCGTGAGGGACGGGCTCGACGCGGCGGGGGTCGCATACGTGCTCGACCCCCGCATGGTCCGTGGGCTCGACTACTACACGCGCACGGCGTTCGAATGGATCTCCGGTGTGTTGGCGGCGAACAAGGCCGGCACCGTGAACGCGGGCGGTCGCTACGACGGGCTCGCGGAGACCCTGGGGGCCTCGCGGACGCCCGGGGTCGGCTTCGCGATGGGGCTCGATCGCGTGCTGCTCGCCCTGGAAGGGGAGGGACGACCCGTACCGTCCGCGCGGGTGCCGACGTGCTTCGTGGTCGCACTGGGCGAGGAGGCTCGCGACGCCGGGCTACGCCTGGTCGACGCGCTGCGGGGCGAGGGCGTCGCGGCAGCGCATGCGTACGAAGCGCGTCCGCTCAAGGCCCAACTCAAGATGGCGGACCGTGCCGGCGCCGCGTTCGCCGCGATCGTCGGGGCGCGGGAGCTCGCCGAGGGTGCGATCACGCTGCGCCGCCTCGTCGACGGGGTGCAGAAGTCGGTGCCGCTCGACGACGTCGCCGGCTGGCTCACGAAGCTCGAGGACCGGGCGGAGGGACCGGTATGACGTCGCCCTTCGGGACGACGATGCGGTCGCACGCTTGCGGGGAGCTGCGGCCCGACCACGCGGGCGAGGATGTGACGCTCTGCGGGTGGGTGGGGCACCGGCGCGACCACGGTGGTGTGACCTTCATCGATCTCCGGGACCGCGAGGGCATCGTGCAGTTGGTCTTCCACCCCGAGGACGCGGCCGACGCTCATGCCGCCGCGCAGCGACTCGGAGCCGAGGATGTCGTGCGGGTGGTCGGTTCCGTTCGCCTTCGGCCCGACGGCATGCAGAACCCGGACCTCGCGACCGGTGAGGTCGAGGTGCTCGCGTCCGGGATCGAGGTGCTGAACGCCTCCGAGACCCCGCCGTTCCCGATCGAGGACCGCATCGAGGCGGGCGAGGACCTGCGGTTGCGTTTCCGCTACCTCGACCTGCGCCGCCCCGAGATGACGAAGGTGCTGGCGATGCGCGCGCTCATCGTGCGGCTGATGCGCGAGCACATGGACGACCGTGGTTTCGTGGAGATCGAGACGCCGATCCTCACCCGATCGACGCCCGAGGGGTCGCGCGACTTCCTGGTGCCGAGCCGGCTGTGGCCGGGCACGTTCTACGCTCTGCCCCAATCGCCGCAGCAGCTCAAGCAGCTGCTCATGGTGGGCGGTCAGGACCGCTACTACCAGATCGTACGGTGCCTCCGCGACGAGGCCGCACGCGCCGACCGCGGGTTCGAGTTCACCCAGCTCGACGTCGAGATGTCGTTCGTCACCGAGGAAGACCTGATCGCGCTGATCGAACCGCTCTATGCGCGCATCGTGCGCGAGGTCGTAGGGGTCGAGGTCGCGACTCCCTTCCCGCGCCTCACCTACCGCGAGATGATGGATCGCTTCGGCTCCGACAAGCCCGACCTCCGCTACGGCATGGAGCTCGTCGATCTCGCCCCGGTCTTCGCGACCACTGGATTCAACGCGTTCGCGAAGGTGCTCGGAGACGGGGGGGTGATCAAGGCGCTGGCGGCACCGGGCGCGGGATCCTCCTCGCGCAAGGAGCTCGACCGGCTGATCGAGGATGCCAGGGGGCGCGGCGCGGCGGGGCTCGTCTGGATGGCGGTCGGGTCCGACGGTTCGGTCCGTTCGCCCGTGGAGAAGTTCCTCACGGCCGAGGAGATCGCCGGGGTGGTCGAGCGGACCGGTGCCGCCGACGGCGACCTCGTCTGCATCGTCGCCGACCGGGAGGACCGGGCCAACGTGGCGCTCGACGGCCTGCGACGCGACCTGGCCGCACGGCTCGGGTTGATCCCCGACGATGCGTGGGCGTTCTGCTGGATGGTCGAGCCACCGCTGTTCGAGTACAGCGACGAGGAGGAGCGCTGGGTCTCGGTGCATCACCCCTTCACGTCGCCATCATCGGACGACATGGCGCCGGAGACCGCGGAGGCTCGCGCGTACGACCTCGTGCTGAACGGCTTCGAGGTCGGGGGAGGCAGCATCCGCATCCACGACGCCGCGACGCAGCGGCAGGTCTTCGACGCTCTCCGGCTCCCAGCCGGGGACGTCGAGGAGCAGTTCGGGCACCTGCTGCGCGCGCTCGCGCTCGGCGCGCCGCCCCACGGAGGCATCGCGATGGGCGTCGATCGTCTCGTGATGGTGCTCGCGGGCAAGGACGCGATCCGCGACGTGATCGCCTTCCCCAAGTCCCAGTCGGGCAGCGATCCGCTCACGGGCGCGCCGGCCCCCGTCGACGAAGCCCAGCTGCGAGAGCTCGGCCTCGCCTCGATCGTCGACGCCCGGGCTGGCACGGCCGACCCATCTGTCCAGCGGGAGGATTGACGTGGGAGACGTGCCCCTCGCGGCACGCATGCGACCGCGTTCGTTCGAGGAGTACGTCGGCCAAGGTCATCTGGTCGGGGAGGGACGAGCGCTCACACGCGTCCTGTCACGGGGCGCGCTCCCTTCGATCATCCTCTGGGGTCCGGCGGGGACGGGGAAGACGACCCTGGCTCATCTGCTGGCCGACGCCGTCGGCGCCGAGCTCGTACAGCTCTCGGCCGTGAACTCCGGCGTGGCCGACGCCCGCAAGGTGATGGACGGCGCACGAGGCGGGCTCTTCCGCACCGTGCTCTTCGTCGACGAGGTGCACCGGTGGTCGAAGGCCCAGCAGGACGTGCTGCTTCCCGCCGTGGAGGAGGGCACGGTCACGCTCATCGGTGCCACGACCGAGAACCCGTACTTCTCGCTCAACACGCCGTTGCTGTCGCGATGCCTGCTGCTCCGCCTCGAGCCACTCGACGACGAGGCGGTCGCCGTCCTGCTCCGGCGGGCGCTCGACGACGGCGACCGGGGCCTCGGACGCGCGGGTCTCGCGATCGCCGACGACGCGCTGGAACATCTCGTCACGATCGCCGGCGGCGACGCCCGTATGGCGCTCACGGGCCTCGAGGCCGCCGCCGAGGCGGCCCGCGCCGCCGATACGACCGAGATCACCCGTGATGTCGCCGCGGACGCCGTGCAGAAGAAGGCGATCGTGTACGACCGGCAGGGCGACGCGCACTACGACGTGATCAGCGCGTTCATCAAGTCGATCCGAGGCTCCGACCCCGACGCGGCCCTCTTCTGGCTCGCCCGCATGATCGAGGCGGGGGAGGACCCGCGCTTCATCGCTCGTCGTCTGATCGTGCATGCGAGCGAGGACATCGGCATGGCCGATTCGAACGCGTTGGTCGTGGCCGTCGCTGCTGCGCACGCGGTCGAGCACGTCGGGCTCCCCGAGGTGCGCCTGAACCTCGCGCACGCGACCGTGTACCTGGCCACCGCGCCGAAGTCGAACAGCGTCTACGCGGCGATCGCCGCTGCGTTCGAAGATGCGCCGTCCGCCGAGCCCGTGCCCTTGCATCTGCGCGACGCCAGCTACCGCGGGGCGAAGCAGCTCGGGCACGGCCAGGGCTATCGGTATCCCCACGACTTCCCGGGGCACGCGGTGGAACAGGAGTATCGCCCGCCGAGCGCGTCCACCCGCCGCTACTACGAGCCGTCGGGGCAGGGGGAGGACGTGGAACGAGAACCGGGCACCGGCCGCAGGATCGACACCGAGCGAGGCTGATCCGTGGCTGCCGCTCCGGCAGACCCGTCGGGTAGGCTAGGCCGTCCACGCGACCACGATCACGGAGGCTCGACGATGACGCTCCTCGCGCTCACCGGCGGTGACACCGCCCTCATCATCCTGGCGGCCTTCTGGGGCCTGCTGGTGCTCGCCCTCTGCGTGGTGCTGTTGAACACGTTCCGGGTGCTCGAGAGCACGAAGATGACGATCGACACGATGCGTGAGGAGACCGTGCCGTTGTTGCGCGAGGTCAGGGGCTCGGTCGAACGGGCGAACCGTGAGCTCGACCGGGTCGACACGATGCTGGTGAGCGCGAACGACATCGTCGGACGCGTCGAGAAGCTCTCGGGATTGGTCGAGCAGGCTGCGGCGAGCCCCTTGGTCAAGGTGATCAGCATGGGCGCCGGGTTGCGCCAGGGCTTCGCGAAGGCACGAGGCCGCAAGAAGTGAAACGCGGCTTCTGGGTCGCGCTCGGCCTCGGCGCCGGGGCGACCGGGGCGATCATCGCCTCGCGTTGGACACGCAAGCAGGCCCAGCGCGTCGCGCCCCAGACACTCGCGCGCGAGGCGAAGGGCGGCCTGATGGACCTCTCGAAGCTCGTCTCCGAGTCGATCCAGGAGGGCAAGCGGGCGATGGACGAGCGCGAGGCCGAGCTGCGCCGCGACAGCGGCCTCGACGAGACCGGGCCTCGGTCCTAGGAACGAGGCGTCGGCCTCGCCGCACGGGCCCACCGGTACACTCGCCCGATGGACGGCGCGCGCATCCGTGAGACGTTCCTGGCGTTCTTCGAGGAGCGCCGTCACTCGCGCGTCCGCTCGGCGTCGCTGATCGCGGCCCCGGAGTCCGGCCTGCTGCTCACCGGATCCGGCATGGAGCAGTTCATCCCGTACTTCCTCGGGCAGGCCGATCCGCCGTTCCCGCGGGCGGTGAGCGTGCAGAAGTGCTTCCGGGCCAACGACATCGAGAACGTCGGTCACACCGACCGCCACCTCACGATGTTCGAGATGCTCGGGAACTTCTCCTTCGGCGACTACTTCAAGGCGGAGTCCTGCGCGTGGGGTCTGGAGCTCGTGACCGAGGGGTTCGGGATCGACCCCGAGCGCCTGTGGACCACCGTGTTCGAGACCGACGACGAGACGATCGGGATCTGGCAGGACCTCGGCATCCCGTCGGAGCGGATCGTGCGCCGCGGCAAGGCCGACAACTACTGGTGGACCCACGCCGCCGGACCGGCCGGGCCCTGCTCGGAGATCTTCGTCGACCGGGGTCCCCACCTCGGGCCTGACGGGGGACCGGAGGTCGATGAAGACCGCTTCATGGAGATCTGGAACCACGTCTTCACGCAGGACCAGGTGGACGCGCACGCCACCATCGTCGGCGAGCTTCCGAAGAAGAACATCGACACCGGCTCGTCGCTCGAACGTGTCGCGATGGTGCTGCAGGGGAAGAAGAGCTTCTTCGACACCGATCTGTTCACGCCGCTGCTCGATGAGGTCCAGTCGCTCTCTGGCAGGCACTACGGCTCAGACGAGCGCAACGACATCTCGATCCGGATCATCGGCGAGCACGCGCGGGCGACGGCGTTCCTCGTCGCCGACGGGGTGCAGCCGTCGAACGAGGGGCGCGGCTACATCCTCCGGCGCATGCTTCGCCGCGTGGTGTCGAACGCGCGCCAGCTCGGCGTGGAGGGCGAGGTGCTTCGGCCGCTCGTCGGTGTGGTGGTCGACGGGTTCGGCGAGGCGTATCCGGAGCTCGTCGAGAACCGGGCGTTCGTCGAGCAAGTCCTCGGCTCCGAGGAGGAGCGGTTCAGCGCGACCCTGCGCCAGGGCATGGTGCTGTTCGAGGAGGCCCGAGAGCGTGCCGAGGGCGGCCGCATCGGAGGCCCCGACGCGTTCAAACTCTCCGACACGTTCGGCTTCCCGATCGAGCTGACGGCCGAGCTCGCCGCCGGTGCGGGGCTCATCGTGGACGAGCCGGGATTCCGTGAGCTGCTCGAGGAGCAACGGGCCAGGGCTCGCGCCGCGGTGAAGAAGGTGGAGGTCGGCATCGACGCCGGTGCCGTGCCGCCGAGCGAGTTCGTGGGCTACCAGCAACCCGAAGCCGACTCCTCGATCGTGATGTTGCTCGATGCCGACCGGGGTGAGCTCGACGTCGCGCAGGAAGGCGACGAGGTGGCGCTGTTCCTCGACCGCACGCCGTTCTACGCGGAGTCGGGAGGGCAGGTCGGCGATCACGGCGAGATCCGCACCCACACGGGCACCGTGCGCGTGCACGACGCTCAGTGGGCGGGCCCCTCCTCGATCATGCACGTCGGCACCGTGACCTCTGGGGAGATCCGGGCGGGGGAGGATGCGATCGCCGAGATCGACCGGCAGCGCCGCGAGGCGACGGCACGGTCGCACACGTCGACCCACGTCGTTCACTGGACCCTGAAGCACATCCTGGGCGAGCACGCCCGTCAGGCCGGTTCCCTCGTCGCTCCCGGGCGGTTGCGGTTCGACTTCCCCAACCCGGGGGCGGTGTCCGGCGAGGTCTTGGAGCAGGCCGAGCTCGAGGCGAACCGACTGCTCGCGCGCGACGACGCGCCACACATCTTCGAGACCTCGATGGACGAGGCCAAGTCCCTCGGCGCCACGATGTTGTTCGACGAGAAGTACGGTGATGTCGTGCGCGTGGTCGAGATCGGCGACTACTCGCGTGAGCTCTGCGGTGGCACACACGTCGACCGCACCGGTCGCGTCGGTGTGCTCCGCATCCTGCATGAAGGCTCGATCGGCTCGGGCATGCGCCGCGTCGAGGCGCTCGTCGGTCCCGATGCCCTGCGCGAGATCAACGCCGAACGCCAGCTGCTGCGGGGCCTGGTCGAGGCGCTCGGCAGCAAGGACCCTGCCGCCGCCCTCGAGCACGCTCGCCGGGTCGTCGAGGAGAACAAGCGCCTGAAGAACGAGCTGGGGCGGCTCTCGCAACAGCAGTCGGCGGGTCGGGTCGACGAGATCGTCGAGAAGGTCTCGAGCGTCGACGGGGTGCGCCTGGTCGCCACGGTGACCGACGATGACGCCGACACGCTCCGTGATCTGGCCCAGAAGGCGGTCGGTAAGCTCGGGGGTGAGGCGGCGGTGGTGCTCGGCTCCGCGCAGGGAGGAAAGGCGCTGCTCGTGGCCGCGTGTTCGAAGCCGCTGACCGACCGTGGCGTGACTGCCCCGGCTCTGCTCGAGCACGCGGCGGCCGTGATCGGCGGCGGCGCCGGGGGCAAGCCCGGACTCGGGTTCGCCGGGGGCAAACGTGCGGAGGGGGTCGTGCCCGCCGTCGAGAGCATCGCGGCACGCCTCGACGAGCTCCTCGGCGCCTGAGATGACACCCGCACCAGGCGGAGGCGGCCCCGGGGAGACCGCGACGCCGGGGAGGGTGCTCGGTCTCGACCTCGGCGACGCGCGCATCGGCGTGGCGATCTCCGACCCGGAGCGGCGCCTGGCGGTTCCCCACGGCACGATCAGGGTGGGGCAACCCCCGGGCGAGCTCAAGGCCGTCGCCGCCCTGGTCCGGGAATTGGGCATCGCGGCGGTCGTCGTCGGTCATCCCCGGTCGATGTCGGGCGCGTCGGGGCCTCGCGCCCAGCAGGCGGAGGCCTTCGCGGAGACGCTCGGATCGATCGTCGGGGTGCCCGTCGAGCTCCAGGACGAGCGTTTGAGCACCGCCGAGGCCGAGCGTGCGCTCCGAGAGGCCGGGGTCACCGGGCCACGGCGACGCCGCGTCGTCGACGAGAGCGCGGCGACCGTGATCCTCGGCGCCTGGCTCGATGCGCATCGGTGACTCATCGCGACCGCGACAGCCCGACGTCGACTGCCTGGCGTCGACTGCCCTGGCGTCGTCAGCCTGGTGTCCTCGGCCGGTATCCTCGGCCGGTGCAGACGACCACGCCGCGACGTGCCGACCGCCATGCCCAGCCTGACCGTCCCCGGCGGACGTCCCTGCTGATCCTGTTCGTCGCGCTCGCAGGGCTCGTCGCTGGGCTCGTGATGGCGAGCAGGCACTACGAGAGCTGCCAGGGTGCTGCCGACGGATCCAAGCGCGACGTGACGTTCACCGTCGACGAGGGTGCCACCGCCGAGCAGGTGGTGGACGACCTGGCCTCGGAGCGCGTGATCCCCTGTGGCGGCTTCATCGGGAACCTCCTGATGCGGGGCACGGACCGGTCGGGGGATATCCGCGCGGGGACGTACTCGCTCACGACGGGCATGACGCTCGACGAGGCCGTCGAGGTGCTCACCACGCCGCCGAAGCAGATCCCCACGGCCGACGTGCTCGTGCCGCCCGGATACCGCCTCACCCAGATCGCCGACGCGGTCGAGGAGTCGCTCGGGATCCCCTCCGACCAGTTCCTCGCTCGCGCCGACGAGGGCAAGTTCGACCGCCCCGACGCCCTCCCCGCCGACGCCTCGCTCGAAGGGTTCCTGTGGCCCGAGACCTATCGCATCCCGAAACGGGATGACGCCGACGCGGTGATCCAACGTCTGTTGAACCAGTTCTCTCAGGAGACGGCGGGCCTGCCGTGGGAGCGGGCCGAGGACCTCGGCGTGTCGCCCTACGAGATCGTCGTGATCGCCTCGATGATCGAGAAGGAAGCCGCCGTGCAGCGCGACCGGCCGCTGATCGCGGGGGTGATCTACAACCGCCTGCGAGACGGCATGACGCTGGGGATCGATGCCACGCTGCTGTACGACGACCCCTCGCCCGACGGCGAGCTCTCGACGGCCGACATCGAGACCGACGGTCCCTACAACACGAGGATGCGCACCGGGCTGCCTCCGACCCCGATCGCGAGCCCGTACCTCTGGTCCCTGCAGGCCGCCCTGAACCCCGCCGACACGCCGTACTACTACTACGTGCTCTGCGGGGACGACGGCGGACATCGGTTCGCCGTGACCTACGACGAACACCTGGCCAACGTCGATGCATGCCTCGGATGACCCCCGGGCATCCCTCACGATCGGGGGATCGACCCACGTCGTCGGGGTGATCGGCTGGCCCGTCGGGCACAGCCTCTCGCCTGCGATCCACAACGCAGCGTTCTCCTCGCTCGGCATGGACTGGGTGTACGTGCCCCTGCCGGTGCCCCCCGGTGCGATGCGCGCCGCCGCCGACGGACTCGTGGGCCTCGGGCTCCGCGGCGCGAACGTCACGATGCCGCACAAGACCGAGGCCGCCGATCTCGCCGACGAGCTGTCAGAGGATGCTCGACGCCTGCGCGCCGTCAACACGCTGGTCGTCGACGGTGACCGATTGCTCGGTCACAACACGGATACGCCTGGGTTCGATCGGTTCCTGAGGCGTGACGCCGGGTTCGATCCCGCGGGACGGTCGGCGCTCGTGTTGGGCGCCGGCGGCGCCGCCCGAGCGGTGGCACTTGCCCTGGCGCTCGCGGGCGCAGCCGAGCTGCGCGTCGCCGTTCGGGAAGCCGTGCGCGCCGACGACCTGCTCCTCGCGATCGGAGGCACGGAGCTCGACGTCGAGGTCGTTCCGTTCGATGAGGCGGGCGGCCGTCGCGCCGATCTCGTCGTGAACGCGACTCCGGTGGGCGCCGACGGTCGCTCGTGCCCACCCCTTCCCCCGCTCGCGCCCGACGTGCTCGTCGTCGACCTCCTGTACCGACCCGCGGTGACGCCGCTCCAGGTGCGCGCCCGGGAGGCGGGGGCCGAGACGTTCGGAGGACTGGGGTTGCTGCTGCATCAGGCGGCGCTCTCCTTCGAGCTCTGGACAGGAACTCCTGCACCTCTCGACGTGATGTCGGCGGCTGCCCTCGTTGCCGTCGCCGAACACGGCTGAGCGGTTCGTCGGCGCGCGGCGTCCGACATCGCCTCGACTTCTCTCAAGGGCGGTCGTCACGCCGTCGATGCAGCTCGAGAGATGGACGACTACTCCGCGCTCGCGCAGCGGATCTCCGTGAGCGTGAGCGGGGTGTCGGGCGCCCTCATCCTGTCGAGGGACGGGCTGGTGCTCGGCGCCTCCCCGAACGAGGACGAGAGCCTCGCCAAATCGGCGTGGCTCAAGTTCACCACGCTCGGTGAGCCCGACAGGAGCTTCGTGGAGTTCCCGGATCAGGTCTGGGCCTACGTCAAACGCGGGCCGTATGCCGCCTTCGCCACGGCGGAGGCCGGGACCCGCCCGGGCGTCCTCGTCGACCAGATGGAACAGGTGCTCCTGATCGCGGAGGAGGGTCGCGCTCGGCGTGACACGCTGCGGGTTCCAGAATCGAACGGTGCCCCGTCGGGCAAGCCCCGCACGTCGCTCCATCCACAGGTCGAGAAGGCTCCGGTCGACAAGCCGTCGACTGTGGAGGTCAGGGCCGGTGCCCCGGAGCAGATCGCGCCCGCCGACACGTCCCCCGACCGTCGCGGGTTCTCGAAGGACCCCGGTGGGAAGGGCGCCGAGGCAGACGGCGATCAGCCGGTCGCTGCGGGTGAGCCACAGGAGGCGCCGGCGCCCGACGTGGCGGCGTCCACGTTGAAGAAGAAGCCCCAGAAACTCGCCGGCAAGCGTGGTGGATCGGGCTTCGACGAGGACGCGGAGGTCGACAGGGTGCTCCTGGCCAAAGAGTTCTCTGGATTGCTTCAGGTGGACTCGGACGATGACGAAGGAAGTTCCTGAGACCTAAGCCCAACGGGAGTCCAAGGACGGCGATGACCACGGTCAAGCGCAAGTCGAAACAGCTCGGTCAGATCCTGATCGAGCTGGACATGATCACGCCCGAGCAGCTGGAAACCGCGCTCGAAGAGCATCGGCGAACGCCGAAGTCGCTCGGCCGGGTGCTGATCGACATGGGCATGATCAAGGAAGGCGACCTGGTCCGCGCCCTGGCCGAGCAGGTGGGCCTCGAGTTCGTGGACCTGTCCGAGTATCAGATCGAGCCCACCGCCACGACCTTGTTGCCCGAGGCGCTCGCTCGCCGGTACCGCGCGATCCCGATCGGAGAGCGCGACGGCAAGCTGCTCGTCGCGATGTCGGACCCCGCCAACGTCTACGCGCTCGACGACATCCGCACGATCACGAACCGCGACGTCCAGCCCCTGGTGGCAACGGCCGCCGATGTCGAGCGTGCGATCCAGAAGTTCGCGGGCATCGACGGTCAGGTCGAGGCGCTCGCGAGCGTCGCAGCCGACGCGCTCGAGTCCGAAGACGAGCAGATGGAGGCGGCCCTCGAGGACGCCCCGATCGTCAAGTTGGTGAACGCGATCATGACCCAGGCGGTCGGCGACCGGGCATCCGACGTGCACATCGAGCCGGCCGAGAAGAACGTGCGGATCCGGTTCCGCGTCGACGGCGTGTTGCACGAACCGATGCCACCGGCCCCCAAGAACATCCAGGGCGGACTGATCTCCCGGCTGAAGGTCATGGCCGAGCTGAACATCGCCGAGAAGCGCGTGCCGCAAGACGGCCGGATCTCGATGAAGGTCGGAGGGAAGCAGCTCGATCTGCGACTTGCGACCCTGCCGACGGTCTACGGCGAGAAGGTCGTGATCCGCATCCTGGACAAGTCCCAGGCCCTGCTGAAGCTTGAGGACCTCGGCTTCCTCGAAGATCCGTACAAGCGGTTCGCGCAATCGTTCCGCAAGCCGTACGGGGCGATCCTCGTGACCGGCCCGACCGGCTCGGGCAAGTCGACCACGATGTACTCGACCCTCAACATCCTGAACGAGGAAGACAAGAACATCATCACGGTCGAGGACCCGGTCGAGTACCGGCTCAACGGCGTCAACCAGATGCAGGTGAACCCGAAGGCCGGTCTGACATTCGCGAGCGCGCTGCGTTCGATCCTGCGTGCCGACCCCGACATCGTGCTGATCGGTGAGGTCCGAGACCGCGAGACGGCGACGATCGCGATCGAGGCGGCGCTGACGGGACACCTCGTGCTGACCTCGCTGCACACCAACGACGCTCCGAGCGCGCTCACGAGGCTCACCGAGATGGACGTCGAGACGTTCCTCGTGGCCTCGGCGATCGACTCCGTCGTCGCCCAGCGACTCGCCCGCAAGCTATGCGAGCGCTGCAAGGTGGCTTACCAGCCCGAGGAACCCGAGCTTCAGGCGGCCGCCTTCCCCGAGTGGCTGTGGCCCGAGATCACCGAGATCTACCGGGCGCAGGGGTGCGCGGCGTGCGCGAACACGGGCTACCGCGGCCGGATGGGGCTGTACGAAGTGATGCCGATGACCGAAGAGATCGAGCGACTGACCGTCGAGCGAGCCTCCTCGGACGTGATCAAGGCCACGGCGATCCAGCAGGGCATGATCAGCCTGCGCGACGACGGTCTCGAGAAGGTCCGCATGGGGGTCACCTCGATCGAGGAAGTCGCGAGGGTGGTGAAGTGAGTTGAGCATGGCCGTGCAACAGGAAGAGGACGTCCAGATCCCGATCCCGGAACTGCTGGGAGCGCTCCTGGACCACGGCGGTTCCGACCTGCACCTGACGGCCGGCTCCGCTCCGGTCGTCCGGGTCCACGGTGAGCTGGAGCGCGTCGACGGATATCCCGCCCTGTCGCCACGGGCGCTGCAGGGCATGATCTACGCGATCCTGCCCCAGAAGCTGCGGGAACGGTTCGAGCAGGAGCTCGAGCTGGACATGTCGTACTCGTTGCCGGGCCGTGCGCGGTTCCGTGTGAACGTGTACATGCAGCGTGACGCGATCGGGGCGGCCTTCCGCGTGATCCCGTTCGAGATCAAGCAGATCGACGAGCTCGGCCTGCCCACCGTGGTCGCCGACCTCGCCCGCTTCCAGCGAGGGTTCGTGGTCGTGACCGGCCCGACCGGCTCGGGCAAATCGACGACGCTGGCATCGATGGTCGACGTGGTGAACACGGAACGGCGAGGTCACATCATGACCGTCGAGGATCCGATCGAGTTCCTGCACAAGCACAAGAGCTGCATCGTGAACCAGCGCGAGGTGGGCGCGGACACGCACGGTTTCTCGAACGCGCTGAAGCACGTGCTGCGCCAGGACCCCGACGTGATCCTGGTCGGTGAGATGCGTGACCTCGAGACGATCTCGACGGCGATCACCGCCGCTGAGACCGGTCACCTGGTGTTCGCGACGTTGCACACGCAGGACGCGCCGCAGACGATCGACCGCATCATCGACGTGTTCCCGCCCCATCAGCAGCAGCAGGTGCGGGTGCAGCTGTCGACGACGCTGCAAGGCGTGGTGACCCAGCAGCTGATCCCCACCTCCGACGGGCAGGGCCGTGCGGTCGCGTGCGAGGTACTCGTGACCACGCCCGCCGTTCGCAACCTGATCCGCGAAGGCAAGGTGCACCAGATCTACTCGTCGATGCAGGCGGGCGGACGCTACGGCATGCAGACGATGGACATGTCACTGGCCCAGCACGTGAAGGCCGGCCGCATCACCCAGCAGCTGGCCTTCGAGCGCTGTCACGACGCCGAGGAGCTCCAGCGGCTGATGGGCGGAACCCTCGGCGGCGTGGGGCCCGAGGGCGGCGGCGGCAGGGACGTGGGCGGCGGCATGAGCGGCGGCGGCATGCTCATGGGCGGGATGTAAGGGAGACCCTCGATGGCGCAAACCTTCCAGTACAAGGTCCGCGACAAGGCGGGCAACATGGTCACCGGCACACTGGTGGCCGACAGTGAGCTGCTCGTGCTCCAGCGCCTGCGCGAGATGGGGTACACACCCCTCGAGGTGGGCAAGGAGAAGAAGGGCCTCAATCTCGAGATCAACATCAAGAAGGCCAAGGTCAAGCTGAAGGACCTCTCGGTCTTCTCGCGGCAGTTCGCCACGATGATCAACTCCGGCCTGCCGATCCTGCGGGCGCTCGCGATCCTGTCGGAGCAGACCGAGAACAAGCTGCTCGCCGAGACGTTGACAGCGTGCCGCATGGACGTCGAGCAGGGCTCCTCGCTCTCGGGCGCGATGCAGAAGCACCCGAAGGTGTTCAACGACCTCTACATCTCGATGGTGAAGTCGGGGGAGATGGGCGGTTCGCTCGACACGACCCTGCTGAAGCTCGCCGCGATGCTCGAGCGCGAGGTGCACCTGCGCGGCAAGATCAAGTCGGCGATGACCTATCCGGTGGCCGTGGTGGGCCTCGTCGTGCTCATCATGTCGGCGATGCTGCTGTTCGTGGTACCCCAGTTCAAGGGCATCTACGGGCAGCTCGGCGGCACCCTGCCCCTGCCGACCCGGGCGCTGATCACGATGTCCGACCTGATGAAGCAGTTCTGGTACATCTTCGTCGCAGGGTTCTTCATCGCACGGTTCTTCTTCCGTCGGTACAAGAAGACCGAGAACGGTCGCACACAGGTCGACAAGCTGAAGCTGCGTGCTCCAGTGTTCGGACCCCTGTTCCACAAGACCGCGCTGTCGCGCTTCTCGAGCACCTTGGCGATGCTGCTGTCTGCCGGCGTGCCGATCCTGCAGGCCCTGGATATCGTCGCCGACACCGTCAACAACAAGATCGTCTCCAGGGCCGTCACCGACGTGCAGTCGAGCGTGCGCGAGGGAGAGTCGATCGCGAGGCCGCTTTCGAAGCACGCGGTGTTCCCGCCCATGGTCGTGCAGATGATCGCGGTCGGCGAGGAGACCGGGCAGGTCGACACGATGCTCACGAAGGTGGCGCAGTTCTACGACCAGGAGGTCGAGGCCTCGGTCGATGCGCTGACCTCGCTGATCGAGCCACTACTGATCGCGGTGATCGGTGGCTTCGTCGGCGCTGCAGTCATCGCGTTGTACATGCCGATGTTCAACATCATCAAGCTGATCAAGTAGACCGCTGCTTCCCGCGGTTCGCTCCCAGGAGCCCGGCGCGATCGGCGCCGGGCTCCTTCCGTCGGCCGTTCGTTCCCCCGGTCGTGGGTGCCGGGAAGCCATACCAGGTCGTTGGTAGGTCGGACGGTGGATCGGCAACTTCCGCCCTCCGGAGGCTTCAGGTCGAGGCCGGCGCGACCGAAAACGTCACGGAACGCACACCGCTGTGGTGTGCCGAGCAAGGAAAGGAGTTGACAGCACATGCTCAAGCGCTTGATGAAGCGCGCGGATGAGGAGGCTGGTTTCACCCTCATCGAGCTGATGGTGGTCGTTCTGATCATCGGCATCCTGATCGCCATCGCGCTGCCGACGTTCCTCGGTGCCCGCGAGCGGGCGCAGAACCGTGCGGCTCAGTCGAGCCTGCGGAACACCATCGCCGCGGCG
Source organism: uncultured Actinomycetes bacterium (assembly GCA_963825635.1). Taxonomy (GTDB): domain Bacteria; phylum Actinomycetota; class UBA4738; order UBA4738; family HRBIN12; genus JAOUEA01. Next base: position 1,260,033 of record CAWGTU010000001.1, read on the forward strand.
AAGACGTCGTACACGGACACCAGCAACTTCGCGGGTGCCACGACGACGGGGCTGGAGGCCATCGAGCCTTCCCTGAACTACCTCGCGGCCGGCACGGCCTCGACGACCCCCACGGACGTCTCGGTCGCGACCGCGGCAGTGGGTGGAAACGCGAACCAGCAGTTCGCGGCGGCCTCCATGTCGGAGTCCGGAACGTGCTACTGGATCAACGAGGTCGCTCAAGGTGCTGGTGCCGGGACCTTCTACGGCTCCGGCGCGGCCTGCACGGGCACAGCTGCACTTGCAGCGAACCTGCCCGCGTTCCCGTAGCGAACAAGTACCACGTACATTGACGCCGAAAGGGGCGGCCCCCGGGCCGCCCCTTCGGTCTTCCCGACCTCGTGCCGTCCGGTGGCGCTCGCCGAATGGCGTCGGTGAGATGGGGGGTGCGTGCGTTCAAGGAGCGCACCACTCGTGCCGAAGGAACCATGTGATGCGCTACAGCACCCCTGCCCGCATGCGCGGACGCCGTGGATCGGTCTTCCTGCGCAGGCTCGATCGCGACGAGGGTGGGTTCACCCTGGTCGAGTCCATCGTGGCGGTCACGATCCTCGCGGTGGGCGGGTTCGCGGTGGCCCAGTCGCTTCTCTTCGGCCTCGAGACGAGCGGTGCGTCGCGTGAGCGCCTGGCCGCCCGTGGCGCTGCCGAGCAGCACATGGAGCTGGCCCGGGCGCTCAACTACGACTCCTTGGTCCTCGACGACAACGACCCGATCCCGCACGCTACCGACCCCAACGACCCCGACTACTGGGTCGACGAGGACGCTCAGACGTTCGATCCCGACGGCGATGGACCGCTCGAGCCCGAGCCTCTCTTCCGGATCGCCGGAGCCTCGCCGGCGCTCAGCCACCTGCAGACGCCGGTCGAGGCAGGGAACACCACCTACTCGATCTACATGTACGTCACGTGGGTCGATTCCCCGACCGACGGCCTGGTCTCCCTCGGCACCGACGAGACTGATGGCGACGGCAACGGGGAAGACGACTCGGACGGCAAGGACGTCAAACGTACGACGGTCACAGTCACATGGAGGGATACGCCCGGAACCACGCAGGGCGTTCGCTTGTTGACCATGAGCTCGTTGTTCACCCCGGGCACGATCGCTTATCAGGGCGCCGACGGGGCGGGGAACACCCCGCCGACCGTCGGCTGCCCGACCTACACCGCTTCGGGGCTCGATGTGACGTTCGCGGCATCGGTCTCCGACTCGGACGGCACGGTCACGAGCATCGACTGGGACTTCGGCGACGGCGCCACGTTGAATGACGGCGGCGAGACGCCGACGCACACATACGCCGCCGCGGGCACCTACACGATCGTCAACACCGCCAGCGACGACGACGGCGACTCGGCAACGAACGCCGGCCAGGGCTGCGAGATCGTGGTGACCACGTCGGGCGGGGGCGCGGGGCCGGACGGCTCGATCAGCATCGCGAACGGCGCCGAGTACACGACGCAGACCCAGGTGACCCTGCTGCTCGACGCGCCAGGACCCCCGGACCAGATGCAGTTCTCCGACGACGGCTCGACCTGGTCGGCCCCGGAAACCTACGAGACCTCGAGGATCTACACCATCTCGAGCGGTGACGGCACCAAGACCGTCTACGTGCGCTTCATCGACGGCGGTGACCCGGGCACGCCGTCGTCGGACACGATCGTGCTCGACACCACAGCACCGGAGGCGCCGTCGAGTCTCTCGGCCACGTCGTCCATCAGCGGGTCGGACAAGACCGTCGTGCTCTCGTGGAGCGCGCCGTTCCCGCTTCCGTCGGACCTCGCCGGGTATCAGGTCTGGAAGCGCAAGACGACGTCCACCGCGTGGCAACAGGTGACGTCGTGCACGTCGGGCACGACCTGTTCGGACACGTTCAAGAAGCAGGACAGCTACGAGTACTACGTCGTGGCCATCGATCAAGCGGGGAACGTCAGTGGGCAGAGCAACCACATCACCCAATAGAGGCGAGGAAGGCTTCTCCCTCGTCGAGGTCGTCGTGACGATGGCCGTGATGTCGATCGTCGCCACGTCGGTGATCGCGGTGGCGCTGCGTGTGTTCACCGATACCGCCACGATCGTCGATCGCCGCGACGTGTTCGCCGACGCCCGCATCTCGCTCGACCGCATGTCGAAGCAGTTCCGACAGGGCGAGACGATCGACACCGCCGCGAGCGACTCCCAGCAGGTGACGATGGTCACCTACGTCGACGGGGCGCCGACGACCGTGGTGTGGCGGGTCGATGGCACCTCGGCGCCGTACGCGCTGCAGGAGTCGCGAGACGGCGGTGCCACGTTCAACACCGTGCTCTCGTCGCTCAGCACACCCGACGTCTTCACGTACACGGTGCACGAGGACGTCACCGACCAGATCACGGTCGAGCTCAACGTGAAGACCACGAACCAGTTCGGTCGATCTGATCTCGGACATCTACCTGAGGAACGCGGACGTATGAGTGGCATCGAGCGGCGGCTACGCAAGCAAGAAGACGGATACGCGCTGGTCATCTCGGTGATCCTGCTCTTCGTGATGATGATGCTCCTGGTCGTCGGGCTGCAAGCGGGCAACTCGGCGCTCGATCAGTCGCAGCGCGGCATCGAGTGGACGCGGACCCTCACGGTCGCGGAGTCGGGCGTGAACGACGCACTGTCGAGGCTCTCGGGAGACCGCGCAGCCGTCTCGCCATGCCCGACGTCGGGGTCGACCGCCTGCACCGGCGAGGGAGGTGAGTACCAGGTCGACTGGGCCGATTCCGGCGGGTCCGTCGTGATCACCTCGACCGGCTACTACCCGGGCCTCGACACCGCCGAGATTTCCCGCACCGTGCGGGTCACGCTCGAACCGGCACCCACGTTCCGCTACGCCTTGTTCTCCGAGGACCTTCTGGAGGTCAAGAACAACCCGGTGGTGACGGGGGACGTCTACTCGCAGGTCGGGGTCGTGATCGGCGCCAACACCACGGTGTGCGGTTCGGTCGTCGTTGCGAACGGCAGCGTGACGATGGAGAACAACTCGCGTGTGGCTCAGAATTTCGCGTCGTCGGCCTGTTCTGGGAAGGACGGGTTGGTCTGGGTCGGCGGCTCTATCCACGGGACGAACGGCGTGGTGATCGAGGGCGACGCGAAGGCCTCGGCACCGACCGGCACGTCGTGCAACTCGACCAGCACGGACTACGAGATCACCGGTGGATCGGTCCTGGGAGATGCCACGGCGTGCGGGCGGATCACGAGCAGCGTCACCGGTACGCCGCTCGCGGGGGTGAACACCGCGGCTCCGCCCGTGATCCCGCTTCCCGCGTACACGTTCGATCCAGCGAACTACCCGGGCATCAACTGTTATCCGAGCGTTCCGTCGTGTGATGAGACGAACACCTCCGCCACCGCCGTCTCGACCGCGAACGTCGCGATCGACGCGGTGCGGACCAACATGTCTGGCGACTGGGCGATCTGGCAGGCCTCGCCGACGCAGAGCACGCTCCTCGATCTCGAGGACCTGGTGCTTGCCGGCGATACGACGATCGTCACGAACGCCCCGGTGGACTTCGGCAACACGACGTCGATCGAGCTGGCGGCGGGTGTGAGTGCCGCCGACCTGGTCGTGATCTCCCTCTACGTGCCGACCGGCACGTGCGGGACCAACGGCGGCGACTGCAGCATCTACGGCAAGAACGCGATCGAGTTCGATCGCGGCGACCCGCTCGACCCGAACGACGGCGTCGCAGGCCTGCTCTACACGACGGGCAAGATGTCGTTCAAGAACAAGGGAGCGCCGGGCGAGGGTGCCCTGTACTCGGGCTCGATGGACATCAAGAACGGGTTCGACATCATCTACAACCCGCGGATCGAACGGGTGCTGGGCTTCGGGGTCGCCCTCGAGACCGTGCTGTGGGAAGAGCTGGATCCCTCATGACGTCGACGCGTCCTATGCACGCGGCGGAAAGGTCGTACGCCGAACGGCTGAACATGAAGCGACGACCTGCCGATACGAACGAGGTGGTTCCGACGCCGATGACTCTGCATATGTCGCCAGTGCCGGAACCGGCAGTCCGTCGGGGGGAGAGAGCGGGCGTGACGCGATGAGGGATCGACGAACGATGGAACGGATGAGACGAGGCGCTCGCGCCGAACGTGGCGCTGCCGCGGTCGAGTTCGCCTTGGTGGCGCCGCTGCTGTTCCTGCTGGTCTTCGGCATCATCGACTTCGGATTCGGTTTCCACGCATGGGACGCCTCCCACAACGCCGCCCGTGAGGGTGCCCGCGTGGGCGCCGTGAACCCCAACCCGACCTTGATCGAGGCCCGGGCCCGTGCCGCCTCTGACTTCCTCGACCAGAGCCTCATCGACGTGACCGTGCAGTGCGCCGCCGAAGGCTCGTCGTCGTTCGGCGCCTGTGGCGACGGTTCCGGATGGGTCGAGGGTGACGTGGTCCGCGTGACCGTGGTCTACGACTACAACTACATGACTCCGCTGCCCAACTTCGTCGGACTCGGCGACTCACTCGCCGTGAAGGGCATCTCGGAGTCCCGATTCGAGGGTCAGTGATGACGAAGACGACGCGGCAGGCCGGTCGCATCCGTGGCCTGATCAGGGAGCGGCTCCAGGACGAGAGCGGCGCCGTGGTGATCATCTCGGCGCTGCTGATCGTGGTGCTGATGGGGTCGGTGGCCTTCGCGGTCGACCTGGCCCGCCTGCGCCACGAGCGCCAGGTGCTGCAGACCGCGGTCGACTTCGGCGCGCTCGCGGGGGCGGGGAAGCTCCCTGCGCAGGGCGGGGACGCCGCGGCCGAGGCCGAGGCCACCGCGCGCCGCATCGCGATCGCGAACGCTCCGCAGCTCGCGAGCGCGACGCTCGATATCTCGTTCCGGTGTGCGGTCGCCGACCCCGAGGGCAACGGCGGCGCCGACAGTCAGGACGTGAAGTTCGCCTGCGGGCCCGACGGCGGCGGCGGATGGATCGACGGCTGGACCACGCGAAGGCAGCGCGCTTTCCACTCGTGCGACCCGTGGGCGGGCGATCTCTGCAACACGATCGTGGTGCGCGCGTCGAACCTGGTGCCCTACTTCTTCGCGCCGGTGCTCGGCATCGACCAAGGCACGACGGGCACGGTGAGCGGCGCGTCGTGCAAGGGCTTCTGCGGACAGCCCTCGAGTCCCCTCGACGTGGCGATCGTGATCGACCGCAGCGCGAGCATGACGGAGTCGGATCTCGCGAACGTGAAGAACGGGGCGCTCTCGGTGCTCGACTTCTACGACCCGGCCCTACAGCACGTGGGCCTCGTGGGGCTCCCGTACCACAACCCGTCCAATCCCTGCGCTGTCGCCAGGAACCAGGTGTACCCGAACTCGGGCGTCTGGCGCATGGTGGGGTTGTCCGATGACTACGACTCGTCGTCGAGCCAGCTCGTGCAGACGATCTCCTGTCTGCAACGACCAGGGAGCATCACCACGAACCCATCCGGTGCGGGGCACACCGACCTGGGCGACCCGATGAACGACGCGAGGAACATGCTCCTGTCGGAGGGCCGCGATGACGTCCCGGACGTGATCATCTTCTTCTCCGACGGCGAGGCCAACCAGCCGCGGTACAGCCAGCCCTGTGATTACGCGAACGACCGTGCCTCGTGGGCCAAGGACGACGGCATCGACGTCTACACGCTCGCGTACGGCGTGGCGAGTGCCCGTTGCGGCCAGGACTCGAGCGGCCCGTACCGCGGGACCTATGCGTCGACGTTCTTCGCCGACATGGCCGTCGACTCCGACGACAACCTGCCGGGCGGGTGTGCATCGGACGAGAACACCGACGGCGACCACTACTTCTGCGAGAGCGGCAGCAGCGACCTCGAGCCGGTCTTCCGCCAGATCGCGGTCGCGGCGCTGGAGCGATCGAGGCTCATCGACTTCTGACGGGTTCTGGGGTCCCACACCACCCGTCTGCCCGGCGTTAGCGTCCTGCCCCGATGAGCGATGTATGGATCCGCGCCCTCGTGGCGCTGCCGTTCGGGCTCGCGATCGGGAGCTTCATGACGGTCGTCGTCTCGCGCGTGCCGGCGGGGGAGAGCGTGCTGCGGCCCCGGTCGCGTTGCACGAGCTGCGGCTCGGAGATCCGCAACCGTGACAACGTGCCGGTGGTCTCGTGGGTGCTCTTGCGGGGACGGTGTCGTTCCTGCGGTGAGCGCATCTCGGCGCGCTACCCGTTGCTCGAGCTGGCGACAGCCTCGCTCGTGGTGGCCGCGGCCGCGGCCTACGATCGGATCTGGCTCGCCGTCATGGTGGCGTTGTTCCTGTCGTTGATGCCCGCCATCGCATGGATCGACATCGAGCATCGCATCATCCCCAACCGCATCACGTACCCGGCCTTCCTGGGCTTCAGCGCCTACGTCGTGGCCGCGTGGCTCTTCGACGGCGGGACCGATCCGGTCCGCGCCTTGGTCGGCGCCCTGCTCTACGGCGGCCTGCTGTTCGTCGTCGCGCTCGTCTCTCGGGGCATGGGCATGGGCGACGTGAAGCTGGCGCTCGTGATCGGCGTCGTGCTCGGTGCGATCGGTCTGCGCTACGTCGGGGTGGCGGCCGCCGGAGCCGTGTTCTTCGGAGGCATCGGCGGCATCGTGGCGCTGATCGCCGGTCGGAACCGCAAGGCGATGATCCCCTTCGGTCCGTACATGGCGGCGGGCGCGGTGGTCGGGGCGTTCTGGGGCGAGCCGATCGCCGAGTGGTACCTGCGGTCGTTCAGCGCCACGGCCTTCTGAGGGCGGCATCCGGCGCTCGAACACACGTTCTCCACAACGTTGGGGCAGATGTTTGACTTGCCCTGTGCCCTGATGTTTCGTGAGCACGCTCAACAGCACTCTTGTGCCTCGATGTGGCTGGTGTGAACTGATGTGACTGATGTGACGGAGGGAAGCGGCATGGCCGACGCGCAACCGTTCGTGACCGGAGCGCTGCTCACGGTCGCGGAGGTCGCCGCCGGCATGCGCGTGTCGAACATGACGGTCTACCGATTGATCAAGAGCGGCGAGCTGCCCGCCGTCCGGGTGGGCAAGGGCTATCGGATCCGCGAGTCGGAGCTGCAGCGCTTCCTCGAGGAGCGTTCCGTCCAGGTGGAGGGGGGCTAGTGGCCAAGGGGCGCATCGGCCTCGACATCGGCTCGACCGCCGTCCGGGCGGTCGAGCTCACGGGGGGCGATCCGCCCACCGTGATCAAGGCTGCCCAGGTGCCGTTGCCGGCCGGCGCGGTCGAGAACGGGGAGGTCAAGGACCCCGAGGTCGTGACCGAGGCCCTGCGCGAGCTCTGGGAGCGCGGCGGGTTCAAGGCCAGGCGGGTCTACATGGGTGTCGGCAACCAACGCGTCGTGGTGCGTGAGATCGCCCTGCCCTACCTGCCGGAGAAGGAGCTCCGGGCCTCGCTCGGATTCCAGGTGCAGGAGTTCATCCCGATGGCCGTCGACGAGGCCGTGCTCGATTACGACCCGATCGGGGAATTCGAACAGGACGACCGCAAGATGTTGCGCATGCTGCTGGTCGCGGCGCAGCGACAGATGGTCGACACCGTGGTCTCCGCGGCGACCGGGGCCAAGCTCGAGCCGGTCGGCCTCGACCTCGTTCCCTTCGCGATGGTCCGCTCGGTCGGCACGACGGGCGTCGGCATGGATCTCGAGGACGAGGGTGACGAGGCGGTCATCGACATCGGCGCCCACGTCACCAACATCGTGGTGCATGCGCGAGGCACCGTTCGCTTCGTCCGCATCCTCCCATCAGGGGGGCGCGACGTGACGTTGGCGATCGCCCGCGGCATCGGCGTGGAGGACGACGTCGCCGAGCGACTGAAGCGCGGCGAGGACGTCGAGATCGAGACGCCGCCCCGCGTCGATCAGGAGGGCGGCGACGAGGTGACGGAGCCGCCCGACACGGGCCGGGTCAAGGAGATCGCGATGCAGCGGGCGGCGAGCTTCGTCGACGAGATCCGTTCGTCGCTGGAGTTCTACACCGCCCAGGCGCAGGGGGCCCGCATCGCACGCGTGCTGGTCACCGGCGGCGGCTCGAAGCTGGAGGGGTTCCTCGAGCTGCTTCGCCAACGGATCCCGGTCGAGGTCGATGCCGGCCAGGTGTTCCAGCACGCGCGCTCACAGCTCTCGCTGTCCGATGAGGCGCTCGCCGAGGCGGAGCCCGTCCTCGCCGTCGCCGTCGGGCTCGCGATCCCCGGGAGGAACGCGTGAGCCAGGTCAACCTCCTCCCCCCCGATATCCTGCAGGCACAGCGATATCGGCGTCTCACATCTGGGGTGGTCGTCGCCGGCCTGGTCCTGGTCGCGGCGGTCTTCGGCTTCTACCTCCTGAAGAGCAACGAGCTGAGCAGCGTGAACGACGAGATCGCGGCACAGGAGGCCACGAACGCCTCGATCCAGGCGAGCATCGCCGAGAAGCAGAAGTACGCCGACCTGCAGGCGGAGGCGCAGGCGCAGCAGCAACTCCTGAGCGCGGCCTACGCGGGCGAGGTCTCGTTCTCGGCGCTGTTGATGGACTTTTCGCGAGTGATCCCGTCCGATGCCTACGTCAACAGCCTCGCGATCCAGGCCGACCAGGCGGCGGCCGGGACCGAGGGGGCGACCCCCGGCCTGATCGGTGGGATCACGGGCAGCGGTCAGGCGGTCAGCATCGACACGTTGTCGGTCTTCCTCACCCGTCTCGAGCAGGTGAAGGGTTGGGTCAACCCGTGGATGTCCACGGTGAGCAGGAACGAGGATGTCAACGGCTACGACTACTCGGTGAGCGTGGATCTGACCGACGAGGTCGTGACCGAGCGCGGTCGGGGAGGGGTCACCGATGCTGCGGGGTAACAGGGCTCCCCTGATCGCAGGAGCGGGCGTCATCGTGCTCGTAGGTCTGCTGGTGTTCCTCCTCGTGTTCCCCAAGATGGGAGAGGTCTCCGATGCGAACGATGCGCTCGCGGCCGCGCAGGCGCAGCAGGGCACGCTCGAATCGCAGCTGGCCGCGCTGGAGCAGGCCGAGGCCGCGGCCCCCGAAGCCAAGGCCACGATCCAGGAGGTGGAGCAGCAGATCCCGCCGACCGTCGACCAGCCCGGGATGTTCCTGCTGCTCAAGAACGCGGCCACCCGTTCCGCGGTGACCTTGTCGACGTTCACGCCGGGCACCCCGACCCTCGACGCGGCGACCGGCCTCTCGGCGATCCCGCTGGCGGTGACGGCGACGGGGACGTACTTCCAACTGACCGAGTTCCTCTACAGCATCGAGACGCTCCCGAGGGCAGCCAAGGTGCTGAACGTCACCCTGGCGCCGGGGGGCGACTCCGATGTGACCACCACGACCGTGACGAACCTGCTGCAGCTGCAGGCCAACGTGGTGATGTACACGAGCGACCAGAGCGCGGGGCCCGGCTCCGAGCCTGGTCCGACCGAGGATGCGGCGGGAGGAGCCTGAGATGCCGCTCACCCCTCGTGACCGCCGCACCCTGATGATCGGCGGCGGTGTGCTCGCCGTGCTGCTGGTGGGCTTCCTCTTCATGAACGTGCTGTCGGGCGGGGGCGACGAAGCGATCCCGTCGTTGCCTCCGATCACCACCGGCCCGGACGAGGGGGGTGGCGGGGGGCCGGCCGAGCCCTCCCCGACCGGCGGCGTGAGTCCGATCCCCGTGTTCACCGGGCGCGATCCGTTCTCCGTGCCGCCGGCCCTCTCGCCGACCACATCGCCCACCACGAGTGGCACCACGAGCCCGACCACGACCGGCAGCCCGACGACGACGGGCAGCGTCTCGCCGACCAGCCCGACCCCGACGAACCCCGGCGGCGGCTCCAGTGGGGACGTCGGCGGCAAGACCGTGGTGCTCCTCTCCGTCTTCTCGAGCGGCGGGGAGCCGATGGTCCAGGTCGAGGTCGACGGGCAGGTCTTCAACAACGTCGGCATCGGCGACACCTTCGACAACGGCCGGTACGAGCTGCGATCGGTCTCGGGCGACTGTGCGACGTTCCTCTACGGCGACGAATCGTTCACGCTCTGCGCCAACTCGACGAAGTAGGTCTCGACCCGGCACCACCGATGAGCTCCGGCGGCCCGCCCACGGGGGGAGCGGTCGCCGGTCCGCGGGGGCGGCCTCTGGGCCGCCCCCGCACCACGCGGCGACCCGAGCACGGCATCCCCCTCGAGGGGGCGGCCGGGAAGCGTTCCCTATGATGGGCGGATGCTCCGCATGCTCACGGCCGGCGAGTCTCACGGCAAGGCGCTGGTCGCCGTGCTCGAGGGCCTGCCCGCGGGCGTGCCGGTCGACCCCGAGGCCCTCGCGCACGAGCTCGCCCGACGGCGCCACGGACACGGGCGGGGCGGTCGCCAGCGATTCGAGTCCGACCGGTTCGAGATCCTCGCGGGAGTCCGCCACGGCCGCACGCTCGGCTCGCCGATCGCGGTGACGATCCCGAACCTGGAGTTCGAGGCGAAGTACCGCGAACTCATGGGCGTGACCGGCGAGGACGACCCCGCGGCGCGCCTCACCCGGCCACGGCCCGGGCACGCCGATCTCCCGGGCGCGCAGAAGTACGGGTTCGACGACGTGCGCAACGTGCTCGAGCGGGCGAGCGCCCGTGAGACGGCGGCCCGCATGACGGCGGGGACGTTCTGCCGGTGGTTCCTCGCCGAGCTCGGCATCGTGATCGTGTCGCATGTCGTGCGGATCGGGTCGGTGAAGGTGCCCGCGCGAGCGCCGGCGCCGACCCCTGAAGACGCAGCGGCGATCGACCGCTCGCCGGTGCGATGCTTCCACGACGGATCGGCGAGGGCGATGGTGGCCGAGATCGATCGCCTCCGGAAGGGGCGCGACACGGTCGGCGGCGTCTTCGAGGTGCTCGCGTTCGGCGCGCCACCAGGGCTCGGGTCCCACGTGCACTACGACCGCAAGCTCGACGGCAGGCTCGCGCTCGCGCTGATGAGCATCCAGTCAGTGAAGGGTGTCGAGGTCGGCGACGGGTTCGCTGCCGCCGCCCGACCCGGCTCGAAGGCGCACGACGAGATCGTGGTGCGCGATGACCGTGTCACCCGCGCGACCGCCCGCGCCGGCGGCATCGAGGGCGGCATGAGCACCGGCGAGACGATCAGGGTACGAGCGGCCATGAAGCCGTTCTCGACCGTGCCGAGGGCGCTCGCGACCGTCGATATCGGGTCCGGTGAGCCGGCGGTCGCGATCAAGCAGCGGACCGACGTCTGCGCCGTGCCGGCCGGCGGTGTGGTGGGCGAGTCGGTCACGGCGTTCGAGCTCGCGAACGCCGTGCTCGAGAAGTTCGGGGGCGACTCGCTCCCGGAGACCCTCGGGAACCTCGAGCGCTACCGGGAGGGGCTGGCGTGATCGTCTATCTGGTGGGCATGCCCGGCGCCGGCAAGACCGTGGTCGGACGGGAGCTCGCAGGGAAGCTGGGGGTGCCGTTCGTCGACCTCGACACGGAGATCGAGCGGGAGCAGGGTCGTCCGATCGCGGAGATCTTCGGTGCCGAGGGAGAGGAGGCGTTCCGGGCGCTGGAGGCCGCCGCGCTCGTGAAGGCGAGCACGCACGACCCCTCGGTGGTCTCCTGTGGAGGGGGCGTCGTGCTGGAGCCCGCGAACAGGATCACCCTGCGCAACACGGGCACCGTGGTCTACCTGGATGTGCCGCTCGAGCAGCTCCGCGCCCGCGTCAGGCCTGCCGAGGACCGGCCCTTGATCCGCGAGGAAGGCGATCTCGAACGGCTGCTCGCCGAGCGTGGCCCGCTGTACCGGGAGTTCGCAGCCCATGTCGTGGACGGGAGCGCGGAACCCGGCGCCGTGGCCGATGCGATCGTCGAGGAGCTGCGTTGGTCCGTGTGACCGTGCCCATCCCCGAGCGCGCGTACGACGTCGTGGTCGGTCACGGGCTGCTCGAAGACGCGGCGCGGTACCTCCCTGAGTTCCCGAAAGCCGAACGGGCGTTCGTGATCGTGGACCGTGGGCTCGTCGACAGGGTGTTCGGCACCCTCGCGGCCGGCCTCGCGGAAGCCGGCCTGGACGTCGTACTGCTGCCGGTGCCGTCGGGAGAGGAAGCCAAGACCCTGCAGGTCTCCGAGACGCTCCTGCACCAGCTGGCGACCCAGGAGGCACACCGCAACGACGTCGTGGTGGCGCTCGGGGGCGGATCGACGGGCGACCTGGCGGGCTTCGTGGCATCCACGTACATGCGCGGGGTGCCGTTCGTGCAGGTGCCCACGACCCTGCTCGCGCAGGTCGATGCCTCGGTGGGGGGGAAGACCGCGGTCAACCTGCCCGAGGGGAAGAACCTCGTCGGCACCTTCTACCAGCCCCGAGCGGTGCTGGCCGACGTCGAATCGCTGGCGACGCTCGACGAGCGCGACTTCCGGTCGGGGCTCGCCGAGGTGGCGAAGTACGCGCTCACCCTCGACCTCGCTTTGCTCGAGCTGCTGGAATCCGATCCCGGCTCGGTGCTCACCCGCGATCCCGCGGCCCTGGAGTCGCTCGTGGCCCGGTGCGTGTCGGCGAAGGCTCGCACGGTCGTGAGCGACGAACTCGATGCGGGGCCTCGACTCTTCCTGAACTACGGTCACACGCTGGGGCATGCACTCGAGCGCCTCGAGGCGTTCGCGGGACGCACCCACGGCGAGGCGATCGCGATCGGCATGGTCTTCGCTGCCCGCCTCGCGGAACGGCGAGGCATGGCCGCGCCCGGGCTCGTAGGGCGGACCACACGGTTGCTGTCCTCGCTCGGACTCGAGGTCGACGGGCCCCTCCCGGCGGTCGACGAGGTCACGGCGGCGTTCCGCATGGACAAGAAGTTCCGTGGAGGGGTCCGCTTCGTGTTGCTGCGCGCGGTCGGCGAACCGGTGGTCGTCGACGACGTGGCCGACGGCGAGCTGCGGACGACGATGCTGGAGATGGGAGCGACGGCATGAAGGTGCTGTTCCTGTTCGGACCGAACCTCGGGGCCCTCGGCCGGCGCGATCCCGCGACCTACGGGGTCGAGACCCTCGAGCGAATCATGAGCGACGTGGAGGGCCGAGCGACGACGCTCGGTCACGAGACCGCGTGGCGACAGTCCGACCACGAGGGTGACCTCGTCGGCTGGCTGTTGGCGGCCGCCGGCGACGGTCACGACGCCGTCGTCATCAATCCGGGAGCCCTGTCCCACTACTCGTACGCGATCCGCGACGCCGTCGAGGCCTGTGGGCTCCCGGTCATCGAGGTACACATGTCGAACATCGCCGCCCGCGAGGAGTTCCGCCGGCACTCGGTGGTCTCCGAGGTGTGCCGGGCGTCGATCACCGGTCTCGGAGCCGGTGGCTATCATCTGGCGCTGGAGGCGATGCCGTGGATCACCATCTGAGACGAACGACCCTGTCCGAGCGACTGCGCGACCTCGAGGTCGACGCCTTCCTCGTGACCGGGCTCACGAACGTTCGCTACCTCACCGGTTTCACGGGCTCGAACGGACAGGCACTGGTGACGCGCGACGCATCGGTCTTCTTCACCGACGGCCGGTACACGGAGCAGTCGCGCCACGAGGTCCCCGATCTCGAGCGGGTGCCGTATGCGGGTGCCTTCGGCGACGCGTTGGCGGGGCAGGTGGAGCGACTCGGGGTCGATCGGATCGGTTTCGAGGCCAACCAGGTCTCGGTGCGGTCCTACGAACGACTCCTCGCTGCGGTGGATGGCCGAGAACTGGTCGCTTGTGACGACGAGGTGGAACGCATCCGCTGGACCAAGGACGACGAGGAGCTCGATCTGCTGCGCAACGCACAGGCCGTGACGGACCAGGCCTTCGACGACGTGCTCGAGACCCTGGCGGTCGGCGTGAGTGAGCGACAGGTCGCTCGGCACCTCGAGACGCTGCTGCGCCGTGACGGCGCCGACGGCCTGTCGTTCGAGTCGATCGTCGCGTTCGGCGAGAATGCCGCGGAGCCGCACCACGAGCCGGGGCACCGCACCCTCGAAGAGGGCGATGTCATCACGATGGACTTCGGAGCGTTGTACGGCGGGTATCACGCCGACATGACGCGCACGGTCGGGTTCGGGGAGCCCGCGTCCGAGCTGAAGAAGATCCACGACATCGTCCGGCAGGCCCAGCAGGCGGGCATCGACGCCGTGCGGGAGGGCGTCACCGGCGCGGAGGTCGACGCAGCCGCACGGGAGGTGATCGAGGGCGCCGGCTATGGCGAGCGGTTCAGCCACGGCCTCGGCCACGGCGTCGGGCTCGACATCCATGAGGGTCCGAGGCTCGGTCGCGAGTTCGCCGAGCACTCGCTGCCGGCTCGGGCGGTCGTCACGGTCGAGCCCGGCATCTACGTGCCAGGGTTGGGCGGCGTGCGCATCGAGGACATGGTCGAGGTGACGCCCGACGGGTGTCGGGTGCTCGGCAACGCGTCGCGCGAACTGATCGAACTGTAGGCCGGGCGGTCCGGACGAGAAGGAACGGGAGCTGAACGTCGCGTGAGCGTTTCCACGAACGACTTCAAGAACGGCATGACCCTCGAGCTCGACGGGGTGTTGTTCCAGATCATCGAGTTCCAGCACGTGAAACCGGGCAAGGGCGGCGCCTTCGTGCGCACGAAGCTCCGCAACGTGAAGACCGGGGCCGTGCTCGAGCGCACGTTCAACGCCGGCGTGAAGGTCGGGCTCGCGATCGTCGAGCGCAAGGACTTCCAGTACCTGTACCCGGATGGGGACGGGTTCGTCTTCATGGACCTGCAGACCTACGAGCAGGTGCACGTGCCGTCGGAGACGATGGGATCAGCGTCCGACTACCTCACCGAAGGCGGGACCGCCCAGCTCTCGATGCACGAAGGGGTCCCGATCGCGGTCGACCTGCCTGCGTCGCTGGTGTTGGCGATCACGAAGTGCGACCCGGGGGTGAAGGGCGACACCCGCACCGGTGCCTTGAAGCCCGCGACCCTCGAGACTGGCGTGGTCGTGAACGTGCCGCTCTTCGTCGAGGAGGGCGAGCGCATCAAGGTCGACACCCGCAGCGGCGAGTACATGGAACGCGTGAAGGTCTGACGAGCGGTGCAACGCCGGTGACGCGACGATGAGCACCCGCCGTCAGGCACGGCGCGTGGCGATCGACATCCTGTACCAGTCCGACGTGACCGGGGACGATGCCGAGCTTGCCCTCGAGTCGTGGCTGGATGTCGGACGCGAGGTGCCCCCGTTCGCGCGGGAGCTGGTCCGCGGGGTCGTCGAGCACGGACCCGGCATCGATCTGTTGCTCGAGGAGCACGCGGAGGGGTGGACGGTTGCGCGCATGGCCGCCCTCGATCGGACGATCCTGAGGGTCGCCGTAGAGGAACTGTGCTACCGCGACGACGTGCCCGATTCGGTCGCGATCAGCGAGGCGGTCGAGTCCGCGTCGGCGCTCTCCGCCGATGAGTCGAAGGCGTTCGTGAACGGCATCCTTGGCAGGATCGCCCGGGGGTGATCGCGACACCCTCGGCTGGAGTCAGGCCTGGGTCGCGGGCGGGTCGGTCGGCTCGGCCGGCCGTGGCGTCGGCGTGGCCGCGTCGGCGTCCTCTTGGTCGCCTTCCTTGAGGCCCTTCTTGAACTCGCCCGACGAGCGGCCGAGGTTGCGGGCGATCTCGGGGAGCTTGGTCGCGCCGAAGATCACGGCGATGGCCACGATGCCCACGATGATCCACTCATTCATGCGGTTGCACTTCCTTCCCGATGTGCGGCTGCGACCCTCGGGGAGTGGGTCGACCGCGCCAGTCTACGCCGAGGGTCATGCGATGGCCACGAACGCTCGTTGCCCCCGCCGTCGAACGCCCGCTATGCTCGGGGGCGAAGGGCTTCCCCCTTTAAGTCCGGTCCCGCGAGGCCGGGAAGGGAGCAACGGAACATGCTGCACGACATCGGCCGCGCCTCCTCGCACGCTCGGGGAGGCGTTCTCGTACACGAGCGCACGAGGACGGTCGCGTGAGCGTCGCCGGTACGCTGCTCGACGCTGACGACATCCGGCGCGCGCTGACGCGCATCGCCCACGAGATCATCGAGCGCGACAAGGGTGCCGCCGACGTGGTGCTCGTCGGTATCGCGAACCGCGGCGACCATCTCGCGCGACGCCTCGCGGCCGAGATCGAACGCATCGAGGGGACGCACGTCCCGGTCGGGGTGCTCGACATCACGTTCTACCGTGACGACATCGGCCTGCGCGCAGAGGCCCCCGAGGTGCACGAGACACGCATCGGCATCGACATCTCCGGGCGCACGGTGGTGCTCGTCGACGACGTGCTCTTCACCGGCCGCACGATCAGGGCGGCGATGGACGCCCTCATCGACTTCGGCCGCCCCGATCGCATCCGCCTGGCAGTGCTGGTGGACCGGGGCCACCGTGAGCTGCCGATCCGTGCCGACTTCGTCGGCAAGAACGTGCCCACCCGTCGCGATGACGACGTCCGCGTGCACGTGCGGGAGCTCGACGGCGACGACGCCGTGACCGTGCAGGAAGCCACCGCGATCCAGGAGGTGCACCGATGAACCGGCACGTGCTCTCGATGCACGACCTGACCGCCGATGACGTGACGCGCGTGCTCGACACGGCGGAGTCCTTCCGCGAGGTGGGGACCCGCGTGATCAAGAAGGTGCCTGCCCTGCGCGGGCGGACGGTCGTGAACTTCTTCCTGGAGAACTCCACGAGGACCCGCATCTCCTTCGAGCTGGCAGCCAAGCGGCTCTCGGCCGACGTGATCAACTTCTCGGCGGGCGGATCGAGCGTCTCCAAGGGCGAGAGCCTGAAGGACACGGCGCTCACGTTGCAGGCGATGGGGGCCGACGCCATCGTGATCAGGCATTCGTCGAGTGGCTCGCCGCTGCAACTCACGAAGTGGGTCGAGGGGCACGTGCTGAACGCCGGTGACGGCACGCACGAGCACCCCACGCAGGCCCTGCTCGATCTCTACACGATGCGGGAGAAGCTCGGGCGTCTCGAGGGGCTGAGGGTCGCGATCGTCGGCGACGTGCTGCACTCCAGGGTCGCGCGCTCCCTCAGCTTCGGGCTCGTGACGATGGGCGCCGACGTCACGTTGATCGGACCCCCGACGCTGATCCCGCCGGACGCGCCGACGTGGGGCGTGCAGGTGAGCTATGACCTCGACGCCGTGATCCCGAAGCTGGACGTCTGCTACATGCTGCGGGTGCAGAGGGAGCGCCAGCGCCTCGAGTACTTCCCGAGCGTGCGTGAGTACAACCGGTTGTTCGGGCTCACCGGCGCGCGCGCCGGTGTCTTGCCCGAAGGCTCGTTGATCATGCACCCGGGCCCCATGAACCGGGGGGTGGAGATCGACTCCGACGTTGCCGACCTGCCCCAGTCGGTGATCGAGGAACAGGTCACGAACGGCATCGCGGTGCGCATGTCGCTGCTCTACCTGCTGCTGGGGAGCGGAGGGGTCGTGGGCGCGGGTGGGCAGGCCGGGCCGGGGGAGGTGGCCCGTGCCTGAGGCGCTGCTGCTGCGAGGGGCGCGGGTGATCGACGCCGCCGCGTCGACCGACGTCCACGCCGACGTGCTCGTCGCCGAGGGTCGGATCGACGCGGTGGGTCCGGGCCTCGATCCGAAGGGCGCTGAGGTGCTGGATTGCCGGGGGCTCGTGCTCGCTCCCGGTCTCGTGGATCTCCACACCCATCTGCGTGAGCCGGGGTTCGAGTACAAGGAGACGATCGCGAGCGGAACCCGCGCCGCCGCCGCGGGAGGGTTCACGGCGGTCTCGTCGATGGCCAACACGGAACCCGTCACCGATCACGCGGGCATCGTGGCCGAGATCCGTGACAAGGCCGCCGACGCGGGCCTCGCCGACGTCTTCCCGGTCGGCGCCATCACGAAGGGCCTCGCCGGCGAGTCGATGGCCGAGCTCGGGGAGATGGTCGAGGCCGGCGTGCGGGTGTTCAGCGACGACGGCAACTGCGTGCCCACCGCGCGCATGCTGCGCAACGCCCTCGTGTACGCCAAGGCGTTCCCGGCCGAGGTCGTGATCGCGGATCACTGCGAGGACCCGTCGCTCGTGGCCGGCGGGCACATGCACGAGGGCGTGCATTCGTCCTCACTGGGCCTGGCGGGACGGCCGGGGGAGGCCGAGGAGATCATCGTCGCTCGCGACCTCGCGGTCGCGCGTGCGAGCGGCGGCCGTATCCACATCTGCCACGTCTCGAGCGCGCCGGCGGTCGAGCTGATCCGCCGCGCCAAGCACGACGGCGTGCGGGTCACGGCGGAGGTGACGCCCCACCACCTCGTCTTCACCGACGACGACCTCGTGGGGTACGACACGAACTGCAAGGTGAACCCTCCGCTGCGCACGGCCGAGGATCGCGAGGCGCTGCGGGCCGGCCTCGCCGACGGCACGATCGACGTGATCGCCACCGACCATGCGCCGCACGCGGTGGAGGAGAAGGAATCCGAGTTCGATCTCGCACCACCGGGCACGATCGGCCTCGAGACCGCTCTGGCGGCGGTGCTCACTCACCTCGTCGATCCGGGCACCCTGTCGCTGCCTCGCGCGATCGAGGCGATGTCGGCCGCGCCCGCCCGCATCCTGGGCGCCCCCGGGCATGGCGGGGCGATCGAGGTGGGCGGGCCGGCGAACCTCGTGGTCTTCGACCCGGCCGAGCGATGGCTCGTCGAGCCGCCGTTCGCGTCGAAGGCTCGCAACAGCGCCTTCACCGGCCACGAGCTCACGGGCAGGATCCGGCACACGATGCTGCGAGGACAGCTCACCGTCGCCGACGGGAAGGTGCGTGACTAGATGGTCCTGACGGGCCCCCGCTCGGTGCGCCGGCCCGTCCGCGGCCCCGACGCCGTGCTGGTGCTGGAGGACGGCAGCGCCTTCCACGGCACGGCCTTCGGCGCCGAGGGGGAGTCCTTCGGCGAAGCCGTCTTCAACACCGGCATGACCGGCTATCAAGAGGTGCTCACCGATCCGTCGTACGCGGGGCAGATCGTGGTGATGACCTCGCCGCATCAAGGCAACTACGGGATGAACCACGAGGATCCGGAGTCCGTGGCGATCCAGGTCGCGGGGTTCGCGGTGCGCGAGTCGTCGCGGCGCGCCTCGTCCTGGCGATCGGAGTCGACGCTGGCCGAGGCACTGTCGAGGTCCGGGGTCACCGGGATCGAGGGCATCGACACGCGTCGGCTCACCCGCCTCCTCCGCGAGCGGGGCTCGATGAGGGCGGTGGTCTCGACCGTGGATCTCGTCCCCGAGTCACTCACCGAACGCGTGCGCGCCATGCCGGGGATGGCCGGCGCCGACCTCGCCGCCGGCGTCAGCTCGGCATCGGTCTACGAGGGCCGGGATCTGGTGGGGTCGGCCACCACCGATCTCGGCCGAGTCTTCAGGGTCGCGGCGTACGACTTCGGCATGAAGCGCACCATCCTGCGGCGGCTCGCCGCGAGCGGCATCGAGGCGACCGTCTTCCCGGCCCACACCCCCTCCGCCGAGATCGCCTCGGGAGGCTACGACGGGGTGTTCCTCTCGAACGGTCCCGGCGATCCGGCGGCGACGACGTACGGCATCGACGCGACCCGGACCCTGCTTGGCAAGGTACCCGTGTTCGGCATCTGCCTCGGTCACCAGCTGCTCGGGCAGGCGCTCGGCGGACGGACGTACAAGATGCCGTTCGGTCACCGAGGGGTGAACCAACCCGTGAAGAACGTGCAGACGGGGGCCATCGAGATCACGAGCCACAACCACGGTTTCGCGGTCGACCCCCTCGGGTGGGAGCGCGGTGCGGACGGGACGGCGAGGAGCGACCGCGGACGCGTCGCCTTGACCCACTGGAACCTCAACGACGGAACGCTGGAGGGCCTGCGATGCCTCGACGTGCCGGCGTTCAGCGTGCAGTACCACCCGGAGGCCGCGCCCGGCCCGCACGACTCCCGGTACCTCTTCGACGAGTTCCGTCGGCTCATGGCCGGCGGCCAGGAGAGTGGGTCCTGATGCCGAGACGGACAGACCTCCACAAGATCATGGTGATCGGGTCGGGACCGATCGTGATCGGACAGGCCTGCGAGTTCGACTACTCGGGCACCCAGGCATGCAAGGTGCTGCGGCGCGAGGGCTTCGAGGTGGCCCTCGTGAACTCGAACCCGGCGACGATCATGACCGATCCCGAGTTCGCCGACCGCACGTACATCGAGCCGCTCACGCCGGCGTCGGTCCTCGCGATCTGCGAGCGGGAACGCCCCGACGCGCTGCTCCCCACGCTCGGAGGCCAGACCGCGCTGAACGTCGCCGTCGCGCTCGCGGAGTCGGGCGATCTCGACCGGCTCGGCATCACGCTGATCGGTGCCTCGCTCGAAGCGATCCACCGCGCCGAGGACCGGAGCGGCTTCAAGGACGCGATGCTGAAGGCGGGGCTCGACGTGCCGAGGGCTGGCACCGCCACCACTCTCGATGAGGCGCTGGCGCTCGGAGAATCGATCGGGTACCCGCTGATCGTGCGGGCCTCGTTCACGATGGGTGGGGGCGGCAGCGGGTTCGCCGCCAATCGTCAGGAGCTCGCGACGCTCGCCGCACGCGGTCTCGAGGTCTCGCCGGTGTCCGAGATCCTCGTCGAGGAGTCGATCGCCGGCTGGAAGGAGTTCGAGCTGGAGGTGATGCGCGACGCTGACGACAACGGCGTCATCGTCTGCTCGATCGAGAACCTCGACCCGATGGGGGTGCACACCGGCGACTCGATCACCGTCGCGCCGCAACAGACCTTGACCGACCGTGAGTATCAACAGATGCGCGATGCGGCGTTGCAAGTACTGCGCGTGATCGGCGTGGAGACCGGCGGCTCGAACGTGCAGTTCGCGGTCGATCCGGCGACCGGGCGGCAGGTGCTGATCGAGATGAACCCCCGCGTGTCGCGCTCCAGCGCGCTCGCGTCGAAGGCGACCGGGTTCCCGATCGCGAAGATCGCCGCGCTGCTCGCCGTCGGTTACCGCCTGGACGAGATCGTGAACGACATCACGGGCGAGACCCCCGCATCGTTCGAACCGACGCTCGACTACGTGGTCGTGAAGGTGCCGCGGTTCGCGTTCGAGAAGTTCTCCGAAGCCGACCCACGCCTGACCTCGACGATGAAGTCCGTCGGGGAGGTCATGGCGATCGGCCGAACCTTCAAGGAGGCGCTCGGCAAGGCGTGGCGCGGCATCGAGAAGACAGGATTCGACCTCGGCGGTGAGGACGTCTCGGGGCGGTGGCCGGCGGGGGCGGACGACCTTCTGGCGACGCTCGGCGTCGCCACCGAGCAACGCCTGCACCTGGTCGAACGAGCGCTCCACGCCGGGCACGGCGTCGAGGATGTCGCGGCCGCCTCCCGCATCGATCCCTGGTTCATCGAGCAGATCGCTGAGGTCGTCGACGAGGCCGACGCGGTTCGAGGACGGCCACTGTCGACGCTGACCGCTCGCGAGCTGTGCCATGCCAAACGGGGCGGGCTGTCCGATGCGCGCCTCGCCGTGCTGACGGGCGCGACCGAGGCCACGGTTCGCCGTCACCGCGACGCTCTGGGCGTCGCGCCCGTCTTCAAGACCGTCGACACCTGCGCGGGGGAGTTCCCTGCCCGCACGCCCTACCACTTCTCGACCTACGAGCAGGAAGACGAGGTGGCGCCGGCGGTCCGGCCTCGCGTCGTGATCCTCGGCGCCGGTCCGAACCGGATCGGCCAGGGCATCGAGTTCGACTACGCATGCGTGCACGCCGCGTTCGCCCTGGAGATGGCCGGGTTCGAGTCGGTGATGGTGAACTCCAACCCCGAGACCGTCTCGACCGACTACGACACCTCGAGCAGGCTCTACTTCGAGCCGCTCTCGCCCGAGGACGCGCTGGCGGTCTGCCGTGCCGAGCAGCCGGTGGGCGTGATCGCGCAGCTCGGCGGCCAGACACCGCTGCGGCTCGCCCGCATCCTGAGCGACGAGGGCTTCCACGTCCTCGGCACGTCGCCCGACGCCATCGACCTGGCCGAGGACCGCGGGAAGTTCGCAGCGATCCTCGCGGAGCTCGAGATCCCCGCACCCCCCCACGGCGAGGCCCGAACCATCGAGGAGGCGCGCGAGGTCGCCCGGCGCATCGGCTACCCGGTCGTGGTGCGGCCGTCGTACGTGCTCGGGGGGCGTGCGATGGAGATCGTCTACGACGACGAGGAGCTCGAGACCTTCGTCCGGACCGCGGCGGCCGCCTCGCCCGACCATCCGGTGCTCGTCGATCGGTTCCTGGAAGGTGCGATCGAGATCGACGTCGACGCCGTCTCCGATGCCACGGGCGACGTGTTCGTCGGCGGGGTGATGGAGCACATCGAGGAGGCCGGGGTGCATTCGGGCGACTCGAGCTGTCAGATCCCGCCCGCCACCCTCTCCGACGAGGAGCTCGACACGATCGAGGACATCACGCGCACGCTCGCCCGGCGCCTCGGCGTAGTGGGCCTGCTGAACCTGCAGCTGGCGGTGAAGGACGAGCGGATCTGGGTGATCGAGGCGAACCCGCGAGCCTCGCGCACGGTCCCGTTCGTCTCGAAGGTGATCGGGGTCTCGCTGGCCCGGGTCGCGACGTGGGTGCTCACCGGGCGCACGCTCGCCGAACTGGGGGCCGACGGCACCCTGCCCGCCGATCCCCACCACTATCGTCACCTTTCACACACGAGCGTGAAGGCGGCGGTCCTGCCGTTCGGAAGGTTCCCCGGTGTCGATACCGTGCTCGGCCCCGAGATGAAGTCCACGGGTGAGGTCATGGGTGTCGATGCCGATTCCGGCATGGCCCTCGCGAAGGCGATGGTCGCGGCGGGTCACGCACTGCCGACCGGTGGCACCGTCTTCGTGAGCGTGGCCAACCGTGACAAGCGGGCGATCGTGTTCCCGGTCAAACGCCTCGCCGACCTCGGATTCCGGCTCGTGGCGACGGGCGGGACGGCGGGGGTCCTGCAGCGTGCCGGTATCGCCGTGGAGCGGGTCGCGAAGATGAGCGAAGGCCCCGACAACGTGGGGGAGATGATCAGGGGGGGCCGCATCGATCTCGTGATCAACACGCCCTTCGGACGAGGCCCCCGGACCGACGGGTACTTCATCCGTACGGCGGCCGCGAGTGCCGGCGTCCCGTGCGTCACGACCCTGCCGGGCGTGTTCGCCGCGGTACGGGGCGTCGAGGCACTGCTCGGCCCCCCGACCGAGCCGCGGTCGATCCAGGAGTACCATGCCGAGGCCATGGCCGAGCCGATGCAGGGGCGCCTCACGTTCGACCAGGTCACGGCCACCACGATCTCGGGCACGATCGCGGGGGAGCCGCCGGCGTGACGCGCGTGCGCGCCGAGATCCTCTCCACCCGCACGCTCGGTGCGTACCACTCGCTGACGCTGGTGGCTCCCGAGATCGCGGAGAAGGCCCGGCCGGGGCAGTTCCTGGCCATCAAGATGCCGGAGGGGCGATCGTTCCTGCTCCGCCGCCACTTCGCCGTGCACCAGGCCTCGCGTCGGGGAGGCTGGGCCGGCACGCTCGAGTTCGTCGTCGATCCGCTCGGCCCGGGCACGGAGTGGCTCATGTCCGTCAAGGCGCACGAGTTCCTCGAGGTGATCGGGCCGCTCGGCACCGCGTTCGCCTACCCGAAGCGCCACACGAACTGCCTGCTCGTCGCCGAGGGACACGGCGCATCCTCGCTCTACTTCCTCGCCCAGGAACTGCTCGCCCGCCACAAGCGGGTCGACATGATCGTCGGCGCCGAGACGCTGGACCGGGTGTTCAAGCCGATCGAGGGGAAGCGGCTCTCGCAGACGATCTCGATCGTGACGGCCGACGGGACGCTGGGCGAGCGTGGGTCGGTGATCGATGCTCTGCCCGTGATGGCCGAGGCCACGGGGACCGAGGTCCTCTACGCGGCCGCGCCCTCGCCGACGCTCGCGAGGATCGCCGGGTTCTGCAAGGAGCGCGCGATCCCGGCCCAGGTGGCGGTCGAGGAACGCATGGGATGTGGGCTGGGTCTCTGCCAGACGTGCGTCGTACCGGTCGCGCGCAAGGACGGGAGTGGGTACGACCACCTGAGATCGTGCGTCGACGGTCCCGTCTTCAATCCTGCGCGCGTGCTCTGGGATCGGTGGCTCTCCGAGGAGCCGACGATGTTGCCGACGCCTCCCGAGGGACTGCCGGTGGTGCGCTCGTGGCCGGGGTGAAACGATCCCTGGCGGTCGACCTGGGCGGCATCGTCTTGACCACGCCCGTGATGATCGCGGCCGGCTGTGCCGGCACCGGCAAGGAGCTGACGGGGCTCGTGGAGCTCCGGAAGGTCGGAGCGATCGTGAGTCGCACGATCACTCTCGATCCGGAACGGGGGTCGCCCACGCCCAGGATCGCCGAGTCTGCGTCAGGGGTCGTGTGGTCCACGGGTCTGCAGAACCCCGGCATCGATGCGTTCGTCGCCGAGGAATTGCCGCGCCTCGCCAGATCGAGCGCCCACGTCGTCGTCTCGATCGCCGGCGGCACGCTCGAGGAGTACGTGCGGCTGACCGGGGCGCTGCAGGGACGGCCCGAGGTCTCGGCGATCGAGGTCTACCTGTCGGGACCCGATCTCGAGCTGCGCCGTCCGATGCTGGGGGCCCACGCCGACCGGGCAGCCGAGGTCGCCGGCGCGGTCGCCCGCATGTCGATGGTGCCCGTCTTCGCGAAGCTGCCGATACACGCGTCGGACCTGCCCGAGATCGCCGGCGCCGTGATTCGTGCGGGAGCGACGGGGCTCACGATCGGCGGGTCACCGCCGGCGCTCGACGTGCAGGCGGAGCGATTGCGACCGGGCCTCGGCGGGGTGACGGGATGGCTGAGCGGGCCGGCGCTGCTCCCGATGACGCTGCGGGCTGTCTTCGACGTCTCTCGGGCGGTTCCCGACACACCCGTGGTCGCCGTCGGCGGCATCCGGACGGGTGAGGACGCGGTGGAGGCGTTCCTGGCCGGCGCGTGGGCGGTGCAGGTCGGCACGGCGACGCTGATCGATCCTGCGGCGCCGGTCTCGGTCGCTCAAGGCATCGTGCGCTACCTGAAGGCCAAGGGGCTCGCGACGCCGGCGGACGTCCGGTCTCGCTTGCGCGTGCCTGCCTCGTTCGGTGCGGCGAGCGACGCGGAGGAGGACCGACGATGATCCCTCGGCCGTCCAACCCCCTCGTCGTCGCGATCGATGTGAGCGATCTCGGCACCGCCGAGCGGCTGGCGGCCGATCTCGCGCCGCACGCGGGCATGCTCAAGGTCGGACTCGAGCTCTGCTGGGCCGAGGGGCCCCACGCGGTCCGTCGCATCGCGGCGCACGGACCGGTCTTCGTCGACGCGAAGCTCCACGACATCCCGAACACCGTGGAGCATGCTGCCGCGAACATCGCGAAGCTCGGGGTCGCGATGGTGAACGTCCACGCCCTCGGGGGCGAGGCGATGATGCGCGCGGCGCTCGCCGGCGCCGCTCACGGCGCCGAGCGGGGTGGGCACCCGATGCCGCTCGTGATCGCGGTGACCGTCCTATCGTCGATGTCGGGCGAGGAATTGGCATCCCCTGCGTCGCTCGCGTTCGAGGCGCGTGAGGCCGGGTTGGACGGCGTCGTGGTATCGGGCGGGGACGTCGCCGACGTGCGTCAGGTCTGCGGCGATGGGTTCTGCCTGGTCGTGCCCGGCATCCGACCGCCCGGTGCCAACGGTGACGACCAGGTCCGGGTGCAGACCCCGTCGGCCGCCCTCGAGGCGGGTGCCGACTACCTCGTCGTGGGTCGGCCGATCACGGCGGCCGACGATCCGGTGGGCGTCGCGAAGGGCATCGTGCTCGGCGCTCGATGAGTCGTGGGGTCGCAGTGGGGTCGCGAAACCGCAGGTCGTCGGGTACGTGGCGCGTTGTGGGCGTCCGAAGGGCCCGCGTATACTCCCCGGGTTCTCGAACCCCTCGACCTTCCACACGACATGAAGGAGCGCATGATGGCTCTACCGCAGCTGACCCCGGAACAGCGCACCGAGGCCCTCAAGAAGGCCGCCGCAGCGCGCAAGGCTCGCGCCGAACTGAAGGGCGAGCTGAAGTCCGGGAAGCTCTCGCTGCAGCAGGTGCTGGCGCGCGACGACGACACCGTCGGGAAGATGAAGGTGTCCGTCGTGCTGGAGTCCCTGCCCGGCGTCGGCAAGGTGCGGGCCGCCAAGATCATGGAGGAGCTCGACATCAGCGCCACGCGGCGCGTGCGTGGCCTCGGCGCGAAGCAGCGCGAGCAGCTGCTCGCGAAGTTCGCGAAGTAAGCCACCGGCCTTGGCGACTCGCCGAGGCACCCTGTTCGTGATCGCCGGCCCGTCCGGCGTCGGGAAGGGAACCGTGGTGCGCGAGGTCCTGTCGCGGATCCCCGACGGGCTCGCGTTGTCCGTGAGCGCGACCACCCGTCCCCCACGGCCGGGGGAGACCGACGGCACGGACTACTACTTCGTCGACGACGGGGACTTCGATCGGATGGTGGCGGGCGGCGAGATGCTCGAGTGGGCCGAGGTCTTCCACGGGCATCGCTACGGCACCCCCTCGGGGCCCGTCGAACTGCATCGTGACGCGGGCAACGACGTCGTGCTCGAGATCGACGTCGAGGGAGCTGGCTGGGTGCGGGAGCGCGTGCCCGACGCCGTGATGATCCTGCTCGAACCACCGTCGCGATCCGAGCTCGAGCGCCGGCTGCGGTCTCGCGGCACCGAGTCGGACGCATCGATCGCCGAGCGTCTCGCCAAGGCGGACTGGGAGCTCTCCCAGCGTTCCCTCTTCGATCACGTGGTCGTGAACGACGAGGTGGCCCGGGCGTCGTCCCAGGTCGCTGCTATCATCGAGTCCTCGCGGGCTCGCCCTGTATCCGATGCAGGGCAGGGTCCGCACGACCCCACGGAGGATCCTTCCGCATGATCGAACCCAAGATCGACGACCTGCTCGCCGCCGTCGACTCCAAGTACACGCTCGTGATCCTGGCGGCCAAGCGTGCCCGGGAGATCAACAGCTACTACAACCAGCTCGGCGAGGGCCGCGGTGAGTTCGTCCCGCCGCTGGTCGAGAGCGGTTTCAGCAACAAGCCGTTGTCGATCGCACTCGAGGAGATCGCCGAGGGCAAGATCGAGTACGTCCGGACCGAGGAACCCGCCGAGGCGGAGTGATGCTGGCGGACCGCCGGGTCCTGCTCGGCGTCACCGGCGGTATCGCCGCCTACAAGTCCGCCCACCTCGCCCGGTTGCTGACCGGCGCCGGGGCCGAGGTCACGGTCGTGATGACCGAGTCTGCCATGCGATTCGTCGGTCCCGACACGTTCGCTGCGCTCACCGGGCGGCCGGTGCATACCTCCCTCTGGGAACGCCCGGGTGAGGTGCTCCACGTCCGCCTCGCACACGCGATCGATCTGGTCGTCGTCGCGCCGGCCACCGCGCACCTGCTCGCGAGGCTCGCGACGGGCATGGCGGACGACCTGCTCACGTCGATCCTGTTGGAGTACTCCGGCCCGCTCGTGGTGGTACCAGCGATGCACACGGGCATGTGGGAGCATCCCGCGACCCGAGGGAACGTCGCGGTGCTGCGTGAGCGGGGCGTCACCCTGTGCGGACCCGTAACCGGCGCGCTCGCCCACGGTGACGAAGGCCTCGGTCGTATGGCGGAGCCCGAAGACATCCTCGCGACCGCCTCCTCGACCCTCGCTCGGTCGCCGTCGGGCGAGACGCCCGCCGACCTGGCCAACCGGGAGATCGTCGTGACGGCGGGGCCGACGTACGAGGCGATCGACCCCGTGCGGTTCCTCGGTAACCGCTCCAGCGGTCGGATGGGGGTTTCGGTCGCCGTGGAAGCCGCCCGCCGGGGGGCTCGCGTGCACCTCGTCCTCGGCCCCGGCACGGTAGCGCCTCCTCCCGGCGTCGAGACCGAGCACGTCACGTCCGCTGAGCAGATGCGCACGGCTGTCCACTCCCACCTCGATGCCGCCGATGCGGTGGTGATGGCCGCGGCGGTCGCCGATTTCCGCCCGAAGCGGGTCTCACCGGGCAAGCTCAAGAAGGACGACGGACCCCCCGAGCTCATCCTCGAACCCACGCCCGACATCCTCCGCGAGCTCGGCGCGGCGCGCCGGCCCGGATCGGTGCTGGTCGGGTTCGCGGCGGAGACGGACGACGTCGAGGCGGCCGGCAGTGCCAAGCTCGTGGCCAAGGGCGTCGACATCCTGGTGGCCAACGAAGTGGGGCGTCCCGGCACCGGGTTCGGGTCCGAGACCAACCACGCGGCGATCTTCGATGCGACCGGCGACGACGTGCCGTTGCGGGATTGGACCAAGGCCGAGCTGGCGACGGCGATCGTCGATCGCATCGTCGCCCGGCTGGACTAGACTCCGCCATCATGAGCCAGCCCTACCTCTTCTCATCCGAATCCGTCACCGAGGGGCACCCGGATAAGCTCGCGGACCAGATCTCGGACTCGATCCTCGACGCGTTCCTGACCGAGGACTCCGAGAGCCGCGTCGCCTGCGAGACCCTCGTCACGACGGGCCTCGTCTTCGTCAGCGGGGAGATCACCCTGGCCGAGGGGTGGGTCGACGTGCCATCGATCGTGCGCGAGACGATCACCGAGGTCGGCTACACCGACGCGAAGTTCGGCCTCGACGGTGAGACGTGCGGCGTGATGACGGCGATCCAGGAGCAGTCGCCCGACATCGCGCGTGGTGTGGACGACGCGCTCGAGCATCGAGCGGAGCACTCAGGCGACCCTCTCGATCACCTTGGGGCGGGCGACCAGGGCATGATGTTCGGCTACGCCTGCCGTGAGACCGACGAGCTGATGCCGTTGCCGATCGCGATGGCCCACCGGCTGTCGAAGCGGCTCGCCGACGTGCGCAAGGCCGGCGTCGTGCCTTACCTGCGCCCCGACGGGAAGAGCCAGGTCTCGATCGAGTACGAAGCCGGTCGGCCGATCCGTGTCGACACAGTGCTGATCTCGGCGCAGCACCGTGAGGAGGTCGACGTCGAGACGCTCCTGAAGCCCGACGTCGAAGCCGAGGTGATCGATCCGGTGTTGCGCGAGTTCCCCGAGCTCGACTCTTCGGGCGTGCGGGTGCTCGTGAACCCAACCGGGCGTTTCGAGATCGGCGGACCGAAGGCCGACACCGGCCTCACCGGCCGCAAGATCATCGTCGACACCTACGGCGGGTACGCGCCGCACGGGGGTGGTGCCTTCAGCGGCAAGGATCCCACGAAGGTGGACCGGTCGGCCGCGTACATGGCCCGGTTCGCGGCCAAGAACATCGTCGCCGCCGGGCTCGCCGACCGCGCGCAGCTCCAGCTCGCCTACGCGATCGGCACCGCACACCCGGTGAGCCTGCTGCTCGACACCTTCGGCACCGAACAGGTCGATCCCGAGAAGCTCCGTGCCGTGCTGTGGGACGTCTTCGACTTCCGCCCTGCGGCGATCATCCGCGACCTCGACCTCGCGAGGCCGATCTATCGCGAGACCGCCGCCTACGGCCACTTCGGTCGGAAGGAATTCCCCTGGGAGGGGATCGACCGCGTCGACGACCTCCGCGCCGCGGTCGCCTGAGCCCGCCGAGCCGCTCGCCGGACCGGTCGCGATCTGCGTCGACCGGCCGCTGCTGAGCCTCGATCGCCCGTTCACCTACGACCTTCCGGCCGAGCTCGAGGCCGGCGTCGGATCACTCGTGCAGGTCCCGTTCCACGGCCGCGCGGTGCGCGGGTGGGTGCTCGGCCCGACGGAGGACGTCCCTCGGCGTGTGCTGGCCGTGAAGAAGGTGGTGTCCCCCACGCGGTGGTTCGACGAGGGTGGGTTGGCCCTCTGCCGCTGGGTGAGCGAGCGCTACGTCGCGCCGCTGGCCGCGGTGCTCGAGCGGGCGACGCCCCCTCGGGTCGCCGCCGAGGAGGTCGGGCGAGGATCTGGCGGGCCCGATCCGGTCGCCCGGCAGGTGTCGCCACCGCGGGTCCTCGACGGCTATCGGGAAGGCTCGCGCCTCGTGGACGCGATCGCGACCGGCACGCCGGGGCCGTGGGTGCTCCGGCCGGCGCCCGAGCACGAGGGCTCCGCCGTGGTCGAAGCCGTCGCTCGATGCCTCGACGCCGGACGGCGGGCGCTCGTGATCGTGCCGGAGGCGGCGCCGGTTCCCGGCACGGCGAGGGCGATCGCCGAGGCGTTCGGTGACGACCGTGTCGCGATGCTGCTGGGGGGGTCGAAGCGCGCCCGCTACCGCACCTGGCTCGATGTGCAGGCCGGTCGGTTCGACGTCGTCGTCGGCTCGCGTCCGAGCATCTTCGCCCCGGTGCCCGGCCTCGGCCTGATCGTGGTGGGTCGAGAGTCCCACCCAGCCCTGCGTGAGGACCGTGCCCCGTACTACCACGTGCGGGACGTGGCCCTCGCCCGCGGAGACATCGAGAGGGCCGTCGTCATCTTGTCCGCGATGGCGCCCTCGTCGGAGGCGGTCGCGCTGGGGCTTGCGACCGTCGCGCCTCGGCGCCGCAGCTGGGTGCCCGTGGAGATCGTGGGGCCCGGACCCGAGGGACGCGCCCCCCGGCTGGTGCGTGCGCTGCGAGAGTGCAGCAGGGCCTTCGTCTTCTCGCCGCTCCCGGGGTACGGCATCGCCGCCGTGTGTCGCGGCTGCGGCCGGCCGGCCGCGTGTGCGGTCTGTCAGGGCTCGCTGCGTTCGAGCGAGGGATCGGTGCGGTGCGTCGTCTGCGAGGCGCCGGGGCGATGTCGCACCTGTGGGGCCAGCGACTTCGGCCTCCGCCGGGGAGGGCAGGAACGGGTCGAGGAGTGGGCGGCCCGGATCGCGCGGGTGCCGGTGCACAGGTTGGCGGCGGATGAACCGCCGCGACTGCCGGCCGACGGGGAGGTCCTCGTGGGCGGACCCGAGGACGTGCGGGATCTCGGAGGTGGCGGCCTCGATCTCGTGGCGATCCTCGATGCCGACCTGGCCGGACGTCGTCCGGGCCTGACGGCGCGGGAACGTGCCGTCGCGACCTGGACCGAGGCCATCGCCTGGGCCAGACCGGGGGGGCGAGCGATCGTGCAGTCCATGCACGCGAACGACCCTGCGATCCAATCCCTCGTGCTCGGCGACCCCGCACGCTTCCATCGAGACGAGCGTGAGCGGCGAGCCCAGGCCGGGTTCCCGGTCGGGTCGGCCGTGTTCCGGGTGGTCGGCGACGAGGCGCTGCCCGACGAGCTGGCCGCCTTCGATCCGATCACGCTGCTGGTCTCGACGGTCGATGGGCAGACGGTATGCTTGCTCGCGCTCGACCCGGGCCGCGTCGCGGCGTTCGGCCGGCAGGCCCGTGCCCTCGCCGTGCGCGACGTGATCACCCGTGTCGAGGCCGAGCCGCATCTGTGAGCCGAACGAGAGCGACGACCCGTGATCATGCCGATCCGCATCCTCGGTGACCCCGTGCTGCGCGAGCCTGCCAAGCCGGTGACGACGTTCGACCGGACCCTGCGCGCCCTGCGCGACGACATGCTCGAGACGATGTACGACGCCCCGGGGGTGGGGCTCGCAGGGCCGCAGGTAGGCATCTCGCTCAGGGTGTTCACCTTCGACGACGGACAGACCGGCCCGTCGTTCATGGCGAACCCGGTGCTCTCCGGCGGCGAGGGAGAGCTCCTCGAGGAGGAGGGGTGCCTCTCGATCCCCGGCCCATATCACGAGACGAAGCGGTACGCGAGGATCATGTGCAGCGGTCAAGACGTGGACGGTGCCCCACTCGAACTCACCGGGGAGGGCCTGCTTGCCCGCATCTTCCAGCACGAGACCGACCATCTCGACGGCATGCTGTTCATCGATCGCCTCGACGACGAGGGTCGGCGATCGGTCTTGGCCGAACTCCGACGCATCGAGCTGGGACTCGAGGACACTCCGTCGAAGCGCCGCCTGACGCGCAGATCCGAGGGGTGACGCGGTGCGCGTGCTCTTCCTGGGCAACGACCCGTGGTCGGTGCCCACCCTCGAGGCGCTCGCCGAGGCCGACGACGTCCGGATCGAACTCGTGATCACGAACCCCCCGCGTCCGGCGGGTCGCGGGTCGCGCCTCACGTCCACGGCCGTCGCCGACGCCGCTCGAGCGCTGGGCCTCCAGCTCCTCGAGGTCGACGGCGTCCGCGCCGGCGACGGATGGGCGGCGCTCGAGTCGAGCCGGCCCGATGCGATCGTCGTCGTCGCCTATGGAGAGCTGCTCCCGCCTGCCGTGCTCGAGCTACCCGCGCTCGGGACGATCAACCTGCACTTCTCATTGCTGCCCCGCTGGCGGGGAGCCGCACCGGTGCAGCGCGCGATCCTCGAGGGTGACGAGACCACCGGCGTGAGCGTGATGCTCCTCGACGAAGGTCTCGACACGGGGCCGATCCTCATCGCTCGGCAGGAGCCGATCCTGCCCGGCGACGACGCGGGAAGCCTCGGTGGGCGGCTCGCCGAGTTCGGCGCCCCGCTGGTCGTGGATGCGCTCCGTGCGCTGATCGCGGGCACGGCGGCACCGGTCCCTCAGGGCGACGAGGGCGTCACGTTCGCCGTGAAGCCGCAGGCCGAGGAGCGGAGGATCGACTGGCGAGAACCGGCCGAGGCGATCGTCCGGCGTGTCCGTGCGTTCGCGCCCGCGCCCGGGGCGACGACGACGTTCCGAGCGACGCCGCTCAAGCTGCTGCGAGCCGAGGTTCGAGCACAGGAAGGGTCGTCCGAAGCGGACCGTCGCGGGGGCGAGGTGTGGCTCGACGACGACGGCACGCCGGTGGTGATGGCGTCCGAGGGGGGGGTCGCCGCGCTGGAGGTCGCCCCCGCCGGGCGGTCGCGCATGCCGGGGGCCGACTGGGCGCGCGGCGCGCGCCTCCATCCCGGAGAGCGCTGCTCGTGAGGCAGACCGCGCGCTCGGTGGCGCTGGAGGCGATCCGTCGGATCACCGACGAAGGCGCGTATTCGACGATCGTCATCCCCGGCGCCCTGCGACGTTCTCGGCTGGACGAGCGCGATCGTGCGTTCGCCACCGGGCTCGCCTTCGGCACGATCCGCCATCTGCTCGCGATCGACTGGGCGCTCGATCGCGTCGCGAGCCGGCCGGTCGCCCGGATGTCGCCGAACGCACGCACGCTGCTCCGGCTCGGCGCCTATCAGGTCCTGTTCACCGACGTGGCGCCCCACGCGGCCGTGGGCGAGACGGTGGGTCTCGCTGGCGACCGCGAGCGTGGGTTCGTGAACGCCGTGCTGCGCAGGCTGGCCGCCGAGCCGGTGGTCTGGCCCGAAGGCGAACGTGACGCCGACGTCGCGATCCGCACCGGCTTGGCGCCGTGGGCGGTGAACGAGCTCCGGGCGTTGCTCCCGGCACACGAGGTCGAACCGGCGGCCGGGGCCTTCGCGAGTCCCGCCTCGCTCTGCCTGCGTGCGAATCTGGCCGTGGTCGAGCCTGGGCTCCTCGAGCGGGCGCTCCGCGACGCGGGCCTCGATCCCCGTCACGCCTCGCTCGATCCTGCCTGTCTCCTGCTCGACGGGGGCGACCCCGCCCGTCTGCCCGGATACGAGGAGGGGTGGTTCGCCGTGCAGGATCAGGCGTCGGCGTTCGTCGTCCGAGCCCTCGACCCCCGACCGGGCGATCGCATCCTCGATGCCTGTGCGGCGCCGGGGGGCAAGACGACCTATGCGGCGGCGCTCGTCGGTGACGAGGGGCTCGTCGTCGGCGCCGACCTGCACGCCGGCCGGGTCGGTCTGATCGGGCGCAGCGCCCACCGGCTCGCCGTTCACCCGCTCGTGCTCGCACAGGACGCCACCGCGCCAGCCCTGCGTGGACCGTTCGACCGCATCCTGGTCGATGCCCCGTGCACCGGCTTGGGCTCGTCCCGCCGGCGGCCCGAGCTGCTCTGGCGTGATCGGAAACGGGACCTGAGCATGCTGGCGAGGAAGCAGGTCGAGATCGTGTCGTCGGTGGCGGACCTCCTCGCACCCGGCGGGCGCCTCGTCTACTCCGTCTGCACGTTCCCGAGAGCAGAGACGGACGCGGCCGCCGACGCGATCGTCCGTCATCGTCCCGACCTCGCGCCGATCGTGATCGACGGCCCCGACGGGGCGGCGGAGCGTGTTCGGCTGTGGCCGCACCGCCACGGCAGCGACGGCATGTTCATCGCCGCGTTCGTCAGGGAGCCCTGAGGCGGCCGGTACGATGACCCCTGTGGGGAAGCTCGCCGCCTCGATCCTGTCCGCCGACCTCGCGCACCTGGCCGATCAGGTCAAGCTCGTCCACGAGCATGCCGAAGTCATCCATATCGACATCATGGACGGGCACTTCGTACCTCCCATCGCACTCGGCACGGTGGTGGTCGCTTCCCTGCGGCCCCACACCGACCGCACGCTGCACGGCCACCTCATGGTCGAGGCTCCCGAGTCGTTCTTCGAGGAGCTCGCGGAGGCGGGGCTCGACGTGGTGTCGTTCCATCACGAGGCGGTCGCCGATCCCGTCATCGCGATCGACAAGGCGCGCAGCGCGGGCCTCGGCGCCGGTGTCACGATCAATCTGAGCACCCCGGTCGACGACGTGTTCCCGTACCTGGAACAGGTCGACGACGTGATGCTGATGAGCATCGAGCCGGGGTGGAGCGGACAGACCCTCGATCCGGCCGTCTACCCTCGCATCGAGGCCGTACGAGCCGAGATCGATCGCCGTGGGCTCGCCGTCGACGTCGAGATCGACGGCGGCGTCAAGGTCGACAACGCGCGCCGGGCGGTCGACGCCGGAGCGACCGTGCTGATCAGTGCGAGCGGCATCTTCCAGGCGGCGGATCCGGCCGAGAACGCACGCGTGCTCCGCGCGATCGCCAACGGTGAGGCAGCCTGATGGCCGAGACGATCCTCGTCGTCGACGACGACCCCGACATCGCCCGCTTCGTCGAGGTGAACCTGCGCTCCGCAGGCTACGAGGTGGCGGTCGCCGGCGACGGTGAGGTCGCGCTCGAGCGAGCGGCACTCCTGCGACCCGACCTCGTCCTGCTCGACGTGATGATGCCGCGACTCGACGGCTTCGAGGTCGCCCAGCGTCTGCGCAAGAACCCCCAGACCGCGAACACGAGCATCATCATGCTGACGGCCAAGGCCCTGTCGGCCGACAAGGTCACCGGTCTGCAGTCCGGCGCCGACGACTACATCATCAAGCCCTTCGATCCGATCGAGCTGCTGGCACGCGTCAAAGGAACGCTCCGCCGGGCCAAGGAGATGCGCAACCTCTCTCCGCTGACCGGCCTTCCCGGCAACATCCGCATCCAGGAGGAGATCGAGCGGCAGGTCCGCGAGGGGCAGTCGTTCGCCGTCCTCTACTGCGATCTCGACAACTTCAAGGCGTACAACGACCAGAAGGGTTTCGTGCGCGGTGATCGGTTGATCCAGTCGACGGCTCGCATCATCCAGGATGCGGTCGCGGGCCACGATGGCTCGCACGGATTCGTCGGGCATGTGGGGGGCGACGACTTCGTGGTCGTCGTGCGTCCGGATGTGGCCGAGGGCGTCGCGAAGAGTGTGTGCGACGGTTTCGAGGCCGCGAAGACGGAGTTCTACGAGCCCGAGGACCTCGAGCGCGGCTTCGTGCGGATCGAGGATCGCAAGGGCGTGATGCAGGACATCCCGCTCGTGGGCATCTCGATCGGCATCGCGTCGAGCGCGCGGCATCCGTTCGCCCACTACGGCGAGGCGGTGGCGGTCGCGACGGAGATGAAGCAGTTCGCCAAGCGCGATGCGGGGTCGTCCTACGCGATCGACCGACGCTCGGCCTGACATCCCACCCGCGCTTCCCGCCTGCACGCCCGGGTGCGTATACTCGGCTTCAGAAGCTCGTTTCCGGGGCGGGGTGCAACTCCCCACCGGCGGTGAGAGTCCGCGACCCCACGGCCGCCAGTCGTGGGTGGATCCGGTGCGATTCCGGAACCGACCGTGACAGTCGGGATGGGAGGAGACGGGCACACGGCTCGGTCGCGCGCTCCGCGCGGCCCGCACTCGCCGTGCGCCTGCCGTGCCCACCCGCTCCGGGCGGAGGAGGCACGATGGCTGCGATCGCTGAGGCGCATGTGCGGCGAGCCCTTGCGCTCGCGGAACGAGGCTGGGGCCGCGTCTCCCCCAACCCCCTCGTGGGCGCGGTCGTGGTGCGTGACGGCGAAGTCGTCGGCGAGGGATGGCACGAAGGTCCGGGGACCGATCACGCCGAGGTCGCCGCGCTCCGGTCGGCGGGTGACCGCGCGAAGGGCGCGACCCTCGTCTGCACGCTCGAGCCGTGCAACCGCTTCGGCCGCACCCCGCCCTGCACGCGTGCCCTGATCGAGGCCGGCGTGGCGAGCGTGGTCGTGGCGGCGACCGATCCGAACCTCGGCGCCGATGCGCCGGGCGTGGCCGAGCTTCGTGCGGCCGGCATCCACGTCGACGTCGGGCGGCTGCAGGAGGAGGCGCGCGCGCTGAACGTCGCGTTCGACCATCACGTCGCCACAGGACGACCGTTCTCGGTGCTGAAGATGGCGTCGAGCCTCGACGGGAAGACGGCCGCGGCCGACGGCTCGGCGCGATGGATCACCGGCGAGGCCGCCCGTGCCGATGCGCATCGCCTGCGTGCCTGGTCCGACGCCGTCGTGGTCGGCGCGGGCACCGCGATCGCCGACGACCCTGCGCTCACCGTCCGGGGCCCGTTCGCAGACACGGCCACCCCTCCAGTACGCGTGCTGGTCGATTCCACGGGACGGGTGCCACCCACGCTGCGAGTCTTCGACGATGCCGCGCCGACGCTCGTGGCCACGACCGACCGCGTCTCGGACGCGCGGATCCGCGAGTACGGGGACGCCGGCGCCGACATCGTGGTCCTCGACCGCGACGCCGCAGGGGCCGTCTCGCTTCCGGCCCTCATCGCCGAGCTCGGCAAGCGCGATGTGCAGGGGGTCCTCCTCGAGGGTGGTGGGACCCTGGCGTGGAGCGCGGTGCGCGACGACGTGGTGGACCGGATCGTGCTCTACCTCGCGCCGCTGTTGGTCGGGGGAGAGGACTCACCCACGGTGATCGCGGGTGCGGGGTTCTCCCCGATCGATGCGGCGATCCGCCTCGGGACCCTGCGCGCGGACCAGGTGGGAGCCGACCTCAAGGTGGTGGCCGATGTTCACGGGCATCGTTGAGGAGCTCGGGTCCGTGCGGGGTCTCGATGGCCCCCGCCTCGAGGTGGCGTGCAGGGTCGTCCCCGACGACAGTGGCATCGGCGCATCGGTCGCGGTGAACGGTGTCTGCCTCACCGTGGTGGCACACGCGGCCGACCGACTCGGCTTCGATCTCTCCGAGGAGACGATCGCGCGCACCAGCCTGCGCCGGCTCGAGGTGGGCGCGCCGGTCAACCTGGAACGACCGGTGACGTTGGCGGCACGGCTCGGTGGGCATCTCGTGCAGGGGCATGTCGACGGCGTGGGTGAGGTGGTCGGCGTCACTCCCGACGGCGCCGGCGGGTCGCGCCTGCGCATCACGGTGCCGCCGGGGCTCCGCCGCTACACGGTCGAGAAGGGCTCGATCACGGTGGACGGCGTGAGCCTGACCGTGGCTGAGCTCAACGCCGAAGGGATCACGGTCGCCCTGATCCCGCACACCCTGGCCGTGACGACGCTCGGCACGGTCGTGCCGGGGGACCCGGTCAATCTCGAGGTCGACATGATCGCCAAGTTCGTCGAACGCCTCCTGGTTCCCGATGCCGGGCATACGGAGGACACCGAGCACGATGGAGGAGCACACGATGGATGACAGCGCGAACCGCGACGGGCTCGATCGCACGATCTTCTCGACGATCCCGGAGGCGGTCGAGGAGATCCGCCGAGGTCGCATGGTACTGGTCGTCGACGACGCGGACCGCGAGAACGAGGGCGACTTCATCATGGCCGCCGAGGCGTGTACCCCTGAGGATGTGAACTTCATGGTCACCCACGGGCGCGGCATCGTGTGTCTGCCGTGCGCTGCGTGGCGCCTGGACGAGCTCGGCATCCCGCAGATGGTCACCGACACCACCGACGGCCACGAGGCGGCGTTCACCGTGTCGATCGACTTCCGCCACGGCACGACGACGGGCACGAGCGCCTATGACCGGGCGATCACCGCGAAGGCGGTGACCGATCCTGAGGTGGTGCCGAGGGACTTCCAGAAGCCGGGACACGTCTTCCCCCTCAGGGCGAAGGACGGCGGGGTGTTGCGCCGCGCCGGACACACCGAGGCGGCCGTCGATCTGGCCACGATGGCCGGCATGTTCCCCGCCGGCGTGATCTGCGAGGTGATGAACGAGGACGGCACGATGGCCCGCATGCCTGAGCTGATCCGTGTGGCGCGGGAGCACGGCATGACGCTGATCTCGATCGCGGACCTGATCGAGTACCGGCGCCATCGGGAGGTCCTCGTGCAGCGGGTGGCGGAGGCGACGATCCCGACCCCGTACGGAGAGTTCCGGTCCTACGCATACGACAGCGTGGTCGACGGGCGCACGCACGTGGCCCTCGTGATGGGCGACATCGGCGACGGGCGTGGGGTCATCACGCGGGTGCACTCGGAGTGCCTCACCGGCGACGTGTTCGGCTCCCTGCGATGCGATTGCGGTGCGCAGCTCGATCGCGCGCTCGAGCTGATCGCGAAGGAGGGCCGTGGGGTCGTGCTGTACGTCCGCGGTCACGAGGGGCGAGCGATCGGGCTCACGCACAAGCTGCGCGCCTATCAGTTGCAGGATCAGGGCCGCGACACGGTGGAAGCGAACATCGAGCTCGGATTCCCAGCCGATCAGCGTGAGTACGGCATCGGGGCTCAGATCCTCGTGGATCTCGGCGTGACGACGATGCGGCTCCTCACGAACAACCCCGACAAGCGGGCAGGGCTCGAAGGCTACGGTCTCGCGATCGAGGAGCGGTTGCCGCTGCAGATCGAGCCGACGGCGGAGAACGTCGGGTACCTGCGGACGAAACAGCAGAAGATGGGGCACCTGCTCGACGTCCCCGAGGCCGAACCCGAGGCGGGAGCTCGCGCGTGACCACGTTCGTGGGCGTGCATGACGGGGCCGGCCGCCGCATCGCGGTCGTGGCGGCTCGGTTCAACGAGATCGTGACCGGCAAGCTCGTCGACGGCGCGATCGCCGGGCTCGCCAAGCACGGCGTGCTCGACGAGAGCGTCGACGTGGCGTGGGTGCCGGGCGCCTTCGAGATCCCGCTGGTGGCTTCCCGGATGGCGAGGTCCGGTCGATACGACGCGGTGATCTGTTTGGGGGCCGTGATCCGCGGCGAGACGACGCATTTCGAGCTCGTGGCAACCGAAGCGGCACGCGGCATCGCGCAGGTCGCCCTGGAGACCGGCGTGCCCGTGATCTTCGAGGTGCTGGCGACGGACGATCTCGGACAGGCCGAGTCCCGGGCGGGAGGGGCGCACGGGAACAAGGGATGGGAGGCGGCCGAGGCGGCTCTCGAGATGGCATGGCTGCTGGATCGCCTCCCCGAGGAGGAGGGCGCGCGGCCATGACCCGTCGACCCGGGGCGGAGCAGATGCGCGCCGACCTGGAGGTGTTCGGATGATCGTCGACAAGCCATGGGGCAAGGTGGCCACGTACGCGCTCAACCAGCCGTCGTCGGTGCGGGTGATCACCGTCGAGCCGAGCCAGGAGACGAGCGTGCACTTCCACCGCATGCGCGACGAGATGTGGGTGGTGCTCGACCCGGGGCTCACGATCGAGATCGGCAACCGCGTGGTCGAGGCTCAGCCGGGGGAGGAGTTCATGATCCCGGCCGAGGAGACCCACCGCATCCGCTGCGAAGGGGCATCGAGGGGGCGCATCCTCGAGATCGCCTACGGATACACGATGGAGGACGACACGCAACGTCTCGAGGACGCGTACGGGCGCCCGCTCGAGCCGGATTGGTGAGCGATCGAGTCGTCGCTCGTCGACACCTCCCGGTTCCGACCCCTATACTTCCCGGCCAGAAGTGCACGCACGTGTGTTCGCCATGCACCGGGCCTTCCCGGTGCTCGTTCGTCTATAGGAGGTGATGCGGGGTCTCCACCGATCCGCGAATCAACGACCGGATCCGCTCTCCCCAGGTACGCCTGGTGGGGGCCGACGGCCAGCAGATCGGGGTGATCGACACCCGCGAGGCGCTGCGCCAGGCCCGCGAGCTCGATCTCGACCTCGTCGAGGTGGCACCGCAGGCGAACCCGCCCGTCTGTCGCATCATGGACTACGGCAAGTTCAAGTACGAGCGCGACGTTCGTCAGAAGGAAGCTCGGAAGAAGCAGTCGCGGAGCGGCCTGAAGGAGATCAAGTTCCGCCCCAAGATCGACCCGCACGACTACGCCACGAAGAAGGGCCACGTCGAGCGGTTCCTGAAGGGTGGCAACAAGGTCAAGGTCACGATCATGTTCCGTGGGCGCGAGATGGCGCACACGGAGCTCGGACGCAAGATCCTCGACCGGCTCGTGGCCGACCTGGGCGAGGCGATCGTCGTGGAGTCCTTCCCGAAGCAGGAAGGGCGCAACATGATCATGGTGATCGGCCCGAACAAGCGGTACGTCGAGGCGCAGGCCAAGGAGGCCGCGAAGCTGGCTCGGGAGGCCGAGCACGCCGACCTCGAGCCCGCAGCGATCGCCGAGCCCGCGGCGGCCGACGTGGTCGTCGCGGAACCGGACCCGATCGGGGAGGCAGAACAGGAAGCGGCCGAGGCCGAGTCGCCCGAGGCCGGATCGGCCCCGAAGACCCCCGCATCGAACGACGAAGGATGACGCGATGCCGAAGATGAAGAGTCACAGCGCCACCACCAAGCGCTTCCGAGTGACGCGCAAGGGCAAGGTGCTGCATCGGAAGGCCACCGGGAACCACATGCTCACGAAGAAGAGCGGCGGACAGCGTCGTCGCGTCGAGGGCATGTCCGAGGTCACGGCCGAGAAGAAGAAGATCAAGCGACTGCTGGGGAAGGCCTGAGCGATGGCGCGCGTCAAGCGATCGGTCCACGCGAAGAAGAAGCGCCGTGCGGTGCTCGAGCAGGCCAAGGGCTACACGGGGACACGCCGGAAGCGGTATCGGGCCGCCAAAGAGCAGGTCATGCACTCAGGCATGTACGCCTACCGCGACCGCCGCGACCGCAAGGCGCAGTTCCGGAGGCTGTGGATCGCCCGCATCAACGCGGCTGTCCGCCCCCACGGTATGTCCTACTCACGCTTCATCAACGGCCTGAAGCTCGCGGGCGTCGAGCTCGACCGCAAGATCTTGGCCGACATGGCCGTCAACGACCCCACCGCGTTCGCCGCGCTCGTCGAACAGGCGAAGGCCGCCTCCGCCGCGGCCTGAGGTCGCACGGGCGGAGAGGCACCCGGTGCTGACGTCCGCCAAGAACCCG
This sequence comes from uncultured Actinomycetes bacterium, assembly GCA_963825635.1. Lineage (GTDB taxonomy): Bacteria > Actinomycetota > UBA4738 > UBA4738 > HRBIN12 > JAOUEA01. Next base: position 1,301,388 of record CAWGTU010000001.1, read on the forward strand.
AAGGTCGCGAACGCCTCGCGCCTGCGAAAGCGCGCCTTCCGAGAGGACGCGCGGCGGTTCCTGCTCGAGGGGGCCCAGGTGGTCGGCGAGGCCCTCGATGCCGATCGGCTCGAGATCCTGTTCACGACCGATGACCTCGACCCGCTCGCCCTGCGAGCGCGACAGGCCGGGGTCGAGACGCACCACGTCGCCGACGAGGTCGTCCGCCGCCTGACCTCCACCGTCACCCCGCAGGCGGTCGTCGGCGTCGCGGGCTTCCTCGACGTCGGGCTGGAAGGCCTCCTCGACGTCGTCTCCACGGGGGACGACGTGTGCATCGCCGTGCTGCACGAGATCCGTGACCCCGGCAACGCGGGCACCGTGCTCCGATCCGCCGACGCGGCAGGCGCCGGGGGGGTGGTCTTCTCCGAGTCGTCGGTCGACGTCTACAACCCCAAGACAGCCCGTGCCTCAGCCGGATCGCTGTTCCATCTGCCGGTCGTCCGGGGAGCCTCGACGATCGAGACGATGGCGCGGGCCAAGGAGCGCGGTGCCCGAGTGCTCGCGATGGCCGCCGAGGGCGCGGCCGATCTCTATCGCTCCGACCTCTCGGGCCCCGTGGTCTTCGTGTTCGGCAACGAGGCACAGGGCCTTCCCGGCGACGTCGTGGCGGTCGCCGACGCCGCGGTCCGCGTTCCCCAGTCCGGCCGGGCGGAATCGCTGAACCTCGCTGCCGCGGCGACTGTGTGCCTGTTCGAGTGGCAACGGCGCCGTCTGCGGGCGGGCGAGGCCCTCGAGAACATCGTGGCGTCCGCGGCCCACGACATCCGGTCGCCGCTCACGGCGATGAAGGGATTCGGATACGCGCTCGAGCGCCGGTGGAGCGCGATGAGCGAGGACCAGCGTGCCCTGATGCTGCAAGGCATCGTGCACGACGCGGACCGCATGGACACCATCTTGAGGATGCTCGTCGATGCGGGCCGGGTGGTCGGTGGCACGCTCGAGGTGTTCCGGGAGCAGGTCGACGTCGGGGAACTCGTCATGAGCGTCGCCCAGGCGCAGCGGAGGGATCCCGACCACCCGGAGGTCGAGTGGGCCGGCCGGGTGGGTGTCGTCTTCGCGGATCCCGCCCGGCTCAAGACGACGGTCCAGGCGTTCCTCGGATCGCTCGTGTGGTGGGGGAGCGAGGGACCCATCGTCGTCGACGGGGAGATGCGGGGGTCGACGTTGGTGCTCCGTGCCTCGAGACCGACTTCCGATCTCACCGACGACGAGACGGACGCGCTCTTCCTGCCTCGGCGCCCGGGAGAGGGAGCCGGCAGCAAGATCGGACTGTTCGTGGCCCGGGGTGTGACCGAGGCCCAGGGGGGGCGCTGCTGGGGATCGGTCGAGGACGGTCGTCTGGTGTTCCACCTCGAGCTTCCCGCGGGGCCTGACGCGCCGTCGGCGTGACGCCTCGCGCGCACCGTCGGCTCGCGACCGGCCGGTAGACTCAGGCCCCTGATGGACCCCGAGGAGATGCTCCGTTCACTCGACCTCGAGCGACGTCGCGGTCTCGACCTGATCGAGGCCGCCGCGACGCTGGATGAGCTCGAGGCGGCCCAGGTCGAGGTCATGGGCCGCAGGTCTCCGTTCAGCGCGGTCCAGAAGTCGCTGGGCGCGCTGCCACCCGACGACCGCAAGCGCGTGGGACAGGCGGCGAACGAGGTTCGGGGGGCTCTGCAGGATGCGCTCGCCGTTCGAGCCGAGCTCCTGCAGCACCTGGCCGAGGACGCCCTACTCGAAGCCGATCGACTGGACATGTCGTTGCCAGGACGGTCGCCCCGGGTGGGTTCGTTCCATCCCCTCACGATCGTCGAGCGCGAGGCCGTCGAGGTGTTCACGAGCCTCGGCTTCCGCGTCGTCGAAGGGCCTGAGGTCGAGGACGACTGGCACAACTTCCAGGCGCTGAACATCCCCCCCGACCACCCCGCTCGCACGATGAAGGACTCCCTCTACGTGAACGTGCCGGGGAGGCCGGAACTCCTGCTGCGCACGGAGACGTCGGCGGTGCAGATCCGCACGATGCAGTCCCAGCCGCCCCCCGTCTTCGTGGTGGCCCCCGGTCGCGTCTACCGGCGCGAGACCCCCGACCCGACCCACCTGCCCGTCTTCCAGCAGATCGAGGGATTGGCGGTCGACGAAGGCATCACGTTCGCCGACCTGAAGGGCACCCTCGATGTGTTCGTGAAGGCGATGTTCGGTGAGCGGCGTCGCATCAGGCTGGGCCCGGCGTTCTTCCCGTTCGTGGAACCGGGCTGCGAGGTCGGGGTCTCGTGCTTCCGCTGCGACGGAGCCGGCTGTCGAGTCTGCGGCACTGGATGGATCGAGCTGCTCGGCGCCGGCATGGTGCACCCGGTGGTCCTCGAGAACTGCGGGTACGACCCCGAGCGCTACACGGGGTTCGCGTTCGGGCTCGGCATCGAGCGGGTGGCTCTGCTCAGGTACGAGATCTCCGACATCCGCTTGCTCGTCGACGGCGACGTGCGCCTGCTTGAGCAGTTCCAGGGGGTCGTATGAGGATCGTCTGGTCGTGGCTGCGGGAGTTCTGCCCGACCGAGCAGACGGCGGACGACCTCGCGGAACGGTTGACCCTACACGGCGTGAAGGTCGAGGAGGTGCTCCACCCGTGGAGCGGCGTCCAGGGGGTGATCGTCGCCCGCGTCGTGAAGGTGGAGGACCACCCGAATTCGCAGAAGCTCACCGTGGTGACCGTCGACGACGGCGCGGGGGAGCATGTCGTGTGCGCCGGTATCCGCAACTACGAGGCTGGCGATCTCGTGCCCTGGGCGCGGCCCGGTGCGCGCGTGCCCGTGCTTCCCGAGCCGCTCGCCCCCCGGGACATGGGAGGCGTCGTCTCGAACGGCATGCTGTGCTCGTCGCGAGAGCTCGCGATCGCCGACGTGCACACCGGCATCCTGGTGCTGAACGCGGAGGCCGTCTCACCGGGCGAGGACCTCGTCACCGCGCTCGGCCTCGACGACGAGGTCCTCGACATCGAGGTGGAACCGAACCGACCGGACTTCCTCAGCGTGGTGGGGGTGGCGCGCGAGGTCTCGGCTCTCACGGGCACGCCCCTCGTCGACCCCGCGCCGCCGCTCGGAGAGTCGCAGGAGCGAGCCGGTGAGGTTGCGACGATCCGCATCGACGCGCTCGACGGTTGCCCCCGGTACGTGGCTCGGGTGATCAGAGGCATCAGCGGGGGAACGACGCCGATCCGCGCCCAGGCTCGCCTGACCGCGTGTGGCATGCGGCCGATCTCTGCGGTGGTCGACGCCACGAACTACACGATGCTGGAGATCGGACAGCCGCTGCACGCGTTCGACCTGCACAGGCTGGAGGGACCCGGCATCGTGGTGCGGCGCGCGGCCGATGGCGAGATCCTGCGCACGCTCGACGGCGTCGATCGGACGCTGGGCGAGGGCGATCTCCTGATCTGTGACGTCGAACGGCCGGTGGCGATCGCGGGGGTGATGGGAGGTGCGACCTCGGAGGTCGGCGATGACACCGTCGACGTCCTGCTCGAGTCGGCGTCGTTCACGCGCACGGGCATCCTGCGCACCGCCCGCCGTCTCGACCTGCACACCGAGGCGTCACATCGATTCGAGCGAGGCACCGATCCCGAGGCGCTCGATGCCGCAGCGGCCAGGGGGGCGCAGCTGATGGCGGCGTGGGCTGGTGGCGCGGTCTCGAGCGGCATCGCCGAGGACGGAGCCACGCCGCCGCGCCGGTGGGTGTCGATCCGCCCCGCGCGGGCATCGGCGTTGCTCGCGTACGACGTGAGCCGGGCTGACACCGAAGGTGTCTTCGACCGACTCCGCATGGCGCACCGCCCTTCGTTCGACGGCGATGCCGAGGCCATCGAGGCCGAGGTGCCCGGGTATCGCGTGGACGTCGAGCGGGAGGTCGACCTGATCGAGGAGGTCGCGCGGGTGCTCGGGTACGAGCGCATCGGCATGCGCGTGCCGCCGACCGGACAGGCCGGCGGGGTCCCCGAGTCCTACCGGTTCCGGATGCGGGCGGTCGACGGCCTCGTCCGATGCGGGCTCCGAGAGGTGCAGCTCATGACGTTCGCGTCGGCCGAGGATCTCGCGATGAGCGGCGACGTCGAACCGGTGCCCGTCGCGAACCCGCTCCAAGCCGACGAGGGCTTCCTCCGCACGCGGCTCCTGCCCGGGCTCGTGAGCGCGACGGCCCGCAACCAGGCCTGGGGGGTTGCCGACGTCTCGATCTTCGAGGCGGGCACGGTCTTCCGTCTCGAGGGTGAGGACGTCTCGGAGCGTCAGGACGTGGCGTTCGCCCTGTCCGGCCCGGCCGACGAGCATTGGTCGGCAGAGCCACGGTCCTACGACGCGCTCGACGCGACGGGCGTGCTCGGCGCGCTGATGACGGAGCTCGGTGTCCGCGGGTGGCGCCTGGGCGACGCCCCCGGCCACCCGTTCCATCCCGGCCGTTCCGCGCGGGTGCTCGTCGGCGACGCGAGCGTCGGTGCTGTGGGGGAGGTGCACCCGCGGGTCGCCCGCGCCCACGAGATCGTGGGGCGCCTCGCGGTCTGTGAGCTGGTGCTCGACGATCTCTTGGCGGTCGCGACGGATTCGTTGGTGGCCCACGACGTGCCGCGATACCCGCCCGTCCGGCGCGACCTCGCGTTCATCGTCGCCGAGGACGCCGTCGCCGGCGAGGTCCAGGGGGCGATCGAGGAGGCGGCGGGCGAGCTCTTGGGCCGGTGCGCGTTGTTCGACGTGTTCCGGGGTCCTCCGCTCGAGCCGGGGACCAAGAGCCTCGCGTTCGCGCTGGAGCTGCGAGCCCGTGATCGCACGCTCACGAGCGAGGACGGGGAGCCGGTCGTCGCCGCGATCGTCGACCGGCTCCGACGGGACTTCGGCGCCGAGCTGCGATCGGGCTGACCCCTCGCCGAGCCGCCCCCGGCCTCTCTGTCGTCGTCGAACGGCCGTCCCCTGGCACCGCTTCGGTGGATGCCGATAGACTCCGCGCCGTGGAGCACGACTACCTCTCCGTCGACGATCTCAGCCCCAAGGAGCTCGACGACCTGCTCGACCTGGCCGCCGACGTGAAAGCTCATCCCGAGGCATATGATGGCCTACTGGCCGGGCGATCGATCGGCCTGGTGTTCGAGAAGCCGAGCACCCGCACCAGGGTCTCGTTCGAGGTCGGGGTCGCGCAGCTCGGCGCCCATCCGGTCGTGCTCTCCTCGAGCGAGCTGCAGCTCGGCCGTGGCGAGACGATCGAGGACACGGGGCGGGTGCTGTCGAGGTACCTCGATGCGATCGTGCTGCGGACCTTCGAGCAGGAGCGGCTGGAAGTGATGGCCGGCGCCGCCGACGTGCCGGTGGTGAACTCCCTCTCGGACTTCGAACACCCGTGTCAGGCGCTGGCCGATCTGCTCACGATGCGTGAGCGTCTCGGATCTCTGGGCGGCCGCACCCTCACCTTCCTCGGTGACGGGAACAACGTCGCACATTCCCTGCTGCTCGGCGGCGCGAAGGCGGGCATGACGGTGCGGGTCGCGACCCCCGCAGGGTTCGAGCCGATCCCCCAGGTCGTGCAACGTGCCTCCGAGATCGCGGAGGAGACCGGTGGCGGGGCCGAGGTGACGAACGACCCCTCCGGGGCCGCCCGTGGGGCCGACGTGCTGTACACCGACGTCTGGGCCAGCATGGGGCAGGAAGCCGAGGCCGACGAGCGGATGCTGGTGTTCACGCCCTACCAGGTGACCCAGGACCTGGTCGAGGCCGCCGCCGAGCACGTGGTGGTGCTCCACTGCCTGCCGGCGCACCGGGGCCAGGAGATCGCTGCCGAGGTGATCGACGGCCCGCGCTCAGCCGTCTGGGACCAGGCCGAGAACCGCCTCCACACCCAGAAGGCGCTGCTGCTCCGCCTCTTCGGCGCCGCCTGAGGCGTCGAGGTGCCTCGAACCAACGACCGGGTCGAGCGAGCGCTCCAGGAGTACGCCGACCTGCTCTCGATCGTGAGCGACGACCCCTTCAAGCCGCGCGCCTATGAGAAGGCGGCTCGGGCCGTGGGGGGGTATCCGGACGACGTTGCCGAGCTCGATGAGCGCGGCGTGCTGGCGATCCCCGGGGTCGGGAAGTCGATCGCAGCGAAGGTCAGCGAGTACCTGCGCAGCGGGAGCTTCGAGGAGCTCGACCACCTGCGGGCGCAGGTGCCCGTCGGCGTCCGGGAGATGACGTCGATCCCCGGCTTCGGTCCGAAGAAGGCGATGGCGGCCTATCGGGAGCTGGGCATCGCCTCGGTCGACGAGCTCGCGGCCGCCGCTGAGCGGGGCGAGCTGGCGTCGCTGAAGGGCTTCTCTCGCACGACGGAGCGCAACGTGCTCGCCGGTGTCCGTCAGCTGCGGTCCAGCCGAGGGCGGGTCCAGGTGAACGAGGCCCTCGAGGTCGCCGAGGAACTGCTCGCACGTCTCCGATCGATCCCCGGGGTGCGGCGGGCCGCCTACGCGGGTTCGCTGCGACGCATGGCCGAGACGATCGGCGACGTCGACCTGCTCGTCGCGAGCGATCGACCGGCCGCCGTGATGGAGGCGTTCGTCGACTCCGGCGTGGTCGCCAGGGTGATCGCCCATGGCGAGACGAAGTCGTCGATCGTGACGACGGCTGGGTTCCAGATCGATCTTCGGGTGGTCGACCGTGCGGCCTGGGGTGCCGCGATGATCTACTTCACCGGCTCGAAGGCGCACAACATCCGGATCCGGGAGATGGCCGTCCGCAAAGGTCTGAAGCTGAACGAGTACGGCTTGTTCCGCGCCAAGACGGGGAAGCTTCTCGCGGCCGAGAGCGAGGAGATCGTCTACGAGCGCCTCGGCCTGCCGTACATCGAACCCACCCTGCGGGAGGACCGCGGCGAGCTCGAGGCCGCGCTCGCGGGAAAGCTGCCCGATCTGATCACCCTGCGTCAGATCCGGGGCGACCTGCACACGCACACGAATCTGACGGACGGCCTCGCACCGCTGGAGCGCATGCTCGACGCGGCCGCTGAGCACCGCTACGCCTACTACGCGGTCACCGACCATGCGCCGAACCTGTACATGCAGCGCATGACCGACGAGAAGATGCTCGATCAGCGTCGTCGGCTCCGCGCGCTGCAGGACCGGTATCCGTCCATGCGGCTGCTGCACGGCACCGAGCTCAACATCGATCCCGACGGAGGGGTGGACTGGCCCGAGGAGTTCCTCGAGGGGTTCGATCTCACGGTCGCGTCGGTCCACTCGCACTTCGGCCAATCGAAGGATCAGATGACCCGCCGCGTGATCCGGGCGATCGAGCATCCCAGGGTCAACATCATCGGCCACCTGACCACACGCAAGATCGGTCGGCGCGATCCCGTCGATATCGACCTCGAGGCGGTGTTCGAGGCCGCCGGCCGCACCGGGACGGCATTGGAGATCAATGCCTACCCCGACCGGCTCGATCTCCGGGACGAGCACGTCCTGTGGGCGCGCCGTCACGGCGTGCGATTCTCGATCGACACCGATGCGCACGCGGTGGGCCACCTCGACGTGATGCGCTTCGGCGTCGCGACCGCGCAGCGGGGGTGGCTCACGAAGGCCGACGTGATCAACGCCTGGCCGATCTCCAGGCTCCAGCGATTCCTGCACAAGGACAACTCCTGAGCCGTCGCCGACTGCCACGGACGTTCTACGAGCGGCCGGCGGTGGAGGTCGCCCCCGACCTGCTGGGTCGCACACTGGTCCGGCGGCTGCCCGGCGGTGCTCGTCTCGCCGGACGCATCGTGGAGACGGAGGCGTATGAGCCCGGCGATCCTGCGAGCCACGGCTTCCGAGGCATGACGGCGCGCAACCGCTCGATGTTCGGCCCTGCGGGGCACCTCTACGTGTACTTCACTTACGGCAACCACTGGATGATGAACGCGGTGACCGGAGGGCCCGGGGAGCCGAGCGCGGTGCTCGTGCGGGCGGTCGAGCCGGTGGCGGGCCTCGAGGCGATGGCACGGGCTCGGGGCCGGGATCGTCCGGTGGACCTCTGCTCAGGGCCGGGGAAGCTCGCGCAGGCGCTGTCGGTGGACCGGTCCCACGACGGCGTCGACCTGGTGACCGGGACCGAGGTATGGATCGAGCGCGGGGTGGCGGCCCCCGGCCTCGTCGCGACGTCACCGCGGGTGGGGGTGAGGGTCGGCCTCGAACGGCAGTGGCGGTTCTTCGTCGCCGGCGATCCGTTCGTCAGCCGCGGTCGGCCGGGTCCTCCGTCGAACGCTCGGCGAGCTCCGACACCGTGATCGTGACGGTGCTGGTCTGGGTGGCCGAGGTCCCGGCCGAGGGAGACTGGTAGATCACGGTGCCGGCGGGCTGGGTCGAGGGCTCGACCCGAACCTCGACGTAGAACCCCGCGTCCTCCAATGCGAGCGCGGCCGACGCCTGATCGAGGCCGATCACCGACGGGACCGGAACGGACTGGACCTTCGTAGGTGATGTGCACACCTCGGTCGGCTCACTGCCCTCGATGAACTGCAACGTGTCGATGTTCTGGGGAAGCGTGTAGGCGTTCGGCAGGCAGTAGGGCGACTGGGATACGTCGACGGAGACAGAGAGGTAGCCGACCTCGGGGGTCGGGAACTCCCGTTGAGGCAGATCGGCCGCGGAGCGGAGCATGAACAACCGCCAGATCTGAGCCGGCCACGTCCCCCCGAACACCGTGATGCGCGTGCGGGGAGGCTCCATCGGGATCAGCCCCTCGTGGAAGCCGACCCAGACGGCGGCGGTGAGCTGAGGGATCGCACCGACGAACCAGGCGTTCGTGTGGGTGTCCGCGGTGCCGGTCTTCCCCAGCTGTGGGCGCCCGATGATCGCGGAGCGGCCTGTGCCGTAGCTCACCGCGTCCTGCAGGATGTCGGTGGCCGCCGCCGCGACCTGTGGCTCGAGCACCTGCTTCGGGTTGGGGTGCGCCTGCCAGAGGGTCGCACCGTGTGCGTCGGTGACGCTGACCACCGGCACGGGATCGACATGTGCTCCGCCGGTGGCGAGCGTGCCGTAGGCGCTCGCCATCTCGAGCGTGTTCGCCTCGTTCGTGCCGAGCACCGCCGACAGGTACGGCGAGAGCGGCTCTCGCGGCTCGCTCACCCGCAGGCAACACCGCATCCCCATCCGCTCGGCCGTCTCGACCACCTTGTCCGGACCGAGCTGCTGGATCAGCTGCGCGTAGACCGTGTTCACCGAGTTCACCGTGGCGCTGGTCAGGCTCATCGAGCCGTAGCCGCTGCCCTCCGCGTTCGTGACGTGCCAGACGGTCCCCCCCTCGAGCGGGATGTCGATCGACGCAGGGGCGGGGAAGACGGTGGAGGGGCTGATGCCGTTCTCGAGGGCGGTCACGAGGGCGTAGGCCTTGAAGGCGGAGCCCGTCTGTCGCCCGAGACCGCCCTCGCCGGTCGCGAGGTTCACACGCCCCGCGTCCGCGTCCTTCCAGTAGTCGGCGTCCTTGCCGCCCACCATCGCCCGCACCGCCCCGGTCCGAGGGTCGATGACCGTCATCGCTCCGTCGGGGTCGTCAGGGCTCTCGAGGACCGAGCGAACCGAGTCCTCGGCCAGTTCCTGTGTCCGAGGATCGAGCGTCGTTGTGATGCGCAGTCCTCCGGTGAAGAGGAGCTTGTACCGGTCCTGCCGGGTCGGGCCGAACGCCGGGTTCGCCAGGAACCACTGCTTGAAGTAGTCGACGAAGTAGGGGAATCGGTATCGATCGGTCGGCTCGCCCCGGCGGAGCAGGATCGGCTCGCGCACCGCCGCTCGGTACTCTGCCGTCCCGATCATCGCCTGGTCGCGCATCAGGCGCAGCACGACGTTGCGCCGGCCGTACGCGCTCTCGGGGTGCACGAACGGATCGAAGTGGTTGGGCGCGGCGATCAGGCCGGCGAGCAGCGCCGACTGCCCGAGGCTCAGGTCGCGGGCGTCGATCGAGTAGTAGGTCTGAGCCGCCGACTGCACACCGTAGGCACCCTCGCCGAGATAGACCGTGTTCAGGTACTTGGTGAGGATCTGATCCTTCGACAGGCGATCTTCCAGCTGCCACGCGAGCGAAGCCTCGTCGAGTTTGCGCCGCAGCGTGTCGGCGCTGCCGACGTAGAGGTTCTTCACGAGCTGTTGGGTGATCGTGGAGCCGCCCTCGGTGACCTCTCCCTCGTTCGCGTTGACCACCGCCGCTCGGGCGATCGCCCGAACGTCGACCCCATGGTGAGCGAAGAAGCGTCGATCCTCGATCGCGACCGCTGCGTCCCGGACCGAGGGGGCCATCTCGCGTGCGCGCAGGACGACCCGGTTCTCGGCCGCGTGTAGCTCGGTGATCAACGAGCCGTCGGCGGCGTACAGGAACGAGGTCTGCGCGAGGGGCAGCGGGTCGTACTCGTCGATGCTCGGCAGGTCGCAGGCCGTCGTCGAGACAGCGAGCAGCAACATCGAGCCGAACAAGGGGAAGCCTCGGCGGTGGCGCATCGCCGGGCGAGTGTAAACCGGGCAGGAAGGGCAACCGTGGAGGCCGGCGGCATCGCCGCTGGTAGCATCCGCGCGGATGACGCTCCACGAGGCCGACGATCTGGAGGTACTGCGCAGCGGCGCCGTCGACCTCGTGCCGGAGGGCGGTCTCGAGGAGAAGCTGGCCCTCGGCCGGCCGCTCCGCGTGAAGCTCGGGGTCGACCCGAGCCGGCCCGATCTCACGCTCGGGCACACGGTCGTGCTGCGCAAGCTGCGGCAGTTCCAAGATGCCGGCCACGTCGCGATCCTGATCGTCGGCGACTTCACGGCCCGCATCGGCGATCCCTCGGGGCGTTCCGACATGCGGCCGATGCTCACCGAGGCCGAGGTGGCCGAGAACGCCGAGACCTACCTGGCCCAAGCGGGCGCGGTGATCGACGTCAACCGAGCGGAGGTTCGGGGCAACGCCGAGTGGAGCGCCGGCATGTCGATGGGCGAGCTGCTGCGGCTCGCGTCGGTGGCGACAATCGCCCAGATGCTCGAGCGTGATGACTTCCGCGGGCGTTACCAAGCGGGTCACCCGATCAGCGTCGTCGAGCTCCTCTACCCACTGTTCCAGGGCTACGATTCGGTGGCCGTGGAGGCGGATGTCGAGTTGGGGGGGACCGATCAGACGTTCAACCTGTTGATGGGCCGGGAGGTGCAGCGCGCGTACGGGCAACCGGCCCAGGTGGTCCTGACCATGCCGCTGCTCGAGGGGCTCGACGGTGTCCGCAAGATGTCGAAGTCGATGGACAATTGGGTCGGGATCAGCGAACCGCCCGACGCGCAGTTCGGCAAGCTGATGTCGATCCCCGACGAGCTGATCGTGAAGTACCTGCGACTGTGCGCGCCGATCGACCCGCAGGAGGCCGACGCGGTCGAGGGAGGGCTCGCCGAAGGCTCGCTGCACCCGAACGAGCAGAAGCGACGGATGGCTCGCTCGATCGTGGATCTGTACCACGGGCGAGGCGCCGGAGCCGAGGCCGAGGCACGGTTCGATCGCGTGCACAAGGAACACGTCGTCCCCGACGACGTGCCCGAGATGCCGATCCCGGATGCGGCCCTGAGGGATGGCCGCGTCTGGTTGCCGCGCCTGCTCGTCGCAGCTGGGCTCGCGGGTTCCAACGGCGAAGCGCGCAGGGCGGTTCAGGGGGGCGGGGTCCGGCTCGACGGCGAGCCGATCGACGACGCCGATGCGGAGTTCGAGCCGGAGGCGTTGCGCGGCAAGGTGTTGGCGTTGGGAAGACGACGGTTCGTGCGACTCGCCTGACGCCGGGTTGACGGTGCGAACCTGCCTGCTACAGTAAGCGGTCGGCGCCAAGCCCCTCCGCGTGGTTCTGCTACGCTCGAGGGAGCGAACACGCCATCTCTCGCACCTTGAGAACTGAACAGTGTGACAGAAGCCAGTGCCTTTACCCGTCAGGCGGATGGCGCGGTTCGCCGTGCCCATCCACTTCCTGACGGCTGTACTGGATCCGTCCGGTCTCGACCGGGCGGAGCCAGATCACGAAAGGTCGGTCACATGGGCAGTGCCTGCTCAGACCGGCCGAACTCCAACACCAGATAGCAACCCTCGAGCTCTCGAGCTCGGGGATCCACTATCTCTACGGAGAGTTTGATCCTGGCTCAGGACGAACGCTGGCGGCGTGCTTAACACATGCAAGTCGAACGGTGAACCGGGCTTCGGCCCGGGGATCAGTGGCGAACGGGTGCGTAACACGTGGGCAACCTGCCCCAGACACTGGGATAACCCCGGGAAACCGGGGCTAATACCGGATACTCCGCTCGGACCGCATGGTCTGATCGGGAAAGCTCCGACGGTCTGGGATGGGCCCGCGGCCTATCAGCTTGTTGGTGGGGTAACGGCCTACCAAGGCGACGACGGGTAGCTGGTCTGAGAGGACGACCAGCCACACTGGAACTGAGATACGGTCCAGACTCCTACGGGAGGCAGCAGTGGGGAATCTTGCACAATGGGCGAAAGCCTGATGCAGCGACGCCGCGTGGGGGATGAAGGCCCTCGGGTTGTAAACCCCTTTCGGCAGGGAAGAAGCGCAAGTGACGGTACCTGCAGAAGAAGCTCCGGCTAACTACGTGCCAGCAGCCGCGGTAAGACGTAGGGAGCGAGCGTTGTCCGGATTCATTGGGCGTAAAGCGCGCGTAGGCGGTTTGGTAAGTCGGATGTGAAATCCCGAGGCTCAACCTCGGGACTGCATCCGATACTGCCCGACTAGAGGTAGGTAGGGGAGATCGGAATTCCTGGTGTAGCGGTGAAATGCGCAGATATCAGGAGGAACACCGGTGGCGAAGGCGGATCTCTGGGCCTTACCTGACGCTGAGGCGCGAAAGCTAGGGGAGCGAACAGGATTAGATACCCTGGTAGTCCTAGCCGTAAACGTTGGGTGCTAGGTGTGGGCGGATATCGACCCCGTCCGTGCCGAAGCTAACGCATTAAGCACCCCGCCTGGGGAGTACGGCCGCAAGGCTAAAACTCAAAGGAATTGACGGGGCCCCGCACAAGCGGCGGAGCATGCGGCTTAATTCGATGCAACGCGAAGAACCTTACCTGGGTTTGACATGCAGGGTGAAACCCGTGAAAGCGGGCGCTCTTCGGAGCCTGCACAGGTGGTGCATGGCTGTCGTCAGCTCGTGCCGTGAGGTGTTGCCTTAAGTGGCGCAACGAGCGCAACCCCTGTCCTTAGTTGCCAGCGGATCATGCCGGGAACTCTAGGGAGACTGCCGGTGCCAAACCGGAGGAAGGTGGGGATGACGTCAAGTCAGCATGCCCCTTATACCCAGGGCTGCACGCATGCTACAATGCGCGATACAGAGGGCTGCGATCCCGTAAGGGGGAGCGAATCCCAAAAAGTCGCGCTCAGTTCGGATCGAGGTCTGCAACCCGACCTCGTGAAGCCGGAGTCGCTAGTAATCGCAGATCAGCACTGCTGCGGTGAATACGTTCCCGGGGCTTGTACACACCGCCCGTCACACCACGAAAGTGGGCAACACCCGAAGCCGGTGGCCTAACCCTTGTGGAGGGAGCCGTCGAAGGTGGGGCTCGCGATTGGGGTGAAGTCGTAACAAGGTAGCCGTACCGGAAGGTGCGGCTGGATCACCTCCTTTCTAAGGAGCCTTTGGCATACCGGTGCACGTGGGCGACCGATCCGCGTGCTGCTACCCGGAAGACTCCAGGTCGATGCACTGGCCCCCGTCGGCGATGCCGGCAACTTCCAACCGTTAGTACGCCCCCGGAGAACCACCCGGGGGAGTGGAACGCGACCGTGGAGGAGCTGCAGCGTCGGCGGGCACACTGTTCAGCTTTGAGGGTGCGAGCCCTCGAGCACCTTGAGAACTCGATAGCGAGCGCGAGCATCTACAGTCAAGTTATGAAGGGCTTACGGTGGATGCCTAGGCGCCAGGAGCCGATGAAGGACGCGTCTGGCTGCGAAAAGCTGCGGGGAGCTGCCGAGAGAGCTTTGATCCGCAGATGTCCGAATGGGGAAACCCGGCTGGGGTCATGCCCAGTCACCCGTGCCTGAACACATAGGGCATGAGGAGGGAACCGCCCGAAGTGAAACATCTCAGTAGGGCGAGGAAGAGAAAGCAACCGCGACTCCCCTAGTAGTGGCGAGCGAACGGGGAAGAGCCTAAACCGATCAGGTGTCATAGACCGATGTCGTTGCCTGGTCGGGGTCGTGGGATCTGCATGGATCCACATCGGAGGATCCGAGGAGTTACAAAATCGGCAGGTAGTCGAAGGCCATGGAAAGGGCCGCCACAGAAGGTAACAGCCCTGTAGGCGAAACCCGACCGATCTCCTTGCAGACATCCCGAGTAGCACTGGACCCCGGAAATCCGGTGTGAATCTGGGGGGACCACCCCCTAAGGCTAAGCACTCCCTGGCGACCGATAGTGAACCAGTACCGTGAGGGAAAGGTGAAAAGCACCCCGGGAGGGGAGTGAAATAGTACCTGAAACCGTGAGCCTACAAGCAGTCGGAGCCTGTTGCTGGGCAACCAGTGGCGGGTGACGGCGTGCCTTTTGAAGAATGAGCCGGCGAGTTAGCGGTATGCGGCGAGGTTAACCGTTCTCGGGAAGCCGAAGCGAAAGCGAGTCCGAATAAGGCGAAGAGTCGCATGCCCTAGACCCGAAGCCGAGTGATCTACCCATGGGCAGGTTGAAGCGAGGGTAAGACCTCGTGGAGGACCGAACCCACCAGGGTTGAAAACCTGGGGGATGACCTGTGGGTAGGGGTGAAAGGCCAATCAAACTCGGTGATAGCTGGTTCTCCCCGAAATGCCTTTAGGGGCAGCCTCGGGCGTTCTGTTGCGGAGGTAGAGCACTGATTGGGCTAGGGGGCCTACAAGCTTACCGAACTCAGTCAAACTCCGAATGCCGCAACACCAGAGCCCGGGAGTGAGGGCGCGGGGGCTAAGCTCCGTGTCCGAGAGGGAAACAACCCAGATCGCCAGCTAAGGCCCCTAATTCCATGCTCAGTGGGTAAGGATGTGGGAGTGCACAGACAACCAGGAGGTTGGCTTAGAAGCAGCCATCCTTGAAAGAGTGCGTAATAGCTCACTGGTCAAGTGTTCCTGCGCCGACGATGTAACGGGGCTCAAGCATGGAGCCGAAGCTGCGGGATCCTTCATATGACTCGGCCCTGGCGGGAGGCCGCTCGGGTCCAGGTCGAAGGATCGGTAGGGGAGCGTTCCCACGCGAGTGAAGCGGCGGGGTAACCCAGTCGTGGATGCGTGGGAAGTGAGAATGCCGGCATGAGTAGCGAAAGACGGGGGAGGAGCCCGTCCGCCGAATGCCCAAGGGTTCCTGGGGAAGGTTCATCCGCCCAGGGTTAGTCGGGACCTAAGCCGAGGTCGAGAGACGTAGGCGATGGACGACTGGTTGATATTCCAGTACCACCTCATCCGCGCCCAGGCCGAATCCGAGGTACTAAGGGAACCCCTTCGGGGGCTACCGACCCACTCGGTACTAGGCCAGCGAAGGGGGGACGCAGGAGGGTAGCTCGACCCAGGCGTTGGTTGTCCTGGGGTAAGTGCGTAGGGGGACTTCCTAGGCAAATCCGGGAGGTCATCACCCTGAGGCACGATGCCGAACCTCTATTGGTGAAGCGAGTGATCCCATGCTGCCGAGAAAATCCTCTAGCGAGCTGGTGAGGTGCCCGTACCCCAAACCGACACAGGTGGGCACGTAGAGAATACGAAGGCGATCGAGAGAACCCTGGTTAAGGAACTCGGCAAATTCCATCCGTAACTTCGGGATAAGGATGACCCCGCTAGGGTGAGCGACTTCGCGTCGTCAGCCCGAAGGGGTGGCACAAACCAGGCCCAAGCGACTGTTTACTAAAAACACAGGTCCGTGCAAAGTCGCAAGACGACGTATACGGACTGACGCCTGCCCGGTGCTGGAACGTTAAGGGGAGAGGTTAGATCCTTCGGGGTCGAAGCTTCGAACCCAAGCGCCAGTAAACGGCGGCCGTAACTATAACGGTCCTAAGGTAGCGAAATTCCTTGTCGGGTAAGTTCCGACCTGCACGAATGGCGTAACGACTTGGGCACTGTCTCAACCAGGGACTCGGCGAAATTGCAATACGAGTAAAGATGCTCGTTACCCGCAGCAGGACGGAAAGACCCCGGGACCTTTACTCTAGCTTGATGTTGAGTCTTGGCATGTGTTGCGTAGGATAGGTGGGAGGCTGTGAAGCGTGGTTTTCGGGCCGCGTGGAGCCACCCTTGAAATACCACCCTTCACTTGTTGGGACCCTAACCCAGGCCCGTTATCCGGGTCGGGGACAGCGTCTGGTGGGGAGTTTAACTGGGGCGGTTGCCTCCCAAAAGGTAACGGAGGCGCCCAAAGGTTCCCTCAGTCTGGTTGGCAATCAGACGTCGAGTGCAAGGGCACAAGGGAGCTTGACTGTGAGACCGACGGGTCGAGCAGGAGCGAAAGCTGGGCCTAGTGATCCGACGACTCCGTGTGGAAGGGTCGTCGCTAAACGGCTAAAAGGTACCCCGGGGATAACAGGCTGATCCTGCCCAAGAGTCCATATCGACGGCAGGGTTTGGCACCTCGATGTCGGCTCGTCTCATCCTGGGGCTGGAGCAGGTCCCAAGGGTCGGGCTGTTCGCCCGTTAAAGAGGCACGCGAGCTGGGTTTAGAACGTCGTGAGACAGTTCGGTCCCTATCCGCTGTGGGCGTAAGAGATCTGAGAGGAGCTACCCCTAGTACGAGAGGACCGGGGTGGACGAACCTCTGGTGTGCCAGTTGTCGCGCCAGCGGCATGGCTGGTTGGCCACGTTCGGGATGGATAAGCGCTGAAAGCATCTAAGTGCGAAGCCGGCCTCGAGATGAGATCTCTCACCGGGTCAACCGGGTAAGGCCCCTGGCAGACCACCAGGTTGATAGGCCGGAAGTGGAAGCACGGCAACGTGTGGAGCTGACCGGTACTAATAGGCCGAGGGCTTGACTTCGCTCGCGCTCGCTATCGCAGTTCTTCGAGCTCTGCTCGAGGGACGCACCCTCAGAGTCCTCTCGTGGACCCGTTCGCGGATCCTCGAGAACCACCGTTTCGGTGGCCATAGCGGAGGGGAAACACCCGGTCCCATCCCGAACCCGGAAGTGAAGCCCTCCAGCGCCGATGGTACTGCCAGGGCGACTTGGTGGGAGAGTAGGTCGCCGCCGGGACATCTTCGAGCGAGCCGCCTCCGGGCGGCTCGTTCGATGTCTGCCCCCGCCGCGCACGTGCGCCAGCTAGCCTAGGGAGCCTGATGCCGAAAGCCCTCACGCCTCGATCCGGTGGGAACCGACGCCCACGAACCGCACAGCGCTCCGATCTGCCGCGCGACGTGATGGACGAGCTGCAGCGGGTGACGAAGCCGACGCAGCTGCGCGATGCCGTCTCGCGCCTCTCTCGGGCCGTGGAACTCCTCGATCGAGGCGACTCCGGAGCCGCGGTGGCCGAGGCGACGAAAGCCAAGCAGCTCTCGTCGCGCTCGGCCGCGGTGCGCGAGGTGCTCGGGCTCGCCCTCTACGGTCAGGAACGCTGGCAGGATGCGCTGACGGAGTTGAAGGCGTACCGACGCTTCAGCGGCCGCGCGGATCAGAACCACGTGATCGCCGACTGCCTGCGGGCGCTCGGGAAGCCGCAGGATGCGGTGCCCCTCGCCGAAGAGGAGCTGCGCGCCAAGGTCCCGAACGAGGCGAAGGCCGAAGCGGTGGTCGTGGCCGCCTCGGCCCTGGCCGACCAGGGGCGGTTCGCGGAGGCCCTCGCGTTCCTGGGGCGCGCCAGGACGCGCGAAGGGGTCTCCGAGCCGTACACGCTGCGCCTGTGGTACGTGCGGGGCGACATCCTCGCGAAGGCCGGGCGCACGGACGAGGCGGCCGCCGAGTTCCGCAAGGTCATGCGGCACGACCCGTCGGCGTTCGACGCCGCCGAGCGCCTCGCCGATCTCGGCTAGCGGTCTTCCGCCTCTCGCTTCCATCGCGTGCGCCAGTAGCGAGCGAGCCCCGCGGCGTTCATCGCGATCGACCCGATCGCGTCGTACCGCTGCAGATCGATCGCGCGGCCGGTCTCGGCTTCGAACTCGGCCGACGCGAGGGCGCGGAGCTCGTCGGCGACGGCGGCGGTCTCGATCCGCGGGTCACGCTCGAGCGCCTCGCGCACCCTGGCGGCCCACGTCGAGATCCGCTCGGCAGCCGTATCACACGCGGCATCGGCATCGGGCACAGGACCGAAGTGCGATGTGAGCAACGAGGTGGCCCGCCGCGAACGGATGCGGTCGATGCTCGTGACCGCCGCCTCGACGTCGACCTCGGGTGGGGGCAACGCCGGTCGGAAGGCTGGACCCCACGGCAGGTGCGATCCGATCGCCTCCCCGGTGAACATCGCGCCACTCCGCCGATCATGCAGGGCCACGTGGTGCGATGCGTGACCGGGCGTGTGCACGACGTCGAGGCGGCGATCGCCGAGCTCGATCACGTCGCCGTCGGCGACGCTCCGGAGCCGCTCGGCGGGGACCGGGAGTGTCTCGCCGAAGAACGCGAGCATCCGATCCTGCCCGTAGGTCCGCGCCGTGCTCGCGACGAGGCGCGCCGGGTCGGCGAGGTGTGGCGCGCCGCGCTCGTGCGCCCAGACCGTCGCTCGGGGGAAGCGCGCCGCGAGCGCACCGGCCCCACCCGCGTGGTCGAGGTGGATGTGCGTCACGACGATGTGGGCGAGGTCGTCGGGGTCGAGGCCGAGTCGATCGAGCGACTCGAGCACGAGCGGCAGATCGGCGCCCGGACCCGTCTCGACGATGGCCGGCTGGCTGCCGTGGAGCACGAAGACGGCGTTGAACTCGGGCTCCCCCGTCATCATCGTGTCGATCATCGTGACGCCGTCGGTGACGTCGGTGAGCACCGGGTAACGGGGTTCGTCGGTCACGCGCGGAAGTGTCGCACACGCGGCTCTCATCGAGCTGTGTCAGGCGTCCCCCGCGCGGGACGACGTCGTGTCGGTGCCTCGGGGTAGCGTCGCCCGACACGAACAAGGAGGAGCCCATGGTGACGGTCAACGTCGTCGTGCTCGCGGGCACCGTCTCCGCCGACCCGGTCCAACGCCGGATGCCGTCGGGTGACGAGGTGACCGAGCTCCGGCTCTCCGTTCCGGAGACGGGCAAGCGCCTCCTCCCCCTCCCGATCGCGGCGTGGCACGCCACGGTCGGCGCTCGGACGCTCGACGAGATCGCGAAGGGCGATCGGGTGCTCGTGCACGGCCAGCTCGTCCGACGCTTCTACCGGAGCGGCGCCGGAGCTCGCAGCCTCACGGAGGTGGTCGCGAGCGGCATCAAGAAGCTCGACCCGGTCGATCCATCGGATCCGCCGTCGAGTCGGCAGGCGGATCCAGCGGCATCATGACCATGCCCGTGCGGGGCTTCGGCCAGAAGTAGGTCGATTTCTGTGGCAGTCGCTCACCTCGCTCCACCACGGCGCGGATACGACCCGGCGTGGTGGGTGGCAGCAGGTACACGGCCACGGCATCGCCGCGGCGCAGGGCCGCGTCTGCCTCATGCACGTCGGGCACGTACCGCAAGGACTCAGCCGGATCGAGCCCCCCGAGCACCTCCCTGTGCAGGGAGCCCACGGTCGGGGGAGGGCCGTCGAGGTGCCGCAGGTGGTACGTCACGGCGCCGGCCGCATCCATCGTGCCGACGCCGACCGTGCCCGCGCCGTCGTCGAGTGCTTCGAGGGTGGCCTCGAGGCCGGGCATCGGGGCGCCCACGGGGTCGGGCGGTGCGCCCGACAGCAGCTCCCGATGGAACGGCAACACAGGCAGATGTTCGGCGGCGGCGTCGACGACGAGCGTCAACACGGCGTCCCACGGACCGCCGCCCCCGAGCGAGCGTCGCTCGTCCCGGTAGTGCAGGGCGGTCGTGTACCGATGGTGCCCGTCGGCGATCAACAGATGCTCCTCGGACAGGTGGGTGAGGTCGACGGCGTCCCCCGGCACCGTCCACATGCGGTGGCGCACGCCCTGCTCGTCGGTCATCTCCCACGGCGGCTGCGTCGCCCCGGCCCCCCGAACCGCGGCGTCGAGCCGCTCGTCGGGTCCGTCGATCGTGCCGTAGACGGGCGAGAGGTGGGTTCGGGTGGCCCGGAGCAGCGCGAGGCGATCTTGGACCGGGCCCTGCGAAACGTGCTCGTGCGGCAGCACGGTGCCACCCCAGTCCTCGAGGGCCATCGCACAGATCAGCCCGCGGATCGTGCGGCCCGCGAGCGAGGCGTGAGGCGCATCGGCCGGGGTGGTCATCTCGTACGCGTAGTAGCAGGGCTCCTGCGCGCGGCTGAGCGCCCCGTGACGCTCCCAGTCGGTCAGCAGGTGCGCCGCTCGCGAGTATCGGCTCCCGGGATCGGCCGGATCGTCCGATCCCTCCGCCAGGTCGAGGTGGACCACGCTGAACGGGCTTGCGCGCAGGTACTCGAGGCGCCGACGGTCGCTGATAACGTCGTACGGCGGCGCGGTGACATGGGCGAGGGGGCCGGCCACATCGACGTCGAACACGAGTCCGAGGAACGGAGAGAGGCGAGGCACGCACCTTGTATAGCAGTCACGCCCCGACCGACGGTGCCTCCGGCACGCACGCCGAGCGATGATCGCCGACGGGTACGAGGCGTTCCTGTTCGACCTCGACGGCGTGCTCTACCGGGGGGCCGAACCCGTGCCGGGCGCGGCCGAGGCGCTCGCCCGCCTGAGATCGCTCGGCAAGGGCATCGCGTTCGTGACGAACAACTCCGGGCGCACCCCCCAGCGGGTGGCCGAGCGGCTGCGTGCGGTGGGGGTCGAAGCCGACGCCGGCGAGGTCGAGACGTCGGCCCTCACGACGGCCGCCGTGCTCGCCGACCGCGGGGTCCGCAGGGCGTTCGTGGTGGGAGGGGCCGGGATCGTCGCCGCGTTGGCGGAGGTCCAGATCGAGGTCGCCGACGGCGAGCCGGACGCGGTCGACGCCGTGGTGGTCGGGTGGGACCAGGGCGCCGACTACACGAAGCTGCGTGTGGCCGCCGTCCTCGTCCAGCGTGGCGCCAGCCTCGTGGCGACGAACCCCGACGCCTCCTTCCCGGCAGCCGACGGTACGAAGTGGCCCGGTGCCGGGGCCCTGCTCGCCGCGATCGAGACCACGACCGGCGCGCGGGGGGAGGTGATCGGCAAGCCGTACGCCCCGCTGCTGAAGGCCGCCCACGCACGCGCGGGCGGGGGACGGCCGCTGCTGGTCGGCGACCGTCTCGACACCGACATCGCCGGGGCGGTCGGCATGGGCTGGGATTCCCTCCTCGTGCTCACGGGCATCAGCGACGCACGCGACCTCGAGGGATCGCAGGTGCGCCCGACGTACGTCGCCGACGACCTGCGGGGCCTGTTCGTCGACCCGTGAGGTTCGGCGTGCTCGTGAAGCGGCCGGCCGGTGGCAGGCCCGAGGGTATGCTGGCGAGCACAACGACGACCGCGAAAGGACCTCCCGATGATCATCGATGACCTCCGCAGGACCGTGGAAGGATTGCTCGGCACGCTGACCCCGACGAAGGCGCAGCAGCTCGCCAAGGACATGCTGGAACCCGGTGCCGCCAAGGAACAGGTCGCCAAGACCACCGCCGACCTCCTGGAGTGGTCGCACGGGAATCGGGAGCGCATCTCGGCGTTCATGCAGCGAGAGATCTCAGAGCAGTTGAAGTCGGTCGGGGGCGTCGCGTCGCAGGCTGAGCTCGATGCACTCAAGAAGCGGGTGCGTGATCTCGAACGGGCCGCGGGCATGACCGCCTCGGGGAAGAAGAAGACGTCCGCGAAGTCGACCTCGACGCGCAAACGCAGCACCAGGAAGGCGGCGACCTCGAAGCCGGTCGCTTCTGCCGCGACGACCGCGCCGCCGGCATCCGACGCCTGAACCGGACGCGACGACGGTGACCCGACGTCGCCTCGACACGGAGATGGTCCGCCGTGGCCTGGTGGCCTCGCGGGCGGAGGCGCGGGAGGCCGTGCGGGCGGGTCTCGTGCTGGTCGCCGGGAGCAGGGCGACCAAGACATCGACCCTCGTGACCGATGATGCGCCGGTCGAGCTGGCCGGACCCGCCCGTCGCTACGTCTCGCGCGGGGGCGACAAGCTCGACGCCGCGCTCGTTCGATTCCGCATCGATCCGACGGGCCTCGACTGCCTCGACGCCGGCGCATCGACGGGAGGGTTCACCGACTGCCTGCTCCGGGCGGGCGCCCGCCACGTGGTCGCGGTCGACGTGGGCTATGGACAACTCGACTGGCGGCTGCGTGAGGACGACCGCGTCACGGTGCTCGAGCGGACGAACGCGCGCGAGTTGACGGTCGACGCGGTGCCGTACCGCGCGCAACTCGTGGTTGCCGATCTCTCGTTCATCTCCCTGCGAACGGTCATGCCGGCGTTGGGCTCGATCGCCGCCGACGACGCCCGGGCCGTCTTCCTGGTCAAGCCGCAGTTCGAGGCGGGCCCGGCCGATGTGGGCAGCGGCGGCGTCGTACGCGACCCCGACGTGTGGGCGAGGGTGCTGTCGGAGGTGATCGCGGCGGCGGCCGACCACGGGTACGCAGCGCAGGGGATGATGGCTTCACCGATCCGGGGTCCCGCGGGCAACGTTGAGTTCCTCCTCTCGGCGCGGCGCGGCGTGGCGGCCGCCTCGATCGACGTGCAGGATGCCGTCGCCGAGGGACGAGAGGTGGCGGCATGAGCCGGGTCGGGGTCGTGATGCACCCGAAGCGGCAGGCCGCGATCGAGGCGGCAGGGGAGCTGCGGGAGGCGATCGAGCGCGAGGGCGGCACGACCGTGCTGCTCTCCGATGACGGTGACTCGCCCGAGGTCGGCGAGGCCCTCGACCTGGTGGTGAGCGTCGGGGGTGATGGGACGTTCCTGCGAGCGGCGTACGCGGCCTCGCACATCGGGTGCCCGGTGCTCGGGGTCAAGGTGGGGCGCATGGGGTTCCTCACCGAGGTCGAACCCGCGGACGCACTGCCACTCGTGCGTTCGGTGCTGGACGGCCGAGCCAGGGTGGAGGAGCGGCTCGCGCTCACCGTCGAGCCCGTCTCGGGGGCGGACTTCCCGCCGCAGTGGGGCTTGAACGAGGTCATGGTCGAGAAGCACGCACGACATCGACTGGTGCGCCTCGCCGTGCAGGTCGACGGCGTCTACGTGACGACGTTCTCTGCCGACGGAGTGATCGTGGCAACACCGACGGGTTCCACGGCGTACTCGTTCTCGGCGCGGGGGCCCATCGTGAGCCCGGGCGTCGATTCCCTCGTGCTCACGCCGATCGCGGCCCACATGGTGTTCGACCGGTCGTTCGTGCTGAACGCCGCGAGCCAGGTGCAGCTCGAGGTGATGGGCGATGAGAGCGGAGTGCTCTCTGCCGACGGGCGTCGGAGCATCGAGCTGCCCGTGGGCTCGGTCGTGCGGATCCGCGCGTCCGGTCGTGCCGCCCGCCTCGTGCGGCGCGACGACGCGCCGGAGTTCCTCTCCCTCGTTCGCGAGAAGTTCGGGCTGCCGGGGGCGGAAGGTGAGCGCCCCGGCGAGCCCGACGCCGACGATGTCGGCGCGGGGCCGTAGGATGCGCGCGTGCTGCGCGAGCTCCACATCTCGGGGCTGGGGGTCATCGACGACCTCGACCTGTCGCTGCACCCCGGCCTGAACGTCTTGACCGGGGAGACCGGAGCCGGCAAGACGATGATCACGGTCGGCCTCGCCCTCGCGCTCGGCGCGCGTTCGTCGTCCTCGCTCGTGCGCGACGGTGCTCCCGCCGCGCGGGTTCAGGCGTTGTTCGACGTGAGCGCGACCTCATCAGGCGACGCGAGATCCTCGCTCGATGCCTGGGCCGAGGAGGGCGACGTCCTGCTCGCACGGTCCGTGCCGGCCCACGGCAAGGGCTCCTCGCGGATCGGAGGTCAGATCGCGACAGCATCGGCGCTCTCGGCGCTCGGCGCCGCGCTCGTCGAGGTGCACGGCCAGCACCAGTCCCAGCGGCTCCTCGAGCCGGCGGTACAGACCGCGTTCCTGGATCGGTTCGCGGGAGATGAGCATCTCGTCGCGGTCGCCACGTATCGGGAGGCCTTCGAGGCGCTGGGGTCGGCCACCGGCAACCAGGAACGACTCCGGGTGGCGGCGCGTGACCGTGAGCGTGAGCTCGACCTCCTTGCGTACCAGGTCCGCGAGATCGAGGCGGTGTCGCCCCAGGTCGACGAGTCCGAGCGTCTCGGCGCCGAAGAGGCGCGGCTCGGTCACGTCGAGCGCCTGCTCGAGGTGGGGGGAGCGGCCGAGTCGGCGCTCGGGGGCGACGACGGTGCGGCCGACGCACTCCGCATCGCCGCGCGTGCTCTCGACGAGGCGGGGGCCCTCGACACGGCCGCCGGCGAGCTCGCCGCCAGGGGCGCCGCCCTGGCGATCGAGGTGGCGGAGCTGGCCCGCGACGTGCGTGCGTATCGGGAGTCGCTCGCGCCCGACCCGGCGCGGCTGCAGCAGGTGCGTGAACGGGTCGCCGCGTTGAAAGCGCTGCAGCGCAAATACGGTGAGACCGACGCCGACGTGATGGCGTTCATGGACGAAGCCTCAGGACGACTGGCAGAGCTCGCGGGCGCCGACGAGAGGCTCGCGGAGCTCGACCGCGAGGTGCGAGATCTCGGCGAGCGGGTGCGGGCGCGAGCCGCGGTCGTGACGTCGGGAAGGGCCGGTGCGGCACGACGGCTGTCGGAGGCGATCCGGCGCGAGCTCGAGGAGCTCGGCATGCCCGGCGCGATCGTGCAGGTGGCCCTCGAGCCTCTCGCGGCGCCGGGCCCGACCGGAGCCGAGCGCGTCGAGCTCCTGTTCGCCGGTGGCTCCGAGGCCTCGCCGATGCCGCTCGCGAAGGGCGCCTCGGGTGGCGAGCTCTCCCGCACGATGCTCGCGTGCCGCAGCGTGCTCGCCGACATCGATGACGTGCCCGACCCTCGTCTTCGACGAGGTCGACGCCGGCATCGGCGGCAGGGCGGGACTCGCCGTCGGTCGGCGGCTCGCGCGGCTCGCGCGCGATCGGCAGGTGCTCGTCGTGACGCACCTGCCGCAGATCGCGTGCTTCGCCGATCGTCACGTGCGGGTGACGAAGGAGCTCGGATCCGCGGCGGTCGAGGTGCTCGACGACGGCGAACGCGTGCGTGAGCTGTCGAGGATGCTCGCCGGTCTCGACGACAGCTCCAGCGCGGTCTCCCACGCCGAAGAGCTGCTGTCGGAAGCCGAGAAGATGAAGGCGACCGCCTAGCCGGTGATCCGTCGCGATGTTTCCGCCCGAAGTGGCTCGGAGCATCAGAGCCCTCTGCTAGAGTCGGGTCCCGTGGTGAGGGAGCAGCCCAAGTACATCTTCGTCACGGGGGGAGTGGCCTCCGGACTCGGGAAGGGCATCACCTCCGCCTCCCTCGGACGACTCTTCAAGGCTCGCGGCCTGAAGGTCGTCATCCAGAAGCTCGACCCCTACGTCAACGTCGATCCGGGCACGATGAACCCGTTCGAGCACGGCGAGGTCTTCGTGCTCGACGACGGAGCCGAGACCGACCTCGACCTCGGTCACTACGAGCGGTTCCTCGACGCCGATCTGCATCGCGGATCGAACTTCACGACAGGGGCGGTCTACTCGAGCGTGATCGCGAAGGAGCGTCGCGGCGACTACCTGGGCAAGACCGTGCAGGTGATCCCGCACATCACCGACGAGATCAAGGAGCGGGTGAGAGCACTCGGCGAGACCGAGGCCGCCGACCTGGTGATCGTCGAGATCGGCGGCACGGTCGGCGACATCGAGTCGCTGCCTTTCCTCGAGGCGATCCGGCAATTGCGCAACGAGATCGGTCGCGACCACTGCGCGTTCGTGCACGTCTCTCTGATGCCGTTCATCGGCCCGAGCGGAGAGCTGAAGACCAAGCCGACGCAGCACTCCGTGAAGGAGCTGCGGGCGCTCGGTATCCAGCCCGACGCGATCGTCGCCCGCTCCGACCGCCCGATCGGGCGCAACCTGAAGGAGAAGATCTCCCTGCTCTGCGACGTGCCGATCAGCGGCGTCATCAGCGCCCCCGATGCGGCGTCGATCTACGAGGTGCCGCTCGTGCTACATCGGGAGGGTCTCGACGTGGAGCTGGCGAACCATCTCCGCGTCGACACCGAGCCCGATCTCACGGAGTGGGAGGGCCTCGTCGATCGCATCCACGCCGCGAACGAGCCCACCACGATCGCCGTCGTGGGCAAGTACGTGACCCTGCGCGACGCCTACCTGTCGGTGATGGAAGCGCTCTACCACGGCGGGTTCCACCACGGCGCCGACGTGCAGATCAGGTGGGTCGCCTCCGACGACCTCGGAGGTGAGGCGACCGAGGAGGCGTTGCGAGACGTCGACGGTGTACTGATCCCCGGGGGGTTCGGCATCCGCGGCGTCGAGGGCAAGGTGGCCGCGGTGCGGTACGCGCGGGAGCGTGGCGTGCCCTTCCTCGGCATCTGCCTGGGCCTGCAGTGCGCCGTGATCGAGTACGCCCGCAACGTGATCGGCCTCGAGGGCGCGAACTCGAGCGAGTTCGATCCCGCCACCCCGCACGCCGTGATCGACCTGCTGCCGGAGCAGAAGGACGTCACCGATCTGGGCGGATCGATGCGGCTCGGCGCCCAGCCGTGCCACCTCGTACCCGGCACCAGGGCCGCCGAGGCCTACGGCGAGCCGGTCGTGTACGAGCGGCACCGCCATCGATGGGAGGTCAATCCCACCTACCACGAGCAACTGGAAGCCCATGGGCTCGTGCTCTCGGGCAACTCCCACAACGGCCGACTGACGGAGATCATCGAACTGCCCGATCACCCATTCTTCGTGGCGGGGCAGTTCCACCCCGAGCTTCGGTCGCGACCGACGCGGCCGCATCCGCTCTTCCGCGACTTCGTGGGCGCCGCCCAGGCCTTCCGCCGCTCGCGCGTCGAGCGCTCGTTGTCGACCACGGGATAGGGCGCGCGGTGCCCGAGCCGCTCGCCGCGCGCACCGCGTTCCAGGGAGCGTTCGTGAGGGTCGATGTCGAGGAGTGGCCCGAGCTGGGCCCGTGGGAGGTCGTGCGCCGTCACGACGCGACCGCGGTGCTGCCGCTCACCCCCGACGACCGCGTGGTGCTCGTGCGGCAGTTCCGGCCCGCGGTCCGCCAGACGATGACCGAGGTCCCGGCCGGCATCCTCGACGTCGATGGAGAGGACGCCGTGAGCGCCGCCGCCCGGGAGCTCTACGAGGAGACCGGCTACCGTCACACGGCGATCGAGTTCCTCGGCGGCATCTACCCGACGGTCGGGTCGAGCGACGAGTACGTGCACCTGTTCTGGGCGCGCACCGAGGCGGCGCCATCGGGGCCGGTCGAGCCGGGGATCGAGCTGCGGCTCGAACCCTTCCAGCGCATGGTCGACGCCGCCCGGTCGGGCCGGGTCCGCGACGCCAAGACCGCCGTCGCGCTGCTGATGGCGGCCGGGCGGCCGCCCCTGCCCTCGGGCGAGACGGCGCGCTCCTGAGCCCGGTTCAGTACGCTTGCGTCGGAACGGACGCCGGTGGATGTCTGGGCGAGCGCCGGGCGGGCTGAAGACGAGGAGGCACCTCGCGTGCACGTCGGGATCCCGAAAGAGGTCAAGGACAGCGAGTACCGCGTGGCGGCGACGCCCGAGGGGGTCCGGGAGCTCGCTCGAGCCGGGCACCGCGTCGTGGTCGAGACGTCCGCCGGCGTGGGGTCCGCGATCGCGGACGAACACTACGAGCTCGCGGGCGCCGAGATCGTGGCGGACGCCGACGCGGTGTTCGCCGAGGCCGAGCTGATCGTGAAGGTGAAGGAGCCGCGACCCGAGGAGTACGAACGGTTCCGCCCCGGCCAGGTGCTGTTCACCTACCTGCACCTGGCGGCCGACGAGCGGCTGACGAGGTTCCTCGCCGAACGGAACGTGACCTCGGTGGCCTACGAGACGGTCCAGACCGACGACGGACAGGCTGCCGTTGCTCGCGCCGATGTCGGAGATCGCGGGTCGTATGGCTCCCCAGGAGGGCGCAGCGTTCCTGGAGCGACCACGGGGCGGGCGTGGCGTGCTGATGGGCGGCGCCTCCGGCGTCGCCCCAGCCAGGGTGGTCGTGCTCGGTGCGGGCATGGCGGGGGCGAATGCCGCCCAGATCGCCGCGGGCATGGAGGCCGAGGTCACCGTCGTGGATCGCAACGTCGACCGGCTCCGCGACATCGACCGTGTCTGGCACGGGCGTATCCAGACCGTGATGAGCTCCACCCTCGCCGTCGAGCGACTCGTGGTGGATGCCGACATGGTCATCGGTGCGGTGCTCGTTCCCGGGGCGAGGGCGCCTCATCTCGTCAGCGCCGAGACGGTGTCGGCGATGCACCCCGGGGCGGTGCTGGTCGACATCTCGATCGATCAAGGCGGGTGCTTCGAGACCTCGCACGTCACGACGCACTCCGATCCGACGTTCGTCGTCGACGAGGTCGTGCATTACTGCGTCGGGAACATGCCGGGGGCGGTGCCACGGACGTCGACCTACGCGCTCACGAACGTGACGTTGCCCTACGTCGCCGCGATCGCTGATCACGGGATCGACGAGGCGGTGCGGGCGGACCCGGCCCTCGCCCTCGGGGTGAACGTCGTCGCGGGAACCATCACGAACGAAGGGGTCGGGGCCGCCCACGGCCTCGACGCGGCGCCGATCGCGCAGCTCATCGGCGGCGGGGCGGGCTAGGAGATCCCGGTAGTGGGCCGGGGAGGGCCATGACCACGTCGATCGAGACCGAGGTCGACCGCTACCTCGATCACCTGACGGTGGAGCGAGGCCTCTCGGAGCACACGATCGCCGCCTACCGACGCGACCTCGCTCGCTACGCGAGCTTCCTCGCCTCGCGAGACGTTGTCGACCCGGCCGGGGTCGACGAGGCCATCGTGCGGTCCTTCCTCGCGTCGATCAGCGCGAGTACGCACGGCGACGACGAACGACCGTACCGGGCGACGTCGGTGGCCCGCACCCTGTCGTCGGTGCGATCGTTCCACCGGTTCCTGGTGCGTGAGGGGGTGGCGGATCGAGATCCGGCGGTCGGGGTCGCCCAGCCGAAGCTGCCTCGTTCGTTGCCGCACCCGCTCACCGTGGACGAGATCCGACGGCTCCTGGCGGCCCCCGATCCGCAGACCCCCGCAGGGCGGCGCGACCGAGCGATCCTGGAGCTGCTCTACGGCTCGGGGCTGCGTGTCTCCGAGCTCACGGGCCTCGACGTCGACGACCTGGACCTCGAGGAGGGGTCCGTGCGGGTGCTCGGCAAGGGAGGGAAGGAACGTGAGGTTCCCATCGGGCGGTACGGCCGGGAGGCCGTGGGGGACTATCTCACCACGGCGCGCCCGACGTTCGTATCCGGCCGGGCGAGAGGGGCGCTGTTCCTGAACCAGCGAGGGGGGCGCCTCTCGCGTCAGAGCTGTGACCGCATGGTGCGAGCGGCAGCGAGGACGGCCGGCATCGACCGGCACGTCTCGCTGCACACGCTGCGGCACTCGTTCGCGACGCACCTGCTCGAGGGCGGGGCCGATGTGCGGGTCGTGCAGGAGCTGCTGGGGCATGCGAGCGTGGCGACGACCCAGATCTACACGCTGGTCACCCGAGAGCACCTGCGTGAGGTCTACTACACGTCCCACCCTCGAGCGCGGCGACCGCCCGCCGAGGCGGGCACACGCTCGAGCGACGCGATCGGTCACGGTCAGGAGGCACACGATGGATGAGTCCACCGCCGCATCGCTGCGGTCGACGCTCGAGGGTCAGCGCGGGCACCTGCGCCAAGAGATCGCGGCCCTCGGCGCCGATCCGGATACGGACGAGGTGACGTTCGTGGACGACGCCGGGTTCGCCGATCGTTCCCACAACACCGAGGAACGCTCGCACCTGATCACCGTGGCGCGAGCGCTGCGCTCGAACCTGCGCGATGTCGACCGGGCGCTCGCCAAGATGGATGCCGGCACGTACGGCCGATGCGAGCGATGCGACCGCGAGATCGCCCCTGAGCGCCTCGAGGCGCTCCCGTGGGCGATGCTGTGCATCGACTGCAAGCAGGAAGGCGCCGGCGCGTGAGCCGGCCGCCCGCCCAGGGGAGACGGAGCGAGGCGCTCGTGCCGAGGGTGTTGGTCCTCGTGTGCGACTCCTGGGGGGTCGGCGGAGCGCCCGACGCGGGTGCCTACGGCGACGAGGGCTCCGACACCCTGGGGAACACCTCGCGCGCGGTCGGTGGCATCCACGCGCCGGCCCTGGAGTCGCTCGGCCTCGGCCTGCTCACCAGCATCGAGGGGATCGAGCCCCGCGCAGGGTCGGGCACGGGTCACGGATGGGCCGTCGAGCGCTCGGCCGGCAAGGACACGACGACCGGGCACTGGGAGATGATGGGGATCCGGCTCGACGAGCCCTTCCCCCTGTACCCAGACGGGTTCCCACCCGAGATCGTGGAGCCGTTCGAGCGAGCGATCGGCCATCGGATCCTGGGCAACGAGCCGGCCTCGGGCACGGAGATCATCGCCCGCCTCGGCGAGCTGCATCTCGCCACCGGCGACCCGATCGTGTACACGAGCGGCGATTCCGTCTTCCAGATCGCGTGTCACAAGGCCGTGGTCCCCCTCGACCGTCTCTACGAGTGGTGCCGCGTCGCGAGGGAGCTACTGGTTCCCCCGCATCGCGTCGGCCGGGTCATCGCTCGCCCGTTCGAGGGTGAGCCGGGAGCGTTCGTCCGCAGCCCGGAGCGACGCGACCTCTCCGTGCCGCCGCCCGGCCCCACCGTGCTCGACGCGCTCCAGGCGGCGGCCGTGCCGGTCTACGGCGTGGGCAAGATCCAGGACATCTTCGACCGACAGGGCATCACCGAGGCGCGGTACTCGGACTCGAACGATCACGGCGTGGACCTCACCGTCGAGTACCTGCGGCGCCCCGGGCCGGCGTTCGTGTTCACGAACCTCGTGGACTTCGATTCGAAGTACGGCCATCGGAACGACCCGGCCGGGTACGCCGCGGCGATCGAGGCGTTCGATCGTCGACTCCCCGAGGTGATCGCGGCGTTGGACGGCGGCGTGATGCTGATCACGGGCGATCATGGCTGCGACCCCACGACACCACCCGACCGACCATTCGCGGGAACGGACCCCCCTGCTCGCCGCCGGTCTGACGGCAGGCACGCACGAGATCGGCGTCCGTGACGGCTTCGGCGATCTCGGCATCACCGTCGCATCTCTGCTCGGGGTGCAGGTCGAGGGTGAGGGTCTATTCGGCGTCAGCTTCATGGATCGATTGGGATTCGACTCCGAGTCAGATGTGATGTCCAGTGGAGGGTGAGCTCGAGAGGCACTGCAGGGGAGGTGTAGGAACCACGTGACCGTGAGCGATCCTCGGCAGATCGTCGCCTCGAAGCGTGACGGACACACCTTGGCTGTCGAGGAGGTCGAGGCCTTCATCGAGGGCTATACGCGAGGCGAGATCGAGGATGCGCTGGCCTCGTCCTTCCTGATGGCGTGCCTGCTCCGAGGCATGGACGGCGCGGAGACGCTCGCCCTCACCCGGGCGCTGATCGCCTCTGGTGACACCGTGCGTTTCGCCGGGCTCGACCGCCCGACCGTGGACAAGCATTCGACCGGCGGCGTCGCCGACGGGGTGACCCTCGTCTTCGCTCCGCTCGCGGCAGCCCTCGGCATGGCGGTCGCGAAGCTGTCGGGCCGAGGGCTCGGACACACGGGTGGCACGCTGGACAAGCTGGAGTCGATCCCGGGGCTGCGCACCGACCTCGAGCCGGAGGCGATGACCCGCCAGGTGCGCGAGGTCGGGTGCGCCGTCGCGGCTCAGTCGCCGCGACTGGTGCCCGCCGACGGCCGGCTGTACGCGCTGCGTGACGCCACGGCCACCGTGCCGTCGATCCCGCTGATCGCGGCGAGCGTGATGTCGAAGAAGCTGGCGGTGGAGACCGACCTGATCCTGCTCGACGTGAAGGCGGGGGCGGGCGCGTTCATGAAGACGCCGGATGACGCGGAGGCGCTCGCCGAGGCGTGCCTGGGGCTCGCGCGTGGGTGGGGGCGACCGGCTCGGGTCGCGGTCACCGACATGGAGCAGCCCCTCGGCGACGCCGTCGGGAACGCCCTCGACGTCGTGGAGGCGGTCGAGGTGTTGACGGGGGCGCATCGAGGCCGTCTGCGTGAGCTCGCGGTGGCGTTCGCGGCGCGAGGCCTCTCGGTGACCTCCGGCCGCGATCTCGACGCCGCGGCGAGGGAGGCGGAGCAGGCCCTCGACGACGGCTCGGCGCTCGAGCGCTTCCGGGCCATGATCGAGGCGCAGGGGGGGGATCCGAGGGTGGTGGACGACCCGGTCGGCGTGCTGCCTCGGGCGCCGGTCGTGACGTCGATCGAGGCCGACCGCGCCGGCACGCTCGCCCGCATGGCGACCGAGGACATCGGCCTTGCGAGCGGGGCGCTGGGAGCCGGACGCATGCGCAAGGGCGACCCGATCGACCCGTCCGTGGGTATCGTGGTGCGCTGCAAGATCGGCGATCGACTCGATGTCGGAGAGCCGATCGGCGAGGTCCACGCGCGTGACGACGAGGACGCGCGCGGGGCCGCTCGGCGGGTCCTCGACGCGCTCGTGTTGCGCGAGGGGCCGGTCCAGCCGCCGCCGCTGGTGCACACCTGGCTCGAGTGAGGAGACGACGACATGGGCAACTTCACCGCACTCGGCATCCGCCTCGCGGTGTTCATGCTGGTCTCCCTCGCGATCGGGATGTCCGTGCGCGAGTACGCCAGGGCGCTCACCGCGGCGAAGCTGCACGATCCCACGCCACGCCTCTGGGGCCGCCTGACCCTCAACCCGAAGGCGTGGTTCGAGCCGTTCGGAAGCGGGCTCGTCCCCGCGTTGATCGCGGTGCTCTGGACCGTGCAGGTGCTCGTGATTCCCGCCGCGTACGGCAAGCCGGCCCCCGTGGACCCGAGCTACCTGCGGCGGACCCGTGATCAGGTCTTCGTCTCGCTCGCGGGACCGGTCGCGAACCTCGCGCTGACGATCGTCGCGGGCCTCGCGGTCCGCGTCGGCGGACTGCCGCTCGAGGTCGCTCGCGCGCTCGTGGTCTTCGCGTTCACGAACGCCGCCCTGCTCGTGTTCCACCTCTTGCCGATCCCGGGCCTCGACGGCGCCCGCATCGTGGGGCTGCTCCTTCCGCCGCAGGCGCGCGAGGTGTACCGCAACGCGGACAAGTACCTCCCGCTGTTCGTGCTGGTCGCCCTGTTCGTCTTCTCCACGCTCGTGCTCGGGTTCCTCACGACGATCACGAGCGCGATCTGCGACGCGGCGACCGATCTCACCTGCCGGGCGGTCATGCAACTCGGCTGACGACCGCGGCGACGTGCCTGGCAGCACCTCGACGGATCGGGGGCATGCCCGCGCTATCATCCCCCGCATCGACCAGCCCGTCGCCACCTCGACGCAGTCCGCCACGCGCTCGCGCGTGCTCACCGGCTATCGGCCCACAGGGCCGCTCCACGTCGGGCACTGGGCCGGGAACATCGAGAACATGCTCGCCCTGCAGTCCGACCCGTCGCGCGAGTGCTTCTTCTTCCTCGCCGACTGGCACATGCTGAACACCCACTACGACCGCACCGACGAGCTGCCGGCGTTCGTGCACGAGCTCGTGCTCGACTGGCTCGCGGCCGGCATCGATCCGGAACGAGCGACGGTCTACCGTCAATCAGACCTGCCGGAGGTCGCCGAGCTCGCGCTGCTGCTCGGCACGATCACGCCGCTCGGCTGGCTCGAGCGGGTGCCGTCGTTCAAGGAGCGTCTGCGCGACATGGCCGAGCGCGATGTCGCGAACTACGGACTGCTCGGCTATCCGGTGCTGCAGACGGCCGACATCGCGATCGTGCGGGGAGCGCTCGTGCCGGTGGGGGAGGATCAGGTCGCCCACCTCGAGGTCAGTCGGGAGATCGTGCGCCGTTTCAACCGCCTCTACGGCGAGGTGCTCGTCGAGCCGCAGCCGCTGCTGTCCGAGACCCCGCTGATCCCGGGCTCGGACGGTCGGAAGATGTCGAAGTCGCTCGACAACGCGATCTGGGTGCGCGACGAGGAGGATGCGATCCGGGCGAGCGTGCGCTCGTTCATCACCGATCCCAAGAAGGTGCGTCGCGGGGATCCGGGGCGTCCCGAGATCTGCCCGATCTTCGCGCTGCAGCGGAAGTTCTCGTCCGAACGTATCGGCGAGATCGAAGCGGGGTGCCGCTCGGGCGAGCTCGGGTGCGTCGACTGCAAGACGATCTTGGCCGACCACCTGATCGAGTACTTCCGGCCATATCGGGAACGCCGCTCCGAGCTCGCCGCCGACCCCGGTCTCGTCGAACGGGTGCTCGCCGAGGGCGCCGAGCGGGTACGCCCGGTCGTGCGTGAGACGCTCGCGGCCGTGCGAGAGGCGATGCATCTGTCGTGAACGATCCGAGGACGATGCGATGAGCGACGCCGCGGCTCCGGCCCCCACGACGACCGGAGGGTTCGCCGTGGAGCTGCCGGTCTTCACCGGTCCGTTCCGCCTGCTCGCGGAGCTGATCCTCGAGCAGAAGGTCGACGTGTGCGACATCGCGGTCGCCGCGGTGACCGATCGCTACCTCGCCCACTCGAAGGACGCCGAGGGCTGGAACCTCGAGGAGGCTACGTGGTTCCTCGCGGTCTGCGCCGTGCTGCTGGAGCTGAAGGTGTCACGCCTCACCCCGAGGCACGCGGAGCTCGACGAGGAGGATCTGTTGGGGAGGTCGCCAGACCTCGCCTACGCGCGATCGCTCGAGCTCGCCGCGTTCCGCAAGGTCGCGCTGGAGATCGCACGCCGGCTCGAGGACGAGGCCGGGTACTTCGCGCGTGACGTCGGACCCGGCCCCGAGTTCTCGCACCTGTACCCCGACCCGATGACGCATCTGCGACCGGAGCAGCTGGCGCCGATGGCCGCGGCGCTGCTGCGGCCACCGCCGACCCTCGATCTCTCCCACGTGACGCCGGTGCGATACACGGTGGCTGAGGCGATGACCACGCTGGAGGAGCGCATCACGGACATCGGGCAGGGGGCGACGTTCCGGGACCTCGTTGCCGACTGCGACGAACGGATCCACGTGGTGGTGCGCTTCCTGGCCATCCTCGAGCTCTACCGTGAGGGAAAGGTCGAGCTCGCACAAGCCGAGACCTTCGGCGAGATCGAGGTCGCGTGGGCGGGTTGAGGTCGAGGGTTCGATGAGCGATCGCGGAGCTGCCGGGGAGGCACAGGGTCGGGACACTCGCGCCCTGGAGGCCCTGTTCTTCGTGTCCGACGAACCGCTCACGGCCTCGGTGCTCGCTCAGGCACTCGACGTCGGTCGCAGGGAGGCCGAGACACTCTGCGACCGGCTCCAGCGCGACCTCGAGGAGCGAGGATCCGGCCTCGTGCTGCGCAACGTCGCCGGCGGGTGGCGCTTGTACACGCACCCCGACACGGCGCCGGTGGTCGAGCAGTTCGTGCTCTCCTCCCGCCAGGCACGACTCACGAAGGCCGCGCTCGAGACCCTGGCGATCGTGGCGTACAAGCAGCCGGTCACCCGACACCAGGTGAGTGGCATCAGGGGTGTGAACTCCGACGGCGTGCTGCGAGCGCTCACCGACCGCGGCCTGATCGAGGAGGCTGGTCGCGACGAGGCGCCGGGACGACCGGTGCTCTACGCGACGACGCCGGGTTTCCTGGAGCGACTCGGCCTTCCCTCGCTCGCGTCGCTGCCCTCGCTCGCGCCCCTGCTCGACCCGTCCTCTGAGCAGGACGACACCCTCGCCAAGGCGGTGACCGACGAGTCGGAGCCCGAGGACGAGTCGGGGGAGGGCGGCGAAGGTGCCGACGCCGCCCCGGAACCACCCCTCGAGGGGTGAGCGATGGCCCCGGAACGACTGCAGCGAGCGCTCGCGCGTGCCGGGTTCGGTTCGCGCCGAGCCTGCGAACAGCTGATCGTCGAGGGGAGGGTGACGGTCGATGGTGCGATCGCCACCCTGGGCGACAAGGTCGAGCCCGACTCCACGGGGGTGCGGGTCGACGACGTCGAGGTCAACCTCGACCCCAACGTTCGCTACTTCGCCCTGCACAAGCCTCCGGGGGTCGTGACCACGATGCGCGATCCCCAGGGGCGACCCGATATCAGGGCCTACCTGCCCTCCGAGGGTCCGAGGGTGTTCCCGGTGGGTCGCCTCGACCGCGACTCCGAGGGCCTGCTGCTGCTCACGAACGACGGCGATCTCGCCAACCGGCTGATGCACCCGAGCCACGGGGTGGAGAAGGAGTACCTGGCCGAGGTCGAGGGAGCGCCGACCGCCAAGCAGCTCGCCCGCGTGCGATCGGGCGTCGAGCTCGACGACGGCCCCGCCCGCGCCGTGCGCGCCCGCATCGTCGCGACCTCGAAGGGTCGCGGCGCGGTCCGGCTCGTGATGACCGAGGGGCGGAAGCGCGAGGTGCGTCGCCTGCTCGCGGCCGTCGGGCTCCCGGTCACGCGGCTCGTGCGCGTGCGCGTCGGTCCGATACGGCTCGACGGCCTCGAGCCGGGTGCGCTGCGAGCGCTCGACCGTGGCGAGGTCCAGGCGCTCGCCGCCGTCGCCGGGCGGTAGCCTGTGGACGTCCGCCGTCCGGCGGGCTCGGGCGAGAGGCGACACGTGATGACGGTGCGTGCGGTCCGCGGGGCCATCAAGGTGACCGAGGATTCGCCGTCATGCGTGCTTGATGCCACCGAGCGCCTCGTGCGGGCGCTGCTCGAAGCCAACGCGGCGGCCGGTGACGACCTGATCAGCATGCTGTTCACGGTGACGGACGACATCGCGTCGGCCTTCCCGGCGGAGGCCGTGCGCCGCATGGGGCTGGGCGCGGTCCCGTTGATGTGCGCGCGCGAGATCCCGGTGGTCGGATCGATGCCGCTCGTAGTGCGCGTGCTGATGCACCTGCACACCGAGCGCTCGCCGGCCGAGGTGCGGCCGGTCTACCTCGACGGAGCCGAGTCGTTGCGTGATGACCTCGGCTGATCGCATCGCCATCGTCGGCACGGGGCTGATCGGCACGTCGGTCGCCCTCGCCGCCGCTCGCGTCGGTGCGATCGTCACGGGGTGGGACTCCGATGCGTCCGTGACCGCGCGAGCCGCCGCGCTCGCGAGGTTCCGGGCGGCCACCTCGGTCGAGGATGCGGTCGCCGGCGCCCGGATCGTCGTCGTCGCGACCCCGATCCCCACGATCGCCTCCCTCGTCGCAGCGTGCCTCGAGGCCGCCCCCGACGCGATCGTGACCGATGTCGGCAGCGTCAAGACGGCGCTCGTGCGCGATGTGGTCGCCGAGGCGCCCGAGGATTCCCTCGCTCGCTTCGTGCCGGGGCATCCGATGGGGGGGAGCGAACGCTCGGGCCCCGAGCATGCCTCGGCGTCGGTCCTCGACGCCATCGTCTGGGCGATCACCCCCCACGAGGCGAGCGACCCCGTCAGCGGTCGAGTCGTTGGAGGCGTGGACCGCCTCGTTGGGTGCCCGTCCGGTCAGGCTCGACCCCGGGCGACACGATCGGCTGGTGGCGTTCGTGAGCCACCTGCCACAGGTCGCGTCGACCGCACTGATGAGCCTGGCGGCGACCGAGGAAGCAGGGGAACCGGAGATCCTGCTGCTCGCCGCGGGCGGGTTCCGCGACCTGACACGCCTCGCGGCATCGAATCCGGCACTGTGGAGCGACATCCTGCTCGCGAACCAAGGCGCGATCGGGGAAGCGATCGACCTCTACATCGAGCGTCTCGTGCGCCTCCGCGACGAGATAACGGGAGGTCGTGGGGGGGACGTCGAGGAGACGTTCGACGAGGCCAAGCGCGCGCGACTGCGGCTCGCCACGAAACCGACCGTGCGCGCGGGGGTCGCCGTGCTGCAGATCGAGGTGCCGGACCGTCCGGGCGCGCTCGCCGACCTGACCGCCGTGATGGGCCGCGGCGAAGTGAACATCGAGGACCTCCAGATCGTGCACTCGCCCGAGGGCGGCCGGGGCACCGTGCACCTCACTGTGGCCGCCGACGCGGTCGCACGCGCGAACACGGTGCTCGTCGAGGTCGGCCTCGACCCGATCAGGCTCGCCTGAGGGGGCGCGGATGAGGGTCCGGATCGAACCAGGCGCCTCACTCCGGGGGATCACTCGGGTCCCCGGCGACAAGTCGATCGCGCACCGCTGGCTGATCCTCGCAGCGACGGCGCGCGGACCTAGCAGTCTGCTTGAGGTTCCTACCTCACTCGACGTTCGCTCGACTGCATCATGCCTCGCCCTGATCACCAACAAGGCTCGACCTTCACTCCATGCGTGGGCCGCGAACGATGCGGGCTCCGCCGAGGGTCACGGTTCCACGTGGAACGTGAGGGTCGAGGGTGATGCCGTGTCCGGTCGCTCGGCACCACTTGAGGTCGAGGGTGAGGGGCACAGCGGACTGGTCGAGCCGGCGGCGACACTGGACTGCGGCAACTCCGGCACGACGATGCGTCTGCTGATGGGCGTCGTGGCATCGGCGCGGTTCCGGTCCGTGCTGCGTGGCGATCAGAGCCTGAGCGGCCGTCCGATGGAGCGGGTGGCGGCGCCGCTCCGGGCCATGGGTGCCGAGATCGAGACGACCCGCGGGCATGCGCCCGTCGAGGTGCGCGGCGGGCCGTTGCAGGGGATCGAGTTCGCGATGCCGCACCCAAGCGCTCAGGTCAAGAGCGCAATGTTGCTTGCCGGCCTCGACGCCGATGGGCGAACGGTCGTGCGTGAGCCTGCACAGACCCGTGATCACACGGAACGAGCGTTGCTCGCGCTCGGCGCCCCGGTCGAGACCGGTGACGGTGTCGCCGTCCGCCGGTTCCAGCACGAGGGGTTCTCGGCGAGGGTGCCGGGCGACCCGTCGTCGGCAGCGTTCCTCGTCGCCGCCGCGGCCATGACGAGATCGGCGCTCACGATCGTCGACGTCGGCCTGAACCCCACACGGACCCGATTCCTCGATGTGATGGCCCGCATGGGGGTGCGCACGGTCGTGATCCTCCGACGGGAGGAGCTGGGTGAACCCGTCGGCGACATCGAGGTGTCGGTGAGCCACGGCATCCGTCCCGTGACGGTCGAGGCCGACGAGCTGCCCCTCGTGATCGACGAGGTGCCCGTGCTGGCGCTGCTCGCCGCGCATGCTCCCTCGGAGTCACGGTTCCTGGGCGCCGGCGAGCTCAAGGTGAAGGAGTCCGATCGGCTCGAGGGTATCGCTCGCGGGATCCGCGACCTCGGTGGTCTCGCGGCGTCCGAGGGCGAGGACCTCGTCGTGGCGGGAGGGGGGCTCGGGGGCGGTCACGCCCACGCCCTCGGTGATCATCGTATGGCCATGGCGTTCGCGGTGTCCGCGTTGGGGGCCCGGGGGCCCGTCGATGTCGAGGGGATGGAGAGCGTGGAGGTGTCCTTCCCGGGGTTCACGCGCACGCTCGCCGATCTCGGCGCATCGATCGAGCCGGTGGGTGGCCCGTGACGCCGCCTCGCGTCGTGGCGATCGACGGCGCCGCCGGCAGCGGCAAGAGCACGCTCGCGAGAGCGCTCGCTCGTTCGCTCGGGTTGCCGTACGTGAACACTGGGCTGATGTACAGGGCGCTGGCGGCGGCCGCCCGGCGTGCGGGAGTATCGGCGGCAGACGATCGAGCCCTGATCGAGCTGGCGCGGGGGTTGAGGTTCATCCTGCGGGTCGACCCCCCTGGGGAGCTCGAGGTCGAGGGTTACGACGAGGGAGAACTGACGAACGTCGAGGTCGAGTCGACCGTGTCCGCCGTGGCGAGTCACGCGCTTGTCCGGACCCATATGCGGCGGGAGCAGCGCGAGCTGGGGGAACGGCACGGGGCCGTGATGGAGGGTCGAGACATCGCCTCGGTGGTCTTCACCGACGCTCCGGTGAAGCTCTACCTTCAGGCGCGGCAGGACCTTCGCGCCGAGCGACGAGCCGCGGAACGGATCGCCGACGCCGAGCGTGTGGCCACGGCGCTCGGCGAGCGGGATCGTCGCGATGCCGCTACCACCCCCCACGAGCCGGCTCCGGGCGCGACGGTGATCGATACGAGCCACCTCGACCCGGAAGCGACGCTCGAGGCCGCCGTCGACGTCGTGCGGCAGCGGGCGCCGGAGCTCGTGCCATGAACGGCCACGACCCCGAGCCGTCGACGGGATCCCCCGTGCCCACCATCGCCGTCGTCGGTCGGCAGAACGTCGGGAAGTCCACCCTCGTGAACCGACTCTTCGGCGGCCGCGAAGCGATCGCGCACGATATGCCCGGCGTGACCCGCGACCGCGTGACCCTGGAGACGGCCTGGCGCGGCCGCCGGTTCTCGCTGGTCGATACGGCAGGGTTCCTGCACGACGCGGGCGGTCTCGAGGCGCTCGCGGGCGCTCAGGCCGATCGCGCGATCGCTGCCGCCGATCTGATCGTGCTCGTGGTCGACGCCCACGCGGGGATCACCGAGGAGGACGGCATGCTCGCGAGGCGCTTGCGTCGCGCCACGGTCCCTGTCCTCGTCGTGGCGAACAAGGTCGATACCGATCGCGAGGAATCCGACGTCGCGGTCTTCCATGCCCTCGGGCTCGGCGACCCTTTCCCCGTCTCGGGGATGCACGGGCGTGGAGCAGGCGACCTTCTCGACCGCATCGTGCAGCTGCTGCCCGACGCACCGCGTGAGCTCCAGACCCCTGCAGAGGAGCCGCGGTTCGCCCTCGTCGGGCGTCCGAACGTCGGCAAGTCCAGCCTGTTCAATCGCTTGGTGGGGCAGGAGCGCTCGGTCGTGTTCGAGGAGGCGGGAACCACTCGCGACGCGGTCGATGCGGTGGTCGACTGGCCCGACGGCCCGGTGCGATTCGTCGACACCGCGGGCATGCGCCGATCGACGAGGGTTCGAGGCGTCGAGTACTTCAGCGTCGTACGCGCGACGCAGGCGATCGAGCGTGCGCACGTCGCGTTGCTGGTGATCGACGCGGAGCAGGGTTACACGGTCGAGGACAAGAAGATCGCGAACGTCGTGATCGATGCCGGGCGCGCGTTGATGCTGGTGGCGAACAAGTGGGACCTGGTCGAAGAGAAGGACGACACCTACGCGGACCTCACCGACACGGTCAGGCAGTTCGCGTCCGCGCCGGTGATGCGAACATCGGCGCGAACGGGACGTGGCGTGCACCGTCTCCCCTCGGTCCTCCTCGACCTGCACACCAGATGGACCTCGAGGGTCGCGACCTCCAAGGTCAACGAGGTGATCCAGCAGGCCCAGCGGGAGCGGCCGACCCCACGGGTCGCCGGGACCCTGCACTACGCGACCCAGGTCGCCACCGGGCCGCCGTCGTTCGTCGTCTTCGGTGGCGCGAACGAACCCGACCCCGCGTACCGGCGGTATATCGAGAACCGGTTGCGGCGCGCGTTCCATCTCGAGGGGGTGCCTGTGCGGGTCAAGTACCGACCACGGAAGCAGGGGGGCCGCCGCGGTTCGCGCTGACCCGACGGCGGCCGCCTCTCGCTCTAGTCTGGGACGGACTAGTGGGCGGTGCCGGCCAGGCAGCCGATACAATCCTGGCGCACGGGACGTGGCGCAGTCTGGTAGCGCACCGGTCTGGGGGACCGGGGGTCGCGGGTTCAAGTCCCGCCGTCCCGACCGATGGATGCATCCGGTGATCGCCCGCCCGCCTCGTCGCGGGTGCTCACGGTTCCGAACCTGATCTCGGCGTTCCGCATCGCGCTGATCCCGGTGTTCTGGACGCTGATCGTCGACCCGGATACCACGGCGTGGGGGATCGTGCTCTTCGGTCTCGTGGTGGCGACCGACTGGGTCGACGGCACGATCGCGCGCCGAACGGGACAGGTCTCGGAGCTCGGGAAGGTGCTCGACCCGGTGGCCGACCGTGCGGCGATCGCGGCCGGACTGATCGCGCTGATCGTGCGCGGGGCGTTCCCCTTGT
The DNA here is from genome assembly GCA_963825635.1 of uncultured Actinomycetes bacterium. GTDB lineage: Bacteria > Actinomycetota > UBA4738 > UBA4738 > HRBIN12 > JAOUEA01. Next base: position 1,343,427 of record CAWGTU010000001.1, read on the forward strand.
GGGCGGGCGTGTTGATCCTGGCGCGCGACGTGGCGGTCCTGATCGCCGGCGCCGTCCTCGCCGCGAAGGGACGGCGCATCGATGTCCGGTGGATCGGGAAGGTCGCGACCTTCGCGCTGATGATCGCGATCCCCGCCGTCTCGTGGGGAACGCTCGACCTGTGGCCGGCCGCGGCCGCCCTCGCCGTGGGGTGGCCCGTCTACGCGCTGGGCATCGTCGAGTACTACGTCGCCGCCGGCGTGTACGCGATCGACGTGCGACGCGCGCTCTCCACCGCATGATCGAGCCGGTGCGCGCGTCTCGCGCCGGCGGACTATCGTTCCGATCGCCGGTTCAGGCCGGCGCCGACCAGCGACGACGAGGAGGGTGACCGTGGAGTTCCCGGGGGACCTTCGCTACACGAAGGAACATGAGTGGGCCCGTGCCGAAGGGGAGCGCGTCAGGGTCGGCATCACCGACTTCGCGCAGGATGCGCTGGGCGACGTGGTGTACGTCGATCTGCCGGAGGTCGGGGCCCGGATCGAGGGTGACCAGCCCTTCGGTGAGGTCGAGTCCACGAAGTCGGTCTCCGACGTCTACGCGCCGCTCGCCGGCACGATACTCGAGCGCAACCCTCTGATCGAGGACCGACCGGAACTCGTGAATGAGCAGCCCTACGGTGACGGGTGGCTCGTGACGATCGCGCCCGACGATCCCGGGGCGATCGAGCGTCTGCTCGACGCCGAGGCCTACCGTGCGTTCGCCGAAGGCGGAGGATCCTGAGGCACCGCGTCGCGTTCGAACGTGTCGCATCGAGACTTCATGAGGTCGACCAGTGGTCGAGCCTCAGGGGTGTAGCGGGTACAGGGTTGACCCTCGCTGCGGTTGAAGGTGGTCTCACCCTACGGTAACGTCGTTCTCTCGTCCGTCGGGAGGGTCGAAGGCTCGACCTGCATCCTCGGCGGGAGACCGAGCCTCACGAGGACCTGACGTTGTACTGCACCCGCTGTGGACATCCCAATCGCGACGACGCCCGCTTCTGCGCGGAGTGTGGTGCTCCACTGCACGACGACCCCACCGTATCGCTGACCCCGGTCGAACCCGACGAGGACGCCCACGAAGAGTTCCCCTTCCCTCACGACGAGCTGCATCCAGGACAGGCTCTCGTTCTCGTGAAGCGTGGTCCCAACGCGGGGTCGACGTTCTTGTTGGACTCCGACCTCACGCCCGTGGGGCGGGCGCCCGACGCGTCGGTCTTCCTCGACGACGTCACGGTGTCTCGAGCTCACGCGGTGTTCGAACGGCGTCAGGGTGGGGAGTGGTTCGTGCGCGACGTCGGCAGCCTCAACGGCACGTACGTCAACGGCGAGCAGGTCGACGAGACCAAGCTCGCCGCGGGAGACGAGGTGCAGGTCGGTCGGTTCAAGCTCGTGTTCTTCTCGGCAGGGGAGTGATGACGCAGATGGCGGGAACCCGCAACTATCAGTCGATCGGCGAGGTCCTCGTGGCCGTCAAGACCGAGTTCCCCGACATCACGATCTCGAAGATCCGCTTCCTGGAGGCCGAGGGATTGATCGAACCGGAGCGCACGCCCTCGGGGTACCGCAAGTTCTACGTCGACGACGTCGATCGTCTGAAGTCGATCCTGCGCATGCAGCGCGACGAGTACCTGCCACTGAAGGTGATCAAGGAGCGGCTGCTGAAGCAGGATGTCGAGGGCGAGGCCGAGGAGGGAGACGGCGGCCCCGAGGGCGGCACCGAGGCCGACGCCGAGGCCGACGCCGACGAAGGGCTCGCGGAAGCCCCGACGGGCCTGCAGATGTCGATCGAGGAGATGTCGGCTGCGACCGGCGTCGAGCGCGAGCGCATCAAGGAGCTCGAATCGTTCGGCATCGTCTGTTCCCATGGCCCCGACGGCGCCAGGTACTACGACGGCGACGACTACATCGTGCTCTCGATCGTGAAGGACTTCTTCCGGTACGGGATCGAGCCGCGCCACCTGACGATGTACAAGCACTTCGCCGACCGGGAGGCGAAGTTCTTCGAGGACCTCGTGGCACCGCGGCTCCGACAGAAGAACCCCGACGCCCGGCGGCTCGCCGCCGAGACCTTGGCTGACCTGTCCGTGACCTCCCGCAAGTTCAAGCAGGCCCTGCTGCGCACGAACATGCGTGAGGACCTCCGCGGCGCGTGAGGCTCGACCGACGCCACAGGCTGGCGCGGACGACGATCGCGCTGTCGATCGTCGTCGGCCTCGCCACCCAGCTCGTCGTGCTCGCGACCGCCTCAGCGGAACGATCCGGGCCCCCGCCGACGCCGGTCCCGCCCCGAGGCTCGCCGTCGCCCTTCCCGCAGACGCTCGCGACGCCGTCCGACGCGGTGGCGGCGCCGAAGCTGGATGCCCCCGCGGTGATCCTGGCCGATCTCGACGACGGGCAGGTGATGTTCGCGAAGGCTCCCGAGGTCCGACGTCCGATCGCGAGCCTCACCAAGGTGATGACGGCCCTCATCGTGCTCCAGCGACGGGAGCTGGACGACGTGGTCACGGTCTCGCCCGTTGCTGTCTTCGACGACGACGACTTCGGGGCATCGTCGACGCTCGGGCTTCGGGCGGGGGAGCGCCGCACGGTCCGTGAGCTCCTCGACGCCCTGATGTTGCAGTCGGCGAACGACGCCGCCCTCGCGCTCGCGATCGACATCAGCGGTTCCGAGCGGCGATTCGTCGAGCTGATGAACGAACGGGCCCGGGCGCTCGGCATGCGCGACACGACGTTCTTCTCACCCAACGGCCTCGACGACCGTGGGCGTTCGACCACGCGCGACCTGCTCACGCTCACACGTGCCGCGTACGCCCAGGATGGGTTCGCCCGGATCGTGTCGTCGAAGTTCCGGACGATCCCCGCACCCCAGGGGCCCCCGAGGCGGGTGCAGAACCGCAACGCGATGCTGTGGCTCTACCCGGGCTCGAACGGTGTGAAGACCGGGTTCACCGCCGGGGCCGGGTACTGCCTGATCGCCACGGCGGAGCGCGACGGTCGCCGGCTGGTCGCGATCGTGCTCGGCGATCGGGACGAGCCGTTCTCCGAGGCGGCCATGCTGCTCGACCACGGCTTCGAGGGGTATCGGGAGGAGACGTTCGTGCGCGCAGGCGAGGCGATCGGCACGGTCGCGATCCGGGGGGGCACGGTGCCGGTGGAGGCGGCCAAGACGATCACGGCGCTCGTGCCCACGGCGCAGCTCGATCGCGTGCAGGAACGGGTGGTCGTCTCGCCCCGTGCGGTCTTCCCGCCGGCGGTGGGTGAGCGGGTGGCCATGTTCAAGATCACGATCCCGGGCGTGAGCCTGGGGTCCAGCCCGCTCCTCGTCTCCGCCGTCCCGCCCCCCCCGGCGGCGGGCGACGATCCGTGGTGGCTGCGGGCCGCCGACGCGGTCGGTCGGGCGTTGGGCGACGTGGTCGAGGGCCTGGTCGGCTCGGGCTGACCGAGGGCCGGTGCCGCGCCTGTATCGCGGGTCCTGCTAGTCTCCGCCCGTCATGACGGAGGTCGCGAGCGTCCTGGTCGGGCGCGGGGACATCCGCCGCCGGGTGCAGGAGCTCGGCCGCACGATCGCCGGGGACTACGTGGGGCGTGAACCCGTGCTGATCACGGTGCTCAAGGGCGGCGCGGTGTTCCTCGCGGATCTGATGCGTGCGACCCCGCTGGTGCTCGAGCCCCACTTCATGGCGATAAGCCGGTACGGCGACGCCGAGGAGTCCCTCGGGCGGGTGCAGATCCTCCTCGACGTCGACATCGACCTCGCCGGCCGCGACGTGATCCTGGTCGAGGACATCGTCGACACGGGCCTCACGCTCCGATACCTCCTCGGCGTCCTGCGGGCGCGCGAGCCGGCATCACTCGAGGTCTGCACCTTGCTCGACAAGTCGGCCCGTCGCATCGTGCCGATCACCCCTCGGTACGTGGGGTTCGAATGCCCCGACCGGTTCGTGGTCGGCTACGGGCTCGACTTCCGGGAGCGTTACCGCAACCTCCCCGACATCCTGCAGGTCGACGACCTCGAGGCGTTGAAGAGCGACCCGGCCATCCTTGCGCCGAGGTTCGCGGCCGTCTGAGCGCCCGCCGGCGCGGGAGCGCTACACGCTCGTGGCGACCCGTCGGGCCGGTTGCCCGTGCTGGGACCCGCGGTTACGCTCGGAAGACGATGATCGAGATGGAACTCACCGGGGTGCGTGTCGAGCTCCCGACGAACCAGCCGATCGTCCTGTTGCGCGAGCGTGGCGGCGAACGGTACCTGCCGATCTGGATCGGGGCGGCGGAGGCCGCGGCGATCGCGCTCTCCCTGCAAGGGGTCGTCACGCCCCGCCCGATGACTCACGACCTGATGCGGACGATCCTGGACGACCTCTCGGTCGACGTCCGCCGGATCGAGGTGACCGAGCTGCGGGAGTCGACGTTCTACGCCACGATCGCGATGAACCGACAGGGCGAGGACTACGAGATCTCGTCACGTCCGTCCGACGCGATCGCCCTCGCCGTGCGGATGTCGGTGCCGATCTTCGTCCACGAGGACGTGCTCGAGGAAGCGTCGATCCTGATCCCCGACGACGAGGACGAGGAGGTCGAGAAGTTCCGCGAGTTCCTCGACACCGTCACGCCCGAAGACTTCGCCGGCTGATGGGCGTCACCGGCGGCTCGCCGCTCAGGTGCAGAAGAAGAGCGTGACGTAGATCCAACCGCGGTCGTCGGTCGCAGCCCCGACCGCGACCCGGTCGAAGTCCCGGTCGAGCAGGTTGCTCCGGTGGGAGGGGCTGTTCATGAACGCCCGCTGGAGGTCGTCGACGTCGCGGCTCGTGTAGCCGACGTTCTCTCCCCACGCCCAGCAGCGAACGCCGTAGCGGCTCGGTCCCGACGAATGGAAGAGCCGGCCCCGTCGCGCCATGGCCCTGGCGTGTTTCGTGGCCTCGTCGGTGAGCCGGTGGGCGCGTTCGAGGCGGCCCACCGAGTGACGGGCGCGCGCAGCGTTCGTCTCCCGGTACATCTGCCAGGCGTAGTTGGGGGTCCGCGCCTGCGCGATCGCGGGCACGAGCGTGAGCGACAGCGCGATGGCGGTGGCCGTGGCCAGAGCGCGTACGGTTCGTGTCATGGCTCCCGATCTCCTGCGAACTCGTGGTCCTTCGTGACTAGGGAGGCATCGGGCGGCCACCCGGAGAACTTGAGCCACGGGTCATGCGCATGAAGTCGGTCGACCGTTGACAGGCCCCCATACGGGCCCTACGCTGCCGAAACACATCGACGTGATTCTCGATCCGTGGAGTGATGATGAGTGAAGAGGGGTTCCGCGCGCCCGAGGCCAAACGCATCGCGGGCATCACGTACCGCCAGCTGGACTACTGGACCCGAACGGGCCTGGTCACGCCCTCGGTGAAGGACGCCCACGGTTCGGGTACGCAGCGCCTCTACTCGTTCCAGGACCTCGCGACGCTGAAGGTGATCAAGAAGCTGCTCGACACCGGTGTGTCGCTGCAGCGCGTGCGCAAGGCGGTGGAGCACCTCCGCACGATGGATCGTCCGCCCCATGGAGTGACGCTGATGTCCGACGGTGCGGGGGTGTACGAGGCGCACTCGCCCGAAGCGGTCGTCGACCTGCTCCGCAACGGCCAGGGGGTGTTCGCGATCTCCCTCGACGCCGTCTACACCGATCTCGAGGACTCCATCGCCTCGGCGTCGAGGCAGCGAACCCGGCGCGCCGCGGCCGGAGGGTCGTGAGCGCTCAGCCCGAGAGCCTCGACGTACCGCCTCTCAAGAGCGACACGATCCGCTTCGCGCACGCCTCCGAGCGTCAGTTCGCGCAACTGCTCGACTTCTACGGCATCGAGTGGGACTACGAGCCGACCTCGTTCGATATCGACTTCGACAAGGAAGGCCGCGTGCTCCAGCGATTCACGCCCGACTTCTTCCTGCCGGAGTTCGACCTGTACATCGAGATCACGACGCTGAACCAGAAGCTCGTCACGAAGAAGAACCGCAAGGTGCGACGGCTCCGCGAGCGCTACCCGGAGGTCACCTGCAAGATCTTCTACCAGCGCGACTACCTGTCCCTCGTGACGAAGTACGGGCTTCGGGACGCTCGCTCCGTCCCCGCTCATGGAGTCGGCCTCGATCTCGGGTCGTAGGCTCGGCCGCTCCGTAGACTGACGGTTCGTGAGGTTCAGCCCGCACACCGACGACGAGATCCGCGAGATGCTCTCGGCCGTCGGACGCTCGTCGATCGACGACCTGTTCCAGCAGATCCCCCCCTCGGTCCGGCTCGACCGTGCGCTCGCGCTCCCCGACGGCGTGAGCGAGATGGAACTCGTGGCCGACCTCCGCTCCCTCGCGAGCCGCAACCGCAGCGCCGACGATCTGGTCTGTTTCGCCGGTGGCGGCGCCTACGATCACTACGTGCCCGCGGTCGTCTGGGCGCTCGCCGGACGCAGCGAGTTCTACACCTCCTACACGCCCTACCAGCCCGAGCTCTCGCAAGGCGTGCTCCAGGTGCTCTTCGAGTACCAGTCGATGATCTGCGAGCTCACCGGGCTCGAGGTCTCGAACGCATCGCTCTACGACGGCGCGACCGCGCTCGTGGAAGCCGTGCACATGAGCACCGGTCGTGGCCGGAACCGCGTGCTGGTGTCGGCCGGCGTCGACACTCGGGCCGTCGAGGCACTCCGCACGGCCGGTCGGGGAGCGGGATACGAGCCGGAGATGTTCGACGGCGAGCCGTCCGTCGCGGACGACGTCGCCGCCGTGGTCGTGCAGCACCCGAACGCGTTCGGTGTGCTCGAGCCAGCGAGGGAGCGTTTCGCTGCCGCGCACGCGGGCGGCGCCACGGCGATCCAGATCTTCGATCCGCTCTCCCTCGGGGTGCTCGCGTCGCCCGGCGAGCTCGGAGCCGACATCGCCGTGGGGGAGGGGCAGGTCCTCGGCAATCACCTGAACTACGGGGGGCCCTACCTCGGCATCATCGCCGGGCGACTGGCCGACGTGCGCAAGCTCCCCGGACGCATCGTCGGCGAGACGGTGGACGTGGAGGGCCGCAGGGGGTACGTGCTCACCCTGCAAGCCCGCGAGCAGCACATCCGCCGCGACAAGGCCAACTCGAACATCTGCACGAACCAGACGCTCATGGCTCTCGCGGCGGCCGTGTACCTGGCGTGGCTCGGACCGGAGGGCCTGGCCGAAGTCGGGCGGCGATGCCTGTCGAAGACCGCGTACGCCGCCGACGCGCTGACGGCCCTGCCGGACGTCACGCCCGCGTTCCCGGGAGCGCCGTTCTTCAAGGAGTTCGCCGTCCGGCTCCCTCGTCCCGCGAGGGCCGTGATCGACGCCATGGTCGAGCGGGGGTTCCTCGCTGGGGTCGCGATGCCGCACGCCGGTGAGGACGTGCTCGTCGTGGCGGTCACCGAACGGCGATCGCGCGACGAGATCGACGCGTACGTCCTCGCCATGGGCGAGGTGCTCGCCGCATGAGCGGAGGGGCGCCGATCCGAACGCAGGGCCCGGTGGCATCGACGGGTACGATCGCCGACCACTCATCGTCCGGTCGTCGCGCATCGGCGTTCGCGCCCCTGGACGTGCCCGAGGTCACGGTGCCCGAGTCGCACCGCCGCACCCGGGCTCCGGGTCTCCCTCGGGTCGCGGAGATCGACATCGTGCGTCACTACACGATGCTGTCGCAGCAGAACTACGGGGTCGACACCGGGCCCTATCCGCTGGGCTCCTGCACGATGAAGTACAACCCCAAGGTCGCCGAGACCGTCGCGGCGTTCCCAGGGTTCCAGCGGGCCCACCCGCTGCAGCCCGACGCCACGGTGCAGGGCACCCTGGAGATGCTGTGGCGTCTCGAGGAGGCGCTGTGCGAGATCACCGCGATGGCACGGGCGACGCTGCAGCCGCCGGCGGGCGCGTGCGGGGAGATGACCGGGCTGCTGATCATGCGGGCGTTCCATGCGGACCACGGCGGGCCGCGCACGAAGGTCCTGATCCCCGACGCCGCGCACGGCACGAATCCCGCGAGCGTACGCCTCGCGGGGTTCGAGGCGGTCAACGTGCCGTCAGACGAGCGTGGCCTCGTCGACGTCGAGGCGCTCCGGGGACTCGTCGACGACGAGGTCGCCGGCCTGATGCTCACGAACCCGAACACCCTCGGCCTGTTCGAGGAGCGCATCGAGGAGATCACCGCCGTGCTGCACTCGGCGGGCGCGCTCGTCTACTACGACGGCGCGAACCTGAACGCGATCATGGGCAAGGCGAGGCCGGGTGACATGGGCTTCGACATCGTGCATATCAACACCCACAAGACGTTCGCGACCCCTCACGGCGGGGGAGGGCCGGGCGCCGGACCCGTCGGCGTGGCGGCGCACCTCGTCGACTACCTTCCGGCCCCGATCGTCGCCCGCGACCCGGACGGCTCGTTCCGCTGGGATCGCGACCGCCCGAGATCGATCGGACGGCTGCACGGCTTCAACGGGAACATCGGGGTGTTGGTCCGTGCCTACGCGTACGTCTTCGGGCACGGCGGCGACGGGCTCACGGAGGTGAGTGAGCTCGCGGCGCTCAACGCCAACTACCTCGCAGGCAGGTTGGCCGACGCGTTCCCGCTCGCGTATCCCGAGGCCCCCCCGATGCACGAGTTCGTCTCGACGGCGGAGCCGCTCAAGAAGGAGACGGGTATCAGGGCGATGGACGTGGCGAAGCGGCTGATCGATCTCGGGTACCACCCGCCCACGGTGTACTTCCCGCTCGTCGTCGACGAGGCGATGATGGTCGAGCCGACCGAGACGGAATCCAAGCAGACGCTCGACGCCATGGCCGACGCGTTCCTGCAGGCGGCCGAGGAGGCCCACACCGACCCGGGCCTGCTGCACGAGGCGCCCGTCTCCACCCCGGTGCGCCGCCTCGACGAGGCGAGGGCCGCCAGGCACCTCCGGTTGCGGTGGGGGCTCGAGGACGAGCCCGACCGACGGCCGTGAGCGCTCTCCACGAGGCCCCGTTCCGCTTCACGGTCACGAAGGACGGCCGCGTGCGCATCTCGTGGCGCTCCCGGGTCGTGACGACCGTGGCCGGTTCCGCGGCGGCCCGGCTGAGCGCCTCCCTCGATGCGGCCGATGACGAGGAGCAGGTCCAGCAGCTCCTCGCGCGCGCCACGGGCAACTTCAGGCGGGGGAACGAGCGAGGATGACCCTCTCCGGGGCTATCCGAGGCGAAGTGACATAATGCACGTTATCGGGAAACAGCGTCTCGGGCGGGAGCGTGCTCGGTGGGAGGACGCCGGAAACGCGCCACGAGCCCCCAGAGGGTCACGAGCCACAGCGCCTCCACGACGATGCGCCTGGAGAGCTTCGAGTGGCCGTGCTCGCGTTCGCGGAACGTGATCGGCACCTCCGACAGCGTCGCCCCGAGCTGCCAGGACCGCAGGACGAGCTCGATCTGGAAGCCGTAGCCCTCCGACGCGATCGGATCGGCCACGAGATCCTCGAGCAGGGCGCGGCGGTAGACGCGGAAGCCGCTCGTGGCGTCGTGCAGAGGGATGCCCAGCATCAGCCGCGCGTAGGTGTTCCCGACCCTCGACAGGGCGACCCGGCCGCGACTCCAGTTCGTGACCGAGCCGCCTGGCACGTAGCGGCTCCCGACCACGAGGTCGGCGCCCTCCGCCGCGGCGTCGAGCAGCCGTGGGAGCTCGACCGGGTCATGGGAGAGGTCGGAGTCCATCTCCACCACGAGGTCGTATCCCTCGGCGAGCGCGAGCCGGAACCCGTGCAGGTACGCGCTGGCGAGCCCGGAGCGGTGCGGGCGCTCCACCAAACGGATGTGTGGCTCGGTCGACATCACATCGCGCACCAGCGCGGCCGTGCCGTCGGGTGAAGAGTCGTCGACCACCAGGACGTCCACGTCGTGTGGAGCCTTGCGGACCCCTCGGAGCACCTGCTCGATCGTGGCGCGCTCCTCGAAGGTCGGCAGGATCACGAGCGTACGGCGCTCGCGGGGTCCGAGCGGCTCGGGGGTGGGTCGCGCGCTCGAGCGCCGCCGCGGGACCACGAGGGCCACAGCCAGGAACGCGAGGGCGAGCCAGGGGAGCCAGTCCCCCAGCCGGACGTACCACGTGCGCTGATCTGAGGACCGGATGGTGTGCCGAAGGATAGCGGGCTCGAACAACCCTGCGGATGCGACGATGCGCCCCGATGGGTCGACGAAGGCGCTGATGCCCGAGATCGCCGCGTTCACGTACCAGCGGCCGGTCTCGATCGCGCGCATCTGCGACATCTGCAGGTGCTGGGCGCTCGCCGCGGTGAAGCCGTACGAGGCGTTGTTCACGGGCACGATGACGAAGCCCGCACCCGCGTCGACGATGGCGCGGGTGATGGCCGGGAAGGAGTTCTCGTAGCAGATCGGCGTGCCGAAGGGCGGCAGGCCGGGGCTCTCGAACAGGTGCGTCCCCTCCCCCGGCGTCCGATCCACGGGGACCTGGTCGATGGCCTCGATCCATCCGAGCCGCGCACGGAACGGCACGAACTCCCCGAACGGCACGAGACGGGTCTTGTCGTACCGATCGACCTCCGCACCCGACGCGTCGAGCTGCACGACCGACGTGTGTTGGCTGCCGTCGGCGTCGCCGATCACGGCCCCGATGACCGTCGGCACGGCCACCTCGGCCACGACATCCGAGACGACCGCCCGCAGCTCGGGGTCGGCGGCCGCCGCTGGGTCGAGGGCGCCCTCGCCCCAGACGATCAGGTCCGGACGAGGTTGCGCTTCAAACCGTCGGTGTTGAGCGATGTTCATCTCCGCGACCCGACGATCCTCGTCGGTGGTCGAGCCGTCGCGGGCCTCGCGCACGTCGATCTGGAGCGTGGCGACGTCGATGGCCTGCCCCTCGGCGACCGCGAACGGCAACGCGAGCGGCACGAGGGCCAACGCGGCCGCGACGGCGCCGACCACGGCGCGTCCGCGCCGGTCCCCTCCCCCGTCGACGAGCTGCGCCAGCGCCGCGTTGACCGTCACGACGGCGAACGTCACTCCCCAGACCCCAGCGACCGTGCCGAGGCGCACGGTGGCGAGGTTGTCGACCTGCGAAACCCCGATCGTGCCCCACGTGAACCCGCCGAGCGGCCACATGCCTTTGCACCACTCGAGCACCGTCCAAGCCGAGGCGATGCCGATCACGGTGATCAACGGCCGTCCCGGCCGGCGCAAAGCCGGGACGAGGGCGCCGAACAGCGCTACCCAGAGGGCGGAGACGAGGGTCAGGGCGACCCACGCCATCTCGCCGAAGCGCAGGATCCAGTAGAGGGTCGCGCCGTGGAACGCGAGGCCGTAGGCGAGCCCGAGCACGGCTCCCCGGCGCGGGCCGCTCTCGGCGAGCAACCAGAGCAGCGGCGCGAGAGCGATGAACGCGACCGGCCAGGCGCCGACCGGCGGGAACGCCGCGGACAACAGCGCGCCGGAGGCGGCGGCGATCACGAGTGCGAGCGGGAGGGCGGGGCGCGTCGTCAGGCGCAGTCGCGGCACAGCGTCCGCTTCTTGTCCGCCAACTGGCTGCGGTGTTTCACCAGGAAGCAGCGCTTGCAGACGAACTCGGTCTCCTGCATCGGAACGACCCTCGACTCGGCCGGATCGGCAGCCAGCCGCTCCTCCTTCGTGAGGGCGATCACCGCCTCCTCTTCCTCGTCGGCGTCGGCTTCGTCGGCGGCTTCCTGCTTGACCAGCAGCTCCTGGATCGACTCGACGTCGCCACCGGTCGCGGGGTCCGGAGGCACGGTGGCATCGGCGAGCTCGGCCTCGCTGGGCTCGGCTTCCTCGTCGATCTCTTCGGCTTCCTCTTCGACCGGTTCTTCGACGTCGCTCATCGTGTCGCTCATCTCATCCCTCCGAGGGTTCGGCCCTCCCTCGATGCGCGCGTATCCTACTGCCACCGTTGCTTCGTGCAACCACGTCGGTGTCATCGGCTCCCGGCCGTCGCACGAACGTCACGGAACCTCACGTAACGCGCCTGCCGACGGCGGCATTCCCGTTCGAGATGGGGTGGCGCTGGTCGGCGGAGAGCGGCCGGAGCCCTAGATGCGAGGAGGGTCCGAGCGACCTTTGGGGCCGCGACGCCGGGGCGCCGCGTTCTCTACTCAGCCGCTCGGACCCTCGCGCGCCCCCGCCGGAGCGGTGGCGCGGCCGCACGGTACGCCCGCCGGCACGTCGTGGTCAACCGGCGCGGCAGAGAAAGAGTGACAAGGCGCCCCGTGCCGGCGGGCAGAGCCGAGGCGTTCAGCTCGCGAAGACCTCGCGGCCGAGCGAGACGGTGAGCACCGGCCGCAGGCCATCGAGAGAGGGCTCCTCGAAGGGATCGGCCTGGAAGGCCGCGAAGTCGGCATGCAGTCCCGGCACCAATGTGCCCTTCTTGTCCTCCTGGTGGGCGACGCGTGCCGATCCGATCGTGTGCAGGCGGATCGCCTCGCGGCGGGAGAGGCGTTGGGCGGGATCGTGGTGGCGTTCGAGGGCATCGAGCGCGCGCATCGGGTCGAGCGCGGTGATCGGGGCATCGGAGCCGACGCCGACCTCGACACCCCGATCGAGCATCGTGCGGAACGGATTCATGCCGGCGGCGCGTTCGTGTCCCAGGCGCTGTTCGTAGAGCCCGCCAGGGCCTCCCCACGTTGCGTCGAACGCCGGTTGGACCGACGCAGCGAGCCCCAGCATCGCAGCGCGCTCCACCAGCGACGTCGTGAGCAACTCGAGATGCTCGATCCGGTGTCGCCTGGCACGGAAATGCCGACGCTCGCGGGAGTCCAGGGCGTGGTAGACGCGCTCCCAGGCCGCGAGCACCTGCTCGATCGCCCGATCGCCGATCGCGTGCACGCCGACCTGCAGGCCCGCGGCATGCGCCCCGTGAAAGAACTCGGCAAGCTCGTCGTCGGCGAAGTAGGAGACGCCGTGACCGCCGTCGAGGTACGGGTCGCCGAGCCATGCGGTTCGCGCGCCGATCGAGCCGTCGACGGGCAGGTCGCCGCCGATCGCGGCGAGGCCGTTCCCGATCGCGGTGCCCAGGTCGGTCGTGGCCGGGATCGGCGTGGCATCGACCGGAAGGCGGGTTCGATGATCGAGCAGCACCCGCAGATCGGCCTCACCGCTCCAGTGGGGCATCGACATCTCGTGAACCGTCGTGACGCCCCTCGACGCGGCGAGCGAGGCCGCCTGCAGCTGCAGATCCTGCCTCGCCAGATCGTCGGTGGACGACATCGCCCACGACCCGAGCTCATCGTTCGCCTGCTGGGTCACGACACCGGTCGGGTCCCCGTTCTCGTCACGGGCCACCCCCGGGCGGTCGAGCATCCCGGCAGCCTCGAGGGCCAGCCGGTTCGCGAGCGCGACATGTCCGTCGGCTCGCCGGATCATCAGCGGGCGAGCGCACGCCGTGTCGAGGTCGACGAGGGTCGGGAGCGCGGGTCGATCCCACGCGGACTCGTCGTACCCGAGCAGGAACAGCGGCCCCTCTCCGTCAGCGGCCCGCTCGCGGACGACGCGGAGCAGGTCCTCGGCCGAGTGGGCAGCCCGGACGTCGCCGTTCGCGAGCGAGAGACCCGTCTCGGTGAGGTGCACATGCGCGTCGATGAATCCCGGCACGATCGTGGTGCCCGGCAGGTCGACGATCCGATCCGCCTGCGGGGGATCGCCGACCCCCACACGTTGCACGTGCCGCCCGTCGATCAGCATCCACTCCCCCCTCTCCGGGTAGGCCTGGGTGTGGATGCGGGCGGCGCGATAGAGGGTCCTCACGGCGGGCGCATCATGCCACGAGCCGACCCCGTTCCGACGGAACGCCGCGACACGCCCTCGAGCAGGGTGTCGGGATCGACGACGACCCGGCACTTCGCGGGATGCGCCTGGAGGCCGATGGCGTCGAGCGTCCGAGCGAACGTGGCGGCGGCTCGCCGGGCCCCCCGTCGGTCGTGCGCGAACACCACGATGTCATCCACCCAACGGAACGAGGGGGTGCCGAACTCACCCATCAGAGCCCTGTCGACCGACGCCAACACCGCGTTGGCCAGCACGGCTGACGGCTCGGGGCCGATGGGGAGGCCGCGGACCCCGTGATCGTCGAAGCGCCGCAGGACCCGGACGATGCGCTCGATCGGCTGCGGGGGGACGCCGAGCTCTCGCAGCGCGCGATCCACGATCGGTGGATCGATCGAGCCGTAGCAGTCGTGCACGTCGCCGACGAACGCCGCCCGCCAGGGCCCCGCCGCCGTCGACGCGATCGAGCGCGCGTACCGGCGACGAGCGGCGGCCCATGGCTCGAGCACCACTCCCGTCGAGGTCGATCGCGCTCGGTTCGCGACGACGGCCTCGGCGAGCGCGCGCTCGACCACCGGTGTCACGGCGCCGACGGCGGCCCCGTACCGGTGACGGCTCCGTTCACCGAGGTGGGTGATCGTGCGAACCCCGCCGCCGGGTCTGGAGACGATCTCGGTACGGATCGACTCGTCGCGCCACCCCGATCTCGGGCTCGAGAGTCGCACAGGACGCTCCTTCCATGCCGCGTCGCGACGGCCGGAAGGAGGGCGGCGTCGATGGCACGTTCTATCCGGGCGCCGCGCCGTACACAATCCCCCGAAGGGCGCACTCAGGCATCACCCGACGCATCCGCCCCCGAACCCATCGGCACCGAACGGCCCACTCCCACGGTCGATGCTCCCGGCTCCGCACGGGCCATATGATTGGCCGATGCTCGACGAGCGTGACCTCGATATCGTCGCCGCCCTCCAACAGGACGCTCGGGCCACCTACGCCGACGTGGCCGCCCGCGTCGGGCTCTCGGCGTCGGCCGTGCACGATCGGGTGCGCAAGTTGGAGCAGCAGGGCGTGATCCGCGGCTACGCGGCCGTCGTCGACCCCGAAGCGCTCGGCCTGTACGTCACGGCCCTTATCGCTGCGTCGCCGCTCGATCCGCGCCAGCCCGACGATCTCCCCGACCGTGTCGCGGAGTTCCCCGAGGTCGAGGACTGCTTCAGCGTGGCGGGAGAGACGAACTACGTGTTGAAGGTGCGCACGCGCACGACGACGGAGCTCGAGGACCTGATCCGCCGCCTGCGCGAGAAGGCCAATGTCGCGACGCGGACGACGATCGCGCTCTCGATCCCGTTCGAGCGCCGCCCCCTGCGGCCCTGACCGGCGCTTGGGGGGTGCTCCCGCCCCGACGTCGACGTTGGGGCGGAGGAACCCTCTCCGGAGTCTCGTGGGATGATGCACCGATGACGCGCCGCCGTTCCCTGGTCGCAGCGCTCGCATTCGTCGCCGGGTCCTGGGTCCTCGTTGCCTGCGGCTCGCCGAGCTACGAGTACGTCCGCAACACCGAGGCGCGAACCGCGTTCAAGGTGCCGATCGAGTGGACGGTCTTCGACGAGGCGACGCTGCAGGGCGAGCCGGCGGGCCCGCCCGTGAGCACCCCCGATCCCGTCGAGTGGCTGATCGGCCTCGATGCCCACCCCTCCCCCACCGTCGAGCACGTGATGTCGCAGGCCGGCTACTACTCGGACTACCCGCAGGGGATCGCCGCTGTGCTGCGGCTCACGGTGCAGCAACGCGACGGCATCAACTACGAGGCGCTGCGAAACCTGATCGTGCCGATCGACGCGATCCAGGACGAGGTCGGCCGTGAGGCGGTCGCGTTTCTCGCCTACGACGATCGCGTCGAGAAGGACGGGTTCCGTGGGCTGCACTTCGAGGCACAGATCTGGGCCTCCGCACTCGAGGGCGATGTGGCAGCCGGAGGTCCCGACGTGTTCTTCGACGATCGGTTCGTGCAGATCTCGCAGACCGCGTACATGGACCCGGCATCCGACAAGGTCTACGTGTTGGCGGTGCTCTGCAGCGCGGAGTGCTACGGCCGCAACCGCGGCGACATCGAATCGGTGATCGACTCCTGGGCGGTGATCGCGTGAGCACGAACGGCAAGGGAACGAACATCCTGGTGGACCGGCCCTCACGGCCGAGGGCATCCGAGCGGCAGACGCGCGCCCCCGCCGTGCTGTGGGATCGCATCAAGCTCCTGATCTTCCTGGGCATCCTGTGGCTCGCCGGGCTCGCGGTCGTGTGGAGCACCACCGTGCGCCCGCTCGACGGGCCTTTCGTCGATGCCGTGCGCATCGCGATCAACGACTACTGGTGGCTGCTCGCGCTGATGGCGCTCGAGTTCACGCGACAGGTCCACTACTTCATCGAGGAACGCTCGAAGGGGTACTTCCGCTTCTGGCAGCAGTCGGTCTTCGGCGGCACCGAGCGCCGGCTCGCGACGATGAGCGACTACACGCGGTATCGCGCCGGACGCGCGTTCAAGTTCGCGCTGTTCCTGTTGGTGCTCAGCACGATCCTCGGGCGAATCTTCGACACCGACCCCGTCTGGCTCGGCATCGTCGAGGCCCCGGCGCGCCTCGCTGCCGCGCTGCCGTTCGTGTTCCAGCTCGCGTTCGGGTTCTTCTTCGTGATGTTCCAGTTCATCGGCCTGTTCTGGTTCCTTTCGAGGGGCGGCATCGACACGATCATGCCCGACGAGATCGAGACCCGGTTCGACGATGTGAAGGGCCAAGACGCCGCGCTCGGGCAGCTCAAGGAGACCCTGGTGTTCTTGGACGACCCCGAGGCGATCGAGTCGCGCGGCGGCTACGTGCCCGGGGGCATCCTCCTGTGGGGACCGCCGGGTACCGGGAAGACCCTGATGGCGCAGGCCGTGGCGGGGGAGACCGCGAAGCCCTTCGTGAACGTCGACGCCGGCGCCTTCATCAACATGTTCATGGGCGTCGGCATCCTCAAGGTCCGGTCGCTCTATCGCAAGCTCCGCAAGCTCTCGATGCGCTACGGAGGCGCGATCGTGTTCATCGACGAGGCCGATTCCCTCGGCAGCCGCGGACAACAGGTCGCCACCGGGTTCGCCCCCGTCTCACCCTGGACCACGACCCCGAGCTGCAACGGGGTTGCCTACCTCTCGGCCGCCGGACGCGACGCTGCGTTCCATGCGGGGCCGGCGTCGGGCGAGCCCGGCGCGCCGTACAAGGAGCAGGTGATCATGGGCGGCATGGCGGGGGGCGGTGGCATGGGCACGCTCCAAGCCCTCCTCGCCGAGATGTCGGGTCTCACGAAGCCGAAGGGGCTCGTGAACAAGATCCGCAAGATGCTCGGCATGAAGCCGAAGCCGCCGCCGAAGTACCGCATCCTGCACATCTTCGCGACGAACATGCCGAACACGCTCGACCCGGCGATGTTGCGCCCCGGGCGTGTCGATCGGCAGTACAAGGTGGGCTACCCGCAGAAGGACGGTCGCCGGGCCACCTTCGAGTACTACCTCGCCAAGGTGAGGAACGACCTCTCCTCCGACGAGATCGACAAGCTCGCGACGATCACGCCGTACTTCTCCGGTGCGTCGATCAAGGACATCGTGAACGAGGGCCTCGTGATCGCGATCCGCGACGACCGCGACACGGTGAGCTACGCCGACGTCGTGAAGGCGAAGCAGCTGAAGCAGCACGGCCTGCCCGACGAGCACGAGTACATCGAGCGGGAACGTCACTCGGTCGCCGTGCACGAGGCATGTCACGCCGTCGTGGCCTACCGGCTCCGCAAGCACGCCGTGATCGACATGGCGACGATCGAGCGGCGCGGTGACGTCGGGGGCTTCGTCTCGTCGATCCCCCCCGAGGACCAGTTCGTGCAGTGGCGCTCGGAACGCGAGATCGACGTGATGACGGCCCTCGGATCGCTGGCCGGCGAGCGCATGTTCTTCGACGGCGATCACTCGATGGGGGTCGGTGGCGACATGCGAGCCGCGACCGGCATGACGAGCCAGGCGCTCGCGTACTACGCGATGGGCGACCGGTTCGCCTCCCGGTCGGTCACGCTCGCGCCGCTCGGCTCCGCGTCGATGGAGACCGGCGGCGATCGCGCCCTCTTCGACTCCGCGTTCGGACAGAGCGTCGAGGAGAAGCTCGCCGAGCTCTACGAGCGCACGTGGACCCTGCTCGAGGAGAACCGTTCCGAGGTGCTGGCGCTCGCCCATGCACTCGAGACCGTGAAGACGATCACGGGCGACGACGTGGAGGCGATCATCGAGGGAACACGCGGTCCGACCGTCGATGGGCGCCCGTACGGCGATCCGTCGTTCCGGCAGATGCTCCACCGCTACCACGAGGCCGTCCTCAGAGCTCACAAGGAGCACGCCGGGGTCGAGTCGCGCATCCCCGTGCCGGTGCCGCCCCCGCCGGTCGAGGTGGCGAGCGGCGACGGCAGCGACCGGGGCGAGTGGCCGCGGCTCACGCAGGGGCCCCCTTCGCCTCCGCGTCCCGACGACGCATAGCACCGACCGGCCGACGGTAAGCTCAGCGCCATGCGCCTTTACAACTCGCTGACGCGCGAGCTCGACGAGGTCCGTCCCGTGACCGAGGGGCACGTGACGATCTACACATGTGGACCCACGGTCTATCGAACCGCGCACCTCGGGAACCTGCGCACGTTCATGCTGGGCGACCTGATCCGGCGTGCCCTGGAGATGGAGGGCTACCGGGTGACGCAGATCATGAACATCACCGACGTCGGACACATGACCGACGAGGCCTCTCCGGAAGCCGTCGACAAGATGGCGCTCGCCGTCGAGGACGAGGGGATGTCGGCGCTCTCGATCGCAGAGAAGTACGCCCGGGCCGTGTTCGATGACGCCGCCGCGGTGGGCATCCGTCCCGCCGACGAGTACCCGAAGGCAACCGAGCACATCCCAGAGATGATCGAGCTCACCCAGACCCTGATCGACCGGGGGCACGCGTACCTGGCGGAGTCCGGCAGCGTGTACTTCGACGTATCGTCGTTCCCCGGCTACGGGAAGCTGAGCGGCAACACCCTCGACAACCTCCGCGAAGGCCACCGGGATCTCGAGACCGATCCGGCCAAGCGGCACCCGGCCGACTTCGCCCTGTGGAAGGCTGCCGGTCCCGGCCGGCTCATGAAGTGGGACTCGCCGTGGGGCGTGGGGTTCCCCGGCTGGCACATCGAGTGCTCGGCGATGTCGATGAAATACCTGGGCGATCGGTTCGATATCCACACCGGCGGCAGCGATCTGAGGTTCCCCCACCACGAGGACGAGATCGCACAGAGCGAGGGCGCGGTCGGCCACCAGGTCGTCTCGATCTGGGTGCATGGGGGGCACCTGCGGCAATCGGGACAGAAGATCTCGAAATCCACGGGGAACACGATCCGGGTCCCGGAGCTCGTCGAGCGGGGTCTCGATCCGCTCGCGTTCCGCTGGCTCACGTTCCAGACGCGCTACCGGTCCGAGATGGACTTCACGTGGGAGTCGATGGAGGCGGCCGACGCGAAGGTGAAGCAGCTCCGCCGGCGCATGGCCGAGTGGGCGCCGGCCGCTGCGGAGCTCGGCGACCCTGGGAAGGCCTATGACGCGCGGTTCCGGGCGGCGATCGCGACAGACCTCGACATGCCCGCAGCCGTCGTCGTCGTGAACGCGGTCGCGGGCGATGATGCCGTCGCCGCCGCAGAGCGGTACGCGCTCCTGGCGTCGTGGGACGCCGTGCTCGGACTCGATCTCGAGCGGGAGGCCACGAGCGGATGGGCGCCGACCCACGAGATGGCCTCGATGATGTCCCGGCGCGATGCGGCCCGCGCCGAGAAGGACTACGTGGAGAGCGATCGACTGCGCGACGAGTTGGCCGCCATGGGCCTCGAGGTCATGGACACGCCCGACGGCACCAAGGTTCGACCCCGCGACTGAGGGCCTACTCCACGACCTGCAGCTCGCGGGTCGATCGGTTCAGTCGCTCCACTCCCTCGGCGGTGACCGCCACGATGTCCTCGATCCGCACACCGAAGGCCCCTTCGAGGTAGGCGCCGGGTTCGACGGAGAACGTCGTGCCGGGTGCGAGGACCCACTCGTTGCCCTCGACGATGTACGGGGGCTCGTGCACCTCGAGGCCGATGCCGTGGCCGGTGCGGTGGATGAATCGCTCTCCGAGGCCGGCATGCTCGATGATGCGTCGGGCCACGCGGTCGACCTGCTGGGCGGCGACGCCGGGAGCGACCGCCTCGCACGCGGCCATCTGCGCTTCGCGCACGGCGTCGTACACCCGCTCGAACCCGGGAGGCGGCTCACCCACGACGACCGTCCTCGTCGTGTCACTGTAGTAGCCGCCGAGCTCGCCGCCGAAGTCCATCACGACGGCGTCGCGGGGCATGATCGTGCGCCCCTGGGGCTCGTGGTGCGGGGATGCGGAGTTCGAGCCACTCGCCACGATCGTGAAGTCTGCCCGCGCGTGTCCGTTGCGTACCAGGAGGTCCGCGAGATCGGCCGCGACCTCCTCCTCACGGCGGCCCACGAAGCCCATCGTGCAGATGGCACGGAACGTCTCGTCGGCGCCTCGGGCGGCCCTGCGCAGCGCGGCGAGCTCGTCCTCGTCCTTCACCGCCCTCAGGCGGCCGATCACGGGCGATGCAGGCTCGAAGGCGATCGCCGGGACGGCGCCTTGAAGGCCGAGCACATGGCTGGCCCAGAGCCGGTCCCCGACGGCGACGCGCCCCTCGGACGGCAGGAGCCTCGCGGCCTCCGCGTAGGGGTCGACCCCGTCGGTCCACCCGACCAGCTCGATCGACCCACCGCTCGGACAACCGGCGGCGAGCGGGCGCTCGAGCTCGGGCACGAGCATGGCAGGGGCCTTCCCGCTGCGCAGCACGAGCAGCGTGGGCCTTTCGAGCGGCATCGGGTCGTATCCGGTGAGGTATGCCAGGTCCGGCGAGGGGGCGACCACGAGGGCATCGAAGCCCTGGGCCGCCGACTCGTCGGCGGCGCGGCGCATGCGGTCATCGAGCCGGGCGTTCACGAGGCCTCCTCTAGAGCTTCAACAGTATCTGCTGGGCAACGACCTGGAACGTCGCCGGCGTCGTTCCGAAGGGCTCCCCGTCGGCGACCACGGCGAGCGGGCGGTCGGCCTCGACGGAGAACCGGATCTTCGCGCGGAGCTCCTTGATCGCCTCGTCGGGCACGTGACCGCCGTGGCGCATGATGCGCGGCATCATCGTGTAGGCGTCGGACTTCTGGCCCGTGAAGACGAGCGCGTCGAGCACGCCATCGCCGGGGTAGGAGCGCGGTGACAGACGCATCCCCGACGTGAACTGCCCGTTGCCGATCACGATGTGGAACGTCTCGCCCTCCCACGTCTTCGTGTCGTAGCCCACGCGGACGACGCGGCGCCTCGTGCCCGCATAGCCACGCCAGAAGCCGAGGAACCGCCGTCGCCGGTCACCGAGCCGAGCTGGAAGGCGCCGGCGGGCGAGCTCGACGTCGGCGCCGAGTCCCACCTGCGCGAGGTTGTGCGCGTATCGCGTGACCCGCTGACCGTCGGGCCCCGTGCACGTGATCCGCATCAGATCGAACGGGTACGTGACGTCGCCCATCAGGTGGCGCACCCCCCCGTCGACATCGTCGGGCAACCCGAAGCTCCGCAGCAGGTCGTTGCTCGCCTCGGCCGCGACGACACCGAGCACGGGTTCTGGGACGATCGGCGCGCCATCGCGGAAGAGCCCGTTCACCACGTCCTGCACGGTCGCGTCATCGCCCACCGCCACGACGTAGCGGAACCCCTGGTCGAGGGCCGACGATGCAAGGTGCGCGCCCTCGCCCGGGGCATCCGCGATGCTCAGCTCGTACTCGAGGTCGTTGGCCGCCAATGCCCGTCGGAGCGCGGGGAGGCGCTCCCCAACCCGGCCGTCTGCGTCAGCCGGCTGGGCGATCACCGCGAGGGTTCCGAAGGGGCTGGTCATCGCGGCCGCATCGTAGCTAGACGCCCGGTGTACGCGACGACGCCTCGGATGACCGACGACCGCGCGGCCGCGAAGAGCGCGGCCACCTCGGGCTCCGCGACGTCCTCGACCTGTCGGAGGAGGTCGAGGAGCTGCTTGCAGTTGCGCACGAAGTCGCCGGGGGCCATCTCGGTCTCGCCGAGCACCTCCTCGAGCGGCCGCCCGCTCGCCCAGTGGAAGATCGGTGTCGCGAACCCGGCCTCGAGCTCGCGACAGAGCTGCACCTGGTGGTCGTCCTCCGCTCGGCGGATCCGCCGCCAGGTTCGCTGCAGCAACTCGAAGCGCTCCTTCGTCGCCGGGGTCGGCATGTCGCCCGAGAGCGGCACACGCTCGCGGCCCTCGTAGACCACCGAGGAGATGAGCGCCGCCACCTCTGCCGGTCGGAGGCCGTCGAAGATGCCGCGAGCCAACGCCTCGGCCACCAGGATGTCGCCCTCACCGTAGATGCGCGAGAGGCTGCGCCCCCTGTCGGTGACCGACCATCCGTCGACGTAACCGAGCTCCCGCAGCACCGAGAGCACCCGATCGAACTGGCGTGCCAGCGTCTCGGTGCGCACCCGTATGCGGCGCTGGATGCCCGCGAGCGAGGCCTCCCGCTCGTCCACCCTCCTCGCCCATCGTTCGTGCTTCGCCCGCTCGGGACACCGATGACAGGGGTGCGCGGACGCGCGCTCCTCGAGCTTCACGGCCTCCCGCTCCACCTTCGGGTCCGCCCGATGCTTCGGGGGCTTCGGCGACCGGAGCCGGAGCGAGACGAGCGTGGCCGCGACGTCGCGCCGATACCGGCTACTGCGGGCGCTTCCCGATCGGGGCAGGGGGATGCGGGTCAGGACGGCCGGCGGGTCCTGGAAGTCACGGGCGGCCAGCCGGAAGTAGCGCCGGTCCTGGGTGAGCACGGCCGGCTTGCCCTCGCGGGAGCTCACGATCACGCCGAGGCCGCCCCGCTTGCCGTTCGGCACCGAGATCACCTCGCCCGGCTTCAGCTTGCTTACCGCCGCGCGGACCGCGTCGGCTCGGGCCTTCTCGTGCCCCCTCCGATCGTCCTCCCGGAGACGTCGAGCCCTCGACAGCCAGGACCAATACTCGTCGAAGTCGCCGAGGTGGCATCGCATGTTGGCCCGATACCCTTCGATCGCCTCGGCGTCGCGTTGACGCTCACGCTCGAGCCCCACGACCCTTGCGGTCGGCGAGGAACTGCCCGAACGAGCTGTTGAGCAGGTGATGCGCCTGTTCCTCCGTGTAGTTGCGGGCCAGGTTCACGGCCATGTTGTACGAGGGGCGGAACGAGGAGACGAGGTCGTAGGTGCGCCGCTGGGCAAGGGTCGCCACGCGCTCGAAGTCGACCTGCTTCTGGTACAGCACCACCGCGTGGCCCACCTCGTCGATGCCTCGCCTGCCCGCGCGCCCGGTGAGCTGCGTGTATTCACCCGGGGTGAGCAGTTCGTGCCGTTCGCCCTGGAACTTCCAGAGGTCCTCGATCACGACCGTCTTGGCCGGCATGTTGATGCCGAGCGAGAGGGTCTCCGTCGCGAAGACGACCTTCACGAGCCCCGCCTCGAACAGCTCCTCCACCGTCTCCTTGAACACCGGGAGCATGCCGGCGTGGTGGGCGGCGACACCCGCCGTGAGGCCGTCGAGGAAGTCGTAGAAGCCCAGGGTGACGAGGTCCTCCTCGTCGATCCATGCCGCACGGGTCTCCGCCCGCTCCCGGATGTGGTCCGCCTCGGCTCGGCTCGTGAGGGAGATGCCGGCCTCACGGATCCAGCGCACGCTGCGATCGCATCCCGCCCGGCTGAAGACGAAGTAGATCGCGGGCAGCATGCCGTGCTCCTCGAGGACGTCGACGACCTCCGAGCGCCTCGGGACGTACACGCGCCGATGCCCCTCGCGCGGTCGCGAGATGCGTTCGTGCTGCGGGTACCCGCTGCTTCGCCGGTAGTAGACGACCGTGCGCAGCTCGTTCTGGTCGAGCGAGATCACGTACGGGTTCGGGATCGGAACACCGTCCTGCTCCACATGCATCGGGTGCAGACGGTGACCGATCAGGTAGTGGTGCTCGAGCGGCACGGGACGACGCTCCTCGATGATCACCTTCGTCTCGCCGCGAAGCGTGCCGATCCACTCGCCGAACTCCTCCGCGTTGGAGATCGTGGCCGAGAGGCACACGACGTTGACGCTGACCGGTAGGTGGATCAAGACCTCCTCCCAGACGGCGCCTCGGTACGGGTCTTGCAGGTAGTGCACCTCGTCCATGACCACGCTCACCAGCCCGGTGAGCGTGTCGGAGCGCTCGTAGAGCATGTTGCGGAGCACCTCGGTGGTCATCACGACCACCGGCGCCTCCGAGTTGATCGTGTTGTCGCCGGTGAGTAGCCCGACCTCCTCGGCGCCGTGTCTGGCGACGAGGTCGCCGAACTTCTGGTTCGAGAGCGCCTTGAGGGGTGTCGTATAGAACGCTTTGCCGCCGAGCGCGAGCGCACGTTCGATCGCGTACTCGGCGACGACCGTCTTGCCGCTGCCGGTCGGCGCGGCGACGAGCACCGACATGCCGGCATCGACCGCCTCCGCGGCCTCCATCTGGAAGTCGTCCAGGACGAACGGGAACCGGGCGGCGAACGCCGCGGGGGTGGTCACACCACGCAGTCTACGGGCGCCTCCGCGCCGACCCCGCAGCGCTCAGGCGCGCGTGAACCGCGCCAGGAAGGAGCCGAGGGCGGTCGAGAAGGCCTCGGGAGCCTCGAGGTTGGACAGATGACCGGCTCCGGGGAGCGTGACGGTGTCGGCGGCCTCGATGTGGTCGGCCATCTCGAGGCTGACCTCGGGCGGGATCAGGGTGTCCGCATCGGATGTGAGGACGAGCGCCGGCACGTCGATCGTGCCGAGGTCGGGGGTGGAGTCACGTCGCTCCGCCATGCCCTCGGCCGCCGCCGCGATCGCCTCGGCCGGCTGGTCGGCGATCGTGGCGAGGACGGCCGGCCAGCGTCCTTGCCCCGGTGCGGCGGCGAGGAGTGGCGGCGGCGCTTCGACCAGGAACCCGGTGCCCTCGGCTCGGAGCCGGGCGGCGAGGGCACGCCGCGCCGTCGGCCGCCTGCTCGGTGTCGGCTCCGGATCGCGTGTTGGCGAGCACGACCCCGGCGACGCGCTGTCTCGCCATCCGCCAGAGCTCGAACGCCACGTATCCGCCCATCGAGAGGCCGCACACGATCGCGCGCTCGATGCCGGCCCCGTCGAGCGCCTGCAGGCATCGATCGGCGGCTGCCCCCATCGTCATCACCGGCCCTGCAGCCGGCGAGCCACCGAATCCCGGGAGAGACGGCGCAGCCACTCGCCACCCAACGGAACGCAGTTCGTCGACCTGCTCGTCCCACATGCGGGCATCGAGCGGGAACGCATGGATCAACAGCACGCCATCGGCGACCTCGGTCATCGGATCCCTTTCGCGTCGGGCCCGACCACGACCGGCAGGGCTCCCGGTTCCACCTCGAAGCGCGCCGGCAGCGGACCCACCCGTTCGCCGTCTGCGTAGACCTGGATGCCCCGGTTCGCCTCGACCGTCACGCTCGTCGCGCGCATCATACGCACCTTCGGATGGGACGCGTGACGCCCCGAGAAAACCTTCGGGAACGCGCGGAGGAACGCACCCTTGGAGAGCGCCTCGACGATGCAGACGTCAATCACTCCGTCGACGATGGAGGCGTCGGGCAGGACCTTCATGCCCCCACCGTAGGAGAGCCCGCTGCCGACCACGACCAGCATCGCGTCGAGGGTGAACGCCTCGCCGTCGACGGTCAGGTCATAGCGTGCCGGCGTGAATCTCGAGAGCGTCCGCACGAGGGCCGCTACGTAGGTGCCCGTACCTCCGAGGTTCACGGTCATCGCGTTCGCGGTCTCGGTCACCTCGGAATCGAATCCCGCTCCGGCGACATTCACGAAGCGGCGGTCGGCGCCTCCGGCCCGCACGCGGACGACGTCGATCGAGACCGTCTTCGGGTTGGCGAGCAAGCGCGCGGCCGAGGGGAAGGACCCGGCGCCGATGGCAGAAGCGAAGTCGTCCCCCGTACCGGCCGGGAGCACCGCGAGCGCAGCGCCGGTGCCGAGCAAGCCGTTGGCGGCGCACGAGACCGTGCCGTCGCCACCGAGCACGGCGACGATCTCGGCGCCCTGCAGCGCGGCGTCGCGGCACGTGGCCTCCATCTCGGCCGACGATCCCGTGACGCGGACCTCGTGCTCGACCCGGAGCTCGCGCAAGATCGCGTCGACGGTTCCGATGCGCTTCCCTGCCCTGCCATGTCCCGCGGTGGGGTTCGCGACCACGACGACGGGGGCAGCACCTCCCATCGCGGGCCGGCCTATCCCCCGCCGCCCGGGAGCTCGGGCACGATGCCACCCGTTGCCGGCGCCTCGGGCACGCCTCCGGCCCTGAGGGCCTGGAGGTACTCGGTCCAACCCTGCGTCAGCTGCTCTCGGGCGGTGTCACGCAGGTCGACCGCGATGTCGGTGAGCCGCTGCGTGTCGCTGCCCCCGGCCACGGCGGCTGCTGCGGCGACGTCAGCGGCTTGCCGGTACCGGTCGAGGACCTGCACGAGGGTCTCGGCGGACCCCGTGAACGAGCCGGCGGCGATCGCGTCGAAGCCTTGATCGGCGATCGTGCCCGTGACGTCGAACGCGGCGAGCTCCTTGCGCGCCTTCGCGGCGTCGGCGGCGGCCCGCTCGAACGTCGTCTCGGCTCCGGCGGGAGGCTTCCCCTCTGCCATCGCGTCGAGCGCCGTGTCCATCTCGACGAAGATCGTGGGAGCGACCCCCGGGTCGACGACCCCGACCTCTCCGAACGCGCTTCGAACCGCCTGCTGGTACGCGGTGGCCGCGACTCGCCGCTTCGCCGCATCATCCGCGGCCTCGGTTGCGGCATCGTCCGCGCGCAGGCTGTTCGTCACCCAGACGACGACGACCATGGCAAGAACGCCCACCAGGAACCCGGCGGTGAGCTGGACCCATCGACGATGCAGGAACGGCGTGGGCACCGCCACGGGCTCACGCCTCGGCGGGCGTGGCGCGGAACGCTGCTTCGGCTTCTTCTTGCCCTTGATCGCCATCGTCGTCGTCCTCGTCTCAGGTGCGGGACCGCTTCATGATCCGGCCGATGATGATAGAGGCCTCGTAGAACAGGTACATCGGGATCATCATCGCGAGCATGGTGTAGGGGTCGCCGCTCGGCGTGATCACCGCCGCGAAGATCGAGATCCCGAGGATAGCCCAGCGCCGCCACGACGCGAGCAGCTGCCACGAGAGCACCCCGACGGCCTCGAGGAAGACCAGGATCACCGGGAACAGGAACGAGACCCCGAACGCGAGCGTGACCAGGGTGACGAAACCGACGTAGCGATCGAACGTGATCAGGGGCACGACTGCCTCGCCGCCGAAGCCGAGCAGGAACTCGAGAGCCCTGGGCAGGGTCCAGATCGCGAACGCCGCCCCCGCGATGAACAGCAGCGTCGAAGTCACGATGAAGGGGATCGACCACTTCTTCTCCCGGCTCGTCAGGCCGGGGACGATGAAGGCCCAGAGCTGATACAGCACGATGGGCAGCGCCACGATGAGCCCCAGGAATCCGACCATCTTCAGCTTCGTGAGGAAGGCGTCGACGGGGCTGTTGAAGACGAGGTCGCACCCGGCGGGCGGGCGCACCTCCGGGTTGTCGCGCAGGTACTGACAGAACGGATCTCGGAGCAGTTCCAGCACGTATGGATACAGGAACCAGCCGACCACCGCGCCCGCGAGGATCGCGAGGAACGCGATCACGATGCGTCGACGGAGCTCCTCGAGGTGCTCCATCACCGACATCGTGCCGGTGCGCTCAGCCTCCGACCTGCGGAGGAACGCGGGGATCAGCCGCATGCGGCGAGCCTCACTCGGCGGTTCCGGTGTCGTCGGCGTCGTCGGGCGAGGTCGGGGGCAGCGGGGCGGGCTCGGGAACCTCGGTGTCGGGCTCGGGCGTGGTCGCGTCGTCGGTGACGTCGTCGCGGACCCGGCCGTGGGGGCGCGTTCGTGGGGTGTCGGTACGGAACGCCGATCGCACGTCGGTCGCGCTCTTCAGGTCGGACGCGGTCCGGCGCAGCTCGGCCGCGGTCTGCTTGAATTCGTCGCCCATGCCCGTGTTCACGAGGTCCTTGACCTCGTCCTGCATCTTGCGGAACTCGCGGAGCCCCTTGCCGATCGTGCGCCCGAGCTCGGGCAGCCGCTGCGGGCCCACTATCACGAGGGCGATCACGAAGATGAGGATGAGCTCCGGCGGTCCGATGTTGAGCATGTCTGGAAGGGCCTGCGCCCGGCCCCAATCCTACCGTCGGGGACCGAGTCGAGATGCCCGGTCGCTGGCCCGGGTGCCCTCGGCGGAGATCTCCTGGACGATCGGCGAGAGCTCGTCCTGCATGCGTCTGGCCGTACGTCCGAGCACGAGGAGATGCCGGATCAGCGCGATCAGGAACGCGATGACCGCGACCGTCGACACGATGCCGATCACGAACCAGACGAGGAGCCAGGTACCCACGGTGGCGATGCTACACGAGGGCGCGGCACGCCCCGGATCCCTGGAGCGTCGCTCTCCGGGCGGTTCAGGCGCCGCCGCCGCTCGAGGCCAGGAACTCCTCGATGTAGCGGTCGTCTTCGAGCAGGTAGTGGAACTCGATCACGTCGTCGATCGAGAAGACCGGCCCCCGAGGGATCTGCCGGCCGTCGTCGTCGGCGCCCTCGTCGTCGAAGAGCATCTGGTCGCTCTCGGACTGCTCGATGTCCACGCCCGCCGAGACGAGCAGCGCGACGATCTTGCGATCGGCGCGCTTCTCCACGTCGTCCGCGCAATTGGGGCAGGTGAACCGGTAGCTGCCTTCGCGGCCGCTCTGTCGGACCGAGAGCATGATCGCCTCGGGACCCATGTCCACCTCGCCACACCTCGGGCACGTTGTCCGGATCGTTGTCATCTCACGGGAGCTATCGGCCCTCTGTTGGCGAGTCTTGAGAGCAGGCCGGCGGTCGGGCCTACCCAACTCGGGGTAAATCGCGCGGGCCTCACGACACCGCGTCGCGTCGCCCGGGTGGGCTCAGCGATACCGCGCGAGCGTACGCCGAGCGAGCTCCGCTACGGCCTCGGCGGCCTCGGGCGGCGAGAGGATCCGCGCGTCGGTTCCGACCCTGAGCAGGAGGCCGGCAACCCAGCCGAGCCGAGCGGACGGCAGCGTGACCTCGAGCGACTCATCGTCGCGTTCGATCGCGTCATCGGTGACGTAGTACTCAGCGATCCATCGGGCGCCCGGCTCCAGCAGCAGGCGCACGGGCACCTCCTCGCCGGTCGGTGTGTACAGCGCGCGACCTGCCCCTTCGAGACCCCTCGGCTCGAACCGATCCTCGGTGGTGGTCACCGCCCGGATGCGATCGGCGCGGAACAGCCGTTCGTCGTCGGCGCCGACGTCCCACGCGGCGACGTACCAGTTGCCCATCGCCGAGAAGACCTCCTCGGGGTCGACGTCTCGAGTGGTCCATGTGCCGGTCGACCCGGCGAAGTAGTCGATCGTGATCCGGACGTGATCCCTGGCCGCTCGCCGCAACACATCGAGGTGTTCAGCGGGGCGACCCGACTCGGCGGACGCGATGGCCTCGTCGGTCCCTGCTGTATCGGGGCCGAGCGCGTCACGGAGCTTCTGCACCGCGCTCGCGAGCGCGGGGGCCTCAGGGAGGCCGGGCGTCGCGAGCAGCTCCGCAGACCGCAGCATGATGGCGAGCGCCTCCTGGCGGCTCAGACGCAGTGGCCGGGAGAAGTGATCGGCCATCGTGATCCAGATGCGGTCGTCCTCGTCGACCTCCACGTCGATCAGATCGCCCGGCCCGTAAGGGGGGAGGCCTGACATGAAGAGCAGGTCGAGGTCACGCCGGAGCTGCTCGGGCTTCACGTCGTAGAGCGTGGCCACGTCGCGCAGTGACGAGCCGGGATGCTGCACGAGGTACGGCACGACGACGAGCATGCGCCCGAGGCGATCCGCGGTCCTGGGAGGGCTGGTGCGCCGACCCTCAGGCAACGAGCGCCTCCAGCCGCCGGACGACCTCGTCGCGCAGCGGATCTGGCGCGTGCACGACGGCGTCGGGACCGAACTGCAGGATGAGCGAGGCGAACAGGTCCTGGTCTCCCATCGGCACATCGGCGACGATCCATCCCCGAGCGTCGACGTCGACCGCTCGGGCTCCCGCGAAGGATCCGACCGCCCACCAGGCCACGTCGGGCGAGAAGGCGATCTCGGCGTGATCTTCGGTCGCGGCGGCCCAACGACCCGCCTGTACGTGGTCGGCTGCCCGGAATCCTTCGGGCGGACTACCGCCCTCGCCGAGGTCGTCGACGTCGCTGGTGAAGCGCGACAGCCGGAAGGCCCGCACGTCGTGACGGTCCTCGTCGTGGCCCACGAGGTACCAATGGCCGCCGCGGAAGACCATGGCGTAGGCATCGATGACGCGCCGGCCCGCGCGACCCTGAGACGTGCGGTACCCGAAACCGACTCGACGGCGACGTTGGGCGGCTTCGGCACAGGCGATCACGAGGGCGCTCCGAGCATCGGAGCCGGATGCCAGCGGCCCCCCGGCGAGTCCGGCGAGGACTCCCCCGTCGGCGCCGTAGAGCAGCTTCCGGGCAGCCTGCTCGGCCCGGGTGTTCTCCCCGCCACTCTGCGCCGCTACCAGCAACGCGCCGAGCTCCTCCGGAGTGAACGCGATCTCGGGGAGGTAGTACTCGTCCTTCGGGATGATGTAGCCCTGTTCGGTGCCCCAGACGTCGGTATCGACGAGCTGGAGCGGGATGCCGAACTCGCGCAGCTGGTCCTTGTCCCGTTCGAACATGCGCTTGGCGCTGTCGACCTTGTCGGCACGGTACGCGTCGAGGGTCTCTCGGATCTGCTCGAACGTGAGCGGGGTGGACGTCTCGAGGAGCAGGCCGACGAGGTTCAGCAGCCGCTCGAGCGGCTCCATGCGTTCCTCGCGTGTCATCGTCGGGCATCATAGCCTTGAGATGGTGTGCGACCGGGTATCGACGTGATCCGCACCCGCCGGCTTTCCGACGGGACCGCCGAGGTGACCGCCGGCGTCGCGGTCGGGGTCGAGACCAGGACCGTGACCGTACCGCTCGGGCCGTACGATGGCGACGTCGACCCGGGCGGGCTGCGGAACACACCGGTGGTCGTGCTCACCTCCGAGGCGCTGGAGCCTACCGTCCGGGCAGGCGCCGAGCGGGCAGGCCCGGCCACGGTCCGCGTCGTCGAGGTCGGAGCAGAAGACCGACTGGGAGCCCGACTCCTCGAGGCCGCTCAGGGCGCCGAGGTTCTGACGCTCGTCGAGCACATCGATGCCGTGGCGGAGGCCCTCGTGGTGGTCCGAGTGCTCAGGGGTCGGCCGCTCCCCGTGGTTCCCTTCGACGATCGAGCGGCGGCGGGGCGCATGCTCGAGGGGTGCTGGGTGGACCTCGACGTCGCGACCCCCTCCGTCGAGGGGTCGCAGCGAGAGGAGACGCGGAGGGTCGGCATGGAGGTGGGGATCTTCTCCGCTCACCACGTCGTCGAGGTCGATCCAAGAGCCGGGCTCGACGATCTTGATCTCGGAGCGTGCACGCTCCACGAACTGGCGGCAGCCGCAGCCGGGGTGCTCGCAGGGAGGATCGCCTCGCGGAATCGCCACTGGCGTTGAGCACTCGCGGGCACCACGTATGGCACGATGCACCACATGGCGACCTCGGACCCAGCGCCTGATCCCACGATCGACGCCTCTCGGCGAACGTTCCTCGCCGAGGAGCGCACGTACCTCGCCTGGCTGCGTACGGGTCTGGCAGCGATCGCCGTGAGCCTGGCGGTCGGCCGACTCCTCCCCGTACTGCTCGATGCCGACGAAGGTGCCTACCGCGTGCTCGGGGTCGGCTACGGCCTCCTGGGCGTCTTCCTGATGGTCTACGGCGCCCTCAGGCAGCGGGTGGTGGAACGACACTTGGTGGCCGGTGGGTTCGCTCCCCTGCCGCTCTGGGTCGTCGTGATCCTCGGCGGCGCCGGGCTCGTGCTGGGCGTCGCCACCGTCGCCACACTGCTCTACGGAACCTGAGGAAGAGAGGCGGGGCCACCGTGGCGACGTTCCAAGGATCGGACGCGACGATCCACTACGACCGGTTCGGTGAAGGGCCTGACGTGGTCTGGGTGGCCGGTGGCGGCAGCCCCGGGAGCGACTGGCACGCCTACCAGATGCCGCACTTCGAGCGGTCGTTCCGCAATACGACGTTCGACAACCGCGGCATCGGACGCACGACGTGCGATCGGCCGATGCCCTGGCCGATCGAAGACTTCGCCCGCGATGCGGCGGAGCTGATCCGCGCGATGTGCGAGCCGCCCGCGGCGCTCGTCGGGCTCTCCTTCGGATCGGCCATCGTCCAGCAGGTCTGCATCGACTTCCCGGAGCTCGTGCGGTGCGCGGTGGTGATGGGCACCGGCGCGTGGTGCACCGGTTGGGGATGGGACTTCCAGGAGGCCGAGATCGAATTCCGCAAGGAAGGAGGGCGCCTCGACGGGCTGATGGGTGCCACCCACTACGCCGCGATGCTCTACCCGGCCCGGGTGCTCGGGGACCGCGAGCTGTGGCCGAGGTTGCGCGACCAGTTGCTCACCTGGATGGACTCCGGGGAGAACGAGACGTCGCTGATCCCGCAGTGGGATGCCTCGCTCCGCTTCGACCAGCGTGCGGCGCTGCCAGAATGCGAGGTGCCGATGCACGTTGTCGCGTTCACCGAGGACGTGCAGGCGCCGCCCCAGGACGGGCTCGAGCTGGCCGAGCTCGCCGGGAACGCCGAGTACCACCTGTTCGAAGGTATGGGCCACGGTTCGATCTACGGCCACACCCACGAGGCTCTGAACCCGTTCATCGAGGGCCTGATCCGACGCTACGTCTGATCGTCGAGCCCGAGCGCCCTCACATATGGGCGATCAGCTGCTCGACGCGTTCGTCGACGCTTCGGAACGGGTCCTTGCACAGCACCGTGCGCTGGGCCTGGTCGTTCAGCTTCAAGTGCACCCAGTCGACCGTGTAGTCGCGGCGCTTCGCCTTCGCCTGCTTGATGAAGTCGCCACGCAGCTTGGCTCGCGTGGTCTGCGGGGGTTCGCGCATCGCGAGATTCACCTGGGCGTCGGTCACGACCCTCTCGACCTTCCCGGCCTTCTCGAGCAGGTAATAGAGGCCGCGAGAGCGGTTCACGTCGTGGTAGCTGAGGTCGAGCAGCGCGACACGGGGGGAGGCGAGCGCCAGGTCGTGCTTGGACATGTACCGCTCGATCATCATGCGTTTCGTGACCCAATCGACCTTGCGGACGAGCCGCTCGGGCTCCCCGTCGATCAGGGCGTCGAGCGCCTCGCGCCACTCGCGCAGCAGCACCTTCGAGATCTCGTCGGCGCCGCGCCGCTCGACGAATCGCTCCGTCTTCTCGTAGTACTCGACCTGCATCTCGATCGCCGTGAGCTCCCGGCCGTTCGCGAGCTTGACGGTTCGCGTGCACGACGTGTCGTGACTGATCTCACGGATCGCGCGGATCGGGTTCTCGAGCGAGAGGTCGCGCATCACGGTGTTCCCCTCGACCATGCGCAGCACGAGGTCGGTGATGCCCACCTTCATGAACGTGGTCCACTCGCTCATGTTCGAGTCCCCGACGATCACGTGCAGGCGCCGGAACCGCTCCGCGTCGGCGTGAGGCTCGTCGCGGGTGTTGATGATCGGACGCGACCGGGTCGTCGCGCTCGAGACGCCCTCCCAGATGTGCTCGGCTCGCTGGGCGATGCAGTACTGGGCGCCACGGGGACCGTGCAGCACCTTGCCCGCCCCGCACCAGATCTGCCGGGTCACGAAGAACGGGATCAGGACGTCGGCCATGCGCGCGAACTCGCCGTGGCGCCCGACGAGGTAGTTCTCGTGGCAGCCGTAGCTGTTCCCGGCCGAGTCCGTGTTGTTCTTGAAGAGGTAGACCTGACCCGAGATCCCCTCTTCGTGCAGGCGCATCTCCGCCGCCCCGAGCAGCGCCTCGAGGATGCGCTCCCCCGCCTTGTCGTGCGCGACGACCTCCTTGACGACGTCGCATTCGGGCGTCGCGTACTCGGGATGCGAGCCGACGTCGAGGTAGAGCCGGGCCCCGTTCTCGAGGAAGACGTTGGACGATCGTCCCCAGTGCACGACCCTGCGGAAGAGGTACCGAGCGACCTCGTCGGGCGACAAGCGCCTCTGACCCCGGAAGGTGCACGTGACGCCGTACTCGTTCTCGAGCCCGAAGATCCGCCTGTCCACCCCGAAAGCCTACGCCGGGTCAGTGGGAACGGCGGGAGGCCGGGTCCGGCCTTAGCCGGCCAAGAGTCCGGCGATCTCAGGCTCCTCGAGGCGCAGGAACTTGCGTCGGTGCGATCGGGTGCGGTCGAGCACCCCGGCCTCGATCGCGTCGGCCTCGATCGTGCGGCTCTCGGGTGAACCGAGCACCTCGACCGCGGTCTTCACCGCGGTGGCGAGGTCCCACCCGGCGGTGAATCGCGTCTTCAGCAGCTCCATCAGGTCCTCGGCGTGCCCGCCGATCGCGACGAACTCGTGCTCGTCGGTCACCGAGCCGTCGAACAGGATGTGGTAGATCGCCGAGCCCGAAGCGTCGCCGTCGACCTCGCCCACCAGGATCTCGACCTCGTAGGGCTTCATCTGCTGGGTGAAGATGTTCGAGAGCGCCTGACTGTACGCATTGGCGAGGTCTCGCGCCTTCACGTCCTCCCGGCCGTAGGAGAATCCGCGGAGGTCGGCGAGACGGATGCCGGCGATGCGCAGGTCCTCGAACTCGCTGTACTTGCCGACCCCCGCGAACGCGATGTGGTCGTAGATCTCACTGATCTTGTGCAGCGTGGCGCTCGGGTTCTCCGCGATGAACAGCAGCCCGTCGGCGTACTCGACCCCGATCACCGAGCGACCGCGAGCGATGCCCTTGTGCGCGTACTCCGAACGGTCCTTCATCATCTGCTCGGGCGCCACGTAGGGCATGAACGACATCAGGCCCGCTCCTCGATCACGGCGTTCACGGCCGACTCGACCTCGGACTCGGGCACCTCGTCGGCCCCCGTGGCCGTCACGGCGAGGACGACCGGGAAGATGCGCCGATACACGCTCGGGCCGCCGGTCGCGACATCGTCCTCCGACGCGTCGAGCAGCGCCTCGACGGCGGTCCTGACCGCCTCGTCGCGCGTGAGGTCGACCCGCCACCGCTTCTTCAGGGAGTTCTTCGCTGGCTGGCTGCCCGATCCTGTGGCCTGGTAGTCGTCCTCTTCCCACCGTCCGCCGGTGGCGTCGTAGTAGAAGAGTCGCCCCGCCTCGCGTCGGTGGTCGAAGCCTCCGAACAGCGGCACCACGACGAGCCCTTGCATCGCGAGCGGGAAGTTCTGTCGGATCAACTGCGCGAGCCGGTTCGCCTTGCCCTCCAACGACAGTCGGTCGCCGGTGAGCTTCTCGTAGTGCTCGAGCTCGAGCTGGAACAGGCGCACCATCTCGACGGCCATGCCCGCGGCCCCGGCGATCGCGATCGCCGAGTAGTCGTCGGCCGCGAAGACCTTCCGCATCGTGTCGTCGGCGATCGTGTAGCCGGCGGTCGCGCGCCGGTCGCCGGCCACCAGCACGCCGTCGGCGTAGATCAAGCCCAGCACGGTCGTGCCGTGCGCCACTCCGGCGACGGCCTCGGCGGTGACGGTCTGCTGGAGGTACGCGAGCGCGTCGGGCCGTGCGTCGCGGAGCAGGTCGACGAAACTCGGGTTCGCGCCGAACGACGCGCCCGACAGGGGCAGGACGCTGTCGGTCACTCCCCGCCCTTCTGCACGTAGCTCTTCACGAACTCCTCGGCGTTCTCCTCGAGCACCGAGTCGATCTCGTCGAGGATGTCGTCCATCTCCTCTTTGAGCTCGGCAGCCTTGGACGACGACTGCACCTGACCGGCGTCGGCGTCGCTCTCGTCGCCACCGCCGCCCTTGCGCTGGACCTTCTTCTGCTCCTGCTCTTGGGGCACGGCACGGCTCCTTTCGTGCGACCTATCCTACCGGGGGTTTCGGACCCGCCCGCCGAGGGCTGAAGCCTGGCCGCCGTCGGCCGCTTTCAGCCCTGCAGCTTGGCCACGAGCGAGGCCGCGTCGTCGCAGGCGGCGAGCAGATCCTCGACGTGCGCTTTCGTGCCGCGCAGCGGTTCACGCATCGGGATGCGCTGCAACGCATCCGCACCGGTATCGACGATCAGGGAGTCCCACGAAGCAGCCGCGATCGCATCGGGATACTTGTCGATGCAGCGCCCCCGGAAGTACGCCCTCGTGTCGATCGGAGGTTCCATCACAGCGGCCTCGACCTCGTCGTCGGTGGTGAGTCGCTCCACCTTGCCGCTCGCCTCGAGGCGGTAGTAGAGGCCCTTGTCGCGTCGCACGTCGTGATACTGCAGGTCGATCGCGTGGAGCTTGGAGTCGTTCCACTCGAGGGTGTCGCGATCGCGGTACGCCTGCAGAACCCGGTGCTTGGCGACCCAATCGAGCTCTCGATGCAGCGTGTGCGGATCGGTCTCGAGTGACGACAGCACCGCCTCCCAGCGATCCAGCACCTCACGATTCTCGGGGGTGTCGTCCTCGCGTTCCACGTACTTCTTCGCGTGTTCGAGGTACTCCCACTGCAGCTGCACGGCGTTCACACGCCGGCCGTCGACGAGTCCGATCTCGTGGGTGCACGTGAGGTCACGCGAGATCTCGTGCAAGGCCTGCACGGGGTTCGCGATCGAGAGATCAGGAAGGAAGCGGTCCTCGATCATCTTCAGGACGATCGCGGTGGTGCCGATCTTCAGGAACGTGGCGACCTCGCAGAGGTTCGCGTCGCCGACGATCACGTGCAGCCGTCGGTATCGCTCGGGGTCGGCATGCGGTTCGTCCCGGGTGTTGATGATCGGGCGCTTCAGGGTGGTCTCGAGGCCGACCTCGGTCTCGAAGAAGTCGGCTCGCTGGGTGAGCTGGTAGATCGCCCGGCTGCGCTCGTCCCAGGGCGCCTCGGCCCCGACCTTCCCGGCGCCCGTGAAGACGATGCGGGTAACGAAGAACGGCGTGAGGTCGCGAACGATGTCGCCGAACGGCGTCGCGCGATCGACGAGGTAGTTCTCGTGGGAACCGTAGCTGTTGCCCTTGCCGTCGGAGTTGTTCTTGTAGATGGAGAGCGGCGGCGCGCTGGGCATCGACCGTGCGACCTCGTGCAGGGAGCGTTCGAGGATGCGTTCTCCCGCCTTGTCGTGCACGACGAGTTCCCTCGGCGTGATGCATTCCGGAGTCGAGTACTCGGGGTGCGCGTGGTCGACGTAGTACCGGGCTCCGTTCGGCAGGATCACGTTCGCCAGCCCGAGGTCCTCGTCGCTCCCCTCACGGGCCGGCACGGGTTCGAACCCGCGCGCGTCACGGAGCGGTGACTCCTGCTCGTAGTCCCACCGGATGCGCCGCAGCGATCCGGCGTACGTGGAGATCAGCAGCGAGGACGACAGCACGGGGTTGAAATCGGGCGCCCCGGCCGCGGCGATGCCGTACTCCGTCTCGGTCCCGAAGACCTTGGGGATGGCCACGCGGCCACCTTACAGGTACTGCCCGGCATTCACGCGTTCGACCTGCCGGCCGTCACCGTCGTGCCCGAGCAGCGTGCGCACGTACACGATGCGCTCACCCTTCTTGCCCGAGATGCGCGCCCAGTCGTCTGGGTTCGTCGTGTTCGGGAGATCCTCGTTCTCCTTGAACTCGTCGCGGATCGCCGTGAGGAGGTCCTCGGTCTTGATGCCCTTGTCCCCCATCGACAGGAAACGCTTGATCGCGTCCTTCTTCGCGCGGCGCACGATGTTTTCGATCATCGCGCCGGAGTTGAAGTCCTTGAAGTAGAGGATCTCCTTGTCGCCGCTCGCGTAGGTCACCTCGAGGAAACGGTTCCGATCGTTCTGCTCGTACATCTGCTCGACCGTCTTCTCGATCATCCGGAAGCACGCCTGTTGCGGGTCGCCGCCGTACCGTGCGATCTCGTCGGGATGGATCGGAACGACCGGGTGCAGGTACTTCGACATGATGTCCGCTGCCTGCTGCTGGTTCGGCCGCTCGATCTTGATCTTCACGTCGAGCCGCCCCGGCCGCAGGATCGCCGGATCGATCAGGTCTTCGCGGTTCGACGCGCCGATCACGATCACGTTCTTGAGGGTCTCGACACCGTCGAGCTCGCTGAGCAGTTGCGGCACGATCGTGGATTCCACGTCGCTCGAGATGCCGGTACCCCGGGTCCGGAAGATCGAGTCCATCTCGTCGAAGAACACGATCACGGGCAGGCCTTCCTCGCTGCGCTCTTTCGCGCGGATGAAGATCTCGCGGATCTGACGCTCGGTCTCGCCCACGTACTTGTTCAGCAGCTCGGGGCCCTTCACGTTCAGGAAGTAGCTACGAGCGTCCGAGCGGCCGACGCGCTCGGCGACCTTCTCGGCGAGCGACTTGGCGACCGCTTTCGCGATGAGCGTCTTGCCGCAGCCGGGGGGGCCGTACAGCAGCACGCCCTTGGGCGCTTCGAGCTCGTGCTCGGCGAACAGCTCCGCGTACAGGAACGGCAGCTCGACCGCGTCGCGGATCGAATCGATCTGGCCCTCGAGGCCGCCGATGTCCTCGTAGCTGACGTCGGGGATCTCCTCGAGCACGAGCTCCTCGACCTCTTCCTTCGGAAGGAGCTCGGTCGCCACACCGGCGCGGCCGTCGAACAGCACGTTGTCGCCCGCACGCACATGGGTGGTGAGGAGCTCGCCCGCGAGGTGCGCCACGTACTCCTCGTCGCCCCGGCCGATCACGATCACCCGGTCGTCGCCCAGGCGGTCCTTGACCTTCACGACCTCGCCGGCACGGTCGGGATCGAGCACCTCGACGACGTTGAGGGATTCATTCAGC
Organism: uncultured Actinomycetes bacterium; assembly: GCA_963825635.1. Taxonomy (GTDB): domain Bacteria; phylum Actinomycetota; class UBA4738; order UBA4738; family HRBIN12; genus JAOUEA01. The sequence continues at coordinate 1,382,274 of CAWGTU010000001.1, forward strand.
ACCACCTGGACGCCGGGGCGGAACGCGCGCTCGTCGATGTCGGGCGCGGGCATCACGCGCATCTTGCGGCCGGCCGTCACGACGTCGATCGAACCGTCGTCGTTGCTCGCGAGGTAGACGCCGAACGACGCGGGCGGCTGCGAGAGCTTCTCGACCTCCTCGGCGAGGGCTTCGATCTTCTCGCGCTCGGCGCGCAGCGCGTCGGCCAGCTTCTGGTTCTGTCCCACGGCGCGTTCGAGTTGCTGGCGCGCCTCGACGAGCTTCTCCTCGAGCACGGTGACCTGGCGGGGGGCGTTCGTCAGACGACGGCGGAGCAGGCCGACCTCTTCCTCCAGGAACTTCACCTGGCCATGGAGCTCCTGCACCTGCGCGTCGTACCGCTCGACCTGCTCTCGATCCGCCATGGGTGTCACCTCCAGCGGGGTAGAGACGGATGGTACCCCCGGCCCCCCACGTTGCCGTGGAGCGTCGTGTGAGCTTCCTCTCTACTCATACGGAAGTTCTTGCCGAACGTGTAATGCCCATTCCAAGGTAGTTCTGACCCGAGGTCGCGCCGAGGATGCTATCGGCGGGTGCCGACGTCAGGGGGTCACGCCTCGCGGCGGGCGATGGACAGGAACCCGGTGTGCCCCACCATGCGGTGGTCGGGGCGCACGCTGCGCTCGGTGACGTGCCATCCGCGCTTCAGCGTCTCGAACGTCTCGATGTGCTGGAAGCCGTTGCCCTGCAGCGCGAGCACGAGCTGCTGCACCTGCACGGTCGTCGGAAGGTACGCGCAGACGATGCCGCCCGGTTCGAGCACCTCCCGGAGCGCGGGCAGGGGTCCCCAGGGCTCCGGCATGTCGAGCACCGCCCGTTCGTATCGCTCCCCGGTGCCGGCGACCTCGGAGAGGTCTCCCCGTCGGAGCTCGACGATGTCCGGCATCTTGCCGAAGAACGCCTCGACGTTCGCGACAGCCTTCTCTCGATGCTCGTCCCTGAGCTCGTACGAGACGACCCGGCCCGCATCGCCCACGGCTCGGCACAAGGCGATCGTGAGCGCGCCCGAGCCGCTGCCGGCCTCGATCACGCGTGCCCCGGGGAAGATGTCGGCGTACGTCACGATCGGACCCACGTCCTTCGGGTAGACCACCTGAGCGCCTCGCGGCATCTTCAGCACGAAGTCGGCGAACCTCGGCCGGTACGCCACGAGCACCATGCCCCGAGAGGTCTCGAGTCGCGTGCCTTCGACGGCGCCGATCACCGCGTCGTGGTCGAGGGTGCCACTGTGCGTGTGGAACGTGGCGCCCGACGAGAGGTGGACGAGGTAGGTGCGGTCGCGCTGGTCGATCATCAGGACCCGCTCTCCGGCCTCGAACGGTCCGCTCACGCCGTGCGCCCATAGATCTCGGCGGGCATGACCTCGTCGGACGATGCCCGGACCACCTCGCGGTCGTCATCCGGGATGGGGCCGTCCAGCCGCCGGCCGAGGATCTGCGCCCTGGCACGGCAGAACGCACAGAACCTGCCGGTGGTCGGGTGCCCGCACGACCCACACGGCTGCAGCACCACGTCGTCGTCGTTCTGCGCGAACAAGGGCATGCCACGATCCAGGTAGCCGAGGAAGAACTGCGCCTTCGTGCCCGGCGAGGTAGCCTCGATCGCGTTCATCGCCTCCTTGTACCGGAGCTGGGTGTTCCCCGCGACGAGGGGACACTCCTCGACCACGTACTCGATGCCTCGCAGGAACGCGTAGGCGGCCGTCTCGAGTTCGCTCAGGCGATGCAGGGGCTTCACCTTCTTCACGAAGCCGTCACTGGCGGGGAGCAGCGGTGTCTGGCGCGCGATGTACTCGGTGTTCCACCGCAGGGTGTTGCCGAGCAGCGTGGCCGCCTCGTCGTCGAGGTTGTGGCCCGTCGCGATCACGTCGAAGTTCCCGTCGAGCGCCGCCGCGTTGAACACGTAGCGCTTCGACAGTCCGCAGACCGCGCAGGTGGAGCGCGATCCCCGGCGCCCGGCCGTGGGGATGTCGAACCCGTACGCCTCCGCCAGGTCGACCACACGCAGCTCAGCGCCGCGCGCCCGGGCGAAGGCCTCAGCGATGTCGTGCGAGCGGTCCGAGTACTCCCCGATGCCGAGTCCGAGGTAGAGCCCGGTCACGTCGTAGCCGAGCTCCAGCAGGATGTCCCACAAGGCGAGTGAATCCTTCCCGCCGGACACCGCCACGAGCACGCGGTCGCCTCGGTCGAACATCTCGAAGCGTCGGATCGCTTTTCGCACCTGCTCGGTGACGACCTCCGGGAAGCACCGCTTACAGAATGCGGCGTTGTGCCGGCGCACCTCGACGACTGCCGGCCCTCGGCAGCGCTTACACCTCATCGGCACCCCCGGAGATCACCGGACGGATCTCGAGCATGTCGTCGTGGCCCACATGGTCGTGCCGCGTGACGAGCTCGCCGTCGCGGATCACGAGCACGGTGTCGCCGTCGATGCCGAGCTCGTCGAGCACCTCGCGGATCGGGCGTCCCCCCGGGAGGTCGACCTCGCGGTCTGGGTTGCGCAGCATGACCCTCACGGGACCCAGGCTAACGCACGGGTCCAGCGAAGGGTTCCGCTACGGGATCTCGACGGGCAAGGGTCGAGCGGCGAGCTCGACCTCGACGGTCCGAGTGCCGCCGTCGGCCTCGACCAGTTCGACCGAAACCCGGTCGCCGGGCGCGAGTCCGTCGAGCACGACGCCGAGGTCTTCGGGTGAGGCGATCGCTCGGCCATCGATCGAGACGATCACATCCCCCTCGCCGATGCCGACATCGTCAGCGGGGCCGTCGGCGAGCGCGCCCACTACGAACGCTCCCGTCTCGACGTCGATGCCCTGCTGGAACCTGAGGTCGGAGGTGATCTCGGTCGTGGAGACCCCGAGGTAGCCGGTCGCCGCGAGCGGATCCTCGATCGACGACGCGATCGTGTCGCGGACGAAGTCGATCTTGATCGCGAACCCGATGTTCTCGGCCTGGTCGTTGCCCGCCGAGTTGATGCCCACGACGTTGCCGGCCATGTCGACGAGCGGGCCGCCGGAGTTGCCGGGATTGATCGCAGCGTCGGTCTGGATCACGCTCGGGTAGGTCCGCACACGGACACCCTGGGCATTGGTCTCGCATGCGCGGCAATTCGGGTCCTGCGCTTCGATCGTGCGATCGAGGGACGAGACGATGCCGGTCGTCACCGTCGGCCCCCCCTCGAGGCCGAGCGCGTAGCCGAGTGCGACGACGCGCTGGCCGAGCCGCAGGCCCTCGGAGTCACCGAGCGGCACCGTCGGAAGGCCCTGCTCGTCGATGTCGAGCACGGCGAGATCGTTGAGGCAGTCGGCACCGATGAGCCGCGCTTCGTACTCGGTTCGCTCCTCATCCGAGAGGAAGACCGTGAGGCGGGACCCGCCCTCTACGACGTGGCAGTTCGTGACGATCACGCCGTCGTCGCGGACGATGAAGCCGGTGCCGACGCCCTGCCCGGAGCTGCCGTCGGCCTGGTAGACGTCGGTCGTGACGTTCACGACCGCGGGCAAGACGCGGTCGACGACGGCCGCGACGGGTTCCTTGCCGGCGTCGACCGGCTCCGTCGAGGTCGCGCTGTTCAGTCCGGTGGCGCCGTCTCTCGTGGACGCATCATCACCGAGGGACACGGAGCAGGCGCTCGCGGTCACCGCGAGCACCGCCACCAGCACGGTCATCGTTCGTCTCATCGAGGGGTCCTCCCACTTCCAAGGGTATCGGTTCACATGTCGTGGTTCGCTACCCCGACCGTAGGGGGTTCAGCTGGGAGAACGCTGAGATGTGGCGATGGTGTTCCCGTGAGGGTCGTGTGGGCTGCGCTCGGCCTACGAGGCGAGCGACCCGGCGGGCCTCTCCTTGCGCGGGTCGACGAACGGGATCACGGCGGTCGTGCCGAGGAGGTGCTCGCCGTCTTCGGTCTCGACGTCGAGCCGGTTCCCGGGCTCGGCCAGTGCGATCGGAACCCAGACGTAGCCGATGTTCTTCTTCAGGCCCGGCGACCAGATCGCGTCCGTCATATGGCCGACCCGTTTCCCGTCGTGCGAGACGTGCCAGTACTCGGACATCTCGGCACGCAGCTCGTCGCCGTCGAGCTCGATGCCGACCAGCTTCCGATCGACCCCCGTAGCGCGAAGCTCTTCGAGGGCCGCCTTCCCGATGTAGTCCTGTGGCTGATCTTCCACGAGGCGTTCGAGGCCCATCACGTGCAACGGGGTGTCGCCCAGTCGGATGTCCGATCCGTAGTTGAAGATGCCGGCCTCGATGCGTCTCCCCTCGCACGGCGCGATCGGGCGGATGTCGAACTCTTCGCCCGCCGCCGCGATGCGGTCCCAGAGCTCGTCGCCCTTGTCGTAGTCGAGCAGGTTCACCTCGAAGCCGGGGATCGCCGTCCAGCCGGTGCGGCTGATCACGACCGGGATGCCATCGATGTCGAACTCCTCGATCCAGTAGTACTTGATGTCGTAGATCGCTGGGCCGACGAGCTTCTCCAGGGTCTTGGCCGCCATCGGGCCCTGCACCTGCATGGGGTGCACGTCGGGGGTAGTGACCTGCGCGTCGAGTCCGCTCGACGCGGCGACGCCGAGCGCGTAGAGGCCGGCGTCGGAGTCGGCGAGCTGCATCCACCAACGGTCCTCCGCCACGTGCAGGAGGACCGGGTCGTTCACGATCGAGCCGTCGGGGCCGGTCACGAGCATGTACTTGCCCTGCTTCACGGCGCACTTCGAGAGGTCGCGACAGGTGATCATGTCGATCAGCGTGTCGGCGTCGGGTCCGCTGACCTCGATCGTCCGCTCGACACCAACGTCCCACATCGTCACCCCGTTCGCGAGTACCCAGTACTCGACCTCGGGATCGTCGTAATAGGCGGGCAGGTACATGTGGTTGTAGATGTCGTACGACGTGCAGCCCGCACGTCGGGTCGCGTTGAAGAACGGGGACTGGCGGTACCAAGGACCGAAGTACAGGGTCGCGCTCTTCTCGAGCATCTCCTGGCGCTCGTTCGCCATGTGTCGTGTCTCCGTTTCCAGGTCTCGGCCGGACTCCGTGCCCGACGCACGGGTTGAATCATCGTTCAGTCACGCCGCTCACGCAAGCCGATGCCGGCCCGAGGCCAGCGTGGAGACGCTGAACGGATGGTCAGCGCCGGCTACGCCAGCGGGATCTGCTTCTTCGGGTCGACGAACGGCATCTCGACGACGGTGGCGCCGCGCTCGCCCCACTCCGACGACACGGCGAGCCGTGTGCCCAGCGCCGAGAGCTCGGTCGGGACCCAGGCGAACCCGATGTTCGCACCCAGCCGAGGCGAGTGGATCGCGGACGTGACCTTGCCCACGAGCCCGTCACCCGACGAGACCGTCCACTTCACGTTGTTCAGTGCGGGGAACGGCGTCCCCGTCGATCTCGACACCGACGATGCGGCGTTCGACTCCTGCGTCGCGGATGCTGCGAAGAGCCGACAGGGAGATGCAGGCGTCGTCGTCCAGGCTGTCCCAGTCGACGAGCCGATCGAGTCCCATCTCGATCGGGTTGTTCTCGTAGGTCATGTCGGCGCCCCAGTTGAAGATCGCGCCTTCGATGCGCCGGATGTCGCTCGGCCCCGTGGGGACGATGCCGAACTCCTGCCCGGCGGCCATGATCGCGTCGTAGACCTCGTTCCCACGGCTGGTGTCGGTGGTGTACACCTCGTACCCGACCTCCGACGTCCACCCAGTTCGCGTGACCACGACCGGCACCCCGGCGATCTCCGCGTGCGTCCAGAAGTAGTACTTGAGGTCGAGGATGTCGTCGCCGAGCAGCTTCACCATCAGGTCCTTGGACTTCGGTCCCTGCACCTGCAACGGGGCCACGTCGGCTTCCTGGATCGTCACGTCGAGATCGGGGTAGGCGTTCTTGAGCCCACGTGCGAAGAGCAATGCGTCGCTGGACGCGAGCGCGAACCAGAACGTGTCCTCGTCCATGCGCGTGAGCACCGGGTCGTTGACGATGCCGCCGTCGCTGTCGCAGATCAGCACGTACTTCGCCTGGCCGACCGCGCACTTCGAGAGATCTCGCGGGGTGAGCAACTGTGCGAACGCGAAGCCGTCGGGACCTGAGATCTCGAGGCAGCGTTCGACCGAGACGTCCCAGAGGGTGACGGCGTTCAGCAGGGCGTCGAACTCCGCCTCGAACGAGTCGAACCGGATCGGGAAGTACATGTGGTTGTAGACGGTGTATCCCTTGGGGCCGTAGCGCTGGGTGGCCTCGTAGTACGGGGTTCGGCGGTTGCGGGCGCCTCGCTGCACCAAGGACATGTCGAACGGCTCTGCCATGGTCGCTCCCTCCGGTCGGTTGGGCGATGGTATGCCGAACCGTACGCGACGGCTGACCGCTCGCTGTCCCGGGGTCAGGCGTCGGCCGTGTCGATCTCGTGCACCTGCGGAGGTGGGCTCACGTGACCGTCGACGTAGGCCTGGGCGACCATCGCCATGAAGATGTGCACCTCGTCCTCGCTCCAGGCGAACGGACCCTGGTGGAACCCTTGGCTCTGCAGTCCCCGGTAGACCGACTCGCAGGCGACCCAGTCCTCGCGGTTCGTGATGTCCCAGAACTCGCTCGCGTACGCCGGGCTGAAGCCCGGTCGGTCCGTCGCCTCGGGTGGGAAGAGCCATTGGCACTCGACCTTCGTGCGCCCCGGGGCGAGCGGCTCGATGCGATGGGTCATCACGTAGTCGGGGTGCAGGCTGATCAGCAGGTTCGGGAAGAGGCCGAAGTAGAAGACCCCACGCCGCTGTCGCTCGTCGAGGCCGCGGATCGTCACGCCGCCGGACTCACCCGTGAGCGACATCGTCTGTGCGAAGTCCTTGAGCTCCATGTTCCCCCCCACCCAGAGCCCGTCGTGGGCGAAGTTCTGACCCGAGTCGACCGGGGTCACGTCGCACAGCGCCGGATGGATCGAGGGGCAGTGATAACACTCGTGGTAGTTCTCGGTGATCGTCTTCCAGTTCGCCGCGACCTCGTACGTGTGGGTCTCCCCGACGAAGAGACGCTCGGTCTCCCACGGCGCGATCAGCTCGTCGAGGTTGCCGACGTGCTGTGCGAACGAGGGAGCGGCGCCGTCGGCGTTCACGAAGAGCCAGCCGCGCCACTCGGCCAGGCGTGCCGCGACCAGCGGATACTCGACCTTGTCGAACCCGTCGACGTCGCCGAACCGCGGTGCGGCGCCGAGGGAGCCATCGAGCTGGTAGACCCAGGCGTGGTAGGGGCACTTGATCGCCCGGAGGTTCGTCGTCGCGCCAGGCTCGAGCAGCTCGTGGCCCCGATGGCGGCAGGTGTTGTAGAAGCCCCGAAGCTCACCCTGGAGGTCGCGCACGACGAGGATGCCCTCGGCCCCGATGCGGAAGGCTCGTTGGTCACCGGGATTCGCGAGCTCATCGGCACGGCCTACACAGACCCAACCCTGCTCGAAGAGGTGCAGCGCCTCCCAATCGAGGACCGACGATGAGATGTACGCCTCGGCGGGGAGGGTTCTCGCCCGGCCGAGGGTCGGCGCCAACACCGGGCGTAGGAGCTCGGGCGCGATCGGGCTCGTCGACATCGTGGGGGTGGACCTCCAGACGGAAGGAAGGATCGGTGCGGGCCGGCCGAGGCTAGCATCGGGTCCCCACCCGACGGAGAGGGATCGCCGACCGCGGGTCAACGAACCCGATGCCGCGCTAGATGCGGGACTCGACCCGGCAGACCGTGCCCGACTCGAGATGTCGTGCCCGTGTGGCGAGGTCGTCGCGACCCGGTAGGTTCTGCACGACGCGCACCACCTTGAGGTTGCCCTGGGCGTTGGTGGTCCGCACCTTCGAGAAGATGAGTTCCTCCTCGTGATAGAGGCGCACGCGCCAATCGTCTCGAGCCTGATCCGTCAGGAGGCGCAGCGTGACGGCGATCTCCTCGCCGATCTTCGTCGCCGCCAGGCGACACCGGTAGTCGAGGCCACGCTGGGCGCTCGCGGAGATGCCCGCGGAGCCGACGAGCGAGATCGTCGACATCGCGAGGGCGAGCACGATCGTCGGTCTCCATCGCCTCCTCACCTAATCCTCCTGACGTTCGCTCATGGAGACAGCGCGAACACGCGCTCGCCCTCCACGAAGGTCTGCTCGACCGTCGCCTCGGCCAGCTCGTCGACCGGATGCTCGAAGAGATCCCGGTCGATCACCGCGAGGTCGGCGTACTTGCCGACCTCGATCGAGCCCGTCGATCCGTCGAGGTGGTTCACGTAGGCTGACCCCATCGTGAACGCGGCGAGCGCCGTGGCGAGGTCGAGCCGCTCGTCGGGGATGAAGACCTCGTGGTTCTCGACCTTGTGCGGATAGGCGGACGACATCCGGCGGTTCACAGCGACGTGGATCTCCTCGAGCGGGTCAGGGCTGGAGACGCTCCAATCGCTGCCCATCGCGAGCATCGCCCCGGCGCGCACGAGGCTCGCGAACGGATACTGCCATCGCCAGCGTGGTTCACCCAGGAACGGGATCGTCAGGTCGTCCATCTGCGATTCATGGGCCGCCCAGAGCGGCTGTGCATTGGCCACGGCGCGGAGTCGTCGGAAGCGCGGGATGTCGTCGGGATGGACGACCTGGATGTGGGCAAGATGGTGGCGATTGTCGCTTGGGCCGTTCGCGACGAGCGCAGCCTCGATCGCGTCGAGCGCCTCACGCACGGCCCGCTCGGCGAGGGCATGGTAGTGCACCTGGAAGCCCAGCCGGTCGAGCTCGGTGACGTGGCCCTTCAACGCTTCGGGGTCCACGAACGAGATGCCTCGGTTCTCGGTCGGCCCGCCGTGAGCATCGAGATAGGGATCGATGACGGCGGCCGTGAAGTTCTCGCAGACGCCGTCCTGCATGATCTTGACGCTCGTGGGGGCGAACCGGCCGACGCGGCCGCGTTCACGCATCTCCATGAATCCCTCGATCTGCTCCGCGCCGCTGTGACGATCCCACCACAGCGCGCCCACGACACGGGCGGTGAGGTCGCCGCGACCCGCGGCGTCGACGTAGGTCTGGAAGTTGCGACCCGAGTGCTCATGCTCGTCTACGATCGCGTCCTGCCACGCGGTGATACCCAGCGAGTGGAGGTAGCGCTGTCCCATCAGCAGCGCTTCGGCCATCTCTTCGCTCGTGGGCGCTGGGGCGAGACGCGCGACGAGCTCGGCGGCACCCTCGTGCAGGGTTCCCGACGGCTCTCCGTCGTCGGTGCGCTCGATCCGGCCGTCGGCCGGGTCGGGGGTGTCCTTCGTGATGCCCGCCCGCTCGAGGGCCCTCGAGTTGACCCAGATGCTGTGACCGTCGCGGTTGGGGAGGTACACGCACCGGTCGGGCACGAGAGCGTCGAGGAGTCCCTTGTTGGGTGTGCCCCCCGGGAAGACGTCCATCGACCACCCCCCGCCGAGGATCCACTCACGTTCGGGGTGGTCCTCGGCGTAGGCCTTGATCGCGAGCAGATACTCCTCTTGCGTGGAGAGGTCATGCAGGTCGCACTGGAGCATGTCGAGACCCCCACCTACCGGGTGGACGTGGGCGTCCTGGAAGCCGGGCACGAGCATCTTGCCGTCGAGCTCGACGATCTCGGTCGCCCGGCCGACGTGCGTCCGGACGTCGGCATCGGTGCCGACCGCGATGATGCGTCCGTCGCGAACCGCGACCGCTTGCGCCCACGAGCGGACCGCGTCGACCGTGTAGACGGCCCCGTTCACGAGGGCCAGGTCGGCGTTCCCGTTCCTGCTCATCGAGGCCTCTTCCCTTCCTGGTCGGATGCTGCGCGGAGGATATCCCGTGCGGGGCGTGGAGACCACGGATCGGTCGCTCACGCGAGGGACACAAGGTCGAGCAGCTCGTCGTCCCAGTAGCCGAGGGCCCCCTCGGGCATCATCAGCACGCGCTCGGGCGCGAGCGCCTGCACGAACTCCGGGTCGTGGCTCACGATGATCATCGTGCCAGGCCACCCCTGCAGGGCCTCGGCGATGGCGGTTCGCGACGGAGGGTCGAGGTTGTTCGTCGGCTCGTCGAGCAGGAGCAGGTTCTTGCGTCCCGCGACGAGCTGGGCCAGGGCGAGCTTCGTCTTCTCGCCGCCGGACAACGTGCCGGCATCCTGGAACGCGATCGCGCCCGACAGGCCGAACATGCCGAGCAGCGAGCGGAGCTGTTGATCGTCGGCCGACGACGACGCCCGCATGTGGGCGAGCACGTCGACACCATCGGTGATGCCCTCGTGTTCCTGGGCGTAGTAACCGGGCACGACGTCGTGCCCGAATCGGACGTCACCGGCGTCGGGCACGGTCTGCTCGGTGAGGATGCGCAGCAGCGTGGTCTTGCCGACTCCGTTCAATCCCATGATCAGCAGCCGCTGACCTCTCCCGACGTCGAACGAGATGTCCTCGAAGACGTCCGTCGTCCCGTAGGACTTGGCCAGGCCCTCCACCGTGAGCACGGTCGCCCCGCAGTGCGGCGGCTCGGGGAAACGGACACGGAGGCTCCGATCGTGCGTCGGAGCCGTGATCTTCGCGGCCTGGAGCTTCTCCCGGCGGGTGTCCATCGACTTCGCGGTCCGCGCTCGCCGCTGGGTCTGCCCGCGCATCGAGTCCGCAAGCGTCCGCAGGCGTCGGATCTCCTGCTCCTGGCGCTCCGCGAGCGTCGTGAGACGAGCCTCGTCGCGCGCCCTCGCCTCCCGGTACTGCGAGTAGGTGCCGCGGTACTCGACCACACCGTCGCGGTCGAGGTGCATGATGCGCGTGATCGAGGCGTCGAGCAGGCCGAGGTCGTGGCTGACCACGAGCAGCGCCCCACCGTAGCCGGCGAGGAACTTCATCAGCCACGTCTTCGCGTCGGCATCGAGGTGGTTCGTCGGCTCGTCCAGCATCAAGAGGTCGGAGCCGCCGAACAGGATTCGGCTGAGCTCGAGCCTGCGGCGCTCGCCCCCCGAGAGCGCCTTGACCGGCTGGGAGAGGCGGTCCTGCGTGAGGCCGAGGCCCGACGCGATCGAACGAACCTCCGACTCCGCCCGGTATCCCCCATCGACCCGGTACCGATCCTCGAGCGCGGCGAAGCTGGCGATCCTGCGATCGGACGGATCCTCCTCGAGCGCGACACGTGCCTTCTCGAGCCTCGTCGCGAGGTCGACGAGGTCGCGTGCTTCCAACACGTACCTGAGCGCCGGCATGTCGTCGTGCTCCCGGTGCTGCCGCGGATCCTGGCGCAGGTACCCCATCGCGCCGCGACGGACGACCGAACCCCCGGCGGCGGGCTGCTCGCCCGCCAGGACCCGCAGGGTGCTGGTCTTCCCGGCGCCGTTGCGACCTACCACCCCCATCTTCTCGCCCGACCGCAGGGTGAACGAGAGATCGCTGACGACGGTCAGCCCGCCGGCCTCGACGTCGAGGTGGCGCACCTCGAGGGGGATCATGGGCTCGCTCCGCGCCGCTGCTCGACGGCGGTTCGGACGATCGGGGTGGGGCGGCGCATCGGATGGGGCTCCTTCGGGACATCACGGCCGGTGGGCACGACGACAGGGCGCCGGTCTCGGCGCCCTGTCGGTGAAGGAGTCCCGGCTAGTGCACGGGACGACTATAGCCCAGGATGCATCCTGGATCCTCGGTGTCAGACGACCGTACCGACGTCCTGTTTGAAGATAACGAGGCGATTGTTGGCGACCTTCGTGCCGACCATCACGAAGGTGAACGCCTGCCCTTCACTCGTGCTGTCGATCACGCGAGGTCCGACGATCGCAGCGGTCTCGCCCGTCTTGGTGCCCCACAGGCTGTAGATGCCACCGGCGGTGAGGAGATCCTCGTCCGTGCCACCACGTGCGATGCCCGTGAACAGGACGCTGCCGTTGTCCCAGACGTCGACGGCGCTCCCCTTCATCATGTGGGCTGCGGTGAGGCGGATCTCCCCGGGGGCCGTCGGACCTGCATCGTTGTTGAACCGCGTGATCGAGGCCTTCCCGTCGACGGTCCGGACCACGAGTGTGGCGTTCGCGAAGTCGCTGAGCGCCACGGACCCCTTCGCGATCACATCCCCTTTGCAGTCGCCCCTCGTGGCCTTGCGGACCTTCACCTTGTAGGTGTCCGGGGCGAGCTTTCGCTTGTCCTTCTCCGCGTACGCGAGGCCCGAGGTGACCTCGCCCACGCCGCCGATGCAGATGTCGACCTTCCCGCCACCCGGGAGGCCGTGCACGAGGAAGACCGTCGCCCTCGTGTCGACACCTGCTGAGGACGAGCCGACGATCATCAACACCGATGCGGCGACGACGGCGAGAGCGATCGCCCTTGCCAGAGATTTCCGTACGGTCATGCGGGGGTTCCTCCTCGATCGATCGTCCGGGGCGAAGATCATCGTGCCCGGGGCTCGCCGTCGCCCTTGCCGGCCGATCCCCCGCGGTCCCCCCACCACCGCGCGGCGAACATGGTACTGCGCACGATGCCGGGCGACATGAGAAGCGGGCATGCGGCGATAGGGTGCGGTCGTGTCTGAGCAGGAGGCCGTGCTCGGGATCGTCATGCTCGCCGGTCTCGTGGGCGTCGTCGTCCCCGTGTTCCCGGGGCTGATCGCCGTGATCGGGGCAGGGTTCGTCTGGGCCTTGCAGCGCGGTGGCCCGGGCGCGTGGGCCGTGTTCGCGATCATCGCCGCCGTCGGGATCGCGGGGATCGTGGCCTCGAACGTGCTGCCCGCTCGTCGCGCCTCCTCGGCGGGGGCTCCGGCGTGGGTGGTCGCCGCGGGCGCTGTCGGGCTCGTGGTCGGCTTCTTCGTCGTGCCGGTGATCGGGGCACTCATCGGGTTTCCGGCCGGCGTGTTCGTCGCCGAGCTCGTCCGCCACCGACACCCGGGACCCGCGTGGCGGGCGACCTGGGACGCGTTGAAGGGTGTGGGGATCGGCATCACGATCCAGCTCGGCGCCGGCGTGGTGATGGTCGGGGTGTGGGTGACCGCGGTGTTCGCGAGCTGAGGTCGCCGCATCCCCGACCTCAGCGCCAATCGGTCATCGGTCGTGGTGGGCGCCACCCTTGCCGGATCGCCAGATGCTGCCCCCGTGCGGGTCGCGTCGCTCCATCTCGGCCGCGGCTCTGTGGAGGGCTCGCCTCCGGCGAGTCGCGGCTCGGATGCGGAGCCCCTCCAGGAACGCCTGCATGCGCTCCATGGGCGTCGGAGGGGGATTTGAACCCCCACGCCCCGCAAGGTGCACTAGGCCCTCAACCAATATCCGGTCATGGCGGCATGCTACATCGAGCCCCGTCGAGGTGATCCGACCTGCGGAGATAGCCGGGGGTCGTGGGCGTCGTCCTGGGCGATAGCGGCGGCCCCTTGGTGGGATGGGCGAATTCCTGGGGGGATTTTTCCCGGCTATCCAGTACTCGCTGGGATCTTCAGGATCGTCGCAGTACCCGGGAACGTCCTCGATCCCGACGTGATCTTGGCGGGTGATCCCGAGCCGCGTCCCGGCCTCGCCGACGCTCATACCCCACAGCTCTCGATCACGACGGAGCATGTCGGGGAGCATCGCCAGCTCGGAGGCGACCCGGTGGTGTGGACGCCCACGTAGGCTGAACGGATGAAGGACCCGAGGGTGCCTGGCAGAGTCGTGCTTGCCATCGGAGTGATCCTGTTGGGACTTCGCTGGGTGATCCCGGCCATATCCGACATCGAACTGGGTTCGGCAGCCGGACTGTTCCTGTCGGCCGGTGGAGCGGTCGCCATCTTCATCGGCGGGGCGATGTTGTACTGGCCAAATCGCCCCCGCTGATGGGACCGGAACCAAAGTGCGCGCCGTTGCCAGTGACCGAGCACCACGTCCTCGGCAGCGTCGGGAACCGGGCGAGAGACTCCTCGCCCTCGGAGGCCGAGTGGTCTCCGGGGCTTCTTGTACCTCTGCAGGTGAAACGGTGTCGGAGGGGGGATTTGAACCCCCACGCCCCGCAAGGGGCACTAGGCCCTCAACCTAGCGCGTCTACCAAGTTCCGCCACTCCGACGTGGAGGCCCGAATCCTACCAACCGCTCAGGCGTGACCCTCTACGGGTTCCACTGCCAGGCCAGGTAGAACGTGCAGAGCCCGAAGATCAGGGCGGTGATCACCGTGAGGCGGTCGAGGGTGCGCTCCATGGACGTGCCGCCCGAGAGCGAGGACGTGCCGCCGAACATGTCGGAGAGCCCGCTCCCCCGCCCGGAGTGCAGGAGGATCGTCAGGATCAGGAACAGGGCTGCGATCACGTCGATCACGATCACGATGGTGGTCAGCATACGGACTCCGCTGTCGCCGGGTTCCGGTTCAGTCGCCGGAATCAGGGATGATAGTTTCCTCGAGCGGGAAGTGACACGCGGCGAACTGCCCCTCCCCGAACGGCTCCAGCTGTGGTTCCTCCGTGTTACAGCGCGGCTGCACGCCATCGGGGATGCCTTCGGACCGGGCGATCTGCCGCGTCCGGGGGCAGCGCGGGTGGAACCGGCACCCCTCCGGCGGATCGATCGGCGACGGCACGTCGCCTTCGAGGATGATGCGCTTCTTCTGGCGTGCCAGCGCCGGGTCGGCGATCGGCACCGCCGAGAGCAGCGCGCCTGTGTACGGATGCTTGGGTGCCCTGTAGAGCGCGTCGCCGTCGGCCATCTCGACGATCTTGCCGAGGTACATCACCGCGACCCGGTCGGAGACGTGCTTGACCACCGAGAGGTCGTGGGCGATGAACAGGTAGGTCAGGTTGAACTCGTTCTGCAGGTCGTCGAGCAGGTTGAGTATCTGCGCCTGAACCGAGACGTCGAGGGCGGACACCGGTTCGTCGGCGACGATCAGCTTGGGCCGCAGCGCGAGCGCGCGCGCGACACCGATGCGCTGACGCTGTCCGCCCGAGAACTCGTGCGGATAACGGTTGTAGTGCTCCGGGTTCAGGCCGACGAGCTCCATCAGCTGCTGGACCTCGCCCTTCACCTTGTCACCGGGCACCGTCTTGTGCAGGCGGTAGGGGGCCCCGATGATCGAGCCGACGGTCTTGCGCGGGTTCAGCGACGCGTAGGGGTCCTGGAAGACCATCTGCATATCGCGACGGATCTGCCGGAGCTCCTGCCCCTTGAGCTTGGTGATGTCCTGTCCCTCGAACTCGACCGTTCCGGCGGTGGGCTCGAACAACCGCGTCACGACGCGGGCCAGGGTGGACTTGCCGCACCCGGTCTCGCCCACGAGGCCGAGGGTCTCTCCCGGATAGACCTCGAGATCGACCCCGTCGACGGCATGGACGTCGCCCACGTGGTGCTGGATCAGGATGCCCTGGGTGATCGGGAAGTACTTCTTGAGAGCGGTGACCTTGATCAGGGGTTCCCCGCGGTTCGCCGGCGACGGCTCGGTCCTCTCATTCACCTGCACGCTCATCGGCTCGCGAGGACCTCCTCGCGCATGATGCGCTCCTTCTCGGCGAGCGGGAGGTGACAGGCGGAGGCATGGTGGCCGTCGACCGGCACGAGGGCCGGCACGTCCTTGTCGCACGGCTCGAAGCGGTAGGGACACCGCGGGTGGAACGAGCAGCCGGGCGGCACGTTGATCAGCGACGGCGGGAGCCCGCGGATCGGGTTGAGGCGGTCGGTCTCCTCACCCAGCTTCGGGATCGACCCGAGCAGGCCCCACGTGTACGGGTGCAGCGGCCGGTAGTAGATGTCGTCCGTGTTCCCGTACTCCACCGCCTTGCCGCCGTACATCACCTGGATGTCGTCGCAGTGCTCGGCCACGACGCCGAGGTCGTGCGTGATGATGATCACCGCCGCGTTGAACTCGTCCTTCAGGCGGTCGATCAGGTCGAGGATCTGTGCCTGCACAGTCACGTCGAGGGCGGTGGTCGGCTCGTCGGCGATCAGCAGGTCGGGGTTGAGAGCCAGCGCCATCGCGATCATCGCCCGCTGCCGCATGCCGCCGGAGAACTCGTGCGGGAACTGCTTCGCGCGCTCCTCGGGCTTGGGGATGTTGACCTTGCCGAGCATGTCGACGGCCTGGTCGAACGCCTCCTTCTTCGAGACCTTCTGGTGCTGGAGGATCGCCTCGGCGATCTGATCGCCGACCCGGTAGAAGGGGTGCAGCGACGTCATCGGGTCCTGGAAGATCATCGAGATCTTGTCGCCGCGGATGGTGCGCATCTCGTCGGCCGGCAGCTTGAGCAGGTCCTGCCCCTGGAAGATCACCTCACCCGAGATCGTGGCCTGCTGGGGTGTGATCAGCCCCATGACGGTGAGCGAGCTCACGCTCTTGCCCGACCCCGATTCCCCGACGATGCCGAGGGTCTCACCCGGTTCGATCGAGTAGGAGACACCGTCGACGGCCTTGACCACGCCGTCGTCGGTGTTGAAGTGCACCGTGAGGTCCTTGACCTCCAGCAGCGGCTCGGGCACTTACGTGTACCTCACTCTCGGATCGAGGAAGGCGTACACCACGTCGACGACGAGGTTGGCGACGGCGATGAACAGCGCGCCGAGCACGGTGACGCCCATCACCATGGGGAAGTCGTTCGTGCCGATCGAGGTCACGGCGAGCTGCCCGATGCCGGGGAGGCCGAACAGGGTCTCGGTGATGAAGGCGCCGCCGAGCAGCAGGCCGATGTCGAGGCCGAGCATCGTGACCACCGGGCGTCAACGCTCCGCGCAGCCCGTGCTTGTAGATCACCCTCTTCTCGGCGAGCCCCTTGGCGCGTGCCGTGCGGATGTAGTCCTCGCTCATCGTCTCGATCAGGTTCCCTCGCACCATGCGGGCGTAGAAGGCGGCCGACGTGAACGCGAGCGTGATCCAGGGCAGGATGAACTTGCCCGCGGCGATCGACTGCCAGATCGAGTCGCCGATCTCGAGGCCCGACGATGGCGCCCACCCGAGCTTGTACCAGAAGAAGTACAGCAGGAGCTGGCCGAGCCAGAAGACCGGCATGGAGACGCCGATCAGGGCGAACACCATGCCCGCCCGGTCCCAGATCGAGCCCTTGCGCACGGCCGAGATGATGCCGATCGGCACACCCATCGCGAGCCAGATCACGGCGGCGCCGACCGCGAGCGTGATCGTGACGGGGAGTCGCCGGTAGATCTCCTCCTTCACGGCGACGAAGTTGCCGTAGGAGTAGTAGACGTCCTCGGTCAGGAACAGCCCTGGCCAGGGGACAGGCCCTTGGCGAATCGCGCGTACTGCACGTAGATCGGCTTGTCGAGGCCGAACGCCACGCGCGCCGCTTCGATCTGCTCGGGGGTCGTCGACCGCCCGACCGCTCGGCGCGCCGGGTCTCCGGCCGGCAGCTTCACGAAGATCAGGAACGTGAGGAGCGAGACGATGAACAGGACCAGCACCAGGAACAGCGTCCGCCTGATCAGGTACCTGCCCATCGCTGCGCCTCCTTACCCGCTTTCGACCCGCTTTCGCGGCGAGGAGGGGGCCGCCTGCGCGGCCCCCTCGCCCGTCGTCGTTCAGTGGTGCCTCAGGCCGTGCCGCCCGACACGGCCATCTGGCCGAAGTCGGCGAGTCCCGCGAACTGGTCGAACGAGTAGTTCGTCACGTTCGGCGAGATGATGTCGAGGTGTTGTCGAACAGGTACGGCACCCATGGGACGATCTCTTCCATCAGCTGCGTGTCGAGATCGGCCCAGCACTGGAACCGTGCCTCGTCCACGGCGGCCGTGCATTCCGACAGCTTGTCGTCGACGCTCGGCACCTCCGTGATGTCGTAGCCCCACCCCTCGAGCTGCTCGGGCGTGGCGCCGGTCGCCTGGTAGTTGCAGCAGCTCTCCCAGAGACCGCTCGCGCCGAACAGCGGCGGTCCGAACGTGAAGCCGTCGGCGTAGTCCTTGCCCCACGCCGGACCGGCACAGAACGGGGTCTGCGAGTCTCCATGTCGTTGCACTTCGTGTACATCACGCCACGCTCGAGCTGCTTCACGTCGAGCGTGATGCCGAGCGGCTCCAGGAACTGTTGGAGCAGCGCGGACTGCTTCGGGTACGGGTCCTCTCGGTCGGTGATCGTCAGGACGCTCCTCGCACGCCGGGTCGTCGCAGACGCCGTCCCCGTCGCTGTCGTACTTCGACTGCGCCATCTCTTCCTGGGCCTTCTCGATGTCACCGGCGGCGTTGGGGGTGGCATACGGGTCGTAGTCGGCCAGGAGGTTGTTCTGCAGCGAGTTCACCATGACGTGACCGGCGATCTCACCCGTCGTCGCCCCGCCCCGGAGCTGGCGGAACCCCTCCTTGTCGAACGCCCAGTTGATCGCCTTGCGCACGTGCACGTCGTCGAATGGCGGCATCGCCAGGTTGAACGAGACGTAGCGCACCGCGTCGCTCGGGTACACGTTCAGGCGGTCCTGCAGCTCGGGGTCGGACTGATACTCCTTGATCTTGTCCGGCGGCACGATGCCGTCGACGACGATGTCGATCTCACCGGCGGAGACCTGGTTGTACAGGTCGTCGTTGTCGCCACCGATCGAGACCTCGATGCGATCGGGGTAGGCCGGGCGCAGCTCGTCGGTGTCGGCGCTCCACGACGGGTTGCGCACGAGGACGATCTCACGACCGGGAACGTATCCCGCGACCTCCGCCTGGTCCTTGGCCGGCACGGAGAAGTCCATCGCCTCGGAGCCCTCGAACATGTACGGACCCGATGCGACGAGGAACCGACCGTAGTTCTTGTCGTGCCCCTCGGCGGCTCCGAGCTCCGCACCGTCGAGCGGCGGGATCGGGGCGGCGGTCGGCATCGCCATGCGGTAGCCGAAGTCGCCCGTAGGCTGCGGTCAGCGTGATCTCGAGCGTCGTGTCGTCGACAGCGGTCATGCCCGAGATCTCGTCGGCGTCGCCGTTCGCGTAGTCGTCGAAGCCCTCGATCACCGAGTAGTAGAACGAGTAGCCGCCGACGTTCGCCTTCGGGTTGGCCGTGCGCTTCATCGCGGTGATGAAGTCGTTGGCCGTGATCGCGACGTCGTCGAACGGCGGGGCGTAGTTGATGCCCGGCTTGATCGTGAACGTCCAGGTCAGGCCGTCGGCCGAGATCTCCGGCTCGGCCGCCGCGAGGTCGGGGTGGATCTCAGCGCCGCCCTGATCGGTCGGCACACCCTCGTACGACATCAGCGTACGCAGCAGGCAGCAGCGGTAGTACTCCCAGGTGACCGAGTAGTACTCCTTCTGCGGGTCGAACGCCGACACGACGTCGGCCAACTGCGCCATGCTCAGCGTGCCACCACTCAGGTCGCCGGCCGGGTGCCTCGCTGGTCGCGCCGTCATCTCCCGAGTCGCCGTTGTCGCCACAGGCTGCGGCGACGAGACCGAGGACCGCGACGAGCGCGATCATCTTCAATATCCGCTTCAAGTGGACCCCCTCTCTACGTTGCGTGCACGTGTTCGATCGGATCGGATCGTATGTGGTCGTGCTTCCCGTGCCTCCCCTCGTTCCCTCGTGCGCACCGTAAGGAAGTACGGTCACGCTTGGGTCCGAGGATCGAGTGCGTCGCGCATCCCGTCACCGACAAGGTTGAACGCCAGGGTGGTGAGGAACAGCGCGATGCCCGGGAAGATCATGAGCCAGACCGCGTATCGGAACGCGCTGGCGGACTGGCTGAGCATGGCGCCCCACGACGGCGTCGTGTCGGGCACGCCGACGCCGAGGAACGACAAGCCGGCCTCGAACAGGATGTTCGAGGGGATGATCAGGGTGGTGTAGACGATCAGCGGTGCGGCCACGTTCGGCAGGATCTCGCGCGCCATGATGCGCCAGTTCGAGGAACCCAGCGACCTGGACGCCTCGACGAACTCCTTCTCGCGCAGCGAGAGCACCTGTCCCCGGATGATGCGGGAGATGTACGGCCAGCTGAAGAGGCCGATGATCAGGCTGACCAGCAGGAGCCCGGGCTTGATCAGCCCGCCGAGGCAGCCTTCGGCCGTCGCACCGCAGGCGGAGGCGAGCCCGAGCGCCAGGAGCAGGATCGGCAGGGACAGGACGACGTCGGTGAGTCGTGAGATGAAGGTGTCGGTCTTGCCTCGGAAGAACCCCGAGATCACGCCGAGCACCGTGCCGATGACGAGTGCGATGCCGGTGGCGGCGAACGCGATGATCAGCGAGGTTCGGGCGCCGTACAGGATGCGGACGAAGAGGTCACGGCCCGGTCGAGTCGACGCCCAGGAAGTAGCCGGGGACCGCGGTACAGCCCTGGCTCGTCACCGAGACCTGCCCGCCCTCGATCACGACGGGAGCGTCGGCGGCGCCCTCGGGACACGGCCACCACGACGGGGCCCCGGGCAGGCCGAACGAATCCAGCGCGCTCGAGGTTCACGAAGTTCGGATCGTGGCCGGTCCATCGCACCGACAGCGGGGCGATGATCGCCAGCACGATCATCACGAAGATGACGACGATGCCGACGAGCGCCCATCGGTCACGCCGGAACTGTCGCCAGAAGATCTGCCACGGAGAGCGCCCGATATCTTCCTTCGGGAGTTCGGCTCCAGGGACGAACTCGGTCTCGACGAGGGCGTCCTCGACGAACTTCCCTTCCTTGCCCATGCCCGAGCGGGTGCCGGTGGTCCCCGGTGCCAGCAGGGAGCCGCGGTCGTCGCCCGGTACGTCGTGTCGGTCGTCGCTCACCGGCGCGGATGATAGGCCCGTTCGGTCCTCACGGCAACGCGGTTCGGCGCGTTCCCGCTGGCCCGAGGCGGTGTGCCCACGGGAAACGGGGCAGGAATCCGCAATCGGAACGACATCGGGAGCGTTCAATCACGGACGAGCGCGCTGAGCCTCGGCAGGATCTGTGGTCCGAGCAACTCGCCCAGGGAGCCCTCGGCGCACGCCCGCTCTCCGAATGAGCTCGTGCCGTCCGGGGTCACCCGTCCGCCGCTCGCGAGCAGCGGCACGGGGTCGGCGGTGTGGGCCTTGCGCAGACACGACGTGGCGTGGTCGGCCGTGACCGCGACCAGCGTGTCGCCTGACAGGCGAGGTAGCACCTCGCCGAAGAACGCTCGGTCGATCGCCGTCACCACGTCGCGCTTGTCCTCCGCACGTCCGTCGTGGGCAGGCACGTCGGGCCCCTTGATGTGGATGTACAGGGCCTGGAAGTCGCCGAGCGCATCGGCGGCGAGATGGGCCCACTCGGCGTAGCGTTCCTCGGCGGCCGGGCCGAAGCCGGCGGCATCCAGGCGGGGTGCATCGACGGGCTTCATGCCGAGGGCGATCGAGATGCCGCGCTCGACCGGCATCTCCACGAAGCACCCCCACGGCATGCCGAACCGTTCCGCGATGGGCTCGAGGTTCGGGCGGTGATCGCCTCCGTCGCGCGTGAGGATCAGGTTGCCCGGCAGCTTCCCGTCCGCGCGGCGCCGGGCGTTGACCTCGCTGGCATCGAGGATGCGGGCGGAGCCCTCGACGAACGCGTTCGTGAGGTCGGCGGCTCGCTCGGCGCCAGAGGATGTGTCGAGCGCGACGGCGGTCTCGACGACCGGTTCGAACGTCTCGAGCGCGACCCCGAGGTGGCCCCGGCGCTCGTAGGCCGGGTCGGTGTTCGTGACGTTCGACGACAGGGCGACGCCGTCGTCGGAGCGGATCACGAGCGCCCCGCGGTGCTCGATCGTCGCTCGCAGGTCGAACGAGGCGCCGTCGAGTCGCAGGCCGCGGTTCACCTCGTCGGCCAACGCGTGTGCCTCATCGCTGGAGAGGTCGCGGCCGACGCGGCGATCGACGATGTCGGGCCAGGACGCCGTCGCGAAGTTGATTCGGTACGCGAGGTCGCCGTCCCTGAAGTCCATGCCGATGCCCAGCGCCTCCAGCACACCCCGGCCCGGGTGCTCCTCGTTGGGGTCGTACCCGAGGATGCCGAACACGCCGATGTCGGACTCCGGCGCGATGCCGGGGCCCACCGTCACGACGGTGCCGGTCGCACCCCGGGCGGCGAGGGCGTCGAGGTTGGGGGTCTCGGCAGCTTCGAGCGGCGTGCGGCCGTCGAGCGCGGGGATCGGGTCGTCACCGAGCCCGTCGAGGCAGACGTACAGGAGGGTACTCACGCTCGTCCTTCCTCTGTCAGCGGCCTCTGTCAGCGGCCTCAATCAGCGGTACTTCACGATCAGCGCGAGGTCCTCGGGGTCGAGGCTCGCGCCGCCCACGAGTGCGCCGTCGATCTCCGGATGCGCCATGAACTCCCGGATGTTGCCGGGCTTCACGCTTCCGCCGTACTGCACGCGCACGGCCTGCGCGACGATGTCGTCGTAGCGATCGGCGAGGGTGGAGCGGATCACCTCGACCACGCGGCCCGCGTCGGCGGCGTCGGCGTTGCGGCCCGTGCCGATCGCCCAGATGGGTTCGTAGGCAACGACCATCGTCGTCGCCTGCTCTGCATCGATGTGGTCGAAGCCGCGGCGGATCTGCTGGGCGACCTTCGTCTCCGTGCCGTCGGCGTCGCGTTCCTCGAGGGACTCGCCGACGCACAGGATCGGCGTCATGCCATGCCTCAACACCGCGCGTGCCTTCTTGTTGACGACGAGGTCGTCCTCGCCGAACAACTGGCGGCGCTCGGAGTGACCGACGATCACGTACCCGACCCTCAATGCCTCGAGCATCAGGGCCGAGACCTCGCCGGTGAACGCGCCCTGCTCCTCGAAGGAGACGTTCTGCGCGCCGAGACCGTACGGGAGCTTGTCGGACTCGAGCAGCGTCTCCACCGATCGCAACGCGGTGAACGCGGGGCAGATCACGACCTCCACGCGTTCGGCGTCGTCCTTGTCGAGCAGGTAGCTCAGCTTCTGGACGGCCTGGATCGCCTCGAGGTGCGTCTTGTGCATCTTCCAGTTGGCCGCGATGATCGGACGGCGTTCGGTGGCGGGGTTCGTGGTCACGGGCGGTCCTCCAGGATCGTGATGCCGGGCAACGAGCGACCTTCGAGGAACTCGAGCGAGGCTCCCCCTCCGGTGGACAGGTGATCGAACGCGTCGGCGAGCTCGGCCTTCTTCACGGCCAGCAGGGAATCCCCGCCACCGACGACGCTGAACGCGTCGGCGTGCGCGACGGCCGTGGCCACCCCGCGCGTGCCCGCGCTGAACGGCTCGAGCTCGAACACGCCCATCGGACCGTTCCAGAGGATCGTCTTGGCGTCGGCGATGATGCGCGCGTACTCCTCGACCGTCTTCGGCCCGATGTCGAGACCCATCATGCCGCGCGGGATCTCCGCGGCCGGCACCGTGCGTCGGTCCGCCTTCGCGGAGATCTCGGCGGCCGCGACCACGTCCTGCGGCACCTCGACGAGCACGCCGCGCTCGCGCGCCCTCGCCCTGGCCGCGCGGACCTCGTCGAACCGCTCCCGTTCGCAGAGGCTCGTTCCGGTCTCCCCACCGTCGGCGGCGATCAGGGTGAACGCCATCGCCCCGCCGATCAACAACACATCGACTCGATCGATCAAGGACTCGATCACCGCGAGCTTGTCGCTCACCTTCGCCCCGCCGAGGATCGCCACGTACGGCCGCTCCGGATCGTGGAGCAGGCGAGACAGCACCTCGACCTCGCGCTGCATCAGCCTGCCCGCCACCGACGGGCGGCCACTGGCGAGCATGAGCTCGGGCAACGCGGAGACGCTCGCGTGCGAACGGTGCGCGGCACCGAACGCGTCGTCGACGTAAGCGTCGGCGAGGGCAGCGAGGCGTCCGGCGAAGGACGGGTCGTTCGCTTCCTCGCCCGGATCGAACCGCAGGTTCTCGAGGAGCACGACCGCCTCGTCGGGCAGCACCGACGGGGCCGTCTCGGCGAGCGCGGCTACGGGTTCCCCGATCAGCTCCGTCAGCCGCGCACCCACCGGCGCCAGCCGGAGTTCCTCGTGCACCTCACCCTTGGGGCGGCCGAGATGCGAGGCGAGCACGATCGAGGCCCCGCGTTCGCGGAGCTCGCGGATCGTGGGGAGCGTCGCGACGATGCGTGCGTCGTCGGCCACCGCCCCGGCATCGAGCGGCACGTTGAAGTCGGCCCGCACGAAGACGCGCGAGCCGGCGACGTCGCCGAGGTCGTCCAGGGTGCGCAGGGTCACGGCGATACCGAGCGCCGCGGCGTCAGAGCTTCGCCGCGACCAGCGCGGCGAGGTCGACGAGGCGGCTCGAGTATCCCCACTCGTTGTCGTACCAGCCGACCGCCTTCACCACGTTGCCCATCACCATCGTGGCGCTCGCGTCGAACGTGCACGACGCCTGGCTGCCGACGATGTCGCTCGAGACGATGGGGTCCTCGGTGTACACGAGCTTGCCGGCGAGCGGGCCATGGTCGGCCGCCGCCTTGAAGGCAGCGGTGACCTCCTCGAGGGTGACGTCGCGCGAGACCGTCGCGACGAGATCGGTGACCGACCCGTCGGGCACGGGGACCCGCATCGACATGCCATCGAGCTTGCCTTTCAGGTGCGGCAGCACGAGGCCGGTCGCCTTCGCGGCCCCGGTGGAGGTCGGGATGATGTTCACGGCCGCGGCCCGGGCACGCCGCAGGTCCTTGTGCGGCAGATCGAGGATGCTCTGGTCGTTCGTGTAGGCGTGCACGGTCGTCATGAACCCCTGCTCGATACCGAACGCGTCGTCGAGCACCTTCGCCATCGGCGCGACGCAGTTCGTGGTGCACGAGGCGTTCGAGATCACATGGTGGTTCGCCGGGTCGTACGCGTCGTCGTTCACCCCCAGGACCACGGTGAGGTCCTCGTTCTTGGCCGGGGCGCTGATGATCACCTTCTGCGCACCCGCCTCGATGTGGGCCGCCGCCTTGTCGCGGTCGGTGAAGATGCCGGTGGACTCGATCACGATCTCGGCGCCGAGGTCCTTCCACGGCAGGTCGGCCGGGTTGCGCTCTGCGAGTACGCGGAGCTCGTCGCCGTCGATCACCAGTCCGTCGGCCCCGAGCCCGACCTCGCCCGGGTACCGTCCGTGCACCGAGTCGTACTTCAGCAGGTGCGCCATCGTGGCGGCGTCACCGAGGTCGTTCACCCCCACGAAGTCGAAGTCGAGACCGAGCTGCTTCGAGGCACGGAAGAAGTTGCGACCGATGCGACCGAATCCGTTGATGCCGATCTTCACGCTCATGGGGGCCCTCCTCGAGCAGCCGGAAACCTTCGGGTCGTGACGGGTCTCATCCTAGTCAGCGGCCCCGGGCCGCGGCACGGGCCGGACAGCCCGTCAATTCCGTGCGAGGTCGCGGTGCGCGACGGTCACCGGGATGCCGCGGTCGGTGAAGTACCGGCCGAGCTCCTCGGAGACCACCACCGACCGGTGTCGCCCGCCGGTGCACCCGATTGCGCAGGTGAGGTAGGACTTGCCCTCGGCCACGTAGCCCGGCACCACGACCTCGAGCAGGGCTTCGAGCCGCTCCATGAATGCCCGGTACTGGTCCTGGCCCTGCACGTAATCGCGGACCCGCTCGTCGGTACCCGGCAGCGGGCGCAGTTCGTCGACCCAGTGGGGG
The DNA here is from genome assembly GCA_963825635.1 of uncultured Actinomycetes bacterium. GTDB lineage: Bacteria > Actinomycetota > UBA4738 > UBA4738 > HRBIN12 > JAOUEA01. Next base: position 1,407,717 of record CAWGTU010000001.1, read on the forward strand.
TTGGGGAGGAAGCGGACGTCGAGCACGAGGTCGGCGTCGCGCGGCGTGCCGTACTTGAATCCGAACGAGGTGACCGAGACCTGCAGGCCCTGCTCCGGCGGGGCCTCGGAGAAGGCGCCGCGGATGCGATCGCGCAGGCGATGCGGCGTGAGCCCGGTGGTGTCGATGATCAGGTCGGCGTCGCCCCGCAGGCTCTCCATCATGAGCCGCTCCTTGCGGATGCCCTCGACCACGCGATCCGCGGGCGCGAGCGGGTGCCGGCGCCGCGTCGCCTCGTACCGGTTCACGAGATCGTCGTCGGCTGCCTCGAGGAAGAGGATGCGGTAGTCGACGCGGAGCTGCTTCAGCTCGTCGAGCGCCTTCGACAGCTCCCCGAAGAACACCCCTCCGCGCGCGTCGACGACGATCGCGATGCGCGTCGGACCACCCGGCCTCGAGACCAGCTCGGCCATCGTGGGCAGCAGGGCGGGCGGGAGGTTGTCCACCACGAAGTACCCGAGATCCTCGAGCGAGTGCGCGGCCTCGGAGCGCCCCGCCCCCGAGAGGCCCGTGATCAAGAGGAAACCGGGCCCCCCCGTCGAGACGCCTGCGGCCGGCGCCGGAGTCGCCTCGGTCGTCATGCGCTGACCTTGCCGTCGGCGACGAGGCCGGGTCCGCGGACGAGTGACTGATCGCCCTGCCCGGAATCGTGGAGGCGCTCGTGGATCGCGGCGGCGAGCTCCGGACCGATGCTCGGCGTCTCGGCGATCTGCTCCGGATCGGCTCGACCCAGGCGCGCGAGAGATCCGAAGCGCTTGAGCAGAGCCTTCTTCCTCGCGGGCCCGACGCCTGGCACGTCGTCGAGGGGCGAGCGGAGCGCACGCTTCTCGCGTGTCTGGCGGTGGTAGGTGATCGCGAACCGGTGGGCCTCGTCGCGCAGATGCTGGAGGACGAACAATGCCTCGGAGCCCCGCGGGATCATCAGGGGCTCAGGGTGGTCCGGGAAGAAGACCTCCTCGAGCCGCTTCGCGAGGCCGATGTGCGGGATCTGCAGCCCGAGCTCTCCCAGCACCTTCGACGCCATGCTCAGCTGGCCCCGGCCACCGTCGACGACGACGAGCGCCGGCGGGTAGGAGAATCGCCGGCCGGGGGCGGGCGACTCGGCACGCTCCTCGATCAGGCGCGAGAAACGCCGGCGCAGCATCTCTTCCATAGAAGCGAAATCGTCCTGACCGACGACGCCCTTGATACGGAATCGCCGGTAGTCCGATCGCTTCGGCAGGCCGTCCTCGAACACGACCATCGACCCGACCGTGTCCGTGGGTCCGAGGTTCGAGATGTCGTAGCACTCGATGCGCAGGGGCGCCTGCTCGAGGCCGAGCCGGTCCGCGAGCTCGGTGAGTGCGCGCGAGCGCGCTCCGAAGTCCGACGCCCGGCGCAGCTTGTGCCGATGGAAGGACTCCTCCGCGTTGCGCATCACGACCTCGTGCAGCCGACGCTTCGCGCCCCGTTCCGGCACGCCGATGCTGACCTTGGTGCCGCGTCGCTCCCGCAGCCATGCCTCGAGGACCTCACGATCGGCAGGCTCGGCCGGCACGAGCACACGCGGCGGCACCTCGTCGCGCTCCATGTAGAGCTGACGCACGAACGACGCGACCAGCTCCTCGCGAGTGAGTTCCTCGACGCGGTCGACGACCCAGCCCTTGCGGCCGAGCACGCGGCCCCCTCGCACCATGAAGACCTGGAACGCGGCCTCGAGGTCGTCGTCGGCCATGCCGATCACGTCGATGCTCTCGGGCCGATCGAGCACCATCTCCTGGGCTTCGAGGGCGCGCGTCGCCGCGCCGAGCTGGTCGCGGAGCTTCGCCGCCTGTTCGTACTCCTGGCGCTCGGCCGCCTCGCGCATCTCGCGCTCGAGCCGCTGCATCACGGGCTTGGTGTTGCCGGCGAGGAAGTCGGCGAGCGCGTCGACGTCGTCACGGTAGGACTCGTGCGTGACCCCGCTCACCTCGGGCACGCACGGCCCGCTGCACCGCCCGATGTCGAAGTAGAGGCAGGGGCGCTTCGCGCGCGCTCGCTGGTCGAAGAAGGCGTTGGAGCACGTGCGCACCGGGAAGACGCGGGTCAGCGCGTCGAGCGTGTCGCGGATCGCCCACGCATGCCCGTACGGCCCGAAGTAGCGGACCTTCTTCCGCTTGGCGCCGCGGAGCACCTGGGCGCGTGGCCACTCCTCCCCCACGGTGAGCGCGAGGTACGGATAGCTCTTGTCGTCTCGGTAGCGGATGTTGAACCGGGGCCGGTGGCGCTGGATCAGGTTGTACTCGAGCATCAGGGCGTCGACCTCGCCGCTCGCGACGATCCACTCGACGCTGTCTGCGGTCTGCACCATCGCCTCGGTGCGCGCGTGCAGGGGCTTGCCCCAGTAGTTCGCGAGTCGCTTGCGGAGCGACCTGGCCTTGCCGACGTAGATCACCCGGCCGTCGACGTCGCGGAACAGGTACGCCCCCGGTTCGTCGGGGATGTCGCCGGCGGGGGGTCGGGTGAGGGTCACCCGGTCATCGTAGTCGTGCCGCCGGACACGGCCGGTGAGCGAGGACTAGTTGCCCCCGCCTCCGCCGCCCGCCTCGACGGCGGCCAACGTTCCGGTCATGTTCGGATGCACGTCGCAGATGTAGAAGTACTCGCCCGCGTCGAGGGGCTCGACGTCGAGGGTCTGCTGGACCGGGCCGTTCTCCACTTCGGTGGCGGCGATGCTCTCGCCTTCCTCGGACACCTTGAGGTTGAGGTTGTGCGGGATGCCCTCATCCTGGTTGTCGATGTTGATGGTGAACGGCTCGCCCGCCGGTGCGACAAGGCAACTCGTGTCCCACGCGATGCCCAGGGCGACGATATCGAGCAGGATCTCGCCGTCGGCGCCGCACTCGCCGCCCCCGTCGACGGGTGGTGCCGTGACCTCGGCCGGGTCGACGGTCGGGCTGGGGGCGGCCACCGGGAGCTCTCCGATGTCGCCCTGCACGCCGAACCGCAGGTTCTCCCCCTTCACGTCGAACCAGGCGATGAACACGTTCGCGCCGTCGGGGCTCACTCCCACGGAGGCCGTCCGTCCGCCGAGCGTGTCCGCGGTCTCGAGCGGGGTGAAGGTCTCACCGTCGTCACTCGTGGCGAGCACCACGCCGTCCGCGTCGTCCCATGCGGCGACCAGGCCGCCCTCATCGTCCACAGCGATGCTGGTCGTCGGGGCGAGGTTCCCGATCGCCTCGGGGTCGGCGGGAGCCGCGTCGGCGATCGTCGCGAGCGACCAGCTCGCGCCGCTCTGCCGGGCCAGCTGCACGCCGCCATCGTCGTCGTAGAACGTGAGGATGCCGTTGCCGTCGGCATCGACCGCCATGTCGAGGCCCTGGCCGCTCACGCCGCCGGCCACCTCGTCGGCGACCCACTCGTCGCCGTCGAGCACCGAGACCATGACCGCGCCGGCGGCCGTATCGACCCAGGCCACGGTGGGACCCGCCGACGTCACGCCGATGCGTGTCGGCTGGGGCTGCGGACAGCCCGCGCACTGCGGGATCGTCGCGACGGTCTGCGTGCTCCACTCGTCACCCGACTTCGTGGCGACCCGCACCTCCTGCCCGGAGGCGTTCACCGTGTAGGCCACCCACGGGTTGCCGTCGGCGTCCGCTGTGACGGACGCGTGTCCGATCGGACCGGCCTTGCGGAGGCCGAAGCCGTAGTCGAAGACCTTCTCCACGGAGAACGCGTCGGCGCCGCCCGCATAGGAGACGCCGCTCTGGCTCGTCCAGACGACGTGCTTGCCGCCGGCGTCGTCGATCGCGATGTCGGTGCCGTTCGTGTTCTCGGCAGTCGCGCCGACCAGGCTCTTGTCGAACGCGGGCCCGTACGGGATGGAGACGCCGCTCGGCGTCTCGCGGACCTGAGCGGCGGCGCCCCTCGTCCACACCCCGTCGGCGGAGAGGCTCGCCACGCCGATCGCGGCACCGTCCTTGGGCTCGGGGTCGTCGGTGGTGATGTAGGGCGCACCGATCGGCCGGCCGACCGGGATCTCGCCCTCCTCGAGCACGGCGGGGAAGATCCAGTACGAGGTATAGGGCACACCTTCGGCGTCGACGGCGACGCTGTTGCCGAGGCCGGCGTCGTCGAGGAACTCGGCGACGAAGGGGACGAAGCGCTCGCCTTCGCCGCTGACGACCTCGCCCTCGGGGATCGAGCCGCAGGCGGCGGCCGTGAGGGCCAGGGCACACAGGATGATCGAGAGGCGTGTGGTCACGTCGGCGGGGATACTAGCAAGCATCGAGGGCGGTGCAGGACAGCGTGATCACCCGTGCGGGACGAGCGCGCCGGAGGTTTCGAGCGGCAGCTGCGGACGTTCCAGGACCTCGGCCAGGAATCGACCGGTGTGGGACATGGGCTCGGCGGCAACGGCCTCGGGCGTGCCGGTGGCGACGACCTCGCCTCCCTGGTCGCCGCCCTCCGGCCCGAGGTCGATCAGCCAGTCGGCGGTCTTGATCACGTCGAGGTTGTGCTCGATCACGAGCACGGTGTTGCCGGTCGAGACGAGGCGCTGGAGCACCGCGAGGAGCTTGCGCACGTCCTCGAAGTGCAGACCGGTGGTCGGCTCGTCGAGCACGTACATCGTGTTGCCGGTCGCCCGCTTATGCAGCTCGGAGCTGAGCTTGATGCGCTGCGCCTCGCCGCCCGACAGGGTGGGCGCGGGCTGTCCCAGTCGCACGTACCCGAGGCCGACGTCGGAGAGCGTCTGCATGTGCCGCTTGATCGGCGGGATGTGCTGGAAGAACTCGAGCGCCTCGTCGACGCTCATCTCGAGCACGTCGGCGATCGACCGGCCCTTGTATCGCACCTCGAGCGTCTCGCGGTTGTAGCGCCGTCCCTTGCAGGCCTCGCACGTGACGTAGACGTCGGGCAGGAAGTGCATCTCGATCTTGATCTGGCCGTCGCCGGCGCAATGCTCGCACCGACCTCCCCGCACGTTGAACGAGAAGCGGCCCGGTTGATACCCGCGAAGCTTCGCCTCGGGCACCTGGGCGAAGAGCTTGCGCACGTGGTCGAAGACCCCGGTGTAGGTGGCGGGGTTCGACCGGGGGGTGCGGCCGATCGGCGACTGGTCGATGTCGACGATCTTGTCGACCTGTTCCCACCCGTGGAGCTTCTTGTGCTTCCCGGGCTGCAGGCGAGAGCGGTACACCTTCTGCATCAGCGCCCGGAGCAACACGTCCTGCACGAGCGTCGACTTGCCCGAACCGCTCACGCCCGTGACGCAGACGAAGAGACCGAGCGGCACGTCGACCGTGACGTTCTGCAGGTTGTGCTCGCGGACGCCCTCGAGCCGCACCCGTCGGTCGCCGGGCGTGCGCCGCATCTCGGGCGTCGGGATCTGCCGGCGTCCGGTCAGGAATGCGCCGGTGATCGACGCCTCGCACTCGAGCAGGCCCTTGAGGTCCCCCGAGTACACGATCTCGCCTCCGTGCTCGCCGGCGAGCGGTCCGATGTCGACGATGTGGTCCGCCTCGAGGATCGTGGCCTCGTCGTGCTCGACGACGATGAGCGTGTTCCCGAGGTCGCGGAGCCGCACGAGGGTGTCGATCAGCCGCTTGTTGTCGCGTTGGTGCAGGCCGATCGACGGCTCGTCCAGGATGTAGAGCACACCGACGAGCCCGGAGCCGATCTGAGTGGCCAACCGGATGCGCTGGGCCTCTCCCCCGGCGAGCGTGCCCGAGGGCCGCGCCAGCGAGAGGTAGTCGAGGCCCACGTCGACGAGGAACCTCAGCCGCTCACGGATCTCCTTGAGGAGGCGCTCGGCGATCATCGACTCGCGCTCGCTGAGGTCGATCGTGTCGACGAACGTGAGCGTGTCACGGATCGACCGGTCGGTGAGCTCGGCGATGCTCAGCCCGGCGACCGTGACCGCGAGGGTCTCGGGCCGGAGGCGCGCTCCTTCGCATGCCCGGCAGGGGATCTCGCGCATGAACTGCTCGAGCTTGTCGCGTTGCGACTCGGAGTCGGTCTCGCGGTGGCGTCGTTCCACGTTGGTGACCACGCCCTCGTACGTGGTCCAGTACGAGCGCTGCCGCCCGTAGCGGTTCTTGTATCGCACGTGGATCTGTTCGTCGCTGCCGTACATGAGCACGTCGCGCTGCCTCTTGGTGAGCCGGCGAAACGGCGTGTCGAGATCGATGCCGTGCGCCTCGGCCACGGAATCGAGCACGCGGTTCCAGTACTCGAGCGTGACGCTGGCCCAGGGGGCGAGCGCGCCCTCGTGCACCGAGAGGTCGGTGTCGGGCACGACGAGCTCGGGGTCGACCTCGAGCCGCGTGCCGAGGCCGTCGCAGGTCGGACACGCGCCGTACGGAGAGTTGAACGAGAAGTTCCGCGGCGCCATCTCGTCGAACGAGAGGCCGCAGTGCGTGCACGCAAGCGACTGGGAGAAGTTCTGGAGCTCCTCTCCCCCGCCGTGCGTCTGGACCGCGATCGACGCGATGCCCTCGGCGAGCTCGAGCGCGGTCTCGATCGAGTCGGCGACGCGGCGACGGATGTCGGGCTTGGCGACGAGCCGATCGACCACGACCTCGATCGTGTGTTTGTAGGTCTTGGCCAGCCGGATCGGCTCGCTGAGCTCCCTCACCTCCCCGTCGATGCGCGCGCGGGGGAATCCCTTGCGCGCGAGCTCGTCGAGGAGCTTGCCGTACTCGCCCTTGCGCCCACGAACGACCGGGGCGAGCACCTGGAACCGTGTGCCCTCGGGCAGCTCCATCACCTGATCGACGATCTGGTCGGGGGTCTGGCGCCCGATCGGACGGCCACAGTTGTAGCAGTGCGGGTGCCCGACGCGCGCGTACAGCACGCGCAGGTAGTCGTAGATCTCGGTGATCGTGCCGACCGTGGACCGTGGGTTGCGCGAGGTGGACTTCTGGTCGATCGAGATCGCCGGGGAGAGCCCCTCGATGAAGTCGACGTCGGGCTTCTCCATCTGGCCGAGGAACTGGCGCGCGTACGCGGACAACGACTCCACGTAGCGCCGCTGGCCCTCGGCGTAGATCGTGTCGAAGGCGAGCGAGGACTTGCCGGAGCCGGACAGGCCGGTGAACACGATCAGGCGGTCACGGGGGAGTTCGAGCGTGACGTTCTTGAGGTTGTGCTCACGGGCGCCGTGGATGACGAGGGAGTCGGTGCCCATACGGTGAGCCAGTGTAGTGGCGCCCGGCGACACGCCCCGCTGGAGGCGCCTATCCTCGCGCGATGGAACGCGACCTGCGCACGACGCCACTGTTCAATGAGGTCGAAGCCTTCTTCCGCTCGGTGCTCGAACCCGGGTTCGGCACCGCCACGCCCGCCGGCGATCCGGCCCCTTCCCCCGATCGCCGGTGGCTCGCGTTCCGCGGGCAGCGGCTCGACCGACTGGAGGGCCACGCGCTCGGCCGGATCTGTCTGGTGGCCGCCGACGGCAGCGGGTTCCGACAGATCACCGACGGGCCGAACGACGACTCGGAACCGCGATGGTCCCCCGACGGCATGCGGCTGAGCTTCCGCTCCGATCGAGCGGCGAAGGGGCGGCACCAGCTGTACGTCCTCGACGCCGGCATGCCGTCCGAGGCTCGACAGCTCGCCACGCTGCCGGGCGCCGTGGAGTGGCACCGCTGGTCGGCAGACGGCGCGCGCATCCTCGCAGGGATCGCCGGCAGCGCCGCGGAGCAGGCCGACGCGCTCGGGTCCGGCACCCTCGGCGGTGAGCAGGACGTGCCGGCGTGGGTGCCCGACGTGGAGTCGGTCGACGATGGCGATGCCGAACGGCGATCGCTCTGGCTGGTCGACGCCGGGAACGGCGAGGGCCGCCGGATCTCGGCCGAGGACCGCAACGTCTGGGAAGCGGACTGGTGCGGCGCCCGCCACGCGGTCGCCGTCACCTCCGACGGCGCGGGTGAGGACGCCTGGTACGGGGCGGGGGTGTCCCTGATCGACCTGGCGAGCGGCGAGGAGCGACCGCTCGTGGCGAGCGCCGTGCAGTTCGGGTGGGTCGCCGGTGCCCCCTCGGGCGCCACGGTCGCGGTGATCGAGGCCGTCTGCAGCGACCGGGTCGTGGTCTGCGGCGATCTGCGGCTGATCGACATCGCCTCGGGCTCGATGTCGCCGGTGGATCTCGGCGACGTCGACGCGTCGGGCGCCGTCTGGCTCGACGACGACCGCCTGCTCGTCTTCGGACGCCGTGGGCTGGTCTCCCTCGCGCTCGAGGTGACGGCGGAAGGGATCGTCCGCGAGATCTGGACCACCGACGGATCGGTCGGCGAGCTCTACCACCCCAGCGGCGCCGCGTTCGGCGACGGGATCGCGGTGCTCACCTCGTCGCACCGTCGGCCGCCCTCGATCGTCGTGGTCGATCGGGAGGGTGCCGAGCGTGAGGTCGCGGCGCCGCGCCACGCCGGCCACGACGTGGTGCTCGGCGCGGTCGGACGGCGCGAGGGGATGCGCTGGACCTCCACCGACGGCCTCGAGATCGAGGGACTGCTCACGCTGCCGCCCGGCGAGGGGCCGTTCCCGCTCGTGCTCGACGTGCACGGCGGCCCGATCGGCAGCTCCGACGACCGCTTCCCCGGCACGCTCGCCGCGCTGCTGCTCACGCGTGGGTTCGCGATCCTCGAGCCGAACCCCCGCGGCTCGACGGGTCACGGTCAGGGCTTCGCGGGCCGGGTCGTCGGCGACATGGGCGGCCTCGACGTCGACGATGTGCTCACGGGCGTCGACACGGTGGTCGCGGCGGGCCTCGCCGACCCCGACCGACTCGTCCTGACGGGGGGCAGCTACGGCGGGTTCATGGCCGCGTGGATCCCGACGCGAGATCAGCGGTTCAAGGCCTCGGTCTCGATCTCCCCGGTGACCGACTGGTGGTCCGAGCGCTTCGACAGCAGCCTCGGCGCGTGGGTGGGCGACTTCCTCGGCGGACAGCCGCACGAGGTGCCCGAGGAGTACTCGGGCCGCAGCCCCGTGCTGCACACCGCGAACGTCACGACCCCGGTGCTGCTCACGTCTGGGCGCCACGACCGGGCGACACCGGTCGGCCAGGCCGTCGAGTTCTACCGGGCGCTCCGCGAGCGCGGGGTGCCCGCCGAGGTGGTGCTGTACCCGCAGGAAGGACACGGGGTAGGCGAGTTCCCCGCGATCCTCGATCTGGCCACGCGCACGGTCGCGTGGTTCGAGCGGTTCCTGCCAGCCACCGGCGACGGACGCTAGGCTGCCTCACATGACGACCCGCGCCGAACTCGAAGCCCTGCCGACGAAGGATCTCTACGATCGGACGATCGCCCTCGCGAAGCGCAGGCTCGACGTGGGGTTCTTCTGGGACCTGCTGAAGGCGCTGCCCGTCGCCGAGGAGGTGATCGGCGACGACGAGCGGAGCAAGACCGACGTCCGCCGGCCGCTCGCGCTGCTGAACGACCTGCTCTACGACGCCGACTCGGGACCGCTCGGCGAGGCGCTGCGACCGATGTACGTCGACTACCTGCTAGAGCACGATCACGGCGAACAGGAGCCGGAGGCCGGCGACGCCTGAGCGCGACCTCGCCTCGTACCGGGACGAGTTCCCGGTGCTCGATCGCAAGACCTATCTGATCAGCGCGTCGCTCGGGCCGATCTCGGATCGCGGGCGAGCCGCGCTCGACGGATACCTCGACGCGTGGGCGACCAAGGGCGCGCCCGACCACGTCTGGTTCGAGGACATCTTCCCGCGCATGGCCGGCCTGAAGCGGTCGTTCGCGGCGCTCGCGGGTTGCGACGCGGACGAGGTCGCGATCACGACGAACGTCTCGGTGGCGCTCGCGACGATCGCGTCGGCGATCGACCTCCGGGGCTCGCGGCGACGCGTGATCCTCAGCGAACTCGACTTCCCCACCGACGGGCACGTCTGGCTCGCCTGGGCGGCGAAGACCGGCGCCGAGATCGTGTGGCTGCGCTCCCCCGACGGGCTCACGATCCCGATCGAGGCCTACGACGAGGCGATCGACGAACGGACGGCGATCGTGATGCTGAACCGAGTGCTGTACAGGTCGAGCGCGATCGTCGACGCGGCCGCCGTGTGCGCGATCGCCCGGGATCGCGGCGCGCTGTCGTTCGTCGACGACTACCACGGCCTCGGCATCGTGCCGCTCGACCTGCACGCTCTCGGGTGCGACCTCTACACGGCGGGCTCGTTGAAATGGATGTGCGGCGGCCCCGGCATGGTGTTCCTCTACGCGCGGCGCGACGTGCTGCCTTCACTGGAGCCCGCCGTGACGGGCTGGTTCGCGACCGAGGACCCGTTCTCCTTCGACCTCGAGCACCTCACGTACCACCCGACGGCCCGCCGATTGGAGCACGGAACGCCGCCGGCGCCGGTGTTCTTCCTCGCCCAGGGAGGCATCGATGTGATCTCGGAGGTCGGCGTCGAGCGGATCCGCGCGCGTCAGGGTGAGCTGACCGACCACGTGATCGCGCGGGCCGACGATGCCGGGCTCGAGGTACGCACCCCGCGCTCGCGCCACGAACGAGGGGGCGTCGTGAACGTGCGGGTGGGCGACGATGCCGGCGCGATCTGCCACGAGCTGCTCGAGCGCGACGTGTGCACCGACTTCCGCGGGGACGGTCTGCGGATCAGCCCGCACTTCTTCAACACGGAAGCCGACGTCGACCGCTGCTTCGACGAGCTCCGTGCGGTGATGGCCTCACGCTGACCTCTGCGGGTGTGCTCAGAGCGCTCCTCTGCGGCTCGCCCGGCTCGTCCGCTCCTGCTGCGGCACTCGGCGAGCACCTCCGTGTTCCCAAGCAGGTGCCATCACGGAGGTCCCTGCCTACATCCTGGGGGCAATGGTCCCCGTCGCGTCGAGCGGTAGTCTGGTACAGACTACTGGGAGACGACCTGTCCCGCCCTGACGACCAGCCTGATGTCGCCGAGCGCTGCGATGTCGCCGAGGGGGCTCTCCCCCACCACGAGCAGGTCGGCCGGGGCGCCGACCTCGATCGGTGCTCGCACGAACCCCTGCAGCACCTCTTCGGTCGTGAGCCCCGCGGCGCGCAGCCAGCTCACCTCGTCGACGTGCACGCCTGCCGGGATCGGGCCGTTTCCGAGGTCCGTGCCGTAGACGACCTCCCCGCCGGCGCGGTGGAACCTCGCCAGGTTGTCGAGGGCGCGCCTGAGCTCGGGCGTGTGTTGGCCGAAGCCGTGGATGTCGAGCGTCGAGACCCACCGCTGGCGAGCCGCGGCAGCGGCGACCGTCGCGTCGTCGAGGCGCTCGGTCCAGGGGGTGTGCGCGAGCTCGCCCACTCCGGCGCCCAGGGCCCGAGCGACCTGTCCCGCACCCTGCGTGTGGGCCGTCACCGGCACCTCGTGCTCGGCCGCCGCATCGCAGATCGCGGCCAGCACCGCGTCGCTCGGCGTAGGCCCGGCCTCAGCGTTGAGCGAGACCTTGATCGCGACCGCGCCTCTCGTTGCGAGGTCCACCACCGCCGCCCCGGCAGCCTCAGTGTCGGCGACCTCGAGCCCGGTGCCCGCGGGTGCCCACGATGCCTGCGTCGGATACCCGCCGGGAGCCGTGAGCATCGGGCCGACGGCCCGGATGAACGGCCCGTTGAAGCCCGGCATCTCCGAGGCGTCCGCCAGCGGGAAGATCCGATCGACCGGCCACGCGAGGTCTCGCACGGCCGTGACGCCGCCTCGGACGATCGCCATGGGGTCGCCCAGCCCGACGTGCACGTGCCGGTCGGCGCCCGCCGGCATCAGGAAGCCGTCGGCCACGATCAGCTCGTCGGTCTCCGGCACGGGATGGACGCGGCCGACCTCGACGATCGAGCCGCCCTCGCACGTGACCTGCACGTCGGGGGTCGCCCGGCCGGGGCCGAGCCACGCGAGCGGCGCACGGATCACGAGTCGAGCCACGGGCGAACCCTACCCCCGCCCTCCGCCGACCGTAGCGTTGCGGGATCGGCAACGACCCGATGCGCGCCGTCGCGCACTGGTGCATGCTCGCGCGGTCGGCCAGACGAACGCGAGGAGGGCACGCGATGGGTGGGCGGTACGACTTCGTAGTCGTCGGCGGCGGGTCCGCCGGCAGCGCCCTCGGCAACCGGTTGTCGTCGGACCCCTCGAACCGCGTGCTCGTGCTCGAGGCGGGACGCCCCGACTACATCTGGGACGTCTTCATCCACATGCCGGCGGCGCTCGCCTTCCCGATCGGCAGCAAGTACTACGACTGGAAGTACGAGAGCGAGCCAGAGCCGCACATGAACGGCCGGCGCGTGTACCACGCCCGCGGCAAGGTGCTCGGTGGCTCGAGCAGCATCAACGGCATGATCTTCCAGCGGGGGAACCCGCTCGACTACGAGCGGTGGGCCTCGGACCCAGGCATGGAGACGTGGGACTACGCGCACTGCCTCCCCTACTTCAAGCGCATGGAACGCACGCTCGCGTCGGACCGGACCGACCCGATGCGCGGGCACGCAGGACCGCTCGTGCTCGAACGAGGCCCCGCGACCACCCCCCTCTTCGGCGCGTTCTTCGAGGCCGTGCAGCAGGCCGGGTATCCGCTCACCGACGATGTGAACGGCTTCCGGCAGGAGGGGTTCGCGCCGTTCGACCGCACGATCCATCGTGGGCGACGGCTGTCGGCGGCGCGCGCCTACCTGCACCCGGTGATGTCGCGACCGAACCTCGACGTCGAGACGCGCGCGTTCGTCACCAGGATCCTGTTCGAGGGCGCGCGCGCGGTGGGGGTCGAGTACACGCGGGGCCGCGACGGCTCGCCGAAGCGCGCGATGGGCGGCGAGGTCGTGCTGAGCGGCGGGGCGTTCAACTCGCCCCAGCTGCTGCAGCTCTCGGGGGTGGGCAACGCCGCGGAGCTCCAGGCGCTCGGCATCGACGTCGTGGCCGACGTGCCCGGGGTCGGCGAGCACATGCAGGACCACCTCGAGGTGTACGTGCAGTACTCGTGCACCCAGCCCGTCTCGATCGCGCCCGGCATGAAGATGTGGCGTCGGCCGTTCATCGGCGCGGAGTGGCTGTTCCTGCGGTCGGGGCTCGGCGCCACGAACCACTTCGAGGCCGGCGGGTTCGTGCGCAGCAACGACGACGTCGACTACCCGAACCTGATGTTCCACTTCCTGCCGATCGCGATCCGCTACGACGGCTCGGCGCCCTCGGGCGACCACGGCTACCAGGTGCACATCGGGCCGATGTACTCGGACGCGCGCGGCTCGGTGAAGCTGAAGAGCACCGACCCGCGGGTGCACCCGGCGCTGCGGTTCAACTACCTCTCGACCGACCAAGACCGTCGCGAGTGGGTCGAGTCGGTGCGGGTCGCCCGGAACATCCTGACCCAGCCGGCCTTCGATCCGTTCAACGGCGGCGAGATGTCACCTGGTCCGAGCGTCGAGACCGACGAGGAGATCCTCGCCTGGGTCGCGAAGGACGGCGAGACCGCCCTGCACCCATCGTGCACCGCGCGCATGGGCGTCGACGAGATGTCGGTGCTCGATCCGCTCACGATGAAGGTCCACGGTCTCGAGGGGCTTCGCGTCGTCGACGCCTCGTCGATGCCCTACGTCACGAACGGGAACATCTACGCGCCCGTGATGATGCTCGCCGAGAAGTCGGCCGACCTGATCCTCGGCAACACGCCCCTCGAGCCTGAAGCAGTCGACTTCTACAGGTACCGGAAGGGCTGAGCAGCCGCCGGGTCGCCTCGGACGCTGTTGCGGCTGGACCACGGGCCGTCCGTGCCATAGGTTGCGTGGATGGACACCGACGTCCGCACCCCGATCCCGACGCCCCCGACGTCCAAGCCAGCACCTGGGCGTCAGAGACCTCGGCTCCTCGTGGGTTCGGCGATCCTCGTGGTGGCCACCCTCGTGGCAGGGCTCGTCTGGCTCGCGAACCTCGAACCGCTCGCTCGAGGCTCCATCGGCTACGACCCCACGTCCGGTCTCCCGCAACCGATGGCCGCTACCGCCCAGGTGAAAGACGTGGATGCGTTCGGTGTGGAGGGTCGCGTGCTGACGGTGCGGGCGCAACCTGGGGCCACGTTCACGTATGCGATCTCGATCCAGAACGACGGGCCTATGCCGATCATGATCCGTGGCGTCAGCCATTCGAACGACCTGCTGCGGCTCGTGGGGATGGTGCCCGATCTCTGGGCGACCGAGCGAGGCAGCGGTCAGATGCGTCCGTTCGAACCGTTCAGCCTTCCATCGGGGGGTGAGGCTGCCCTGGAGTTCGAGGTTCTCGTGCCTCGAGGGATGTGTCTGGGGCGGAACACAACGACCTCTTGGTACGAGCAGACCATCATCTTCTCCATCCTCGGCATCGAGCGCCGGCAGTCCGTCGACGCAGGCCTGCAGGTCGAGTTCCTGGGAACGAAGGCGACCGAGTGCTGAATCGGGCTACAGGCCGTTTCAGGCGACGCCGGCTTCCCTGAGCTGCTTCAGCTCGCGCTTCAGGTCGTGGACCTCGTCGCGCAGCCGCGCCGCGTACTCGAACCGAAGGTCCTTGGCGGCCTGGTGCATCTCCTCCTCGAGCCCCTGGACGAGGCGCTCGAGCTCCTCGGTCGGCATCTCGGGGCGAGCCGCGCGTTGGCGCCGGGGCTTCGTCGGAGCGGTGGCCTTCGGATCGCCCTCGCCCCGCAGGGTCAGCAGGATGTCGGTGACCTTGCGCTGCACGGTCGTGGGGTCGATGCCGTGCTCGACGTTGTAGCGCAGCTGGATCTGCCGGCGCCGCTGCGTCTCGCTGATCGCCCGCTTCATCGAGTCGGTGATCTGATCGGCGTACATCAGCACCGTGCCGTCGACGTTGCGCGCGGCGCGGCCGATCGTCTGCACGAGGGAGGTCTCCGAGCGCAGGAAGCCCTCCTTGTCGGCGTCGAGGATCGCGACGAGTGAGACCTCGGGCAGGTCGAGCCCCTCGCGCAGCAGGTTGATGCCGACGAGCACGTCGAACTCTCCCAGCCGCAGGTCGCGCACGATCTCGATGCGCTGCAGCGTGTCGACCTCGGAGTGCAGGTACCGCACGCGGATGCCCATCTCGACGAGGTAGTCGGTGAGGTCCTCGGCCATCTTCTTCGTGAGCGTCGTGACGAGCACCCGCTGATCGGCCTCGGCTCGCTTTCGGATCTCCTCGATCAGGTCGTCGACCTGTCCCTTCGTCGGCCGGATCTGCACCTCGGGGTCGACGAGGCCGGTCGGCCTCACGATCTGCTCGACCACCTTCGACGAGTGGCGCAGCTCGTACGGGCTCGGCGTCGCCGACATGTACACGGTCTGATGCACCCGCTCGGTGAACTCCTCGAACTTCAGCGGCCGGTTGTCGATCGCGCTCGGCAGGCGGAACCCGTGCTCGACGAGCACCGACTTGCGAGAGAGATCGCCCTCGTACATGCCGCCGATCTGGGGCACCGTCACGTGCGACTCGTCGATCACGACGAGGTAGTCGTCGGGGAAGTAGTCGAGCAGGGTGTACGGCGCGGTGCCGGCGCTGCGCCCGTCGATGTGTCGCGAGTAGTTCTCGATGCCGCTGCAGAACCCGACCTCGCGCATCATCTCGAGGTCGTAGCTCGTGCGCATGCGCAGCCGCTCGGCCTCGAGCAGCTTGCCCTGCCCCTCGAGCTCGGCGAGCCGCTCGTGCAGCTCGTCCTCGATCGTGACGACCGCGGCCTTCATGCGCTCCTCGCTCGTCGCGTAGTGCGACGCCGGGAAGACCGTGAGGTCGACGATGTCGTCGGCGACGATCTCGCCCGTGACGGGGTCGAAGCGCGAGATCTTCTCGACCGTGTCCCCCCACCACTCGATGCGGTAGCCGGTCTGCTCGTACGGCGGGAACACCTCGAGGGTGTCGCCCTGCACCCGGAACGTGCCGCGCGCCCGGCTCATGTTGTTGCGCGAGTACTGGATGTCGACGAGTCGCTGCATCGCGAACTCGAGCGGGATGTCGGTGCCCTTGTACGGCCGCAGGATCTGCCCCTCGTACTCCTCGGGCGATCCGAGCCCGTAGATGCACGAGACGCTCGCGACGATCAGCACGTCGCGCCGCCCGAGCAGCGCGGCGGTCGCCGAGTGCCGGAGCCGCTCGATCTCGTCGTTGACCGAGCTGTCCTTCTCGATGTACGTGTCGGTCGAGGGGATGTACGCCTCGGGCTGGTAGTAGTCGTAGTAGCTCACGAAATACTCGACCGCGTTGTCGGGGAACACCTCGCGGAACTCGTTCGCGAGCTGAGCGGCCAGCGACTTGTTCGGCGCGATCACCAGGGTCGGTCGCTGCACATGCTCGACCACGTGCGCGATCGTGAACGTCTTGCCGGTGCCGGTGGCGCCCAGCAGCGTGACGTGCTCGTCGCCGGCCTGCACGGCCGCGCTGAGCTGCTCGATCGCCGCGGGCTGGTCGCCGGCAGGCCGGAACTCCGAGCGCAGGGTGAACGGGGGCATCGCACGGAGTCTAGGCGTTCCCCACGACACGCCTCCGTAGACTCGGGGCGTGCGGATCTGTCCCAACTGTGGCGCCGAGAACCCCGAGCAGGCCCGGTTCTGCATCGCGTGCGGTACCCCGCTGGACTCCCCCGGCGAGGAACGCCGCCTGATCACGGCGCTGTTCGCCGACGTCGTCGACGTGCAGCGACGCATCGAGCCGGGCTTGGACCCCGAGGACCTCACGGCGACGCTGCGGCCCTTCCACGAGCTGCTCCGACGGCAGATCGAGGGGTTCGGCGGAGCGGTCGAGAAGGTCGTCGGCAACGTGGTGTTCGGGGTCTTCGGGGTCCCCGTCACCCACGAGGACGACGCCGAGCGTGCGGTGCGGGCCGCGCTGCGCATCAGGGAGGAGATCCAGCGCCTGCGGCTGAAGGATCCGTCGTCCCTCGCCGTTCGGGTCGGCGTCGCGACGGGAGAGGTCGTGGTCTCCCTCGGACGTGGCCCGCGCATCGGCGAGCGGGTGACGGGCGACGTGGTGAACACGGCCTCTCGGCTGCAGTCCAGCGCCCCGCCCGATGGGGTGGTGGTCGCCGCGTCCACGTACCTCGCGACGCGCTTCAACTTCCGGTGGCAGGTGCTGCGCCCGGTCACCGTGAAGGGCAAGGCGGAGCCGATCCCGATCTGGGCACCGATCGAGTCGCGGGGGCGCATGGCGATCGAGCCACCGGACCCGATGGGTGCACCGTTCGTGGGACGCCGCGACGAGCTGCGAACGATGCGGACCGAGTTCCTCTCGTCGATGCGTGACCTGCGCCCGCGGTTGGTGACGATCGTGGGGGACGCCGGGCTCGGCAAGAGCCGGCTGATCGCGGAGCTGTCGGTCGTCACCGACGAGCTCCCCGAGCTGGTGCGCTGGCGCATGGGGCGCCCGACCCCATACGGCGACACGACGGCGTACGCGCCGTTCGCCGACATCGTGAAGGCCGAGGCGGGCATCCTCGACTCCGATGCGCCCGAGTCCGTCGCCTCGAAGCTCGAGGAGACGCTCCAGCGGGTGACCGTGACCCCGAACGAGATGCACCGGCTGCACCGGCACATGCTGCCTCTCGTCACCGCACGTGCCGAGGCCGACGACGCCACCCGTGAGGAGACGTTCTCGGCGTGGTCGGCGTTCGTCGAGCGCCTCGCGCAGGAGAACCCGACGATCCTGGCCTTCGAGGACATGCACGACGCGTCGCCGGCCCTCTTCTCGTTCCTCGATCTGCTGCTCGACAACGTCGGCGCCGTGCCACTCACCGTGATCGTGGTGGGGCGCAGGGAGCTCTTCGACGTGCGGCCGGGATGGGGCGACCGCCCCGGGGCCACGACGATGCAGCTCGCCCCTCTGTCGGAGGCCGAGACCGCGCAGCTCGTGGCCGCCCTGCGCGACCGCGACACGCTGCCGGCCGAGATGGCCGAGGCCGTGGTGGAGCGATCGGGCGGAAACCCGTTGTACGCCGAGGAGTTCATGCGCATGCTGCGCGATCAGGCGAGGCGTGATGTGGCCGAGGGCGAGGGCCTCGGCCCGGTCACGCTCCCGCCGACGATCCAGGCGCTGCTCTCGTCGCGGCTCGACGCACTCCCGACGAGGCTGCGCACCGCCGCGCAGGATGCCGCCGTCGTCGGTCTGACGTGCTGGCCCGGTGCCGTCGCCGCGATCACGGGTGCACCCGACGACGAGACGAGGACCACGCTCGAAGAGCTGGTCGAACGCGAGATCCTGCGCCGCGCCAAGACCACCTCGGTCGCCGGGCAGACGGAGTACACGTTCCGGCATGTACTCGTGCGCGACGTGGCGTACGGGCGCATCCCTCGCGCGGATCGGGCGCGCAAGCACCGGGCCGTCGCGGGGTGGCTCGGGTCGACGCTCGGCGGAGGCGCCGCCGACCGGGAGGAACGGCTCGCCTCCCACTACGCCGAGGCACACGATCTGGCACAGGCGGCCGGCGACGCGATGGCGGCGGAGATGGCCGATCGCGCGGTCGACCACCTCCTGGCCGCATCGGGTCGCGCCGTGGGGCTCGACCCCGCCCGTTCGCTCGCCCACGCCCGGCGAGCCCTCGACCTGATGTCCGACGACGATCCGAGGCGGCCTCGCACCCTGGTCGGCGCCGGGACCGCTGCTCTCGTCGCGGGGCGGTTCGATCAGGCCGAGGACGACCTGCGGGCGGCGGTCGACCTGTTCGCCGTGCACGAGGACGAGATCGGGGCGGCCGACGCGACCGTGATGCTGGCACGGTCGCGGTTCGAGCGCGGCGACATCGACGGGGAGGGGCCGCTGCTGCAGCAGGCGATCGCGGTGCTCGAAGCTCACCCTGCCGGGCCGGCGCTCGCGCACGCGGCCACCCGGATGGCCGGTCACCTCTGGGTCGTCGGGGAGCTCCGCCCGTGCGTCTCGTGGTCGGAGCGAGCTCTCGGCCTGGCACGAGAGATGGAGCTGGAACAGGAGCAAGTGCTCGCCCTGACCTACCGCGGGGCGAGTCGGAGCAAGCTCGGGGACGAGGCCGGACTCGACGATCTGCGCGAGGCGCTGCGCGTGGGCGCGGAATGCGGGCTCGGTGAGGAGACGGCCGTCGCGTACAACAACTACGCGTACGAGCTCTGGTACCACCGGGGACCCGCCGCTTCGGAACCGGTGTGGGAGGAGATGGCGGCCTTCTGCGAAGCCCGCGGGCTCGAGACCTCCTACGCGTGGGCCCGCGGAGGACTGCTCGAGCCGCTGTTCGACACCGGCGAGTGGGACCACGTCCTGAGTACGGCCGCCTGGCTGCGTGGCTGGGACGCCGACCACGGGGGGGAGACCCAGCCCGGGTCGGTCGCGGTGCAGTTCCAGGGCTGGGTGACGCTGCGCAGGGGTGACCACGAGACGGCGCGCGCATGCGCGAAGGAGCTGTTGGACAGGGCGACGCAGCTCGGGACGGTCGAGTACCTCGCGCCCGCGTTCCTGCTCGCGGCCGAGGTCGCGTGCGCCGAAGACGAGCGACGCGGCATGCTGGTACACCTCGATGCGTTCACCGCGTCGACGGCGTCGCAGCCGACGTTCCGGACGGGGTTCCTGCCACTGGCGGTGCGCCTGCTCGTGAAGGCCGACGAGCGGGGCCGGGCGGCCGAGATCCTCGACGTCGACATCGACGAGGGGGGCTCATCGCGACGGCTTCGGCTCTCGTTCGAGACCGGCCGGGCGGCGTTCGAGGAGACGTGGGGTGACCCGGCTCTCGCGCTGGACCTGCATGCGCGCGTCGGGACCGAATGGGAGGTCTACGGGTTCCCCCTCGAGACCGCGCTCGCGAGGGTGGGATCCGCGCGCTGCCTCGTGAAGCTCGGGCGGGCAGACGACGCCCGCTCGCGGCTGGCCGAGGCACGCCCGACGTTCGAGGCGCTCGGGGCGGCGCCCTACCTCGACGATCTCGAGGCGGTGGAGCGCGCCATCGGGTGAGTCACATGCGCCCGGCGGCCACGATCCTCGCCAGGAACTGACCGGTCCGCTCCTGCTGTGGATCCTCGAAGATCTGCTCGGGCGGTCCCTGCTCCGCGATCACGCCCTCGTCGAGGAAGCAGACGCGCGTCGCGATGTCGCGCGCGAAGCCCATCTCGTGGGTCGCGATCAGCATCGTCATGCCGGCGGCGGCGAGCTCGCGGATCACGTCGAGCACCTCGGCCACGAGCTCAGGGTCGAGCGCGCTCGTCACCTCGTCGAGCAGCATGATGTCGGGCTTCATCGCGAGGGCTCGCATGATCGCCACGCGCTGCTGCTGGCCGCCCGAGAGGCGGTCGGGGTACTCCTCGGCCTTGTCGGCGAGTCCGAACCGGTCGAGTAACTCGCGCGCCGCGACCTCTGCCTGGGACGCGCTCGTGCCGACGACCTTCGTGGGCGCAAGCGTGATGTTGCGCAGCACGCTCATGTGGGGGAAGAGGTTGAACGACTGGAACACGATGCCGATGCGCCGGCGGATCGCGTTCACGTCGATGCCCTGCGCCGTGATCTCGTCGCCCTCGACGACGATGCGCCCGCCGTCGATCGGCTCGATCAGGTTCACGCAGCGCAGCAGCGTGGACTTGCCCGAGCCCGAGGCGCCGATCAGGCAGATCACCTCGTGGTCGGCGACCTCGAGGTCGACGCCGCGCAGCACCTGCAGGTCGCCGAAGGACTTCACGAGTCCCTCGATCACGATCGCCGGTTGCTCCCTCGAGGTGTTCACGCGGCACCCCCGGCCTGCTGCCTGCGCTGGTCCCGCTTGATCAGCCAGTCGACGAAGAGCACCTGCGGGATCGTGATCATCACGTAGACGAGGGCGAGCGACACGTACGGCGTGAAGTTGAAGAACGTGGCCTGCGTGATCTGTGCCTGGCGGAGCCCCTCCGTCACACCCAGCACCGCGACGAGCGCGGAGTCCTTCTGCAGGCCGATGAAGTCGTTGAGCAGCGGCGGCAGGACCCGCTTGATGGCCTGCGGCAGCACGACGTACCGCATCGCCTGCCCCCGACCGAGCCCGAGCGATCGGGCCGCAGCCGTCTGACTCGGATGGATCGACTCGATCCCGGCCCTGTAGACCTCGGCCACGTACGCCGAGTACACGAGCGTCAGGGCGATGATCGCCCAGAACACGTCGCTGTTGGGCACCCCCTGCAGCTCCAACGCCGGCATGCCGAACCCGAGGATGAAGATCACGAGGATCGTCGGCACGCCGCGGAACAGGATCGAGTACGACACGGCGAGCAATCGCAGTGGGGCGAACACCGGACCCGGCAGGCTCCGCATCACCGCCAGCACCAGCGCAAGGATCAGGACCAGGACCTCGGCGATCAGGAAGATCCGCACGTTCAGCCAGAACCCGTCGAGGATCTTCGGCAGCGACTCCGCGAAGATCTCTCGGTTGAAGAACTGCTCCTTCACGCCTCCCGGTGAGGACCAGCCCGGCGAGTTCACGACCGCCAGGATCACGACGGCGAAGAAGATCACCGTGCTCGCGATCGCGACCCAGACGCTGCGGGAGCCGTCGCCGCCGCCCAAGATACGAGAACCCCTGCCGCCCGTCGGGGGCAGGGGTTCTCGAGGGTCGAGGCCGGCGGGCCGGGCGATCGCGGGTTGCCCTCCTGCGTCGCTCACCGCGGGATCGGGGCCCCTCGCGCTACTCGAACGTGGGCACGCTCGTGTCGGTCACGAGCCACTCGTCCTGCAGGGCGTCGAGCGTGCCGTCGGCCTCGAGCGCAGCGATGCCGAGGTTCACGCACTCCACGAACGCATTGCCCTTCTCGAACGTCAGGCCGAACTGCTCCTGCTCGCCCAGGTCGGGGAACTGCCCGACCACCACGTCGGCGTATCCGTAGAACGCGGTCGGGAAGTCGACGACGACACCGTCGATCTGCCCGTTCTTGAGGTCCTTGAGCGCGAGGTCCAGGTCGTCGTAGACGCTGGCGCCGTCGGTCGGCTGCACGAGCTCCTCGATCACCGTCAGGCTCGTCGTGCCGATCGGCGCGCCGAGCTTCAGGTCTTGGAGCTCCGCCAGGGTGGTCGCCCCGATCGCCGGCGAGCCCTCGTTCGCGATCAGCGCCTGGTTCACGTCGAAATACCCGTCGCTGAAGTCGACCGCTCCGGCCCGCTTCTCGGTGATCGAGACCTGCTGCATCGAGAAATCGAAGTCCTTGGGACCGGGCGCGAACGATTTGTTGAAGGGGATGCCGAGCCACTGCACCTGGTCCTCGGTGAACCCGAGCTCCTCGGCCAGGGCGTACGCGAACGCGGACTCGTACCCCTCGCCGGTATACGGGTCGCCCGTGAAGCTGCTCGACTCCCACTCGGAGCCCTCGGTGCTCTTGCCGCCGTACCACGGTGAGTACGCCGGGTTGCCCGTGGCGATAGTGAGCGTGCCGTCGTTGACCAGCGTCGCGTCGGCCGCGCACGTCGCGGCGTCGACAGGCGCCGGCTCGGTGGTGGCGCCGTTGTCGGCGGGCTCGGTGGTGTCGTCTTCGGGCGCACACGCTGCCGCGACGATCGCAAGCACCGCGAGCCCGAGCAGGAACTTCCGCATCGCGCCTCTTCCCCCTCGTTCGTGACGTCTCCGGGCTGGAGATCCGCCGCCTGATGCCCAGGGTTCGGAGCCTAGCAGGGCGCTCGCGCTACTTCCGCGGTTCCCAGCTGAAGAAGCGGACCGCGAGCAGGAGGCCGGCGAGCCCCCAGACGGCCACGACCGCGAGGTCGGACCAGGCGAAGGCGAATGGGAACAGGGGCCCGGCCGGCGTGCGCACCGCGACGTCGCTGAACGCGCTGCCGAAGAGGGCGTCGGCGAACGGCTTGACGGGGAAGGCGTTCGCGATCGTGCGCATCCATGCCGGGGCCTGGTCACCGAGCGGGATGAAGATGCCCGACAGGAACAGCAGCGGCAGGATCGAGGCGTTCACGAGCGGCGGCGCGGCGTCGGCGTTGGGCACCGCCGCCGTGAACGCGAGGGCGAGCGCGGCGAACGAGAGCGACCCGACGAGGAACGTGAGCAGGAACTCGACGGCGGCGATGCCCGTCGGGATCGGAGCGTCGTAGACCAGCGTGCCGAACGTCATCGTGATGACGACGAGGATCGCTCCGACGACCATGCCGTGGAGCACGCGCGCGGCGAGGTAGGCGGCGCCCGGCAGGGGCGTGCCGCGCAGGCGCTTCAGGATGCCCGTGTCGCGGGTGAACACCGTGGAGATCGCGATGTTCGTGTAGCACGCGGAGATCACGCCGAACGCGGCCATCGCGATCACGAAGTACTGCGACTGCGCGAGGTCGGTGCCCTGCAGGGTCACGTCGTTCCCGCCGAGGAGCGACGTGAAGATCACGAGGAACAGCAGCGGGAACGCGAACGTGAAGAAGGCCGACGCGGGGTTCCTCCAGAACGCGAGATTCGTGAATCGGAACTGCCGCAGCACCTGCGCCGACGCGCTCACGCCGCCCCCATGTCGTCGCCGGTGAGCTCGAGGTAGACGTCCTCGAGGCTCGGCACGGAGACCTCGAGCACGTCGAAGGTGAACCCTCGCTCCAACGCCCACCCCGTGACCTCGTGCACGGTCTTCGTCGCGTCCTGGGTGCGGAGCGTGAACGAGCCGTCGGCCTCGGCGACCTGCCCCCACTCGGGGAGCGGTGACGCACCCTCGGGAGGGCGGTAGCGCACGCGGGCCAGCATGCGATCGCGCCCGGCGATGGTGTCCGGCGTGCCCTCCGCCACGATCTCACCCCGCGCGATCACCGCCACCCGGTGGGCGAGGACCTGCGCCTCGTCCATGAAATGCGTCGTGAGGAAGACGGTCTTCCCGATCTCGGCGAGGTTCCTCACGATCTCCCAGGCGTTGCGCCGTGCGTTCGGGTCGAAGCCCGTCGTCGGCTCGTCGAGGAAGAGCAGCTCGGGGTCGCCGGCGAGGGCCACCGCCACGTCGAGCCGGCGGTGCTGGCCTCCCGAGAGCTTGTTCACCCGGGTGGTGCGCTTCTCGGCGAGCCCCACGAGCTCGATCACCTCGTCGACGTCGCGCGGCGACCGGTAGTACCCCGCGTACTGCTCCACGGTCTCTCGGACCGTGAGGAAGGGATCGACACCGGTCGACTGCAGCACGATGCCGATCCGACGCTTCTGCTCGACGGCGCCGGATGCGGGGTCCGCGCCGAGGACGCTCACCTCGCCGCCGCTACGCTTGCGGTACCCCTCGAGGATCTCGACCGTCGTCGTCTTGCCGGCGCCGTTCGGTCCGAGCAGCGCGAACACCTCACCACGGTCGACGTGCAGGTCGATGCCTCGGACGGCCTCGACGTCCCCGTAGGCCATGTGCAGGCCCCGGACGTCGATCACCCGGTCGCTCATCGACCCGGGTCGGCGGGCGGGGTTGGGCCCGGCGGCAGACCGCGCCCTCCGCTCGCGGGCGGATCGGCCGTGCCGTGGCCGGCCTCCTTGTCGACGACGTGCTCGAGCGGCTCGCCCTCGGCGAACCTACGGACGTTGTCGAGGAAGACCGAGACCACGCGATCCTCCCACCCCTCGGCGTCACCGCTGATGTGGGGCGAGACGATCACGTTCGGCATCACCCAGAGCGGGCTCTCGGCCGGCAGCGGCTCGGTCGCGAAGACGTCGAGGGCCGCCCCCGCGATCGCGCCGGTCCGCAGCGCCTCCACGAGCGCGGGTTCGTCGACCGTGCCCCCCCGCCCGACGTTGTAGAAGCGGGCGCGCGACGGCATCGCCGCGAAGGCAGCCGCGTCGAACAGGCCACGCGTCTGCCCGGTCAACGGGAGGGCGTCGAGCACGTGGTCGGCGTCGGCGAGCGCGCGGTGGAGGTGGTCCACGCCGACGACGTCGCCGAACGTCTCATGGCGGCGCGGCCGCCGCCCGACGAGCCCGACCGACATCCCCAAGGCGAGCGCCCGGGTGGCCGTGGCGCGGCCGATCGGGCCGGGACCTACGACCACGAGCCTCGCGCCCTCCAGCCGCTCGGTCGTGCGCCCGGACGTCCACTCGCGTCGCTGCTGGTCGGCGATCGAGGCGTGCAGCCCGCTGGTGAAGGCGAGCATGGCCCCGATCACCCACTCGGCGATCGGTTCGTCGAAGACTCCGGCGGCGTTCGTCACCACGACGTCGCTCTCGATCAGCTCGGGGAACAGGAGCGTGTCGACCCCCGCCGACGCCGTCTGGATCCACCGCAGGCGCCCCGGAGCGGGCCAGAGCCCGGGCAGCCACGACGGATCGAGTCGCCACACGAAGAGGGCGTCGGCGTCGGGGAGCAGGCGCGCCAGCTCGTCGGGTCCGGGTGCGAACCGCAGCTCGACCACCTCGTACGCCGTGTCGATGCCCGGAAGAGGTGACCCGGCATCGGCGCCCATGACGACCACCACGGGCCGGGAGCGTCGGTCCGCGTTCACAGCGGCTGCCTCTTCGAGAACCCGGCGTACTCCTCGTGGAACCATGCCACCGAGGCCTCGCCGAGGCGCCAGCACAAGAAGACCCGCCTGCCGTCACGTTCGGCCGGGAAGTCCACGAGCCCCATCTCGGGATCGCGGAGCAGGATGCCTTCCTCTGCGAGGGTCGTGAGATCGGCGCGTAGGTGCTCCTGAGCGGTGAACCAGTCGGAGCCGGAGACCCCGCCGCCGTCGGCTTCGACGGCCGCGGTGATCCGCTCGCTCGCCTCGACCAGCGCGCGTCGCGCGTCGCGGACCCGCGGCAGCAGATCGCGGAGCATCGGCAGCGCGGCTTCGGCCTGCCCGACGTCGAAGACCCGGTGCGTCACGCCGCCTCCAGCACGCGGACGAGGGCCCGCAGGTCGGTGATGCGAGTCCCTAGGTGATCAGGATGCCGCTGCCGTCGATCGATCAGGACGGGGAACATGCCGAGGGCCTCGGGAGGAACGACGTCGAACTCCGGGTTGTCCCCCACGAACGCCACCTCACCCGCCGACGCTCCGGCTCGCTCGAGCGCCAGCCGATAGATGCGGGGGTCGGGCTTCTCCATGCCCTCGATGCCGCTGATCACGCGCACCGGGAACCGCTCTCGCACCCCGAGCGCGGCGAGCAGGTCCTCGAGCCAGGCCTCGAAGTTCGACACGATGCCGAGCGTGATGCCCGCATCGGCGAGACCGTCGAGCGCCTCGGCCACGTCGTCGAACAGGGCGTAGTTGCCGAGATCGGTGAATCCCTCGTAGAGCGTCTCGCGTAGGCCGTCGGCGGAGGGGAGGCCGAGCGACTCCAGCATGCGCTCGTACACCCCGAGCCAGAACGTGCGCGAGGCCTCGGGCGTCAGGGTCCACAGGTCGCCGTCGCGCGACGCCTCGCTGAAGCGACGGAGCACGGTGGCGCTCGCCTTGAGCACCGCGTCGGGCTCGCGCTCGTGACCGGCGTCCCGCACGATCCGGGAGAAGAGCTCGGGGAACGACGGTGACGGATGCACCAGGGTCTCCCCCGCATCGAAGAGCACGGCCCGGAACCTCACGTCGTCATCACGCCGGCGATGATAGGGCCCGGGCACGCAGATCCGACCAGAGCCGGTCGACCCGTTCCTCGAGCTCGGCTGGGGTGCCGTCGTTCTCGACGACCAGGTCGGCGAGCGAGACCTTCTCCTCGAGGGGCATCTGCGCGGCCATCCGTGCTCTGACGTCGGCCTCGTCCATGCCGCGTTCGACCAACCGGGCAACGCGTGCGTCGGCGGATGCCGTCACGACCACGACGAGGGGGAAGCCCTCGTGCGCGCCCGTCTCGATCAACAGGGGGGAATCGACCACCACCACGTCGTCGGTGTGGGCGTGCGCCGCCACCGCCTCGGCGATCGCCCGCCGGACCGCCGGGTGCACGATCGCCTCGAGGTCGGCGCGCGCTGCGTCGTCGGCGAAGACGATCGATGCGAGGGCGTGACGATCGAGGGAGCCGTCGGGTCGGAGCACACCGTCCCCGAAGCGAGCGACCACGGCGTCGAACCCGGGCGTGCCAGGTTCGACGGCTTCGCGCGCGAGCACGTCGGAGTCGAGGACCACCGCGCCGCGGTCCGAGAGCATGCGCGCGACCGTCGACTTCCCCGATCCGATGCCGCCCGTGAGGCCGACCAGCAGCACGTCGTACCACCGGTCGACCGAGCGGCCCCTACTCGGAGCGGCCCTCGCGCCGCTTGAGGTCTTCGAGGATCGCCTCGAGCGAGACCTCGTCGTCGGCGGCGTCCTCGGCAGCCTCGACCGCTTCCTCGGCGACGGCGACGTCGGCCTCGGCCGTGGCGGTGTCGCCCTCGGCCTCCGCGACGATCGCGTCGTCGACGGCCGCCTCGGCGACGGCGACGTCGACCGCCTCCTCGGCCTGCGTCTCCTCGATCGCCTCGTCGACGGCCGCTTCGGCGACGGCGACCTCGACGGCTTCCTCGACCGCCTCGGCGATCGCGTCCTCAGCCTGAGCGACCTCGGGAGCGGGAGCGGGAGCGGATGCCGGTGCGGCGGGCTCGGGCTCCGTCTCCCGGGCGGCGTCGGCCTCGGCGACGGCAGCGAGGATGTCGTCGGGGATCTGGATCGTGGAGACCATCTCGGGCGCCGGCTCTCGGCGTTGCTCGGGCTCGGCCTTGATCTCGGGCTCACGCGGCGGGGGAGCCGACACCTGCCGCATCGAGAGGCTCACACGCCTGCGCGACACGTCGACGTCGATCACCTTCACCTGCACCTCGTCGCCCACCGACAGCACCGACTCCGGCGTGTCGACGTGCTCGTGGCTGATCTCCGAGATGTGCACGAGGCCCTCGATGCCCTGGGCGACGCGCACGAAGGCACCGAACGGCACGAGCTTCGTGACCTGCCCGGAGATGATCGCGCCCGCCTGCGACGTGCGCTCGAACTCCTTCCAGGGGTCCTCCTGGGTGGCCTTGAGTGAGAGCGAGACGCGCTCGCGCTCGAGATCGACGTCGAGCACCTCGACCTCGACCTCCTGGCCGACCGTGACGACCTCCTGGGGGTGGTCGACGTGCTTCCAGCTCAGCTCGCTCACGTGCACGAGGCCGTCGACGCCACCGAGGTCGACGAAGGCGCCGAAGTTCACGATCGAGCTGACCGTGCCCTTGCGCCGCTCGCCCTTCTGCAGACCCTCGAGGAACTTCTTGCGGCCCTCGCTCTGCGACTCCTCGAGGAAGGCACGGCGGCTCAGCACGACGTTGTTGCGGTTGCGATCGAGCTCGATGATCTTCGCCTCGAGCTCGGTGCCCACGAACGGGTGGAGGTCGCGTACGCGCCGCAGGTCGACGAGCGATGCCGGCAGGAATCCGCGAAGCCCGATGTCGAGGATCAGACCGCCCTTCACGACCTCGATCACCGGACCCTTGATCGTCTGGCCCGAGTTCATGACCTCTTCGATGCGACCCCACGCGCGCTCGTACTGCGCGCGCTTCTTCGACAGGATCAGGCGGCCCTCTTTGTCTTCCTTCTGCAGGACCAGCGCCTCGATGTGGTCGCCGACCTTCACGACCTCGTTCGGGTCGACGTCGTGGCGGATCGAGAGTTCCTTGCTCGGGATCACGCCCTCGCTCTTGTAGCCGATGTCGAGCAGTACCTCGTCGCGGTCGATCTTCACGACGTCGCCCTCGACGATGTCACCGTCGCCGAAGTCGTGGAACGACGCCTCGAGCGCCTGGATCAGTTCCTCGGGCGTGTAGTCCTTGCCGTCGGCAGGGGGCGGCAGGGCCGATGCCGCGTTCGCGGCAGGCCGCGGCTCGATCGGTGCCGGCGCCGGCTCTGCGGGCACGGCTTCGGGGGTGGTGGAGTCAGCGGCGGGAACCTCCGCGGTGGAGGCCTCAGGGGCCGCTTCCGTCTCGGTCGCCTCGGGGGCGACCGTCGTCTCGTCACTCATCGTGGTCGGTCTCCTTCCGGCGCGCGGGGCTCACCACTCGCGGTCTGGGATTGTGCGAGTGGCACGCGAGCGAACCCACGGCCACGCACAGGGTAGGTGTCCAGCGGAAACGCCGTCAATCGGCGACCGGGCCTCAGTGGCCGGCGGGGGCGGCGTCGGACCAGTTCGTGCCCCAGCCGACGTCCGCCTGCAGCGGCACCTCGAGCTCGACCGCGTGCTCCATGCGTTCCTGCACGAGCGCGGCCGCGGTCTCGACGTGGGACCGCGGGACCTCGAAGACGAGCTCGTCGTGAACGGTGAGCAACATGCGGCAGTCGAGGCCGGGCTGCTCACGGAGCGCCTCGTCGACCTGGATCATCGCGACCTTGAAGACGTCGCTCGCGCTCCCCTGGATCGGGGCGTTCAAGGCTTGGCGCCGGCCGAGGTCGCGCACGCGGGGATTCGCGGCCTGCAGCTCGGGGATGTAGCGCCGGCGGCCGAGGATCGTCTCGGTGAAGCCCTCGACCGTCGCGTGTCCCACCTGGCGATCGAGGTACTCGCGGATCGCGGGGAACGACGTGAAGTAGGCGTCCATGATCTCCTGCGCCTCGTCGGGCGCGATGTCGAGGCGCTGCGCGAGCCCCCACGCGTTCATGCCGTAGGCCAGGCCGTAGTTCACCATCTTGGCTCTCGAGCGCGAGCCCGGGTCGACCGCGTCCAGCGGCAGATCGAACACGCGGGCAGCGGTGGCAGTATGGATGTCCTCGCCGCTCTCGAACGCCGCGCGCAGCCCCTCGTCCCCCGACAGATGCGCGAGGATGCGGAGCTCGATCTGGGAGTAGTCGAGCACGAGCAGCACCTGATCCTCGTCGCCCGGCACGAACGCCCGGCGGATCTGGCGACCGAGCTCGGTGCGGATCGGCACGTTCTGCAGGTTCGGGTTCGTCGAGGAGAGCCGTCCGGTCGCGGCGGACGTCTGCACGAACGTCGTGTGCACGCGGCCGTCGCGCGGATCGACGAGGCGGGGCAACGCCTCGAGGTACGTCGAGTTCAGCTTGTCGAGCTCGCGCCACGACAGCAGCGCGTCGACGATCGGATGTGCGTCGCGAAGCTTCTCGAGCACGCTCGCGTCGGTCGAGAGCTCACCTTTGGGAGTCTTCTTCCCGGGTTGCAGACCGAGCTGGTCGTAGAGGATCTTCCGCAGCTGGGGTGGCGAGTTGAGGTTGAACTCCTCGCCGGCCTGCGTGTAGACCTCGGCCTTCAGCGTGGCCATGCGGTCGCGGACCGACTCCCCCATCTCCTCGAGGTAGTCGACGTCGAGGCGGATGCCGCGGGCCTCCATGCGGGCGAGCACCGACGAGAGCGGCAGCTCGACGTCGTCGAGGAGGGAGCGGAGCCCCTGTTGCTCGATGCGCTCCTCCATCACCGGAGCGAGCAGGGCGATCGCCGCGGCCTCGGCGGCGACGGTGCGCCACGACGCGTCGCCGAACAGTTGCCCCTCCTCGGCCTGTTCCCCCTCGACCGCCCCGAGCACGTCGGCACCGAGGTAGGACTCGGCGAGCCCACGCAGCGGATAGTCGGCCGACGCGGGGTCGAGCAGGTAGCCCGCGAGCATCGTGTCGAACGCGACGCCGTCGATCGAGCCGCCCGACCGCAGCGCGACCCGCTCGAGAGCCTTCGCGTCGTGTGTCCACTTCGGCGTGCCGGGGTCGGCGAGGAACGACCCGAGCGGATCGACGCCCTCGAGCGGGGCGTAGGCGGCCTGAGCCCCGCCCGCCGAGAGGGCGACGCCGCGCACGGCGTCGTCGTCGGCGTCGAGCTGCACCCCCACCGGCGCCCCCCCGCCCCAGATCGCCGGCAGCTCGTCGGCCGTCACCTCGCGCAGGTCGAGCTCGGCGACGTCGACCTTGGGCTTGACGTTGCCGATCTCCTGCAGCCGGTCGAACAGCGAACGGAACTCGAGCGAGGTGAAGAGCCGGCGCACCTCGTCGGTGTCCCACTCCCCCATCACGCAGTCGTCGGGGTCGACCGGCAGCTCGAGATCGGTGTCGATGCGCGCGAGCTCCTTGTTGAGGCCGAGCCGCCCGGCCGAGGCCTCGACGTTCTCCTTCTGCTTGCCCTTCAGCATGTCGGTGTTCGCGACGAGCTCTTCGACGGTGCCGAACTGGTTCACGAGCTTCGCGGCGGTCTTGTCGCCGACGCCCGGCACCCCGGGGATGTTGTCGCTCGTGTCGCCCTTCAACGCCACGAAGTCGAGGTACTGCGTGGGCGTGATGCCATAGCGCTCGGTGACGGCGTCCTCGTCGTAGCGGACGATGTCGCTGATGCCCTTGCGGTTGAACATCACGGTGACGCCGGGGCGAACGAGCTGGAAGAAGTCGCGGTCGGCCGTGACGATCGTGGCGTCGACGCCCTGCTCGTAGGCCCGCAGCGCGAGGGTGCCGATCGCGTCGTCGGCCTCGTTGCCGTCGGCGATGCGCAGCACCGGGATGCGCATCGCCTCGAGCACCTCCTCGATCAGGCCGAGCTGCGACGTGAAGTCCTGGGGGGTCTCGCGGCGGCCGGCCTTGTAGTCGGCGTCCTTGGCCAGCCGCACGGTCGGCTTGCCCGCATCGAAGAAGACCGCGATCAGGTCGGGCTTCTCCTCGGCGAGGAGCTTGATCACCATGCTCGTGAACCCGTAGACGGCGTTCGTGAGCGTGCCGCTCGAGGTGGCCAGGGTAGGTGGAAGCGCGAAGAAGGCGCGGTACGCGAGCGAGTGCCCGTCGAGCAGGAACATCCGCCGGGGAGTGTCGCCTGGCCCTACCGTCGCGGCGTTGGCCTTCGAAGGGGTCACGGCCCGTATCGTAGTCTCCGCCCATGACGACCGCCGCGCCGGCCAGCGAGAGCCGTCATCCCTCAGCCGACTACCTCGAGGCGCTCTACGAGATCGAGGAGGAGGGCTTCCCCATGGTGCAGGCGGAGATCGCGAGGTGGATGGGTGTGAGCCGCCCGTCGGTCAGTGAGCACGTCAAGCGCCTGATCGGTGATGGCCTGCTGACGGCCGACGGAAGGACCCTCGCGTTCACCGACGATGGGCGCCGCGTGGCGATCGCGCTCGTGCGCCGTCACCGTCTCGCCGAGCACCTCCTGATCGACGTGATCGGCCTGCCCTGGCATCAGGCGCATCAGGAGGCGGAGGTCTGGGAGCGGGTGATCTCGGCGCAGGTCGAGGAGCGGCTCGTGGAGATCCTCGGCGACCCTGGCGCGTGCCCCCACGGCAATCCCATCCCCGGGTCCAGCCACGAGGTCGACGTGACCTCGCTCGTGGCGCTGAAGGATGTCGAGTCCGGCACCACCGTCACCCTACGCCGGCTCACCGAGGACCTCGAACTCGAACTCGATGTGATGCGGTTCCTGGAAGAGTCGGGGCTCATGCCGGGCGCGTCCGTCGCGGTCGACGGTGTCGGTCCCGACGGATCGATGAGCCTCACCGTGCAAGCCCGAACGGTGGCCTTGGGGGCCGAACTCGCTGACAACCTCTGGGTCGAGGCCGCCCCAGCCTGAGACCGCCGATCCAACCCCAGTGTCGTTCGGTGCCGAACGACCTTGACATGAATCCGATCAGCTGGATAGGGTTTCGAGGACCCGAAGAGATGGTGTTCGGAGGGCCGAACAAAGGCCGAGCGGGGAGGGGATACGACGTGGGGGCTGCGTTCCTGGTCGCACTGCGCGAGGGCATCGAGGCGGCGCTGATCATCTCGATCCTGCTCGCCTACCTGAAGCAGATCCAGGCGCAGGACCGCGCGTACCTCATCTGGTGGGGGACGGCGCTGGCCGTGGGCGTGAGCATCGTCGTCGGCACCGTGATCTTCGCGATCGGCGCCGAGTTCGAGGGCGAGGCTGAGCAGGTCTTCGAAGGTCTCGTCACCTTGGCGGCCGTCGGCGTGCTGACCTGGATGATCTTCTGGATGCGGCGCCAGGGGGCTCGGGTGAGGTCGGAGCTGCACGAGCGGGTCGACACCGCGCTCCTCACGGGCGGGTTCGCGCTCGCGGCCCTCGCCTTCGTCGCCGTGTTGCGCGAGGGGGTGGAGACCGCGCTGTTCATCTTCGCCGCCGCGAAGGGGACCGCGGTCGAGTCGGGTGGGGTCGGCGGTCAAGTGATCGGTGCCGTCCTCGGGCTGGCGCTCGCCGTGGTGCTCGGGGTCCTCCTGTACCGCGGTGGGCTCCGTCTCAACCTCCGCTCCTTCTTCCGCGTCACCGGCCTGCTCCTCATCGTGGTCGCCGCAGGCCTCTTCGCCTATGGGCTCCACGAGCTCCAGGAGGCCGGATGGCTCCCGATCCTCGCCGGCACGGCTTTCGACATCTCGGCTGCCTTCCCTGACGACGAGGGAGCGGGAGGCATCCTTCGCGCGATCTTCGGCTACCAGGCCAACCCCACGTGGCTCGAGCTCGTCGGTTGGTTCGGGTATCTGGTGATCGTCGGTGGCTTGTTCGTTCGGTCGGCTCCGCCGCTTCCCGCAACCCGGTCGGACGAGGCAACGACCACGCCGGACCCACATGCCTCCCAGCACGCGGGGGATCGCAGCTGAGACGGCGATCGTCACGAAGGCCGTTCCTGTCACTCTTTCGCACCGCGCCCGAGAGGGCTCCTGACCAGCGGATTCGTGAGAAACCGTTTGAGCAGACGGTGCGTCGAGTTGACAGGTCTCAACCTCGCGTTTATCGTTCGCGTCGGTCCCGCGAGACCGCGGGCAGGACCGGGAAACCGGACCGGCCGGGTCGCTCGGGACCGTAGCTTGACGGGCCGCGATGCTCGACAGGGAACGATCGCGTATGGGGAAGGCGTGATCGAACCCGAGGGGCGTCGCGGCCCGTCATCTTTCTCCGGGGCCTTCCTCACGAGGGCTCGGCCGTCCACCCGCAACCCGGGGTCGAGACTTCAGGGCGCCGGGCAGCGACCCTGAACCATCACTGGAGTCTGTGGCCGATCCTCGACGGCCACTCGAGGCGCGGGGCCGTCCACCCCCGCCGTCAGAGCACCGCTTCGAAGAACTTCTTCGTCTCGGGGTACTTCGTGTGGTTGAGCAGCTCGTCGGGCGTGCCCTGCTCGAGGATCACGCCCTCGTTGAAGAACATCATGCGGTTGGCCACCTCGCGGGCGAAGCCCATCTCGTGGGTGACCACCATCATCGTCATGTGCAGGTCGGTGGCGAGCGACTTCATCACCGCGAGCACCTCGCCGATCAGCTCCGGGTCGAGCGCCGAGGTCGGCTCGTCGAAGAGCATGACCTCCGGCTCCATCGCCAGCGCACGCGCGATCGCCACCCGCTGCTGCTGGCCGCCGGAGAGCCTGATCGGGTACTCCTCGGCCTTGTCGGCGAGCCCGACCTTGTCGAGCAGGTCGAGCCCGATCGCCCGGGCGTCGGCCTCCGGGATGCCCTTCACCGTCACAGGGCCCTCGATCACGTTCCCGATCACGGTCATGTTCGGGAAGAGGTTGAACGACTGGAACACCATGCCGGCCTTGATGCGCAGCTGGCGGATCTGCTCGCGCTTGCCCTTCGTGCGATGTCCGCCTTCGAGCCGGACGCCCGAGACCTCGATCATGCCCGACGTGGGGTCCTCGAGGAAGTTCACGCACCGCAGCAGCGTGCTCTTGCCAGACCCGGACCGGCCGAAGATGACGACGACCTCGCCCTTGTCGACCTCCATGTCGATGCCCTTGAGCACCTCGAGGTCGCCGAACCGCTTGTGCAGGTTCTCGACCCTGACGACCGCCTCACCGTTGCCGATCCCGGTCAATGTCCCTGCCCCTTCAGCTCGGGTCCCGCGTCGCCCGGCTCGATGGCCGCCGGCAGGTCACCTCCTGGGCGTCCCGGCCCGCCGGTCGTCACGACCTTGGCCTCCTTCGGTGCCGCGGTCGCCGCTCCCCGCACGTACCCCTTGCTGATGCGACGCTCCAGCCGGCTCTGGAAGAACGTGAAGACGGCGGTCAGGGCCCAGTACATCGCGGCGGCCAGCAGGTACGCCTCGATCGGCTTGAATTCCGCGGCGGCGACCAGTTGCGCCCGCCGGAAGATCTCCGCCTGCTCGGCCGAGACCCCGATGAAGCTCACGAGCGCCGTGTCCTTCATCATCGCGATGAACTCGTTGCCGGTCGGCGGGATGATCACGCGGAAGGCCTGCGGCAGCACCACGCGCTTCATCTTCTGCGGGTAGGTCATGCCGAGCGCGTCCGCGGCCTCGGACTGCCCGTGGCTCACCGACTGGATGCCGGCCCGGAAGATCTCGGTCATGTACGCGCCGTAGTTCAGGCCGAGGGCCACGATGCCCGCCACGAACGGGTCGAGCGTGAGGAGCTCGGTGACCGACTCCGGCAGCCCCAGGTTGCCGACGACCACCGGCAGGGCGAACGTGATGATGAACAGCTGCACGATCAAGGGCGTGCCGCGGAAGAACGAGGTGTAGAAGCCGGCCACGCCGAAGGCGACCGGGTTCCTCGACAGTCGTCCCAGCGCCCCGATGAGGGCCAGAAGGACCGCCAGGATGATGCCCGCGAACGCGATCAGGATCGTATAGGTGAGGCCCTTCAGCACGAAGTCCGCGCGGTCGCGCATGAACTGCGTGTCGAAATCCGCCGCGTTGAACAGGAACGCGAGGATCAGGAAGATCACGACCCAGACGACCGCGACCTTCAGGCGGAAGGGAACCCTCGCGCTCCGCTGCGCGAGGCCTTCCATCCTGCCCTTCGGCTCGTCGGCCGGGGGCCGGGCCGCCCCGGCCCCCATCTCCTGTGTCGCCACGTGGCCCCCCCGTCAGCCTGCGATCGATCCGATCGTCGCGATCATCCCGCGGACGGGTCGACCGTGATGTCCTGACCGAACCATTCGGTCGAGAACTCGCTCAAGGTGCCGTCGCTGTGCATCTCCTCGACGATCCCCGAGACGGCCTCCACGAGCGAAGTCTGGTCGAGGTCCGACGACTTGTCGAACGCCACCGACAGCGGCTCGGAGAAGAGCGGCTCGCCGAGCAGCTGCATCGGACGCCCCTTCTCGATCGCGTTCTCGATCGTCGGGGTCGCCGACATCGCCGCCTCGACCTGACCCGACTCGAGCGCCTGGAAGACCGTCGAGTCCGTGTCGAAGCCCTTGATGCTGATACCGGCAGGAGGCGGCGGGAACTCGAACCCCGGGATGTCGAGCGTTCCCTGCAGGAAGAAGTCGTACGTGCAGCCGGAGCACACCCCGACGGTCTTCCCGTCCAATCCGTCGACCGAGGTGATGTCGCTGCCTTCGGGCACGGCGATCGACGCCGGGGTGAAGTAGTACGCCGGGGTGAAGTCCAGGACCTCCGTGCGCTCGGCGGTGACCGTCATCGAACCGACGCTCATGTCCCAGCGGCCCTGCCAGTTGCCGGCCGTGATCGCCTCCCACTTCGGCGTCTCCCACTCGATCGACACGCCGAGTCGTTCGGCGATCTCGGTCGCGACATCGATGTCGAAGCCCACGTACTCACCGGTCTCGGGGTCCAGCGATGACTGCGGCGGGTAGGCGGGGTCGGTGGAGACCTTGATCACTCCGTCGCCGCAGACCTGCGCGAGGAGATCGCCAGCGGCGGTGTCGGCGTCGGCGCATGCGCCGCCGGCCGTGGTCGTACCGTCGCCATCTGCCGTGTCGGTCGAGTCGTCGTCACCCCCTCCACACGCGGCCGCGACGAGCGACAACGCCGCCACGAGAACCAAGATCGACCGGAACCGGAACCTGCGCATCCTGCCTCCTTCCAGAGGAGACACCCGACTCGGGCGCCCCTCGCCGGACTATAGGCCCGGAGGGTCCAACGGGCAACGCGGGCACGTGGTCCCCCCGCTTGAACTACGTAGAGGGATGTGCTCCGGGTTTCAACGACGACCGAGCGTGGTCGGTCACGTCGGGAGCGGGAGCCACCGCGTGCCTGCGGCCGCGAACAAGCTCGGCGCCGCGCCGAGGAGCTCGCCGTCGTCGTCGAACGTGTACGTCCGGGCGACGCCCACGTGCGATGTGAGCCCGAGGAACGCCGACTGCATCGCCGTGCGATCGACGGCCCCGTTCGCGATCGCGTCCGTCGCGAGACGGCCCGCGTCCCAGGCTTCCGCGGCGTACACGCCGGGGGTCAGCCCGTGCTCGGATTGATATGCGTTCACGAAGCGACGGCTCGCGAGCCGCAGATCGAGCGAGACGTCGACACACGGGCACGCGACCGACCCCACCACGACGCCGTCGCCGGCAGGGGACGTGGGCGGGATCGTGGTCTTGAGCGCGTCGCCCGCGAGGTCGACGGGCCGCCCGCGGGCGGACCCTGCGGCACGCATCGCCCGCGCGAGCTCTCTCGCCTCCGGCGGGAAGCCGCCCCACAGGACGACCCTACAGCCGGTCGTCGCGATCTCCTCCGCGGCTCCGACCGCGTCCGACCCGTCGATCCGCGTCGACGGCCAAGGGCCGAGCCCCTCCTCGACCTGCCCCACGAGGCCACGCCCGTACTCGCTCCCGTCCTCGACGAGGCAGATCGGCTGGGGTACCCCCTCGGCCGAACGCCGGCCCGCGATCTCGGCCAGCAACGAGGCCTCGGCGGCCCGGTCGGGTACGAGGCGGCGCCATAGTGCGTCGGGTTCCCCTGCGGGCGCCGTGGGTGCGACCCAGGGTGAGGCACTGACCGGCGACAGACTGATCGTCGGCACCCCCGCCTCGGCGAGGATGCTGCCGACCTCGGCGGGCTCGTGCCAGAACGGGGCCGCCACGGCGAGCACGAACGACCCCTCGGCGGCGACCTCCTCCGCCATATCGATCGCGGCCTCCGCATCCCCGCGCGTGTCGAACTGCACGACCGCGGCCGTCACGCCCTGGCCCTCGAGACGACGCTGCACGACCATGTCGAGGGCGAGGAACGACGGCGACACGAGGTCGACGTGATCGGGGACCGAGAGGTCCTGGAAGAACGCGATCTTGACATCGGGATCCCCTGTGTCGGAAGGCGAGCAGCCGGGCACGACCGTGGAGAGCACGGCGAGCAGGACGAGGACCGTCGGGGGTCGGATACGAAGGGTCATGGGCAGGGTGGCCGCTAGTCTATGGAGGCTCCGGCCGGGATGGCGGAACTGGCAGACGCGCGGGACTCAAAATCCCGTGAGCTTCGGCTCGTGAGGGTTCGACCCCCTCTCCCGGCACCGTCACAGCCGAGCGACGAGCGCTCCCGCCACGGCGAGGTCCTCGAACGCCAGGCCGACGGACTCGAACAGGGTGACGTCGTCATCCGCCTCTCGGACCGCGCTTCCTCGTGTGACCTCTTGCAGGTCGGCGATCACGTGGTCGGCCGAGATCGCGCCCTGGTCGATCGGCATCAGCAGATCTCCCGCCTCCTCCAGTGCCGCCGCCCTCGTCTCCACCACGACGCGGGCCCTGCGCACGGTCTCGGTGTCGACCTCCCTGGTCTCAGGTCGGTACGCACCGACCGCGTTCACGTGGGCCCCGGGGGCGAGCCGTTCCCCGTCGAACAACGGCTCGGTCGACGTGGTGCAGGTGCAGACGACGTCGGCGTCGGCCACGGCGTCGGCATCGCCGATCTCGGCATCGATATCCATCGCGGTCGCGCGCTCCACCAGACGCTGGGCGCGCGCGAGCGTCCGGCTCACGACGACGAGATGGGTCACGGAACGCACGGTGGCGATCGCCTCCAGGTGAGCGTGCCCCTGCACCCCCGCGCCGAAGATCACGAGCCTCCTGGCGTCTGCGCGCGCCAGGTACCTCGAGGCGAGCCCGCTCACCGCGCCGGTGCGCAGGGCGGTCAGCGCCGACCCATCGACGAGCATCCGCGGCGCCTGGGTCACCGGATCGAAGAGCGCGTAGAGCGCGTGGATCAACGGCAGCCCGCGGTCCGGGTTCGCCTCGGTCAGGGTCACGAGCTTCACGCCCACCCCCGCCTCCCCCACCGCGGGCATCAGCAACAAGTCACCCTCGGGGGTCGTGACGTGTGATCGCAGCGGGGTGGCCGATGGGTCGCCGTCGCGGAACGCCGCCTCGAGGGCATCGATCGCGTCGCGCATCGGAAGCCGACGAGCCAGCTCGGCGCCGTCCACGAAAGGCACCTGCACGGTGCCCGGCCTCAGAGCTCGCCCAGGTACGCCTGGCGCATCTGGGGGTTGTTCAGCAGCGCCTCTGCCGTGTCGGCCAGGACGACCTCTCCCGTCTGGATCACGTACCCGCGATCGGCGATGCGCAGCGCCATGTTCGCGTTCTGCTCGACCACGAAGACCGTCCGGCCGAGCTCCCGGATCCTCTGGATGATCTCGAAGACCTGCTCCACGAGCACGGGCGCGAGTCCCATCGAGGGCTCGTCCATCAGGAGCACCTTCGGGTCGGCCATCAGCGCGCGGCCCATCGCCACCATCTGCTGCTCGCCGCCCGAGAGCGTGCCCGCCTTCTGCTTCAGCCGCTCCCGGACGCGAGGGAACGTCTCGAGCACCTGATCGTGGTCGCGGGCGATGCCCTCCTTGTCGGAGCGCAGGTAGGCGCCGAGGGCGAGGTTCTCCTCGACCGTCATGTCCGCGAAGAGCCGGCGGTTCTCCGGCACCATCGAGATGCCGCGCCGCACGATCTCGGAGGTGGGTAATCCGGAGATCGGCTCTCCCTCGAACAGCACCTCCCCCTCGCTCGGCACGACGTAGCCGAGGATCGTCTTCAGGGTGGTGCTCTTGCCGCTCGCGTTCCCGCCGAGCAGGCAGACCATCTCACCCGCGTAGATCTGCATGTCGACCTCGCGCAGCACGGCCACGAGCCCGTAGTGCGTAGACACGTCGCGCAGTTCCAGGACGGGGGTCGGGCCGGCTTGCTCGCTCACCCGAGCTCCTCGTGCCGGACTCCGAGGTAGGCCTCGACGACCTGCTCGTCGTTGGCGACCTCCTCGTACGTGCCCTCGGCGATCTTGCGACCGTAGTCGCACGCGATCACGCGGTCCGAGACGCCCTTGACCACTCGCATGTCGTGCTCGATCACGAGCACGGTGAGGCCGAGCTCGTCGCGCATGCGCACGATGTGGTCGCGCAGCTCGAGCGTCTCGCGCGGGTTCATCCCGGCCGTGGGTTCGTCGAGCAGGATCAGCGAAGGGTCGGTCGAGAGCGCCCTCGCCATCTCGAGCCGGCGGCGGTTCGCGTACGACAGCGCGAAGGCCGGCTGATCCTGCCGATACCCGGCGAGCCGGGAGCCGAAGAACGCGAGGCACTCCTTGGCCCGTTCCCGGATGCGGGCCTCCTCACGCCGGACGTTCGGCGTGCGCACGATCGAGCCGAAGATGCCAGCCTTGCTCCGGCAGTGCTGTCCCACCATCGCGTTCTCGAGCACCGTCATGTTCGGGAACAGGTGCACGTTCTGGAACGTACGCGCGATGCCTGCCTTCGTGATCCGGTTCGGCGACAGGTTCACGATCGACTGACTTCGCAACCGGACGTCGCCCTCGTCGGGAGGGTACAGACCCGTGATCACATTGAAGACGGTGGACTTGCCCGCACCGTTCGGGCCGATGATCGAGACGATCTCCCCGTCGCCGACCTGAAACGAGAGGTCGTTGAGCGCGCTGAGCCCTCCGAACCGCTTCGTGACGCCGTCGACCTCGAGCAGGAGCGGACTCATCCGGCCCCTTCACCGAGCGGGGTCACCGGCGGGGCGATGTGCTCGTCGGCGGCGATGTCGCCGGCCCACTTGTCTTGCTCCCGGTCCTCCTCATGGAGCTCACGGCTCCGCCGCACGTTCGGGATCAACCCCTGCGGACGCAGGATCATCACCGCGACGAGCGCGGCCCCGTACGCGAGGAGGCGGTACTCCTCGAACTCGCGGAGCAGCCCCGGCAGCCCGACGAGCACGAGCGATCCGACGATCACACCGGGCAGGCTGCCCATACCGCCCAGGATCACGATGCCGAGCACCTGGATCGAGACGAGCACCGTGAACGACGCAGGCGTGAGCGAGCCGATCTTCACGGCGAACAGCGCGCCTCCCACGGCACCGATCGCGCCGCCGATCGCGAACGCGAGCAGCTTGTAGCTCACGATGCTCACCCCCATCGCGTCGGCGACCTGCTCGTCCTCGCGCAACGCGGTCCACGCCCGTCCGATGCGGGAGTTGATCAGGCGTCTCGACACGAACAGCGCCAACACCACGAAGGCCAGCGCGAGGAAGTAGAAGTGCTCCGGGACGCGGAACCCGAAGTTGCCGATCGCCGCGTTCGTGATGTCCCGCATGCCCTGGGGGCCGCCGACGAGTGGTTCGAGCCAGGGGCTCGTGACGAGCACCACGATCATCTCGCCGAGGCCGAGCGTGACGAGCGCGAGATAGTCGCCGCGCAGGCGCAGCACGGGCGCTCCGATCAGCACGCCGGAGGCCGCCGCGATCAGCACCACGACCGGGATCGCGACGTAGAAGTTCAGGTCGAAGACGACCGCAGGCTCGGTCGATCCCACGAACGTATTGAGCGTGGCGCCGGTGAGCAGCGCGAGGGAGTAGGCACCGAGGGTGAAGAAGAACACGTACCCGAGGTCCAGCAGCCCGGCGTAGCCCACCACGATGTTGAGCCCCAGCCCGAGGAGAGCGAAGACCATCACGGTACCTAGCACCTCGGCGATCACCGAGCCGAGCACGAACGGTGCCGCGATGAGCGCGACGAGCCCGACGAGGAGCACGACGATCGTCGCCGGCGTCACGCGCGGGCGTGCGGCGCCCGACGAGCCGCCGCTGGGTCGGCGGCTCCCTTCGATAGCCGCCCGGACCGCGTCCCCCTTGCGTTCCTTCAGGATCGAGGCACCGGCCGCCACCGCGGCGACCACGATCGCGCCCGGCCACGTGAGACCGCGAGTCGTCCTGCTGTAGAGCCAGTCCCGCTCGAGGTCGAGCTGGTCCATCGCGATCGGGATGATGCGCTGCAGGAACCCGAAGAGCAAGGTCACCCAGACCGCCGTGCCGATCGGACGGCGGATCGTCCCGGGGAGCCGGCGGTACGCTCCCCCCGCCGTGCCGGCGACGGCGGACACCACCACGAGCAGCAGGGCCGTCATCAGGGCGGTGCGCCCCGACAGCAGGTATTCCATCAGTGCGGGAGAGATGTTCAGGAACACCTGCCGGATACGCTCCACCCCGAACGCGTCGACGAACACGACGAAGGCTCCGAAGACCGCGCCCGCGGACGCGCCCGCGACCGCGCCGATCGGCGCGGTCTCACGGGGCGTCGGCTCGACCAGCTCCCCGGCGACCACGCGCGACCGGGCCAGCGCGTAGCCGGCCATGGCCGGTGGGGTCACGATCATCAGCAGGGCGAACGTGACCGCCTCGCCGATCAGGTTCAGGTCGGTGAAGTTCCCGATCAGCCCGACCGCGGCCAGGAAGATCGTGACGGCCCCGGCGATCGCGCCGACCTTGATCGCGTCGCGCATCAGACCTTCTCCGCCTCGCCCGAGCCGAGCAGGCCGCCGGGCCGGAAGACGAGCACGAGTACGAGCACGAGGAAGACGAACGCGTCCCGGATCGAGAACACGCTCGGGATGCCGAACCCCGTGAGGATCAGCGGGGGGCCGAGCGCCTGCAAGACCCCGAGCAGGAACCCCCCGAGCGCCGCGCCACCTATGCTGCCGATGCCGCCGAGCACGGCCGCGGTGAAGGCCGCGATGCCGGGGCGGAAGCCCATCGTGAAGACGACCTGGGTGAACGCGAGCGAGTAGAGCAGGCCTGCGATGCCGGCGAGCACCCCCCCGACGACGAACGTGATCACGACGATCCTGTCGACATCGATGCCCATCAGGCTCGCGATCTCGCTATCTTCGGCAACCGCGCGCATCGATCGGCCCGTCCTGCTGCGATGCACGAAGACCTGGAGCGCCACCATCGCCACGATCGCGGTGACGAAGACCAGCAGCTGCACCCGTGCGACCGGCACCCCGAGGATGTCGACCGCTCCCTCGAGGATCGTGGGGCGCGGGTACCCATAGGGCTGGGGTCCGAAGAAGCCGCGGAAGGCGTTCGCGATGAACAGGGACGCGCCGATCGCCGTGATCAACGGCACGAGCCGTGGTGCGTTGCGGAGCGGCCGGTATGCGATGCGCTCGAGCAGCACGGCCACGAGCGTCGAGGCCAGCACCGACACAACGAGCAGGATCGCGAGCGAAAGGTACGGCTGCCGGTTCAGCAGCCCGCTCTTCTGGTACGCGTCGGCGAACCAGAACGAGATGAACGCTCCCGCCATGAACACCTCGCCGTGAGCGAAGTTGATCATGCGCAGGATGCCGTAGACGAGCGTGTAGCCGAGGGCGATGAGCGCGAGGATCGCGCCCTGGCCGAGCCCGTTGACCAACTGGTCGACCCAGAAGTCGCCCGAGTACCTCTCGCCCTCGGGCAGCGTGAGGGTCCGGTATGTGCCGACGATCACGACGAACGTGATCGTGGCGCCGAGCACGATGAGGATGATGCGCCGCCACGGGAGCGTGGCGATGCCGCTGACCCGTCGGTCGGCGACGGCTACCGCGTCGGAATCGGACACCCCCCGCAGCCCCCCTCAGCTCGGATGGCACCCGGGCGGCCGCTCTGCGGCCGCCCGGGTTCCCAATCGTTCGTCCTCAACCGACGAGCTACAGCACCTCGTCCAGCGAGAGGGTTTCGCTGAACACCGGCGCACCGTCGCCCTCGCCGCCTTCGACGGGCCAGTTCGGCCCTTCGAAGATGCCGATCGAGACGTCGGTGGCGCAGTCCCCCAGCTCGGTGCAGGTGATGATGCCCGTCAAGCCCTCGTACCCCGACGTGGCGAACACCGCGTCGCGCAGGGCCGTCCGGGGGATCGACAGCGAACCGTCGTCGTTCTCCACCGCCACCTGCTCGATCGCGTCGAACAGCACGTTCGCCGCGTCGAACGAGTGCGCGTGGAAGACCGACGTCGGCGCCGAGCCGAACTCCTCCTCGTAAGCGGGCACGAACTCGTTCGAGTAGAACTCGCCCTCCTGGAAGACGGAGACGTCCGGCGACGAGAGGTACGTGCCGTCAACCGCGCTGCCGGCGGTCGCCAGCGTGTCGCTGCTCATACAGCCGTCCGAGGCCATGATCGTGACATCGGGCATGATGTCGGCCGCCTGCTTCATGATCAGCGAGCAGGCCGCGACGAACACCGGCGCGTACAGCACGTCGGGATCGGTCTCGGCGATCGACCGGAGCAACGGCTTGAAGTCCGTGTCCTCCGAGTTGATCTGCTCCTGCACGGTCACGGTGCCACCGGCGGCCTCGAAGTTCACGGCCGCCGCCGCGGTGAGGCCCTGGGTGTACGGGCTCTCGTCGTGGATCGTGGCCAACGCCGTCGCCCCGAGCTCGCCGGACGCGAAGTTCGAAACGACGGCGCCCTGGATCCGGTCGTTGTGCGCGGTGCGCGCGTAGAAGGGCTGGTGCGCCTCCTCCGAGGTCAGGGCCGGGTTCGTGTTGGACGGCGAGAAGAGCAGGATGCCCTTCTCCGACGTCACGGTGTCAGCGACTCCGAGTGCGGCGCTCGAGCAGCTCGTGCCGATCACGGCAACGATCGACGGATCGGCGGCGAGGGCTGTCGCCCCGGCCTGGCCACCTTCTGCCGAGCAGAGGTCGTCCTCGTGCGTCCATTGGATGTCGCGGCCGAGCAGCTGCCCATCGGTGCCGTCGAACGTGCCGTCGAGGTAGTCCGCGGCGAGCACCGCGCCGTTCTGGCTGTCCTGCCCGAGCGCGGCGTCGGCGCCCGAGATCACCAGCAGCGTGCCGATGTTGATCGGCTCACCCGCCGCGACTTCGATCGTGCCGAACTCGTCGGCCGCCGCGGTCTCGGTGTCGCCGTCGCCGGCGTCACCACCATCGTCGTCGTTGGAACAGGCGCTCGCCACAAGAGCGAGCGCGGCGACGGTGGCGATCACCGTCAGCCAAGGTCGACGCTTCATTGGGCCCCCTTCCCTTGAGTGCTTCGGGATGCGTGTTGGTATCACATCCCGAACCTCCAAGCCAACCGCTCCGTCGGATCGGCCTGCACGTGCATACGTTCGACGGGTCCCCTCGGGATGCCGCCACCTCGGCCCGGAGGCCGATCAGGCGAGCGGGAGCGCCTCGCGGAACGATCTCGCCAGATCGAGCATGCCGCGGCGGTCGCCGTGCACCAGCCGGTCCAT
The DNA here is from genome assembly GCA_963825635.1 of uncultured Actinomycetes bacterium. Taxonomy (GTDB): domain Bacteria; phylum Actinomycetota; class UBA4738; order UBA4738; family HRBIN12; genus JAOUEA01. The sequence continues at coordinate 1,452,644 of CAWGTU010000001.1, forward strand.
CAAGGCGCTGCCGACGATCACGCCGTCGGCGAACTCGCCAGCCTGGCGCGCCTGATCCGGTGTGCCGATCCCGACCCCCACCAGGAGCGGCAGGTCGGTGAGTGGGCGGAGGGCGGAGACCAGCTCCCGAGCACTGCCGCCCAGTTCATCTCGTGCTCCTGTGACGCCGTAGGTCGCCACGCAGTAGACGAACCCACGCGACCTGGCGCCGATCTCCGCAAGCCGCGTAGACATGGCCCCGGGGGCCGCCAGCAGGACGGCGTCGATGCCTTTCCCCGCACAGGCCGCGTCGAACGCCGCGGCCTCGTCGACCGGCAGGTCCGGCACGATGATGCCTGCGACGCCCGACTCACAGGCGTCGTCGAGGAACACCTCGACCCCACGGCGGAGCACGGGATTCACGTAGGTCATCACGGCGACGGGGATCTCGAGCGCGGCGTCGCGGATCGTCGCGAGCACGTCGGACGGACGGGTGCCGGCCGCGAGCGCGACCGCCGACGCTTCCTGGATCACCCCCCCGTCCATCACCGGGTCGGAGTGAGGCACGCCCACCTCGATCGCGTCGGCGCCGGCGTCGGCCACCGCGCGCAGCAGGGCCGCATCGACACCCGGGTAGCCGCCCGTCAGGTAGGGGACGAACGAGCGTCCGCCGCGGTCGCGTCGCGACCGGAGCGCGGTCTCCAGGGCGCCCATCAGGCGCTCGACCCCAGCGCCGCGAGCACCGTATCGAGGTCCTTGTCGCCCCGGCCCGAGAGACAGACGAGGACCCGGGCACCCTCGGGCAGGGGGCGGTGCAGCAGCCAACCGATCACGTGGGCCGGTTCCAGCGCGGGCAGGATGCCCTCGGTGCGCGCGAGCGCCTGGAAGCCGGCGAGCGCGTCCTCGTCGGAGGCACTCACGTACTCCGCGAGCCCCTCGTCGTGCAGCCACGCGTGCTCGGGTCCCACGCCCGGGTAGTCGAGGCCGGCCGAGATCGAGTGGGTCTCGACGATCTGTCCCTCGGCGTCCTGCAGCAGGTACATCATCGCGCCGTGTAGCACGCCCGGCTGCCCCTGTGTGATCGAGGAGCAGTGCTCCCCCAGGTTCATGCCCCGCCCGCCCGCTTCCACCCCGATCAGGCGGACGCCGGGGGTGCCGACGAACGCCGTGAACATGCCGATCGCGTTGGACCCTCCTCCCACGCACGCCACGACGACCTCGGGATCGCCTCCCATCCGCTCGGCGTACTGAGCTCGGGCCTCGTCGCCGATCACCCGCTGTAGGTCGCGAACGAGCTGAGGGAACGGGTGAGGCCCGACCACCGACCCGATGATGTAGTGGGTGTCGGTGACCGTGGCCGCCCAGTCGCGCAGCGCCTCGTTCACGGCTTCCTTCAGGGTCTTCGTGCCGGCGGTGACGGGCACGACCTCGGCGCCGAGCAGCTTCATGCGCGCGACGTTCGGCGCCTGGCGGCGCGTGTCCTCCTCGCCCATATAGACCACACACGGGAGCCCGAGCAGCGCGCAGGCCGTGGCGGCGGCCACCCCGTGCTGTCCGGCGCCGGTCTCGGCGATGATGCGCCGCTTCCCGAGTCTCTTGGCGAGCAGCGCCTGACCGAGCGCGTTGTTGATCTTGTGGGCTCCCGTGTGGGCGAGGTCCTCTCGCTTCAACCAGACCTCGTACCCGACCTCTGCCGAGAGGCGGGCAGCATGGGTGATCGGCGTCGGACGTCCGACGAAGTCACGGCTCAGCGCGCCGAGCTCGCCGCGGAACCTCGGATCGTCGCGCAGGCGCGCCCATGCGTTCGCGAGCTCGTCGAGCGCGGGGATCAGCACCTCGGGCACGTACCGGCCCCCGTAGTCGCCGAAGCGTCCACGCTCGTCGGGCACGGTCGGCAGGGGTGACGTGGCGGTGTCGGGACTCATGCCGGTCCGGTCTCCTTGTCGTTCGGATCGTGGGCGGAAGCCCCGATGAGCTCCCGCACGCCGGCGCGCGGATCCGCGGCGCGCATCAGGGCCTCGCCCACCAGGATGGCAGACGCCCCGGCGTCGACGGCGGCGTCGACGTCCGCTCGGGTCCTCACGCCCGACTCGAAGACGGCCACCCGGTCGCCGGGGATGCGTCGCACGAGCTCGAGCGCGCCGACGGCGTCGACCTCGAGGGACTCGAGGTCGCGAGCGTTGACCCCGATCACTTCGGCGCCGCTCGCGATCGCGCGCTCGAGCTCATCGTCGGCGTAGGCCTCGACGAGGACACCCATGCCGAGGTCTCCGGCGATCGCGAGCATCGCCGTCAGCTCATCGTCGGTGAGCGCCGCCGTGATCAGCAGCACGGCGTCGGCGCCGTGCGCGCGCGCCTCGATCACCTGCGCCGGGTGAATGAGGAAGTCCTTGCGTAGCAACGGCACCTGCACGCTCACCCGCGCTGCCTCGAGGTCGGAGAGCGACCCATGGAAGTGGCGTGGCTCGGTCAGCACCGAGATCGCCGCGGCGCCTGCGTCGGCGTAGGCGACCGCCTGAGAGATCGGATCGGCACCGTCGGCGATCGAGCCGGCGCTCGGCGAGGCACGCTTGAGCTCGGCGATCAGCGCGGGCGTCCGCTCGCGCAGCGCGGCGACGAACCCGCGCGCCGGGGGCCGAGCCTGCGCGCGGGACAGGAGGGCCCCTTCGTCGAGGGGATGCTCGCGGAGGTCGCGTCGGACCCCGGAGACGAAGTCGGTGAGGAATCCCATCGAGCTCGCGAGTCTACCGACAGGTCCGCCGAGCCCCGCTCACCCGAGCCCGAGGCGCAGGGCGCGCTCGAGATCGAGTCCACCCTCGAGGGCGGCTCGCCCCACGACGGCGCCGGAGGCTCCGGAGGCGCGGAGGGTCACGAGGTCCTCGACGCTGGAGACGCCGCCCGCGGCGATCACCGGACGGCCCGCTCGGATGACCCGCTTGACCGCCGCGACGTCGGGACCCATGAGGCTTCCGACCCTGGCGACCGCGGTCACCAGGAAGGCCGGCGCGCCCCCGGCCACCAGCCAGCCGAGGGTTTCGACGAGCGGGAGATCCACGCCGGCGGCTCCCCGCGAGCGGATGCGATCACCGTCCACGTCGATGCCGACGACGATGCGGCCGGGGAAGGCCGCGATCGCGTCGAAGGCGCCCGCTTCATCACGCAGCGCCCCCGATCCCAGCACGACGCGAGAGGCCCCCGCGCCGATCGCCGCGTGCGCGTGGGCGCTCGTGCGGATGCCCCCGCTCGCCTGCACGCGCACACCGAGCGCCACGATCGCGCGCACGACGTCGAGGTTGCGCGCGAGACCGTCGAAGGCGAGATCCAGGTCGACGACGTGCACCCATCGCGCTCCCGCTGCGGCGTAGTCACCGGCTGCGGCGAGCGGGTCGCCGTCGAACGCGCTCTCGGGGACGGGCCCCGCGGGGGAGTACGACGCGAGCCGCCCGCCGGAGACGTCGATCGCGGGGATCACCTCGAAGCCCATCGTAGGGAACCCTATCGGCCGCGCGCTGGCATCATGGGTGCATGGAGATGCCCGTCTTCGCGCTCCACACCGTGTTGTTCCCCGGTCAGGCGATGGGCCTGCGGGTGTTCGAGCCCCGCTATCGGGCCCTGATGGACGACGTGCTCCCTGCGGGCACGTTCGCCGTGGTCGCGATCCTCCACGGACAGGAGGTGGGCGGTTCCTACGAGCCCTACCGTGTCGGCGTCACGGTAGGGCTCGAGGCACACGATCGCGACGAGGACGGTTCGCACCGACTGCGCATCGTCGGCCGGGATCGCGTCGCGTTGGTCGCGCCGACCCGGCAAGACCCGTACCCGATCTGGCAGGTCGAACCCTACCCGGACGAGGGAGGCGCGGGCACCGACGCCGTCGAGGCCGCCGCTGCCGCCCTCTCGTCGTACCTGTCCGTCACGGGGGAACCCGCTGGACAGGTCGCCTCGATCCCTCACGATCCCGTGGCCGCGAGCTACGTGCTCGCCGCGGCCACTCCCGCCCTGGTGCCGACGCATCAGTCGCTGCTGGAGCTGGCCGGCGCGGGTGACCGACTCATCGCGGTGCGCGGCATCTTCCGGCACGAGACGGCCCTGGTGCGAGCGCTCGGGGCCGGGGTGGGCGGCGCCGGCCTCGACGTGAGCCCCAACTAGTCGAGGCCGGACGAGCGGAGGGCCGACGCGCTGCCCTCGGGGTCGGCCGCCGGATCGCGCTCGACCCGCGCGGCGTCGCCGCCGAGCAACGACCGGAGCTCACCCAGGAGCGGACCACCGGGGCGTACCCGGTACGTGCCGAGCTCCAACGGGGTCACCCCACCCGAGGACAGGAACCGCACCCGGACCGGGGCTCCGCCGGGGTGGGCCTCGAAGAGATCCTTGAGCCTGGCGAGGACCGAGGGTGTGCAGGCCGCCGCGGGCAGATCGACGACGACCGCATCGGGCACCGCGGCGATCGACGACGCGCCGCCGAGGTCGGGTTCACGGACCTCGGTCGCCCGGATCTGCAGCTCGCGCCCGCGCAGGTCGATGCGGCCCGCGGCGAGCACGATGCGATCGGTTTCGATCATGCCGGGCACGGCCTCGTACACGTTCGGGAACGCCACCACGTTGACACCGCCCGCCAGCCCCTCGAGGCGGAACTGCGCGTACGGCTCACCGCGCTTCGTGTACTTGCGGGCGACGGCTCCGATGATGCCGCCGATCGTGACGAGATCGCCGTCGCCGAGCGCATCGAGGTCGGCGATCTCATGCGAGCACTTCGACGAGAGCACGTCGCGGACCTCGAGCAGGGGGTGGTCGGTGACGAACTGTCCGAGCATCTCCTTCTCGAGCCGCAGGAGCGTGCGCTTGTCGAACTCCTCCGCCTCGAGCACGGACTCGTCGATCGCTCCCGCCGCCGATGCGTCGTCACCCCCTCCGAAGAGGGAGAACTGGCCGGCATCCTCGGCCTTGCGCTCGGCGAGGATCGGTCCCGAGACCTTGTCCTGGGCGTGGAGGAGGCCCTGGCGCGTGTAGCCGAGTGAGTCGAACGCGCCCGCCTGCACGAGGGACTCCAGCACGCGCTTCGTCAGCACCCCCGGATCGACCTTCCTGCAGAAGTCCGAGAACGACGTGAATGCCCCCCCGGCGCGGCGCGCCTCGATGATCCTCGTGACGGCCCCCTCCCCCACGTTGCGCACCGCGGACAGGCCGTAGCGGATCGCGGGCACGCCACCCGGCGCCGGGGCGAAGTCAGTCTCGGACTCGTTCACGTCGGGGGGCAGGACCTCGATGTCCATGCCGCGACACGCGTAGAGATAGTAGGGCTTGCGATCCTTGTCGTCCTTGACCGAGGTCAGGATCGCCGCCATGTACTCGACCGGGTGGTGGGCCATCAGGTACGCCGTCTGGTAGGCCACGTAGCCGTAGGCGCAGGCGTGCGAGGCGTTGAACCCGTAGTCGGCGAAGGGCACGATCATGTCGAACATGTCGTCGGCGAGCGTGCGCGGATAGCCCTTGTCGACGGCGCCGGCGATGAACTTCTCCTTGAAGGGCATGAGCACGTCGAGCTTCTTCTTGCCCATCGCCTTGCGCAGGGTGTCGGCCTCGCCCATCGAGAAGCCGGCGAGCGCCACCGCCACCTGCATCACCTGTTCCTGGTAGATCATCACGCCGTACGTGTCGCGCAGGATCGGCTCGAGGTCGTCGTGCGGGTAGGTGACCTGGCGCCGTCCGTGCTTGCGCTCGGCGTACTCCGTGTGCAGACCGTTGTTCAGCGGCCCGGGCCGGTAGAGGGCCACGAGCGCCATCAGGTCCTCGAAACGGTCGGGCTTGAGGACCTTGATCAGGTTGCGCATGCCCGCCGATTCCATCTGGAACACGCCCGTGGTCTCGGCGCGCTGCAGCATCGCGTAGGTCTCGGGGTCGTCGAGCGCGACGTGGTCGATGTCGAGTTCGACGCCTCGGGCGCGCAGGTGTCGCAGGGTGTCCTCGATCACCGAGAGGTTCCGCAGGCCGAGGAAGTCCATCTTCAGCAAGCCGAGCGCCTCGACCCCGTTCATGTCGAACTGGGTTACGACCTTCTTGGAATCGTCGCGGGAGTCCTTGGAGAGCTTCAGCGGCAGGTAGTTCACGAGCGGCGCGTCGCCGATCACGACGCCGGCCGCGTGGACGGAGTCCTCGCGGCGCAGCCCTTCGAGGGCCCGTGCCGTCTCGACGATCTCCTTGGCCTCCGGCTCACGCTCGTACGCGTTCGCCAGGTCGGGCGAGAGTTTGAGCGCATCCTCGATCGGGTAGTCGCGGCCCATCACCGCCGGCGGATACATCTTGCAGAGACGATCGCCGACCACCGGCGGGAACCCGAGCACGCGCGCGGCGTCGCGGATGCCCTGCTTCCCCTTGATCGTCTGGAACGTGACGATCTGCGCGACGTGATCGGCCCCGTACTTCTCGGTCGCGTACCGGATCACCTCGTCGCGGCGGCGCTCGTCGAAGTCCATGTCGATGTCGGGCATCTGGATGCGTTCGGGGTTCAGGAACCGCTCGAACAACAGCCCGTAGCGGAGCGGGTCGAGGTCGGTGATGCGCAGCGCGTAGCTCACGACCGACCCCGCCGCCGATCCGCGTCCCGGGCCCACCCGGATGCCCTGGTCGCGGGCGTGCCGGATCAGGTCCCACACGATCAGGAAGTAGCCCCCGAAGCCCATGCTGGTGATCACGCCGAGCTCGTGGTCGATCCGCTCGCGGATCTCGGGTGTGATCTCGCCGTAGCGGGCCGCGGCGCCGTCGTCGACGAGCTGTCGTAGATAGGTGTCTCGGTCGAGGCCACCGGGCGTCTCGAAGCGCGGCAGGTGGTAGCGCTGTTCGGCGGGCGCGCGATCACCGTAGACGAGGTCGAGCTCGACGCTCTCGGCGATCGTGAGGGTGTTGTCGCAGGCCTCGGGCGCCTCGGCGAACACATGGCGCATCTCCTCGGCGCTCTTCAGGTAGAACTCGTCGGCATCGAAGCGCAGCCGCTTCAGATCGGTCTGCACCTTCTGCTGCTGGATGCAGAGCAGCACGTCGTGCGGCTTGGCGTCCTCCTTGAGCGTGTAGTGCAGGTCGTTCGTGGCCACGACCGGGATGCCGAGGTCGCGCCCGAGATCGAACTGCTGCCTCAGGATCTTGCGCTGGTCGCCGATGCCGTGGTCCTGCACCTCGATGTAGAAGCCGTCGGCCCCGAAGATGTCGCGGTACTCGGAGGCGATGTCGCGGGCCCGCTCCTGCTGACCGTTCAGCAGCTGCACGGACACCTCGCTCGAGAGGCAGCCCGAGAGGCAGGTGATGCCCTCGGCGTGCTCGGCCATCAGCTGCTTGTCCATGCGTGGGCGGTGATAGAAGCCCTCGAGGTAGGCCGCGGAGACGAGCTTGAGGAGGTTGCGATACCCGGCCTCGTTCCGGGCCAGGAGCGTGAGGTGGTAGTACTTCTCCTCGCTCTCGCCGGGGTTGCGATCGAACCGCGAGCCGGGCGCGACGTAGGCCTCGACGCCGATGATCGGCTTCACGCCGGCCGCCCTGGCCGCCTCGAAGAATCGCAGGGTGCCGAACATCGATCCGTGGTCGGTGACGGCGACCGCAGGCATGCCGAGCCGCTGCGCCTCGCTGAAGATCGTGGGCGCCCCGGGGTTCGACGCGGGCGCTTCGATGCGAGCGGCGCCGTCGAGTAGGGAGTACTCGGAATGCACGTGGAGGTGGACGAAGCCGTCGCTGCGGTCGGTCATATGCGGTGTGCGAGCTCCTTGCGGGGCGGATATCCACAGCTTCCCCGGCGGCTGTGGAGAACTACACCGGTGTGATTCCAGCGGGTGACCAACCTACGCCCGGCCCCTGGGGTCGTCAAGGTTGCAGGTCGCGGGCCCTCTCCAAGGCGTCGCCGAGCTCGTCGGGGAGGGCTTCCTCGACCTCGACGTGCTCCCCAGTGACCGGGTGGTCGAACGCGATCCGCCAGGAATGCAGGAACGGTCGCGCCAGCCCGAGGGCGGATGCGTCGTCCCCACCGCCCCCGTACGCACGATCCCCGAGGATCGGGTGCCCGATCGCGCGCAGGTGCACGCGGATCTGGTGGGTTCGTCCGGTGCGCGGTGTGGCCTCGAGGAGCGTCGCGCGGGGCAGACGTTCGCGGATCTCGAACCCCGTCTCGGCCGTCCTGCCCTCGCTGTGGTCCACGACGATGCGCTCGGCCCGGCGGCCGAGGGGCGCGTCGACGGCGAACGTCTCGTGCTCCACCCGACCACGCACGAGCGCGAGGTAGCGGCGTTGCACCTCGTGGCGCCGCATCATCTGTGAGAGCGCCTCGTGCGCGTCGTCCGTCTTCGCGACGAGCATCAACCCGGAGGTGCCCGCATCGAGGCGGTGCACGATGCCGGGGCGCAACGGGCCGCCGGTGCCTGACAGCGGGAGGCCCATGCCGAGCAGCCGATTCACCAGGGTGCCGGTGCGTCGCTGCTCCGTGGGATGAGTGATCAGGCCCGCCGGTTTCGCGATCACCAACAGGTGCGCGTCCTCGAAGCGGATCGGCACCGGCGGGCCCTCCGCCACGAGCGGTCCGTTCGACCGGATCTCGACCTCGAGCCGCTCGCCGCCCTCGAGCCGGAAGGACTTCGGGCGCACCTCGCCGTCGACGAGCACCTGACCGTCGGCGATCGCGCGCTGCACGTCGGCCCGGGTGGAGCCGGAGAGCCGGGCGATCACGGCGTCGAGCCGACCGGCCTCCCCGACGTAGGTCTCAGCGCTCATCGACGGGGTGCCCGTCCGGCGCCGGCGATGCGCTCCCTCCGAGGGCGGCGCCAGAGGTCGTCTGGTCGCGGTCCCCGACGAACGAACTCACGGCGAGGATCACCGCCCCCACGACGATCGCGGCGTCGGCGATGTTGAACACCGGCCAGATCTGCAGGTCGATGAAGTCAACGACCCGCCCCGAGAAGAAGTCTTCGCCGCGGGTGAGCCGGTCGGTCAGGTTCCCGACCGCACCCCCGAGCACGAGTCCCAGCGCGACCGCCGTGAGGACGTTCGTGTGGCGGAACGCGGTGACGACGATCAGGATCGACACGGCGATGCTGGCCGTCGCGAAGAACCACGGCGCGTTCTGGCCCAGGCTGAACGCGCCACCGGGGTTCGTCGCGAAGCGGAACGTCAGGACGCCCTGGATCACATCGATCGGGTCGGACACGAGTCGCCGCTCGGCCCAGACCTTGGTGAGGCGATCCAGCAGGAAGACGAGCCCCGCGACGGTGAAGAGCCAGACCGCTCCGCGGCGTCGAGCGCGGTCCACAGCCGCTACCGGCGCGACTGCGCCTGCGCGTCCTTGATGCAGAGGTCGACGTAGGGAAGCGCCTTGATGCGAGCCTTCTCGATCGGCTTACCGCATCGATCGCAGGTGCCGAAGCTGCCGTCGTCGATGCGCTTGAGCGCGCGGTCGATCTTGGCCAGCAGGTCGCGCACGTTGTTCTCGATCGACAGGTCCTTCTCGCGCTCGAACGTCGCCGTGCCCGCATCGGCCGACTCGTCGTCGAGCCCCACGTCGCCGGCGAGCTCGGACTGGGTGGCGGCGAAAGCCTCCTCCTCGATCGTGGCCAGCTGGTCGCGCAGCTCGAGCCGTTCCTCTTCGAGGCGACCCTTGAGGTCGCCGAGCTCCTTGGCGGTGAGCTTGGTCTGGGGCATGGTCGGCGAAGGGTAGCAGAACGGACCCTCATGAGCCTGTCGTCGCAGGTCAGAGGCGGTTCAGGGCCTTCCTGAGGTCGGCGTCGGAGACCCCTTCGAGCGCGAAGACCTTGGACCTCGAGCGGGCGCCCCTGTGCAGCGACACGGCGGTCCGAGGGATACCGATGAACGCAGCCAGGGCGGCGCCCGCCTCGGTCGTGGCCCTCCCCCGCTCGGGGGCCGCCCGGACCCTCACCACGATCTCGCCGGCGGGTCCCCGCGCGACCTCGGTTCGTCCGGAGCGGGGCACCACCCGCACCCTCAGGCTCGCCATGCATGTAGCATGCCCCTCACAGGCGACGACGGGAACGCGCCGCGCGGATCCGTCAGGCAGGAGCGAGTCGGGGATGGTGGGAGCCCGGCGCCGGCCCCGCGCGGACATCATCCCCGAGCCCCTGTCCGAGCCGGCCGGTCGGCCGTGGGAGGCGCAGGCGGGTTCCGCCCGTGACAGCGGGGGCCTTCGTTCGAGGCCGTGAGTGGCCGCGACCCGTGAGGGCGCGGCAACGCGGGGTGGCACCGCGGGGCAGACTCGACGCCTCGTCCCGGCAACTGGGGCGGGGCGTTCGGCGTGTTCGGGGCCCCACGAACCGCGGCGGGAAGGACGGGAGATGGCGGCGTTCGAGCCGGTTGACACGAAGGCGAGCTTCCCGGAGCTCGAGCGGGAGATCCTCGCGTTCTGGAAGCAGCACGACGTCTTCAACGCCTCGCTCGCCCGGCGCGAGGGCGCGCCCTTGTGGATGTTCTACGAGGGGCCCCCGACCGCGAACGGCAAGCCCGGCGTGCATCATGTAGAGCCCCGCACGTTCAAGGACGTCTACCCCCGGTTCAAGACGATGACCGGCCATCTCGTGCCGCGCAAGGGCGGGTGGGACTGTCACGGCCTGCCCGTCGAGCTCGAGGTCGAGAAGGAGATCGGCACCACGGGCAAACGCGACATCGAGGCCTTCGGGATCGCCGAGTTCAACCGGCGGTGCCGCGAGTCGGTTCGACGATACGTTGGCGAGTTCGAGCGGCTCACCGAGCGCATCGGCTACTGGGTCGACCTCGACGAGGCCTACTGGACGATGTCGCCCCGCTACATCGAGTCCGTGTGGTGGTCGCTGAAGTCGTTGTTCGAGCGGGGCCTGCTGCAGGAAGCGGACAAGGTCACGGCGTACTGCCCCCGCTGCGGAACCGCCCTGTCCGATGCCGAGGTCGCGCTGGGGTACCAGACCGTCGACGACCCGAGCGTGCACGTGCGGTTCCCGATCGTGGAGGCGGACGACGCCGGGCTCGTGGGCGCATCGATGGTCGTGTGGACCACGACGCCGTGGACCCTGCCCTCGAACACCGGGGTCGCGGTCGACCCCGCCGCCGGATACGCCGAGATCGCCCTCGACGGCGAGCGCCTGATCGTCGGCGCCGCGCTGCGGGAGACCGTGCTCGGCGAGGGCGGCGACCTCGTCCGCACGATGTCGGGCGCCGCACTCGTCGGCGCTCGATACGAACCGCCCTATCCGAACGTCGAGGACGCGCATCGCGTCGTGGCGGCGGACTTCGTCTCGATGGACGACGGCACCGGCATCGTGCATCTCGCCCCTGCGTTCGGCCCGGAGGACCTCGCCATCGGCCTCGCGCAGGGCTGGCCCGTCCACAAGCCGGTGGGTGACGACGGACGGTTCACCGACCTCGCGCCGGGGTTCGTGCGCGGCCACTTCGTGAAGGACGCCGACACGAGGATCGTCGAGGACCTGCGAGAGCGCGGCGTGCTGCTGCGGTCGGGGACGTACGAGCACAGCTACCCCTTCTGCTGGCGATGCAAGACGCCGCTGCTCTACTACGCGCGCACGTCCTGGTACGTGCGTACGACCGAGGTGAAGGACCGTCTGCTCGCCGTGAACGAGCAGGTGCACTGGTTCCCCGACCACATCAAGGGCGGGCGGTACGGGAACTGGCTGGAGAACAACGTCGACTGGGCGCTCTCACGCGAGCGCTACTGGGGCACGCCGCTGCCGATCTGGCGGTGCGGCGCCGGGCACCTGCGGGCCGTCGGCTCGCTCACCGAGCTCGGCAAGCTCGCGGGCCGCGACGTCCGCGACGTCGATCCCCACCGGCCGGCGATCGACGACGTGACGTTCTCATGCACCGAGTGCGGCGAGGAGGCTCGCCGGGTTCCCGAGGTGATCGACACCTGGTACGACTCGGGCGCGATGCCGTTCGCCCAGTGGGGCTACCATCCTGACCTCGGCCGCGGCATCGAGGACTTCGAGCGACACTTCCCCGCGGACTTCATCTCCGAGGCGATCGACCAGACGCGCGGATGGTTCTACACGCTGATGGCCGAGGGGGTGCTGCACTTCGACGCGACCGCCTACCGCAACGTCGTCTGCCTCGGTCACATCATCGCGGCCGATGGCCGCAAGATGTCGAAGTCGCTGGGGAACATGTTCGACCCGTGGGAGGCGTTGGATCGCCAGGGCGCCGACGCCTTGCGCTGGTTCATGATCACGAACGGCTCGCCGTGGGCCTCCCGGCGGATCGGGCACGAGGTGCTCGACGACGTGGTGCGGCAGTTCCTGCTGACGCTGCGCCACGTGCACGCGTTCTTCGTGACCTACGCGACCGCCGACGGCTTCGACCCTGCGTCGCCGGCGCCCCCCGTCGCCGACCGGCCCCTGCTCGACCGTTGGGTGCTGTCCCAGCTCGCGCGCACGGTCGCCGCCGCCCGCGACGGCCTCGACGCCTACGACGCCACCGGCGCGGGCCGCCGCATCGAGCGCTTCGTCGACGACCTGTCGAACTGGTACGTACGCCGTGCGCGGCGCAGGTTCTGGAACCCCGGCGGCGATGCCACCGACGACGCATCGGCCGCGTTCCATACCCTGTACGAGTGCCTCGTCACCGTGGCGACGCTGCTCGCCCCATTCACGCCGTTCGTCGCCGACGTCATCTGGCGCAACCTCGCAGCCGGCCGCGCAGGACAACCCGAGTCCGTGCATCTCGTCGACTATCCGGAGGCCGACGCCGCGGCGATCGACGATGCGCTCGACGCGGCGATGGAGGCGGCGCGGACGATCGTCGGCCTCGGCCGGACCGTGCGCACCGAGACGAAGACACGGGTGCGTCAGCCGCTGGCGGAGGCGGTGGTCCACCTCCCGGGCAGCCTCGAGGGCCTCGAACCGCTGCTCGATCTGGTCGCCGAGGAGCTGAACGTGCACCGAGTCGTCTTCGCCGAGTCGGCGGGGTCGTTCGGCAGGTGGCACGCGAAACCGAACTTCAAGGCGCTGGGGCCGGCGCTCGGCGCTCGGGTGAAGGAGGTCGCGACCCTGCTCGCTGTCGACGACGGCTCGCTCGCGGGCGAGCTCGCGATGGGTGCGACGGTCGTGGTGTCCACATCGGGAGGCGACGTCGCGCTCGGTCGCGACGATGTCGACCTCTCGCAGGATGTCCGTGAGGGCTGGGGGGTCGCGAGTGACGGAGGCATCACGCTCGCGCTCGACCTGCACCTGACCGACGAGCTGCGGCGAGAAGGTGTGGCGCGCGAGCTCATCCGCGCGATCCAGGACGCGCGCAAGGCCGCGGGCCTCGAGATCTCGGACCGGATACAGCTCGGCGTCGAGGCGGGGCCGGTGGTGACCGACGCCCTCACCGAGCATCGCGACGCGGTCGCCGTCGAGACCCTGTCCGTCGACGTGATCCACGGCGAGGTCGAGGGTCCCGCCGTCGAGACGGCGATCGAGGGTGGTCCGGTGCGGATCAGCGTGCGGCGCGCGGACTATGCCTCGCCCGCGCGCGCCTGAGCGTGCCGTCGGCGAGGGCGACGAGCGCGATCGAACCGGCGACGATCGCGAGCCCGACGAGCGTCGCACCGCGCTCGATCGCCATGCCCAGGGCCAGGCTCACCAGGCAGAGCGCCCCGAAGCCGAGGGCCACGAGGTAGCGGCCCGCGACGTCGCGCCCATACCGGCGGTCGTCGCCCGGTGGTCCGGTCAGTCCTCGCCCCAGAAGAGCTCGCGGAGCGAGCGATCACCTTCGGGCTCCGCCTCACCACGGGTGGCGCCGGCCGTGGCCGGCTCCTCGATGCGGACGGTGTCGTCGCTCTCGGGCACACGGGTCGGCTCCGCCTTCGCCTCGGACGCTTCAGGCGAGGCAGCGGGAGGGGTCGAGCTGGCAGGAGGCGGCGAGGATGCGGTCGCCGCTGCCGCGGGGGCCGTCCCCGTCGAGCCGGACGGCGCCTGCTCGGTGGTCGGCGACGATCCTGGTCCGGAGGCAGCCGCGGCCGGCGCCTCGGAACCTGACCGTGCCGACTTCGCCATGGCCTTGACCGTCTCGGCATGCTCCTGGACGAGCCCCGCGAGCGACTGGAGGAACTCGCGCTCGCGAGCGATGAAGGCGTTGACCGCGGCCTTGTCCTGCGGTCCGGTCGGGGCCGCGGCGGACGTCGACGCGGCGGCCGTCGTGCGAGCCTCCGCGACGATGCGTGCCGCCTCTGCTCGGGCCCTCGCGATGATCTCGTCGGCCTGACGCGCGACGTCGCCGAGGTCCGGCGAGCCGACGACGGGCGAGGCGCCGCCCGCCCGCAGGCGGTCGACGTCGCTCGTCAGCGCGGTGAACGAGTCGGTGATCTGGTCGAGGAACTCGTCGACGTCGCGCATCTTGTAGCCGCCGAAGCGCGAGACCCGGAACTCCTTCTGCTGGATGTCGGCAGGAGTGAGCCGCGACGGTGCGGCGACCGCCTCGCCCAGTCCTGTGTCCTTCTTGCCCATGAACCCCTCCTGGTCAGCGGCAGATCGCGGTCTGCAACACGAAGATGATGATGAAGGCCACCACGACCGAGAGGTCGAACATACCCGCCGGGGGGATGATGCGACGAAGCAGTCGCAGCGGCGGCTCGGTCACGTCGAACAAGAGCTCGTAGGCGGAGCGTAGCGGACCGGTGGCGGGCGGGTGCCACCCTGCGAGCTGCACCCAGCTCAGGATGACCCGCACGAGCAGGATCACCCAGGCGAGCGTGAGCGCGACGCAGATGAGCCTGTTCATCGGGTCGAGAGGCTAACAGCAGGGGCGGGACCCGGGTGGGCGCCCCCGCCCTGGTTCAGAACTGGTTGTAGAAGCCGGTGCCGGCGAGGCGTTCCCGTTCCTCGGCCGAGACCTCCACGTCGGCGGGGCTGAGCAGGTACACGCGGTTCGCGACCAGCTCGATCTTGCCGTCGAGCCCGTAGACGAGCCCGCTCGCGAAGTCGACGAGGCGACGCGCGATCGAATCCTCGGTCGACTGCAGGTTCATGATCACGGCCGTGCCGTCCTTGAAGCGGTCGGCGACCTCCCGGGCCTCGTTGAACCGCTTCGGCTCGGACTTGTGGATCGAGCTCATGCCCGTGGACACGGGGCGCGGCGAGGCGATCGTGCGCACGACCCCCTCGGCCTCGGCGGGAACCTCACGGACCGCCTGCGGACGCATGCGTCGCACCGGCGCCGGGTCGGCCTCGGGCATGTCGTCCACGAAGTCCTCGTCCTCCTCGACGAGCCCCAGGTAGTTCAGCGTCTTCTTCCACACGCCGGCCATCTCCGTTCCTCTCGTGTCATCGGCCGTCTCACGGCGCCCCGCCCGGATCCCCCGGACGATCCCGAGGACCGAACAGCGCCGTCCCGATGCGAACCATCGTAGCGCCTTCCTCTACTGCAGCTTCGTAATCCAACGACATCCCCATGCTCAAGTCCACCACGTCGGGGTGGTTCTCTCGGATGGCATCCCGCAGCTCCCGGAGCCTGCGGAACCACGGCCTCGCATCCTCGGCGGTCTCGCCGATCGGCGCGATCGACATGAGGCCCCGCAGGCGGAGGCCGTCGATCCCGGCGACGAGGTCGGCGAACGGAGCCGCGTCGTGGGGGGACACCCCCGCTCTCGAGTCGGTGAAGTCCACCTCGATCAGGGCGTCGAGGGTGCGTCCGAGCGCGGCGGCACGACGCCCGAGCCGCCGGCTCGCCCGCTCGCCGGAGACCGTCTCCACGACGTCGGCGAGCGCCGCCACGTGATGAGCGGAGTTCGTCTGCAACGCGCCGATGTAATGCCAACGGGCGCCGGGCACCGCGTCGTGCACCTCGCGCAGCTCTCGGACGTAGTTCTCGCCGACCGCCGGGACCCCGGCCTCCACCACCCATCGGATCGCTTCGGCCGGTTGGGTCTTCGCGGCCGCCACCAGCAGGACCGACCCGGGGTCCCGCGAGGCCCGATCGCAGGCTCGCTCGATCGCAGCCCGGATCAGATGCAGGTTGTGCAAGACCTCGTCTCGCCCGGCGGTCATGTGGGCATCGTGTCACGCGAGGGGCGACCGGCCGGCGTGTCGATCACCACGGAACGGGGCGTGTCGATCACCACGAGACGAGAACGGGGGCGGGGAGGTCTCTCGGCCAAGAGGCGGGGGAAGGGCGCCTCCTCGCGTGGGAACCTCCCCGCCCCCACGCCCACACGGGGCCGCGCGGAGCGGGTGTGCTCGCTCAGCTCTTCAGGAAGTCCGGGATGTCGAGATCCTCCTCGGCGTCGAACGACACCGACGGCTGCGGTTCGTGCTCGCCGGTGGTGAACACGTCGCTCTCGTCCTCGCCCGCGTCGGCCAGGATCGACGGGAGCGGCTCGTGGGTCTCCTCCCCTTCTCCGCGCACCGGCTCCTCGAGCAGGCGAGAGAGGCGCGACTCGAACTGGTTGCCCCCGCTGGCGGCGGGCGCGACCTTGTCGAAGCCCGCGGCCACGACGGTCACGCGCACCTCCTCGCCGAGGGCGTCGTCGACGACGGCTCCGAAGATGATGTTCGCGTCGGGGTGCGCGACCTTCGTGATCGCGTCGGCCGCCTGGTTCACCTCGTGAAGGGTCAGGTCGGTCGGGCCCGCGATCGAGAGCAGCACCCCCTTGGCGCCGTCGATCGAGCTCTCGAGCAGCGGGGAGCTGATGGCGGCCTTCGACGCCTCGGTCGCGCGGTCGGCGCCCGATCCGAGCCCGATGCCCATCAGGGCCGAGCCCGCGCCCGACATGACCGACTTCACGTCGGCGAAGTCCAGGTTGATGAGTCCCGGGGTCGTGATCAGGGACGTGATGCCGTCGACGCCCTGGAACAGCACCTGATCGGCCATGCGGAACGCCTCCACCATCGGCATGTTGGGATCGGCGACCTGAAGCAGACGATCGTTCGGCACGACGATCAGCGTGTCGACCGCCTTCTTGAGCTCGGTGATGCCGAGGTCGGCCTGGGTCGCGCGCTTGCGACCCTCGAAGCCGAAGGGACGCGTCACGACGCCGATCGTCAGAGCCCCGAGCCCACGTGCAACTTCGGCGACCACGGGCGCGCCCCCGGTTCCGGTGCCGCCACCCTCGCCCGCGGTGATGAAGACCATGTCGGCGCCCTTGAGGATCTCCTCGATCTCATCGGCGTGCTCCGTGGAGGCGTTCTTTCCGACCTCGGGGTCGGAGCCGGCTCCCAGACCCCGGGTCGTCTCGCGTCCGATGTCGAGCTTCACCTCCGCGTCCGACATCAGCAGGGTCTGTGCGTCGGTGTTGACGGCGATGAACTCGACGCCCCGCAAGCCTGCCTCGATCATGCGGTTCACCGCGTTCACGCCGCCGCCGCCGATCCCGACCACCTTGATGACGGCGAGGTAGTTCTGGGGAACGTCCATCTGTCTTCCTCCGCGAGCCGGGGCCCGCTCTACCTGGGGAATTGCAGTACCTGGACCCAAACTATAACCGTAAACTGAAGCGTTATTGTCATATCTACATGACGTAGAGTCCCGCAAGTTACTAAGTCTCAGCAGGTCCGTCAAGTCGAGAGTCCGTCCCGACTGTCGCGGTCGATGACAGTTCCAGCGGTGTCAGGGCGAGGGAGACGGGGACTCTTGCGCGTCGTCCTCCGTCCCGTCCACCGACGCCGGCACGTCCGCCGAGGGGTCGGGGACCGAGACCGGCTGCTGGGATCCGACGAACCTCGCCGTCGGCGCCGCGGCGGCGGACAGGTCCACGGAGAGCAGGCCTCTGCCCTCCTCGTCGGCGTAGCGCAGGATCGCGCGGAGCGCCTGGGACTTCGCGGTGGTGTCGCGCACGGCGCCGTACCTGACCTCCACGTCCCCGTCGACGACGAGGGAGATCGTGCCGTCTTCGGACACCGTGATCGAGTCGATGCGCGCACGCAACTCGTGGGGCATCGCCTGCACGACCTCACTCGCGGCCTCGATCTCCGTCCTCCCGATCGTGGACCCGGGCGTCACGGTCACCTCGGGGAACGCCGAACCTCGCGGCGCGCGCCCGAGCTCGGTGCCATCGCCGGCGACCAGCCGCCTCGTCTCGTCCGTGACGAGGATCAGCACGGGCGTGCGCTCCCTGACGGAGATCGTGATCGTGCCCGGCAGGCGCGTGGCGACCGTGGCATCGAGGATCCACGGCTCGGCCTCGAGTCGAGACTCAGCGAGGTCCGCGTCGAGGTGGAAGACGTTCGTGCCGCGGTCTACCCCGGCCAGGCGCATCACCTGGCGGGGGGCGAGGCGTTCCTCACCCTCGACCTCGACCGCCCGTGCGCCGAACACAGGGGTATAGCTGAGGGCGACGGTTCCGGTGACCAGGGCGACGACCGTTCCCCCGGCGATCGCCCAGGGGCGGAGGCGGCGCCGGCGGTCCTCGTCCGTGATGTGTGCCGGCGGCTCCGCCGAGGCGGGAGCAACCGACGAGGGGTCAGGAGCGTCGCGCTCATGGGCTGTGCGTAGGTCATCCGTCGACACGGTCGAACCCCCCGATCAGCTGGACCTCAGGCTCGAGCGCGATGCCACTGCGGGCCTTCACCGTTCGCCGCACCAGGTCGATCAGGGCCAGGACGTCGTCCGCGCGGGCCCCTTCGTGCGCGACGATGAAGTTCGCGTGCTTGGTGGAGATCTGCGCGCCGCCGACCCGGGTTCCCTTCAGCCCGGCTTCCTCGATCGATCGCGCGGCGTGTCCGTCGGCTGGGTTCTTGAACACGCTTCCACAGTTCGGCTCGGCGAGCGGTTGGGTGCGTCTCCTCCACTCGCGGGCCTCGTCCATCGCGGCCCGGATCGCGGTCGGGTCCCCCGGCCGCAGCTCGAACCGGGCGCTCGTGACGACACCATCGGAGGGGAGTCCCGAGTGCCGATAGGAGAACCCGGCGGCCGCCGTGGGCACGCGCTCCTCGCGCCCGTCCGCCAACCGGAAGACCCCGACGTCGACGAGGACGTCGGCCATCTGTCCCCCGTGCGCGCCGGCGTTCATCTTCACCGCTCCTCCGAGCGTGGCCGGTATCGCCACGCCGAAGGCCAGGCCGTCGAGCGCGTGCCGGAGCGCGACACCCGCCAGCGCGGGCAGGGGCATCGATCCACCCGCGGTGAGGCGAGCCCCGTCACGCGCCGCCCACCGGTAGCCGCGTCCCAGGCGGAGCACGAGCCCGTCGAACCCGCGGTCGGAGACGAGCACGTTCGATCCCTTCCCGATCACGACGAACGCGACCTCGCCCTCCGCCACCGCCTCGGCGGCGGCCGAGAGGTCGGCGTCGGACTCGGGTTCGAGGTACAGGGCCGCGGACCCGCCGATCCGGAACGTCGTGAGCGGTGCCATCGGGAAGGAGGTGCGAACCCGGTCACCGCATGCCGCGCGCAGGATCGCCTCGGCGAGAGCGATGTCGCTCACGGCTCGCGTCCTCCTCCGAGCCGCTCGAGCGCCGCGTCGGCCAGCATCCACACGTCGCCGCAGCCCATCGTCACGATGAGGTCTCCCTCGCGCACCTCGCGATCCAGGAAGTCGATCACCTCCGCTCGGTGAGGCAGGTACACGACGGGGGTCGAGGGCGAGGCCATCTCGATGCCGTCGGCCACGAGCCTCCCGGTCACGCCTGGGATCGGTTCCTGAGCGGCGCCGTACACGTCGGTCACCAGCACGAGGTCGGCGCCGGCCACGCTCTCGCCGAGCTCCCGCCAGAGCGCCTGCACCCGTGAGTAGCGGTGCGGCTGCACCAGCGCGATCAACCGTGCGGGCCTGCGACGCCGGGCCGTCTCGATCGTGACCGCCATCTCGGTCGGTGTGTGTCCGTAGTCGTCGAAGAAGTCGGCGCCGCGCGCCCGGCCGCGCCGTTCGAACCGGCGGTGCACACCGTCGTACTCGCCGACGGCGGCCGCGGCGTCGGCCAGCGGAAGCCCCAGCAGGCCCGCCACACCGACCGCCGCAGCAGCGTTCAGCAGGTTGTGGGCGCCGTCGACGCGCAGCCGCAGCGTCGACTCGGCGCCTTCGGCGCCGCGGATGCGCCCTGCCGCGCCCTGGGGGCCGAGCTCGTCGACCGAGACCACGAGGTCGTTGTCCCGACCGAGGCCGTAGCGCAGCGCCCCGACGCCGGCATCGTCGAGCACGGACCGCACGCCTGGATCGTCGCCGCACGCCACCACGTGCTCGCAGCCGGTGACGAACGCACCGAACGCGGCTTCGATCTCCTCGCGACCACCCGGGTAGAAGTCGACGTGATCGACGTCCACGTTCGTGACGACCCCGATGGAAGGGCGCGCGAGCAGGAACGACCCGTCGCTCTCGTCTGCCTCGAAGACGAAGGCGTCGCCGCCTCCGCTCCGCGCGCCGCTGCCGCTCTCGTTGAGGTCGCCGCCGATCAGGTAGCTGGGGTCGAGTCCACATCGGTCGAGGACCACCGCGATCATCGAGGTGGTGGTCGTCTTGCCGTGCGTGCCGGCGACGGCCACGGCGCGATGCCCGGCGGCGAGCGCGGCGAGCGCCTGCTGCCGGGCCCATACGGGCACGCCCCGCTCCCGAGCCGCTCGCAGTTCCGGGTTGGCGTCGCCGATCGCGCTCGAGATGATCACCGCGTCGGGGGCGCCGAGCCGTGCGGGGTCGTGGCCCACCCACACCTCGGCGCCGGCCTCGACCAGTTCGCGCAGCCCCTTCGAGTCCTTCATGTCGGAACCACGCACCTCGATGCCTCGGGCGAGCAACAGGCGGGCGAGGTTGCGCATGCCCGCCCCACCGACGCCGATCATGTGCACCGACCGGATCCCGGCGAGAACGGGTACGGGGAGCGTGGGGATGGTCCCCGAAGGCGGCACGTACGACCTCACGCGGCGACCTCCGTCACGAGGTCCGCGATGCGCTCATCCGCGTCGGGGCGGGACCACTCGAGCATCGCCGCCGCCATCGCGGCACGCCGAGGATCGTCGTCGAGGAGCGTCGTGACCCGCTCGGCGAGGACCGGCGGCGTGAGGTCGGCCTCGAGCACGACCTCGGCGCCCCCCGCGCGCTCCACCTCGCGGCCGTTCGCCTCCTGATGGTGCTCGGTGGCGTACGGGTAGGGCACGAGGATCGACGGCACCCCGCAGACCGCGAGCTCCGACACCGTGCCCGACCCCGCCCTCGCGACGGCGAGGTCGGTGATCGCGAGGGCGAGATCCATGCGGTCGATGAACCCTTCGACGCGCACGAGCGGGTCGCCAGGGTCCGCCGCCGCCGGCGCGACCTCGTCGACGTGGGCGGGGCCGGTCGCGACGAGAAATTGGATGTCGTCGCGACCGCGGAGCTCGCCGATCGCCGTCGCCACCGTGCGGTCGAGCTGCCGAGCCCCCTGGCTGCCGCCGAAGACCGACACCGTGCGACGATCGTCGTCGAGCGCGAACACCCGGAGGGCTTCGGCTCGGCGCTCTGCGCGAGCGGCAGCGACGTCGACGATCTCGCGACGGACGGGATTGCCGGTGCGCAGGACCCGGGTGCCAGAGGGCAACCGGGACGCAGTCGCCTCGAAGGTCGTGGCGACGGCGACCGCCCATCGGGCCGCGACGCGATTGACCACACCCGGCACTCCGTTCTGCTCGATCAGCACGATCGGTGTCCGCACCCGGCGCGCAGCCAGGATCGCGGGCGCGCTCGCGTAGCCCCCGATGCCGACGACCACGTCGGCCGCCCTCACGATGGGACGCACGGCGCGTGCGGCGGTGAGCGACATCCAGAGGGCTGCGGCCGTGTGGAGCGAGATCCGGGTCTGCGCGGACGACACCCGCACGGGCACGAACGGGAACCCCGCGTCGGGGACGAGGGTTGCCTCCTGTCCGGACCCGGACCCGATGAAGCGCACGTCGTGCCCGCGTTCGCGCAGTCGCTCGGCGACCGCCACGGCGGGGAAGACGTGACCGGCGGTGCCACCACCGCTCATCACGACCCTCACCGCCGGGACCTGCCTCCGGCCGCGTGCTGTCGCGCCGTCCTGCCTCGCGCACGTGTGGCCGAGGTCGCGGGGCGCGTCGTTGCCCGTGACCGAGTCGGCGACGCCGACGACGATCGAGACGACGCCTGAGCGCTCGCCCGGGCGATGCCGGCGAGGACCCCGATGCCCGCGAGCGTAACGACGAGCGCGGTGCCGCCGAACGACAGCAGCGGCAACGGCACGCCCGTGATCGGCATCAGTCCGGTGACCGCTCCCAGGTTGATGATCGTCTGCAGCCCGATCCACCCGGTGATGCCCGCGGCCATCAGACGACCGAAGGTGTCGGGCGCAGCGATCGCCACACGAACCCCCGCGAACAGGAGCACGGCGAACATCACCAGCACGAACATCGCCCCGAGCAGGCCGAGCTCCTCGCCGACGATCGCGAAGATGAAGTCGGAGTGCGCGTTCGGCAGGTAGTCCCACTTCTGACGGCTGGCGCCCAGGCCGACGCCGGTCCATCCACCCGAGCCGAACGCGATCATGCCTTGGATCAGCTGGAACCCTGCCCCGTCCGGATCGTTCCAGGGATTCAGGAACGCGTCGACGAAACGCGTGCGCCGGTAGGCCTCCCCGAAGATCAGGAACGCGGTCCCGGCGAGCGCGACCGCACCCGTGACGACCAGGTAGCGCAGACGCACCCCGGCCGCGAACATCAGCACGAACACCGATCCGCAGATGATCACCGTGGTGCCGAGGTCGCGCTGGAGGATCACGAGCAGGGCCACCCCAAGCACGACCGGGGCGAGCGGGATCAGCAGGTGCACCGGGTCGTCGAGCGTGCCCCACTTCTTCGTGAGCACCGTGGCGGTGAACGCGACGATCGCGAGCTTCATGAACTCTGAGGGCTGCAGCGTGACGTAGCCGAGGTCGATCCACCGCGAGGCCCCGTAGAGGGACGAGCCCGCCGAGTGGTGCAGGGCGACGAGCATCAGCGGAACGAGCAGCACCACCGCCGGCACCGCGATCGTCTGCCAGACGGTGTGGGGCAGCCGCAGAGCGATCAGCAGCGCGATGACGCCGATGACCGCGTAGACGCCCTGTCGTTGGAAGTACCAGAACGGGTTGCCGTCGTAGCCCTGGGTCGCCGAGACGGACCCGGCCGACAGCACCATCGTCAGCCCGAGCACCGTGAGCACCGCGGTCGGAACGAGCAGCAGGAGCACGTTGACACGGGCCGCATGCATCGCGGCCGCGCGACGACCAGGCGCGCGCACCACCCGCAGGTGGTGCCGCCGGTCGCGGGCCGGTTTCCTACTGGCCACCGGCGCTCACCTCCTGCTCCAGTCCGCGCGCAGCCGCCGCGAATCGGTCGCCCCGCTCGGCGTAATCGCGGAACTGGTCCCAGCTCGCACACGCGGGGGCCAGCAACACGCGCCCACCGGGACGGGCGAGCTCGAAGGCGGTCCCCACGGCATGCTCGATCGACGACGCGACGTGCACCGGCCGCACCCCGTCGAAGATCCGAACGAGCTCGGCGGCTCCCTCGCCGATCGCGACCACCGCCCGGAGCCGCCCGGCACGGGTCGCCAGGGGCGACAGGTCCACACCTTTGGCCATGCCGCCGGCGATCAGGACGGCATCCTCGACGCCGTCGATCGCGGCGAGCGCGGCGTGCACGTTCGTGGCCTTGGAGTCGTCGATGAACGTCACGCCCTCGACGACCGCCGCGACCTGACCACGGTGTGGCGCCGAATCGTAGCCTTCGAGGCCATCGCGCACGCCGCGGGCCGTGACGCCGAAGGTCAGGGCCGCCGCCGCCGCGGCTGCCGCGTCGGCCAGCTTCCCGGCCGTGCCCTCGATGCGACCCAGCGGCACGCGCTCGCTCGCCAGGTTCGAGACGAGATCCTCGTGGTCGTAACCGACCTCGCCGGCGCCTGGTGCTCCCGCCCGGAACCAGACGACGTCACAAGGAGCATCGGCCGATCGGGCGCTCGCCGCGGGATCGTCGCGGTTGCCGACGTGCGTGTCCCCCGGCCCCTGGAGCGCGAAGATCCGCGCCTTCGCGTCGGCGTACGCCTCGAACGATCCGTGCTCGTCGAGGTGGTCCGGGGCGAGGTTCAGCAGCACCGAGATCCGGGGGTGGAACGACCCCTGCATGCGGAGCTGGAACGACGAGCACTCGACGACGAGGACCTCGTGCCCCTCGCGCGCCGCCTCGGGGAACGGGTGGCCGATGTTGCCGCACGCCACGGCATCGACGCCATCGGCGCGCAGGCACGCCTCGATCATGCCGGTCGTCGTGGTCTTGCCGTTCGTGCCCGTCACGGCAAGGTAGGGAGCGTCGGTGAGTCGGGCGCCGAGCTCCATCTCGCTCCAGATGGGGAGGCCGCGCTCACGTGCCCACGCGATCACGGGGGCGGTCTCGGGGACGCCCGGGCCCGTCACGACGAGCGTCGCGCCCTGGAGGTGCTCCGGTTCGTGGCCGCCGGTCAGGATCTCGACGCCGGCGTCTCGAAGCGCCGCCACCGTGGACAGATCGGACGCGGGGCGCGCCTCGGTCACACGCACCGTCGCCCCTTCGGCGACGAGCACGCGGGCCGCGGAGGAGCCGGCCACGCCGGCGCCGACCACCACCACCCGCTCGCCGTCGAAGCGCCCGCTCACTCGAGCCCTCCCAGGCGGATGAAGTCGGCGTAGAACAGCCCGAGGCCCACGGCCACACAGAGCCCGGCGATGATCCAGAACCGCACGATCACGGTGAACTCGGGCCACCCGGCGAGCTCGAAATGATGGTGGATCGGCGACATGCGGAAGATGCGCCGCCCGAACCCACGGAACGAGATCACCTGCAGGATCACCGACATCGTCTCCATCACGAACAGCCCTCCGAGGATCACCAGCAGGAGCTGGGTGTTCGTGGTGATCGCGAGGGCGCCGAGGAGCCCTCCGATCGCGAGGGCGCCGGTGTCCCCCATGAAGATGCGCGCGGGGGCAGCGTTCCACCAGAGGAAGCCGGCCAGTGCCCCCATCATGCCCGCCGCCATGATCGCGTTGTCGAGCATCGCGGGTCCGTTCACGTCGAAGCAGCCCTGGCGGGCGATGCCCTCCGCGCCGAAGCACAGGTGCCGGAACTCCCAGAACGCGATGAATGCGTAGGACGCGAACACGAGCGCGCTCGATCCGGCTGCGAGCCCGTCGAGGCCGTCGGTGAGGTTCACCGCATGTGACGACGCCGTCAGCACGACGAAGACCCAGACGAGGAAGAGGACGCCGAGCGAGATGGCCGTCGGGCGGATGAACGACAGGTTCGTGCTGATGCCGGTCTCGTCACTGGAGCGCGCCACGATCAGGCCGAACAGCACGGAGACGATCGCCGTACCGCCGAACTTCTGCAGCTTCGTCAGCCCCAGCGACCGTCGGTTGCGGACCTTCATGAAGTCGTCGAGGAAGCCGACGAGCCCGAAACCCACCACCGCCACCACGAGCGCGAGTCCCGCCGAGGTGATGGGCCCGCTCGTGAACCGCGTGGCGAGGAACGCGAGCAGCAGGCCGGCGAGGATCACGATCCCGCCCATCGTCGGGGTTCCCATCTTCTCCATGTGGGTGTGGGGACCGTCCTCGCGGATGCGCTGGCCCCAGCCCCAGACCGTGAACGCCTTGATCGCGATCGGGGTGCCGAGCAGCGTCACCGCCAGGCCGATCGCGCCCGCCACCAGGATCGAGATCACCGCAGCGCCTCCGCAACGCTCTCCAAGCCTGCGACGCGCGAGCCCTTCACGAGCACGACGTCCCCGACGTGGGCGTGCGTCCGCACGTCGGCCAGCGCGTCCCTGGGATCGTCGTAGGACACGACGTTCTCGGGCTCCACGCCCTCACGGAGCGCTGCCATCGCGATCGGTCGAGCGTCGCGTCCGACCGTCACGAGGCGGTCGACCGGCAGCCGTGCCGCGAGATCGCCCACCTGCTCGTGCGCATCTCCCGCGATCGGTCCGATCTCGGCCATGTGCCCGAGGACCGCGATCAGCCGAGCGTCGGCGGCCATCACACGAGCGGTCTTGAGCGCTGCCGCCATCGACTCGGGGTTCGCGTTGTACGCGTCGTTGATGACGCGGACGCCCTCGTGGGTCGTGAAGGTCTCCATGCGCCAGCGCGAGACGGCCGTGCTGCCGAGTGCCTCTGCCGATGCCTCGGCAGGGACGCCGAGGATCTGGCCGACCGCCGCCGCTGCGAGGGCGTTGAGCACCATGTGCTCGCCGGCGATCGAGAGGTCGACGGGCACGGACCGATCCCCGGCGAGGAGGGTGAACGAGGCCGTTCCATCGGCCCCGATCTCCACGCCCTCGGCTCGTACATCCGCATCGGGATGCACGCCGAAGGTGACGACACGGCCTGCGGCGCGTGAGCGGAAGCCGGCGACGATCGGGTCGTCGGCGTTCAGGACGGCCCAGCCGTCGGCCGCGACGGCCTCGACCGGCTCCGCCGACGCCTCGACGATCGCCTCCCAGGACCCGAAGACCTCGATGTGCGCCACGCCGACGTTCGTCACGACGACGATCGCCGGCTTCGCGACCTCGCAGAGCAGCGTCACGTCGCCCTTGCGACGGGCGCCGAGCTCGGCGACGACGACCTCGGCCGAGGGGTCGGCGCCGAGGATCGTGATCGGCAGGCCGATCTCGTTGTTGAACGACCCCGGGCTCGCGTGCGTCCGATACGCGCGGGAGAGCACCGCCGACACCATGTCCTTCGTGGTCGTCTTCCCGTTGGCCCCGGTGATCCCGACCACGATCGCGGACGACCGCGCCCGTTCCGCCGTGGCGAGCTTCAGCAGGGCTTCGCCGGTCGAGGCGACCACGATGCCCGACCCCGACACCACGACACCCTCGGGCACGAGCGCCCCCGTCGCGCCGCGTTCGAGCGCATCCTCCACGAACCGAGACCCATCGGTCCGCTCGCCGGAGAGTGCGACGAACAGCGCGCCCGGGCCCGCGAGACGCGAATCGGTCACGACGTGCGTGACCTGCTGATCGGGGCCGGTGAGCCTGCCACCCACCTCCTCCGCGATCGCCGACATCGACCGAGGGATCACGTCCGCCCCCCGAGCGCTCGGAGCTCCTCGCGGGCGACGGCGCGATCGTCGAACTCGATCGTCCGACCGGCGATCTCCTGGGAGGGCTCGTGGCCCTTGCCTGCGATCACCACCACGTCACCGGGTGCCGCGTCTCCCAAGGCGCGTGCGATCGCGGCGCGGCGATCAGCCTCGATCACGTAGTCGCCACCACCCTCGATCGCCCCGGGTTCGATCGCCGCGATGATCTCGGCCGGATCCTCGGAACGAGGATTGTCCGAGGTGATGATCGTCAGGTCGGCGGTCGAGGTCGCCGCCTTCCCCATCAAGGGTCGCTTGGCGCGGTCGCGGTCTCCCCCGCAACCGAACACGACGATCAGCCGGCCCGTGGCCAGCGGGCGCGTGGCCTGCAGCACGCCGTGGATGCTATCCGGCGTGTGGGCGTAGTCCACCACCACCAGGAACTCCTGCCCCTCGTCGAGGGGTTCCACCCGACCCGGCACCTCGCGAACGTCGGCGATGCCCTCGACGATCGCCGTGTCGTGCAGGCCCACGGCTCGGCCCAGCGCGATCGCGGCCAGGCAGTTCGAGACGTTGAACGCGCCGCGCAGGGAGGAGCGCACAGCGAGTCCGTCGGCCCGGAAGGCGATCCCGGACGCGGTGACCTGGACGTCGACGGCGCGGAGGTCGGCGACGACGTCGACCGCGTACGTCGACACCGGGATCGCGGGCGACCTCAGCAGCCGACGACCCCACGGGTCGTCCGCGTTGACGAGTCCCCGGTGAGCGTGCCGCGACGTGAACAGCGCAGCCTTGGCCGCGAAGTACCGCTCCATCGACGCGTGGAAGTCGAGGTGGTCCCGCGAGAGGTTCGTGAACGCGACCGCGTCGTAGACCACGCCGTCGATCCGGTGCTGTTCGATCGCGTGCGACGACGCCTCCATCGCCACGAGACCGACGCCGCCATCGCGCATGCGGGCGAGCAGCCGGTGCAGATCGGGAGCCTCGGGAGTCGTGCGGTCGAGCGGGAGCGGCTCCCCGTCGGCGCGAGCTCCCGTGGTGCCGATCACCCCCGGGCGTACACCCGCTCGACGGGCGATCGCCTCCAGCAGGTAGGTCGTGGTGGTCTTCCCGTTCGTCCCGGTGACCCCGAGCATCGTCATCGACTCCGCGGGTTCACGGAAGGCCCGGGCCGCGATCGGACCCATCGCCTCGCGGACGGAGGGGACGAGCACCTGGGGAGCCGCCAGATCGAGCCACCGCTCGACGACGAGCGCGGCGGCGCCCGCATCGAGCGCCGAGCGAGCGAAGTCGTGCCCGTCGGCCGTCGCGCCAGTCACGCAGCAGAACAAGGCACCCGTGCCCACGGCGCGGGAGTCGTAGGCGACGTCGAGGATCGAGAGCGCCGTGTCGCCCCGAGGTTCGGCATCGGGGACGGCGTCGACCAGCGCCGAGAGGGGGATCGGCGGGAACGCAGGCGTGGACGGGGGGGACACCGACGGGGAAGCCACCGATCCCGAGCTTACCCGGGCCCCCGGCCGCCGGCCGGTAGCCATCAGGAGGTTCCCAGGGCGTTCGGCGGCAGGGCCACCGGGGGTGCAGCGGGGATCGCGAGGCGCTGGATCGCGTAGCGAGCGATCTCCTGGAACAACGGCGCCGCCGCCAGGCCACCATAGACGGTGCGGGGCTCGTCGATCGAGACCGCGATCACCACGCGAGGGTCGGCGGCCGGCAAGAACCCCGCGAACGACGCGTGGTAGCGCTGCACGTAGCGGCCGTACGCGTCGAGCTTGCGCGAGGTGCCGGTCTTGCCCGCGACCTGGTAGCCCGGGATCTGCGCGTTCACACCCGTCCCCTCTTCGACTGCGGACGCGAGCATGCTCGTGAGCAGCTGCGCCGTGTCGGGACGGATGATCCGGTGGGTGCGCCTCGCGTCGGCCTCGGCGAACGCGCCGTCGGGTGCCTCGAAGCCGCGAACGAGCGTCGGCTGCATCCGGCGCCCGCCGTTCGCGATCGTCGCGTAGACGTTGGCCATCTGCAGGGGGGTCACCGAGATGCCCTGGCCGTAGGAGACCGTCGCCCGGATCACCTCGTCCCAGCTCTCGCCGGGCAGCAGCACGCCCGCCGCTTCGCCCGGGAACCCGACTCCGGTCGGACTGCCGTATCCGAACTTCTCCATGAAGGAGCCGAGCGTCACGCTCCCGACCTGCTCGGCGATCAGCGCGGCACCGATGTTGCTCGACTCCGTGATGATGTCCCCGAGCGTCATCGACTCCACCGGGTGCTCGTGCGAATCACGGATCGTGAACGGCCCGACCTTCATCGACGCGGGCACGCGGAACCGCTGCTCGAGGGAGACGGCCCCGGTCTCGAGCGCCGCCGCCGCTGTGATGATCTTGTTGACTGAGCCCGGCTCGAACGCGTCGGTCACCGCACGGTTGCGCATCGCGTCGACCGGCGCCTCGCTGTACTCGTTGGGGTCGAACCAGGGGTAGGTGGCCATCGCCAGCACCTCGCCCGTGGCGGGGTCCATCACAACCGCCGTACCGCCCAACGCCCCGTTCGCCTTCACCGCTCGCTCGAGCGCGGCCTGCACCATGTACTGCATCTGCCGGTCGATCGTCGTGTGCATCGTCGAACCGGGGACGGGGTCGACGAGCGTGTCGAGCCCGGTCGAGATCGGCAGCCCGTCGGCCGACATCTCGGCCGTGCGCTCGCCGGGAGTGCCCGCGAGCACGTCGTCGAAGGCGCTCTCGAGCCCGGCGGCACCCTCCCCGTCGACGTTCACGAAGCCCAACACCTGCGCCGCGAGTGTCCCGGCCGGGTAGTAACGCTTCGGCACCTCGAGGAAGCCGATGCCGGGCAGGGCCAGGTTCTCGAGTTCCTCCGCGGCCTCGAGGTCGACCTGCCGGTCGATGAAGGCGAACGTGCCGTCGCTCTCGAGCGCCGCCCGGACCTCTCGGGCGCGCAGATCGAGGACGCCGGCGATCGTCTCGGCCTCGGCACGCGGGTCGACGACGTAGCGGGGGTCCACGTAGATGTCGCGGGCTTCCCGCGTCACGGCCATCGGCACGCCCGAGCGATCGACGATCTCCCCGCGCTGGGCGGGCAGCGTGATCGTTCGAACGCGCTGCTGCAGCCCCATCGCCTCGAGCTCGGGGTTATCGCGGACCTGCAGGAATGCCAACCGCACGACGATGCCGCCGAAGGCGAGCATCATCAGGGTGAGCATCGCGATGAGCCTCGTCACCGGCGGGCGGGTCATGCTCCCCCTCCCGTCGGCGCCCTCACCGTTCGGGATGAGCGGGCGCGAGCGCTCCCCCGGCACCCGCAGGATCACCGAGTCACCGGGACCAGGCACGACCATGCCGACGACGTCGGCCCATTCCGCGATCCGCGAGGGCGACGAGAGGCGGGCGACCTCGATGCCGAGCTCCTCGTTCCGCTCCTGCAGGGTTCGCACCCGCTGGTCGAACGCCTCGGTCCGGTACGTCGTGTTCACGACCATCGCGTTGAGCCCCACGACGACGAACACGAGAGCCGAGACGACCGCCGCCGAGAGGAACCAGAACGCGGGGGTGGACCCGCGGCGCGCCCGACGCTGGGGAGGGGTGGAGGGTGTCGGGCGCGCCGCGGGTCGCGCTGTGCGCGCGGGCGGTCGGGGTGCGGGGAGGTTCCGTGCGGGAAGGCTCACGCGGCCACCTCGGCTCGCTCGGCGGCGCGGAAGATCGCGCTGCGCGCACGGGGGTTCCGAGCGACTTCCTCCTCGGACGGACGCAGGGGCTTCCTCGTCAGCACCGTGACGCGGTCGTCCTCGCGGAACGTCGTCTTCACGACGCGGTCCTCGAGCGAGTGGTACGCGATCACGACCACGCGGCCCCCGGGAGCGAGGAGCCCGACCGCCTGAGGCAGGGAGGCGGCGAGCTCCTCGATCTCCCGGTTGACCGCGATGCGGAGCGCCTGGAACGTGCGACGCGCGGGGTGGGGGCCCCCCGGTCGTCGTCCCACGGCGCCCACGACCACGCCGGCGAGCTGGTCCGTGGTGGTGATCGGTCGGCGCCGGACGATCGCCCGCGCGATACGACGCGAGCGTCGTTCGCCCCCGAGCTCGTAGATCAGGTCGGCGAGGTCGCCTTCGGGCAACGAGTTCACGAGGTCGGCCGCCGACGGCTCGTCGTCGACGGCGCCCGCCATGCGCATGTCGAGCGGACCGTCGTCGCGATAGCTGAACCCGCGCTCGGCCCGATCGAGCTGCATCGACGAGACCCCGAGGTCGTACAGCACGCCGTCCACTGGCCCGCCGGTGACCTCGTCGTCCACCTCGTGGAACGTCGTCCTGACCGAGCGGAAGCGCCCGCCGTACGGGGCCAGCCGCTCGTCGGCGACGGCAAGCGCCTCGGCGTCGCGATCGATGCCGATCACCCGGTCGGCGCCCGCGCGCAGCAGCGCCTCGGTGTGTCCACCCGCTCCGAGCGTCATGTCCACGACCGTCCCGGTGCGCGGGGCGTCGTCGACGAGGAAGCGGACCACCTCGGCGACCATGACGGGGTCGTGCGGCACGACCGCATCAGCCGCCGCCCCCGTCGCATCCGGCTCCCCCACGTCAACCGAGCTGCCCGGCGAGGATGCCGATGCCGATCGATGCGAGGAGCGTGAGCGCCGTCATCCCGATCAGGGACAAGCTCTGCCGTACCTCCGCGCCGAGCTTGGTCGGCTCGACACGTCGTGGACCGGGAACCGTCGTTGCCATGTGCGCCCTACCTCCTGGGTTCGAGCGCACCGGTCTGGTACGCATCGGCGAATCCGGCCGTGTAGCTCTCGTGCGTCTCGCGGTTCCAGATCTCCATGCGGTCGCGCACACCGAGCACCACGACGTCCTTGTCGATGCCGACGGCTTCCCGAAGGCGCTGCGGGATCGTGACCCGCCCCTGGCCGTCGAGCTTCGCCTCCTCGGAGGAGCCGAAGAACATGCGCGAGTACGCACGTCCGTCCGTGTCGGAAAGAGGAGAGGACGCGACCTCGTCGGATCGCCGCTGCCACTCGGCCCTGGGGAAGACGTAGAGGCAGCCGTCCTGGCCCACGGTGATCCAGCAGCCGTCGACGAACGCGGCCCGGAACTTCGCCGGGAGCGAGACCCTGCCCTTCGGGTCGAGCTGGTAGCTATGCGTGCCGAGCAGTTCGGCCACGCCTCCTCCCCTTTCCTCCACTAAGCCACACGTTTATGCCACTAACACTCCACCTCGTCAACGTGAACATGTGTTCGGACGGAGGGTATTCGGCAGGACGTCGCGGAGGCTCGGGGAAGGCGGCGAGGCGGAGCGGGTGCGGGCTAGATCAAGAAGTCTTCCCAGCCCGGCTCGAGATGTCCGAGCGTGAGGTGGAAGCCGTCGCGGGGCGCGAACGGCTGGCGAGCGAGGTGGAAGCCGGCCTCGGCGGGCGTGCGATCTTCCTTCTTCGCGTTGCATCGGCGACAGGCGGCGACCACGTTCTCCCACACATGCATCCCGCCCCGCGAGCGCGGCAGCACGTGATCGAGGTTCTCGGCGGACGCGCCGCAGTACTGGCACGCCCACTCATCACGGGCGAACACCGCACGACGCGTGAGCGGGGCGTGCGGACGGTAGGGCACGCGCACGTATCTGCGGAGGCGCACGACCGATGGGGCCTCGAGCACCAGGCGCTCGGAATGGAAGATCATGCCGTTGGAGAGCACGACCTCGGCCTTCTCCTTCAGCACGAGCACGACGGCACGACGCGCTGGCACCACGGCCAGCGGCAGATCGGTCGCGTTGAGGACGAGCGCACGTCCCATGCAGGGCAGTCTACGGTGGCCCCGGCGGACTGGGGGCCTCGACGAGGCGAATCACATCTGTGTAATCTCTCGGGTGCGGCGACCGGGTCGAGCGCGATGCCTGGAGTTGCGAATAGGGGCCGCGCGGGGCGTCCGCGAGCATCGGCCCGGTCGCCGCACACATCGCAGGCTCGACCTGTCGCTTTGCGGGAACTTGCTCGCATCTGCTCCGCCCACCCGTCTCGGCGCGCCGTCACGGATCTGCCTTCCGCTGCATGTGGCGTACGATGGCCGGGTTGCCTCGGGGTACAGCGAGCTGGTTGGAGGTGCCGGTGGAGGTCGAGGAGCGTTCCCAGGACTGGACGCGGTTCGCCGCTCGGTTCCGTGAGATCGAGACGAACGTCGAACGGGTCGTGCGCGGCAAGCATGCGGAGATCCGTCTCGCGCTCGTCGCGTTGATCGCCGAGGGGCACCTGCTGATCGAGGACGTCCCCGGCGTCGGCAAGACGATGCTCGCGAAGTCGATCGCCCGCTCGATCGACTGCTCGTTCCGCCGCATCCAGTTCACCCCCGATCTGCTGCCCACCGACGTGACCGGCGTCAACGTCTTCAACCAGGAGCAACGCGACTTCGAGTTCAAGCCGGGCGCGATCTTCGCCAACATCGTGCTGGGTGACGAGATCAACCGGGCTTCGCCGAAGACCCAGTCGGCCCTCTTGGAATGCATGGAGGAGCGCCAGGTCACGGTCGACACCGAGACCCATCCGCTGGGCACACCGTTCATGGTGATCGCGACGCAGAACCCGATCGAGCACGAGGGCACCTACCCGCTCCCCGAGGCGCAGCTCGACCGCTTCATGCTCCGCTTGTCGATCGGGTATCCCAGCACCGAGATCGAGGCCGAGATCCTCGCGAGCCACACGGCCGGCGCACAACCACTCGAGGAGATCGGGCCGGTCAGCGACGCCCCGGGGGTCGCGGAGATGATCGAGCAGGCGCGCCGGGTGCACGTTGCGCCGGCTCTTCGTCGATACATCGTCGACCTCGTCGAGGCGACCCGCCGCCACGGCGACGTCTACCTCGGTGCGAGCCCCCGCGCATCCCTGATGATCCTGCGGGCGGCCCGCGCCTACGCCGCGGCCGACGAGCGCGACTTCGTGATCCCCGACGACGTCAAGGCGCTCGCCGTTCCCGTCCTCGGACACCGCATCATCGTGACGGCCGACGCCGTCATGACCGGCCGCTCGACCGAGGTCGTGCTCCAGGAGATCCTCGCCGAGGTGCCCGTGCCGGTCGCGGAGAACCCCTGATGCCCTCGGGCCGGGGACTCGTCGTCTTCGGCGTCGGCCTCGCGATGTGGGTCGCGGCCCGGCTCGTCGGCTCGTCGGGGATGGAGGTCGTCGGCATCGGCCTCGTCGCGTTGCCGTTCCTCGCGGGCGCGTTCGTCCGCTGGGGTCACACGAAGCTCCGGATCCGCCGCCGCTTGTCCGACGTTCGAGTGGCGCCGGGCACCCGCGTCACCGTGCGCCTCGACGTCGAGAACGCGTCGCCGGTCCCCTCACCCGTCCTCCTGGTGGAGGACCGCCTACCGGCCGCGCTCGGACGACCGGCGCGCCTCGTCGTCTCCGGCCTGCCGGGGAAGGGCTCGCAGGGCGTGGCCTACACGGTGCTGCCGCAGACCCGCGGTCGGTACCGGTTGGGACCGCTCACGGTCGACGTCTCCGACCCGTTCGCGCTGACGCGGCAGCGCCTGGAGTTCGACGACATCGACGAGCTGCTCGTCACGCCGGAGATCGAGGACCTGTTCGCCGCCCCCGACTCGGGCCTCGGACCGAACTGGGGGGCCACCCGCGCGCGACAGCTCTTCCGGACGGGCGAGGAGTACTACACGATGCGCCAGTACCAGCTCGGTGACGACCTGCGGCGGATCCACTGGCCGTCGGTGGCCCGCACGGGCGACCTGATGATCCGCCAGGACGAGTCGTCCCGGCGCGCGAGCGGTCTCGTGTTCCTGGACAACCGGGGCCATGCGCTCGGGCAGGCCCACTCCCCCGCCTTCGAGCGCGCCGTCTCGGTCGCCGCCACGCTCGGCGTCATGCTGGCCCAGCGGGGCTTCGCGCTGCGTCTGGGCACCACCGAGGCACCCGCGGCCACCGTGAGCGAGGAGCGCCTCCTCGACGCGCTCTCTGGCATCGGTCACGCATCGGCCCGTTCGGTCGGTCCCGCGCTGGCTCATCTGCGCGCCGGCGCGACGGCCGACACCTCGCTCGTGTACGTCGCGGCGCCGCCCGCGCCGGGCGAGCTCTCCTCGCTGATCAGGGCGGGAGCCGGCTTCGGGCCGAAGCTCGTCGTGCTGGTGCATCCGGTGGATCCCCAGACCCTCCCCCCTGGGCGGGCCGCCCAGCTCGAAGGCCGGGCGACCCAGGCCACCATGGCGTTCGCGCGCGCAGGATGGGATTGCATCGTCTTGACCCCCTCGACCCCGTTGAAGGAACGATGGCACGCTCCCCGGGAACGTCCGCTCGCACGCAGCGTGTGATCGCCGGCGTCGCGACCGTCCTGGTCGCCGCGGCCGCGGCGATCGCGCTCGGTCGTGTCTTCGACGGCAACGGACCGACGCTCCGGCTCCTGGTTGCCGGCGTGGTGTCGGCCGTCATCGCGACGGCACTCGAGCGACGGAGCCTCGTGCTCGCGACGTTCGCGAGTGCCGCGGGCCTCGCGATCGCGATCGGCCTGTTGGTGTTCCCCGAGACCACCTGGCTCGGCCTGCCCACGCTCGAGACCCTCCGCGTGTCGCTCGACGCGGCGGCACGGGTGGGCGAGCAGGCACGGGTGCAGGTGGCGCCCTCACCGCCGCTCGCCCCCTTGATGCTCGCCGGGATCGCGGGCGTGTGGGCCGCGGTGTTCGCCGCGCACTCGCTCGCGTTCCGTGCCGGCAGCCCGTTGCTCGCCCTGCTCCCGCCGATCGCGCTCGTCGGGTTCGCCGACTCGGTGCTGGAGGACGTGATCCGTCCGATCTTCGGGTTGCTCTTCCTGGTCGCGGCCTCCGCGCTGCTGTTCGCCGATGGCCTACGCCGGGTGCAGGGGTGGGGTCCGGTCTGGACGAGTCCCGGCAGGGTCGCCCGGCTCGATGTCGCGGCCGGCCGCGGCGCGAGGCGGGTCGCCGCCGCCGCGGTGATGGTCGCCGCGGTCGCCCCCATCGTGCTTCCCGGCTTCGGCTCTCGTGGTGTGATCGATCTCTCCAGCGCCGACGACGGCCGGGTGAGGATCGATCCCTTGGTCTCGGTGCAGGAGAGCCTGCAACGCGACGAGATCCTCCCCGTGTTCGACGTCGAGGCCGAGGTCGGCCGGTACTGGCGGATGGTCGCCCTGCCGAACTTCGACGGCCAGCGCTGGAGCGAGGACCCGGCCCCGACCACCCTCGCGATCGAGCCCGATGCGACGCTCGCCACGACGACCCCGGTCGCGGCTCCCGGCGAGACGACCGATGTCACGTTCACGACCGCGAGCGAGCTCGCGGGCCCCTGGCTGCCGCTCCCCTATCCGCCACGATCCACCGACGCGCAGCTCGACGGCATGCGGTGGGACCCCGAGGGCGGCTCGGTCCTCATCGAGGACGGCGTCGATGCCGGGGTGACCTACACGGCCGTCGCAGACGTCGTGCAGCCCACTCCCCAAGAGCTGCGAGCAGACCCTATCCCGGCGACCGGCGAGACGGTTCGCTACACGCAGTACCCTCAGGCCCTGCCGCCCGAGATCGCCGCCACCGCCGTCGCGTGGACCCAAGGCGCCTCCTCCCCGTACGACAAGATCATCGCGATCCAGGACCGGTTCACCGGGGGCGACTTCGAGTACGACGACACCGTGCCCGGCTCCCAGAGCGACCGGGCGATGGTGGAGTTCCTGGAAGAGACGAAGGCCGGTTTCTGCCAGCAATTCTCGAGCACGATGGCGGTGATGCTCCGCACGCTCGGCATCCCGACGCGCCTGGCCGTCGGCTTCACGCCCGGCGATGCGAAGGGCTCGCCGGAACGATTCTCGGTGACCACCGAGAACGCGCATTCGTGGGTCGAGGTGTTCTTCCCGTCGTTCGGGTGGGTGCCGTTCGAGCCGACCCCGAACCGCCAGAACGTGGAGGCCTACCCCTACCTCGACCCGGGCGCGTCGACGCCCTGCGTCAACCCCGACGGGTCGCCGTGCGGACCCGAGGGTCAAGGAGGTGCCGACGCGTCGGAAGGGTCTGAGAACGCGGCGACCTCCACAAACGTCCGGGAGGGCGTGCCGCCCGGCCTCCTGGGACCACGCAGCGGCGGTGGCGGGCCGATCGACCCGTTCGGCGTCGCAGCTGCGGGCGTCGATCCCGGCCCCGTGACCGCGCGCAACGCGGTCCTCGCCGGACTCGTCGCCGCCGGCGTGGCGCTGGCGCTCGTCCCACCGGTGCGAGCGTGGCAACGACGGCGACGGCTGCGACGCGCCGGACCGGCACCGCGCAGCCTGGTCCTCGCGACGTACGACGTGTTCACCGACCGTGCGGCCGAGCTGGGGCACCCGAGGGCTCCGGGTCAGACGCTCGAGGAGTACCGCCGAGCCGTCGCGGGCGAGGCACGGCTCGGCGGCGGCGACCTCGACCGGCTGACGGCCGTCGCGACCCTCGCCGCGTACGGCGGCGACGAGCTCGACCGCGACGACGCGGAGACCGTGCGACGCGCCTCGGACTCCGTCGTGCGGGCGATGCGACGCGAGGCCGGGTGGACGCAGCGGCTGACGGGACCCTACCGGCGGCGCTGAGGGGCGGACCGGCCCTAGGAGGTCCCTGTGACGGTCTGCGCCGCAGCCTCTCGCAGCGCTCGCACGAACCTCTCGCGATCCTCACGGAACTGCCTCACGTCGGTCTCGACGCCGCTCGCGATGTCGTCGATCGCCACGAAGAACGCCATCTGACCGTCGCGGAGCGCGTCCATGACCTCGCCGTCGCGGCGACAGATCTTGAAGATGCTCTGACCGTCGGTGACGAGCTTCACCTCGGACAGGTGCTTGTCCATGCCGGCTCGCTTGTTCAGGAACTCCCACGACCGGCGCACGCGTTGCAGCGACATCCCACCGTCGAGGAGCGACTTCACGACCCTCAACGCGACGAGATCTCGGAACGCGTAGAGGCGCGGCACCCCCGGGCGCCCCCCGGTGCCCTGGACGGATGGTTGCACCAAACCGATCTGATCCCAGTACCTGAGCTGGCGGGGCGTGCAGCCGGTGAACTTGCAGGCCTGGTGGGTGGTGAATCCCTCCATCCGGTTGCGTGCCCCCTCGGTCTCGTGTCTCCGTCCACACACCTTCGGCACGGATCGCCGAAGGCGGCTCGGAACACCGACCGACGACTCGCACCCAGGGGGAAGGGACCCCGTTGTACAACAGCGCGTGGAAGGGCGGCAAGCCGCGAGGTCACGACGGTCGTGGAACGGCTCGTCCGGACGTGGGACCGACGGGGTTCAGACGTCGTCGGTCGGTCCGGGCGGACGGAACCGCGCGGCGAGCCGGCCGATGATGCCCGTGAGCGAGCCGCCGTCGGACTGCATCGCTCGGATCTGATCGCGGCCGAGCTGACCCAGGTACCGGTAGATGAGCAGCGCCGACCCGATCATCGCCACGAACCCCACCGCCGCGATCCACGGGCTCACCACGAACAGGAGCAACAAGACGCAGCCGATCACGAAGACGACCGCCGCGAGCCGGATGCGACGCGCGAGGTGCGTATACAGGTCGGTGCGCCCGACCTGTTCGACCAGCTTCGGGTCGTCCTCGGCCAGCCGTCGCTCGATCTCCTCGAGGATGCGCTGTTCGTGTTCGCTCAGGGGCATGCGGTTCCTCCGGCGAGTCTCGCCCGACGGTCGTCGGGATAGCCCTTCGGACCCCTCGATTATAGGGAGCCTTCCCGACCATGGAACCCACGCGTTCAGATCGGCCGGTCGCGCCGAGAGCGGTCGAGCAGCGAGGCGGGCATCGCCGCGCCGCGCCCGAACCGATGCTCGATGCGGTCGACGGCCCGTTCCACGTCGCCCCACCGCTCCCCGCGGAGCAGCGCGAGCTGCTCGGCGCCCGCGGACACCAACCCGCTCGCCTGCACCCCCAGCAGGCGCACACGCCGGCGTTCCCCCGGCAGGGCGCGGTAGAGCTCGGCGACCGTGTGGTAGAGGTCCGCGCCCACGTCGGTGGGGTCGGTCAACGTCTTCGACCGCG
The DNA here is from genome assembly GCA_963825635.1 of uncultured Actinomycetes bacterium. Taxonomy (GTDB): domain Bacteria; phylum Actinomycetota; class UBA4738; order UBA4738; family HRBIN12; genus JAOUEA01. The sequence goes on from CAWGTU010000001.1 coordinate 1,491,588, forward strand.
TGAGCGTGGTGAACGTCGCCAGTCGCACCTTCATCGTCACGGTGCGAGCGCGATACCCGTCGGCCCGCAGCCGCGTCGCCACCCTGCCCGAGAGCGCCAAGAGCTCGCGCAGGAGGGTCTCGTCGTCGTCGAGGTCGACCTCGAACGTCTCCTCGTGGCCGACCGACTTCGGCGCCTCGTAGGGCACGACGTGGCGGTCGTCGACACCGTGAGAGAGCTGCGACAGATGCCGGGCGTGCTGCTCGCCGAGCAGACGCGCGAGGATCGGCTCGGGCGTGGCGGCGAGGTCGCCGATCGTGCGCACCGCAAGGCGCGAGAGCACCTCGCCGGTCCTCTCCCCCACGCCCCACAACCGGCCGACCGGCAGCGGCTCGAGGAACCCGAGCACGCCGTCCGCCGGCACCACGAGCATGCCGTTGGGCTTGCAGTGGTCGGAGGCGAGTTTCGCGACGAACTTCGTCGGCGCGACCCCGACCGAGCACGTGACCCCGACCTCGCGCTCGACCTCGGCCCGGATGCGCGCGGCGATCGCCCGCGGCTCGCCGAACAGCATCGTGGCACCGCCGACGTCGAGGAACGCCTCGTCGAGGGAGATCGGCTCGACGAACGGCGTGTGGGCGAGCAGCACCTCGCGGAACCGGTTCGAGTGCGCCTGGTACGCCTCGAAGTCGGGTGGCACGAACACGCCGTCGGGGCAGAGCCGGCGCGCTCGCACCGTGGGCATCGCCGAGCGCACGCCGAACTCGCGGGCCTCGTACGACGCCGAGCTCACGACCCCGCGACCGCCCACGCCACCGACGACCACGGGCTTCCCGGCGAGCGACGGGTCCTTCAGCACCTCGACCGAGGCATAGAACGCATCGAGATCGACGTGCAGGATCGGTTCGGGCGGGCGCTCGTCGGGCAGGGTCTGGCCTGGTGGTCGGCCGGTCATCCGAACATCATCCCGCGGAGCCAGGGCTCGCGTGCCAGAGCGAGCGCGACCCGACGCCGGCGGGTGTCGCGCTCGCCGGGCCACGCGCCTCGCCGAGTACGGCCTCGCGCAGACGCCCCTCGCCACGCGCCCGGTGCAACGCCGACAGATCCCAGACCTCCTCGGCGACCACGCTCACGCCGCCGACCCCGGTGCGCCTGAGCTCGCCCGCGACCGCGAGCGCGTACCCGTGGAAGACGGTCGTCGCCACCTTCGGCTGCACCGACTCGAACACCGTCACCTCCACCGGCCCCGTCGCGTCGTCGAGCGTGAGGAAGATGATGCGCTGACCGCTGCGGATCGCCGGGGTCTGCGAGGCGACCTTCACGCCAGCGACGATCACCTTCGAGCCGCCGCGAGCGGAGCGCAGATCCTTCGAGCGCGTGACCCCGAGGTCGCAGAGGAGCGACTCGTAGAAGCTCACGATGTGCCGTGTGGCGTCGAGTCCGAGGACCTCGAGCTCGGCGCGCACCACCTCGGCGTCGGAGTAGTCCTTGAACCGGTGTCCCTCGGCCGGATCGGCGCCCATCGTGAGTGTGAGCTGATCACCCTCGTGCTCGGCCTCGGTGGTCATCGCCACGTAGAGGTGGCGACGACGAGCCGGCTCGAGCGCGTCGAACGCGCCTGCGTGCGCGAGCGCCTCGGTCACCGGACGGCTCACGGTGGTGCGTCGCATGAAGTCGCCCACGTCGCGGAACGCCCGGTCGGCGCGCGCCATCAGGATCGAGCGGATCTCGACGTCGCTGATGCCGTGCACATCCTGGAGCCCGAGCCTGATGCCCCATCGTCGGGGGGCCACTCGCCTGGGGGCTACGGTCGCTGACGCTCCCTCCATGAGCCCCCCAGACCCCCCGACCTCCTCGACCACGTACTCCGGCTCACTGCGGTTCACATCGAGCGCCAGGATCGGGATGTCGTGGCGGCGGGCGTCGTCGAGGATCGTGCGACGCGGGTACATGCCGGGGTCGTGGGTCAGCAGGCCGGCGTACATGTGAGCCGGATGGTGCGTCTTCAGCCACGCGCTCTGGTAGGTCGGCACCGCGAACGCTGCCGCGTGCGCCTTGCAGAAGCCGAAGCTCGCGAACTGCGTCACCGCGTGCCAGACCTCGGCGGCCGCACCGCGATCGACGCCACGGGCGACCGCGCGCTCGATGAAGTCGGTCTCGAAACCCGGCAGCAGGTCGTCGCGATCGAGGTGTCGCCGGATGTGGTCGGCGTAGGTCTCGGTGTAACCGGCGAGCGCGGCGAGCGCCCTGATCACCTGCTCGTGGAAGACGATCACCCCGTACGTCTCCTGCAGCGGCCCGCGCAGCCCGGGGTGGATGTACGTCGGACGCTCGAACGCCGAGCGCCGTCGCAGGTAGGGCGTGATCATGTCGGACTTCACCGGCCCCGGCCGGAACAGCGAGATGTCGACGATCAGGTCTTCCCATCGGTCGGGTTGGAGCTTCTGCAGCAGCTCACGCTGGCCCGGCGACTCGATCTGGAAGCACCCGAGCGTATCGGACGCGCGGACGAGCTCGAACGTGGCGGGGTCGTCGAGCGCGATGCGGTCGAGGTCGATCTTCTCCCCCGTCGTGCGCGCGATCTCGTCGAGCGCGTGGCGCATCGAGCTCAGCATGCGCACGCCGAGGATGTCGAGCTTCAGGTAGCCGAGCAGCTCGACGTCGTCCTTGTCGGCCTGGATCATGCGATGACCGTTCGCGCTGCGCTCCAGCGGCACGCGCTCGACGAGATCGTGGCTCGCGAGCACGATGCCGCAGGGGTGCAGCGCGACGTGTCGCGGGAAACCGCCGATCCTCTCGGCGACGCCGATCAGGCGTTGCATCTGCTCGAAGCGGAGGTTGATGCCCGCCAGCTCAGGCAGGCGCTCGATCGCCTCACGCAGGTGTCGCGCCGAGATGTGGGGGAACGACTTCGCGACGACACCGACCTCGACGTCGGGAAGCCCGAGCGCCTTGCCGACCTCGCGGATCGCCGAGCGCGCGCGGTACGTGTCGATCATCGCGACACAGCCGGCACGCTCCTCCCCGTGGCGGCCGAGGATCATGTCGTAGACGTCTTCCCGCCTCGCTGACTCGACATCGATGTCGATGTCGGGAAGGTCCTTGCGCATCGGGTTCATGAACCGCTCGAACGACAGGTCGTGGCGGAGCGCGTCGACGTCGGAGATGCCCGTCAGGTAGCACACGAGCGATCCGGCGGCCGACCCCCGGCACGCGGCCCTGATGCCCATCGCCTTCACGTCGGCGACGATGTCGGCCACGGTGAGGAAGTACGCCGCGAATCCCATGCGCCGGATCATCGAGAGCTCGTGGTGCAGCCGGTCGCGCAGACGCTCGTCCTCACGCATCTCGCGTTCGTGCACCCCCCGCCAGCACCGTTCGGCGAGCACGGCATCGGCGCTGCGCCCCTGCGGCGTCGGGAAGTCGGGGAAGTGGATGCGCCCGAGCCCCAGGTCGAACCGGCACATGTCGGCGACCTCGAGCGTCGCGTCACACAGGTCGGGCCGCTCGGCGAAGAGCGCACGCATCTCGGCGGCGGGCTTCAGCCAGCCTTCGGCGTTGCGCCTGGTGACGTTCGTCTCGGCGAGCGGCACGAGTCGCCGCATGCACTCGAGCACGTCGGCCACGAACGCGTCGCCTGGCTCGAGGTAGCGCACCGGGTTCGTCGCGACGGCGCCGGACGCCGACCCGCTCGGCGAGGCGCAGCATCGCGCGGACCTCGTCGTTCGATCCACGCTCGAGCCGCTGCTCGACACCGACGAAGAGCCGCTCACGCCCGAACGCCTCGTGGAACGGGTCGAGCATCCGCGCGGCGTGGTCGACGCGCCCCTGGGCGGCCGCTCGCCCCGGGTGCGACCGAGGTCCGGCGATCGCGACGAGCCCCGCTGCATGCGCGCAGATCTGCATCGGGTCGACCCAGGGGTCGCCGCGATCGCCGAGCATGTGTGCGTCGGTGAGCAGCCGGCAGAGGTTCGCGTAACCCGTGTCGTCGGTCGCGAGCAGCACCACGTGCGCGTCACCCGGTGGAGGTGCGCTCGCACGCACGGTGATCGACGCACCCAGGATCGGCCGCACGTCCTCGGCCTCGCACGCCCGCACGAACCGGGCGGCGCCGTAGAGGCCGTCGCGGTCGGTCATCGCCACGGCTGCCATGTCGTTCGCTGCCGCGCGGGCCGCGAGCTGCTCGGGGGTGAACGCACCTTCCTTCAGGGAGAAGCACGACCGAACATCGAGGTGCACGAACGGTGCCATCACGAGGAGAGACGCTCCCCGAGTGCCGACGTGCTCTGCCTCAGCGCTGCCAGACCGAGGGGTCGTGGGCGAAGTGCACGCGGATCGGACCGACCGACCGCAGGCGATCGACCGAGTGCGCATACGCGTCGGGGTCGGGCGCGCTCGATCGACCGGACACCTCCGGGCCATCGGCGCCTTCCCACTCGTCGCGAGACTGCACCGCCTGACCGGCGAGCACGATCGCGCCATCGGGCCCGTCGACGACCAACGACTGGTGCCCCGCGGTGTGTCCGGGCGTCGGGACCAGCCGGAGGCCGGGAGCGACCTCGGCTTCGCCGTCGAGGAGCTCGTACGTGAGCCCCGGCACGTCGATCCACTCGGGCACCGTGAAGTCGGGCTCGTGGACGATGGCCCACTCGCTGTCGACCCCCAGGAGCTCCCGCTCCGCATCGGGCAGCCGCAGTTCGGAGACCAGGAAGGGGATGACGCGCACCTCTCCACGCTACCCTCATCGCGCTCCCTTCATTGCGCTATCGCGTCGCTGCGTGAGCGCTAGTCCCACAGGCGCTCCATGTGCCAGCGGTCCCTGGCCCGGTCGAAGTAGAGGTCCCAGACCGCGCCGCCGCGCGCCTCGACCCGCCAGTACTCGCGATCGCGACCGTCGGACCACCACCGGCCCTCGATCTTCCACCGCCCGATCACGTCGGCGACCTCGTAGCGGTTGCCCCGCCACTCGAACGCGCTCGGCATGCCGGTGTCACGTTCGACACTGATCTCCTCGTCGAATCGTTTCGTCACGTGACCGGCCTCACAGACACGGGGTGAACCGTTGGCGCAATCGAACATGTGTTCGAGCGGAGGATGAATGTACGCCCGGCCTGCGACATCCGTCAAGACGCGGTCCGGACCGCGAGCGGCCGTATCATGCTGGCCATGACGACCGTCGTGGATCCGAACGAACACCTCAGCTCCGTCGCTCCGCTGACGTCGACCGAGGAGCAGATCGAGCTCGTCGAGCACTACTCCGCCCACAACTACCACCCTCTGCCGCTCGTGGTCGCCGAGGCAGAAGGTGCGTGGGTGACCGACGTCGAAGGCAAGCGGTACCTCGACATGCTGGCGGCCTACTCGGCCCTCAACTTCGGGCATCGCCATCCAGAACTGATCGCCGCCGCGCACGCCCAGCTCGACAGGGTGACCCTGACCAGCCGAGCGTTCCACAACGACAAGATGGGGCCCTTCTGCCAGGGGCTGGCCGAGCTCTGTGAGATGGAGATGGTCCTGCCCATGAACTCCGGGGCGGAGGCCGTCGAGACCGCGGTGAAGACCGCTCGACGGTGGGGATACGACGTGAAGGGCGTGCCGGAGGATCGCGCCAAGATCGTCACCTGCACGGGCAACTTCCACGGCCGCACGATCACGATCGTGAGCTTCTCGACCGACCCGAGTGCCAAGGGCGGATTCGGACCGTTCACGCCCGGGTTCGAGACCGTTGCCTACGGCGATGCCGATGCGCTCGCGATCGCGCTCGCCGACCCCGAGGTCGTCGGCTTCCTCGTCGAGCCCATCCAGGGCGAGGCGGGGGTCATCGTGCCTCCCGAGGGATACTTGCGTCGCGCCCGCGAGCTCTGCGACGAGCATCAGGTGTTGCTGATCGCCGACGAGGTGCAGTCGGGCCTCGGTCGCACCGGACGCACCTTCGCGTGCGAACACGAAGACGTGCGTCCGGACGTCTACGTGCTGGGCAAGGCGCTCGGCGGCGGCATCGTGCCGATCTCGGCCGTCGTGTCGAACCGAGACGTGCTCGGGGTCTTCCGCCCCGGCGAGCACGGCTCGACGTTCGGGGGGAACCCGCTCGCCTGCGCGATCGGTCTCGAGGTGCTGCGGCTGCTGAGCGCCGGCGAGTATCAGCAGCGGGCGGCCGAGCTCGGTCCCCGGTTGATCGAGCGCCTCCGGGCCGGAGCCCCGGCCGGCGTCGTCTCGGAGGTGCGGGGCAAGGGGCTCTGGGTCGGCATCGAGCTGGTCCCCAACGGATCACCCGCTCGCGAGACGTGCGAGCGGCTGCTCGACATGGGCGTGTTGGCCAAGGACACGCACGAGACCACCGTGCGACTCGCTCCCCCGCTCTGCGTGACCGAGGAGGACCTGGACTGGGCGGCGGAGCGGATCCTCACGGCCCTGGCCGAGCGGCTCGACTGATCGGCGACGGCACCGCCCCCGAGGCGGAACCCCTCTCGCCCGGGGCGGTCGTCACCCTCCGCGAGCTCTGGCAGGGGCGACTCACCTCCTTGCGACCCGTCCGCGTCGTCGACGACGTTCCTCATCGCCATCGGTCCTTCTACTTCGCGCCCGGATCACGGTGGCTGAACGACCCTCGTCACATGGGCGAGGTCCGGTTCCTGGACGAACCGTGGGAGCTGGAGCACAAGGTCCGCGAGCGACCAGTGTTGTCGTTCTCGTTCCCCGAGACGGCCTACGCCGTGCTGCTCTCCTGGAGCGTCGACTGGGCGTTCGAGGGGTACTACGTGAACATCCAGTCGCCCCTGCGCCGACATGGCGACACGTTCGACTACGTCGACTGGTTCCTCGACGTGCGCATCCCGCCCGCCCGAGACACCTACGAATGGAAGGACGAGCACGAGCTCGCCGAGGCGGTCGAGCGGGGTCTGCTCTCCCGCGCCGATGCAGACGGGGTGCGGTGGGCGGGGGAACGCGCGATCGAGCACGTCGTCCTGCACGAGCCCCCGTTCGACCTCGACTGGCCGTCGTGGCGTCCCGATCCCTCGTGGGAACCTCTGGGCGTTCCCGACCACGCCACCTGAGGTGAACGCCCTCATCCCACACCACAGCGGAGGGCGGGCGTAGGATGCCGCCGACCGTTCAGTCGAGAAGGGGGATCCATCATGGACGATTCGGGTGGTTTCACCACCCCGCCCCCGCCTCCGCCACCGCCCGGTGGCGAGGGAGGAGCAGGAGGGCCCGGCCTCCCGCCACGCGGGATCGGGGAGATCCTGAGCACGGCGTTCGAGATCTACAAGGCGAACGCCGCGAGCCTGCTGATGATCGTCGCGATCGTCGTGGTGCCGCTCACGTTCATCAGCGCGTTCCTCGGGGGGGTCGTGTTCGCTCCCGAGACGTCCACCGAGGTGATCCTCGGCCAGGAGATCGAGGTGACGACGCAGTCGGCCGGAGCGGCCCTGCTCGTCGGGGCGATCGCCGCCGTGATCGGCGTGATCATCTCCGCGGTGCTGCAGGCCGCGATCATGCGGGGCGCCGCCCAGGGAAGCATCGGCGATGCCGTCGACATCGACGCATCGTACAAGTGGGGCTTCGCGCGGTTCGGCAGCGTGTTGCTGATCTCGATCCTGGTGGGCCTCGCCGTGCTGGGCGGCCTGCTGCTCTTCGTGCTCCCGGGCATCTTCCTCGCGGTGATGTTCGCCGTGGCGATCCCGGCGCTCGTCGTCGAGAACCGCCGGGGCACCGAAGCGATGGGACGCTCGTGGAACCTGGTCAAGGGCCACTTCTGGCACGCGTTCGGGTTGATCGTGCTGACCTTCATCATCGCCGCGGTCGTGGCGGGCATCATCGGCGCGATCGGCACCGCGATCAGCGACAACTGGTTCGTGTCGTGGATCTTCAGCTCCGTGGCGCAGATCATCGTGGCGCCCTTCTCGGCGCTGATCAGCGTGTTGCTGTACCTGGACCTGCGGGCCAGGACGGAATCGCTCACCGCCGACGGGTTGCGTGTCGAGCTGAACCGCTCCGTCTGACGCCTTTCCGCCGGCTCCGGCCCGAGGGCGCCCCGCGTGGGCGCCCTCGGTGCGTCCAGGACCGGCCGCCCCACCCGGTTGTCGGCGGTGCCTCGACCGGCGAAGGTTACGGGCATGACAGCCTTCGCCCGACCTCTCCGCGCTCCGATCGCGCTTCCCTGCACTCGCACGGACCCATCACGGCCGCCCCGTGGTCTTCGCCGACGCGCCGGGCGGGTCCCAGGTGCCCGACACCGTGATCGACGCGGTCGACGGGTCACTACCTTGGCGGTATCTCGAACATGGACGGGGTGTTCGCCGCGAGCGAGGATCTCGAGGCGACCGTGGCCGCGGCTCGACGAGCCGGCGCCGATCTCACGGGCGCTGACCCGCGGCAGATCGTGTTCGGGGCGAACTCGACGTCGCTGCTGTTCCACCTGTCGAGGTCGTTCGCCCGGACGATCGGTCCCGGGGACGAGGTCGTCGTCACGAGGCTCGATCACGACGCGAACGTGCGCCCATGGGTTCTGGCCGCACGCGATGCGGGCGCGACCGTGCGCTGGGTCGACGTTCGGCCCGACGACGCGACCCTCGACATCGTCGCGTTCGACGAGGCGCTGGAGCACGGGCCTTCGCTCGTGGCGTTCACGCTCGCCTCGAACGCGGTCGGCACCGTGACCCCGGCCGCCGCCCTCGTCGCCCGAGCCAAGGCCGCGGGGGCGCTCGTCGCCGTCGACGGCGTGCACGTCGCGCAGCACCGCTCGATCGATCTGCGGAAACCTCGGGGCCGACATCGTGACCGTCTCGCCGTACAAGGTCTTCGGCCCGCATATGGGCATGGTCGCCGCCACGCCGGCGGTGCTCGACGCATGGGACCCCTACCGCGTGCGCCCGGCCGAGCAGTACCCGTCGCCCGAGCGCTGGGAGACCGGCACCCAGAACCACGAGGCGATGGCCGGATTCGCCGCCGCCGTCGACTACTTGGCCGGCGTCGGTACGACGTACGGTCGACCTTCCGACGATTCCCGTCGCGCCGCGCTGGTGACGGCGTTCGATGCGATCGGGGCGCACGAGCGTGCGCTCGCGCAGCGCTTCCTCGAAGGGATCGGCGCGATCGATGGGGTGCGCCTCTTCGGCATCGGCGATCTCGACCGGCTGGACGACCGCACCCCGACGTTCGCCGTGCGCGTCGGGGACCGTCATCCACGGGAGACGGCGAAGGCGCTCGCCGACCGCGGCATCTACGTCTGGGACGGGCACTACTACGCGATCGAGCTCTACGACCGGCTCGGCCTGCTCGACACCGGCGGAGCGGTCCGCATCGGGTTCTGCCACTACCACTCCGCGGACGAGGTCGATCGCGTGCTCGAGGCGCTCGCCGATCTCGCCTGAGGCGCGTGAGGCGTCCGACGGCCCGGCTGACCTGCGACGATCCCCTTCGGTGCCGGGTGTGGCGCGACGGCTCGTGACCCGCCCGGTTGATACGATCGGGCCGACTTCCGGCGAGGATCCCCTTCGAAAGGAACGACATGCGCATCCTGATCCTGGGCGGTGATGGCTACCTCGGATGGCCGACCGCGATGCGGTTCTCGAGCCGCGGCCACGAGGTCCACGTGGTCGACAACTACCTGCGGCGCACCGCTCATCTGGAGGCCGGGTCCGATTCCCTCACGCCGATCGCAGCGGGCCTGCCCGAGCGTGTGGCCGCGTGGAAGGGCGTCACCGGCAACGAGATCGGCGTCACCGAGGGCGATCTCACCGACTGGAGCGTCACCGAGGGCGTGTTCCGCGACTTCCGGCCCGAGGCCGTCGTGCACTACGGCGAGATGCCGAGCGCTCCGTACTCGATGAAGGATCGCGAGCACGCCGTGTTCACGCAGACGAACAACGTCGTGAACACGTTGAACGTGATCTACGCGATGCGCGACCTCACCCCCGACGCCCACCTCGTGAAGCTCGGCACGATGGGCGAGTACGGCACCCCGAACATCGACATCGAGGAGGGGTTCATCGAGATCCGTCACAACGGCCGCGAGGACTACCTTCCCTTCCCGAAGGTGCCCGGCTCGATGTACCACCTCTCGAAGGTGCACGACTCGCACAACATCCACTTCGCCTGCCGGGTGTGGGGCCTGCGGGCCACCGACCTGAACCAAGGCGTCGTGTACGGCATCCACACCGACGAGACGCGCCTCGATGACCGCTTGATGACCCGGTTCGACTACGACGACGTGTTCGGCACCGCGCTGAACCGCTTCTGCCTCCAGGCGGTGATCGGCCACCCCCTCACCGTCTACGGCAAGGGGGGACAGACCCGCGGCTACCTGAACATCGTCGACACGTTGCAGTGCATCGAGCTCGCGGTGGAGCACCCGGCCGAGCGTGGCGAGATGCGGGTCTTCAACCAGTTCACCGAGTCGTTCTCGATCCTGGAGCTCGCCCAGCTCGTGCAGAAGGCAGGGGCAGAGGTCGGCATCGACGTCGCGGTCGAGCCGATCCCCAATCCGCGCTTCGAGCTCGAGGAGCACTACTACAACCCGACCCATACGAAGTTGCTCGACCTCGGACTCAAGCCGCACCTGCTCTCCGAGACGTTGATCGAGTCGGTCTTCGCCGAGATCGAGCGGCACCGCGGGCGCGTGATCGACGACCACATCCTGCCCCGCGACCGCTGGGCGGCGGGAGCCGCCACGGCCGACACCGCTTCGTAGCGCATGTGGGCCCTGCGGCTGCTCGCCGGCGTGGCCGCGGCCGCGTTCTTCCTCGCGGCGCTCCGCTCCTACCAGCGACGCAACATCAGCCGGCTGAGCCTGTTCACGGCGTTCGTCGCGTCGACCGCAGTGATCGTGTTGGCGGCGTTCCCGAACCTGTTCGACCCGGTCTTCGACACGTTCAACTTCCAGCCGGGCGACAACCGGCGGCTCGTGGCGCTGCTGCTCGGCGCCGTGGTCGTGCTCTTCCTGCTGCTGTTCCGCCTGCAGGGGCACTCCGATCGCAGCGAACGAGCGATCCGGCAGCTCGTGGAGTCGCTCACGGTCGAACGGTTCGACTGGGAGGAGGTCGAACGTCGCGTGCCGCCCGGGCCGAAGGTCATCACGATCTGCCCCGCCTTCAACGAGGCCGAGAACGTCGGCGCCGTGATCGATGCGATGCCGAAGGAGGTCGCCGGGTACCGCGTGGTGCCGATCGTCATCGACGACCACTCCGACGACGGCACCGCGGACGCCGCGCGGGTGGCCGGTGCCTTCGCGGCCACCCTGCCGATCCAGCGCGGAGGGGGTATGGCGCTGCGGGTGGGTTACGACATCGCCCTGCGGCTCGGAGCCGACATCGTCGTCTCGCTCGACGCCGACGGTCAGCACCTGCCCGAGGAGATCCCCGTGCTGATCGAACCGATCGTCGAGGACCGGGCCGACCACGTGAACGGCTCGCGCATGCTCGGCGACTTCGAGCGGGGCGGGCCCTTGATCCGGCACGCGGGCGTGCACTTCTTCTCCTGGCTCGTGACGATCCTCACCGGCCAGCGCATCACCGACATCTCGAGCGGTTACCGCGCCACGCGCGCCGAGACGCTGCGCAAGCTGATCCTCGTCCAGGATCAGTTCTGGAGCTCGGAGATCACGATCGAGGCGCTGCGTCAGCGCGCCCGCATCGTTGAGGTCCCGGTCACGTTCCTCACCCGCCGCGGCGGCGAGTCGAAGAAGCCGAAGAGCATGCGGTACGCCTGGCACTTCTCGAAGGCGATCGGCAAGACGTGGCTCAGGTAGCGGCGCCATTCGGGGCGCCGCGTGCCTCGAGGTCGCGGATCAGGCACCATGGCACCACGGCGGCGGGCGCCGTGATACCCACCACGTAGAGGACCTTCGCCCACGCCTGGTCGAACCCGCCGACGAGGCCCACGAACGCTGCGGCGAGGATCACGGCCACAGCCGGACGCAACGGTCGCCACGCGACACGCCCCCGGGTCGCGATCAGCAGCGCCGCCGCCACGATCAGGGTGCCCACGGTCGCGACGATCACCCCGACGAGGTGGAGCACACCGTGCCACGAGGTCGCCTCCCCTGCCGCGTCGGTCGGGAATGCCAGCAGGAGGTCGCCGATGGCGGTCACGAGGTATCCGGCGACGGCGATCGGCGAGAGCCCCACGGGCCGCAGGGCTCCGAGCGCGAAGACGGCATAGCACCCGCCGAGCCAGATGAACGCCGCGATCATCGGCAGACCGGCGGGGCCTCCGAGCGCCATGCTGCTGGGCCAGCTCACCCACCCCTGTGACGCCATCACGTCATCGCGGACCCCGGCGAGCACGAACGCCGCGACCAGGAAGCCGATGGGCCCCGCGGCACCGGCCCACAACGCCACCGATCCCGGCTCGCTCCGAGCCCTCACGATCGGCCGGCGTGCGCAACGGCGATCTCGGCCGCGACCCGCGCGTTGCTCTCGAGCAGGGCGAGGTTGGCCTCGAGGCTCCGGCCGCCGGTCAGCTCGGCCAGCGTCGAGAGCAGGTACGGCGTGCGTGCCTTCCCCCGGACCCCGTGCTCGTCGGCGAGGCGCTCGGCCTCGCGAGCCGCCCCCGACACCTCGTCGGCGTCCATCGCGATCGCCGGCGGCACAGGGTTACACAGCAGGACGGTGGACCCGGTACCCAGGGCGAGCGCGGCGTCGAGCATGGCAGCCGCCTCCGCGGGCGAGTCGACGCGGTGCTCGAGCTCGACGGGCGCCTCCCTCACCAGGAAGAACGGCAGCCGATCCACCGCGTAGCCTGTGATCGCCACACCGAGCTCCTCGAGCTTCTCGGCCGTCGCAGCGGGATCGATGATCGACTTGGGACCGGAGCAGACGAGCAGTCCCGGCGTACGTGCGAGTTCGAGCAGGTCGGCGCTGACGTCGAACGCCTCACCCGGATGCACCCCCCCGATGCCCCCGGTCGCGCCGACGGGCACGCCCGCCCTCGCACTCGCCCAGATCGTGGCGCTCACCGTCGTGGCCCCGAGCGCGTGCGCCGCCACCGCGACCGGCAGGTCGCGTCGCGCCACCTTGGTGGCCACCCCCGGCTCACAGAAGCGGGCGAGCTCGTCGATCCCGAGCCCGACGACCAGGCGCCCGTCGACGACCCCGATCCACGCCGGCACGCCTCCACCCGCACGGATCGCGGAGCTCATGCGCCGCACGCATTCCTCGTTGCGAGGCGCGGGCAGGCCCTGGCCGATCACGCTGGTCTCGAGGGCCACGACGCCGACGCTGGCGGCGAGCGCGTCGCGGACCTCGTCCGCAACCACGAGCGGGTCAGCCACGTGGAGCTCCCCGTTCGGGCCACGCCTGCTCGCTCTCCGCGACGAGAGCGCCGGCGTGGCAGGCGCGCGCGAGCGCGTCCTCGGGCGCGGCGCCACGCGCGAGTCTCGCCAGCAGCACCCCGTCGAACGCGTCGCCGGCCCCCGTCGGGTCGACCTCGTTGACCGTCTCGGCTGGAGCGGTGAGCACCCGTCCGTCCACGCAGAGGGCGGCCCCCCGACGATCCATCTTGACCGCCGCGACGCGATAGCGCTCGCCGAGCGCCCCCGCGGCATCGGTGCCGGAGCGGCCCGTGAGCACCTCGACCTCCCGTTCGTTCCCGAGCACCACGGTGGCATCCGACGTCTCCTCGAAGAAGCGATCGGCACCGAACGCCTCGACGAGCGGCCAGGACGCCGTCTCGATCGCCACCAGGCCCGCGCGCGCCCGGGCGAGAGCCGCGGCGGCCGCCTCGTGCCCCGCGTCCTGTAGGAACAGGTAGCCGGAGACGAGCACGGCGCCTCCCTCGATCGTCGGGGGAAGATCGTAGGGTTCGAGCCGGGCGTTCGCTCCGCGATCGGCGACCATCGAACGTTCCCCCGGTTCGTGCACGACGAGCATCGTGCCGGTGGCCGTCTCGGCGTCGATCGTCAACGCCGCGTCGACCCCGCGTTCGGCGATGGCTCCCCGCACCGTCCTTCCCTGCAGGTCGGCGCCGACGCGGCCGAGCACCTGCGCCGTCGCGCCGGCCCACGCCCCCCACACCGCCGCGTTCGCCGAGGTGCCCCCCGGCTGCAGTAGGACGCGGCCGTGCACGTCGCCGCCGCGCTTCAACGCCTCGGCGTCGACCCTGATGTCGAGCATCACGTCCCCGACGCACACGAGGTCCACGGCGCCCACCCTACCGGGCGATGGTGCGAGGTCGGCCCTCAGCGGGGACGCGGCTCGACCGGTTCGGCGGGGAGGGCGGGGGGCACCTCCCTCGGGATCTGCGACCCGCCGGTGACCCGCGCCTCCTCGGCGGGGGGCGCCCCGGGTTCCAGCGCGGCTCGGCGCTGCCTCGCGATCGCCCTCTCCCGGCGGAACTTCTTCCAGTCGCTGGACTTCGTGCTGAGGCCGATGTCGGTCGCGATCTGCAGCACGCCGAGGCCGCCCAGCACCGCCGCCGCCCACCACGGCGCGCCCGAGGCCGGCCAGAACGCGAGGGCGATGAACGGGGCGAGCTTCGTGGCGATCGCGCCGGACGCATGCATCCAGGCACGGGAGTCCGGATCGGCTCGCAGGTAGGTGCCGTAGTCGGACTTCAGCCCCGGCCTGGGCGGCGGCGGTCCGCCGAGGAAGTAGTCGGTCCAGCGGATCCCCACGATGGTGCCGACCAACCAATGCGTGGGCGAGTGCACCGAGAGCGCCCAGATCGCCCCGGCCGCGATCAAGGCCAGTCCCTTGTACAGCGGGGTCTGCCAGACGAAGGCGGCCCCCACGGCGAGCGCGCCGGCGACCGTGCCGACGACGAGCAGGGCGTTCCCGAGCCAGACCGGCGTCCGCAGTCGCACCCCGGCCCGGAACGCGGCCGTGTCGATCCGGCCGATCTGATCGGCGTGCTCGTCGACCAGGAGACGGTCGAGCTTGACGCGCTTGACCACCGCCCAGAATCCGAGTTCCCTCAGATCGCCGTTCCCTGCCGCCACGGCGGCCTCGATGCGGTCGAGATCGGCGCCGATCTCGCCAGGACCCATCGGCGACGCAGTTGCCCGAACCTCCACGATCCGGCCCCTTTCCGGCTATACGATTCGCCCGGCGCTCCTGCGGAGAGCGCTTCCCCGACATATGCAGGAGGGCACCACGTCTAGGAGTATCGCGCAGCCGGCACCAGCGGGTGCACAGCAAGGCCATGCGCTCGTCACCCTCGACGGGCGCTACGCGATCGTGGAGCGCATCGCGTCGGGCGGCATGGGCGAGGTCTTCCGTGCCCGTGACACTGTGCTCGCCCGCGAGGTCGCGATCAAGGTGCTGCACCGATCCCTCGCCGGGGACCAGGCGTTCGTCGATCGGTTCCGGACCGAGGCACGCGCGGCCGCCGGGCTATCCCACTCCAACATCGTGGCCGTCTTCGACTGGGGCTCCGTCGACGGCATCTACTACATGGTCATGGAGTTCGTCCGCGGTCAGAGCCTGCGCGCGCTGTTGAACCGCGACGGACGCCTCGAGCCGGCCCAGACGGCAGAGGTCGTGCGACAGACGCTGCAGGCGCTCGATCACGCCCATCGCCAGGGCATCGTGCACCGTGACATCAAGCCCGAGAACATCCTGGTCACGACCGAGGGCGTCGTGAAGGTCGCGGACTTCGGCCTCGCTCGTGCCTACGCCGAGGGCCGGCAGACCCAGGCGGGCACGGTGACCGGCACGGTGCAGTACCTGGCGCCCGAGCAGATCCGCGGTGAACCGGCCGACCCTCGCAGCGACCTCTACTCGCTCGGCATCGTGAGCTACGAGCTGCTGACCGGGAAGCTGCCGTTCACCGGCGAGACCGCGATGTCGATCGCCTACAAGCACCTCTCGGGCCGGGTGCCGATGCCGAGCGCTGCCGTCCCCTCGATCCCCGCCGAGCTCGACGGCTTCGTCGCGAGCGCCACCGACCGCGACCGCGAGATGCGTCCCGAGTCCGCACTCGCGATGCATCGCGACCTCGATGCGATCGCACCGTCGCTCCCAGCCGCCCGGGCGCTCACGTCGATCGTCGACGACGCGCCCCCGGCGATGCCGCTGCCGGCCGACGGCACGACGACCGACCTCGTCGTGCTCGGGGATGCGTCGGAGGCGAGCGATCTCGACACGACCACCGCCACGATCGCCCGGGTCGAGCGTGGCAGTCGCCGCCGTTGGCGCCGGCGTCTGGGCATCGTCACCCTCGTGGCGGCGCTCGCCGCGACGGCCTGGGGCGTGTGGACCTACCTGATCCCCCACCGCGCCGACGTTCCCGCGCTCGCCGGTGTTCCCGTCGACGTCGCCCGGGACCAGCTCTCCGATCTCGGCTTCGCCGTGACGATCGCCGACGGGCAGTACTCCGCGCGCGTCACGCAGGGCAGCGTGATCCGCGTGCAGCCCGAGCCGGGCACCTCGCTCGAGCAGGGTGAGACCGCCACGATCGTGCCCTCGCTCGGCCCGCCACCCGTGAAGGCTCCGAACGTCGAGGGCATGACCCTCGAACGGGCGACCACGCAGCTGGAGCGGGAGGGACTCGACGTCGCGGTCGCGAAACGCCGCTTCGACGACGAGGTCCCCGACGGCAGCGTGATCGGGCAGCGACAGACCGGCATGGTTCCTTCGGGGAGCACGGTCGAGCTGGTCGTGAGCAAGGGACATGCCCCCGTCGTGGTGCCGAAGGTCGCCGGTGTGAGCGAGTCCGAAGCCTCCGACACCCTCCAGGGACTCGGCTTCTCGGTCACGACCGAGGATGCCTTCTCCAACACCGTTGATCGTGGGTTCGTGATCGGCGTGAGCCCGAAGGCGAACTCGGAGGCCCCGTATGCCTCCACGGTCACGCTGAAGGTCTCGCTCGGACCCGAGCGGTTCCAGTCCCCCAGCTTCATCGGACTGACCCGCGGGGCCGCCGAGGACCGGGCCGCGGAGTACGGCCTGCAGGTGTCGTTCACCGACCTCCCCGGCGGCACCGGCGTCGTCATCACCCAGAGCCCCGCGCCCGGGGTCATGGTCAGCTACGGCGACACGATCCAGCTCTTCCTGCTGTGAGGTTCGGCGCCCACGTGCGCCGCGGGTCGCACGCCACCACCGGCGTGGTCGAGGAGTGTCGCCGACGCGGAGCCGACTGCGCCCAGGTCTTCGTCTCGAATCCGCGCGCCTGGGCGCCGCCTTCGTTCTCCGACGAGACCGCCGCCAGGTTCCACCAGGCATGGGCGGCGGGGGGCCTCGGACCGCTGGCGGCCCACGCCCCGTACGTCGTGAACATCGCGTCGCCGAACCGTGGCTTCCTCGCACGTTCCCGGACGCTCGCGCGGCGGACGGCTCAGAGCTGCGACCGACTCGGCGTCGACCTGCTCGTCGTGCACGCGGGCGCCGGTGGCAGCGGTGAGTCCGCCGGCGCACGTCGGCGAGCGGCCCGCACCCTTCGCGAGACGGTCGCGGCGGCGGACCGTGTGCGGGTGCTCGTGGAGCTGATGGCCGGGACCCGAGGTGCCGTCGCCTCCACGATCGCCGAGGCCGCAGCCCTGCTCGAGGAGGCAGACGACGACCGGCTGGGCATCTGCCTCGATACGTGCCACCTCTTCGCGACCGGCTACGGGCTCGACACGACCGACGGAGTCGCGACGCTCTTCGAGGAGTTGAGGGCGCACGGGCTCATCGAGCGGGTCGGCCTCGTGCACGCGAACGACTCCGCCTTCCCACGTGGGGAGCGCCGCGACCGTCACGCACCGATCGGTGAGGGGGCGATCGGCCCAGAGGGGTGGCGTGCGTTGCTGGCGCGCCCAGAGGCGGCCGGGTGGGCGTTCGTGCTCGAGACACCCGACGATGTCGCGTCGCACGCGGCGCAGATCGCGCTCCTGCGCAGCCTGGCCCCGGCCTGACGCCGGCCGGGGCGCGGTCCCGTCAGGGCTCGAGCTCGGCCCTCGGGCCCTCCTGGTAGCTGTATCGCTCCTCCGCGAACGGCTCGGCATGGACGTGATACCCGCGCTCCTCCCAGAAGCCCCGCTCGTTGCGGTCGCTGAACCGGAGCCCCGTGAGCCACTTCGCGCTCTTCCATGCGTACCGCTTGGGGACGACGAGCCGCAACGGCCATCCGTGCTCGGGCGAGAGGTCCTCGCCGTGGTTGCGCCAGGCAAGCAGCACGTCGTCGCCGCTCATCGCCTCGAGCGAGAGATCCGACGTGTAGCCGTGAGAGCACTCGGCGATCACCCACTTCGCCTCGGGTGCCGGCTGCGCACGCTCGAGGATCGCGCGGAAGGGGACGCCTTCCCACGTGTTGTCGAGCGTCGTCCAGCCGGTCACGCAGTGCATGTCCGCATCGACGGTGACGCTCGGCATGGCCCGCAGCTCCTCGTACGTGAGCCGGAAGGGGTTCGCCACGAGGCCGGAGACGTCGAGGTCCCAGGTCGAGCCGTCGAAGTTCGGGATCGGCCCGTAGTGCAGCACCGGCCATGTCTTCACGAGGCGCTGGCCCGGCGGGATGCGCGGGGCGATCTCGGGGGGGTAGTTCTTCGTGAACAGGCCCATCAGTCCTCCTTCGCACCGTCGACCCGCTCGGGTGACGCGGCCTCCGCCACGGATGCCCACGCGTCGAGCGCGACGTCGACATCGTCGTCGCTCACGTCGGCGTGGGTCACCATGCGTACGTGGCTCCCGGTGTGGGTCGCTCCCACGCCGAGGGTCTCTAGTCGCTCGAGCGTCTCGAGCACGCCGAGACCCACCCCTTCCGTGTCGACCAGGACCATGTTCGTTTCAACCTGTTCGAGATCGATCGAGCCGGGGAGACGCTCGGCGACCCCCGCGGCGAGGTGCTGCGCCCGCTCGTGGTCCTCGCGCAGCCGCCCCGGACCCCGCTCGAGCGCGACGATGCCGGCGGCCGCGGTGATGCCGGCCTGGCGCCAGGCACCCCCGAAGAGGATCCAGAGGCGCCGCGCCTCGGGCATCAGATCGGCGGGGCCACAGAGCAGCGACCCGATCGGCGCGCCCAGTCCCTTGGAGACGCAGAACATCACGGTGTCGGCCTCGCGCGCGAAGTCGGCGGTGTCGACCCCGGCCGCGGCCGCGGCGTTGAAGAGCCGGGCGCCGTCCAGGTGCACCGGCACCCCGGCGTCGTCGGCCACCTTCCGGACCGCCTGGAGCTCGTCGAGCGGCATCACCCGGCCGCCGGCCCCACCCACCGTGTTCTCGACCGAGAGGACGTCGACGATCTCGACGTCGTAGTAGGAGTCGGGCTCGAGCAGGGAGCCGGCGATCTCGGCGTCGATCCAGCCCCGGGGGCCCGGGTCGGCGGTACGGAACGCGATGCCCGACAGGGCCGCCGAGGTCATCACCTCGGTCGTCGCCACGTGCGACCACCCCGAACACGCCACGAGGTGTCCCGCGCGCACGCGCAGGGCCAGCGCGATCTGGTTCGCCATCGTGCCGGTGGGCACGTAGAACGCGGACTCCGTGCCGAGGCGCTCGGCCGCGAGTTCCTGCAGACGGTTCACGGTCGGGTCGTCGCCGTACCACGCGTCGCCGACCTCGGCCTCGGCCATCGCCCGGCGCATCTCGGGTGACGGTGTCGTGACGGTGTCAGAACGCAGATCGACCCGGAACCGGCTCATGGCCCGCAGTCTATCGAGGGCGGCCCGACCACCCGCGCCGTCAGTACAGGAACATCGGCTTGCCGTCGACGTGACGGATCTTCGGCCGGTAGGCCTCGGCATCGTAGAGCGCGTCCACGTCGACCCTCTTGACGCCCTGTCCCAACACGCTGAGCGGCACGTTGACGTAGTTGCCGTTGCGCAGGGCGACGAGACGACCGTGCACCCCCTCGATCGCGAGGTCGGCCGCCATCACGGCGTAGTTGATCGCGACCATCAGATCGAGCGAGTCGGGTGAGCCCGATCGCATCAGGTAGCCGATCTGCTGATAGATCATGTCGGAGCCGGTGCGCTCCTTGAGCAGCTGGCTCGTGTGCTGCCCGATGCCGCCGAGCTTGCGGTGGCCGTAAGCGTCCTCGGCGCCTGCCTGCACCATCTCGCCGCCCGCGAACGTGGCACCCTCGGAGATCGTCATCATCGCGTAGTTGCTCGGGTTCGCTGCCTTGTCGCGCGCCAGCTGCTCGGCCAGGCGATCGATGTCGAACGGCACCTCGGAGATGATCGCCCGCTCCACCCCGGACAGGTAGGCGGCCACGAGGGAGGTCTCGCCGCTGTAGCGGCCGAACACCTCGACCACAGCCAGGCGCTCGTGCGACCCGGCGCTCGTGCGCAGCTGGTGCACGAAGATCACCGTGCGCGTCACGGCGGTCGAGAACCCGATGCAGTAGTCGGTGCCGTGCACGTCGTTGTCCATCGTCTTCGGGATCGCGATGACGCGCACGCCCTCCTCGTGCAGGCGCAGTGCGAACGAGAGCGTGTCATCGCCACCGATCGGGATCAACGAGTCGATGCCGAGATGCTCGATCACCCGGAGCACGTGTGCCGTGTGATCGCGCGGCCCGTCGTCGACGCGCCCGCGGGCGAGGAACGCCGGCTCGTCGGGCGCCTTCACCTTGGCCGGATTCGTGCGAGAGGTGTGCAGGAACGTGCCCCCCGAGCGATCGATCGTGCGCACCACCCCCGGATCGAGCGGCAACGAGTTCGCCACGACGCTCTCGAGGTCATCGGGCTCGGTGTCGAGCAAGCCACCCCATCCGCGCCTGATGCCGACGATCTCGTGACCCTCTGACGCCGCCCGGTTCACCACCGCCTTGATCGCGGCGTTGAGGCCCGGCACGTCGCCGCCCCCGGTCAAGATGCCGATACGCATGGTGGAAGCCTACGAGAGCGGGCCGCGCCGGGGTGGGACCCGGTCAGCGTTCGCACAGGACCTGAGGCAAGCTCCAGAGCTCGTCGGGCACGGTTCGTGGGGCGGCACCCACCTCGGCGATCGGCGTGGTGGCGATCTGCCGCCCGACCATACCCACCATGTTCCCCCATCCGCCGCGCGCGGCCTCCTCGATGGCCGCGATCCCGAGCCGGGTGGCGAGCACCCGATCGAAGGCGACCGGCGACCCGCCGCGCTGCACGTGGCCCAGGACCGTGATCCGGGATTCCACACCGTTGCGCTCGGCGAGCTCACGGGCCACGAGGCTCCCCATGCCTCCGAGTCGCGGCCAGCCGTTCTCGTCGAGGGGGTAGTCGGGCACGTCCATCGTGCCGGGGAGGGGAACGGCGCCCTCGGAGACCACGACGATCGAGAACCGACGATCCTCGAGCATGCGCTGCTTCACGCGTCGGGCGACGAGCTCGATGTCGAACGGATGCTCGGGCAGCAGGATCACGTCGGCCGCCCCGGCGATCCCTGCCTCGAGGCCGATCCAGCCCGCGCTGCGCCCCATCACCTCGCAGACCATGACGCGCCGGTGGCTCTCGGCCGTGCTGTAGAGCCGGTCGATCAGATCGGTCGCGATCTGCACGGCGGTCTGGAACCCGATGCTGTGGTCGGTGCCGCCGATGTCGTTGTCGATCGTCTTGGGCACGCCGATCACCGGCACGTCCGGCATCGCTGCGCACGCGCTCATCGTGCCCTCACCTCCGATCGCGATGTAGCCGTCGAGCCGGTGCACCTCGGTCGTCTCGCGCACGCGATCGATGCCGTCGGCGAGGCGGAAGGGCTGGACGCCGGAGGTACCGAGGATCGTGCCGCCGCGGGACAGGATGCCCCGCACCTCGTCGCGCGTGAGCTCGTCGGCGGTCCCCTCCATCACGCCGCGCCACCCGTCGCGGAACCCGTACACGGTGGCGCCGACCTCGTCGAGGGAATGGCGCACGACGGCCCGGATCGCCGCGTTCAGCCCCGGGCAGTCGCCTCCGCCGGTGAGGAGTCCCATCCGCACGGACGAAAGCCTACGACGGTGGGGTCAGGACTCCTCTGCCTCGTCGGCCTGCGCCTTCAGCACCTGGTACCAGCTGTCCTCGTACGCGCCGTCTTCCTGCGAGGAGCTGTCGGGGTTCGCGATCTCCACTGCCTCCTCGGTCGCGCCCCGCGAGAAGCCGAGTCCCTTGTCGACCGACCGCTTGTCCGCCATCGTCCGTTTCCACTCCCTACGCACGTGAGATCGATGCCTCATGCAGCATCGGAACCATGCCCCGGAACCTTGATACCGCGGGCCGGGTAGGGCGCTCCCGGCGCGGTCCCGAGCCTCCGATAGGATGTCGACATGGTCGATACGGTGCTGCTCGGGAGCCTCTTCCCCGAGATCAAGGGGTGGCTGGAGGCGATCTTCGTCGGCCTCCTCGTGCTGCTGGCGGGCGTCGTTGGTCTGTTCGCCCTCTTCGTGATCGCGCAGCAGTTCCGCAACCCGGGTCGCCGCGCACGCCGAGGGCTCTAGCCGGCGCTCGGGTCGGGCCTCGGCACGATCACGGTGCCCGCCTCGCCCCGCAGCGCATCGGTCGCGTCCTCGAGGTCGGCGATCACGGCCATCGCCCCGCCACCACGGACGAAGCCCACCGCCGCCTCGACCTTCGGGCCCATCGACCCCGCGCCGAACTCGCCGCGCTTGAGCAGCGCCTGGGCTTCGTCGACCGTGATCCGGTCGATGTCCTCGGGGTAGAACGAGCCGTAGCCTCGCTGGACCTTCTTCACGTCGGTGAGGATCAGCAGCGTCGTCGCCTCCACCTCCTTGGCGAGGATCGCGGCTGCGAGGTCTTTGTCGACGACGCCCTCCTTGCCGATCAGCCTGGGGCCTTCCTCGACCACGGGCACGCCCCCACCCCCGCTGGCGATCACGACCACGTCGTCGGCGACCAACCGCGCGATCACCGGCGTCTCGACGAGGGAGTAGGGCTTCGGGCTCGGCACGACCCGACGCCAGCCCCCGTGGGGGTCGGCCTTCATCGTGTACCCGCGCTCGGCCTCGAGGCGACGCGCCTCCTGCTCCTCGTAGTAGGGACCCACGTACTTCGTCGGATCGGCGAAGGCGGGGTCGTCGGAGCGAACCCTCGTGAGCGTGAGCACCGTCGCGACCGGGCGCTCCATGCCTCGCTCGAAGAAGACGTCACCGATCGTCACCTGCAGCAGGTAGCCGATCTGGCCCTGGCTCTCGGCACCGCATACATCGAGGGGCATCGGCGGTACCGTGTCGGCGGCCGCCTCCTGCTGGAGGAGGATCCTGCCCACCTGAGGTCCGTTGCCGTGGGTGAGGACGACCTGCCATCCATCGGCAGCGATGTCGGCGATTCGCTCGGCGGCTTGGCGGCACGCCCGATACATCTCCTCGAACGTGTCATCGGCACCGCGCCGGAGCAGCGCATTACCCCCCAAGGCGACTACGACACGTTCCATCCGCACTCCCTCCGAAGATCCCGCGGACCCTCCGCCCGTCGAAGGGTACGACCCTCTGGTCGCACCCGCGCTTCCGACTCGGCTCAGCCCAACACGGGCTTGAGCACGTCGACCAACTGAGGAGACCCTGGCAGCACGTCGAGGTCGTAACGCACGCGCACCGCAGGCTTGCGGATGTCGATCACCCGTCGCAGGTCGATCGGGGTGCCGATCACGACGAGGTCGACGTCCGCGGCGTCGATGATCTTCTCCATCTCGGCGAGCTGCCCGTCGCTGTACCCCATCGCCGGCAGCACGGCGCCGACGTCGTACTTCTCGAAGGTGTCGGCGATCGTGCCCAGCGCCCACGGCCTCGGGTCGACGATCTCGGCCGCGCCGTTGCGCTCGGCCGCGACCACGCCAGCGCCGATCTTCATCGAGCCATGCGTGAGCGTCGGGCCGTCCTCGACCACCAGCACCCGCTTCCCGCGGATCGCGCCCGCATCGTCGACCGTGACGGCCGAGTTCGCTTTGACAACCGTGGCCGTCGGGTTCACCTCGGCGATCGTCGCGTCGAGCGTGGCGATCTGCTCCGGACTTGCGGAGTCCAACTTGTTCACCAGGATCACGTCGGCCGCGCGCAGGTTCGCCTCGCCGGGGTGATAGGTCAGCTCGTGACCGGCACGCAACGGGTCGACGAGCGTGATCCAGACATCGGGTGTGTAGAAGGGCAGGTCGTTGTTGCCTCCGTCCCACAGCAGCACGTCGGCCTCGGCCTGGGCTTGCTCGAGGATCGCTCCGTAATCGACACCGGCATAGATCACGGTGCCGCTCGTGATGTGCGGCTCGTACTCTTCACGCTCCTCGATCGTGGTGTCGTACCGATCGAGGTCCTCGAGCACGGCGTACCGCTGCACGCGCTGGGCGACGAGGTCCCCGTACGGCATCGGGTGCCGCACCGCGACGACCGTCTTGCCGGCCTCCTTCAGCACCCCGGCGATCGCCCGGGTCGTCTGACTCTTCCCCACGCCGGTCCGCACCGCCACGACCGCCACCGTCGGGATGGTCGCCCGGATCATCGTGGCATCGGGCCCGAGCATCACGAAGTTCGCGCCCGCCGCGAGCACCTCGCTCGCCTTGTGCATCACGGTCTCGTGCGAGACGTCCGAGTAGCTGAAGACGACGTCGTCGACGTCGAGGTCGCGGATCAGCCTGACGAGTTCGGACTCGTCGTAGATCTGGATGCCGTCGGGGTAGGTCGCTCCGGCGATCTCGGCCGGGTAGCGCCGATCGTCGATGAAGGGGATCTGGGTCGCCGTGAACGCGACGACCTCCGTCCCTGCATCGTCGCGGTAGACGGTGTTGAAGTTGTGGAAGTCGCGACCCGCGGCTCCCATGATCAGGACACGTCGCTTCGCCATGACTGACTCCCTCCGGCTCGAAGGCCTGTGACGTCGGAATCGTCTGATGCGCGGAGGCGAACGCGCCTCGGGGCTCGCGCGCCGCGGCGCCGTCCCCGCTCTTCACCGCGGAGCCTACTCCACGCCGTTCGGGCGGGTCAGGGGGCGTGGGCCCCGCGCTCACCGGGACCCAGGGACCGCCAGCCGTCGTCGCCGACCCGTCCGAACGGACGTGCGAAGTGCGGCACCCCGACCACCCATCCCTCGTGGCGGGCTTCGGCGAGCAGCCGTCGGCGCGAGTCGGCACCGACGGCAGGATCTTCATCGTGGCTCGAGAGCCAGGTCGGGTGCGCCACCTGGACCGGCAGGTGCAGCAGGTCGCCCGTGATCAGCACCTGCTCCTCTCCGGCGTCGAGGATCACGCTCCGGTGCCCTGGCGTGTGACCGGGTGTGTGCACCACCCGGAGACCCGCCCCGACCCTGCGGTCGCCGGGGTCCAGGTCGAGGAGCCCGAGCTGACGGAGCTGCTCCATCTCGGTCACGGCGGCATACGGCTCGTGGCCGTCGCCGAAGAACGTCATGTCGGCGTCGTGGAGCACGTGCAGGGCGTTGGGGAAGCGTGGCCCCTCACCGGCCCAGACCCCACCCGCATGATCGGCGTGCAGGTGCGAGAGCACGACGACGTCGACGGCCTCGACGTCGATCCCGGTCGCCTCGAACGCGGCCTCCGCCGTGGTGCCGGAGCCGGGCGCCCACGGCCGATACGGAGGGTAGGCGCCGACGCCCGTGTCGATCACGGCCGTTCCCCGCGGTCCACGCACGACGAACGCGTGGACGTGCCACGGCCACGACCCCTCGTCGGCGAACGCCCACGGGTGCATGCCACGCTCTGCCGGCCAGTCCACCTCGTGTCCGGGGCACTCGTCGGCGAGATCGAGCGGCGCGAAGCCGTAGCACGCGACGGAGATCTCCGACGATCCGACGTGCAGGACCTCGACGTGCGTCACCGCGTGAGCCTACGTCGTGTCGAGATCGACCGGCTCGTCGACGTCGCGGAGCGTCGCCCGCTCGGGATCGAGCGCGGTCCACGTCGCCTCGTCGATCACCGCCATCCCCATCGCCTGCAGCCAGGCACGGAGCGACCGCTCTCCCTGATGGAGCAGAGCCTGTCCGCTGTCACGGCCGGCGGCCGCACGGATCGCCGCGGGCAGCGGCCGGAACCGATCGCCGTCCTGCAGCGTGACCGCGTCGACCGACGCGTCCGCCGTCACATGCAGCATCTCCACGACGACCGCGGTCGACACCCCGGGCATGTCCCCTCCCACGACCACCGCGAGCGGACGCTCGACGTGAGCGAGGCCCGCAACGGCGCCCGCGAGCGGGCCCTCTCCTTCCCGGAGGTCGCGGACGAGGCGCACCGGCATGCCAGGAGGCATCGGAGGCTGGGGGGCGTCCGGAGCGAGCACCACCACCACATCGCCGGTGATCTCGGCCACGCGGGCCACCGCGTGGTGCAGGAGCGGTCTGCCGGCATGCATCGCGACGAGCTTGTCGGCGGTGCCGAACCGTGCGGAACGACCGCCCGCCAGCACGACCCCGGTCGCGAGGCCGGTAGTCTCGCTCAGACTAGTTCGTCTCCTGCGCGTCTCGCGGCGATGGGCCCGTGCGGCGCCGGGTGGGGTCGTCTTCCCGACGGGACTGAACGTACGCGAACCCGAACCGTCCCTTGATGCACAGGTGTCCGCTCGTCACCGCGTTGTCCCACGGACTGGTGACCTTCACGATCTCGTTGTCCTGCACGTGGAGCTCGAGCTCGCACCCCACACCGCAGTAGGGGCAGATCGTGTTCGTCACGGTCTGCTCCTGCTCGTCCCACGAGCCGTCCTCGCGCATCTCGTGCTCGCTGGTGAACATCAGCGCCCCCGTCGGGCAGACCCCGATGCAGTTGCCGCAGTAGACGCAGGCGGACTCGTCGAGCGGTACCGCGTACTCGGTCGAGATCCGGGCGTCGAACCCGCGGCCGGCCACGGCGATCGCGAACGTGTTCTGGGCGTCGACGCCGCACGCCTCGACGCACTTGTAGCAGAGGATGCAGCGCGAGTAGTCGCGGACGTAGAGCTCATTGTCGATCTTCACCGGCTGGGCGACGCCCTCGGCGATCGTGGGATCCTCGGGCGGGTGATGGTGGCCGGGCTCCCGGCCGTCGCGCTCTCCCGCCTCGAGCTCGGGCATCACGGCGCCGAACCGCTCCGGCTGCGCCTCGTACTCGTGCATCCAGCGGTGCACGTCGGGGCTCGTGAGCTCCATCTCGACGCTCGACGCGAGGAACTCCATCACCAGCGTGCGCGAGTGCCGGACGCGCTCGGTGTCGGTGGTGACGACCATGCCGTCCTCGGCCTCGCGGCTGCATGCCGGCACGAGCGTGCGCGAGCCCTCGACCTCCACCACGCACACCCGACACGCGTTCACGGGGGTGAGGTTGTCCGCGAAACACAGGGTGGGCGTATCGACCTGGTTCGCGCGACACGCGTCGAGGATCGTGGCGCCCTCGGGCACCCGTGTCTCGACGCCGTCGACCATGATCGAGACGAGACGTCGGGGCGGATCGAGCGGCACGACGGCCATCGCTACGACTCCTGTTCCTCGGTCCGGGTCGGCACCGCGTCGCCTTCGAGGGCATCGACGGCGCCGCCGCCGAACACCCCGAGCGACGCGATCGCCGACCGCACGGCGTTGGCGGCGGTCTGACCGAGGCCGCAGATCGAGGCATCCCGCATCACCTGGGCGACGTCTTCGAGCAGCGCGAGCTCGTCGTCGCGCGACCCGAGCGTGCGGCCCTGCACGAGTCGGTGCAGCGCCTCTTCCTGGCGGACGGTGCCGACCCTGCACGGCACGCATTGCCCGCACGACTCGTCGCGGAAGAACCGCGCGATCCGCAGGCACGTGTCGGTGATGTCGGCCGACGCGTCGAACAGCATCACGACGCCGGATCCGAGCGTGTAGCCGCCCTCCCGCGCATCCTCGAACGTCAGCGCGATGTCGAGCCGATCGGCGCCGACGAACCCCCCGGCGGCGCCGCCCAGCAGCACCGCCTTCAGGGTCGCGCCCCCACGCACGCCGCCCGCGGCCTCGATCACCTGGCGCAGCGTGACGCCGTGCTCGTGCTCGTAGACGCCCGGCCGCTCGACGTCGCCCGACAGGCAGAAGAGCCTCGGCCCCGTCGAGCCCTCGGAGCCGATCGCCGCGTACGCCTGGCCCCCGATCCGCAGCACCTCGAGCACGTTGATCAGCGTCTCGACGTTGTTGATGCCCGTGGGCTTGCCGAAGAGGCCGCGCTGCACCGGGAACGGCGGCTTGTTCCGGGGCTCGCCGCGCTTGCCCTCGAGCGAGTTGAACAGCGCCGTCTCCTCGCCGCAGATGTAGGCCCCGGCGCCGCGACGCAGCTCGATGTCGAACCGGGCGCCGTGGCCCAACACGTCCTCGCCCAGGAACCCGTGCAGGCGCGCCTCCTCGATCGCATGCGTGAGCCGCTCGGTCGCGAGCGGGTACTCCCCGCGGATATAGACGTAGCCCTGCTCGCACCCGGTCGTGACCCCGGCGATCGTCAATGACTCGATCACGGCGAACGGGTCCTGCTCCATCACGACGCGGTCCTTGAACGTGCCCGGCTCGCTCTCGTCGGCGTTGCACACGAAGTAGTGGGGGTGCACGGGTTGTTCGGCGACCGCCTTCCACTTCACGCCGGTCGGGAACGCCGCGCCGCCTCGTCCCATCAGCTTCGCGTCGGTGATCTCGCGCAGCGTCCACTCCGGGCCGTGCTCGAGCGCGAGGCGCAGGGCCTCGTAGCCACCATGCGCCCGGTAGTCGTCGATCGAGGAAGGATCGACGATCCCGACCCGTCGAAGCAACCGGAGGGCCTCTCGGGAACGGACCTCCCCCGCCTGCGGCACGCTCCCGAGCTCGGCGCCCGCGTCGCCCCAGACACCGTCCCGGATCAACCCGTCGAGCACCTCGTCGGTGATCGGCGCGATCGCCGAGTCGCCTTGGTCACCGGCGCGCTGGATCAGCATCGCCGGAGCCCGCTCGCAGAGCCCCAGGCAGGGGCTGTGCACGACGCCGACGCCGTCCGACGTCAGACGGTCGGTGACCCTCTGGGCTCCAGCGCGCCGGCAGGCGATGTCGTCACACACGTGCAGCACCGTCGAGGGGCGCTCCTCGGTCGAGAACATCGCGTAGAACGTCGCGACGCCGTAGGCCTCGGCGGGCGGCACCGTCAGGCGCTCGCAGACGTAGTTCATGCCGCCCGGGCTGATCCAGCCGACGGCGCCCTGCAGGGCATGCAACGCCGGCAGCAGCAGGTGGCGGTCGTCGCGCACCTCGGCTCCCCCACGGGCCACCCGATGGTCGAACGCCGACCGTTCGAGCGCGCCGTCCCACGCACTCTCGGGCGCTCCCAGGAGCTCGTCGACCGCGGCGCGCTCGTCGGCCGACGGCTCGACCTGCATCAACTTCAGGTCCACGGCGACTCCAACTGTGGCGTGGGCGGGCGGATGGCGGTCACGACCAGGATGCTACTCGCCACCCCCGCCGGAGACCGACCCGGCCGGCTCGGACTCGGGGAGCTTGTCGATGCGCACCGCGGCCGCCTTGAACTCCGCGGTGCCCGACTTCGGGTCGGTCGCCTCGATCGTGAGCACGTTCGTGTCGACCTGGTCGGGGAAGTGGAACGTCATGAACACGAGACCGGGCCGCAGCGCCTCGTCGACGTGCACTGGCACCTCGACCGATCCGCGACGACTCGACACGGCGACGCGCTCCGCTTCGGCGAGGCCGAGCCGCTCGGCGTCCTCGGGCGAGACGTCGATCGTCTCCCCGCGGCGCAGCGGCGACGTGAACGCGCCCGTCTGCACCCCCGTGTTGTATGAATCGAGGCGCCGACCGGTCGTGAGACGCAAAGGGAACTCCTCGGTGAGCTCGTCCACCGGTGGCTCGTCGATCACGATCGAGAACGGCGCCTTCGCGCCCTGCGCATCGGGATCGTCGAACTCCCAGAGGCGCGCGTGCAGGAACAGCGTGCCCGGGTGCTCCTCGTCGGGGCACGGCCACTGGATGCCCCCGAGCTCCTCGAGCCGCTCCCAGCTCATGCCGGCGTGCATCGGGCTGAGGGAGCGGCACTCGTCCCACGCCTGGCGCGGTGTCACGTCGCCCCAACCTGCGCCCATGCGGTTCGCGAGCTGGTTGATGATCCAGATGTCGTCCCTGGCGTTGCCGGGCGGCCGGAGCGCCGCCCGCACCCGCTGCACCCTGCGCTCGGAGTTCGTCACCGTGCCCTCGGACTCGAAGGCGCTGTTCGACGCCGGGAACACCACGTCGGCGAGCTCGGCCGTCTTCGTCAGGAAGATGTCCTGCACGATCAACGTGTCGAGGCCGCGCAACAGCTCGACCGCGTGCTCGTTGTCGGCCTCACTGGAGGCGGGATTCTCCCCGATGCAGTACACGGCGGTGAGGTCCCCGCGTTCCATCGCCTGGAACATGTTCGTGAGGTGCCACCCGTACTCCGGGAGGATCGGCGCGCCCCAGGCTGCCTCGAACTTCGCGCGGGCCGCGGCGTCCTTCTCGACGTCCTGGAAGCCGGGCAGCTTGTTCGGGAGCGCGCCCATGTCGCCGCCCCCCTGCACGTTGTTCTGACCACGCAAGGGGTTCACACCGCTGCCATAGGTGCCGATGTGGCCCGTGAGCAGCGACAGGTTGATGAGCGACAGCACGTTGTCGACCGCGTTGTGGTGCTCGGTGATGCCGAGGGTCCAGCAGATCATCGCCCGGTCGGCCTTCGCGTAGGCATGCGCCACCTCGCGGATCACGTCGGCCGGCACGCCGGTCACGGCCTCGCCGCGTTCGAGCGTCCAGTCCATGATCGAGTCGACGTACCCGTCGAACCCGAGCGTGGCGCCGCCGACGAACGCGTGGTGCTGCAGGTCGTTCACGACGATCTCTCGCGCGATCGTGTTCGACAGGGCGATATCGGTGCCGACGTCGATGCCGAGCCAGAGATCGCCCCACTCCGCCGATTCGGTGCGCCGAGGATCGACCACGATCAGCCTCGCCCCGCGGTTGACCGCCTTCAGGACGTGGTGGAAGAAGATGGGATGCGCGGCTCGAGCGTTCGAGCCCCACAGCAGGATGAGGTCGGTGTGCTCGACCTCCTCGTATGAGCTGGTACCGCCACCGGCACCGAAGACGGTGGCCAGACCGACCACCGAAGGCGCGTGTCAGGTGCGGTTACAGCTGTCGATGTTATTGCTGCCGAGGACCTGACGGCTGAACTTCCCCGCGACGAAGTTCATCTCGTTCGTGGCCTTCGAGCAGCTGAACACCCCCGTGCCCCAGCCCGGGTTGCGATCGGCGGCGCGGCGGAGCCCCTCGGCAGCGCGGTCGAGGGCCTCGTCCCACGTGGCCACGCGCAGTTCGCCGTGCTCGCGAACCATCGGCTCGGTGAGGCGGGTGAGCGTCGTGCTCATCGACACGTCTCTCCTTCCAGATCTCTGGCCAGATCTCTGGCCGGATCTCTCGATCCATCACCGGGGCGACAACCCCGTGCTGTCGATTCTACGGCGGAGAGCCACCGAGCCGCCCATCGGGAGGCGACCGCGGACACGGTCGGGTTGGCCATGTGGGGCGTCGGCGGTCCATGATGTGCGCATGGACCGTATCCCGATCGGCGATCAGCCCGACGAGCCCGACAACGTCGTCCGGCTCCCCGGAGCAGGCGATACGGAGGTTTCGGCGGGCGACGAG
Organism: uncultured Actinomycetes bacterium; assembly: GCA_963825635.1. Lineage (GTDB taxonomy): Bacteria > Actinomycetota > UBA4738 > UBA4738 > HRBIN12 > JAOUEA01. Next base: position 1,523,005 of record CAWGTU010000001.1, read on the forward strand.
ATGAGCTACGAGGAAGCGCTGGCAGCGGGCACCGAGGCCGACGCCGATGAGGAGGACGCGCCGACGCCGCCGCCGGGATCGCAGGTCGCAGCCCTGCTCGAGCAGGGCATGAAGGTCAGCGCCGGTCTGTTCGCGGCGGGCGCGACCGCTCTGGCCGACGCGCTCCGATCGACGATGCCGACGGACGATGACCAGGCGATCGGTCCGAAGGACCCCGCCGCCACCCTCGCCGGCGCCGGGCTCGGCGCCGCCGTCACCGCGGCCGAGGCGGCCGCCGGCGCCGCCAGGCAGGTCGCGGACACCGTCGGGCCCGCCGTCACCTGGCTCGTCGAGCCGCGCTTCGCGAAGGATGCCGGCGAGATGGCCGCTGGAGCGGCGCGGGTGCTCGACGGGCAGTGGAAGGCATCGCAGGCCGAGATGGTCGAGCTCGCAACGTCGTTCCTCGGATCGCTCGTGCCCGAGATCGCGCGGGGGCTCGCCGACCAGGTCGACCTCACTGCGCTCGTCCGTGAACGCGTCGACGTGAACGCGATCGTCGAGGACGTCGACATCGATCGCATCCTCGATCGCGTGGACATCGACGCGGTGATCGACCGGGTCGACATCGACGAGATCGTGGCCCGCGTCGACATGCAGCGCCTCGCGGGATCGTTCCCCGTCGAGACGATCGTGGACCGGGTCGACGTCGATCGCGTGATCGAGCGGACGGACTTGGTCGCGATCATCGACCGACTCGACCTGGCCGGCATCGCTCAGGAAGTCATCGACGAGATCGACCTGCCGCGGTTGGTCCGGGAGTCGTCGGGCATCATGGCGAACGAGACCGTGCAGACCGTCCGCGTACAGGGCATGAACGCGGACCGCCTGGTCTCGAGGGTCGTCGACAAGGTCCTCAGACGCGAGGCACGAGAGTTGCTGCCGAGGGGCACTTCGGTATCCGGGGACCAGGCGCCATGAGCGGCGCCGAGGCCACGACCGCCCGGGCCTTCCCGGCGGGAGCCGCCGAGCGGCAGGGGCTGCGCGCCGGCGTCGTCTCGCGGACCGGTGCGATGGTGATCGATATCGCGTACGTGGCGATGCTCGTCGCGGCCGGGTACGCGGCGTACGCGGGGTTCCGGTTCCTGCGCAAACCGGCGCAGTTCACCTTCCCTGAGATGACGATGACCGAGGCGGCCGTCTACGGCTACGTCGTCGCCGTGCTGATGCTCACGATGTCGTGGACGGGCACGGGACGGAGCGGCGGTGCGCGGCTGATGGGCCTGCGGCTCCTCGGCCCCGCCGGTGCTCGTGTCGGGATCGTCCGGGCGTTCCTGCGGGCGGTCACCTGTGTGGCGTTCCCCCTCGGCCTCTTCTGGAGCGCCGTGAGCAAGCGCAACGCGTCGCTGCACGACCTGATCTTCGGCACCAGCGTGGTCTACGACTGGCACGACCGGGTCCCCGAGGCCCGCAGCGACGACGCTCCGACCGGCTGACGGCTACCCGACGCGCTCGGGACGAGAGTAGACGTTGCACCCTCCGTCCCGCACGAACCCCACGATCGTCATGCCGAACCGCTCCCCCGCCTCCACGGCCAGCGACGAGGGGGCGCTGACGGCGCTGACGATCGGGATGCCGGCCATCGCGGCCTTCTGGACGATCTCGAAGCTCGCGCGCCCGCTCACCTGCAGCACGCGGTCGGCGAGCGGCACACGTTCGCCGAGCACCTGCTCGCCGATCACCTTGTCGACCGCGTTGTGCCGTCCGACGTCCTCGCGGAGCGTGAGCAGCTCGCCATCGGGCGTGAAGAGTCCGGCGGCGTGCAGACCGCCCGTGCGATCGAACACCCGCTGCTTCGACCGCAGCCGGTCGGGCAGCGAGACCAGCACGTCGGGCGTCATCACCGGTCCGGCGGCCACGGGCTCGCACCGCACCTCCACGTCGTCGAGCGCGGCCTTGCCGCAGATACCGCAGGACGACGTGGCATAGAAGTTGCGGCGCAGCCGACCGTGGTCGAACGCCCTGTCGAGCGTGACCGTCACGACGTTGTAGCGCTGCTCCTCCCCCTCGAGATCGTCGCAGTACGCCACTCGGGTCACCTGACCGGGCCCGACCAGCCCCTCCGTGAAGAGGAAGCCGACCGCGAGCTCGTAGTCGGCCCCCGGGGTCCGCATCGTGACCGCGACCGGTTCCGCCCGTTGACCAGGACCCTGCACGCGGATCTCCATCGGTTCCTCGGTCGCGAGGGAGTCGGGTCGCTCGCGGCGGGTCCCGTCGCGGACCGTCGTCACCCGCACGGGCGTGACGGTGCGCCGCAGCGGCTCCGTGGTCGTCATCACCACCCCAGTATCGGCCGAGCGCCGCCGAAGGTCACCCGCCGCCTGACCCCAGGTCGAGCAGCAGGAGCGCCTGAGCGAGGACCATCCGCTCGATCTCGGACGGATCGACGCTCTCGTCCGACGCGTGGATGCGCGAGCGCGCCATGTCCTCGGCTCCCCACAGGATGAACTCCGCCCGCGGGCTCACGGTGCGCAGCGAGTCCAGGAGCGGGATCGACCCACCGGACCCTGCGTCGACCGAGGGTCGCCCGAACGCCGCTCGGAGCGCGTTGCGCGCCGCGGCGAACGCGGGGCCGTCGGTTGCGCACCGGAACCCAGGTGCGGTCTTCACACGCTCGACCTCGACGGCCGCACCCCAGGGCGCGTGCGTCCGCAGGTGCCGTTCGAGGGCGTCGAGCTCGGCGCGGGGTTCGGCCCCGGGGACGATGCGCATCGAGAGCTTGGCGCGGGCGCTGGGCAGCAGCACGTTCGACGATCCCTCGATCGTCGTCGAGTCGATGCCGATCGCGCTGACGCTCGGCGATGACCACAGACGCGAGCCGACGGGGCCGGTGCCGATCACGGCCGTGTCGTCCGGCAGGTCCGCCATGGCCCGGAAGTCCACCTCCGAGACGTCGCCGCTCGATAGGCCTGCTCGGGTGACGCCCTCGACGGCCACGTCACCGTGCTCGTCGTGCAGGGTGGCCAGCAGTCTGGCGAGCGCGATCATCGCGTCGGGGGCCGGGCCTCCGAACACCCCGGAGTGCAGCGGGTGCTCGAGCGTGGAGAGGGTGACCACGCATGACACCTCGCCCCGGAGCGTCGTCGTGAGCGTGGGCACGCCGACATCCAGGTTACCCATGTCCGCGACGACGAAGACGTCGGCGCCGAACAGGTCGGGGCGACCCTCGACGAACGCCTCGAGGTTCGACGTGGTCTCCTCCATCCCCTCGACGACGAGGCGCACGGTGCAGGGAGGCCGCCCCCCGAACGCACGGATCGTCGCGAGATGCATCGCGATCCCGCTCTTGTCGTCGGCGGCCCCCCTCCCGCCGAGACGGCCGTCGCTCCGCACGACCGGTAGCCACGGATCGGTTGTCCACCCCTGTTCCGGCGGCGCCGGCTGCACGTCGTAGTGCGCGTAGAGCACCACGGTGGGCGACCCCTCGGGCCCGGAGATCTCGCCGACGACCGGCGGGTAGCCCCTCGGAACGGGCTGCAACGCGGCGTCGGCGAACCCCGCGCGGCGGGCGAGTTCCACGGTGCGCTCGGCAGCTTCGAGCACGGGGGCCTCGGGGTACCCGGGGAACGCGACCGACGGGATGCGTACCAGCGAGCCGAGCTCCTCGAGGAGGTCCGGCATCAGACCGGCGACGATGCTGCGGAGCGACTCGGTATCCATGCGCTGCTTCCCCTTCGGAGCGTCGAGGTGTCCATCGAACCACGCGCCGGCGCCAACAGGCGACCCGTCGTGACCGGCGGTCGCGGTGCGCGCAACCTCGGTTTGGACCCGCGCGACCGGGGGTCGTATCGTCCGGGAGCCGTTCACGAAACTGAGAAAGGAAGCCACCGTCACCATGAAGTCCGGACTCGAGATCGCCCAGGAAGCCGAACTGCGCCCGATCGCCGACGTCGCCGCGGCCGTGGGCATCGAGCCCGACGAGCTGGAGCAGTACGGGCGGTACCGGGCCAAGGTCGACCTCTCGATCCTCGACCGTCTCGCCGGCCGTCCCGACGGGAAGCTGATCATCACCACCGCGATCACGCCCACCAAGGCCGGCGAAGGAAAGACGACGACGAGCGTCTCCCTGACCCAGGGGCTCGGCACGATCGGCAAGGACGTGATGCTCTGCCTGCGGGAACCGAGCATGGGCCCGGTCTTCGGCATCAAGGGCGGCGGGAACGGCGGCGGATTCGCCCAGGTCGTGCCGATGGAGGAGATCAACCTTCATTTCAACGGCGACTTCCACGCTGTGCAGGCCGCCCACAACCTGCTGGCCGCCGCGCTCGACGCGAGCGTGTACCACGGCAACGAGCTCGGCATCGACCCCGCGACGATCACGTGGCCCCGCACCCTCGACGTGAACGACCGGGAGCTTCGGTACACCGTGGTCGGCCTCGGGGGCAAGGCACACGGATACCCGCGAGAGAACTCGTTCGTGATCGTCGCTGCCTCCGAGATCATGGCGGTGTTCGCGCTCGCCTCCGACGTGGCGGACCTGCGGCGCCGACTCGGCAACATCGTGGTCGCGTCGACGCACGCCGGGAAGCCGGTCACCGCCGAGGACCTCAAGGTCGCGGGCGCCCTGACCGTGATCATGAAGGACGCGCTCAAGCCCAACCTCGTGCAGACGCTCGAGGGGCAGCCGGTGTTGATCCACGCGGGACCGTTCGGGAACATCGCTCACGCGAACAACTCGATCATCGCCGACCGCGTCGCGCTCAAGCTGGCCGACTACGTCGTCACCGAGGGCGGCTTCGCGAGCGACCTCGGGTTCCAGAAGTTCTGTGACATCGTCTGCCGGTTCGGTGGGTTCGCCCCGAGCGCGGCCGTCCTCGTCACCACGGTCCGCGCCACGAAGTCCCACGGCGGGAAGACGTTCGCCGATCTCGGCACCGAGGACCTCGACGCCCTGCGTCGCGGCATCGAGAACCTGAAGGCCCACATCGAGATCGTTCGCCAGTACGGACTGCCATGCGTGGTGTCGATCAACAATTTCCCGTCCGATACCGAGGCGGAGATCGAGCTGATCGGCCAACTCGCCGTCGAGGCCGGCGCCGAGACCGTCGTCGTGAACCGAGCCTTCGCCCAGGGCGGCGAGGGAGCGGTGGAACTCGCCGAGGCGGTGGTCGACGCGTGCGAGCGGCCGAACACGTTCGACTTCCTCACGCCGTCGGGCGCCGGATTGAAGGAGCAGATCGAGGCGATCGCGACGAAGCTGTACGGCGCGGACGGGGTCGACTACCTGCCTCAGGCCGAGAAGGACATCGCCCGCATGGACGAGCTGGGCTTCGGCCAGGTACCCGTCTGCATGGCCAAGACCCACCTCTCGCTCAGCCACGACCCGCTGATGCTCAACCGGCCGACGGGGTTCCGCCTGCCCGTGCGTGGAGTGGTGCCGAGCGGCGGGGCCGGGTTCGTGGTCGCGCTCTGCGGCGATATGCAGCGCATGCCCGGCTACGGTCGCACGCCCGCGTTCCACAACGTCGACGTCGACGAGCAGGGCCGCACCGTCGGCCTGTTCTGAGGTCGCCCCGCCGACCGGGCCGCTCGGTGTGTGTGCACCCCTCGGGTGCCTCGTGGCAGCCCCCTCGCCTCCGGGCTCGCCACCGACGATGATGCGGGCGATGATCGATGCGTCCGCATCCACCGAGCGGGTCGCGGGGTGTTCGGGATCTTCGGCCTCGTGGTCCTGTCGTCGGCGAGCGGGCCGATCGGGGCACTCGCGCTGGCACTCGTCGTCCTGGTGGTGAGCGGCGCCACGGGCCTCGTCCGGTTCGTCCAGGACGCGACGACGATCGTGGGCTAGCTCGTCACGACTCGGCCCGTCACGACTCGGCCCGTCACGACTCGGCCCGTCACGACTCGGGCGGCATCACGCAGAACTCATTGCCCTCGGGGTCGAGCATCACGGCCCAGACGTTGCCCTCTTCCTCGGCCCAGTTGCGGAGCGTCGCTCCGAGTCCCTCGAGTCGGATCACCTCGTCGTCGACGGTCTCGTCGGCCACCACATCGACATGCACGCGGTTCTTCCCCGCCTTCGGCTCGGGAACCTCGGTGAAGAACAACACCGGCAGTCCCGGGAGCTCGTCCTCAGGAGGCTCGACCATGACGCTCGGGTCGTCCTCGAGATCATCGATGCCCCTGGCCGAGAGACGCTCGACGTCGCCGGCATCGTAGGGAGCGACACGCCATCCGAGCGCGGCGGCCCAGAACCGCGCCAGCGGCGCGGCGTCCTCGCAGTCGAAGACGATCGCGTCGATCCGCACGGGTCGAGCCTACGCGGACGTCGTGCGCGGCACCAGGACCGCTCGCGGGCGATCAGGCGGTCAGGCGCAGCCCGAGCGCCACCCGGCACTGCTCGAGCAAGGTGTCGGCTCGGTCGCGGATCGCGGCGACCTCCTCGAGCAACGCCTCACGGCGAGGCTCGTCCCTCAACGCCGACGCGTTGATCTCGACGTTCGCGCGGGCGGCGATCACGGTCGCGAGGAGCATGCCCGCCGCCGACATGCCGTCGCTCGCAGCGTTCGGGTTGCCCATCGCGGTGGCGTCCTCAGCGAGTTCCATCAGGTCGACCGCTCGACGCGCGATCTCGAGCGGCACGGTCGCGGCATGCTCGAGTCCCCGCTGGATCGCATCGGCCCGTGACGCCTTCTCGACGTCGGTCCCCTTCGGCATCTTGAACGCCGACATCACCGCCTCGAAGGAGGCCGCGTCACGGTCCCCCAGCGCGACGAACTCGGCCCGCGCCGCGTCGGCTCGGTCGACGAGCGCTCGCATGCGCTCCTCGAGGTCCTCGAACCCCTGTTTGCCGATCGTGAGCCTGCCGACCATCGCGATCAGAGCCGCCCCGGTCGCCCCCGCGATCGCCGCGGCCGCGCCTCCACCGGGGGTCGGTTCCTTCGAGGCCATCGTCTCGAGGAAGCGCTCGACCGTCATGTCGCCGAACCCTGCTTCGCTCATCGTTCACTCCTCACGTTCGTCCACGAGGCGCTCCAGCACCTGGCGGTCGGGGTCGAATCCGGAAAGGCCGAGGTACGCGACGTCGTCGTCGGCGAGCGCCGAGGCAGGCACCAGCCCCACGATCTCGCTATCGATCACGGTCATGCCGTACCCAGCGGCGAGCCTCACGACACCGTCGAACGCTTCGCGCAGGCCCGTCACCTCGTGGTCGACCAGGTTCATCGAGACCGTCACCACGCCGCCTCGTTCCGGCACGGTGAACCCGATCGCACGCACGGCCGGCAGCCCCCCGTTGGACCCTCGGAGGGTCTTCGCGATCTCCTTCGCCGCGGGCTCGTCCGAGCCGTCGAGGTAGACGTTGAAGGCGACGAGGGGCTTACGGGCACCGACGGCCGTCGCACCCGCGAGCCCGATCTCGTGCGGTCCGAGATCGGGCAACCGCTCGCCGCGGGCGACCGCCTCCCGCAAACCCTCGTACTCGCCGCGGCGCACGTCGGCGAGCGAGGCGCGATCGGGGACGAGCGCGGCACGATCGTAGAGGTAGACGGGCAGATCGAGGCGCTCGGCGAGCTCACGCCCGAACCCGCGGGCCACCGTGACGCAATCTTCCATCGTCACACCCCGCACCGGCATGAACGGGATCACGTCCGCGGCGCCCATGCGCGGATGACCACCTCGGTGCGCGCGCATGTCGATGAGCTCGACGGCCGTCGTCGCGCCGGCCAAGGCGCTGGCCCGCACCGCGTCGGCATCGCCGAGCACGGTCGTGTCGAGCCGGTTGTGGTCCGGGTCGGCCTCGGCGTAGACGACTCGAGCCCCCGGCACGTGCAGCGCGCGCACGATCGCGCCGACGACGTCGGTGCGGCGACCCTCGCTGAAGTTCGGCACCACCCCGTAGAGCTCGTCACGGTGCATGGGCTCAGCATAGGTGTGGGGCGGGGCCGAGCCCCGCCCCACGGTGACCGCCCCGGAGACCTACGCCCGCGGGCGCTCCTTGTTCGGGTCGAGCAGCGACAGCACCTCGACGGTCGCCGGCGCCGTGCCGCCTTCCACCGCGACCTCGACCTTCTCCCCGTCGCTGGCGGCGTCGGCGTCGAGGATCGCGAGGCCGATCGTGCCGAGCCGCGGCGAGGATGCCGGCGACGTCACGACGCCCACCTCGCGCCCGTCCTTCGTGACGGCGGCGCCGTAGTCGGGAGCGAGGTCTCCCTCGATCTTCAGGGTCTTGAAGCGCTTGGGCGGGTTCGCCCCTCGCTCGGCGAGAGCAGCGGCGCCCACGCACTCGGTGTCGGTCTTGATGAAACGGTCCATCGACAGGTCCCACGGCGAGATCTCGCCGGGGTTGTAGTCGACCGCGATGATGATCAGCCCGATCTCCGTGCGGGCGAGATCGATCGCCGTGAGCCCGAACGGGGTGGCGCCCGCGGCGATCAGCGCGTCCCAGACCCTGCGGGCATCGCCGGGGGCGACGACGACCTCGTAGCCCTTCTCACCGCTGAATCCCGTGCGCAGCACCCACGCCTCGGCACCCGCGACGGTCGTGGCCTCCGGCCAGAAGCGGAAGTATCGGAGCTCGCCGAGATCGCGGCCCGTCAACGGCTGCAGGGTCGTCTGCGAGGTCGGGCCCTGCACGGCGATCATCGCGTAGTCGTCGGTCTTGTGCTCGATCGTGGCGTCGAGGCCGTCGGCCGTCTCGCGGAACCAACCGTCGATGCCGGCGGTGTTGATCATCACCAGGAAGTGATCGTCTGCGAACTTGTAGACGTTGCCGTCGTCGATCATCAGCCCGTCGGCGTTGACGAAGGCGCCGTAGCGCACGGAACCGGCCTGCATGCCGTCGAGCGCGTTCGTGAACCGACGCTGGATGAGGCGCGCCGCGTCGGGTCCTCGGACCTCGTACCTGCAGGTCGAGTAGAGGTCCCAGATGCCGGTTGCCGTGCGCACCGCCTCGTACTCGTCCTTCGGATCGCCGCCCTCGTGCATCGCCCAGGGGTAGCCGTCCTCCCAGACGACGTCCGCGCCGTGTTCGACGTGCCAGTCGTGAAGCGGCGAACGCTTGTCCTCGGTCATGCCATCTCCTCCTCGTATCGGGTGATCGTCGGGCCCTCGCCTTCAGGCGCGCGGGCGTTCCTTCTGCGGGTCGTACACGGCCAGCACGTCGACCGTGCCGCCGATCGAGGTTCCGTCGGGCATCGCGACCTCGACGCCGGTGCCGGGAGCCGCGGCCTCGGTCCGCATGATCGCGAGACCGAGCGCCCCGAGCCTCGGACTGATCGCCGGGCTCGTCAGCACCCCCGCATCCTCGCCTCCGGCGGTCACCGCGGCACCGTACTCAGGCAGGGTCGCCCCCTCGAGCCGGATCGTGACGAAACGGTTCGGCGGCTCGGACGCGACGGCGCGCAACTGCTCCTTGCCCATGAACGCCCCGTCGCCGTCGAGGGCGACGAGTCGGTCGAGGCCGAGATCATACGGGGTCCGGCGGTGCGGCTCGTAGTCGTAGTCGGTGACGACCATGCCGGTCTCGACCCGGATGGGCTCGATGATGTCCACGCCGTAGGGCGTGGCCCCGGCGCCCTCCACCGCTTCCCAGACCGTGGTCGCGTGCTCGGGCCGCAGGAACAGCTCGTAGCCGAGCTCTCCGGAGAACCCGGTGCGCGAGAGCCAGACCGGCGCACCCCCGACGGTCACCGGCTCGGGGAAGAACGTGAAGTATCGAAGCGCGTCGACGTCGGCGCCGGAGACGATCGAGCGAACGAGGTCGCGGCTCTGCGGGCCCTGGATCTGCATGCTCGGCAGTTCCGGCGCGATGTAGGCGATCTCGACCTCGAGCCCCTTCGTCGCGTCGCCGAAGTAGTCGGCGTGCTCGTTCCCGTTGGTGCAGACCCACAGGTGCTCCGCCGAGTGTCGGAACACGGTTCCGTCGTCGACCACCAGCCCGTCCTCGTCGACGAAGGCACCGTACCGGACCTGACCGTCATGCATGCCCAGCACGTCGTTCGTGTGGACCCGCTGGGCCGCCTCGAGGGCCTCGGGGCCCCGGAACTCCCACTTGTTGAGCGGCGAGAGGTCCCACATGCCGACCCCTTCGCGCACGGCTCGGTACTCGGCGTCGACGTCGCCGTAGTTCGTGACCCAGAGCCACCCGGCTTCCTCCATGAAACCGGCGGCCTTCGTCGACGTGATCGTGTGGAACGCCGTCTCCCTGCTCTGCCCCACCACGCCTCCTCGCACGCCGACGCCCGCTTCCGGGCGGCCCGTTGACCGGGCCCGTGGACCGGGCCTGTGGACCGGCCTGTGGACCGGGTTGTACCAGACGATTGAACGGTTGTTCAAGTCGAGCCGATCACGCCCCCGCGAGGCGCAGCAGCTGCCGGACCGTGGGCTCGGGCTTGCCCGGCACCTTCGACGCGAGTACCAGGAAGAGCTGAGCCGTCACCAGTGCGTCGTCGAGCGCCTCGTGCGGGTTGGCGACGGGGACGCCCATGACCTCAGCCCTCGCCGACAGGGCATAGCCCGGCTTGCCTCGGACGGTGCGGGGAGCGCCGTCGACCGCGATCGCCAGGTTCCGCACGTCGATCGTGCGTCGGCGCCAGCGACGCAGCGATCCCCCGAAGATCGCCGCCAGGAAGTGCACCTCGACGTCGGCGAACCATGCCAGCAGGAACCTGCCCGCGAGCGCCGCGGCCAGGGTCTCACGCGCCACCTCGATCTCGGGCGACCCCGCGAGGTCCTGCGGACGGAGCTCGTGGATCGTCTGCGACCGAGGCGAGGGAGGCACGCTCGGCGACACCAGCTGGTGCACCGAGTCGCGCATGCGGACCCGCCCGCCGTCGACCGGGACCACCCCGAACGACACCACGACATCGTTCCCCAGATCGAGGCCCGTCGTCTCGAAGTCGAGCGCAGCGAACGATCCGTGGCGCCAGGTTGCCGCGCGCGTTCGAGAGGACGGCGCCACGGGCATCACGCCGCCGGGCGGCATCGCACCACCTCCGACTCGGTGACGACGAGATCGACCTGCAGGTCGAAGTGGCCCGCCGGCAACGTCGTTCCGGGGCCCATCAGCTGCACACCGAACGCGAGACCGATCCGCGCGGTGTCGGTTCGGGTCCGAGGCAGGAAGCGATCGTAGAAGCCGCCGCCGTACCCGATCCGCCGTCCCGCACGATCGAACGCCACCGCCGGCACCGCGACCACGTCGATCGCGGCCGGGTCGATCGCCGCGCCCGCGGCCGGCTCGAACGCGCCGAACGACGTCTCGGTCACGGGATCACCGGGCCGGTAGTCTCCCGCTTCGAGCTCGCCGTCGACGATGCGCGGCAGCGCCACACGGGTGCCATCGCCGTTGAGTCGTTCGATCAGCGGCGCGGTGGATAGCTCCGACCCGAACGACCAGAACGCGAGCACGGTGCGCGCTGCCGCGACCTCGGGCAGAGCGAGGAACCGTTGCGCGATCTCGAGGCTCGATCGAACCCGGGTGTTCGCGGGGATCGCGTCCCGTTCGGCCAGCACGCGCCGACGCACGTCGCGCTTCGCTCGCTTCAGCTGCGCGCTGTTCATCGCAACGTCGCGTGGGCGATCACGTCGAGTCGGTCCGCGGGACCGGCGGGCAACACCACGCACCAGGTGGCGCCAGCCGATCGCAGCTCGTCGGCGAACCGACGCCAGTCCTCGACCGTGCCGCTCCAGAGGCCGTCGAGCGAGAGGCCGCGCGCGGTGCGATCGGCGATCAGTCGATCGAGGTCTGCGCCGTCCTCCCCCACGAGCGCGATCCCCGCCCACGTGGGCGCGACCGTTCGTCCGCCCGCGAGCTCGCGGAGGGTTCTCGCCCTGGCCGCGAACGCTTCGGCGTCGAGCCCCCACCCGTTCCACGCGTCGGCCACCCGCGCCGCGACCGCGAGCACCTCGTCGGAGAGGCCCCCCACCCAGACGGCCGGCTCCCCGGGGGGCAGCAGTGGCCCTTCGAGCGGCGGCACGTGCGCGCCCCCCGGCCACACACGCCCGCCGAACAGCGCATGCATCGCTTGGACCGTCTCGTCCAGCATCGCCACCCGCTCGGCCGCCGGCGGAAAGGGGAATCCGTAGCGCTCGTGCTCCTCGGCAGAGGCGCGATCGCCGGTGCCGATCCCGAGGATGGCCCGCCCGTCCGACATCGCATCGAGCGCGGCCGCCTGCTTCGCGAGCAGGCCGGGGGTGCGGAGGGTCACGCGGGTGACGAGGGTGCCGACGTGCAAGCCAGGGTGGCTCGCAGCCACCGCCGCGAGCAGCGAGAAGACCTCGAGCGCGGGACGATCGGGCCCGGACGGCGGATAGAAGACAGGGGGGAACAGGTGGTCGGGGGCGAACACACCGTCGACCCCGAGCTCGCGGGCGCGGGCGGCGACCGAGAGCGGCTTGGCCGGGTCGGCGGTGAAGACGGGGAGCGACACGCCGAGCCTCATCCGGCGTCTCCCGCGAGACGGGCGAAGACCAGCGCAGCCACCCCGATCGCTGCGGCATCGTTGCCCAGCGCGGCCTGCACGATGGGAACCTCGGGCCGCTCGCCGGGTCCCTCGACCGCTCGCACGAACGCGTCGCGCGCGGGCGCGAGCAGCAGCTCCCCCGCCTCGGAGGCGCCGCCGCCGACGACGACGACGTCGGGGTCGAGGACGTTCACGAGACCCGCGATACCGACCCCGAGACGGTGCCCGACCTCGACGAAGATGCCTCGGCTGACCGTATCGCCCGCTCGCGCCGCCTCCGTCACCATGTTCCCGGTCACGGACTCGGGGATGCCGCCCGAGAGCTCCCGCAGGAGTGAGTGCGGATGCCTGGCGGCTGCGTTCCTGCCCTGGCGCGTGATCGCCGATCCGCTCGCCACGAGCTCCCAGCAGCCACGGTTGCCGCAGCCGCATCGGAGCCCGTCGGGCTCGACCACGATGTGACCGATCTCGGCCGCGAAGCCATTGGCACCTCGATAGAGGGCGCCGTCGAGCACGAGCCCGCCTCCGATGCCCGTGCCGACGCTGACCATCAGCAACTGTCGCGAGCCCTGCCCGGCGCCGTGTCGAAACTCACCCCACGCGGCGGCGTTGCCGTCGTTGTCCGCCAGCGCCGGCAGGCCCAGCGCGTCGCCCACGAACGGGGCCAGCGGGGTGTCGCGCCATGCGAGGTTGGGGGCGTAGCGCATAACCCCCCCGAGGTCGACCATGCCGGCGGCGGCCACCCCGACCCCCACAACGTCGGTGGTCGCGATCGCCCGTGCCGCTTCGACCATGGCATCCAAAGTGGCCTGCTGATCGTCCGCCGGCGTGCGCCGCATCTCGCGTGCCAGCACCGAGCCGTCGCGGCCCACCAGCAGGGTGGCGATCTTCGTGCCCCCGACGTCGATGCCGATCGCCGGCCCTCGCTCGTTCACGTGGTCGCCGGCTGCCCCTCGTCGGCGGAGGGCGGGCGGCCGAACGTGATCTCGAGGTGATCGCCAGCGAAGTTGGCCTCGCGTACGACGAGACGTTTGAGGGTCTGCGGGAGGATCAGGTTCCGCTTGTAGGAGCCGACCCGCACGTAAAGCTCCTCACCTCGCCGATGGATATCCATGTCGTCGCGGGAGACGAACGGCAGCCGCATCGAGAGGACGTAGCCCTCTCCACGTTTGCGCACCCGGATCGGGTCGTCGTGGTACAGCACCGCGGTCACGTCGCGTTCGCCGTAGACCTCGACGCCCATCTCGCCGAGGAGCGGGACCCCCACCATCTCGCGGTCGAAGAGGCGCGCCTCGAGGATCGGGACCGGCTCGAACGACTCGTGCACCGTGGCGAGATGCTCGGCCTGGATGTCCTTCCACTTGCCGAAGTAGGGGTCGTTGACCTCGTCGGGGATGATGCGGTTCACCACCACGGCGTCGACGCGGTAGCCGAACAGGCCGAGGTAGGTGTACGTGCGACGCGCCTCCGAGATCACCATCTTCTCGGGGTTCACCACGAGGCGCACCGACGACGTCTGCTCGTCGGTGAGGATCTGCTTCACCGCGTCGAGGTTGCGGTGCAGACGCTCCACGGCCGCGAACACCTGGTCGCCCGCGATCGGAAGCGAGGTCATCTTCGAGAGCATCGGCCGCACCGTCTTCACGATGCGGCGTTCGACCGGGAAGATCCGCTCGATGTACCAGTTCATGATCTCGGGCAGCGAGAGCAGCCTCAGGGTCTCCGCGGTCGGGGCGCAATCGACCACCAACATGTCGTAGTTGCCGCTCTCGACGTGGGTCTTCACGTCGATCAGGGCGAAGATCTCGTCGAGCCCGGGGATCACGGTGAGCTCCTCGGCCTGGATCGTCTCCGTGCCCGCCCAGTTCATCAGCTGGATGAAGTAGTCCTGGATCTCCCGCCAGTTGTCCTCGAGGCGCTCCTGCGCGTCGATCTGCACCGCCCAGAGGTTCGGCGTGATCTCGCTGGGAGAGGACTCGATCTCGATCTCGAACGAGTCGGCGAGCGAGTGGGCCGGGTCGGTCGACATCACCAGCGTGCGGGACCCGCTCCGGGCGGCGCGCACGGCGGTCGCGGCGGCCACGGTCGTCTTGCCGACCCCGCCCTTGCCCGTGAACAACACGACGCGCATGGGCCCAGCTTAGACGGTGAGACGGCTCGGCCGGCTCGGCCGCTCAGCCCATCTCGACGCGCCGCTTGAGCTTCTCGAGCGCGTTCTCGATCACCCGCTTGGCGCCCTCGCTCCGCAGGAACCCGGGCACGAGCACCCCGAGCTCCACCCCGAGGCGGTAGGTGACCTTCGTCTCGCTCTCGGAGAGCTCGTTCAGCAGGTACTCGCCCCGGATGTCGCGGATCGCGCCGCGCGCCTCCGACGTCGTCCACGAGAGCCCGGTGTCACCGGGGGCGTACCGATAGGCGAGCGTGTACGACGCCTTCCCGAGCACGGGTACGTCGACCTCGAACGCGACCTCGGTCGCGCGTCCACCCTCGCCGCGACGGCGCACCTCGACGGAACGGACGTCGGCCCACTCGGGATAGGCCTCGTAGTCCTCGATCACCTCCATCACGTCTTCGAGGGGGGCGTCGATCACGATCGAGCCTTCGGCGTGTTCCATCGGCGCGGAATCCTAGCGTCTCGCGTTCGTCACGACGCTGACGGCCAACAGCGCCACCGATGTCATGATCACCACCACCACGACCCACATGAGGGCGCGGGAGGAGACGACGGGCTGCCCACCTTCTGCCAGCCGGTGGGCTTCCCACGCAGATCCGGCGTAGACGAGCAGGGTGGCACCGAAGAACACCAGGAACATCGCGAGCGCACCAGCCGACCGTATCCCCGACACGAGCACCGTCAGGGTCATCGCCGCCAGCACGGTGAAGATCACTCCGCGCGCCAGCCCGTCGAGTCCCCTCCCGACCGCGCGGTGCCCGAGCCCCGGGAAGAGCAGCGAGGCCCGGACCGCATCTTTGGGATCGACCGTGGTCGGCGCCTCGTCACGGCGCATCAGCGAGGCGAACGTCGTGCCGCAGATCGCGCAGGCATCGAGCTCGAGCGCGTTCTCGTTGCCGCACGCTGGGCACGGCCAGGTCGGCGCTCGCCGAGAGCGCTGTCCAGACTGCGCTGCGGCCTCCGCGGTCGCGACGCCGGCGGTTGCGAGCGATGGGTGCGGTTCGGTGACCGGCGGCTCCGGCTCCGGTTCGACGAGCGAGCGGAAGCACTGCCCGCACCATTCGGCGTCTGGGCTCGCGAGCGCCCCACAGTCGGGGCAGCGCTGTTCGGAGGCGGAGGATCCGGTCGGCACGAGGCCAGGGTACCCCCCGACCTGGCCCTGACGAACGAAGCGACGCCTCTAGCCCGCGGCTTCCTGCAGCCAGAACACGAGCGTCCGCGCGATCGCGGGCCAGGTGTGGTCGCGGAGCACGCGCTCGCGGCCTGCCGCTCCCATCCTCCTGGCCCGCTCCGGAGCGGCCAACAGGGTTCCGACCGCCCCTGCGACCTCTTGGACGTCGGCACCGTCGACGAGGATGCCGGTCTGGCCGTCCACCAGCGCCTCCCGGGCCCCGCCGGAGTCCCCGACGACCACGGGCTTCCCGCACGCGGCGGCCTCGATGAAGACGTTGCCCCACCCTTCGACCTCCATGCCGGCCAGGCGCGTGCGGCACGGCATCGCGAACACGTCACCGAGCGCGTAGTACCGAGGGAGATCGTCCTCGGACACCTGGCCGGTGAACACCACGGAGCCCTCGGGGGCGTCGGTCGCGAGTGCCCGCAGGCGCTCCTCGTACGGTCCGCCTCCCACGATCACCAGCACGGCGCCGGGGGCCCTGCGCCGGACCTCGGCCATGCCCAGGATCAGCACGTCCTGTCCCTTGCGGGCGACGAGCCGACTCACGCAGACGACCACCGGGCGATCGCCGAGGCCGTGACGCTCGCGGAGATCGTCGACGGGGAGATCGGGCCGGAACGCCTCGACGTCGGCGCCCGGATATAGCACCGAGACCGGTACGCGCCGGGGCACGGCGGTGCGAACGGTCCTGGCGATGAAGGCGCTGCACATCACCGGCACCCTCGTGGCCCGTGAGGTGGCGTACCGCATCGCGGCATGGGTGCCCGGCGCGATCGAGAGCCAGTACTCGAACCCGTGAGCGGCGGCGAGGTAGGGCACCCCGGCCCGTGCGAGCCGCGGCCCGAGCGTCGCCAGGGGGTACGTGGCGCCGAACACCACGACCTCTGCCTCGGTCTCGCGCACCGCGGCGTCGAGCCGACGCCCGACGTCGGGGGTGGGCCAGAGGAACGACTCGGGTTGGCGCAGCACGCGGTACGGCCGTGCGGTGTCGAACATCGAGGACTCCTCGTCGCCCGGACAGAACACCGCGATCCGGTCTTCGGGAAGCTCGTCGACGAGCGCCTCGAGGGTGCGCTGGATCCCACCCACGCGAGGCGGGTAGTCGTTCGTGACGAGCAGGGTGCGGGGGACGTCCACGGCGCCGATATCCTGCCAGAGCGATGCCACCCCTCACCGCACCCGACGCCGAGCTCGCGGCCCTGAGCGAAGGGCGGGCGGCGGTCGACCTCTCCACGTACCGCATCGTTCGCGTGCGGGGGGACGATGCGCGCACGTGGCTCCACGACCTCGTCACGACGGACGTGGCGTCACTCCGGCCGGGCGAGGCGCGTCGCACCTTGCTGCTCGACGCCACCGGTCATATCCGGGCCGACCTCCACATCACGTGCGATGACGACGGCTTCTGGTTGCTTCAGGCTCCGGACCAGGCCGATCACGTCGGGTCGGCCCTGGCGACCTACGTGCTCTCGTCCGATGTCGAGCTCGACGACCTGACGGGTCGACGATCTTTGATCGCCCTGCCCGGCGTGTCCGACGAGCCGGGCGGATCCCGGCCATCGGTGCTGGGCGAGGGGCACGACCTGCTGAGGACCGCCCTGGACCCGGGGGCACCGGCCGGGCGGAGGTTCGTGAGCCAGGACGCCGTCGAGGTGTGGCGGATCCGTGCCGGACGGCCCCGCATGGGAGCGGACTTCGACCGCACAGCGATCCCCGCCGAAGTGGGTCTCGAGGCGCTGATCGACACGACGAAGGGATGCTTCCTCGGCCAGGAATCGGTGGCGCGCGTGCGCAACCTCGGGCATCCGCCGCGCGTGCTGCGCCACCTGCAGGGCGACGGGCAGGTCGATCGCGGTGCGATCCTCACGACGACGACCGGCGACGAGGCGGGCCCGGTGACCAGTGCCGCCGAGCGCACGGGCGGCGGCACGGTGCTGATCGCCTCGGTTCGGTGGGTTGCACGGGAGCAACTCCTACGCTCCTCGGACGGACTCGCACTGTTCCCTGTCCCCTCGTTGGACTAGCCCGTTCGGGTCATTTCGCGTCCCTCGGGTGTCGTATCCGAGGATGCCTGCTTCTGACCCCTTCCGTTCGCGGCTGCCCCTCTGCTATGAATCGTGTTCCGCGGTTCGATGCCTCGCCCGCGGGACGCTCCGAGGGGGAGGGATCGGTAGTGAGGATCGAGCGGTTCCCGAACGTCGACGTCAGCATCCTGCCGCCGAACCCCGCTCCCCCCGACTTCTGGCAAGAACGCGCCGCCTGCTTCGGCGTGGACCCCGACATCTTCTTCCCGATCTCCGAGGAGGAAGCCGGCCCCGCCCTCACGTTCTGCAACTCGTGCCGCATCAAGGAAGAGTGCCTCGCCTGGGCGCTGAAGAACGGTGAGCGATACGGGGTCTGGGGCGGGCTCACCGAGCAGCAGCGCAGGCGACTGCAGCGCAGGGTCGCCTGAGACCCGCTCCGGCATCACGCGCACCCCTAGACTGAGGGCGCTGCCATGTCGATCGACACGACCCCCGTCTACGCGCTCGCCCCGCTCCGCGTCAGCTTCGTGGGGGGCGGCACCGACTTCCCGCACTGGTACCTGGATCACGGCGGCGCGGTGCTCTCCGCCACGATCGATCACTTCGTCCGCGTCACGGTGGCGCCCCGCGACGATCGTGCCGTCCGCGTGCGCTCGCTCGACCTCGGCGAGCTCGTGCAGTACCGACTCGACGAGGGTCCCCACTACGACGGCGTGCTCGATCTCGCCAAGGCGGCGATCGACCGCATCGGTCTCGACATCGGTCTCGACGTCGACATCGAGTCGGAGGCGCCGCCCGGGAGCGGACTGGGCGGCTCTTCGGCCCTCGTCACGGCGCTGGTCGCGGCCATCGCCTGCCTCGACGAACGGGAGCTCGGCTGCGACGAGGTCGCCCAGCTCTCGTACGCGATCGAACGCGACGACCTCGGCATCTCGGGCGGCTGGCAAGACCAGTACGCGACGGCGTTCGGGGGATTCAACCTGATCGAGTTCGGTCGCGACGGGACGCGGGTGACCCCGGTCGATGCGGGCCCGGACGACCTCGAGGAGCTCCGCAAGCACCTCTTGCTGTGCTACACCGGGAAGGTCCGCCGCAACGTCGGGCTGATCGACCGGCAGATCCAGATGTTCGAGGCGGGTCGCGAGGACACGCTGCTCGGCATGAAGCAGCTCCGCGAGATGGCGTACGCGATGCGGGACGCGATCGAGGTGGGCGACATGGAGCGCCTGGGCGTCATGCTCCGAGAGGCCTTCGAGGCGAAGAAGCGAATGAATCCCCACATCGCCGAGGAGACGCCGATCGAGGCGATGCTCGACGCCGCGTCGGCGGCCGGGGCGACCGGAGGGAAGATCTGCGGCGCCGGCGGGGGTGGCTACCTGCTGATCGCCTCGCCGCCCGAGGCGCGAGCCTCCGTGCGAGCGGCGCTCGAAGCGATGGGCGGACAGTTCGCTCCGTTCGAGGTCGACCCCGAGGGCGTGCGGGCTCGACGCGGCGAGCGCCGTTGGGCGCCCACGCACCCGTGAGGTCCTCCCCCGTCACCGATCGGCGGCGGTTCGCGCTGCTCGATCGCGACGGCACGATCAACGAGGAGGTCGGCCACCTCGCCGATCCAACCGAGCTCCGACTGATCCCCGGATCGGCGGACGCGATCAGGCGGCTGCGTGATCTCGGGCTCGGCGTCGTGGTCGTCACGAACCAGGCGAACGTGGGACGGGGCCTGCTCGCCCCCGGCGACCTCGAGCGCATCCACGCGCGCCTGCGGGAGATGCTCGCCGACGAGGGCGCTGACGTCGATGCGATCCTGCACTGCCCGCACGCACCCGAGGACGGATGTCGGTGCCGCAAGCCGGCGCCGGGCATGGCGCTCGACGCAGCAACCCGGTTCGGGTTCGACCCGGCCGACGGGTTCGTGGTCGGCGACCACGCCGGCGACGTCGGCATGGGCCGGGCCGTCGGGGCCACGACGTTCCTGGTGCTGACGGGCCACGGCGCCGAGGAGCAGGAAACGGCAGGCGGCGACGCCGACCACGTGGTGGCGGACCTGGCCGCGGCCGCCGATATCATCGCGGCACGCACCGGACGGGAGGCCGCGGGATGACCCATGACGAGCTCCGAGCGACCGCCCTGGACTACCTCGATACCACAGCAGACACGGTGCGACGGGTCCAGGCCGGGTGCCTCGACGACATCGCGGCCGCCGCCGAGATCCTGATCGCGTCGCTCCGAGGCGGCGGGAAGCTGATGATCTGCGGCAACGGCGGGAGCGCCGCCGACGCCCAGCACCTCGCGACCGAGTTCGTGAGCACCCTCACGATCGACAACCCGCGGCCCTCGATCCCGGCGATCGCACTCACGACCGACTCGTCGCTGCTCACCGCGATCGCGAACGACTTCGGCATCGAGGGCGTCTTCGCACGGCAGGTGGAATCGCTCGGACGCGCGGGCGACGTGCTGATCGCGATCTCGACGAGCGGGAGCTCTGCCAACGTCGTGAAGGCCGCCGAGCAGGCGAGATCACAGGACGTGCAGGTGGTCGCGCTCACCGGCGGGTCGGGCGGTGCGCTCGCGCCCCTGGCGGACGCCGCGATCCGCGTGCCGTCGACCGTGACGGCGCACATCCAGGAGTGTCACCTCGCCGTCGAGCAGCTCCTCGCGCTGATGGTCGAGCGGACGCTCTACCCGCCCGGCTGACGCCGGGCCGCGTCGCTCGCGGTCGAGTCAGCTCGGCGGTCCACCCCGGATCTCCTCAAGGATCCGCTGTTCCCATCCCGGGCCCCCGTCGTCGGTCAGGAGCCACCACGTCGCCCCCACTGCCTCGTAGTCGCCGGGATCGGTGTCGGGGGCCCCCTGGACCACAGCATCGAACGGAGCGGCCGACCTCCGGATAGACCGCGTGAACGC
Source organism: uncultured Actinomycetes bacterium (assembly GCA_963825635.1). Taxonomy (GTDB): domain Bacteria; phylum Actinomycetota; class UBA4738; order UBA4738; family HRBIN12; genus JAOUEA01. The sequence goes on from CAWGTU010000001.1 coordinate 1,543,717, forward strand.
CACCGCCTCGGCGAACGCAGCGGGCGAGATCGCGCCTGGTTCACCGTCGGTCACCGCGATCGGGAACAGGCCGTCCCACCGCGCGGCCCGCCGGAACGGCGCATGGTTCGGCCACATGCCCCCGACCCACACCGGGATGCGGGGGCGCTGCACCGGTCGCGGCAGGAACCTGACACCGTCGATCCGATGGTGCCCTCCGTCGATGGTGACGGGCTCGCCCGACCAGAGCCCGTCGAGGATCGCGAGTCCCTCGTCGAGGAGCTCCGCGCGTTCGCGTTCGCCTGTCGGCTCACCGAAGGACCCGAACTCGACGTCGGGCGGGAATCCCAAGCCGGCGCCGAAGATCACGCGGCCATGGCTGAGGTGGTCGAGCGTGACCGTCTCCCGCGCCACGGTCCACGGCCGGCGCCGCGCGAGCGGTGTGACCAGGGGACCCAGCCGGATGCGCTCGGTCGTCGCGGCAACCGCGGCGAGCGCGACCCACGGGTCGTGTACCGACACGTCGAACTCGTCGGAGAACCGGATGTGGTCCCAGAGGAAGAACCCGTCCCAGCCCGCTGCCTCCGCTTCGCGACCCATCGTCAGCAGCAGGTCGAGTTGCCCGATGTTCGGCACCGTGACCCCGTATCGCATGCCGCTCATCCTAGGGTCGGTGTCCCGGCGGCGTGTCGGTGGCGACCGTCACCATCGCGGCGTGACGTCTTCCCCGTGGCACCCGCTTGACCATCGAACACCTGTTCGATACCATCCAGCTCCCGTTCGGCCCCTCCCGACGGAGGCGACGCCCGTGCCGATCGATGCGAGGCCACCCGACGCGGTCTCGGCTGAACCGATCCAGACCACCCTCGCGCTCGGGGTGCCCCTCTCCGAGGTCACGTTCTGCGTCGTCGATCTCGAGACGACCGGGGGCTCGCCCGCCGACGACGCGATCACCGAGATCGGGGCCGTGAAGATCCGCGGCGGAGAGCGGCTCGGGTCGTTCCGAACGCTCGTGAATCCTCGGCGGCCGATCCCCCCGTATATCGCCCACCTCACCGGCATCGACGACCGCCTCGTCTCCGGCGAACCGGCGATCGAGCAGGTGCTCCCGGCGTTCCTGGAGTTCTTCCGAGGGTCCGTGTTCGTGGCACACAACGCGGGGTTCGACTTCGGGTTCCTCAACGCGAACTGCGACGTGCTCGACTACCCGGCGCTCCCGGGTCCCCCGCTGTGCACCGCCCGCCTCGCGCGGCGCGTGGTCTGGCCCGACGTGCCCAACGTGAGACTCGCGACCCTCGCGAACTACTTCCGCACCCGCGCGACGCCGACCCACCGGGCACTCGACGACGCCGAGGCGTGCGCCGAGGTGCTGCACGGTCTGCTCGACCTCGGCGGCCGGCTCGGCATCCTGACGATGGGCGACCTCGCCGAGGCGGTGCGGGCGAGGGGGCGGCCGAACTTCGGCAAGATCGCGCTCGCCGACTCGCTGCCCCACGCCCCCGGGGTCTATCTCTTCAAGGCTGGGGATGGTCGCGTGCTCTACGTCGGCAAGGCCAACGACCTGCGCTCGCGGGTGAAGTCGTACTTCTACGGCGACGAGCGGAAGAAGATCGTCGACCTGCTCGACGAGGTGCGCTCCGTCGAGGGCATCCGCTGCGGCGGCGAGCTCGAGGCGCTCGTCGTCGAGGCGCGGCTGATCCGCCGGCACGAACCGAAGTACAACCGTCGGGGGAAGACGTGGCGTCGCGGCGCCTACCTCGCCCTCGACCCTCGGGAGGCGTGGCCGCGGCTGAAGGTGGTACACACCGCGAAGCCCGACGACGGGCGTCTGTACCTCGGGCCGTTCGGCAGCGCCGCCGGGGCGCGCCTCGCGAAGGAGGCCTTGGAGGAGACCGCCCCGATCCGTCGGTGCACCACCTCGATGGGGGCGCGCACCCGCTTCGCGCCCTGCGCCCTTGCCGACATGGGCCGCTGCCTCGCACCGTGCGATGGACGCACCGACCCCGAGCGCTACGGAGAGCTCGTCCGATGGCTCGCCTCCTCCCTGGCTTCCAGCCCGGGCGAGCTCCTCGAAGCGCTCGAACGTCGCATGACCCATCTCGCCGAGGCGGAGCGGTACGAGGAAGCCGCCTCGGTACGGGACCGCCTGCGTGCGCTCGCCGAGGCAATGTGGCGGTCGAGGGTCGACGCGTGGCTCGTCGAGGCGGGCCGGCTCGAGCTCCGTACCGGAGACGGCGAGCCGCTGCGCTTCGATCACGGAGCCTTGCGGACCCCGGGTGCCGCCGGCGAGCCACTCGGCGTGCCGTGCCCGCGCGAGCGGGCCGACGAGCTGGCGGCCGTGCGATCGTGGGTCGCGAAGCATCGTCCGCGCGTGACGGCGTGCGACCGGGCGCCGTGTGAGTCCGTCGACGGCGGCGCGGCCCTGGCGCGTGTGCTGCAACGCACCCGTGAGGCGTCGGGCAACCGCGAGGACCGCCGGCGCGACCGCCGCCGGTAGACTTTGCCGCATGGAACGCGCGGTGATCGTCGAGGGCGCCCGGACGCCCATCGGGAAGTTCCTTGGCTCGTTCGCCGAGACCCCCGCGGTGGAGCTCGGCGAGCTCGCCGCCAAGGAAGCGCTGCGCCGTGCGAACGTCGAGGCCGACAAGGTCGACCAGACGATCATCGGCCACGCCCGCCAGGCCGGGAACGGCCCGAACACCGGCCGCCAGGTGAGCATACGGGCGGGCGTGCCGCAGGACGTCAGCGCTTACAACGTGAACATCGCCTGTGGCTCGGGCATGAAGGCCACCCAGCTCGGCGCCCAGCAGATCGTGCTCGGCGAGAGCGACGTGGTGCTCGTCGGCGGCATCGAGAACATGACCCGGGTGCCATACCTGCTGCCCGATATGCGGCTGGGCCATCGGCTCGGCAACACCGAGGCCGTCGACGCGATGTACCGCGACGGCCTGCTCGACCCTCTCTGCGGGCTGATCATGGGCGAGACCGCCGAGAACCTCGTCGACATGTACGACATCTCCCGCGAGGAGCAGGACGAGTTCGCGCTGCGGTCCCAGCGGCAGGCGATGGCGGGCGCCGAAGGCAGGGCCGCGGAGATGTTCCCGGTCGAGGTGACGCTCGGGCGGAAGACCGTGACGGTCGACGACGACGAGCACATCCGACCTGGATCCTCGATGGAGTCTCTCGCCGAGCTCGCGCCTGTGTTCCGAGACGGCGGCAGCGTCACCGCCGGCAACTCGAGCGGGCTCACCGACGGCGCCGCCGCGCTCCTGCTGATGAGCGAGTCCCGGGCGACGGCGGAGGGGCGCGAGCCTCTCGCCGCGATCACCGCGATGTCGTGGGCGGGTGTGGCGCCCGAGATCATGGGCATCGGGCCCGTGCCGGCCACCCAGAAGGTGATGGACCGGCTCGGGTGCACGATCGACGACTTCGAGCTGATCGAGATCAACGAGGCGTTCGCGGCCCAGGTGATCGCGTGCGAGCGTGAGCTGAAGTTCGACCGCGAGCGGCTGAACGTGAAGGGCGGCGGCATCTCTGTCGGCCACCCGATCGGCATGAGCGGCGCGCGCATCGTGCTCGCGCTCGCCTACGAGATGCGCGCGCGCGACCTGTCGATGGGCCTCGCCACGCTCTGCATCTCAGGCGGCCAGGGGCTGGCGGTCGTGCTGGAGCGCGCATGACTGGAAGCGCTGGAGCGCGCATGACTGAAGCCCTGGAGCGCACGTGAGAGGAGCCGAACGATGAGCGCCGTGCATGCCGTGGTCTTGATCCAGTGCCAGGTCGACGAGATCGGCGAAGCCGCGCAGGCGATCGCCGAGATCGACGGCGTGAGCGAGGTCTACTCGGTCGCCGGCGAGTTCGACCTGATCGCGATCGTGCGGGTGCCCGCCCACGAGCAACTCGCCACCGTGATCCCCGGCGGCATCGCGAAGGTCGAGGGGGTCGAGCGGACCGAGACCCTGATCAGCTTCCAGGTGTACTCCAAGCACGACCTCGAGCGGCTGTTCTCCCTCGGGTTCGACGAGGGCTGACCGGCGCCGTCGCGGCGTCAGATCAACGACGTGTAGCTGACGCCTCCCGGCCAGTCGACCGCCACCACCAACGCGGTGCGACCCCACGTGCTGAGGTCTCCGCCGTCGCGGTCCTCGTACTTCTCGAGCATCGTCCGCCGGGCCAGCGCGTCCTCGGACGAGCCGTCCTCGACGACCCGGGCTCGCGTCACCCGCTTCCTCCCCCCGAGCTCCAGCTCGACGTCCGGCGTGATCATCAGGTTGCGCACCCAGTCGCTGCGATCGCGGTCCCCCGCCATCAGGAACACGATCTCGTCGACGAGCACGAACCAGATCTCGATGCGGTGGGGACTCCCGGTGACGCGACCGGTCGTCGTGAGGTAGCAGAAGTCCCGCGCCGCGAGGTCGTCGGGCATCGGGGGGGCTACCAGACGGCCCAGATGACGAGCGCCGCGATGACGACGAGGGCCCCGACGAAGATCGCGAGATCCGCCTTCTTCACCTTGCCCGGCTGTTGGTAGTTGAACCCCATCGCGCTACAGACGGTAGTACTCGCGGAAGCGTTCCGGCGAGAGCCAGTAGATGTGCTGGCGTACGGTGGACGCGTAGGTGCGGGCCTCGAGGTGGTCCTTGCAGGCCCGCTCGGAGGCGACGGAGCCAGAAGGGTCGACGATGCCGACGCGCCAGCCGGAGTCGTCCTCGCGGAGCTCCACCCCGAACCCGTTCTCCCCGGCGCCCACCCGTCGGCTCCTCAGCCCTGCTGCACCAGGTTCTGCTCGAGCCGCGCCAGGTGCTCGCGGAGCGGCCCCAGCACGGAGTCCTGGTCCAGGGTGAACTCCGGCTTGACGTCGGCGATCTGCTCGAGCGCCTCTTCCAGCCTCGATCCCGCCTCCTCTGCGTCGCGCAGGGCGTTCACCAGCGTCACCGCGTAGTCGGGGCTGAACGGCCGCCCGTCCCACGGTGAGGTGCCGCCACTCTCGATCACCTGCTCCGCGAGGAACTCGCGTCCGTTGCGCTTGTCCGTGCCCTTGATCTTCACGCGCTCTCCTTCTCGCTGACGAGTTCCAACAGGCGGTCGGCCAGCTCGAACGGGTCGGGCGGTTTGACGAACCAGGCGTCGGCGCCCGACCACCGCGCGAGCCACGCGTCATGCTTGCGCTCCAACAGGATCACGATCACGCCGTGGTACGGATCGGCGTCGTCGCGCAGGGCCTTGGCCAGGGCGAACGCCCCGGCGCGCGATGCGATCTCGTCGGCCACGATCACGTCGGGCCGGTCGCGCAGGGCCGCACGGATGCCGAGCTCTCCGTTCGCCGCGGCGCGGAACCGCAGCTCGCCGCCGATCGCACGCTCGACGCTACGAACGGCGAGCGCCATGAGCTCACGCGAGGCCGGATCGGGTGACACCAGCAGCACATCCATCGGGCTGGATGCTACTCGCTTTCCGGTCGGTTTCCGGCCGGTTTCCGCGTGGGTGCCGGCCGGTCCCGGCACTCACGTCTTGCCTCGGCCTCGATGGCCTTTGCCTGAGCCAGGGGCACGCACTAGGCTCGCGCCGCCGACCGTCGAAGGACGTCGGAACCACCGGTGAGAGCGGATACCCGATCTCGGCGAGGAGGAGCACCGTGGAGAACACCGGCAAGGCGGCTGTCGCCGAGTTCGTGGCGACGTTCGCCCTGGTCTTCGTCGGGGCGGGAGCCGTGATCCTCAACGCCAACGGACAGCTCGACCTCACGGGCGTCGCGCTCGCTCACGGGCTCGTGCTCGCGATCATGGTCTCCGTCACCTGGCACATCTCCGGGGGGCTCGTGAACCCCGCCGTCGCGATCTCGCTGTGGGTCACGGGCACGATCCCGACCTCGCGGGCGGGCGTGCTGATCGCGGCCGAGCTGGCCGGCGCGGTGGCGGGCGCGTTCCTGCTGCGGTTCGTGGTGCCCATGGAGCTGTTCGACGTCGGCATCGGTGGCATCCCGTCGCTCGGGGACGGCATCGCCGTGGGGAGGGGCATCCTGATCGAGGCGGTGACCACGTTCTTCCTCGTCTTCGCATTCTTCGGCACCGTCGTCGACGAACGGGGGCCGTTCTCGAAGACCGCCGGACTCACGATCGGACTCGTGATCGCGTTCAACATCATGGCCTTCGGTCCGTACACCGGCGCCGCGGTGAACCCCGCCCGATGGTTCGGGCCTGCCCTGGCCACGACGGACTGGGCCGACTGGTACGTCTGGATCGTCGGACCGATCGCGGGCGGCATCATCGCCGGGGTCCTCTACTGGACCGTCTTCCTGAAGGACCGTGAACCTGCGACGCACTGAAGCGGCCGTGGGAAGGAACGCGGCGGCGGTCGCGTTCGAAGAGAGCGACATGACCGCGGACATCTACCTCGACGGAGCATCGGCCACCCCCCTGCTCCCCGAAGCGCGCGCCGCCCTCGTGGAGGCGCTCGACGACTTCGGCGACCCGCTGCTGATCCACGCCCCCGGCCGGCGGGCACGCGGCCTGCTCGACGAGTCGCGCGAGACCGTCGCGTCGGCGCTCGGGGCCCAGCCGGACGAGATCGTCTTCACCTCGGGCGGTACGGAGTCGGTGGCGCTCGCGATCTGGGGCGGCGTACGTGCGGTGCGGGAGCTCGGTACCCGCCTCGTCGTGAGCGCCGTGGAGCACCCCGCGGTGGGCGGCGTCGGTCACGTGCTGCAGAGCGACGGCTTCGAGGTCGTGGAGATCCCGGTCGACCCCTACGGTCGCATCGACCTCGATCGCTACGCCGCCGAGATCCGAGTTCCGGGCACGCTGCTGGCGAGCGTCCAACACGCCAACCACGAGCTCGGCACGATGCAGCAGATCGGCGAGGCGGCTCGGCTTGCGCGCGAGGCGAAGGTACGGTTCCACACCGATGCCTGCCAGACCGTGGGCCGGCTTCCGGTCGACGCCGAGGCGCTCGGGGTCGACCTGCTCTCCTGCTCGGCCCACAAGTTCGGAGGTCCGCCCGGGGTCGGCGCGCTTTACGTGCGGCGCGGGGTCGGCGTCACCGCCTACCCGTGCGGCGACGACCGCGAGCGCAAGCGGCGCTCCGGCATGGAGAACACGCCGGGCATCGCCGCGATGGCCGCGGCGCTGCGCACCTCGCTCGAATCGATGGGCGATACGGCGGCCCGGCAGTGGGCGCTCACGGCCCGGCTGCGCGAACGCATCGACGACACGGTGCCGGGGGCGACCGTGCACGGCCACCCCACCCATCGCACACCACACCTCGTCTGTTTCAGCGTGGACGGCGTCGATGCCCCGACGCTGATGATGGCCCTCGACGACCGCGGGTTCCACGTGGCGGCAGGCTCGCTCTGCTCGGGTCAGCCCGGCGATGCCTCGCCCGTGCTCGAGCACATCGGACGTCCGGGCGTGAGCAGCTTCCGCGTGGGGCTCGGGCCGAGCAGCACCGAGGCCGAGGTCGATGCGCTGCTCGAGACCCTGCCGAACCTCGTGGGAGAGCTCCGGGAGGTGTCGGCGCGCTCGGCGGACGCGCTCGCCCGGCTCCGAACCCCGCCGTCCCGCTGACGAGCATCCCCGCCGAGGCGAGAGGAGCCTCTACCCGACGGTCCAGGTGTCGCCGCCATGCAGCAGCGTTCCGAGATCGCCCTTGCCGAGGCGCTCCTCGGCGCTCACGAGCTGCGCGTGCATCGCCTCGCCGTAGACCGGACGCTCGAAGTTGCGGAACACGCCGAAGCAGGTGGCCTCGTGGGGACCGAGCGAGAGGTGCGCGAGCCCGAACGGCAGCGACGGGCGCCCGCCGGCCTGGTGCACGACGATGCGATCGGGGTCGACCTCGGCCGTCTGCTTGACCTGCAGACGTCCGTTGTCGCCCACGATCACGCACTTCGTGCCCTCGTCGAAGATGATCGGCTCGCCGTCGGCCAGTCGGATCTGGTGATGCACGCCCTCGGACTTCTCGCGCAGCAGGTCGAACGCGCCGTCGTTGAACACGTTGCAGTTCTGGTAGATCTCGACGAACGCGGTGCCGCGGTGAGCCGCGGCCTGCCGGAGCACCTCGGTCAGGTGCTGGCGGTCGTTGTCGATCGTGCGAGCGACGAACGTTCCCTCGGCCCCGAGCGCCACGGCGATCGGGTTGAACGGGTGGTCGACCGAGCCGAACGGCGTCGACTTGGTGACCTTCCCCTCCTCGCTGGTCGGCGAGTACTGGCCCTTCGTCAGGCCGTAGATCTGGTTGTTGAACATCAGGATCTTGATGTTCACGTTCCGCCGCAGGGCGTGGATCAGGTGGTTCCCGCCGATCGAGAGCCCGTCACCGTCGCCGGTCACGACCCAGACGCTCAGCTCGGGGCTCGCGGTCGCGATGCCCGTGGCGATCGCCGGCGCGCGGCCGTGGATGCCGTGCACCCCGTAGGTGTCCATGTAGTAGGTGAACCGCCCGCTGCAGCCGATGCCGCTCACGAACACGGTCTTGTGCGGCTCGATGCCGAGCTCGGGCATGAACCCCTGCACGGCCGAGAGGATCGCGTAGTCGCCGCAGCCCGGGCACCAGCGCACCTCCTGGTCGGAGGTGAAGTCCTTCTTCGTGAGCGTCTCGACCACGTCAGTCATGCAGCACCCGCTCGATCTCCTCTTCCAGGTCCTCCGCGAAGATCGGGAGGCCCTGCACCTTGGTGAAGCTCTTGGCATCGACGAGGAACCTCGCCCTGATCAACATCGCGAGCTGACCCATGTTCATCTCGGGAATCAGCACCGTGCGGTACGCCCTCACCACGTCGCCGGTGTTGACCGGGAACGGGTTGAGGTGACGCATGTGTGCGGTCGCCACCGTGCCTCCGCGATCGCGGACGCGGTTCGCCGCGGCGCGGATCGTACCGAGCGACGAGCCCCATCCGAGCACGAGCACCTCGGCCTCGCCCGACGGATCATCGACCTCGAGCGGCGGGATGTCATCGGCGATGCCGTCGACCTTGGCCTGGCGCAGGTGGGTCATGCGCTCGTGGTTCTCGGGGTCGTAGCTGATGTTGCCCGTGCCGTCCTCCCTCTCGAGGCCGCCGACGCGGTGCACGAGGCCGGGGGTGCCGGGCACGGCCCACGGCCTCGCCAGCTTCTCGTCGCGCGCGTACGGCAGGAACCCGTCACCGTCGGGCGCCGCGAAGTTGGGATCGATCTGGGGCAGGTCGGCCACCTCCGGAACCCGCCAGGGCTCCGACGAGTTCGACAGGAACGTGTCGGAGAGCACGATGACCGGCGTCCGGTAGCGCACGGCGATGCGTGCGGCTTCCAGGGCGACCGCGAAGCAGTCCGACGGCGACGACGCCGCGACGATCGGCATCGGGCTCTCGCCGTGGCGACCGAACATCGCGAGCAGCAGGTCGCCCTGCTCCGTCTTCGTGGGCAGGCCGGTCGACGGCCCGCCGCGCTGCACGTCGACGATCACCATGGGCAGCTCCATGATCACCGCCAAGCCCAGCGTCTCGGCCTTCAGGTCCATGCCGGGGCCGCTCGTGCCGGTCACCGCGAGGTGGCCGGCGAACGCCGCGCCGAGCGCCACGTTGGCGGCCGCGATCTCGTCCTCGGCCTGCAGCGTGATCACACCGAAGTTCTTGTGCCGCGACAGCTCGTGGAGCAGCTCGGACGCCGGCGTGATCGGGTAGCTCGCGTAGAACAACGTCAGCCCGCTCCGCTGCGACGCTGCGATCAGCCCCCATGACAGGGCGGTCGAGCCGGCGATGTTGCGGTAGGTGCCCGGGTCGACAGGCGCGGCGGCGATCTTGTACGAATGGGCGAACAGCTCCGTCGTCTCGCCGAAGTTGTACCCGGCCTTGAACGCCGCGACGTTCGCGTCGTAGATCTCCTGCTTGCCACCGAACTTCCGCTCGAGCCAGTCGAGCGTCGTCTGGGTCGGGCGCCCGAACATCCACGAGACGAGACCCAGCGCGAACATGTTCTTCGCGCGTTCGGCCTCCTTCTTCCCGATGCCGACGCCCTCGGTCGCGCGCACCGTGATCGAGGTCATGGGCACCTTGTAGAGCTGGTAGCCGTCGAGCGAGCCGTCGGTGGTGGGATCGGACGCATACCCGGCCTTCTCGACGTTGCGTTGCGTGAAGGCGTCCTCGTTCACGATCACGATGCCGCCGGGATCCACCTTCGACAGGTCGGCCTTGAGCGCCGCCGGGTTCATCGCGACGAGCACATCGGCGTGGTCGCCGGGCGTGGTGATGTCGCTCGACGCGAACTGGATCTGGAACGCGGAGACGCCGTGCACGGTGCCGGCAGGGGCCCTGATCTCTGCCGGGAAGTCGGGCAGGGTCGCGAGGTCGTTGCCGAGCACCGCGGTGGCGGACGTGAAGCGGTCACCCGTGAGCTGCATGCCGTCGCCCGAGTCGCCGGCGAACCGTACGACGACGCGTTCCTTCTCTTCGACGGTCTTGGTCATGCGTGCGCGGCTGCGGAGGCCGCTGCTCCTTCCGGTGCCGGGGCTGGCCACTTCGGGGCTGGCCATGCGGGCTGGCTCGTCGAGGGACCCTCGGTCACTAGGGTACTGCGGCGCCGGGTTCGCGACGGCACGCTCCGAGTAGATTCACATCATGAGGACACATCGGCTGGGATCGCAGGGACCGGAGCTGTCGGTCGTGGGCTACGGCGCGTGGGAAGCGGGCGGCACGGCATGGGGCCCGAACGAGTCCGACGACGCCGTGATCGGCGCGATGCGGGCGGCCCTCGACGCCGGCATCACCTGGATCGACACCGCGGAGGTGTACGGCGACGGGGTCTCGGAGTCCCTGGTCGGACGCGCGGTCGCCGGACGTCGCGGCGAGGTGACCGTGGCGTCGAAGGTCGCCCCGCAGCCCGAGGGGAGCGGCGTCCGGCCCGATCGGATCGTGGCGGCATGCGACGCCTCGCTCGCGCGACTCGGCGTGGACGCGATCGATCTCTACCAGCTGCACTGGCCCGACGATGCCGTCCCCGTCGAGGAGTCGTGGGGGGCGATGGCTGGACTGCAGGATGCCGGGAAGGTCCGCTGGATCGGCGTGTCGAACTTCGACCGCGCCCTGATCGAGCGCTGCGAGGGCGTTCGGCACGTCGACTCGCTGCAGCCGGAGTTCTCGATGCTGCGGCGCGAACAGGCCGACCTGGTCGCATGGTGCGGAGAGCGCGGCACCGGCGTCGTGAGCTACGGACCGCTCGCGTTCGGGCTCCTGACGGGCGCGATCACGGCGGCGACGACCTTCCCTGAGGGTGACTGGCGTGGCCAAGGAGGTGAGCCGGACGATCCCGACGAGGTCGACCTGTTCGATGCCGACGTCCTCCCGAGGGCGCTCGATCTCGTGGAGCGGCTGCGTCCGATCGCGGAGGACCTCGGTGCCACGCTTGCCCAGCTCGCGCTGGCCTGGAACGTGCATCAGGCGGGCGTGACCAGCGCGATCGCCGGGAGCAGGAACCCCGAGCACGTGCGGACGAACGCGGCGGCGGGTGACCTCTCGCTCGACACAGCAACCCTCTCGGAGATCGATGCCCTGCTCGACGGCGTCGATCTCGCGGGCACGTGACGCCCACGTCGGCGCGTGGGCCGAGCGAGCTCAGGCCGAGCGCTCGACCTGGCGGATGCGCCGGACGATGCCGTCGAGCAGCTTCAGCGTGATCTGCGGCTCGTCCTCGAGCAGCGTCAGCAGGTGACGACGGAACAGCCGCAGCACGCGCAGCGGGGTGACGGCCACCACCGAGGCGCTCCGGGGCTGGGCATCGATCGCGGCGAGCTCGCCGAAGAAGTCACCCGGCAGCACGGTGCCGACCTTCCGCGAGCCTCGGACGACCTTGCCTTCGCCCGCGAGCACGACGAACAGCGTCTCCCCGAGCTCACCCTCCCGCACGACGGCGTCTCCGGGCTCGAACGTGAGCTCATCGGTGTCGGCGGCGAGGCGTTGGAGATGCTTCTGCGAGAAGTCCGCGAACAGGGGCACGCCGGCGAGCGCGGTCGCGGTCTGACGCCTCGTCCGCTTGATCGGCTGCTCGGGCTGGCGAGCCACCGGGCCGCGACCCGCGGACTCCCGTCGCCACAGGTCCGGGAAGCTCTGACTCATGGACGGGAGCCTACCCCGGCGCCCCCGTACGGAGCCAGCCGTCCTCCTCGAGTCACTCGTCGGGCCGGTTGTGGCCGGTGACGAGGGCCGCCGCTAGGGTGAAGCGCGTGGACACCCGGGCTCGTCTCGACGCACTGCTCAGCGGCCGGATCGCGGTGCTCGACGGCGCGTGGGGGGTGCTGTTGCAGGGGCGGGGCCTGACCGAGGAGCAGTTCCGGGGCGAGCGGTTCGCTGCGCACGACCACGACGTGCTGGGCGATCCCGACCTTCTGAACCTCTCGCAGCCGCAGGTGATCGCCGAGGTCCACGACGCCTACTTCGCCGCGGGAGCCGACATCGCGACGACGAACACGTTCACCGCGACCTCGTTCGGCCAGCGCGACTACGGCCTCGAGGACGCGGTCGTCGACATGAACCTCGCGGGCGCCCGCCTCGCGAGGGAAGCGGCAGACCGAGCCGGCCCCGATCGTTTCGTCGCCGGCTCCGTTGGACCCCTGAACGTGACCCTCTCGCTCTCGCCGAAGGTCGACGATCCCGGGTTCCGCGCGGTGACGTTCGACGAGGTCGTCGGGGCGTACGCCGAACAGATGCGGGCGTTGCGCGAAGGCGGCGTCGACATGCTGCTGATCGAGACGATCTTCGACACGCTGAACGCCAAGGCAGCCATCGCGGCGGCGAAGGACGCCGCTCCCGGTCTCCCGCTGTGGATCAGCGTCACGATCGTGGATCGCAGCGGCCGCACGCTCTCCGGCCAGACCGTCGAGGCGTTCTGGAGCTCGATCGAGCACGCCGACCCGGCGATCGTGGGCATCAACTGCTCGCTCGGCGCCGCCGAGATGCGCCCCTACGTCGAGGCGTTCGCACGCATCGCTGATCGCCCGGTCGCCTGCTATCCGAACGCCGGGCTGCCCAACCCGTTCGGTGGCTACGACGAGACGCCGGAGGTCACGAGCGGGCTGCTCCGCGAGTTCGCCGGCGCCGGCCTCGTGAACCTCGTGGGCGGCTGTTGCGGCACCACCCCCGACCACACCGTGGCGATCGCGGAGGCCGTTCGCGGGCTTCCCCCTCGCGAGGTGCCCTCCTTCGACGATCGCGTGCCGACCTACAGCGGGCTCGAGCCGTTCGCGATCCGCAGCGACACCGGGTTCGTGATGGTCGGCGAACGCCAGAACGTGACCGGCTCGGCGAAGTTCCGGCGCCTGATCGAGTCCGGCGACTACGAGGCAGCGGTCGAGGTGGCGCTCGACCAGGTGCGATCGGGCGCCAACATGCTCGACGTCAACATGGACGCCGACCTGCTCGACGGCGAGGCCGCGATGACGCGGTTCCTGAACATGATCGCGGTCGAGCCGGAGATCGCCCGCGTGCCGGTGATGATCGACTCGAGTCGTTGGGAGACGATCCTGGCCGGACTGAAGTGCGTGCAGGGCAAGGGCGTCGTGAACTCGATCAGCCTCAAGGAGGGTGAGGACGACTTCCTCGAGAAGGCCGGAACGGTCAGGACCTACGGCGCCGCCGTCGTCGTGATGTGCTTCGACGAGCAGGGCCAGGCCGGCACGGTCCCCCGGAAAGTCCAGATCGCCGATCGCTCGATCCGCCTGCTCGTCGGCGAGGCTGGATATGAGCCGACCGACATCATCATCGATCCGAACATCCTCGCGATCGCGACCGGCCTCGAGGAGCACGCGGACTACGCGAAGGCGTTCATCGAGGCGACCCGCGAGATCAAGCGAGCACATCCGGACGTGCGCGTCTCCGGCGGCGTGTCGAACCTGAGCTTCTCGTTCCGCGGGAACGAACCTGTGCGCCGCGCGATCCACTCGGCGTTCCTCTACCACGCGATCGCGGCCGGGCTCGACATGGCGATCGTGAACGCGGGCCAGCTCGAGGTGTACGAGGACATCCCGAAGGATCTGCTCGAGCACGTCGAGGACATCATCTTCAATCGGCGGGAGGACGCGACCGAGCGCATGGTGGCGTTCGCGGACTCGGTGAAAGGTGGTGGCCTCGAGCGCGAGGACGACCTCACCTGGCGCGAGGGCTCGGTCGAGGATCGACTCGCCCACGCCCTCGTGCACGGCATCGTCGACTTCATCGTCGAGGACACCGAGGAGGCGCGACAGGCGTACGACCGGCCACTGCAGGTGATCGAGGGGCCGCTGATGGCCGGCATGCAGATCGTCGGCGACCTGTTCGGGGCGGGGAAGATGTTCCTGCCCCAGGTCGTGAAATCCGCGCGCGCGATGAAGAAGGCCGTAGCCCATCTCGAGCCCTACATGGAGGAGGAGAAGCTCGCGCTGGGACCCTCGGCCGACCGTGCGCAGGGCACGCTCGTCACCGCGACGGTCAAGGGCGACGTGCACGACATCGGCAAGAACATCGTCGGCGTGGTGCTCGGGTGCAACAACTACCGGGTCATCGACCTCGGCGTGATGGCGCCGGCAGAGCTGATCCTCGACACGGCCGTGGCGGAGAAGGCCGACATCGTGGGCTTGTCGGGCCTGATCACCCCGTCGCTCACCGAGATGGTGAACGTGGCGACCGAGATGCAGCGGCGCGGCATGGACCTCCCGCTGCTGATCGGCGGGGCGACCACGTCGCGCCAGCACACGGCCGTCAAGATCGCCCCGACCTACGAGCAACCCGTCGTGCACGTCGTCGATGCCTCGAGGGTGGTCGGCGTCGTCTCGAACCTGCTCGACGGGCACCGCAAGGCGGAGCTCGATGCGCGGAACCGCATCGACCAGCAGCGGCTGCGCGAGCTGCACGCCGAGAGGCTGCGGACCCCGCTGCTGCCCTATCGCAAGGCGCTCGCGAACCGCACGCCGATCGAGTGGCGGGCCGACGACGTGCCGCCCCCGCCCTTCACGGGGGTGCAGCTCGTGGAACCCACGCTCTCCGAGCTTCGGGACCTGATCGACTGGACGTTCTTCTTCACCGCGTGGGAGATGAAGGGACGCTACCCCCAGATCCTCGATCATCCGACACAGGGCCGAGCGGCACGCGAGCTCTTCGAGCACGGGAACGAACTGCTCGATGCGATCGTGTCCGACGGCTCGATCCAGGCCCGTGGGGTGTACGGCTTCTGGCCCGCGCAGGCCGACGCCGACGACATCGTGCTCGCCGACGGCACCGTGCTGCCGATGCTGCGTCAGCAGGTCGATCACGGTGGGGACGACGAGAGGCCGAACCGCTCCCTCGCCGACTTCATCGCCCCGCCCGATAGCGGCCTCACCGATCATCTCGGAGGATTCGCGGTCACGGCCGGCATCGGCGCCGAGGAGCTCGCGAAGACGTTCGAGGCAGACCTCGACGACTACCGCGCCATCATGGTCAAGGCCCTCGCCGACCGCCTCGCCGAGGCGTTCGCGGAGTGGTTGCATCGAGAGGTGCGCCGGGCATGGTACGCGCCGGACGAGTCACTGGCGGGCGCGGATCTGATCGAGGAGCGGTACCGAGGCATCCGGCCAGCCTTCGGCTACCCGGCCTGCCCCGACCACACGGAGAAACGCACGCTCTTCGACCTGCTGGGCGCGCGTGACCACGGCATGGATCTCACGACGTCGTGCGCGATGACCCCCGGCGCGACCGTCGCCGGTCTCTACTTCGCGCATCCGCAGGCGCGCTACTTCAACGTCGGCCGCCTCGGCAAGGACCAGGTCGAGGACTACGCGCGACGAAAGGGCCAGAGCCTCACCGAGACCGAGCGCTGGCTCCGAGAGAACCTCGCGTACGACCCGGATTGACCGGGCGCACGTCGGCTGGGTTCCTGCATGAGACGACGCTCGTGAGCCGCTCATGGTCCCCTCATGTCCTGCTCCTACGGTTGGGGTGCAGGGCCAGACGACCTCGACACACGACAACAAGAGTCGACGATGAGGACGTGCGGACGGCGTTTCCCGTGGGGACATCAACGACGACACCTCGCGTTCAACGCTCGTCGAGGCGACCGAGCGTCCGTCTCCGGCCTAACTGGCCGAGACGATCGAGCCGCTCCTCTCGACGCCGCCACGGTTCCGCCTGAAGAGCCTGCGGCCACGCTGAAGCCGGGGCCGGTGGTCGGGTGCCGCTGGTAGCGTCGAAGCATGACCAGCTTCTGGCACCCATTCGCAGACATGCACGCCGTCGAGGCGGACGGCGTGACGACGCTCATCAGCGGCGAGGGCGCCTACGTGATCGACGACACCGGTCGCCGCTACCTCGATGCCACGGCCTCGCTCTGGTACTGCAACGTCGGCTGGGGGCGTGGCGAGATCGCGGACGCCGTCGCCGCCCAGATGCGCGAGCTCCCCGCCTACTCCGCGTTCGGCGACCTCACGAACCGACCCGCCGAGGCGCTCGCCGAGCGCGTGTCTTCACTCGCACCGGTCGAGGGCTCGAAGGTCTTCCTCACCAGCGGCGGTTCGGACTCGATCGACACCGCCACGAAGATGGCGCGCCGGTACTGGCAGCTGCGGGGAGAGCCCGAGCGCAGCGTGTTGATCCGGCGCGAGAAGGCCTATCACGGCATGCACACTGCGGGCACCTCGCTCGCCGGGATCCCGGCGAACGCGGCGGGCCACGGCGAGCTCATCGAGGACGTGACGGAGGTCCCGTGGGACGACGCCGAGGCGCTGCGCGCCGCGATCGAGGACGATGGGCCCGGCCGCGTCGCCGCGTTCTTCTGCGAACCGGTGATCGGCGCCGGCGGGGTGTTCCCGCCACCGCCCGGCTACCTCGAGGCCGCGCGCACGGCATGCCG
Organism: uncultured Actinomycetes bacterium; assembly: GCA_963825635.1. Taxonomy (GTDB): domain Bacteria; phylum Actinomycetota; class UBA4738; order UBA4738; family HRBIN12; genus JAOUEA01. The sequence goes on from CAWGTU010000001.1 coordinate 1,560,516, forward strand.
CGAGCTCGGGGTGCTGTTCGTGGCCGACGAGGTGATCACCGGGTTCGGCCGCACCGGGGACTGGTTCGCCTCGACGCGCTTCGAACTCGACCCCGACATCGTCACCTGTGCGAAGGGCATCACGAGCGGGTACCTGCCGATGGGCGGCGTGATCGCGGCGCCGTGGGTGGCCGAGCCGTTCTGGGCCGAGGGTGCCGGGCTCTGGCGCCACGGCTACACGTACAGCGGCCACGCGTCGGTGGCCGCAGCCGCCCTCGCGAACCTCGACATCATGGAACGTGAGGGTCTGTGCGAGCGCGCCCTCAAGCTCGAGGCACCGTTGTTCGATGCCTTGCTCCCGCTGGCCGAGCATGAGCTGGTCGAAGAGGTGCGTGGCGGCGTCGGGCTGCTCGCGGCCGTCAATCTGCGTCAGGACCTCGTTGCGGACGATCCGTCGCTGCCGGCGCAGGTCGGCATGGCCTGCCGCGAGGCCGGCATGCTGGTGCGACCGCTCGTGGGCGGCGCGATCGCGGTCTCCCCCCCGCTCGTGATCGGCGACGAGGAGATCGCGGAGATCGCCCGGGCGTTCACGGCAGGACTGGACGCTGTCGCGGTTCGCTCGTCTCGTCTGGATTAGGCGCAGCGGGACGCCGCGTCAGTGGAACGAGTTGCCGCAGGCGCAGCCGCCCTGGGCGGCGGGATTGTCGATCGTGAACCCGGTCTGCTCGAGGGTGTCGACGAAGTCGATCGTGGCCTGCGAAAGGTACGGCACGCTCATCTTGTCCATCACGAGGCGCACGCCGAACTGCTCCTCAGCCTGATCCTTCTCCCCGACTTGGTCGTCGAGGTACATCGCGTACCGCAGTCCCGAGCACCCACCGGGCTGCACGGCGACGCGCAGCGCGATGTCGTCACGGCCTTCCTCGGCCAGCAACTCCTTGACCTTGCCGGCAGCGTTCTCGGTGAGCGTGATCATCGTTCCTCCGGAATGGGGTCGGGGCGATCCAGATATCCTACCCGGCGGCGCGCGCAAACCCGACCTCTTCGGTGGGGAACCTCCTCAGCCCGCCGCCAGGTCGATCACGATCGCCCCGCTCACGCGCACGAGATCGTCCGGGGTCATCGGGAACACCGAATCGGGCGTCCCCGCGGCCGCCCACACCTCCGCGAACGCGAGGAGGGTCTCGTCGACGAAGGTCCGCACCGGCTCCGGGAAGCCGAACGGCGGGGTGCCGCCGACCGCGAACCCGGTCGCGGACCGGGCTTCCTCGGGGGTCGCCCTCCGCACTGACCCGGCGCCGCCCGCGGCCGCGAGCTTCGCCTCGTCGACCCGGTTCGACCCCGACGTGAGCGCGAGCACCGGCCGATCGTCGGCCATGAAGACCAGCGACTTCACGATCTGCCCCACATCGCATCCGATCGCCCGCGCGGCGTCGTCGGCCGTCTTCGTGCCCTCGGGGAAGCGGCGCGTCTCGGGATCGAGCCCTCGAGCCCTGGCGGCATCGGCGAACCTGTCCACGGCGCCGCTCACCGGGTGACCCCGATGAGGTCGTCGGCCCGGGAGGCGATTTCGGCGGACACCGTGATCAACGCGCCCCGAGCGTCATCGAGCGCGGCTCGCTCACCCACGCGCTCGACGAGCGAGACGATCGGCACCCCGGGCAGGTCGATCGACGCTCGGCCGCAGACGATCACGGCGGGCACCTCGGCGAGCCCGCACGCCTCCAAGACGCCCGCCGGGGTCTTCCCGCGGAGCGACTGCGCGTCGAGCGATCCTTCACCCGTCACGACCAGGTCGGCACGGGCGATTCGCTCGACGAGACCGACGGCATCCATCACCACCTCGACCCCGGGGTGCAACCGTGCACCGCAGAAGGCCATCAGGCCGAACCCGAGCCCGCCGGCCGCCCCCGCGCCCGCTTCGTCGCGGAGCGCGATCGCGAGGTCTCGCTCCACCACGGCCGCGAGGTGACCCAGCGCCCGGTCGAGCACGGCGACGTCGTCGGCGCTCGCGCCCTTCTGTGGCCCGTACACGGCGCTCGCGCCGGAGGGTCCGGTGAGCGGATTGTCGACGTCGCACGCGCCGGTGACCTGCACGCGCGCCAGGCCCGGGTGCACCGCGGAGAGATCGATGCGGGCAAGCCCGAGGAGTGCCTCACCACCGTTCGCGATCGGGTGGCCGGATGCGTCGAGGAACCGCCCCCCGAGCGCCGACGCCATGCCGACGCCGCCGTCGTTCGTGGCGCTCCCGCCGATGCACACGACGAGGCGCGCTGCCCCAGCGTCGATCGCGCGGGCCATCAGCTCGCCGGTGCCGCGCGTCGTGGTCCGCAGGGGATCCCTGCGGCCAGCGTCGAGCAGCGCGAGCCCCGAGGCACGGGCCATCTCGACCACCCCGAGCGTGCCACCCTGCGACGGGGCCGAGGCGAACGCGGCGTCGACCGGGTCACCCAGCGGCCCGGTGACGGTCACCGCCTCGACGCGCCCGCCGAGAGCGTCGACCAACGCGTCCATCGTCCCCTCGCCACCGTCGGCCATCGGCACGAGCTCGAGGTCGTCGTCGGGTCGCTCGCGCCGCCATCCGGTCGAGAACGCCTCGGCGGCCTGACGAGCGGTCAGCGTGCCTCGGAACTTGTCGGGAGCCACGAGGATGCGCACGGGTCGGACTGTACAATCCGCGCCGAGGCCCGGAGGTCCACTCCCGGCCGCCGAGGAGGGTCACGTGAGCCTTGACCGCGAGCAGCTGCTGGGCGTCGCCTACGCCGAGCGCCAGCGCCTGGGGCGCATGATCCAGTACGCCGACCCGCAGACCTGGGAAGAGCCGAGCGCCGCCGACGGCTGGTGGAACCGCGATGTGATCGCCCACCTCGCCGCCGGCGACACGATCGCGGCCCAGCTCGTGGCGGGAGAGGCGCCTGCCGAGCTCGAGGAGTGGCGCACCGAGCACCCGGAGGGGCCGTTCGACATCGACGCGTTCAACGCGTGGACCGTGAACCGCCGCTCGGGGCTCGACACCCGCGAGCTCCTCACGCTCTGGGGTCAGGCAGCCGAGTCGTTCCTCTCGCATTGCGCCACGATCTCCGACGAGGATTGGCTGTCGAAGCGATTCGACTACGTGGCAGGTCCGATCGCCGCCCGCTACCTCGTGCAGACGAGGATCGTCGAGTGGTGGCTGCACGGCGAGGACGTGCGCGCGACGAACGGTCTCGGCCCGAACGTGCAGCACTGGCCGATCAACCTGACGATCGACCTCGCGGTGCGCATGCTGCCGTGGTCGCTCGGGCGCGCCGGCCTCGATCTGTCGGGGCTGAGCGTGAAGGTGGACGTCGACGGCGCGGGCGAAGGCTCGTGGCACTGGGGCCTTGGCTCCGGCGAGGCGCCGTCGGGACGGAAGAAGGCGGACGCCACGATCGTCGGCCGGGCGCCGCAGCTCGCGATCGTCGCGGGCCAGCGGCTGAAGCCCGACGACGTGCTGTCCTCCGGCAACGTGGTGCTCGGCGGCGACCGTCTGCTCGCCGATACCGTCCTGCGGCACCTGCGCGCGTTCCCCTAGGGCGTCGTCCGAGCCTGGTCAGCGGGTGACGACGAGCCGCTTCACGGCACGCGGGTACGACCCGAAGCGGTACTTGTAGGCGTAGTCGCCCTTCAGTAGGTCGAAGCCGCCGCAGCCCTCCTCGATCGCGAGACGGATGTCCTCCCCGACGAGCACCATGCCCGGTGCGAGGTTCCCCCACGACCGGTCGAACGCCGAGTTGTACAGGTACGACGTGCCGCCCCAGACGAACCCGATCGTGCCGGCCGCGAGCTGGTCCCCGACCTCGATGAACGTGAGCCGGAACACCCCGTCGGCGCAGAACGCCTCACCGAGTCGTCGGAAGAAGATCTCCATGCCCGGCACCATGAACACGCCCTTGGGCCCCTCCGACATGCGATGCAGCTCCACGAATCGGTCCAGCAGCGGGATCATCGTCTCGTCGTCGGCGGTCACGATGCGGAACTCGCCGGCCTCCTCGACGAGCTTGCGGGCCTTCCGCCTGATCTCGTGGCGGTACTTCGACGTGAGCCCGGCCAGGTAGTCCTCCCATGATCCCGGCAGCGGGAGGAAGGGCGACACCCCGTCCTCGTCCTCGGTCACCTGGAGGCCCTGGGCGTGCGCGGCATCGCGCAGCAACCCGAACCAGGGCCGGTCCTCGGGCAGACCGCGGAGGTCGGCGTCGGCCCAGTCGTCACGGGTGAGCAGCGCGGTCCAGAGTTCCTTGGCCATCGCGTCCTGTCGCTCGGGCACCCCGACCGGACCCATGTAGTCGGTGATCTCGGTGCCGCCGAGGAACCGCAGCGTCCGGCCGATGCGCTCGAACGCGACCGCCCCGACCTGGCTGCCGTCGTCCTCCTCGGCGAACGCGAGCAGCAGGTGCTCGGGCGTCTCCCCGAACTCCTCCCAGTAGAGCTTCAGGAACGCCGGCGTGTGGAAGAACGTCCCGGAGGGGTCGGCCTCGACGAGCTCGTGCCACCCACGCCGGTGGAAGTCTCGCCCGTCCTCGCTGAACACGATGCGCATGTCGCACCATGCTACGGAACCGGGGGGCGCAGCCTCGCCTCAGCTCCCGCCGCCCAGACCTCACCAGCTGCCGCCGCCGCCTCCCCCGCCGCCGCCACCGGAGGACCCGCCGCCGGAGAAGCCACTCGAGCCCGAGCCCGACGGGGTCGAGGCGATCGTGCCGCCGGTGGTGACGGCGAATCCCTCCATCGAATCGGCGAACTGCGCGTAGACGAACGGGCGCGAGGAGACGTACCAGCTCGTGTCCGGTTCGATGCCGAGCGCCTCGAACGCCTCGGCCCACTTGTCGGTGCAGCCGAACACCACCGCGAACGGGAGGAAGCGCGTGAACACGAGCTCCTTCTCGGCCCACCGCGACACATGCGTCTCGGCCGTCTCGATCACCGTGCGGAAGCCGCGGACCCGTCGCAGCATCGCGGTGCCCTTCGCGGTGCGCGCCGGCATGCGCCCCGCCGTGGCCAGCAGCAGCACGGCCCCCAGGATCAGCGGGAGGCCGAGCAGGCCCCAGTGGGTGAACGCCGCGAGCACGAACGCGATGCCGCCCGCGATGATCAGCGCCAGGACGCTCAGGGCGTACCACTTCGTCCGCACCTGGTCGGGACGCTGACTGAACCATCCTCGCTTCACGGCGTCGGCGTAGAGCGACTCCTGCACACCCTTCAGTCGCGCCGCGAAGACGTTCTTGAGTTCCGAGATCGTGACCTCGGTGCCGTCGCGGAAGAGCCCGTTCAGGAGCCGCCGCTCGTACGTGAGCAGGTCGTCGTCGGGCTTCTCCAGACGGATCAGGCGCCAATCCGGCTTGCCGAACCAGCCGTCCTTCGGGATCTCCTGTATGAGCAAGTAGCCGCGCACCGCGAGGTCGACGAGCGTGGCGGAGACGTCGAGCACGTTCGCCTGCTCGTCGAGGAGCGTGCCCATCTGGCCGGGGCGCATGTCGTCGGGCGGCGCGAACTCCACGGGCGCGCTGTCATCCGCCTCACCGAGCGGTACGGCCTGGTGCTCGCCCGTCGGGTTGCCCATCACCTGGTCCACCTGGGAACCCCGGTACCGCCGGTCGCGTCCGCGGCTCCAGACGAGCGCGACGACGCCGCCGATCGCGGCGAGGCCGACCGCCGCCGTGCCGCCGAGGGTCGCCGGGGTGGCGGCGAACGCGCGGCCGAGGCTCCAGCGTTCCTCGAGCACGGGCGTCGGCTCGGGCACCGCCCCCTTCGGCAATCCCACCACGATCGTGACCCCGCTGTACGAGCCGAGCCCGCTCTGCGCGAACCGCGCCTGTGCACCGTCGGACGTCGAGCGCTGACACGGCAGGGTCGAGCCCTCGTACCCCTGGAAGCACGCCACCTGCGTGATGTCGGCGGGTGCGTGCACACGTACGGTCGCCCGCTCGATCGGGGCCGACCACTCCGTGCCGACGGCGTTCCAGTAGAGCTCGTCGTGGTCGCGGAAGCCGTTCAGTGCCGCCTCGACCGTGTAGGTCAGCTCGTACGCGTGCCGGCCGGTGATCTCGATGTCTGCGTCGCCCACCCTGATCCGGGTGATGCCACCTGCCGCCGACTCGACCTCGTAGCCGGCCGGGGTCCCCTCGCTCGCCCGCACCTCGACCACGTCGAGCGGATAGATGCGGTCGTAGGTGTCGTCGTAGCGCAGGCGCGTCGGGATGTCGCGCAGGATGCCGTGACGGGGCGTGACGCCGAAGTCGTAGTCGATCGCCTCGACGATCGTGAGCGCCCCGTCGTCGCCGATCGTGATGTCGACGTCGTAGTCGACGATCCGTTCGCTGAACTGGGCGCGGGCGGGCGCGGCGAGGAGCAGGAGCACCCCGGTCGTCGCGGCGAACAGCGACAGGCAGCGGGCGATGCGAGGGAACGGCGTGCGCTTCACGCGCGAAGCCTAGACGGTATGCGCCTGCGCGCCGCTCGCCTCGCCGGCGCCATCGAGGGCGTCCTGCAGCACGTCCCAGGCGAGCACGGCGCACTTGATGCGGATCGGGTACTGCACGACCCCCTTGAGCGCCACGAGGTCACCGAACGTCTCCTCGTCGGGCTCGACCTCGCCGGCCATCATGCCGCGGAAGCCGGTCGCGAGCGACCTCGCGTCCTCGATGCTCGACCCCGTGACGGCCTCCGTCATCATCGACGCGCTCGACTGGCTGATCGAGCACCCCGCGCCCTGGAACGTCACCTCGGCGATCGATCCCCCCTCGACGTGCGCGAACACGGTGATCTCGTCGCCGCAGAGCGGGTTGTTGGCGTGGCACTGCAGCTCGGCGCCGGGCAGCTCGCGCTTGTTCCGCGGGCTCTTGTAGTGGTCGAGGATCACTTCCTTGTAGATGTCGTCGAGCGCCACGGTTCCCTCTCTCGTTCGGCGGTCAGCTGAAGATGGCCTGCGCACGGTCGAGCGCGTCGACGAGCGCGTCGACCTCGGCTCGCGTGTTGTAGACGTAGAACGACGCGCGGGCGGTCGCCGGCACGCCGTAGCGGCGCATCACGAGCTGGGCGCAGTGATGGCCGGCCCTGATGGCGACGCCCTCCTCGTTCAGGATCGTCGCGAGATCGTGCGGGTGCACGTCCTTGAACCAGAAGCTCACGGCGCCGCCGCGGATGCTTGCGTCCTTCGGGCCGAACACCGTCGCCCCGGCGTCGAGCAACCGGTCGAGCGCGTACCCGGTGATCTCCTCTTCGTGCGCTCGCACGTTCGCCATGCCGAGCGACTCGAGGTAGTCGATCGCGGCCGCGAGACCGACCTGTTGGGCGATCGGCATCGTGCCGGCCTCGAACGTGAACGGCGCCGACTTGTACGTGCTGTGGTCGTGGAAGACCTCGTGGATCATCTCGCCGCCGCCGAGCATCGGCTCCATCGACTCCAGCACCTCGCGGCGCCCGTAGAGTCCGCCGCTCGCGGTGGGCCCGAGCATCTTGTGGCCGGTGAAGCCCAGCAGGTCGACGTCGAGCGCGACGACGTCGATCGGCGAGTGGGGAGCGAGCTGGGCCGCGTCGACGGCGATCATCGCCCCGACGGCGTGGGCTGCGTCGGCGAGTTGGCGCAGCGGCGTGATCGTGCCCAGCGCGTTCGACATGCCGGTGACGCTCACGATCTTCGTGCGCTCGGTGAGCAGGGAGCCGAGCTGAGAGAGGTCGAGCAGCCCGTCGTCGGTGAGGGGGATGTAGCGCAGCGTCGCGCCGGTGGCGGCCGCGGTCATCTGCCACGGCACGATGTTCGAATGGTGCTCCATGTCGGAGAGCAGGATCTCGTCGCCCTCGCGCAAGTGGGTGCGCCCCCAACCGAAGGCAACGAGGTTCAGCGACTCGGTGACGCCCCGCGTGAACACGATCGTCTCCGGTTCGGGCGCGCCGAGGAAGCGTGCGACCGTCGCGCGCCCCCCCTCGTATGCCTGCGTGGCCTCCTCGCCGAGCATATGGATGCCTCGGTGCGCGTTCGCGTTGTGCAGCCGATAGAAGTCGGCCTCGGCATCGATCACCTGGTTCGGCTTGTGCGACGTGGCCGCGCTGTCGAGGTAGACGAGCGGGTGCTCCCCCACCCTGCGCTCCAGGATCGGGAAGTCGCGCCGGATCGCCTCGACGTCGAGCCCGCCCATGCGGTCGTCGGTCATGGCCATCACTCCCCCGGGTTCACGACCCGATTTCTGCCGCCGCCTCGGCCCCGAGGCCGAGCTCCGCGCGGATGCCCTCGTACCCCTTCTCCTCGAGCTCGTGCGCGAGCTCGGGTCCACCGGACTGCACGATACGCCCGCCCATCATCACGTGGACCCGGTCGGGCGTGATGTAGTTCAGCATGCGCTGGTAGTGGGTGATCAGCAACACGCCGAGAGCCGGCCCGACGAGCTCGTTGACACCCTCGGCGACCAGCTTCAGCGAGTCGATGTCGAGCCCGGAGTCGGTCTCGTCGAGGATCGCGATCTGTGGCTGGAGCACGGCCAGCTGCAGGATCTCGTTCCGCTTCTTCTCACCGCCGGAGAAGCCCTGGTTCACGTAGCGGTTGACCATCGCGTCGTCGATGCTCAGGCGTTCCATCTGGTCCTTCATGTGCTTGCGGAAGGCGAGCGCGCTCACCTGCTCGCCCTTCACCGCTTGGTACGCGGTGCGCAGGAAGTTCACGACGGAGACACCCGGGACCTCGGTCGGGTACTGCATCGCGAGGAACAATCCGCGCTTCGCCCGCTCGTCGGGCGTGAGGGCCGTGATGTCTTCGCCGTTGAAGACCACGGTTCCCTCGGTGATCAGATAGCCGGGCCGGCCCATGATCACGTTGCTGAGCGTGGACTTGCCCGAGCCGTTGGGTCCCATCAACGCGTGCGTCTCACCCTGGCGCACCACGAGGTCGATGCCGTTCAGGATCCGCTTGCCCTCGATCGTCGCGTGCAGGTCCCGTACCTCGAGGGTCGCCGCTCCCGCGCCGTCGCCGTTCGTCGTCTCAGCCATCGTCCTCACACCTCGATCATCACGTCGTCGCCGTCGACCGTCACCGCGAAGGTGTCGACGGGTTGGGTCGCAGGCAGCGTCTTCGCGCCGCCCGTGTTCAGGTCGAACGTCGACCCATGCTTGGGGCACTCGATCGTCTCGAGGTCGACATCGACCTCGCCCTCGTCCAGGTAGTACTTCGCGTGGCTGCAGATCGCGTCGAGCGCCCTGAACCCCTCGTCGCCCAGATTCACGACAGCGACCTCACGGCCGTCGAGGGAGTAGCGGCGCGCCTCGCCGGGCGGCACGTCCTTCGTCTCGCAGACGCGCACGGCCATCAGCGGATGCCCTCGGCCAGCTCGGCGGCGATCGCGGCCTCGGCGCCGACACGTACCTCGTCGATCTGCACGCGGTCCAGCACCTCCTGGAAGAAGCCGGTCACGATCAGCCGCTCCGCCTCGTCGTGGGGGATCCCGCGGGACCCGAGGTAGAACAGCGTCTCGTCCTCGACCGGCCCCACACTCGCCGCGTGCCCGCACTTCACGTCGTTCGCCTCGATCTCGAGGTTCGGGATCGCGTCGGCCTTCGCGTGCTCGCTCAGGACGATGTTGCGGCTCGTCTGCATCGCGTCGGTCTTCTGAGCGCCGGGGCGCACGTAGACCCAGCCCGAGTACACGGCCCTGCTGCGATCGCGCAGCGCCCCCTTGTACAGCAGGTCGCTCGTGCAGTTCGGCGCCACGTGCTCCTGGCTCGACCGATGATCGAAGTGCTGCTCGCCGTCCGCGAAGAACACTCCCAGCTGCTCGCTGAAGCCGCCGGGCTCGGCGAGCTCGACCTCGGTCTCCGTGCGTGCCAGGTCGGCGCCGAAGCCGAGGCTCAGGGTCCGCAGGTCAGCGTCGCGTCCCACGCGTGCACGCTGGACGGCGAGGTGTGTCATCCCGGCGCCCCAGTCCTGGATCGCCGCGTACCGCACATGGGCGCCGTCGCCGATGTGGATCTCGGTGATCGCGTCGCTGAACGCACGCGTCAGGTCGGGCGAGGCATAGCGCTCGATGAACGTCACCTCGGCGCCCGCCTCCACCACGATCAGGGTGTGCGGGAACACAGCGGCACCGTCGACGTCGACGTAGGTCAGCGTCTGCAGCGGCAGGTCCACCTTCGTGTCACGCGGCACGTACAGGAACGTGCCGCCGGTGCGGAACGCCGCGTGCATCGCCGTGAACCTCGTGCGCTTCGTCGGCACGAGGTCGTGCAGGGAGCGTTCGATGAGTTCCGGATGCGACGCCGCGGCCGCGTCGAGGTCGCAGAAGACGACGCCTCGGTCGGCGAGCCCCGGATCGAGATGGGTCACCATCACGTCGGAGTCGTGCTGGATCTGCAGGCCGGCGCGCTCGCCGATCTCACCGGCCGCCTCGAGGACCTCGCCGGGCACGCCGTCGAGGTTCTCCGCGCGTCCGCCTGCCGTGTAGGGCGCGAACGTGAGCTCGAGCTCGGAAAGATCGGTGTAGCGCCACTCCTCGGTCTCCTGCGACGGCATCGGCAGGGCCTCGAAATCGGCGAACGACTGCCGTCGCAGGTCGCCGGTGAACCCGGCGGCCTCGGGCAGGCTCGCCAGGGCGCGCTCGTCGAAGGTGGTCATCGCGGTCCTAGCCGACCGAGCCTTCCATCTGGAGCTCGACCAGGCGGTTCAGCTCGACGGCGTACTCCATCGGCAGCTCGCGCGTGATCGGCTCGATGAACCCGTTCACGATCATCGCGGTCGCCTCGACCTCGGAGAGGCCTCGGCTCATCAGGTAGAAGAGCTGGTCGTCGCCGACCTTCGAGACCGTCGCCTCGTGGCCGAGCGCGGCCGTCTCCTCCTCCACCTCGATGTAGGGGTACGTGTCGCTGCGGCTCTCGTCGTCGAGGATCAGCGCGTCGCAGCGCACCGTCGACTTCGCATGATGCGCGTCGGGCTCGACACGAACGAGGCCACGGTATCCGGTGCGGCCCCCGTCCTTCGAGACGGACTTCGACGTGATCACACTCGTCGTGTGGGGGGCGGCGTGGATCGCCTTGCCCCCGGCGTCGGTGTGCATGCCCTTGCCGGCGTAGGCCACGGAGAGCACCTCACCGCGAGCGCCCTTGCCCATCAGGTAGATCGACGGGTACTTCATCGTGACCTTCGAGCCGATGTTGCCGTCGACCCATTCCATGACGGCGTCTTCCTCGGCGATGGCCCGCTTCGTGACGAGGTTGTACACGTTCGTCGACCAGTTCTGGATCGTCGTGTAGCGGACCCGAGCCCCCTTCTTCGCCTTGATCTCGACGACGGCGGAGTGCAGCGAGTCGCTGGTGTAGATCGGGGCCGAACAGCCTTCCACGTAGTGCACGTAGCTGCCCTCGTCGGCGATGATCAGCGTGCGCTCGAACTGCCCCATGTTCTCCGCGTTGATGCGGAAGTACGCCTGCAGCGGGATGTCGACGTGCACGCCCGGCGGCACGTAGATGAACGAGCCCCCCGACCACACGGCCGAGTTCAGCGCCGCGAACTTGTTGTCGTTGGCGGGGATCACCGTGCCGAAGTGCTCGCGCACGAGGTCGGGGTAGTCGCGCAGGGCGCTGTCCATGTCGGTGAACAGCACGCCCATCTGGTCCAGCTCGTCCTTGATCTTGTGGTACACGACCTCGCTCTCGTACTGCGCGCTGACGCCGCCCAGGTACTTCTGCTCCGCCTCCGGGATGCCCAGCTTGTCCCACGTACCGCGGATGTCCTCGGGCAACTCGTCCCAGTTCGCGGCCTGCTTCTCGGTCGAACGGATGAAGTAGTAGATGTTCTGGAAGTCGATCTCCGACAGGTCGGCGCCCCACCACGGCATCGGGCGCATGTCGAAGTACCGCAGGCTCTTCAGGCGGTACTTCCGCATCCAGTCGGGCTCGTTCTTGAGCGCGGAGATCTCCTCGACCACGCGTTCGTTCAAGCCCCGCTTCGGCTCGAAGACGGCATGCGAAGGATCCTTCCAGTCGAACCGGTACCCCTTGGCGAGCTCTTCGAGGTGCTCTTCCTGTGTGACGGCCATCGGTGGCGGCTCCTCGCGGGTCGATCGTCGGACACCGCCCGGCGGCGGTGCTGCGAACACATCGATGCTACCCGCGGGTGACGCCTAAAGTCCACTTGGAAGGTCGGATTTGCGGGCGCCGCCACACGTTGCATACCCTTCGGCCCATCGGACGAGGGGGGATGCGTGGACGAAGCGAGAGCGACAGGCGGAGGAAGGTCGAGGACCGGCGTGAAGATCCTGGCGGCCGTGATCGTCGTGGGCGCGCTCGCGGTCGCGGCGACGACCGGCGATTCGTGGGCGGTCCGGTCGATCCTGGTGCTGGTCGCCGGCGACGTGGCGGTGCGGCTCTGGCGGTGGTGACGCGGCGGCGGATCGACGCCGTCGCTCTGGCGGGAGGCCTCGGACTGCTCGCGCTCTGCGCGATCCCGGCCTCGAGCGGCCGGGTCGACGGGACCGAGCGAACGGTCTTCGAGGCGATCAACGGGCTACCGGATGTCCTCGAGCCGGCGATGCTGGCCGCCCAATTCCTCGGGGTGCTCGCGATCGGTCCGCTGGTCGCGGCGATCGCCCTCGTCGCCCGACGCCCGCGCCTCGCGGTCGCGGCCCTCCTGGTCACGGTCGGGAAGCTGATGGCCGAGCGGCTCGTCTGGCAGGTCGTGCAGCGCAACCGGCCCGGCGAGACCGAGCCCGACGCGATCGTCCGTGGCGGCACCGCGGCGACAGGCGTGTCGTTCGTGAGCGGTCACGTCGTGCTCACCACCGGGCCTGGCGTGGGTGGCGACCCCGTACCTGCACGGTCGATGGCGGAGCGTGCCGTGGCTGATCGTCGCCCTGGTCGCGTTCGCCCGCATCTACCTCGGGGCCCACAACCCGCTCGACGTGGCCGGGGGGTTCGGCCTCGGCCTCGCGATCGGGGGCGGGGTCAACCTGGCGCTCGGCGTGCCAGCGGAGGGGCCTGGTGCGGCGGAGCTACCCGCCTAACTCCACCGGCGCCCCGACCAACGAGCCGTACTCGGTCCACGATCCATCGTAGTTCTTGACCTGCTCGTAGCCCAGGAGCTCCTGCAGCGCGAACCAGGTGTGACTCGAGCGCTCACCGATCCGGCAGTAGGCGATGATCTCCCTGTCGGGCGTGATGCCCTCGGCCTCATAGAGCTCCCGCAGCTCGTCGGCGCTCTTGAACGTGCCGTCGTCGTTCGCCGCCTTCATCCACGGGATGTTCGCCGCGCCGGCGATGTGACCCGGCACCTGTGACTGCTCCTGGGGCAGGTGATCGGGTGCCAGCTTCTCGCCCCGGAACTCCTCGGGCGAGCGCACGTCGACGAACCCGCCGGCGCCCCCGACCTTGCCGATCACCTCGTCACGGAGCGCCCGGATCTCGGGGCGCTCGGCGCCGGCGATCGTGAATCCTGTGGCCGCGTGGATCGGCACGTCCTGGGTCAGTTCACGGCTCTCGAGTTCCCACTTCTTCCGGCCGCCGTTCAGGAGCTTCACGTCGTCGAACCCCCGGAGCTTCAGCAGCCAGTAGGCGTACGCGGCGAACCAGTTGTTGTTGCCGCCGTAGAGCACGACCGTGGTGCCCTCGGCGACCCCGGTCTCCGAGAGCAGGCGCGAGAAGCCCGCCTGGTCCCGGAAGTCACGCCCGACCTCGGCGTGCAGGTCCGTGGTCCAGTTCCACTTCGCGGCGCCGCGGATGTGTCCTTTGTCGTACGCCGTGGTGTCCTCGTCGACCTCGATCACCCGCACGTCGGGGTCGTCGAGATGCTCCTCGAGCCAGTCGGTGCCGACGAGCACGTCTGGGTTCGCGTAGTCGGTCATGTCGGGATCGGTCCTTCCTCCCCGGGCGGGGAAACGGGAACGGCGGCCGCACGATGCGGCCGCCGCGTGGATGTTCTCGGTCCGGAGATGGAGGTTCAGGGGCCGCGGTGCGTGTGCATCTCCGAGCCGGCGCCGGTCCCCGGACAGCACAGGCGAGACGGGATCATGGCCGCCACCTCCCCGATGCACCTCGTCCGGACCAAATCACAGCTCCTCGGTCGGATTTGCAGGTGCGATACCTATCGCATCTGTCACGGCGACGTCAAACAGGCTCCGCCGCGAGGGCGAAAGCTCAGAAGATGCCGAGGGCGGCCTTCGCCTCGTCGGACATCATCTCCGGGGTCCACGGCGGGCGCAGCACGAACTCCGGCCGCACCTCGTCGACGCCGTCGATGCCTCGCAGGAACGAGCGCATCTGGTCCTCGATCATCGGACCGATCGGGCATCCCATCGTGGTGAGCGAGTACTGGATGTCGACGCCGCCGTCATCGTGCACCTGCACGTCGTAGACGAGCCCCAGGTCGACGATGTTCAGCCCGAGCTCGGGGTCGTAGACGTTCTTCAGCGCCTCGAAGACGGCGTCGCGTGTCTCGCCGTCGGTCGCCTCGACGGCGCTCATCGTTTCGGTGCCATCGCTTCCTGCATCAACCGCGATCTCTTCGTGCATGCGCGCATCCTGTCTCGACTCGTCCTATCCTGAACAGCGTACCCGTACTTCCCCAGGATGAAGGAGCGTGTCCCGCCGATGTCGGAGTCGCCGATCCGTGCGCTGATCGTGGACGACCACCCCGTGACCCGCGAAGGGCTCCGAACCGCGCTCGAGCTCTCCGACGAGATCGTCGTGGTCGTCGGCGAGGCGGCCACCGGCGAGGAAGCGGTCGAGCAGGCCCGCGAGCTCACTCCCGATGTCGTCTTCATGGACGTGCGCATGCCCGGCATGGACGGCATCGAGGCCACCCGACGCATCCGACAGGCCGCCCCTGCCACCAAGGTCATCCTCATCACGATCGACGAATCGCGGGGCGCGATCAGCGAGGCGATCCAGGCGGGCGTCTCCGGCTACCTGCTGAAGGACGCCTCCCCCGACGCGCTCGTCGATGCCGCCAAGAACGCGATCGAGGGGAACGCGGTGATCCATCCCCAGCTCACGAAGACGTTCATCGAAGAGGTGCGGCTCGGTGAGGGCGAGGGGCCACGGGCAGCCCCCCTGTCCAAGCGCGAGCGCGAGATCCTGCAGAAGGTCGCCGACGGGTCGACGACGCGCCAGGTCGCCACCGAGCTCGGGATCTCCCCTCACACCGTGAAGACCCACCTCGAGCGCATCTTCGAGAAGCTCGGCGCGAACGACCGCGCCCAGGCGGTGGCGATCGCGATACGCACCGGCATCGTGCACTGACGACCGGCTCTCGACGGGGCTCAACCGGCTCACTCCGGGACCGATACCAACAGCACATGCTCCGTTCCGTGCTGCTCTGCGACACGGCGGACGAGATCTCGGCTCTCAGGGTCGCAGCCATCCCCGAGACGGATCTCGTCGTCGAGGTCACCCCCGACGCGCTCCGCGCGATCGAGGCGGCCGCGCGAGCTCGACCCGACGTCGTGGTCTGCCGACTCTCGATGGAGGGGTTCTCGGGCACGGAGCTGCTCTCCCGCATCAGAGCCTCGTCACCGGACTCGCGCGTCATCGTCCGCGTGCCAGTCGACGACGTCGCGCGGGCAGCCTCGTCCCTCGCCGAAGGGGCGCGCGGGGTCATCGCCACCGACGACGATCCCCACGAGGTCATCGCGGCGGTCCGGGCGACGGCCGAGGGCGGCGTGTCGCTGTCTCCGCGCATCGCCCACTCCCTCGGCGACGCGTTCATCGGATCGATCGGCACGACCGAACGACTCGGCACCGAGCTGGAGGACCTCCGACACAGCGTCGCCCAGGGCACGTCGGCGAAGGCCGACTTCCTCTCGAACATCTCCCATGAACTCCGCACGCCGGTGACCGTCGCCAAAGGGATCGCCTATGTTCTGAACAACCCGTCGATCGGCGAGGACGAGCGGACGGAGTTCCTCGGCGAGCTCCAGGGCTCCCTGGACAAGTTGATGGGTCTCGTCGACGAGATCATCACGATGTCCGAGCTCGAACGCGGCACCTTCGAGCTCCGCCTGGCCCAGGTGGACCTCGCCCCCGCCGTCGACCATGCGGTCGCGGTCGCACGCGAACAGCACCCCACGATCCGCATCGAGGCATCGATCGCAGCGCCGCTTCGCACCCTCGCCGACGAGGAGCGCCTCGAGGGGGTCGTCGCCGAGCTTCTGGACAACGCGTGCCGGTACTCACCCGACGGGATGCCCGTCCACGTGTCGGCGCGCTCGATGTCAGAGGGTATCGTCGTGAGCGTCACCGACCGGGGTGAAGGCCTGGACCGGACCGTCGCGAAGCGCTCGTTCGACGAACCGTTCTCGACCGGCGAGGGCGTGTTGCGCAAGGAGAAGGCAGGCGTCGGGGTCGGGCTGCACCTCGCGCGGCAGTTGGTGGTCGAGCACGGCGGCACCCTGTGGACCGACCCTCTGCCCGGCGGTGGCACACGGGCTTCGTTCTGCATCCCACCTCCGGATGCTCGCGGGGACGTTCGGTCGGCCGGAGCGGCCTGAGCGGGCGCGACGAGCGGACCGCTCGACCGCGCCGAACGGATCACCCCGGGCGGCTTCCCCGAGACCGTGGCAGCCAGACCGTGGCAGCCAGACCGTGGCAGCGAGCGTCCTGGTGGCCTATCCTCGCGTGGGGGTCGCGTGCGGAGAGCCGTCTTAGGGATGACGATCGCCCTTGTGGGCACCGGGTGCGTCGCGCCCTCGACGACCGACGCCCCCCCGGTCGCCGGCGCGATCGAGGTCCTCTCTTCCCCGACCCCCTTCACCCAGGTCAACGCCGGACCCGTCTCGGCGATGGTCCCCGAAGGCTGGGAGGCCCGTCCCCCGGCGGAGGTCGGGTTCCGAGGCGGGTTCCTCGCGTCGCCCCATCCGGAGCGTTGGCGACGCATGGACGGCGGCGTTCCGGGGATGTCGGCGACGTGGGTCGACGCCACGCGGATCGGGATGCCGTCGGACTTCTACTACCTGGCGGCCACAGGCCCGCTGCTCGCGAACCTGACGGAGTCCCGGCGCTGCCGCGCCGAGGCTCCTCGGGTGTTCGTGGATCGACGCCCCGAGTTCTCGACCGGAGCGCCGACCCACGGTGACTACGTCGCGCGAGGGGAAGGCACGTGCGAGGTTCGAGGCGTCTCGACGCGCTGGGCCTACTTCGTCGCCGCGCCCGGCTACGGACCGGTGCATGAGATCGGCATCCCCGCCTCCGGGCTCTACGTCGTCGTGGCGGTCGCCCCCGAGGGGGATCGCGCCGCCTCGCTCCTGGACCGGCTGATCCGCCACACCTCGTTCGGCGGGTCGTCGGTCGAGGACCTGGTCGAGGCGGTGGAAGGCAGGTCACGCGCCCGTTAGGGAGTGTCGGTCAGCGCGGGTTGCGATCAACGAACGGCGGTCGCACCACATCCGCGACCCCCCGCCGTCCGCGGATGTCGACCTCCACCTCGTCGCCAGCGGCGGCGATGTCGGCGGGCCAGAGGTAGGCGAGGCCGATGCCGGTCTGCAGCAGCGGCGAGAACGTGCCGCTGGTGACCTCGCCGATCAGCTGGTCCTCGACGAACACGGGATAGTGCGCTCGTGGGATGTGCCGGCGCTCCCGCATCCGAAGACCCACCAACCGGCTCGGCAGGCCTTCATCTCGTTGCCGAAGCAGCGACGCTCGTCCCCGGAACTCGCCCTTGTCGAACGAGACGGCCCACGAGAGTCCGGCCTCCAGGGCGGTGACCGACTCGAACAGGTCCTGGCCGTAGAGCGGGTACCCCATCTCGAGCCGAAGCACGTCGCGGGCCGCGAGGCCGCAGGGTGCGCCGCCGTATGGCTCCATCGCGTCGAGCAGCGCGCTCCACAAGTCGTGGGCCACGTCCTGGAACGTGAACAGCTCGAACCCGATTTCGCCCGTGTACCCCGATCTCGTGACGATCACGGGCCGTCGCTTGTACTCCGACTCGGCGCACTGCATGAACGCGAGGTCTCCCGCCTCGGGGAACAGCCGTTGCATGACACGGACCGACTCCGGGCCTTGGACCGCGAGGAAACACCAGTCCTGGTGGTACATCAGGTGCACGCGGCCATCGGCAGGCGTCTCCTCCAGGATCTGCAGAACCCGGTGCGCGTTGGCCGCGTTGGGCACGACGAAGTACCGCTCGTCGTCCAAGCGATACACGATGAGGTCCTCGATCACGCCGCCGCCTTCGTTCAGCACCAGGTTGTAGAGCGCCTCACCGACGGCGGAGCGGGACACGTCGTTGGTGACGACCCGTTGCAGCAGGCCCAGGGCTCCGGTTCCCTGCACATCGACCTTCCCCAGGTGCGTGAGGTCGAACAACCCCACCCGCTCGCGGACCGCCTCGTGCTCCTTGAGGGCCCCGGCGTACTCGATCGGCATCAGCCACCCGCCGAACGGCCCGAGCTTCGCACCCAGCGCCCGGTGCTCGCCCTCGAGCGGGGTGTGCTGCAGCGCCGCGGGCTCGTCCACGCCCGGCATCGTAGCCGCTCGGAGGAAGCCCGGTAGACTGGCTCGTCGGATGGGTGATGCGTACGACGTAGCCGTGATCGGAGGCGGGACCGCAGGGTACTCCGCCGCCCTGCGCGCCGCCCAGCTCGGCCTGCGCGTGGCCCTCGTCGAGCGCGACGATCGCATCGGCGGGACGTGTCTGCTCCGGGGGTGCATCCCCACGAAGGCTTTGCTGCAGTCGGCCGCGGTGATGGACACCATCGATCGTTCCGACGAGTGGGGCATCAAGGCGTCGGGCGAGCCCGACTGGTCGGCCGTGAAGGCGTTCGAGGATTCGGTCGTCGACAAGCTGGTCAAGGGTGTCACCGGTCTGATCTCGGCTCGCAAGATCGACGTCGTGCACGGGCTGGCGCGGTTGGTGCCCGGTCGGACCGCCCTCGATGTCGGCGGGTCTCGGCTCGAGGCGAGCGACCTCGTGATCGCGACCGGATCCGCCCCGAAGATGCTCCCCGGCATCGAGCGGACCGACCGCATCATCACGAGCGACGAGGCGCTCTGGTACGACCGCATCCCCAGCTCGGCGGTCGTGATCGGCGCCGGCGCGGTCGGCCTCGAGTTCGCATCGCTGTACCGATCGTTCGGCGCGGAGGTGACCCTCGTCGAGGCGCTCCCGCGGCTCGCGCCGCTCGAGGACGACGAGGTGTCCAAGGAGATCGCACGCGCGTACCGCAAACGGGGCATCACCACGGCGGCCGGAGCGTCCGTCCAGGGAGTCGTGGACACTGGCGACGCGATCGAGGTGACTTACGACGCCGGGAAGGGCCCCGTGACCGTCGCCGCCGACCTCTGCCTCGTCGCGACCGGGCGTGGCCCGGTGACCGAGGGACTCGGCCTCACGGAGGCCGGGGTCTCCACCCACGAGAGGGGATACGTGAACGTCGACGCTCGGCTGCGCACGAACGTCGACCACGTGTGGGCGATCGGCGACGTGGCCTCGACCCCTCTGCAGCTCGCCCACGTGGCGTTCACCGAGGGGTACGCGGTCGCCGAACGGATCGCGGGACTCGACGTGGCCGAGATCGAGTACGTGAACATCCCCAAGGTCACCTACTGCACGCCCGAGATCGCGAGCGTGGGACTGACCGAGGCGCAGGCCCGCGAGGCCGGACTCGGCGTCACGGTCGACAAGGTCGACTTCCGAGCGATCGGCAAGGCGAACATGCTCGGCGAGGGCGGATTCGTGAAGGTCGTCGCCGAGACCGACGGACCGGTTCGCGGCGTGCACATGATCGGCCCTCACGTGACGGACCTGATCGCCGAGGGCATGCTGATCGTGAATTGGGAAGCGATGCCCACCGAGGTGGCGGCCATGATGCACCCGCACCCGTCCTTGTCCGAAGGCATCGGCGAGGCGCACCTCGCGCTCGTCGGCAAGCCCCTTCACACCCCGTGAGGAGCGAGCGAGTGGCGACCGAAGTCGACCCGGCCGGTATCCCCGCCGAGACGTCGGGTGCCCGACGGCCCCTGCCCGACGACGAGTTGGTCGAGATGCTGCACATGCTCAAGCTGAGCCGATACTTCGACGAGCGCATGGAGGCCCTGTACCGCCAGGGTCGGCTGCCGGGGGCGATCTACTCGGGTCGCGGACAGGAGGGCACGCACGTCGGTGCCGCCTGGGCCCTGCGCCCCGACGACTCGCTCTTCCCCACGCACCGCGACCTCACCGCCCAGCTGACGAAGGGTCTGGATCTCAAGCGGGTGATGGCACAGTTCTGGGCGCGCATCGACGGCTACACGCGCGGGCGCGACGGCAACAGCCACATCGGCGACTGGTACGGCAACAAGACGTTCACGGTGATGTCGCATCTGCCGATCGCGTATCCGGTCGCCGTGGGGGCAGCGCTCGCATACAAGCTCAAGGGCGAGCCCAACGTGGCCCTCGCGATCTGCGGCGACGGCGCCACCTCGAACGGTCGCTGGCACGAGGCGATCAACACGTCCGCGGTCCATCGGCTTCCGGTGGTCTGGGTCGTGAACAACAACCAGTTCGCGTACTCGACCCCGAACGCGCTCGAGTTCGCGATCCCGACGATCGCCGAGAGGGCGGTCGCCTACGGCATCCCGGGGCTACGCGTCGACGGCGGCGACGTGCTCGAGGTCTTCGAGGCCACGCGCGCGGCGGTCGAGCGCGCGCGGGGCGGGGAGGGGCCGACCCTGATCGAGGCTGTGTCGCTGCGGTGGCGGGGGCACGCCGGCCACGACCCGGCGAAGTACATGCCCGACGAGATGCTCCAGGAGTACATGGCGAACCACGATCCGGTGCGCAACTTCGAGGAGTACCTCCTCTCCGAGGGGGTCGTCACGAAGGACGACATCGATGCGATCGTGCAGCGCGTGGAGGCAGAGTTCGACGAGGGCTACGAGTTCGCCCTCGCCTCGCCGTTCCCCGAGCCCGGCGACGCCACGAAGGGCCTCTGGGTCGAGGACGGCTACTGGACCAGCGAGCCCGGTCGCGGTGGCGGCACGGAGGCCGGCTGATGGCGACCACGGCGAAGGTCGAAGCGGGCGCCGCCGGCCACGGCGCGGAGCCGCGCGGCAAGCGCGGAGACGACGGCCAGGCCACCTACCTGATCGCGATCGCCGAGGCCCTGTGGGAGGAGATGGAACGCGACGAGCGCGTCTACATGCTCGGCGAGGACATCGGTGTCTACGGCGGTGCCTTCAAGGTGACCGAGGGATTCCTCGACCGGTTCGGCGGCAACCGCGTGATCGACACCCCGATCGCCGAGGAGGCGATCGTGGGCATGGCGGTCGGGTCCGCGATGGAGGGGCTGCGCCCGGTCGCCGAGTTCCAGTACGCGGACTTCATGTCGTCGGGCTTCGACTCGATCTCGACGGTGCTCGGGCGCTACCACTACCGGTCCGGCGTGCCGCTGCCGGTCGTCCTGCGCGGTCCCTCGGGCGGCTACGTGCGGGCATCGTCGTTCCACTCGGTGAACCCCGAACCGTGGTTCGCCTACGGAGGCGGCATCAAGATCGTGGCGCCCGCCTTCCCGGCCGACGCGAAAGGACTCATGAAGTCCGCGGTGCGCGATGACAACCCCGTGCTGTACCTCGAGCACAAGTGGATCTACCGGCGCATCAAAGAACAGGTGCCGACCGATCCCGACTTCCTCGTGCCGATCGGCGAGGCCGAGGTGAAGCGAGCAGGGACCGACGTCTCGATCGTCACCTACGGCGCCCTCGTGCACAAGTCCCTGGAAGCGGCCGAGAACCTCGCCCAGCGGGGCATCTCCGCCGAGGTCGTCGACCTCCGGACCGTGCACCCGATCGACGAGGAGACCGTGCTGAGCTCGATCGCGAAGACGTCGCGCGCGCTGGTCGTGAGCGAGAGCTACCGGTTCGTCGGCATCGGTGCCGAGGTCGGGGCGACGATCGCCGAGAAGGCGTTCGAACACCTCGACGCGCCCGTGACCCGCCTCTCGCCGCCGAACATGCCCGTGCCCTTCTCCCCCACGCTCGAGGACGCATTCCTACCCCAGGTGGCAGACATCGAGCGCGCCGTCGAGGAGTTGTCCGCTTGGTGAGCCGCGCGCCGCGCGAGGGAGGAGCCCGATGACGTCGATCCAGATGCCGCAGCTCGGCGAGACGATCGTCGAAGGCACGATCCTGAAGTGGCTGAAGGCCGAAGGCGAGGCCGTGGAGCGCGACGAGCCCTTGTTCGAGATCTCGACCGACAAGGTCGACACGGAGGTGCCGTCGCCGGTGGCAGGCACCCTCACGACGATCCTCGTCGCCGAAGGCGAGACGGTGCCGGTCGGTACACGGCTGGCCGAGGTCGCGTCGGACGAGGACTCGGCTGTCGCTCCGGCGGGTGAGGCTGCGGCATCGTCCGCGCCGCCGACCTCGCTGGCGAGCGGGGGGCCCAGTGGCGAGACGCCGGGCCAGGGCGCGAGCGATGCCTCCACCTCACCCGCCTCCGCGCCTGCGGCGCCCGCGGCGGTCGCTGCCGTCGCATCGTCGATGCCCGATCGGGGGCCTCGATCACAGATCCTCTCGCCGCTCGTGCGCAAGCTGGCGCAGGAGCACGGGATCGACCTGTCGACGGTGAGCGGTACCGGCACCGGGGGGAGGATCACCAAGGCCGACGTGATGGCGGCCGTCACCTCCGGCCCCGGCCCGACGTCCGCGGCGGGGGTCGCGGCAGCAGCTCCCGCGGCGGTGACACCTCCTTCCGTAGGGGCGGCGGCGGTCGAGGGCGAGACCGTCGAGCCGATGTCGCACATCCGCAAGGCCATCGCGACGCACATGGTGGCGTCGGTCAACGAGACCGCGCGCGCGTGGACGATGGTCGAGGTGAACGTGGAGCATCTCGTCAGGCTGCGCGAGCGCGCGAAGGACGCCTTCCTTGCGGTGCACGGGGTGAAGCTGACGTACCTGCCCTTCGTTGTGCGCGCGACCGTCGATGCGCTGCAGGCGTTCCCGGCGGTGAACTCCCGGATCGCCGGCGACGACGTCGTCACGCCCCGGGCGGTGCACATGGGGATCGCCGTGAGCTACGACGCCGGATTGATCGTGCCAGTGATCCGCAACGCCGACGTGATGAACAGCGTGGGGGTCGCCCGGGCGATCGCCGACCTCGCCGCTCGAGCCCGATCGCACCAGCTGAAACCCGACGAGGTGCAAGGCGCCACGTTCACGATCACGAACCCCGGCCCGTACGGATCGCTGATCAGCGTGCCGATCATCAATCAGCCGAACGTGGGCATCCTCTCGCTCGACGGCATCCAGCGTCGGCCCGTCGTGGTCGAGGGTGACGCGATCGCGGTGCGCAGCATGGTCTACGTCTCGATGTCGTGGGACCACCGCCTGATCGACGGTGAGATCGCCACGCGGTTCCTGGCTCGCGTCAAGCAGAACCTCGAGAGCTGGGATTTCGCCGAGGACCTCGGGATCTGATGACCCGGCGAACCTGGCTCTTCGAGCCCGAGGGGGTCGTCCCGTACGACGCCGCGAACGACGCGATGCACGACCTGGCACGGCGGCGACTCGACGACGTGATCCCGGATGCCGCGATCCTGCTCCAGCACCCCCCCGTGTTCACGGCCGGCAGGCGAGCCAAGCCCGAGCATCTGGTCTGGAGCGAGGACGAGGCCACCGCGCACGGTGCCGAGGTGCATCACATCGACCGTGGTGGCTCGTTCACCTTCCACGGACCGGGACAGCTCGTGGGGTATCCGATCCTGCACCTCGGCGGTCGCCCCGATGCCGCCCGGTACCTGCGCTCGCTCGAGGCCGCCGTGATCAGGACCGGCGCGGAGCTCGGGGTGCAGCTGCATCGGCGGGGGGACGTGCAGACGGGTGTGTTCGCGGGAGAGGACAAGGTCTGCGCGATCGGCGTGCGCCTGATGCGAACCCGGGTCACGCTGCACGGATTCGCGATCAACTGTGACACCGACCTCTCGTGGTTCGACGGCATCGTGGCGTGCGGACTCCCCGACAACGGCGTGACGTCGCTCTCTCGGCTGCTGGACCGCGACGTCACCGTCGAGGAGGTCCGGCCGATCGTGCGTCACGCTCTCGCGGCGGAGTTCGATCTCGCGTTCGAGGAAGCGCCGGCCGACGAGCTGGCGCTGTTGCGCTCGCCGTTGGTGGCGTGAGGAGCGCAGTCGCCGGCCACCGGCGTCGGTCGATCGATCCCGGTCAGACGGAGTCGGCGATCAACGCGTAGCGCGGCGCGTGTTCCAGCCACCCGAGCGGCCACCCCTCGTGCAGACGGGCGGCCCACTCGACGTCGCGCAGACGCTGGATGCGAACGCCCGCCCAGCCGGACTCGTATACGGCGTCGATCAACGGGGCGGGCGATGGCATCCGTGCCAGCGGCAGCGCCTCGAGCACCTCGTCGGGGTAGGGCGCGTGATGGTGGTCGGCGATCCCCATCGCGCGACGCGCCATGCCGGCGACCGCGTGCCTGGCCCGGTCGGCCGGGGCGTGTGACCCCCAAACGCCCTCGAAGAGCACGAGGCGGCCGCCGGTCGCGGTCACCTTTCGCCAGGCGCGGAGCGCGCCGGCCGGATCGGGCATCGTCCACAGCACGTGGCGCTCGATCACGGCGTCGAACGGTCCGTCGGGCGGCGCCATCGCGGACCCCAGCTCGAACGAGAGTTCCAGGTCCCGCGCAGCGGCCTTCTGACGCGCCTTCGAGAGCATGCCCTCGGACAGGTCCAAGGCGGTCACGCGATACCCGAGCTCGGTCGCGAGCAGGCTCAGCGAGCCTGTGCCCGCTCCCACGTCGAGCACCGAGATGGGCGGCTCGGGCAGGGCCCTGCGCAGCGCTGATCGCCAGGCGGCTGCCTCCAGCGGGTCGGAGACGGCATGCGACGCGGAGAGATCGTAGGTCTCGGCATCGCGATCCCAGAAGTCCCGGATGCTGCCGTGCACGTCGGACATGCTGCGTCCCTTCACGGGTCGTCAGAAGAGCCGAGCGGCGAGCTTCGGCCGGTACTCCCCGACGAGGGGATCGTCATCGAGCGTGGCGAACACGTCGACCATCGATTCCCTCGCGAGGGCAGGATCTTCGTCGAAGGCCGCGAGCAGCCCGTCGAGTGCCTCACGCCACCGTCCGGAGGCGGCTGCCACTCTGGCCCGCGTGATCGCATCGTCGCCCGAGAGCGAACCCCAGTCGTGGACCCGCACGGAGGCCAGGACACGCTCCGCGTCGGGGTCGGGTACCAGGGGTTCGACGAGGGCCTTCGCCTCGTCGAACTCCCCGCGGCTCACGAGGATGCGGGCGAGCCCCACGGCCGCATCCCGGTTCTCCGGGTCCTTCTCGAGAGCGTCGCGGTACCCGGCCTCCGCCGACTCCAGATCGCCGGCGACCTCCTCCGCCAGGGCCTCGTCGGCCTCGGCCTCGGCCTCGCTCGGGAGGATCGAGTCGACGAACCGGTTGACCTCGGGTTCGGGGTAAGCCCCGATGAACATGTTCACGGGCTGCCCGCCGCTGAACGCCACGACGGTCGGGATCCCCTGGCTCTGCACCGCCTGCAGCAGCGCGTTGCCGACGGCATTGGCATCGACGTCGAGCTTGGCCAACAGGAACGCCCCCTGCCGTTCGCCGGCGACCTTCTCGAGGATCGGGCCGAGCGTGCGACACGGCGCGCACCACGAGGCCCACATGTCGACCACGACGGGGCGCTGCATCGAGCCCTCGATCACCACCTGCTCGAAGTCGGCGTCGGTGACGTCGACCACAGTGGTCGTGGTGCTCGGCCTGCTCATGTCCACCATGGTCTTCAGCCTCTCATACGCTCACGGCTGCGACGGGCCAGCGGCGGGCGGTCGCGAGTCCCTCGATCACCACCCCGTCCGTAGCGCCGCAATCGCAACGCGTTCAACACCACCGTCACGCTCGAGACGGCCATCGCGGCTGCAGCCCACATGGGATCGAGCACCCCGAACACGGCGAGTGGGATCATCACGACGTTGTACGCGAACGCCCAGAAGAGGTTCTGCGCGATGATCCGGTAGGTCCGACGGGCCAGCTCGACCGCGTCGGCCACGGAGGCGAGCGAACCTCCCAGGAGGTTCACCTCGGCCGCGGCGAGCGCGACGTCGGTGCCCCCGCCCATCGCGACCCCCACGTCGGCCTTCGCGAGGGCGGGGGCGTCGTTCAGCCCGTCGCCCACGAAGATCACCCGATGCCCCGCCTGCTGCACCCTCACGACTTCCCCGACCTTGTCCTCGGGCACGACCTCGGCCGACACTCGGTCGATCCCGACCTCGGTGGCGACCGCTCGCGCAGTGGCCCGGTGGTCACCGGTCACCAGGGCGACCTCGAGACCCATCCGGCGAAGACGAGCCACGGTGTCTCGGGCCTCCGGCTTCACCCGGTCCGCAACGGCCACCACACCGACCGGGGCGCCGTCGATCCACACCGCGAACGGGGTCCGCCCGGCCGCGGCGAGCCGCTCGACTTCATCCTGCATCGCGCGCGGCAAGGCCCCGGCGCGTCCCACACGGATCTCGCGCCCGTCGACCGTCGTAACCGCCCCGAGTCCTGGCTCGACCCGGTGCGCCTCTCCGCAGGGTACGTCGATCCCCAGATCCCGGGCCTTGCCGATGATCGCCTCGGCGATCGGATGCTCCGACCCCGCCTCGGCCGCGGCTGCCGCAGCGAGCAGCTCGAGGTCGGTCACCCCGGACGACGGCACGAGATCGGTGAGCCGCATCACGCCATCGGTGACCGTGCCCGTCTTGTCGAGGAGCACGACGTCAGCTCCGCGTGCGGCCTCGAACACCTCGCCGCCCTTGAAGAGCACGCCGAGCTCGGCCGCCCTGCCAGAGCCCGCCATGATCGCCGCGGGGGTGGCGAGCCCGAGCGCACACGGGCACGCGATGAGCAGGACCGCCACCGCGTGGAGCATCGCCGCTCCCACCGTCGCCTCGGTGAGCGCGATCCAGCCGACGAACGTGGCCGCCGCGATCGTGAGCACGATCGGTACGAAGACCGCCGACACCCGGTCCGCGAGACGCTGGACGGGCGCCTTCGATCCCTGGGCTTCATCGAGGAGCCGCACGATCTCGGCGAGCCGCGTCCCCGCGCCGACGGTGGTGACGAAGACGACCAGCCGGCCGTTCCCGTTCACCGTGGCGCCGACGACATCGACGCCGGGTCCGACCTCGACGGGCGCCGACTCCCCGGTCAGCAGCGACAGGTCCACCCACGACGAGCCCTGCTTCACGACCCCGTCCGACGGGATCGTCTCGCCCGGGCGGACGACGACGAGCTGACCGGGGCGCAGGTCGTCGATGGGGACGCGCCGTTCCGCACCATCGACCAACAAGGTCGCCGTCTTGGCGCCACGATCCAACAGCGCCCTCGAGGCGTCGGCGGCGCTCGCCCGAGCACGCGCCTCGAGCACCTTGCCGACGAGGATCAGCGTCACGATCACGGCGGCCGTGTCGAAGTAGTGGTCGTGCTCGCCGAGCACGAGGGCGGCCACGCTGTACCCGTAGGCGGAGAGCGCGCCGAGCGCCACCAGCGTGTCCATCGTGGTCGCTCCGTGTCGGGCCGACCACGCGGCCGCTCGCAGGAACGGCCACCCCGAGTAGAAGACGACCGGCGTCGCGAGCACCCAGGCGAGCTCCTGACCCCGTGCGGCGTGAGGGACGGCGAACGTGAGCCAGAGCACGGCCAGGGTCAACGGCACCGCCACCATGAGCCTGAGCATGTACGAACGTGCCTCGTCGGCAGGAGAACGCCGTTCCGTGTGCACCCGCGCGCCGTACCCGACACGGCGGACGGCTTCGACGAGCGGCTCGACGGGACCGTCGACACGCAGATCCCGCTCCCCGTGGATCGTCGCGGTGCGTGTCGCGAGGTTCACGGACGCCTCCTCGACCCCCGGCACCCGCACGAGGGCCCGCTCTACCCGTTGCACGCAGGACGCGCAGGTCATGCCCTCGATGTCGAGTACGATCGCGAGACGGTCGGCTGCCTCGGGTCTCACTTGGCGGCGAGCCGGCCCACGGCTGCCATCAGCTCCTCGATCTTGGCCTCACCACTGCCCTGCTCGATCGATTCACGAACGCAGTGACGAACATGGTCGTCGAGCAATCCCATCCCGACCGCTCGCAAGGCCGCCTGCACCGAGCTCAGCTGCGTGAGGATGTCGATGCAGTACGCGTCTTCCTCGACCATGCGCTGCAAACCACGCACCTGGCCCTCGATGCGGCGGAGCCGATCCCGCACCGCCTTCTCGTTCATCGTGTAGCCATGCACACTGAGCCCCCTCACATACGCCGCTCATCGTCGGTGAGCGACACGAAGTGGTCGGGATCGTCCCGGAACCGTCGCATGCACCCGACCGAACAGAAGAGGTACGTGATGCCGTCGTGTTCCCATGCCGCCGCCGCGGACGCTTCATCGACGGTCATGCCGCACACCGGGTCCTTCAAGGTCGCCTCCTCGATCGTCGTCGGATCGCGGCACGGGAGTATACCAGGGGGGGGTATCTTGCCACGACGTCCAGGGCTTCTTGGGGCTCCCTGACCACGGTGTATGCTCGCCGCACGGTGCGAGGAAGCTGGCTCACGTGTCCACGCGGGTAGCGCCGACCCCCCACGGGGCGCTCGGACTCACCGACGACGACCTCCTGGCGATGTTCCGTCTCGTGCTGACAGCCCGACTGCTCGATGAGGCGGCCCTGCGACAGAACCGCATGGGTCGGGCCCCGTTCGTCGTGCCGGCGGAAGGGCACGAGGGGTGCCAGGTGGGCACGGCGTGGGCGATGCGCAGGGGCGTCGACGTCTGGTTGCCGTACTACCGAGACGGCGGCGTGGTCCTCACCGCGGGCATGACGCCCTACGAGATCTTCCTCGGCATCTTCGCCAAGGCGGACGATCCGTCGAGCGGCGGGCGCCAGATGCCGTCGCACTGGGGACATCGCGCGCTCGGCATCATCACCGGCTCCTCCCCGATCGCGACCCAGGTGCCGCACGCGGCCGGCATCGCCTATGCGATCAGGTACCGCAACGAAGACGCCGTGGTGGCGTGTTGGTTCGGCGATGGAGCGACGAGCGAGGGCGACTGGCACGAGGGGTTGAACTTCGCGGGGATCCACCGCCTGCCGGTGGTCTTCGTCTGCGAGAACAACCACTACGCGATCAGCGTGCCGCAGTCCAAGCAGATGGCGATCGACGACGTGGCCGACCGAGCGGCAGGGTACGGGTTCCCCGGCGTCGTGGTCGACGGCAACGACGTGCTCGCCTGCTACGCCGCGATGAAGGAGGCGCACGACCGCGCCCGCGCCGGCGAGGGCCCGACGTTGATCGAGTGCAAGACCTATCGGTTCCTGGGGCACACGTCCGACGACGACGACAAGACCTACCGCTCGCGAGACGAGGTCCAGGAGGCGCGGCACCACGATCCGCTCCACGTGTTCGGCGAGTACCTGCGCTCGCAGGGACTCCTCGACGACACGGGGGGCGAGGAGCTGCGCGTTTCGGTCAAGGGGGAGATCGACGAGGCCCTCGCGGCCGCATGGGATGCTCCCGACCCGGAGCCTTCGTCGGCGCTCCGGCACGTGTTCGCCGAGGGCGGTCCCGAGGACGGCCAGGGTCGCGCATGACCGAGAAGAACGTCGTCACCGCGATCCGCGACGCCCTGCACGACGAGATGGCCGACGACGATCGGATCGTGCTCCTCGGTGAGGATGTCGGGAACCGGGGCGGCGTCTTCCGCATCAGCGCGGGCTGGATGCAGGAGTTCGGCGAGCACCGTGTGATCGACACGCCCCTCGCGGAGTCGGGCCTCGTCGGGGTGGCGATCGGCATGGCGATGCACGGCATGCTGCCGGTGGCCGAGATCCAGTTCGCTGACTTCATCCATCCGGCGTTCGACCAGATCGTGTCGGAGGCCGCCCGCATCCGCTATCGGTCGAACGGAGCCTTCTCGTGCCCCTTGGTGATCCGGGCTCCGTGCGGCGGCGGCATCCACGGCGCGCTCTACCATTCGCAGTCGATCGAGGGGTTCTTCGCCCATGTGCCGGGACTCAAGGTCGTGATGCCGGCCACTCCGGCCGACGCGGCAGGACTGCTGCGTGCCGCGATCGCCGACCCCGATCCGGTGTTGTTCCTCGAGCACAAGAAGACGTACCGAGCGGTCACCGGCGACGTGCCCGACGATCGGCACATCGTCGAGATCGGCACGGCGGACGTGAAACGCGAAGGCACCGACCTCACCTGCATCAGCTACGGGTACGCCCTGCACACGTGCCTCGACGCCGCCGCCCGGCTGCTCGAGGACGAGGGCGTCTCGGTCGAGGTCGTCGACGTGCGCTCCCTGGCGCCGCTCGACACCGGGGCGATCCTCGCGTCCGTGCACCGTACCTCGAAGGCGATCGTCGTGTACGAGGACAACCGCACCTACGGTGCGGGAGCCGAGATCGTGGCCACGATCGCCGAGGAGGCGATGTTCGACCTCGATGCGCCGATCGTGCGCGTCGGGGGTCCCGACGTCCCGGCGATGCCGTTCGCGACGCCGCTCGAGCACTTCTTCATGGAGCCGGAACCGGACCAGGTCTACCGGCGCATGCTCGACCTCGCGCGAGCATGATCCAGCGCCCATCGGCCTCGGCCCGCCCGTTGGTTCAGGGTGTGTCCGAGGACGTCGATAACGCCATCGACGGTGAGTCCTCACGACGCCACGCCCGGACCCGATCACGAACGGTCGACGAGCCGGCACGACCTGACGGTCGTGTTGGGCGCTGTCGCGCTGTTCACGATCGGCGTCACGACCGGTGCGTTCCAGGTGATCCACGAGGCCCTCGAGGCGAGGGCACGGGGGATCGCCGATGCCGCGTTCGGGATCTTGATCGTCGGCTGCTGGGCAGCCGGGGTGATCGCGCTCCTGCATCGGCGCCACGCGCGGGACGAACAGCACCGGCGCACCGAGACCGAGTCGAAATACCAGACCCTGGTCGAGCAGGTTCCTGCCGTTGCGTATGCGTGGGACCCGGCACACGAGCCCGGCACCGTGCCCGCCGTCTACATCAGTCCGCAGATCGAACGCCTGCTGGGCTTCACGGCCCAGCAGTGGATGGAGGACCCGGAGCTGTGGGGCCGCTTGGTGCACGACGATGACCGCGATCACGTGCTCTCGGCATGGCGTGAGGCGGTCGAGGTGGGCGAGCGGTTCATCGTCGAGTACCGCATCCGCACCGCGACCGGCGAGGAAGTCTGGGTTCGCGACGAGGCGAGCCCGTCACACGATGAGGAGGGGACGCGCTACCGGGGGGTGATGGTCGACGTCACGTCGGAGCACGAGACCCAGCAGGCGCTCCGCTCGCTCGAGGAACGGTTCCGGCGACTCATCGAACAGACACCGGGCATCACCTACATCGAGGATGCGGCGACCGCGGAGACCCTCTACATCAGCCCGCAGGTCGAGGATGTCTACGGGTACACGCCGCAGGAGTGGATGGAAGACGGCGGCCTCTGGGCGCGATCGCTGCACCCCGACGATCGGGCGTGGGTCACGGCAGAGGATGCGGCCGATACCGGCGATGCATGGTGCGTCGACTACCGGTCGGTCACCAGGGACGGACGCACGATCTGGGTGCACAACGAGGCCGTGCTGATCCGCGACGACGCCGGCGCGCCACTCGTCTGGCAGGGACTCGTGCTCGACATCACCGAGCGGAAGGAAGCCGAGGCTCGTCTGCGCGAGGCCGAGGAACGCTACCGGACGCTCGTCGAGCAGCTCCCGGCGGTGATCTACATCGACGCCATCGACGAGATGGCCACCGCGCGCTACGTCAGCCCGCAGTACGAACGGCTCACCGGCTACACGCCGGCCGAACGGCTGGCGG
This sequence comes from uncultured Actinomycetes bacterium, assembly GCA_963825635.1. Lineage (GTDB taxonomy): Bacteria > Actinomycetota > UBA4738 > UBA4738 > HRBIN12 > JAOUEA01. The sequence continues at coordinate 1,592,285 of CAWGTU010000001.1, forward strand.
ACCCGGCGATGTGGATGCGGATCATCCACCCCGACGATCACGCTCGCGTGCTGGCGGAATCGAACCGCACGAACGAGACGGGCGAGGACTACGACATCGAGCACCGCATCGTCCGGAAGGACGGGAGGGTCGTCTGGGTGCACGACCATGCCTTCTTGGTCCGCTCGGCCGACGGGGATGACGTGTGGCAGGGGGTGCTCACCGACATCACCGATCGCAGGCTCGCCGAGGACGCCCTCACCACGAGGGACCGCATCCTCGAAGCGGCGGGCTACGCCGCGGAACGCTTCCTGCGCGCGCCGTCGTGGCAGGAGTGCATCGATGACGTGCTCGCCCGGCTCGGACTCGCGGGCTCGGCCACCCGAGCGGCGGTATCCGAGAACCTCGATCGCCCGTCGGGCTTGCACGCGGCGTTGCGCCATGCCTGGCTATCCGACGAAGCGCCTCCCGCGATCGCACAGTCTTCGTCGGAACCCCGCCCCTACGGCGAGGATCACGCACGATGGGTGCGGACGCTCGGCTCCGGGGCTGCCATACACGGCCCGGTGGCCGAACTTCCCGAACCGGAACGAGGGATGCTCGCCGACCTCGCCATCCGTTCCACAATCGTGATGCCGGTCCACGTGCACGGCGCGTGGTGGGGATACCTCTGCTTCGACGAGTGCGACGAGGATCGGGCCTGGCAGCCGGCGGAGGTCGACGCGATCCGGGTGGTGGCCAACACGCTCGGCGCCGCGATCGAGCGGGAGCAGGGCGCACGGCGCCTCGGCGAGGCTGAGGAGCGCTACCGCGCCATCGTGGAGCACGTGCCGGCGGCGATCTACCTCGATCGCGCCGACCGATCGATGCGCACGATCTACGTCAGCCCCCAGGTCGAAGAGATCACGGGGTACACACCGCAGGAGTGGATCGACGATCCCGATCTCTGGCTCACGATCATGTCACCGGAGGACCGACCCGAGGCCGAGCGCACCTACGTCGAGTCGGTGACCTCGAAGCAGCCGTGGAAGGCGGAGTACCGCGTCAACACGCGCGACGGGCGGACGATCTGGCTGCACGACGAGACCACGTTCGTCACCGACGCCGACGGAGCACCGCTGTTCCTGCAGGGCGTGCTCATGGACATCACCGAGCGGAAGCTGGCGGAGCAGGCTCTGCGTGAGTCCGAGCGGCGCGAGCGCGACGCCGCTGAGCGGCTGCGGGCGCTCGACGAGATGAAGAACACGTTCCTGGCCGCGGTCTCGCACGAGCTCCGGAGCCCGCTCACGTCGATCCTGGGACTGTCGATCACCCTCGAACGCTCCCCGGAGATGGACACGAACGACCGAGTCGATCTCCTCGAACGACTCGCGTTCAATGCGCGCAAGCTCGATCGCCTGCTGAAGGATCTGCTCGACATCGACCGACTCAACCGAGGGATCGTGGAGCCTCAGTACCGAGCGGTCGACGTCGCTGCGCTCACGCGACGCAGCGTCGAGAGCCTCGACACGGTCGCCGGCCGCACGATCGAGTTCGAGACGCCGCCCCTCGTGCTCACGATCGACCCGCCCAAGCTCGAACGCATCGTCGAGAACCTGGTCGCGAACGCCGTGCGACACACCCCCTCGACGAGCCGCATCTGGGTCCGTCTCGAACCCGTGGAGGAAGGGGCGATCCTCAGCGTCGAGGACGACGGACCAGGGGTACCTCCCGAGCTCCGGGACGCCGTCTTCGAACCCTTCCGTCAGGGACCGACCGCCACCCCGCACTCCCCCGGCACCGGCATCGGGCTCTCCCTGGTCGCTCGGTTCGCCGAGCTCCATGGGGGCCGCGCGTGGGTCGACGAACGGCCCGGTGGTGGTGCTGCGTTCCGCGTGTTCCTGCCCGCTCCTCGCGGCGCCGGTCCGGCGAGGGGGACCGCCGACGACGTGGACATCGCCGGCGGGGACACGGAGGCGGCGACGGTCGACGCCGTCTGAGTCGTTCGACCGAGACTAGCCGTCATCGGGACGGTCGGCGTCGAGGTCGGGCTCGTCGGCGAAGCGCATGCGGACCGCAGCCACCCGCCCTCCTCCGCGGGCCTTCGCCTTCCGCCGTTGCTCGCCCATCGCCTGCTTCGCCTCCTCGGGGTCGATCTCCCGCGTCAGGTCCGCCTCGATCACCTCGTGCCGGTCGAGGGCGCTCGAGACGATCGCTTGCACGATCGCTGCCACGGGCAACGCGATGAACGCTCCGATGAGGCCCGCGATGCTGGCTCCGGCGATCGCGCACCCGAACGCGACCGCCGGGTGCAGCTCCATCGTCTTGGCCGTGATGCGCGGGCTCAGCACGTAGTTCTCGAGTTGCTGGTAGAGGGTGAAGAACACGAGCAGGACCAGGGCCTTCCACGGGCTCTCCACGACGGTGACGAGGAGCGGCAGGGCCATGGCGATGTAGGTGCCGACCGTCGGGATGAACTGCGAGACCAGTCCCATCCACACCGAGAGCGGCACGGCGAACGGCACCTCGAGGATCGTCAGCACGATGAACGTCGCGAAACCCGAGACGAGAGCGAGCAACAGCCGGGAGTAGAGGTAGGCGCCCGTCTTCTCGATAGCGACCTCCCACACCCACAACACGTGTTGTTGGCGGACCGGCGGCAGCACCGAGAGTACGGTGCGCCGGAACCGCGGCCCGTCGGCCGTGAAGTAGAACGTGAACAGCCCCACCGTCAGGAGCATGAAGACCGCGCCGAGCAGGGACGACGCGAACCCGAAGACGTTGCCCGCGATGTTGGTGGCGAACCCCGCCAGGTTGGAATCGGCGTTCTGGAGCTGGTCCTCGATCGTGGCTTGCGAGATCTCCACGTTGAACCATCGCTCGGTGTACCCACTCACGTTCGCGAGGATGTCCGGCGCCGCCCCGATCAGCGCGCGCAGTTGGTCGACGACGAGCGGGATCATCAGGCCAACCATGACGATCGAGAAGACCGCGATCGCCAACAGGATCGCACCGGTGGCCAGGCCCCGGCGCCACCCCCGCCGCGCGAGCCAATCGACCGCCGGCTCGAGCGCGAACGAGGCGAACAGCGCGACGAGAACCCACGTGAGCAGGCTGGAGAGCTGGCGCAGCAGGGATGTCGCCGTCATGGCGACCAGCCACACCGCGAAGATGATCGCGAGGAGCGTGAGGATCCACCGCCACGGTGGAGGGTGGATCGTCACCGGGATCGGCCGGCGTTGCTCGGGCTCGGACGGACCGTCGCCCGACCTCGGCTCCTGATCCTCGCTCATCGACTCCTCCAGGCCCTCTCGGACCGCTCCTGGGGCGGAGGATAACCCCGATGCGCGGCTACACTCGGACGACATGCGGCAACGTGATCACAACCCCCACGACCGCAGGCTGCATCTTCCGATCGTGTCGGTCTCGAACGGCCTGAACGAGGAGGGCGTGAACGCTCGTGGGGAGCGCAAACCCCCGTGGCTCAAGGTGCGGCTGCGGAGCGGGCCCAACGCCGCGGAGCTGCGGACGATCGTGCGCGGGCTGGACCTGCACACCGTCTGCGAGGAGGCGATGTGCCCGAACATCCACGAGTGCTGGGAGGACCGCGAGGCGACGTTCCTGATCCTCGGCGACCGCTGCACGCGGCGGTGCGGCTTCTGCGACGTGATGACGGCCAAGCCCGATCCGGTCGACGCCGACGAGCCCGCTCGTGTCGCGGAGGCCGTGGCTCGGATGGGCCTTCGCTTCGTCGTGCTCACGGGCGTCGCTCGTGACGACCTCGCAGACGGAGGCGCGGCGGCGTGGGCTGAGACGGTGCGTCGGGTGAAGCAGGCGGTGCCCGGCGTCGGCGTCGAGGTGCTGCCGAGCGACTTCAAGGGCGGGGAACGCGACATCTGCACGGTGCTCGAGGCGGAACCCGACGTCTTCGCTCACAATCTCGAGACCGTGCGGCGGCTACACGATCGCATCCGCCCTGCGTTCGGCTACGACCGATCGCTCGAGGTGCTGCGCATCGCGGAGCGGGTGCGGCCGGGTCAGATCACGAAGTCGAACCTGATCCTGGGGATGGGCGAGCTGCCCGACGAGGTGGCCGAGGCGATGGCCGATCTCGCCGGCGCCGGGTGCGACATCCTCACGATCGGCCAATACCTGCAACCCACCCCGCACCATCTGCCGGTCGATCGATGGGTGCATCCGGACGAGTTCGCGGCACATGCCCGGGCGGGCGTGGCCATGGGTATCGCCCACGTGGAAGCCGGCCCCCTCGTGCGGTCGAGCTACCACGCCGGTGCCCAGTACCGGCGTGCGGTCGCCCGGGGCCTCGTCAGCGCCGGCGACTGAGGACCCACGGTTCATCCGAGCCTTCCCCCGACGATGCGCGAACGATCGATGCGTCGAGCGATGCCCATCGAGCGAGGCAGGGGGTTGGAGGAGCCGGCCTGTAAGCCGGATCTTGTGCGCGAGGCTCTCGCCTCGCCGGCGACCATCTCTCTCGACGACGCCGGAAACGTCGCCGCCGAGCCGTTCTCCGGCTCGGTGCGGCCTACCCGGCAGCTCGGACGGGCCGCCCTCGAACGCTGCCTGCTCGACCTTGCTCCGGGTGGGGGTTGCCAGCCGCGACGGTCGCCCGCCGCGCTGGTGCGCTCTTACCGCACCGTTTCACCCTTACCCGGGCGGTTCGCACCGCCCAGGCGGTCTGCTCTCTGTTGCCCTGTCCGCGAGGTCGCCCCCGCCTGGCTCTCGCCAGCACCCTGCCCTTCGGAGTCCGGACTTTCCTCGAGCGATCGAGACCGCCCGCGGCCGCCCGGCCGACTCCTCCACGGTCGAGGATACCCCGCCGTAGACTGCCGCACTGATGATGCGCCGGCCGGTCGTCCTGCTCGTGCTCGGTTTCACGCTGGTGGCCGCGTCCTGCACGGGCTCGGTCGAGGGCCCGGCCGCGCCGGCTCCGCCCGCCGAGCTCCGGGGCGCCCCCGCGTTGCTCCAAGCCCAGGTGCGCGGCGCGACACTCGGCTTCGTCGACGCGTACCGGGCGACCGTGCTCGGTGGCGGCGACCTCGAGGCGCTCGCAGCAACGCCGCTGATGCGCCGGTTCGCGTACTGGCTGGGCGTCACGAACGCGGCGTTCCCGGGCGAGATCACCGCCACCTCGATCGTGAACGCCGTCGGCCCCGCCACCGTGGTGGGCACCGAGGGACGCGTGCTGGAGGTCGACCTCTCGGCACAGGTCGACGTCGTCGCCCAGCCGACCGATGGTGACCCGCTGGGGTTCACCGTGCCGCTCGACGGCCCCGTCCGGTTCGCCGCCACCGAGCCCGGCGCCTGGCGCGTGATCGACTTCGTCCGGTTCGGGGTCCCGGTGAGCGGCGCGTTCCTGCCGCTCGACCTCGTCTACGAACGTCCGGGCGTGCGGATCACCCTCGACGCCTTCGGTGGCGTACCCACCTGGAGCTTCTTCGTTCGGATGGCGGCGACAGGCCCGAACGTGCTCACGCTCTCCGAGGCCGACGTCACCCTGGTCAGCGCCGACGGGACCGTCGTCGGCGAGGCGATCGAGGTCTCGGTGCCCCTCCTCGAGATCGCGCCCGGCGGTCGCATCGACGGCGCGCTGTCGTTCGAGCCGATCGAGGAGATCCGGGGCGTGTCGCTGCGGATCGATGTCGGCGGACCCGAGGATCCGGCGCCGCTCGAGATCCCCCTCAGCGCGCTCGTGGGAGCCGACGCCGGAGCCTGAAGCTGGTGATCAGCGAGCGGCGAGCCACTCGTCGACCCCTTGGTTCGCGAGCCGATCGGCCTCGGTGTTCCGCTCGCGGCGTACGTGCTCGTACTCGATCGAATCGAACCCCGCCGCGAGCTCACGGACGCGTCGATACAGGGGCTGCAGGTGAGGCGATTTCACCCGGTACCTCCCCGTGAGCTGGTTGATCAGCAGCTGGGAATCGGACCGCAGCAGCACGCTGCCGGCGCCGAGCTCGAGAGCCCGTTCCAGCCCGCGGATCACGGCTGTGTACTCGGCGACGTTGTTCGTCGCCTCGCCCAGACCCTCGGTCACCTCCGCCAGCACGACGCCGTCGGGGTCGGTGATCTGCGCGCCGGCGCCGGCCGGCCCCGGGTTCCCGCGAGAGGCACCGTCGCAGGCGACGATCACATGACCAGGATCCGCCGGCAGTGCTCACACCTCCTGATGCCCTCGGAACGCTTCAGCGTGTCGAGCACGACGGCAGAGAGCTGCTCATGGCAGGCTTGGCACACGCCGTCGACGAGCGCCGCCGCACCGATGCCCTTCTTCAGCCGCCGCAGGTCCTCGTAGAGCTCGAGCACATCGGGCTCGATCTCGGCAGCGATGATGTCACGCTCGGCCGCGCGCTCGGCGAGTTCCGCATCGACGCGGGTCCGCTCCTCGCCTGCGGCGCCCGCGGCCTCCTCCGCTTCGGCACGCAAGGAGGTGGTCTCCCGCTCGGCGGCCGCCGCGTCGCCTTCGAGCTGCTCGCGCAGCTCCATGAGGGCCAGGAGCTCGTCTTCACGGTCGGATCGACGCTTGCGGACGCTCGCGATCTCGTGCTGCAGCGCCTCGAGCTCCTTGGTGTTCACGATCGAACCGTCGTACATGCGGGTCTGCTCTGCCTGCTCCTTCTGCGTCATCGAGTCGATCTCGTGCTCGAAACGCGTCTGATCGCGCCCGATCTCGTCGAGCTGCAGGCGCAACTCCCCCAACCGTGCCTCCGCCGCGTCGGCCTTGCCCCGCACCGCTGCGAGCTCCGCGCCCTGCTCGAGAGCCTTCCGCCGCGCATGCAACCGATCGATCGATGTGTCGGCGTCCTGGAGCGCGAGGAGGCGGGGCGTCGTCATGGCACGCGAAGACTAGCCGATGCCGGGATCGGAGCCTCGCTCGACGCTGGCCGACGCGTGGGGTGGATCGGCCCGGCGGCCCGCCTCGCCGCCGGTACCGACCCTTAAGGGAATTCGACGCTCTCGAACGACGAGCTCGTCTGCTGTCCCAGGAACGCCACTGCCCCCACGATCACCATCGCGATGAACGCCAGCATCAGCGCATACTCCACGGCGGTCGCGCCCCGGTCCTCCAGCACCCGGTCGCGTATCGCCGCTCGCCAGACCTGGGCTTGCGAATACAGCCGCAGGATCATGCGGAGACTCCCTTCCTGTCGGGTCGGTCGCAGAACCGTCCGCTCACCGGCCAGCTCGTGCGCCCGTCTTCCAGTGGGGTATCGGCTCCAGGGCCTCCTGGATTGAGCGCCGAGTAGGCTTCCCGACGTGCAGGCCGAAGCGAGCGGACGGGTCGCGCTGATCACCGGTGCGGGCAGCCCAACGGGGATCGGGTACGCCTGCGCCAGGGTGCTCGCTCGGGAGGGCGCCGCCGTCGCAGTCACGTCGACGACCGATCGTATCGAGCAACGCGCGAGCGAGCTGCATGCCGACGGCGCCGAGGCCGTCGGCCTCGTGGCGGACCTCACCGACCGCGAGCGGACGCGGGCGATGGTCGACCGTGTGCGGGAGTTGTTCGGTCGCATCGATGTGGTCGTGAACAACGCGGGCATGGTGAACGTCGGCATGCCGGGACAAGGATCGCGCGCCTTCGCCGAGATCGACGACGCGGGGTGGGACCTCGACCTGGCGCTCAACCTCCAGACGGCCTACAACGTCACACGACCGATCGTGCCCGGCATGATCGAGCGGGGGTGGGGCCGCATCGTGATGGTCTCGTCCGCGACGGGTCCGGTGGCCGCGATCGCCGGATCGGTCGGGTACGGGGCCGCCAAGGCAGGCATGGACGGGATGATGCGGGGCCTCGCGCTCGAGCTCGGACCCTCGGGCGTCACCGTGAACTCCGTCGCCCCGGGCTGGATCGCCACCGGCTCGCAGACGCCCGACGAGGCGGCGGCAGGACATCACACGCCGCTCGGACGCTCCGGCCGGCCGGACGAGGTGGCGGAGGTCGTGGCCTTCCTCGCGAGCGATCGCGCGAGCTACCTCACCGGTCAGTCGATCGTGGTCGACGGCGGCAACACGATCCAGGAGAAGAAGGGCCCGTAGCGCCCCATGTTCGGCTTCCTGCGACGCCCTCGATGGATCGGGCTCACGCTGTTCGCCGTCGTCGTCGTCGGTGTCTGCGTCCGCCTCGGGCTCTGGCAGCTCGACCGGCTCGAGGGTCGGCGGGAGTTCAATGCGCAGTACGCGGCGGGGCTCACGGCGGCCCCCCGTCCGCTGGACGTCCTGCTCAGGGACGGCGGGGCACTCGCCTACCGGCGCGCGATCGCGATCGGTCGCTACGACACCGAGCACGAGGTGATCCTCTACGGCCGTAGCCTCGACGGCAGGACCGGGAACCATGTGCTGACCCCGCTCGTGCTCGACGACGGACGTGCCATCGTGGTCGACCGTGGATGGGTTCCATTCGAGATGGACGAGCCGCCGGTCGCCGCGGCCTCCCCGCCGGCCGGCACGGTCGAGGTCGAGGGAACGCTGTTGGCCCCGCAGCCGGGCGGAGCCGGGGAGATCCAGGCCGGCGAGGACCGCGTGAGCACGATGCGGACGGTCGACGTCGAGGCGATCGGCCGCGACGTTCCGTACGAGCTCGTGGGGTGGTTCCTGCAGCTGCGGTCGCAGACCCCCTCGAGCGGAGGTCTCCCCGCGCCCGCCCCGCTGCCGGAGCTCACGGAGGGAACGCACCTCAGCTACGCGTTCCAATGGTTCGCGTTCGCAACGATCGCGGCGGTCGGCTACGTGATCCTGGTGCGGCGTGAGGTGATCGAGGAACGGCGAGCGGCCGGCTCGGGCCCAGGGGTCGGCGCCGACTGAGCGCACGCATCCAGGCCCGATCGCCGATCTCGGTTCCTTGCCTCGATCTCGATCGATCAGCGATCCTGAGCAAGGAACCTGGAGCCGGCTCGGGCGGGTCATCCTAGGCTCGGAGCGATGCTCCGGTACCTGGTGCGGCGCGCGTTGTTCATGGTGCTCGTGCTGTTCGTCGTCTCGCTGCTGACGTTCCTGATCTTCGTGAAGCTCCCATCGGGAGACCCGGCCCGCCGCGCGGCGGGCAAGTCCTCGACACCCGAACAGATCGCGAACGCGCGGCGCGCCTTCGGCCTGGACCGACCCGTGGTCGTGCAGTACGCGCGATTCGCGAGGGGCCTGATCCCGTGGCCCGGGCTCTTCCTATCCGAAGACGTGTACTACTCGTACGGCAACTTCGTTCCGGTGAAGGAGGAGATCGCTCGCCGGCTGCCGGTGACCGCCACGCTCGCGGTCGGAGCTGCGACGATCTGGCTGCTGATCGGCATCCCGCTCGGGGTGCTGGCCGGCATCAAACGACGATCGGTGGCGAGCCGGGCGGCGATGCTGCTCGCGATCGTGGGCGTGTCGATGCCGGTCTTCTGGCTGGGTCAGCTCCTGCTCTACGTCTTCTGGTTCCAGCTCGGATGGGCACCGCCCAGCGGCATCGAGATCGGACAGAGCCTGCCGAGCGCCGTGCTCACCGGCTCGTTCATCCTCCCCTGGATCACGGTCGCGGTCGGATACTCGGCGATCTACGCCCGCATGACCCGATCGAACGTGATCGAGACGATGAGCGAGGACTACATCCGTACGGCCCGAGCCAAAGGTCTGCCGGAGCGGACCGTGATCGCCCGCCACGGCATGCGCGGCGCCCTCACCCCGATCGTGACGATGCTCGGCCTGGACCTGGGCACCCTGCTCGGCGGTCTGTTCATCACGGAGGCGCTCTTCGGGTTGCCGGGCGTGGGCGCCCTCGCGGTGGACTCGATCGGCCGGCAGGACTTCCCGATGGTCATGGGGATCACGGTGTTGGGAGCCTTGTTCATCGCGGTGGCGAACCTGATCGTGGACGTCGCGTACGCGGCCCTCGACCCCCGCGTGCGATACGCCTGAGGCTCGCTAGGCCAGCTGGTTCCGCATGCTCTCCGCGGCCATCACGAAGTAGTCGTCGAGCGCCTGCGCGACGTCGGCGGGCGGGTCAAGCGCCTCGACAGCATCCCGCATGTGCACCAGCCATCGGTCGCGCTCCTCGCTCCCGATCGCGAAGGGGGCGTGTCGCATCCGCAGCCGCGGATGTCCCCGCTCCTCGCTGTAGGTGGGCGGACCGCCCCAGTACTGGGCCAGGAAGAGCGTCAACCGCCGACGAGCCGGCGCAAGGTCGCCGGGCTCGGGATACAGGGATAGCAGCACCGGGTCGGCGGCGACCCCTTCGTAGAAGCGATCGACCAGCGCCTCGAAGAACGGCATGCCGCCGACGCTCTCGTACACGGTCGCATGGTCCCTCACGAGGACGAGTCTACGGACCCCGAGCCGCTCACCACAGGAAGGGCAGGAAGCTCCACCTAACCCTGCTTCGGTACGAACGGTATTCCGGATATCGCTCGGCGAGCCAGGCCTCTTCGCGACGACGCTTCCCCTCGAACAGCAGACCGAGCAGGGCGGTGGGGATCAGCGCGACCGGCGACGAGAAGAGCGAGACTCCCAGCGCGATCAGCAGGACGCCTCCGTAGATCGGGTGGCGTGCGAGCGCGTACACCCCGTCGTCGCGGAACGCTGCATCGTCACGAGGGCGCGGGAGCGGAGTGAGCGCCGAGCCAAGCGCTCGGGACCCGGCCAGCGACAGGGATGCACCGGCCACGATGGCTGCCGTGCCAGCCACCTTGGCCGCGGTCCGGATCTGGCTCGGCCACGGGGTTCCCCACCACGCAGCGCCCACCACGGCCAGGAACAGCACGACCTGGAGCACGACCCAGCCCTCGCCCCTCGACCCCAGGTCAGGGAGCCGAGCTCCGACCCTGCCCCGCGGCATCGGGATCGCAGGACCCGGCTAGGCGACGGGTCCTGGCGGCGGATCCTCCGGAGGATCGTCCGGCGAAGGCGAGGGGTCCGGGGTCGGCGAGGGGTCCGGGGTCGGCGAGGGGTCCGGCGAAGGCGAGGGGTCCGGGGTCGGCGAGGGGTCCGGGGTCGGCGAGGGGTCGCCGCCGCCGCCTGTTCCGCCGCCACCGCCGCCGCCTGTTCCGCCGCCACCGCCGCCGCCTGTTCCGCCGCCACCGCCGCCGCCTGTGCCGCCGCCACCGCCGCCGCCTGTGCCGCCGCCGTACCGCCACCGCCCGTGCCGTCACCCGAGGGGGACGGGTCGATCTCACCGTCGGTACCGATCGAGGCGACCTCACGGATCCGCGCCGGGCGCCCCTCGGCAGCCGCCGCGTGCTCGAGGTTCGCATCTGGTGGCTGCACCTCGACCTCGTCCTCAGGCAGGATCACATCGCCCTGCTCGTTGAGGTTGACGCCCGCCGCGGTGTTCACGCCCTCACGAGCTGCCGGCCACACGGCGATGCCCGCGATCGCCACCGCGAAGAGCGCAGCGACCGAGAGGCCGACCCTGAGCGTGTGTCTGAGCGCGTGGCGCTTCCACGTCGACCGAGCGATCGCGTACACGATCACGCCGCCCACGGCCACGAGCATCGCGAACGTCACCGCGTCGGCGAGGATATTGAGGTCTGTCGTCGACATGTCTGCCTCATGTCGGCTGCGGGGGGAAGCCGCCCCGGATCGGGTCGGCTGGAAAGACGGCCGCAGACCTGGCTCTGTTGTACCTCCTGGGAACCGCGCCGACAACGATATCGGCCCTGAATCTCAGGCAGAAGCCGTGCATCTCCAACGACGACGGCGGCGTCGTCGTCGTCGGCCCGCCACCTCCTGACTACGGCATCGCGTCGAGATCGGCGGCATCCAGGATCCACCCACCGGCCGCCGCGTTCATCGTCACCTGCTCGGCCGAGGTCGCACCGGCGATCACAGATGCGACTGGACCGTGGGAAAGGAGCCATCCGAACGCGAGCTCGAGCAGCGTGTGGCCGTGGTTCGCCGCGAACGTCTCGATCGCCTCGAGGCGATCGAACCGCTCCATGGTCAGCGCCTCCTGCCGCTCCCGCTCGTCGAACCAGGTATCGAGCCTGCTGCCCTCAGGGGCAGGCGTTCCCCGCCGGTACTTCCCCGTCAGCATCCCGTTCGCCAGCGGGTAGTAGGGCAGGTACGCGATGCCGAGGCGGCCGACCTCAGCGAGCGCATCGTCGACGTCCGCACGGTCGAGCAGGTTCAGTTCGTTCTGCACGCACGCGAACCGCGCGCCGTCGCCCGCAGCTTCGGCCACCTCTCGGAGCTGCGTCGCGGAGAAGTTCGAGCAGCCGATCTCGCGCACCTTGCCGTCGCGCACGAGCGCGTCGAGCTCGCCGAGGGTCTCCTCGATCGGGGTCTCCGGGCGAGGCTCGTGGAGCTGATAGAGGTCGATGTGATCGGTCCCGAGTCGGCGCAGGCTCGCCTCGAGGGACGTTCGCACGTACGCGGGCGTCGCGCCTCCGACGAGGCCGGGCTCACCCTGCTTGCCGAACTTCGACGCGAGGACGACACGGTCGCGACGGCCGCGCAGGGCCCGACCGAGGAACGCTTCGCTCTCGGTGTCGCCGTAGATGTCGGCGGTGTCGAACAACGTGATGCCTGCGTCGATCGCCGCATCGACCACCTCGTGCGTGCGAGCCTCATCGATGCGCCAGCCGAAATTGTTGCACCCGAGCCCCACCACCGAGACCTCGAGCGACCCGATCGAGCGTGTCCGCACGACGCGGAGGCTACGTCATCGCTCGGGCCGGCGACGCCTCATGCACGGCAGTTCGAGGATCCCGCGTCGAGCGTGTTCCCGGAGTCCGCGTCGACGAACCTCCACGCATAGGACCTGGCGTTCAGCTCGAGATGCAGCACCCCCCAGTTCGCGTTGCCGGTGATGCGCTTCTGCGATCCCGACTTGGCCGGGCCGAACGGCCTCGTTCCGATACCCCCCATTCCGACCACGAACTCTCTGATGCCGTCGGCCGCGACCTTCCCCGACGGACGCTTCCTCGCGAACCGTTCGTAGTCGTGATCGTGTCCGTTCAGGATCACGTCGACACCGTTCGCGTACGCGGTGCGCCACCACGGGGCGACGGCCCTCTGATTCCCATGCTCACCCGAGCTCCATCTGGGGTGGTGGAAGAAGAGGAGCTCACAGCGGCGTTCGTCCCTCTCGAGCACCGCGGCGAGACGCGCCCTCTGACGAGCGACGTGAACGTTGGAATCCAAGGAGATCACGCGCCATCTCCCGAGCACGAAGGAGTGGACCCGGCCGGCCCGCAGGCCGAAGTAGGCCTCGTAGCCCGCTGCCCCGCTCGTCCTCCAGTCGTGGTTGCCCGGGCTGGGATGGGTGAGCGACCGGAACCTGCCCCATGTGGGGTCGTAGTACTCGGCGAACTCACTGGGCGAGCCGTTCGGGTACGCATGGTCGCCAAGGGTAAGAACGGCATCGGGATCGAGCGTGATCACCCGATCCGATGTCTGGGTGTCGCCGAGTCCGCTTGAGGCGATGTCACCGGCGGCAACCACGTCGACCGCCCGGACGGGGTACGCCATCGCCACCACGAAGGACACCGACGCCGCGAGCATCACGATCCTCGTCATCTCGTCCTCCCGGCTCGTCGATCTGCGGTCGATCTGCGATTGACAACGTTCCGCGCCAAGGATAGGAGGATGCACCAGCCAGAGGGAGGTCAGATGCACAGGACTATCGCATCGTTGGTGGTGCTCGCGAGCCTCGTGATCGGCGCGTTCGCGTTCAGCGCGTTCGCCGAGGACCGTGGGGGCGGCCGGACCCTGGCGCAGCGGGTGACCGCGCTCGAGGCGAGCGCCGAGCGGCAGGCGAGGGCGATCGACAGTCTGCGCGCGGAGAACCGGCAGCAGGATCGAGCGATCCAGCGGCTGCTCCGCTTCCGCACCGCGGCGAACGAGCGCATCGCGGCGCTCGAGCGGCGCACGTCGAAACTGAGTGGGCGAGGCGTGTACTCAGGGCCGGTCGACAACGGGCAGGTCCAGCTCGGCGCCGACCCCGCCGGCTGCGCCGGCGAGGTCGCTGAGTGGAACGGGGCCGGCACCTCGCTCGGCTGCGTGCCGCCGGCTCCCTGAGCCTCGCACGAGCCCGGGCGCGAGGCGGGGGCGGAACGTCCCGATGTTCGCGACGTTCCGCCCCCGCGCGGCCTTCCCTCGCAGGCGGTGGGTTCAGCCCTGGTTGAGGGCGTCCCCCGTGTCCATGCCGTTGCCGGTCTCCAGCAGCGTCTTGAGATCGCTGAGCACCCATGCCCAGCCACCGCCGGCGCCCATCTCTTCCAGACCGCCGGACAGCAGCGTCGCGAGCCCGGGAGCGCCTTCGAGCTCGTGGGTCAGCGTGAGCTTCGATACGCCTCCCTGGCCTTCGGCGATCTCGTAGGTCAGCTTCGTGAAGCCCTCGGACTCCATCTGCGGATCCATCACCATGCGCCACGTCTGCACGAGCCGGTGCGGCGGATCGGCCTCGAGCACCTCTCCGTCGATGGCGACGTCAGGCGCGCCGGTCGCCCGCATCTCCTCGCTCGTGTACGCGATGTACATCCCACCGGGGCGCAGGTCGTAGTCGACGGTGCCGCCGTAGCCGTACCGCGCCGTCCATGCCGGATCGGTGATCGCCTGCCAGATGCGCTCGGGCGGAGCCTTGATGTACACGCGGTAGACCTGGGTGGTGATCGCCGTCTCGGTGCTCGTCGTCATGCCGTTCCCTCCCCTTCCAGCTCCTGCTTGAGCTCTGCGAGCGCCGACACCCGGCGCTCGGTGTACTTGTCGATCCACCGGTCGTGGATCAGCCGGACCGGGACCGGGTTGAGGAAGTGGAGCTTCTCCCGGCCCTGCCGGTGCGTGACCACGAGGCCCGCGTCCTCGAGCACCCGCAGATGTTTCATCACCCCGAAGCGCGTCATCTCGAGCTCGGACTCGAGCTGCGTCAGCGTGCGGCCGTCACGCTCGTACAGCAGGTCGAGCAGGAAGCGTCGCGTCGGGTCGGCGAGTGCCTTGAACACACGGTCGTCGTCGTTCACGTCCGCGACGATAGGTGACCCTATGGTCACATGTCAAGTCGAGGGAAAACGATGCCTTCTCCAGGAGCGTGAAACGCCAGGCAGAAACCCCGGACCGGGCGACCGGGTTGGGGAATGAGCCTAGGGTTGCTGCCAGGTCACCGATCGAACGTGGATGTAGCAGCCGAACGGCACCTCGATGCGCATCGTCCGGATCGGGCCCATCCAGCGGTATGAGGCGCAGCCCTTCGCATCACGAAGGTCGGCAGAGACCGTCGCCGGCCCGATAACGCCGCCGACGTCCTTCAGGAACCGGTAGCGGATGAACGCCGACCCGGTCGCGCCGACCGACGCCACGCACTTCACGTGGAGCTCGGTGCCGTTCTCCGGGAACACCTCGCAGCCGCCCGGGTTCCGTACCCCCGAGTAGTCGGCCCCGTCGCGCGTGATCGGTCCCGCGGCGAGTGCCGGCGTCGCGATCGCGGCGACGAGCGCCAGGACCAGAAGCGTTCGCTTCATCGCTCTCCTCCTCCTGATTCGTTGGTCGATCCCTGACCGTCGAACCGAAGGGTGAGGCCCGTGGGTGCGAGCCTGAGGAAGTCGATGGGAACGTGCCAGACCCATCGTCACCCGGTTCTCGTCCGCATCCACCCTAGCGGTTCTCGACGATCGACGGGACCCTCGGCATCGGTGGCGGGCCCACGAGCTCAGCCCGTGTCGGGGAACCGTTCATGATCGGCGTCGGTCGGATCGCGCTCCGGCCCGCCTCGGTATCGCGACCCGTCCGCCCGGAACCAGCGGACCCTCCCGTCGGGCGCACGTGCGACGCTCCATCCGTGCTCGTGCACCAGCCGATGGTGGAACCCGCAGATGAGCAGCAGGTTGTCGAGGTCGGTGGATCCTCCCCGCGACCACCACACGATATGATGTGCGTTCGCGAACGCGGTCGATCCGCACCCGGGGAATCGGCATCCCCTGTCGCGATGCCGCAGCTGACGCATCATCGAGGGCGACGGCTCCCTCCTCGTGCGACCGAACGAGACCGCGTCGCCCGCGTCGTTCTCCGCGACGACCTGCACGCGGGCGTCACACGCGAGGCGCTGAAGGGCCTCGGGCGGCATCACCGCCCCGTGCTCGGTCTCGACGTTGCGTCGGCCGGCCAACGCCTCGATCGAGGCATGCACGACGAGGGTCGCACGATCGGCGTCCGCATCTGCGGCGATGCGCTGCGAGCACAGGGCCAGCAGCGCGTCGGCGCGTCGGGCTTCGATGAAGGCCCCGTCGTGCTCGGCAGGCATGACCGGGATCTGATCGACGACCCGCTGGAGCGCCTTCGCCACCACCGCACCTTGCGCCGACGGCATGCGGGCCTCGAGGCCGAACCGACGCCCACCGTCCTCGTACCAGTAGCGCAGTGAACGATCCCGCTCGAACCCTGCCGTCTCGTCGTGCGCAGCCCTGACCTCGAGGTCGGCGCGCCGCCGGATCGTGGCACACGTGACGTCACCGGCCCACTCGACGAGCTCGGCCTCGGTCTGGGGCGTCGCGAACCGGCTCAGCTCGACCACCTTGTCGATGCCGAGTACTCCCGCCTCGAACGCCGCCGCGATGACAGGCAGGTCGTGGAGTGCGGTCGCCGACCTGATGACACGATCGGCCTTCCACCAGGACATGCCGTAGCGGATCGACAACCAGTGCGCCAGGTCTCGGGCGCCGGAGTCACGCCACACCCCTCGCCGGTCGACCTCGGCGATCACGCCGAAGAGCGCCACCTGAGCCGCAGCGATGTGCCGGTTCAACGCATCGGCGACGCCGATCAGCCCGTCATCGTCGAGATCGGCACTCGCGAAGGACCCGTACATAGGTTCGAGCCTAGGGGGACGCCGACGTCCTAACTGTGACGGCCGTCACAACCAGCCCATCTCGGTCGACGACCTTCGACACGGATCGTGCTCCTCCCCACCTCCCTATCGGGCAGGTAGCTCCGGCGGATCGTCCTCAAGCAGGTCGATCTTCGTGGAGCGCTCGAACGCCCGGATCCCGCGGAGCACGATGTCGACCGATCCCACCGGGTCGATGCCGACGGCCGTCTCGGCGGCGAGCACGAGACCGTGCACCCCGTCGAGGAGCGTGTTCGCGATGTCGTTCGACTCGGCGATCGTCGGCACCCTGCCCGTGACCATCGACTCGAGCAGGTTCGTCGCGACGTACACCCGCCGGTTCCAGCGGTTCGCGTGGCGGATGATCGTCTTCTGGACGTACGGGACGAGCTCGAACGGCACCTCTCGCGAGAGGTCGCCGCGGTCGATCAGGACCGCGTCGGCAGCGTCGATGATCGCGTCCATGTTCTTCACGCCCGCACGGCTCTCGATCTTGGCGATGATGTTGGACCCCTGAGGCGCCAGCGAGCGGATCAGGGCGACGTCGTCGGCGTCGGCCGCGAACGACAGCGCGTAGTCCGCGATGCCACGCCTCGCGCCGAGCTCGATCGCCGCGATGTCCTTCTGGGAGAGGGCCGGCAGGTCCGGTGGCGGATCGACCGTCACACCCTTGTTGGAGCGCATACGCCCGGCGTTCGTGACGATCGCCCGGGCGCGGCGTTCGAACACGTCGGCGACCTGCAGGGCGGCCCCGTCGAAGTCGACCTCCAGCACGCTGCCGATCTCCAACGCATCGAAGAGCGTGTCCGGCCACAGCGTCACCGAGGACGCGCTGCCCACGACCGGTTCGGCCGTGAGCTCGATCTCGCTGCCCTCGACGAGCTCGACGCCGTCGGCGACCTCGCCACACCTGACCTGGGCGCCCTCGGTGTCGAGGCAGACCGGCGTGGAGGAACATCCTTGGACCAGCGCGATCGAGGGTTCGACCCCTTCGAGCGGCGTGTGCGAGAGATTGATTCGGAACAGATCAACGTTCCGAGCGTCGAGCTCACGGATGATCTCGGGATCCATCGATGCGGGACCGAGCGTGCAGAGGAGCTGGATCTTCAGAGCGGCCTCCGGGGGTGTCGGGCCCCATCACGATATCCGGCCCAACCAGCCACGCCCTGCCACTCGGTCGACGCCTTTCACACGGGCGAACCGATCGGTCAGGATGCCTCGCTCGCTCGAGCCTTGATCGCGGTGCGGGCGACCATGAGCGCCGCGACCGCGACGACCGCCGCTCCGATGATGACCTTGTTCGGATCGACGGCGGGCCGCCAATCGACCTCGTCGCCATGGATCACGTAGGCACCCGCGGGCCGGGCATGTAGCCCGAAGCCACTTCCGCTGCCCTTGCCTTCTCCTTCAGGGCCCTCGCCGTTCCCGCCGCCGGCCGCGCCCTGCACCCGAGCCGCGGGGATGACCGTGACCCCGTTCTTCTCGTACGGGTCGCCGAACACCCGCTTGACGGTCAACGCGTCCTTCGCCTGCTCGATCGTCTCGAGCACATCGGACTTCGCGTCCATGAGACGCCTCCTCCCTCGGTGACCACTCAAGGCCCACCGTCCCTGGCTCGATCCCGGAGCACCTTCATTCGCGGGATCGGCGGTTCTCTCTCAACCATCGTGGCAAGGACCTGAGGCCGTGAGGGCGCGGTTCGGCCCGGCGGTTCCGGGCCCCTGAGGCACAGGACCGTCGTCTGCCGCGGGTGTGAGCGACTTCACACCGCCGCCGTGAGGTCGCACACCGACACGTTCCGCGTCGCTGCCTACCGTCGTCACGAGAGCTGCGAACGACGCAGCGACCGACCGGAAGGAGGAGTCATGGAGGCATCCAGGACTCACCAGGTGACCCACGGACAGTCGCTTTGGTCGTGGGTGTTGATCGGCGCCGTCGGACTGACCCTGGCCGCGGCGATCGTGCTTGCCGTGCAGGCGAACAGCGGCGGTGAGTACGTCACCGTGCGAGCGCCAGCGACGGCGGAAGCGCAGGCTCCGGCATCGGCGGGTGAGACCTTCAACGACGACGTGCTGCACGGACGCGGACTGGTCGACGTCAAGGTCGGCGCGACGACGTTCACCGCACCGGCGACCGCCATCCGCGAGGGCGGCGTCTACGCCGGAGCCACCCCGATCGGAACAGCGGATAGCTTCATGCTGGCGCGCGAGGGTTACGAGATGCAGGAGACAACGGTGACCCCGCGTCGCGGCCTCTGCGCCACGAAGCAGGGTTGTTGATTCCCCGCGCCCGATGACGGTGGATCGGGAAGCTCCGATCCACCGTCGGGGTGCGCCTCGGATGCGTCACTCGCCGTCAGCATCGACTCCTGCAGAGATCCGTTCCTGCCCGTTCGCGTTCCCCCGCGGCGGGTCGAGGACTAGCCTGTCTCAGGAGGAGCGATGCTCGAAGTCCCTGAGATCCGATACGCGAAGGTGGGGCGGGCCCACGTCGCCTACCAGGTCGTCGGTGAAGGCCCCGTCGATCTCCTGCTCGCGCCCGGTTTCATCTCGCACCTCGACCTCCAGTGGACCATGCCAACGTTCGCCTCGTTCATCGAGCAGCTGGCATCGTTCGCCCGCGTGATCCTCTTCGACAAGCGAGGGACCGGGCTCTCCGATCCCTCGCCCGATGCGGCTCGATTCGATCAGCGGGTGGAGGACATCGAGGCGGTGATGGACGCCGCGGGATCGGGTCAGGCGGTGCTGTTCGGCATGTCGGAGGGCGGACCCCTCGCCACCCTCTTCGCGGCGACGCACCCGAACCGAGCGTCGAAGCTCGTCCTGTACGGCACGTTCGCGAGCGGCTCAACCCTTGACCGTGGGCTGCTCGGTCGCTTCGAGAACGCCGTGGATCACTGGGGAACGGGACTCACCGCCGAGGTGTTCATGTCACCGGAGTCCCAACGCATGCTCGCCCGGAGCTATTTCGGACTGTTCGAGCGGGCATCGTGCAGTCCCGGGATGGCCAGGGCGCTGCTCGCGAGCATCGAAGCCGTCGACGTGCGTCCGGTGCTTCCTGCCCTTCAGGTGCCGACCTTGCTGCTCCATCGACGGGACGACCCGTTCGCTGCATCGCTGTGGACGGACGAGATCCACGCACTGGCACCGGATGCCGAGCGCATCGAGCTGGATGGGGACGATCACCTCCCTTGGCTCGGGGATTCCGGAGCCGTCGCGGCGGCGGTGGGCACGTTCGTCAACGGCGAGGCGGAGCCGCGGCGGCCGGCGCGCACGGTCGCGAGCCTGCTGTTCACCGACATCGTCGACTCGACCCGCCACGCGGTGACGATGGGCGATGCCGCGTGGACGCGGCTGCTCGCGGAGCACAACCAGGTGGTGCGAACCGCGATCGAGAGGCAGCGTGGCCGAGAGGTGAAGACGCTCGGCGACGGCTTCCTCGGTATGTTCACGACGCCGGGGCGTGCCGTCCGGTGTGCGGGCGACATCGTCAGGAACGTTCACCCTCTCGGCATATCGATCCGCGCCGGGGTCCACACCGGCGAGATCGAGGTCGTCGACGTCAACGACATCGCCGGCATCACGGTCCACATCGCCGCGAGGATCGGCGCCCAGGCCGGGCCCGACGAGGTCCTCGTGTCCGGTGACGCCCGTGATCTGGCCGTCGATCAGTCGCTCTCGTTCCGGTCGGTCGGTTCGATCAGCCTGAAAGGCATGCCGAAGCCCATCTCCGTCAGTGCACTCCAGGATGCCCCCGGTGACGCCGACCTCGCGGCGAACCGGCCTCAGCGCTGGGCTGACCGCATCACTATCGGGGCTCTGCGCTCGGCCGCGGCCTTCCGCCGTTCCCTGGGACGCCGATCGAGCACGTCCCCGATCGCCTGAGATCGTCGGCCCGCTCCGCGAGGCGCGGGGTCGGCGTCGTCCGTTCCGACTACCGGATCGTCGTGAAGCCTGCGGCCTCGCAGGCGTCGACCATCATCCTGATGTCGTCGTAGGAGGAGGAGTCCACCGCCACGAACCGATCCACGAGGCCGACGTCGAGTCGCTCCCGGCAGGACGGATCATCGCCCATGGTGAGCAACACGGCTCGGATGTCCTCTCGGAGTTCCCTCGGCAGCCGCTTCGACACCGCAACGGGCTGGATCGTGGAAGGACCCAGCGCCTCGATCACGCGAAGGCTCTCCCGCAGCGCGAGGTCGTCCCGGAGCGCGACCGCGAGGACCTGCGAGTCGATGGCCGAGGCGTCGACCTCGGCCCTCGACACCATCCGGATCGACTCCTCATGGAACCCGGCTTCGATGACCTCACCGAAGAACCCGCTCGTCTCTCCCATGCGGAGCAGGTGGAATCGCGTGATCCCATACCCTGAGTGCGAGAGCGGTTCGTTGTAGGACCACGAGCGCCCGCGCAGATCCTCGAAGGAGCGGAACGGGCTCTCGCGATGGACGATCACGTCGGAGAAGTAGACCGGCGCTCCGACGTAGCGTTCGCCCTGCAGCACAGGAGCGGCCACCGGCTCCGCAGGGGAGATCCCCTGGCGTTCGAACATCACGTACGGAAGGCTGCACACGAAGCAGACGTCGTTCTCGTCCCGCGCGCAGCTCGCGTAGTCGGTCTCGACGACGAGCTCTGTTGGGATACCGAGCCGCCGACCGATCTCATCCGTGACGACCTCGTATACCGGCAGGATGTTGGGAGCAAGGTACGTGCCGATCCGCAGTCGATCCACGGTTGCGAAGCGTAGCGGCGATCGTCCGTTCTCGGAGGCGACCTGCGCGAGCCTTCGCTGCGCCGTCCTTAGTCGAGGAGGCTGACGATCAGCACCAGCGTGGGGATCGACAGGACCGTCCCAACGATGAGCGTGGAGGCCGATTCCGCTTCGTAGCTTCGGTAGCGAACCGCGAACATCGGGGCCACCACCGACGCTGGCATCGCCGTCAGGATCACGGATTCGCTCCGGGCCACGCCGGTGATACCGAACAGCAGCGCCAGCCCTGCCATCAGCGCGGGCTGCGCGAGGTTCTTCAGGAGGGCGAGCATCACCGGCTGCGTCCCGATGTGGAGTCGGTACCGCGACAGGATCAGGCCGGCTGCGAACAAGGCGACGGCCGACGTGCTTTCTCCGATGAGGTCCAGGCTGTCGTCGAAGGGGCTGGGCACGTGCACGCCGATCGCGACCAACGCGAGTGCCACGAGCGGTGACCACACGAGGGTCTTCGAGATCGTCCTGCGAAGGACCTCGCCCAGGATCGCGCCGACACCCCGCGCTTCGTCCGCTGGTCGTGTCCCCCACTCGAGCAGCACGATCGACAGCGGCAGCACCGTGACGTTGGTCGCGATCGCGTACAGCGCGATCGCGTTCGAGCTGCTCGCCTTGCTGAACAACCCGTCGAGGATCGGAGTCCCCATGAACGCCGCGGTGGGGACAGCGATCAGCAATCCGATGATCGTGGCGGCGGCCAGCCCCTGTCTGAGCACGGTCGTCCCGAGCGCCACACCGAGAACAAGGAACACGAGCTGGACCAGGATCACGGCGAGGAAGAGGATCGCGTCCTCAGCGAGGACGGACCGAGGCGTCGCGAGCACGCTGGCGAAGATCATCGCGGGCAACGCGAAGCCGAGAACGAACTCGTTGAAGCCCTCGATCTGATGGTCGTCGAAGATCTTCCGCTTCCCACCGAAATAGCCCAAGCCGATCACGACGAACACCGGCGCCAGTACGGAGAGGATGTCCAGGACGTTCACGCGGGAACGCTACCCCGACATCCCCTGCCCGCGCTCAGGCCGCGCCTGGTCTGCTTGAACGCTGGTCGCTCCGATGCTGCCGGGGTGGACGAATGAGAGGGCGCTGCAAACAGTGGCGAGGGGCGGTCACCAGGCTTCTTCTTGACCACCGCGTGTGGGGTCCGGTCACGACTGGCGGCCTTTGACGGTGGGCGCTGAGGGAGTCGAACCCCCGACCTTCGCCTTGTAAGGGCGACGCTCTGCCAGCTGAGCTAAGCGCCCGCGCTCCTCACGCGAGTTCCGTGTGACCACAGGCCCGACACACCACGCCGCCGAGCTGCGCCGACAGGCGCGTTCCCCCGCAGGATCGGCACCGGTCCAGGCCCTCGGCCCAGTCCGGACGCTCGACCTGACACGCCGGGCAGATCAGCACCTGCCGTCCGCCCGAGACGGCCCGCACCCACGGCGTCTCCCGCTTGTCGGGATCGTAGGTGGGTCGGCCGCACAGGGAACACCCCGGTCGGTCGCCCGTGACGAGGGCACCGTCCTTCGGCCTCACGGCTCGCAAGGATACCGATGTGCGCCGCGACGGTCGCGGAGGGGATAGCCTTCGGCGATGATCGAGGGGCTCGGATCACTGCTCGCCGTGATGGTCGTCGTGGCCGCGGCGCCGATCGTCGTGGCGTTCCTGCCCGGTCGCGTGCCCCAGGTCGTGCTGCTGATCGCGGGAGGCATCGTGATCGGGCCCGAGGTGTTCGACGTCGCTCACCCGAACGACATCACCCTCTTCGCGAATCTCGGGCTCGGGTTCTTGTTCCTGCTGGCGGGCTACGAGCTCGACCCGAGCCTGCTGAGGGAACGCTCCGGGAAGCTCGCGATCGTGGCGTGGGCGATCACGGTCGTGATCGCCATCGCGACCGTGGGAGCGCTGGAGCTGGCGGGCCTCGTGTCGGCGTTCCTCCCGGTCGCGATCGGGCTCACGACGACCGCGCTCGGCACGTTGCTCCCGATCCTGCGCGACCACCACATGCTCGAAGGACGATTCGGCCGCACGCTGTTCGCTGCCGGCGCCATCGGGGAGATGGGGCCCGTGCTCTGCATCGCCCTGTTGCTCGGCCACTACAACTCGATCGTCGAGGTCATCGGCGTGGCTGCGGTGGCGGGCGTGGCGTTCGCGCTCTCGGTGATCCCGCGGCTCACGCAAGGCACACGGTTCGGGCGCATCGTCGAAGAAGGCCAGCACGAGACATCGCAGACGACGTTGCGTCTCACGCTGCTCCTGCTCGTCGCGTTGCTCTACCTCTCCGCCGAGTTCGACCTCGACATCGTGCTCGGCGCGTTCTTCGCGGGCATGGTACTGAGACGGTGGCACCCGGGCGACGTGGAATCGCTCGAGAAGAAGCTCGACGCCGTGGGGTACGGGTTCTTCATCCCGGTCTTCTTCGTGTCGTCGGGGATGGGGCTCGACGTGATCTCGATCGTCGAGTCGCCTGGGCGACTTCTCGGGTTCTTCGTGCTGCTGCTCCTCGTGCGGGGCGTGCCCGCACTGTTCGTCTATCGCAAGGACCTGACGGCTCCGCGTCGTGTGCAGATGATGTTGCTGACCGCGACCACCCTCCCCCTTCTGGTCGCCCTCAGCGAGATCGGGCTGCAGAACGGATCGATGCTGCCCGAGAACGCAGCCGCGCTCGTCGGCGCCGGCGTGCTCTCGGTCGCGATCTTCCCGGCGCTCGCGGTGCGGCTCCAACCACGGGCGCTCGAGGCTGATCGCGAAGCCTCGGCCCCAGAGCAACCACGGTGAGGAGGGGGTCGGCGCGATGCAGTTGAACCCGACCGAGAAGGACCGGCTGCTCGTCTTCGCCACGGCACAGCTCGCTCGCGAGATGCTGGCCCGCGGGCTCGCGCTGAACGCGCCCGAGGCGATCGCGCTCGTCTGCGACGAGATGCACCTCGCCGCGCGCGCCGGCGCCGCATACGAGCAGATCGTCGAGGCCGGCCGCGCCGTCGCCGATCGCACCCCCCTGCTCGACGGCGTCGCGACGATCGCCGCCGAGATCCGGCTGGAGGTGCTGCTCGAGGACGGGTCCCGGCTGATCGTGCTCCGGGAGCCCTTCGGTCCCGCCGATGCCGAAGGGCCGGGCGCCATCCGGTTCGCGCCGGGCGACGTCGACCTCGTGCCCGACCGCGAGCGGCGGCGGCTCACCGTGCGCAACACGTCGCGCCGACCGGTGCGGGTCTCGTCGCACTTCCCGTTCTGGCAGGTGAACCCGTCGCTCGAGTTCGACCGCGAGGCGGCGCGACGGGTTCCGGCTCGACCTGCCCGCGGGCGACTCGCTGCGATGGGCACCCGGCGAAGAGCGTGAGGTCGAGCTCGTGGC
Organism: uncultured Actinomycetes bacterium; assembly: GCA_963825635.1. Classification (GTDB taxonomy): domain Bacteria; phylum Actinomycetota; class UBA4738; order UBA4738; family HRBIN12; genus JAOUEA01. The sequence continues at coordinate 1,617,154 of CAWGTU010000001.1, forward strand.
CTACGGCGGAGCGGGCGCTCCGGAGGGAACCGCTGATGCCCCGCTCGATCTCCCGCTCCGAGCACGCGCTGCGCCACGGGCCGACGACCGGCGATCGGGTCCGGCTCGGCGACACCGACCTGTGGATCCGCATCGAGGACGACCTCACCGAGCCGGCCGACCAGGCGCTCTGGGGCTACGCGAAGACCATGCGATCGAGGATGACCCAGCGCGACACCGCGACGAGCGAGAGCGAGCTCGATGCGGTGATCGGCAGCGCGATCGTGGTCGATCCGATGCTCGGCGTCGTGAAGGCCGACCTCGGCATCAAGGACGGGCGCATCGCGGGCATCGGCCGCGCCGGGAACCCCGACATCACCGACGGCGTCGACCTCACGGTCGGACCGGGCACGTGGCCGATCCCGTGTCACGGCCTGATCGCGACGCCCGGAGGCGTCGACAGCCACGTGCACCTGCTGAGCCCGCGTCTCGTGCCGGTCGCGCTCAGTGCCGGCGTCACGACCCTGATCACGGCCGGCTTCGAGGAGCCCGCGTGGCGCATGCACCGAACGCTCGAGGCGTTCGAGTTCCTGCCCGTGAACGTCGGGCTGCAGGCGAGTGCCCGCGCAGACCGCCGAGAGCCGCTCGAGGCGCTGATCGAGGCCGGCTCGGTGGGGCTGAAGATCCACGAGGATTGGGGCGCGTATCCCGAGATCGTCGACGCGACCCTCGCGACCGCCGACGCCCACGACGTCGCGGTCTGCCTGCACACCGACGGTCTCAACGAATCGACCGAGCTCGAGGGCACGATCGACGCGATCGGCGGGCGCACGATCCACGCCTACCACGTCGAGGGTGCCGGGGGCGGCCACGTGCCCGACGTGCTCGGCCTCGTGCGCGTGCCGAACGTGCTCTGCTCATCGACCACCCCCGGCCTGCCGTGGGGCCGTGCCGCCGACCTCGAGCACACCGACATGATCCTGCTCGTGCACGAGGGGAACCCGGGTCTCGCCGACGACGTCGCCGGAGCGCGAGAGCGGGTCCGCGCGACGACGATGGCCGCCGAGGGTCCCCTGCACGATCTGGGTGCGATCTCGATCGTGAACTCCGACTCACAGGGCATGGGGCGAATCGGCGAGACGATCCGGCGCACGTGGCAGCTCGCCCACGCGATGAAGGCGTGGCGTGCCTCCGAGCTCGGCGCCGGATGGCCCGACGCGCCGACGGCGCGCCGCCTGCGGCCGCGCCCCCCGGGCTCGCTCACCGACGACGGGCTGGGCCCCGACGACAACGAGCGGGTGCTGTCCTACCTCGCGAAGCACTCGGCCGAGCCCGCGATCGTGCACGGCATCGCCGGCGAGGTGGGCTCCCTCGCCCCCGGGCGCTCGGCCGACATCGTGCTGTGGGACCCTGCGACGTTCGGCGTCCGCCCCCTGATGGTGATCAAGGGCGGCGTCGTGGCGTGGAGCGCGAGCGGAGAAGGGAACGCCAGCGTGCACGGTGCCGAACCGACCCGCTACGGCCCCGATTGGGGAGGCACCGGCGAGGCGGCGGCGAGGCTGTCGACGACCTTCGTCTCGCGCGTCGCGTTCGACGCCGGCATCGGCGACATCCTCGGCACCCGTCGAGAGGTGGTCGCCGTCGGTGGGACGCGAGGCCTCACCCGGAACGACCTCCTCGCCAACACCGCCGTGCCCGACGTCGACGTCTCGCCCGACGACGGCGAGGTCACGATCGGCGGGCGGGTGCTCGCCTGCGAGCCGGTCGACGAGGTGCCGCTCTCGCGCCGCTACCTCCTCGCCTAGACGGGAGCGGGGGCGACGACCACCGGCCGCCGCCCCCGCTGTGGTGCGTCTCGTGGAAGTCAGGACTTCTCGCCGACCTCCAGCGGGATGAGCGCCAGGTTGTAGCCTGCCGTCCCGTTGCCCCAGGCGTACACCTGGTAGCTGTAGCCGGCCATCAGCGACAGGTCCACCGGGCCGATCACCGGATCGCTCTGACGCGCGAGGGAGACGAACACATTGTAGTCGCCCTCGGGAACGTCGAAGCGGCGCTGGGAACCCCAGTCGAACTGACGACCGCGGTTCAACGGCGACCCGTTCGCCCACACGTTGACGGCCGGCGCGTCGGCCGTGTGCCGCACGATCACGCGGGCCAGGCCGTCATCGGTCTTCCGTGTGTTGTTGCGGTACAGGGCCAGGTTCGGCTGGCCGTGGTCGTTCAGGTTCGCGATCACGGTGTAGTTGAACCGACGGCCACCACGCAGGTCGGCCGTGGCCTTCAGGATCGCGTCGCTGCACGCCTCGCCCGCCGGTGTCACCTTCAAGCGGTACTGACCTTCGGGCAGCTTCACGCCCGAGACGATGTCTCCCGGTTCGAAGTCGGTGATCGCCTTCGCCCCGTTGACGCACACGTCCACGGTGACACCGGGGATGCCGTGCACCACATTCAACGTGAACTTCGGAGTACCGCCCGTGGCCTGCGCAGGCACTGCTCCGAAGAGTGCCATCGTCGTCGCGAGCGCGACGGCGAGGCCGATGATGCGCTTCGACATCATCTCTCCCTCCCTTCGCGTGGCGAGTGGAACGGCGGAAGCCGCACCCTCGTTTCCACACACATGTACAGCGTACTCCGTACCCACCAGGGCCCTAGATCACGCTACGGCTTGGGTGCATAGGTTCGCCTCCGGACCCGCAGGACTAGGGGGCGGAGCCGTCTGCCTCGTACACCAGACTGCCCGAAGCCATCGTCAGCTCGACCGTGGTCTCGCCGATCGCTCCGAGCGAGCGGTCGAACGGGTCGCGGTCGAGGACCGCGAGGTCTGCGCGCATCCCGACCGCGAGCACACCCGCCTGGTCGTCGTGGTTCACGAACGCCGAGCCTCGCGCGAATGCCGCCATCGCCGTCGTGAGGTCGAGGCGCTGCCACGCATCGAGCGGCTCGACGTCGGGACGACCGGGAGGCTGCCGCGTCACTCCGACCTCGAGCTCGAGCCAGGGGTTCGGCGTGGTCACGGGCCAATCGCTGCCGATGCACATCACGGCGCCGCTCGCGAGGATCGAGCGGAGCGGGTAGAGGCGGGATGCCCGTTCCCCCACCCGTGGCGTCGTGATCTCGACGATCGCCGGATCGGGCTGTGCCCAGAACGGCTGCAGGTTCGCTGCCACACCGAGCCTGCGCAGACGCGGTAGGTCCTCGGGGTCGGGTAGCTGGATGTGCGCGATGTGGTGCCGGGTGTCGTTCCACCCGTTGGCGGCGCGCGCGGCTTCGACCGCATCGAGCGCGCTGCGGAACGCCCGGTCGCCGAGCGCGTGCTGATGCACCTGGAACCCGCGAGCGTCGAGGGCGACCACCGCCTCGCTCAGCGCCTCCGCCTCGATGAACTGGATGCCCCGGTCGTGCCGCGCGGCCGAACTCGCCCTCGTACGGCTCGAGCATCGAGCCGGTGCAGCTCTCCGGGCACCCGTCCAGCATGATCTTGATCGTGGTCGCGTGGAGCCTGCCCCCGGTCGCCCACGCCCGCTGCTCGACGAGGCGGTCGACCTGCTCCATCCCGGCGTGGCGGTCCCACCACATCGATGTGACCACGCGTGCCGTGAGGGCCCCCTCGTCGTCGAGCTCGCGGTAGGCCCGCAGCAGGTCGGGCTCGACCCAGGCGTCCTGCCACCCCGTGATGCCGAGGGCATGCAGCTCCTGCTGCGCACGGAGCAGGTAGGTCTTCCACTGGGCCACGCTCGGCTGCGCGGCGACCGTGCGCCACACGTCGTAGGCGGCGCCCTCCTGCAGGGTGCCGGTCGGCGAGCCGTCCGGGTCGCGCACGAGGTAGCCGTCCCACGGGTCGGGTGAGGTCGCCGTCAGCCCGGCGAGCTCGAGCGCCCTCGAGTTCACCCATCCCGCGTGCACGTCGGTGTTCAGCAGGAACACCGGACGGTCAGGCACCACCGCGTCGAGATCTTCCTTGCGTGGGCCGTCGGTCTCGGTGAACACCGTGTTGACCCACCCGCCTCCCACGATCCACTCGAGGCCCGGGTTGGCCTCGGCCACCTGCCGGATGCGCGCGAGGTAGTCGCCCTTCGTGTGCAGGTCGTCGAGGTTCACGTTGAGCAGGTTCCGGCCGGCCACCGACGGATGGACGTGGGCGTCCTGGAATCCCGGCACGACCATGCGGCCCGGCATGGTGAGCACCTCGGTGGCCGGCCCGCGGAACGCTCGCACGTCGTCGTCGGTCCCCACGGCGACGATGCGCTCGCCCCGGATCGCGATCGCATGAGCTCGACGGCGAGAGGCGTCGCCGCACCACACGTCGGCGTCGGCGATGATCAGGTCGGCGGGATGACGCTCTGCATCCGACACGGCGCGGACCCTAGCATGGAGGCGAGCGACGGGAGGTTGCCATGGAGAGCACACAGGTGGAACGGGGACTGGTGGGCACGGTGACGGGTGACGAGGTCGACATCCGCGAAAGCGGCGTCGGAGCCGCGGCCTCATCGAGGGACCTCTTCCTCACGAACGGGGGCGCGGGGCTGCTCGCCGCAGCCGGCAACCTCACGATCACGAACGGAGGGGGCGGGCCGATGGCGATCGGCGGCAACGTGTCGATCACGAACGGAGGCGCCCAGACGATCCTCGCCGGGGGCGGTGCGACGCTCGGCGAGCGGAGCTTCGTCGCGTTCGTGCTCTCACCCAAGGTCACGGTGGAGCCAGGCGCCACCGTCCTCTGCTCGACCCGGCAGGCGCTGGCGTTCGGCGCGGTCGTGAGCGCGGCGATCCTGACCGCCACCCGGCTGCTGCGGAGGGGCCGCAACTCGTCCAGCCTGGACTAGTCGTCGGAGGTGGCGGGGTACGTCTCGCTCGGCACGTCGTCTCCCCCGCCGAGCTCGCGTGTGACCGCGACCGGTGTCGGCGGCGGCGTCGCATGCGTGGCCGTCGTGACGGGAGCCGGCGCCAACCCCGCCCGGTGACGGCCGCGTGACGGCGCACCCGCACGCGCCCTCCAGGTCGCGACGACGACCGCGCCGAGACCGAACATCGACCCGAACACCCAGACGAGCACGTTGAGGAAGGGCACCATGCCGATCGCCGCGGAGACCCCCCACCCCGCCAGCACGGCTCCGATGCGACCGCGCGGCGCCTGGACGATCAACCGGCCCACGGCGTAGACGGAGAGCGCGAACCCGAGGAGCGCGACCAGGCCGGAGCCGAGCAGCACGGACAGTCCCAGGGGCAGCCCGAGGATCGACGCCGCCGCGGCGACCGCAACCACGGGCCACGCGATCGCGACCACGACCCCCCATCCCAGCGATGCGAAGGGGGCCGTCCGAGCCGCCGTGGCGACCCGATCCAGTCCGCGTGGCGCGAGCCCGAGCACGAACAGGAGCAGGAGCAGGGTCGAGACCGCGATCGCGACGGCGCCGAGCAGAGCGCCGAGGGCGGCCACGGTGCCGCGAGGGGTGAAGGCCACGTCGTCGCGCACGTCGCCCCCCACGAGGGCGCCGGGCTCCAGACGCACCGTCTGAGCGCCGAGCACGTCGCCGGCGACCGACGCCGTCGACGCGAGCCTGATCGGGCCGTTCATCGCCACCACCGAGCCGCTGACCTGCCCGGAGATGGCGACGGGACCGTCCAGGACGACCACGTCCCCCACCACGACGCCGGCGACGATCGCCCGGCCGTGGAAGACGACGACCTCCCCGACCGACTGCCCACGAGGGACCGTCACGGTGCCGGCGAGCACCACCTGGTCCTCGGTCCGGCCGACGTCGGCGCCCGGGCGAGACGTGGGCGAGGGGTCCGGCGTGGAGGAGGGTGATTGCGCGGCCGCCGATCCCACACCGGTGAGGGCCGCCACGAAGGCGACGACGAAGATGGCGACACGGAGGGAAGGCCGGACCGGCATGGCCCGCATCCTACCGTCGCCTCCGGCGCCGACCGCCACCGCGGGCGGCTCACGTGTCACCGTTCCGCGCTAGCGTTGATGCGTGAGCCTGGCTCCCTTCTCCCCCGCGGTGCGTGCGTGGTTCGACGCGTCGTTCGACGCCCCCACCCCGGCGCAGTCGAAGGGCTGGAAGGCGATCGCGGACGACGAGCACACGTTGGTGCTCGCCCCGACCGGTTCGGGCAAGACGCTCGCCGCATTCCTGTGGGCGATCGACCGGCTCGCCACCGAGAGCCCACCGGCAGATCCCACGGCTCGCACCCGGGTCGTGTACATCTCGCCGCTGCGGGCGCTCGCGGTCGACGTGGAGAAGAACCTCCGAGCCCCGCTCGCGGGCATCCGGCACGCGGCGGAGCGTTCCGGCTCCGGACTCGCGCACGATCCCGCGGTCGGGGTGCGCACGGGGGACACGTCGGCCCGGGAGCGGCGGCACCTGCTCGCCCACCCACCCGACATCCTGATCACGACGCCCGAGTCGCTCTATCTGATGCTCACGTCGTCGGCCCGCGAGACCCTGCGGGGGGTCACGACCGTGATCGTCGACGAGATCCACTCGCTCGCCGGCACGAAGCGCGGCGCTCACCTCGCCCTCTCCCTCGAACGCCTCGACGCGCTCGCAGACGAGGCACCTCAGCGCATCGGCCTGTCGGCGACGCAGCGCCCGCTCCAGACGATCGCGCGATTCCTCGGCGGACATGCCGACGGCGGCGAGCCCCGGCCCGTCTCGATCGTCGACGCCGGACATCGCAAGCCGATGGAGCTCGAGGTCGTGGTACCGGTCGAGGACATGGGCTCTCTCGGCCAACCGATGGACGTGCCCGCGAGCGGTCCGGCGGCCGCGGGGCCCTCGCGCACGTCGATCTGGCCGTCGATCCACCCGCGGCTGCTCGATCTGATCCGAGCGCACCGGTCGACGATCGTCTTCGTGAACGGGCGCCGGCTCGCCGAGCGCCTCGCCGCGCAGCTGAACGAGCTCGCCGAGGAGGATCTCGTCCGCACCCACCACGGGTCGATCGCCCGCGAGCAGCGGCTCGAGGTCGAGGACGCCCTGAAGTCCGGGCGGCTCCGCGCGATCGTGGCCACGAGCAGCCTCGAGCTCGGTATCGACATGGGCGCGGTCGATCTCGTCGTCCAGGTCGAATCGCCGGGATCGGTGGCCAGCGGGCTGCAGCGAATCGGCAGGGCAGGCCACCAGGTAGGGCAGCCGAGCAAGGGGAAGATCTTCCCGAAGTTCCGTGGCGACCTGCTCGAGGCGAGCGTCGTCGCCGAGCGCATGCTGGCCGGCGCGATCGAGGAGACGAGGGTGCCCCGCGACCCGCTCGATGTGCTCGCCCAGCAGCTCGTCGCGATGTGCGCGGTCGACGAGTGGCGCGTCGACGACCTCTATGCCACGGTGCGCCGAGCCGAGAACTTCTCTGCGCTGTCGCGCGAGATCTTCCTCGCGGTGCTCGACCTGCTCGCGGGGCGGTACCCGAGCGACGGGTTCGCCGAGCTGCGGCCGCGGCTGGTCTGGGATCGGCAGACCGACGTCGTCCGGGCACGCGACGGCGCCGGTCGGATCGCGATCACGAGCGGCGGCACGATCCCCGACCGTGGGCTCTTCGGGGTGTTCCTCGCCGACGGCACCCGCGTGGGCGAGCTCGACGAGGAGATGGTCTACGAGTCGCGGCGAGGCGAGGTCTTCCTGCTCGGGGCCTCGAGCTGGCGCATCGACGACATCACCCGGGACCGCGTGGTGGTCTCCCCCGCCCCGGGCGAGCCCGGCAAGATGCCCTTCTGGCACGGGGACAAGCCCGGGCGCCCGATCGAGCTCGGGCGGGCGATCGGAGCGTTCACGCGTGAGCTCCGGGGCGCGCGGCGCGGCGAGGTCCTCCCCCGGCTGCGCGACGAGGTCGGGCTCGATGCGTGGGCCGCCGACAACCTCGTCGCCTACCTCGAGGAGCAGGTGGAAGCCACCGGAGCCGTCCCCGACGACCGAACGATCGTCGTCGAGCGGTTCCGTGACGAGATCGGCGACTGGCGCGTCTGCGTGCTGTCGCCCTTCGGCAACCGGGTCCACGCTCCGTGGGGGCTCGCGATCGAGGCGAGGCTCGAGGAGCGGTTCGGCCCCGGCGCGCAGGTGCTCTGGGGCGACGACGGCATCGTGATCCGGTTGCCCGAGGCCGTCGACCGCATCCCGGTCGAAGACCTGCTCTTCGAGCCCGAGCAGGTGGAGGCCGCCGTCGTCGAGGCGTTGCCGGGCACGGCGATGTTCGCGAGCGTCTTCCGCGAGGCGAGCGCGCGGGCCCTCCTGCTCCCCCGACAGCGACCGGGCACTCGGACCCCCCTCTGGCAGCAGCGGCAGCGCAGCGCCGATCTGCTCGTGGAGGCCGCGAAGCACCCCACGTTCCCGATGCTGCTCGAGGCGACGCGCGAGTGCCTGCGTGATGTCTTCGACGTGCCGGCCCTGCGCGAGGTGATGGGCGACCTGCGATCGCGGCGCACGAAGCTCGTCGCGATCGAGACCGAGCACGCGTCGCCGTTCGCGCAGTCGCTGCTGTTCCGGTGGATCGCCGTCTTCATGTACGAGGGGGACGCGCCCCTCGCCGAACGCCGGGCTGCCGCCCTGGCCCTCGATCGCGACCTGCTGCGCGAGCTCCTCGGGGCCGAGGAGCTCCGCGACCTGTTGGACCCGCGCGCGATCGACGAGGTCACGCTCGAGCTGCAGCGACTCGCAGCGGATCGCCGAGCAAGGGGGATCGACGGCGTTCATGATCTGCTCCGAGACCTCGGGCCGCTCGACGACGACGAGGTGCGCGCACGTGTCGACGGAGAAGCCGACGCATGGCTGCGCGCACTGATCGACGACGGGCGCGCGATCCTCGTTCGGGTCGCCGGCGAGGAACGCCTCGCGGCGGTCGAGGACGCCGCCCGCCTGCGAGACGCCCTGGGCGTCTCCCTCCCCCGTGGGCTCCCCGGGGTCTTCACCGGCCCGACCGATCGACCGCTGCGCGACCTCGTCGCGCGCTACGCCCGCACGCACGGGCCGTTCGTGCCGGCCGAACCCGCGGCACGCTTCGGCGTCGCCGTCGACAGGGTCCAGGCCGCACTGGTCGAGCTCGAGACCGAGGGAACGCTGGCCCAGGGCGGCTTCTCACCCGGGGGCGTCGAGCACGAGTGGTGCGACACCGGCGTGCTCCGGCGCCTGCGGCAACGCTCCCTCGCGGCGCTCCGGCGAGAGGTCGAACCGGTCGAGGCCGCGGCGTTCGCCCGCTTCCTGCCCGCGTGGCAGGGGGCCGACCGCCCGAACGGAGCATCGGATGCACTCGCCGAAGCTGTCGGACACCTGCAGGGGGCGGCGATCCCGGCGTCGATCCTCGAGACCGACGTGCTGCCGGCCCGCGTGCGCGCGTACCGCCCCGCCGACCTCGATGCGCTCGCCGCGAGCGGCGACCTCGTCTGGGTCGGGGCGGGCGGGCTCGGAGCCGACGACGGGCGGGTGGTGCTCTGCTTCCGCGGGCAGGCGAGATCGCTCCTGCGCGACCGTCTCGACGGCGAGCGACCCGAGGGTGCCCTCCACGAGGCGATCCGCGCGCACCTGTCCGGGCGTGGTGCGTCGTTCTGGACCGACCTCGTGCAGGCCGCCGGTACCGCAGACGAGCGAGTGCTCCTGACCGCCCTCTGGGACCTGGTGTGGGCGGGCGAGGTGACGAACGACACGCTCGCACCGCTCCGCGCGTTCGTGCGCGGCGCGTCGGCGAGGATCCGCGCGCCTCAGCCCGGCAGGCGACCCCGTCCGGGCGCGCTCCGCAGGGCCGGGCCACCTGCCGGAGCCGGCCGCTGGTCGCTGACCGCCACGCTCCTCGATCCGCCCGCCTCGCCGACCGAGGCCGCGCACTCGCGCGCGCTGCAACTCCTCGATCGGCACGGCGTCGTGACGCGTGAGGCGGCCTTGGCCGAGGGCACCCCCGGCGGGTACGCAGGCGTCTATCCGGTGCTGAAGGCGATGGAGGACGCGGGCACGGTACGGCGCGGGTACTTCGTCGCCGGGCTCGGGGCGGCGCAGTTCGCGATGCCGGGGGCCGTCGACCGGCTCCGGGCGGCCAGGGCGCCGACCGGGCACGACGGGCCGACTGCGCTCGTGCTCGCCGCGGCCGACCCGGCGCAGCCGTACGGGGCCGCACTCCCCTGGCCGGCCGGTGCCGGGCGACCTTCCCGCGCGGCCGGGGCCTACGTCGTGCTCGTCGACGGCAGCATCGCCGCCTTCCTCGAGCGGGGAGGACGCTCGCTCACCACCTTCGGCGTCGACGCCGCCCCGTGGGCCGACGCGTTGGCATCCCTCGTGAAGGACGGGCGGCTCCGGCGGGTCGAGCTGGTCCGCATCGACGGTGAGCCGTCGGCGACGTCGCCCCACGCCGAGCGCCTGCGCCTCGCCGGGTTCGTCGACGGGTACCGCGGGCTCACGCTGCGGGGCTGAGGCGTCCGTCGTGCCCGAAGGCGACACGATCCACCGCACGGCTGCCTCGCTCGGCAGGGCGCTCGACGGCGCGGTGATCGCCCGGTTCGAGGCACCGCGTCTGCGAGGCACTGGCGGGCGGAGCCACCCTCTTCCGCGACCCGGAGAACGTGTCGATCGCGTCCGCGCGCGTGGCAAGCACCTGCTGATCAGGTGCGCCGGCGGGCTCACGCTGCACACCCACATGCGCATGGGCGGGTCGTGGCATCTCTACCGCCCAGGAGAACGATGGCGACGGAGGGCGGGGGGCATGGTGGTCACGATCGGCACGAACGACATCGACGCGGTCTGCTTCGCCGCGCCCGTGGTCGAGCTGCTCACCGACGCCGAGCTCCACCGCCACCTCGTGCTCGCCGCGCTCGGACCGGACCTGTGTGAGGCGGGCGCGGACCTGGACGATGTCGTCCGCAGGCTCGACGCCCTCGACCCGGCCACCGAGACCGGGGTCGCGCTGCTCGACCAGACGGTGGCGGCGGGCATCGGCAACGTGTACCGGGCCGAGGCCGCGTGGGCGTGCGGGGTCGACCCGTTCCGCCCGATCGCGAGCCTCGACGAACGAGCTCGGCGTGAGCTCTACGCCACCGCGAGCCGGCTGCTCAGATCGAACCTCGGAACCCGACGGCGGACGACGGTCCCCGGCGGCCTCGCTGTCTACGACCGGGCGGGGCGTGCGTGTCCGCGATGCGGGGACGCGATCGTCACGCGGCGTCAGGGCGAGCAGGCGCGCAGCGTGTGGTGGTGCCCCGGCTGCCAGCGGTAACACGCGGACCGGGCCCGACGGTCGCCGACCCCACGCGGCTGCCACACTGGCGCGATGGAGATGCACGCCTCCGGCCGGACGTGGGCCGCCGCGACGCCCCACACCCTGGCCACCGAGGCGGCCTCGATCGCCTTCGAGCGAGGCGGGAACGCGATCGACGCGGCACTCGCCGCGGCAACCACGCTCGCGGTCGTCTATCCGCACATGTGCGGCGTCGGCGGCGACCTGTTCGCACTGGTGCAGCAGCCGGCGGGCGATGTGGTGGCGATCAACGCCAGCGGCCGCGCTCCTGCGGGCGCCGACCCCGGGGTGGCGGGCGCCGAAGGCGGGCTGACGATGCCCGAGCACGGCCCATTCAGCGTGACCGTGCCCGGTGCCGTGAGCGGCTGGGAGGCTCTGCATCGCCAGGGGGCGAACCTGGCGTGGGCCGACGCGTTCACCGCCGCGATCGCGTTCGCCCACGGTGGGGTGAGCGTGGCGCCCGACCTCGAGGCGACGCTCGCGGAGGACGCCGGCCGCCTCCTGACCGACCCCGGCATGGCGGAGGTGTTCTTCCCTCATGGGCGCCCCGTGCAGGTCCACGCCCAGGTCCGCCAAACCGCCCTCGGCGCCACCCTGCAGGCACTCGCCGAGCGGGGCACGGAGGTCTGGTACGGCGGCGAGCTCGGCGAGCGATACACCCAGGGCCTGCGGGCACTCGGCGTGCCGATCGATCTCGCCGACATGGCCGGACACCACGCCGACCTGGGAACGCCGCTCCGTGCACGTTTCGCGGGCGTCGACGTGCTCGTGCACCCGCCGAACTCACAGGGCTTCGTGCTGCTCGAGGCCCTCTCGTTGATCGACCGTCTGGAGATCGATCCCGACCCGCTCGGACCCGATGCGGGCATGCTGGCCCACGTGCTCCGCGCCTCGGCACGTGATCGCGATCGCCACCTCGCCGACCCCGAGCGCATGCGCGTGCATCCGTCGATGCTGCTCGACGACGGACACCTCGGCGCGGCCGCCGACGAGGTCCGCGCCGGCGTGCCCGGTCCACCGCCGAGGCTCACGCGGCACGCCGGCGACACGATCGCGCTCGTGACCGCCGATGCCGAAGGCCGAGGCGTCTCCCTGATCCAGAGCCTCTACGACGGCTTCGGGTCCGGGCTGCTGGAGCCGTCCACCGGCGTCGTCGCCCAGAACCGCGGTGCATGCTTCACCCTCGAGCCCGGCCATCCCAACCTGCTCGCCCCAGGGGCGAGGCCCGCGCACACGCTGATGCCGGTGGTCGTGCAACGTGACGGACGGCTCGAGGCCGTCGCGGGAACGATGGGTGGTTCGGCGCAGCCACAGATCGTCGCGATGACGCTGGCGCGCGCGTTCGCCATGGGGGCGAGCCCCGCCGACGCCGTCGCAGCACCGCGCTGGCTGGTCGGCGGCATGGCGCCGGAACGAGAGACGCCCGAGGTGCTCGCCGAGGCCGACGTGCCGGCGCCGACGGTCGCCGCGCTCACGGCGTCCGGGTATCGAGTGCTGACGGCGCCGGCACGGAGCGGAGCGGTCGGACACGCGCACATGATCCGCGCGGTCCCGGGCGGCTTCGAGGCAGGGAGCGATCCCCGCGCCGACGGTGGCGCCCTCGCCTCCTGACGGAGTCCCCGTCAGTCCGGCTCGCGGCGCAACTCGGCGGCGAGGTGACGCGTCATCGCGTTCGAGCCCGTGGCCATGTCGATCTCGTAGCGCAGGACGTCACCCTCGACCCGATAGCGCCTGACGAGCCCGACGACGTCCATGCCGGTGGTGGTGCGACCGATCGCTCCCGTGGCCACCTCGATCGTCGTCAGCGGACCGGCCGTCGTCACCGTTCCCTCGGCGACCTCGGTGAGCCCGAGCGGATGCGCGAGGGTCAGCTCCACACGGTCGGCCGAGGAGCCCGGCCGCCAGAAGCCCCGCTCGAAGTGCAGCGGCGATCCGTCATCGCTGAGCCAGCTGCGCTGTGAGGACAGCAGGAAGTTGTCACCGACGTGCTCGAAGCGCATCCATTCGCCGTAGTCGAACGCGTCGATCGTCGGATACTCGCCGCGACCCTCCCCCGCCCAGGAGCCCAGCAGGACCCCCAGCGGCCTCAGATCCGGGTGAAGCTCGGTCATCGAGCGGGGTGCGTGGGCGCCTCCGTCGCGACGCCGGCCATGGCCTCGGGCAGGAGCGTGACCATCGCACCGTCGATGCGCGCTCCGAGTCGTGCCGCACCGCGTTCGAGCCGTTCGACGCGCTCGAGCAGCGCCCGGTCGCGCGCTCGGGCTTGGAGCTCGAGCACCGCCCGGTTCGGCGCCGGTCGTCCGATCGTGGTCACGTCCCCTCCCGAACCCGATGTCCAGGGGCGAGCCTATCGTCGACACCCCCGAGTGCTCAACCCGAGGTTCCGCCCCTTTCGGCTACCGTGTGTCGACGATGCCGACGCTCGCCCGCCTCAGCGTGACGCCCGTGAAGGGGACGGCCATCCATCACCCCGGATCGGCGACGCTCACCGCCGTGGGGATCCCCCAGGACCGCCTCTTCTATCTCGTCGACGAATGGGGAGAGCTGTTCAGCGGCAGCACGTTCGGACCGTTGGTCGCCATCGTGGCCGACTACGACGCCGCGAGTGAACGACTGTCGCTCCGCTTCCCCGACGGCTCGGTGGTGGAGGCGTCCGCCGACGCGCTGGGCGCCGAGGAGACGACGAACTTCTACGGACGGGGCGTGGCGGCCCACCTCGTCGAAGGGCCGTTCGCCGAGGCGATCTCGTCGTACAGCGCGCGGGCGGTTCGGCTCCTGCGATGCGACCGTGAAGGCGACGGTGCCGACGTCGAGCCGATCACGGTCGTCTCCGTCGAGTCCGTGCGCGACCTCGCCGAACGCGGCGGGTACGCAGGAACGCTGGACGCGCGCCGGTTCCGGCTCAACCTCGAGCTCGAGGGCTGCGACGCCTACGAAGAGGACTCATGGGAGGGCCGCCGCGTCCACGTGGGCGAGACCACGATCGAGATCGTCGGCCAGGTGCCCCGGTGCGTCTTCACCACGAAGGACCCTGACACCGGCGAGAAGGACTGGGACACCCTCACCCAGATCGCGAAGTTCCGGCCGCGCATCGCCGGAGACGGTGGCCTGCCGTTCGGCGTCTATGCACGGGTCGTGGAAGCAGGCTCGGTCCGGGTGGGCGACGCCGTCGCCCCCGCCTCCGCCTCCTGAACGTCGTTCATCCGGACGACCCTTCGGAGCGACTGCAACACACCGATTTCTGGGTATCGTCCAGCGCCTTCCGGCCGCCGAATCCTCCCCTGAGCGTGTCGTGCAGCACACCCGCGCACGACGGAGACGACCACGAGGAGGAGCGCTCGCATGAAGACTTCGAAGAAGCTGACGATCGGCGCGCTGTTCGCCGGCGCCATGCTGGCCGGGAGCATCGCGTTCGCGGCATGGACGGCGACCGGATCGGGCTCGGGCTACGCCGAGGCCACGAGCGCGACGGCCCTGACCACGGTGGACGTGTCCGCGAGCACCGTCGCCGACCTGTACCCGGGTGCCACCGGCGACCTGCTGCTGCGCATCAGCAACCCGAACCCATACCCCGTGAGCGTGACCGACGTCGACGGCTCGGGCGTGATCGACTCCAACGTCGGCGCGTGCGACGGCGCGACCGGCGTGACGTTCACCGACCAGTCCGGCCTCACCCTCGACGTGCCGGCGAACGGTGCCGCAACGTTCACGCTGGCCGACTCGGTCCAGATGAGCAACGCCTCGGACACCGCCTGCCAGGGTGCCGTCTTCACCGTGCCGGTGGACCTGACGGGCCTCAGCGACGCCTGATCCCGACCCAGCACGGCACGACGGCCGGCCGAGAGGACGGGGGCTCCCCGTCCTCTCGGACCGTCCGCACGGAAGGTGAGCGATGGTGCGGACCCCCCGACGAGTCAGGATCCAGCGGCTGCTGATCGGAGGCGCCCTCGTGATCGCGACCGCCGTCGCGACCGCGGCGGAGCGGACCCCGCTGCCGACGACGGCATCGGGATCACCCAGCGTGGCGGCGTCCCCCCGCTTCCGCATCAACGGGAACGTCACGGGCCTGTATCCCGGCGCGAGGACGCGGATGCGCCTCACGGTGCGCAATCCGAACCCCTACGCGATCAGGGTCACGAAGATCCGGACGTCCGTGAAAGTCCCCGCTCGCTCCTCGTGCCCGGCACGCAGCATCAAGGTCAAGCGGTTCAGGGGATCCCGCCGCATCGCTTCGAGGACCGCCGTGCGGATCACGATCAACGTGAGCATGCGCGCGAAGGTGCCGAACGCCTGCGCCGGCCAGCGCTATCGCCTCACGTACCGAGGATGGGCGACACGCGCATGAGGGGACGAGTCGCCCTCGCGATCGGACTCGTGATCGCCCTCGTGGCGTTCCCGAGCGTCGCGTGGGCAGCCTGGTCCGGTGGCGGCGTCGGCGCCGGCTTCGCACGGGCCGTCACGATGCCAGCCGGTACCGCGCCGACGGCGACGGTGACCGGGCGCAACGTCCACGTGTCGTGGGGTCAGGCCACGTTCCCCGACTCGAGCCCGGTCAACGCCTCACTCGTCGAACGCTATGACG
The DNA here is from genome assembly GCA_963825635.1 of uncultured Actinomycetes bacterium. Classification (GTDB taxonomy): domain Bacteria; phylum Actinomycetota; class UBA4738; order UBA4738; family HRBIN12; genus JAOUEA01. Next base: position 1,632,926 of record CAWGTU010000001.1, read on the forward strand.
GCGCCGACGTCGCCCAAGGCGTCGGATCGGCGTGCAGCGGCACGATCGCGGCCCTCGCATGCAGGGAAGCCGCGGTGCCGCCCGGCACCTGGACCTACACGATCACGCCGAAGCACCACGCCTGGATCGGCGCCGAAGGCCCCGAGAGCGTCGCCGTCACCGTCGCGTCGCCTTCCCTCTCCTTCGACCCTCCGACGACCTTTGCCACGCTCCCGGGTTCCCTCTCGGGCAGCGTGGCGAGCTTCGCGACCGGCGAGACGATCGTGTTCCGCCTCGACCACCCGGTCAACGGCCAGGTGCTCTCGGGCAGCGTGTCGAACTCCCCGATCCCCTTTAGCGGCGCGTCCCCGGTGAGCGTCTCGATCCCGGCGTTGACCTCCGCCGGTCCGCACACCGTGTACGCGGTGGGCTCGGCCGGTTCGCAGGCGAGCGCCGCCTTCACGGTCTCGCCACATGACGTCACCGCGCCGATCGTGAGCTCGGCGGTGATCGCCAAGAGTGGCGGCGGCGTCGGAGGCTTCATCCGTCAGAACGGCACCTACTACATCTATGCGAACGTCACCGACCAAGGGAGTCCGGCGAGCGGCATCGCGACGGTTCGTGCGAACGTCTCGAGCGTGACGACGGGAGCCACGGCCGTGGTGCTCACCGCGGGATCGTTCAGCGTGGAGGGCGTGAGCTTCAACTACCGCAGCGCCGTGCAGACGGCGAGCAACCCGCTGGTCGCCGGCTCGAAGTCCTTCTCGATCACGGCGACCGACGTCGCGATGAACCCGGTGACCCAGGGAGGGTTCTCCGTGACCGTCGACAACACGGCACCCTCGGCGTCCGACGTGCAGACGGTGAACGGCGGAGCGACGCCCGGGCGGGCCGAGAGCGGCGACCAGCTCGTGCTCACCTACTCCGAGCCCATGGACCCGTACCGGATCCTCGCCGGATGGACGGGTTCGTCGACGTCCGTGACCCTGCGTCTCGTACAGAACGGCGGAGGCGACCGGGTGCAGATCCGCAACGCCGCGAATACCGCCACTCTCCGACTCGGCACGGTGTTCCTGAACCGCACGGACTTCACGGGCTCGACCCGGAACTTCACCGGGTCGACGATGGTGATGGCCGGGTCGACGATCACGATCACGCTCGGCACGCCGAGCGGCGCGGTCACGACGACCGCCGCAGCCGCGAACATGACCTGGACGCCCTCGAACACCGCATGGGACCGGGCGGGGAACGCCTGCTCCACCACGAACCGGACCGAGGTCGCGCCGCTCGACCTCGACTTCTAGACGCGCGCGGGCTCCCTCGCCTCGGCCGCGGCGCCCCCCTCGGCGGCGAGCCACGCGTAGGCCTCCTCCTCCTGGGCGAAGTGCAGGCGGAGGATCGCGTGCAGGCCGTAGAGCACGCGCCGCAGGTCCGTCAGATCCTCGGGCCCCGGCACGCCGGAGGGCAGGTCGTCCACGAGCGAGCGGTAGACACGGGTGAGGTGCGAGATCTCCACGTGGGCCCGCGCCATGCTCGCCATGGGATCCTCTCCGCCCATCAGCCTCGCCACCACCGGGTAGACGGCGGCCTCCTCTTCCTCCTCGTGCTGCGGCAGGCGGTCGACGAGGAAGGCACGGATCGCCTCGAGATCCTCGCGAGCCTCGTCGGGCGCAAGCGTCTCGAGGCGGTCGGCCACCGAGCGGATCCGCTGGAGCTCGGGCGCGAAGTGACGGTGTTCCTCACGGAACCGCTCAGCGACATCGGACGCGGGTGGACGACGAACCGTGCCGCCTCCTCCGCCGAGGGCGCGCAGAGCGTTGAGGATCGACGCGACGTCGATCGCCTCCTGCACGATCGCAGCCGCGACCGGTCCGAACAGACCGAACGCCCCGAGGAACATGAACCCGAACGCCAACCCCATGCCCATCAGCACGCTCTGCACGGCGATCCTGCGGGAACGGTTGGCGATCGCGATCGCTTCCACCAGTCGGTCGAGGCGGTCGACCACGAGCACGACGTCGGCTGCCTCCGATGAGGCTGTGGCGCCGCGCGCGCCCATCGCCACCCCGACGTCGGCGGCGGCCAGCGCGGGCGCGTCGTTCAGGCCGTCCCCCACCATGACGACGATCCCGCCCTCGCCGCGCTCCGCTTCGACGGCCTCGACCTTCTCGCCGGGCGCTCGTTCGGAGAGGATCCGGTCGACACCGAGGGCAGCCCCCACCGATTCGGCCACGTCAGGATGGTCTCCGGTCACCATCACGACACGCCGGATGCCGGCACGCCTGAGCGACCTGATCACGCGGGGGGTGTCGGGGCGGATCGGGTCGTCGATCAGCAGAGCGCCCGCGACCTCGCCGTCGACGGCGACGAACACGCACGAGGAGCCGTCGAGCATCGACCGGCGTCGCATGTCGCGCGCCCCGCGCGGCAGCGGCGCCCCACCGGCGACGAACGAAGCCTTCCCGAGCGCGACCCTGTGCGGACCGACGTCGCCCTCGATCCCGGCCCCGTGCTTCTCGATCACCCCGTCGGGGAACTCGAGTTCGATGTCGTGCTCACGAGCCGACCGGACCACCGCGCCCGCGAGCACGTGCGGCGACACCTGGTCGAGCGAGGCCGCGAGGCGCAGCAGCTCGTCGCCGCCGATCGGCCCGAACGATTCCACGTCGGACACGGTAGGAACTCCCGATGTCAGGGTGCCGGTCTTGTCGAACATCAGCACCGAACCCCGGGCCAGGGTCTCGAGGGCACCGCCACCCTTGACGATGATGCCTCGTTTCGCGGAGCGGGAGATGCCCGCCACGATCGCGATCGGGACGGCGAGGATCAACGGGCACGGCGTCGCGACCATCACGACCGTGAGGAAGCGCAGGGGGTCGCCCGAGACCACCCACGCCCCGAGCGCGATCACCAGCGTGACCGGGATGAAGATCGCGGCGTATCGGTCGGCCAGGCGGACCGCCGGGGCCTTCTCGTCCTGTGCGGCCTGCACGAGCCGCACGATGCCCGCGTACGTGCTGTCCTCGGCGGACGCCGTCGCCCGGAGGTCGAACCCCCGTCCGGCGTTGACGGCGCCCGAGCGGACGAGGTCGTTGTGGGGCCGGTCGATCGGTCGCGACTCCCCCGTCAGGGCCGATTCGTCCAGCACGGCGTCTCCCATCAGCACGCCATCGACCGGCACGACCTCGCCCGTCTTCACGAGGAGCCGATCACCCTGACGAACCTGGTCGATCGGCACCGTGGCCAGCTCGTCGTGCTCGTACCTCGTGACCACCCGCGGGGCCCGGGCGAGCAGCGACGAGAGCTCGGCATGCGCCCGCCGGTCCGCGTAGGCCTCGAGGGCATGCCCGGTCGCGAGCATGAGCGCGATGACGGCGCCGGCCAGGTACTCCTCCAGCGCCAGCGCGGTCACCATCGCGATCAACGCGATCAGGTCGACGCCCGGCTCGCGACGGATGAGTCCTCCGAGCACGTCGCGAGCGATCGGAACGACCCCGACCACCGTGGTCGCCGCCCACACGAGACCGGCAGCACGATCCTCGTCGAACACCAGCGCCAGCAGGCCGCCCGCCACGAGCCCGACGATCGACAGCGCGAGCCACCAACGGCTCAGGTCGAGCGGAGCCCGCGATGTCATCCGTGCCATGCGGGGCGGGCAGGACTCGAACCTGCGACCGAGATCACGGCCTCGGCTCACCTGATCCGTCCCTGCAGGCTACGGTCGGCGACCTGCGGGTTCATCCTACGTGCAGACGATCGGGATCACCGTGGGCGGGTCGTTCGGGATCGTTCGGACTGATCGCACCGGTCCACTCGTCGGCACCGGTGCCGTCGCACGCCCTGACCCTATCGAACCGGATCCCGCCGCCGACGGTCGCCGTGTTCCCGGTCACCGACGAGGTGTTCCTCAAGGTGACGATGCCGTCGTCGTTGTAGACCCCGCCGCCTTCGCCGGCAGTGTTCTGCCGGATCGACGCCGAACCGTTCATCCTGATGGCGCTGCCGTCCTCGTTGTAGATGCCACCGCCGAAGTCGGCGCGGTTCCGATCCACCGCGGCCGAGCCGTTCAGAACGATGGTGCCATCGATGTTGATGATGCCTCCGCCGTAGTCGGTGGCCGAGTTGAGTCGGACCGCCGACGCGCCGTTGAGGACGACCGTGCCGCCATCGTTCACGATGCCCCCGCCGAAGCCGTCGGTCTCGTTCCCGGCCACGGCGGACCCGCGGTTGAGGACGACCGTCCCGCCATCGTTCACGATGCCCCCGCCGAAGAGCACGGCCTCGTTCCCGCGCACCGACGAGCGGTTGAGGATCAGTGTGCTGGAGGCATTCCAGATGCCACCGCCCCGCTGGACCGAGCCGCCCGTGATCTTCAGGTTGGTGAGCGTCACGCGAGCCTTCACGAGGAGGACCCTGCCCGCGCCGTTCGTGCGTAGGACGGGGACCGGCATGCCTCGGCGTCGCCCTCACCGACCAGGGTGAGTCGCTTGCCGATCCTGAAATGGCCGGACACACACCTGCTTCACCTTGATCCGGTCTCCCGCCCTGGCCCTGTCGATCACCCCCTGCAGGTGCGAGCGGGGTGGGGTTCCCTGGGTGAGGTTCTTGGCCCAGCATCGGTTCGGGGCCGCGTCCGCCCCCTGAGCGAGGACGGGAAGCATCGCGAGTGCGAGACCGACCGCGGCGAGGAACCCTCGTAGGCGAGGTTCCCGTATCGAGGGTTGCTGCTCCATGTCGGTCCTCCCTTGGCGCGGGGGTTGGGCGTGCGCGACGTGGGGCGGGCAGGACTCGAACCTGCGACCGAGGGATTATGAGTCCCCTGCTCTGACCGACTGAGCTACCGCCCCTCCTTCGAGCCTATCCTCCTGCGGTGGCGCCCATCGGTCCACGGAGTCGTCGTCGCGTTTGGGAGGATGGCGGCACCAGTTCCCGGAGGTTCGAACGACGATGACCGAGCACCGTACCGAGTCCGATTCCATCGGCGAGATCGACGTGGACGCCGAGGCCTATTGGGGGGCGCAGACCCAACGATCGCTGCACCATTTCGCGATCGGACACCCAGCAGCCGATCGCATGCCCATCGAGGTGATCCGCGCCCAGGCGATCTTGAAGAAGGCCGCCGCGCTGGTGAACGAGGCGTCCGGGGCCCTCGACCCGACGATCGCCGCCCTGATCGTGCAGGCGGCGGACGAGGTCATCGAGGGGCGCCACGACGAGCACTTCCCGCTGTACGTCTGGCAGACGGGCTCTGGCACCCAGACGAACATGAACGTCAACGAGGTCATCTCGAACCGCGCGATCGAGATCGCCGGCGGCGACCTCGGCTCCAAGTCGCCGGTTCATCCCAACGACCACGTGAACATGTCCCAGAGCTCGAACGACACGTTCCCGACGGCGATGCACATCGCGGCGGCGCAGGCGATCGTGGAGCGGCTGCTTCCGTCGGTGCGCGCGCTCCGCGACGCGATCGCCGCACGCGCTCAGGAGTTCGCCGACATCGTGAAGATCGGCCGCACCCATCTCCAGGACGCCGTGCCGCTCACGCTCGGGCAGGAGTTCGGTGGCTACGCTGCCCAGCTCGACGCAGACATCGAACGACTCGAGCTCGTCCTGCCGGGGCTCTACGAGCTCGCCGCAGGTGGCACCGCGGTCGGCACGGGGCTCAACTCACCGCCTGGGTTCGCCGAGGCCGTCGCGGCGAAGATCGCCGAGCTCACCGGCCTGCCGTTCGTGACCGCGCCGAACAAGTTCGCCGCCCTCGCCGCCCATGACGCCCTGGTCTTCGCGAGCGGCGCGGAGGCCACGCTCGGCGCCAGCCTCATGAAGATCGCCAACGACATCAGGTGGCTCGGGTCGGGCCCGCGCAGCGGGCTCGGCGAGCTCATGCTCCCCGAGAACGAGCCGGGCTCCTCGATCATGCCGGGGAAGGTGAACCCGACGCAGTCCGAGGCGGTCACGATGGTCGCCTGCCAGGTGATCGGCAACGACACCGTGATCAAGGTCGCGGGCTCGATGGGCAACTTCGAGCTCAACGTCTTCAAGCCCGTGATGATCCGCAACTTCCTGCACTCGACGGCATTGCTCGCCGACGTGAGCGAGACGTTCCGCGAGTTCTGCATCGAGGGACTCGAGGCGGACCGCGACCGCATCCAGGAGCTCGTCGACCGCTCGCTGATGCTCGTGACCGCGCTCGCGCCGAGCATCGGCTACGACAACGCCGCGGCGATCGCGAAGAAGGCCCACCACGAGGGCCTCACCCTGAAGGAAGCCGCGATCGCGCTCGGCCACCTCACCGAGGAGGAGTACGACCGGCAGGTCAAGCCCGAAGGCATGGTCTAGGAACGGCAGGATTCCTGAAGCCGGAACGGGTCGTAGCGGCGTACCATCGTGCAGGGAGCAAGGGGGTTCCCGATTTGAGCGTGACCGATCACGAACTGCCCAGCCCACACTTGCAGCGCAGGATCCGCGAGGTTCAGGTCTTCCTCGCCGCGAACCTCGATCGAGACGTGGACCTGCAGGCCATCGCGCACGAAGCGGCGCTGAGCCCGTACTACTTCACGCGTCAGTTCACCGCGTACGTGGGGGTGCCTCCGTACCGGTACCTGATCGGGCTCCGCATCGACCGCGCGCAGCACCTCCTGCGCGAGACCGAGCTCACGATCACGCAGATCTGTCACCGCGTGGGCTTCAACAGCCTCTCCCACTTCACGACCACGTTCCGACAGCACACCGGCGTGAGCCCGTCCGCCTATCGGCGCCGTCGCGACTGGGAGCAGGACGTCAACCGCTTCTCCCCGATCACCCAGCCGTTGGTCGAGCAGCCGAACAAGCGCTTCACGGTCTGAGGGGGCCTCAGCTCGGTTCGCCGGGCTCCGGTCCGGTGGCGACGGGGCGTGCGCGGTCCGACACCCAGTCCGACCACGAGCCCTCGTACAGCCGACCCAGGCCGAGTCCGGCGCGTTCCATCACGAACAGTCCGAAGGCAGCCGTGATGCCGGAACCGCAGGACACGATCGCGCCACCGTCGTCGCGAACCCCGAGGTCTTCGTATCGGCGGCGCAACGTCTCGGCATCGAGGATGCGGCCTTCGTCGTCGTGGTTGCCGGCCCACTCGGCGCTCACCGCCCCGGGGATGTGGCCGGGCACCGGATCGATCGGCTCCGACTCGCCCCGGTAGCGCTCCCCCGCTCGGACATCGAGCACGACTGCGGAGCCTTCCCTCACGGCCCGAAGTACCGCATCGGCATCGACCACACGGTCGGCCGGCCAGGGCGACGGCGCGAACGAGGCCGGCGCGGGGGCCTCGGGCGGGCCGCTCTCGAGCGCGCCTCCCCCTTCCGTCCATGCCTCGAGCGAGGAGAGGTCGAGCAGTGCCGCGTCGTGGCCGAGGACGCGCAGCATCCACCAGAGCCTCGCCGCGACCCAGCCTCCCGCGTCGTCGTAGGCGATGACGGCGCTGTCGTCACCGATCCCCAGGCGCGACATCGATGAGGCGAACGCGTCCGGCGACGGGAGCGGATGCCTCCCGGGTCCGTCGAACGCAGGAGCCGCGAGATCGGCATCGACGTCGACGCAGATCGCGCCGGGGATGTGCCCGAGCGCATACCGCTCGCGCGCGTGACCGCCTGGCACCCACCGGACATCGGCGACCACCAGATCCTCGGATCCACGAGAGGGTAGTTGTGCGCGCAACCATCTCGGGTCGACGAGCATCCCGGGCAACTCCACGTGACGAAGATACCGGGGCCGATCCGGCACGCTCGAGGTCGTCAGTCGCGCAACGTGACGATCACGGGCGCGTGGTCGCTGGGCTTGCCTTCGCCGGACGTCGGCTTGCGCTCCTCGCGATCGACCTCGACCGAGACCAGCCGGTCAACCACCGGGGCCGTACCGAGCGCGAGGTCGATGCGGAGCCCCCAACCACGATGGAAGGCACCCATCCGGTAGTCCCAGAACGTGAAGGGGCCGGAAACGTCGCCCGCGGCGTGACGGCCGAGGTCGACCAGGCCCGAGCCCATCAGGGCTCGCAGCCGCTCGCGTTCCGGCTCGCTCGCGAGGTTCCGCCCGCACCAGAGATCGGGATCGTGCACATCACGATCGTCGGGAGTGACGTTGAAGTCCCCTGTCAGCAGGGCCGGCACGGAGGGATCGATCGTCGCCCGCGCCCACGCGTGGAGCGCTTCGTACCACTTGAGCTTGACCTCGTACGCCGGGTCACCGACCTCCTTGCCGTTCACGGCGTAGATGCTGGCCACGGTGACACCGTTGACCCTCGCCGCCAGGACCCGAGCGTCGTCAGGTACCGGCGAACCGGGCAGACCCCTGGCGACCTCCTCCATCGGGAGTCGCGAGACGATCGCGACCCCGTTACGGCCGCCCTGTCCGTGGCTGAGGGCCCCGTACCCCGCCTCGAGCAACGGCTCGATCGGGAAGTCGCCGTCGGCAACCTTCGTTTCCTGCAAACAAACCACGTCGGGTTCATGGCGGTCGAGCAGGGCCAAGAGGCGCGGCAGGCGTTGACGGATCGAGTTCACGTTCCACGTAACGAAGCGCACGATCGTGAGGATAGGTCGAAAGCCTGTCGGCCGGACGGGCGAGACCTTTTCACCGGTTTCCCTACGTCGTATAGTCGTGCTCCCCCCGGCTTGGGGAAACCGCTTAGTCAGGAGGCACATCCGTGCGAAGTGGAAGACCCCGATTCGTAACGCGGACGACGCTGACCGTCGCCGCCCTGTCCTTGATCGCCCTGATCCTTGGCCCCGTGAACGCCGGAGCCAAACCCCCGGTCGAGGTCAAGCCCTACCGAGCGGTCTTGAGCCCGTCGACCGCGTCGGCTTCGTCCGAGACGCTGGCCCTCACCCTGCACAACGATTCCTCGAACCAGGGGCTGGGCTCCGCGGATCTGCGTGTGCCCACGGGGCTGACGATCACGAACGTCGTCGGAGGAACGTACGTCGCCAGCACCCGCACGATCCAGTACCGCAGCCTCTCGATCGCGCCGGGAACCATGGCTCAGGTCGGCACGTTCCGTGCGGCGGCATCCTGCGCCGGTGGGGACTTCGACTTCCAGATCACGGCCAAGCAATCGAACAACTTCTCGGGCCCTCCGGGCAACGACTTCATCCTCGTCGCGGAGGGCTCCAACCTGACGGTCAGCTTCCCCACCGACGCTTGCGAGCTCAGGTTCGTCACTCAGCCGAAGGACGCACAGATCGACATGCGGATCACCGGCACGCAGGACTTCGGTGCGCAGCTGTCGCCTCCCGACGCGACGAGCCCCCAGGTGGCGCTCGTCGACCCGGCCTCGGGTGATCCGATCGCGTCGTTCACGGGGGCGATCACCGTGACCCTCGACCCGGGCTCGGGAACGCTCGCAGGCACGACGAGCCGCGCAGCCGATGGCGGCGTCGCCACCTTCGACAACTTGTCGGTGGACGAACCGGGCACATATACCCTCGAGGCGACGACCTCGGGTGCCGCGCCCGAGTCCTCCGACCAGTTCGAGATCGTTCCGCAGTTCTGCCCTGAGGACGTGGACTGCACGACGTCGTTCACGGGGAACGGCGGCCAGAGCCGCACCGACATCACGCTCGAGGAGTACAACCCAGACCTCGACACGGACGCCGGCGCTTTGATCTCCCAGTTCATCACGCAGGGCGCGCTGCTCGACTGCAACTACGCGGACGGCACGCCGTACACGGAGTTCACGAACTTCGAGTACTTCTACACCTTCAGCAACGACGAGCGCTTCGCTACGATCACCACGGTGGTCAAGAAGAGGCTCTTCAACGAGATCGCGGACAACGGCGCATCCAAGCTCGAGGTCTGCTTCGACGCGAAGGGACAGACCTTCCTCGACGATGCCGGCCAGGAGACCACCAGTCACGCCCTCCTCCCGACCTGCAACAAGGTCGACGCTTCGATGTATCCGTGCATCGTGAACCAGTTCAAGCAGGGAGCCGACGCGGTCGTCGTCTACACGATCCCCGGCAGCTACAACTCCGACCCCAGGGGACGGAGTTAGCTCCCGGCAGGACCCGATCCGCCGTCCACCGGAGCCCCCTCGAGCGGGGGCTCCGGGAGGCGGACGATCCCCAGGTTCCCCATGATGGCGTCGCGCTCGGCGGCCATGTCGCCGTCGTGCGGCTCCGCCCCGCCGAGCCGCGCGAGCGCGTCCAAGATGATCGCGAGTTCGTAGGAGCCCTCAGCCTTCCGAGCCAGGTCGGCCGCTCGGGTCAAGCGTTCCCGTGCGGCCTCGAGCTCTCCCCGCTGCGCCAGCGAGAACGCCGCGACCCGCTCCAAGGTCCGCTGGGCCGGTGACTCGTCCTCGACCTCGGCCATGAGCTCGTCGAGCGCCTCGTCGGCCAGCGGCCGATTCCTCGCCGTCTCGCCCTCGGCGATCCAGACCTCGGCATCGAGCGCATCCCCCTTCACGCGCAGAGCCCGGTACCGCTCCAACGCATCGCGCAGGAGCTCCAGCCCCTCGTCGATCCGACCCGCCCGGATGTAGGTCCTCCCGAGCTGGGCGGAGGCGTAGGCGACGCCCTGTTCGTCGCCGGTGCCACGCCAGATCTGCAGCGCCCGGCGGAAGCGAGCCTCCGCCTCCTCGAACCGCCCCTGGTCCGAGAGCACCTCGGCGATGTTGCAGTCGCCGAACGCTGCGCCGACGGCGTCGCCCGCACGCGCGCTCGTCTCGGACGCCCGCACCCACGCGTCGACCGCGTCGCTCCAGCGTTCCTGCCAGTACAGACGCATGCCGATGTTGTTCAGCGCCATCGACTGGCCCAGGAGGTCACCGATCCCCTCGTAGATGCCGAGCGCCCGCTGTGAGTAGGTCTCGTCCTCGGCCGCCCCCATCGACGAGAGCGCCCACGCGATCACGAGGCAGCCGTTGGCGAGCGACTCCTGCTCCCCCGCGATCTCCGCGGCGCGGATCGCCTGGCGAGCGAGCTCGATCGCCTCGCGGTCCTGACCCTGACGCACCCGGACACCGGCGAGCATCGAGTAGAGCTTCGCTCGGCAGGCGACGGCCCGGCGATCCTTGATCCCCTCGAGGGTCCTGAGTCCGCGCCGGGCCCATCGCACCGCGGGGAGGATGTGCCCCGCCCGCCCGTCGATCACGGACTGGCGGTACATCAACTCGGCCTCGCGCACCAGGTCACCCCGCACGAGCCGCAGCCCCGCGGAGTACGCAGACTTCGCTGCCTGCGGCTCGCCGACCTGTTCCTTCGCGAGGCCCAGTGCCTCCCACGTATCCGAGAGCTCTTCTCGCGAGGCATCCGCGCCCTTGGCTGCGTCGAGCGCGCTGCGGTAGTAGCGGGCCGCTTCCTCGTAGGCGTATGCCTCCTTCGCCCTGGCGGCGGCCATCAAGGAGTACCGCCAGGCACGTTCGTCGTCTCCGCCGAGGGAGAAGTGCCGCGACAGGATGCCGGCGACCTCGTCCGGCCGCTCGGCCTCCTCCTCGAAGTGCAGCCCGGCGGCCTCGTGCAACCGTCGCCGGACGCGGAACGGGAGGCCCTGGTAGGCCGCCTCGCGCACGATGCCGTGCCGGAACCGAACGTACCCGTCACCGTCGTCGTCGAAGAACGGCGTCAGCTGGGCGAGCACGTCGCTCGAGGGAGGCGCCTCGTCGTCGAGCGCGAGCCACTCCAGCATCCTCGGGTGGAAGCTCAGGCCCAGGACGGCCGCCCGACGCACGATCGCCCGCTCATCGGGCTCGAGGCGATCGATCCGAGCCATCGCCGCGGCCTCGAGGCTGTCCGGCAGCTCGTCAGTGCTGCCCGTCTCGACCACGGCCCGGACGAGGTCACGCAGGAACTGCGGGTTCCCCCCCGACCTCGTGGCGAGTCCTGTGATCACGTGCGGAGGGACGGGGTGCCGCTCGGTCGCAGCCTCCGCCAGCGCACGGGCCTCGGCTTCCGACAGGGGGCCGAGGTCCAGGCGGTCGACGCTGACGGCGTCCGGTGCCCGGAACCCGTCGCCCTCGTCACGCCGAGAGGTGACGATCAGCCACGGACGATGCTCGAGCGACGAGGCCAGGGATGCCAGCAGCGCCCCCGACGCCTCGTCCATGTGCTGGACGTCTTCGATAGTGACCACCGTCGGCCGGTCGACGACGAGCCCCAGGAACCGCAACACGACTTCGTGGAGACGCTCACGGCGGAACTCCTCGCCGAGCATCTCGACCTCCGGCGTCGGCGGCAGGGTGACGTCGAACGTCAGCGCGATCAGGGGAAGCCACGGCAGCAGGTCGGGGTCCCTGTCCTCGATCGAGGCGTGCAGCCGATCGACGACCTCGTCGGACGGCGCCTCCCAGCCCAGGTCGAGGAGCTGTCGCATCAGTTCACGCCAGGCGATGTACGGGGTCGAGGACGTGTAGGTCTCGCACGTGGCCTCGAGGTGATGCACGTCGGCGAGCTCGCGCCGGATCTCCTCGACGAGCCGCGACTTGCCGATGCCGACGTCCCCGACGATCTCGACCAGGGTGCCACGACCGGCGGCCGACCGGTCCGCGGCCGATCGCAACCGTTCCATCTCGCGCTCGCGTCCCACCAGCGTGGCCGGCTCGATGTCCTCGTCGTGCGCCGCCCGACGGCTGCGCGACCCGACGGGCGGGCCGACCGACCAGGCGGTCACGGGCTTGGCCTTCCCCTTGACCGTGAACGGCTCGAGGGCCTCGACGTCGAACAGGGTGCCGGAGCGATCGAGCACGTCGGCGGTGGCGAGAACCTGTCCCGGCCCGGCCTTCGCCATGACGCGGGCCGCGAGGTTCACGGCGTCGCCCATAACCGTGTAGGTCCGTCGGTACGTCGCACCGACGTCGCCGGCGAACACGTGACCCCGGTTCACGCCGATCCGCACCCCGATCGATCGCTCCGTCGAGACGATGCGGTGCATCGCGAGCAGGAGGCGCTCTTCGTCGGCCCCCGTGGCCCGCGGAGCTCCCGCGGTGAGGATGAACTTGCCGCCGTCGTGATCGACGTCCGAGGCGAGGAAGCACACTTCGTGCTCGTCGACCGCCGCTTGGACGTCTCGCACGAGACGATCGAGCTCGAGCGCGAACCGCTCGGGCCCGGCCTCCTCGATCATCCGGTCTGTCCCGTCGTAGTGGAGGAACCCGATCGAGACCTGTCGGTGCTCGGGCTCCCGCGAGGCCGCAGCCAGGTACTCACGGGTCGCCACGGGGATGCACGTCTCCAGCAGTCCCTCGTCGACCGTCGGGAGCAGGGAGACGCGATCGAGCGGCGCACCCGCCGTCGAACGCAACAGGACACCCGGCCCGAGCGCGGCCCCCGTCCACGACGTCGGAAGCAACGACGCCGTCTCGGGACTCACCATGATCTGGCCGGCCTCAGCCGCGCCCTCCATGTCGGTGAGGCGCGAGACCGCGGGTCCGGTCACGACGAGCTCCCGATGGGAGCCGCCGACCAGGAACATGTGGAACGTGCCGGTATGTACGCCGACCGACATCCGGAGCGTCACACGCCCCCCCGCGGTGTCGAGGCGCCCGACGTCGCGCAAGCGGCGACGCATGCCCGCGGCAGCCCGGCAGGCACGAGCGGCGTGCTCGGCTGGGTCCGGGCCTGAGAAGAGGAGCAGCAAGGCGTCGCCGCCGAACTTCAGGAGGCTGCCGTCCTCCCGATAGGCGACGTCGAGCAGCTCCGCGAAGCACCCGTCGATCGAATCGGCGATCTCCTCGGCTCCGAGCTTGCCCAGCTTCGCCAGCTTCTCGGAGAGCTTCGTGAACCCGGAGACGTCGACGAACACCATCGAGGCGTCGACGGCACGGCATAGCTCGCCCGGGTCGTCCCCGATCCACTGCAGGGTGACCCGCGGTAGGTAAGGGCGCAGTCGCTGCGCGGTCGGAGTCGCGGCAGCCATCAGCGTCCGCCCGATCGCGTCGCTCCGGTCCTCATGGAACCAACCGTACCGATTCGGACCGGGCGCGTACATGGTCGGCCCGCGACCTCGTGCGAGAGGTGCGGTACGGTCCAGGGATGGCCGTCCGCGCAGGGGTCGCCGCCGTCGTCGTCGCCGTGACGCTCGGCGCGTGCACGATCACGATCGGCTCGACGAACGAGACGTCCACCGTCACCCCGGACCCGAGCGAGCCGACGGTCACCACCCCCCCGACCGCACTGATCTCCGCACCGGGCCGTCTCGCGATCGTCGGGGTCGACGGCTCCCTCTCCACGATGCGCGCGGACGGTTCGGATCGAGTGACGGTCTCCACGGGGCCCGGCCCGGCCCTGCAGCCAACGTGGTCGCCCGAGGGCGACCGACTTGCCTGGGTCACCCAGGAGACCACGGACACGGGGTTCTCGGGCGCCATCGTCGTCGCCGGATCGAAGGGCGAGCGCCCCGTCGTCACGCGGACGCCGTTCATGCCCTACTACCTCGCGTGGAACCCCACCGGGGATCGGGTGGCGTTCCTCGGGGCGGGGGGCGATCCTGACGCACCGGTGCAGATGGGGGTGCTCGACCTGTCCCGTGACACGCCGAGCGTGCGAGCGGTCGCCGGGGGGAAGCCGTTCTTCTACTTCGTCTGGGCTCCCGACGGTCGGCGGGTGCTCGCTCACGCCGGGTTCGACCGACTCGACGAGATCGATCTCGACGGACAGGCGACGAGCGTCAGCGTCAAGCCGGGCCTGTTCGCCGCGCCTGCCTGGAGCGTCGACGGCAGCACGCTCGTGTACGCGGAGCGCATCGGGGGCGGGTCGCAGCGACTCATCGCGGTCGTCGACGGCGGTCCCCCACGGGTGCTGGTCGAGGGGGAAGGGGCGCTCTCGTTCGTGTTGCGACCCGACGGAGGAGCGGTCGCCTACCAACTCCTGGGCGAGGACGACGGTGATTTCTACGATCGACGCCCCGCCCAGCCGGGCGAAGGGGTTCGCGTGGTCGATGTGCGCACCGGGAAGACCCGCAGGGCCACCTCGATGCGGGCGATGACGTTCTGGTGGAGCCCCGACGGTGAGCGGCTGCTCGCGCTCGCGCCTGAACCCGGAGCGGCGGGAACGATCCCGTTCGTCTGGCAGGTGTGGGAGGGAGGGCGTGCGACCGAGGCGGAAGGGCGTCACTCCCCCACGATCGAAGTCCTGCGTGACTACGCGCCCTTCTTCACGCAGTACGCGCACAGTGCGACGCCGTGGGCGCCCGACGGTTCGGCGTTCGCCTACCCGGCGGAGGCCCCGAACGGCGACGGCAGGATCCTCGTGCAGGAGATCGGAGGGCGGCCCGTCACGATCGGCGACGGTGTCTACGTGGTCTGGTCTCCGTGATACCCGTCGATGCGAGTATCCCGACGTAGGTCGTGATAGGAACCTTGTCCAACGATCAGAGGAGGAGCCGATGACGACGATCCCGCCCGGGATGTGGCAGGACCCCGAGGCCTTCGAGCACAAAGAGGTCCAGGAGATCGAGGAGCCCGAGCATCGCCATCACGAGGAGCACGACCACGAACACGGAGAGGGATGCGGCCACGAGGCCGTGCCACACGACGACCACGTCGACTACGTGCACGACGGGCATCGCCACTGGTTCCATCACGGTCACTGGGACGAGCACTGACGTCGGTCCGATCGCTCCCGTCGATCAGGGATGCATCGGTCGACATCATGGGTCCATCGTCCCGCACGTGGGCGACCATGGAGATCTCGATGCGCACGAGAAGCTCCATCCTGTCACCCGGCGAGGCCACCTCGGGGACGTGACCGGCGGTCCACACGAGGCCACCGTACGTGCCGAACGCGAAGTGATCAGCGGGGGCGATGTGGCCAGTACAACATCGTCCCGCCGATGAAGATGGCGACCCCTCCACCCACGGACAAGAGCAGTCCGGCCGCTGTGCCCAGTTCGATGTCGGATACAGCCGGGATCACCCAGCGAAGTCCCACGAGGATCACTCCGATGGCTACTACCACTCTGCCGGGCACCGTCGGGTCCTCCATCCGTCCAGCCCTCTGTGTCTCCTAGTCCTACGACGGTCAGCCTACGTGGGCGTCCACGCCGCCGGGTAGCCTAGGTGGCGAACATCTCGTTCTTCGGCTGGTCCGTTGGATGGCCTACGCGATCGCCTCGGCTCAGATACGACGATGACGTCGAGGCTCGAAATCCTTCCGAACTTCGACATGGCGGCCGACTCCTCTCACTCGACGAGAAGATCAGTCCAGGATCGGTCCACACGTCGGGCCGCAAGATCTCGGCGAAGGCTCATCGTCGCTGGTAGATGAAGCTCCGGGGGTGGGACTCGAACCCACAACCTACGGATTAACAGTCCGCCGCTCTGCCGGTTGAGCTACCCCGGAAGGTGGAGCGTCGGGGAGTCTACCAGTGGCCTTCCTGTCGGCCGGTACGCGCATCCTCGAGCGAGGATAGGCTGGTGCATCGGTCCATCAGCCCCGACGTCAGGAAGGACGCCGCATGAAGCTCCGATCGTTCGTGCTCGTGGCCGCCGGCATCGGCATCGGCTACTCGATCGCCCAGAAGATGCACGAGGACGATCCCGAGGTCGTGCGTGGTCCTCAACGGAAGGCTGCCGGCTCACCGGGTCTGCAGCTCGTAACCGGCCAGGCGCAACGGATCGCCGACCAGGCGAGCGTGCGCAGCCTCGAGGCGATCCGGCGGGCTCGGGGCGCGATCCGCACGCGCCTCGGCGAGAGAGAGACGTTCGACGACGCTGTATGGAACTGACCGGCGGAGCTGCTACCGGGTCCCCCGCGAACACCGCCACTGCCGCGTCGCCGGCCGTGCCGTCGGCGGTGGTTCGATCACGTGAAACCCTCTTCACGCCTCGAGGGTCAGCCAGCGGGCCAGCGAGTGCCGAAGGTGACCGCCGTGGCCTGGTCGGCGGTGCAGTCGGGCGCCGCGACGCCATCCTGCACCGCGAAGCCGATGCCGATCGTGATCCAGTCTCGGATGAAGAAGCACTTGCCCGAGTCGCTGTAGACCGCGGCCACGAACGTGTGACCCGGCGTCGGGGCG
Source organism: uncultured Actinomycetes bacterium (assembly GCA_963825635.1). Classification (GTDB taxonomy): domain Bacteria; phylum Actinomycetota; class UBA4738; order UBA4738; family HRBIN12; genus JAOUEA01. Next base: position 1,649,885 of record CAWGTU010000001.1, read on the forward strand.
TCGGGCACCCACATGCTGGCGGCGTTCGGTCCCGAGCTGTTCGTTACCTCGTCCACGAAGTTGAGCGAGGGCTCGGCTGCCGAGAGCTCCGCCGGCGTCACGGTGCCGTACGTCGCATGGTCGGTGAAGACGATCCGCCCGGTCTCGAGCGCCTGCGCGGCCGTCTCCTTCGCGGCCGAGTCGTTGGCCCGCTCCTTCACACCGACGAACGTGCTCACAGACATGAGCAAGAGCACGCCGAGGATGGCGACGACGACCATCAACTCGATGAGCGTGAATCCCTCTTCCTCACGAAGATCCGTGAAACGGATCATGCGGCCACCCGTCCTCTGGGCGTGGACCATCCATCGCCCTCAGGTAAGCATCGGAGCCCGTTGAGGGGGGACTTGAGGGCGAGGCGTTCGCGGTGCGTACCCTATTCGAGGTAATCGCGGAGCTTCTGTGAGCGGCTCGGGTGGCGCAGCTTCGACAGCGTCTTCGACTCGATCTGCCGGATGCGCTCTCGCGTGACGCCGAACTCGCGGCCGACCTCCTCCAGCGTGCGCGGGTGGCCGTCGACGAGGCCGAACCGCAGCTGGATCACCTTCTTCTCGCGCTCGCTCAGGGTGTGGAGCACGGATTCGAGCTGCTCCTGCAACAGGATGAAGCTCGCCGCGTCGACCGGCACGACGGCGTCGGCGTCCTCGATGAAGTCGCCGAGGTGCGAATCCTCCTCCTCGCCGATCGGCGTCTCGAGCGAGACAGGCTCCTGCGAGACCTTCTGGATCTCGCGCACCTTCTCGGCGCTGATGCCCATGACCTTGCCGATCTCGTCGGGGGTGGGCTCGCGACCGAGGTCCTGCAGCAGCTGGCGCTGCACGCGGACGAGCTTGTTGATCGTCTCCACCATGTGCACCGGGATGCGGATCGTGCGCGCCTGATCGGCGATCGCGCGTGTGATCGCCTGGCGGATCCACCACGTCGCGTACGTGGAAAACTTGAAGCCCTTCGCGTAGTCGAACTTCTCGACCGCGCGGATCAGGCCGAGGTTGCCTTCCTGGATCAGATCGAGGAACAGCATGCCTCGCCCGACATAGCGCTTGGCGATGCTCACGACGAGACGCAGGTTCGCTTCGATCAGCTTGCGCTTGGCGAGCTGGCCGTCGCGCTCGACCCGGTGCAGCCAGGCCTGGAGCTCGTCGTCGGTCTTCGGCCGGTAGCTCTTCGCGATCTTCTCGCGTCCGATGCCCTCCACCTTGCCGAACGCGGTGAGCTGATGATCGCGGATCTCCCAGACCTTCGTCACACAGACCTTCAGGTCGTGGGGATCGGCCTTGGGCTCGTCTTCGTCACGGAGCTGGACCTGCAGCGCGGTCGACATCTCCCCGGCCTCGATGCGCCGGGCGAGGTCGATCTCCTGCGGAGCGTTCAGCAGGGGGACCTTGCCGATCTCCTTCAGGTACATGCGCACCGGGTCGTTCGTCGGCGCCTTCAGCAGGTCGACCTCGATGCGCACCTGGGTCGCGGCGTCGGTCTCCTCACCGGGAACCTCGATCACCTCGATGCCCTCGGCCGTGAGATGGTCGCCGACCTGGGTGAGGAACTCCTCGACCTGCTCGGGCGTGAAGTCGTCGACGGGAACCGCCTCGAGCAGGTCCTCGGACGTGACGAAGCCTCGCTCACGCCCCTTGGCGGTGATGGACTCCTTGACCTCGTCGAGGCTCAGTGGGGATTCATCGCGGGCCGGAACAGCCAACAGGTCTCCTCGGGAGTGGTCGGATGGGGGTTCGGCACGACGCCTCAGTGTACGGAACGGGGACGACGGCGACCCTTCCGCACCGAACGACGTGGCCGGGACGGCACGCTCACACGGCGCTGCGGATGCCCTGGCGCAGGCGGCGGAGCTCGCCGTCGATCGCGACCAGCCGGGCGAACAGCTCGTCGTAGCCCTCGTCGGTGGTCGGGTTGAGCTTCTGCAGCTGCATGCGTAACGCGTCGCTCTGGTGCTTCAGCACGAATTCCTGCAACCGGGACCAGACCGAGAGGGCGTAGTCGGGCCCTCCCTCGCCGTCGAGTGGTTCGACGGCGAGGGAGCTGAGCATGGCGCCGAGCCTCTCGTCGTCCCCCCCGGCGACGACGGACGCATCGCCCCCCGCCTCACGCAGCGCCGAGAACGCCGAGCGGGCCGTGGCGCTGCGGAAGTGCTCGTCGGTGAGTTGCGGCGCGTACTCGTCGTAGGCGGCGCGATCGCGCACGAGCAGCTTCAACATCTCGCGCTCGACCTTGTCGCGCGCGCTCATGCGCCGCGGCGTCTCGACGACCACCTCGCCGGGGCGTCCTCCCCGACGCGCGTCGAGCGCCTGCACGACCGAGAACTCGGTCACCCCCGCGAGGTCGGCGACGAGGTGTGCGTACTCGCTGCGGCGCACAGGATCGGTGAGCCCCTCGATGATGGGCATCGCGTCGGCGACCGCCCGCGACTGCCCTTCTACGCTCGAGAGGTCGTGACGACCGATCGTGCGCCGCACCATGTATTCCACGAGCGGCCTCGCTCCCGTGGCCGCCTCGCGGACCCCATCGGCGCCGTGCTTCGCGACGAAATCGGCCGGATCGAGGCCCTCGGGCATGATCATCACCACGGTCTGCACCGACGGGAACCGTTCCTGGAACTCGGCTGCGCGCTCGGCCGCGCGGGCGCCCGCCTCGTCGGAGTCGAACGCCATGACCGCGCGCTGGGTGAAACGCGCGAGCTGCCGGAAGTGCCCTTCTCCGAGCGCGGTGCCGCACGTCGCGACCGTGTTCTCGATGCCGGCCTGCGAGAACCCGATCACGTCGGTGTATCCCTCGACGACGAACACCTCGCCACCACGCGCGATCGCGGTCCGCGCGCGATGAAGGTTGTAGAGCACCTCGTGCTTCTTGTAGATCGGCGTCTCGGCCGTGTTGAGGTACTTGGCCTGCTCGCCGGCCCTCGGGTCGCTCGGCAAGATGCGGGCGCCGAACCCGATGCCGTGCCCCTGCAGATCGTGGATCGGGAAGATCAGGCGCCCACGGAATCGATCGCGCACGCTTCCGTCGTCGCCACGTGTCGCGAGGCCGGCCTCGAGCAAGATCTCGGGGCTCAGGTCACGAGCTTGCGAGAGCCTGCGCAGCAGGAAGTCGGGGTAGCCCGGGGCGAAGCCGACGCCGAACGTCGCGACCGCCTCGGGCGAGATGCCGCGCTCTTCGACGTAGGCGCGGGCGTCGTCGGCCTCCTTGCCGTCGGCCAGCATCTGCGCGTAGAGCTCGGCCGCCTGCTCGTTCGCGCGGATCAGCGCCTGCCGGCGGGCGGCGGCACGCCGGGCCTCGGGCGAATCCCCCTCGTAGCGCAGGTGCACGCCCGCCTGTTGCGCGAGGCGCTCGACGGCCTCGACGTAGCTCAGGTGCTCGAGCTCGCGCACGAAGCGGATCGCGTCGCCGCCGGCCCCGCACCCGTGGCAGTAGTAGAGCTGCTTCGACGGCGAGATGCCGAACGACGGCGTCTTCTCCTGGTGGAACGGACACAACCCAACCACGCGGTCGGCACCGGCCTTCTTGAGCGTGAGGTACTGCGATGCGAGCTGCACCAGGTCGGTGCGGTCCTTCACCGCCTGGATGTCGTCGTCGCGGATACGTCCGGCCAACGGTTCCTTTCCCCTGCCCTCGTCCGGGCGCCTAGAGGTCCCGGTCGAGCAGCCAGCCCCGGGGAAGGAAGAGGCGCTCGTACGTGCGGATCGCATAGCGGTCGGTCATGCCCGAGATGAAGTCGGCCACGTGGGTCGCCAGGTCGCCGGGCGCCCCATGGTACTCCGAGGGCATCTCGTCGGGACGATCGAGGAAGTACGCGAACAGATCGCGGATCAACTTCGTCGCCCGCTCGTGGTCGTCACGAGCGCTTTCGCGCAGGTAGACCTCGCTGAACATGAAGTCGCGCAGGGTGTCGAGCGCAGCGAAGACCGGCGTGGACAGGGCGATCTCGTCGCGCCCGTCGCTCTCGGCGACGAGATCGCTGACGAGCGTGTCGATGCGATCGGAGTGCGTCGCCCCCAGCACGCGGACGGCGTCCGCCGGCAGCTCCGACTCGTCGAGGACCCCGGCCCGAACGGCATCGTCGATGTCGTGGTTGATGTAGGCGATGCGGTCGGCGAACCGCACGAGCTGCGCCTCGAGGGTGGCGGGCATCGGTGTGGACCAGGGATGGTGCACGATGCCGTCGCGCACCTCCCAGGTGAGGTTCAACCCCGCTCCGTCGTTCTCGAGATGCTCGACGATGCGCAGGGACTGCTCGTTGTGGCGGAACGGCCGCCCGAGGAACGGCGTGAGCGCCTGCTCCCCCAGGTGGCCGAACGGCGTGTGTCCGAGATCGTGCCCGAGCGCGATCGCCTCGGTGAGATCCTCGTTGAGTCGCAGCGCCCGGGCGCAGGTGCGGGCGATCTGGGAGACGTCGAGCGTGTGCGTGAGCCGAACCCGGTAGTGGTCGCCCTGCGGCGCGAGGAACACCTGCGTCTTGTGCTTGAGCCGCCGGAACGCCTTGCAGTGCAGGATTCGGTCCCGGTCGCGCTGGAACACCGTGCGGATGTGGTCGAGGGGCTCGTCGCGGTCGCGGCCCTTCGTCTCTGCGGCCAGCACGGCACGAGACGACAGCACCTCTCGCTCGAGCTGCTCGGTGCGCTCCCGGGGGGTGGGCGTGGCGCTCACGCGCCCATCGTACCGGCGACCAGAGACGTGCCCGCCGGGCGCTGCCCTCCCCTCAACGCCCACCCACGAGGTAGTACAGATAGGCGAACGTCTCGCGCACGTAGCCCGGCATGCGCGTCTCCTCGGTGCGCGCGGCCGACGTCCACGTGGCCGAGGCATGCCCGTCGATCCCGAGGTCGCCCGCCATCGCTTGGATGCGGGCGTTGTGCCATGGATCGGAGACGAGGAACGCGGTCGAGAGCCCGCGGTCGCGCATCGCGCGCGCCGCTGCTCGCAGGCTCGTGTACGACGAGTCGCCCACCGGCAACGCTATGACTGATGCCGCGGGCACGCCCTGAGCGACCAGATAGTCGTGACCCGCCTCCGCCTCGGTCGTGCGATCGCCCGGTTGGTTGGCGCCGAGCACGAAGACGGTGTCGGCGCGGCCCTGCTCGAAGAGCAGGGCCGCGTGATCGAGCCGTCCGGCGAAGACCTCCGACGGCGTGCCGTCGTACTGGGCGGCGCCCAGCACGACGATCGCGTCGACGCGGTCGTGGTCACGAGCATCGTCGTGATGCGCCTCGCGCCAGACGGTCACGGCGCTGAACGACACAGCCGAGAGCGCCACGACCAGTACGAGGGCCACGACGGCGAGGATCGGATGACTCCGGAGGAGGCGCACCAGCCAAGGCTAGCAACGGCCCCCTCGCCACTCAGTCGGTACACAGGATCGTCACGGACGCCGTGAACAGCACCGGCTCGCCCGCTCCCTCGACGAGGAGCTCCGCTTCCTCACGCGATCCCGCGACGGCGCCGATCACGTATCCGTCACCCGCCCCCTCCGGCAGGCCCTCGAAGCAGGAAACGGGCGACACGACGAGCGCGTGACCGAGGGGATCGCGGACGCGCTGGGTGAGGGCATCGAGGTCGTCGGCCCGCGGGGCTGCTTCGATCACCGCCAGCCATCTGGCATCGGACGCCGATGGATCGGATGGCGCGGGTGGCGCAGGATCGACGGTTCCGCGATCTCCTCCGCATGCGGTCAGCACGATCGCCAGGACCAACACCAGCGGGGGTGCAGGGCCGAGGCGCCGGAGCCGTCCGCGCACCCTCATGGCGTCACGATCCAGCTGTTCGGCTGCGTACCCCGGCAGCCGATCTCGGAACGTCGCCAATGCCGCCGTGGGGTCGGCGTCGATCGGCAGGTGCAGCAGCGCCCCGTACACCCCGGGTCGGATCGCCAAGGGGGCGACCGACGAGTCCACGACGTCGACATCTGCAGCCGGGTACGCCGCCCCGATCGCCGCGGCGACGGCCTCGGCCTCTGCGCTGGTCGCGAAGTCGCCCACGATGACCGCTACCTCCTCCGTGTGGTCTACCGTCGGCACGTCGAGCTCGGGCCAATCGGCACGTGGCGGAACGCTCGTTCCACCGCCGGGGCGCCGGTCGGGATCGACCGCGTCGGGCGGATCGGCCATGACCGAGCCGCACCCGATCGTGCGACCCGCCACGGACAACAGCATCCGTCCGTGTTCGGGGTCCGGCACGTTCCAGACGAGCTCGCCCCGCCGAATACCCGCCAGGTACCGCTCGTCGGGCAACGCTCGCACTCGTTGAGTCCCATCTCGTTCAGAACGCCACAGCTCGAACCGTGGCTCCCCCGTCGCCGAACCACGGCCGACGACGCGGACGAACGACAGCTTCCCGTCGACCATGATCGGCGTTCGGATCGTCACCCATCGGTCGCCGCTCGCTCGGAACGAGGTCAGCCGTCGCCATCCATCGCCTTGGAGATCCGTGATCCAGAGGTCGTCGATGCGGCCGCCCTCGGGCGCTTCCGGAGTGGGCGGCGCGGCAGCGACCACGGCCAGCCTCGTCGACGAGAGGAACACGGGCGAGAAGACGGTGCTCCCGGCAACCGGCCCCTCGATCCTGGAGACGCGGGAGCTGTCGCGGCCCAGCACGGCGACGCCGGATCCCGTGGCCCACGCGAGTTCTCCGCTCGGGGACCAGGCCGGGTGCGTCGCTTCGGCGCTCTCGGAGATGCGGCGGGTCCCGCGGCGCGTGATGACGACGACGTCGTCGCCACCGACCCGATCGATGACGTACGCCGTTCCGAGTCCGGGTTCGGCAGCCACATGACGGATCGAGTCGCCCCCCTCGGTCCGGACCGACACGGATCGGCCCGCCCCCGCCGAGACGATCGCGCCGCCTGCCACCGCCCAGATCCCTCGGCCCCTCGCGAGGCCAGGCGCCTCGCCTCGAGCGAACGCCGGGAGCGCCACGCATCCAGTCGGGCCCTTCGGCCGCGCCGCGACGACCGAGTCGCCTCGGGCCTGGCTGCCGACCAACCCGGCGGCCGCCGCGACCACTGCCGTCATGCCGATCACGAGTTTCCTGACCATGGTTCCCTCCTCGAGACGGGCTCAGTAGTTGGTGACGTACTGGAAGTGCATGGGATCGGGGGCCGAGTCCCAGTTGAGCCCCCAGAAGAAGCGGTGCCCGGGGAATCCGCCTCGCCAGACGTCGGGGATGTAGGTGCCGTGGTTCTCTCCGTCGAAGCCGCGGCCGTTCCAATGGTCCTGATAGCGCGGGTTGCGCTGCCAGTTCGTGTCGACGGCGGCTCCCCAGGAATGCACGGACCAGGACGTCGTCCCGGCGATCAGCCGGCAGTTGTACGCGCCGATGCCCGGGTACAGGGCACCGTCACGATGTGCGGCGTTGATGTGGTTGCGGATGTTGAACCCGATGTTGCGGGCCAGGTAGGTGTGGTACTCGACGTAGGCTCCGGCACCGAAGGGATCCCAGTCTGCATGCGGCCACCATGAGCGGGCGTTGTTCGCGCGATTGCTGCATCGGTTGCCGAAGACGTCGTTCAACTGCCACAGACCGCTCGGTCGCGGCGGGATGCCCTTCTTCGAGTGATCGTGCGACCAATCGGACATGTGACCAGCCACGGCTGCGGCGCCCGTGTACGTCGAGACACCGACCACGACAGTGAGCGCGAGCGACACGGCTCTCGCTCGGCTCGAAGAGCCTCGCATGCGACCACCTCCTGCTCGGGGGAGGTGGGAGGACGGCCGAGACTAGCGGACAGGCACCGATCGTTCGGTGACGACGATCACGCCCGATCGCTACTTCGACGCGACCTCGGCCTGGCCGACCGCCGCCTGCCCGGCGGCGAGGCGCGCCGTCTCGACGCGGAACGGGGAGCAGCTCACGTAGTCGAGCCCCAGCTCGTGGCAGAACACTACGCTCGCGGGGTCGCCGCCGTGTTCCCCGCAGATGCCGAGGTGCAGCGACGGGTTCGCCTGCTTCCCCTGTTCGACCGCGGTGCTCATCAGCGACCCGACACCCGGCCGGTCGATCGTGACGAACGGGTTCGCGGGCACGAGCTTGCGCTCCTCGTACATGCCGACGAACTTGCCGATGTCGTCGCGACTGAATCCGAACGCCGTCTGGGTGAGGTCGTTCGTGCCGAACGAGAAGAACTCGGCGGTCTCCGCGATCTCGCCGGCGGTCACGGCGGCCCGGGGAAGCTCGATCATCGTGCCCCACTCGAGGTGGTCGAGGGTCACGCCCTCGCGCTCGAGGATCTCGGTCGCGACGGGCTCGAGCTCCGCTCGCATCTGCGCGAGCTCGGGGGCCGTCGCGACGAGCGGGATCATGATCTCCACCTTCGGGTCGGCCCCCGCCCGTTTCGCCTCGACCGCGGCCTCGACGATCGCCCGCACCTGCATCGCGTAGAGGCCCGGCTTCACGATGCCCAGACGCACCCCCCGCAGGCCGAGCATCGGGTTCATCTCGTGCAGCTCGTTCACCTTCTGCAGCACGCGCTCCTGCTCGGCGACGTCGTCGCCGCTCGCGTTCCCGAGCGCGACCTCGACCGCGAGCTCGACCTGATCGGGCAGGAACTCGTGCAGCGGCGGGTCGAGCAGGCGCACCGTGACCGGCAGCCCGCTCATCGCCGTGAAGATGCCGACGAAGTCGCCGCGTTGGAGCGGCAGCAGGATGTCGTAGGCGGCCTGCTCCTGCTCGGCCGTCTCCGCGAAGATCATCTGGCGAACCGCGAGCACGCGTTCCTCGCCGAGGAACATGTGCTCGGTGCGGCACAGGCCGATGCCCTCGGCGCCCCGCTCGCGAGCGTTCGTCGACTGGTCGGGGGTGTCGGCGTTCGCGCGCACCTTCAGGGCGCGACGGTCGTCGGCGATCACCATCAGGCGCTCGAACGACTTCCAGAGGGGCTCTTCGCGAGCCACGGCGTCGCCCTGACGGGCGCGTTCGAGCAACGACTCCTGTAAGGGCAGCTCACCGACGAAGACGTGGCCGGTGAAGCCGTCGATCGTGATCGTGTCGCCCTCGCGCACCGTGGTGCCGTCGGCGTTGAACTCGCCGTCGGCCACGCGGAGCTTGATCGCGTCGGCGCCACAGACCGCCGGGATGCCCTCGCCGCGCGCGACGACGGCGGCGTGCGAGTTCGTGCCGCCCGAGCTCGTCAGGATGCCCTGGGCGGCGATCATGCCGTGGTAGTCGTCGGGCGTCGTCTCCCGTCGCACGAGGATCACTCGCTCCCCCGCCTGCCCCCGCGCCTGCGCCTCGTCGGCCGTGAAGACGACCGCGCCGGTCGCGGCACCCGGCGACGCGTTGAGCCCGGTCGCGATCGGGGTCGCGCCCGTGGCGTCGACCCGGCGCTTGAAGAGCTCCTCGAGCCGGTTCGCGTCGACCCGCAGCAGGGCCTCGCCCTCGTCGATCAGGCCTTCCCCGAGCATGTCGTAGGCCATGACCCACTCGCCGAACGCGGTGCGCTTGCCGATGCGCGTCTGCAAGATCCACAGGCGCCCCTTCTCGATCGTGAACTCGATGTCGCACATGTCGCGGTAGTGCTGCTCGAGCGTGTGCATCACGTCGCGCAGCTGCGCATACGAGGTGGGGTCCACCTGCTCGAGGTCGGCCAGGGGCAGCGTGTTGCGGATGCCGGCCACGACGTCCTCGCCCTGCGCGTTGCCGAGGTAGTCCCCGTAGGGGACCTTCGCGCCCGTCGACGGGTCACGCGTGAACGCCACGCCGGTGCCCGAATCGTCGCCGCGGTTGCCGAAGACCATCGACTGCACGTTGACCGCCGTGCCGAGGTCGTCGGAGATCTTGTTCTGCCGCCGATAGTCGATCGCGCGCCTGCCGTTCCAGCTCTTGAAGACGGCTTCGATCGCGAGACGCATCTGCTCGCGCGGATCGATCGGGAAGTCCCGGCCGGTGTGCTCGTGGTAGATGCCGAGGAACTCGCCGGTGAGCTGCTCGAGGTCGTCGGCGTCGAGGTCGGTGTCGGTGGCACCCTCGCCCTTGCGCTCCTTCGCGTCGTCGAGCGCTTCCTCGAAGGCCTCGCCGGGCACGTCCATCACGATCTTGCCGAACATCTGGATGAAGCGCCGGTAGGCGTCGCGCGCGAACCGCACGTCGCCGCCGGACTGCTCCGCGAGGCCCTTGAGCGACTCCTCGTTGAGCCCGAGGTTCAGGACCGTGTCCATCATGCCGGGCATCGAGAACTTGGCGCCCGACCGCACGCTCACCAGCAGCGGGTCGCTCGGATCGCCGAGGTGCTTGCCCATCGAGGACTCGAGCGTCTGCACGTGCTGCTCGACCTCGTCCATCATCCCGCCGGGGAATCCGCCCTCGGCCAGGTAGCTCAGGCACGCCTCGGTCGTGATCGTGAAGCCGTGAGGAACCGGCAGGCCCATGTTCGTCATCTCGGCGAGGTTGGCGCCCTTCCCACCGAGCAGGTCCTTCATGTCCTTGTTGCCTTCAGAGAAGTCGTAGACGTACTTGGTCACGGCATGCCTCCGGCGCGGTCGAGCGGTTCGGAAACGCCAGTCTACGGCGGCAGGGCGACGGCTCCGCGGAAGCTCGCCGATGGACGTCGGACTAGACTCCCCCCGTGGATCGCGCTGCGATCGTCGCGGCCCTCTCGAGGGCGGGGCTCTTCCAAGGGGTCGACGGTGCGCTCGTCGGTCACGTGGCGGACATCTCCTCGGCGTGGACGATCCCGCCCGGACAGCACGTCTACTTCGCCGGCGACCTCGCGACCGAGTTCTACATCGTCGTCACGGGCCGGGTGCGAGCGTTCATCCCGGGTCACGGCGAGGAATTGACGGTGGCGATCATCGAGCCGGGACAGCTCTTCGGCGAGATGGGCCTGCTCGACGGGGGCCCGAGAGCCACGACCGCGATCGCTATCGAGCCGACCGTCTTGCTCGAGGTGGAGCGTGCTCCCTGGTTGACGCTCGCCGCCGAGCACCCTGCGCTCACGCATAGGGTCCTCCTCGCCGTGGGGGCTTCCCTGCGCAAGTACGCGAGCGACATGGTGGACTTCCAGTTCCTCGATCTCGAGATCCCCGACGTGCCGCCCCCTCCGGTGTCGGACACCGCGTGATGCGCCCGGTCAGGCGTCGACGGCCCCGGACAGTGCGGCGCGCAGGGCTGCGTCGTCGGTGGTCGCGATCGCGAGGATGACCCGCCTGGCGCTCGGCCGGCCGACGATCCCGGGGGCGTCGTCCGCAGCGAACCACTCCCGCGCCGCCTGCTCGAACGCGTCGGCATCGGCAGCGGAGTCCCAAGCCGTCGTCATCACCACCGCGGCGTCGTCACCGTCGGTGAAGGCCCGATAGAGACCACCGTCCCAGCCTGCCGCGGCCGCCTCGGCGGTGGCTGAGTCCAGGCGCAGGCCCAGCATCGCCGCCAGCCACGCCTCCCCCACCTGCATCACGTCGAGGTCTCCCCAGCCGTCGCCGAGCGCGTCGGAGAGATCGGGCACGTCCACCCGGCTCGGCACGTCGTCGGGATACCGCTCGGGATGCAGGATCTGCTCGGTCGTGGTCGGGAACGTGCGCAGCGCGTCGTCGACCTCGTCAACGCCGCCGCGGGCCTCCAGGTCCGTGACGAACGCCTGCCCCGCCGTGTACGGCCAGAGCTGCAGGTCGACCATGAACGGCGGAACCCCGTCGGGCATGCCGCCACCCTCGCCCAGGCCAGAGAAGTCCCCGTCGGCAGGCGGGAACTCGAACAGCAGCCTGATCGAGAAGAACTGGGCGCTGCCTTCGACGGCGCCGAGCGCAGCCTGGAACGCCTCGTCGCGGCACCGTGCCGCGACCCCATCGATGCGCGAGAGGTCGAAGTGCTGGTCGTCGATCGCATGCGTGAGCTCGTGGGCCAGCGTCACCCGCTCGACCAGGTCGAGATCGCCGTCGGCTCGGTAGACGAGCTCACCGTCGACCGGGTTGTAGAACCCCACCACCTGACCGGTCTGGAACGCGAGCAGGGCCTCACGGATGTCGACGTCGCGCGGGATCACGCCGAGCGTCTGCCACGCCACGGAACGACGGTCGTAGAACTCCTTCGGGTACGTCTCGTCGAACGCCCCTTCGAGCTTGTCCGCGATCTCCTCGGCGCTCACCGGCTGCACGACCACGTCGCGCAGGAACTCGAGCTCGCGCACCTGCTCCACCTGCGACTCCAGCTCCGCGACGTCGGCCGGCGTCTCGCGCGGGACCCCGTCGTCGTCGGTGCTCGTCGGCACCGGTCCCTCGCAGAGCGCTCGCATCGCGGCGGGCGCGCGGGCCTCTCCCGTATCGACCGGGTCCACGTCGAGGGCGATGCCGCGGCCCGACGCGTCGCTCGGAGACTCCGGCGGGACCGCCGAGGCCGACGGGCTCGTAGGCGAGCCGAACTCGATGCCGATACCGTCGCCCGTGCACGCCGCGGCCGCGATCGCGATGATCGCCAGCGCCGAGGCGAGACGGCCTCGGCTCACGACCGCCTCGGCAGCACCACGCTCAGCACGGCCAGCACCGCGGAGCTCGCCGACAGGGCGATCGATGCCCACAGCATCGACGATTCCCGCAGGAACTCCCGGGCGGCGAGGCCGAGCAGCGCACCGGCGCCGAGCATCATCACGAAGGCGACGGCGTACACCGCCATGGAACCCCGCGGCCGGGGGGCATCCTCGCTCACAGACGCTCCCGCAGGTACGCGACCAGGCCGTCGATCGGGATGCGATCCTGCTGCATCGTGTCGCGCTCGCGCACCGTCACCTGGCGGTCGTCGAGTGAGTCGAAGTCGACCGTGACGCAGAACGGGGTGCCGACCTCGTCCTGGCGACGGTAGCGGCGGCCGATCGCGCCGGCGTCGTCGTACTGGGTGATCCACTCCGGCTTCACGAGGTCGTGCACGCGCCGCGCCTCGGGCACGAGCTTCTCGTTGCGCGAGAGCGGCAGCACGGCGACCTTGATCGGCGCGAGGTCGCGGTGCAGTCCGAGCACCGTGCGCTTGTCGGTGTCGCCCTTCGCCGTCGGCACCTCCTCGACCCGGTATGCGTCGAGCAGGAACACGAGCATCGCGCGGTCGACCCCGACGGCCGGTTCCACGACGTACGGCAGGTATCGGGACTCGTGCTCCTGGTCGAAGTAGGTGAGATCCTCGCCGCTCGCGGTCTGGTGCGCGGCGAGGTCGTAGTCGGTGCGGTTCGCGATGCCCTCCAGCTCCTGCCATCCGAACGGGAACTCGTACTCGACGTCGGTGGCGGCCTTCGCGTAGTGCGCGAGCTCCTCCGGCTCGTGCGGACGCAGGCGCAGCTTCTCCTTCGACACCCCGAGGTCCAGGTACCACTGCATGCGCCGCTCGACCCAGTGCTCGAACCACCCGTCGTCACTGCCGGGCTCGACGAAGAACTCCATCTCCATCTGTTCGAACTCGCGTGTGCGGAAGATGAAGTTCCCCGGTGTGATCTCGTTGCGGAACGACTTCCCTATCTGCGCGATGCCGAACGGCAGCTTCTTGCGCGAGACGGTCTGGATCGCCGCGAAGTTCACGAACATGCCCTGCGCGGTCTCCGGGCGCAGGTACGCGATCGCATCGTCGTCCTCGATCGGGCCGAGGAAGGTCTTCAGCATCAGGTTGAACTGCTTGGGCTCGGTGAACTCGGCGCCGCCGCAGTTCGGACACGTCACGATGCCGTTGGCGTCGGCTTCGAGGTGGTCCTCACGCCAGCGCTGGTGGCAGCTCGTGCACTCGACGAGCGGGTCGTGGAACGTCTCGAGGTGACCGCTGGCCTGCCACACGCGAGGGCTCGTGATCACCGCGGCCTCGACGCCGACGACGTCGTCGCGCAGTTGCACGGTCGAGCGCCACCAGGCGTTGCGGATGTTCCGTCGGAGCTCCACACCGAGGGGGCCGTAGTCCCACGAGGACCGCAGTCCCCCGTAGATCTCGGCGGACTGGAACGCGATGCCCCGGCGTTTCGCGAGGCTGGTGACGGCCTCCATGAGGTCGGTCATCGGTGCGGGTCTCCTCTCTTCCCGGCCGCTGGCGGCGGCCGCTGGCGTGAGGACCATCGTACCGGCGCTCCGCACACGGACCTGCACCGCGACGGGAACGTCACGAGCTCGGCGAGCCGGTCAGGCGTCTTCGAGGGCGCCGAAGCGGCGCTGGCGCTTCTGGAAGTCGCGGATCGCCTCGAAGAGCGTCTCGCGCGTGAAGTCGGGCCAGAACATCGGCGTGAACCAGAGCTCGGAGTAGGCGACCTCCCACAGCAGGAAGTTGGAGATGCGCTCCTCGCCGCTCGTGCGGATCAGCAGGTCGGGCTCGGGCATGTCGGGGTGATAGAGACGCTTGGCGATCTCGCGCTCGTTGACCTTCTCGGGCTTGAGGGTACCTTCGCGCACGTCGCGGGCGAGGTCCTTCACCGCGTCGACGATCTCGGCGCGTCCGCCGTAGTTGAACGCGATCGTGAGCGTCATGCCGGTGTTCTCGCGCGTGAGCTCCTCGCTCGCGCGCATCTCCTTCAGGACGCTGCGCGGCATGCGCCAGTCGCGTCGGCCGCTCCATCGGATGCGCACGTTCATCTCGTTGAGCTCGTCGCGCCGGCGCCGTAGCAGCTCGCGGTTGAAGTTCATCAGGTAGAGCACCTCGGACTGGGGACGCTTCCAGTTCTCGGTGCTGAACGCGTAGACGGTGAGCCAGCGCACACCGACCTCGTTCGCGCCTTTCACGGTGTCCCAGAGCGCGTCCTCGCCGGCGCTATGGCCCTCCGTGCGTGCCAACCCGCGCTGCTGGGCCCACCGGCCGTTGCCGTCCATCACGATCGCCACGTGCCCGGGCACCCGGGCGCGATCGATGTCGAGCAGGAAGCTCATGTCGCCGTCCTGACCAGCATCGGCACCGACTTCATGCGCCGCTCGAGGTGGTACTCGGCGAAGCCGTAGAGCAGGCTGCGCGTCTCCTTGCGCACGCGAGCATCGGGCTGGAGGACCGCGCCCGCGTCGTCGAGATCGGCGAGGGCCAGCGTCGAGAGGTACTCGAGCGCCGCCCTCGAGCACGGGCCGGCGCCCTGCTCGGCACATCGCCCGCAGACCGCGCCGCCCAGGCCCGCATCCCACAGCTGGGGATCGCGGTCGCCGCAGACCGCACACGCGGTGAGCGACGGGTGGAACCCGGAGAGCGACAACAGCTTCAACATGAACGACTCCGCGACGGCGGCGGCGTCGGCCGGTGCGGCATCGAGCGCACGGCAGCCCGCCAGCAACAACAGGGTGAGACGAACGTTCCGCTCATGTTCTTCGGCAACTCTGTCGACCGCCTCGAGCATCGTTTCGCCGGCGGCGAACCGGGCGAGGTCCTCGCGGATCGTCATGTGCGGCGCGATGATCTCGGCCTGGGTCACCGTGTCGAGGGAGCCGCGGCCCCGGTACAGCATCAGGTCGACGTGGGTGAACGGCTCGAGTCTCGCCCCGAAACGGCTCTTCGTCTTGCGGATGCCCTTGGCCACCGCCCGGACCTTGCCGGACCCCTGGGTCATGACGGTGACGATCTTGTCGGCCTCGCCGAGCTTGTACGAGCGCAGGACGATGCCCTGTTCCTTGTAGGGCGGCATCCGCGAATCGTAGCGCCCGCACCCTCGCAGACACCCCAGCGGAAGTGTGTTCTTTCCGTTGCAGGCCTTGGTCCTGAGATGGCGACAGGCGCCCTCGACCGCCGCCGTCGGACGTGTTCCGATGCGCTCGACGAGAACCGATCGAGGCGCTCGACACGACAGAGGGGTTGATGACGGTCCGCGCAGACGGCGACGACGAACTCCTGCGGGCGGTGGCCCAGGGAGACCGACAGGCGCTCGAGGCGCTCTATCGACGGCATGCGCCGTGGCTGCTCGCGCGCCTGCGGCGTCGATGCGCGGACCCCGGCCTCGTGGAGGAAGTCGTGCAGGACACGTTCGTGGCGGTGTGGCGGGGTGCCGGTCGGTACCGGGGCACCGGTGAGGTGCCCGCCTGGATCTGGGGCATCGGCATCCGCCGGCTGATCGATCGACTGCGCAGGACGAGCCCGGTTCCGCGGACGGCCGACGATGCGCTCGTGGTCTCCGCGGAAGACGAGGTGCTGCTCGGCGTGGAGCACGGTGACCTCGGCGCCGCGCTCGGGCACCTCTCCCCCGAACTGCGAGCCGTCGTTCAGGCCACGGTGCTCGACGGGCTCACCACCAAGGAGGCGTCGACCCTTCTCGGCATCCCCCAGGGAACCGTGAAGACCAGGGCGGCACGCGCCCGACGTGAGCTGCGGGAGGCGCTCGCATGACGACGACCTGGCACGCGGACCCGGCCGTGCTCGCCGCATACGTGGAGGGAGGGCTCGACGACGTGAGGGCGTCGTCACTCGAGGCCCATCTGCTCACCTGCGACCGCTGCCGCGACCGGGTCGCGGCAGCGACGGGTGCTGATGCGATCGACCACGTGTGGGGAAGCATCGTCGACACGATCGATACCCCGCACCGGAGCGCCGTCGAACGTCTCTTGCTCACCCTGCGGGTGCCCGAGCACCTCGCCCGCCTGCTCGTAGCGACCCCGTCGCTACGTCTGTCGTGGCTCGTCGCCGAGGCGCTCGCGCTCGGCTTCGCGGTGATCGCCGCCAACGGCACGTCCGATCAGAACGAGGAGCTCGTGCTCTTCCTGTTCCTCGTGGTGGCGGCGCTGCTCCCCGTCGCGGGTGTCGCCGTCGCGTTCGGCCCGGGCATCGACCCCACGTACGAGATCGGCGTCGCTGCACCGATGCCGGCCGACCGCCTGCTGCTGATCCGGGCGGCCGCCGTACTGGCGAGTTCGGTATCGATCACCGTCTTCGCGGCGCTGGCGCTGCCCGGCCTGGACGCGATAGCCGCTGCGTGGCTGCTCCCGGCGCTCGGCCTCACCGTCGCCACCCTCGCGCTCGGCACGTGGGTCCGACCCCTCGTGGCGGCCGCGTCGGTCGCCCTCACATGGGTGCTGTCCGCCGCTGCCGCGGCCGTGAGCACTCAGGACCGGCTCGCCGCGTTCCGCCCGGTCGGGCAGGTGGCGTGCCTCGCCGTGATCGCCGTGTCGGCGGCCGTCCTCACCCACCGCCACACCCTCTACGAAGGAAGGATCGCCCGATGAGTGCACCGACCGTCGAGATCCACGACGTCAGGAAGCGGTTCGGCCGGACCACGGCCCTGCAGGGGGTGGCCTTCGACGCCGCCGCCGGCATCACCGGCCTGCTCGGACCCAACGGCGCCGGAAAGACCACGCTGCTGCGGATGATGGCCACGGTGCTCGCTCCCGACGACGGTCGGCTGCGACTGCTCTCCTGGGACCCGCAGGTGGCCGATGAGCGTCTCGCGATCCGACGCCGTCTGGGTTACATGCCGCAGGAACCGGGTTTCCACCGGTCGTTCACGGCGTTCGAGTTCGTCGACTACGTGGCGATCCTGAAAGAGATGACCGAGCGGCGAGCCCGTCACGACGAGGTTCGCCGTGTGCTCGGTCTCGTCGGGCTCGACGACGTGTCGGGTCGGAAGATCAAGGCGTTGTCGGGAGGCATGCGCAGACGGGTCGCGCTCGCTCAGTCGCTGCTCGGCGACCCCGATCTGCTCGTGCTCGACGAGCCCACCGCGGGTCTCGACCCCGAGCAGCGGCTGCGGTTCCGCGAGCTCGTGTCCGACCGCACGGCTGACCGCACCGTGATCCTCTCGACCCACCAGACCGAGGACGTCGCGGCGCTCTGCCAGAGGGTGATCGTGATGCTCGACGGCCAGGTGCTGTTCGAGGGCACGCCGCGCGAACTCACACAGGTGGCCGATGGCCGGGTCTGGCTCGCGGACGATCGAGCTGCCGGGGCGCGGCTCTCGTGGCGCACGGCTGACGGCGCCCACCGCAACATCGGCGAGGCTCCGAGCGACGCCGACCTCGTGGCGCCGACCCTCGAGGACGGATACCTGCTGCTGGTGGGCGATCGCGCGTTCGCGGAGGAGGCAGCCTGATGGCGGCGTCGCTGCGCACCACGATCGGCGAGGCACGCGCGTCGGCCGTGCCGTCGTCGACGTCGATGCCACGAGGAAGCGTCGTGCTCGCCCTCGCCCGCATCGAGGCTCGGCAGATGCTGCGTCATCCCGCCTTCCTGTTCACGGTCGCGTTCGGCCTGCTGCTCATCCGCGGAGCGGTGGGGATGGGCATCGACGACGATCCGATGAAGAACCTGATCTGGCTCATCGGCGGACTGGCCATCGGCTCGTTGATCGGGGGCGTGATCACCGCGAACGTCGCCGCGCTCCGCGCTCGTCGAGACCACGTGCTGGAACTGTTCGGCTCGTTGCCCTCCCCGCCCGAGGCTCGAACGGCCGGCGTCCTCACCGGCCTCGTGCTCGGCCTCGGGACCGCCTCCCTCGTGATCGGCGCGATCGCCTGGATCGTGCTCGAGCGCATCGAAGACACGGCCGCAGAGGCCGACCTCTTCCTCGCGGTGCAGTACGTGCTCTCGGTGCTGGCGCTGGGCGCGATCGGGGTGGCGGTCGCGCGGTGGATCCCCACCGTGCTCGGGGGCCCGCTCGTCGTGATCGCCCACGTGTTCACGGGCATGATCTGGATCGTGCCGTGGATCGCGCCGTCGAACTCCGGCATCGGGGTCGCCTGGCATCTGACCTACTTGCTCGCCGTGATCGCGGCCTGCTCGGCGGCGGCGTTCCTGCGAGATCGGCGGACCATCGTTCGGGGGATCGTCTCGGCATCAGCGTTCACGCTCGCCGTTGTCGCCGCCGTGCAGCAGGCACCCCCCGGCGGGTACTGATGCTCGTCACCCGGGCCGCCGTCGCCCGGCTGCTCGCCTGGCCGAGCTTGCGCACCGAACGGTGGCCGACGTTCGTCGTGGTGGCGCTCCTCGCCGCGGTCGTCGTGCGTCAGGGCGGTCGCGACGGGGATGACCCATCGACGATCGCCCTGCCCGTCGCCACGGCGATGCTCGGCGCATGGCTCTGCTTCGCGTTCGAGGATGCCGCGGCGCACGTGACCTCTCCTTCACCCACCCCACTGACGCTTCGACGGGCCGTGCGAGCGTCGATCGCCGTGGTTGCTGCCACGCTCGCATGGTTCGCGTGCACCTGGATCGGGCCGCTCGACGGCCCCACGTGGCCCATGACGGCGATGTTCGCCGGAGTCGCACTCGTCGCCCTGGCGTGCGCCGCGATCACGGCGCGCGTGATCCCCTCCGAGCGATCGGGCATCGCTGCCGTGTGTGGGGTGGTCGGGGTGAGCGTGGCCCTACCCTTCGTGCTCGCACTCGCCTTCGTCCGCCCGATCGCGATCGACCCCTCGCGGGTACCGGTCGGCGACCCGGCGAGCTACTGGACCACGGTAGCCGCGGTCGCGGTCGTCGCGCTCGTTCTCGCGCATCGCGATCCCGCGCTGCCCGGCCCGGTCGCGTGGCTCCGATCGCGGCCCGGCAGGCTTCGAACGCCGCGGGCGGCGACCGCCCAGGGGTCGCGCTGATGGATATCGGCAGCGGCTCCGCGCCGGCGATCGACGACGAGGTTGCGATCGTCGGTTCGGAGCCGCTCCTCGCGCGGGTGCTGGGGGCGATGCGCCTGCCGCCGTTCGTCCCCGGAGTGATCGCCGCGACGCCGTCCCTGCGCCTGCCGTGGCTCCTCGCGGCGGCAGCCGTGTCGTTCTTCGCCGCCTGGGGCGCGGCGGTGAACGACCAGGTGCTCGCGTTCCTCGTCGTGGCGCCGCTGATACCGGTCGCGGGGGTGGCGGCCGCGTACGGGCCATGGGCCGACCCGATGTTCGAGACCACGAGATCGACGCCGGTCTCCGGCTTCCACATCGTGCTCGCACGAACGATCGCGGTGGTGGCGACGTGCGTACCGCTCCTCACGATCTCGGCGCTCGTCGTGCCGGGATCCGACGCCAAGGCCCTGGCCTGGGTCGTGCCCGCCCTGGCCCTGTCGCTCGCGAGCCTCGTGATCTCGACGTTCACCTCGCTCCCGCGAGCCGCGATCGTCGTCGCCGGCATATGGTGCCTCCTCGTCGGCGCGGCGGGGGTAGCCGACGAGGTCGCGCTCCTCTTCGACGGCGGGGGGCAGCTGGCGTTCCTCGCGATCGCCGTCGGCGCGTCCTTCCTGCTCGCCCGGCGGCGGGAGCGGTTCGACATGGAGGGCCTGCGACGACGCCGAACGCTGGTCGACGCGGCCGATGCCGAGCGCCGTCGCATCGAGAGGAACATCCACGACGGTGCCCAGCAGCAGCTCGTCGCGATCGGGGTGAAGGCGGGGCTCGCGCGCGCGTTCGTCGGGAGAGACCCCGATCGCGCGATCGCGATCATCGACGAGCTGCGCGCTGACGCGCAGGAAGCCCTCGAAGGTCTGCGTGACATGACTCGCGGCGGATACCCACCGATCCTCGCCGATGAGGGGCTCGAAGCCGCGCTCACGCTGCAGGCGAAGCGCGCCGCCGTGCCGGTCACGCTCGAGGTCCGTGACGTCGGTCGGCTGCCGAAGCCCATCGAGATCGCCGTGTACTTCTGCTGCCTCGAGGCGATGCAGAACGCCGCGAAGTACGCCCACGCATCGGCGCTCACCGTCACGCTCAGGCGTTCGGTCGACGAGGTCACGTTCTCTGTTCGCGACGACGGCATCGGGTTCGACCCCACCACAGTTCGGCGAGGCGTCGGCATGCGGAGCATGTCCGACCGGATAGAGACGCTCGAGGGCTCGGTGGACGTGCGGTCGGCATCGGGTCGGGGCACGGTCGTGGCGGCCCGCGTTCCGCTCACGCGGTAGGCTGGAGTCCTCGGGACCCACCCGAGGGTTCGCGCAGAGCGATCACGACGGCCCGCCTCTCGCCGCCACTCGCCCCCACGGATCCACGCCGCACCGCGAAGGGGAATGCCGTGACGAAGGCACGAGGGATCGATCGGGTGCAGTACGGGCCACCGGGATCGGGCAAGGGCGCGACCTCTCGGGCCTCACACGGCCGACTCTGCGACGAGCCCGGATGCACGACCGTGCTATCCACCTACAACGCATCGACGACGTGCTGGCTGCACACCGGGGCGACCCCGAAACATCCGCTCGCGCGTTCTTGACCGTCAACGAACGGAACGCCGCGTGAACGACGACGTCCGCCGCACGGCCTTCGACCGCCCACAGCGCGCGCTGGGCGTCGTCCAACACCTCGACCGCGAAGGCTGGTACTGGCCCGAGCATTTCGGCGACCCCGTCGCCGAGCACCACGCGATCCGTCACGACGTCGGCGTCTGGGATCCCTCGCCGCTGCGCAAGGTGGCGTTCAGCGGCCCCGACGCCGTGAAGGCGGCCGACCGCATCTTCACGAACGATATCCGCGGCCTCGAGATCGGGCAGGTGCGGTACACGGCGTTCTGCGACGAGAACGGCAAGATGCTCGGTGAGTGCACCGTCTTCAGGACCGCCGACGATCGGCTCATGGTGGTCACCGCGCTCGATTCCGATCTCGATCATTTCAGGGCTGTCGCCGACGGCTTCTCGGTCGAGATCGAGGCCACGACGAGGTCGATCCCCCAGCTCGGGATCAGCGGTCCTCGCTCGCGCGAGATCCTCCAGGGTCTGACCGATGCCGACGTCTCCGGGCTCCGCTACTTCCGCTTCTGGCCGGAACAGGTGAAGGTCGGTGGCGTCCCGTGCATGGTGTCGCGAACGGGATACTCGGGCGAGCTCGGGTTCGAGCTCTTCTGCTCGCCGGACGGGGCCGAGCAGCTTTGGGACGCGGTGGTCGGAGCCGGCGCGAGGCCTTTCGGGTTGGCGGCGGTCGAGACGATCAGGATCGAGTCCGGGCTGCTCTTCATCGGACGCGACTACTTCCAGCATGCGACGAGCCCGTACGACGTGGGGCTCGACAAGGTCGTCCGCGTCGACAAGGCTGAGTTCTGCGGCAAGGACGCGCTCGCTGCCGAGGCGGCGAGTCCGCCTCACCGGTTCGTCACCCTCGTCGTCGACGGAGCGGTTCCGGAGTACGGCGCCGCCGTCACGAAGGACGGCGAGACGGTCGGCACGCTGACGAGCCCGTGCGAGAGCCCGACCCTCGGAAGGGTCATCGGACTGACGGTGCTGCGCACCGACCTCGCCCGCGACGGGGAGAGCGTCGAGGTCTCGGTCGAGGGCGGGACCGCGCCTGCGACGGTCGCACCGGTGCCCCTCTATGACACCGAGAGGCAACGCCCGCGAGCGTAGGTGCTCCCGCTCGAAGGATCCTGATCTTGGAACCGATGCGCCGTAGCTGACCTCGTGCGGGGTTCAGTCGAGGCCATCCCCTGCCGAAACACCATGTGCGTGCCGGGCAGACCGGCCGCCCGAAGTCAGAGCATGGGAGGCCGGTGCGTGAGTGACACGATGACACAGACCCAGGGCGCGACCGATCGGGTCGGCTACGGGTCGCTGCTCGACCAGGTGATCGCGCGGTTCCGTGAGCAGAATCCGGGGTTCCTGATCGGCGACGACGTCATCCGCCGTTACCACCTCGCGATGCAGTCCCGCGGGTTCGTGATCCTCTCGGGCGCGAGCGGCACGGGCAAGACGTGGCTCGCGCAGGCCTACGCCGACGCGATCGGCGCCCGTCCGAAGCTCGCCGCCGTCGACCCGAGCTGGTCCTCGAACGAAGACCTCCTCGGCTACCTCTCCCCGCTCGACGGCTTCTACCACCACACGCCGTTCAGCGAGTTCGTGCAAGAGTCCGCACGGGAGTGGACCTCCGCCGACCTCGCCGGGCGCACGGCGCGCGAGTTCCACGTGATCCTCGACGAGATGAACCTCGCTCGCGTCGAGCACTACTTCTCGCGGTTCCTGTCGGCGATGGAGGTGCGCTCGCGTGAGGGCATCGCTCGGCTCGACCTGGCACCCGGTCACACGGTCGAGCTGACGCCGAACCTGCGGTTCGCCGGCACCGTGAACATCGACGAGACGACCCATGGATTCGCCGACAAGGTCTACGACCGCGCGCAGCTGCTCGAGCTGCCCCTGCAACGCAGCTACGTGGTCGAGTACATCGCTGACGAACCCTACGGCGACGTGCTGCTGCGCGTCTGGGATGCGTTGCGCCCGATCGCCCCGTTCGGGTTCCGCGTGCTCGAGGAGATGCATCACTACGTGATCGCGGCCGGAGAGGTGGGCGTCGACTGGGAGGTCGCGCTCGACGAGCAGTTCGTGCAGAAGGTGCTGCCGCGCGTGCGCGGCGCCGACGGACGTCTCGACGAGGGACTCGGCGATTTCCTGCAAGCGCTCGGGGACGGGTTCCCGCTCGCGCGCGCGAAGGTCGAGACGATGCGCGAGGACTACGCGACCCATGGCTTCGCCAGCTATTTCTGAGCGGGTTCCCGACGAGGCAGCGGTCTCGGCCCCGATCGACGTACTGAAGGGCATCGTGCGAGGGGTCGACGGGCGTCCCGGTCTCGTGGACGTGCTCCCGCGGCTGCAGGAACGCCACCGCCTCGACCTGGTCCGCGTGGAACGCTGGACCTCCGGCGACCTCGCTCGTCATCCCGAGCCTCGCGAGCTGATCCGCAGCCGGCGACGCCCCGGCAACCTCGACGAGCACGGCCGCCTGAAGCGTGTGTTCGACGCGCGGAGGGTGCTGACCCCCGACATCCACGAGAACCGGGTGGTGCTGCATGCCGTGCGAGAGGTGCGCAGGGCGCTCGAGGCGAGCGAGGACCCGTCGGCCGCGGAGGCCCTCTTCGAGCTCGACGCCGCGATCGCTCAGACCTCGTACCTCGAGGACGTGGGGCGGTTGCGAGGGCTGCCGGGCGTGCCGACCGCGACGCTGGCGGGGGATCCGCTGTATCGGACCGTATACCAGGCTTGGCTCACGCTCCGGCGATCGCTCGATTGAGCGGCCTACCTCAGAACGCCTTCGGGAAGGTGGCGAGGAAGACCATGCCGACCACGAGCACGACGCTCGCCATGCAGATCATCGTGAGCTGGAGCGCATACCTCCTCGATTTCGGTGCGAGGCCCGCGAACAGCAACACCGAGGCGAACAGGACGGCCAGCAGCACGTAGTTGTCGGATCGCTGATTGTTGGTGAGCGCGTCCGCGAATCTCACTTCGGCCTGCTCCTGTAGGTCCAGGGACTCGACTTCGGCCGCTCGCACGTACTCGGGCATGGCGAAGGGGGAGTTGGGCGCGGTCTCGAGGTCATCGCGAGCGAGGGCGATCCATGCCTCGAGAGCGGGCTTGAACTCTTCGCGAGCACGCTCCCGGTAGAAATTCTCGAGCTTCCGATCGCCAGTCGCGAACGCGTCCACGATCTGCTCGAACACCGAGACGTCGACGATCGTCAATTGGCCGGCGAGGGTCGACTGGCGAACCGACTCCTGCCGCAGCCCGCCTGCCTGCGCGTAGGCAGTCGCTTGCTCGCCGCTCCACTTCGCAGACTGGAACGCCGACCATGCCGCGAGCACCGTCGCGATCGAGAGCAGCACGGCGCTCGCGATATCGATGCGCCGCTCTCTCCGGTTCTCCGCCTCGAGCGCTTCCTCACCCATGTGTCCTCCACTGCCGATGGCACGGCGACTGGCAGCGCCGAATCCTACCGTGCTGGGGGATCCGTCCCAGCTCTTCGAGCGGTCAGGCGCCCATCGGGTGCCAGACGGTCTTGGATTCGGTGAAGGCCGTGATCTCGTACGGGCTCTGTGCCGCGTCGTCGAAGGGATCGGACCCGGGCGCCCGGTGCACGCGCTTCACGTTCTCAGCGGCCGCGCGTTCGGTGTCGGCGAGCAGGTCGTCGGGCACGCCGGTGACGTCGAGGCCGTTCACGTCCATGTGGCTCGCGAGCCACGGCACGAGCTCGGCGGTGCGTCCCGTGAGGATGTTCACGACGCCTGCCGGCACGTCGCTCGTCGCGAGCACCTCGGCGAGCGAGACCGCCGGCAGCGGCGAGCGCTCGCTCGCGATCACGACCGCGGTGTTGCCGCTCACGATCGCTGGCGCCAGCCGCGAGACGAGGCCGAGCAAGGCCTGGTCGCCGGGGGCGACGATGCCGACCACGCCGGTCGGCTCGGGCAGCGTGAAGTTGAAGTAGGGCCCGGCGACCGGGTTCGTGGCGCCGACCACCTGCGTGAGCTTGTCGGCCCACCCCGCATACCAGACCCACCGGTCGATCGAGGCGTTCACGCCACGTGAGGGGTCGGTCGCCCCCGCGTCCGCCAGCTCGGCCTCGAACTGAGCGCGCCGACCCTCCATCATCTCGGCGACCCGGTAGAGGATCTGTCCCCGCAGGAAGGCGGTGGCGCCCGACCAGCCAGGGAACGCACCGCGGGCGGCGACGACCGCTTCCCGTAGGTCCTTGCGAGACGCTTGTGACACCTGGGCGAGCGGCTTGCCATCGTGCGCGGTCACCTCGTAGGAGCGTCCGCTCTCGCTACGAGGGAACGCTCCGCCGATGTACAGCTTGGCCGTGCGACGGACCTCGACGCGACCGGTCATCGCGGGCCTCCGTCGAACGTCAGGTAGGGCTCGAGGCCGTGCAGGCCGCCTTCGCGGCCGAAGCCGCTCTCCTTGTATCCGCCGAACGGCGACGTGGGATCGAACCGATTGAACGTGTTCGCCCACACGACGCCGGCGCGCAGGCGTGAGGCCATGTGCAGGATGCGCGAGCCCTTCTCGGTCCAGATGCCGGCCGACAGACCGTACGGGGTGTTGTTCGCCTTCTCGACCGCCTCGTCGACCGTGCGGAAGGTGAGGATCGACAGCACCGGGCCGAAGATCTCCTCGCGCGCGATGCGGTGAGACTGCGAAACGCCGGTGAACAACGTCGGTCGGAACCAGAACCCTCGCTCGGGCAGGTCGCACTCGGGCTGGTAGATCTCGGCGCCCTCCTCGACGCCCGACTCCACGAGCTCCTCGATCTTCGTGAGCTGGGCCTTCGAGTTGATCGCGCCGACGTCGGTGTTCTTGTCGAGCGGATCGCCGACGCGCAGCGTCTGCAGGCGGTCCTTCAGCTTGTCGAGCAGCACGTCGAAGATCGGCTCCTGCACGAGCAGTCGCGACCCGGCGCAGCAGACGTGGCCCTGGTTGAAGAAGATGCCGTTGATCACGCCCTCGACCGCCTGATCGAGCGGCGCGTCCTCGAAGACGACGTTCGCGGCTTTGCCACCGAGCTCGAGCGTGAGCCGCTTGCCGCTGCCCGCGGTCGACCGCTGGATCGCCTTGCCGACCTCGGTCGAGCCGGTGAACGCGATCTTGTCGACGTCGGCGTCGACGAGCGCTGCGCCGGTCTCACCCGCCCCGGTCACGATGTTCACGACGCCGTGTGGGATCTCGGCCTCCTGCATCACCTGAGCGAGCAGCAGCGCGGTGAGCGGCGTCGTCTCTGCGGGCTTCAGCACGGCGGTGTTCCCGGCGGCGAGCGCAGGGGCGAGCTTCCAGGCCGCCATCAGCAGCGGGAAGTTCCACGGGATGATCTGCCCCGCCACGCCGACCGGTCCCGGCGTGCCGCGTCCGGGGAACGCGTACTCGAGCTTGTCGGCCCAGCCCGCGTAGTAGAAGAAGTGCGCGGCCGCGAGCGGCACGTCGACGTCGCGTGATTCCTTGATCGGCTTGCCGCCGTTCATCGTCTCGAGCACGGCGAACTCGCGGGCACGCTCCTGCAGCTGACGGGCGATGCGGAAGACGTACTTCGCGCGCTCCGCCGGCGCGAGCGCCTGCCACGCGGGCGTCGCATCACGGGCCGCATCGACCGCGCGTGCCACGTCGGTGGCGTCGGCCTCGGCGACATCGGCGAGCGTCTCCTCGGTCGACGGACTGATCGTCGGGAACCAGCGTCCGCTCTTCGGCTCGACGAACTCGCCACCGATGAACAGGCCGTATCGGTCTTCGAGCCGTACCACGTCGGTGGATTCGGGCGCGCTCGCGTACCCCCACGGCGGCGCGCCACCGGCCGGTCGCTCGATCGCGTCGCTCACGTCAGCTCACGTCCAATCAGTCGATCGTGAAGTAGTCCGGACCAGAGTAGTGGCCGGTGCGTTCCTTCTCGAGCTGCATCAGCACGTCGTTCAGCAGGCTCGAGGCCCCGATGCGGAACCGTTCCGGCGTCATCCAGTCGGGGCCGAGCGTCTCGTGCACCAGCACCAAGTACTGCAGCGACTGCTTGGCCCGGCGCACGCCGCCGGCCACCTTGATGCCGACCTTGCGTCCGGTCTGCTCGTGGAAGTCGCGCGCGGCCTCCATCATGCAGAGCGCGGTCGGCAGGGTCGCGTTGACACCGATCTTGCCGGTCGACGTCTTGATGAAGTCGGCACCTGCGGCCATCGCGAGCATCGACGCCTGTCGGACGCGGTCGTAGGATCCGAGCTCCCCCGTCTCGAGGATCACCTTGAGATGCGCCCGGCCCGTCGCCTCACGCGCGGCGACGAGTTCCTCGAACGCCTCCGCGTACCGGCCCCCGAGGAACAGCGACCGGTTCAACACGATGTCGATCTCGTCGGCGCCCATGGCGGCGACGTCGCGGACCTCCTGCAGCCGGGCGTCGAGTGGCCCGAGACCCGACGGGAACCCGCCGGCCACGCTCGCAACGGCGACGCCGGAGCCGCGGAGCTGCTCCACCGCCACCGGCACGAGCTGCGGGTACAGGCACACCGCACCGACGCTCGGCACGTCGGATCGCGTCGGATCAGGACGCATCGCCTTGGCGCACATCGCGACGATCTTGCCGGTCGTGTCGGTGCCCTCCAGGGTCGTGAGATCCATGCACCGGATCGCGAGCTCGAGCCCCCAGACCTTGGCCTCACGCTTGATCGACCGGGTCGCGAGCGACGCCGCCCTGCCCTCGAGGCCGACTGCGTCGACGGCGGTCGCCCTCGCGACGATGCGGGCGGCCTCCGGCGCGGTGGCGACGGGTCCGACGGACGTGCGCGGCGAGAGCTCGGCTGCCTGTGACACGTCCCCCATCGTAGCGACCGGGCCGCTCCTCAGTCGTCGAAGATGCTCCGCCCGTCGTCGAGATCGAAGAAGTGCATGCGCTCTAGGTCGACGGCCATCTCCAGAGACTCGCCCCTGCGGGCCGGCGTGCGCGGGTCGAGCCGGGCGACGAAACTCGAGGTTCCCTCTGCGGCGCGGGCCTCGAGCTGCGCGGTCGTGCCCAGGTCGCGCACGAGCTCCTTCGTGTCGTCGGTCACGACGGGCGGCGCGTCGACCGTGAAGTGGGCGAGCACCTCCGACCCGAGGGCTTCCAGCAGGTCGACCCGTGCGGTCATGCGACGGCTCCCGGGACCGTCGGGGGCGAGGCTCGCGTCCTGAAGGTCCTCAGGTCGGATGCCGACCACGACCCGGCGACCCTCGTAGCGGGCCAGCGACGGGCGACGATCGAGCACACGCTCGTCGAGCTCGAGGGTCGTCGAGCCGAACGTCACGGCGAGGCGATCGCCGTCGCGGTCGAGCGACGCGTCGACGAGGTTCATCGCCGGCGACCCGATGAACCCCGCCACGAAGATGTTCGCCGGACGGTCGTAGAGCACCTGTGGCGCATCGACCTGCTGCAGGTGCCCGTGCTTCAGCACCGCCACGCGGTCGCCCATCGTCATCGCCTCGATCTGGTCGTGGGTGACGTAGATCGTCGTGACGCCGAGGTCCTGCTGCAGCTTCGCGATCTCGGCGCGCATCTGCACCCGGAGCTTCGCGTCGAGGTTCGATAGCGGCTCGTCCATCAGGAAGGCCTGGGGCTCGCGCACGATCGCGCGGCCCATCGCGACGCGTTGGCGCTGCCCGCCGGAGAGCGCCTTCGGCTTGCGGTGCAGGTACTCGGTCAGCCCGAGGATGCCGGCGGCGTCGTTCACGCGTCGCGAGATCTCGTCCTTGCTCATCTTCCGGAGCTTCAGAGCGAACGCCATGTTGTCGTACACGGACATGTGCGGGTACAAGGCGTAGTTCTGGAAGACCATCGCGACGTCGCGGTCCTTCGGCGGCAGGTCGTTCACGACCCGGTCCCCGATGCGCACCGAGCCGCTCGAGACCTCCTCGAGCCCGGCCACCATGCGCAGCGCCGTGGTCTTCCCGCACCCGGACGGCCCGACGAGCACGACGAATTCGCCGTCGGCGATGTCGAGGTCCAGGCTCGCGACGGCCTCGGTGCCGTCGGGGTAGACCTTGGTGGCACCTTCGATCGCGATGTCGGCCATGACGTCCTCTCGTGAATGCGGCGCTACCCCGTGACGCGGAGCGCACCTTCCATCTGGGGGTGGTAGGTGCAGGCGACCCGGTACGTGCCGGCGTCCAGGGCCGGGATCGCCAGCGTCGCCGTCTCGCCCGCGGGCACGTCGACCTCCGGCTCGTCGGCATCTGCCTCGACCGTGAACGTGTGCGGCGCCTTGCCCTCGTTCACGATCTCGAGCTCGGTCCCCGATGCGACCTCGACGCAGCCCGGCTCGTAGTAGAAGTCGCCCATCGCGACCCTGGTCGCGGTCCGCGGGTTCTCACACGTCGGCGCCTCGTCGCCGCCGCCGCACGCGGCGAGCCCGGCCACGAGCACGACGAGGGACCCGGCGGCGATGATCGTCCTGGATGACATGTCGTTCCTCCGACGTCCGATGGGGATCATGGATCGAGGAACGATGGCAGGTCGTCGCGCTCGGCGGCCACCATCTCGTCGAACATCGCGCGGATATCGGCCGGCGGGCACACCGCCGAGGTGAGCGGATCGAGCATCAGCGCCTGCACCGCGAGCTCCCGGTCACGTTCGAGCAGCGCCGTGACCGCGAGATCGTGGATCTCGAGGTGGCGCCGGTCGAGCGCCGCGAGCTGCGGCGCCAACGCCCCGAACGGCTGCGGGTGGATGCCGTCGCGGTCGACGACCGCCTCGACCTCGACGACGCCGCCCTGCTCGAGGTTCGCGATCCAGCCGTCGTTCGGGATGTTGACGTATACGCGAGCGGTCTCGCCCGCGGTCATCGCCTCGACGATGCGCGAGGGATACTCGCCGCCGCGCTCCATCGGGTACTCCTCGTCGCCGGCGAGCACGCGTGCGAGGCGTTCGTCGCTCTCGGCCCGCCACGTCGGCCAGTTGTTCGCGTAGAAGCCCGACTCTCCCCGGTACTCGGGCCGCGCGTACCGCTTCAGCGTCTCGGGGTGCGATCGGAAGTACGGCAGGTACTCGCTCACGTGCCCGCTCGACTCGGTCGGGAACCGCCCGAGGTGGAACATCAGCTCGAACCGGACGGGATCCTGTTCCCAGACCTCGGGCACGCGGCCCCGCTCGCGCAGCAGCGGGTACGCGTCCTCGCCGTCGAGCCGGAGCTCGGTGATCCACGCGAGGTGGTTCACGCCGGCCGCCCGGAACGTCAGCCGGTCGAGGTCGACCTCGAGGTACTCCGCGAGCTGCTCCACCGTGTAGTGCACCGAGTGGCACATGCCGTACACGGGGATCGACGACGCTCGCGAGGCGGCGAGCACCATCATCGACATGGGGTTCGTGTGGTTCAACACGAGGGCTCCCGGACACAGCCGCTCTACGTCGGCCAGGATCTCGAGCCACGCCGGGATCGTGCGGAACGCCTTGAACAGGCCGCCGGGCCCGATCGTGTCGCCGATGCACTGGTCGACCCCGTAGGCCTTCGGGATGTCGAAGTCGTGGCGCACGTTGCGCAGTCCGGCCACCTCGATCGTATTGATCACGACGTCGCTGTCGGCGAGCACTGACGCGCGGTCGACGTCGGCTCGCACCGTCCACGCCTTGCCCGTTCGCTCGATCAGATGCTCGGCGAACCGCCGGGCGAGATCCAGCCGCACCGGGTCGATGTCGACGAGCCGGAACTCCCCCTCGGGCAGGGCGTCGACGGCGAGGAAGTCGGTCACGAGCTCGGCCGCGAACTCCGTGCTCCCCGCCCCGATCAGGGTGACCGTCGTCACTTCGTCCCCGTCATCGTCAGGCCGCGCACGATCCAGCGCTGCGACAACGCGAAGATGATCAACACGGGGATCACCATCAGCACCGAGGCCGCCATCACGAGGTTGAGCTGAGCGGTGTGCTGGGTCGAGTACCAGGTGAGGATGATCGGCAGCGTGCGCTTGTCCTGCTCGGTCAGCACGATCAACGGCCACAGGTACGCGTTCCAGTGGAACATGAACGTCAGCATGCCGAGCGTGGCGAGCGCGGGCTTGAGCTGCGGCAGCACGACCGAGCGATAGATGCGCCACTCCGACGCACCGTCGACGCGCGCCGACCAGATCTCGTCGTTCGGGATCGAGAGCATGAACTGCCGCATCAAGAAGATGCCGAACGCGTCGATGAACGCCGGCAGCACCAATCCCCACAGGTTGTTCAGCAGCCCGAGCTGCACGAGGATCAGGTACCCGGGAATCATCGTGACCTGTGCGGGGATCATCATCGTCGCGAGCACGAACCAGAACAGCGGCTCACGCCCCCGGAACTCGAACTTCGCGAAGACGTAGCCGAGCAGCGAGCTCGTGAACAGCGTCGCGATCACCACCGTGACGGCCACGAACAGCGAGTTGCGGTAGAAGAGCGTGAGGGGTAGCTCCGGGTCGCTCATGATCGTCTCGTAGTTCGCGAGCGTCGGGTCCTGCGGCCAGAACGTCGGCGGGATCTGCCGCAGCTCCGCCCCGGTCTTGAACGACGCGAGGATCATCCAGACGAACGGCACGGCCGCGATCACGCCGAAGATCGAGAGCAGCGTGTACAGCGCGACCCGGCTGAGCACGTGTCGCCGCTCGCCGGGCAGCCGGGGCTCGCGTGTCGCCGTCGTCGCGCTCGCCTCGGCCGGTCGTTCGATCGTCGTGGCCACCTAGTACTCCCAGTTCGGCTTGAGGAACCGCGACTGCACGATCGAGATCGTGAACACCAGCAGGAACAGCACCACCGAGACCGCGGCGGCCCAGCCCATGCGCTGGTACCGGAAGGCGCTCTCGTAGATGTCGAGCGAGAGCGCCCGTGTCTGGTCGTCGGGGCCGCCGTTCGTCATCACCTGGAACAGGTCGAAGACCTGGAACGACGAGATCATCGTGAGCACCGACGTCAGCAGGATCGTCGGCTTCAGCAGCGGCAGCGTGATGTAGCGGAACGTCTGCCACGCGGTCGCGCCGTCGACCCGAGCGGCATCCTTCACGGAATCGGGGATCGCCTGGAGCGCCGCGATGAAGATCACGAGGTTGTAACCGATGTCCTGCCAGAGGTAGGCGACGATGATCGCGACGAGGGCGATCGGGACGCCGAGGAACACGAGGTCGGGGTCGGTCGTCCAGGCGATCGCCGTCACCTTGCCGGTCGCCCGCGAGATCAGGCCGTTGAGCAGACCGCGCTGTGGGTGCAGCACGAATCCCCAGATGATCGCGACACCGACCGCCGAGGTGAGCACCGGCAGGAAGAACACGGTGCGGTAGAGCACCTTCCACCGGCCGCGCACCGACTCGATCATCGTCGCGAGCGGCAACGTGATCGCCAGGTTCAGCGGCAGCACGATGAACGCGAAGAGCAGCGTCACCTTGAGCGCGGTGTGGAACTGCCGCACCTCGAGCGGCGCGGTCTTCGAGAAGTCGAACATCCGCCGGAAGTGCTCCAGACCGACGAACGGGTTGTCGAGCCCCAGGCCGAGGAAGGGGCTCCCGGTGCGCCGTGGGCTGAAGTCGAAGAACGCGAGCAGGAACGCCCAGGCGATCGGCAGCAGCAGGAACACGCCCATGTAGGCGAGCCCCGGCGACAACACGACGGCCACGAACCGCCGCTGAGCGCCCTGGCGCCCGCCGAACCAGCGGCGCCTGCGTCTCGGTTGCTCGATCGTCGCGCTCGCCACGGCGATCGGACCCTACCGGAACGTGTCGTTGGCCTCGGACTCCATCGCCGCGAGCGCGTCGTCGACGCTCTCGGTCCCCTGCAGCACGTTCAGCAGGTGCGGGTAGGCGATCTCGTACCAGAGCAGGTCGCGGTCGGGCAGGTTCCCGACGTACTGGCCGTACTGCAGGATCGGGAACCACGCCTCGAAGTGCGGGTAGTCCGCGATCAGCTCCTCCTGCACGACACCCTCGGCGTTGGCCCGCAGCGCCGGCAGCGTGCCGGTCGCGACGTTCCAGGCGGCGGCGTTCTCCTCGTCCTGGGTCACGAACGAGACGAAGTCCCAGGCCACGTTGGCGGCCGGGCTGTTCGAGGAGACCGTGAGCCCCCAGCCGGAGTCGGCCACGAAGTCGGGCGTGTCGCCCAGCGTCGGCAGGGCGACGTACTCCGTCGCGTCGGCGACCTCAGGGAAGTCGGCCGCGTACTCGGGCACCACCCACGGACCCACGAGCCCCATCGCGCAGGCCTCCTCGAAGTAGCAGTCGCCGACCCAGTTCGCCGTGTCGTTGAAGAGCTCCGGATCGATGATGCCCTCGTCGACCATCGACTGCATCAGGGCGATCGCCTCACGCGCCTCGGGCGTGTCGATCGTGAACGACGCGCCGTCGTCGGCGAGGAACTGCCCGCCCCCCTGCAGGATCAACGAGAAGAACGAGTAGACGAGCCCGTCCGCCGCGGTGAAGTGATAGCCCGCGCGCGTGATCACGTCGTCCCGGGTCTCGGTCATCGCCTTGGCGTCGGCCTTGAACTCGTCCCACGTCGCCCACCCCGCGCTCGTATCGACGTCGGCGGCCTCGGCCAGCGCCGTGTTCACGAGCGTCGCTCCGTACTCGATGTTGAACTCCTGCGGGAACCCGTAGAGCGTGTCGTCGCAGATGTATCCGCCGATCGGCGCCTCGAAGAACGCGGACTGCGCGTCGGCGACCGTCGAGATGTCCGACGGCACGGGCGCCAGGTTGTCGGCGTAGCTGCAGGTCCACGTGCCGAACATCTGCAGGATGTCGGCCTCGGTGCCGGCCGGCAGCGCCGTCTGCAGCGTCTGGATGTAGGAGTCGTAGTCGAACGTCTCGAACTCGAGCGTCACGTTCGGGTTCTCCGACTCGAACGCGGCCGCGAGATCCTTCAGGCCCTGGTTGAACGACTTGTTCTGGTGCGTCCACACACGAAGGGTGACCGGCTCGTCGGGAGCCGCCGTGCCGCCGGCGTCGCCGCCGGAGTCCTCGGAGCCGAACGTGCACGCCGACCCCAGCAGCAGGAGCGCCACCCCGACCGCCAGCCATCGCATGAACCGACGTCTCATGTGTTCGCTCCTTTCGCAGACAGCACCACGGACCGGGTGAGGTGCTGTGGATGGTCGGGGTCGAGCCCTCGCCGCTCGGCGAGCGCGAGGGTCAAGCGGTGGACTCGCACGAGCTCGGCCATCGGGTCGAGCGTCGCCGTGCGCACCGAGGCGCCGACGGCGCGCACGTCGTCGGCGATCGAGGGGTCGGGCGAGCCG
The DNA here is from genome assembly GCA_963825635.1 of uncultured Actinomycetes bacterium. Taxonomy (GTDB): domain Bacteria; phylum Actinomycetota; class UBA4738; order UBA4738; family HRBIN12; genus JAOUEA01. Next base: position 1,684,187 of record CAWGTU010000001.1, read on the forward strand.
AGCACCCACACGAGCGTGCGCGGTCCGGCGATGCTGATCGGGCCGTGTCGGTATTCCATGGCGGGGTAGGCCTCGGTGTAGGACCGGGTGGCCTCGCGGAGCTTGAGCGCCGCCTCATCGGCGATGCCGACGCTCCATCCGTGCCCAAGGAACACGAAGTGCTCGGCCTCGAGAGCCTCAGCGTCGACGGGCTCGTCGAGGGCCCGTTCCGCCTCGGCGATCACGTGGGTGAGGTCGTGTCCGAGGTGCGAGCGGAGCAGGGCGAGCGTCGAGGTCGCGAAGCGCGTCTGCACCACGGAACGCTCGTCGGCGAACTCGAGCCCCACCACGTCGGAGGCGAGCGGGACGGCGGGCGACGACGGGACGCCGGTGATCACCGAGGTCCGGCGACCGGCCAGGTCGCCGAGCAGTCGCACCACCTCGGACGTCGTGCCGCTCCGGCTGATCGCGACCACGCGATCGTACGTGCGATCGACCGGGAACTCCGAGGCCGGGAACGCGTCGGTCTCGCCGTGCCCGCCCGTTTCCCTGAGGACGGCGAACGCCCTCGCGATGTAGAGGGACGTGCCGCAGCCGACGGCCGCGACCCGCTCACCCGGGGCCGGAAGCGCCGCAGCCACCTCGGGCGCGAGCGCTGCAGCCCGGCGCCACGCCTCGGGCTGTGAAGCCACTTCCTGCGCGGTTTCGCTCACTAGAGCGGACTCTAGAGCAGATTCGAGCGTGCGGTCAACGCAGCCGCGCGTCTAGCGCGCACGGCCCGGGGATGCGTATATTCGGGCCCATGCGTCGGGCCGACCGGTTGAGCGAGATCCTCCAGGTGCTCTCGAACGACGGCGCCGCAGACGTCGGAGGGCTCGCTGCGAGGCTCGGCGTGTCGGAAGCGACCGTCAGACGCGATCTACAGCTCCTCGAGGAGCAGCGCATGCTCGCCCGCACGCACGGGGGGGCCGTAGCCAGTGACGTGATGTACGAGCTGCCGCTGCGCTACAAGGCCGCTCGCCACCAGACGGAGAAGGGCCGTATCGCCCGCGAGGCGGCGACGCGGGTGGCCGACGGCTCGGTCGTGGGGCTGACCGGCGGCACGACGACGACCGAGGTCGCACGGGCCCTGCTCGAGCGGCAGGGGCTCACGGTCGTCACGAACGCGCTGAACATCGCGGGCGAGCTCGCGATCCGCTCGGAACTGAAGCTCGTGGTCACCGGCGGCACCGCTCGGCCGGAGTCCTACGAGCTGGTCGGCCCCCTCGCAGAGCGGGCCCTCGACGACATGAACCTCGACATCGCGATCGTGGGGGTCGACGGGATCACGCCGGCCGAAGGGCTCACCACGCACCACGAGGTCGAGGCCCACACGAACCGGACGATGCTCGATCGGGCCAGGACGGTCGTCGTGGTGGCCGACAGCTCCAAGCTTGGACTCGTCGCGTTCGCCCGCATCTGTCCGCTCGATGCCGTCGACGAGCTCATCACCGATGTCGCCGCGGACGCATCGACGGTGGCGGCGATCCGGGAGGCCGGCGTGTCGGTCGCCACGGTCTGACGTGGGGGCCGAACCCGACCTCGAGCGCCTGCGCGACCTGCCGCTTCGCTCCTATACCCCCCGCCCGGCGATCCGGCGGCCGGTGAGCGAGGTCTCACGAGCCCGGTCGCCCGTCGTCGACGTGCACGCGCATCTCGGGCGCTGGCTGACCGGTATCTGGGCGGTTCCCGACGTCGGGGCGCTCCTCGCCACGATGGACGAGTCCAACGTCGCCACCGTCGTGAACCTCGACGGCATGTGGGGCGACGAGCTCCACGCCAACCTCGCCCGGTACGACGACGCCCATCCCGGGCGATTCGTCACGTTCGCGCAGTGGGACGGCTCGCTCGTGAGCGAGCACATCGACTTCGGCGAGCGCCTCGGTGCCCAGGTGCGCGAGGCGCTGGATGACGGGGCGCGAGGCCTCAAGGTCTGGAAGGACCTCGGCCTGCACCTGCGCGACCCGGAGGGCAGGCTGGTCATGCCCGACGACCCGCGGCTCGACCCCGTCTGGGATGCGTGCGCCGAAGCAGGCGTGCCCGTGCTGATCCACACGGGCGATCCGCTCGCGTTCTTCGAGCCGCTCGACGAGCACAACGAGCGCCTGGAGGAACTCCTCGAGCACCCGGACTGGTGGTTCGGCGACCGGTCGCGGTTCCCGAGCTTCGACGAGCTCGCCGATCGGTTCGAATCGCTCGTGATCCGCCGTCCCGACGTGACGTTCATCGGGGCACACATGGCCGGGCTCGCCGAGGACCTCGGCCGCCTCGGCCGCATGCTCTCCGCCCACCCGAACCTGTACGCCGACATCGCAGCCCGCGTGGCCGAGTTGGGCCGAGCCCCTCGCGCGACGGCGGCGCTGTTCGAGCGCCATGCCGACCGCCTCCTGTTCGGCAGCGACGGCGTGCCTCCGACGGCCGAGGAGTACGCCGGGGCGTTCCGCTTCCTGGAGACCGCCGACGAACACGTGCCGTACTCGCCCGATGCGCTGCCGCCGCAGGGTCGCTGGGCGATCTCGTGCCTCGACCTTCCCGACGCCGCGCTCGCCGAGGTGTACTCGGGGAACGCCAGACGGCTGCTCGGCCTCGGTTGATCGCTGCGAGGCCCCCTCCCTCAGTAACCCAGGCGGTCGAGCATCTTGGGGTCGCGCTGCCACTCCTTCATGACCTTGACGCGCAGGTCGAGGTAGACGTTCTTCCCCACCAGCGGTTCGATCTGTCCGCGCGCCCTCATCCCGATCATCTTCAGCGTCTGACCGCCCTTGCCGATCAGGATGCCCTTCTGCGAGTCGCGTTCCACGACGATGGACGCGTGGATGCGCTCGAGCCCGTCCTCGTGCTCGATCTCCTCGATCATGACGGCGACCGAGTGAGGGACCTCTTCACGCGTGACGGCCAACGCCTGCTCCCGCACGAGCTCGGCGATGCGCACCTCGATCGGCTGGTCGGTGATCTCGCCACCGGGGAAGAGCGCCGGACCCTCGGGCAAGCGCGCGACGAGCAGGTCAAGCAGCGTGTCGACCCCGATGCCACCGACCGCGGAGACGGGCACGACCTCGTCCCAGTCCCCGAGCTCACCCGCCGCCGCGAGCTGCGGTATCACCTCGTGGTGGCGGATCCGATCGATCTTGTTCACGGCGCAGATGCGCGAGCCCGCGTTCGCCGAGGCGACCTGGTGCTCGTGGACGTACGCGTCGCCGCGACCGACCCCGCTCGCCGCGTCGACGACCTGCACGATCACGTCGACGCCTTCCACGGCATCGCTCACGAGGTCGTTCAGGCGCACCCCGAGCGCTGTACGGGGCTTGTGAAAACCGGGAGTGTCGGTGAAGACGATCTGCACCTCGTCGGTGGTCCGGATCGCGCGGATGTCACGCCTCGTCGTCTGCGGCTTGTCCGAGACGATCGCGACCTTCTCCCCCACCATGGCGTTCACGAGCGTCGACTTCCCGACGTTCGGCCGCCCGACGACGGCCACGATGCCCGATCGATGGCCCGCGGCCCGCTCGCTCACGACCGCTGCCGGTCGAGATCGCTCGGACCGAAGGCGTCGGGCAGCAGCTCGTCGAGCGACCAGTAGGCACGGGACGACCCGTCGACCGACTCGGCGACCACGGCCATGCCCGGTCCACCGAACTCGAACAGCACCTGGCGGCAGCCGCCGCACGGCGGCGTCGGGTCGTCGGCGTCGGTCACGACCGCCACCGCCCGGATCCCCGATGCCGCCCCCGAGGCCACCGCCGTCGCGACCGCGTTCCGCTCGGCGCAGACCGAGACCGGATAGCTCGCGTTCTCGACGTTCACGCCGACGAAGACCTCGTCCCCCGCGAGCAGGGCCGCCCCGACATGGAAGCCGCTGTACGGCGCGTACGCGTTCGCGCGGATCTCGCGAGCCCTCGCGATCATCCGTTCCAACACCTCGGGTTCGATCGCCGTCACGGGGCCGGTTCCTCCACGAGCGCGTGCTCCGCGTCGGCGTCGCGCGTGATCAGCACCTTCTCGATCCGACGGCCTTTGACCTCCTCGGTCGTGAACGTGAGCCCGTCGATCCGGCACTCCTCGCCCTCGTCGGGGATGTGCCCGAGGATGTCGAGCACGAGCCCGGCGACCGTGTCCCATTCCTCGTCGGGCAGGTCGAGCCCGAGCAGCTCGTTCACGTCGTCGATCGACGTCTTCCCGTTCACTCGGTACGCGCGTTCGCCGATCTGCTCGAACTCCGGCTCCTCGCGGTCGTACTCGTCGGTGATCTCCCCCACGAGCTCCTCGAGCAGGTCCTCGAGGGAGACCAGGCCGGTCACCGAGCCGTACTCGTCGGTCACGAGCGCCATGTGGAACTTCTCGCGCTGCATCTCCTTCAGCAGGTCGGCGACCTTCTTCGATTCGGGCACGTAGTGCGCCTCACGGACGATGTCGGCGAGCGGCATGTCGTGCTTGCCCTGGTGCAGGGCCTTCAGCACGTCCTTGGCGAACACGATGCCGACCACGTCGTCGAGGTCCTCGTCGGCGTCGTAGACGGGGATCCGCGACGTGCCGTGGGTGAGCACCAGCGCCTGCACGTCGCGCAGCGCCTTGTCGTCCTCGATCGCGATGATGTCGGGCCTCGGGACCATCACCTCGCGCACGATCGTGTCGCCGAACTCGAAGATCGAGTGGATCAGCTGCTTCTCGCCCTCCTCGATCGAGCCCTCCTCGGAGCCCACCTGCGCCATCGAGCGGATCTCCTCTTCGCTGACGAACGGCCCGGCCTTGATTCCCTTGCCGGGCAGCAGCACGTTCGCGAGGCCGATCAAGGCCCGGGTCGGCCACGCGAGGAGGCGCCCCAGGAAGTACACGAGCGGCGAGAGCGCCAGCGCCATGCGATCGGAGTGCAGCACGCCGAACGTCTTGGACATCGCCTCGACGAACACGAAGTAGAGCAGCGTGAACACGAGCGACGCGATCGTGACGCCGAGGCTGCCGAACTCGTTCTCCGCGAGGATCGCGACCAGGATCGCCGATCCGTTCTGCACGATCATCACCGCGAGGTACACCGAGTTCAGGTATCGAGGCGGGTCGGTCTCGAGCTTCACGAGCAGCGCGGCGTTGCGCCGACCCTCGTCCTCGAGGGCGAGCGCCTTCACGCGGGTCATGCGCGTGAGCGAGGACTCGGCCAACGCGAGGAGCGATCCGATCACGACCAGCAGCACGACGAGCGCCCACATCCAGGTCACGGCACCGTCACCCCGCTGTAGCGCTCCTGCCGAGACCACATCTCGGCGCGCTCACCGTCGGTCTCGTGATCGTAGCCGAGCACGTGGAGCACCCCGTGGACGACGAGCAGCCGGAGCTCCGCGTCCGGGTCGTCCGGGTTGTTCCGCACCGCCACGGCCGGTGCGATCACGACGTCACCCAACAGACGGACGCCGTGCTCGTCCCGATCGTCGTCGTCGAGCGGGAACGACAGCACGTCGGTCGGACCGGCTTCATGCATGTAGCGCTCGTGCAACTCGGCGATCTCGTCGTCGTCGACGAACGAGAGCGAGAGTTCCGCTCGCTCGTGGCCCTCGGCCACCAGCGTGAGGCGCGCGAGGTCGGCCAACGCCTCCTCGTCGACCGCCGGCGCATCCGACCGGCGGTCCGACACGAGGACCCTGGGATGGCCGCCGTCGTCGTCGTTCATCGCGCCCGCGGTCACGACTCCACCGGCAGCGCCTGCTGCCCGAACAGGTCGTACGCCTCCACGATGTCCTGCACGATCTTGTGGCGGACCACGTCGCTGCCCCCCAGGTGACAGAACGCGATGTCGTCGACGTCGCCCAGGATCTCCTCGATGATCGCGAGCCCGCTCTTCTGCCCGTGCTCGAGATCGACCTGGGTCGCGTCGCCGTTGATCACCGCCTTGGAGCCGAACCCGATGCGCGTGAGGAACATCTTCATCTGCTCGGGGGTCGTGTTCTGCGCCTCGTCGAGGATCACGAACGCATCATTCAGTGTGTTGTGGGTCACGAGGAAGTCATCGGTCACGTACAGCGAATCCTGTGCGCCCACTTGGATGCACACGGTCTCCGCCTCTCCCGCAGATTCGATGCGATCGACGAAGCGCATCGGACGTCCGCCGCCACCGAACGCAGCGTAGGTTCCCGCCTTGCGAGAGAGACGGAACGGCGCGACGTTCGGCGGCAGACGGATGTCGAGGACGAAGGCGTCGGCGCGATACGGCACGGGCCGCCCGCGGGCGAATCCGGGTGGGCGACCGTCTGCCGCCCGCGTCCGCGCGTACGCGACGCCTCCCAGCGAGCGCACCAGGAACATCACGTCGTCACGGAGCTGAGGTGAGATGGTCGCGTACTGCACCCTGCACGTCCGCCGAGACTGCGTGACCGGCCCTCCGTCGGTGTCGAGTAGTCCCTGCAGGACGGCGAGCCGGACCTCGGCCGAGTTATGCAGGTAGCGCTCGGGAACGAACTTCGTGGCGGATCGTGATCCGGCGAGCCCGAGGTTCCGCAGCACCTCCGTCACGGGGTTCGCGGTGATCACGCCGCCTCGGCCGCCCGCAGGATTCCGCAGCACGTAGTCGTACCCGCCCTTGTGCACCACCTCGACACCGTCGAGCCCCATCTCCAGCGACAACGCAAGCTCTGGGTCGCCGGTCGAGAACGACGGTGTCGTCGAGGTTGTCAGGCATCCATCACCGAGGAGCAGCCCGAGGGCATACGGGTCGATCGGGACCGATCGCGGCTCGAAGGCCACCGGCTGCGACACGAGTGGAAGCTCGAATCGATGCGCGTGTGCGGCGCGCAGCCGGCCGATCATCTCCTGCGTCTCCACCACACGGAGTGGCCGCCCCGCCCGCCGATCCGCCGCCGTGGACACCGCCCAGAGATGCTCGCCCGAACAGAGCGTCGAGGCGCCGTCCTGAGTCGTGAGCCGGAAGACCTCTTCGCGCCCGCGCGGGTAGACGCCGATCACCGGCGTGGGGCGCCCGTCGGAGCCGACGACCAGATCGCCGACCCGCAGTTCGCCGATCGGCCGGAACCCTGCCGGAGTGAGGACCTTTCGATCGAGTGGTTGGGCTCTTCCACGCATGTAGGCGAGCGGGGCGACCTCGACGGTGCCACGCTCCATCAGCCGCGGAAGGGTCTCGGCGCCGGTCATCTCGAAGAGCGCATCGTAGAGCGGGCGCATGTATGGATCGATCTTCTCGTAGAGCGTTCCCGGGAGGTACCCGAGCCGCTCCCCCGCCTCGACGGCGGGCCGGGTGAGGATCAGACGGGAGACCTGCCGGTCCTGCAGGGCCCGCACCGCGGTCGCGACGGCGAGGTAGGTCTTGCCGGTGCCCGCCGGGCCGATCGCGAACGTCACCGTGTTCGACCTGATCGCGTCGACGAACCGCTTCTGCCCGATCGTCTTCGGCGTGACGCCCTTGCCCCGCGCGGTGAGCAGCCGGTCACCGAGGACCTCCGAGGGGCGCAGCGCCGGCTCGTCGGCCGAAGCCGAGCCGTCCCCCTTCACGAGCGCGATCGTCTGGCCGACCGAGGAGTCGGTGAGCTCGTGGCCCTGTTCGAGCAGCACGAGCAGCTCCTCGAAGATGCGGGCAACGCGCTCGGATTCCGCCTCGCGGCCCGTGACGGTGATCTCGTTCCCGCGCACGAGGATGCGGCACTCGAACGCCGATTCGATCAGCTTCAGGAAGACGTCGCGCTGGCCGAGGAGGGCCACCATCGGTTGGTTGCCCGGCACGAGGATCTTGACTTGAGTGGTGGCGCTCGCCACGTGTGTCGTCTCTCGGGGCGGTGGCCCCGTTCCCTCCTGGTTCGGCTGCACCGTCGATGATGGCCGCCTTCACGGCGGCCTCGCCCATCACTGTAGCCGAACCTAGCCCGGGGGCCAGCCCATCTCGCGACCGCCCAGCAGATGGAAGTGCAGGTGGAACACCGACTGTCCCGCGTCGGGTCCCACGTTGGTCACGAGACGCCACCCACCCTCGGCGATGCCCTCGGCGCCTGCGAGCTGGGTCGCCGCCTGCATGATGTCGGCGAGCACGCCGCCGTGATCGTCGTCCAGGTCGGCCACCGACACCACGTGCTGCTTGGGGATCAGCAGGATGTGGGTCGGCGCCTGAGGGTTCACGTCACGGAAGGCGACGACCGTGTCGGACTCGCGAACGATGTCGGCCGGGATCTCGCGCGCCGCGATGCGACAGAAGAGGCAGGACGTGTCCATGTCCTCAGCCTACCCCCGAGCCCGGTCGTCAGAACTCCGGACGCCGCAGCCGGGCCCGCGCCGGCTCGCGCTTCGAGGACCCCTCGCCGCGCAGCTCCGCCAACCGCTCCCAGAGCTTGCGCTCCTCGCGCGAGAGGTCGTCGGGGGTGACGACGTGCAGCGTCACGTAGAGGTCCCCGCGACCCCGACGGTTCACGTTGGGCACCCCGCCCCCCTTGATGCGCACCACGGTGCCGGACTCCGTCCCCGGCTCGACGCTGATGCGCTCGGGGCCGTCGAGGCCCTCGATCTCGAGCTCGGCGCCGAGCGTCGCCTGGGTCATCGACACGTCGAGCACCGTGAACAGGTCCTGGCCGCGGCGGTCGAAGTCCTCGGCCGGCTCGACCGAGATGCCGACGTACAGGTCACCCGAGGGCCCGCCGGCGATGCCCGCGTGCCCGTTGCCCGCCACGCGCAGCTCCATGCCGTCGGAGACACCCGCGGGGATCTCGATCGTGACCGTGGTCTGCTCGCGGCGCCGGCCCTCGCCGAAGCACGCCTCGCAGGGGTCGAGCACCTCGTGACCCGTGCCCCGGCACGACGTGCACGGCGCGGCCGTCATCACCGTGCCGAACACGCTCCGCCGCACCGCCTGAACCTGCCCGGCCCCTCCGCACGTGCGACATGCGACGGGCGCCGTCCCCGGTTCCGCGCCGTTGCCCTGGCAGCGCTCGCATGCGACCAGCCGCTCGATCTCGAGGTCGCGGCGGGCCCCGAACACGGCGTCGCGGAACCCGAGCACGATGCGCACGCCGAGGTCCTCGCCGTGCTGGGTCCGCGAACGCGGTCCCCGGCGCCTGCCCCCGCCGCCGAAGCCACCCTGTCCGAAGAACATGTCGAAGATGTCCTGGATGTCGGTGAAGCCGGCGCCGGCGGCGCCACCCGTGCTGCCGAACGCGTCGTACTGACGCCGCTTGTCGGGATCGGACAGGATCTCGTAGGCGCCGGCGACCTCCTTGAACCGCTCCTCGGCCGCGGCGTCGCCGTTCACGTCGGGGTGCAGCTCGCGCGCGAGGCTCCGGTATGCCCGCTTGATGTCCTCGTCGGACGCGTCGCGCGTGACGCCGAGCACCTCGTAGAGATCACGGACGGCGGCCATCTACCGCTCGAGCTCCGTGGCGAGCTCCGACAGACGCTTCGCGACGGCGCGCACCGACGCCATCGCCGAGAGGTAATCCATGCGGGTCGGACCCACGATGCCGATCGTGCCCAGGGTCGTGTCGCCGGTTCGGAACGGCGCCGTGATCAACGAGGCCTCCCACTCGCCCGTCGAGGGGTGCTCCGCCCCGATCGTGACGTTGAGCTCCCCGCGTGCGGAGCTGACGTCGGCCAGCACGCCGAGCATCTCCTGCTCGCGCTCGAGCGTCTCGAAGAGGCGCCGCAGGGTCTCGCGGCGCATCTGCTGGGCTTCGTCGGCCAGGTTCGAGACGCCGCCGACCACCATGTGGGCCGAGCGCTCGCCCTGGGTCGCCAACCGCAGGGTCTCCACCACGTGCAGCAGCAGATCGCGCTGGCTGTCCGTTCCCTCGGCCACGAGCTGCAGCAGCCGGGCCTGGGCGTCGAGGTAGTTGAGCCCCCGAAGCGCCCGTAGACGGCGATCGGCGTCGCGCAGGGCCGCCGCGTCCACTTCGTCGGGCTTGTCGATCACCTGCTTGTCGACCCGGCCGTGCTGACCGATCGCCAGGATCATCATCGTGGGCCCCATGTCGATCAGCTCGACCCGCACGATCGGCTCCTCGACGGCGCTCGGCGGCACGGCGAGGCCCGCGTACTGCGTCAGCCGCGAGAGCAGCTGCACGCTCCCCGTGAGCACCTCCTCGAGGTCGACGATCGCTTCGGCGAAGTAGCCCGCGATCAGGCGCCGCTGTGCCTCGCGCAACCGCCCGCCCGCCGGGAGCGAGTCGACGTAGTGCCGGTACCCGGTGTCGGTCGGGATGCGTCCGGCGCTCGTGTGCGGATGGGTCAGGTACCCGAGCTCCTCGAGCGCGGCCATCTCGTTGCGGATCGTGGCGCTCGACACCCCGAGCCCCGCATGATCCGCGATCGACTCGCTGCTCACCGGCTCGCCGTCGCGCACGTACTGCTCGACCACGGCGCACAGCACCGCGGACTTGCGCGGACCCAGCTCGGGACGCTCTCGGTCGGCCATGACCTCAATCATACGTAGCACTCTGTCCCGGGGAGTGCTAAGTGGCGGAACTCGGTGCGGTCAGCAGGGAAGGCCGGCGATCGCTTCCTCGAGGGCCGCGAACGGCTCGGTGGTGTCCTCCTGGTTCGCGAGCGCCGCACGCGCGTCCTCGATCGCCACGATAAGGGCTCTTGACCTGCTTCGCGGTCGGTCGCTCCCCCGCCTGCTTCAGGGCGGCGACGTCCTCCTGGAGCTGCTCGGCGGCCACCCCGAGCGCGTCGTCGCGGAAGACCTGCACCTGCTGCAGGTGGCCGCACATCGTGGCGGTCGCCTCCTCTCCGCTCACCTGGGCACCGTCGGTCGGCGCGGCGTCGCCGCCCCCGTCGTCACCGCCGAAGAACAGGTTGAAGAGCAGCACAAGCACCACGACGGCCGCGACCGCGGCGAGCACGTAGATCCAGATCGGGCGGCCCCTGGACTCTCGGACCGGCATCGCGAACGCGTCCTCGGGACCCTCGTCGTCGGCTCCGAGTCCGAAACCGGGCGGGAACGCCGAGCCCGGAGGCTCCTGTGGTGTGTCGAGGACCGCGTCGGTGATGGTCATCGGTGCCGGTGTCGCCGGCTCCGCCGGGGCCGGGGGCGGCGGTTCCGCCGAGGCGTCCTGGAGCAGGCCGCAGCGAGGGCAGGTCCAGCTGGTCGCCCCAGGCTTCGAGTGGAACCGCGACCCGCACGAGCGGCAGACCACGAACCCCCACTCCTTGCCGCACGAGGAGCAGGCGTAGCCGCTCGACCCGGCCTCCACGTGCTGGGCCGTGTCGCAGCTCGGACAACGCACCGACGGCATGATCAGCACTCTATCCCGGCCACCTCACGAATCGTCGAGCACCGAGGCACCGTTGGAGGACCACCGCATGTCCCTCCGTCGAAGGCGGGGGCGGTAGTCCAGCGTGGACTACCGCGCGGCGCTGCTCGCCGCCAACCCAAGCACGAGCTCGTTGAGGAGCAGCATCCCGCGCTCGGTGGGGACGAGCGACCCGTCGTCCTCGAGCAGCAGCCCGCTTTCGAGGAACGGCTCCGCCCGATCGTCCTCGACCCAGCTCGACGGCACCCCCTCGAGGATGCGCAGCCGCAGGAACACCTCCTCGAGGTAGGCGTCGCTCGGGTCGAGCGTCTCCTCACCTCCGACGGGCAGCTCGCCTCGCTCGACCATCGCCAAGTACTCCTCGGGCGGGCGGACGTTCCACCAGCGGTGATCGTCGCGGTATGAGTGCGCGCCGGCGCCGAGGCCCAGGTACGGCTCGCGCCGCCAGTACCCGAGGTTGTGACGGCACTCGTATCCCGGACGCGCCCAGTTCGAGACCTCGTAGTGGCCGTAGCCCGCGTCGCGCAGCATCGAGCACGCGAGCTGGAACATGTCGGCCTGGACGTCGGGGTCCGGCTCGGGCACGTCGCCGCGCGCGACCGCACGGCCGAGCGGCGTCGCGGGCTCGATCGTGAGCGCGTAGGCGCTCACGTGCTCGGGGGCGAGCGCGATCGTCTCGGCGAGCGTGCGCTCCCACGACTCGAGCGTCTCGCCGTGCGCGCCGTAGATCAGGTCGAGGTTCACGTTCACGTAGCCGGCGGCGCGCGCGGCGGCGAACGCCCGCCGGACGCTCTCGGGAGAGTGCAGCCGCTCAAGCGACCGCAGCACCGCGGGGTCGAATGACTGCGCGCCCATCGACAACCGCGTGTAGCCCTCGGCGAGCAGCGCGGCGAGCGAGGCTTCCTCGACGGTGTCGGGATTGGCCTCGGTCGTCACCTCGGCGTCGGGCGAGACCTCGAACGCGTCGCGCAGCGCCGCGAGCAACGATCCGAGGTCGCCCGCTGTCATCGTGGTGGGCGTTCCCCCGCCGAGGAAGACGCTCTCGACCGACGCACCGTCCCAGGCAGGCGCCGCGAGCCCGGCCTCGGTCAGCAGCGCCCGCAGGTACCGAGGCTTCAGCTCGTCCAGGCCGGCGTAGGCGTTGAAGTCGCAGTAGCCACAGCGCGTGAGGCAGAACGGCACATGCACGTAGATGCCGGCGCTCACTTCTTCCCCTTGGCCGAGCCTCCGTCGTCGACGCGCAACGCCTGGATGAAGGCCTCCTGCGGCACGTCGACGCGACCCACGCGGCGCATGCGCTCCTTGCCCTTCTTCTGGGTCTCGAGCAGCTTGCGCTTGCGGGTGATGTCGCCGCCGTAGCACTTGGCGAGCACGTCCTTGCGCTTGGCCTTCACGGTCTCGCGGGCGATGATCTTCGAGCCGATCGCCGCCTGCACCGCCACGTCGAACATCTGGCGCGGGATCAGCTCCTTCAGGCGCTCGACCATCTTCTTGCCGTACGCGTACGACTTCTCCCGGTGCACGATCGTGCTGAACGCGTCGACCGGCTCGCCGTGCAGCAGCACATCGACGCGCACCAGGTCGGCCTCCTGCTGCCCCCAGGGCTCGTAGTCCAGGCTCGCGTACCCGCGGGTGCCAGACTTCAGATGGTCGAAGAAGTCGAAGACGATCTCGGCCATCGGCAGCACGTAGTGCACCTCGACGCGCTCGGGCGTGAGGTAGCTCATGTCGACCAGCTCGCCGCGGCGCTCTTGGCACAGGCCCATCACGGCCCCGAGGTAGTCCGAGGGCGTGATCACGGTCGCGTAGACGACCGGCTCCTCGACCTTGTCGTAGTCGCCGCCGGGCGGCATCTCGGCCGGGTTGTGCACGATCGTCATCTCGGTGCCTCGGAACACGTGGAACTCGACGTTGGGAGCCGTCGCGATCAGCTCGAGGTCGAACTCACGCTCGAGGCGCTCCTTCACGATGTCCATGTGCAGCAGGCCGAGGAAGCCGCACCGGAACCCGAATCCGAGCGCCTGCGACGTCTCGGGCTCGAAGTGCAGCGCCGCGTCGCTGAGCTTCAGCTTGTCGAGGGCGTCGCGCAGGTCGGCGTAGTCGCTGCCGTCGGCCGGGAAGAGCCCCGACCACACCATCGGCTTCGGCTCGCGGTAGCCCGGGAGCGGCTCGGTCGCGCCCTGCTTGCCGGCGAGCGTGATGGTGTCGCCGACCTTCGCGTGGTGCACGTCCTTCAGGCCGGTGACGAGGTAGCCGACCTCCCCCGGGCCGAGATCGGGCACGGGGGTGGGTTCGGGGGCGTTCACGCCGGTCTCCTCGGCCTCCGATTCCACGTGGGTCGCGAACATGCGGATGCGCGCGTGCGACGGGAGCACGCCTTCCTGCACCCGCACGTAGGTGATCACGCCGCGGTACGGGTCGAACATCGAGTCGAAGATCAGCGCCTGCAGGGGCTTGGCCACATCGCCCACGGGCGGGGGCACCCGGTCGATCACCGCCCGCAGCAGCTCGTCGACGCCCTCGCCCGACTTCGCGCTGATGTGCAGGATGTCGGCCGGGTCGCAGTCGAGCAGGTTCGCGAGCTCCTTCGTGCGCTGCTCGGGCTCGGCGGCCGGCAGGTCGATCTTGTTCAGGGCCGGCACGATCACGAGGCCCGCGTCGCGCGCGAGGTGGTAGTTCGCGAGCGTCTGGGCCTCGAGGCCCTGCGCCGCGTCGACGAGCAGCACGGCGCCTTCGCAGGCCTCCAGCGACCGCGAGACCTCGTACGTGAAGTCCACGTGTCCGGGGGTGTCGATCAGGTTCAGCTCGAAGCCGTCGTGCAGCAGCCGCACCGACTGCGCCTTGATCGTGATGCCGCGCTCTCGCTCGAGGTCCATCTTGTCGAGGTACTGGGCGCGCATGTCGCGATCGGCCACCGTGTGGGTCACCTCGAGCAGGCGATCGGCCAGCGTCGACTTCCCGTGGTCGATGTGCGCCACGATGCAGAAGTTGCGGATGTGGGAGGTGTCGGTGCTCACGGCCTACCCATGGTACGGGCGGGCCGCGCGCCCGCGGCCGCACGGAGCCCGACTGGTACGCTTGGCGGCCGTATGGCGAACATCAAGTCACAGATCAAGCGGAACAAGCAGAACGAGGTGCGCCGCGAGCGCAACAAGGCCGTGCGTTCGTCTCTCAAGACCTCGCACAAGAAGGTCGAGGCCGCGATCGCCGAGGGCGACGCTGAGGCGGCGCAGGAGCGGGCGCGCGAGGCATCCAAGGCGCTCGACAAGGCCGCGAGCAAGGGCGTCGTGCACAAGCGCACCGCCGCTCGCCGCAAGAGCCGTCTGGCGAAGGCCGCCAACGCGGCCGGCGCCGAGTAGCGTCCCCGGTCCCTTCACCCCACGTCTGGCATAGGCTGGCCTCATGGCGGCCTCACCCGGTCGTTCCCCGCTCGGCGCCTACCTCTCGATGGCCGGCGTCGCCGTGGCGGTGTTCGTCGGGCTGAATCTGATCGCCGAGCCGACACCGCGCGACCCGGGACCCTCGCCGGCCTCGCTCGCTCCATTCGTGCCGGGCACCCCTTCTGCCGAGCGGGACTTCATGACGGCGGTGCTGGGCAGGCCGCGCGTCTCCACCGCCCGCCCCTACTGCGACCCCGCTGGGTGCTGCCCGACCCATCGGACGACGTTCGGCACGACGGCGCCGACGAAGGACGTGATCGAGGCCTTCGAGGTGCAGGGGTACTCGGCCCTGCCGGGCGACCGCGACGTCGTGCGCCCGGGACCGTTCCCGGCGGTCAGGTGGGTCGCCGAGCTCGACTACGCGGGGCGCTGGGCCTGGCGCCGTGTCGAGGTCGCCCGGGGAACCGACGTCGACAAGCCCGACTGGCCGACCGTCTTCGTCGAGAGCTCGATCGCGTGCGGGGAACGGTGAGTCACCCGGCGGCGATCGCGACCACGAGCGCGGGCATCACGGTGTCGCCGGACGCGCCAGACTTCAACGCGCGATCGGCCTCGGTGATGCGCTCGTGCACACGCAGCAGCTGGGCCATCGAGAAGTTCCGCGCCTGCTGCTGGTAGCGGCGGGCCTGCCAGTCGAACCGCAGGCCGGCGCGCTTGGCGAGCTCTGCGGCCGGCATGCGATCGGGCAGCGAGCGCACGCGGATCAGGTCGCGCAGACGGCTCGAGACGCCGCCGAGCACCTTGAGCGGGTCGTCGCCGCCTTCCTCGATCGAGCGCCACGACCGGATCGCGCCCGGAAGGTCCCGGGAGAACGCGCGGTCGCAGAGGTCCCAGACCTTCTGCTCGCCGAGCCCCCGGAACTGGCGAGCCACCAGGGCGGGGGTGATCCGCTGGGCCGGGAAGGCCGATTCGAGCTGGGCCAGGGCGGCGACGAGCTGGCCGGGCTCTTCTCCCAGGATCTCGACCAGCGCTCGAGCGGCCGGGACCGAGAGGTCGAGGCCGAGGGTGTCGGCTCGACGGGTGAGCCAGGGCTCGAGGTCCTTCCGTTTGATCTCGACATGCACGACGTCGCCGACCGGCTTCACCAGCTTGTCGAGGGCGGCGGGCACCTTGCCGCGATCGGCCACCCGACAACAGATCACGAGCTGCGCGTCGGGGTCGGGAGCGTCGAGGTAGGTCGCGAGCTCCGCGGTCGCATCCTTCGTGAGGGAGCGCGCGTCGGAGATCAACAATGCCCTCGGCTCGCCGAACAGCGACGGGGTCGCCAGGTCCTGCAGCTCCCCGCCCTGCCACTCTCCCGCGTCGACCTCGCCCGGGCGCACCTCCCCGAACCGCGCGAGCGCGGCCTCGCGCAGCAGGAAGTCGTCCTCGCCCCACAGCAGCGCGATCGGAGCAGGGGAACGGCTGGCCATGGCTCGGATGGTAGCGCGCCGCGGTGACGTGTCCGCGCCGGCCGAACCGATCAGCGCTCCCCCGTCACGACCGCCACCCCATCGACGAACGTCGCGGTGACCGTGCCGCTGCGGTCGGTGCGCCAGACCGACGATCTCGCGGCGGCGAGGGCGTCGAGCGTGAACGCGGTCGGGTGGCCGTAGGTGTTCTCGCCCACGCTGACGACGGCGACCGGGGCGGCGACGGCGTCGAAGAACTCCGCGATCGAGGTGGCCGCACCGTGGTGTGGCACCTTCAATACGTCGGCATGCAGGTCGAGACCGGCCTGTTCGCGCTGCTCGAGGAGCCATTCCTGGGCGGGCTCCTCGGGTTCGGTCGCGAAGAGCACCGAGTCGGCGCCGTGGGTGAGCCTGATCACGAGCGCGTCGTTGTTCGTGTCGGACTCGGTGCCGGTGTAGCACTCGTGCGGCGACAGCACGTCGAGGCGCACATCGCCCACGACGAAGGAGTCACCTGCCCAGGGCGAGCGCGTCTCGATGCCTTCGTCGGCGATGGCCCGGTCGACCTCGACCTGCAGCGCCGACGTCGACGGGCACCCCGGCTGCAGCACGACACCGACCTGGAACCGGGCCAGCACCGCGGGCAGGCCGACCACGTGATCGGCGTGCGGATGACTCGCGACGACCACGTCGATCCGCTTCACCCCGAGCGCGGCGAGCTGGGTGGCGACCTGCTCCTCGTCGGGCCCGCCGTCGACGAGCATCGTCATGCCGGCCGGGGTCGTGACGAGCGCCGCATCGCCCTGCCCGACGTCGAGGAAGCGTACGGTGAGCGCATCGGGCGGGCCGACCGAGGCCGCCGAGTTCCACACGAGAAGCGGCACGAGGAGCACCCCGGCGACGACCGCACGGCGGGGCGGGCGCCACCCCGTGTGCAGCGCCGCCGTGACCGCGACGACGAGACCGGCACCGAGGACCAGCACGACCGGGCCCCCGTTCGAGGTGACGTGCGCGACCGGAGCCCGCCCGGCGACGTTCGCGATCAGCTGCAGGGCTCGCATCGGCGCCTGGGCGGCGAGCCCCACGAGGTGACCGATCGGTTCCGAGACGACGCCCAGCCCGGCCGCCACGAGCCCGAGCAGCAGCGACGGCGCCACCGTGGGCGCGGCGACCACGTTCGCGAGCAGGGTCACGCCCGGCACGTCGTGGAAGTGGTACAGCAACACGGGCGTCACGCCGAGCTGAGCCGCGAGCGTCGTGCCCGCCGCCGCCGCGACGGGCGTGGGCATCACGCGGGCGAACCGCTCGCCCAGCGGGCCGGCCATCGCCACCATGCCGGCGGTCGCGGTGACGGAGAGCTGGAAGCCGATCGATCGCACGAGCACCGGCTGCAGGATCAGCAGCACGAGCACCGCGCCACAGAGCACGACCGCGGTCGAGCGGGGACGGCCGAGGAGCAGACCGCCGAGGGTGAGTGCGGACATCGCACCGGCACGCAACACCGACGGCTCCGCGCCGGTGAGCACGACGATGAACGCGACCGTCGCGAGCCCGACCGCCACCTGGGCGGCTCTCGGCAGCCCCAACATCGTCACGAGCGCGAGGATCGGGCCGAGCACCATCGCCACGTTGCCGCCGGAGACGACGAGCAGGTGCGTGAGCCCGGTGGCCTTGAAGTCGCGTTCGACACCCACGTCGAGGTGCGAGTCGTCGCCCAGCGCCAGGCCCATGAGCAACCCGGCTTCCCGCGCGGGGAACACCGCCTCGATCGACCGGGCCATCGTCGACCGCACGGCCTGGGTGGCTCGGACGAACGGGTTCGGCGAGCCGTCGAGCCGCTCGACCTGCGACGCACGCAACGTGACCGCGACGCCCTTGGCGTGGATCGCGTCGAGGAACCCCCGGTCGTCGGGCACCTGGAGCGAACCCTCGGCCCTGACGAGGTCGCCGCGGGCGGCCGCCGGCGGATCCTCGTCGCCGGAGAGCCAGACCGTCTCGCGGAGCGCGCTCGCCGCGCCGTCGGGCGTGCGCACGATGCGGACGTCGGCGAGGGCGTGCCATCCGAGCGCGCCGGGGCGCGGGTCCTCACGAAGGGTGGCGTCGACCTCGACACGATCGGGAGCACGCGCCGCGAGCGGCGACGACGCGAGTCGTCGTTGTGCGAGCAGGGCCCAGCAGACGGCCAACGCACACACGCCGGTGCACACGAGGATGGTCAGCGCGACGGAGGATGCCCCCACGCTCCGCCTCGTCGGCGAGATGCGCTCGACCGCCGCGGCCGGGCGACGGGCGCTCGGCACGAGCCCGGCCTCCGCCACCGGATCTCGACCTCGGGTCGCCGGCGCGGCGATCGCCGCCGAGACGATCGCGGCCAGCCCGAGCACGCCAGGAGCCCACGCGACCCACGAGCGACCGGGCCCGAATCCGACGAGCAACCCCGCCCACCACGCGGCGGTCGCCGCCGGGAGGAGCCACGGGCTCATACCGTGACCTGGTCGCGGATCTCCTCGAGCGTCGCCGGGCCGATGCCGCTCACGTTCTCGAGGTCGTCGACCGAGGCGAACGGACCGTTCTCGGTGCGGTAGTCGACGATCGCCGCTGCCAGCACCTCACCGATGCCCGAGAGGGTCTCGAACTCCGTGGCGCTCGCCACGTTGATGTTGATCAGGCCGCCACCCGCGGCGCCCGACCCGGTGGCACCGGGCGCCACTGCTGCCGGGCCGGCAGCCCCTTCCTTCGGCACGACGACCTGGGTGCCGTCTGTCAGCGGAGCCGCCAGGTTCAATACCGACAGATCGGCGCCGTTCCTGGCCCCGCCGGCGCGGCCGACGGCGTCGACCACCCGGTCGCCCTGCGCGAACTCATAGACCCCCGGCTCGTGGACCCAGCCGGTCACGTCGACGATGATCGGCGGCCCGGTCGGCGATGCGACCGCGCCCGAGGGGGCGCCGGCCCCGGGGGCAGGCGGCTGGGGCGCGCTCGCCGCGATCGACACGGGCTTCGGCAGCGAACGCACGTACCAGAGGCCGGCGCCCACCATCGTGACGGCCACCACCACGACCAGGCCGATGAGCTCACCCCGAGACAGCGTGTCGAGCCGATCCCTGATGCCCATGTCTCCGACGCTACGGATTCGGCTTCCTGCGTTCCGTGACGCGCATCACGCTCGAGCCACGCTCTCGCGTTCCCGGCCGGAACGTGCTTGCATCGATCCGTGCAACGGCACCGCGACGAGGGTTTCGGTCTCGACGAGCTCGCCCAGGCGGCGCGGAACCACGGCATGCCGCTCGAGGCGCTCCGCTCCGAGATCACGCCCGCCGGATTGCACTACCTGCTGATCCACTACGACGTGCCGTTCCTCGACCCTGCCGACTGGGCCCTCGCCTTCGAGGGTTTCGATCGACCGCTCAGGCTCACGGTCGACGATCTCCGCGCACGTCCCCGCGTCACCGTGCCGGTCACGCTCGAATGCGCCGGCAACGGGCGGGCGATGTTCGACACTCGCCCGCTGAGCCAACCGTGGCTGCGGGAAGCGGTCGGCACCGCCGCGTGGACCGGCACGCCGCTCGCGCCTCTGCTCCGGGACGCAGGCATCCCCGACGGCACGGTGGAGGTCGCGTTCGCGGGGTCCGATCGCGGGGTCGAGGACGGGGAGGAGCAGGCGTACGAACGCGCCCTCTCACTCGAGGACGCCACCCGCGACGGGGTGACGGTCGCCTATGAGATGAACGGGCAGCCGCTGCTCCCTCAGCACGGTGCACCGGCGCGACTCGTCGTCCCCGGCTTCTACGGCATGGCGCACGTGAAGTGGCTCGATCGCATCTCGGCACTCGGTCTGCCGTTCGAGGGGTATCAGAACATCGTCGCCTACCGCATGCGCACGGACCCCGACGAGACCGGCACACCGCTGTCGCGGATCCGCGTGAAATCGCTGATGGTGCCACCCGGCGTGCCGACGTTCCCCGAACGCGACAGGATCGTCCGCGCGGGCCACGCCAGGCTCGAGGGACGCGCCTGGTCCGGGTCGGCCGCGATCGAGCGCGTGCAGGTCAGTCTCGACGGCTGCTCGTCTTGGCACGACGCGACCGTGGACCTCGCTCCCGCGCCGCACGCCTGGCAGCGCTGGACCTTCGACTGGACCGCGACCCCGGGTCCGCACGATCTGGCCTGCCGAGCCACCGACGCCACGGGCGCGACCCAGCCCCTGGAACCCGAGCCGAACCTGGGCGGGTACGCGAACAACGCGGTGCACCGGGTCCGCGTCACCGTGCGGGGCTGAGTCTCAGCGCTTCGTGACGAGGTTCACGAGCTTCGGCACGCGCACGATCTCCCTCACGACCTCGCGTCCGTCGATCGCCGCCCGCACCTTGTCGCTCCCGCGCGCCAGGTCGAGCGCGTCGGCTTCGTCGATGTCGGCCGACACCTCGGCCTTGTCGCGGAGCTTCCCGTCGACCTGGAAGACCATCGTGACGGTGTCCTCGACCACGAGGGCGGGGTCGAACGAGGGCCAGGCGGACCGGTGCACCGACGTAGGTTCTCCGAACTCGACGCGCCAGAGCTCCTCGGCCGCGAACGGCGCGAACGGCGCGAGCATCTGCACGAGCGCGCGGGCGGCGCCGAGGGCGCCCCCACCCGCGTCGAGGGCGGTCCGCATCTCGTTCGTGAGCACCTGGAGCTTCGAGATCGCGGTGTTGAACCGGAACCGGTCGAGGTCGTCGGTGACGCCCGCGATCGTCTTGTGCGTGAGGCGCACCAGGGCTTCGGGCTCCGGCGGTGGGGCACCACGCTGCACCGCGTCGCCGACGGCGGCGAACACACGCCCGAGCCACGAGTGCACCCCCGGCCGCCGGTTCGGGTCGTCCCCGGCGATCAGCTTCCAGTCGATGTCGTCCTCGAACGGGCCGGCGAACAACATGATCAGCCGCATCGTGTCGGCGCCCCAGCGCTCCACGATCGGCATCGGCTCGACGATGTTGCCCTTCGACTTGCTCATCGAGGCGCCGTCGTAGATCACCTGGCCCTGGTTCATCAGGCGCGGGAACGGCTCGGTGAAGCCGACCATGCCCAGGTCGTAGAGCACCTTCGTGAAGAAGCGCGTGTAGAGCAGGTGCAGGATCGCGTGCTCGACCCCGCCGGTGTACTGGCCGACCGGCATCCAGCGGTCGACGTCCTCGCGACGGAACGGCCCGCCCTCGTAGCCCGGCGAGCAGTACCGGAACAGGTACCAGCTCGAATCCACGAACGTGTCCATCGTGTCGGTGTCGCGCGTGGCCTCGCCGCCGCACGATGGGCACCGCACGTGCTTCCAAGTGGGATGGCGGGCCAGCGGGCTCTCCCCACCCAGCTGGAAGTCGGCGTCGTCGGGCAGCAGCACCGGCAGCTCGTCGTCGGGCACCGGCACCTCTCCGCAGGAGGGGCAGTGCACGATCGGGATCGGGGCTCCCCAATACCGCTGCCGCGAGAGCAGCCAGTCCCGCAGGCGGAAGTTCACGGTGGCCTCGCCGCGCCCTTCCTGCTCGAGCCAGGCCGCGACCTTCGCGATCGAGGCCGGCGAGGGCTCCCCGTCGAACGGCCCGCTGTCGACCATCACACCCTCGTGCGGCACGGCCTCGGTCATCGCGTCGGGGTCGATCGGCGCCGATCCCTCGGGCTGGATCACGACCCGCACCGGCAGTCCGTGCTGCCGTGCGAACGCGAAGTCGCGCTCGTCGTGCGCGGGCACGGCCATGATCGCACCGGTGCCGTACTCCATCAGCACGTACGGCGCCGCGTAGACGGGCACCTTCTCGCCGTTCACAGGGTTGACCGCGTGCACACCGAGGAACGCGCCTTCCTTCGTGTCGGCGGCCTCGCGGCTCGCGAGCGAAGCCGCACGGGAGCGCTGGATCAGCGGCTCGACGTCGCCCCACGAGCCGCCGAGCTTCGCGAGGCGCTCGACGGCCGGGTGCTCGACCGAGAACACGAAGAACGTGACGCCCCAGAGGGTGTCGGGACGGGTGGTGAAGACCTCGATCTGCTCGCCCGTCTCCTCGATCGTGAACGTCACGCGCGCGCCCTCGCTTCGACCGATCCAGTTGCGCTGCATGGTGAGCACGCGTTCAGGCCACCGCACGAGCTGGTCCTCGTCGTCGAGCAGGCGCTGGGCGTAGTCGGTGATCTTGAAGAACCACTGGGTGAGGTCCCGGCGCTCGACCATCGCGCCGCAGCGCTCGCAGGCCCCCTGGATCACCTGCTCGTTGGCGAGCACGGTCTGGTCGTTGGGGCACCAGTTGACGGGCGACTCCTTGCGATAGGCGAGCCCCTTCTCGAAGAACCGCAGGAACAACCACTGGGTCCACCGGTAGTACTCA
The DNA here is from genome assembly GCA_963825635.1 of uncultured Actinomycetes bacterium. Classification (GTDB taxonomy): domain Bacteria; phylum Actinomycetota; class UBA4738; order UBA4738; family HRBIN12; genus JAOUEA01. The sequence continues at coordinate 1,706,617 of CAWGTU010000001.1, forward strand.
GGCTCGTGCACGGCCAGGCGCCGGGTCCAGTCGAACGACATACCCATGCGCCGGAACGATCGCGCCTGCTGCTCGATGTTCGCGTCGGTCCACTCCCTGGGGTCGATGCCCCGCTTGATCGCGGCGTTCTCCGCCGGCAGCCCGAAGGAGTCCCATCCGACCGGATGGAGCACGTTGTCCCCGCGCATCCACCGATACCGAGCGACCACGTCGCCCCCGCTGAACGCCTCGGCGTGACCCATGTGCAGGTCGCCCGAGGGATACGGGTACATGTCGAGGGCGTAGAACCGCGGCCGCTCGTCGGCGGCATCCTCCGACGCCTCGTAGATGCGCTCGTCGGCCCAGACCTGCTGCCACTTCGGCTCAAACTCGCTCGGGTCGTACCGCCTGCTCATGGCGGTAGATGGTAGCGGAGGGTCGGAAGCGCCTCCGGGAGCGTCAGCGCGGGGCGTCGACCGGCAAGAGCCCGTGCTCCCGCGTGACGAGCGCGGGGATCTCCTCGGCGGGAACCGGCTTCGCGAAGTAGAAGCCCTGCCCCTTCGAGCATCCGTGCGCCCTGAGGAACTCGAGCTCCGCCGCCGTCTCGATCCCCTCCGCCAAGGGCGCCATGCCGAGCCCCCTCGCGAGCTGGATCATCGCCCGCACCATGCTCGCGAGGCCCGTGTCACGGTGGACGTCGCGGATGAACGAACGGTCGATCTTCAGTATCTGCACCGGCAGGTGCTTCAGCCGCGCCAGCGACGAGTACCCGGAGCCGAAGTCGTCGATCGCGAGTGAGAGGCCCCACGCGTGCAGCTCGGACAGGATCTTCTGGGTGCGGTCCGGGTCGGCCATCGCGGTGGACTCCGTGATCTCGACGACGACCTTCGACGGATCGACGCCGGCGGTGCGGAGCTTCTTCAGGACCTTCTCCGCGAGATGCGCCGACCACAGTTGACGGGGCGAGAGGTTGAAGCCGACGGTGAGGTCGAGGCCGTCGTCGGCCCAGGCGCGCTGCTGCGCCGCCATCGCGTCGATCACCCAGTCGCCGATCGCCTCGATCAGCCCGAGCTCCTCCGCCAGAGGGATGAACTCGCCGGGCGCCACGATGCCGCCGTTGGGGTCCTGCCAGCGCACGAGCGCCTCGACCCCCTCGACGGAGCCGTCGGCGAGGTTCACGACCGGCTGATAGTGCAGCACCCAGTCCTCGTGCTCGACCGCTCGGCGAAGCCGCGTCGTGAGCGACAACTTCTTCATCGGGTCCTCGCCGCTCGTGGCGAACACCACGTAGCCGCCGGGCTCCTGCCGCTTGGACTGGTACATCGCCGCGTCGGCGTTCTTCATCAGCGTCTCGGCGTCGAGCGCGTCCTGCGGGAAGAGCGAGATGCCGATCGACCCGCTCGCGATGAACTCGGTGCCGTTCAGCACGAACGGCTCGGCCAGCGCCTCGTGTACGCGCGAGGCGACCGACTCGGCCACGATCATCGCCGACTCCCGGTCCGACCCTGTGTCGTGGGTCCGGTCGAGATCCGACAGCAACAACAGGAACTCGTCGCCCCCCTGGCGCGCGACGAGGTCGGTCTCACGGGTGTACACGCGCAGACGTTCGGCCAGCTGGGCGAGCAGCTGGTCGCCGGCAGCGTGCCCCAATGAATCGTTCACCAGCTTGAAGTTGTCGAGGTCGACGAAGATCACGCCGACCCCGAGGTCGTGCCGTCGGGCGCGCGAGATCGCGTTCTCGAGCATCTCCTCGAACAGCACTCGGTTCGGCAGGCCCGTGAGCTTGTCGTGGTACGCGAGGAACGCGACCTGTTCCTCGGCCGCCTTGCGGGCCGTGATGTCGAAGATCACTCCCTGGATCAGCCACGGCTCGCCCTGCTCGTCCTTGATGGGATATGCCTGCTCGAGCACCCATCTGATCGTGCCGTCCTCGTGCACCATGCGGTACTCGTGATTCAGGGTCGTGTGCTGTTTGAAGGCGTGCTCGTACTCATCCCAGGCGCGGTCGAGATCCTCGGGGTGGACGTGCTTGCGCCAACAGTACGGGTCGGTCAGCCACTCGTCGGGGTCGATGCCGAGCAGCGTCACCACCTGGGGGCTCACGTAGATCGAATCCGAGTTCTCGTCGACCGGGTCGAGGTAGACGACCGCGGGGATCTGCTCGACGAGCGCCCGATACTTCGCCTCGGCCTCGAACCGTGCCTCGCGTCCGGCCTGCAGCTCGGTCGCATCGCGCAGCGTCACCACGATCAGCCGCTCGGGACCGTCGATGCGCCCGACGTGCACCTCGACCGGCACGGTGCCACCGCCGCTCGTGCTGCAGACGGTCTCGATCGCGACGCCCGTCTCGAGGTCGAGCAGCTCGGCCGCGACGAGCAGCTCGACCGACCGGCCCACCAGCTCGCCGCGCCCGAAGCCCGTCAGCAGCTCGACGCGGTGGTTCGCGAACACGATGCGGCCGTCGGTGCGCGTCACGACGAGGCACTCGGGCGTCGCCTCCAGCAGCGACCCCGGCTCAATCATCGCGGCGAAGCGGACGTCGGCATCCAGCGCCGACGCCCGGTCGCGTTCGGTCACCATGCGTGCCAACCCTTCCGAGACGTCTGGACATGCATCGGGCGGCCGGGGTTCCGACCTGAGCCGATGGACCACGCGCAGCGTGTGCGTGGGTTCCACGTCGGCGATCGGGGACGGCACGCCTATGCTCGATCCATGACCCATCGTGTGGAGCGCGTGATCGAGACCGCCTGCTCGCTCGAGCGCGCGTTCGACTTCGTGGCGGACTTCTCGACCACCGAGGAGTGGGATCCGGGCATCCCGAACGCCCGCCGTCTCGACGACCGCCCGATCGGCGTGGGCAGCCGCTTCGAGCTTCTCTCGCGGTTCGGGTCGACCGAGCAGACGATCGTCTACGAGATCACTGCCTTCGATCCCCCGAACAGCGTCACGTTCGTCGGTGACGGGAAGCGCTTCCGGGGCACCGACGTGATCTCGTTCGCCCCCGGCCGGGACGGCGGCACCCGCGTGACCTACGAGGCCGACCTAGGGCTGAAGGGGCTGTCCTCCCTCGCCCTGCCCTTCATCCGGGGACGGCTCGACGAGATGAGCGACCGTGCGGTCGCAGGGCTGAAGACGGCGCTCGACGCTCGCGCCTGAGTCAGCGTCCTTGAACCGAGGGCGCTCAGGCGCCTCGCGGCGTCATCTCCGTCATGCCCCAGGGACTGCCGTACTCGTTCAGAAGATCGAGGAACGGCACGGCGTCGAACGCCTCCGGCCCGAGCACGCCCGCGCCCGCTCCAGGTGCCGTTCGCGATCAGCTCCAGGCCGATCACCGGGTTGATCGCGGTCTGCCACACGACCGCCTGCGCCCCGTCGTCCTTCCACGTCTGCTCGTTGTCGACGACGTGGTACAGGTACACCTCGCGCGGGGCGCCGTCGGTGCCGGTGCCGGTGATCCACGTGCCCGCGCACGTCTTGCCCGACATCTTGTCGCCGAGCGTCATCGGGTCGGGCAGCGCCGCGGCCACGACGTCACGCGGAGAGACCTCCACCCCTCGCACGCTCACCTTCTCGACCCGATCGAGGCCGAGCTTGTGCAGGGTCTCGAGCACCTGGATGAACTCGTCGCCCAGCCCGTACTTGAAGGTGACGCGCCGGCAATCGACCCAGCGCGGCACGAGCAACACCTCCTCGTGCTCGACGTTCACGCACTCGACCTCGCCGATGCCCTCGGGGAACGTGAACGTCTCCGGCTCGCTGAACGGGGCGGTGGTGAACCACCCGCGGTCCTTCTCCCAGATCACGGGTGGATTCAGGCATTCCTCGATCGTGGTCCAGATCGAGAACGTGGGGGCGAAGTCGTATCCCTCGATCTCGAGGTTCGCGCCGTCACGCACGCCCACCTCGTCGATATGGCTGAAGAGGTGGTCGGCGGCGTAGCGGGCGAAGACATCGGCGGCTCCCGGCTCGATGCCGATGCCGACCAGAGCCAACGCTCCCCGGTCCTCCCAGAGGTCCGACATCGCGAACTGGTCGTCACCCAGCTTCTTGCCGACCTCCTCGTGCGGGCGCTCGGGGTGAGGCTCGGAGAGCGACATCGCCATGTCCATGTAGTTCACGCCCGCCTCGAGGGCACCGAGGAAGATCGGCATCACGAAGCGCGGATCGGCGGCGTTCAGGATGATGTCGCAGTCGTGCGCTCGGGCGACATCGGCGACCTGGGTCGCATCGGTCGCATCGACCTTCGCCGCGGCGAACCTGCCGCCGGCCCCGTAGCGATCGACGATGCGCTGCGCCTTCGTCTCGTCGATGTCGGCGAACACGATGTGCTCGTAGAAGTCGCGCCGGGCGGCGATGGGCGCGAACGCCGACCCGACCCCACCGCTGCCGACCACCAGGATCCTCATGTCGCCATCTCCCTTCGGGCACAGGTGCAGGGGATGGTAGTCGGCGACGGCGCTCCGGAGCCAGGTTGAGCTCGCCGGTCGGCCCCCGCTCGTCGGGACCCTCGTCACCTGATCCGGTGCCCCACATCGACCACGATGACCGCAGAGCGACGAGGAGGCAGGAGGATGCGCCACCACATCGTCTACTGGCGGATGGCGAAGCGAGAGACCGACGTCGACGATGCGGAGCTCGCACTGCTCCGCGAGCAGGAGCGCCGGGGCGAGGTCTACATCGAGTTCCTCGACGGCATACGGCTGCCGCTCACCTGGAGCCCCGCGGGCCACCGTTGGGTGCCGCAGGCCGCGACCCCGGTCGGGCAGGAACGCTCCGCCGCCTAGATCGACCGCCGACGAACTCCGGCTTCACCGAGGTGGAGACTCATCTACGATGAGCGGATGGTGGACGGAGCAGCCGGGTTCCTGGATCTGCTGCCACGTAGTCGCAAGCCCCGGTCGTCGGGCCTGACCCACGTGCTGGACAAGGGGTCGTCCCCCGCGGAGCTGGAGGGCTTGCTCTCACGAGCGGGAGCAGCGATCGATATCTGGAAGATGGGCTGGGGAACGGCCTACCTTGAGCCCGACGTTCCGCAGAAGGTCTCGATCCTCGCCGACCACGGGGTGCGCGCCTGCGTCGGCGGCACGCTCCTCGAGGTCGCATGGGGGCAGGGGCGGGCCGAAGCCTGCCTCGCATGGGCTGCGGAGATCTGGATTCCCGTGTGTCGAGGTCTCCAACGGTTCGATCTCGATGCCGTTGTCCGAGAAGCGTCGCTTGATCGCCGAGGCCTCTCGCACGTTCGTCGTCGTCTCCGAGGTCGGCTCGAAGGACCCCCGGACGCCGGTCTCCCCCGCCGGGTGGGCCGAGGAGATGATGGGCGACCTCGAGGCAGGCGCCATGTGGGTGCTGGCCGAGGGGCGAGAGAGCGGGACCGTCGGCCTCTACGACCCCGACGGCCGGGTGCGCGAGGACGTCGCAGACTCGATCGTCGATCACGTCGGCTCGGCCCGCGCGATCTTCGAGACCCCTCGGAAGGACCAGCAAGCCTGGTTCATCACCCGCTTCGGGAGCGAGGTGAACCTCGGGAACGTGCCGCCGCAGGAGGTGTTCGGTCTCGAGGCGCTCCGCCTCGGTCTGCGGGCGGACACGATCGCGCTGTCGCAGGAGAGCGCCTCACAGGTCGTATCCGAGTCATGAGCAACGTCGTGCCACGCCGGTATCGAGGGGTCGCCGTGACCGAGGCCGATGTCCCGCTGCGGCCGGGCGATCTCCGCGACCACTTCCTCGGACGCGAGGCCTACCGGCGCACCGAGTACATCGTCGTTCGCCACGAGGCGTCGACCGCGGTCGTTCGTGTCTCGAAGGCCTCGGAAGAGCCCTTGTTCTCACCGATCACCGACGTCGAGATGCTCGCCGGCCCCCGACGAGACGGTGGAGGTCCACGCGCCGAACGTCGACACGGGCGTGCCCGCCCAGCTCGCCCGCACCGCGCTCGACGCGGCGCCGCACGCCCGCTGCGTGGTGGTCCGCGGCCGATACGAGCACGTGAACTTCATCATCGACCCCGAGCCCGTGCCCCTGCGCATCGTCGAGGTGGTCCCCCCCGAGCCCGCGAAGCTCGTGGACCAGGTGGAACGGATCCTCGACGTGGCCGAGGACCTCCCGCCCGTCGACGTGCGCGCCGAGGCGATCGACCTGCGCGATCTCGCGGCGAGCGCGCCGGCCGAGCGCTACCTGTTCCCCTGCCGAGGCTCGGGGGTCGATGCGCCGGGTGCGGCGGTCGAGTTCCTCGACACACGGCCGCCACGCGCCGATTGGGTGCTGGTGGGATGTGCCCGGTCCCGCCAGATCCACGAGCACTTCTACGGAGACGTACCACCGAACGTCGAGATGTGCCCGCGGGAGCTGGTGGGCACGATCGAGGGGCCGACGCTCACGAAGTGCTGCCTGTTGGAGGATCGTGTCGAGCGCGACGGATCGCTCGTCGTGGTGCCATGGGGAGCCAGCCTCGGGGAGGTCCGCGAAGGGCTCGGGATCGTGCTCGGGGCGGCGGAGCCGGCGTGGGCGCCCGCCTGACGGATTCGGCCCTGTACGGGCATCTGTGGGCCACCGACGAGCTGCGAGCGGTCTTCGACGAGCAGGCACGGCTGCGATCGTGGCTGGAGATCCTCGTGACCCTGGCCGAAGCGCAGGCGGAGCTCTCCGTGATCCCGGTCGAGGCGGCAGAGGCGATCCGTCACGCTGCCTCCGTCGACGCGCTGGACCTCGAGTTCGTGGCGGCCGAGACGGTCGCCACAGGGCATTCGACCCTCGGGCTGATCCACGGTCTCCAGCGAGTCCTGCCGCCCGAAGCGCGGGAATGGGTCTACTACGGCGGCACGGTGCAAGACCTGACCGACACCTGGACCGCCCTTGCCGTGCGGCGCGTCGGCGAGGTCGCCTGGCGCGACCTGCGAGCGATCGAGGACTCGGTGCTCGAGCTCGCGCGGCAACACCGCGACACCCCCATGGCGGGGAGGACGCACGGTCAGCCCGGCGCCCCGATCACGTTCGGGCTGAAGGCGGCGACCTGGGCAGACGAGGTCTCCCGCCATCTCGACCGCCTCCGCGAGGGCATGCCTCGCTGGTCGGTCGGCCAGCTCGCGGGGGCCGTGGGCAACCTCGCCTTCTTCGGCGATCGTGGGCTCGAGCTGCGACGCGCCTTCTGCGACCGACTCGGCCTCGGCGACCCGGGCATCTCGTGGACGACCACCCGCGACCGTCCCGCCGAGTTCACGCTGGTGCTCTCGATGATCGCGGGCACGATGGGCCGCATCGGGAACGAGGTCTACCAGCTCCAACGGCCCGAGATCGGTGAGGTGCGGGAGCCCGCGAACCCCTCGGGCGTGAGCAGCATCACGATGCCTCACAAGCGCAACCCCGAACTCGCCGAGCATCTCGTCACGCTCGCTCGCCTCGTGCGGGTCGAGGCCACCGTGCTGCTCGAAGGCATGGTCGTCGAGCACGAACGTGACGGCCGTGGGTGGAAGGCGGAGTGGGTCGCGCTTCCCGAGGTGTGCCTGCTCACCGGCGCCGCGCTCTCGTTCGGCCGCCGCATGCTCGAGGGTCTCGAGGTCGACGCGATCGCGATGCGCCGGAACCTGGACGCATCGCCCTTCTCCGCGTCCGAGCGGGTGCTCGCGGCGTTGTCGCCGGTGCTGGGCAAGCATCATGCCCAGGCCCGGCTCCAGGAGCTGCTCGCGCGGGCACGCCGTGACGGCGCGTCGCTCGACGACGCGTTGATGGCCGACGATGAGATCCGGGTGCAGCTCTCGGATGACGTCGTGTCGTCGTTCGCGCGAACGGAGACGGGCGCGGCGGGCGCGATGGTCGACGAGGTGCTCGCCAGGGCGGCCCGTGCGCGAGCCGACGAGCCCGGACGATGGCCGTGATCGCCCTCCCTCGGATGCGCCTCGCGGCGCTCCCGACCCCACTCGTGCGGGCGGAGCGTGCGGAGGCCGTCCTCGGCGCGGCGCCGATCTGGATCAAGCGCGACGATCTCACCGGGTTCGCCTTCGCGGGGAACAAGGCGAGGAAGCTGGAGTTCCTGGTCGCCGACGCGCTCGAGCGCGGCTGCGACGTGATCCTGACCGGCGGCGGTCCCGGGTCGAACCACTGCCAGGCCACCGCCGCTGCCGCCCGGGTCGCGGGCCTCTCGTGCCGCCTGGTCATGTACGGCGACGAGCCGACTCGTGCCCCGGCGAACCTGCGACTGGCCCGGATGTTCGGGGCCCAGGTGTCGTTCACGGGCGAGCCCGACCGCTCGTCGGTCGACGTCGCGATCGAAGAGGCCGCTGATTCCCTGATCGTCGCCGGCCGCCGGCCGGCCACGATCCCCAGAGGCGGCGCCTCGGCGCTGGGAGCCGTGGGCTACGCGCTCGCCGCCGACGAGCTCGCCGAACAACTGGCGTCACAACAGGTCGAGCCCTCGCTGGTGTTCGTGGCCACGGGCTCCTCCGGCACACAGGCGGGCCTCGTCGCCGGCTCGGTCGGCCGTTGCCGCCCGTGGCGGATCGTCGGCGCCTCGGTGAGCCGACCTCCCGCGGAGGCCCGGGGGAGGGTGGTCGAACTGGCCCGAGGCTGCGCTGAGATCCTCGGCCTGCCGTCGGCCGAACCCGCGGACGTCGAGGTGGTGGACGCACGGGGGCCCGGCTACCGCAGCGGATCGCCGGAGGGCGCCGCGGCCGCCGAACTGTTCGCCCGGACCGAGGGTCTGCTGCTGGACCGCGTGTTCACGGCGAAGGCGGCGGCAGCGATGATCGAGATGCTCCGCGACGGTGTGGAGGGGCCGGTCGTCTTCGTCCACACGGGGGGGGCGGCCACGATCCTGGATGAGGAGGCAGAGGCATGACGGGGTCCTCGAAGAGCGGTTCGTCGACGGAGGCGCCCGCCGCCGAGCTCGTGGAGGCGGGGTTCGCCCTCGAGGTGGCCGACGCGCCCCTGCTGCACGAAGGCCTGAACCTCGCCGACCTCGCGCACGTCCTGGTGCTGCATGAGCAAGGCCTCATCCCCGAGGACGCGGCCGCTCGGCTGCTCGCCGTGCTGCTCGAGGTCGCCGAGACCCCCGCAGAGGCGTTCCCGTACGAGGCGGAGTACGGCGACCCGTACAACTGCCGGGAACGCTTCTTCGTCGAGCGACTCGGCAACGACGCCGGATGGCTCCATGCGGGGCGGCCGCGGCGCGAAGCCGCCCGCATCGGCCTGCGCGTGGGCCTGCGCCGGCTCGTCGTAGGGCTGATCCAGGACACGGCACGTTTCGCGAAGGCGGTCGCTGCCACCGCGGACGAGCACGCGGAGACCCTCATCCCCGACCAGACCTATCTGCAGCAGGCGCAACCCTCGACCTTCGGGCACTACCTCCTGACGTTCGCCTACCCCGCGCTCCGCGACGCGGCCCGCCTTCGCCACGGCCTGGAGTGGGTGAACCGCAGCCCGGGCGGCGCGGGGTGCGTGAACGGGAGTCGGCTCATGATCTCGCGCACGCGCGAAGCGGAGTTGATGGGCTTCGACGGCGTGATCGAGCACACGCGCGACGCGATGTGGCAGACCGACGGGCTCGTCGACCTGCTGGCCACGAGCGCGAGCCTGCTCACGAACATGAGCAAGCTCGCAGAGGATCTCGAGATCTGGGACAGCCAGGAGTTCGACTACGTCGATCTGGCCGGTTCGTACACACGAGCCAGCGTCCTGATGCCGCAGAAGCGGAATCCGTACGCACTGTCGATCGTTCGGGGCTCGGCCGGGGTCGCGATCGGGCGCCTGTCGGGATTCCTCTCCGTCGTGAAGACCCCGTCGGCCCGCAGCGACAACCTGATCTTCGCCTACGGCGAGGTGCCAAGGTCGCTCGAGCTCGCGGCGAAGACCACCAGACTGATGTCCGGCGTGGTGGGCAGCCTGCGCGTCAACGCGGCACGGATGCTCGAGTCGCTCATGTCCGGCTTCAGCCAGGCCACCGACCTCGCCGAGTACGTGATGCAGACGTGCGAGGTCGACTATCGCACCGCGTACCAGGTGGTCGGGACGGCGGTCCGGCGCGCCGCCGCCGAGGGCCTGCGCGGCGTGGACGTGACCGGCGCCATGCTCGACCGCGCTGCCGAGGAAACGCACGGCCGCGCCCTCGGACTCGAGGGGCGCGACCTCTCCGAGGTCCTCGATCCACGCTCGATCGTGATGACGAGGACCTCACCCGGCGGTGCGGCGCCCGCCGTCGTCCGTCGCATGGCCTCGTCGGTCGTCGACGAGGCATCGGAGCTGATCGCCGAGGCGGAGGCTCGGTGGCATGCGATCGATGAAGCCCGGGCGCGGCTCGTCAGCTCTGCGGAGCGGCTGGCGTCGGCGTGAGCGGCTCATCGGCGACGACGTACTCGATCTCGGGATCGCCCAGCAGGGTGTTCGAGACGTAGCAGTAGCTGATCGCGCGCTCCATCAGCGCCTCGACCTCCTCCCGCGGCAGGCTCGAATGCACGGCGAGTCGGAAGCGGCTCAGGCGCAGTCCGTCGTAGCCGGCGGTGACCCTCACGGCCACGTCGGGCGGCTCGCGGTCGCGCTTGCGGAACGCATGGACCACAGCCATCGTGAAGCAGACCGCCATCGAGGACACGAGTAGCTCCGTCGGCGTCGGACCCGCGTCCGCCCCTCCGAACTTCACGGGCTGGTCCGAGACGATCTCGAACCCGCGCACGGGAACACGCACCCGATAGTCGCCATCCCAGTAGGCGGTAAGCTCCATGGCCCATGGAGTCTAGTGGCCCACCCACACCACCCCCCGTGACGCTTCCCGAGCACGTGCGGACCATCAACGTCGGCCTCTCGATGTTCGCGGAGTCTGTGATCGCGCAAGGCGCGGAAGCCGTCGACGTGGACTGGAAGATCCCGGCCGGCGGACGCGTCGATGCCGTCGATGCGCTCGGGCGTCTGCTGGGTCCGGCGGCCCGTTCCCTCGACGAGGCGAACGCCGAGGTCGTTCGGCGGCTCGACGAGTCGACCCCGTTCCTGCGCTCGATCGGGTCGGCGCTCGATGAGGTTCCCGGCATGGACGACCGCACGATCCTGCACTGCGGCCCCCCCTTGCCCTGGGCGGAGTTCATCGATCCTCTGCGCCGGTCGGTGCGAGCGGCCGTGATGGCCGAGGGGTGGGCGACCTCCCCCGAGGAAGCCGAGCGGCTCGTCGTCACGGGGGCTGTCAGGCTCGGGTCGGCCAACCGTCACTCGACGAGCGTGCCCATGGCCAGCGCGCTCGGGCCGTCCGCGCCCGTGTTCGTCGTCGAGGACCCGCAGAGCGGCCACCGGGCGTTCTCGGGCATCAACCAGGGACCAGGCCAGACCGCGTGGTTCGGGGTCGAGTCCCCGCCGGCCGTCGAACGGCTCGTCTTCCTGCGGGACGCGGTCGCGCCCGTGCTCGAGGCCGTGATCCGGGCGAGCGAGCCGGTCGACGTATTCTCGGTCGTCGCGCAGGCGCTCCAGATGGGCGACGACGCGCACATGCGCACGCAAGCAGCCACGAACATCCTGATCCGCCACTGGTTGCCGGCTCTCGCGGGTGTCGACCATCCGGCAGGGGCCGAAGTCGCTCGGTTCATCGCCTCGAATCACCTGTTCTTCCTGAACATCGCGATGGCCGCCGCCCGGTGCGCGACGGCGTGGGCCGCCGAGGTCGAGAGGTCGAGCGTGGTGGTCGGCATGGCCCGCAACGGCACCACGTTCGGCATCCGCCTCTCGGGCCTCGAGGACCGGTGGTTCGTCGCTCCGGCACCGCCGGTTGAGGACGCTCTCTTCCACCCCGGCTACGGACCCGACGACGGGGCCCCCGATATCGGCGACAGCGCGGTCCTCGAGCTGATCGGGCTCGGCGGCGCCTCGGCCGCGGCGTCCCCCGCCGTCGCCGCCTTCCTCGGCGGCTCGATGGGCGCCGCGGTGGCCACGACCGAGACCGTGTCGAGGATCTGCGCCGGACTGAGCAGCCGGTTCAAGCTCCCCATGCTCGACTTCCAGGGTTCCCCGGTCGGGGTGGACATCCGCAAGGTCGTCGAACTGCAGATCACCCCGGCGATCAACACCGGCATCCTCCACGCGACCGACGGGTCTGGGCAGGTCGGGGCCGGCATCGCTCGCGCGCCCATGGCCTGCTTCGAGGGGGCACTGCTCGCGCTCGACGCATCGATCGGATGAGGACGAACCGGGTCGGGGTGGGAGCGCTGGCCACCTTGCAACGTGGCGACGACGGATGGGTCCTGGCCGGGTTCCCGAAGGCCAGCTACGTATCGTTCCCCACGGGCCTGGTCGCGCTCGTGGCGCCGGGGGTGGCGCCGGGGCCGATCCACGCCGAGCTCGACGGCCCCCCGCCACCCGCCGGCCGCGGCGTCCGGGCTCAGGTCGTCGGGCGCCACCTCGAGGTCGGCGGACGGTGCATCGACTTCGCCGGTGCCCAGGCGTGGCTCGGTCCGCTCCCCTCGCCCGACGACGTCCGTGCGACCGCTGATCGGATCGTCGTCGCGACGGAGCTCGCCTCGGGAGCGTCGCTGCTCGTCGAGCCGTACCGGGCACGCGGCGAGCGGGCCCGGCAGCGGCTCATGGCGGGGTCGCTCGAGGACGCCGCTCGACTCCTCGTCGGCGTGGGGCCCGGACTCACGCCATCGGGGGACGATGCGCTCGCGGGTGTCGTCTTCGCGCTGCGCGCGACACTCGGCACGGGCGCCGAGCCGCTCACTCGCTCGGCGGCCGAGGCCGGCGAGACCGGCCCGATCTCGCGAGGGTTCCTTCGGTGGGCCGCGCGCGGCCAGGCGTTCGGACACGTCCACGACCTGCTCGCCGCCGCCGCGTGCGGCGACCGGGAGGGAACCTCACGGGCCGCCCGGCAGATCGCCGCGGTCGGGGAGACGTCGGGGGCAGACTTCCTGCTCGGCCTGCGCTGGGGGATGGAGGCCGCGTCTCAGCGGCTCCCGACCTTCGCCGCCCACAGCCGTCGATAGATCTCCGCATGATCCCGCGCAGATGCCTCCCACGAGAAGCGCGCGGCGACCCCGGGCCCCCGCGCGCTCAACCGTCCTCGTAGGTCGCGATCGCAGACGAGGTCCCGCATCGCCGCGGCGAGGTCACCGGCGTCGCCCGGCCGCACGAGCAGAGCGTTCTCGTCGTGGGTCAGGTACTCGCGGAAGACCGGCAGGTTCGAGGTGACCACTGGAAGTCCCGAGGCCAGGGCCTCCAGGACCACGAGCCCCCATCCTTCTTTGACCGATGGAAACGCGAATGCGTCGGCGGCCCAGAACCAAGCCGGCATCGCCTCATCATCCACGGTGCCGACGACCACGACGTCGCGCCCGATCTCGAGCCCGAGGTCTGCGGCGCGCGCGAGGACCTCGGATCGATAGGCCGCATAGTCCTGGAACGAATGTCCACCGACGACCGCGAGCACCGGCGGGACGTCGAGCGTCGATCGCAGCTCGGCCATGGCCTCGATCAGTTGCATGCTCCCCTTCCGCGGCTCGATGCCGCCGACGGTGAGGAACAGGAAGCGATCCCGCGCACCGACCTGTGCCCGCACCGCTCCCGGGTCGAAACCGTCGGGCCGAGCGAAGCGGCTGGCATCGACCCCGTTACGCACGACAGCCGCATCCACCCCGTAATCGTTCCGCAGGAGTTCGCGCCAGAATCCGCTCACGACGAAGACCACGTCGGGCTCGAGGATCGACCGATGCTGGCAATCGATCAGTGCCTGGGTCGTGAAGTCGTCGACATGATGGACCGTGCGCGCGACCAACCACGGCTCTCCGCCGGTGCCGATGGCGGTCGCCGCCCGGGCCGAGATGCAGTCTTCCGCGTGCGCGATATCGAAGTCGGCACCCTTCGTGGAGAGGGCCTCTCGTAACGCATCGACGGACGCGAACACGCGTTCCTCGAGGGTGGGGGCGGGCGCGGGCGCGGGCGCGATCGTGTACGGTGCGGCGACATCGCGGTAGAAGCCCGTCGCAGGGTCGCCCAGCGCGAAGAGATGGACCGGGGCGCCGAGGCGATGCAGTTCCTCGGCGAGATGCACGGCGTGGACCACCCCGCCGCGCGGCCGCGTCGAGTAGGTCAGCATCGCGACCCGCGGCACGTCCGACCGGCTCACGGGATCTCTTCGGCCACTTCGGGACGGCGCGCCGAGATGGCTGCCGACATCAGCGCGGCCCGCGCGGCGGTGGGCGCGAGCACGCACCCCGCATCCTCGAGCTGTGCCCGCTGTCGACGGACGTCCTGCAGGTCGGTGTCGGTGCCGAGGACGTAGGCGACCACGGCGGCGCCACCGGGCCGACGGGCCACCTCCTCGCACGCGAGCGAGAGCACCGCGGCGGGGTCGGGGTGGGCGCCGTACCCGAGGACGACATCGAGCAGCACCACGGCGGTCCGAGGGTCGGCTCCCTCCCTCCGGATCGCGTCGATCCTCGCCTCCGGATCGATCATCGGGTGGGGCTGGCCGCGCGTGTACTCCTCTTCCCCGAGATCGAGGCACACGTGCGCGCCGTCGGGCGCGGGCAACCCCCAACCCTCACGCAGCGGGGTATTCGAGTACACCGGACCCAGACGTTTCGAGAGGACGACCATCGACTCGTAGCAGAGCGTTCCCCCCGAGAAGAGCCCACGCACCGACGTCCGCTCCTGCGGCATCGCCTCGGCGGCCACCCTCACCGCCTCGGCGAGGCCCTCACCCGGATCGGGCCTGGACAACCCTGTTAGCTCGACGGCGTCGGCGGCGGCCTCGTCGAGGGTGCGCGCGAGGCGGACGCCCGGCGAGGTCGGGACGTCTGCCTCGGCTCCCAGCAACGCCGCCACCGTCGGCTTGGCTCCGAGCACCGCGAGCAGGCGTTCCGCCACCTCGGGCGCGGGCGGCTTCGAGACGAACAGGATGACCTCGACCCTGTCGTCGACCGCGAGGGATCGCAGGGCGAGGTCGGCCATGGTCCCGCCCACCTGTGACGACAGGTCGCGGCCGCCGACGCCGATCACGTCGGTGACGCCACCACCCCATCGGTCGATCAGACTCATGACCTCCTGGGCGCCCGTTCCTGCTGCGGCGACCACGCCCACGGTCCCGCGGCGGACGGCATTCGCGAAACCCAGACCGACGCCACCCATCGCCGCCGTGCCGGCCCCTGGGCCCATCACCAGCAGGCCGAGGCGTGCGGCGCGCTGCTTCAGCGCGATCTCGTCGTCGACCGGCACGTTGTCGCTGAAGAGGAGCACGTGCATGCCTGCCGAGAGCGCTTTCTGCGTCTCGAGGGCGGCGAACTCCCCCGGTACCGAGACGACTGCGACGTTCGCGCCGGGGAACGCGTCGGCAGCCTCCTCGAGCGAGCCGGGTCGTGGTGCGGTGCCCTCAACGTCAACGGAGGGCCCTGCCGCATCGACCGCCGCTTCCCCGTCGGCGAGGGCGCGGAGCGCTTCGTCCTCGTCTGCGGCGATGACCGCGAACACCAGATCGTTGGCCGTCGCCCGAGCGAGAGCCTCGTCGTCGAAGCCGCGTCCGGACAGGATCTCGACGTTGGCCGGTGTGCCCATCACCGCCGCGGCCCACTCGACCCCGCGTCGCCGTCCCATCGCCCTGGTCGCCGTCATGAGCCGAACGGAGTCGACGTACGAATCCGAGCGCACACGGGCGCGTCGGGTCGTCACCGGCGGCTTCCGGCTCGAGCGATCGCACTCATGATTGGCGAAGCGCCATCCAGACGGCGCGAGAGGGCTGTCGCCCGGGGTTCCACCATCGGTGTGGCCGGTCCGTACGGAAGTGCAGCGCGTCGCCCCGCCGGACAACGTACTCCACGCCGTCGACGTCGAACACCATCGATCCGCTGAGCACGTAGACGAGCTCCTCCCCGAGGTGTTCCATGGCACGCGGCCCGCTGTCGGCTCCGGGCTCCACGGTCGCGGCGGCCCCGGCCATGAAGAACCGACCGTACGGCCCGCTGATACCGGCGAGCTCCAGGCCCACCTTCGACGTGAACACCGGGCGGCGGGCAGCCGCCCGGATCAGCACCGCGCCACGATCGTCGTCTTCCTCCTCGGAGACGAGGTAGGCGATCGAACGATTGAGAGCGCTCGACAGCTTCATGAGCGTCGTGATCGTCGGCACCATGGTGTTGCGCTCGATCTTGTGGATCGCGGCCGCCGACACGTCGGACCGCTCGGCGAGCTGCTGCAACGACATCTTCTTCTGCTGACGCAGCTGACGGATCTTCGGGCCTATGGAGGCGACCGCATCGTGCATCGTGTCCTCGACTCGACAAGCTCCGGTTGAGGCGGGTAGAGTTTTCGCTACTACAGGCGGAACGGGCATTCATCATAGTGAACACCGTTCTCGCCGCGCAACCGGGGAGGGATGCGCGTGCCGCGGAGGGTCGTCGTCGTCGGTGGTGGTGCAGCTGGCATCGGTGCCGCAGGCGCAGCCAAGCAGACGGATCCCCAGGCAGAGGTCACCGTCTTCACGGAGTTCGAAGACGTCGGCTACAGCCCCTGTGGCATCCCGTACGTCCACGGACGCGAGATCCCCACGTTCGAGCAGCTCTTCCTCGCGACCAAGCAGACGTACGAGGATGTCGGCATCGACATCCGGTACGAGACCAGGGTCAACCGCCTCGATCCTGCCGCCCACGAGATCGAGGTCGAGGGCACGGGCGCGGTGGGGTTCGACTCTCTGATCGTGGCAACCGGCTTCGAGTACGCGGATCCCGGTGTGCCGGGGAGCGATCTCGACGGTCTGCACTACGTGAAGAACATCCGGCGGGCGATCGAGTGGGACCCCGTCCTCGAGGACGCGAAGGTCGCGGTCGTCGTCGAGGCGACGCCGCTGGGACTCGAGATGGTGACAGCCCTCGCGCACCGCGGTCTCGAGACACATCTGGTCGACCCACGCCCGTGGGCGCTCGCCGATGTGGCGGACCCCGACATCATGCAGCCGGTCCAGGACTCGTGGGCCGACATGGGCGTGAAGATGCACTTCAACACCCCCGTCGAGGCGTTCCTGGGCGAGGGGAAGGTCCGAGCCGTGAAGACACCCGATGAGGAGCTCCCCGCCGACGTCGTCGTGATCTGCACGCACAAGCAGCCGAACAATCGGCTCGCGCGAGACGCCGGCATCAAGATCGGGAGCACCGGCGGCATCATCGTCGACCAGCGCATGCACACTCGCACCGAGGGCGTCTACGCCGCGGGCGACTGCGCGGAGATCCCCCATGGCGTCACCAAGGTGCCGATCCAGGGACTCTCCGGCAGCCACGCCTATGCCCAGGGGAAGGTGGCCGGCACGAGCGCCGCCGGAGGGGACCGCGCGTACAACCCGGTCGACGTGCCCTGGGGGATGGTCGCCGGCAAGTGGATGATCGGCGGCGTCTCGTTCGGCGAGACCACGGCGAACGCATTGCGGTTCCCTTACGTCATGGGTGTGGCCGAGGGCATCTCACGGGCTCGCTACTACCCCGACATGAAGAAGATCCGGATCAAGCTGCTAGCGGATCCCGGCACGCACCGGCTGCTGGGCGCGCAGATGGTCGGTGGCGAGGGCATCAAGGAGCGTGCGGACTTCCTGGCCATGGCCGTGCGAACGGGCATCACGATCGAGGATCTCGCAACGATGGAGAACGTCTACTCGCCCCCGATCGGCGCACTGAACGAGCCCATCTCGCTGGCTGCGCAGAACGCCCTCGCCGGGCTGAAGGGGTGACGGTGCCGTTCTTCGAGTGGCTGCGGTCGAACTCGGAGGAGTACCTGCTCGAGGCGTCGCAGCGCGACATGGCCACCCGGTACGGCATCGAGGCTCCGGTCCGGGATGGGTCCGTCTTCTGGCGTCGCATCTTCACGCCCGTCTACCGACTGCTTCCGTGGGGCTTGCGCAGGTCGATCATGAGCGCGATGCCCGGCAGCCACCGGCGCTGGATGCGGCGGGCACCACCGTAGGGTCCGCGAGTACGAGACCGATGGGTGAACCCACCCGAGAGAGGAGTCCTCATGGCAGACATCGTTGGTGAGCGCGTTCAGGCGGGGCAGGCGATCGTCGACTACGACGAGAAGGTCTTCCCGGACTACGAGGCGGAACCCGGTCAGAAGGCGTACGTCTTCATGCACACCGTGCCGTTCGAGGGATCGGTCGGCATCGTGAACATGCTCACGGCCACCCGCCTCGCCCGCAAGGGCTTCGACCTCAGCATGGTGCTGTTCGGCCCTGCTTCCCTGATGGTCTCGGCGACGCGCGGGTTCCCGAACGTCGGCGACGAAGCGTTCCCGGGGCACCTGAACTACAACAACCAGCTGAAGACCATCATGGAGGAGGGCGGCAAGATCTACGCCTGCCGGTTCTCCGCCGCCGCGCTGTACGGCATGCGTGAGGTGGACATGATGGAGGGAGTGCAGCCGATCCACCCACGTGACGTCGCGGATGCCGCCATCCAAGCGTGGAAGGAAGGCGCCTTCGTGATGAACACCTGGAACCTCTAGCGAGCCAGGATCGATACGACCGAACCGAGTGGTCGGGATCCCGGGTTCCCCGCGACGGGGGAGCCCGGGTATCTCGATGCCACCGTCGGGCGCTGGCACGAGGCCGAGGACCGACTACATCCGATCGCCGTGGCCTCTCCGGAGACCTACGAGCGCTACCTCGAGCTCGTCCGGGTGATCGTGGAAGAACTCGAAGTGGTCGAGACGCGTGCGCAGCTGCTCGAGGCCGACCGGAGCGCGGAAGCGATCGCACGGCAGGCCGTGGCCGGCTCGGGACTCGTGAGTGACGGCCTGGACCTCCGGCTGGCGGCCGGCGCCGCCTTCGCCGTGCGGAGTCGCCGGCTCGCCGTCGAGGAACGCAGGAACGACGCCGAGCGCCGTGTGCGCGCGGCCCGCGAACGCGGAGACGCATGGGTCGTCATCGAGGAGACCGGGGACGGTGTGCTGACCCCCTACCGCCGCGTGGAGATGCACCTGCCCGACGGGGCGGGTCTGATCTGCACCGTCGAGACCGATCTCGAGGGCGGTCCCACCATCTATCGGGCGCAGGTCGTCGAGCTCGATCCCATGACCGGGCGCGGCGTCGACCGACCGGAGCGAGCCGGTGAGCCGCTGACGTTCTCGGAGCGGCGACCTTGGCGGGAGGCCATCTCGGACCTCATGAGTCGGATCGAGTCTCCGAGTTGACAACCCGCGAGCCGGGTCGGAGGATTTTCGTACGGTGGTGGAGGGGTGTTTCCTAACGGAAACGCCCCACGACTGGGAGGTACCGATGACCGAGGAACGAGTCACCCGCCAGGTGATCGACGGTCACAGCCACATCGGTGAGATGGCCGCGTGGCAGTTCTACGATCTCAAGGAGCCGGTCAAGCCGACGGTCTACGAGTTCGCGTCCGGTAAGGAGTACCTGGGCCATATGGACGGGCTCGGCGTCGAGCGGGCGCTCGTTCTCCCCAACTACGGCATCCCCGTCCAAGAGCAACCCTTCTCGTTGAACCCGCTCGTACTGGACGCCGTCTCGTCTTCCGACCGTCTCCGCGGTGGCCTCTGGGTGTCGTTCCTGCCGCAGAACAAGGAGATGACCCTGGAGGCGCTGCGGCATGCCGGCGAAGCCGGCATCGTCGCGCTCAAGACGACGTTCCTCCTCGGCGGGAACCCCAACCCGGAGGAGTGGGACCAGGACACGGCCGAGGTCGCCGAGGCGTGCTTCGCCGCCGCCGAACAGCACGATCTCGTCTTCCATTTCCACACGAGCCCCGGCGGTAGCTCGGACATCAGTAACTTCATCCCGTTGATCGAGCGGTACGGCAAGCGCGTCAAGATCTACCTCGTGCACTTCGGCGGAGGGGTCTCCGGCCACATCCGGCTCGTGCCCCGCTTCCTCGACTGGGTGGAGGAGGGATACAAGGTCTACACCGACACGACGTGGGCGATCGGTTTCGGCGTGCGCTGGCTGCTCACCGAGATGGAACGGCGCGGTGTGGGACACGACCGGCTGCTCTTCGCATCCGATGAGCCGTGGAGCGACTTCTGGGGTGAGTACTGGAAGATCGCGGGGGCGCCCGTCAGTCAGGAGCTCAAGGATCGCGTCTTCGCCACCAACTACGAGGAGCTCTATGGCCACAAGGGTTGAGGCGCCGGGGCCGACGCACGGCCCCGAGTTCGCCCGGCTCCTCGCGGAGGTGCAGAGCTACGGCGTCCGGGTCGAGGACGTGATCGAGGCCCGTGCATCGGGAGCTGGCCCCTCCGACGCCGGCATGGTGTACATCGAAGGGAGCCCGGTCACGTTCCCCTTCGTGTCGGAGTTCGTCGAAGATTCGCCGTTCACGATCCGCCGCGTCGATGATGGCTGGGCGCTCTACCGTGACGGCGAGCGCCTGGCATCGGCCGACATCCCGCCGAAGCCCCGTTACTACGAGCTCGAGACCGCTGAGGGCATCCCCTACTGGCAGATCGCGCTGCTGCACCTGGACTCACTCGCGAGCACGGTGATCCAGACCTGCGTCTACTGGGGGAACGAGGACCAGTGCCGGTTCTGCGCGATCGAACGCTCTCTGGAAGCCGGTCGGACGATCCCGGTCAAGAGGCCGGAGCAGCTCGCCGAGGTGGCCGTGGCCGCCAAGGAACTCGACCACGTCGCCGATGTGACGCTCACGACCGGCACGACGCGCGGCCCCGACAAGGGCGCCTTGTACGTCGCCCGGTGCGCCGATGCGATCAAGCGGGCCACCGGCCTTCCCGTCCAGGCGCAGTTCGAGCCACCGGAAGACCTCTCGGTGCTCGAGACCGTGAAGGAGCTCGGCGTCGACACCGTGGGGATCCACGTGGAATCGCTCGATCAGGAAGTGCTCGACCGCATCGCGCCCGCGAAGGGTCGCACCGGGGTCGAGGGCTATTTCCGCTGCTGGGAGCGGGCGGTCGAGATCTTCGGACCCGGGCAGGTGACGACCTACGTGATCCTCGGCATGGGCGAGGACCCGCGGCACACCGCCGAACAGTGCCGGCGGGCCGTCGACATGGGGGTGTACCCGTTCGTCGTCCCGCTCCGCCCGGTGCCGGGCAGCCTGATGGAGGATCTGCTCCCGCCTCCCCCCGACTACGTGGAGTCGATGTACCGCCAGGTCGTTCCGTACGTGGTGGAGCACGGCCTCGGGTCGTGGGACGTGAACGCCGGATGCGCCCGATGCCGGGCGTGCTCCGGCATGAGCGCGCTCGAAGGGATCGCCGATGGGCGAGACGAGCAAGGCCGTCGCCTCCTCCCCCTCGTCGAGTTCCGCTGAGGGACACGACCGCGCGGGCCTCGAGCTCGCGTGCCGCGTGGCCACGACGGTCCCGGACGTGTTGCTCCATCACGAGATCCGCCGCGCCGTGTTCGTCGAGGAGCAGGGGATCTTCCGAGGCTCGGACCGCGACGAGCGCGACGACGACCATGAGACGATCAAGGTGCTCGGGGTCGGAGGCGGCATCGCCGGCGGGGCGGTCCGGCTCTACCCGTTCGGCGAGCCGGGGCTATGGCGTGGGGATCGACTGGCGGTGCTCCCCGCGTTCCGCAAGCACGGCCTCGGCGGCCCCCTGGTCCGCTTCGCCGTGCGGACCGCCGGGGAGCTCGGCGGCGAGCTGATGGTCGCCTTCATCCAGCCTCAGAACGTGGAGTACTTCCGCAAGCTGGGGTGGAGACCGACCGGCGCTCCCCGCGATCACGTCGGATTGCCGCACCAGCGGATGGTCATCGACCTGCACGGCGGCCGCCGCTAGGTGCCGCCGAGGCCGGTCACGTCCTCTCGGGCGAGATCGAGGAGCACGGCTTCCTCAGCACCGAGCCGAACCCGCAACGCGCCGCTGTCGTCGAGCACGCCCACCGCCTCGCAGGCCAGTCCCCGCTCGACGAAGACGGCTCGGCAGTCCTCGACATGGTCCTGCGGCACGCACAAGAGGAACCCGAACGACGGGAAGGCGTCGAGCCACGGTCCGATCGGGACGTGGGCGGGACGCGGGATCGCGTCCAGGTCGACCACGACGCCCGACCGGGTGGGCTCCAGGAGCATCGCGAGCGAACCGAGCATCCCCGCCATGCTGATGTCCTTGGCCGCTCGGCACCATCCTCGCTCGGCGATCGTCGGCAGCACCTCGACGTCGCCGGCCAGAGCGTCCTCCCGCTCACGGAGCGACGAGAAGAACGGGAAGTCGGGATGGAGCCGGCCGTCGGGAGCGGCCGCGACCAGCAACACGAGGCCTGCGCGAGCGTTCGACGACGCCAGGACCGTCCCGGCCCGCCCTACGATGAACGCCGACACCGAGGGCGGCCCGTCTCGCAGGGTGAGATGGCCACCCACGACCGGGATCCCGTAGAGCTGCGCGGCGCGTCGGATGCCCTCCAGAACAGGGCGCGCGATCGATTCCGAGCCGACGATCGTGTCGACGAGGCCGAGCGATCGCCCGCCCATCGCGGCGATGTCGTTCACGTTCGCGACGACCGCGGCCATCCCCGCTCCGTGGGGGTCCGCCTCGACGAACGGGGGCCAGATCGCCTCGCCGGCGGCGAGCATCGATCCGTCTGGGCCGGTGGAGACGACGGCGGCGTCGTCCCCCGGCCCATGGACCCAGTCAGTGGGCCCGAGGGTCTCGGCCACGAGACCGATCGACGCCTTGGCGCGCCGCCCTGCGTGCTCCCGGAAGCGCCGGGCGACGCCGGAAAGCGGTGCCTCGGGCTCGTCGGGCATGAACCCAGCCTAGTACCGGGCCGCGGTGGCGTCCGGAGGAACCGGATCGAGAGCGATCCGATCTCGATTGACCGCTCCTAGGCGGTCAGGTAGGTTCCCCGGAGGGAAACTCGGATCGGTGTCCGCGAGAGGAGTGGCTCCATGCGAAGGACCCTCGTCGGCATCGTCGTTCTCTGTATCACCTCGGTGATGGTGCTTCCTGCCGCCGCCGGCACGTCCGCCGTCTATCCACCTGGGGACTCACCGCTCGGGACGGACCACAGTGCCTGGGAAGGCACCTACCAGGTCTGGATGACCGAGATCCCTCGTGGGAGGAATCCGATCAACCACCCCGAGAGCCCTCTCAACTGTGAGACCGTCGACGGGGTCGTATTCCTCGGACCGACGGGAGCCAACTGTGACGTGCCTGCAGGAACGCCGGCCGCGTTCTCGGTGGGGACGGGCTTCTGGGAGTGCTCGACGGCCGAGGGCCTCGGAGAGACCTATCACCAGCTCCGTCGGTGCGCGACGAGACGCTTCGCTCGCGATATCAACGCCGACGTCTATCACCAGCGGATCCTGATCGACGGAGAACGCCTCAGCAGGAACCGGCGCTGGATCTTCCTCACTCCCGGAGAGATCATCGACTTCCCAGAGAAGAACATCTGGCATGCCGAACCGGGCCCGAGCAAGTCGGTGACGAAGGGCTTCTTCTTCATCCTGCAGCCTCTCGACCCGGGACTCCACACGATCCGCGTGAGGGTGCGGGATGAAGTGATCGGGAAGTTCCGATTCGTCTGGAAGCTCAACGCGGTGACCTAAGGTCGAAGGGGATGGATCGCCCGTGAGATCGGACGCGCGCCGGCGCTACGACCTCTGAGCGACGCGACCCCAGAACTTCGGCTTGCCCTGCTCGATCGGCATCCCGCATCCGGAGCACACGGTCGCGCCACTCTCCCGAGCCCGATCGCAGACCGTGCAGTCGGGCGCTCCCCACCGGATGTTCATATAGGCCGTCCAGGCATCTTCGTGGTCTGTCATCGATTCCGGCTCCTCGTTCCGATCGTCTGTGGTTGGCATCGGCACGTGACCGCTCGCGGCCCATGGCACCTTGCAGCCGGATCCGTCTCCCCTCGTACCGGCGGCAAGGTACGACCATCGCGCTGTCGATGGTCCGCTGCACGAAGGCGCATCGGGCGGTTCACGAGCACGCGCTGGGTCACGTCAGCTTGGCCCGGGCACT
The DNA here is from genome assembly GCA_963825635.1 of uncultured Actinomycetes bacterium. Lineage (GTDB taxonomy): Bacteria > Actinomycetota > UBA4738 > UBA4738 > HRBIN12 > JAOUEA01. Next base: position 1,730,479 of record CAWGTU010000001.1, read on the forward strand.
CCCGCACTCGACGTAGGGACGTGGACCCTTCAACGGGGCATGACCCATCCGTAGGCTGACCGCCCCGATGGAACTCTCCATCCCATCCCTTCACGCCGATCTCGCCGCGCCCATGTTGTTGATCGTGTGTTCGATCGCCACGATCGCCTACACGGCGCTCCGAGCCGCGAGGCGCTGAACGACCGCGAAGGGCAGAGCATCGGGCGTGGCGCATGCGACTGGTCACGTTCAGTGAGCGGCCGCCATGTCGCCTACCAGCGCACCCAGGCCCACCACGAAGAGCCCGCCTCCCAGTGCCACTGTTCCCAACTGCAGGAGTCCGATTCGTCCGACTCTGAGAAGGCGCACCGGAGTGCCTACGACGCCGAGCACGACGATCGCCGCGCCGAGAGACGTGAGAGTCAAGGAGATCACCGGGGAAAGTGCTCCTCTGATCGGGGATGGGGACACGCCAGTCGTATGCCTACTCGGGCGTCGGCGCAAACCCGCACGTGTCACACGGCGGCCCGTCCGGATGATCGGCGCGTTGCGACGGAGGAAGCGGAGCGATGGCAGATCTCATGGCCCTATCCACCACGGACGCGGAACTTCAGCGCTCCCCAGGGGTTCCCATCTGACCACCAGCTCGCGCGATAGACGCCGCGACCCTCGAAGGGATAGTTCTCGCGCCAGTCCACCGAGGACCCGAAGATCCCCCCGTGGAGCCGACGAGCTCGGAAGGTGTGGCAGGTCTGGTCTCCTCGCTGCGGCTCCACCTTGCGGACGCAGACCTCATGCCGGCGCACGTACCTGAAGAGCATCCCGACCCGGAGCCTCCGGACCCCGTCGATCTTCCTGACGCTGATACAGCTGTCCCCGCTTGGATCGCACCTCGTGTGCGGGAACTCTCCAGCGACGGCGGGAGTGGAGAGAAGGCCGGCGACCATGCCGACGAGCAACACCGCTACGACCACCTTCGTCACGCCTGGACCTCCTGGCTCGGGTCACGTGAACGTATGCCTGGATGCGAAACCGGGTCAAACCGAGCGAGCCCTTCTGTACGCCACCTCCCGCTCGCCGGAGCTTTGGGCGTGGGTGTCCGCAAGCGGCGACAACTTGGTCGGAGCGCCCTGGCCTCACGCATCGCCACATCGGACGATGCCGCTCGACCGCCGGGCAGCCTCTGTGTGAGACGGTTGGGTTGACGACGCTACACACGTGCGCACGAAGGGAGCCAGCCGAATGAGGATCGCGGTGCTGGGGGCCGGCGGTGGAGGGCTCGCGGTCGCCTACGAGTGGACGAGTCAGGGGCATGAGGTCGCGCTGTACGCACAACATGCCCATGAGCATCATCTGGTGCCGGTCCGAGAGCGCGGCGGGATCCAAGCCGAGGGCAAGCTTGAGGGGTTCGTGACTCTGGCGACGGTCACCACCGACATCGCCGAGGCGCTGGACGGCGTGGATGCGGTCTTCGTCGTCGGCCCCGCCTATGCCACGGAGCCGTTCGGCCGTGACACTCGCGGGCACCTACGCCCCGGGATGACCGTGGTGGTCTGCCCCAGCTCGTGCGTCGGCAGCCTGGCCTTCAAGCACGCCGCGGGGTTGGACCTCCATGACGAGAGCGTCGTCGTGGGAGAGACGAGCACGCTCCCGTACGCCGCACGCGCATCGATGCACGCCAGCGTGCGGATCTTCCACCGGTTCGACACCGGCTTCTCGGCCGCTGCCGCCCCGCGCAGCAACACACCTCGCCTGCTCGAGGTCCTGCGGCAGGTGTACCGAAACACCGACGAGGCCGCGGGGATCTTCCAGACCACGCTGCAGAACGGCAACCCGGTGATCCATCCGGCCGTCACCTTGCTCAACGCCGCCCTCATCGAACGCACGGGTGGTGACTTCATGTTCTATGAGGAGGGGGTGACCGAGGCGGTCGGTCGCCTCATGGAGGCGGTCGACGGCGAGCGGCTCTCGATCGCCAGGGCCTTGGGCGTGGAGATCCTCTCCGAGCCCGATCTCGGGGTTCGGCAGGGCTACATGAGCGAGTCCAACTACTCCACCGGGTACTCCACCGCCCCCGGCTTTCGTGGCATCAAGGCGCAGGAAGAGCTTCACCACCGCTACCTGACCGAGGACGTGGGCTACTCGATGGTGTTCCTCACCGACCTGGCTCGGCATCTGTCGGTGCCGACCCCCACCATGGATGCCGTCATCCGCATCGCCTCGATCGTCGCGGGCGAAGACTTCGCCACCGAGCGAGCCCGCACGATGGACACGATGGGCCTGTCCGGCCTGACGCCAGAACAGCTCGCGGTGTACTGACCGGGAGATCCGACCGCGGATCTCGGTGGACCCAAGTTTAGAGTCGAACGCCTGATCTCTTGGCTTTCGAGCTCTCGTCCGCAGGTCGTCGTCGGCTTCGAGGTCGGCCAGGAGTTCCCCCGGGCCAGGGTTCCTCACCAGAAGCTCGGCAACGATATGGGAACGGTCGGGCGACGAGCAGAACAGGTAGGTGATGAGGTCGTCGCGGAGCGCGTCTGGGATGGTCTCGTTCATCCCGCTCGCTCTTCCGCGAGCCGGTCTTTGGCCACCCGCACAACTCGACGATCCGCTCGTACAGGTCGTTCGTGATGTGCATCTCGCCGGCCTCGAGCGCCTGGTACTCGGCGAGCGTCAGACCGAGCCGCCCGGCCATCTGCACCTCGTGCAGCCCCATCCGCTCACGGTCTCGAGGAAGGTGCTGCACGAGGATCGGGAGCATGGCTCAAGCCAGCCGGGCCGGTTGCGCCAAGGCCCCTTAGTGGGCGACCATGGCTGGAGCGCAGGAGCAGGAGAGGAAGGGGAAATGATTCTCGCAACGGTGAAGATCGCCGATTTCGACCGGTTCTTGAGCGCCTTCTCGACCATGGGTCTTGAGAAGCGCAAGCAGCACGGGTCCAATGGAGCGAGGGTCTTCCGTGATCCCAACGACCAGAATCGCGCATGGGTTCTCATCGACTTGGATGCGGAGGGCTGGCAGAACTTCATGTCCGACCCCGAAATGCCAGCGGTCTTCCAAGAAGCCGGCGTCGAAGGACGACCTCAGGCCGCAGAGCTCGGCGGTCAGTACGACGCTTAGTCAGACCTCCTGGTCACCAGGGCAGATGCTGAACCGGGATCGGGAGCATGGCCCAGGCTAGCCCGTCATACAGACGCAGACGGTCTTACACAACCCCGACGTGAGGAGTAGCCTCAAGGGACCGACGCAGCTCCGAATCGGTCGGACCCTACAACCCGCAGAAGCCGGGGGTCCGCGACCTAGGACACCCGTCGGGACGGAGGAGGCCCCCGGGCTCGCTCAGTCGCTCGGGGGTCCCTGCGTGTCTCGACCAACTGGCGGCGTCCGGTCCCGGATCCATCATCGTCTGCCAGACCTCGGCGACTTGAACGGAGGTTCCACTTCGGGCGCCGACAACCATCTGATGCCAGACACCGTTCGTTCTTTAGGCTGATGCGTTACGGGGCGCGCCGTCGGATAACAGACATAGAAGTTCCCCAACGATCGGAAGCTGAGATGGAAGTGCTAGGTGTTGTAGCAGCTGGCCTCGTGACCCTCACCGTGATCCTATACGGGGTGTTCAACGATTCGGCGTAGCCGGGCGTCACGACCTGGGCTGAATAGAGCTAACGTCCCGGCATGGCCGAGTCAGCTGCCATCCGCGCCCTGGTCGAGCAGGGCAACCTGCGCATGAAGGACATCGCCCCGATCCTCGGCGTGACCGTGCAGCGCGTGAGCCAGATCGTCGTCGAGTGCCAGGACTTCCCGTCACCGGCGAAGTGGCCGGCTCGCGGCGACTGTGGCGGCGCAAGGACCTCGAGCGGTGGCGTGGCGCACAACCCGTGGCGTGACTCCCACTGAAGTGATTGACCCTGGGTCTTTCGTCAAGTGCCGATGCGTGACAGGGTCGCCCCTCCTGTTGCTCGCGGAACGCCTGGGGGTGGTGGAGGTGCGGAGTCGAGAAGCAGGCTCATCGATCATGGCGGTGGCTGAGCTGGTGACGGGCTCGTCCCTCTTCAACTCTCAGAGCAACTCTCCAGCACTCTGTCGGCCGAGAGGCCAGCGACGTGCAGCACCATCGTGACGCGGACGTTCTTGCCCTCGCGCATGCGGGCGGCGGCTTCGTGCGCTAGATGGCTTGTATACCAGGAGTTTCGAGGCTATCCGGTGGACCCAAGGGGAGTCGAACCCCTGACCTCTTGGCTGCCAGCCAGGGCGTCAGAAACGTAGTGCTATCCGTGCGCTGGAACCTGATTCGGCTCAGCATGCTCGGGAAACCAAGGGGTGTCGACAGGGGTGTCGAACGGGCTCCTGACGTGGAGAGATGTCGACCTACGTCGCCTCCACCCGGGGCCTCATGGAAGGGTCGGGTCTCATGCCCGCGCCGCGTCCCTGATGTCCTGGGTCAGGTAGATCAGGTCGGTCCAGGGATCGGAGGTCGCTGCACCGTCGGTGTTGGCTTGCACGGAGATCACGATCCCTTCCTCCGGCAGAGCCACCAGGCGGATCTGGGCGCAGCACGTCGTGGCCGAGCTCGACCCGTCGTGGCCGACGGCGAGGGTGCCGTAGTCCTCGGAGAAGTCCATGACCCCCTGCCCGTACCACTCGCCATCGAAGTCGGTCATCTCACGAAGGGAGTCATCCGATAGCACGAACCCTCCAAACAGGTCGTATCCCCATCGGGCCAGCGACGCCGGCGTCGTCTCGACCCCCCAGCCATCGCCGGCCAACGCACCCTCGACCGAGTAATCGATCCCATCGAGGCCGGGGTGGTCGAGCACGTCCGATCGCAGGACCTTGGTCAAGGGTCGGCCCGTGACCTGCTCGATGATCGCTCCCAAGAGGACGTAGTTCGTGCTCGCGTATTCCGGCGCACCCCCCGGCGGAACCTCAGGTTCGGGCAGCTTCTTGAAGACCTGCACGACCGTGGAAGCTCGCTCGGCCGGGTAGTAGCTCTCTCCCTCGAACTCATGCAGGTTCGGTATGCCGCTGCGCATCCCGAGCACCTGGCGGATCGTGGCTCCGTTCGCGTCGTAGAACCCCAGCTCGGGTGGGAGATGATCGGATGCCAGATCATCCAGGCCCAACTTGCCCTCTTCAGCCAGCCGGAACACCTGGGCAGCGACGATGTCCTTGTTGGCGCTGTGCGTGGGGAGCGGGGAGTCCGGCTCAAGGGGGCCGTCGTCCCCGACCCCGGCGGCTCCGGTCCAACTCCCGCTGTCCGCGATGATGACCGCGGCGGTGACTCCGGGGAACGTGCCGTCCTCGACCACCGCATCGAGCACAGCCTGGATCTCCGCCGCGGTCGACTCAGGGAGGGACCCAGTCGGGAATTCAGGGAGCCCCCCGAGCGCGTAGGTGCGCGGAGCCTCGGTGCTCGCGGCCTGCGTGACGCTGGGCGACGGCGCAGGGGACGTGGGGCTGCACGCCACACCAACGAGAGCCAGGAGCGATGCGACCCCGATCCAGAACCTTGGTGCGAGCATGCCGGCCGTCCTTTCGTCCGATCCGTGCTGTCCTTCCATGCATGGATGCGTGAACGACCAGAGACGTTTACGTGCCAGGGTGCCTCTTCGACTGCCTTCGACCTCGGATCGGCCGACCGATCCTCGCTCGGCGAACCTGCCCCGAGTGGTTCTGGGGGATGATCGATGTGCTCAACGGCGATCGACTCGTCAGCGTCCCCCGGGCTTCATCTGCATCCCAACGTAAGGCGGCGGAGCCACAAATCGAAACCAAGGTATGTCAAACGGCCTCGAACTTGGAGCGACCCCGGGAGAGAGGCGGGGTCGCGGGCGATTCGGTCACGGCTGGACGGGGGACGCCACATAGTCTCGAACCAGCTCGGCCATCCTGGCCATGAAGGCATCCTTGGCGACTCTGGGATCACCGAACGGCTCTGACGTACTGTTGAAGGCGAACATGGTCGGCTCCAGCTGCATGTCGACCATCTGAACGATGTGGCCGCCGAGGAGCGGTGATCGGGGAAACCCAATCTGTCGGCGAACTAGAGAACAGAGTCGCCGCCAACTCCCGCCCCCTCAGGTAGTCGACGCGATGGGCGGCGCGAGCCTCCATGTCTTCGGCGCTGCGCCCCAGTCGAGATAGTTGCGGAGGGCTGGCTCAATCGTATAGCCGCACGCGATGCCGATCGTCGAGAGGTAGTCAGGAAGAGTGAACGCCGCCCCTTGGGATCGAGCCAAAGCCTCCGCGAACTGCGTGGCCTCGGTGGCGACCTCCCTAACGTAGCCGTCCAACATCGTTGTGCTCCAGCTGCGGTCTTCGCCTCGGATCGTTTCGAACCGATCTTCGGCCATGTTCTCGCCGATTCGCCATGCCTCGGGATACTGGCGCTTCCTGCCATCCAGCTCCCGGGCAACCTTGCTGGCCTTGAACATGTCGCGAGCCTAGAGCAACCGTTCCAGCGGCGCTATCGCGCCTTTACTTCTCCGGCCTGTCTGTTCATCTCGACCTCGGCGGCGCGTTCTCGCCGCTCCTTCGGCGAAGCTCGCCCCGGACGCCCCGGCGGCGGGCACTCCGGTGGGGGTCCTACTCGTCCCCCTGCGCCAGCAGCTCGATCTCCAGCCTCGCCCGCAGGTCGTCGTCGGCTTCGAGGTCCGCCAGCAGCCCGTCCATGCCCGGGTTCCTCACCAGAAGCTCAGCGATGATGCGGGCACGGTCGGGCGACGTGCAGAACAGGTAGGTCAGGAGGTCGTCGCGGAGCGCTGGCGGGATTTCAGGCGTCGACACAGGCGGGGCCGCGAGTGCACAATGCCGGTCTCGTGGGCCGGCTACTCGACACGCTCGACCCATCCGGAACGCCACTCGGGCGGGTCGAAGGGCGGCGCGAAGTACATCGTGGAACGCCAGACCTTCCCATCCCGGATCTCGACGGTCGACACGATATGCGTGATGTCGCCACTCGCATAGCGTGCCTTCCCCTCGAAAGTGAAGGTATCCCCGCCTCCTACCAGTCGGATGACCGTGATGAACGGCAGCGGCCCGGAGGACGGGACAGTGTTGATCTCCTCACTGCCGGTGACCCGCCCCGGTGCGAAGCTCCCTTCGGGGAGTCCTCCCGGGTAGTTCTCAAGGATGGCTCGCTTGTTCTCGAGCCCCACGATCCGCTCACCAGACTGTGGCCACGATTCGACGAAGTCCGGATGCACGAGCTTCGCCATCGCGTCCCAGTCCCATGGAGGATTGTGGCCTGCGGCGTACCGTTCGACCAGAGCGCGTCCGTCCATCGATCTCTCCCGTCGTCCGTCCTGTGGAACATCGCACCACCCCGGCGGTCAGGGCAAGCTCGTTGAGCGCGGAACCCCCCAACGATGATCGTCGACCGTCATGGTCGACGCATCCAGCTACGAATGCCGGTCTGCCCTCGGCCACCCGCACAAGTCGACGATCCGCTCGTACAGGTCGTTCGTGATATGTATCTCCCCCGCCTCCAGCGCCCGGTATTCGGTGAGCGTCAGACCGAGCCGTCCCGCCATCTGCACCTCGTGCAGCCCCATCCGCTCACGGTCTCGGGGAAGGTGCTGCACGGGATGGAGAGCACGGTTGAGGCTAGCCCGATGCGCTGAGGATGGCGGTGTCGGGCGTCAGGGTATGGGCTGACGTCGGTGACGGCTCCTGCGTGGTCCCGCCGAGGCCATGGTTTGACCGATCTAGATCCTCGGGGGTAGGTTCTCTCGCGCGAAACAATCTCGGTGCCCGCGAGAGGGAGTGTGCCTAGTGCGAAGGATCCTCGTGGGTATGGCCGCCCTGACCGTCATGGGGCTGACGATGCAGCCGTCAGCCGCGACGTTCCCGGGTGGCAATGGAAAGATCGCCTACTACGACCTCCGGCAATATCCGGCGCAGATCCATGTGATCGATTCGGACGGGACGGGAGAGGTGCAGTTGACCTCCGGGCGACCCGCCAGCTCGAACCCCGCTTGGTCGGCGGATGGCTCGAAGATCGCGTTCATTCGTGGGCGCGGGGGATCCCTGTTCGTCATGGATGCCGACGGCAGCGACCGGATGCCGGTGCTGCGAGGTATCGCCAAAGGCAACCGGGAAATCGTCGCCGCCGCATGGTCGCCCGATGGGACCCAGCTTGTGTTCTGCGCCGCTCGCCGGGGGTTCGCGGATCCGAACCTCTACGTGATCGACGCCGACGGGTCGGATCTGACGAGGATCACTCCTGGACGCAAACAGGACTGCGACCCGTCGTGGTCTCCGGATGGCTCGAAGATCGCCTCGACAGCCAGGCGCGGGCGTCTCGTGACGATGGACCCCGACGGCTCGAACCGGATGGTCCTGGTGCGGCGCGGTTTCAACGCGACCCCCGACTGGTCACCCGACGGATCCAGGATCACCTTCACCCACGACGCCCGATCGCGGAACGCGAACGACGTATTCATCATCAACAGCGACGGAACCGGGCGCGCGAGGCTGACGCACACGCCGCGCAGGTGGGATTGGACGCCCGTGTTTTCGCCCGACGGTACGCGGATCGCCTTCAGCCGCGGGCAGGGCCCCGGGTTCCTCGCGCCAGGCGACATCTTCACGATGCTGCTCGACGGATCGGACGTCGTTCGCATCACCGACACGGGCCAGGATGAGTACTGGCTGAGCTGGCAAGCCATCTGAGACCCCGTCCCAGGTTGCCTGACTCACCGGAGGTCCGCGCCCTGTTCGAGAAGGGCTACCTGCGCATGAAGGACATCGCCCCGATCCTCGGCGTGACCGTGCAGCGAGTCAGCCAGATCGTCGCCGAGCGCGAGGACTTCCCCAAACGGGCGAAGGTGGTCGGGCGGCATCGGCTGTGGCGACGTGCGGACGTGGAGCAGTGGTGGGACGCGCAACCTCGGGCGTGGGCTCCCGTGGACTGATATCAGCAAGAGGGCCGGTCCGAGGACCGGCCCTCTAAGTCACTTCCGGAGGAACAGGCTCACACCGAAACGATGACTTCCTCGCACCCGAGCTGATTGTCAAGCGCGTCGATGTAGCAGACGTCGTAACCGCCGCCTCCGTAGACGGTGTCGTTGCCGTCGATGCCGTCCTGAGCCCGGATCACGTCCGCACCGCTCCCGCCCAACAGCGTGTCGTCGCCGGGACCGCCCTTCACGCGGTCGGCGCCGCCGCCGCCGTGGGCGAAGTCGTTCTTGCCTCGGGTGTTGATGCGATCGTTCCCCTCGAACCCGCAGATCGAGTTCGACTTGGCATTCCCGTCGAGGTTGCGATCGTTCCCCTTGGTCCCCTTGATCGCGCACACGGGGGAGATCCTGATGTCGTCGACGACCTCGATCAGATCGAGTGGCGCGTCACCCCGGGCGAAGTAGTACTCGGCTCGCTTGAAGGTCACGCCCTGGACCCCGATCGTCTGGTCTCCGGCGTCATTGTCGTTGGCCTCGACTTCAGCCGAATCCACCATCGTCCCGCCCCGATAGACCTCGAGCCTGCCGACATCGCCGGGCTCGATGACGCTCGGGTGATCGTTACCGAACACGAGTGAGATCTTCTTGATGGGAACGTCGAACGCGATGATCAGCCTGCTCTCGTCGTCGGAAAAGGTCCCGAGCCCCAGCCCGTCGGACTCGGGGGTGGCGTCGTAGACTTGGAGGTTCGCCCCGAGGCTGTCGGAGAAGTGCGCGATGCTGTTGTCCGCGCTCGTGAAGCCGTTGGGCTTGTTGCCAGTGTCGTCCCGTCCGAAGTTGATTACGGGAGACTTCACCGACCCGGGGAACGCGGAGGCGATGCTCGGCAACATCAGCAAGACGGCCATCGAGACGGCGGACCCGACGAGCTTCAGGCTTCGGATCTTCATGGTCGTTCCCCTTCGGCGACGAGTTCCGGCCAGCCCGGAGACCGAAGACTGGCCCGAGTCGGATGCGGAGTCAAATCAGGCTGAGTCTAGTGCTTACCTCCACGCCGGTTCATGTGCAGAACGCCGGCGCTTGCCGCGCTCGCCCCAGATCAGCAGCACCCCCTTGCTCTCCTACCCTCAGTGCGCGTCTAGCCTTTGTCTCTCGCCCTGTCGTTGCTCAACATCTCGGCGAATGACAGGGCGGGGCTTGTGCGGGGGGCGGGCATCCCGTATCCCTGTCCTCGTGCGCTACGTCACTCGCTTGCCGTCCCCCTCCGAGACGGGGATTCCGGCGTAGTCATGGCGCTTCCCTCGGGCGTCAGCGCCAAGATCGAGAGGGCCAAGGCCCACATCAACGATGCCGAGTCCATCGCTCGGACCTACAACGCCGACGCGTACGAAGTCTTTGCCCAGCACAACGGGGAGACCGATCAGCGCCTTACGCGCTGCACGCGCGCGTGACGACTTCAGCGCGAGGCGCTTGTAGTGAGCCCGACGCAGCGCTTCGCCCCGCCTGGTGCGTTCCTCAGGCGGCAGCGTGTGATCGGGGTCGGCCTGCTCCTCGAACGACTTGATGAAGGTCTCGCGAGCCTTCGCAGTGACCTCGAGGCCGTCGTACATCGCGGCGCGCGTGTTCGCGGCGATCGACGCACGGAGACTACGTTGCGATGCGGTGAGGGGTTCTCCTGCCATGCTGCGGCCCTTCATCGAAAGGCCGCGGAGGGGGACGGTCACCCTATGTTCGGCAGGTTCTCCAGTTGCGGGTCACACGCTAGCACTAGGGTGCGACGTCCGAACCCTCCACGAGTTGCGGCGTGTGGCAGTCAGGGGCGGGACACTCAAGCATGATCGGCGGCGGTAACGTCCAGACGGGTGCCTCAGCGCGTCGGGCAGATGGATGTCCAGCCGGAACCACCCCTCCCGGGCATCGGTCCTCGGTCGTCCGCGCTTCACCCGAAATAGCCGTGGCTCGTCGGGGTCTCTGATCCACTCGGGGGCGAGTACCAGCATCCTCTCGTCGGCCTCCACCGGGGGGTCGTCGAACTCGCGCCCGTCGCGTCTCGACGGGTGGAACGCGGGCCTGATGTCGCCCAGGTGCGTGCCGCAGTAGCGGCAGACCACGGACCCGTTCACGATCTTGGCGGGTTTCACAGCCGGTCCCCCACGCTCAGACGACGGTTCGCCTTACGAGCCCGGTCCTCGGCCTTGTCCACCCCGTACACGGCGACGATCATCTTCATCGAGCGGTGTCCGAGGTTCCGCATCAAGTCCTCGGGGAGCCCCGGGTCGATGCCCGCTTCCTCGTCGCCGGCCAGGAACTCGTGAGCGTAGAAGTGGCGGAGCAGGTGCGGGTGAAGGTCAGGCATCCCGACCCTCGCGCCTCGGCGCTTGAGCATCTGGCGGATGCCGCTCGTGGTCATCGACCCCTTCGACGAGATCCACAGCTTCGGGATCTCGGCGTCCTCGGATGCCCGACGAGCGCGGAGGTAGCGGTCGATGTCCTTCGCCGTCGTGGGGCCGAAGTCCAGGGTACGGATGCGCGAGCCCTTCCCCGTCACCGTCACCTGCCCGCCCCTGAGGTCGAGTGTCAGGTCACACTTCTTCGGATCGTCGTCGTTCCACTTGATGCCGGTCATCTCCGACAGGCGGATGCCTGTGTCGCAGAACAGGCGGATGATCGCACGGTCTCGGCGCGCCGCGAGGTCGTTGCCGTTGATGGACTTCAACAGCTGCGAGATCTCTTCGGGCTTGGGGAACTTGATCCGCCGCTCGGGAGCTTGGGGCTTCTCGATGTGCTCGAGCGGGTTCCTCGTCATCTCGCCCTCGCCGACGGCCCACAGCACGAACGAACGGAGCCCGTCGAAGTAGGACGCGATCGAGCCCCCGGCGTAGGCGGGTCGCTCGTGGTCTTTGACGTCGCACGGCTGGCGCAACCAGTCGATCCACAGCTCGACGTGCTCGCGTGACATCGCGCTCGCGGTGGCCGACACCCCGGTCACCTCGGTGAACTCGACGTAGATCTCGATGGCGCGGCGGTACAGGTCCATCGTCGTCTGCTTCTTGTTGACGGAGAGGCTCCGCTGCCATGCCGGGATCAGGGACTCGATCGTGATGCCGGTCGCTGTGTCGGTGCCCTTCATCGGTAGACCCTCTTAGCTCACTCGGCTCTACCAAGATGATAAGAGATGTGCGAACGTAGTGCAACACCAACCTTGGAACCGCAGGATTCAGCCATATGGCTTATCTGCCAGGGGATTCGGGAGGGATTGTGGACCCAAGGGGAGTCGAACCCCTGACCTCTTGGCTGCCAGCCAAGCGCTCTACCAGCTGAGCTATGGGCCCTCGCCGTGGGATTCTATCGGCCGGTCGCGGCGGCGTCCGAAGCCTCCCACTCGACCTGGGGGGCATCGGACCAGAGGCGCTCCAGATCGTAGTAGGCACGCTCTTCCTCGCCGAAGACGTGCACGACGACGTCGACGTAGTCCAGCAACCACCAGCCGGCCTCAGGTTCGCCCTCGCGGCGGAGTGGCTTCACGCCGAGGCCGCGCAGCGCTTCCTCGACGGCGTCGATCACGGTTCGGATCTGTCGCTGGGTGGCCGCCGAGCAGATCACGAAGAGGTCGGTGATCACGATGATCTTGCTCACGTCGAGGACGACGATGTCCGTGGCCTGCTTCTCGGCTGCTGCTCGGGCGGCGGCGATCGCCACGTCGCGGCTGGGCGGCAGCGCGGGGGCGCCGACCGCTTGCTTCCCTCGTTCCTGCGTCAAGCCGTGAAGTCCTTCCCCACCACGATCGTGATGTCGCCGACGCCCGATGGTACCGCCGCGACGCGAACACGTCCGACCCCGAGGGCAGCCGTGACCGCACGCGCCTCACCCTCGTGGTCGGGGCCGTTGGCGAACACAGCGGTCCTGGCGATGTCGAAGCTCTGCGCGTTCTGGGAGAGCACCGTGCGGAACGCCTCGGGGAGGATGCTCACCGCGACCGACTCGCCCACCCCTGGCTCGCCGCTGCCGTTCTGCACGATCACGGGCACCGGGATGGGCGTGCCGAGGGTTCCGGAGAGCAGCTCGTCGAGGGCCGGGTAGACCGGAACGACGATCGTCGAGGTCACGCGTTCGGTCGGCATATCGAGCACCTCCGCGCCCTCCGCGTCGGCCAGCGTCGCGTTGACCGCCTCGACGTCGTCGGCCTCGACCTCGGCCGACACCTCCGGCGGACTCGAGCCGTCGAGGATCGCGCTCAGCAGGATCTCCCAGCGGACACCCGCGTCGTCGGTGGCCCCTGCGAGGAACGCCCTGGTCTGCGCACCCGACATCGTGATCTCGCCGGGTCCCATCACGTCGCCAGTGGTCGGGTAGGCCTCGGGGAGATCCACGGTCACGCCGCCGGCCGCGTCGACCGCCGCGGCGAGATCGCGGAGGGTGAGCACCGCGAAGTGCTCGATCCACACGCCGCTCATATTCGAGAGCGCCACGCGCATCGAGTCGCCGGGCAGCGCGGCGACCCCCGCCGTCGAGGTCTCCCCCTGTCCCGGCACGACGATGTTGAGCTCCGACGACAGCGGCATCAGGAACGGCGTGCCCACGGTCGGCACCCCCACGACCGCGAGGAACGGTGCGGGGCCGCCGTTCACCTGCAGGGCGAGCATCGTCGGGTCGTCGGGTGAGCCTCCGGGTTGCCCGTCGCTCGAGGGTGCAGTGGCATCGTCGCCGCGCGTGACGAGGAACGTGCCGATGCCCACGACCACCAGCGCCGCCACGACGCCCCAGACGACCCCGCGACGCGTCCGGCGGGAACGGTCGGCTCGCTCGACCCGGGACGGCCGCACGGGCTCGCCCGAGGGAACCGGACCGCTCACCGGTAGAGCCCCGCCTTCTCGATGTAGCTCTTCACGCCCTCGGGCACCAGGTAGCGGATCGGGCGGATCGCTCGCACGCGCGCGCGCACGTCGGTCGACGAGATCGCGAGCGCAGGCACGTTCATCACGGTGATGCCGGGGTGCTTCGTGGGCGCATGCGCCTCGAACGCCTCGAGGTCGAACCCGGGGCGGGTCGCCGCGATGAAGTGAGCCAAGGCGAACAGCTCGTCGGGCTGCTTCCACTGCTCGACGATCTCGAGCACCGCGTCGGCCCCGGTCACGAAGAACAGATCGGTGTCGTCGCCGCGTTCGTGCTGCAGCTCGCGCAGGGTGTCGACCGCGTAGGTGGGCCCGTCTCGGTCGACCTCGATACGCGAGACGCCGAAGAGCGGGTTCGATGCCGTGGCGATGACCGTCATCAGGTACCGGTCCTCGGGTGGCGAGACGACCCCGTGCTCCTTCATCCACGGGCGGCCCGTCGGCACGAACAGCACCTCGTCGAGCTCGAACTGGTGCAGCGCCTCCTCGGCGGTGACCAGGTGTCCGTAGTGGATCGGGTCGAACGTGCCGCCCATGATGCCCAGGCGCGTCCTCACGCCGCCCATCCTAGTGGGCAGACCCGACACCCCGGTGGAGGGCTCGACCGCCGCGACCGAGATGCTCACGGCCCCGACCCTCCGGCGAACACCCGCAGGTCCTCCGCGTGCTTCGCGTAGTGCAGGGCCCCGGACTCCTCGAACCACTCGACCGCCTCGGGCGTGATCTCGTGAAGGGCGCCGATCGCCTCGATCATCCGCTGGCGAGACGCGGCGAACCCGGCGCGGACGTCCGCCGGGTCCATCGTGCGGGAGATCTCGAACCACGCCTGGTTCTGCCGCTCGATCGCCTCACGTGTCTCGTCGGTGGGATCGAACGTCCCCGCACGGATGCGCCCGAGCTGCACGGCGCAATCGTCCATCCACCCCGAGACGTGGAACATCGCGTCCTTCGGCGACCATCCCTGGGGCGTAAGCGTCGGCTCCTCGAACCGGTCGTCGCCCACGAGCACGAACCAGCGGTCGAGGTCGCGCCAGGCGTCGTCCTCCTCGCGCAGCAGGCGCTGCAGGTCGGTCACTCGGCGACCTCCACGTCGGCTCCGCCGCCGTGGGGCTCGTCGGGCAGGTACTCGAAGACGCGGTCGAGGATCGCGACCTCGTCGCCACGGCGCGCGCCGAGCGACGCGAGCTTGCGCTCGACGCCTTCCTTCTTGAGCCGAGCCGCGAGCGTCTCGACGTCCCCCTCGTCGTCGAGGTCTGCCTCGAGCACCCAGCGCTCCACCGACCGCCCCGTCACACGCCAGCGGCCGTCGGGATCGCGCGCGACGGTGAAACGGGGCCGACCCGGACGGAGCACCACGTAGGCCTGTCGCTCGGGCTGGGCCTCCTCGGCCTCGCGCGTGAGCAGGCCGAGGCGACCGAGCAGGTCCTCGACACCGTCACCGGTCATCGCCGAGACCGGCAGGGCACCGTCCTCGAGCCGGGCCGCGGCGACGGCGGGATCGTCGACGAGATCCGCCTTCGCCCCCACCACGATCGTCGGACGCTCGGCGAGCTCAGGATCGTAGGCGGCGAGCTCGTCTCTCAGGATGCCGAGGTCGGCGACCGGGTCCTCGGCGGCGAGGTCGACCAGGAGCACCAGGGCACGACAGCGCACGATGTGCCGCAGGAACCGGTGCCCCAGGCCCCTGCCCTCGCTCGCACCCTCGATCAACCCGGGGATGTCGGCCACGACGAACCGTTCGGCGTCGTCTCCGGCGACGCCGAGGTTCGGCGTGAGCGTGGTGAACGGGTAGCTCGCGATCTTGGGCTTCGCGGCCGTGAGCCGCGCGAGCAACGTGGACTTCCCTGCGTTCGGCAGCCCGACGAGCCCGACGTCGGCGACCGTGCGCAGCTCGACGCGCAGGCGCTTCTCGTCGCCGTCCTCTCCCGGCTCGGCCGTCCTCGGCACGCGGTTACGGGCACTGGCGAAGGCCACGTTGCCCCGTCCACCCCGTCCGCCCCGGGCGACCACGCTGCGTGCCCCTTCTCCCACGAGGTCGGCCACGAGACCCTGCTCGTCGAAGACCACGGTGCCGTCAGGCACGGGGATCACCTCGTCTCGGCCGGAGGCTCCGTCGCGCTTGGCCTTGCGTCCGGGTTCGCCGCCGTCGGCCTTCACGTGGGGGTGGTCGGCGAGCCACGACAGGTCGTGCACACCTCGGGAGACCTCGAAGACGATCGATCCGCCGTCGCCGCCGTCGCCGCCGTCGGGCCCGCCGCGCGGCTTGAACGGCTCGGAGTGCAGCGACGCCGATCCGTTGCCCCCACGCCCGGCACGGGCGAACACGGTGCACTCGTCGACGAACGTCATGTCACCAGCCTACGGTGGTCGCACGGAGCTCGGCGCGGCCATGATGAGGACGTGGTGGAACCGGTGACCGTCTGGCGCGTGCAGCTGCGCCGCGGAGATGTGGGCGACCGAGAGGGCACGTTGCGCCTCGAGGACGACGCGCTCGTCTTCGAGGACCGGGCATCGGCGAGCGAGATCGCGCTGCCGCTCGGCGACATCCGTTCGGCGCGGCGCGTGAGAGGCTCGCCGATCCTGATCGTCGCCCACGACGAGTCGGGCGAACGAGCCGAGACCGCCTACTACTTCTCGCAGCCGCCGCCGCTCGAGGCGTCGCCGCCCGGCAGCGTGGGGACGTCGTCGACCGGCCGGCCGCTCGGACCGTTCGCCGCGATGCGACGCACGTCGAAGCGCCGTCATCAACGTGAGAACGTGAAGTACCTCGCCACGAAGGCGGGGGCCCTCAAGCCGACGATCCAGGCGTGGGTCGACGAGATCAGCGCCCGAGCACGGGCCTGAGCGCTACTCGGCAGGCAGGACCGAGGCGAACTTTCGCCCGCGGGAGTCGCTGAACGTCACGAGGCCCTCGCGCAGCGCGAAGAGCGTGTCGTCGCCGCCCTTGCCCACGCCGTCGCCCGGGTGGATGCGCGTGCCACGCTGGCGCACGATGACAGCGCCCGCGGTGACGGTCTCGCCGCCGTAGGCCTTCACGCCGAGGCGCTTCGCATTCGAATCGCGGCCGTTGCGGGACGAGCCGCCGCCCTTCTTGTGTGCCATAAGACCTCCAGGGTAACAAAGGCGGCCGAACGAGCCCGCCTATGACTCCTCAGCCTCGGGGGCCGCGGCTTCCTCGGGCTCCGGAGCCGCCGCGGCCTTCTTCGACGACGCCTTCTCCGCGGCGCCGAGGGTCACGCCCTCGATCTCGAGCAGGGTCAGCAGTTGGCGGTGACCGGCTCGCTGGGCGTACCCGCTCTTCGGCCGGTACTTGAAGATGCGGACCTTGTCACCCTTCTTCTCCCCCAACGGCTTCGCCGTGACGGTCGCCTTCGCGGCCTCGGCGCCCACGTGCGTGCCGCCGTCGTCATCGACGACGAGGAGCGGCTGGAACGTCACCGTCTCGCCTTCGTGGACGATCTTCTCGACCTCGATCACGTCGCCGGCCTTCACCTTGTGCTGCTTGCCGCCGGTCTTGATCACCGCATACATGGTTGCCTCCGCTCGTCGCGAGTCCGGTCACGGGTACCCCGCGCTCACGACCCTTCGTAGTTGATCAGGATGCCCCGGCCCTCGCAGGTCGGGCAGGTCTCCGAGAACGACTCGACCAAGCCAGAGGATACGCGCTTGCGGGTGACCTGCATCAGGCCGAGCGGCCCGATCTCGAAGACCTGGCTCCGCGTCTTGTCGAGCGCCATGGCCTCCTTCATCGTCTCCTCGACCTTGCCCTTGTTCTTGTCGAGCAGCATGTCGATGAAGTCCACCACGATGATCCCGCCGATGTCGCGCAGGCGGAGCTGTCGAGCGACCTCCTTCGCGGCCTCGAGGTTCGTGTTCACGACCGTCTCCTCGAGGTTCGTCTTTCCGACGCTCTTGCCCGTGTTCACGTCGACGATCGTCATCGCCTCGGTGCGCTCGATGATCAGATAGCCGCCCGACGGCAGCCACACCTTGCGGTCGAGCGCCTTGTGGATCTGCTCCTCGATGCGATGTTCCTCGAACGCCGAGAGCGCCCCCGTGTGCAGCGTCACCTTGGGCTCGAGGTCCGGCGCGATGTCACGCACGTACGCCAGCACCCGCTCGTGGATGCTGGGCGAGTCCGTGACGAGGCCCTTGAACTCCTCGTCGGTGAACAGGTCGCGGAACACCCGCAGCGTGAGCTCGGGCTCCTCGTAGAGCACCGCGGGAGCCTTCACCTTCTTCGCCTGCTTCTGGATCTCGTCCCAGAGCGCGATCAGCCGCTTCAGGTCGTGCACGATCGCCTCTTCAGGCGCGCCCTCGGCGGCGGTGCGCACGATCACGCCATGGCCGCTCGGCTGCATCTTCTTCAGGATCGATTTCAGCCGCTTGCGCTCGTTGTCGCCCAGCCGCCGGCTGATGCCGGACAGATCCTGGTCGGGAGCGAACACGAGGTATCGACCGGGCAGTGAGATCTGGGCCGTGAGCCTGGCACCCTTGCCGCCCATCGGGTCCTTCGTGACCTGGACCATCACGGCCTGGCCGGACTTCAGCACGTTCTCGATGCGAGGCGCCGGCCCCTCGAGGTCCTCGGGCCGGTAGTTCACCTCGCCGGCGTAGAGCACACCGTTGCGACCCCGGCCGATGTCGACGAACGCGGCCTCCATGCCCGGAAGAACGTTCTGCACGCGGCCCAGGTAGACGTTGCCGACCATCGAGGTCGCCCCCTGGCGGGTCACGTAGTGCTGGACCAGCACGTCTTCCTCGAGCACGGCGATCTGGTCGCGCTCGCCACGCTCGGTGATCACCATCAGCTTGTCGGTGAAGCGGGGCGGCACGATCGCGGGCTCGCGACGACGGCGTCCGTCTCGCCCGGTACGGCTGCGACTCCCCCGTATCCCGCGGGTGGGGCCGCCCGCCGCCACCTGCTCCTCGACGGTCATCTGCTTCGTCCGGCCGCCTCGTGAGCGCTGACCTTCCTTGGTCTGGCCGTTCCCGCCGCTGCGCCCCTGGCCCGACTTCGCTCCCGATCCGCCGCGACCGCCGCCCCGCCGAGACGAGGGATCCCGCCCCCCCGCGGAGGCATCGGGGGTCGCGTCGTCACGCTGGGACTCCGGCGTCTGGGCTTGCGGTGACGGGTCGACCCCGCCCTCGGCGTCATCGCTCGTTCGCGCCGAGGCGCTCGCGCTGCTCCCCCTGCCGCGGCCCCTACCACCACGACGGCGCCGCTTCCGCGGGGCCCCGGACTGCGTTGGGGCGTCAGGTGCGGTGTCGATCGCATCGGATGCCTCGTCGACGACCGCCTCGATCTCGTCCGAAGGCGCGGACCCAGATGAGGTTCGGGCACGAGGCGGTCGCGCCGGTGCGTCGGTGTCCTCCGGCCCCTCGGCCGCCGCGGTGGTCGCCCCCGACGAGGCCCCGGCACCGCGGCCGCCACGGCCGCGGCCACCTCGGCGCCGGCGGCGAGCCGCGCCGGAGGTCCCTGGGCCGGTCCCGCTTTCGACGGGGGCGTCGGCTCCGTCGCCGGACGTCTCTGTGCTTCGCTGGTGCCTGTGTCTTCGCTGGTGCCTGTGTCTTCGCTGGTGCCTGTGTCTTCGCTGGTGCCTGTGTCTTCGCTGGTGCCTGTGTCTTCGCTGGTGCCTGTGTCTTCGCTGGCGACTCGGTCTTGGCTGGCACCTCGGTCTTCGTCGGCGCCTCGGTCTTCGGCGCCCTGGGTTCGGTCCGACGCTTCGGCCCCGGCGTCACGGTCTTGGGCAGTGGCGCGCCCCGCTTGAACGCGGCGATGCGCTCATCGATCTCAGGGTCGGTCGGCGCCTTCGGCGCCGCGACCTCGGTCTCGTGATCCACGGTTACTCCTCTCGTTCGATGCGAGAGGGCGCGCTGAGACCGGTGGGGACGCAACCACCGAGCCGCACGCGCATGGAACGCGCCGTGCTCGACGATGTGGTGGTGTCGGTGCCCGCGCTGCGGTCGGTGCCGCGCGCCGGGCCTCGCGCGAGATCGCGCACCCGTTACGTCCTTGTCCGGCGCTCGCGGTCCGCGCTCCTGGCCTGGTACGGCCGGGCGGCGGTCGCGCGCCTCCTCGACTCGTGGAAACCCGCTCCGACCGTGGATCCGGCCCTGAACGGGAAGGTCTGCGCAGAAGCATAGCAGCGCGGTCGGGGCGAAGGGGGGACCCGGGCGCGAAACGGCCGCTCGGACCCCCGCTCGTGGCAGCGGCCTAGTCCCTCTGGACCAGTTGAACGGGGCCGTGTCCCCCGGGGGGAACCCGGCGTTGGCTGGATACCGCCGTACGCCGAACCTGCCGACACTTCCTGCATGAGCAACATGGCCTTCCCCGCCAACGTGGCGACCCTTCCCTCGGCCATGCCTCGAGTCCGGGTGCTGCTCGTCGACGACAACGACGGGTTCCGCGAATCACTGGCGATGCTCCTCGACACCGAGGAGATGACGGTCGTCGGGCAGGCGCCCAACGGTGTGGAGGCGCTCGCGATGATCGGGGGACTCGACCCCGACGTGGTGTTGATGGACGTCCGCATGCCCGAGATGGACGGCATCGAGACAACCCGCGAGCTGAAGACCCGGTTCCCGTCGCTCGGCATCGTGGCCCTGACCGGCTCCGAGGACCAGCGCGCGGTGCGCGACATGCTCGTGGCGGGGGCATCCGGCTACGTGCTGAAGGACAGCGACGGCGACGAGATCTTGTACGCGGTTCGCCAGGCCGTCACGGGCGGAGGCGTGCTCTCCCCCGAGGTCACGCCGACCGTGATCGAGGAGCTCACCGAGGCGCTGGAGCGGGAGCGACGGCGCACCCGGCAGCTCGAGATCGCCCAGGAGGCGCTGCTCGAGCGGGCGGCGCGGCGGCACGAACTGGTCTCACGACTCGGCCACGAGCTCCGCACGCCGGTCACCGTGATCCTCGGCATGGCACAGACGCTGGCCAAGGGTACCGCCGCCCAGGAGGACCGTGGCGCGATCCTCGAGAGTCTCGTCGACCGTGCGAACGGCCTGGCACGGCTCGTCCACCGGTTCGAGGCCGCCGTCGAAGCCGGGCTCACCGAGTGGGCCGACGTGGTGCAGGTGGCGCGCGAGGTCGCCGAGGGGCGGGACCGGGTCGTGATCGAGGCTCCCGAGGGTCCCGCGATGGCGAGCCTGAACCGGACCGCCGCCCACCGAGTGATCGAGGAGCTCGTCGAGAACGCGCTGGCATTCTCCCCCGCCGACGCTCCGGTCGTCGTCGCCGTGACCCTGGGCGCGTCGGGGCCGGAGGTGCGGATCACCGACCATGGGGAGGGCATCGACCCCGAGGCGATGCACCGCATCTTCGAGCCGCTCGAGCAGGCGGAGCGGCTCAACACCCGTACCCATCAGGGCGTGGGGCTCGGCCTGACGCTCGCGCGCATGTCGGCCAACGCGATGGACGGCGACGTGCTGCTCGAGTCGACGGGACCCGAGGGCTCGACGTTCCTGTGGGTCGTGACGCGCCCGGTCACTTGAAGCGGCGCATGTGCACGTTCAGCAGGATGCCGACCGCCACGAAGTTCACGAGCATCGCCGTGCCCCCGTAGCTCAGGAACGGCAGCGGGATGCCGGTGATCGGCATGATGCCGATCACCATGCCCACGTTCACGAAGATCTGGATCGCGAACATCGACGCCACCCCGGTGGCGAGGTAGGTCCCGAACGAGTCCTTCGACAGGTACGCGATACGGATCGCCCGCCAGAGCAGCAGCGCGAACAGCGCCAACACGAACGCCGAGCCGAAGAACCCGAACTCCTCCCCCACCACGGTGAAGATGAAGTCGGTGTGCTGCTCGGGCACGTAGTCGAGGTTGGTCTGCGAGCCCTGCAGGAAGCCTCGTCCGAACATGCCGCCCGAGCCCACGGCGATCACCGACTGCTCGAGGTTGTAGCGGGCGTCATCGCTGACCGAGCCGGAGTCGAAGACCGTGAGCAGCCGCTCGACCTGGTACTCCTCGACGACGTTCATCTGGAACGCCAGCGCGATCAGCACGATCGTGGCGACCGCGAGCGCGATCAGGTGTTTGGCCTGAGTGCCGGCCACGACCAGCACGCCGACCGTGATCGCCGCCAGCGCGATCGTCGTGCCGATCTCGACGTTCACGAACACGAGCAGCATCGTCACGCCGGCCACACCGATCACCCGCACGAGATCGGGCACGGTCGGCACGGGCGAACGCAGCTCCGAGAGCATCGCCGCAAGGATCACGATCAGGCCGATCTTCGCGAACTCCGACGGGCTGATCTGCAGCAGGCTGACCCCCGGGATGTTGATGTAGTTGCTC
Organism: uncultured Actinomycetes bacterium; assembly: GCA_963825635.1. GTDB lineage: Bacteria > Actinomycetota > UBA4738 > UBA4738 > HRBIN12 > JAOUEA01. The sequence goes on from CAWGTU010000001.1 coordinate 1,752,551, forward strand.
GTGCCGGTCTCGCTCGCCGCGAGCCCGGGGATGCGCAGCAGCAGCAGCCCCACGAGCGTTACCCCGTAGATGAACCCCGCGTAGACCTTGAGGAACCGGTAGTCGAACGTCGCCATCACGAGGAGCAGCACGAGGCCGAGCACGGCGGTGACCACCTGCTTGTTCACCCGGGAGAACGGATCGAACCCGTCGGCCCGCAGTGTCTGGCTCGTGGCCGAGTAGATCGCGAACAGACCGATCACCACGAGCGCCCCCGTCACAATCAGCAGCATCGGATCGAGGTGGCGGATCGGGCGTCGTTCGTCGGCCCAGACGCGGCCAGCGACGACGTCCATCAGTCCTGCCCCGTCTGGGTGACGACCGGCGCGTCCGACTCGATGCCGTACATCGTCTCGATCATGCGGCGCACGAGTGGCGCCGCGACGTCGGACCCGAAGCCGGCCTGTTCCACCATCGCCACGACCACGTACTTCGGGTCGTTCGCCGGCACCATCGCAGCGAACCACGACGTGTCCTGGAACTGATCGCCACGGAACGCGGTGCCGGTCTTGCCCGCAACCGGGATCTCATCGAGCGGGAAGCCGTAGAAGGCGCTCCGGGCGGTGCCGCGGAGCGGGACTTGAGTGAGGGCGTTCCGGACGTAGTCGAGCTCAGCTCTCGTGTATGGAACCGTTCGATCGCACTGACCGTTTATCTTCCTCAGCTCGGTCTCGCCGTCGCTCGCCATCACGCGATCGACGACGTGGGGCCGGCACATGTGCCCATCGTTCGCGATCGCGCCGTACGCGGTCGCGAGCTGCAGCGGCGTCGCTGACATGTAGCCGGAGCCGATCATCGTCAGGATGTAGCCGCCGGGGTTCCACCCACCCTGGCCGAACAGATCCCGCTGGGCGGGGTCGTTGCCCCACTCGGCGTCTGGGAGGAAGCCGCTCGCTTCCCCAGGCAGGTCGACGCCCGTGGGTCGTTCGAACCCCCACGCTCGCAGGTCCTTCTGGAGCGGCTCGTTGTTCTCACCGAGTTGATCGTTCTGGTAGCGGAACCAGAAGTCGGAACCCCACGCGTAGAAGCTTGAGTCGCAGGAGATGATCAGGTGCTCCGCGAGGCTGCCCGGATACAGGTCCTGGCTGGACCAGTTCGAGAACGACGCCCCCGACTCGTCCCCCGGATGCACGTATTCGGACGGGCAGGCATAGCCCGTGCCGAGATCCGCGTAACCCTCCTTCACCGCCGCCAGGGCGGTGAACGGCTTGAACGCGGATCCCGGCAGATAGACCTCCTGATACGCGCGATTCAGCAAGGGCGCCACCTTGTCTGCGCCCGAGCACTTCTCCGTGAGGCCCAGGTAGCAGACCTCGTCACGCTTCAGGCCCCGAACGAACCACCGGGGGTCGTAGTCCGGCCAGGACGCCATCGCCTTCACCCCTCCGGTCTCGACGTCGAGCACGACCACGACGCCCGCGTCCGCCTTGAAGTAGGTGCCGCTGTCCTCGTCGAAGACCTGCCTCGTGCGAAGGATGCTCTCCTCGAGGTGCCCCTCCGCCGCTCGTTGCCACTCGCTGTCGATCGTGAGCACGAGGTCGCCGCCTGGCGTGGGCTGCTGGCCGCCGAGATCGCGGATGCGCTCTCCGTCGGAGTTCACGACGTAGCGCTGGAAGCCCTTCCTGCCGCGCAGCCACTTCTCGTACTGCACCTCGAGGCCGGTCTGACCGGCCAGATCGTTCGGCCCGTAGCACCGCGCGCTCGGGCCCGACCCGTCGCAGGTCGGGAACTCGTCCTGCTCGAGCTGGGCCCGCTGCACCTGCCCGACCCACCCGACCATGTGCGAGGCCGTCGTTCCCATCGGGTACTCGCGCACGCTCGCGTTACGCACCTGCACCCCGGGGAAGTGCTCCTGCCGCTCCCGGATCGCGAACGCAACCTCCTCGTCCACGAACTCGGCGACCGGCTTCGGCTGGTAGTCGAAGTAGAGCTTGCTTTCGAGGTCACGACGGATCTGCTTGACGGGGATGTCGAGCATCGCCGAGAGTTCCCCCAGCACCTGCTCGGCGATGCCGCTCTCCTCGAGTTCCTGCTTGTCGACACGCACCTCGAGGCTGCTTCGGTTCTGGACGAGCGGCTGACCGTTGGGCTTGCCGTACTGGTCTTCGGTCCAGATCTGACCGCGGAGCGCGTCGATCGCGACCGATCGCACACCGTTGTTCTGGGCCTCCTCGGCATACACCTGCGTCGCGAGCACCTGCAGGAACCACAGCCGGGTCGAGAGCGCGGCGAACATCACGAGCACGAGGACCGCGAACACCTTGAGGCGGGCCGAGCTCTTCTCCATCTAGAACCGCACCACCCTCGTCGGCCTCGACCCCTCGATCACCCGGCGCAGCAACGGGTACACGATCGGCGTGAGGATCGCGTTGTAGAGCGCGGTCAGCAGGGTCACGCGGATCGCATAGGAGAACGTCTCCTCGAGCTGACCCAAGAGGAACGCCACGACCTGGTAGAACGCGATGCCTGCCGCCGTGCCCACCCCGACCAGGATCGTCGGCAACAGCGGTGACGGGGAGACGATGTACTGGCGCGCGAGACCCGCCGCGTAGCCGACCAGGGTGAGCGTGAGCGCCGTGATGCCCTTGGGCTGGTTCAGCATGAAGTCCTGTGCGAGGCCGGCGGCGAACCCGGTGATCGCTCCCTCGTTCGGCCCCTCGAGGATCGCGATCACGATCGTGATGAGGTACATCAGCTCAGGCCGCACCCCGAGGAGCTTCAGGTTCCAGAACAGCGTCGACTGCAGCAGCAAGGCGGTCACGATGACGACGATCGTCACGAGCACGCGTCGGGTCATCGGTTCACGCCTCCGTCCTCGCCTGCAGCACCAGCACGAACTGCAGCGTCTCGAAGTCGACGGCGGGACGCACCTCCACGTACTGCTGCGTGACGTTCTCGGCCTCGATCGTCCGTGAGACCTGGCCGATCAGCATGCCGGGCGGATAGAGCCCCGCCTCGCCGTTGACCTCGTACCCCTGCGTGAAGACCGACTCGTCTCCCTCGATCACCGTGCCTTCTTCCACGAGGCTCATGCGCAGGTCCTGGTCGCCCTGGCCCTCGACGAGGCCCGCTTCCTCGGTGCCTTCGACGGTGGCGGCGACCGCGTAGTCGCGGTCGATGATCAGCCGCACGTCCGACGACGACGGGGTCACCTGCACGACGCGTCCGACCAGCATCGGTGAGCCCGGGAAGCCGGTCGCGACCGGTTGGTCGACCTCGATGCCGGCGTTCGACCCTTTGTCGATCGTGATCGTGTACTCGAAGTTCGAGATGCCGTTCGCGATCACGAGGGCCGGCACCGACGTCGGGTCGAGCGATCCACGGAGCTCCATGAGGTCCAGGAGTCCGCGGTACTGCCCCTGCTCGTAGGCATCGGATGCGATCTGTCCGCGAAGCGCGTCGTTCTCCTCGGTGAGCCGCTCGTTCTCGTCGGCGAGCGAAGGTAGGTGGGCGAGCCCAGAGAAGAAGTCGCCGACCGGCTCGATCACCGTCGTCACGGCCCGTTGCATCGGTGCCATCACGGACTTCGCCGCGGTGCCGACCCCGGCGAGCGGGCCCGATGCGCCCTGGCGGTAGTCGAGCGTGATCACCGCGAGGGAGATCGAGACCAAGGCGACCACCAGGAGCCGCGTCGAGCGGGGGCGCTGCCGGGTGACCACGGCGGCTACCGGCGCGACGGGGTCACCAGGACCCGCTGCAGCACCTCGAACTCCTCGAGGCACTTGCCGGACCCCAGCACGACAGCCTGCAGCGGCGTGTCGGCGATGCGCACGGGCATGCCGGTCTCGTGCCGAAGGCGCTTGTCGAGCCCCCGGAGCAAGGCCCCGCCGCCGGTGAGCACGATGCCGCGGTCCATGATGTCCGCGGAGAGCTCGGGCGGAGTCCGGTCGAGCGTGGTCTTGATGGCGTCGATGATGGCGTTGACCGGCTCCTCGATCGCGCGGCGGATCTCCTCCGCGGTGATCGTGATCGTCTTCGGCAGGCCGCTGACGAGGTCACGCCCCTTGATCTCGGCCACGAGCTCCTCGGGCATCGGGAACACGCTCGCGATCGCGAGCTTGATCGCCTCGGACGTGCGCTCGCCCAGCAACAGGGAGTACTCCTTCTTCACGTGCTGGATGATCGCCTCGTCGAGCTCGTCGCCACCGATGCGGATCGACGTGCTCGTGACGATGCCGCCGAGCGAGATCACGGCGACCTCGGTCGTGCCACCCCCGATGTCGACCACCATGTTCCCGGTGGGCTCGTGGATCGGGAGCCCGGCGCCGATCGCGGCCGCCATGGGCTCCTCGATGATGTAGGCGCGGCGGGACCCCGCCGCGATCGTCGCTTCCTCGACCGCGCGCTGCTCCACGCCGGTGATGCCCGACGGGACGCAGACGACCACGCGCGGTTTCGCGAGGAGACGTCGCTTGTGCACCTTCTGGATGAAGTAGCGGAGCATCTTCTCCGTGACGTCGAAATCGGCGATCACGCCGTCCTTCAGTGGCCGCACCGCCTGGATGTGGCTGGGTGTGCGGCCGATCATGCGCTTGGCCTCGGCGCCCACGGCAAGGATGGCTCCACTCAGGGTGTTGATCGCGACGACGCTCGGCTCGTTCAGCACGACGCCGCGACCACGCACGTACACGAGCGTGTTCGCGGTGCCGAGGTCGACGGCCATGTCGCGACCAAGGAACCCTAGTACACCCTCCGTCCCCTGGTTCTTGGACGTGGGAGAAGAAGATCGTTGAATCCTCTCGGCCATGATGGGACTCGCAGGTCATTCAACAGGAGGGGTCCTGGGCTGGCAACTTCACGAGGGCGAAACCACGGGGGCGTCACAACCCCGGTAGGCTCCGCGCCATGACGGTCGCGGTGGTCTTTCCGGGGCAGGGCTCGCAGTTCGCGGGCATGGCGGACCCGTGGATCGGGCACCCGGCAGGGCGCGCGGTGATCGACGAGGCGAGCGAAGTGATGGGGCGCGACCTGGTCGCCGGGGCCCACGACGAGGCGGCGCTCGCCACGACCGAGTTCGTGCAGCCTGCCCTGCTCGCCTGCGGCGTCGCCGCGTTCCGGGTGCTCGAAACCGAGGGGCTCACCGGGGTGGTAGGCGCCGCCGGGCACTCGCTGGGCGAGTTCTCCGCCCTGGTCGCGGCGGGTGTGCTGCCGCTCGCGGGGACGCTGCGCGTGGTGGTCGTGCGCGGGGAGGCCATGCAGCGCGCCGGGGAGGCCCGTGCCGGCTCGATGACGGCGCTGCTGGGCACCGGCCCCGACGACGCCGAGGCGCTCTGCGACGAGGCCCGAGGCGACGACGTGCTGCTCGTCGCGAACCGGAACTCCCCCGTGCAATCGGTGATCAGCGGCTCGGTGCCCGCGATCGAGCGCGCGGAGGCGCTCGCCGCGCAGCGGAAGACCCGCGCGGTGCGCCTGAACGTGGCGGGAGCCTTCCACTCGCCGCTGATGGAGCCGGCCGTGCAGCCGATCCTCGACGTGCTCTCCTCGCTCGAGTTCTCGAGGCCCGCGTTCCCGATCGCGGAGAACGTCAGCGGCACCCTCGTGTCGGACCCCTCCGACCTGCGGTCGCTGCTCGAGCGACACGTGATGTCCCCCGTGCGGTGGCAGGAGGACGCCCAGGCGCTCGCCGCGGCCGGCGCCGACACGTTCCTGGAGTGCGGCCCCGGCGACGTGCTCACGAAGATGGCCAAGCGGGTCGTGCCCGGCGTCAACGCCGTCGCGGTCGGCTCGCCCGAGGCTGCGGCAGCCGCGGTAAGCTCGGCGCCGTGACGCGCCACGCCACCATCGCCGGGGTGGGGAGCTCGCTCCCGCCGCGACTCGTCCCCAACACCTGGTTCGAAGGGTTCGTCGACACGAACGACGAGTGGATCCGGGACCGCACGGGCATCGAGGCCCGCCACTTCGCCGACGCCGAGGTGCAGACGAGCGACCTCGCCGTGGAGGCGGCGCGCGGCGCCCTCGAGAGCGCGGGGGTGGCGCCCGAGCAGCTCGACATGATCGTGGTGGCCACGATCAGCGGCGACACGGTCTTTCCGGCGACCGCGGTGTGGGTTCAACGCAAGCTGGGCGTGAGCTGTCCGTCGTTCGACATCAACGCGGCGTGCTCCGGGTTCAGCTACGGGCTGAGTTCGGCCGCCGCCTTCATCACGGCCGGCATGGCCGACACGATCCTGCTGATCGGGGCCGAGATCTTCAGCCGCATCATCGACTACACCGACCGCGGCACCTGCATCCTGTTCGGCGACGGCGCCGGCGCCGCGGTGGTGCGGGCGTCGGAGGTGGCGGGCATCGAGGGCTCGGTCCTCGGCGCCGACGGCAACGCCGCGGAGATCCTGTGGATGCCCGCGGGCGGGACACGCACGCCGGCCTCCGCCGACACGGTTGCGGCCAACGACCACACGGTGCGCATGCCGAACGGACGCGAGGTCTTCAAACGGGCCGTGACCGAGATGGCCGCGGCGAGTCGCGAGCTGCTGGAGAAGTCGGGGCACACGATCGACGACGTCGACGTGCTGATCCCGCATCAGGCGAACGCGCGCATCATGAGCGCCGTCGTCGACCGCCTCGGCATCGATCCGGCCAAGGCCGTGGTCGACGTCGCGGAGGTCGGCAACACGAGCGCCGCCTCGATCCCGATCGCGCTCGACCGCGCGTGGCGCGCCGGGACGATCGGACAGGGCGACCTCGTGCTGTTCGCCTCCTTCGGCGCGGGGCTCACGTGGGGAGCCACGCTCGTGCGCTGGACCCTGCCGTCGCCGGATGGGCAGACGTCCTCGGCCCCCGCCGGGACCACCGCATGACGTCGAAGGTCGCCGTCGTCACGGGCGCCTCGCGGGGCATCGGTCGCGCATGCTCGGTCGCGCTCGCCGAGGCCGGCTGGACGGTCGCCGTCGGCTACCGCAGCGACGAGGCCGCGGCGAAGGACGTGCTCGGAGCCCTCGAGTCGGCGGGCACCCCCGGGCTCACGGTCTTCCTCGACACGACCGACGAGACGAGCGTGGCCGAGGGCTTCCGCCGGGTCACCGAGGAGGCCGGCAACGTCACCGGCCTCGTGAACAACGCGGGGTTCAGCCAGGACGGCCTGCTCCTGAAGTACTCGATGGACACCTACGACAAGGTCATGACCACGAACGTGAAGGGCGCGTTCCTCTGCGCGCAGGCCGCGATGCGCGGCATGCTGCGCGAGAAGTGGGGCCGCATCGTGAACGTCTCGAGCGCGGTCGCCCTGCACGGGAACGCCGGACAGACCGTCTACGCCGCATCGAAGACGGCGCTCCTCGGGCTCACGAAGTCGCTCGCGCGTGAGATCGCGACCAAGGGCGTGACGGTGAACGCGATCTGCCCCGGGCTCGTCGATACCGAGATGACGTCGCACCTCGACGAGCGCGCACGCGCCTATTACGTCGACAAGACGCCCCTCGGGCGGACCGCGCATCTCGAGGAGGTCTCGGCCGTCGTCCGGTTCCTGATGTCGGACGAGGCGTCGTACGTGAACGGCGCCGTGATCCCGGTGGACGGAGGGTTGACCGCCTGAGGCGGTCGCGAGGGGGCTCCGCCCGCTAGCCTTGGGCGGACCAGGAAGCAGGAGGGGAAGACGACATGACCGACCGTTCGGAGATCGAGATCAGGGTGAAGAAGGTGCTCGCGGAGCAGCTCGCCGTCGACGAGGTGCAGGTGGTGCCCGACGCGCGCTTCGCCGAGGACCTGAACGCCGACTCGCTCGACCTCGTGGAGGCCGTGCTCGCGCTCGAGGAGGAGTGGAGCATCGAGATCCCCGAGGACGAGATGGAGTCCGTCAAGACCGTCGGCCAGGCCGTCGACCTCGTCGCGACCAAGCTCGGCGTCTCGTAGCGCGGCCGGACCCGGGCCGCTGGATAGGAGCGTTCCCTCCGTGAGCGATCGTCGCAGGGTCGTGATCACCGGCATCGGACCGGTCACCCCGGTCGGCACCGGCATCGACGCGTTCTGGAGTGGACTCACGAGCGGCGCCAACGGGGTGCGCCCGATCGAGGCGTTCGACACGAGCGACCTGCCCGTGTCGGTGGCCGGCTTCCCCGTCGACTTCGTCGTCGCGGACCACCTCGAGCTCAAGGAGGCGCGCCGCACCGACCCGTTCGCGCAGTACGCGATCGCGAGCGCGAAGATGGCGTGGGCCGATGCCGGCGCTCCCGAGGTGCGGTCGGAGCGCGGCGCGGTGATCTATGCCACGGGGATCGGCGGCGTGCAGACCCTGTTGCACCAACACGACGTGCTGCGGGAGAAGGGCGCCGGCCGGGTCTCGCCGTTCATGGTGCCGATGCTGATGGCCAACGCGGCCGGCGGTCACATCGCGATGCACTTCGGGCTCACGGGACCCAACTACTGCACGGTCTCCGCGTGTTCCTCGTCGAACCACGCGATCGGGGAGGCGATGCGGCTGATCCGCGACGGATACAGCGACCTCGTGATCGCGGGGGGTTCGGAGGCCGCCACGATCCCGCTCACGGTGGCCGCGTTCGCGCAGATGACGGCGCTCACGAAGAACCCCGACCCGGAGACCGCCTCTCGCCCGTTCGACGCCGAGCGCAACGGGTTCGTGCTGTCCGAGGGGGGCTGCGCGCTGATCATGGAGAGCGAGGAGCACGCGAGGGCGCGCGGCGCGCGCATCTACTGCGAGGTCGCGGGCTACGGGGCCAGCGACGACGCGCACCACATCACAGCGCCGGACCCCAAGGGCTCGGGCGCGGCGCTCGCGATGACGTGGGCGCTCGACGACGCGGGCGAGGAACCGACCACCGTCGACTACGTGAACGCCCACGGCACCTCGACGCCGCTGAACGATGCGGCGGAGACCGCGGCGATCAAGAGCGTGCTCGGCGACCACGCGCATGCGGTGGCCGTCTCCTCCACGAAGTCGATGACCGGTCACATGCTCGGCGCGGCGGGTGCGGTCGAGGGCGCCGCGTGCGCACTCGCGATCGCCAATGGCCTCATCCCCCCCACGATCCACTACGTGACGCCCGACCCCGACTGCGACCTCGACGTCACGCCGAACGCCTCGCGCGAGCTCGACGTCAGGCTGGCGCTGTCGAACTCCTTCGGGTTCGGTGGCGCCAACGCCACGATCGCGTTCCGGGCGGTCTGACCGATGCTGCGCGAGGGCCTGCGCCACCACTCCTGGGCGACCGAGCAGCTCCTCGATCGCTGCGGCTCCCTCAGCGACGAGGAGCTCTCCCGGCACATCCCGGCGATCTACGGGAGCACGCTCGATACGGTGCGCCACCTCGTCGACGCCGACACCTGGTACCTGTTCTGCGTCTCCGGCGGCGATCTCGGTGAGGGCGACCTCGACGGCGACGCGATGTCGCTGGCCGAGCTGCGCACGGTCGCGGCCGCGAACGCCGCCGGGTGGGAGGCGATCGTCGAGCGGGGCCTCGATCCCGACGACGACGTGGTGGTACGGCGTGAGGGCAGCGACGTGGAGCGCCACGCGACCGTGGGCATCCGGTTGGCCCAGGTGCTCCATCACGGCAGCGACCACCGCTCGCAGATCGCCACGGCGCTCACCACGCTCGGCCACGAGCCCCCCGAGTTCGACGTCTGGGCCTACGGCGAGACGGTCGGGCTGGTGCGCGAGGAGCCGGTCCCCTGACCGCATCGGTCGCGCCGCGAACGACCGGGGGAGCGTGGCGCCGCCCCCGCCCCTCGCGGGGTGGGGGCGGCTCACCGCTTCAGTGCGTGATCGACGCGTCGTCGGCCTGCATGCACACGCCGAGGGGTGCGTTGGACGTGAAGGCCTCGAAGTCGAGGCTCGACGATCCCGGCGCGACCGGGGTGTAGACCGCCGACACCTGCTGCCACGACGAGCTCAGGTCCATCGTCTGCACGACCGATCCCTGCTTCGCGCCGCCCACGTACTCGCGCACGCGCAGCTTCAACGTCAGCCCGGGGGTGTCCGAGCGGGCCCAGATGCTCGCGGTGTAGGCGCCGGCCTGCGTGAAGCTCACCCAGCTCGGCTTGTCATCGAGCCCGCAGTTCGCGCCGGCCACGGTGCTCGACACCTCCGCGGCCCAGCCGCCCGAGTGACCGCCCGCGACCCGGCTCAGCGTGTTCGTCGACGCCTCGCCCTTCCAGCCGGACGTGTCCGCCTCGAACCCAGGGTTCCCGATCAGCTCACTCGACGGGGCGAGCACGGTCCAGTTTTGCTCCGCGGGGGTCGCGTCGACGTTGAGTGAGCCGTCGGTGGCAACCACCTGGAAGGTGTGCGAACCGACGGAGAGGTTCGTGTAGGTCACCGGTGACGCACAGGGGGCGAGCGCGCCGCCGTCGAGGCTGCACTGGAACGTCGATGGCTCGTCGGCCGAGAAGCTGAAGGTGGCCGACGTGTCCGCCACGGAACCAGACGGGCCGGAGTCGATGAACGTGTTCGGTCGGGTCGTGTCAGGCGTGGACCCGCCGTCCAGGGTGATCGACGCGTCGTCGGCCTGCATGCACACGCCGAGGGGTGCGTTGGACGTGAAGGCCTCGAAGTCGAGGCTCGACGATCCCGGCGCGACCGGGGTGTAGACCGCCGACACCTGCTGCCACGACGAGCTCAGGTCCATCGTCTGCACGACCGATCCCTGCAGTGCGCCGCCCACGTACTCGCGCACGCGCAGCTTCAACGTCAGCCCGGGGGTGTCCGAGCGGGCCCAGATGCTCGCGGTGTAGGCGCCGGCCTGCGTGAAGCTCACCCAGCTCGGCTTGTCATCGAGCCCGCAGTTCGCGCCGGCCACGGTGCTCGACACCTCCGCGGCCCAGCCGCCCGAGTGACCGCCCGCGACCCGGCTCAGCGTGTTCGTCGACGCCTCGCCCTTCCAGCCGGACGTGTCCGCCTCGAACCCAGGGTTCCCGATCAGCTCACTCGACGGGGCGAGCACGGTCCAGTTCCGCTCCGCGGGGGTCGCGTCGACGTTGAGTGAGCCGTCGGTGGCAACCACCTGGAAGGTGTGCGAACCGACGGAGAGGTTCGTGTAGGTCACCGGTGACGCACAGGGGGCGAGCGCGCCGCCGTCGAGGCTGCACTGGAACGTCGATGGCTCGTCGGCCGAGAAGCTGAAGGTGGCCGACGTGTCCGCCACGGAACCAGACGGGCCGGAGTCGATGAACGTGTTCGGTCGGGTCGTGTCAGGCGTGGACCCGCCGTCCAGGGGAGCGAATCCGATCCCGGCATGGTACTCACGCCCGAAGTTCTCGCCGTCGCTCCCGACCCAGAGCCCGCTCGGGGTGGCGTACAGGACCATGGTGCCGTGTTCGCGGGACTTGGTGGGGTTCCACGGGAGGGCCAAGCCGGTTACCGGGTCGATGGCACCGATGCCCGGGCGGGAGACCGCACCGGCACCGGCCGAGTCCCTGCCGAAGGGATTGTCCAGCCAGCGTTGATGGCCTCCGACGTATACGGCCACGCCCGTGACCGCCACGCTGTAGAGGGTGTCGCCGCCGGTCCAGTTGATCCAGGTCGGTTGGACCGTGGAGCTCACGTTCGCGGTCTCGAAGCGGCCCGCGGCATCACACATGCCGCTCGTTGTGCCGTTCGGCCCCCCGGTTGTGACGATCACGAAGTAGGAGCCATCGGGAGAGAAGTCCACGCCCTGGGCCCATTCCCGCCGGCTGCCGCCCGCCGGGCAGTTCGCCGCGAAGCGCGGGGCGTACCAGGTGCTGAGCGTCGCGGTCGCGCCGAGCTCGAGCATGAAGGCGCGCCTACGGGCCTGGCCGTTGACCGTGACGAAGTTGCCCGTGGCCACCAATCGGGTGCCGTCTGGGGAGATCGCGATGTGCCGGACCCTGACGTCGTCGTCTGGGTTGACCGTCCCGGCGACCGTGATGTCGATGGCGCCGGTGTCCGCGCCGGTCGTCGGGTGCAGCGCCATGACCGTCTTCGTGAAGTTCCCTGCAGCGATGACGGCACCGTTCGCGAGCTCGAGGTCGTTCACCGTTCGCATGCCCGTGGGCGCGAAGGTCGGGTCGATCCGATCGTTGACCAGGTCGTACTTGAGGATCCCCCGCCGGGTGATGCCGTTGACCTTCGAGAAGGCGCCCGCGATGAAGAGCGCGGTCCCGTCGGCGGTCGCCTCGATCGCGCCCACCGTCCCGTTGAACGAGAGGTCGAGCGGTGAGATCGCCCCCGTCACGCTGTCGAAGGCGACGAAGTTCTGCCTGGCGTACGTCGTCGTCCTGGCCGGGTCCTCCACCTCTGCGAACTTGCCGCCCGCATAGATCGTGCCACCGACCTGCGCGTAGGCACGCACGTCGTACGACGTGTCGCTGAGGACGATGTGCGGGGTGGTGTCGGCTGGATTCTCCGACACCACGGCGGGATGAGCGATCGAAGCTCGCGCTGGCAGGACGGGCAGCACGCTTCCGACGGCCACCGAAGCCAAGAACATGGCGCCCGCCGCCTTCTTGAAGATCCTCACGCTCCACTCCTTAGTGCCGTCGGATGGTCGTTCATGGCTGCGTCAGAGCACGACCCGACCGACAGGGCGCTCAGGCCTGCACGAACCGTAGATCGATGGGGGGATGACCGCGCCCCCCGTCGTGCGTACCCGGCATACGTGCAACGGATGACCGAGCTCGACGACGCTCGGTGGTTCAATCCTCGAACGAGCGGTACCAGCGACCCCCGTTGTACTCGGCCACGACCGACTTCCCGTCGGCCTCGCCGAGGAACCGGATGCGTTGCGGATCGCGTTCTGCGCCCACGGCGAACCACCCGTCACCAAGCGGGGTCAGGGTCCGGGCCCCGATCGCCCCCGCCACCTCGTAGGGCCACTGCAGCACGAGTGCGCCCTTGCGGGCCAGGATGCGCATCACGGGGGCCCACGGGTCATTGTTGCGATAGAGGCCGGGCGCGCCCCGCAGCGGTTCGGGGAGGTCGGCGGGCTCCGCGACGGCGGTCCCCTCACGCCGGAACCACGTCGATCCGTGGAACGCCTCGGCCACGGTCCCACCGGTGTCGCGCACGAACTCCAACGGGAAGCGATCGAGCGCGTCGTGGACGACGAGGAACCCGTCGCCCGGCTCGGGCTCCAGGGGGTCGCGCTCGAGGCGCACGGTGAGGGGACCGATCGTGACCGCCAGGCCGTCCTCGACGGAAGCGACGTCGAGCGTCCGGCCGTCGTCACCGAAGTATCGGCCCACGTACTCCTCCGCCCTCCCGATCGCGGTGGGGGCGGACGGCGCCCAGATCGGCGGGGTCTCGGTGCCGGCGAGACCAGCGCGCACCGCGGCGAGCGCGTACGCGGCGACCGAGCGCTTGTCGCCGCCACCGTTCTGCAGGATCACGAGCCCGAGGCCCTCGTCGGGCGACGTCGCGAGCAGCGCCGTGTACCCGACCATGCCACCGGAGTGCGCGATCCATCGATGGCCGTCGACGGCTTCCTGCGACAAGCCGTAGGCGTACCGGCCACCCTCGCCGTCGTCGGCCCCGCCGTCGGTCAGCATCGAGAACATCGCGTCGGTCATGATGCGGCCGCCCCGGCCGTCGGGCACGTCGCCTCGCGCGAGGAGCAGCCGCGCGTACGCGGCCATGTCGATCGCGTCGGACGTGATGGAGCCGTCGGCCGTGTTCGACACGATGCGCTCGGCGGGCGACAGCGTGTGGCGCAGCTGCGGAGGTCGGTCCCACCGGGTCGGCTCGTAGCCCACGGCGGTCGTCAGGTACTCCTGCTCCGTGATACGGGCGACGGAGTGTCGCATGCCGAGCGGACCGAAGAGGCGCTCGGCGATCAGCTCCTCGATGGTCGATCCCGTCACCCGCTCGAGACAGGCGCCGACGATCTTCCACCCGTCGTTCGAGTACCAGAACCGCTCCCCTGGGGCGGTCGTGGGCGGGAACTGCCGAGCCAACCAGAGCGCGCCGTGGAGCGTGGGCGCGTCCTCGGTGCCGATCGCGAGACCGGATGTGTGCTGCATCAGGTGGTGCAGGGTGATCGGTCCGAACGGCTCGGGGAGCTCGAGCCACGGCAGGATCTCGTTCACGCTGACGTGCAGATCGAGGCGGCCGGCTGCGGCTTCCTGCACCGCGACGATGCCTGCGAACGACTTGGAGATCGACCCGATCTGGAACCGCGTCTCGGGCCGGACGGGCGTGCCCGAAGCCACGTCGGCCATGCCGCGGACGGCCACCCCGAGGATCTCCTCACGGTCGGTGATCGCGAGGACCGCGCCGGCGGCGTGCGAGGACTCGAGATGATGCTCGAGGGCCGCCCCGATGCGGTCGAAGGCCTCCTGCAGGCCGGGCATGTCGGGTGGCCCGCCGTCAGGCGCCGAAGAACAGCGCGAGCTCGCGCTCGGCCGACTCCGGGGAGTCACTGCCGTGCACGATGTTCTCGCCGATCTCGGTGGCGAAGTCACCTCGGATCGACCCGGGGGGCGCCTCGACGGGGTTCGTCGGTCCCATCAGCGTGCGCCAGCAGGTGATCGCGTCGTCGCCGGTGATCCTCGCCACCACCACCGGCCCGCTCGTGATGAAGTCGACGAGTTCACCGAAGAATGGTTTCTCGCGGTGTTCGCCGTAGTGCTCCTCCGCCGTCGGCCGGGGGATCGTGAACAGCCGCATCTCCTCGATCGCGAGACCCTTGGCCTCGACGCGCCGCAGCACCTCCCCCACGAGACCTCGGCGCACGCCGTCGGGCTTCACGATCAACAGGGTGGATTCGGTCGCCATCTGCTTCGTCGGTCTCCTCGGGATCGAGCCGGGCACGGAGGCCGGCGCGGTGGCTCAGGTGGTCAGGCCGAGCGCCCGGCGGGCGTCGGCGACAGTGTACAGAGAGCCCGTCACGCAGATGAGATCCCCTGGGGTCGCAGCCGCCCTGGCCGCCTCGAGCGCCTCGGCGACCGAGTCGTGGATCGTGACGGGCGTGCCTTCGACGCCGAACGCCTCGGCGATCGGTGTGGCGTCACCGGTTCGCTCGCTCTCGTTGCGGGCCGCGTAGGCCACGTCGACGAGCGGGGCGAGCTGGGCGGCGATGCCGGCCACGTCCTTGCTCGCACCGATCGAGAGCACGAGGTGCAGGCGCTCCCAGAGGAAGAACTCTCGCAGCGCGACCGCGAGCGCCTCGGCGCCGGCGGGGTTGTGCGCACCGTCGAGCACGATCGCCGGCTGCCGTCCGACGACCTCGAGGCGCCCGTGCCACCGCACGCCCGCGAGCGCGTCTCGCAGCGCTCCTTCCTCCAGCGCCTCGCCGAGCAGCGACTCGCACGCCACCAGCGCCGCCGCCGCGTTGCGGACCGCGTGCTCGCCGAACAGCGGCAGGTACAGATCGTCGTACGAGGCGTGCAGGCCTCGCACCGCGAACGCCTGACCGCCCACCGCCTGCAGGCGTTCGGTGACCTCCCAATCGCGGAACTCGAGCGACAGCGCGGCGCCGACCTGCTCGCATCGCGCCTCGATCACGGCGAGTGCCTCGGCTTCCTGTTCGCGCACGACCACGGCCTTCCCGTCCTTGATGATGCCGGCCTTCTCCCCCGCGACCTCGGTCAACGTCGCACCCAGCTCCGGATGGTCGAGGCCGATCGGGGTGATCACCGCGACGTCGCTCGAGATGAGGTTCGTCGCATCCCAGGTTCCACCCATGCCGACCTCGAAGACGCCGAGGGCGACCGGCTTGTCGGCGAACCACAGGTACGCGAACGCCGTCAGCGCCTCGAAGTAGGTCACCCGCTCCTCGGACCGGTCGTCGACGAGCTCCAGGAACGGCTGCAGGTGCGTGAACTCCTCGGCGAACTCCTTCTCGGAGACGTCGACGCCGCAGACCGACAGACGCTCGGTCACGGACTCGAGATGCGGTGAGGTGTACAGACCCGTCGTGAGCCCGTGGGCGCACGCGATCTCGGTGGCGACCCGGGCGGCCGTACCTTTGCCGTTCGTGCCGGTGACGTGGATCGTCGGGTACGACAGCTGCGGATCGTCCAGGTAGGTCGCGAGCGCCAGGATGCGCGACAGATCGGGCACCATGCGCGTCTCCTTGCGATCCTCGAGTGCGGAGAGCGATGCAGCGTAGTCCATCGGAAGGCTCAGCCCCGTGTGCCGTCCGGCGACGGCTCGGAGGGCGGAGCGAGCACGGTCTCGACCGTGAACGCGTCGGCCTCGGCCTGATCGATCGCCCGGATGTTGCCCGCCTCCCGCAGGTCGGCAGTGGTCTGGCTCAGCAGGCGCAGCCGATCCTGGGTGTCGTGCACGGTGATCGAGTCGACCGGCGTCTTCAGCGACACCTTCGCGAGCGCCTTCTCCTTGCGCACGGCCGAGAGCACGGCCGCGGCCACCTCGTAGATCGCCGGGTCGCAGTCGGTTCGCCCCAACGCCTCGGCGGCGAGCGGCCACGACGCCCGATGCACCGACCCCTCGCGCCACCACGACCAGACCTCCTCGGTCACGTAGGGGAGGAACGGTGCGAACAGGCGCAGCAGCACGTCGAGCGCGGCTCGCAGGGCGCCGACCGCCGACGCTGCCCCCTCGGGGCCGTGCGCGCCGTAGGCGCGTTGCTTCACGAGCTCGAGGTAGTCGTCGGTGAACCCCCAGAAGAATCGTTCGACGCCGTCGAGCGCCTTCGAATGCTCGTAGGCGTCGAGCGCCTCGGTGGCCTCGTCCACCACCGACGCGAGGGTTCCCAGCATCGCCCGGTCCACCGGTTCGGTCACCTCGCCGGGCGTGGCCTCCATCGAGAGCACGAACCGCGAGGCGTTCAGGATCTTGATCGCGAGACGACGGCCGACCTTCATCTGCTGGTCGTCGATCGCCGCGTCGTATCCGAGACGAGCGCTCGCCGCCCAGTACCGCACGGCGTCGGCGGAGTGGCGCTCGAACACCTCGGTCGGCACGACCACGTTCCCTTTCGACTTCGACATCTTCTTGCGGTCGGGGTCGAGCACGAAGCCGCTGATCGCGGCGTTCGTCCACGGCAGCGAGTCGTGCTCGAGATGGGCGCGCAGCACCGTGTAGAACAGCCAGGTGCGGATGATGTCGTGCGCCTGCGGTCGCAGGTCCATCGGGAAGAGCCGCTGGAACAGGTCGGGGTCGTCCTCCCATCGCGCGGCGATCTGAGGCGAGAGCGACGACGTCGCCCACGTGTCCATCACGTCGGGGTCCCCGGCGAATCCACCGGGCACACCGCGCTGATCTGCCGAGTAGCCGGGCGGCACGTCGTCGAGCGGATCGACCGGGAGCACGGCTTCCTCGGGCAGGATCGGCTGGTCGTAGACCGGCTCCCCGGCGGCGTCGAGCGCGAACCACACGGGGAAGGGCACGCCGAAGTACCGCTGCCGGCTGACCGCCCAGTCCTGGTTCAGCCCCTCGACCCAACTGGCGAATCGCGAGCCCATGAACCCCGGGTGCCACTCGATCTGATGCCCACGCTCGAGCAACGCGTCCTTGAACTCGAGCGTCTTCACGAACCACTGGCGGCTCGAGATCACCTCGAGAGGGCGGTCGCCCTTCTCGTAGAACTTCACGACGTGCTGCACGGCTTCCGGCTCCCCGACGAGCCAGCCGCCGTCGCGGAGCAGCTCGACGATCTGCTTGCGTGCCTGCTTCGCCCCTTTACCCTCGAGCTGCGCCATCGCCGCGTTGGCCGCCTCGGCATCGCGCGACTCCCACCCCGGCTCGCCGAACCGGCCGGCGGCGAGCGTCCCGTCCCGGCGCACGACCACCCTCGCAGGCAGCCCGAGGTCACGCCACCACACGACGTCGGTGACGTCGCCGAACGTGCAGATCTGCGCCGCGCCGGTTCCCTTCTCGGGATCGGCGAGCTCGTGCGCGACCACCGGCACCGGCACGCGGAACACCGGCGTGAGCGCGGTCGCGCCGACCAGGGGCGCGTATCGCTCGTCCTCGGGGTTCACGACGAGGGCGACGCACGCCGGGATCAGCTCCGGGCGCGACGTCTCGATCTCGATCCGGCCGGTCCCGTCTTCCAGGTCGAACGCGACCCGGTGGTAGGTACCCGCGACCTCCCGATCCTCGATCTCGGCCTGCGCGACCGCCGTGCGGAAGTCGACGTCCCACATCGTGGGCGCCTCGGCCGTGTAGGCGAGCCCGCTGCGCACGAGCCGGAGGAAGGCGCGTTGCGACGCGCGACGGGAGACCTCGCCGATCGTCGTGTAGGTCTGACGCCAGTCGACCGACAGCCCCAGCCGTCGGAACAACGTCTCGAAGGCCTTCTCGTCCTCGGTGGTGAGCCGCTCGCAGAGCTCGATGAAGTTCGGGCGACTGACCGCGACGGGGCCGTCGTCGGGCCGCTCCAGCTTCGAGACGTCGAACGCGGGATCGGCCGGCAGCGAGGGATCGCAGCGGACGCCGAAGTAGTTCTGCACGCGCCGCTCCGTGGGCAGGCCGTTGTCGTCCCAGCCCATCGGGTAGAAGACCTCGTCGCCACGCATGCGCCGGTAGCGCGCCACGAGGTCCGTATGTGTGTACGACATCACGTGGCCGATGTGCAGCGACCCGCTCGCCGTGGGCGGCGGGGTGTCGATCGCGAAGACCTGATCCCTCGTCTTCGTGCGATCGAAGTGGTAGGTGCCTGCGGCTTCCCACCACTCGTCCCACTTCGCTTCCAGACCGTCGAGCGACGGCTTCTCGGGCACGCTCATGGGGCGCAGTCTACGGAACGGCTCACGGCGCGAAGCACCGGCCCCCCACGCGCGGTGCCGTTGCCCCCGCCCGGTGCAGTAGGCTGCGGACCGCACCACTTCGACCGAAAGGAGTACGCGTTGCTCGCAGAGATCGATTTCGGCGAGATCCTGTGGACCACGGTCGTGATCTTCTTCATGGTCATGTACCTGATGATCCTGTTCAGGGTCATCTTCGACATCTTCCGCAACCACCAGATGTCGGGCGGTATGAAGGCCGTGTGGCTGATCGCGCTGCTGTTCCTTCCGTTCCTCACGCTGTTCATCTACGTGATCGTGCACGGCAAGGACATGGCGCAGCGGGATGTGGCACAGCAGAAGGCGGCCGAGGCCGACTTCCAGCAGTACGTGCAGAAGGCCGCCGCCGACGCCGGGCCTTCCGGCGAGATCGCCAAGGCCAAGGAGCTGCTCGACTCCGGAGCGATCAGCCAGGAGGAGTTCGACGCGCTGAAGAAGAAGGCGCTCTCCTGAGCTGAACGCACCGCATCGGTATCACGCAGGAGCCCGGCCGACATCGGCCGGGCTCCTGCGCGTCACGACGCGACGAGCGAGAGCAGGAACGCGCCGTCGCCGTCGGACCACGTCATCGTCGACCCATCGATCCGGTACGACGCCGTCGCCTCGATCGCCGCGAGTATCGTGGCCTCCTGCTCGGCCACGTCGGGCTGGCACGCCATCTTCGTAGTCGCGACGGCGCCGAACGAGATCGCGCCCTCGCTCGCGTCGCCGCTCGTCTCGTACCCGCCCGTCATGCGGTTGCAGCCGGTGGTGCCGGAGAGGGAGCCCGCGTCGAGCGAGACGTCGGCGTCGGCCCCAGCGATCGTCGACGAGACCGCACCGCCACCGATCGCGAGGCCGTCGATGCGCCACCGCGTGCCCTCGAGGGCGACCGGGACCTCGGCGTCGTACGTGAGCGTGGTCTCCCCTCCTGTCAGCACCAGCCCCGCGCCCTCGTCGACCACCTCCGAGGCGTCGAGCTCGGCGAGGGCGGCGATGTAGGCGGCCTCAACCTGCATCAACGGTTCCTCGCACGCCATCTGCGTCGTCGCGCCCGGCTCGATCGTGAGGGCGCCGCCGTCACCCTCGGTGTAGCTGCCCGCGAACGAGTTGCAGCCGGCGGCCCCGCTGGCGGTGCCGTCGTCCTCGAACCGGATCGTCACCCTGGTCTCGGGCGGCACGACCTCGTCGATCAGCGCCTCCACCGAGGCGACGTCGAGGATCCACGTCGTGCCGACGATCGATGGAGCCGCGTCGTCACCCCCGGCATCGTCGCCGGCATCGTCGGCGCAGCCCGCGATCAAGAGCGCCAGGCAGGCCGCGACGATCGGGGCGGTGCCCTGCCTCAGGCGGCGACCCCGGCCCCGGCCTCGAGCTTCGACTTCGCGTGACGGAGCTCGAACGCCATCACGATCTCACCGATGCCCTTGAAGATCGCCATGAACCCGACCCAGAACAGGATCAGCGAGACCCGAGCCGGGTAGAACGATTGCGAGACCCACGCTGCGAGCAGGATCTCGAGGATGCCGACGGCCAGCCCCAACCCCCACACCGGGTTGGTGTCCCGTGAGAGCAGCGCGGCCACCACGGACATGGTCCCCATGAGGACCAGCAGCAGGCCCAGCACCGATGCGAGCGCGGTGACCGTGTCGATCGGGCGGAAGAACCCCCACAACGCTCCTAGGATGAACAACACCCCCAGCGCGACGTGGACCCACTTCCAACCGCCCGAGAACGTGGCGGACGCGAGGAACTCGTTGATCGCAGCGCCCAGGAACATGAAGCCGATCAGGATGCCCACGGTCGCGACCGACATCCGGTCGAACTGGAACACGATCATGGCGATCAGCAGCCACGCGAGCCCCGTGATCAGGAACAGCCACCAGTTCTTCGCGAAGCCCGTGGCCTCGCGGCGGATATCAGCGTCCATCGGTTCCCCCCGTGTGTCGGAACGAGGGCGTCATCGCCCTCACGGGCGAATCATGGAACGGGAACGGCGAGGATTCCAGCACCCGGCATTGCGCGGTCGAGCGACCCAGCGTCGAGCTAGGCGGTCTTCTCCTGGCGCTCGCTGCGCTTCTTCGTGGTCTTCGCGTGCGGCACCAAGGTGGGGTTCACGCCCGTGAGCACGACGTCCTTGTCGACGAGGCACTTCGTGACGTCCTCGCGCGAGGGCAGCTCGTACATCACGTTGAGCAGGACCTCTTCCATGATCGCGCGCAGCCCGCGCGCACCGGTGCCACGCATGATCGCCTGCTCGCTGATCGCACGCAGCGCGTCGTCCTTGAACTCGAGCTCGACGCCGTCGAACTCGAAGAAGCGCTGGTACTGGCGCACGAGGGCGTTCTTCGGCTTCGTGAGGATGTCGACCAGGGCGTCCTCGTCGAGGTTGTCGACGCTCGTGATCACCGGGAGGCGACCGACGAACTCGGGGATCAGGCCGAACTTCAGCAGGTCCTCGGGCAACACCTGGGAGAAGACCTCGCCGATGTCCTTGTCGGCACGAGAGACGACGTCGGCGCCGAAACCGACGCCCTTGCGCCCGATGCGGCTCTCGATGATCTTGTCGAGCCCGGCGAAGGCGCCGCCGCAGATGAACAGCACGTTGGTGGTGTCGATCTGGATGAACTCCTGGTGCGGGTGCTTGCGGCCACCCTGGGGCGGAACGCTCGCCTGCGTGCCCTCGAGGATCTTCAGCAACGCCTGTTGCACGCCCTCGCCGGAGACGTCGCGCGTGATCGACGGGTTCTCGCTCTTGCGCGCGACCTTGTCGATCTCGTCGATGTAGATGATGCCGGTCTCGGCCTTCTTGACGTCGTAGTCCGCGGCCTGGATCAGCTTCAGCAGGATGTTCTCGACGTCCTCGCCGACGTACCCGGCCTCGGTGAGCGCCGTGGCGTCGGCGATCGCGAACGGCACGTTGAGCATGCGGGCGAGCGTCTGTGCCAGGTAGGTCTTGCCGCATCCGGTCGGCCCGAGGATCATGATGTTCGACTTCTGCAGCTCGACGTCGTCGGTCGTGGCGCCCACCTGGATGCGCTTGTAGTGGTTGTAGACCGCGACCGAGAGCACCTTCTTCGCTCGCTCCTGGTCGACGACGTATTCGTCGAGGAACGAGAAGATCTCCTGCGGCTTGGGCAGCTCGTCGAGCTTCAGCTCGGTCGTCTCGGAGAGCTCTTCCTCGATGATCTCGTTGCAGAGGTCGATGCACTCGTCGCAGATGTAGACACCGGGGCCGGCGATCAGCTTCTTGACCTGCTTCTGGCTCTTCCCGCAGAAGGAGCACTTCAGCAGGTCGGAATCCCCGAACTTGGCCATCTGCCTCTCTTCCCTCTCCGACGGACCGAACGGCCGGGTCTCGCGACCCGGCCGATATGTGTCAGCGCATTATCACGCGCCCGCGACCCCGGCGGAAGCAAGCTCGGCGATCCCGCGCGTGGTGATGATCTCGTCGATCGCTCCGTACTCCTTCGCCTCGTCGGCCGTGAGGATGAAGTCGCGGTCGGTGTCCTTGGCGACCTTCTCGATCGGCTGGCCGGTGTGATGGGCGATCAGCTTCTCGAGGAGCTGGCGCGACCGGGTGATCTCCTTGGCCTGGATCTCGATGTCGACGGCCTGACCCTCGGCGCCACCGTGCGGCTGGTGCAGCAGCACGCGTGAGTGCGGCAGGGCGAACCGCTTGCCCGGCGCCCCGGCGAGCAGCAGCACCGCTGCGGCGCTCGCGGCCTGGCCCATCACGATCGTGGACACGTCGGGCTTGATGTACTGCATCGTGTCGTAGATCGCGAACAGCGACGTGATGACCCCACCCGGCGAGTTGATGTACAGGTGGATGTCCTTGTCGGGGTCCTCGCTCTCGAGGTGCAGCAGCTGCGCCATGATCAGGTTGCCGACGTTGTCGTCGATCGGGGTGCCGAGGAAGACGATGCGCTCCTTCAGCAGACGCGAGTAGATGTCGAACGAGCGCTCGCCGCGGCTCGTCTGCTCGACGACCACGGGCACCAGGTAGTCGTTGGCGGTGATGTTCGTTCGCATATCGGTCATGTCGTCTCCTCGGCGTCGTCGGAGGTCTCGGGTTCGATGTCGGCACGCTCGACCAGCAGATCGAGGGCCTTGCCTCTGATGATATCCCCGGCCAGCGTCACGATCTGACCGGTGCGTTCGAGCTGCTTCGCGAGCTCCTTCGGATCGCGACCGTAGGCCTCTGCGAGGGAGGTGATCTCGGTGCCCAGCTCGTCGGCGTCGACCTCGATCGACTCGGCCCTCGCGACGCCCTCGAGGGCCAGGTCCGCCTTGATCGCCCGGATCGCGTGATCGCGCGAATCCTCTCGGAGCCGGGCCTCGTCCCACCCTTGGGCCTCGAGCAGGTCGTCGAGCGTCACCCCGGCGCGCTGGGCGCGCTCCCCGGCGCTGGCGACCCGGTGCTCGGTCTCGTCGTCGATCAGCGTGTCGGGGATGTCGACCTCGATCGAGTCGATC
Source organism: uncultured Actinomycetes bacterium (assembly GCA_963825635.1). Classification (GTDB taxonomy): domain Bacteria; phylum Actinomycetota; class UBA4738; order UBA4738; family HRBIN12; genus JAOUEA01. The sequence goes on from CAWGTU010000001.1 coordinate 1,775,708, forward strand.
ATGGCGTCGAGCACGCGGTCTCGGACCGTCCCCGCGACCTCGCGCTCCTTCATCTCGCCCAGGCGCGTGCGCAGGTCCTCGCGGAGCTGGTCGATCGTGTCGAACTCCGACGCGGTCTTCGCGAAGTCGTCGTCGGCCTCGGGGAGCTTGCGTGCCTTCACGTCCTTCACGAGCACGGTGAGGTCGGCGGTCACGCCGGCGAGCGACTCCCCCGCCCCCGGTCCCATCTCCTCGGACACCTTGAGGATGTCGCCGGGCTTCGTGCCGGCCAGCTGCTCGTCGAGGGCGGCTCCGAACTCACCCGACCCGACGAAGTAGAGGTAGTCGGTCCGGGTCAGGCCGTCGATCTCCTCGTCGCCTGCGAGCGCCTTGACGTCGATCGTGGCGAAATCACCGTCGATCACCGGCCGGTCGGCAGGCTCGAGCTCGGCGAACCGCTCACGCAGGCGATCGATCCACTCGTCGACGTCGGACTCGGCGACCTCGGCGCTCGGCTTCGTCACCTTCAGGCCCGAGTAGTCGCTCTCGCTCAGCTCGAGCCGGGGCCTGACCTCGACCACGGCGGTGAACACGAGGGGTGCATCGTCGGCGAACCCCTCGAGGTCGATCTCCGGGTCGGCGATCGGGGCGAGGTCCTCGTCGGAGACCGCCCGACGGTAGTACTGGGGCACGGCGTGCTCGAGGAACTCGTCGCGCACGACCTCGCGCCCGATCTGGGCATCGATGATCTGCTTGGGCACCTTGCCCTTGCGGAACCCGGGGATCTTGACCTGGTTCGCGATGCTCTTGTAGGTGGCGTCGAGCTCCTTCGAGTACTCGTCGGGCGGGATCTCGACGGTGAGCTTGACGGTGTGCTTCTCGGTGTTCTCGACGGTCGTCTGCATAGGTCCAGTCAGGCTACCCGAGATCGTTTCGAGCGGTCCTCGGCCGAAGGTCCAGGCGTGGCGCGGGTGTCGGCCGATAGGCTCGGTGCGTGTTCGAGCACGAGCGCGCGTTCGCGAACGGACTGGCCGACCGGGCCGCTGACATCGGCATGGGCCTGTTCCTGGGCGACGGGCTCGAGGTCCGGCACAAGGCCGACCGTACCGTCGTGACCCAGGCCGACACGTCGATCGAGGCGATGGTGCGCGAGCAGGTCGCTGCGGCGTTCCCCGACGACCACGTGCTCGGCGAGGAGGAGGGCGGCACCGACCGAGCGACCGGCCGCGTCTGGATCGTCGACCCCATCGACGCCACCGCCAACTACGCCCGGGGCATCCCGATCTGGGCCACGCTGATCGCCCTGCAGGTCCACGGTGAGTTGGCGCTCGGGATCGTGAACGCCCCGGCGATCGGCGAGCGGTACGAGGCCGCACGCGGCGCCGGCGCGCGGATGAACGGCCGGCGGATCGGAGTCAGCGACGTCGGCCGCCTCGACGAGGCCCAGGTGTTCCACGCGGGGCTCGAGGCGTGGCCCGACGATCGCCGGCAGCGAGCCGTCGCGCTGCTCGAGCGAGCGCCCCGCACCCGCGGGTTCGGCGACTTCTGGGGACACACACTCGTCGCCCGGGGCGCCGGAGAAGCGATGATCGAGCCCGAGCTCAACCTGTGGGACTACGCGGCGTTCCAGGTCGTGGTCGAGGAAGCCGGTGGCCGGGTCACCCAGCTCGACGGCTCGCCCACACGCCACCTCGGTAGCGTGGTCTCGTCGAACGGGCGCGTGCACGACGAGATCCTCGCGGCGTTCTCCGGCGGACCACCTGCGCCGGGCTAGGCGGTCAGCAGGCGCTCGATCGTCGCGGCGTCGCCGGCGACGACCTCGGCCGCCCCTTCCCGCGAGACGGGATCGGGATCTTGCAGCGTGTGGTTCGCCATATGCAGCGACCGCGACGCGGCGAAGATGCGGATCTCACCGGGTTCCCGCTCCGGCCACGGCTCGAGGCGCTCGTACCCCTCGCGGAGGGCCCCCTCGAGGAGCTCGAACCGGGGGTGCGCCGCGAGCGCCCAGACCGTGACGCTGAGATCCTGCACCGGCCAGCCCGCCATCGCATCGTCGAAGTCGAGGATCGCGACACGGCCGTCGGATTGCACGAACACATTGTCCTCGTGGAGGTCGGCGTGCAGCATGCGGGGCGGCTCGGTCGCCAGCAGACGTTCGATCGCCTCGACGGTGAGCTCCCTCGTGCGCTCGAATGCCCCTCGTAGCCGGTCGTCGACGATGGTCGCGTGTGCCTGGTCGAAGGGCACCTCAGCCTCGCGGAACGGGTACGGCGAGTCCCACACCTGCATACCCGGAGGCAGGGCGAAGGATCGAGCGTGACGGTGCAGCCCGGCGATCGCTTCACCGAGGGCGGCAACGTGTTCGGGAGCCATGTCGTCGGCCAAGCGAGCGCCCTCGAGCCAGCCGAAGAGCACGCACATGCGTGACTCGGGCACACCAGCATGCCGGGCCTCGACGACGAGGGACCCGTCGCGAGCCACGATCGGCGCCGGCACCCGCACCGACCCGTCGGCGCGATCAGGTCGTACCGCTCGAGCGCCCGCGCGGCGAGGCGCCGGAGTCGCTCGGTGCGCTGGTCGCTCGACAGCTCGAGGAAGGCGTCGCCCGAGGCGCTCACAGCTCGATCGTGTCGCCGAGTTCAGCCGCGGCGGCCATCACGGCGTTGGCGGCCGCGACGTCCTGCACGCCGACGCCCGTGAGGTCGCAGACGGTCACCTGCGCCGGATCGGTTCGACCGAGCGCCTCGCCCGCACAGACCCGGCCGAGCTCGACCGCCCGTGCCTCCTGGTCGGGTGCGTGCTGCAACTCGCCCAGCGTGCGGCACTGCTCCCGCGAATCGACCACGAGCAGATCGGCACGCCGCAGGATCTCGGGGTCGAGCTCCTGCTTGCCCTGCCCGTCGGAGCCCACGGCCGTCACGTGGACGCCCGGCGCGAGCCACCCCATGTCGACGAGCGGTCCGTGTGCGGCCGTGCAGGTGATCACCACGTCGGCGCCGTCGACCGTCTCCTGGGCGGACCCGAGATGCTTGACCGCGCAAGTATCCCCGAGGCGGACCTGCAGGTCCTGGGCGGCACGCGCTGCATGCGCAGGGTTCCGTCCCCAGACCCGCACCTCGGAGAAGCCGGGCCGCACCTCGGCGAGCGCCTCGACCTGGTAGCGGGCCTGGGCGCCGGTGCCGATCACGGCCACCCGATCGACACGCTCGGGTGCCATGTGTCGCGCCGCCACACCCCCCGCCGCTCCCGTCCGCAGGTCGGTGAGGTACCCGCCGTCGAGCAGGAACGCCGCCGGCGATCCGTCACGCGCATCGAAGACGATCACGAGCCCGTCGATCGCCGGCGGCTCGAGCCCGTAGAAACCGCTCGCGGCCTTCACCGCATAGTACGGGGAACCGTGGAGGTGCCCGGCCTTCACATGGATCTCACCCCGGGCCTCGGGCACGTCGAGGTGGATCACCCCGGGGAGCTCGGCGGCGCCTGACGAGTAGGCGATGAACGCTCGCTCGCACGCGTCGATGCACGCTCGCATGTCGATCGCCGCTCGCACGTCGTCGGCTCGGAGGATGCGGACCCGACCCACGGTCGCCACCCTACCGGCAGCCTGCCCGGCGATGCGCGGGCATCGGGTGCTACGGTCGCGGGGTCACCCCGACGAAGGGCTCACGCATGACGATCGAGCAGTTCCGCATGGAGCGCTACCAGTCCCTGCACTGGCACGAGGTCGACCACGACCTGTCGGAGTCGGGGGTGGTGCCGATGTCGATCCGCGAGCTGCTCGGGCCCGTGGCCGACGCCGAGGCGTTCCTCGCGACGACGCTCGGCTATCCCCTCTCGGAAGGCTCCGAGGAGGCGCGCGCCAACGTCGCCGCCTGGTACCCGGGAGCCACCGCGGAGAACGTGACGATGGTCAACGGCGGGTCCGAGGCGAACTTCCTCGCGCTCTGGGCGCTGCTGGAACCCGGCGACCGCCTCGCGTTCATGGTTCCCAACTACATGCAGGGCTGGGGGCTGGGATCGGCGTTCGGACGCGCGAGTGACCGGGTGCGGCTGCGCCTCGGTGACGACGGATGGACGCTCGACGTCGACCAGCTGCACGACGCGGTCACGAAGCGGACGAAGGCCGTGATGGTCTGCAACCCGAACAATCCCACCGGTCACATGCTCACCGAGCGGGAGATGGACGAGGTGGTGAAGGCCGCCGACCGCGCCGACGCGTGGATCGTCTCCGACGAGATCTACCGGGGCGCGGAGCTCGAGGGGGACGTCGCCACGCCCACGTTCTTCGGGCGCTACGACAAGGTGATCGTGACGAGTGGGCTCTCGAAGGCGTTCGCGATGCCGGGATTGCGCGTCGGATGGGCGGTCGCCCCCCCGAAGATGATCGCCCGGATCTGGGAGCGCCACGACTACACGACGCTCACCCCATCGGCGGTGAGCGACCGCCTCGCCGCGTTCGCGATGCTGCCCGACGTGCGCGAGGCGATCCTCGGTCGCACGCGGGCGATCGTGCGGGCCAACTACCCGCGGCTCGAGGCGTGGCTGCGGACCCACGACGACATCTTCACCTGGGACCGTCCCGACGCCGGCGCGATCGCCTACGCGAAGTACGACCTGCCGATCAAGAGCCTCGAGCTCGCCGAGCGCATCCGGACCGAGCGGAGCGTGCTGCTCGTGCCCGGCGACATGTTCGGCCTGAAGAAGGGGCTCCGGTTCGGCTTCGGCTACGACATCGAGCACACGCTGAAGGGGCTGTCCCTCGCCGACGATGTGCTGGCCGAGATCGCCGCCGCTCGCTGAGATCCCCACCCCCCGTCGGACCACCTCGCTAGGCTGCTCGCCATGGTTACGCGATGCGAATGGGCGCCCCTCGATCAGCCCAGCTACCTCGCCTACCACGACGAGGAGTGGGGCGTGCCCGTACACGACGACGCGCACCTGTTCGAGATGCTCACGTGAGGCGCCAGCCGGCGACGAGACCTAGGAGGGGAGCGGCCGCTGCGAGTGGGCGCCCCTCGATCAGCCCAGCTACCTCGCCTACCACGACGAGGAGTGGGGCGTGCCCGTACACGACGACGTGCACCTGTTCGAGATGCTCACGCTCGAGGGCGCACAGGCCGGCCTGAGCTGGTCGACGATCCTCAACAAGCGCGAGGGGTATCGGCGGGCGTTCGGCGGCTTCGATCCCTCGAAGGTCGCGCGCTACTCCCCGTCGAAGGTCGAGCGTCTCCTCGCCGACCCGAGCATCGTCCGCAACCGACTGAAGGTGGAGTCCACGGTGGTGAACGCTCGTGCCGTGCTCGACGTGCAGGACGAGCTCGGCTCCCTCGACGCGCTGCTGTGGTCCTTCGTCGACGGCGCTCCCCTGGTGAACCGGTGGCAGGGCCTCGGCGACATCCCCGCCGAGACCGACACCTCACGCGCGATGTCGAAGGACCTCAAGCGTCGAGGCTTCCGTTTCGTCGGCCCGACGGTCTGCTACGCGTTCATGCAGGCGTGCGGCCTCGTGAACGACCACGTCGTGTCGTGCTTCCGACATCGACAGCTCGGTGGGCGATAGGGGTTGTAGCCAGGGACCGCTGCCGATCCCTCCGGGATGGTCAAGCCGCGAGTCGGCCGTCGCTGATCTCGACGACGCGATCCGCGTAGTGCGTCATGCGCGTGTCGTGGGTGACCACGACGGCCGCCGTTCCCCGACCCTTGACCTCATCGCGGATCAGCTCCATCACCTGCTCGCCGAGCTTCGAGTCGAGCGCGCTCGTGGGCTCGTCGAACAGCACCAGCTCGGGCTCGTTCATCAGCGCGCGTCCGATCGCGACGCGCTGGCGCTCGCCGCCCGAGAGCTGGCCCGGAAGGTTGTCGACCCGGTGGGCGAGGCCGAGCTCCTCGAGCAGGGTGAGCGCACGCTGCTCGGCCGAGCGGCCCGTGTTCCCTGCGAGGTCGCCGACGACGAGCAGGTTCTCCTTCGCGGTGAGGAACGGCACGAGGTTCGCACCCTGGAACACGAACCCGACGAACTCACGACGGAACCGCGTGAGCTGCTTCCTTCCGTAGCCGCTGATCTCGTGGGGTCCGACCCGCACCGTGCCCTCGGTCGGGGCGAGCAGGCCGCCCGCGATCGAGAGCAGCGTCGTCTTGCCCGACCCCGACGGACCGACGAGCGCGACCATCTCGTCGCCGGCGACGTCGAGCGACGCGTGGTCGAGGGCGACGACCTCGGTGTCACCCGATCCGTACGTCTTGCGAACGTCTTGCAGCGTCAACGCGGGCATCAGCTTCCTCCTACGGCGGTGGCGGGGTCGATGCGCACGACCCGGCGGAACGAGATCGCGCTGCCGATCAGCGCGGTGACGACGAGGCCGACGATCGTGATCACGGCCCGGCGGATCTCCAGGTCGAGCGGGATCGCGTCGGGGATCACGGCCGCCAGGCCCAGGGTGATGGCGCCGCCCACGAGGAAGGCGCCGAGGGCGATCAGCACGGCCTGCAGGCTGAGGCCTGCGGCGATCGACCGCGACGAGGTGCCCACGGCCTTCAGCACGCCGAACAAGCCGACCCGCTCGAGCGTGAGCAGCGCGAAGAACAACGCCACCACGAGCCCGGCGACCACGAACGTGACGGTGATGATCGCCACGAAGATGCTCTGCTGGTCGCTCACCCCCGGCAGCCCCAGGATCGCGTCCTGCTTCGTGAGCGCCGAGACGCCGGGCACTTGCTCGTCGATATCGCTCGCGAGCGAGCCGGAATCGACGCCGGCATCTCCGGTGACGAGGAGCACCTGCGACGCACCGGCACCGAGGGTGGCGGCCGGCAGGTTGTCTCGAACGACCGTGTTCCAGGTCTCGGGGTCCATCCAGACCGCGCCCTGCAGCTGGAACGTCGTGCCGTCGACGAAGCCGGCGACCGTCACCTCGGTGCGGCTCGAGCCGAAGCCCACCGTCTCGCCGGTCTCGATGCCCTCGTCGGCGAACGAACGATCGAACCAGGCCTCCCCCGTCGCCGGCGGGGCGGGCACGCGTTCGTTCGGCGCCTCGTAGGCGAACATCGCGGCGTCGAGCACCTCGTTCGACCCCGGCAGCCCGGATGGGCTGCTGCACCACGCTGAGGCCCGTCACGGTGTCGACCCCGGCACGGCCGCGACCTGCTCGCCCGTCGAGGCGTCGATCCGCGACCGGAAGAACGAGTCGTTCGCCTCGCGGCTGAACACGAACACCCCCGCCGACTGCGCATCGAGCGCCCGCGTGGCTCCCAGGAACAGACCGTCCAGAAGCCCGCCCAGCAGCAGGATCAGGACCACGATCAGCGTCAGGGCACCGCCGGCGGTGAGGAAGCGGGCGGGCCTGCGGATCAGCTCCTTCCACGCGGTCTTCACTCGAGGCCACCTCCGGCCTGGCGCTGGGTCGCCGCGGCGGGATCGAGGCGGGCGACGCGGCGCATCGACGCGACCGACGAGACGAGGGCCAGCACGAGGATCGCCGCCCCCGTGCGCAGGATCAGGCTCGGGTCGGCCGTGACCTCGAGGCCGCCGCTCCCTCCGCGCGTCGCGAGCCACAGCAGGCCTGCGGCGAGCGCGATGCCGGCGACCGCGACGATCGCGACCTGCAGGGCGATGTTCGCCAGCAGGAACCAGGTGCTCGCGCCGACCGCGCGCAGCAGCGTGAGCGACGACGTCTTCTGCACCGTGAGGATCAGGAAGAACACCCACGTGACGAGCACGACCACGATGAACGCGAGCAGGAGGATCACCGCGAACGACTGCGTGATCGATCCGACGCCCGGCAGGTTCTCGATCGCTGTCGCCACGTCGCTCGCATCCACACCCTCGACCGCCTCGTCGATCGAGGCGGCGAGCGCCTCGGGGTCGACGCCGGGCTCGGGCTGCACGGCCACGAGGGTCGGCAGCACCGACGGCGCCTCGGGATTGCCCGCCACGACGAGCTGCTCGTACGTCGCGTAGGTCGTGTACAGGGTGGGCTGCACGCTGAACCGCGCGTCGCTCGCGAGGCCGACGATCTCGACCGGCACGTCGCCGGGCACGATGCTGACCACGTCGCCGATGCCGAATCCGGCATCGGCGTCCACGTCGCTCGCGACGGCCTCGCCGTCGCGCTCGGGGAGCCGACCCTCGACCAGGGTGGTGGGCTCTGCAGGCCCGCCGAGCACGAAGCCGAACACCGTCGTGTCGACGAGCTCGCCCCCGCCCACGTCGGCGGTGAACGTCCCCTCCCCCAACGGCTCCGCCCGGGCCACGCCGTCGACCCGAGCGACCGCGTCCACCTGATCAGGCGTCACGACGCTTCCCTCGACGGCTCCTCGTGCGTCCGCGTTGAACACGAGGACCTCGGCCGACTGGTTCTCGAGCCCGTCGGTGAAGGAGCCCAGCAGACCGGCCGCGAGCGTCTGTTGGAACAGGATCAGGAAGACGAGCAGCGCGACAGCGCCGATCAACAGCCCGAAGCGCAGCTTCGCGCGTCGGATCTCCGCGAGGGCCAGCCTCAGCATCGCGGGGTCCGCTCCGTCGTCGTTCCCTCGTGCATGTGGGCCACTATCCCATTCACGACTGCATGGTTTCAAAGCTGAATCTATGCAGCCATCCGTTGACCTTCGACACTGGTCAAACCTATCCTGACCGCATGGAACCGATGCAGAAGACCGCGCAAGGGCCGAGCATGACGATCGCGGCGGTCTCGTCCCTGCTCGGCATCCCAGTGCCGACGATCCGCTCCTGGGAACGCCGCTACGGGTTCCCCGTTCCGGCGCGGACCCAGGGCAAGCATCGGCGATACTCCGTGGACGAGATCGACCAGTTGCGCATGATGCGCGACGAGATCACCCGTGGTCACTCCGCCGGCGAGGCGGTCGACATCGTCAGGCGCTACGCCACACAGGACCGCCCCCGCACAGAGCTGCTCGATCGGTTCCTCGAGTCGGCGATGCGTCTCGACCCCACCAAGCTCCGTGAGGTCTTGATGACCGGCGCGGAGTCGATAGGGGTGGAGGAGACGATGCGCGACGTCGCGTTGCCCGCGATGCGCGAGATGGGCAGCCGGTGGAAGGCGGGGGTCTGCGACACGGCGCACGAGCACCTGGCCACCGAGGCCGTGCGGGTCTGGCTCGCTCGCCAGTCGGCGATGGCGCCGGCGCCGTTCCGCCCGTTCCCGCTCGTGCTCGCCTGCGGCCCGAAGGACCTGCACACGATCGGCCTCGAGGCGTTCGGCGTCGTGCTCGCCCGCCGGGGCTGGTCGATCCGCACGCTCGGCCCGCTCACGCCCGTGAGCTCGCTCGTCGCCGCGGTACGGGCCGCCGAGGCGCGCGGCGCGGTCGTGACGAGCCAACGCAGCGTCACCCGCCGGCCGGCGGTCGAGGCGATCACGGCCGCCGACGCCCTGCCCGGCGTGCACGCGTTCTACGCCGGGGCGGCGTTCGGGCCGCCGGCCGCCCGCAAGGATGTGCCCGGCACGTACCTCGGCGAGGACATCATCGAGGGGGCCGACATCCTCGAGCGGGTCCTGGCCGACACGGCGTAGGCGCGGACGACGCCTCGCCGCGTCGGCCTCGCTCGGATCAGTCCTCGACGAAGAGGTCCGGGGCGTCGCGGCGGCTCGCCATGTACGCGCGGAGCTCCTCGTCGATCGCGGCGTCCAGGCCGGGATCCTCGTAGGTCTCGAGCAGCTGCTTCCATGCCCGATTCGCCGCGACCTCGGTCGTCTCCGAACCCATCGTCTCCCAGGTCGCGAAGTCGGGCGTCTGGAACAGCGGCGACATGTACAGCCACTCCTTGAAGTGGGCCCGGGTATGCGGCGACGACAGGAACAGCCCGCCGGGGCCGGTCTCCTTCAGGGCGTCGAACGCGATCTCCTCCTCGCTGAAGCCGATCCCCTGCGCCTGCACCCGGAACTGGCGGAGCAGCTCCACGTCGAGGGCGAACTTCTCGAACGACGCCGTGAGGCCGCCCTCGAGCCATCCGGCGGCGTGCAGCACGACGTCGGTCGCGGCGAGGTTCGTCGCCCACAGCATCATCTGGGTCTCGGCGGCTGCCTGCGCGTCGACCGCGGGCGAGGACGCGAGGCCTCCCCCACCGCGGAACGGCAGGCCGTAGCGCCGCGCCAGCTGCGCACCGGCGAGGATGCCCCACACCGACTCGGGGGTGCCGAACGCCGGCGAGCCCGTGCGCATGTCGGTCACCGTGAAGAACGATCCGTAGAGGCAGGGAACGCCCTCGCGCACGAGTTGGGCGAGGGCGACCCCGCTGAGCGCCTCGGCTACCTGCTGTGTGAGCCCCCCGCTCACGCTCACGGCACTCGTGGCGCCGGCCAGCAGGAACGGGGTCACCACGATCGGCTGCTTCGCCTCTGCCCACGCGATCAGCGCGTCCGTCATGCGGAAGTCCCAGATCAGCGGTGAGTTCGGGTTCACGATGCCCATCAGCGCCGGTTCCGCCTCGATCGCCTCGCGCCCGCCGTGCACGATCTCGGCCATACGGATGCCGTCGCGCGCCCGCGGACCGCTCGTGCCGTAGGTCGTGTACGGCTTGTCCGAGTACCGGATCGTGGAGTACTCCATGTCCATGTGGCGGACCTCCATCTGGAGGTCGGTCGCCTCCGCGGCCCCGGTCTGGGCGCAGTTCAGCACGTCGGTCGCCTGGGTCAGCTTGATGAACGTGTCGTGGTCCTGGATCCGTCCGCTCCGGCGCCCCTCGTCGAGGTCGCTCGCGAACGGAGGCCCGCCGACGTTCATCCACACCGGCACCGCATCCGGGTCACCACCCATGCCCACGGTGAGCGAGCGATCAGGGTTACGAGCGCGCAGCCGGAACGACGATGGCGCCTTCGCGACCTGCTCCATCACGAAGCCCCGATCCCAGTAGACCCGCTCGTCCTCGACCTTCATCCCGGCCTCGGCCAGCAGCCTCCGTGCATCGTCGTGCTTCACGTCGGTGCCGATCTCCTCGAGGATGCGCATCGCGGTCTCGTGGACCGTCTCCTCTTGCTCCTCGGTGAGGATGCGCGGCGCCTGGTCAGGCTGGAACATCATCGGTTTCCTTTCGTCGCGCTACGCCTTCGGCTGCTCGAGCGCGCCCTCCATCAGAGGCACGAGCAGTTCTTCGAGGGGCTCGATGCCGAGGTCGTGGATCTCGAGCGGCAGCTGCATGTAGGCGGCGATCTCCCGCGCCTTCGCTTCGCGTTCGGGGTCGGGGTGCTGGCGCACGAACAGCACCCGGCTCAGGTTGCCGAAGTACGTCTCGTGGAGCCACGGGAAGCGGTCGAGACCGAGCCCCTTGATCACCGCCCGATCCCAGTTCGACACGAGCCAGTCGGTCAGGAAGTAGATGCCGATGTCGGTCTCGAACCGCCGGTAGAGCTCGCCCGAGTACCACTGGAAGCAGTGCACCCCTGCCGGTCGCACGGCCGGATAGCGCGACAGCACCTCGTCGAGCCGACCGCCCGTGCCGCAGTCGCCGTACACGACGATCACGCGCTCGTACCGGGGCAGCAGCGCGATGAGCTTCTCCTCGACCGCAGGCGCGATCTCGAGCGGGGTCATGTGCAGGTCGCTCGAGATGCCGTGCACGTCGGCGTCCCACCCGTGACGATCGACGAGCGTCTTCGTGTCGATCGCGACGGCGCCGCACGCGAGCAGGGCCACGCGGGCGGGGCTCACGAGGCCGCGTCCTCCGAGCCGACGCTCGCCGACGCCCGCGCCTCGGCCCGCGCCACGATCGCGGCCTCGTTCGCCGCCTGGGCGGCGTGCAGGTCCTCGATCGGGGGGAACCCGAGGTTCCCGATGAAGCGGTCGTTGAAGTCTTCCTCGCCGGAGAGCTCGATGTACTCCACGATGCCGGGGATCTCCCACGCGACCTCGCGCTCGCGGAAGGACATCAGCGCCATCTTCGCGCCCTCACTTGCCGTGTTGCCGACGGCCTTGATGCGCTCGACGGGCACGGGGGGCACGAGGCCGACCACGCGGGCGCTCTGCGGGTTGATGTAGGACCCGAACGACCCCGCGAGCATCACCGCGTCGAGGTCGGAGGACTCGAGACCGAGGGCACGCATCGCGGTCTCGATGCCCGTCGAGATCGCGCCCTTGGCGAACTGCAGCGCGCGCACGTCCTGCTGGGTCAGCACGACGTCGCCGTGTAGATGGAACGCCTTCACGTCCTCGCGCATCACCAGGCGATCGGCGAGGGGGTGGCCGGCGTCCTCGGCCTCCTCGCGCGACAGCATCTTGCCGCCGTCGTCGAGCAGTCCCGCCAGCCGCAGCTGCGCGACGATGTCGATCAGCCCCGAACCGCAGATGCCGCGCGGCTCGGCGTCGTCGCCGCCGATCACCTGCAGTTCGACCTCACCGTTCGTCAGGGTGACCCCCTCGATCGCGCCGTCGGTCGCCCGCATGCCGTGCACGATCTCGCCGCCCTCGAACGCCGGTCCGGCGGGCGCGGCGGTGGCCACGCTGCGCTCCTCGTTCCCGCACGCGATCTCGCCGTTCGTGCCGACATCGACGAGCAGCCGGGTCTCCGGGTCGCGCACGAGGCCGGTCGCCACGATGTCGGCCACGATGTCGGCGCCCACGTAGGCGCCGATCGACGGGAAGAGCGCCACCCATCCGAGCGGATGCATGTCGAACCGCGCCTGGTCCCCGCGCAGGTCCTGGGGCTCGGTGAACGTGGCCACGTACGGCGCGAGGGCGAGCGACTCCGGGTTCACGCCGCAGAGCAGGTGCATCATCGTCGCGTTGCCGGCGACGACCGCCTCGTAGACCTCGTGCTGGGCCACGCCGGCTTCCTCCCGGGCGCGACCGAGCAGCTCGTTCACGGTGGAGATCGCGGCCTCGCGCAGCTGCACGACGTTCTCCTCGCCGTGCATCGCCTTGGCCATGCGCGCGATCACGTCGGCGCCGAACGGCGCTTGGTGGTTGATCGTGCTCGCCACGCCGACCGTCGCTCCGTTGCGCAGGTCGACGAGCGTGCAGACGCACGTCGTCGTGCCGATGTCGAACGACGCGCCGAACATGCGGTCGGTGGTATCCCCGGCCTCGACGTCGACGAGGTACTCCCCCACCAGGGTCGCCGTAACGCTCGAGGTCGCGCGGAACGCCTGGGCGATCCTCGGCATGACCTCCCAGTCGTAGTTGCGGTTGTACCCGGCCTCCTCGACGGCGTCGAGCACACGGGCGAGGTGGGAACGATGGTCCTCGAGGGACGGCGGCGGCAGCTCGAGGAAGAGCTTGACGACGTTGGGCTCGAGCAGCACGAAGCGACCGACGCCCATCGTGGCCGCCTTGGGCATCTTCATCAGGCGGGGCACGTCGCACTCGGTGTCCTCGGTGATCTCCGCCTGGCACGAGAGTCGCCACCCCTCGTCGAGCCGATCGTTCAGGTGGCGGTAGTCCGCGAGCGAGCGCTCCACGTGACCCGAGAGCACCTTCACGCCGCACTTGCCGCAGGTGCCTCGGCCGCCGCACGTCGATTCGATCGGCAGCCCGGCCCAGTGCGCCGCGTTGAACAGCGTCGTGCCCTCGGGCACGCGGACGGTCTTCCCGCTCGGCTGGTACGTGACCTCGACCTTCCTGGTCATGCGGTCGGCTCGCCCCCCGCGTTCTCCTCGCCGCCGGCGTTCGCCGCCTCCGCCGCCGCGAGCTCGGCGCGGTGCAGCGCGATCCAGTTCGCGCCGTACTCGTCGCGCCCGAGCAGCAGGTCGGCGGCGAGGATCGCCTTGCGCGTCTCGATGTGCAGCGGGTTGGTGATGGCGGTGTTCATGCCGGTCACGATCGACATCGTGAGGAACGCCGAGTCGATGCCGCGGCGGTCCGGCATGCCGAAGGAGATGTTCGAGGCGCCGCAGCTCACGTTCACGCGGAGCTCGGAGCGGAGCAGCTTCACCGTCTCGTACATCGAGGTCGCCGCGTCGGGCGCGGCGCCGATCGGCATCGTGAGCGGGTCGATGATCACGTCCTCGTGGCCGATGCCGTGGTCGGCGGCGCGTTCCACGATCTTGCGCGCGGCGGCCAGGCGCACCTGCGGGTCCATCGAGATGCCCTCGGAGTCGTTGGCCATGCCGATCACCGCGGCGCCGAACTTCGCGACCAGCGGCAGCAGCCGCTCGAGCGAGTGGTCCTCGGCCGTGACGGAGTTGATCAGCACCTTGCCCTGGGCCAGCGGCACCGCGGCCTCGAGCGCCTCGGGGGTCGAGGAGTCGATGCACAGCGGCACGTCGACGACCTCGTGCACGGTCTTCACCATGGCGGAGAGCATCGCCGGCTCGTCGAACCCCGGGATGCCGGCGTTCAGGTCGAGCACCGCCGCGCCCGCCTCCACCTGCGCGAGCGCGTCGCGCTGCACGGTGGCCATGTCCATGACCTTCAGCTCCTCGGTGAGCTGCTTACGCCCCGTCGGGTTGATGCGCTCGCCGATGATGCGGAACGGGTGCTCGTCGCCGATCGCGACCTCGCCGCCGGGACCGCTCAGGATCGTCGTCGCGACCCCGCTCGCTGCCCGGCTCATTGGGCGACCCCGACGAGCTTCTTCGCGATCTCGACCGCCTCGGGGGCGTTGTTCGCGTAGCCGTCGGCACCGATCTTCTCCGCCCATTCGGGCGTGACCGGGGCGCCTCCCACCATGACCTTCACCTGGTTCCTCAAGCCTTCGGCCTCCAGCTTCTCGATGACGCGCTGTTGGTACGGGACGGTGGTGGTCAGCAGCGCCGAGAGCCCGACGATCTGGGGCTGCAGCTCACGCACGACCTCCACGATGCGGTCCGCGCTCACGTCCTTGCCGATGTCGTGCACGTCGAAGCCGCTGGTGCGGAGCATCGCACCCACCATGTTCTTCCCCAAATCGTGGAGGTCGCCCTTGACCGTGGCGAGCACGACGATCGCGTTGGCCTCGTCGCCTTCCTCGCGCTGGGCGAGCAGGGCTGGCTCCACGATCGCGTTGCAGCGCTTGAACACCTCGGCGCTCGCGACGACCTCGGGCAGGAACACTTCGCCCCGCTTCCACATCTCGCCGAGATCGAACATGGCCACGGCCATGCCCTCCTCGAGGATCCACTTCGGATCGGCGCCGGAGTCGACGAGGCGTTGAGCCGCGGCGACGCCGAGGTCCATGTCGGCGGCGATCAGGGCTCGTTTCAAGACGTCGAGGTCTTCGTGCATCGCCGCATCCTTCCGCGAGTGATCGCCGGGTCCGGGCCGAGAGCATGACCCGCTCGGTCGGCCCTCACGGTGACCTGAAGTCAGCGTTGCTGCGAGGACCGCCGACACCCGATGATGCCAGCGAGAGGACGCCTTTGGGAGTCTTAGGGTGCCCCTCGAGTGACCCGGAGTCAGTCAGGAGGCGCTCGGCTCCGTAGCCTTGTCGGGCCCACGGTCGTGAGGAGCCGCATGGTCGCCGAACCGAGATCGCCCCGCAACGCCAAGACCCAGGTCAAGCGCGACCGCATCGTCGAGACGGCGATGCGCCAGTTCGCCGAGCACGGATACCAGGGCGCCAAGGTCGAGGACATCGCGATCGAGCTCGGCATCGCGAAGGGCTCGATCTTCCAACACTTCGGGTCCAAGGCCGGCCTCTTCCTGCAGGCGTACAAGCGCGCGGTGCTCACGCTCCCCGCATGGCTCGACGCGCCCGAGGACGTGCGGGCCCGGGGGTTCTTCGCCACGGTGCGCTTCTGGCTCGAACGCACCGAGCACCTGATCAAGGAGGACTGGATCCCGAACCGCGTCGTCTTGATCGGCAACTACGGCACCGACCTCACGCTCAAGCGCGACATCAACCGCTGGCTCGTGAGCGAGGACCCGTACGGCACGCTCGAGTTCGTCGAGTGGGGGCAGGAACGCGGCGAGGTGCGGGCCGACGTCGACCTCGAGATCATCGTCTCGATGGTCGACTGGCTCTCGAACTCCCTGCAGGACGCCCTCGTCACCGAGGAGCTCGACCCGGGGTTGTTCCATCGGCTCGCCGGTCAGCCCGAGCGCCAGCGCATGCGCGTCGAGCACTTCACGGTGCTGCTCGAGAGCGCGATCGGCCCGCGACGCGACTCAGCTCAGGCGTAGCGCTCCCGAGCGGGGGGCAGGAACGTTCACCTCCGTGGCGGTCGTCGATCCCCATTCAACGATGCCTCCGCGTCCTCGACGGTCACCACCCGGCGCCGGTAGTTCTGCAGCGCGAACCGATCGCAGGCTGTCTCCCCCACTCTGCGCCCACCCTGCTTCGAGTTCCCCCAGACGTGCATCCACTCGTGGCAGTACAGGAACCGCAGCACCTCGCGCGGCGTGCGGAACGTGACGCCCTCGGTGAGCCAGATGAAGCTGAGCCGCTTGCCGGGCCGGCGTTTCGCGGCATACGGCACGACCTCTCCGAACGGGAAGAACGGCTCGGGGACCTGCAGCGTGATCGTGCGCTCGCCGAAGTCCGTCCAGGCCGACAGGTGCGGCCGTTCCCGGTAGCGCAGGGGCTTCACGTGTACGGCGAATCCGTCGGCCGAGGGCAGCCCTCGGAGAGCCCGCTGCACGGCATCGGGGGGCAAGGGTTCGAACGTCGACGTGATGCGCACGCCTCTAGCATGACCGGACGATGAGCGAGCCGGCCCGCGAGGAGCGGTCCCACCGTGACGGCGTGCGCGCGGTCGCCCCGCTGGCGATCGCGGTCGTCGGGTTCGGCGTCTCCTACGGCGTGCTGGCGAGGGCGGCAGGCATGGGCGTGCTCGCGCCGATCGTGATGTCGATGACGACGTTCGCCGGGTCGGCGCAGTTCGCGGCCGCGTCGATCCTCGACGTCGGGGGCACGGTCGCCGCCGCGATCACGGCAGCGGTGCTGCTGAACGCCCGGTACGGACCGATCGGGGTGAGCGTGGCGCCGTGGCTAACTGGGAGCGCCTGGTCTCGGTTCCTGCACGCGCAGCTCACGGTCGACGAGAGCTGGGCGGTCGCGGCCGAGGGAGAAGGCCGGTTCAACCCCCAGGTGCTGCTGGGCGCCGGGGTCACGCTTTATGCGGCCTGGGTCGCGGGCACGGTGCTGGGGGTGGCGTTCGGCGACGTGATCGGCGACCCGTCGACGTGGGGGCTCGACGCCGCGTTCCCGGCGCTCTTCCTTGCGCTGCTCGTCCCCCAGCTCGTGAACCGCCGGGCGAGGGAGGCGGCGATCCTGGGGGCGGTCATCGCGTTGGTGCTCACGCCGTTCACGCCGGCGGGCGTGCCGATCATCGCCGCCGCCGGAGCCTGCCTGCTGGGCCTGTTCGACCTTCCCACGGCTCGCGCCGACGACGAGGCATCCGCGACATGAGCGATACCTGGATCGTGGTGGTCGTCGTCGGCGTGGTCACGATCGCCATCAAGGCGCTCGGGCCGATGCTGCTCGGCGGGAAACCGCTGCCCGAGCGGGTCACGGGGGTCGTGGCGCTGCTCGCCCCGGCCTTGCTGGCCGCCCTGGTCGCGGTGAACACGTTCGGCGGGGACCAGGAGCTGGTCCTCGACGCGCGCGTGCCCGGGGTGCTCGCCGCGGCGGTGGCGATCAAGCTGAAGGCGCCCGTGCTGATCGTCGTCGTGGTCGCGGCGGTCGTGACGGCGGGCATCCGAGCCGTGACCGGATAGGCTCCGCCACCGATGACGCGCTACCGAGACCTCGGCCTCACGGTCGGCCAGCTGCCGCCGGGCCCGCTCAACGCCATCACCGACGTCGAGGGCGTCACGGTCGGGATGACCACGCTGATCGAGGGTGAGGGCGCGCTCGAGGTCGGACGTGGGCCCGTGCGCACCGGCGTCACCGTGATCGTGCCGCACCCCGGCATCGGCACCGAGCCGGTGTTCGCGGGGTGTCACCGCCTCAACGGCAACGGCGAGCTCACCGGGCTCGAGTGGATCCGCGAGTCGGGCCAGCTCACCACGCCGGTCGCGCTCACGAACACCCACAGCGTCGGGGTCGTGCGCGATGCGCTCGTCGCCGCCGAGCTGCGCGGTCGAGCGGACCTCACGGCGTACTGGAGCCTCCCGGTCGTGGGCGAGACCTACGACGGCGCGCTCAACGACATCAACGGCATGCACGTGCGACGCGAGCATCTGTACGCAGCGCTCGATTCAGCCGCCACCGGGCCGGTCCCCGAGGGAGGCGTCGGCGGCGGGACGGGCATGATCTGCCACGACTTCAAGGGCGGCACGGGCACGGCCTCGCGAGCGGTCGGCCGATGGACGGTCGGCGCCCTCGTGCAGGCGAACTACGGTCGCCGGGAACGGCTCACGGTCGACGGTGTGCCGGTCGGACGCGAGATACCGGTCGTCGCGGTGCCCTCGGTCTGGGACCAGGAGGAGAGCCTGCGGCGCCCTATCGAGCCCGGCATGGGCTCGATCATCGTGATCCTCGCGACCGATGCCCCGATGCTCCCCCATCAGCTGGAGCGTCTCGCGCAGCGGGCCGGCCTCGGCATCGCACGGGTCGGGGGCGCCGGGGAGCACTCCAGCGGCGACATCTTCCTCGCGTTCTCGACCGCGAACCGAGGCGCGCTGCACAGCTACAAGAGCGACGGCGACAGCCCGCCGGTCGAGGTCTCGATGATCCCCGACGGCTCGATCAGCGAGCTGTTCTGGGGCGCGATCGAGGCGACCGAGGAAGCGATCCTCAACGCGCTCGTCGCCGCCGAGACGATGGTCGGCCGCGACGGCATCACCGCACACCGCCTCGACCACGGCGCGCTCGTCGACGCCATGTCGCGCTACGGTCGAGGTCCGGGCGCCCCCTGAGGAACCTCAGCAGGCCCGCACCAGATCGGTCACCGTCCGACCCCTGATGCGCACCAGGGTCGAGCGGCCGTTGTTCCCCTCGTCGGACTCGTCGAGCCGGTCGGTGGGGTCGGCCTCGTTGCGCAGGCAGTACCGGCCGTCGGGCAGGCCCCTGATGTCGAGCTCCTGCCCCGGCAACGTCGATCCGTAGTAGTCGGCCCAGCCGATCGACAGGCCGGTGATCGAGTCCTGGGTGCAGTCGCCGTAGTGCAGGAATCTCGGCGAGCCCGGCAAGCGTGGCATCGAACCGGATGCTGTCGCGCACGCAGAACGAGACCTTCTCCGAGCGGGCCACGATGCGCCCGGTCTTCGGCTTCACGAGCCGGTAGCGCGCGAACTCCTCGAAGTGCCAGTGGTCGTGCGCGACATGGAAGATGGAGCACCCCGCGGGGCGCTTCTCGAGCACGGTGTCGGTGCCGCGCGTGAAGACGCCGTCGCCGTCGGCGTCGCCGAAGATGCGCTGGAACGCCCGCCGGTCGTTCAGCGGGTCGCCGTCGCCATCGCAATCGTCCTCGGCTGAGCGCGCAGGGGTGTCGGGCTTCAGCTCGACCACTCCGGCGCCCGCGTTGCCGATGATCGACGCGAACCGCAGCAGCTTCACGCCCGCCCGTTTCTGGATCCGGATCTCCCTGAGCGGCTGCACGACCACGTCGGGAAGGAGCGCGGGTTCTCCTCCCCCGGCGGCGGCAGGGGTCGGGGCCGATGCGGCGACCACGCCGAAGCCGGCGAGCGCGAGGGATGCGGACACGAGCAGCCCCGAGACGGCACTTCGGGAGGAGCGCATGATCGACATGTCGGGGCGGCGGGATTCGAACCCGCGACCTCTTGCTCCCAAAGCAAGTGCGCTACCAGGCTGCGCTACGCCCCGCTGTCTGTGCAGGTCAGCGGCCCTTTCGTGCTAACACGTGCGCAAGTACACCGCTCCCTCCCCACATGACTTGGACGGAGGCAAGACGAGATGGAGACGCGGACCAGCACGGCGAACAGTGTAGGGGACATCGGCGTCCTGACCCAGAGTTGGGTGAGAGCTTGCAGGCCCGAGAACCCGTCGACGAACACGATCGCGGTCTATTCCTCGGCCGTCGAGAGGTTCTCGGAGTTCCTCGTCGAGCGCGGGATGCCGACCACGGTGACCTCGATCACTCGTGAGCACGTCGAGGCGTTCATGGAGCACCTGCTCGCGACCCGCTCGCCGGCGACTGCATCGAACCGCTACCGGGCGCTCAAGAGGTTCTTCGGGTTCCTCGTCGAAGAAGGCGACTCACGTCGAGCCGGACGGAGCGGATGAAGCCGCCGAAGGTCCCCGAAGTCCCGGTCCCGGTACTCACCGACGACCAGTTGCGCGCCCTGCTCAAGGCATGCTTGGGCAAGACGTTCGAGGATCGCCGTGACCGGAGGGGCGGCGGAGGGGCGACCAGCCCCCCCGCCTGCTCGGGTCGAAGATGCCTCTCTCAGCGCTTGGCGTACATCGCATCCTGGGCGTAGCCGTCGTGCTTCGCTCCCGTGTAGAAGTCGAGCTGAGGCGATTGCGTGAACCGGTTCAGGCCGGTCCACACGACGTGCACGGCGCCATCGGAACCCACGGCGAGCCCGGTGTAGTCGCCGTGGAAGACGTTGCAGTCCTTCCCTTCGGCATCGGTCACCGGCGGATCCGTGTATCCGGCAGGTCCACAGATCGCCGGCCAGCGGCCCTGAGGAACGTACTGGCCCGTCCAATGGGTGACCGAAGTGATGTGCTCTTCGTCGCCCAGCACGTACCGCGTGTTCCCCTTCATCAGGACGTGTCGGAAGGTGTGGCAGCTGCCGTGTCTGCGAACTTTGCCCGAACTCCTTGGTGTTGCAACTGATGTCGACCGTATCGGCCGGGTTCCCGCTTGCCTGACAACGGAATCGCTCGATCTGCTCTTGACTGCCCGCCGGCCAGGCCGGCAGGTCGAACTGCTGCGGTGATGGCACAACTTCATCGCGATCAGCCGCGACGTACTGAACGGGCGATCGCGACCCGATGACGGAGCCACGAGCGCGGTCAAGGACAGAACGGCCACAACGGCCAGCACGAAACCACGTTTCATGGGGCCCTCTGCGAACGAACCCCGAGCATCGACGTTGCTCGTCGACGCTACGCCCGAGCCGAACATCGAGGCAAGATGCACGTAGGCCGTTCGGCCTACGCCTTAGGTCGGGTCTTCAGCGATGCGCTGCCGATCAGACGAAGAGATGCTCGACGATCTGGATCGCGTCGAGCGCGGCGCCCTTGCGCAGGTTGTCGGCGCAGCTGAACAGCACGAGAGCGTCGTCGCGACCCGGCACCTGCCGGATGCGACCGACGAGGGCGTCGCCGCCGCACTCGACGCGGCCCTACTCCGGTGACGAGGATTGGAGTGTCTTCGGTCAGGCCGCGGCAATCCAGAGCTGCGCCTCAACAGCAACGTCCACAGCCCGTAACTCCGGGCCTCACGCTCCTCGGCGACCTGCAAGCCCGGGCGACCTGCAAACCCGCAGGTCAGCACAGCGTCCAGGGGGTGATAGAGCCAAAGCAAGTGCGCTACCAGGCTGCGCTACGCCCCGTGGACCCGATTGTAGGTGGCGAACGGCCGAGACCGGTACCGAAGGACCGATTGCGCCGGCCGAAGGTGCGCGTCTACCGTTGCGGCGTGCAGTTGCTTCCCCAGAACCGCTCGACGATCTGGTACATGGCGCTCGTCGTCCTGCTCGTCGCCGGGCTCGCGACCGGCGCCGCGCTCTTCGTGCTGCAGGCACGAGGCCCGGTCGCCGATCCGGAATTCGCCGTCGCCGCCCCGCAGGCGGTCGACTGCCCGGTCGGGTCGGGCGTGCCCGTCTGCTACCGGTTCGACGTGACCAACACCGGCGGAGGCGACGGTGCGGTGCGCTGCGTCGTCGTGCCGGCGGACGGAGGCTCCGCCGTGTTCACCGCCAGCGGCAACACGGTGTACCAGAGCGACGGACCGGTCACCGTGGGCGACACCTACTCGCTGTACACAGAGGTGCAGGCCGCCGAGGGAGGGACCGTGGTCGAGCAACCGGCGGTCGCCTGCCAGTCGGCCGCCTGACGCGTCAGAGCGAGAACGTCCCCTCGCCCGTCGATCGCACCCCGCCCTCGACCTCGATCGCCCACGAGTCGCCGTCGGGCTCGACGCGCAGGTGCAGGAAGCTCGGCCGCCCGATCATCTCGCCCTGCGCAACGACAGCTCGGCCGGGCATGCCGGCGAGGCCGTGCCGCGAGAGGTACGCGCCGAGCGGACCGGCCGCCGAGCCCGTGGCCGGGTCCTCCCAGATCGCCGGGAAGCGGTCGAACATGCGTGCCATCACGTCGCCCTCGCCGCGCACCGTGAAGAGGTAGAGCGACTCGGCGTCGGCGGCCTCACAGACCTCGGTGCTCAGTCGAGGATCGCGCTCCGCCGATCGCAGGGCGGCCTCGCCCCGCACCGGCACCATCAGATGGGCGATGCCCGTCGACGCCGACACGATCGGGAGGCCGTCGACGAGGTCGCCCGCCTCGAGGCCCGCGGCGGCGGCGACCGCCGTTCGGTCGTCGAACGGCGAACCGAACACCGGCGGCAGCTGGCGCATCGTCGCGCGTCCGTTCGCGAGGTCGACCTCGACCGGCACGTCGCCGGCGGCCGATGTCTGCACGAGGGAGGGCGCCACGCGACCCTCGGAGACCATCACGAACGCCGTGCCGATCGTGGGGTGCCCGGCGAACGCCAGCTCGGCGTCGGGGGTGAAGATCCGTACGTCGTAGCCGTCGTCGCGCACCGCAGCCACGAACGTCGTCTCCGAGAACCCGATCTCTCGCGCGAGCGTGAGCATCGTGTCGGCGCCCAGGCCCTCGGGCACGTCGGGCACCACGCAGAGCTGGTTGCCGGAGAACGGCGTCTCGGCGAACACATCGAGCAGCCGGAAGGGAACCTTCATCGTGGGAGTATCGCAGCGTACGGTTGCTAGGCTTGACAGAGGTGCCTCGGCACGCGCGGGTGTAGCTCAATGGCAGAGTTCCAGCCTTCCAAGCTGGCTATGCGGGTTCGATTCCCGTCACCCGCTCCAGGACCCGGGCTGCCCTACTGGTGGTGACACCCGGTCGGGCAGACGAGTGGACACCAGTGACCCTGCGGGCCTCGTGGCATAGCGTGGCGTCGTCCACCACCTGAAGGGGGCAACCCGATGGAACGGACCGATCCGTCGTACAAGGGTCAGGCTGGCTACAACCCCTTGCTCCTCGGCATCTACGACGCGTGGGTCCTCAAGTTCATGGCCCCCACGGTGTGGAAGATGCCCGTCCCACCGATGGTCGAGCTCTACCGTCGTCATCTGGGCTCTCGGCACCTCGACGTGGGACCGGGCACCGGGTACTTCATCGAGAAGGCGAGACCGGCGGAGGGCACGGAGGTCACCCTGCTCGACCCGAACCCTCACGTCCTCGAGCACGCCTCGCGACGACTCGAGTCGATGGCCCCGAGCGACGGTCAAGGCCGACGTGATGAAGCCCCTGCCCGTCGACGGTCCGTTCGACTCAGCGGCACTCAGCTTCGTCCTGCACTGCCTGCGCGATCCGATGACGAACAAGGCGGTCGGCGATCCGCAACATCGCCGACGTCCTCACGCCCGAGGGCGTGCTCTTCGGCGGGACGGTTCTCGGTCACGAGGCATCGCACACACGTCCTGCGCGCGCCTTCCTGTGGGCCGCGAACAAGCAGGGCGGCTTCGACAACCTCGACGATACGGTCGACGGGCTCCATGAGATCCTCGCCGCGTCGTTCCGAGACGTGGAGGTGGAGGTCGTGGGCTCGGCCGCGCTGTTTTCGGCTACGGCTCCCACGCCCTCGTCCTAGCCCGACTCAGGCCGGGTG
Source organism: uncultured Actinomycetes bacterium (assembly GCA_963825635.1). Taxonomy (GTDB): domain Bacteria; phylum Actinomycetota; class UBA4738; order UBA4738; family HRBIN12; genus JAOUEA01. Next base: position 1,799,320 of record CAWGTU010000001.1, read on the forward strand.
AGTCGATCAGCCCGGAGCGGGCGGCATCGACGGCGGCGCGGAGCCGCCCCCCGGTGCTGCTGCGGGCCCCCGGTACGTCGCGTCGCCGAACGCCAGGATCATGTAGAAGATCGGCGCGAAGAAGATCAGCCCGAGCGCGAATCCCGTTCCCTTGCCGAAGCTCTTGGCCAGGTCGATCGAGACGATGATCCAGATCACGAAGTTCACGAACGGGATCAGGAAGAGCAGCAGCCACCATCCCGGTCTGCCGACGATCTTCAGCAGCACCCAGACGTTGTAGATCGGGATCAGCGCCTTCCAGCCTTCCTCACCGGCCTTCGTGTAGACGATCCATGCAGCGACCAGGTACACGACGATGAAGGCCACGTAGAGCAGCCAGAGGATCGCCGATCCGCCTCCGTCGCTCGATTGCGCGAGCAGATCCATCTCGTACTCCCCCTTCACAAGCGGGCACGGTTCCGCGCCCGCGAGGACCGGCCCACGATAGGAGGGCATCGCGTGCGCGTGTGGGATTTCCGCGCGAACAGCTCAGGTCGGGCGAGGAGGCCGCGCTAGGCTGTCGAGACGCGCCGGTAGCTCAGGGGACAGAGCGGCGGACTTCTAATCCGCGGGCCGGAGGTTCGAATCCTCCCCGGCGCGCTTGCAACGCAAAGAATCACGCCATCATGCCGGCCTGTTCTCGTAACGATCCCTCGCCACGAGGCGAGCGGCGCCAGATGAGTAGACGCCCCCACCGGAGTGCCCGCCGCCGAAGCGCGCTTCAGCATGACAAACCGGTGGAGGCGACCTACAAGGGTTCTACCTAACCCGTGTGAACGCGACGCAAACGGAGGTCGTCGGCGACGCGTCGTTTCGTGGGCACCTCTGCCGCGCTGGGATTCCCTCGCGGCCGTAGGCCGCGGAAGCCATGGCCCGAGGTTTTCACCATGCGGTGTGAGTAGTCCGTCATGTTCCTGGGTACGTGGATGGTCACTGACTGAGGGAGGAAGCATGCCGAAAAGCAAGGTCTACACGGTGTCGAGGCGGAAGAAGAAGGGTGGTTGGAAGGCGAAGGAGTCGTCGACCGGCGTGATCGCGAAGGGCGACAACAAGGACGAGGTTGTTCAAGCGACCGCTCAGATCGCCAACCTCCAGAAGAAGGCCAGCCTGCGGATCGAGAAGGAGGACGGCGAGCTCCAGGAGGAACGTTCGTACCCTCGTGGGTCCAGCCACCAGAAGGCCGAGTGAGCGGCGTCTCCTCTGCGGGCAGGTGCTAGAACGCGAGGGTCGACCAGTCGAAACGAGTCGAGCACTCAGCGACGATCGACGACCGCTAGCAGGGCCTCGAGGCGTTCCTGGAGCGTCGTCTCGTCGTCCGCACAGACCGTGACATGACCCAGCTTGCGACCTGGGCGCGGTTCCTTGTCGTAGTCGTGTAGGTGCGCGCCGCGGACCGACAGCACGTCCGCACGGTCGGGCATCTCGCCGATCAGATTCACCATCGCGCTCACCCCGACCGCGGCCGTCGATCCGAGCGGAAGTCCGCAGACGGCGCGCAGGTGGTTCTCGAACTGCGACGTCTCGGCGCCCTCGATCGTCCAATGCGCCGTGTTGTGCACACGAGGTGCCATCTCGTTGCCGAGCAACGAGTCCCCAACCTGGAACAGCTCGATCGCGAGCACGCCCACGTACTCGAGCTCGGCCATCACCGAGAACGCGTGGGACTCGGCGGCTCGCTGCACCTCGAGGTCGAGGCCTGGTGCGGGCGCGCGGGTGAGCCGGAGGATGCCGTCACGATGGTAGTTCTCGACGACCGGGTACGCGGCCGTCGAGCCGTCCCGGCCACGGACCGCCACGATCGACAGCTCGCGATCGAACTCGACGAGCGCCTCGAGCAGGCAGGGCACCTCCCCCACCGATCGCCAGGCGTCCTCGGCGAGCAGCCGATCGCGGATCACGGCCTGCCCCTTGCCGTCGTACCCGAGACGCCGCGTCTTCAGCACCGCCGGCACGCCGATGCGCTCGAGGGCGTCGCCGAGGCCATCGGACGAGTCGACGGCGGCGTACACCGGCACGGTCAGCCCGACGGCGGTGAACAGCTCCTTCTCGGCGAGCCGGTCCTGCGCCGCTTCGAGGGCGGCCGGTGGCGGGAACACGGGCCGCAGCTCCGCGACGAACCTCGCGGCGTCGACCGGCACGTTCTCGAACTCGTACGTGACGACGTCGCACCGGCTCGCGAGCTCCGCGAGCCGGTCGCGGTCGTCGTAGGCGCCCACGATCGCGGGGGCCACGCCGGCCGCCGGCGACAACGCTGCGGGGTCCAGGGTCACGCAGCCGATGCCGAGCTCGTGGCCGGCGAGGGCGAGCATGCGGCCGAGCTGACCGCCGCCGACGATGCCGACGTCGGTCATGCCGGGCTCATCCGGCGGGATCGGGATGCTCGAGCACCGACGCCGTCTGCTCCTCGCGGAACTGCACGAGGCGCTCGCGCACCCCCTCGTCGCGCAGGGCCACGACGGCCGCCGCAAGCAGCGCGGCGTTCACCGCGCCGGAGCGCCCGATCGCCAGCGTGCCGACCGGCACGCCGGCGGGCATCTGCACGATCGAGAGCAGCGAGTCCATGCCCTTCAGCGCCTGCGACTCCACCGGCACGCCGAGCACCGGCAGGTGGGTCTTGGCGGCCACCATGCCGGGCAGGTGGGCGGCGCCACCGGCGCCGGCGACGATCACCTGGAGTCCCCGATCGGCCGCGGTCGACGCGTACTCGAACAGTAGGTCGGGGGTGCGATGCGCGCTCACGACGCGCGACTCCGCCGGTACGTCGAGCCGTTCCAGGGTCTCGACGGCGTGGCGCATCGTCTCCCAGTCGCTCCGCGATCCCATGATCACGCCCACCTGTGGCTCGGCCATCGTGGCCGCAGTCTAGGGCTCCGAGCCCCGCGGAGCCTTGCGGCGTCGCCGGCCGAGGTTGCCGACCAGCAGCGCGACCGCGGTGATCAGGTAGATCTGGCCGAGCAGCGCTTCCATCGCCGCGGCGATCCGCATCGGATCGGCTCGCATCGTGAGGTCGCCGTAGCCCACGGTCGTCAGCGTGATCAGGCTGAAGTACAGCGTGTCCGTGCTCGTGAACGAGTCCTGCTGCACGAAGAGCCGTCCGTCCTCGAGATGACCCGCCACCGCGTAGATGCCCGAGAAGATCATCCCGAACAGCAGGTACACGCAGAGCGCACCCATGATCGTGTTCCACGAGATCGTGAGGTGGGTCGAGAGGCGTCGCACGATCGCGACCTGCACGGCCAGGAGCATCAGCGTCACGAACGCGGAGACCGCGGCGCGGATCGTCGAGGCCTCGCTGCCCTCTGCGGCCGCGAACGCCGTGGCGAGCACGATCACCGGCACCACGGCGAGGGCGATCCGCTGCCAGGACTTCGGAGCCTGGGAGGTGCGCATCGCGAACGCGAGCATCACCCCGATCAGGGCCACCGAGATGAGCCGTTCCCACTGATGCGCATCGAGGACGACGGTGGCGATGATCGTCACGGCGATCAGGATCAGCAGCGCCCCGTAGCGGTCGGGTCCGGCGAGCCGCTCCTGCCAGCTCAGCCGCCGCCGCTCACCGAGATCACCCAGCAGGTCGACGACCTCGATCTCGTCGTCGGCGTTCTCGGGGTCGCTCATCGGCTCGTCACTCTACGCTCCGCGATTCACACGTCGAACGATCGGCGCCATCCCTGCGGCACGGGCCCGCTCACCCTGATCTCAACGGCTCCCAGCCAGGTCGCGAGCTCACGGATCGCGCGAACCGCCGCAGCTCCGTCGCGGTCATCCGTCCCCGGCTCGGCGTGCACCGCATGCAGATGCAGTTCCCGGGTTGCTCGATCGAAGCGAGGATCCACCCGTCCGATCAGGCGATCGCGGTGCAGGATCGGCAGCACGAAGTAGCCCCAGCGGCGCTTCGCCTTCGGCACATAGATCTCGAGCCGGAAGTGGAAGTCGAACAGCGCCTCGGTGTGGTCGCGGTCGCTCACGAGGTCGTCGAAGGGCGAGAGCGCGACGGTGCGCGGCTTCCAGGGGCGATCGAGCAGGTCGGCGTGCGCATACCACTCGCCCTTCGTGACGCCCTCGATCGCGACGGGCACGGCCACGCCCTCGCGCACGAGGCGGGCGAGGGCGCGCTCCCACCCGTCGGGGCGGCCGTCGAAGAGCATCCCGAACTGGGCCGGCGTCGCGACTCCTCGGGCCCGCAGCTGCCGGTCGAGGACCTCGCGGGCGATCTCGCTCCTCGGCCGGCTCGGCTCGTCCACGGGCAGGCTTCTGGCGGCGAGGTCCCACAGCCGCTGCTGTCCGTCGCGCCCCACGATCATCACCTCGCCCAGGTTCCAGAGGATGTCGAGCATCATCGCGACGTTGCGGCCCTCGTCGTTCCACCCACCGGCGTGCCAGCCGTCGGCGACCCGGTCCTCGAGGTCGCGCGCGCGCAGCGGCCCGCGCCGGCGCAGCTCGCGCAGGACGTAGCGGCGGAAGGGGGCGTTCGCCTCGAGCCAGCTCGCGACGTACCGGCGGCGCTTGAGGCCCGCGTACGGGCCCCGGTCGGGGTATCGCCGCATCGACTCCCGATGGATCCACAGGTCGGCCGTCGGCACGATGTGCACCCAGTACTCGAAGAGCGAGCGGTCGAGCCAGAGCATGCGCTCGAGCTCCTCGACGCGGAACGCCCGCCCCAACCGTGAGAAGAGCACGAGGTGATCGGTCCGCGCGACGACCCGCGTCGGGTCGAGCTGCACCATCGTGAGGTCGTGCACCGCCTCCGCGATCGACGCCGGCCGTGGCCCGGCGAGGCGCTGGCCCTGCACGCAGAGCCGTCGCGCCGAGCGCCGATCGAGCCGCAGGGGGTGGGTCGGGCCTGCCATCGGCGCGCAGTCTAGGCTTCGTCCCGGACATGCACCCCGCCGACCGCCATCCGCACATCGCGAACCTGCAGGTGCTCGACGTCTACCGGTCGGCGCTGCGCCTCTACCGGCTGGAACCCGCCCGGGTCGCGGGCGCGGCACTCGTGCTGATGGTGCCCCCGGTGGTCCTGGGCATCGGCAGCGGCCGCCTCCTCGACGAGCTGCGCGACGGCCCGCTCGACGACCGCGTGGTGCTGGTGCTCGTGATCGCCGTCGTCTCGGGCGTGCTCTCGAGCATCGGCACGATCGTGTACGCGGGGGTGCTCGACGAGCTCGTGGGATCGGTGGTGCGCGACGACCGTCGTCCCTCGATATCCGAGGTCGTGCACGCGCTGCCGATCTGGCGTCTGATCGGCGCCGACGTGCTCGTCACTGTGCTGATCGCGCCGGCGTTCGCCCTCGGCGCCGTTCCCGGGTTCGTGCTGCTCACGATGCTTGCGATCGTCGGTCCGGTGATCAACATCGAGGACGCACGGCCCCTCCCGGCGATCGTGCGGTCGTTCCGGCTCACCTCCCGACACCTCTGGCTCACGATGCTCGCGGTTGGACTGCCGCTGCTCGTCGAGATCGGCGTCCACCACTGGCTCCTGCACCTTCGGGTGGAAGCGGACGTGCTGATCGAGATCGCCGTCTCGGTGCCGATGATCCTGACCGTGGGCGCGTTCGTCGGGCTCGTCGAGGTCGAGCTCGCCTACGCGCTGCTCGCGCGAGACGACGGGTCGTCTGTCGCCGAGGTCGTGGCGAGCACCGCCCCGCCCGAGTAGTCCACCTCAGACTACTTCGTGATCGCCTCGGCGAAGCTCTCGAAGTTCTCGACGTAGCGCTCGGCGTCGGCGTCGCTCATCACGATCGACGTCGTCCAGCTCTCCCACTTCGACCCGGGCGACTTGAAGACCCCGCGGTTCAGCTGCCAGAGCCAGGCCAGCTGCGGCACGCGGTCGTCGATCTTCCACAGGTCGCGGTACTCGTGGATCGGCGTGGTGCTCCAGTCGATCGAGCCCTTCGCGCCCAGCGTCTTCATCGAGGCCGGGAGCCGGTGTTTCGCGATCACGTCCTCGCAGCGATGCAGGAACGTGTTGATCTCGTCGAGCCGCGCGTACGCGGGCTTCGTGAGCACCTCCGTGAGGTTCACCTTGGCGGCGGCCATCGTGAGCGGGTTGCCGTTGAACGTGCCGACCTGATCGATGTCGCCCGAGATCACGCCGGCCATCGCCTCCTCGGTGCCGCCGATCGCCCCGCACGGCAGCCCCGCGCCCATCGCCTTCGCGAAGGCCACGAGGTCGGGCTGCACGCCGAACGCCTCGATCGCTCCTCCCCACGCCACCGTGAAGCCGGTCTTGACCTCGTCGTAGGCGAACATCGCGCCGTGCGTGTGGCACGTCTCCTTGAGCCCTTCGAGGTAGCCGTCGTCGGGCAGCACCACGCCGCAGTTCGTCATCACCGGCTCGACGATCATGCCGGCGATCTCCTCGCCGCGCTCGGCGAAGACGCGCTGCGCCGACTCGAGGTCGTTGAACGGCACGTTCACGACGGACTCCACCGTGCCCGGTATGAGCCCGGCGGTCTGGGGAACGGAGTTCGGGTGCTCGCGCGGACCGGCCTTGTCCTCGGGAGGGAAGACGCTCACCATCAGCGCGTCGTGGTGCCCGTGGTAGGTGCCCTCGATCTTCACGATCAGGTCGCGACCGGTCGAGGCCCGCATGATGCGGACCGCGTCGAGCGTCGCCTCGGTGCCCGAGTTCCCGAACCGCCAGTACGGCAGCCCGGTGCGCTCCGCGAGCTGCTCGGCGACGGGCAGGGCGTCCTCGGTCGGCTGGGCGAAGTGGGTGCCCTTGGCCACCCGGTCGCGGACGGCTTCCACGATCTTCGGATGGGCGTGGCCCATCACCATGACGCCGTAGCCGTTGTGGTAGTCGACGTACTCGTTGCCGTCGATGTCCCAGACCCGCGAGCCATCGCCGCGGTCGACGTAGATCGGGTGCGGGGGCCAGGTCTGCCACGACGACGAGACGCCGCCGGGAAGGTGGACCCTCGCCTCCTCGCGGTAGCTCAACGAGCGCGCGTGCTTCTCGTCGAGCGCGGCGGTCTCGCGCTTCGTCAGCTCCTCGACCAGCCCGAGGTCGATCTCTACGGTGTCGGTGGTGCTCATCGCGGTTCCCCCATCGGTCGCGTCGTCGCTTCCAAGGCTACGCCGTCACGGCGGTGGCGAACTCCTCGAAGTTGGCCACGTAGCGCGCGGCGTCGTCCTCGGTGTGCCACACCGACAGCGTCCAGGTCTCCTGCTTCGTCCACGGCGACTTGAACACCCCTCGGTTCTGTTGGAAGAGCCACGCGAGGTAGCTGATGCGCTCGTCGATGCCGACCGCGTCGCGGTACTCGCGCACCGGCTTGGTCGAGTAGATCACCGAGCCCTTCGCGCCGACGCCGCTCACGTACGCGGGCAGGCCGGTCTTCTCGATCACCGACGTGAGGCCGTCCTTCATCGCCTTATCGATGCGGTTGAAGCCCTCGTAGGCGTCGGGCACGAGCACCTCGAGCAGGGTCGCCTGCGACGCGGCCATCGTGAGGGGGTTGCCGTTGAACGTGCCCGCCATGTCGTACGTGCCGTCGATGATCGGCTGGTAGAGCTCGCGCGTGGCGCCGATCGCGCCGCACGGCGTGCCGCCGCCGATCGCCTTGGCCAGGCAGATGATGTCGGGCACGACGCCGAAGACCTCGCCGGCGCCCCCGTAGGCGAGCGTGGCGCCCGTCTTCACCTCGTCGTAGGCGAGGTAGGCGCCGTTGGCGTGGCAGAGGTCCTTCAGTCCCTGCAGGTAGCCGGGCTCGGGCAGGATCACGCCGCAGTTCATCATCGCGGGCTCGACGATCATGCCGGCGATCTTCCCCTCGTTCTCGGCGAAGACCCGGCGCGCGGCCTCGAGGTCGTTGAACGGCACGACGCGCACGAGGTCGGCGAACGCCTGCGGGATGCCCATCGCCTGCGGCACCGTGTTCGGGTGCTCGCGAGGCCCCATGTCGGCGGGGTCGGGCGCCACCGAGAACATCAGCGAGTCATGGTGGCCGTGATACGTGCCCTCGATCTTCACGAGCACGTCGCGGCCGGTGTTCGCGCGCATCAGGCGTCCGGCTTCCAGTGTGGCCTCGGTGCCCGAGTTGCAGAAGCGCCACAGCGGCAGGTTGAAGCGCTCCGTGAGGTTCTCGCCGATCACGTCGAGGTGCTTCGTCGGCTGCGCGAAGTGCGTGCCGAGCTCGGCCTGGCGCTGGATCGCCTCGACGATCCTCGGGTGCGCGTGCCCGGCCACCATCGCCCCGTACCCGAGGTGGAAATCGATGTACTCGTTCTGGTCGATGTCCCAGAGGCGGTTACCGTTGCCGCGGTCGATGAAGATCGCGTGCGGCGGCGAGTCCTGCCAGCTCGACGCGACGCCGCCGGCCACGTATCGATCGGCGGTGGCGCGGTACTCGATCGACGCGCGCCGCGTCGGCTCGAGCGTCGCCTCCTCTCGCTCGATCAGGCTGTCGATCAGGTCCAGATCGAACTCGACCTGTGCTGCCATGGTGCGATCTCCTCCTTCGAGGAACCACCGCAGCCGTCCGTGAGGACAGCGATTGAACGGCGATTCAAACTTGGCCGAGATGATACCCCAGGCTCGTTCCCCTGGGTAGGTCGGCCGTTGGTATCGTGTGAGCTGCAGCGTGGTGGGTGTAGCTCAGCTCGGTTAGAGCGCCTGGTTGTGGTCCAGGAGGCCGCGGGTTCAAATCCCGTCACTCACCCCAACGGCCCTTGGTAGACTTCGGCGGGCCTCTAGCTCAATCCGGCAGAGCAACGGACTCTTAATCCGCAGGTTCGGGGTTCAAGTCCCCGGGGGCCCACCAGGGAGTGCGCCGAACGGGTGGGCCGTCGTAAGGTACGGACATCGTCGTGAAGAAGCGCAACACGTTCGTCGGGATCACGCTCCTGCTCGTCGGGGCCTTGTTGGGCAGCATGGGTGTCGTCCCGACCTGGGCCGCGACCTGTCCGGCGGCGACCTCGACGGCCACCTCCGGGGACGCTCCGGTCACCGGCACGGTCAGGGCGTGCGCATCCGTCGCCGCCACCAACTACCGCGTCACTGTGGTCGCCAAGCAGGGAACGGCCAAGACGACGATCTTCGACGTGAAGCCCGTGGCGCTGGACTCGACCGAGATGGTGGTCGGGACGTGGGCGCTCGGCACCTCGGGTACCTACACCATCATCACCAAGCTGCTCCGCAGCGGGTCACTCGTCACCAAGAGCACGATCACGGTGACGGTCGGCGGGACCACCCCGCCGCCACCGAGCACCTATGACGTGGCCGCAGCGGGTGACATCGCCACGTCGGGCAACGGGGACCTGAAGACGTCCAACCTCGTGCAGGCGCTGAACCCCCGGCAGGTGTATACGCTGGGCGACAACGTGTACCCGAGCGGTACAGCGACGCCTGCCCCGTACATCGAGAAATACGGCCCGACGTGGGGCCGGTTCCTCGACAAGACCTTCCCGACGGTCGGCAATCACGATTACTACCCCAAGCTGAGTGGTGGTGGCTACGGTGGGCCCGGTGGGTACCAGGCGTACTTCGCCGACAGCGCAGGGGGCGGGGACTTGAACTACTCCCACACGTTCGACGGGTGGTTGGTCGTCCACCTCGACTCGGAGGGCCCGACCTCGCCGGCGCTGGCCCACCTCGAGGGTCAATTGGCTTCGACCAGCACCTCCTGCCAGATCGTGATATCGCACCACCCGTACATCTCGTCGGGCGAGCACGGCAACGACGCGAAGCAAGAGGCCATCTGGGACGCCGCGGTCGCCGGGAACGTCGAGATCGTCCTGAACGGCCACGAGCACAGCTACGAGCGCTTCGCCCCGGTGAGCGGGACGACGCAGTTCGTGGTCGGGATGGGCGGGGTTGCTACCCGCCCGTTCGGGACGATCCAGCCCGAGTCCGCCAAGCGCATCACCGGCAACGCCAACCGCGGCGTGCTGGGGATCGACATCAGCGCGACCGGATGGGCCGCCGACTTCATCGCGGCCGCGGGGTCGACCGTGCTGGACTCGGCATCGGGGGCATGCGAATCATGATCCTCGGTCCCTGAGCCGCCGGGGTTGACCCCACCGGCTCGCCGATCGCGAGGGACCAGTGAGCGAGCCATACGACGTCGTGATCGTCGGAGCCGGTCACAACGGTCTGGTCGCGGCCTTCTATCTCGCGCGGGCAGGCCTGCGGACGATCGTGGTCGAGCGGCGCTCGATCGTGGGCGGCGCCTGCACGACCGAGGAGTTCGCTCCGGGGTTCAAGGCCTCGCCGGGCGCGTACGTGCTCTCGATGCTCCGGGGTGCGATCTGGCGCGACCTGCGGCTGCGCGAGCGCGGCTTGACCGTCGACGAGGGCGGCCCTTCTCTCAACGTCTACCCCGACGGCAGCACGTTCGTGCTCGAGACCGAGCCCGAGCGGGCGCTCGACGCGATCCGGGCCCGCTCGGTCGCCGACGCGCGGGCCTTCCCGGCGTACGAGGAGAAGCTCGCTCACATCGCCGCCTCGCTGATGCCGATGTTCGACATCACCGCCCCGAACCCCGAGCGCCCGCGCGTCCGTGACCTGCGCGGCGGCGCGCGGCTCGCCCTGATGGCGGCCCGTCACCGGCGTGCCCTCGACGAGATGGCCTTCGTCTTCGCGACGTCGGCGAGCCGGTACCTGGACGAGCATTTCGGCGACGAGATGGTGAAGTCGGCCCTCGGCTGGGAGTCGATCAGCAACACGCTCGCCGGGCCCGACACCGCGGGCACCGCGTACGGCTTGCTGCACGAGGCCGCGTCGGGAGGTTCCGGCGGCGGGGTCGGGTGGGGGTTCGTGCGCGGCGGCATGGGCACGGTGACGTCGCTGATGGCCGACGCCGCGATGGAGGCCGGCGCCGAGATCCGCACCGACGCCGCCGTTGCTCGCATCGACGTGCGAGGCGATCGCGTGGTGGGGGTCGTGCTCGAGGACGGCCAGGAGATCCGAGCCCGCCGCACGGTCTCCAACGCCGATCCGAAGCGGACCTTCCTCGGGCTGGTCGACCCGACCGCGCTGCCGGCGGCGTTCACGGCACGCCTCGAGGCGTACCGGTGCGAGGGGGCGAGCCTGAAGATGAACCTGGCCGTCTCGGAGCTGCCGAGGATCGCGGGGGTCGACGACGGTGCGGGGGTGCGCTCCTACCATCGTGGCCTGGTGCAGCTGACCAAGCCGTTGCCAGAGCTGGACCGGGATCAGGCGACCGCGCGCGCAGGCGTTCCGGCCGACGACCCCCATATCGAACTCTGCATCCCGTCGGTGCACGACCCGTCGTTGGCCCCGGAGGGCCGCCACGTGGTGACGTTGGGGGTGCGGTCACAGCCCTACCGCCTGGCCGGCACGACCTGGGACGAGACCCGCGACGCGGTCGCCGATCGGGTGATCGAACAGGTGGGAAGGGTGTTCCCGAACCTGCCCGGGTCGATCCTGCACCGCGAGGTGCTGAGCCCGCTCGACCTCGAACGGCGCCTCGCGCTCACGGGCGGGCACCACCTGCACGGCGACATGGCGCCCGACCAGCTGCTCTTCCTGCGGCCCGTGCGGGGATGGGCCGACTACCGCACCCCGCTCCGCGGCCTCTACCTGTGCGGCGCCGGCACCCACCCGGGCGGCGGCGTCACCGGCGCGAACGGGCGCAACTGCGCCCGCGAGGTCCTGCGGGACGCCGGGCGACGGCCGAGGAGGGCTGACCGCGACGGGCGCTCGACCGCGAACGTCAGGCCGGCGTGACGATCCCCGTGCCGTCGTCGACCTTCACCTCGACCCCGAAGGGCTGCGACATCGTCCGCACCTCGTCGAGGATCGCGTCGGCGACCTCCGGACTCGGGGTGCGCGGGATACCGCGGCGCGTGATCGGCTCGTGCCGGCCGAGGTCCACCGGGTGCAGCCGGAGCTCCTCCAGCCCGTCCGGTCCGAAGCGCACGCGCGCGAGCAGCCCTTGGAACGTCGCGTCCTTGCCGAAGGAATCGTCGTTCAGCACGCCCATGAGGTCGGCGTCGGTCGCCGCCGCCGGGTCGTCGAACCGCTCGCGCAGCAGCGCCCGGCTCTCGTCGTAGAAGTAGCGCTGGATCGGCTCCTGCATGTCGCACCAGAAGAAGTTGCCGAGGCCGTAGAGCACCGGCCGCCCGCGGTAGAGCTCCACGGGTGCGACGTGATGAGGTCCGCTGATCGCCACGACGTCGGCGCCGTGGTCGATCGCCGCGTGCGCCCACGAGCGCAGGAACTCGGGCGGCTCCCCGGGCCGGCCGTCTCCCTGGTGCGAGTGGGCCGCCGCGATCACGACGTCGGCGTGTTGCGACGCGAGCCGGATCGCCCGCAGGTTCGCCGGCCAGCGCCTCCTCGTCGGGCTCGTGGCGGATGCCCATCTCCTCGCCGACCTCGAACCCGCGCCCGTACAGCTCGAGGCGATCGGGCGGCTCGCCCTCGGGGTCGACGTGCTGGGCGAGCCAGGCCACGTCGCCCTCGGGGTGCGCCTCGCGGATCGCAACGAGGCTGCGCATCACCTTGCGCGTCACGATCACCGTCGTGCGCACCGCCACCGTGTGCACGCCGGGGCGCGCCGGCACCTCGCCGAACGCGTCGAGCGCGGGAGCGAGCCCGCTGGCGGGACTCGTCGTCATCGACACCACCCCGAGGCGCCCGGCGTCGGTCTCCAGGTACCGCGGGGCTCGCGCGGCCGCCAGCGTGGGGCCGGCCCCCGCGTGGAGCAGCGCCGCCTCGTCGAGGTAGAGGCCGGTCTCGAACATGCCGCCGGCGCCCCAGTCGGTGGAATGGTTGTTCGCACGGGCGAAGACGTCGAAGCCGAGGGCGCGCAGATCGAGGGCCGCGTCGGGCGCCGCGCGGATCGCCCAGTCGTCGGGCAGGCCCGACGGCACCGCGGCGGTGTCGGTGAGGTCGACGAGGCTGGTCTCGAGGTTCCCGAAGGTGGCGTCCGAGCCCCGCAGCAGGGTGACCACCTCGGCGAAGGCGCGATCGACGCCGGCCATCGACAGCAGCGGTCTCGAGACGATGCAGTCCCCCACCGCCGCCACGGTGAACGATCCCCGCAGGGTCGTGGTGTCGGTCCCGTCGACGCGTGCCACGGCCGCATCGTACGGGTGGTGCGGGGGTCGGCGCACGCCCGACGAGGGTCAGCGGCGGATCAGGACGGTGGTGCCCATCGGGATGGCGCGCAGCCGGTTCATCTGCGGGTTGTACACCCGCGGACAGCCGTACGAGACGCGGGCTCCCCGATCGGTGGGATCGGCGGTGCCGTGGATCGCCATGCGCCCGCCCCCCGGCCAGTTCGTGAGCACCTCGGAGAAGCCCGAGAGCCCCAGCAGGTAGGTCCCGTACGGACCGGACGCGTCGCGTGGATCGAGGTGAGCCCACACGAAGAACCGGCCCACGGTCGTCGGGGTGTTCGGCGCCCCGATGCCCACGGTGAACCGGTGACGCAGCTTCCCGTTGCGGTAGTGGCGGAGCTGACGCTCGGAGAGGTCGACCACGACCAGGTGGCGCGTGCGGTCGAACGTCACGTCGTCGCCCCTGACCCAGCCGTTCGACCCGTTGGGCTCGATGCCGAGCAGCACCCGGTACCACGTCGTGTCGCCCTTGACCCTGACGCCCCGGATCGGGAACGCGATGCGCTGATCCCACGGGTTCAGCGCATCGACGCTCATGCGCAGCCTCGCGCCGCCGCGAGGGTCGGTGTAGACGTTCAGCCGATCGTCGACGGCCCGCAGCGCCCACCTCCATCGCTCCAGCGACTTCGGCGCCGGCGCCGCCATCTGAGCGGGCTGCGCGGTCTCGTGCGTGGATCCTGCCTGGCCGATCTCGAGGAACTCCCGCGGCGAGGGCGACGCAGGAGGCGGGGGCGCGACGGTCGGTGCGAGCTCTCGCGCCGAGGCATCCTCGGGGAAGTCGTTGCAGCCCGCGCCCGACGAGGGCGAGGACGGCGAGGCACGCGAGGAAGGAGCGCCGGGGGGCCACGGGTCCTCATCATTCCAGATGATCGCGTGACGTGCAGAGGACCTGCCCCGGAGTAGCCTTGATGAGCGCGAGAGTGGCGGAACTGGCAGACGCGCCGGGTTTAGGTCCCGGTGCCCGAAAGGGCGTGGGAGTTCGAATCTCCCCTCTCGCACCCCTCTGACCTGCGGATCTTCGTTCCGGGGTCATTCGAGCGAAGGCGTCAGGAACCCGTCTTGCTCACGCTTGCTCACAGAAGTCGCGGCAGCGGGTTCCTTGCTCGATGCCGACCGTGGTCTTGGCCCTCGTACCGAAAGGACACGTCCAGCGATCCTCGGGTGTGGGCTCCTGCCGATCGACGGAGTCACACAAGTCGACCGAGAAGACCCAGGAACAACAGGAGGGACAAGTACAGGGCCAGCGCGGGGATAGGCATCACCCACACGATCAAGGCCAAGGCCGTGGTCGACAAGACGTCCCTTTCCGACGGCCACCACACTCCCCTGACCCAGTGGACGACGGCTCCGAGCAGCGCACCGACCGCGACGCCGAGGGACCAGCCCTGCGCCAGCGCAATCCACGTGTCCCCCGGTCCCGATGCCCATCGTCCGACGGTGTTGCTGAAGACGAGGATGCCGATCATCCCCGTGATGGTTGCAATGGCGGTGGTGCGCCACACCGGCCAAGGGATGAGGATGGCGGCAGCGATCGCGCCGAATACCAGGATCGCCAATCCCTTGGCTGGGATCTCCGAGAGGTGGATGCCCCTGTCGATCTCAGGCGGCGCGGCGATGTCGTCTTCACCGTGGTCGGCGGAGTTCCCCTTCACCGACGCGGCGTCGTTCAGGTTGACGGTGCCATGTGACCTCCAGATCCCACCGCCATCGTCGGTGGCATGATTCCCACGCACCGATGACGAGTCGTTCATCGTGAGGACGCTCCCAGCCTCCAGAGCGATCCCGCCTCCTTCCACATGGGCAGTGTTCCCGCGCACTGAGGACGAGCCGTTCATGACGATCGTGGGGTCGGGGAGGTGGCGTGGGCGGTCGTTGCCCGCGTAGATCCCCCCGCCGATGACGCTGGTGTTCCCGCGCACCGACGAATGGTCGTTCATCCTGAGGGTGCTCCCACCCATGAGGATGATCCCGCCGCCCGTTTGAGCCGTGTTCATGGTCACGGAGGACGAGTCGTTCAGAGTGAGTTCGCCGTAGTTGGCGATCCCTCCGGCCTCGTTCCCGGTCACAGAGGAAGTGCCGTTCAGGGTGAGGGTCCCGTAGTTCGCGATCCCGCCGCCTTCGGACCCTGACCTATTCCCTCGGACAACCGAGCGGTTCAGGTAAGGGTGCCACCTTCCCGAACGCGGATCCCGCCCCCAGCGTGAGAGTCGCCGACGTCCGCATCCCAATCAGTGTTCACGCCGCCCGTGATCTTCAGATTCGTGAGGGTCACGCGTGCAACCACGTCAAGGACGCGGTCCGAGTTCCCCTGACCGTGCAGGACGGCCTTTGCCCTGTCCCGCGTCGGGTGGCCCACTAGGGTGAGGTCCTTGTCGATCGTGAACCTGCCGATGCAGACACCCGTCACCGCGATCCTGTCGCCGTGGTCGGCCGCTCTGATCGCCGCTTGCAGGTTCGAACGGCTCGGTGTGTCCTGTGTCTGGTTCGTGGCTCGGCAGGTCCTCTCCACCGCACTCGCAGTTGGTGCCGAGACGACGAGCATCCCGATCACCATCCCAAGCGTCGCCGCAGAGACCACGTATCGACCTGCTCCGCGCTCCCGAGAGAGGCGGCCCATCCCAATAACATCGGTCGAGAAACGACCGCGGCGGAAGGGAGTCGCGACGAGCCAGGATCATCGCTGCGTATCCCTTGGTCCTAGTCCCGAGCAAGCTCCTGCAACGTCATGCCCCGCAGCGTGCCTGACGGTCTCGACGAGATGGAAGACCTGCAACGAGAGCCCCATTCGACCACCACGACTTCGCGACACCAGGGCGGATTGACCTCAGCAGGCAATCACGCGCAGCCGCCGGTACCGCTCGGGATCAGGGACACGTCGCTATCGAGGAAGTCGTTGGGATCGTTCGGTTCGGCCGTCCCGATCCACTCGTCGATGCTCGTGCCGTCGCACGCGTTGGTGGTGCCGAAGACGGTGTTGTAGACGCCGCCGCCGATGAGGGTGCTGGTGTTGTCGAACACCGAGGAGGAATCCTTCAGGGTGAGGTCACCGTTGTTCCTGATCCCGCCGCCCGCACCGTCAGACGTGTTGCCGGTCACCGATGACGAGCCGGTCAGGACGAGGGTGCTGCCCTCGTCGTTGAAGATTCCCCCCTCCGTGTTCCCGCGCACCGAGGACAAGCCGCGCAGCGTGGCGGAGCTGGCGAAGTTCCAGATGCCAACGCCCATGTTGTCATGCACCGAGGACGAATCCTTCAGCACGGTCATGCCGAACCAGTTGACGATCCCACCTCCGCCACCCGTGGGTGCTGAGTTCCTGCTGACGGAGGAGGAGTCCCTGAGGGTGACGGTCCCATCGGAGAAGCTGAGGACCCCGCCGCCGATTCCATTCCCGCCCGGGACGTCGTTCACGGCGGTGTTCCCTCGCACCGAGGACGCATCGTTCATGGTGACCGTCGGATCCTTGTAGCGGGGGCGGTCGGAGGCGAGCAGGATCCCACCGCCAAGTGTTGACGTGTTCCCCCGCACCGAGGACGTGCCGTTCATGATGAAGGCGTCGTGGTTCACGATCCCGCCACCCGCGTTGTTGGCTCGGTTTCCCCGCACCTCGGAGGAGCCGTTCAGGGTGAGCCTGCCGTAGTTGACGATTCCGCCACCGGCCCCGGTTGAATCCCCCTTGACGCCAGCCCGATTGCCGACCACCTCCGACGAGTTCAGGGTGAGCCTGCCGTAGTTCGCGATCCCGCCACCTTGATACGCGGCCCTGTTCCCGCTCACGCGCGACCGAGTCAACGTGAGAACACCGGCAGGGGCCACGCGGATCCCACCGCCTGTGTCACCCGAGCGCACCCCGCCGGTGTTGGCCACGCCGCCCGTGACCTTCAGGTTCGTGAGCGTCACCCGTGCGGCGACGCGGACGACGTGGCCCGAGCCGCGTTGGCCATGGAGCACCGGCTTCGCCCCGTCCGGGATCTTGCGGCCCACGAGGGTGAGGTTCCTGTCGATCGTGAAGCTGCCGACGCAGACACCCTTGACCGAGATTCGGTCGCCGCGATGGGCCGCATTGATCGCGGCCTGCAAGTTGGAGCGGCTCGGAGTGCCCTGGGTGACGTTCGCCGCCCCACAGGTGTTCTCCGCCGCGGCCGCGCTGGGTATGACGGCGACGAGCGACCCGACCACCAAGCCCAGGGTCACCAGCGCGGCGATCGACCGAGGTGTCAGGTACCGACGCTCGACACGATCCATGCCTCCGTATCGACATTGGGAAACCGCACCTGAACGGGTCCGTCCGAAGGCAGCACCCATCGGTGATCGGCTCGGTCGTAGCGGTCTGAGGATGTGGAGCGGTGGAGGGACGTGCCATCCACCTCATCCGCCGCTTCTTGGCAAGAGGTCGTTTCGGTCAGGAGCGGGAGCGCTGGGAAGAGGAGGAACCGTCGGGGTTTCGCAGTCCGCGGCCTCATGGGAGGCAGCGTGCCTCTGACCAGATCAAGATGGAAGCTGAGCAACAGTAGCCGCATCGGATCGCCTCGTACTCGACATCAACACTCACGTGTGTCGAGCCGATGGCGGTTGCATGCGGCTCTCGTCGCATCACTTCCATCGGTGTTCGGCCCGAAGGCATCCTGCCGGGTATGTCGCTCGAGCTGCTCGCGATGATCCTCGCCGCCACCGTGGTCATTGTTGCGGTCTTGGCGATCCGCACCGCGCCGGCGGTCACGGTCGCGCTCCTCTCAGGGCTGGTGGGGGCGGTCGCCAGCTACCGAGTGGCATCGCTGGACGGCCCAGAAGGGGTTCCCCTAGTGGTCGCCGCGTGGTTCAGCTTCGGCCTCATGCTTGGCGCGATCGTCGGGGCTACGGTCACCCGTCACCCGGAGCCCGGCACCTGGCCGATGAAACAGCGGGGCTTGAACCTCCTCCTGTGGGCGCCGTGGCTATGCATCACGCTTGCCGTCGTTCTTCAGCTGCGGGGAGTATGCCCGCTCTACGCCAACGGAGGGATCTGCGACTTCGGCGGTGTCGACTTGGGGGGCGGGTGGATCACCCCGGTCGTGATCCTCTTCGCGATCGACCTGCTCGTGCTCGTGGCGCTGGTGTGGTCTTCGCCCGGGAGACGAGACCGAACCACGGAAGATGCTGAGCAGTCTCGATCGCGGCTCGGGAGCGCGGTACGCCTCGTGATCGCAGGCGTATGGATCGTGTTGGCCCTCGGCACCCTCGCGGTGGCGTTCACGCGGCCGTCCGAACTCGAGGCATGGCGGGCGGCCCAGCCCGATGCGGAGCGCTTCGCCCCCAACCTCCTGGACCCCGTCCCCGGTGACGAGCGGGCCGTCGGAGGATGTCGATCAGTCGCGATCCGCGATGGCGCCTTCGATCGCGCCTTCGAGGTGGAGCGAGTCCGGTGGTTGGAAGGGCACGTTCCTGGCTGGCTCCCGGACGCCTTCGGGTTGGCTGAATACGCGATGTCGGAGGACCGGTGGGATGACAGCGAGGACGAGTACATCGCCTCCAGTGCGAGGGGTGCGTGGAGCGACGGGGCCTGTCGTCGCGTGTCGCTCACGCTCTTCGGCGCGGTGCGGGATCATGAACGGTTCAACCGGCTCTACTCGGTCGTCGACGAGATCGGCGACTGGGTCGTCGTGGCCGGGCGCGGTTGCTTCCGATCGACCGTCGCAGACGGAGGCTGCCTCCACTACGTGGCGTTCTCCGACGAGGAGCGGAGCGCGGATAACGACCGGATCGTGGGACTCAGTCTGCAGATGTCTGGGGTCGACCGCGACGTCGGCGACAAGATCGCGCTCGCGATCCCGGTCTGAGAGACGAAATGCGCGACTGAGGAAGGGTGATGGAGGACGAACGCAGGCGCACCGCGTGGCTCCTGAGGACTCATCCCGAAGCCTCGATGGATGCGCCACAGGAGCTGAAATCGCAAGTCCTCAAGTGGCTTCCCGGCGTCGAACCACCGTGACCGACGTCGTCCTGCTCCCGGCGTGGACGTTCTTCACCCGTTCATTGACCGGCCAGAGCCAGAGACTCTCGATATCGAGGCGTCCGCGGCAGTCGAAGAGTTCGGTTCGCTGTCTGTCGGTGACGAGATCGCATGGGTCTCGACGGGAGCAGACGAAGCCCTTGCGCTGGCCGTGAGTGACCTCCGCCCGCTGCGCGACCCGTTCCTCGTGAGCAAGGGAGGTGGCTCGTGCCGTTCGAAGTCGACGATTCAGGGGGCTGGTTCCTGACGGAAGACGAGGGAGGGCGCGCCGAGCTGGGGCATCTGTTAGCCAACGCGCAAGAGGACGAATCCCGTCTCCGGATTGGAGGCCAACCGGTTCAGGCACTACGTGACGACAGCACGGACTCGATCTGGGTGATCGACTACAGGAATGAGCTCGTGCGGGCGCTTGCCGCCATCGGTTAGGCGTGAGTCGGAGGGGCGGAGTCGCAGGGTCGGCGAGTACACGCCTTGAGTCTCTTGTCATCCGTCACCCCTGGCCCTCGGGGACCGCATCCAGGCGTCCATGTGTCCCACGGCGGGGACGGGTGGACGGCGTCCGGCGTCCGGATTCCGGAGGAGAACCGACACCCGGTCGGCGCCGGCACGGGACGGGGCTCGTCGTTCGCCCCGATTGGGTCCGCAATCAACGCCACGAGGATTCCTGTAAGCACTTCGCATGGCTCCGGCGTCCATGCCTCGAGTGTCCGAAGTGATCGATCCCGTTGAGGTGATGGCCTCGCAGTCCTTCGAGGAGTTCTTCGAGACGCATCGGCGCGAGCTCTTCGCCGCCATGTTGCTCGTGACCCACGATCGACACGAAGCCGAAGACATCGCCCAGGAGACGTTCGTCCGCATGTGGCAACGATGGGACCGGCTCGAAGCCATCGACGATCCGGTGGCCTACGCGTTCCGGATCGCGATGAACGTCTGGCGCAGCCGACGACGGCGAGTGCAGACCGCCCTGCGACGGGCCCTGCAATCCGAACCCGGGAGGGACGACCTGTCACTCGTCGACGAGGCCGACGCAGTGACAAGAGCGATGCGCCATCTCTCGCCACGCGAACGAGCGGTCGTGATCTTGACGGATCTCCTTGACTGGACGAGTCAGCAGGCGGGCAGCGCCCTCGGCATCCGCGCCTCGACGGTCCGGGTCCT
Organism: uncultured Actinomycetes bacterium; assembly: GCA_963825635.1. GTDB lineage: Bacteria > Actinomycetota > UBA4738 > UBA4738 > HRBIN12 > JAOUEA01. Next base: position 1,819,589 of record CAWGTU010000001.1, read on the forward strand.
GAGGTCGAGAGCTCACGAGAAGCTCCGAGAGCGGATGGGGGTCGAACGATGAACGGACTTCGGGAACGTCTGAGGGGTGCGGTGAACGCCGTGCCGGATCCAGCCTTCGGCCTCGATGCCCTGGAGCGGAAGAGGGACCGACGCGAGCTGCGCCGACGCTCGGGCGCAGGAGCCTTGGGGCTGGGAATCCTTGCGATGATCGGTGTCGGGC
>CAWGTU010000002.1:0-280138 GCA_963825635.1 uncultured Actinomycetes bacterium
AGTTGGTCGCCGCGATCGAGACCGGCTGAGGAAACGAAGCGGGAGGAGTGGGATTCGAACCCACGAGCGAGTTGCCCCGCTAACGGTTTTCAAGACCGTCGCCTTCGTCCGCTCGGCCATCCTCCCGGGAGGAGCCTAGCGCCGACCCGGCGTTCCTATCGAGAGACCGGGCTTGACCGGAAGCTCGCCGTGCTGCTCAGAGAGACAGCAGGAGGTTGATCACCCCCGGGAAGTAGTGGCCGGGGTCGTCGAACTGCGCGAGATGGCTCCCCTCCGGACACAGGAGATACCGCCCCCGGGGGAGCTGATCGGCCATCCAACGCAGGTGCTCGGGGTCCATCGTGTCGTGCTTGGCCGCGATCACGAGCGCGAGCACGTCGATGTCCTTCAGGTCGCCGGAGTGGTCCCAGTCCTCGAGCGCGCCCGAGGGACCCAGTTCGCTCGGCCCCTCATCGGAACGTAGATGTCCTTGTTGAGGTGGGCGAACGAACGCATCACCGGGTCGGGCCAGTCCTCGAGCGGGATGCGGCACACGTGCAGCGGATAGTGATGCTCGATCAGGAGTTACCCAGTGGATGTGCGACCGACAGCTCACGCGGCGACCCGATCCGAACCGCACCTGGTGCGAACGTCCGCGCAGATCAGGGAGACCGCCTTCAAGACCGTCGCCCCTCGTCCGCTCGGCCATCCTCACGGAACGGAGCCTCGCCTACCCCCCCGAGGGCTGCGGGGGCGTCATCGGGTCGTCACGGCTGCGCTCGGCCCGCTCCTTGATGCCCAGCATCATCCTCCGAGTCATCACGAAACTCACGACGCCGACGGGCGAGTATGCGAACCGGACGGCCGACCGGCCGAACGCCACCCGCTCCCGGACGAGGAACCTCGTCGAGCGGTCACCTCGCGGTTCGAGCACGAATGACCAGGTGAACTCCATGAAGGGTGGCTCGTCGCGCCTGCTCTGGCGCCCGGCAGGGACGTCGGCCAGCTCCATGACCAAGGCGTGGTCTCGCTCGATCGCCATCACGTACCAGCCGAAGTCGCCCTCGGCACTCGCGCACACCAGGTCGCCCACCGCCCGCGTCTGCCAGCCCCGCACGACGACATCGGCGCTGTGGATGCCGAGGCCGAAGAGGTTCTCCAGCCAGTCATAGCTGTAGAAGCCGCCACGATCTGCCCCGAGCTGGATGACCCAGGGCCATACCTGCTCGGCGGGCGCGTCGATGGTGATCGCGCGCGTCACCTGCGAATCGGATGCATCGATCAGCTCGTCTCCCGGCAGCGGCGCCTCGACCTCTTCATCGGTCGCTCCCCAGCGCTCCTGCCATGGGCGCGCGACGAAGCGGTACGTGATCGCTGCCGTGACCCCAGCCGTGAGGATCATGCCGACCCAACTGCGTCTGCCCGTGCCCACGACGAACCCCCTTCGGATGCCGGTCGAAGATGATGACCCTACGTTCGCGAGCCGGAGCTCCGATCGGAAGCGGATCGCGTTGACTTGCCACGAACCTCATTCCCCCTCGATCAGCGTGCGGACCTCGTCTCGGCGGCCCGAGGGCACGAGCATCACCACGTCGTCACCGGCCAGCACCACGTCGTGGCCACCGGCGATCAGCAGGCTCTCCCCTCGCCGGATCGCCACGACGACGGATCCGGGAGGCAGCACCTCCGGTCCGGGTACCCGGCCGACGAGCGACGATCCCTCTCCCACGGCAGCCTCGATCAGGGTCGTCCCAGGCGGCGCAGCGCCGAGGCCCTCGAGGTTCGCTCGCAGGGCGAGTCGGTAGGCCTGCACGGCAGCCGCCGCCGTCACGACGCCGATGACCCTGTGGGCGTCGTCCAGCACGGGGACGATCGTCACATCGCTGCCGGCGAAGCTCTCGACGGCGTCCTCCAAGGTCGCGCTCTCCGGCACGCTCGGTGCGGTGCTGTCGACAGCGTCAGCGACCGTGCCATCCGTGAGGGCGTCGATCGACACGACGCCGACGAACCGAGCCCGCCCGTCGACGACGACGGCGTCCTGCGAGCCGTCGGACCGCATCCGTCGACGCACGCCGTCGGCGCGATCGCCCGTGCGCGCGACGACGGCCGGCGCCCGCATCCCCGTCGTCACCGGTACGGTCGCGAGCAGGGGCATCGAGGCACGGAAGCGGTGGCCGGGCGAGCTGCGGCGGTCCTTCCGCTGGTGCTCGTAGATCGACCGGTCGCCGACGACGAGCGTCGCCAAGCCGATCGCCACCATCGCCGGCAAGATCAGCTCGAGCGTGCCCGTCATCTCGGCCACCATGAGGATCATCGCGATCGGCGCGTGCGCGATGCTGCCGAAGCACGCCGTCATCCCGACGACAACGAAGGGCGCGGGGCTGGAGGGGACGCCGGCCAGCCCGTCGGCGATCACCCAGATCGTGGCGCCCACGAACCCGCCGATCACCATGCCGGGGCCGAAGATCCCTCCCGAACCTCCCGAACCGATCGTGAGGGAGGTGGCGGCGATCTTCGCGAACGGGAGCGCGATCACGATCCAGACCGCCATCGACGAGAGGCCCTCCGCCGTCATCGCACGTTGGAGCCACCCGTACCCGGTCCCCAGCACGCCGGGGATCAGCAGCCCGAGCAGGCCGACGACGATCCCTGCGAGCGCCGGCTTGAGCCAGCCGGGCAGGGCGAGGCGCCGGAAACCCCCGGTCGCCCCGTAGAAGGTCCGTGAGTACAGGCGTGCCACGAGTCCGGCGGCCACGCCGATCACGGCGTAGTACGGCAACTGTTCGAGCCGATCGAAGTGCCCGGGTTCCAGGTAGCCGAAGATCGGCGCGAACCCCTCGACGGCCGCGAAGACCGCGAACCCGGTCACGCTCGAGATGAACGACGGAAAGATCGCTTCGGCTTCGAGATCGTCTCGGTACAGGATCTCCGCGCCGAGGATCGCCCCGCCGAGCGGCGCCCGGAAGATCGCCCCGATCCCCGACCCGATGCCGGCCGTCACCGCGATGCGGGCGTCTGTGGGCGTCAGGTCGAGCCTGCGGGCGAGCATCGATGCGAACCCCGCACTGATCTGCGCCGTCGGACCCTCGCGACCCGCGGAACCACCCGAGCCGATCGTGACCGCCGACGCCACGAGCTTCACGAAGGAGGCGCGGGCCCGCATACCGCGAGGATTCCGATGGACGGCGTCGATCGCCGCGTCGGTCCCGTGGCCTTCCGCCTCCGGCGCGAAGCGGGTCACGAGGACCCCCGAGATCAACCCACCGAACCCGACGACGAGCGGCACGGCCCATGGGCGGGCGAAGTCCGAGGCGTAGCCGCTGCCCTCACCGACCGCCGAGGGTGGGACATATCCGCCGACGACGTCGAGCAGGAGCCAGCTGCAGAGGCGGATCGCCAGGGTGAAGCCGACCGCGCCGAGCCCGGCGACGATCCCGATCGCCACGCCGAGCACCATCCACTTCCTCAAGTAGCCGGCCTCGAGGACACGCTCGAGCGCACGCTCGACCGAGGATCCGACCCTATCTCTCACTGCCATCGATCCTCCTCCACCGGCCCCGGCCGGCCATCACTCACCGGATGGGAGGAGGGCGCGGAGGATCACGCGGTTCGTCGAACACGTGGTGCGGATCGAAGAAGCGTCGATGCGGGAGGTCTGGGCAGGCGTCCGCGGGAGTGGGACTGAACGGCTCGGCGGGTGTCGCGTCGTGCACGGCACCAACTCAACCAGGATGCGCTGGTCACCGCAATCGTTCACCCGGGCCCTGAGACCCGAGGAGAGTCTGGCGAAGGAGGTCGGGACGATCGGTGAAGATGCCGGCGACACCGAGCGCGATGAGCGCACGCATGCGTGTCGTGTCGTTCACGGTGTAGACGGTCGGCGCGAGGCCCAGCCTCTGCGCTCCCCGGATGGCACGGGTCGTCGCCTGCCGGTCGGCGAAGCCGACGCCCCAGGCATGGTCAGCCGCGGCACGCATCGTCACTCGCCCGAGGTGCTGGATCGTGCGCAGCGCCGGCCACGAGCGCCTCGTCGACGCGATCGCGTGCGGCGAGAAGGAGGCCACGATCGTCGGCTCCTCCTCGACCTCGTACTCGCGGAGGAGCGCGAGCGTCCCTTCGGTCACGTCGTGGCGCTTGACGTCGAGCACGATGCCGATCCGGCCGACGCACTCCCCGAGGACCTCGGCGAGCGTCGGGACATCGGGGCTTCGCTCACGGAGCTCGCCGAAGGGGACCCGGACCGGGTCGTGAGCCACGATCAGTACGCCGTCGCGGGTGGCTCTGACATCGAGTTCGACGTGATCGGCGCCGAGCTCGATCGCCCGCCGGAAGGCACGAAGCGTGTTCCCCGGCTCCTCCCAAGAGGCTCCGCGGTGGGCGATGACTAGGGGCCGATGCATACGGTCGGGGGAACCCGAGGCTCGAGCGTTCGCTCGCGGAGGGACCGGCATGGTCGTGACATCACATCACCGCGCCCTCCGGACCGACCAGGTCGCCTCGGGCGGCCGGGACGGCGACCCTTGCCGAAGGTTCTACAGTCGCGCACACTCCCTCGATGGGACGACGCGGAGCGGATCGAACGCTCGCGGCAGCGTTGTTCACGGACATCGTCGGGTCGACGGAGATCGCGTCTGAGCTGGGGGACGCGCGATGGCGCGTGCTCATCACCACTCACCACGAGATCGTGCGCCGCACCCTGAAGCGGTTCGGCGGGCAGGAACGTGACACGGCCGGCGACGGGTTCTTTGCGACGTTCACGACCCCTGCCGACGCGATCCGCTGCGCCGTGGCTCTGCAGCGCGAGGTCCGAAAGCTGGGCATGGAGATCCGCATCGGCGTGCACTTCGGTCAGGTCGAGATGGTCGACGGCAAGCCAGGTGGCCTCGTCGTCGTGGGCGCCGCCCGCATCATGAGCGAATCGGGTCCAGGGACCGTGCTGGTGTCGTCGTCGGTGCGTGACGTCCTCCCCGGAGCTGGCATCTCGTTCGACGATGCGGGGCCCCGTCGCCTCAAGGGTCTCAACGACGAGATGCATCTATTCAGGGTGACGGCGGTCGACGACGAACCGGTCGAGCCCGCAGAGCTCGATACCGCCGCCGCGGGTCGACGTCGCAAGGCGATCATCGAGCGAGGGGGATCGCCCGGGCGCCGATCGTCGACGGTGGCAGCCGCAGTCGCGGCTGGCGTGCTCCTCGTCGTCGCACTGGTAGCCGTGACACGAACCGGAGGGACCGATGACGATCCCGCCACGTCGGTCGCGCCTCCCGACAATGCGCTCGTGGGAATCGATCCCCTGTCCGGGAGTCAGGAGCACGTCATTCCAGTCGACTTGCAGCCGCGGAGCTACGCGGCCCGGACCGCCGGACACCTCGTCGCCGCCGGCGACGGCGGTATCTGGTTGGTCCGCGACACCGTGGTGGTCCACGTCGATCCCGAGCACGAGGAGGTCGTCGACCCTCCGGTGCACCATGCATCGTGGACGTCGGGCTTTCCCATCGCGATCGACACCGGCGGCGATCGACTCTGGGCCTCGACGGGTGAAGTCTTCGCGATCGACGGGACGCAGAACCGGGCGAGCGCGTTCGCGAGGCCCGACATCGGCACCAGCGCCTCCGGGGGATTCGGGGTTGACATGTCCGTGGGGGGCGGATGGATCTGGGTCGCCGACAATCTCGGGACGCTCTGGCGGATCGACCCCGAGGACGGGGCCGACATCAGATCTGTACGCCCCTCGCGCGGACAGATCGATGCCGTAGTGGCTGACTCCGGGTCCGTCTGGGTCTACGACAGCTTCGAGAGCACGGTGATCCGTGTCGACCCCGCGTCGCTCGAGCCTGACGAAACAACGCCGGCCCCGAGCGGCCTCGCCGCGCTCACCATGCTCGACGGAACGCTGTGGATGCTCAGCGGGCCGAGCGGCACGCTCGGCACGCTCGATTCGTCGAACATCGCCCAAGTCGGCGCCAACCCAATCTGCCTCGCAGCCGGTCTCGGGAGTCTGTGGGTCGGCGATGAGAACGGCGACGTGCGCCGAATCGATCCGCTCACGTTCGAGAGCGAGGTCGCGTACCGGGCTGGCGGTCCGGTGAGGGCCGTTGTCGTCGACGAGGAGCGAGAGGTCGTGTGGCTCGACGTCGGGTCGACCGACGTGACCGGAAGCCGTCCCTGATCCGAACCTTGTTGCCGCCAGCCCACCCGGACCGATCTCCTCCCTTCCCCTCGATCGGCCCCCGCGCTACCCTGCGCCGGTGACGGAGCTCCCCGACGTCCCGCGTGACGACGCCCTCTTCCGGCGCATCGTCGAGGACTCCCCGGCCGCCGTGCTCCTGCTGTCGAACGAGCACGCGACGAGGGTGCTCTACGCGAATCCTCGCATCGAAGAGATCACCGGTTTCGCGCCCGCCGAGCTGACCGAGCGGGCGGATCTCTGGTTAGGCCGTCTGCACCCCGACGATGTCGAGCGTGTGAGCGCCGCATGGAACCGCGCGGTGGACGGCGCCGAGCGATTCAGCGCCGAGTATCGCTTCCTGCACCGATCCGGCGAGTGGCGTCTGTTCCGCGACACCTCGTCGCCCGTGCGGGCGGCCGACCGCACGATCCTCTACCGGCAGAGCTTCACCGAGGACCTCACGTCGGAGCGGTTCGCCGAGGAGCAGGCCGAGCGTTCGGAGGCCCGATATCGCGACCTCGTCGAGCGGCTGCCGGTGATCGTCTACGTGGACACCGACGAAGAGCAGCCACGCAGCCTCTACATGAGCCCGAACTCCACGGAGATCCTCGGGTACACGCCCGACGATTTCTTGACCCAACCCGATCTCTTCTTCGGCAAGATGCATCCGGAGGATCGCGAGCGCGTCGCGGCGATGTGGGCCGAATCGATCCGTACGCGGCGGCCCTTCCATGCTGAGTACCGAGACGTGCGGCCCGACGGGTCGGTGGTCTGGATACGCGACCAGTCGCTGCCTGTGCGTGATGACGAAGGCCGACCGCTGTTCTGGCAAGGCGTGTTGATCGACATCACCACGGAGCGTGAGGCGGCGACCGCGGTGCGCCGGCATGAGGCTCGCTACCAGGATCTCGTGGAACACCTGCCGGTCGTCGTCTACATGGACGCGTACGGGCCGGCCGAAGTGAGCCGGTACGTGAGTCCCAACGTCGTCGACGTGCTCGGTCACCCCGCCGAGGCCTTCGTGACGGATACCCACCTCTGGCGGGTGCTCGTGCACCCCGACGACGTGGAGCGGGCCGCCGCGGCGTGGAACCAGGGCTGGGCGACCGGAACCGGGTGGTCGGTGGAGTATCGGTTCGTCCACCCCGACGGCCACGACGTGTGGGTGCGAGATGAGGCCCGCATGGTCGTCGACCCGGCGACCGGGGAACCCACGTGGCAGGGCGTCATCATCGACCTCACGGTCCAGAAACAGAGCGAGGCCGAGCTCCGACGGTCTGAGCTGCTGCACCGCGCCCTGGTGGAGCAGGTGCCCGCCGTCGTCTACCTCAATCGCTACGACGAGGGGCGACACACGACCTTCAACAGTCCCCGCGTGACCGAGATGACGGGGATCCCTCCCGAGCGATGGATCGAGGATCCAGAGCTGTGGCATCGGGTGATCCACCCCGACGATCTGGAACGCGTCCAGGCCGAGCTCGATCGGTGCATCGCGCAGACGCGAACGCTCGACATCGAGTACCGGTGGTGTCACGTCGACGGACACGACGTGTGGGTCCACGACACCTGTAGCCCCGTCATGGCCGAGGACGGTTCGGTCGACTATTGGCTCGGGGTGATGGTCGACATCACCGAGCAACGGATCGCCGAGCAACAGCTCCTCGCGAACGAGCGCCGGTACCGGGCCCTCGTCGAACAGGTGCCGGCCATCATGTACGAGATGGGCCCCGACGACGAACGACGGACCCTGTTCGTTTCCCCTCACGTCGAGGCGATCCTCGGCTACGAGCGCCAAGAGTGGCTCGACCAACCCGACATCTGGGTGGAGCTGCTGCACCCCGACGACCGGGAGCGCGAGCTCGCGGCCCACGATCGACACAACGAGACCGGGGAGCCGTGGCAGCGCGAGTATCGGCTGATCGCGAGCGACGGCCGTGAAGTCTGGGTCCACGACCAGGCGCAGCTCGTGAACGATGCCGACGGATCGCGGTGGCTCGGCGTGATGCTCGACATCACCCCGCAGAAGGATGCCGAGGAGCTCCTGCGCCTGGCGAAGGACGAGCTCGAGATGCGCGTGTTGACCCGCACCACCGAGCTCGAGGACGCCAACGAGATGATGGGCCTCGAGATCGAGGAGCGCCGTCGGATCGAAGGCCAGCTCCGCGAGGCGGAGACCCGCTACCGCCTCTTGCTCGAGGACCTGCCGGCGGCCGTGTACTCCTGGGAGACGAACTGGGAGGACGACCCCGAGCCGGCCGACAGTGCGCTCTACACCAGTCCTCAGCTGGAGGCGATCCTCGGGTTCCCGCGTGAGGACTGGCATCGACCAGGCTTCTGGCAGGAACGGCTCCATCCGCACGATCGCGATCGCATCGTCCCGCTCGCCGAGCACAGCGTCGAGACGGGCGAACCGTTCAGCGCCGAGTACCGCTATCTCGCGGCCGACGGTCGCATCGTCTGGGTGCTGGACCGTGCGACGCTCCGGACCCGCGATCGATATGGACGTCCTCGCCTCTTCCAGGGGGTGATGCTCGATATCACCGAGCTCAAGGAGGCCGAGGCGAAGGCGCTCGAGGCCGAGGAGCGGTTCCGGCGGCTCGCCGAGGAGGGCCCCTTCGTCGTCTACCAGTTCGAGCTCGAGCACGGCGATCCACCGGCCGTGCACCTGCGATACCTCAGCCCCTCGGAGGCCGAACTGCTGAACGTTCCTTCGTCGCTCTGGGGGGGAGGGGACCTCGAGGCGTGGTTCGCGCTGATGCATCCAGACGACGTCGAGCGCATGCGTCCGCTCGCTGAACGGGCGTTCGCCACCGGAGGGCCGTGGAACTACGCGTTCCGCATGATCGGAGCGGACGGGCGGATCGTGTGGCTGCTCGACCGTGGTCGCGCGATCGAACGCGACCTCGAGGGCCGCCCGACCCTCTTCCAGGGTGTGATGCTCGACGTGACCGAGGAGGCGGAGCTGCACGTGGCGCTCGAGACGTCGGAGGCGACCTTGAGGTCACTGGTCGAGACCATGCCAGCGGCGCCGTGGACGGAGGTGATAGACCCCGCGTCCGGGCGGGGGAAGTACCGATTCATCGGACCGCAGGTGCAGGAGCTCCTCGGCTACACGCCGCACGAGCTCTTCATGGAACCCGATCACTTCTTCCGGCTCGTGCACCCAGACGACCGGGACCGACTACGGGCGGCGTCGGATCGCTGTGACCGCACCGGGGAACCCTGGGACCAGTTCTACCGGGTGAAGCACCGGGACGGCTCCGTGCATTGGATCTTCAGCTATGCCCGACGTACGTTCGAAGACGAGCGGCCGGTGTGGCACGGGGTGTCGATCGACGTGACGCGACACGTGGCGTCGGGCGCGTTCCCCGTCGCCGTCGGCGACGCGATCGAGGCCGATCGGGGCTGACCTAGGACGAGACGGGGCGAAGCACACGGGCCCGTTCGGGCAGATACGGGTGCAGCTTCCCTGGCATCTCGACCGAGCCGTCGGCCTGCTGGTGATTCTCGAGCAGCGCGATCAGGGTGCGGCCGATCGCCGTCGCCGTGCCGTTCAGCGTGTGCAACACCTCGACCGGCCCCTCGCCACGACGCACCCGCGTCTGCAGACGACGGGCCTGGTAGTCGGTCGTGTTCGAGCAGCTCGTGAGCTCGCGGTAGCGCTGTTGGCCCGGCAGCCAGACCTCGATGTCGTACTTCTTCGCCGCGCTGCCCCCGAGGTCCCCCGCCGCGATGTTCACGACGCGGTACGGCACCTCGAGGTTGCCGACGATCTCCTCCTCGACGCTCACGAGGTACTCGTGCTCGTCCCAGCTCACCTCGGGCGTCGTGAACACGAACATCTCGACCTTGTCGAACTGATGCACCCGGAACATGCCACCCATGTCCTTGCCGTAGGTCCCCGCCTCCCGTCGGAAGCACGTGGAATACCCGGCGTAGCGCAACGGCAGCTCGGCCTCATCGATGATCTCGCCCATGCGGAACGCAGCGAGCGGTACCTCCGCCGTGCCCACGAGGTAGAGCTCGTCCTCGGTCGTCGTGTAGAGCTGAGCTTCGTCGGCCGGCAGGAACCCCGTGCCGTACATCGCCTCCTCACGCACCATCACGGGCGGGATCGCTGGCATGAACCCCTTGCCCACGAGGATGTCCATGGCGTGGCGCATCAGCGCGAACTGCACGAAGACCAGGTCGCCGAGCAGGTAGACGAACCGAGAGCCGCTCGTGCGGGCGCCCCGCTCGACGTCGAGCACGCCGAGCAGCGCGCCGAGCTCGGCGTGGTCCTTCGGCTCGAAGCCGAACTCGGTGGGCTCGAGGTGCCGACGGACCTCGACCGCGTCGTCGTCGGTGAACCCGTCGGGCGCGCTGTCGTGCGGCAGGTTCGGCGTCGCCGCCAAGAGCGAGGCGAGTGATGCCTCTGCGTCGGCGAGCTGGGGTTCGAGCTTCTTCAGCTCGGCGGAGACGCGAGCGACATCGTCGATCAGCGTCTGCTTCTCGTCACCCTCGGCACGGCCGATCGCCTTCGACGCCCTGTTCTGCTCGGCGCGGAGCTCGTCGACGCGGGCGGTGAGACTCCGGCGCCGCTCGTCGACGGCGAGTAGCTCGTCGACGGCATCCCCGAGGTTGCGACGTGCGAGCGCGGTGCGGAACCGCTCCGGGTCGTCCCTGACGGCCTTGATGTCGAGCATGTCGCTACGGCACCTTGACCTGCTCGCCGCCCTTGGCCTCGGCCTGTTCGCTCCGGCCCTGCTGCGCGGGCGCGGTCGTGCCGCCGTCCATGATGCTCTGCCCGTGGAAGATGCCGCCTTCCTCGATGACGAGCGTCTTCGACGTGATGTTGCCGTCGATGCGGCCGCCGCGGGCGAGGTGGGCCTTGCCCTTGACGATGAGGTTGCCCTTGAACTTGCCTCCCACGCTCACGTTCTGCGCGCGGATGTCGGCCTCGACCTGGCTCTGGGGGGACAGCGTGACGTCGCCGTCGGCGTTGATCTGTCCTTTCACCTGGCCGTCGATGCGAAGGTTCCCGGCCGAGACGACGTTGCCCTCGAGGCGCGCGCCGGCGCCGACGATCGTGACCTCTCCATCGTTCTCTGCCATGTCGCCTCCCTGGTCTCGTGCCCGCCGTCTCGTCTGGGGCTCGTCGTCGCTCGGAGCCGTCGCGGCGATCGCGTCTGCCTCGTCGTCGTCGCGCTTGAAGATCATCGCGCCTCCACCGGTTCGGGGTTGCCCGCCATCGCCTGACGAATCGCCTCGGCTTCCTCCGTGGAGAGGTTGTACGAGCTCGCGCCTTCGCTGATCGGCTTGGCGTAGACGCGCGTCTCCTGCCGGCCGTTGATCGAGGTGAGCACGACGCCGCTTCCGTGGTCGTCGAGCAGGGCGCACGAGAACGACAGCCTGCCTCCGACGTCCTCGAACGCATCGAACCGCAGCAGCGCGACGTGCCGCACGCTGCCGTCGACCAACACCTGCTGCTTCTTGTCCGTGGCGTTCAGCACCCGGACCGCCTGTTCCAGTCGCTCGAGGCGCTGGTCATGGCCGGTGAGCACGCCACGCAACGCCTCGCTCATCTGGATCGGGCCGGTCGGCTCCTTCGTGCGGCGGCCGGTCCCTCCCACGATCGAGAAGAGGATCGCGAGCACCGACAGGCCGATCGCGACGAGGGCGATCAGGGTGAGGGTGCTGTCGGACAGGGTCATCGGCTCGTCCTCGCGGAGCGATCGAGGGTCTCACGGCCCGGTGGGGCCTCACTATACGACGGGGCCCCAGCCGCACGGACGAGTGTGGCGATGCCGTGACGCCCGTCCGCTCCACGCGCGGTCGCGATACCATCGGGCCCCCATGTCGGCCCCCCTGACCGAACCGTCCCTGCTCGGTTCCCTCCTCGCGGAGCGCTACGAGATCCGCGCACCGCTGGGACGCGGCGGCATGGGTGAGGTCTTCGAGGCGGTCGACCGCCGGCTCGGACGCACCGTCGCGATCAAGGTGCTGCGCCCGGAGCTCGCGGCCGACGATCGGTTCCTGGCACGCTTCCGCAGGGAAGCCGCCACCGCCGCGCGCCTCGCCCACGTGGGCATCGTGTCGGTGCACGACATCGGCGAGGACGCGGGGCGCACGTTCATCGTCATGGAGTTCGTGGCCGGTCGCACGGTCGCCGATCTCGGCCGAGACGACGGTGTCGCACGCGACGCCCGAGGGATCGCCCGCGTCGGCGCGTCGGCGGCGCGCGCGCTCGCCCATGCCCACGAGCGCGGCGTCGTGCACCGCGACGTCTCGCCCGCCAACATCATGGTCACGACCGACGGCACGGTGAAGATCCTCGACTTCGGGATCGCCCGTGACGACGACGGGCGCTCGGCGGCGGCGTCACGCGGCACGCTCGCATACGTGGCGCCCGAGATCCTCAGCGGGGGCGCCGCCGACCCCCGGGCCGACGTGTACTCGCTCGGGGCGGTGCTCGTCGAGCTCGCCGATGGAGTCGACGACGCCCGCCTGTGGGCCACCCTGCACCGTGCGACGGCGGCCGATCCGGACCAGCGCTTCCCGACGGCCGCGGCGTTCTCGGGCGCGCTCGACGCGATCGCGGGCGGCAGCGACCCGACGACGTCGGCGCCCGGAACGAGCGAACCGCACCGTCCCGGTCGCGACCGCACCGAACGGATCGTGCGCGTCGCGACCCGGCCGCTGGCATCGGCGTCGTCGGTGGAACCGGCCCTCGAACCGGCGCAGGCTCTCCCGGCGGCGCTCCACGACGGCGAGCCGGCCCGAGGACTCGCGGTGTCCCGGCGACGCCGGCACACGCCACGCCGACCGCGCCTCGGTCGCACGATCCTCGGCTTCGCCCTCGTCGTCGTCGCGATCGGAGGCGCGCTCGTGCTCGGCCAGGCGTTCGTCACGATGTCGGCGCCGCAGGCGGCCGGGACCGTCGCCGGTCCCGAGCCGGTGCCGGCGCCGGGCGGACTGGTCGCCGCGGCGTCGTGCGACGGTCTGTTCTCCACCGGGGTCGACCTCGCGTGGACGGGCTCCGCACCGGTGAAGGGGTACGAGATCTGGCGGCAGGGCGGCACCGGCGATCGGGCGCTCGTCGCCCGGTTGCGCGGCGTCCACACCGAGGCGTTCCGCGATGCCGACCTCGGCGTCGACGCCTCGTATCGGTACCGCGTTCGCGCGTTCGACGGCCCTCGCGTGAGCGAGTGGTCGAACGTCGCCGATGTGGCCACGCCCTTCCTCTGCCTCACCTAGCGAGCCGGGAGCCGCAGGCCGTCCGGCGGCAAGGAATCGCAAGCCCTGTCTCGCTCGGCGTCACCGCACGGGACTATCGTTGTCTCGATGTCACGACGGCTTCGCCCGCTCGCCGACCGCGAGGCGATACTGGCCCTGGGTCTGGCGAGCGCCGGCTTCCTCTCGCTCGAGGCGACCCTGCCGGCTGCGGGGGCGCTCGCCGTGCGGTCGTTCCGCACGCAACGGTCGTCCGACGGCACGGGCCCGGCCGTCGGCATGCTCGTGTTCGGGACCGCGTGGATCAGCTTCCTGCTCGGCTACCCGACCCTGCGGGCGATGTGGCTCACGGCGACCGAGCATCACGACCCCGCGAGGGTGGTTGCCTTCGTCGGCGGATGGCTGGTCCTCGCGGCGTCGGCCCTGCTGCTCGCGAACTTCCTCTGCCGGTGCCACCCCGAGCGCGTCATCGCTCGCGCGGTGGCACGGGCCGGCATCGTGACCGTGATCGCGGCTGGGCTGCTGCAGTTCATGGCGGTGACGAGCGCGATGCTGCGGGACGCGTCGAGGGACTGCGGCGATTCACTCGCCGACTGTCTCGGGTCGCCCCCGTGGGCCTCCCTCGCGCCGGCGCTCGCGATCGGGGTCACGTGGCTCGTGCTCTCGCTGACGGTCTCGGGGGTCGCCCGAGCCCGGCGTCGGCGATCGCTCAGTCCGTACTGACGAACGTGAGCATCGTGATGCCCTCGTGTTCGGCGTCACGCGACGGGTCGTAGCGGAACCCCATCGGGTGCTCCCAGCCGGCCAGTTCGTCGGGCCCGGCGGCGGGGTTCGCGACGAGGAACCGGACGAGCGCCCCCTTCAAGAGCTTGTTCCGGTGTGAGACCGCGGTGAGGGAACCGTCGCGACCGGGCTCCAGGAACCTCACGGACCACTGGTGCACGCCGTCGGGTGCCCGCCAGGCCACGGCGTGCTCGTTGGGGAGCAGGTTCCACATCGCCCTGCCGGACGACACCTCCGCGAGTCGCAGCGAGAGATCGGTACGCCACCACGTCGAGAGCCTGCCGAGGCGGCCGAGCCTCACGCCCATCTTCAGCTTGTAGTGGGGGATCGGATCCCGAGGGGTCACCAGCCCCCATAGGCCCGAGACGATCACGACGCTGGCGTCGAGACGGCGACGATGCGTCGCGGACATCGCACGCGGATCGATCGCGTCGTACAGCACACCGGTGTATCGCTCGATCGCGGGCATCGTCGGTGCCTCGCGGACGTCACGGTTCGCCGCGGTGGCGCTCGCGAGCGCATCATCCTTCACGCCGAGGAGCCGGCCACGCTCGGCGTCGGAAAGACGCATCGCCGTCGCGAGGGCACGGAGCACGCGTTCCCGGCAGGCGTCGAGGTCGATCGCCATCGAACCCGGAGTCCACGGCGGTCCGTGACCGCCCGATGCCTTCCCCTCGGACGGAGGCAGCAGGATCAGTGGCATCGCGGGCGGCATGCGCCGCCCATCATCGCAGGGGCACGTGGGCCGTTCACCCTGCGGAGGGATGCAGCAGCGGCACCACCGGGTGCCAGCCATGACGGAGGATCTCGACCAGCGATCGCAGGCGTGATCACCGTCGCGATGCCGGTGCGAGGTCGCGAGCGAGCGCCCTCGTACCCGGCGGGGGTCCATCGTTGTAGGGAGTCATCGGCGACGACGAAGGCGGCACCGTCATCGATGACCATCGCACCGTCGGGCAGCGACTCGAACCGCTCCTCGTGGTGGCGTTGGGCCCTGGTCGTCGGGTCGATGCGCTCTGCGTGGAGCCGGGCGTCGATCTCATCCGCCCCCGACGGTCCCGGGTGCAGGTCCCGCCACATCTCGACGAACCGCACGTAGTCCTGTCGTCGGCAGAGCGCGCACGGCCGGTGTCCCGCGGCCAACGCGGTGGCCTCGTCGAGGAAGAACAGCTCCGTGAACCGACCCGGCTGCATCATCGGCGAGCGATGCCATCCGCGGAATCGCAGGCGACACGCGATCCACCGCCGGCCGTCGAAACGACGTCTGATGCGTCCGGCGTCGTCGTGGAGGCACCCCCGATTGCCGTACACGAGCCCGCGTGCTGGGTCGGCGATCAACTCCCCGAAGGGAGTCACCCGATTCTGCAGCGGGCATCGGCGCACGATACCGAGCGGCGGAACGGAGCCCGTCGTCCCCCTCCTCTGGCCTGCCACTCAGGGTCCTGACGTGTCGGATCGGAACTTCGAGGCCATCTCCGTGCGCGAGTGAACACCCAGCTTGCGGTAGATCCGCTTGAGGTTGGCCTCCACCGTGTGGATGCTGATGAACAGCGCGTCGGCCACCTCCCGGTTGGTGCTGCCCCCGGCCACCAGCACCGCCACCCTGTCCTCGCTCGGCGTCAGGTCGAGCGACGAGGGGGCACGTCCGCCGATCCGCGCCTGCTCTGCACGCGTCTTCTCCGCCCACAGCGCGGCACCCAGCCCGTCGAAGACCTCCAAGGCCTTCGTCAGAGTGTCCCGAGCCTCCCGTTTCCTCTTCGCCCGGCGCTCCACGGTTCCGCGCACGAGGAGGGTGCGCCCCAGCTCGAACGGGAGCGGCAGGCGATCGTGCTGCTGCAGCGCCTCATCCGCAGCGGCCGACGCGCCATCGAGATCACCCCGCGCCGCCGACACGAGCGCCCGGCACCTGGCCCCCGTGACGATCGTCCAGGCTCGATCGAGGTTCTCGCCTGCCTCCTCGAACGTGGCGAGGAGCGCCTCGGCGTCATCGAGCCGGCCGAGCGCCACCAGCGCCTCGACCTCATCGGGGACGATGCGGAAGTAGGCGGGCTCCCGCACGCCCATCGCCTGCTCGAGCTCGAGGGCCCTGGACAGATACGCATCGGCCTCGGCGGGTCGCCCCAGGGAGAGCTCGAGGAACCCCAGGACCGACAGGTTCGGGATCAGGAGGAAGACCTCGCCGCCCGCCTCGGCCACCCGCAACCCCTCGAGGGCTGCAAGCCTCGCCGGGTCGGCCCGCCCCAGGTGGGCTTCCACCAGGCCCACCGCGAAGTGGCCCTCCGACGATAGGACCCCCATGCCGACTCGCTGGGCTCCCGCCCTGCTCTCATGGGCGTGCTCCATGGCCGCATCCCAGTTGCCCGCCCGGCACTCCAGCTCGGCGAGGTGGTACCGGAACTGCGGGATCGCGCTCGAGACTCCGTGCGCGGCGGCATCACCCAGCAGCTCGGTGAACGTCCGGCGGGCCTCGTCCACGCGATCGGTCGACTTGAGGATCATCGCCGCGACGAAGCTCGCGCGCAGGACGTGGGATTTGAATTCGCCCTCCAAGGCCCCTTCCAGGGCGATCCCGCGATCGATCATCTCCTGATCGACCCCGCGTCCGAGGAGGAACTCGACGAACGGATAGGCCTGGAACGCCTCGGCCGAAACCCGAGGGTCCTGCAGCTCCTCGGCCAGCTGCACCGCGGCGCGCGCGTGCCGCTCCGATGCCGCGAGGTCTCCCCTGAACAGCCAGGCGTATCCGAGGTTCTGCTCGATCAGCGCCCGCAGCGCGCGATCGTCCCCCGCCTCGCCTCGAGCAGCCTCGAACACGGCCCAGGCCCCCCGCCACCCTTCGGTCTCGGCGATGCCCATCCCCAGGTCCAGCAGCACTCGGGCCCGAGCCGGCCCGGCCGTCGAGAGGTCCACCGCGAGCTCCAGGACGCTCCGCGCCAGCGAGGTGTCCCCGCACTCGTAGTGGGCCACGCCCGCCTGGTGGGTCCGCCGCACCAGGTCCTCGCCTCGGTCCCGCGGCGTCGCACGGCGGGCCATCTCCCAGAGCTCCGCCGCGGACTGCGGTGCTCCTCGAGAGCCGGCGAGCGAGGCGGCTTCCTCGAGAGCGTCGGCGACCGCAACGTCAGGGCCTTCGACGGACAGCGCCAGGTGGCGGGCGTGCTCTTCCGGATCGCGGACGATCGTCGCGAGCCTCGCATGCAGCTGCCGGCGCCGGGCCAGTGGGGCCCTCTGGTACACGGCGGACGCGAGGAGCGGGTGGGTGAACCGGAGGCGACCGCCGACGACCTCAACGACGTCGTGTGTCGATCGCGGGACGCAGACGATCGTCGACCCCGCGCGAAGGAGCGATCGCCGCAGCGATCACGTCGGACGTCGGCGCCGACAGGGCCGAGACGACCTCCAGGGCCTCGACGGTCCGTGCGGGGAGCCCCCCGAGGCGGTCCTCGATGAGCTCTTGAAGGCGGTCAGGGATCGGGAGCCGTTCACCGGCCGTCACGTCCTCTCCACGGCGAAGCAGCGCCGATCCGATCTCCCGCGCGAAGAAGGGATTCCCCCCCGACATCTCATGAAGACCCAGGAGCGTGGTTCTGGAGAATCCTTCCCCGACCTTGGCCCGGAGCACCGCTTCGAGGGCGTCCTGTGACAACGGTCCGACGTGGACGGCGTGCGTGCGATCCTCGACGAAGGCCGCCGCGACGCCCAGGGGGTCGTCATCGGCCCGGGCGCCTCGAGCGGCCGTCATCACACCGATCTGCTCGTCCTTCAGGCGCCGCACGACGAACTGGAGCACTCGGACCGAAGGGACGTCCATCCATTGGATGTCGTCGACGGCCACCACGACCGGAGAGGTGGAGGCCACCGATCGGAGGCATCCGAGGACGGCCAGGAACACGGCCCGCTGGTCAGCTCGGCTCCCCGATCTCGGGGAGCGCAAGAGGGCCACCTCGAGGGCCCGACGCTGTGGCTCCGGCAGGGTGGGGAGTGCCTCCTCGAGGATCGGCTCGAGGAGGTCGCCCAGGGCGGCGTAGGAGAGGCGTGTCTCGGCCTCGACCGGACCGCACGAGAGCGTGCGGTAACGAAGCTGCTGAGCACCCGCCAGCCCCTCCCTCCACACTGTGGTCTTCCCGATGCCGGGATCGCCCGACAGGAGCACGGCGCTCGGCCCGGTCGGGATCGAGTCCAGGAAACGATGGAGGATCGCCAGCTCGAGCTCGCGCCCGACGACGTCGCCGGCCATCAGCCCCCTCCCAAGGTCGGTTGACGCGAGGATTCTAGGGTGGGGGTCCGAAGGCTGCGCTGACCCCGCACGGCGACGCGCTCGAGGTTCGCCCGGCCACCCGGGCGAACCTGAGCGCGAACTCCCGCCTCGACCGTGGAGCTACCCGGCCTGACCACGGCCGGCCACGGCGTACCCGTCGATCCGCACGCTCTCGGCCAGCATGCGGCCTTCCATGGCCTCGAGCTTCCCCGCGTTCCAGAGTGGGACGTACCCGTTGATCCGCACGCTCTCGGCCAGCATGCGGCCTTCCATGGCCTCGAGCTTGCCCGCATTCCAGAGCGACGTTTCGGTCCTCGCCACCTCGTGGATACCGCCGTCCGCCACACCGGTGACCGCGCGATCGCGCGTGGCCACGGTGAGCGCCATCGCGCTCATGATCGAGCGCTGCGGCGGCCAGGGCGGACACGGCCGCGGTCCAGAGCGTGAACCCCGCCGGCCGGGCTGAGACCCTGATCGTTTCGGCCTTCGTGCCCATGGTTCTCCTCCTCTCACCTCGGTACCGTTCGCGAGCCCGAGGCTAGGGGGAGCGGCGACGCGAGGAATCCCCGAAACCCGTACCGATCGAACGTGGGACCGGTACGCCTTCACCTGGTCAAGGTGGTCGTGCCGTGCATACGTTCAGGGGCCGACCCTCCCTGACCGATCTCTTATCCGATGGCACGCCACAAGGGCGGCGCTCGCGCCGACGGCGGATACGGTCAGCGGGTTGCGGCGACCAACAGCTCGGCGAGGCGCTCAGGCTGCTCACGGAAGGGTCCGTGATCCGTATCGATCTCGACGACTTCCGCCGCCACCGATGCGGCCATCACCCGCTGGGCCTCCGGTGGTACCAGCGTGTCGGCGGTGGTCAGCACGTAGGTGCGGCGGCGGGAGGTCGGCAGATCGCCGCGCCACTTCTCACGCAGCACGGCGATGCCCTGCGGACGCTGCGTCCGCTCGAGGTAGGCGCGCACCGCGTCCCGCTCTGACGGGTCGGCCGCGAGGACATAGCGATCGATGTTCAGGGCGCACAGACCAGGGCCGGCACTGAGGATCACGCCATCGAAGGCGGCGATCCCCGCTTCTTCGCCGGCCTCGAACGGGTCGCCTCCCGCGAACAGATCGAGCACCGACACGCCATCCCCTGGGATCCAGGCCGCGACGTACACCACCGGAAGGTCGGGGTGCTCCACGGCGATCCTCGAGGCGGTGAAGCCTCCGAACGAGTAGCCGACCAGCACGACGTCGGTGAGGTCGTCGGGGAGCACGGCGCGCACGGCCTCCGCGTACCGCTCCAGGGTCGCGTCGGCGTCCTCGCACGGCAGGTCGACGACGATCACCGCGTGACCGGCCGCCCCCAATGTCTCGACCAGTGGCTCCATCGTCGCGGGCGTATCCCAGGCTCCGGGAACGACGACGAACGTGGACATCGAACGGGTCCTCCTGCTCTGCGTACAAAGGCGTATCAAACGCGGCGAGGGATCATCGCGCAAGTCCAGTTGGTGGGCGAGGGGGGAGTTGAACCCCCACGTCCTCTCGGACACAGGAACCTGAATCCTGCGCGTCTGCCAATTCCGCCACTCGCCCGAGTGGGACCGGCATCGTAGCAAGACCTCGGCGCGCGCACGTCCCCCGAACGAGTGAGCGCGAGAACCATCCCTTCGCCCGATGTACCCGGAACCGGGTAGCTGCCGATACCCGGTTCTGCCATGACCGAACGCTCGCAGCACATCGACTTCGACGAGCTGATGCGAGTGCTGACGGTCACCGGCTTCGTCGCGCTCGCGACCTGGGTGACGGCCTCGTCGGTCGGCGTGATCTCCGGCTACGTCGCCGTCTCTCCGCCCGGCGACCCTGCGGTTCCTGCTGGCGGTGCTTGATCCTGGTGTTCGCGCGCCGCACCTACTGGGAGGTGCGCGAGTGGCGCTGGGGCAAGCTGCCGCCCGACGAGCGCTTCGGGTTCTCGAACCCCCTCGCCGAGCACCCACGAGCGGCGGAGCTCGGGCTCCCCGACATGCCGGGCCGCGACGACGAGGCCGAACCGATCGGCACGGCCGCAACCGGTTCGTCACACCCCCGGGCGTAACATAGGCGCCGGGAACGGGGCTCCCGCAGGCCCCGTGTGATGACGCCTGTGCCCAATCTCCGCGACTTCGAACGACGTCTGGGGGGCCTCGTGGAGGGGCTCTTCTCCAAGACGTTCCGATCCGGCGTGCAGCCGATCGAGCTCGCGAAGCGTCTGATCAAGGAGATGGACGCCGGGCGCACCGTCGGGGTCAACGAGGTCTGGGCGCCCAACCACTTCGAGTTCTCGCTCTCCGCCGAGCGACCACGAGCGCCTCGAGCACGCCGAGACGGCGATCGCGAAGGAGCTCGAGTCGGTGACCCGCGAGAACGCGAGCGAGCGCCGGTGGGGGCTGGTCGGGCCGCCCGAGGTGACGTTCGCGGTCGACGAGCGGCTGAAGAAGGGCGACATCCGCTGCGTGGCGACCCTCGTGGAGGGGCCGGAGCGGTTCGAGCCTGCGGCCGCGCCGGCACCCATGCTGGTGATCCGCGAAGACGGCGTCGAACGCACGATCACCCTCACCGGCGACACCGCCACGATCGGCCGGCTGCCGCAGTGCGAGGTGACCCTCGCCGACCGAGGGGCGTCGAGGCGTCACGCCCAGATCCGCCTGAAGGACGGCGCCGCCACGCTCACCGACCTCGGCTCCACGAACGGCACGGAGGTCAACGGTCACTCTGTGCAGACGGCGGAGCTCGACGACGGAGACCGCATCACGATCGGCACCACCGTGCTCGTGTTCCGCAGGGGGGAAGCGTGATGCCGGCGATCCTGGCCCAGAGCGTCACGCCGTTCGCGCTCTCGGCCCTCAAGTACGGCCTCTTCGCGCTGTTGTTGCTGTTCATCTGGCGGGCGATGCGCTGGGCCGTGCGGGGCCTGAGCGTCGAGACGGCGACACGCTCGTCGCGTCGTGCCGCGAAGAAGGGCGGTGCGGCCGCAGAGCCTGCCGTGCCGCCCGGTCCGTCGGCCGTCGTGATCCACGCCGAGGGGGCGAAGCCCCGCACGGTGCCGGTGAGCGGCAACATGGTGATGGGTCGAGCGCCCGAGTGCGAGCTGGCGCTCGACGACACGTTCATCTCGCAGCAGCATGCGCGCCTCTTCGCGAAGAACGGCTCCTGGTTCGTCGAGGACCTCGGCTCCACGAACGGCACGTTCGTGAACGACCAGCGCCTCGCCGCCCCGGCCATGGTGCAGCCGGGCGACCGCGTACGCGTCGGCACCACCGTGCTGGAGCTCCGGCGATGAGGGTCGAGTTCGGCGCCGCCACCGACATCGGCCGCGTCCGCGAGGTGAACGAGGATTCCTACCTCGTCGAGGACCCGCTGTACGCGGTCGCCGACGGCATGGGTGGACACCGGGGCGGCGACGTCGCGTCGAGCCTCGCCCTCGGGACGGTCGAGGAGCTGTTCCGAGAACGGGAAGGCTCCCTCGCCGACCAGGTGCGCGAGGCGAACCGGGCCGTGCACGAGCGCTCGGTCGCCGACACGAAGGTGAGCGGCATGGGCACGACGCTGACCGCCGTGATGATCGAGGGCGGCAACGCGCGCTTCGCCCACGTCGGCGACAGCCGCGCCTACCTGCTGAGGGCGGGCGACCTGCGCCAGGTCACGAGCGATCACACGCTCGTCGCGCGCATGGTCAAGGCCGGCGAGATCAGCCCCGAGGAAGCGGCGGTCCATCCCCATCGGAACGTGATCACGCGATCGCTGGGCACGGAGCCGACGGTCATGGTCGACGAGGACACCGTGCCGCTCCTCGATGACGACCGGCTGCTGATGTGCAGCGACGGCCTCACCTCGATGGTGCAGGAAGAACAGATCCGGGCGATCCTCGAGGCGGAGCCCGACCCGCAGCGCGCCGCGGACCGCCTCGTGAAGGCGGCCAACCGGGCCGGTGGCATCGACAACATCACGGTGCTGGTGCTCGATGCGCACGCCGAGGACGGCGACCCGGCGCCGGGCGAGCTTCCGAAGATCTCGAGGCGACCGAGCACGACGCGGTTGATCGCGGGCACGCTCGTGACGGTCGTCGTGGTCGTCGGCGCCCTCTTCGCGGTGCGCGCCTACATCGACCGCCAGTGGTACGTGGGCGACGCCGACGGCCGCGTCGCAGTGTTCCGGGGCATCCCGGCGCGGCCGCTCGGCATCACGCTCAGCGACGTCGACACGCAGACCGAGATCCCGTCCGACGAGGTCGTCGCGCTCGTGATCTACCGCGACCTCCCCGACGGCATCAGCGCAGAGAGCCGGGAGGACGCGTTCGCGATCGTCGAGCGGATCCGCTCCGACGTCGAGGAGCAGGGCACGACCGCCCAGGGCGGCGGCGGCGGGGGCGGCTCGGGATGAGCGAGGTCGCGTTCCCCACGAGCGCCGCCGACACGCCGCGCCGGCCGGTCACGGGACTGTGGCTGCTGATCGTCGCGATCGCGATCTCGCTCGCGGCGTACGCGATGGCGGGGCTCGGCCTGAGGGGCCGCACGCCCCGCGACTTCGTCGTGTACGGCCTCGTCTTCACGGGCGCCTTCGTGGCGGGGTGGCTCGTCGTGCGGTGGACCGCGCCGCGAGCGGACCCGGTGCTCTACCCCGACCGCGACGGTGTTGGCGGGTCTCGGCATCGCGATGCTCTACCGGATCATGGTGGCGCGCGGTGAATCCACGATCGCCCGCGAGCAGGCGATGTGGCTACTGGTCGGACTCGCGGCGTTCTGCCTCACGCTGTGGTTCGTCCGCGACGATCGACAGCTGAACGCCTACACGTACACGCTCGGGTTGATCGGCGTCGTGCTCCTGCTGCTGCCCGTGGTGCCCGGCATCGGTCGCGAGATCAACGGGGCTCGCCTCTGGGCGCAGGTGGGACCGTTCTCGTTCCAACCGGCGGAGTTCGGGAAGATCTTCATCGTCGTCTTCCTCGCGGCCTACCTCACCGACAAGCAGGAGTTGCTCGCCGCGGGGTCCGGCCGGTTCGGACTTCCGCGGGTGAAGGACCTCGGACCGCTGCTGCTGGCCTGGGGTGCCTCGCTCGCGGTGCTGTTCCTCGAGCGCGACCTGGGTGCGTCGCTGCTCTTCTTCGGCGTCTTCGTCGTGATGCTCTGGATCGCGAGCGGACGGTCGGCGTACCTGTGGCTCGGGCTCCTGATGTTCGCCGCCGGGGCCTGGTTCGGCTACCTCGCGTTCGACCACGTGCAGGCGCGCGTCGACACGTGGCTGCATGCGCTCGACCCCGACAAGGTCACGGGGCTCGGGTACTTCCAGCTCGCGCAGGGGTGGTTCGCGATGGCGACCGGCGGCATCGTCGGCACGGGACTCGGCCAGGGCTCGCCGACGCTGATCCCCTACGTCGGCAGCGACTTCATCTTCGCCGCGTTCGGCGAGGAGTTGGGCATGATCGGGGCCGTCGCGCTGCTGCTGCTGTACCTGATCCTGATCGCGCGCGGCTTGCGCGTCGCGATGGAGCGCCAGGACACGTTCGGCAAGCTGCTCGCCACGGGCCTCACGACGATCCTCGCGCTGCAGACGTTCGCGATCGTGGCCGGCGTGACGCGCCTGATCCCGCTCACCGGCGTGCCGCTCCCGCTCGTGAGCTACGGGGGGTCGAGCCGGGTCGCGACGTTCATCATGCTCGCCCTCTTGATCCGGGTCTCGAGCGGACCGATGGAGCGCTCGCGTGGATAGGCGCATCCGCCGCCTCGGCATCGGGCTCGTCGCGTTGTTCGCGCTGCTGTTCGCCCAGCTCTCCTACGTGCAGGTGATCGCGGCCGACGACATCAAGGCGCAGCCGGCGAACGCCCGGCGCCAGATCATCGCGGAGTACCGGGTCGAGCGCGGTCCGATCCTCTCGGCCGACGGCGACTTGCTGGCGCAGAGCCTGCGCAACCAGGAGCGCCGAGCAGAGCTGCTGTTTCGACGGGTCTATCCCGACGGACCGCTCTACGCTGGTCTCACCGGGTACTACTCGCGCATCTACGGGCGCGCCGAGCTCGAGCAGGCGGCCAACCCGTTCCTGTCGGGGGACGCGCCCGAGCTCGCAGTGTCGACGTTCACCGACCTGATCCTCGGGAGGCAGCGCAAAGGCGGCGCGGTCTTCACGACGATCCGCAGCGACCTGCAGGAGGCGGCCGCTCGCGCGCTCGGCGACCTCCCGGGCGCGGTCGTCGCGATCGAGCCCGAGACCGGTGACGTGCTCGCGCTCGTGGCGAACCCGTCCTACGACCCGAACTCGATCTCGTCGGGCACCGACGAGGACATCAACGCGGCGTGGGAGTCGATCTCGACCGATCCCAGCCAGCCGCTCATCTCGCGCGCGAAGGACGAGCTGTACCTGCCGGGCTCGACGGGCAAGCTCATCACCGCGTCGGCCGCCCTCGAGAACGGGGTCGACCCCGTCACCGACCAGTGGCCGAACCCGCGCGTGCTCGACCTGCCGCAGACGACGAACACGCTCGAGAACTTCGGGGGATCCCTCTGCAACGGGGGGTCGCAGACCGTCTCGATGGCCGAGGCGTTCCAGGAATCCTGCAACGTGACGTTCGCCGAGATCGGCCTCGACCTCGGCGCCAAGGAGATGAGCGAGCAGGCGCGCGCCTACGGGTTCTGCCCGACCGACCCGCCCGAGCAGGTCGAGTGCGAGGAGCCGACGATCCCGTTCGTGCTGCCGTGGGCGAACGGCCGGTTCCCGGTGCCCTCGTACTTCGCCGACCGCCAGCCACAGCTCGCGTTCTCGGCGATCGGGCTCGACAACGTGCTGACGAACCCGCTGCACATGGCCCTGATCGCGGCGGCGATCGCGAACGACGGCGTGATGATGCAGCCACGGCTGATCACCGAGGTGCTCGACCCGACGGGCAAGCCCGTGCGGGAGTTCGAGCCAGAGCAGTACGGACAGCCGATCAGCGACGGCAGCGCGAGGGAGATGCGGGCGATGATGCTCTCGGTGACCCAGGGCGGGACGGCCTCGAGCGCGTTCTCCGGGTTCCCGATCGCGGTCGCCGGCAAGACCGGCACCGCCACGAACGGGGAGAACCGGCCCCCGAACGCGTGGTTCACGGCCTTCGCGCCGGCCGCCCCCGGTGACGAGGCTCGCATCGCCGTGGCGGTTATCGTTCTCGACGGCGGCAACCTCGGGAACGAGGCCACCGGCGGGCAGGTGTCGGCGCCGATCGCGAGAGAGGTGATCGATGCGTACCTGTAGGCGTGGGACGGAGACGATGAAGGGCGTGACGAGATGAAGTCGGTGCTGAGCGACCGCTACCAGGTCGAGGCGCGCATCGGCGCCGGAGGCATGGCCGAGGTCTACCGAGGCTTCGACCAGGTGCTGAACCGCACGGTCGCGATCAAAGTGTTGCTGCCGCAGATGGCGCGCGACACCAGCTTCGTCGCGCGCTTCCGGCGAGAGGCGCAGGCGGCCGCCCGCCTGAACCAGCAGAACATCGTCGGGGTCTACGACACCGGCGCCGACGACGGCACGCAGTACATCGTGATGGAGTTCATCGAGGGCAGGACCCTCGCCGAGTTCATGGCCACGGGCCGTCGCCCCACCCCCGTGCAGTCCGCCGAGATCGCGCAGAAGATCTGCGCCGCGATCGCGGCCGCGCATGCGCAGGGCGTGATCCATCGCGACATCAAGCCCGGCAACGTGATGATCACGCGCGACGGGGTCATCAAGGTGATGGACTTCGGCATCGCCCGGGTGCTCGGCCCCGAGACCGCGCCGCAGACGAGCGCCGTCCTCGGCACCGCGTCCTACCTCTCGCCCGAGCAGGCCCAGGGTGGTCCGGTCGAC
Organism: uncultured Actinomycetes bacterium; assembly: GCA_963825635.1. Classification (GTDB taxonomy): domain Bacteria; phylum Actinomycetota; class UBA4738; order UBA4738; family HRBIN12; genus JAOUEA01. Next base: position 26,242 of record CAWGTU010000002.1, read on the forward strand.
GCCCGCACCGACATCTACTCCCTCGGCGCGGTGCTGTACGAGCTGCTCACGGGTCGACCGCCGTTCACGGGCGACTCGCCGGTCGCCGTCGCCTACAAGCAGGTGAACGAGACCCCCGCGGTGCCGTCGTCGCTGAACCCCGACGTGCCGGTCCGGCTCGACGCCGTCGTCATGAAAGCGCTCTCGAAGAACCCCTCGAACCGGTACCAGACGGCCGACGAGTTCTCCTCCGATCTCGCCCGTGTGATCGCGGGGCAGGAGGTCGAAGCGACGCCGTTGATGCCCGCCGGGGGCGGCGACGCCACCCAGGTGATCTCACGGCCGTCGTCGCAGACCGCCGTGCTGCCGCCGCCCGAGGAACCGAAGGGCTCGGGCAGGAAGGTCTGGCTCGGCATCCTGATCGGCCTGTTGCTGTTCGCGCTGCTCGCCGGCGGCGGCTACCTGCTCGTCGACAGCCTGACCGGCGACGACAGCGGCGGCACCGTGACGGTGGTCGTGCCGAACGTCGTCGGCGAGACACAGGCCGCGGCACAGGCGGAACTCGAGGAGTTGGGCCTCGAGGTCGACGTCCGGCGGCGCGAGGTCGACCCCGACGAGACCGAGCCCGGCACCGTGGTGGCCCAGGATCCGAAGCGCGACGAGGAGGTCGCGCGGGGCTCGACCGTCACGATCACGGTGGCCGTGGAACCCGACACCGTGGTGGTGCCGTCTCTCGAGGGCCTCACCGTGTCGCAGGCCCAGTCGGAGTTGCGCGCAGCGGATCTCACCCTCGGCTCCACCCTGCAGGAAGCGAGCGCGGACATCTTCGAGGGTCTCGTGATCCGGTCGGAACCGGCGACCGACGCGGAGGTCGAGCCCGGGTCCGCGGTCGACATCTACGTCTCGACGGGCCCGGAGATGGTCGAAGTGCCGGACGTGTCGAGCGGGTGTCTGTCGGTCGGTGCCGCTCGCCAGGCCCTGCGGTCGGTCGGTCTGGAGTTGGCGATCGGGGAACCGGTGCCGACGGTGCCCGACTGCCCGAACCCGAGCCGGATCCTGGGGCAGGAGCCGGTCGCCGGCACCACCGTGGAGGCCGGCTCGACCGTCACGGTGTTCCAGGGCGGTGGTGGCGACGTCTGAGCCTCGGGGTAGCGTGAGGCCATGACGCTCGCCTACGTGACCGAGGACTTCACGCCCGACGAGCGAGCGGTGCTCGCCCGCCACTTCACGAACCTCGAGGGCCCGGTCTTCGCGCTCGTCGATCTGCCCGAGGCGGTCAAGGGCGCGATGTTCGCCCGCTACTCGCGCACGACGAAGTCGCTCCGGCGGCTCTTCCTCGACGAGTTCGCCGGCGACATCGACGAGATCGCCGGCGCACACGTAGGCGCCTCGTCGACCGCCGGCAGCGAACGCGCGGCCCGCCTCTACGACTCGGTCTTCGTCGAGTACGGCGACGACTCGGTCGCCCAGCTCGGCGGCGTGCACCTCGCGTGCGAGCAGTCGTCACAGCTGCTCGCGAAGGCCCTCGAGTGGGGTCGGCTCGCCGCCTACCTCGAGCAGTCCACGCGGTACATGCGCTACGACGACCGCCCCGGCGACGCCTGGCGGGCGACCGTTCCGTCCGAGCTCGACGGCACCCCGGCGGGCGAGCGGTACACGGCGTTCCTCGACGAGGCGTTCACGACCTACGGGCGCATGTACGAGCCGATGGAAGCGTGGTTCAAGGAACGTTTCCCCAAGCAGGAAGGCGACAGCGACTTCGTCTACCGCCAGACGATCATGGCGAAGACATGCGACACGCTGCGGGTCCTGCTGCCCGCGGGCACACGCTCGAACCTCGGCATCTACGCGACCGGTCAGTCGTACGAGCAGCTCCTGATGCGCTTGGCGGTGCATCCGCTCGCGGAGATGCGCGAGTACGGCGAGCTGATGAAGGCCGAGCTGCGCAAGGTGATCCCCGAGTTCCTGAAGCGGGTCGACGTCGAGGAACGCGGCGTGGCGTGGTCGCGCTACTGGGACTCGAACCGCGCGGGCGTCGAGGAGCTGACCGCGCGCGTGCTCACCGACGCCGGCGCGAAGCCCGAGCACCGCGACGAGGTCACGCTCGTCGACTTCGACCCCGAGGGCGAGGCGAAGGTGGCGGCGGCGGTCCTGTACGCGTCGTCGGCGATGCCCGACGACCAGCTGCTCGCGCTCGCACGGTCGATGCCGCGCGAACAGGTGGCCGAGATCCTGCGCGCGAGCGTCGGCGACCGGTCGAACCGGCGCCACAAACCCGGCCGTTCGTGGGAGCGCACCAGCTACCGATTCGACGTGCTGTGCGACTACGGGGCGTTCCGCGACCTGCAGCGCCACCGCCCTCTCACGATCGAGTGGCAGCGGCTCACCACGGAGCACGGGTACGAGACTCCGTCGCAGATCGACGAGGCGGGGCTGCGCAGCGATTGGGAGCGCGTGATGCAGGCGAGCGCCGAGACCGAGCGAGCGCTCCTCGACGCCGGATTCGTGGAGCAGGCGCAGTACGCGGTGTCGATGGCCTACCGCATCCGCTTCGTGATGCAGATGACGGCGCGCGAGGCGATGCACCTGACCGAGCTGCGGTCACAACCGGCCGGGCACCCCGTCTATCGGCGCGTCGCGCAGACGATGCATCGCCTGATCTCCGACGTGCATCCCGCGATCGGCGAGACGTTCAGCTACGTGAGCTACGACGAGGTCGACCTCGAGCGCCTCGAGGCCGAGCGCCGCACCGAGGAGAAGCGCAAGGCGATCCGGGAAGGAACCGGCCAGGCGTGACGCCGTCGGGGTCGGTCACCGCGCTCGCACGCGGCGACGCGATCGATGTCGGGTTCGAACGTGCGCCGAACGCCGGCGAGGACGGTTCGCTCGGCACGGATTCCATCTTCTACGTCGGGTCGATCGCGAAGCAGTTCGTCGCCGCGTGCGTCGCGTTCCTGGAACGCGACGGGGCGATCGACCTCGATGATCCCATCTCTCGGTACGTCCCCGGGCTCCCCGGCTGGGGTGACAGGGTCTCGATCCGCCACCTCGTGCACCACACCGGTGGCGTCAGGGAGCGCCAGCGCAGCGGCCCGGGGGTGCCGGTCGACGGTGTGCCGGCCTGGGGGAACGCCGACCTCCTCGACGAGCTCCGCCGTGTGGCCGAGCTGGATTTCGAGCCGGGCAGTCGCTACGGCTACTCGAACCGCGGCTATCTGCTCCTCGCTGAGATCGTCGCCGCGGCCAGTGGCGAGACCCTCCCCGGCCTCGCACGCGAGCGCATCTTCGAGCCGCTCGGCATGACCGACACGTTCTTCAGGGCGGACGAGAGCCGGCTTCCGGATCGAGCCGTCCGCGGACACTTCGAGGCAGAGGACGGTGGCGTCTACGAGGAGCCGGCGCGGTTCCACGCGGTCGGCGCCGGCGGGCTCTGGACGACGGTCGCCGACCTCGCCACGTGGAGCGCGAACTTCGACGACGATCGGCTCACCGGCGGCTGGCTCCCCGAGCGCCTCACGACCCGCGGCACGCTCGACGACGGCACGCCGATCCACTACGCGTGGGGGCTGTCGGTGCGGACACACCGGGGGCTGCCGATCGTCAGTCACGGCGGCAACTTCCCGGGGTGGGAGTCGAAGATGGTGCGCTTCCCGACCGAGCGGACGACCGTGATCGTGCTCGCCAACCGCGAGGATCTCGACGTCAGCGCGATGGCGTTCCTACTGGCCGAGGAGACGCTCGCGGACCGTCTCGACCACGGCGCTCCTCACGCCGACGAGACGTTCGACGGTACTCGAGGCGCAGGCCGATAGCCGAGTCGACGAGCGTCTGACCTGCGGAGATGCCGGAAAGCCCCCGGAAATCCGCGGAAACATGCGGAATCCGGGTAGTCTGCCCGGGTTCCGACTACACCTGGGGAGGTGTTCGCATGAACAAGGCAGAGCTGGTCGACGCGATCGCGGACAAGTCCGGCATCGCGAAGTCCACGGTCGACGAGGTCATCAAGGCGATGACCGAGACGATCGAGTCCGAGGTCGCCAAGGGCGACAAGATCTCGATCCCCGGCTTCATCTCGTTCCAGAAGGTGAAGCGCGCCGCGCGCACGGGCCGCAACCCGCGCACGGGCGAGACGATCAACATCCCGGCGAGTGCGACGGTCAAGGTGACCGCGGGCGCACGTCTGAAGAGCAGCGTGAAGTAGGCACCACACACTTCTCCGCACCACCGCGGGCCGGCGCCGAAGGCGCCGGCCCGCTCCCACGCTCGGGCCCGGCTGAGGCCGCGCACGTTTCGGTACCCTGGAACCCTTCCAATGGATCGCGAGACCCTGCTCCTCGTCGCCATCGTCATGCTCGCCGTCGCCGCGTTCGCGGTCGGGGTGAGCGGCTGGATCCTGCTCGCGCGCGACCGGCGGCTGCGCCACTCGCTCTCCCCCGTCGCGACCGGCGCCGCGGGCCATCACGAGGTTCACGAGGAGCGCTGACATGCTCGAGCTCCTCGACCTGCGAGAGCGGGGCGAGCGTCTCGACGCCACTCGGCTCGAGACCGACCCCACCGTGGCCGATACGGTCGGCGGCATCCTCCAGCGTGTCTTCGTGGAGGGCGACGATGTCCTGATCGAGCTGGCGCAGCGGTTCGACGGCGCCGACCTCAGCGGCTCGGGTGTGCTCGTCACCGACGCGGAGTTCGACGCGGCGGCCGTGGACATCGATCCGCAGCTCAGGGCGGCGCTCGACGATCTGATCGAGCGGCTGAGGGACCTGGCCACCCGGCAGCTCCCCCGACCATGGTGGGATGAGCGCGACGGTGTGCGGTTCGGCGAGATCGTCCGGCCGCTCCAGTCGGTCGGGTGTTACGTGCCCGGAGGCCGGGCCGTGTACCCCTCGTCGGTGTGCATGACGGTGGTGCCTGCCGTCGTCGCGGGTGTGGACGAGATCGTGCTCTGCACGCCACCGCAGTCCGACAGCTCGATCCCGTCGTCGGTGCTCTACGCGGCGAGGAAGGCCGGCGCTCACTACGTGGCGAAGACCGGAGGCGCACAGGCGGTCGCGGCGATGGCCTACGGCACCGAGACCATCCCGCAGGTCGATCGCATCGTCGGACCCGGCAACGCCTACGTCACCGAGGCCAAGCGTCAGGTCGCGGGGACCGTCGGCATCGACGGCCTCGCCGGACCGTCGGAGCTCGCGCTCGTGGCCGACGGCGACGTCGACATCGACATGGCGGCGCTCGACCTGATCGCCCAGGCGGAACACGACCCCGAGGCGCGCACGTTCTTCATCACTCCCGACCCCGACCTCGTGGACCGCGTCGCGAAAGCGCTCGACGAGGCGCTCGAAGACGCCGGGCGTCGCGAGATCGTCGACGCCGCGCTCGACTACACGAAGGCCGTGATCGTCCGCGATCTCGATCAGGCGGCCGAGGTCGTGAACGACCTCGCATCGGAGCACGTGCAGCTGTTGTTGCCCGAGCCCGACGCCTTCCTTCCCAAGGTGCGCAACGCCGGCGCGATCTTCCTCGGCCGGTGGACGGCGGTGCCGTTCGGTGACTACGGGGTGGCGTCGAACCACGTGTTGCCCACCGCCGGCACCGCGAGGTTCTCGAGCGGGCTGCGCGCATCCGACTACGTGACGGTGAGCTCCGTGGTCGAGCTCGACGAGCGGAGCGCGGCTGGGTTCGCCCCGCGCACCTCGGCGATCGCGAACGCCGAGGGGCTCGTCGGTCACGCGAAGGCCATGGACGCTCGTGCGAGCCGAGCCGAGGTCGTCGAGCCGTGAGTCCCGCTGCCGAGCCCCGCGCCGGTGTGCGCGATGTCGCCCCGTACGTCTCGCCGCAGTTCGACGTCGCCGCGCGGCTCAACACGAACGAGTGCCCGCACCCTCTTCCGGAGAAGTTCTTCACCGAGCTCGCAGAGGCGGTCCACGACCTGCCGCTGCACCGCTATCCCGACGGGCAGATGATCCGCCTCCGCGAGGAGCTTGCGACCCACCACGGACACACGCTCGAGGGCACATGGACCGCGAACGGGTCGAACGAGGTGCTGACCGAACTCCTGCTCGCCTACGGCGGCCCCGGCCGGAGCGTCGTCGTGTTCGAGCCCACCTATCTGCTGCACTCGAGGCTCTCGTGGCTCACCCACACCGAGGTGACCCGGCTCGAGCTCGCACGACCGTTCGCGATCGAGGAGGCAGCGATCGCCGCTGCGGAGGCCGCCGACCCCGACGTCGTCTTCGTCTGCTCGCCCAACAACCCGACCGGCAACGCCCAGCCGCTCGAGGCGGTCACCTCGCTCGCCGAGCGCACGAGCGCGCTCGTGATCGTCGACGAGGCCTACATCGAGTTCGGCGGCGAGAGCGCGTTGAAGCTCGCCGCTGATCACCCGAACATCGCCGTCGTGCGGACGTTCTCGAAGGCGTTCGCGATGGCCGGAGCGCGGATCGGGTACGTGATGACGAACCCCGAGGTCGTCGCCGACCTGCAGCGGGTGCGGCTCCCCTACCACATGTCGGCGCTCACCCAGGCAGCCGGGATCGTGGCCCTGCACCACACGGTCGAGGCCCTCTCGTTGCTCGATTCGATCCGCGCGCAGCGCGACCGCATCGTCCGGGAGCTCGCTGCGATCCCGGGCATGACCGTCTTCCCGAGTGACGCGAACTTCGTGCTCTTCGTGCCACCCGAACCCCATGACGCGAAGCAGATCTGGCAGGCGCTGCTCGACCGCGAGGTGCTCGTGCGCGACCTCACGACCGTGGTGCCGAACGCGCTGCGCGTCACCGCGGGCGCCGAGCACGAGGTCGACCTCTTCCTGACGAGCCTGCGGGAGGTGCTGTCGCCGTGAGCCGCACCGCGAGCGTGAACCGCACGACCAAGGAGACCGATATCGCGGTCGAGCTGAACCTCGATGGCTCGGGTTCGTCGAAGGCCGACACGGGCATCCCATTCTTCGATCACATGCTGCAGCAACTGGGCAAGCACGCCGGATGGGACCTCGACGTCACGTGCAGGGGCGATCTGCAGGTCGACGGCCACCACACCGTGGAGGATTGCGGCATCGCGATCGGCACGGCGCTCGCCGAGGCGCTCGGCGACAAGGCGGGCATCCGCCGGTTCGCGAGCATCACCGTGCCGCTCGACGAGGCCGCGGTCGAGGTCGTCCTCGACCTCGCGGGGCGGAACTTCGTCGTGCACGAGGTGCCCGTGCCGTACGAGACGATCGACGGCTTCGATACCGGACTGCTCGAGGACTTCGTGCGCGCCTTCGCGCAGGCCTCGAACATGACGATCCACGTGCACCTTCGGTATGGCAGGTCGCCCCATCACATCTGCGAGGCGCAGTTCAAGGCGATGGCCAAGGCGCTCGGCGACGCCTGCAGCCTCACCGGACGCGAGGGCGTGCCGTCCACCAAGGGAACGCTCTGATCAGAGGACCTCGATGACCCAGACGATCGCCGTGGTCGACTACGGCTCCGGCAACCTGCACTCCGTCTCGCGCGCGATCGCGCGCGTGGGCGGTCGCGCGCTCGTGACGCGCGACGCCGGCGACATCGCTTCGGCCGACGCCCTCGTGATCCCCGGCGTCGGCCACTTCGGCGCGTGCATGCGCGCGATCTGTCACCACGGCATGGATCGGGCGATCGCGGACTTCCGCGCGACCGGACGGCCGGTCTTCGGCGTCTGCGTCGGCATGCAGGTCCTCTTCGAGGGCAGCGACGAGGATCCGGAGCCCGGCCTCGGGGTGCTGCCCGGGCTGGTCGGACGCCTCGCCGGCGACGTGAAGGTGCCACACATGGGCTGGAACACGACGACCTGGACATCCCCACACCCGTTCGTCGATGGCCTTCCCGACGGCACGCGCTTCTACTTCGTGCACTCGTTCGCCCCACCCATCTCAGACCACACCGTGGCGACCACGACCTACGGTGGCGACTTCTCGGCTGTGGTCGCCCGCGACAACGTCTTCGCCACCCAGTTCCACCCCGAGAAGTCCGGCGACGCCGGCCTGCACGTATACGAACGCTTCGTCGGGTCGCTCGCATGATCGTGATCCCCGCGATCGACCTGCGTGGCGGTCGAGCCGTGCGCCTGATGCAGGGCGACCCCGACGCCGAGACGACGTACGCGGCCGACCCGGTCGAGGTCGCCGAGCGCTTCCAGGAAGAGGGCGCCCGGCGCCTGCACGTCGTGGACCTCGACGCGGCGCTCGGCGACGGAGAGAACCGCGAACGCATCGAGGCGATCTGTCGAGCGGTTCAGGTGCCGGTGCAGGTGGGGGGCGGCATCCGGTCGAGCGACGATATCGGCGCGGTGCTCGGGGCCGGCGCGAAGCGTGTGATCCTCGGCACCGCGGCCGCCGCCGACCCGGCGTTCGTCCGGCGGGCGGTGGAGGAGCACGCCGAGGCGATCGTGGTCGCGGTCGACGTCCGCGGCGGTCACGTGATGGTCAAGGGATGGCAGGAGGAAGGCCCCGCGCTCGATGACGCCCTCCCCGCCCTGGACGACGCGGGCGCACCCCGGTACCTGGTCACCTCGATCGCTCGGGACGGCACACTCAAGGGACCTGACACGAAGCTCTACGAACACATGCTGAAGCTGACCCAGACCCCGCTGATCGCGAGCGGCGGCGTCCGCGACGCCGACGATGTCTGGGCGCTGCGGGAACTCGGATGCGAGGCCGTCGTCACCGGCAAGGCGCTGTACGAGAAGACCCTGAAGCTCGCCCAGGTGATCAGGGGGTGACCCGGCCGTGACCCTCGCCAAACGCATCATGCCGTGCCTCGACGTCGACGCGGGACGCGTCGTGAAGGGCACGAGGTTCCAGGAGCTGCGCGACGCCGGGGACCCGGTCGAGCTCGCCGCGCACTACGATCGCGAGGGCGGCGACGAGCTGGTCTTCCTCGACATCACGGCGACGGTCGAGGGCAGGGCCGCGACGCTCGACGTGATCGCCAGGACGGCGGAGCAGGTGTTCATCCCGCTCACGGTCGGCGGCGGCGTGAAGCGCGACGACGACGCGCACGAACTGCTGCGCGCCGGCGCCGACAAGGTCGCCGTGAACTCGGCCGCGGTGCGCGACCCCTCGCTGCTGCAGCGCTGCGCGGATCGGTTCGGGACGCAGTGCATGGTGATCGCGATCGACGCGAAGCGGCGGTCCGGCGGCGACGGCTGGGAGGTCTTCGTCGATGCCGGCCGCACACCCACGGGACGCGACGCGGTCGAGTGGGCCGTCGAGGCGACGACGGAACGAGGCGCCGGGGAGGTCCTGCTCACCTCGATGGATCGAGACGGCACCGGCGAGGGCTACGACCTCGACCTGGTGCGCTCGATCGCCGGCGAGGTGCGTGTCCCGATCGTCGCGAGCGGCGGCGCGGGACACCTCGACCACTTCGCCGAGGCGCTCACCGAGGGCCACGCCGACGCGGTCCTCGCAGCGAGCCGGCTGCACTTCGGCCAGCTCACGATCCGCGAGATCAAGGAGTACCTGCGCGAACGCGATGTCGAGGTACGGCTGTGAGCGACCCCGCTCGTCCGACGGGCCCCGCCGACCTCGATCGCTCGTCCGTCGACCTCGACTCGCTGCGCTACGACGAGCGTGGATTGATCCCGGTGATCGCGCAGGATGCCGACACCGGCGAGGTGCTCATGATGGCCTGGGCGAACCGAGAGGCGCTCGAGCGCACCCTCGTCGAGCGGCGCATGGTGTATTGGTCGAGGTCGCGACAGGAGCTGTGGCGCAAGGGCGACACGAGCGGTCACGAGCAGCACTGGCAGGAGCTGCGGGTCGACTGCGACGCGGATGTGATCGTGGCGCGCATCCACCAGGAGGGGGCGGCCTGTCACACCGGCGAGCGGAGCTGCTTCTTCCGCTCGCTCGCGGCTTCCGAAGGCTGACCGGCGGCCGGTAGACTCCGACGCCCATGCTCAAGGTCGTGATCCCGAAGGGCTCCCTCGAGGAGCAGACCCTGCGCCTCTTCGAGGCTGCAGACCTCACCGTCCGCCGGTCGTCGAGCCGTGACTATCACGGCAGCGTCGACGACGACCGGATCGAACGCGTCAGCGTGCTGCGCCCCCAGGAGATCCCGACCTACGTGGCCGAGGGGTTGTTCGACCTCGGCATCACCGGACAGGACTGGATCGCCGAGACCGGCAGCGACGTCGAGGTGCTCACGAGCCTCAGCTACGCGAAGACCGGCACCGGCCACGGCACGACGATCGTGCTCGCCGTGCCGAACGAGCATCCTGCGAACAGCGCGGAAGAGATGCCGGCCGGGTCTCGTATCTCGACCGAGTTCGTGCAGATCACCGAGCGGCACTTCGCCGAGCTGGGTATCCCGGTCAAAGTCGCGTGGAGCTACGGCGCCACCGAGGCCAAGGTGCCCGAGATCGTCGATGCGATCGTCGATGTCACCGAGACGGGCAGCACCCTGCGCGCGCACGGCATGAAGATCATCGAGACGTTGCTCGCGAGCGACCCCGTGTTGGTCGCGAACCGAGCGGCGGCGGCCGACCCGGGGAAGCGGGCGGCCATGGACGACATCACGACCCTGCTGCTCGGCGCGCTCGCCGCAGAGGGCCGCGTGCTGATCAAGCTGAACGTCACCGATGCCGCCCGCGATGCGGTGCTCGCGGTCGTCCCGTCGATGAAGGCTCCCACGGTCTCACCGCTCGCCGACGGTGGGTACGCGATCGAGACCGTGGTGGACAAGCGTGGCGTCAACCGGTTGATCCCGAAGCTGAAAGCCGCCGGGGCGACCGACATCCTCGAGCTGCCGATCACCAAGATCGTCCCCTGAACCGAACGGACCCCTATGCCCCGGGTGCCTTGACCCGCACCGCGTCTCGCCCATACCCTCGCGAGGCAACCCGCCGGGGAGGGTGAACGAGATGCAGGGCAGACGGATCGGCAGGCTCGCGTCGGTCGTGACCGTGCTCGCCGTGATCGCCCAGACCCTCCCCGCCCAGGCAGCAGCCGGCAAGCTCGACCACGCGTTCTCGAACGACGGACGCGCCACCGCGTTCCCCAAGGGCGCCACGGCGTTCGGGGTCGCGGTCGACGCCAAGGGGCGCATCGTGGTGGCCGGGTACACGCTCGACGGGGACACCGACTTCGCCCTTGCACGTTTCCGGCCCAACGGCTCGCTCGACCCGGACTTCGGCGGCGGTGACGGCCGGGTCACGACCGACCTCGGAGGCACCGACTACGGCTTCGACGTCGCGATCGGGTCGAACGGTCGCATCGTGGTCGCGGGGCAGCGCGCACGCTCGTCGGGCACCCTCATGGCGGTGGCCGTCTACGGGCCGCGAGGGGTGCTCGACAAGGACTTCTCGAAGGACGGCATCGCCTTCGTCGGCTTCGACAAGGAGTTCCAGGGGGCGAACGCCGTGGCGGTCGGCGCCAACGACAAGATCGTGCTGGGCGGCTCGACGTCGAACGGCGAGACGAGCCGGTGGGCGCTCGCGCGCCTGCGACCGAACGGCTCGCGCGACCGCGACTTCGGCGGCGACGGTCGGGTGACGGTCGACCTCACGGCGAGCGACGAGCAGATCAACGACCTGACGATCGTCGGGGGCGGCAAGATCGTCGCCGTCGGCTCCGCCGAGTCCGGACTCTCGCCCCGCATCGCGATCGCCCGGTTCCTGCTCGGAGGCAAGCTCGATCGCGACTTCGGCAAGCGGGGCGTGAAGATCACCGACGTCGCGAACGGCTCCGACACCGCCTACGGGGTCGCCGAGCAACCCGACGAGAAGCTCGTCGTCGTCGGACACGTGGCGAACGGAGGCAAGGCCGACTGGGGGGTGCTGCGCTACGGGCCGAACGGTCGGCTCGACGACACGTTCGCCGGCGACGGTGTCCGGATCCTCGCGTTCGGATCGGACTACGAGTTCGCCCAGGCTGCCGCCGTGCAGCCGAACGGACGCATCGTGGTGGTCGGGCGCATCAGACGGTCGGGGAACGATCAGTTCGGCATCGTGCGACTGAAGCCCAATGGCTCGTACGACCTGGGCTTCTCGAAGGACGGCCGCGCGGTCGTCGACTTCGACGGCGGCAGCGACACCGCTCGGGACGTCGCGCTGCAGGACAACGGCAAGATCGTCGTCGCGGGCGAGGCCTTCGACCGAGGTCGCCGCCGGTTCGCGGTCGCGCGTCTGCTGGCCTCGTGAGCCGCCCGTGCCGGCGGCGGGATTGACCCCCTGAGGGGCATGTGGCACAATCCAATCAGATGTTTGAATCATCATTCAACAACGTATCGAGCGTGTAGAGGCGCCGATGGACGCGAACCGCGTCCACGTGCGCCTGGGGGACCTCTCGTCGATCGAGGGGTCCTTTCGTTTCCGGGGTAGGCGAGGCACCAGGCACCAAGGGGGCGACACAGATGGGCGGAAAGATGGAGGAACGCATCGCACGAGAGGCCGACGCGCTCGAGCGTGAGTGGGAGACCGCTCCGAGGTGGCGCGGCGTCGAACGCCACTACTCCGCCGAGGACGTGATCCGTCTGCGGGGCTCGTTCCCGGTGGAGCAGACGATCGCCCGCCGGGGCGCCGAGCGGCTGTGGGAGCTGGTGACCGAGACCGAGTACGTGAACGCCCTCGGCGCGATGACGGGCGGACAGGCCGTCGAGATGGTCAAGGCCGGCCTGCAGGCGATCTACCTGAGCGGATGGCAGGTCGCCGCCGACGCCAACCTCGCCGGACACACCTACCCCGATCAGTCGCTGTACCCCGCCAACTCGGTGCCGGCCGTCGTGCGTCGCATCAACAACGCTCTGCACCGTGCCGACCAGATCGCCTGGAGCGAGGGCACCGACGCCCGCTCGATGGTGCCGATCCTGGCCGATGCCGAGGCGGGGTTCGGCGGCGCCCTCAACGCGTTCGAGTTGATGCGAGCGATGATCGAGGCCGGCGCCGCGGGTGTGCACTACGAGGATCAGCTCGCGAGCGAGAAGAAGTGCGGCCACCTCGGCGGGAAGGTGCTGGTGCCGACCGACCAGTTCATCCGCACGCTCACCGCCGCCCGGCTGGCCGCCGACGTGGCCGGCGTGCCGACGCTCGTGGTCGCACGCACCGACGCGCTCGCCGCGACGCTGCTCACGAGCGACATCGACCCGCGCGACCAGCGGTTCGTGAAGGGCGAGCGCACGCACGAGGGGTTCCACCAGGTGACGAACGGCATGGAGGCCGCGATCGCGCGGGCCCAGGCCTACGCGCCCTTCGCGGACATGATCTGGTGCGAGACCTCGACGCCCGACCTCGAGGAGGCGCGGGCGTTCGCCGAGGGTATCCACGCGATGTACCCGGACAAGCTGCTCGCCTACAACTGCAGCCCGTCCTTCAACTGGAAGCAGCACCTCGACGACTCGACGATCGCGCGGTTCCAGAAGGAGCTCGGCGCGATGGGCTACAAGTTCCAGTTCATCACGCTCGCCGGGTTCCACGCGCTGAACGCCAGCATGTTCGAGCTGGCGCGCGGCTACGCGACCGAAGGCATGACCGCCTACGTGCGGCTGCAGGAGCGCGAGTTCGCGATGGAGGCCGAGGGGTACACCGCGACGCGCCACCAGGCCGAGGTCGGCACCGGTTACTTCGACCAGGTCTCGACCGTGATCAGCGGCGGCAGCTCCTCGACGCTCGCGCTCAAGGGCTCGACCGAAGAGGCGCAGTTCCAGGAGTGATCGGCTCGATGCGCCGGCGCATCGAGCGCTCCACCCAGGGGTGAACGGACGACGTCGCGGGTCTCGCACGACCGCGCGTATCCTGAACGCCCCCGGATAGGTGGAGCGATGAGCGAACGACCCTCCCAGCGACCGCGGACCGCCCTCGGGCGTCGGCTCTGGCGACCGGCGGACACCACGGAGTTCGCCCTGGGCCTCGTGCTCGCGGTGGTCCTGCCCTGTGTCGCCGCCTGGATGTCGGTCGACCTGCAGGTCTTCGATCACTTCCCCGGCGTGCCCTTCCTCGTGGCCACGGTCGGGGCCACGCTGGTCGGGCGGCTGAGCGCCAGCCTGATCGCCACCCTCGCGTCGGGAGTCCTGGTCTCCACGTTCGCGGTGATCCCGGACGGGGACCTGTGGGCGACCCGACCCCAGGATCTGATCGCCGTCCTCGTCTTCGTCGCGCTCTCGTTCATCGTCGCGTACTCCCTCGCGTCGCGAGAGGCGTCGCGGGACGAGGCGGACGCGGCGCGACTCGACGTCGAGTCTCTCGCCCGAACGCTCGCCGCAGAACGGAACACGATGCATCAGATCCTGCAGCAGATGCCGAACGGCGTCGTTGTGGCCGACGCGACGGGTGTCATCACGATGCAGAACGCCCGATCACGAGAACTCCTGTCGTACGAGTACCCGCTCGGGAGCAGCGTCGAGTCCTCGGACCCGATGCTCCCGTGGACCGCACGACGGCCCGACGGAAACGTGTACGAGCCGAGTGACTACCCGATGAGCCGTTCGCTCAGGGCAGGAGACATCGTGATCGGGGAACCGATGGCGATCGAACGGGCCGACGGCACGACCGTGATGATCGAGGTCGACTCCGCCCCGATCCGCACGAGTGACGACGACGCGATCGCCGGGGCGGTCACGGTGTTCCAGGACGTTACCGAGCGGATGGAGACCCAAGAGCGCCTCCTGCAGCTCACGAAGCGTCTGCAGCAGATCCAGGCGGTCACCGACGCGACCCTGACGCAGTTGAGCTTCGACGATCTCGCGGACCGGCTCCTGCACACGCTCAGGCGCGTCCTCGGCGCCGACTCGGCGACGCTGCTGCTGCTCGATCGGAAGGGCACGGAGCTCATCGAGCACGCCACGGTCGGGGTGCAGACCGATGGCTCGGCAGCGCCGGTCCCGGTCGGGCGAGGCATCGCCGGGAAGATCGCGAGCACCGTCTCGCCGCTCGTGGTGGACGACGTCTCCACGTACGAGGTCGCCAGGCGCTGGCTCGCCGACACGATGTCCTCGCTCATGGGTGTGCCGCTCGTCTATCGAGGGCAGGTGCGCGGCGTGATCCACGTCGCGACGTACGAGCCTCGCCACTTCACGACCGACGACGTGGAAGTGCTCGAGCTCGCCGCGAACCGCATCACGTCGGCGCTCGAACGAGCCCAGCTCCACGACAGCAGGGCGGCGATGTCGCGAGCCCTGCAACGGAGCCTGCTGCCGACGAGCATGCCGGACATCGAAGGCGTCGAGCTCGCCGCCCTGTACCGGCCCTTCTCCCCGAACGACGAGGTCGGCGGCGACTTCTACGACGTGTTCCCTCACGCGGAAGGGACATGGGGCGTCGTGGTCGGCGACGTCTCGGGCAAGGGACCGGATGCGGCGGCCGTGATGGGGCTGGCGACGCATACCGTGCGCACGCTCGCTCGGTACGAGGAGCGCCCGAGCGCCGTGCTCGGTGCGCTCAACGACGAGCTGATCCGAGCGGAACAGGTCGCGACCGAGCGCTTCTGCACGGCGTGCCAGATGCGATTGCGGCTCGACGTCGACCACCTGAGGATCACGGTCTGTCTCGCCGGGCATCCACTGCCGTTCGCGATACGCGCCGACGGCCGAGTGGAGCATGTGGGGGTCCCAGGCACGCTCCTGGGGACGTTCCAGGCTCCCGAGCTGCACGATGTGGCGGTCGACCTATGGCCCGGTGACGCGATCGTCTCCTACACCGACGGCCTCGTGGAACAGCGAGGAGCGACGATCGATGAGGGTGAGGGCCGTCTCGCCGAGCTCCTCTCGACGTGCATCGGCCTCACCGCGGATGAGATCGTCTCGTGTATCCAGAGGGAACTGATCGACTCGGTCGGGCTCGACGACGACGTCGCGATCGTCGTGATCAGGAAGCGCTGAGACCCGCCCCTTCCGGCGATGCGTTTGGATCACCGACGGCCGGGGAAGGACGCTGACATGAGCGACCCATCCACCCGTCGGATCGGCGACAGGCTCCGCCGCCGGATCGCGTCGGCCCTGGTCGTCGCGCCCCTCGTCGGCCTGGCGATCGGCGCCGTGATCTCGGCCGTCGTCTTCGACTCGTGGGGCAGCGGGAGCGTCATGGTGCTCCTCGCGGCGGTCGTCGCGACCACGCTCCTCGGGCTGCTGTGGGCCGGATACTCCAGCCTCGAATCGCCCGATCCCGGCCGCGAGCCCTCCGACACCGCACACCCCATCGCCGACCGTGAGGATCTGGTCCGCGAGGAATCGGGCGATCCCCAGACGCACGACACTGAGGACGGTGCGACAACGCACCAGGGAAGGTAGGGAACATGCGGCGGCTGGTCTGCCTCGCGTGCGACGATCACGTCGCGCTGGATGGCCTCGAGGTTCGCTGTGACTGCGCCCGCTCGGTGGCCCACCGCGACACCGATGGCTGGGCATACACGGGACCCGCGGTCGTGGCGTTGCCACTGCGGGTCCATGAACCCGAGCACCGACGGATGATCGAGCGACTCATCGAGGTGCCCGACGACGACCTCACCCACCGCGCGCACCTCGAGCCCTTGCTATGAGTGGGGTGACCGACGGGGTCTGCCCTGTCTGTGGGAAGGGCACGATGGTCGATCTGGCGTACGACGCGGATCCATCGAGCCGCGAGCCGGTTCAGCGCGCGGACAGCCGCGAGCTGACCGAGTTCTCGTGCGGACATCGAGTCGTCGGTCCCTCGCTCGCCTCGGCGGACGAGGAGCGGCTCGACGTCGAACGCCGGACGTCAGACGAGACCGTGGACCCCGAGCGTTGATCCGCGCGCGCAGCTGTCACGCCGCCAAGGATCGGACCTCGCCACCGAGCATGTCGAGCACGGCGCGTTCCACGGCTTCCCGAGCCTGCTCATCGTCGGCGGGAACCCCCCGGAGCGCCGGCGCCACGGTCAACCCCTCACGGAACCGATCGAACACACGCGGATCGATGTAGGAGGCCCTGCAGACCGACGGCGTGTTGCCCAGATGATCGGCGACCCGACGCACGGTCGCCGCGACGCTCCGCCTCGCCGCGACCCGACCGCCGGGTTCCGATACCCGAGCGATGTCGATCGCTGCGAGCACGGTCGCGTGCCACGTCCGGAAGTCCTTGGCCGAGTGTTCCTCTCCCAGCAGATCTTTCAGGTACGCGTTGATGTCGGTCGAACGCACGTCCCGCCAGCGACGATCCTCCCTGTAGGCCAGGAGTTCGAGCCCGCCGCTCCGTCTCCGCTTCAGCCGTTCGACCACGGGCACGAGGAGAGGGTCGTCGATCCGGTGCACCTGACGCACGCCGGCCTTCGCGACGTAGTCGAAGATCAAGGTCGGCCCGTCCACGTGCACGTGGCTCTTGCGGATCGTGGCCAGGCCGAAGGAACCGTGTCGGTCCGCGTACTCTTCCGATCCGATCCGGAACGTCGCCCGGTCGAGCAGGCGCACGGCCGCCGCCATCACGCGCTCCTTCGGGGCACCATCGAGGCAGAGGTCCCGTTCGAGCCTCTCCCGTAGGTCGGGCAGCGCGCGGGCGAACGACTCGACCCTCCGGAACTTGTCGATGTCCTGACGCTCACGCCACACCGGGTGGTAGAGGTACTGTCGGCGACCGGCGGCGTCGACGCCCACAGCCTGCAGGTGTCCCTGCGGATCGGCACAGATCCATACGTCCGTCCACGCGGGCGGGATCGCGAGCCCTCGGATGCGCTCGAGAGCCGCCTCGTCGCGCACGGGGCGGCCACGGGCGTCCTCGTAGGAGAAGCCCGTGCCGCGGCGCCGCCTGGTGAGGCCGGGCGCGGATGGGTCGACGCGATGCATCCGTGGCACAGGGTGTGCTTGCCCACCCCGGCCGATGCCGAAACGCCTGCGGAGGAGCCGCTTCAGGCGTCCGCCGCCCGACGGAGCTTCTCGAGCGTCTGAGCCAGGATGCGCGACACGTGCATCTGGCTCACACCGACGTCCTCGGCGATCTCGCTCTGGGTCAGCCCACGGAAGAACCGCAGGTAGAGGACCCGCCGGTCCCGCGGCGAGAGCTCCGCCACCGCGGGAGCGAGCGAGGACCACTCGTCGAGCAGCGCGATCGAGGGGTCGACCTCTCCGAGGGAGTCGACCGGAGCCTGTGCCTCTTCGCCGATCGGCGTGTCGAGCGAGCTGGTCGAGTAGGCCTGGACAGCGTCCATCGCGTCTGCGATCTCGTCGGTACCGACGTCGAGGTGCTCGGCGAGCTCCGGGATCGTCGGCGAACGCCCCAGCGACTGCGTCAGCTCCGGGAGCAACCGATTGACGCGGACCGCGAGCTCCTGCAGTCGTCGTGGGACGCGCAGGGCCCACCCCTTGTCGCGGAAGTGCCGCTTCAGCTCGCCCACGATCGTCGCCGCCGCATAGGTCGAGAACTGCACCTCGCGCGATGGATCGAAGCGATCGATGGCGTTCAGCAGGCCGATCATCGCGACCTGCGTGAGGTCCTCGACCGACTCACCGCGTCCGACGAACCGACGTGCCAGGTACTCGGCGAACGGCACGAACCTCGTCGCGATCTCGTCGCGGGCCGCGGGGTCGGGCATCGCGGCGAAGAGGGCCTCGACCTCCGCCTCGTCCGGACGGCCGCGAGGCTTCCCCGCACGGGCGCTCGGATCGCGATCGCTCACCGGTCGACGGTCCGCAGACGAAGCTCGATCGCGGGGCTGCCGTCGACCTCGCGCACGTCCGCCTCGTCGGCCAAGCCCTCCAGCACCCGCCATGCGAGCCCCTCACGCCGCGAGAGCTCCGGGACGGCGGCTGCGCCTTCGACCCAGATCGTCAGGTGTAGGGCGGCGTCGCTCGGCTGCAGGTCCACACAGAGCCTGGTCCCCTCCGGTCCGAACGACAGCAGCAGCGCCGACGCCTCAGCAGCGGCGATCCGCAGGTCGTCCACGGCGTCGTACGGGAGCGCGAGCCTCGAGGCGACGCTCGCGACGACGGCCCGCACGACCGCGATCGACTCGGGGTCGGCGGGGAGGCCAAGGTTCACGGTTGCGTCGGGGTGATCCACGCGTTCCTTCCTATACTGGTCGCCCGGCGGCACCGACGGTGCCGATCGTCACGATAGAGGAGTTCTCCGTGGAGCCATCGTTCGAAACGCACACCCTGGGAACATGGACCGTGGTGAGCGTCGGGGGTGAGCTCGACCTGTCGACCTCGGCGGCACTCCGCGCCGCGCTCGATGCGGGCCTCGGGGAAGGGACCCCGCGCATCGCCGTGGACCTCACCGACGTGTCCTTCATGGATTCGAGCAGCCTCGGGATCCTCGTCTCGTGTCTCAAGGAGGCGCACGACCGCGGCGGCGAGCTCCGGCTGGTCGGCGTGCAGGGCTCGCCCGCCAAGGTGATCGCGCTCACGGGACTCGACTCGGCGTTCACGATCGAGGCCACGGCCGACGACCTGCCGGCGTGACCGGCCCCGCTGGGCCACCGGCCCGCGCATCCCTTCGAGTTCCCGCCGGTGGGGAGATGCTCGCCACCCTGCGGGTCTTCGTCGGACGGTTCCTCGAGCGCTACAGCGACGAACACCGCATCGATGACATCCGGGTCGCGGTCGTCGAAGCGTGTGCCGCCATGACGGGCGCCGGCACCACCGTGTCGATCGAGGTCGAGGACGCGCGCTGCGTGGTGACGTGTGAGGGCGTCGTCCGGCCCGGCGATGCCGAGAGCGATGTGATGCGGGCTGGCCTCTTCGAAGCACTTGCTGACGATATCGAGTGGTTCCGTGACGACGCTGTGCGCTTCCGCATGCCACTATCCGCCTGAGACGAGCGACTTTGGCGGCACCCCGGGCGAGGTTTGGAACGAGCCCGTTCTCGGTATAGATCCGATCGACGTCGACGACTCGGAGGACCCGGTGACCGCCGTGCCCGAACGCGAGGCGGAGAGGTGTGGTCCGTGAGGTCCTCCGCGATCCACCTCGATGCCACCCCCGCAGCGGTCGGACTCGCTCGACAGCAGATCGACCGGCTCGCAGACCGCCTCTCGGAGGAGGTCCTCGAGGATGCCCGGCTCATGGTGAGCGAGCTCGTGACGAACGGCCTACGACACGTGGCCCTCGCGTCGGGGCAGCAGATCGACCTCTCGATCACCATCGTCGCCGGGGTCCTGCGTGTGGAGGTGTGCGATCCCGGCCCCGGATTCACCCCCGAGCCGCGTACGGATTCCTCCCCCGAGGGGACGGGGTGGGGTCTGGTCCTCGTCGCCCGGCTCGCCGACCGTTGGGGTGTCCGCCACGACGGCGTGAACCGGGTCTGGTTCGAGCTCGCCGACGGCCTCACCGCTCCGAACGAGCGCTGACACAGACGTTTCGATCATCCGGCCCTCGGGTACAGGCCTCCTGACGCTTCTCCCACCGCCCACACGGGGAGGTCCCATCCATGAGCACGGTGAGTTCAGAACGCGCCCTTCGAGGCCGCATGGCCCCAGGCGACGCGCGGAGCAGCCGCGTCCACGAGACCGGCCGTGTGTGTGAGGACACGGACTGCGCGACCGTACTGTCGATCTACAACGCGACGGGGTGGTGTTGGCAGCACGAGCAGCCGCATACCTATGTGCTTCAGGCGCCACGCAAACGCAGGAAGGATGCCCGCGACCCGTCGTCAGACCCCCCCACTCGTTCGGGTCTCGCCGGCGAGAGGTGGACCTCATGACCTTCCTCGCCGACCCGAACGGTCCGGGATCCTCGGAGGAAGTGCGGCGGCCCCCCCTGCCGCGCGCGCCGAGCCGGGGCCGGAGGCACGATCCGGTGCCTCCGCCCCGGCCGCCGGCGCCGCCGCAGCCGCCTCCACCACCGGAACCGACCCCGCAACCGGCG
Source organism: uncultured Actinomycetes bacterium (assembly GCA_963825635.1). Taxonomy (GTDB): domain Bacteria; phylum Actinomycetota; class UBA4738; order UBA4738; family HRBIN12; genus JAOUEA01. The sequence continues at coordinate 46,985 of CAWGTU010000002.1, forward strand.
CCGGTCCCTCCTCCGCCGATGATCGCCGGCGGTTGCGGCATCGAGCGCCAGCCGAGCGAGAGGAGCACCTGATGCGCACCACGACGATCGACATCGACCAGCCTCGAGGCGGGCCACCGATCCGCTGGAGCGCGATCGTGACCGGCGCGGTCTGGGGCCTCGCCATCATGGCCGTCCTGACCTCGCTCTGGCTGGCGCTCGCCTTCCCGTCCGGCATCGATGTGGTCCGTGACGAGCTCGAGTGGTTCCTCGCTGGATCGGGAACGTTCGCCCTCTTCGTCGCGGGACTCCTCGCCGGGATCCTGACCGACAATCGAGGCCCGGGCTCGGGGTGGCTGCACGGCATGACCGCGTGGGGCACGCTGCTGATCGCGACGATCGTCTTCGGCGTTCCCTCGATCTTCGGGATCTTCTCCGAGGGTCAGCTCCGGACGATCGACGACGGAGACCTGATCGGCTCGGGCGCGAGCGACGCGATGTGGGCGACGTTCATCACGCTCGTGGTCGGCGCGGTTGCTGCCGCGATCGGGGGCCTGATCGGCGGGGCGCCGCGCCGCTCGGTCGGCTCGAGAGGGCTCGAGGCCGCCCGGTACGCCGAGTTCGACCGACGCCCGGACACGGGGCCGCTCGACGACGAGCCAAGCCTGCACACGAACGCGGGCGAGGTCGATGGCGACGACGACCGGGTGATGGTTCGTCGGGCCGCCGACGGCAGCTACGTCGACCAGCACGGCCGCCGGTTCACGCCGGAGTCGACGAGCGCTCGTCGTTCCGACATCGACATCACCTGAGCTCGCCGACGCTCAGCGCTCGAGCCGGGGCCCTCCTCCGCGCGGGCCTCGGCTTTGTGGCGTCTTGAGCGGGATCGTGCCGGGGTAGGATTCCCGGGCCATGAACCCGGTGAAGGCAGCGCTCCTGTGGGCATCGGAGAGTGCGCTCCTCAGGGCCCGACTCCCACAGCTGTCGTTCGTGCAACGCTCCGTCGCCCGCTTCATGCCGGGCGAGGACGCCGAGGACGCGCTGGGAGCGGCGGGCCGGCTGGCGTCTGAGGGCATCCCCGTGTCGTTCACGCGCCTCGGTGAGAACATCACCGATCTCGCCCAGGCCGCGGAGGCGGCGGGCGACTACCTGAGGCTCCTCGACCGGGTCGAGGAGCTCGGGCTCGACGCCGAGATCTCCGTGAAGCTCACCCAGCTCGGGTACGATCTCGACCCGGGTGTGACGGCCACTCATCTTGGACGCCTCGTCGATCGTTCGGCGGAGATCGGCCGGGCCTGCTGGATCGACATCGAGTCCACCCCGTACGTCGACGGCACGCTCGACCTCTACGAGGCCCAGCTCGCCCGCTCGCCGAACGTCGGGTTGTGTCTACAGGCGTACCTGCGTCGCACCTACGACGACATCCAGCGCCTGCTGCCGTCCGGCCCTTCCATCAGGCTCGTGAAGGGTGCCTACCGGGAACCGAAGGGGCTCGTCTTCACGTCGAAGGCCGCGATCGACGAGAGCTACTTCCGGCTCGCGCAGCATCTCGTGCAGGGCGGAGCCCACCGCGTGGTGCTGGGGTCGCACGACACCGAACTGATCGAGCGCATCGAGACCTCGCTGGGAGGACACGACGACTTCGAGATCGCGATGCTCTACGGCATCCGTGCCGACGATCAGCGACGGTACGCGAGCGAGGGCTACGCGATCCGCACCCTGATCTCGTACGGCCCGTCGTGGTACCCGTGGTTCATGCGGCGGATCGCCGAGAAGCCCGTCGAGAACACCCTGCTGGCGCTCCGCAACCTCGTCTGAGGGGCCAGCTCCTCCACGTAGACTTCCGGCCATGATGCGACGCCTGCAAGGGGCGATCGCGGCGAGCGTGACCCCGATGCGTGAGGGTGGCCGAGCCGTCGACGTCGACGCGATCGAGGGCCTCACCCGGTTCCTCGCCGACGGCGGGGTCGACGGTGTGCTCGCGTGCGGCACCACCGGCGAGGGCGTGCTCCTCGACGTGGCCGAACGTCGCGCGGTCTCGGAAGCCTTCGTGGCACACGCCCCCGAGGGCTTCGACGTCGCCGTCCACGCCGGGGCTCAGACGACGAGGGACACGGTCGCGCTCACTGCCCACGCCCAGGAGATCGGCGCCGCGGCGGTCGCCGTGATCGCCCCGCCGTACTTCCCGCTCGACGACGACGAGCTCACGCGGCACCTCGTGAGTGCGGCGAACGCCGCGGACCCCTTGCCGTTCTACGTCTACGAGTTCGCGGGGCGCAGCGGCTATGCGATCCCGCTCGGCGTCGTGACCCGCGTGCGGGAGTCGGCTCCCAACGTCGTGGGCATGAAGGTCTCCGACTCCCCCTTCACCGCGGTCGAGCCCTACCTCGGGCTCGGGCTCGACGTCTTCATCGGGTCGGAACCGCTCGCGCTGCAGGGCATGGCGGCCGGCGCGGTGGGCAGCGTGAGCGGCCTGGCGGCCGCGTTCCCCGAGATCACGGCCTCCCTCGTGCACGAGCGGAGCGAAGCCGCGCACACCCAGGTCTGCCGCCTGCGCGACGAGCTCGCCGGTATCCCATTCCACGCCGCGCTCAAGGAGGTGCTCGTCGCTCGCGACGTGCTCATGGACCCCGCCGTGCGAGCCCCGTTGCGCGGGCTGGACGACGTCGGGCGCGAGCGGGTGCTGGGACTCTCCCGAGATCTGCTGGGCTCGAGCTAGCTGGGCTTCGCCGACCTCGTCGACCGCCGGTGGATCAGGTCAGCGCCCCCAGTTTGACATCGGCTCCGCGGCGCGGATACGTTGCACCTGCAAATCCGACCTGAGGGGTACGAATACCGTGATCTGCACGCGCACGGCCGGGCTGGTGGGGGCGATGATCCCCTCGCGCCTGTGCGGCATCGCCGCGACCTGCGGCGCCTCGAACGCCGACCCGCGCGCGCGGACCTGACCCTCCCCATCCCCACCGCACCGCCCGGGCCGCCGTCTTCGGCGGCCCTTCGCGTTCCCCGGACCCCCAGCTCCTGTGGATGCCCATGACCGACACCTCGACCCCGGCCCCACGAACCCCGCGCCCTCGCGGCGAGGGGCAGTGGGGCATGGGATACCACGAGCCCCTGAACCCGGCCGAGCAGATCAAGAAGGAAGACGACGGGCTCAACGTCCGCGAGCGCATCGAGCGCATCTTCGCGCCCGGCGGCTTCCGATCGATCGGCAAGCAGGACCTGCGCAGCCGTATGCGGTGGTGGGGGTTGTACACGCAGCGCACGCAGGGCGTGCCGGGCGAGCGCACCGGCAGCGCCGAGCCCGAGGAGCTCGAGGACGAGTTCTTCATGATGCGCATCCGCATCGACGGCGGGGCGATGAGCGCCGACCAGCTCCGCGCGATCGCGTGGGCGAGCGAGCGCTTCGGCCGCGACGTCGCCGACGTGACCGATCGCCAGAACGTGCAGCTGCACTGGATCCGCATCGAGGACGTGCCCGCGATCTGGGAACGCATCGAGTCGGTCGGGCTTTCGACGCAGGAGGCCTGCGGCGACACGCCGCGCGTGATCCTCGGCTGCCCGCTCGCGGGGGTCACCGCCGACGAGGTGTTCGACGCGACGCCCGACGTCCGCGCCGTCGCCGAGCGGTTCGTCGGGGACCCGGCGTTCTCGAACCTGCCGCGCAAGTACAAGACCTCGATCAGCGGGTGCGCCGCCGGATGCACGAACCACGAGATCAACGACGTCTCCTTCGTGGGTGTCACCGGACCCGGCGGCGAGCTCGGCTACGACCTGCAGGTGGGCGGCGGCCTCTCGACGAACCCGATGTTCGCGCAGCGCCTCGGCGCCTTCGTGCCCCGCGAGCGAGTCCCGGAGGTCTGGGCGGGGGTCACGGCGTTGTTCCGCGAGTACGGGTACCGGCGCTCGCGCAACCACGCCCGCCTGAAGTTCCTCGTGAAGGATTGGGGCGCCGAACGCGTGCGCGAGGTGCTGGAGCGCGAGTTCCTCGAGCACGGGCCTCTGCCCGACGGACCCCCACCCCGGCCGGCGCCGATGGGAGCTCGCGAGCACCTCGGGGTGATGCCGCAACGCGACGGTCGGGTGTCGGTGGGATTCGCCCCCCGGGCGGGTCGCGTCGCCGGGCACCAGCTGCGTCTCGTCGCCGATCTGGCCGACGGGTTCGGGTCGGGCTCGGTGCGGGCGACCGCGCAGCAGAAACTGGTGATCGTCGACGTGCAGGCATCCCGGGCCGACGAGCTCGTCGCCGACCTCGACGGGCTCGACCTGCGAGCCAGCGGCAGCGCCTTCCGCCGATCGACGATGGCGTGCACGGGCATCGAGTTCTGCAAGCTCGCGATCGGCGAGACCAAGGGCCGGGCGACCTGGATCACGAACGAGCTCGAGGCTCGGCTGCCGGACTTCGACGAGGACGTGCGGATCCACGTGAACGGGTGCCCGAACTCGTGCGCGCGGTTCCAGGTCGCCGACATCGGTCTGATGTCGGCGCTGCGGGCGCGACCCGACGGGACGAAGAGCGATGCGTTCCTCGTGCATCTGGGGGGCACGATGGGTGACGGCGCGGCCTTCGGCCGCAAGGTCCGAGGGGTCAAGGTCTACGCGGAGGACACGGCCGACTACCTCGAGCTGCTGCTGCGCCGCTACGGCAGCCAACGCGCCGACGGCGACACGTTCTCGTCGTTCGTGAACGGTCTCGACGCCGATGCGCTGGCGCGGTTCGCGGAGCCGGTGGGCGCCCACGGGGAGCTGCGATGACGAGCGTGCGCGCGGTGCCCTTCTACTGCCCGTTCTGCGGCGAGCAGGACATCCGGCCCGACGACGCCGCCGCGACGGCATGGCGGTGCGAATCGTGCGAGCGAGGCTTCGAGCTGACCGCGATCACCGTGGGGGGCGGGGGCTGATGGCCGACTCGGATCCGCGGGCACCTTGGCACGAGCCGGCGATGCCGGTCCTCGACGAGGAGGCCACGTGGGTGCACGACGCGGCGCAGCGGTTCGAGCACTCGAGGGCCGAGGAGCTGCTCGGGTGGGCGCTGGACAGCTTCCACCCGAAGCTCGCGATCAGCGCGGCGGGAGGCGTCGACGGCATGGTGCTGATCGACATGGCGTGGCGCCTGAACCCCGCCGTGAGGGTGTTCACGCTCGACACGGGGCGACTGCCGCCCGAGACGTACACGCTGTTCGAGGAGGTCCGGGAACGTTACGGCATCGCCGTCGAGTTCGAGTACCCCGACACGTCGGCGGTCGCCTCGCTCGTGAACCGCGAGGGCCCGAACCTGATGTATCGCGGCGTGGACCTGCGACTCGCGTGCTGCGCCGTGCGCAAGGTCGAGCCGCTCCGGCGCAAGCTCGCCTCCCTCGACGCGTGGATCGCGGGCCTGCGCCGCGAGCAGTGGGCCTCGCGTCGCAACATCGCCAAGGTCGAACTCGATCGCGACCACGGCGGCATCGTGAAGCTGAACCCGCTCGCCGACTGGACCCTCGACCAGGTGTGGGCCTACGTCCGCGCTCACGAGGTGCCCACCCACGAGCTCTTCGACCACGGGTACACCTCGATCGGATGTGCGCCCTGCACCCGCCCGGTCGAGCCGGGGGAGCCCGAGCGGGCAGGCCGTTGGTGGTGGGAGCACGGCACCGCGAAGGAATGCGGCATCCACTGCAGCGTGGAGCTCGCGGGGTCGCGGAGCGATCGCGAGAAGGCGGAAGCCGTCGTTGAGGGAGGCTCGTGATGCCGTTCGGCTATCCCGTGATGCTCGAGTTGTCGGGGCGGCGGTGCGTCGTGATCGGCGCCGACGCCGTGCGTGAGGGCAAGGTCGAGGCGATGATCGCCGCGGGTGCCGACGACGTGTTGGTCGTGGCGTCGGGCCCCACGGACGCACTCGACGAACTCGAGACGGTCGGCGGCGTCGCCGTGGAACGCCGCTCGTGGCGCGCCGCCGACCTGAACGGGGCGTTCCTCGTGGTGGCGGCGAGCCGCGATCACGGCGAACGCGACGCGATCGCCCGTGAGGCCCGCTGCCGCCGGGTGCTCGTCAACGTGATGGACGACATCCCCAACTGCGATTGGTCGGCGCCGAGCGTCGTGCGCCGTGGTGAGCTCGTGCTGGCGATCGCGACCGGAGGCGCGTCGCCGGCTCTGGCGAAGAAGTTGCGCGCGCAACTATCGGCGTCCTTCGGCGAGGAATGGTCCGAGGTGCTGGCGGTGGTGCGCACGGTGCGCACCGAGACGATGCCTGCGCTGCCCGACTTCGCGATCCGTGCTCACCGATGGGCCGAGGCGATCGACCTCGACGAGGCGGCAGCACTCGCGCGCGACGGACGTGGCGACGAGCTTGCTGCCAGGCTCCGTGAGCGTCTGTTGCAGGAGACGCCGGCGTGACCGGGCGCGTCGTGCTCGTCGGTGCGGGCCCCGGCGATCCGGAGCTCATCACGGTGAAGGGAGCCAGGGCCCTCGCCGAGGCCGACGTCGTCGTCTACGACCACCTCGCCCCCCCGGTCCTGCTCGATCTGGCGCCGGCCCTCGCCCGACGCATCTACGCCGGCAAAGAACCGGGCCGACAGGCGATGAGGCAACACGAGATCAGCGCTCTGCTCGTTCAGGAAGCCATGAACGGCCACGTGGTCGTGCGCCTCAAGGGGGGTGATCCATTCGTCTTCGGGCGCGGGGGAGGAGATGGTCGCGTGCGAGGAGGCCGGCATCCCGGTCGAGATCGTCCCCGGCATCACCAGCGCCGTCGCGGCGCCGGCTGCGGCCGGCATCCCCCTGACCCATCGCTCGCTCGCGCGATCGTTCGCCGTGGTCACCGGGTCTACCGCCCACGTCGACGACACCGTGGATCTCGCCCGCATGGCGACCGCCACCGACACGCTCGTCGTGTTGATGGCGGCCGGGAAGCTGATCGAGACGTGCGCCACGCTGATCCGCGCCGGGCGGCCCGGATCGACGCCCGCCGCGGTGGTGCAATGGGCCTGGACCGACGACCAGCGCGCCGTCGTGGGGACCCTTGACGACCTGCCGACGCTGGCGGCGGCGGCGAGCATCGGCCCTCCCGCCACCCTCGTGATCGGTGACGTCGTCTCGATGCCTAGGTCGGTGGCACCCGTCCGAGATCCTCACCCTGCAGTGACGTCGGGTGTGGACCGAACCCCACCTGGGTAACACCTCCCCCGAACCGACCGCCGGGCATCTCGTCCGGCACGAGCGATGGGAGGAGTCCACATGGCCAATCGGATGGCCGAACGCATGGGCGATCTGGGTGTTCGAGCCCGGGAACGCATGACCGAGTCACGCCTGGACAAGATGGATCGGGAGAACGACCGCCTCAAGCACGAGGTGCGGCTGCTCCGGGATGACCTGCAGGAAGAACGTGGGTCCCTGGCGCGCGCACTCGACGCGCTGGCTCGCGACGAGCGCGTCACCGTGGAGACGAAGGCGCCGAAGCGCCGCGGAAGGATCATCCGCACCCTGGTGATCGGCGGGGGAGCCTACGTGTTGGGGACCCGGGCCGGCCGGGAGCGCTACGACCAGATCATGGGGAAGCTCCGCGCGATGAAATCCTCCGTGCAGGACCGCCAGGGAACGACCGCCGAACAGGACCCGTGGCAGTCAGCGAGGCCTGACTCGGCGCAGACCACGATGGAACCGTCCGACACAGCGCCCACCGCCTGAGCACGACCGGGCGCGGGGGCCGTGCGAGCGTACGCCCCCGCGCCCGCTCGCACGTTCCCGATCGCCGTGCAGATCAGCGCGGCCCCCACCGCGAGGACCCACGACACAGGCTCGCCGTCGTCGCGGACGAGTTCGGCGAGCAGCCATCCGGCAGGGATACCGATCAGCAGTCCCCCCGCGGCGCCGATGGACATGTGCCGCAACTGCCGTCGCACCGTTCCGGGCGAACCGACGACCTGGTCACGCGGCCCCGGTCGCGGGGCTCGTCGGTCGCGGGATGGTTCGATGATCGGGTCATGCGTCGTCGGTCGGGCCGGGCTGACCGATCTCGGGACTCTCGGGCTCGAGCGTGCGCTCCAACGCGTCGTCCTCGCTCTCAGGCAACTCCTCGGGGCGCTCGCCCTCCGGCAGTTCCTCGGGCATCTCGCGTCGTGGCGTCTCGACGTCCATGTGGACTCCTCCCCTGCACGCGTCAGTCGCCGTCGAGCGCGTCGCTCAGCTTCTCCTTGACGGTGTCGACCGCGTCGTCGGCCTTCTTCTTCACGTCGGCGCCGGCTCGATCCATCTTGCCCTCGCGCTCGAGCCGCTCGTCGTCGGTCAGGTCGCCGACGTTCTCTTTGATCGTTCCCTTCGCCTTGTCGACGTGCTCACCCATCGTGATCCCCTCCGTTCCTCGTCGGTACTAGAGCGTGCCGGTGCCCACCTCGCGCACCGGCTCGTCGTCGTTGCTTCGTGACTGGACCTCGGCCTGGACGTCGCGGGCCGTGGTCTCGGCCGAGTGACTCCAACGCTCGAGCCAGCGTCGGGCGATCGGGATGCCCCCGACGCCGAACGCGACGACCGCCGAACCGACGACCATGACCAGCAGCGCGTAGAAGAGCCCAGTGACGATCGCGGGTGCGACCTGCAGCTGATCGAGAGCGGCGAAGACCCCGACCACCAGGATCGCGATGCCCGCACCCTTGGCGATCACCGAGCCACCGCGTACCGCTCCGAGCATCGGCTCGAGGACGTCGGTCAACGCCCTCGCGAGCACGGCGGCGATCACCAGGATCACGACCGCGACGATCAGGTTCGGCAGGTAGGCGATCAGCCCTTCCAGCAGGTCGCTGACCGGGTTGGGACCCCAGATGCCGAACGCGAGCTGCAGCGCGACCAGGAACACGAGCCAGAAGACGATCACGCCGATCACGTCCGATGGATCGGTCTTGTTGCGCTCGAACGCCTGGCGCATCGAACCCCGTTCCACGAGGCCGTCGAAGCCCACCCGTTCCAACAGCGCGTCAGCGAGCTTCGAGAGCGCCTTCGCGACGAAGTAACCGATCAGCAGGATCACGAAGAAGCCCAGCAGCTTCGGGGCGAACGTCACCACGTCCGCCCATGCCTCTTCGAGACCCTGCTCGATGTCGATCTGTGCCAGCACCATGAGAGCCTCCGTCAGTCCAGGATGCTCACGCCACCGGGGCCGACGAGCAGGCCTCCGATGATCAACAGGATGCCCCAGAGCAACGCCCCACGAACGATCGCGAAGACGCCCGCGACCACGAGCACGGCAGCGATGATCCACAGGATCGTGTCCGTGGCACCTTCGTTGCCGCCGTTCTGGGCGAGCAGCGCCAATCCGGTCTGCAACATGATTCCCTCCCTCAGCGCGCACGGCGCGCGGTCATGGATGTCGGGAGGTGTCTTGTCCATCCATGCCGGTCGGCAAACCTGACCGAAGGCGTCGAGTCAATCCCCGCGGGTGCCGAAACGGCGACGCAAGAGCCCACGCAACCAGCCCACGCGGCTCGACGCCTGATCGGCCTTCAGGGCGGCGTCGTCGAGCACCTCGGCGACCTCGGGGTCGTCGTTCACCTTGGCGGCTTCTTCGATCGCTTCTGCGGTCTCGATCGAGGCCGCATGCGCGGCGTCGGCTCCGGCGAGCTCCGATGGGACGTCTTCGGCTGGCATCGGCACCGAACCTACACCGGCAGCGGAGACGACGGGAACACGTCGGTACCCTGACCTCGTGGATCCGACACCGCTCGGCCGGACTCCGGAACGCCGGCGCGCCAGACTGGTCACCGCTGTCGTGATCGGCTGTGTCGCACTCTCGCTCGTCCTCACGGTTGCCGGCCTCGCGGCGATGCGCAGCCACGACGACGAGCACGCGGGCGTGCGGGGACACGTCTCAGGCGACCTTCGGCCGGCTGCACCCACCGCCGCCGATCCGCAGGGGTGGTGGGGGGCAGCCCTGCCCGACCCGATCACGGCGCAGCCGTTCACGCTGACCGATCAACGGGGTGCGCCGTTCTCCTTCCCCGAACGCGGCGCGATCTCCCTGCTGTACTTCGGCTACTCACACTGCCCCGACGTGTGCCCGGGCATGATGGCCATGGTCGCCGAAGCACAGCGACGCCTCGACCCGGCAACGGCCGCACGGATCGAGGTGGTGTTCGTGACGACCGACCCTGCCCGGGACACGCCCGGGCGACTCGAGCGCTGGCTCGATCTGTTCGACCCGTCCTTCGTCGGTCTCACCGGGTCGCCGGGCGAGGTTGAGGGCGTGCAACGAAGGTACGGACTGCCGATCGCCGTTCGACAGGAGCTCGGGGAAGGCGTCTACGAGAGCGTCCACCTCGATCAGTTGTTGGCCTTCGACACCGACGGCGTGGCGCGCCGCTCATATGCCCCCGACACCGATCCGGACGCGCTCGCCGCCGACCTCGAGCGGATGGTCGCCGAGGGTCCCTGAGTCGAGGGGCCGTTCGTCCCGAGCGTGGCAACGCGATGGCTGCCAGGATGCGCCGAGCTGTCGACCGTCGTGCGACGCGGGGGGGCGGATGTCAGAACACGATCTCGAGCCGCAAGACGACGCCGGCGGTTCCCGGACACCCATATCGCGCGATCTGGTCCTCGCCGTATCGCTCTGGGCGATGCTGACGATCGTCGGAGAGACGATCGTGTGGGTGTTCATCAAGGGCATCATGCCCGAGCGCTACGCGGAGACCGCGACGATCGTGGACGACGCGTTCCTGTACCTCACCGCCCTCGCGGTCCCGGTGTTCGCGTTCGTGATCGCAGCCGTGACCGTGAGCCTATGGCGGTTCCGTTCGAAGGGGCAGCCCGACACCGACGGTCCCGCGATCTACGGCGACCGCCGCATCTTCGGCTGGTGGCTCGGGGTGACGGGCATGCTCGCCGCGTCGCTGATCGTCTTCCCCGGCCTGGTGGGGCTCGTCCAGCTGGGTAACCAGGAGAACGTGCCCACCGACGAGTTGATGATCGTTCGCGTCGAAGCGGCTCGCTGGGCCTGGACGATCGACTACCCGGCCGCCGGGGTGACCTCAGGTGACGAGCTGGTCCTGCCCGTGGATCAGCCCGTCCGCTTCGAGATCTCGAGCGTCGACATCCTGCACTCGTTCTGGATCCCAGCGTTCCGCGTGAAGATCGATGCGGTCCCGGGCTCCACAACCACCGCCACTTTGACACCCGATCGCGTCGGCTCATACGAGACCGACCCGATGATGCGCATCCAGTGTGCCGAACTCTGCGGGCTCAATCATTCGACGATGATGATGCCGGTGCGGGTGATCGAGCGTGCGGAATTCGATGCCTGGCTGCAGGGCGCGGCGACGGCCGGACAGGCCGACTGCACACCGGAGGGCACAGAGCTGCAGATCCTGGCGAAGGACATCGAGTTCGACCCCAAGTGCTTGGCGACGGAGGCGGGCACACCGTTCACGATCACGCTCGACAACCAGGACGACGGGGTGCCGCACAACATCTCGATCTCGGTCGATGCGGAGTGGTCGGAGCTGCTCTACACATCCGAGACGTTCAACGGCATCGAGACGCGCACGTTCGACGTGCCCGCACTCGACGCCGGCATCTACTTCTTCCGTTGCGACGTGCACCCGATCCCCGCGATGTCGGGCGCCTTCGTGGTGGCGGAGCCCGAGGGATGATCGAGGAGGCTGCGTGTCGCTCGTGAAGGGGTTGGTCGGCGCCGCGATCGGGTTCGCGGTCGCGTGGGGGCTCACCGCTGCCGCACAAGGTGCCCTCGGCACGACGGCGGGAGGCACTGCCGGGTTCGTGTTCGGCTACGTCGGTGCCTTGCTCGGGTGGCTCATGGGCGTCGGCATGTGGAGGGCCTGGGGCCGCGAGTGGTTCGGCCGGACACCACACCTGGACATGCCGCCGAAGGGCGCGAGCAGGTACCTGCGCTTCAACACCGATCACAAGGTGATCGGCGTGCAGTACCTGCTCTCGTTCGTGGTGGTGTTCCTGCTCGCAGGGGCCCTCGCGATGGTCGTGCGCTACGAGCTCATCGATGCCGCGGCGACCCTCGATCCCGACATCTACAACCGCATCATGAGCCTGCACGGCATCCTGATGGTCGCGGTCGCGGTCGCGGCCCTGCTCGGCGGGTTCGGCAACTACTTCGTGCCCCTGATGATCGGCGCGCGGGACATGGCCTTCCCTCGCCTGAACGCCTTGAGCTACTGGCTGATCCCGCCCGTTGCGGTCCTGCTGCTCTCCGCTCCGTTCGCCGGAGGATGGGACACCGGCTGGACCGCCTATCCGCCGCTCTCGGTCGAGAACGCCTTCGGGCAGGTGCTGTTCATCCTGGCGATCATCACGTTCGGCCTGTCCTCGGTGCTCGGTGGCCTGAACGCGATCACCACGATCACTCGGATGCGTGCCCGGGGCATGGGATGGTTCCAGTTGCCGATCTTCGTCTGGTCCGTGCTGGCCGCATCGGCGATCACGCTGCTCTTCACGCAGTTCTTCGCCGCGTCGTTGCTGATGGTGCTCCTGGATCGCACGGCGGGCACGGTCTTCTTCGAATCCGGGGCCGGCGGCAAGCCCCTGCTGTATCAGCACCTCTTCTGGTTCTACTCCCACCCCGCCGTCTACGTGATGATCCTGCCCGGGTTCGGCCTCACGCTCGAGGTCATCACCCACTTCAGCCGCAAGCCGCTGTTCGCCTACAAGCTCGTGGTCGCAGCGTTCGGCGGCATCGTGGTGCTCTCGGGCATCGTCTGGGCACACCATATGTTCACGAGCGGCATGGCGAGCTGGCTCGATGCGCCGTTCATGGTGCTGACCGAGATGATCTCGATCCCGACGGGCATCATCTTCCTCGCCGCGATCGGCACCCTGTGGGAGGGGCGGATCTGGCTCACGACGCCGATGTTGTTCGCGATCTTCGTGGTGCTGAACTTCACGATCGGCGGCATCACCGGCATCTACCTCGCCGACGTGGCGACCGACCTGCACCTGCAGGACACGTACTTCGTGGTCGCGCATTTCCACTACACGATCGTGGGCGGGGAGATCTTCGCGATGTTCGCGGGGCTCTACTACTGGTTCCCGAAGATGACGGGGCGCATGTACAACGAACGCGCCGGGAAGCTTCACGCCGTCTGGATGTTCCTCGGATTCGCCCTCACCTTCATCCCGCTGTTCATGGCCGGGGTCAACGGCATGAACCGACGGATCAACGAGTACACACCCGACCTGCAGGCGGCGAACCGATTCGCGTCGATCTCGGCGTTCCTTCTGGGAGCCGGGTTCCTGGTCTTCGTCGGCAACATGCTGATCTCGATGGTGCGAGGGCGGGTGGCGGGTCCGAACCCCTGGCGGGCGACCACGCTCGAGTGGCAGACGTCGTCACCGCCTCCGCTCAACGACTTCGACCGGATCCCGACGATCGAGGATGAAGAGCCGTACCCGTACGGTCGGCCAGGCAGTCGTCCGGTGCCGGCGCCGGTGGCGGGAGGTGAGCGCTGATGGCCCACCTCTCCCACCGCACACGCGTGTTGATCGGCTACGTGGTGTTCGCGTTGCTCCTCGCCCTCACGCTGATCGAGTACGTCGGCGCGACCGTGGCCGGGCAACCGATGCTGGTGGTGGGCCCGGCGGCCCTCGCGAAAGCGGGGCTGATCCTGTGGTTCTTCATGCACGTCGGCGAATTGTTCGGAATCGACCCGCTGGCAGAGCCGGACGAACCGAGCGATGACGGCGAGGGCGCCTGATGGCTGCCGTGCCTCACGACGCCCTCGTGGCGCACGACGACGATCTCTCGCCTGTCGATCGGCTCCGCACGAACCGCTTGGGACTGTGGCTGTTCATCGCGTCGGAGTCGTTCCTGTTCTCGGCCGTGATCGCCGCGCGCCACTACCTGCTCGGGTTCGAGACGGCCGAGGAGCTCAACCAGCTCCTCGGTCTCGCGATCACGTCGATCCTGCTCGTCTCCAGCCTCACGGCGTACATGGCCGAGACGGCGATCGCCGGAGGCGACCAACGGGGCATGCGGCGGAACCTCCTGCTCACGATCGGGCTGGGGCTCGTCTTCGTCGTCGGGGTCGCCTACGAGTGGTCGGAGGCGTTCGGACACTTCCCCCCCGGAACGCTGTACGGCACGATGTTCTTCACCCTCACCGGGCTCCACGCGTTCCACGTGATCACCGGACTCCTCGCGATGGCGAGCGCGTGGTGGGTCGGTCGCGACGGGCGCTCGAGCGCCGAGTCGCATTGGCCCGTTGAAGGGGTCGTGAAGTACTGGCACTTCGTCGACGTGGTCTGGGTGTTCGTGTTCCCCACGCTGTACCTGCTGCACTAGGTTCAGCCGAACGCACGACCTCGGTAGGGTTCTGTCCGTGAACCCAGATCTGCCCTCGAAACACGCGCATTCGCCGCAGGCGCCCAACGCCGCGCGCGTCGAACCGTCACACGTTCATTCGGTCGAGGAGGCGGAGGGCGAGGTCCGCGTCGAGGTCCAGGCCAAGCGCCGGGCCATCGTGGTACGCCTCGTGTTCCTGCTGATCACGTTGGTCGCGCTCTACATCCTGTGGCCCAGCCTGCTCACGGTCTTCGAGACGTGGCCGGAGCTGCTGGACCTGAACCCGGCCTGGTTCGTGGCGATGCTCGCGCTGGAAGCCATGAGCTTCTTCTGCGTCTGGGGGCTGCAGCGGATCGCGCTCGTCACCGACCGCTGGTTCGGGGTGGCGACGGCGCAGCTCGCGTCGAACGCGTTCAGCCGGGTCGTGCCGGGCGGAGCCGCGGCCGGCGGTGCGCTGCAGTGGCGGATGCTGACCGACTCCGGCGTCGACGGTGCCCGAGTGGCGACGGCCCTCACCGCGGCGTCGCTGATCAGCACGGGCACGCTGTTCATGCTGCCGCTGCTCACCGTGCCCGCGGCGTTGCTCGGCCGCCCGGTGCCGGGTGGGCTCGCCCAGGCCGCGTGGTTGGGAGGCGTCGTGTTCGTCGTGGCGTTCCTGCTCGGCTGGCGGCTGCTCTTCCACGACCGGCTGCTGACACGCATCGGGCACAGCGCGCAGTGGGTGCGCAACCGGTTCCACAGGGGGAAGACACCGGTGACCGATCTGCCGGCACGACTCGTCGTGCAGCGCGACGAGATCCGCGACGCCCTCGGGGACACGTGGTGGAAGGCATTGCTGTTCTCGCTCGGCAACTGGCTCTTCGACTACCTGGCGTTGCTGGCAGCGATCACGGCCGTCGGATCGCGCCCACGACCGACGCTCGTGCTGCTCGCGTACTCGGCGTCGATGGTGCTGGCGATGATCCCGATCACGCCGGGCGGCCTCGGGTTCGTGGAGGCGGGCCTCACCGGATTGCTGGCCCTGGCGGGCGTGTCGGCGGGCGATGCGGTGTTGGCGGTGTTGGCCTACAGACTGGTGTCGTTCTGGCTGCCGCTGCCGGCCGGCGCCGTGGCCGCCTACCTGCATCGACGCCGCTATCGGGGACGGGCGGCGGTCGCCGAGCCCGGCTGAGCGGGTACGTCGAAAGCACGACCCCTCACGGCACGAGGTCGAGCACCTCGCGCAGGTCCTCGATCGTCGCTCCCCGCCAGGGATCTCGCTCGGGTGTCAGCATCGCCTCGTGATCGACCTGCGGATCGCGCAGCAGGTAGGGCACCATGCCCACCGCCGCCGCGCCGGTGAGCTCCCCGTACGCGCCGTCGCCCAGGTAGACACATCCCTCGCTCGGCACGCCCAGCCGCGAGACGGCCAACCGGTAGATCGCGGGATCGGGCTTGCGAAGCCCGACCTCGCTCGAGAACACCTCGACGTCGACCGACCCGCTCAGCGCCGACATCCGCCAGAGGGCCGGTGTATCGGGTGCGCACTGGCTGACGAGCGCGAGCGGATATCCCCGCCCTCGCAGTCCCGCCAGCGTCTCGAGCGCGCCGTCCCGCGGCCGGAACCATCGCTCGTACATCGCCCGGCGCACCCGCAGCGCGGCCACGACCGAGGGCTCGGCGTAGACGACGCCGAGCCGTTCGCAGATCGCCCGCACGTTCGCCTCGATATCGGCGAGCACGCCCGTCTGGCGCTCGACCGTGGTCGCCTCCCATCCGGCGCGGAACGCCGCCCGGTCGGCGCCCACGGCATCGGCGATCGCGTCGACCGACGCCCAGAAACCCTCCCGCGGCAGCTCGAACACGAGCGTGCCGAACAGGTCGAAGATCACCGCCGGCGGGCGCGCCATTCCTCCGCCAGCATCGAGTAGACGACGATGTCGTAGTAGCCACCGAGCCCACGGCCGCCGCCCCGCTCGACGCTCTCCTCCACGTAGCCGAGGCGCTGGGGCACGACCCGGCTCCGCGTGTTCCTCACGCCCGCCCGGATCACCACGCGATTGAGCCCCACGTGCTCGAAGGCCAGCCGCGTGAATTCCAGGGCGGCGCGCGTGATCAGCCCTCGGCCCTCGAACGGCGCGCGGGTCCAGTAGCCGATCTCACCCGCGATGCCGTACCCGTCCCACGTCAGCCCGACCCCGCCGGCGAGCTCGTCGTCGACGAAGATGCCGCAGCCTTCCAGACCCCTCGGGCTCGCCGACGAACCTTCTCGAGCCACGCCCGTTGCACGTCGATCGAGGTCGTCCCCTCGACCCAGGGCATCCACTCCCCGAGGCGCTCGCGCTCGCCGGCAGCGACCGACCAGATCGCATCGAGATCGTCCATCACGTATCGACGCACGAGGGCGCCCTCGCCGAGGTCGATCGGCAGCGGATCGGCCCGGGTCACATCGAGCCGGCCGCTTCCCGCTTCTTCCGCTCCTCGTCCTGCAGCACGCGGCGCAGCACCTTGCCGATCAGCGTCTCGGGCAGCTCCTCGCGGAACTCGATCTCCTTCGGCACGCGGTAGCCGGTGAGGCCCTGGTCGGGATCGCGGCACCACTGCGTGATCTCGTCGGAGGTCGCGGTCTCACCCGGCTTCAGCACGATGAAGGCCTTCACGCGCTCGCCGGTCGTGTCGTCGGGCACGCCCACGACCGCGCACTTCAGGATCTTCGGATGGTGGAAGAGCACGGCCTCTACCTCGGTGGGGTACACGTTGAAGCCCGACACCAGGATCATGTCCTTGATGCGATCGACGATCTTGAAGTAGCCCTGCTCGTCCATGATCGCGACATCACCGGTGTGCAGCCACCCGTCGCGGATCACCAAGCCGCTCTCGTCGGGGCGGTTCCAGTAGCCGAGCATCACCTGCGGTCCCTTGATGCACATCTCGCCGCGCTCACCCTGAGGCACCTCGCGGTCGGGCTCGTCGAGATCGACGAGCTTCACGTCGGTGTCGGGCAGGGGCATGCCGATGAAGCCTTCCTTGCGCTCGCCGACCAAGGGGTTGGCGTGGGTGACCGGAGAGCACTCGCTCAAGCCGTATCCCTCGACGACCGTCGCGCCGCCCGTGATCTCCTCGAACCGCTTCGCCACCGCCATCGGCAGCGGGGCCGCGCCCGAGATGCACGCCTTCAGCGACGCGAGGTCGTGCTTGGGCGTGCGCGGGTCCTGATTCAATGCGATGTACATGCGCGGCACGCCGGGGAACAACGTCGGCTTCTCCTTCGAGATCGCCTTCAGCGCCATGTCGATCTCGAAACGAGGGAGCAGGATCAGCTTCGCGGCCTTCGTCATCGAGAAGTCCATCACGAGCGTGCCGAACGAGTGGAAGAAGGGCAGCGCAGCGACGATGCCGTCCTCGCCCTGGCGCACGACGTTGAGCCAGGCCGACGCCTGCAGGGCGTTCGAGACGAGGTTCGAGTGCGACAGCATCGCCCCCTTCGACAGGCCCGTCGTGCCGCCCGTGTAGACGAGGGCCGCCACCTCGGAGACCGGATCCTCGACGACCGCTTCGGGCGGCACCGGACCGGCCTGACCCATCACGTCGGCCCACCACCGCACCCGATGATCGGTCGGGATGAACGGCAGCGGCGTGCCGAGCTTGCGTGCGTCCGACTTGAACTTCAGCGGCGCGAGCCATTTGATCGGCGGCTTCATGTAGTGATTCAGCTTCACCGCGATCACTTCCTGCACACCGGCCTCGTCGCGGATCTGTCCGAACCGGTGGTAGATCTGGTCGAGCACGATCATCACCTTCGCGCCCGAATCCTTGATCTGGTGTTCGAGCTCGCGCTCGGTGTATAGGGGGTTGTTGCCGACCGCCACCGCGCCGATCCGCTGGCACGCGAAGAACGCGATCACGTACTCCGGGCAGTTCGGCAGGATCATGCCCACCCGGTCCCCCCTGCGCACGCCGAGCCCGGCGAGCACCGCCGAGAACCTCTCGACCTCGGAGAGCAGCTTCGCGTAGGTCATGTGGGCCCCGAAGAACGCGAGGGCCGGCTTCTCGGGGAACCCGGCAGCGGCGTTGCGCAGCAACGTGTAGACGGACTCCTCCGGGAACGGGGCGAGCGAGTGGGGGACGTCCGGCGGGTACGCGTCGAACCACGGGCGATGGTCGGTCATGAGGCGCATCATCCCCGGGCGGCCGCGAGCAAGCAAGCCGGGACTCCGGGAGCGGGGCGTCCGAACAGCGTGTTTGCGTGGACCGCTCGGGGGTGCGAGCATCGAACGTCACGTTCGCACCGTCGAGGGGGAGGACTTCGTCATGAGGAAGAAGGCACTGTTCGGACTGCTCGCGCTCCCGTTGGCACTGGTCTTGAGCGGGTGCTTCGTGCTTCAAGGCTTCTGGATCAAGTCGAACACGATCGCGGCAGGGGAAAAGGGCACGAAAGCCGTTTTCCAGATCCAGCCACTGAAAGGCAGCGGCGATACCGCGTACCAATTCTTCCTGGTGGGGGTCGACGACGCGAACGACCTCAAGGCGACGAAGGGTAAATGGGGCGTGAACGGCGTGTTCGGCGGCCCCTACCCGCTTCCCGGCTCATCGAACCTCGCGAGCATCATCGGCGGTGACTGCACCTCGAATGGATTCAACCTCGCCGATGTGACGGGTATGACGTGGAAGGGATTCGTCACACCCGAGCCGGTCAACGACCGAAACAAGGTCAAGAAGGACGTCATCGTGGAGGTCGGCCTGAAGGCCGTCGCGAGCGCGACGGCCGGCGCTGAGCCGGTGATCGGTGTGACGGGCGCGTGGGGTGATGACGGCGACGGTGTGCCCGAAGCCTCCGACGCCTTCTACTGCACGGGCGTCAGCCAGGTTTGGGTGGACGTGACCGCCTGACCTCCGGTCGATCGATCGTCTGAGGTTGCGGCGCTCGCCGCCGCTGACCTCGCACCACGGGCGCCGGCTCGCGCGGTTCGTACGATGCGTGGGCTGGCGTTCGTGCTGTGCGCCCGCCTCCGTCCTCGTGAGGGTTCTCCATGCAGGTAGCGACATCCACATCGACGCCCACCGTCGACCGGGCGATCTTCCGCCGCGGCGTGCGGCTCGTTGCGTCCTATGTGCGCATGCATCCCAAGCCGTTCGCGGCCGCGGTCACCGGCGCCGTGCTGTTCGCCTTCGCCTCGCTCTGGCTCACGGAGGCCCTCGCGCGCGCAACCGACGAGGTGCTCACCCCGGCGTTCGAAGGGGATCTCGACACGTCGAAGGTCTGGCTCGCCGTCGGCGGCTTGATGCTCGGCGGCATCGGGCGCGCACTCGGCATCATGGTGCGTCGCTACTACTCGGGCGTGGCCGGCGAGCGCGTGATGGCGACGCTTCGCACCAGGGTCGCCGAGCGCTACCGCGCGCTCTCCCTGCGCTACCACCGCGAGACCCCCACCGGCGAGCTGCTCGCCCACATGGAGGCGGACGTGAAGGCGGCGGTCGACGTCTTCTGGCCTGTGCCCTTCGCGATGGGGGTGATCGTGCTGACGGGGCTTGCCCTGATCGCGCTGCTGACCACCGACCCGGTGCTCGCGCTCGTGGGTCTGTTCGTGTTCCCGACGCTCGCGATCATGAACCAGGTCTTCGCTCGCCGGATGGAGGAGCCGACCCGCCTGGCGCAGGAGCGCATCGGCGAGGTCAGCGCGGTCGCCCACGAGTCCATCGACGGCGCGCTCGTCGTGAAGACGCTGGGCCGGGAGCGGGCCGAGACCCAGCGGCTGCTCGAGAAGGCCCGTGCACTCCGTGACGAGCGTGTGCGGTCGGGATCGATCCGGGCGACGTTCGAGGCCGCGCTCGACGCTCTGCCGACCCTCGCGATCGCGCTGCTGCTCGCCGTCGGGTCCTGGCGCGTCTCGACGGGCGACATCACGCTCGGCGACCTGATCGGGTTCGTGGCGCTCTTCCAGCTGCTCGCGTGGCCGATGCGGTTCATCGGCTGGATCCTCGCCGAGCTGCCGCGCGCGGTCGTCGGATACGACCGCATCGAGGTGGTCTTCCAGGAGCCGGTGACGGTCACCCCGGTGCGGGAGGGTACGCGGCTGCCCGAGGGTCCGCTCGGGATGCACGTGCACGACCTGCGACTCGAGTACGAGCAGCAGTCCCCGGTGCTCGAGGGGGTGACGTTCGAGGTCGCACCCGGCGAGTCCGTCGCGATCGTCGGCCCGACCGGCGTCGGCAAGAGCACGCTCACCCAGCTGATGGTGCGCCTCGTCGACCCCGACCAGGGACACGTCGAGATCGGCGGCGTGGACCTGCGCCAGGTCGACGTCCCGTCGCTGCGCGCGGCGGTCGCGGTCGTGTTCCAGGAGAGCTTCCTGTTCGCGGAGAGCGTGCGATCGAACATCGCGCTGGACTCGGGTGCGAGCGATGCCGAGGTCGAGCACGCGGCCGTGATCGCGGCGTGCGACCGGTTCATCCGCGCGCTGCCTCGGGGCTACGAGACGATCGTCGGCGAGCGCGGACTCTCCCTCTCCGGTGGCGAACGCCAGCGGGTGGCGCTCGCCAGGGCGTTGGTTCGCAAGCCTCGGCTGTTGATCCTCGACGACGCGACGAGCGCGGTCGACCCGTCGATCGAGGCCGAGATCCTCGGCGCGCTCCGTCGTGAGCTGTCGACGACGCTGGTGGTGGTGGCCTATCGCCTCTCGACGATCCGGCTCGCGGACCGCGTGATCTTCCTGCGCAACGGACGGGTCGAGGCGACCGGCTCCCACGACGAGCTGCTCGAGACGCAGCCCGGGTACAGCGCGATCATCCGTGCCTACGAACGAGGTGAACGATGAGTGCCGAGCTGACGCGCCTGCGCGGGCTGGACGACGACCTGCCGGTCCCCGAGGAGCTCAAAGGCTCGTTCGCCGTGCTCCGCCGCGGCGTGCGCGAGAGCCCCGAGCTGCGCAAGGGCCTCGGCTTCACGCTCGTCGTCTCCCTCGGCATCACCGCGATCTCGCTCGTCACCCCGATCCTCGTGCAGCAGGTGTTCGATCACGGCTTCACGCCCGAGTTCAAGCCGACGTTCGTCTACGGCATCTGCGCGCTGGCGTTCCTGCTGGTGATCGTGGCGTTCCTGGCGGCGCGCACCGCCGGGCGCCGGCTCGTGCGCGCCTCCGAGGAGGCGTTGATGAACCTGCGCGTGCGCACGTTCGCGCACATCCACCGACTCTCGATCGCGGAGCAGAGCGAGGAGAAGCGCGGCGTCTTCGTCGCCCGTGTGACCGCCGACGCCGACTCCCTGCAGCAGTTCACGGAGTGGGGCGGCATCGCGTGGTTGATCTCGTTCGTGCAGGCGTTCGCGGCACTCGGCGTGATGCTCGTGTACTCCTGGCAGCTCTCGATCGTGGTGGTGCTGCTGATGGTGCCGCTCGTCGTGATCATGGGCTCGATGCAGGCTCGGCTGTCGGCGGCGTTCGACGCCGCGCGCACGCGGGTCGGCGAGATGCTGAGCGAGGTGAGCGAGAGCGTGATGGGCGCAGCGGTCGTGCGCGCCTACGGGCTGGACGACACGATCCATGCCCGGGTCACGGGCGCGATCGGACGTCGCTACGACGCCGAGGTGAAGGCGCACCTGCGTGCGGCGACGTTGTGGCCGATGTCCAGCGTGTTCTACGCGCTCACGCTGGCGGTCGTGATCGCCGTGGGCGCCCTGTTCGGCCCGGAGTGGGGACTGACCCTCGGCACCGCCACGGCGTTCCTGTTCCTGGGAGACGTCTTCCTCAGCGTGTTCGAAGACCTGCCGGAGATCTACTCCGAGACCCAGACCGCGATCGCGGGTTGGCGGAAGATCCTCGCCGTGCTCGACCTGCCGGTCGAGATCGAGGAGCCGGCCGACGGGGTGCGTCTGCCGACCCACGGCGCGCTGGATGTCGAGGTCAGCGATCTGACGTTCGGCTACCGCGGCGGACCACCGGTGCTGCGCGACATCGGGGTCGCGATCCCCGCCGGGGCCCACGTGGCGATCGTGGGCGAGACGGGAAGCGGCAAGACGACGTTCGCGAAGCTGCTGACCCGCCTCGCCGATCCTCGGAGCGGCTCGATCGAGGTGGGCGGCGCCGACCTGCGTGAGATCGACCCGTCGTCGCGCCGCGTCGCGATCCGCATGGTGCCGCAGGACGGCTTCCTCTTCGACTGGTCGGTGCGCGAGAACGTCAAGGTCGGGCGGGAGGGTGCCACCGACCGCGAGGTCGACGCAGCCTTCGAGGAGCTGGGGCTCGGCGAGTGGGTGCGCGCGCTCCAGGACGGGTTGGACACGCGAGCCGGCGAGCGCGGCGAGCAGCTCTCGGTGGGCGAGCGTCAGCTGATCGCCCTCGTGCGGGCACAGATCGCCGACCCGGGCCTGCTGATCCTCGACGAGGCGACGAGCGCGGTCGATCCGGCCACCGAGGCGCGCATCACGGAGGCGCTCAGGCGACTCTCTGCCGGACGCACCACCGTGACGATCGCGCACCGGCTCTCCACCGCCGAGCACGCCGACCGCGTGTTCGTCTTCGACAGGGGCGAGATCGTCGAACGGGGCACCCACGACGAGCTCGTCGCGATGGGTGGCGTCTACGCCGCGCTCTACGAGAGCTGGCTCGGCAACATCAGGGAGGACCCGGCGTGAGCGACACACCCGATCCGATGGCACGGCCTGCGCGCGATGGCGGCGTCGGCGCTGTTCCCGACCGGCGGCGAGGTCCACGTCGAGGGCCTCCGTGAACCGGTCACCGTGCGGCGCGACGCCTGGGGCGTGCCCTACATCGAGGCGGCCTCGCTCGACGATCTCTGGTTCGCGCACGGGGTCGTGACCGCCGGCGAACGGCTGTTCCAGCTCGAGCTCACCCTGCGCGCGGCCAACGGTCGGCTCAGCGAGCTCTTCGGCGAGCGCACCCTCGACGAGGACCGGCTCGCGCGCACCGTGGGGTTCCATCGGGCCGGCGCCCGTATCGCGGCCGACTGGGACGAGCGATCGACGGCCATGCACGCGCGGTTCCGAGCGGGCGTTCGGGCGTGGGTCGACGCGATGCCCATCGCACCGCTGGAGTACACGCTGCTCGATACGACCCCGTGGATCCCCGACGACGAGGCGGTGTGGGCATCGGCGTTCGTACTGCTCGCATGGGGGCTCTCGGGGAACTGGGACACGGAGCTGCTTCGCTCGTGGATCGGGGATGCGGGCGGCGACGACGCGGTCGCTCGGCTCCTGCCGCCCCTGCCGCCCGATCCTCTCGAGGTCGTGCCCGGCGCCCTCGCCGGCGCCTTGTTCGACGCGGCGCCACGCGCGAAGGGGCAGGGCTCCAACGCCTGGGTGGTCGCGGGCAGCCGAACCTCGACCGGCGCTCCCCTGCTCGCGAACGATCCCCATCTGCTCGCGATGCAGCCCGGCATCTGGATGGAATGCCATCTCTCGGCGCCCAGGTACCGGGCGCGAGGCGTGTCGTTGCCGTTCTCCCCGGGCGTGCTGCTCGGTTGTACCGCTCACCACGCCTGGGCAGTCACGAACGTCAGCGGCGACGTGCAGGATCTGTTCGTCGAGCGCCTGAACGCGGAGCGCACGGCCGCCGAACACGCCGGGGAGTGGGAACCCGTGACCGTGCACCTGGAGGAGATCGCCGTACGCGGCGAGGAGCACCCGATCACGCTCGAGGTCCTGGAGACCCGCCACGGGCCACTGCTCGACACGTTCGTCTCCGGATCGCTGCGACCCGAGTACGCGCCGTTGCCCGACGAGCCGAGCTACGTCCTCTCGTGGGTCGGCCTCGAGCACGGCATCAGGCCCTCGCTCGTGCTCGACGTCGCGCAGGCCCCATCGTTCGAGGCCTTCCGAGCCGCGGCGCTGGATGGGCTCGCCTGCCCCGGCCAGAACGCCGTGTACGCCGACGTCGACGGCACGATCGGCTACGCGTGCACGGGCCGCTACCCGGTGCGCTCGAAGGGCGACGGCACCGTGCCCGCCCCCGGCTGGACCGGCGAGCACGGGTGGCACGGCCAGGTGCCGCCCGAGGAGCTGCCGTGGGGCGCTGATCCTGGCCGGGGATTCCTCGTGACGGCGAACCATCGCGTGCACGACGAGGACTACCCGCACCTGATCGGTCACGACTTCCACCCCTCGCTCCGGGCTCGGCGCATCGCAGAGGTCCTGGCCGCCCGCGACGACCACGACGTCACCGCGATGGCCCGGCTGCAGACCGACGTCGTCTCGCTCGCTGCGATCGAGAACGTCGGCCTGCTGCGCGACCGGATGGGTGCCGTGGACGACGGCGAGCGGGCGTGGGCGATCGGCGTCCTGGCGTCGTGGGACGGCTCGCTGACCGCGACGTCGGATGCCGCCGTCATCTACCAGGTCTGGTGCTCGCACATCGCTCGCCTGGCGCTCACACCGACGCTCGGCGACGAGCTGTTCCGCCGCTACCACGCGTGGCGTGAGCCGTTCCAGTGCGGCGCGCTCCCCCGCATGCTCCGCGCCGGGGAGCTCGACGCGGAGCTGCTCGCCGAGGCGCTCGACGCCGCCGTCGCCGAGCTCCGGGCGGTGCTCGGCGAGGACCGGAACGGCTGGCGCTGGGGCGACCTGCACCGGGTGACGCTCGCCCATCCGCTGGCCGCGATCCCGGGGTTCGAGACGTTGTTCGTGGCCCTCGAGGCGGGTGTCGGCGGGGACGACCAGACCGTGCTGCAGACGGGTGTGGACGCCCGTGACGGGTATCCCGCTGCGGTGATCCCGTCGTGGCGGGCCGTCTACGATCTGGCCGATCTCGACCGCAGCGTCGGGGTGTTGCCCGCCGGCAACAGCGGGAACCCCGCGAGCCCGCACTGGAACGACCAGGCGCCGCTCTGGCTCGCCGGCGAGACCCACCCGCTGCCCTTCACCGAGGCCGCGGTCGACGCGGCGACGGTCGCCCTCGCCCGCCTCGTGCCGGGTACCATCTCGGGCTGAGATGCCGGTTTCCAAGGGACGCCAGAAGAAGAAGACCCCGCGCTACCGCGCCGCGCCGCAGCAGCCGAAGAAGCGGCACCGGTCGAGCCCGCGCTGGTACGGCCCGCTGCTGATCACGCTCATGGCGCTGGGGGTCATCGTGATCGTCGCGAACTACATGGGGCTGATCCCCGGCACCGACGGCACCGCCTCGTCGGTCTGGCTCTGGATCGGGCTCGGCATCCTCGGCGCCGGCTTCGTCGGCACCAGCTTCTGGTACTGAGGACGCCGACCGAATCACACACGTGTGATCCGTCCACATGTTTCCCACCGCTGTGGACGACCACCTGCGGATCCACCGCCCGTTCCCTCCGTCGACACGTCGTGTGGAGAACCCGGTGAAGGACCGGTGGAGAACCCCTCGAGAACGTGCCGCTCGCGGTGGAACGTCGGTGGAGAACCTGCCGCCGTTCAGATGCCCGCGGGCCGTCGCTCGACCTGCATCTTCTCCCCGCAGTGGCGGGGAACCTGCATCTCACCGAGCCGCGACACCTTGAGCTCGGTGCCGCACTCCCCGCACACGAAGTACACCTCGAGCGCCTCGACGTCCTCGGCCTCGGCGGGCGCCGGCACCTCGTCGGGATCGGGTGAGAATACGCGCAGCGACGCGATGCCGATGCGCCAGATCAGCGCACCGACCAGGATCGCGGTCACCACGAGCAACCAGTCCGGCATCCACCCACGCTAGCACCCGGGTCGACCGTCCCAGCCGCGCTCGGAGCTAGATCACGCCCTGGGCCAGCATCGCGTCGGCGACCCGTCGGAACCCGGCGATGTTCGCTCCGTGCACGTAGTTCCCGGGCTCCCCGTACTCCTCGGCGGTGTCGCGGCACTGCTCGTGGATACGCCGCATGATCTCGCGCAACCGCTGGTCGACGCCCTCACGGGTCCAGGACAAACGCATCGCGTTCTGCGACATCTCGAGGCCGCTCACCGCGACCCCGCCCGCGTTCGCCGCCTTCCCGGGCCCGTAGAGCACCCCCGCCGTCACGAACTGATCGATCCCCTCGGGCTCGGTGGGCATGTTCGCCCCCTCGCTCACCAGGAACACACCGTTCGAGATCAGGTTCGCCGCATCCTTGCCGTTGATCTCGTTCTGTGTCGCGCTGGGGAACGCGCAGTCTGCAGGAACCTCCCAGAGCGCGTTGTGGTCGTCCGACGGATCGGCGGGCGTGAACGTCGCGGTCGGGAACCGCTCCGCGTAGGCCATGATGCGGCCGCGGCGTTCGTTCTTGAGGTCCATCACCCACGCGAGCTTCTCGGCGTCGATGCCGTCGGGGTCGTGGACGAAGCCGCCCGAGTCCGACAGCGTCACGGGCCTCGCCCCCAGGTGGATCAGCTTCTCCACGGTGTACTGGGCGACGTTGCCCGAGCCGCTGACGAGGCAGGTCTTGCCCTCGAGCGAATCGTCGCGGGTCCCGAGCATCTCCTGGGCGAAGTAGACGGCGCCGTAGCCGGTCGCCTCCGGTCTGATCAGGGAGCCACCGATATCGAGACCCTTGCCGGTGATCGCACCGGTGAACTCGTTCGTGAGGCGCTTGTACTGCCCGAACAGGTAGCCGATCTCGCGGCCGCCGACGCCGATGTCGCCCGCGGGCACGTCGGTGTTCGGCCCGATGTGGCGATAGAGCCCGGTCATGAACGCCTGACAGAACCGCATCACTTCCTGCTCGCTCTTGCCCTTGGGATCGAAGTCGGCGCCGCCCTTGCCCGCACCCAGGGGCAGCGTCGTGAGCGCGTTCTTGAAGACCTGCTCGAACGCGAGGAACTTCAACATGCCCAGGTACACGGTCGGGTGGAATCGAAGGCCGCCCTTGTACGGTCCGATCGCGCTCGACATCTCCACCCGGTAGCCACGGTTCACCTGCACCTGGCCGCGGTCGTCGACCCACGAGACGCGGAACGTGATCACGCGCTCGGGCTCCACGAAACGCTCCAACACCCTGGCGTCGCGATAGACGGGGAAGCGATCGACGCAGAGCTCGATCGAGCCCGCCGCCTCGCGGACGGCCTGCAGGAACTCAGGCTCGTTCGCGTTCCTGGCCGTGACGTCGGCCATCAGGCGCCGCACGTACTCGCCCACCGGTTCCTCGCGCCCCCTCCGGCTCGTTCGCTGCCGAACCGATCGTCATCCTGCCACGACGACGACCCCGGGGGGAACCCTCTCCGCACCCGGTCATCGCGTGCGATCCATCACGACGCCGCGAACGCCCGGCGGAGCGCCTCGCGGAACGGCATCGGCTGGATCGCCGGGAAGCGTCTCGTCGCCTCGTCGTCCTGCACGACCATGGGGGTCGTCATCCCCTCGATCAGCGGCCGGGCGAGTGCGGCGGGAACCGATGTGGTCAGCCCGCACCAGTACGAGGAGAGGCGGGGGGTGAGCAGCGGCACACCGACGATCAGAGGATGTCGACCTCGTTCGGCCGCCACCGTCTCGATCATGCGCCGGTAGGTCGTGACGTCGGGTCCACCGATCTCGACGACCGTCCGTTGCTCGTCGAGCGGGGTCTCGAGCCCGGCGACGAGGTAGGCGAGCACGTCGTCGATCGCGATCGGCTGCGAGGGCGTATCGACCCAGCGGGGCACGACCATCGCGGGCAACCGGTTCACGAGATCGGTGAGCATCGTGAACGACGCGCTGTCCGCGCTCACGACCATCGCCGCCCGGAACTCCAGGAGTGGCGGCCCCGACTCCGCGAGGATGCGGCCAGTCTCGTGCCGGCTCGCGAGATGCTCGGAGAGGTCCGCGTCGTCCGCGCCGAGACCGCCCAGGTAGATCACGCGCTCGACCCCGGCAGCTCGTGCAACCCCGCCGAAGGACCTCGCGCCCTCCGCGTCGCGCTCTCGGAAGTCCCCGGCCGCCGACGGCTCCATCGAGTGCACCAGGTAGTACGCGGCGCTCACGCCCTCGAGCGCGGGACCGAGCGTCGCCGGACGCAGCACGTCGAGCTCGACCGCCGCCAGGCCGGGCCATCGCTCGTGCAAGGACGACGGACGACGAGACGCGACCCGGGGCTCATGGCCCTCGGACACGAGCCGATCGACGAGCCGCGCCCCGATCGCGCCGGTCGCGCCGGTCACCAGGATCGTCATGGCTCGACGCCTATGGCGCCCGAACGCCGGGAACGTATCGCTCGAGGAAGCTCAGGATCGCCCGCATCTGGCGGATCTCCTCGTCGATGTCGTTCGAGCCATGGCCCGTGCCGAACAGCACGACCTCGTGCGGGTGGTCGCGCTCACGGAGCTTGTCGACGAACGCCATCGCCTGGCGCAGGGGACACCGCGAGTCGTTCTCACCGATCAGGAAGATCATCGGCGCCCGCACGTCGTCGGCGAAGTGGATCGGGTTGCGGTCGCGCATCAGCTCGGGCACCTGGTCGGGCGTCCCGCCGAGCAGTGCCCGGTCGTACGCCTGCAACTCGGGCGAGAGGTCCTCGTAGCTGAGCTCGTAGTCACCGACGGGGATGCCGGCCACGCCCGCCAGCCACATGTCGGGGTGCTTGCAGAGTTCCATCACCGTGATGTAACCGCCCCAGGACCAGCCGCCGACGACCGCACGAGCGGGGTCGCCGATGCCGCGCGCGACGAGATCGGCCAGCCCGGCGTTCACGTCGACGAGCTCAGGGCCACCGACGTCGCCGATCAGGCGGTCGCGCCACGCACGCCCGTACCCGGTGGACCCTCGGTAGTTCACCATGGCAACCGCGAACCCCATGTCGACGTAGGCCTGGACCTCGGGATCCCACGCATCGGTGTCCTGGCCCGTCGGTCCGCCGTGCACGAACATCATCACCGGGAACGGACCGTCGCCTGTTGGCGTGACGTAGAAGCCGTGCACCCGATCGCCCTCGCCGTTGTCGAAGTGCCACGAGTGGAACGGGCGGCCGGCCGGCGCGCGATCACCGTCGGCGCGCACCACGTCGGCGCCGGCGGTATCGAGCGTGACCGGCGGGTGCTCCCCGCTCGAGAGCCGGAACCACACGTCGCCGTCGGGTCGCACGCGCGCCGCGCCGATCGTGCCGCGATCGTGCTCGATCGGGGTCAGCGAGCCCGCCGCGAGCTCGTATCGGTAGAGGCGGTCACGGCCCTCGTCGTTGTGCACGACGAGGAGCGAGGCGGCGTCGGGCCACCAGTCCACGGCTTCCACCGGGCCGACGAGGCCGAGATCGAGGTCGGTCCACTCGCCGCTCGCGAGGTCCCAGATCGCGGGACGCTCCTCGCCCTCGCGCTCATGGGTCACGACGAGCCGTCGGTCGCCCGGCCGCGGGGACCAGCACGACGCGAACAGCGCCATGCCCTCGTCGATCTGCTCGGCGACCGTCGCCCCGGTCCGAGGATCGACGACCCGGAGCGCCGGGTGCAGGCTGTCGCCGTGCTCGGCGTGCTCGAGCGCGAGCAGCGATCCGTCGGCCGAGAGTCCCCCCAGCTCCCCACGCCCGAGCTCCGAGCCCCCGATGCCGATGTGCTCGGTGCTGCGCCAGATCTCCTTCGCCGGCTCGCCGTCTGCCGAGACGTACACCGCGAAGCCGTCGGCGTCGCTGATGGCGGCAGCCACGAGGCCCGGCATCTGTGCGAGGCCCTGGTTCCAGCCGGTCGGCACCCCGGTGAGGTACGGCTGCGCGTCGCCACCGGAGAACGGCTCGGAGTACCACTGCCCGGCCTCGCTTCCGGTCTCGTCCTGCCAGAAGAGCACGCGCTCACCGTCGGGGGTGAGCTCACCCGCGGTCACCCCGACCGGATGGTCGGTCACCCGTCGTCGCAGACCGGTGGCTCGGTCCCAGACGTGCACCTGATAGACGCCGCTCTCCGTGCTCCAGAAGACGAGGCGCTCTGGGGCCGATCGCGCCCAGCGGGGCAGGGACACGACCGGCGCGCGGAACCGACGTTCCCAGGCAGGAAGGTGATCGCTCATGACCGCGAGCCTACCGACGATGTGGGGTCGGCGTTCCGCATCCGTGCTCGTGCCGCATCCAGGGCTCTCCAGACCCGCTCCGACGTGAGCGGCAGGTCGAGGTGGCGCACACCCCACGGCGAGAGCGCATCGACCACGGCGTTCTGCACGGCCGGGGTCGAGCCGATCGTCGCGGACTCCCCGATGCCCTTGGCCCCCAGGGGATTGACGGGCGTGGGGGTCTCGGTGCGCGCCGTCTCGAAGTGGGGGAACTCGGCCGCCGACGGCATCGCGTAGGTCGTGAGCGTCGAGGTGATCGGGTTGCCGGCCCCGTCGTAGCGGACCTCCTCGTACAGCGCCTGGGCGATGCCCTGGGCGAGACCGCCGTGCACCTGACCTTCTACCAACGCGGGGTTCAGCACACGGCCGCAGTCGTCGACCGCCACATGCCGCACGAGTCGAACCTCGCCGGTCTCGGTGTCCACCTCCACCACAGCGACGTGCGCGCCGAACGGGAACGTGGAGCCCGGCTCGCGGTAGACACCCTCGGCGCGCAGCCCCGCGTCCAACCCCGGCGGCAGCGTCCTCGCGTCCTGGGACGCGGTGGCGAGCTCGGAGAGCGTGAGGGACCGGTCGGGCGCGCCGCGCACAGCGAACCCTCCGCCGGGAGCCGCCTCGAGGTCGGACGGGTCGGCCTCGAGCAGATGCGCCGCGAGCGCTCGCGCCCGCTCGAGCACCTCCCCGCTGCGCTCGACCACCGACGACCCGCCCGCCTGCAACGAGCGAGAGCCCCACGTGCCCGCCCCGCGCTTCACGAGTGCCGTGTCGGAATGCACCACCCGGATCGCCTCGAACGGCACCCCGAGCATCCCCGATGCGAGCTGCGCGAACGCCGTCTCGTGGCCCTGGCCGTGCGGCGAGGTGCCCGTGGTCACGGTGACCGTGCCGTCGGGATGCGCCTCGACCGCGGCGAACTCCTTCGAGCTGAACGACGTGATCTCGACGTACGTGGCGACGCCGATGCCCAGCGCCATGTGATCGCCTCGTTCGCGTCGGGCGGCTCGCTCGGCGCGAAGGGCGTCGATCCCGGCGAGCCGCTCCGCCTCGCCCAGCGCACGCTCGTACTCCCCGACGTCGTAGACCGTCCCGGACGCCGTCCGGTAGGGGAACGCCTCGGGAGGGATCAGGTTGCGGCGTCGCACGTCGCGAGGGTCCATGCCGAGTTCGGTCGCGACGAGGTCGATCGCCCGCTCGATCAGCGCGGTGGCCTCGGGCCGGCCGGCCCCCCGGTAGGGCGCGATCGGCGTCGCGTTCGTCACGACGCTGCGCCCCCTCGAGGCGATACGGGGGATCGTGTACA
Organism: uncultured Actinomycetes bacterium; assembly: GCA_963825635.1. Classification (GTDB taxonomy): domain Bacteria; phylum Actinomycetota; class UBA4738; order UBA4738; family HRBIN12; genus JAOUEA01. The sequence goes on from CAWGTU010000002.1 coordinate 78,450, forward strand.
CCCCTGCCAGCATCTCGTGGGTCGTGTTCGGCAGGAACGCCCCGATCGGGTAGGCGCCCATGTCCGCGATCAGGTCCGCCCGCAGGCCCACGAGCGTGCCATCGCGTCGAGCGCCGATCTCGACGTGCTGCACCTGTCCTCGTCCGTGCGTGAGGGCGAGGAGCCCCTCCGACCGGGACTCGATCCAGCGCACGGGACGACCGAGCCTGGCCGCCACGGCGGCGACCACCAGGTACTCGGGATAGACCTGCAGCTTCGCCCCGAACCCGCCTCCGACGTCGGGGGCGATCGTGCGCACGGCATCCTTCTCCACACCGAGGACGTCGGCGAGGTCGTCGCGGACGTCGAACGGGACCTGGGTCGAGACCCACGCCGTGAACGTGCCGTCGCCGTGCGGTTGCACCGCGATCGCGTTGCCTTCCATGGGCACGGCGGCCACGCGTTGGTTCACGAACCGCCCGCGCGCCACGACCTCGGCCCCGGCGAGCACGTCGTCGTCCCAGCCCGCCTCGAACGAGGCGACCACGTTCGAGCCGTGCTCGGGCCACAGCCGCGGAGCCGTCGCGTCAAGCGCCGTCTCCGGATCGGTCACGGCGGCCAGGGGGTCGTAGTCGCCGACGACCGCTTCGGCCGCATCCTCGGCCCGCGCGAGGCTGTCGGCCACGACGACCGCGATCGCCTCACCGACGAACCGCACCACGTCGCGGGCCAGAGCCTCGCGTCCGAAGGGCCCCTCGAGGGCGTCGGTCGAGCCTTCCACCACGCCGCTCGCCGGCAGGCGAGCGAGGTCGAGATCGGCGGCCGTGAACACGCCGGCGACGCCGGGCATCGCACGAGCGAGATCACCCTCCACGGCGTTCAGGCGCGCATGCGGCATGATGGAGCGGACGAACACGGCGCGCAGGGCTCCCTCGATCAGCAGGTTCTCCACGTACCGGCCGCGACCCGTCAGGAAGCGTGGGTCTTCAGAACGGAGGGCCGTCACGCCGAACGTCGAGGGAGGCAACGTCGTCACGGGAGCCATGCTCCCAGAGGCGCACACGCGGGAGGGATCGGTCACGCGACGACACCGTAGGACGCTCGGCATCGCCGCGACGGCGGTCGCGCTGGCGACCACGCCGATGACCTCGGCCTTCGCCGGGGGTGGGCCGTCGGTCCGCGTGGTGACCGTCGCCGAGCTCGAGCAACCGGTCGGGTTCACGTTCGCTCCCAACGGACGCATCGTCTACCTGGAACGTGCGACCGGCGCGGTGCGTTCGCTCGACCCTCGCACGGGCCGCGATCGGCTCCTGCACCGCATCACCGGCGTGAACAGCGACGGCGAGCGAGGTGCGCTGGGAGTCGCCCTGCACCCGCGGTGGCCGCGTGAACCCTGGGTCTACGTCTACGTCTCGAGGGCCCCGGCCGGCGGCGAACTGCGGAACCAGCTGATGCGCCTGCGCATCCGCGACGGCCGGGCTGTCTCGCGCGAGGTGCTCTTGAACTCGCCGATCGGCGGTCGCGCCAACCACAACGGCGGTCGCCTCGCGTTCGGCCCCGACGGCAAGCTCTACGTCATGATCGGTGACGGCGGCGAGGACCCCGGCACCGCTCAGACGATCGCCGACGAGCCCCGCGGGAAGATCCTGCGCCTGAACCCCGACGGCTCGGTGCCCGCCTCGAACCCCTTCGCCTCGCCCGTCTGGTCGTTCGGCCATCGCAACTCGATCGGCTTCGCGTTCGACCCCCTCACCGGGCGTCTGTGGGAGAGCGAGAACGGTCCCGAGTGCAACGACGAACTGAACCGCATCGTGGCGGGCGGGAACTTCGCCTGGGGTCCGTCACAGGCCTGTGACACGCCGGCGGCGGTCGAGGACACGAACCGCGACGGACCCGAGCCTCGGCGCATGCCCGAGTTCACGTTCGCCGCGACCGTGGCCGCGACCGGCGTCGCGTTCTGCGATCGGTGCGGGCTCGGCGCGCGCTACGACGGCACGATGCTCGCGGGCTGCTCGAACGGTACCTGCAAGGCGACCGTCGGGCCGGTGATGCACGTCCCGCTGACGCCCGGGCGCTGGTCGTTCGCCGGCCCGCCGGCCGACGTTCCCCTGACGAACCACGACGGCGCGGTGTATTCCATGGAGGTCGCACCCGACGGTCGTATCTACTTCAGCGACGGGCAGGGCATCTACCGGCTGAGGCCGGCATGAGGCCCGCCGACCCACCGACCTACCGATGACGCACGAGGAGGACGAGGATCCGATGCACATCCGAGCCTCGAGGACGCTCGCAGGAGCCCTGACGATCGCGCTCGCCACCGCCCTGATCGCCGCCGTGGCCGCCGGCCCCGCCGCGGCGGGAGCCGGCGTCGGCACGGTGAAGGTGGCGGACGGACTGAACGGACCCGCCGCGTTCACGTTCACGCCCAAGGGCACGATCGTCTACCTCGAGCGGGCCACGGGTGAGGTCCGCTTCCGCAACCCGAAGACGGACTTCGACCGCTTGTTCTTCCGCATCCGCGGGGTGAACGGCGCGGGCGAGCGCGGCGCGCTCGGGGTCGCACTGCACCCGCGCTGGCCCGAGAAGCCGTTCGTCTACGTCTACGTCACGCGCACCGCGAGAGGGAAGCTCCGCAACCAGATCGTGCGCATCCGCGACCGCGGGGGGAGCGGGAGGGGACTCACGACGATCCTCACGACGCCCGCGAGCTCCAGCCCGTATCACAACGGCGGGCGCATCATGTTCGGCCCCGACGGCAAGCTCTACGCGATCGTCGGCGACGGCCACAACGCGAGGAACGCTCAGGACCGCACGGGGAACCTCCGCGGCAAGATCCTGCGCATGAACCCCGACGGCTCGGTGCCCGGCACGAACCCGACGATCGGAGGGCGGCGCAGTCGCATCTTCGCCTACGGCATCCGCAACTCCTTCGGCTTCACGTTCGACCCCGAGCAGGGGAACCTCTGGGAGACCGAGAACGGCCCCGAGTGCAACGACGAGATCAACTACGTGCGGCCCGGCGGCAACTACGCTTGGGGGCCCGCTCAGGACTGTCCCGACACGAACCGAGACGGGCCAAAGCCGAGGCGCCAGCCCGAGGTCACCTTCTCGAACACGATCGGCATCACCGGCGCCGCCTTCTGCGACGGCTGCGGACTCGCGGGACGCGATGGGGATCTGCTGTTCGGCGCGTGCTGCGACGGCGGTCTCGTACGCCGGGTCTCGCTCGACGCCGCGCGCGACGACGTCGTCGGGGGCCCGATCACGATGCTGAACGCGCCCGGGGGCACGGTCCTGTCGATGGAGGTCGGCCCGAACGGAAGCATCTACTTCAGCGACAACGACTCGATCTACCGGCTCCGCGACGCCTAGGCTGCTGCGCAGGGAACCGATACCCAGAACGGCTGGCCGGGAGTAGGCTCGATGGGAGCCGGCCATGACCGCCCGAGACCCTCCGGGGGTGTGAGCGATGGACATCGGACAGCCCAAGCGGATCATCGAGATCGAACCGGCGACGCTGCCACTACCGGGAGAGATCGTGCCCGACCCCGAGGCCGAACCCGCAGCTCGGCCCGCTCGCGAGCCGGAGCCGGCCGTTCCCGAACATCATCCGTCGTGAGCCTGCGTTCCGCGACGCTCGAGGGCCTCGCCCCCGACGTCCGTACCGAGCCGATCGTCGCGTGGCGTGCGTGGGCCCTCACGGGCCGCCGCGACGGCGCCGGCCTGCTGCTGCGACCCGTCGCCAAGCGCGCTCGTACCTGGCAGCCTCGCGAGATCGTCCAAGCCTCGTGCCGCACGTCCCGTCGGCACGATGCTCCCGATCCACTCTGTACGTGCGGGCTGCACGCCACGCACACGATCGACGTGCTCCGTCGCACGAGGTGCCCCGCCGTGCTCGGACGTGTCGCGCTCTGGGGTCGGGTGGTCGAGCACGAGCATGGGTACCGAGCGCAGTACGCCTACCCGCAGCGGCTCCGGCTGATCTGTCAGTTCTGTTTCTGGATGAGCGATGCGCGCAGGTCGACGCCCGACCATGTCGGCTGGTTCCCGCACGACGAACTGATCCCCGTCTGCGAGGAACACCTGGCGGTCGCTCGGCGCAACGGTGTATCGCCGCGGCTCGTGCTCCCCGCCTCAGAGGTGATCCAACGGCTGCGCGACGCCTACGCCGTCGACCCGCTGGCGGTCTGAGCTAGCGCCCGTCCCTCGCCGCTCGTTTGCGCGCGGCCGTGCGAGCGAGCCGATCCCGCAGATCGGCGGCCTGACGATCGACGTCATCGGTGGGTTCGGGGGAACGGAGCTCGGAGTCGTCGTCGCCCGCCACCTCGGGCGACGCATCGGCCGTCTGAGGCCTCTCACCGCCCGTCGCCGCCTCGATCCGCGCGCTGATCTCATCGAGACGTCGTTCGGCGTCACGGACCCGGCGCTCGGCGTCTTCGACCCGGCGTTCGAGCGGGGCGAGCGAGGCCAGGCGATCGCGGATCAGACGCTCACGCTCCTCGGCTTCTGACGCGCGTGCGATCGAGACGTCGCGCTCGTGCGCGACCTCGACGAGCGCCATCTCCACGTCCTCGGCCTCGGCCTCGGCCGGTGATCCGGCGGACGGCTCGGCGGACGGCTCGGCGGACGGCTCGACGCTCGGTTCGTCGCTCGCAGGCGAACGAGACTTCGAGCCCCGAGACCGGAACCATCGTCCCGCGGAACGCTCGTCATCATCCATGACCTGAATCATCGGCCGAACGGCCGCGCTCCTATACCTCCGCGCCCACCCCTATCGGATGGGCTCTCGACGTGACTGACGTCACCGACCCAACCTCACCCGCCCGCTCAAGCTGCGAGGACTCTCCTCCGATACCGAGACGGAACCCCAGACGGAGACAGCTCGAAGTTCATGACATCCCCCCGGTCGATCCACCATGCCCTGACGGTCGTTGCGCTCGTGACGGCCGTGCTCATCTCTGCCGTGCCCGCGCACGCCCGCTCGGTGCTCGAGGGCGAGCTCGCCGAGCGCTCCGCGATCGTCGACGCGATCGAGCAGATGCGCGACCGCCGCGACCGCAGCGTGACCCATCTGCGCTCCGTGATCGCCGATACGTCCCAACGATTGCAACAGACACCGAGCCGGGGTGCCATCGCGAACCCGGAGCGATTCCTGCATCTGCGCAGGGAGCTGCGCCAGCAACGACATGAGGCGGAACGCCGGATCGAGCGGTCGGGGCGGTTCGTCGAGCGGCGCATCGGCGCGCTTCAGACACGTCGCCGAACGATCGACGCCTGGGTGGCGACCTGGGGCATCTTCGAGCACTGCCCGATCCGCGGGTGGCACTCGGTATCCGACAACTTCGGCATCACGGTTCGGCTCCCGGGGGTGCCCGTCCATCGACACATGGGCAACGACATCCTCGCCGCCGCAGGCACCCCCATCGTGGCGCCGTTCGACGGGTACGCGTCGGCGTCGACGGGCGTGCTCGGAGGCCTCGAGGTCCGTGTGACCGGCGCGCGCGGGTACGTCTACAACGCGCATCTCTCGTCGTACGGCACGCTCGGCCAGGTGAGCGCCGGCACCGTGATCGGCTATGTGGGTGCGACCGGTGATGCGACCACCGCCCACGACCACCTGGAATGGCACCCGAGCGGCGGGCCGGCCGTCGATCCCTACCCGTACCTGGCCGTCAGCTGCGAGGGGGCGGTCCCGTAGTCCGTAACGGACTAGCGGCCATTGACCGAGAAGTGCTGGTAGTCCTTCTCTCCTGCCCAGTCGCCGCCCCACTCCCACCCGACGGCGTGGAACGCCCACCACACCCGGTCGCGATGGTGCACCATGCCGCGGCGGTGGTTCGCCCGATCGAGGTACGCCTCACCGTCGGGCGGTGAGACGCCACCGCTCCACACGAACGGGTTCTGCACGGGGTTCAGATCGAGCGCGCGGCCGTACGCGTGCTGCGACCAGCGGCAGCACACGCCGGCGCGCCAGCGGCAGTTGAACGCCGACGTGTTGTTCGCCTTCATCGAGCGCATGTCGTCGGCACCGTAGTGGTCGACGAGGCGCATCCGTCTGATCGGGAACCGGTCGTCGTAGAGGCGACGGAACACCCGCGCGACGTCGTCGGCGTACCAGCGGTGCACGACCATGCGCCCGGTATGCGCGTGGCGGTCGAACCCCCAGTACGAGATGCGGACGATCCGCAGGTCGGAGAAGCCCACGGGGCAGCCGGGCCGCCACGACCGCCCGGTCATCAGCTCGCGCGTGCCGGGCCCGATCGGCGAGATGCGCGACTCGTACTCCGGCGCGCCGGCCCTGGCCGGCGATCCCCACGCCACGACGGCGGCGGTGACCAGGGCGAGTGCGACCAGGTGACGCACGCTCAGCTTCGCACCTTCCCGAGCAGCCGCAGGATCTCGAGGTACAACCAGATCAGCGTCGCGATCAACCCGAACGCGCAGTACCACGACATGTACGTGGGGGCGCCGGCTTTCGCGCCTTCCTCGATGAAGTAGAAGTCGACGAACAGGTTCAGCGCGGCCACGATGCAGATGCCGACGCTCACCGCGATCCCGAGCGGCGTGGGGTCGTTGATGAACCCGAGCTCCACCCCGAACAGCCCGAGGACGATCGCGGCGACGTACATCAGCAGGATGCCGAGGGTCGCCATCATCACGACCGCCACGAATTTCTTCGTCACCTTCACGATGCGCGAGCCGTAGAGGAACAGCGCGCCCGCGAACACCGCGAAGGTCGCGAACACCGCCTGCAGCACGATGCCGTCGAACTCCTGCTCGTAGCCGAACGAGATCACGCCAGCCCAGAAGCCCATGACGACGGAGTACAGCGGGCCGGTGAACGGCGCGATCTGTGGCTTGAACGCCGTGACGATCGACAGCACGATGAGTCCCAGCAGGCCGACCATCATGATCGTGCCGACGGTGCCCGAGATCTGGTCCCCGAAGGACCAGCCGTACGTCGCGCTCGCGATCGCGAGCACGAGCAGGAACGCCGCCCTCCAGATCGTCCCGTTCAGCGTCATGACGGTGGGCGCGACGTCGGGACGGCCGGGGATCGTGATCGGTTCCAGGTGCGGCACGTTCTGGAACGTCTTCTCGTTCAGCATCTGTCGGGACACGCGGGGTCTCCTCTTCGTGCGGTCGGCTCGCCCGGGCATCGTATGCCGCGCGCGGCGCATGGCGGTGGAGACGACCGGGATCGAACCGGCGACCTCCGGCTTGCAAAGCCGGCGCTCTTCCAACTGAGCTACGTCCCCTCGTCGCGCTCCGAGTCTATCGAGGCACCCACACCCCGGCGCGGATGTGGAACCATCCCCTGGATGGCGACACCGAACGAGGAGCGATCGCGCGACCCGGTCGACCTGCTCGAGGAGCAGATCGAGTACTACCGGGCGCGCGCCCCCGAATACGAGGAGTGGCTCCGTCGACACGGGCGCTACAGCCGGGGTCCGGAGGCCAACGCCCGGTGGTTCGCCGAGTTCGACGAGACGCGCGATCGTCTCCGCGACTTCGACGCGCGAGGGGACGTGCTCGAGATCGCCTGCGGGACTGGCCAGACGACCTCGATCCTCGTGGAGACGGCCACCCGGCTCACCGCGCTCGACGCCGCTCCGGAGATGATCGACGAGGCTCGGCGACGACCGGAGCTCGGGAACGTCACGTTCGTGCAGAAGGATGTCTTCGAGTGGGAGCCTCCACGATCGTTCGACTCGATCGTCTTCACCTTCTGGCTCTCGCACGTGCCCGCTGAGCGGTTCGAGTTCTTCTGGTGCCTCGTCGGAGAGGCGCTCGCACCGAACGGCCGCGTCTTCTTCAGCGACAACCTGTACGCGCCATGGGCAACCGCGATCGACCACGAGCTTGAGGAGCCGAGCGCCGGGTCGGTGACCCGGCGCCTCAACGACGGCAGGGAATTCCGGATCGTGAAGCGCTTCTTCGAGCCGGCCGGGCTCCAGACGGAACTCCGGCGGATCGGATGGAACATCGACGTTCGGGCAACGGGAGAGCTCCTGCTGACTGGCTCAGGCCGACCCGACACGGCCGACGGAGGTGCATGAGACGGTGACGGCGTTCACGGGGTGGCCGGTGGAGGCGCTCGAGTTCTACGAGGGGCTCGAGGCCGACAACTCGAAGACGTACTGGCAGGCGAACCGTTCCGTCTACGACGGATGCGTGCGCGCCCCGATGGAGGCGCTGCTCGCCGAGCTCGAAGCAGAGTTCGGCCCCGGGAAGGTCTTCCGGCCGTACCGAGACGTGCGCTTCAGCCGCGACAAGTCGCCCTACAAGACACATATCGGGGCGACGATCGGCGATGGGTACGTGCAACTCGATGCCGGCCGGCTGGCCGTGGGCGCGGGGATGTGGGAGATGGCGCCGGATCAGCTCGAGCGATACCGGGCCGGCGTCGACGACGCACGAAGCGGGCCCGAGCTCGTGACGCTCGTCGAGGGGGCCCGCGCCGACGGCATCTCCGTGATGGGGCGCGATGAGCTGAAGACGGCGCCTCGCGGTTTCCCGAAAGACCACCCGCGCATCGAGCTCCTGCGCTACAAGGGGCTGGTGACCTGGCGCGAGTGGCCGGCTGGACCGTGGCTGGGCACGAGGCGCGCCGAGCAACGCGTGGTCGAGTTCCTCCGGGCCTCGCGACCGATCGTCACCTGGCTCTCGGCCACCGTGGGTCCGTCGACGCTGCCGCCTCGCCGCGCCTGACCGATCGCTCCTGCGACCGGTTCCGAGCTCAACCCTCGAGCGGGAACACCCCGAGGAGCCGCTCGGCGCCCTCAGCGTAGGTGACGACCTCGGCGTGCAGGGCCACGCACGACGCGGAGACGGTCGGCCCGATGTCGCGCATCCAGCCCTCGAGCTCGTGCCACCGGGCCGTCCCGCGATCGACCGGGTATGCGAGCGAGAGATGCGGGATCCATCCATCGAGCGCGATCCGGTCGCTCTCCGCGGTCGGCAGCCCCGCGTCGACGGATGCGGAGCGCAGGTCCGATATCGCCGGGAGGATCGCCGACCCATCGAGTCGGACGATCGGAGTGTCGGCTTGGCGGAGGATCTCGAGCGCGGTCGAGCGCAGCTCGAGCCCGCCCTGCGACGCCGCCCATGCCTGGACGACCTCGACGATCCGCCGCTCGTCCTCACCGGTGAGGGGCGAGTCCCGCGTTCCGAACGCCTTCAGGGTGGCGTGTCCTGCCGGGGCGGCGCATCGCACCCCGATGCGATCGAGCGTCTCCCCCTGCCAACCGGAGAACGCCTTCGCCAGGGCTCCGACCGGCCGCACGATCACGTATGCGGTACCCAGCGCCTCGCGGAACTTCCACTCGTCGACGAGGATCGGGGACTCGGACGGAGCCAGGCGATCCTCGACGTCGAGCCACTGCACGAGGCCCTCGTGGTTCAGTCCGATCTCGACACGTGCATCGCCGCCGGCGGTGGTGAAGGTCCCTCGCAACGGCGTCTCCGCCTCGATCGACTCCACCGCCAGGCCCCCAGAGCGCGCCACGAGGCGACCTGCCTGAGCGGCGCGCCGTTCATAGGACTCGTCGGTCGCCACGTTGTCGGCGAACAGCGCGCCGGCCTCTGCGTCGCGCCACGACGACAGGAGCGCCGCGGCTCTCGTCGCACCCTCTGCGAGCGACGCGGTCTCCACCGCGCGTCGCGGTCCCAGCTCGTTGCGATCCGCGAGCATCTCGAGCGCCTCGATGCAGGCGCCGTGCATGTCGCCGTACGTGACGTTCGAGAGTCCGATCACGCCGACGTCGTGCTCCGGCAGCCAACGCATGTGCGAGCCGTACCCCGGCAGCCCCCCGCTGTGGCCGACGGATGTGCCGAGCCGTTCGTCGATACGCACGCCCAGGCCGATGCCGTAGCCGGTCGCGCTCACCCGCGACGATCCGCCCGGCGAGGGGCGGTACCGGGTCACCTCGTCCACCCGGCGGAGCTGCTGCATCTCTCGGCGCGCCCATCGGGGAAGCGGGCCGTCGTCGGGCTCGTCGCGCGGAGGCCACGCGTCGAGGAAGAATCCGACCCAGCGCGCCAGGTCTCGCACGGTCGTCCACAGGCCGCCCATCGGGGCGATCGTGCCGTCGCCCAGGGGCTCCCCCTCGTGCACCCACGCTCCGTCCTGCAGGCGGTAGGGCTCCGCCACGACGGCGGAGCCGGGTCGCACCCACGTCGTCGACGTCATGCCGAGCGGTTCGAGCAGTGATCGGACGACGAGGTCCTGCACGCGCTCCCCGGCGACGCGCTCGATCACACGGCCGACCAGACCCCAGCCGAGGTTCGAGTACTCGAACCTCGTGCCCGGGGTCCAGGCGAAGGCCACCCCCGCGTCGATCAGCGCGTCCATCGACCCCGGCGAGAGATCCAGGTGCCGGTCCGCCCATGCGTCGTCGGTCGGGAGGCCGGCTTCCATCGACACGAGGTGCCGCACGGTGATCGGCGGACCGTCGGACGTCGGGCCTCGCCAGGCCGAGAGCTCGGGGACGTGCACGGACACCGGGTCGTCCAGCCGGAGCCGGCCGTCGGCCACGAGCATCATCAGCGCGGCTCCCGTGAAGCTCTTGGTCATCGACGCGATGCGGAACACGCTGTCGGCGTCGGGCGTCGCCGGGCTCGTCGAGGCTCAGCGAGCCGACGCCGCCGGAGTCCACCAGCTCCCCGCCTCGCACGAGTCCCCACGCGACACCGGGGATGCGCTCGCGCCGCATCCATCGCGCGAACACCTCTGCGAGCGCTCGGTCACCTCGTCGCCATCGGATGCGTAGCCTACGAGGCACCGCGGTGGACGGTCGCTGCCACGATGGCGACATGGAGTTCGACGGGCACATCCTCGGCGCGTCGTTCGCCTCGGGCGATCGGATCGTGGTGGGTCGGTGGCTCCGCTCCCCGCTCGGCTCCTTCGCCGACGTGATGTGGTGCCGATCCGACGGCCGCCGCGTGCTGCTCGCGCCCGACGAGCGAGTGCGGGACTTCCTTGCCGGCCATTACGCGTTCGACGAGCTGCGCGTCGAACGGGTCACGGCGGAGCGAACGGGAGACGGCGTGATCGTGGGATCGGCCGGTCCGGTGCGACTGACGGTGCGACCGAGCGGGCCCGGGTGGGCGTCACTGCTGCTCGCCCTGCGGCCGCGAGGGATCCGCACCGCGAAGGCCTGGATCGACCTCGAGGACCGGGTGCTCCGGCCGCTCGTGCGACCGCTGTTCGCGGCCGCCGACGTACGAACCTCCGGCGAGACCCTCGCAGGCGCCCGAGAGCGTTACGCGATCCACGACTTCCGTCACGCGGAGGCGACCGCCTCGGTCGATGGCGTCGATCTCGGTCCTACGGCTCTCTGTGCGCCCGCGGGATTCGGATTCAGCGAGTTCCCGTCGACCGCGGCGCTCGTGCGCGTGACGTCGATCTTCGAGGGAGATGCGGCTGCGGAGGCCGTCTCAGGCAGACCCCGCGGTGGGTGACGGGCTGTTCGTCGGGGTCGGCGACATGCCGGGCCGCCACTGTTCCACGGCCCCGCCGTCGGGAGCTCGGTCGAGGCAGGTTCGCCGGCAGACCTCGCCGGTGAAGCTCGTCATCGCCCACCAGAAGTACGACGTGCGGAACCGCCCGAACTCGAGGGTCTTGATCGGCACCGCGACCGACATGCCGTCGGACGACTTGCGTCGGACCTTCACGTTGCGCAGGAACAGGTCGCGACGGTCGCGGCGATCGCGCCAGAGCGACGCCTGCAGGTCGGATCCCGTGCTTCGGACCACCACGAAGTACTCGGCGTCCTCGCCTCCTTGGGTGTCGAGGAAGACGTAGGCGTTGCCGCGGTCCCAGATCGACGCGGGCCTCCAATCGGCGAACGTGATCACTGTCACCTCGGTGCGGCCCTGGTGGTCGAGGCGCACCTTGCGCACATCGAGCAGCCCCCGGGTGTCGTTGGGATCGTCGACGTCGCTGTGGAACGACGGCGCGGCGAGCGCCGCCAGCGCCATCGCCACGATCAGGCCCGCCACGAGGAACGGCACGACCGAACGCAGCGGTGATGCGGCCCAGCGGTCGCGGGTTCGGATCACGCGGGCGTCCCCCGGCCCAGCCATCTGATCGCCGTCCACGCGGTGAAGCCTGCCACGCCGAGACCCACGACGACCAACACCATCGGTAGCAACTCTCCCGAGGTGGGCCATCCCGGCCACGACAGCACCGGCTCGGGAGCGGGACGGAGCGTGACCACGAGCGCGAGCGCCGCGAGTGCCGCGTTGCGCATCAGCAGGGCACCGGGCTCCACCGCTTCGCGACCGCCGAAACACCCGCACGGCACCTGCGGACCGAATCGGCGCCATGCGCGCACCGCTTCCGCGGTGAACACGACCAACAGCACGAGTGCCCAGACGCCCGCGGTCCGCGTCCAGCCCGACGCGACCATGATCGGGACGAGGGCTTCCGCGGTCGGCACGGCGAGCGTGGCGGCGCTCTCGACACCGTGTGGGAGCCCGTGCTCATCGAGCGTGGCCCGCCATCCTGGGAGATCGACCGCCTTCGACATCGCCGCCCACGCGAAGGCGATGGCGAGGGCCGCGGTCGCGAGCGAGGCCCACCCGTCGTCGGCCTGCGTCGCCAGCGCGACCGACACCACGGCGACGACGACGAGCACAACCCCGTTCGCGAGGTTCCGTCGGCCCTCCGGCGACCCGGCCAGGCGATCGACCAACCGTTGGGACTCCTGCTGGGTGTGCACGCCGGCCGACCTGGCGGCCGAGAGACCCCGAACCAGCCCGAACGGCGCGACGATGAGCGCGCCCACCGCGGGATCACCCGAGGCGAACGCGGCGAGAGCCACGACCACGAGGGTGCCGTGGGACACGTAGGTGAAGAACCCGATGCCGAGACCGGCGCCGTACAGGGTCGCGGCGATCGGCCACGAGAAGAACTCACGCCACCAGTCGGGAACCTGCCGGCGGAGCTGCGGCACCGTTGCCGTCACGCGGGGGAGCTCCCCCAGCGCGTAGACGATCGCCGTGATCGCGACGGCCACGGCACCGGCGCGTCCCCAGGGCGCCTCGAGCAGCGCACCAGTGAAGCCCAGCGCGGCGCCGAAGAGCGCGGCGGTCACGGTCGCGCCCGCAACGTGCAGCGATAGGGCGACGGCCCACCTCGTTCGTCCCCCGTACACGACGGGGGTGATGGTCTCCACCATCGACAGCCCTCAGGGGCCGTAGAGCGCTGACCACCCGGCGACCGCCGACGCTGTGACGAGCATCAGGAGCAGTGCCATCGCGAGTGCGCCGCCGCCGAACGGATCGGTCAACACTTCTTGTTGAGCTCCCTGTAGGTGATGCAGAAGACCTTCAGCCGCCGCGGGCAGTATCCCCGGACCGCATAGTCCCCGTTGATGCGGATGTTCGAACGGGAGCAGCAGTCCTGGATGTGGCGCAGCCGACCCGAGCAGCACCGGGTCCATCCGCCTCCGTACCGCGGTGACCCGGTGAAGGGGTACGCCTCGGGCACGACCTGCTCGCACGTCTTGCGGCGGGTCTGCTTCCGAGGATCGACGTACTTGTCCCCCTCGTCGTCGACCGGGTACCCGTACTGGGGATGCATCGGGTAGCCGTAGCGGTCGGTGCGGGACAGCGGGGAGTACGGGTGGGGGCAGGAGCCCGTCGTATAGGTGTGCCCGCAGATGTGATAGGCCTGCGCGCGATCGGGCGCGATCGCGGTGGCCACCAGGCCCCCGCCGGCGAGCGCCACCACCCCCCGGCCGACACGACCGAGGAAGCTCCGGCGGCTGGTGCGCGTGGCGAGCGATCGCTCCGCCCGTTCCATCGAGGTCAGCTTGCCCACTGTGCGCGATCCTCCGTGATCCGTCGGTTGGCGGTGTCCACGAGCCCCTCGACCTGTTCGAGGTTGTTCACGGTCCCCTTGGCGCGCACGACTCCCCGTTCGTCGAGCACGACGACGAACGGGGTGCCGGGAACCGCGAGCGCTCGCTCGGCTTCGGTGTCGTGCACGACGATCGGCTCCAGCCGTCCGGCGGCGGCGGCGGCCGGCACCCCCGGCGCGACCTCGAGGCAGACGGCGCACGTCTCCGAGGCGAACAGCACGAGGCGAGGCCGGCCCGCGCCGCCGAGCACGACCGCCCCCCCGTCGGCGTCGTGAGCCGAGAGCGGGGGCAGCGGCTCGCCGAGCGCCGGGCCCTCGTCGTCGATCTCGAGGGCGCCGCGCGGACCGAGCCGCAGATGCAGGGTGCCGACCTGCCGGGCGAGCGCGACCACCACGATGCTGAGCACGACCACGAGCAGCCACAGCACGACGAACGCCAGCGCCCACCACCCGGTCATCCGGCCGGTCCCCCGGCGGGTCCTCCGGCCATCACCGTTCGGCCGGCGCTTCCCACGGCCTCAGCGCATCGTCCAGGTCGGCTGCTTCGTCTCATCGAGGAACTGTACGAACGGTGAGCCGTCGCCGGCCAGTCCGACGATCGCCCGAAGCTCGCCCGCCCGGTCGAGCAGACGGAGCACCGGTGAGCCTTCGGCGGCCAGACCGAGACGAACCCGCACCTTGCCCGCGTGGTCGTAGAGACCGAGCGTCGGGGACCCCTGCTCCGCGAGGGCGTAGACCTGGGAGAGCTCGCCATCGGCCACCTGCATCCCCATCGTGGGTGACGCCTCGGGTGCGAGACCGAACTTCGCCCGGATGCGCCCGTTCTTGTCGCCGAACGCCAGGCTCGCGCTGCCGTCGCTCGACAGGCCGACCGTCGCACGCACCTTTCCGTTCTCGTCGCCCACCGCGAGCCCGGCGGCACCGTCGGCGGAGAGGCCGAACCGCATGCGCACCTGCCCGTCGGGCGACAGCAGCGAGAAGAACGGGTCCTCGTCGTTCGAGAGCCCGATGCGCACCCTGACCCGCCCGTCGTCGTCGACGACCTCGAACTCGCCCGCCTGCACGACTCGCTTCTTCATGTCACTCCAGACCCGCTCGAGGTCGGGGAGGCGACGACCCGGCGGAGTGCCGGGTCCGCGGTGTGAGGCGGGCGCATCTGCGTATGGTCGCCCCTGCGAGCCCTCGGCTCAAGCACGTGCAGACACGCGAACAGACCCGGGAAGTGAGAAACCGCCGGAACCCGGGGGCCCCAGCGGTCTCTCATGGTGGACGTTACGGCCGGTGTGGGTGTCCCGTCAAACTCGGGCCGGGTTCTTGTCACACTTTCCCGAGAGACTCCCGGCGCAGCGTCGTCTCGGCCAGGCGATCGGGGCGCGGAGCCACCCCGATACCCGTGCCCGTGGGCACCGCCATCGTGCCGTCAGGAGCCATCACGAACGGCGCGGTGAGGTCATCGAGGAAGTACCGAGCGCTCGCACTCGTGTCGCCGGGCAGCGTGAACCCCTGCATCGCCGCGAGCGCGAGGTTCTGCGCCCGACCGATGCCCGTCTCGAGCATGCCCCCACACCAGACCGGCACCCCGGCGGCTCGGCACACGTCGTGCACCCGCCGCGCCTCGACGATGCCGCCCACTCGTCCCTGCTTGATGTTCACGATGCGACAGCTGCCCAGCTCGAGCGCCGCGACCGCGTCGGCGGCGGATCTGATCGACTCGTCGAGGCACAGGTCCGTGCGGACCAGGCGCTGCAGCTCGGCGTGGCGCACGAGGTCTGCGTGATGCAGCGGCTGCTCGATCATCAGCAGGTCGTAGGCATCCAGCGCCCGGAACACATCAAGATCCTCGATCGTGTACGCCGCGTTGGCATCCACGCTGAGAGCGATGTCGGGATGCGCGGCCCGCACCGCGCCCACGCGCTCGGCGTCGATGCCTGGCTCGATCTTGAGCTTGATGCGCCGGTAGCCCTCCGCGAGGTAGCCCTCGACCTGCTCGAGCAGCGCCTCGGTGGTGTCGGTGATGCCGATCGACACCCCGCAGGCCACCCGGTCGCGATCGGCGCCGAGCCACTGAGCCATGGAGACTCCGTCCGCCCGGAGACGGGCGTCGACGACGGCGTCGATCAACGCGGCCTTGGCCATCGGGTTCCCACGGACGTGCCCGAGGAGGCGGTCGAGATCGTCGATCGCGACGTGATCGGCTCGCAGGAGCGCGGGCGCCAGGTGATCGCGGATCACGAGCCACGCGCCTTCGTTGAACTCCTCGCTGTAGCCGGGCTCGACGTCGGCGACGCACTCCCCCCACCCTTCCGCCTCGTCGGTCTCGACACGGACGATGATGCACTCCTTCGCGGTCGACGTCCCGAAGCTCGTGCGGAACGGTCGCACCAGTGGCAACCCGATCAACCGTAGCTCGACGTTGCGCACGACGCTCATGGTGTCGGCTCCGACGCGAGCAGATAGGTCGGGCGCCCGCCCTGGCGGTCGGGCTCGAAGGCCACGACGGCGAGCCCGACGGCCATGCAGGCGTCGAGCGTCGCGGCGGCGGCCTCACGCCATGCCGAGCCGAGCGAGGGGTCGGCGGCGCGCACCTCCGCGTGGTCGCGAGGGATCTGTGCGGCGACCACCTCACCCTGGCGCGGGTCGCCCACGACCTCGGGGACGGGAGCGTCGACCGAGCCGGTGCTGCGCAGGATCATCCGTGCACCGTCGGGGATCGGCGGGGCGGCGGGGATCGCATCGAGCGTCCACCGGACCACGAGCCGATCGCTGCGGTCGCCCGTGTTGATCGAGTCGGGCATCTGTCCGTAGTAGTCCCGATGGAACCGGTCGCACGTGGCGCCCAGCTTGTTCACGTTCAGGTGCGCGTTGCGTGCGACGAGCGGGTCGAACGTCCAGCGCACGAGGTGGATGCCGCGGTCGAGGCACGAGGCGCGCTGTGCGAGCTTGAGCGCGTACCCGACGCCGGCATGCCGCCGATCGGGGAGGGCGGCGAGCATGTGCGAGTGCTCGTGGAGCCCGTCGTCGGGCGAGATGGCGGCCCAGCCGAGCACGTAGCCGACCAACTCGTCGCCGTCGTGCGCCCCCCACGGCACGTTGCCGGAACCCGCGAGTGCCTTCACCGTCTCTCTGGGGATCGCTTCGCCCCACGTCGCCATCATGACGCGCAGGATCGCATCCGCGTCGTCGAGGGAGGTGAGGGGGCGCAGGTGCACGCCGGCCGCCGACGC
Source organism: uncultured Actinomycetes bacterium (assembly GCA_963825635.1). Lineage (GTDB taxonomy): Bacteria > Actinomycetota > UBA4738 > UBA4738 > HRBIN12 > JAOUEA01. The sequence continues at coordinate 95,520 of CAWGTU010000002.1, forward strand.
CGCGTCGTTCGCCATAGCCCACGCGGATCCCTCCACGCGCCGGAGTCTATCGACGGCTCCCCTTCGGGCAGTCGCCCTCCAGACGGACGGTTCGACGAAGGCGGAAGGCCCGCCGCGTGGCGGGCCTTCCGTCGAACGAACCGCCGGCACGGCCGGCGGTGGCTCGGTCAGCCGCCGGCGGGCGGCGGCAGCTCCTGCCACTCGACGTCATCGAGATCGTCGCCGCGGCGACGTTTCACGAATGCCACGACCGCCGCGACGATCGCGCCGATCACGGCGATCTTCATGAGCTTCTTCAAGAATCCGCCCTTCTTCTTCTCCTCGACGGCCTCGACCGTCACGGTGGCTTCATCTGTCATGGGAGGAGCCCTCCTTCCGGGAGTGGGCCTGGATGGACTTGAACCATCGACCTCTTCCTTATCAGGGAAGCGCTCTAACCGGGCTGAGCTACAGGCCCCAACTCAAACGGGGCCGCTCGCCCTCAGGGCAGCGTAGCCACGGCCAGAAACGCGTGTCAAACGAACGTTCGACGGCCCTCAGCGACGGGGACGCTCAGCGAGGGTGACCTCGACCCCGCCGATGATGTCGCTGATCAGGTTGTAGAGCATCGCGATGAAGACGTTGATCACCGACCACACCGCGACGAAGACCAGCCCGCCGAAGAGCCCCCACATGAAGAGCGACCCCCCGTCGATGTCGATCGGTTCGGCGCCCCCCGTCGATGTCGTGCCCGTGCCGAAGACGTAGCCGAGCACCGTCTCGAGCGAGTCGATCGCCCCCGCGGCCGCGAGGACCCCGTACACGATCACCATCGCGAACAGCACGATCAGCATCAGGCACAGGTAGAACAGCAGCGAGAACTTGAGCACCGACAGAGGCCCCACCTTGCGCACCACCACCCGGGTGCGGCGCGGCGCCGATCGCACGCGTGGCGGGCGTGAGGGCTGCGCCGCACGAGCGGAGCGCGGCGTCTTCGGGCCGGCGACGAACGACCCCTCGGCTCCGGAGGACGGGGTCGGCGTCGTCGGCGCGGGTGATGGCGTCGGGGACGTAGCCGGCGCCGGAGCGTCGATCGCGGTCGCGACCACGTGCGGCTGCGGCACGGGCACGCCCGCGTCGGGCCCGCGCTGCTGCTGACGCGGTTCGGCGGTCTCCGGTTGCTCGGCCGTGTGCACCATCTCCTCGGGAGGAAGTCCTAAGGGTACGCCCTGGCCGAAGCAAGTACCCGGAGCCTCACGTCCTCAACGGACCGCCGGGCGCGAACAGCACGCGAGCGTGCACGACGGCCAGGATGGCGCCGGCCACCGGCGCGATGATCCACGATGCGGTGTCGACCTGATCTTGCACGAGCAGGCAGCCGATCGCGATCCCTGCGCCCGAGGCGGCGAGCACCGCGGACCACGCGCCGAGCGCCCGCCCGGAACGCACGCCGAACAGGCCCGCGAGGAAGATCGCGGTCGTCAACGCGATCGTCGCCGGACCGACCTCCATGACCGCATCATCCCGTACGTAGCTTCCTCCGACATCAGGCATAGATGACTACGTAGTCCTCACCCGGATCGCTCAAGGCCCGCCGACCTCCCTGCCGATACCGCAGTAGGACATCGAGGGGAGAGGGAGCACGATCTGATGCGGAATCGTACGACACGCCTGATGGCGATCGCGGTGTCGGGGAGCCTGGTGATCGCCGGGCTGGTCGTGGCGGCCAACGCCGAATCATCCGTGGACGTCGCCTTGCGCCAGAAGCACGACCTCCAGAACCGCATCGAGGAGTTGCAGGAGACCAGGCGGCTGCGCCGTGTGGCGCTGCACCAGCGCATCCGGTTCACCCAGGCGCGTCTTCGCAACGCCCAGGGGGCAGTCAGCGTCGGCGACGGGGCGCGTTCCCGTAGCTACCGAAAACTGCAGATCGAGCGGATCAAGGATCTTCGCGCCGAGGAGCGCAAGCTGGTGCGTTCGACCCGCGCGCGGATCCGCGACCTCAGGTCCAAGCGCACCGGTCTCGCGGAGTGGATCGAATCGCTTCCGCTGCAGCGGTGTCCTGTCGACGGCCCCGTGGTGGTGTCCGACGGCTTCGGCGACATCCGTGACATGCCGGGCACGCCTCGCCACATCCACCAAGGCAACGACATCATGGCCCCGACCGGCGCCCCGATCATCGCACCGTTCGACGGCGAAGCCGTCGCCGGCTCCAGTGATCTCGGGGGCAACTCCGTCAAGGTCTACGGCGCGGGTGGCTACGTCTACAACGCCCACCTGTCGGCCTACGGCAAGCTCGGCCTCGTGCAGGCGGGCGACGTGATCGGCTACGTGGGCAGCACCGGCAACGCGACGGCGCCACACAACCACTTCGAGTGGCATCCGGGTGACGGCGCGGCGGTCGACCCCTACCTCTTCCTCTCGGCGGTCTGCTGAGACGAGAGGATCCAGTAGGGCGGGGTGCGCCCCGCCCTACTCCTCGTCGTCCATCTGGGTGACCACGGGGGCGAGAGCCACCACGGTCGCGTCGTCCTCCACCCGCATCGTGCGGACCCCCTGGCTCGAGCGGCCGACGCGACGGATGTCCCCCGCGCCGACGCGCACGACCTGGCCGCTCGACGAGATCACGAACATATCGATGTCCTTCGAGCCGATGTAGGCGCCGGCGAGCAGCCCCGTCTTGCCGGTGAGCTGGTGTCCGATCACGCCCTTGCCACCCCGCCCCTTGATCGGGTAGTCGGCGAGCTTGGACCGCTTGCCGTAGCCCTGCTCGGTCACGCTGATCATCTCCTCGCCGTCGGAGGCGAGGCCGACCGCGAGCACGCGATCGTCATCGGCCAGGCGCATGCCGATCACGCCGCCGGCGTCGCGGCCCATCGGCCGTACCAGCGATTCCTTGAACCGGATCGCCTGTCCCTCGCGCGAGACGAGGAACACCTCGTCGCCGCCGTCGGTGAACCGGACGTCGATCAGCTCGTCGTCACCACGCAGCTTGACGGCGATCAACCCGGTTCGGGGCGAGTCGTACTCGGGCAGCTTCGTCTTCTTCACGATGCCTTTGCGGGTGGCGAACAGCAGGAAGCGATCCTCCGAGTACTCCTTCAGGTCGATCACGGCACTGATCTTCTCGTCGCCGTCGAGGGCGACGCCGGGCAGGTTCGCGGCGTACATGCCGCGCGCGGTGCGGCCCGACTCGGGGATCTCGTGGGCCTTCACGCGGTAGACACGTCCCTTGGTGGTGAAGAAGAGCATCCAGTGGTGCGTGGTCGTCGTGAAGACGTGCTTCACGACGTCCTCCTCCTTGAGGTTCTGCCCCCGGACCCCCTTGCCCCCACGGTTCTGCTTCTTGAACGCGTCGACGGGCAGGCGCTTGACGTAGCCGGCTCGGCTGACCGAGATGATCACGTCCTCCTCGGCGATCAGGTCCTCGACGTCGAGGTCGCCCTCGTCGGCCCTGACCGTGGTGCGGCGTGAGTCGCCGTGCTTCTTCTTGATCTCGAGCAGCTCGTCCTTGATGACCCCGCGCAGCTTGACCGGGTCCTCGAGCAGCGAGGTGAGGTACCCGATCTTCTCGAGCAGCTCGGTGTGTTCCTTCTCGAGCTCGGTGCGGGCGAGCTTCGTGAGCCGCCGCAAGGGCATGTCCAGGATGTGGTTCGCCTGGATCTCGCTGAGCGTGAACGTGGACATCAGCTTGCGACGGGCGGCGTCGGCGTCGGCCGACGCGCGGATGATCTTGATCACCTCGTCGAGATGGTCGAGCGCGATCAACAGGCCGAGCACGATGTGGTCGCGTTCCTCGGCCTTGCGCAGGTCGAACCTGGTACGTCGGGTCACGACGTCGACCTGGTGATCGACGTAGTAGCCGACCATCTCCGCCAGGTTGAGCGTGCGCGGCACCCCGTCGACGAGCGCGAGCATGATGATGCCGAAGTTCTCCTGCAGCTGCGTGTGCTTGTAGAGCTGGTTCAGCACCACGTGCGGGTTCGCACCGCGCTTCGTCTCGATGACCAGCCGCATGCCTTCGCGGTTCGACTCGTCCTTCAGGTCGGCGATGTCCTTGATCTTCTGCAGCTTCACGAGGTCGGCGATCTTCTCCGCGAGCCGCGCCTTGTTGACCTGGTAAGGAAGCTCGGTGACGACGATCTTGCTCTTGCCGTTCGCACCTTCCTCGATCTGCGTGACCGCGCGAACCTTGAGCGAGCCCCGGCCGGTCTCGTAGGCATCGCGGATGCCCTGGCGGCCCATGATCGTGGCCCCCGTCGGGAAGTCGGGCGCCTTGATGAACTTCATCAGCTCGTCGGGGGTGGCCTCGGGGTTGTCGAGGTAGTGCACGACCCCGTCGATCACCTCGTTGAGGTTGTGCGGCGGGATGTTCGTCGCCATGCCGACGGCGATGCCTCCGGCGCCGTTGACGAGCAGGTTCGGGAATCGCGACGGCAGGACGGTGGGCTGCTGTTCGTACCCATCGAAGTTGGGCACGAAGTCGACCGTCTCGGATTCGATGTCGCGCAGCAGCTCCATCGCCATCGGCGCGAGTCGGGCCTCGGTGTAGCGGTACGCCGCCGCCGGGTCGCCGTCGACCGAGCCGAAGTTGCCGTGGCCGTCGACCAACGGATACCGCAGCGACCATTCTTGGGCCATGCGCACGAGGGCGTCGTAGACCGACTGGTCGCCGTGGGGGTGGTACTTCTTCAGCACGTCCCCGATCACGGCGGCGCACTTACGGTGTGGCCGATCCGGCCGATAGCCGGCCTCGAGCATCGCCCAGAGGATGCGCTTGTGAACCGGTTTCAGTCCGTCGCGAACATCGGGCAGCGCGCGGCCGACGATGACCGACATCGCGTAGTCGAGGTAGGACCGCTGGATCTCGTCCTCGAGCTGGATCTGCTCGACGTTGCCGACGAAGAGCCCTTCCTGGCTCATCCGCTGCGCCTTCGGCTACCTGAGCGACGTGCCACGGTGTGTGATCAGCTCCTTAGACGTCGAGGTTCTGGACGTACTTCGCGTTGGACTCGATGAACTGCTTGCGCGACGGCACGTCGTCGCCCATCAACACGCTGAAGAGACGGTCGGCGGCGACGGCGTCGTCGAGCGTGACCTGCAGCAGGGTGCGGTGCTCGGGATCCATCGTGGTGTCCCAGAGCTGGTTCGCGTCCATCTCGCCGAGGCCCTTGAACCGCTGCGGATCGCCGATCTTCTTGTTGCCGGCTCCTCGGCCGTTCGCGTCCTTGCGGAACTCGTCCCACTCGCGCTCGGTGTAGAAGTAGTGCTCCTCCTTGCCCTGCTTCAGCATGTACAGGGGCGGCTGCGCGAGATACACGTACCCGGCATCGATCAGCATCGGCATGTAGCGGAAGAAGTACGTGAGCAGCAGCGTGCGGATGTGGGCGCCGTCGACGTCGGCGTCGGCCATCAGCACGACCCGGTGATAGCGGGCCTTCTCGATGTCGAACTCGTCGCCGATGCCGGTGCCGATCGCGGTGATCAGGGCCTGGATCTCGTTGTTCTCGAGGATCTTGTGCAGCCGTGCCTTCTCGACGTTGAGGATCTTGCCGCGGATCGGCAGGATCGCTTGCGTCGCGCGGTCGCGGGCGCTCTTGGCAGACCCACCGGCCGAATCGCCTTCGACGATGTAGAGCTCACACGACGCGGGGTCGGAGAGTTGACAGTCGGCGAGCTTGCCCGGCAGCGAGCCGCTCTCGAGGAACGACTTGCGGCGCGTGAGGTCGCGTGCCTGGCGGGCTGCCAGTCGCGCCTTCGCGGCGCTCGAGGCCTTCATGAAGATGCGCTTGGCGTCGCCGGGATGCTCCTCGAGCCAGGTGGCGAACGCCGCGTTCACCGTGGTCTCGACGAGGGAGCGCATCGACGCGTTGCCGAGCTTCGTCTTCGTCTGCCCCTCGAACTGTGGGTCGCGCAGCTTGACCGAGATGATCGCGATCAGACCCTCGCGGACGTCCTCCCCGATCAGGTTGTCGTCCTTCTCCTTCAGCAACCCCTTGGCGCGCGCATGGCGGTTCAGCACGTTCGTGAGGGCCTTCTTCAGCCCCTCCTCGTGCATACCGCCCTCGTGGGTGTTGATCGTGTTCGCGAAGGAGTAGAGGGACTCGGTGTAGCCCGTGTTCCACTGCATCGCGATCTCGACCTCGCCCTCGTCGGTCGTGCCGGTGTCGATCGAGATGATCTTGTCCACCGTCTCCTTGCCGTGGGCGAGGTACTTCACGAAGTCGACGAGGCCGCCGTTGGCCTTGAAGACCTGCTCGGCCTTCGGCGTCTCGCGCTCGTCGACGAGCTTGATCTCGACGCCCTTGTTGAGGAACGCCAGCTCGTGGAGCCGCTCGGCGAGCGTCTCGCGCTTGAACTCCAGCGTCTCGACGAAGATCTCGGGGTCGGGCCAGAACCGCACCCGCGTACCCGTCTTCGTCGTGGCCCTGCCCTTCTTGAGCGCGCCCAGACGCTTCCCGCGCTCGTACGACTGGGTCCACGAGTGCCCGTCGCGCATGACTTCGACGTCGAGCTTCTCGCTGAGTGCGTTCACGACCGAGACGCCCACACCGTGCAACCCGCCCGAGATCGCGTAGCCCCCGCCACCGAACTTGCCGCCGGCGTGCAACACGGTCAGCACCACTTCGACGGCGGGGCGCCGGTCCTTCGCTCCGGGGATCGGCTTGACCGGGATGCCACGGCCGTTGTCGAAGACGCTCACCGAGCCGTCGGCGTGGATCGTGACCACGATCCTGTCGGCGAACCCGGCCATGGCCTCGTCGACGGCGTTGTCGACGACCTCGTAGACCAGGTGGTGCAGCCCGCGGGCGCTGGTGGTGCCGATGTACATGCCGGGGCGCTTGCGGACCGGTTCGAGTCCCTCGAGGACCTGGATATTGCTGGAGTCGTATGCGACTGGGCTCTTCTTGGTTCTGGTTGCCAACGGGCCTCCGTTCGACGCTGCGTCAGACCTCGGGACGAGCCCACGCAGAACCCCTCGCAAGGTGCGGGAGGCGTGCGCGGGAAAGGTCGCACGAACCGGCCTCCATCTTACCGCAGGGGGCCGACCTCCGACCGGTGTCGGGGACCGAAAAACGCCTATCTACCTGGGATTTCTCACCACGACGCGGACCCGGCGCACTCGCTCGCCCCCGAGCGCCTCGTCGGCCTTGCGGCGGATCTCCTCGTGCAGGAACTTCGCCTGCGCCCCCCACGGACCGCTCGAGACCTCGACCGTCAGGACACCGTCCTCGAACGCTGCGGGCGCCGTCTCGCCGGCGAGCCGCTCCCCCACGATCTCGGGCCACCGAGACGCCAGTTGGGCCACGGGCATGCCGCGGCTGAACACCTGCTCGCGCATCAACCCGTCGACGATGTCGGAGAGCGAGACCGCGTCGTCCGAGCGCGGCCGCTTGCGGCCACCGAATCCCTTCGCGTCGGGCATCAGCCCGCTCCCCTTGGACCGATGGCCGTCGCACGCGGCGTCACGACCCCGGCCCGAACGTCCCACACGGCGCCGGGCTCCGCCGGCACGTCGGCTTCGTCGGCGACCGACACGAACACCTGGCCGTCACGCGCCGCCAGATGGGTGAGCAGGCGGTCACGCCGGGCGGGGTCGAGGGCACTGAACGGATCGTCCACGAGCAGCACCGGGGGCTCCCCGAGCTCTTCGGTCACCGCGGACGCGAGTCCGATCCGCAGGCAGAGCGCGGTCGCCCACGTCTCGCCGTGGGAGCCGGCCGAGCGCGCGCCGAGGTCGCGCACCTCGAGCGTGAGATCGTCGCGATGCGGTCCGACGAGCGACGTGCGCCGGGCGAGCTCGTCCCCCCGGCGCTCGGCGATCCGCGCCCGGAACGCGCCCTCCAGGTCGGACGCGTCCCACACGTTCGGGCGGTAGCGCACGACGAGCTCGTCCCCGGCGAGGTGCTCGAACTCCGCGGCGGCATGAGGTGCGAGACGCTCGATCGCCTCGTGGCGCGCCTGCACCAGGGCCGTCCCCGCCAGCACCAGCTCCTCGTCCCAGGCCTCGATGCCGGCGGGCACACCGGGACGGTCCCACTCCTTCAGCAGGCGATTGCGCTGCCGCAGCGCACGGTCGTAGGTGGTGAACGCGGTCTCCTTCAGCGGCCAGAGCGCCGTCACCGCCTCATCGAGGAACGTGCGCCGCTTCGAGGGATCGCCGATCACGATCGGCAGGTCGAACGGCCCGAACATCACCGCGCGAACCTGACGGCGCAGGTCGCGTTTGCGGCGCACCGGCGACCGGTTCACCTTGACGCGGCTCGCGCCCTTCACCGGGATCTCGACCTCCACGAGCACCTTGCCGTGCGCGGTCTCGAACTCCCCGCGCGCGTAGGCGGCGTCGTGGCCGTCCTGCACGAGCGCCGAGTTCGCCGAGGCCCTCGGCGAACCGAGCGCGTACAGCACGAAGAGGCCTTCGAGCAGATTCGTCTTGCCCTCGCCGTTGGGCGCGACCACGACCGTCAGGCCGCCGAGCAGCGGATCGAGGTGCGTGTGCTCGTGGTTGCGGAACCGCCGCAACTCGATCCAGGCCAAGCGCATCGGGGGTGGGGAGCCCGATCGTCGGCAGTCAGGAGACCGCGGCAGGCAAGCGCACGGGCATCACCAGGTAGGTGAACTCGTCGCTCTCGCCCCGCACGACCCCGGGCTTCAACCCGTCGCGGACGTCGATGCGCACGCTCTCTCCGTTCGCCGCGCGCAGCCCGTCGGCCAGGTACTGCGGGTTGAAGGCGACCGTGAGATCGTCGCCCTCGTACCTCGCCTCGACGGTCTCGACGGCCTGGCCGAGATCGGGGCTCGACGACGAGAGCTTCACCCCCAGGGCGTTGAACTCCAGCCTCACCGGCGTGGTGTCGCGAGCCATCAGCCCGACGCGGCTCACCGCATCGAGCAGCTGCTGGCGGCTGATCGTCAGCCGGCTCTCGTGCTGATCGGGCAGGAGCTGGCGGTAGTTCGGGAACTCGCCCTCGATCAACCGCGACGTGAGCGTGAACTCGCCGATGCGGAACGCCACCTGCGACTCGTCGACGAAGATCTCGAGCGAGGCCTTCTCGTCGGCGGCGGCGCCCCGGCCCGCCTCGCTCAGCGCGCGCTCGGGCACGATCGCCTTGCCTTCGCCGTCGGCGGTCGCCACGAGCTCGCGCACGGCGAGCCGGTACGAGTCGGTCGCCACCATGACCACGCCCTCGCGGCTGACCTCGATCAGTACCCCCGTCAGGACGGGCCGAGCCTCATCGCGCGAGGCGCCGCGCGCGACCTGATGCACCGCCTCGGCGAACGCACCGGCCTCGGCGGTGATCTTCGTGCCGCTCGGTTCCTGTAGGCCCGGGAAGTCCTCGGCCGGCAGGAGGCGCAGGGTGCCTTCATATGCGGCGCATCGGATATGGGCCTGTGACTGATCGGTCTCGACGTCGACGGGCGCATCGGACAGCGACTTCACCGTGTCGCCGAGCAATCGGGCCGGGACCAGGGCGATGCCCGCCTCGCTCACCTGTGCGTCGGTCGCCAACCGGGCCGAGACCTCGAGGTCGGTGGTCGTCAACGTGAGGCGTCCGTCGTCGGTCGCCTCGATCAGCACTCCCGTCAGCGCCGGGATGCCCGGCCTCGACGACACTCCGCGCTGAACGGTCTGCAGCGCCTCGGACAGCGCATCGCGGTCACACCGGAACTTCACTCGGTCCACCCCCTGCATCTACTGTCTTGAAGGAAAGAAGAACATCGGTAGTAGTAGGCACTGTGGAAACCTGCATGAACGGGCCGTTCCTGCAGCGTAGCCGGGCGGTGCGACATGTGGGAAACGTGTGGGGAAAACGTGTCGCTTCCGACGGACCCCGAGAACCAGGCTCCGGTTCCCACCGGCAACGCCGACGTTGTCCACAGATCGGCGCACACTCCTGGGAGCGGTCCGGCGGGCGCGTTCATGCGGCGCGCACCCGACCGCGGATGATGCGTGTGAGGTCTTGGACCTGGCGGAACGTGGCGTCGCGAGCCCGCATCTCGTCCTCGACTTTGCGGATGCCGTGCAGCACGGTCGTGTGGTCACGGCCGCCGAAGATCTCGCCGATCTTCAGCAGCGACAAGCCTGTGCACTCGCGCGTGAGGTACATCGCGATGTGCCGGGCCTGGGTGAGCGGACGAGACCGCGACTTCGACATCAGGTCCGCCGGCGAGAGCGAGAAGTACTTCGAGGTCTCGTCGAGGATCAGCGGCGGCGGGATCTCGTTCTGGGTCTGAGGGATGAGGTCCTCGAGCGCACGCTCGGCGAGTGTGTTGTCGATCGGCTGCCCGGTCAGCTCGCTCCAGGCGACCACCCGAACGAGCGCTCCCTCGAGCTCACGCACGGACTGGTCGAACTTGGAGGCGACGAACTCGATCACGTCGGCAGGCACGGTGATGTGCTCGCGCTCGGCCTTCAGCTGCAGGATCGCGATGCGGGTCTCGAGGTCCGGCGGCTGCACGTCGACGCAGAGACCCCAGCGGAACCGGTTCACCAGCCGCTCCTCGAGCCCCGAGAGCTCGTGCGGGGGACGATCGGACGCGATCACGATCTGCTTGCCGGCCCCGTGCAGGTGGTTGAACGTGTGGAAGAACTCGGTCTGGGTTTCCTCGCGCTTCGCCAGGAACTGGATGTCGTCGACGAGCAGCACGTCGACCTCGCGGTAGCGCTGGCGGAACGCGTCGCCTCCCTGGCGCTCCCGGACCGCGGTGATGAACTCGGTCACGAACTGTTCCGACGTGACGTACTTCACGCGCAGCGCGGGTGCGAGCCGGTACATGTGGTGGCCGACCGCGATCAGCAGGTGCGTCTTGCCGAGGCCCACGCCTCCGTAGATGAACAGCGGGTTGTACGCCGTCGACGGCGGCGCCTCGGCCACGGCCATCGCCGCGGCGTGAGCGAACCGGTTGCTCGGTCCGGGCACGAAGGCGTCGAACGTGTAGCTCGGGAACGGCAAGCCGGGCGCGCCGAGCGATCCGCGCGCGGCCGACGGCGCCTCGGGAGCGCCGATCGCGGCGTACGAGGCAGGGGATCGATCGGCCCCGTCGAGGGGACCGCTCTCGTACGTTCCGGTGGCCTGTTCGCGGAGGGCCCCGTCGATCGAGAGCTCGATCTTCAGCGGGCGTCCGGCCGCTTCCTGGGCGGCGCGCTCTATCAGCGGAAGATGGTTGTGCTGCAAACGTTCACGAACCAGGGGGCTGGGCACGGCGAGCGTGATCGAGTCCTCGGCCAGGCTGACGGGCCGCACGTCCGCGAACCACATGACGACGGTGGTCTCAGGGAGCTCCTCGCGTGCCCGATCCAGTACGTGGGCCCACGCGTCTCGAGCCTCGTGTTCGGGGGACGCTACCGCCATATGGAATCCACAGCACCTTTCCACACCGGTGGAAAACTCGGGAAGGTTCGTCGTGGCGCCGCACCGTTCGAGGGCTCGGGTCGCCGGGGGGAAGGCGGGCCGCACGTTAGCACACCGTCCTGGCGGCCCACCGGCCGCCCCTGGGGTCTTGACACTCTTTCTCATGTCAAGGGCTTTGTCCTGCGGCGATGCGGACCCGTATACTGCGTCGCGGTCGGCCTCCGGCCGCCATCCACACACCACGACCACCCGATCCGATCACGAAGGACCCACGTTCTCGATGGCCAAGGGCAAGCGCACCTACCAGCCGAACAACCGCCGCCGCGCACGCCGCCACGGCTTCCGTCTGCGCATGCGTACCCGCGCCGGACGGTCGATCATCTCCTCGCGTCGCCGCAAGGGCCGCGCGCGCCTGTCCGCTTGAGAGCGGGCACCGGGTGCGCTCCCGCGAGGTGCGAGATGTCCTCGATCGCGCCCGACCCCGTCGCGGAAGGCGGGTGGTACTGTTCCTTGCGCCCGGCTCGGGTGAGTGGGCGGTCGTAGCCACGCGTCGTGTGGGCGGGGCCGTCGAGCGGAACCGGGCCAAGCGGATCCTGCGGGAGGCTTGGAGACAGGTATCGCCGCAGGTCACAGGGGATATCGACGCCGTCCTGGTGGCCCGCGAGGCGATCCGGGGCGCCACGACGCAGGATCTGGTGAGTGAGATGACCGAGTTGCTGCCTCGAGAGGCCGTCCGCGATGAACGCGCATGAGCTCGCCTGGCGCGCCGGCGCTCCTGCGCGGGTCCTCCTGATCGCCTCGATCCGCGTGTACCGCGCGGTCTTCTCAGGATGGCTCGGCGGCCAGTGCCGCTTCTATCCCACCTGCAGCCGCTACGCGGAAGACGCGATCCGCCATCACGGGGCACTGCGTGGATCCGCGCTCGCGGTCTGGCGCGTCGGCCGATGCAACCCCTACGGTCGCGGCGGCCTCGATCCGGTGCCGCCGTCCAGGCACGGGGCGGGGTTGTATGATGACGTCGTACATATGAACGAGGAGGCTCGCGCCTAGCATGCTGGCCGAGATCCCCATCATCTCCCCGATCTTCCAGGGCCTGCTCGATGGGCTTGGCTGGGTCTTGGCGTGGCTGTATGACGTCATCCCCAACTATGGGGTGGCGATCATCATCCTCACCCTGGTGCTGCGGTTCCTCCTCTTCCCCCTCGGTATGAAACAGATCAAGTCGATGCAGGCCATGCAGGCGCTACAGCCGAAGATCAAGGACATCCAGAAGAAGTACAAGGGCAACAAGCAGAAGGCCCAGGAAGAGACGATGCGCCTCTACAAGGAGGCCGGTGTCAACCCACTGGGCGGCTGTCTCCCGGTCCTGGCCCAGTTCCCGTTGCTGATCGCGATGTACGCCGTACTGAGGGCGCCCGGGTACGAGCCGGTCACGGAGAACGACCAAGTGACGGCGTACATGATCACGAACAACCATCTGCCGACCGACAGTGCCCTGTTCGCGAGCGTCGTCACCCACGAGGGCACGGGGTTCCTCGGCCTGAACCTGCAGTGCTCGGCGTCACAGGCCGGGAGTGTGGAGAACAGCACGATCAAGGACAGCGAGGGCAACGTCGTCCGGCCCGGCCTGCCACTCGAGAGCGACGAGGGACAGGCGCTCGACTCCTTCGAGTCCAAGCCGGTCCTGCCATGCGGGACCGACGGGCTGACGTCGAAGGTCGGATACGTGCTGCTGCTCGGCCTCATGATCGCCACGTCCTTCTATCAGACGCTCCAGACCCAGCGCGCGAGCCCCCAGGGCGCGGCATCCAACCAGCAGCAGATGATCCTTCGGGTCATGCCGCTCTTCTTCGGGTTCATCGGGTTCAGCTTCCCGGCCGGCCTGGTCTTGTACTGGACCGTTTCCAACCTCTTCATGATCGGGCAGCAGACCCTGCTGCTCCGTGCGGGTCACATCGGACCGGAAGCCCTCGATCGGCGTATGGCGGAGCAGAAGGCGAAGATGGCGACGCAGGGGGAGAAGCCGCCGAAGAAGGGGTTCATGGCAGGCATGATGGAGCGCGCCGACGAAGAGCGGAAGCGTCGCGAGGCCGAGGCCAAGAAGACGCCACCACCGAAGAAGGGCAGCTCGACGCAGAGGAAGCCGAAGAAGCCGGGTTCGGGAGGCAAGGGTGGCTCCTGAGCGCGGCGACGGGCCGAGCCTCGACGAACTCGAGGAGCAGGCCGATGCGGCGGCCGACTTCCTCGAGGAGCTGCTCGCTCGGATGGATATCGACGCGATCGCCGAGCCCAACCCGCATGAGGGCCACATGTACGTCGACATCGTCGACGGTCCGGAAGAGGACATGTCCCTGCTGATCGGTCGTCATGGACAGACGCTCGAGGCGATCCAGGAGCTCACACGCATGGTCGTCGGGCGCCGGCTCGACCAGCGGGTGCGGGTGATCGTCGATGTCGAGGACTATCGCAAGCGCAGGGAGGCCCAGCTCGAGGAGCACGCTCGCGAGCTCGCCGAACGGGTGCGAGAGACCGGTCGGGAGGAAGAACTCGATCCGATGAACTCCTACGAGCGGAAGCTCGTGCACGATGCGGTCGCCGACGTCGACGGGGTCGGGACCGAATCGCGGGGCGTCGACCCTGAGCGGTACGTGGTCATCCTTCCGACCTGATCGATCGTCCGGCCTGAACTCCGGCCGACTGACGACCAGCCTCGGGTCCGCCCGTCTTCTCGAACGCGCCGGTGGCGTAGTCTGCCCGAAGCATCCGGACGAGGGGCGATGTTTCACGTGAAACATGAGGGTTGGGCGGTCACGGCGTCTCTCGGAGTCGATCTGGACGGCCCTGCCATCGAGCGCCTCGAGCGGTTCGAACGGCGGCTCCGCGAGAAGGGAGCGCCGATGGGGATGGTCGCCTCGTCCGACCTCCCGCGACTCCGGGAACGCCACATCCTCGATTGTCTCAGGGGAGCTCCCCTGCTACCCGAGAGCGGGACCGTCTGTGACATGGGCTCCGGGGCTGGCTTGCCGGGGATCGTCCTGGCCATCGCGCGTCCCAACCTACGCTTCGTTCTGGTCGAGGTACGGCGTAGCCGGGCGAGCTTCCTCGAAGAGGCGACCGCTGGCCTCGAGAACGTGGTCGTGCATGGACGGCGTCTGGAGACGTTCAGGGAGTCGGTCGAGGCGTGTACCGCGAGGGCGTTCGCCCCGCCCCTGAAGTCGTGGGAGGCGGCCGAGCGCCTGCTCGGGCCGTCCGGCCATCTGATCTACTGGGCGGGTGCCACGTTCGATGCTGGGAACGATCTGCCGATCGGGGTATCTGGAAGGCTTTTCACGACGCCTGCGCTTGCACGCTCGGGTCCGCTGGTTATCATGACCCGGCAGTGACCAAGGCTTCCGCCGGCGCCGGCGCCGCCCAGGGCACCTCTCCTCGCTCGAGTTCCAGGGGCGGTTCGTCCACCGCATCCAGCGCCAAGCACCGCAAACGAGAGAAGAAGAAGCCCATCCCCATTCCCCCGGAAACCCCAGGCATCGCCCGCGTGATCGCGATCGCGAACCAGAAGGGCGGCGTGGGCAAGAGCACGACTGCGGTCAGCCTCGGAGCGTCCCTCGCCGATCTCGGGTATCGGGTCCTGGTGGTCGACCTGGACCCTCAAGGGAACGCATCGACCGGACTGGGGATCCGGCACGAGGCCCGCGAGATCACGGTGTATGACGTCATCGTGTCGGAGGCATCGGTAGACGACGCGATCGTGAGGACCCCCGTACCGCACCTGTCGGCGCTCCCCTCGACGATCGATCTGGCAGGAGCCGAGATCGAACTCGTCAGCCAGTTCTCACGTGAGACGCGCCTGAAGAAGGCCCTCGCGACGATCCGCGAGGGCGTGTACGACTTCATCCTCGTCGACTGCCCGCCCTCGCTCGGCCTGCTGACGATCAACGCGCTCACGGCCGCAGAGGAGCTGATCGTGCCGATCCAGTGCGAGTACTACGCGCTCGAGGGCCTCGGGCAGCTCCTGCGCAACGTCTCGCTCGTGCAGCAGAACATCAACCCGGGGCTTCGGTTGTCGGGCATCGTGATGACGATGTTCGATCCGCGGACGAAGCTGTCCGAGCAGGTCGTCGAGGAGGTCAGGCGGTACTTCGGCGAGCTGGTCTACGACGTCATCATCCCGAGGACGGTTCGGCTCTCCGAGGCGCCGGGATTCGGTCAACCGATCACGGTGTACGATCCGAGGTCCAAGGGCGCCGCCAGCTATCGGGAGCTCGGCCGGGAGGTGGCGCTCCGACCTCCGCCGAGCGAGCCCATGCCGAGCTTCGACGACCTCCCTACGGTCGTCGTGCCCGCGATCGACGCCTCCCCCGCTCCCGTCGAGCCCCTCAAGGAGGACGAGCTCGGCGAGGTGCCGATGGTGCACGACCTGCCCGAGCCCGAGCCCGACCGAACCCGAGCCCGAGCCAGAACCCGAGCCAGAACCCGAGCCCGAACCGGCCCGAGCCAGAACCCGAGCCCGAGCCGAACCCGAGCCCGAACCGGCCCGAGCCAGAACCCGAGCCAGAACCCGAATCCGAAACGGAACGGCCCGCTCCGGCTCCTCCCGCGGCTCTCGACGAGGAAGACGTGTGGGAGGACGCAGATGCCTCGCCCGAGCCGCCACGGGTTGCGCCGCCGAGCTCTCCTGCTCCACCCGGGCATCTTCCCGAGCGTCGCGTGGTCGTCATCGACGAGGACGCAGAGCCCGCCGTGCCCACGCAGCCGGCCTCCGCCAACCCCGAGACCGAGCCGCCGGAAGGCCACGCCGTGGCCGATATCGGCGCCACCCTCGAGGACGACGAGGGCACCCACAAGCGCCGATGGCGACTGTTCCGCAAGGGAGGCCAATGATGTCGAAACGAGGTGGTCTGGGGCGGGGCCTGTCCGCGTTGATCCCGGGGGCACCCGAGGCCGGTGAGGGGATCTCGGGACTGCTGGAGGTTCCCGTGAATGCCGTGATGCCCAATCCGAAGCAGCCCCGGACCCGTTGGGACGAGGAGGAGATCAAGGCGCTCGCCGCCTCGATCACGGAGGTCGGCATCCTGCAACCGATCGTGGTCCGGCGCTCCGGGGAGGACGGCTACGAGCTCGTGGCGGGCGAGCGCCGGTTGCGGGCTGCGAAGGTGGCGGGCCTCGCCACGGTGCCGGTCGTGCTGCGCGACACGGAGGACGCGGATCTCCTGCGGGAAGCATTGATCGAGAACATCCATCGACAGGACCTCGGGCCGATCGAGCTCGCCGAGGCGTTCCGGCAGCTGCTCGAAGACCTCGGGCTCAAGCAGGAGGAGCTGGCCGATCGGGTCGGTGTGTCACGGTCACACATCGCGAATACGATCCGTCTGCTGCAGCTCCCCCTCGAGACCCAGCAGCTCCTCACCGATGCCAGGATCCAGGCGGGACATGCACGGGCGCTGCTGGCCCTCGGTGACGCCGACGCCGTGAACACCCTCGCCCTCAGGGTCGCCGCGGAGGATCTCTCCGTACGCGAGACCGAGGATCTCGTCCGGCGTTACCTCGAGCCACCACCCGAGGCCGAGGCAACGACGGATGTCGCCACCACTCCGGCCACCGACACCGGCATGGCCGAGGTGGAGGAGATCTTGTCCGAGCAGCTCGCCACCCGGGTCCAGATCCAGTACGGGAAGAAGCGGGGGCGTGTGATCATCGAGTTCGGTTCGGTCGACGACCTCGAGCGTATCGTCTCGGAGATCGTCGGATCGGGGCCAGGGCTCTCGCCCGAGTGATCCGCCCCGGTCGTCTGCCGATGGTTCAACCTCCGACCGAGCGCGTCGCTGCCGACTGGATGACCGCGTCACACAACTGTGCCAACCCCATCCCCGCGGCGTTGGCTCCCATCGGAAGCAGGCTGGTCTCGGTCATGCCGGGTGAGACGCACACCTCCAGCACCCACGGGACGCCGTCGCGGTCGACGATCATGTCGACCCTGGTCACGTCGCGGAGGCCGAGGGCGTCCCAGGCGGCCATGGCGGTGTCGCGACACGCCGCCGTCGCGTCGTCGCCGAGCCGGGCTGGAGTGAAGTACTCGGTCGCTCCCGCGGTGTAGCGGGCGGCGTAGTCGTACGTGCCACCTTTCGGAACGATCTCGACGGCCGGCAGGCTCTCGCCCGGCGTGCCGATCACGCCGATGGCGACCTCGGTGCCCACGACCGCAGCCTCGACGACGACTCCCCCACTGAACGACAGGGCCGCCATCACGGCGGCGGGCAGGTCGGACTCCCGCGCGACGGAGCTGACCCCCAGGGCGGACCCGCTCCTCGAGGGCTTGACGACGCACGGCAATCCGACCCGTTCGATCGCCCGGCCGAGCGCCGCGCCTGCTCCCAGGTCCCGCAGGGCCGTGCCCTCGATCGGGGCCCAGGCCGGTGTCCGCACACCGGCGCGGTCGAGGGCGTCCTTGGCGAGCAGCTTGTCGAACGCGATCTCACACTCGAACGCTGCCGTGCCCGTATGGGCGAGACCCACGAGATCCAAGAGACGCTGCACGGTACCGTCCTCGCCTTCCTTGCCGTGCAGCGTGAGGTAGCAGAGGTCGGGAGATCGTTCCTGCAGGGCCTCGGCCAGCGAGTGCTCCCCCGGATCGATCAGGACAGCGTCGTGGCCGAGCTCGTGGAGAGCCCCCGTGACGCGGTGGCCTCCCCGCAGCGACACGTCGCGCTCGGGGGTGCGCCCCCCGGCGAGCACCGCGACGTTCACGGGTGCAGGCTCCGGTACAGGGCCTGCTCGTCCTCGAGCAGGCTGCCGAGCCGGGCGATGCCCTCGCGGATGCGATCCTCGGGCGGGTAACAGAACGCGAGCCGCATCTGATTCCCACCGCGCCCGTCGGGGTAGAAGGCCGTGCCGGGCACGTATGCCACACGCCGCTCGACGGCCGCCGCGAGCATCGCCCGCGTGTCGAACCAGTCCGGCAAGGTGACCCAGACGTAGAAGCCGCCGGCGGGATTCGTCCACATCGCGCCGTCCGGGAAGTGCTCGTCGATCGACTCGAGCATCGCGTCTCGCCGCGACCGGTAGATGTCGGTGAGGGCGGCCAGGTTGCCTCGCCACCGTTCCTCGTCGGCGAAGTAGCGCTCGGTGACGAGCATCGTGAACGAGGAGCCACAGAGATCGGCGGCTTCCTTGGCGAGCACGAGGCGCTGAACCACCGACTGTTCGGCGAGCGCCCACCCCACGCGGACGCCGGGGGAGAAGACCTTCGAGACCGTCCCGAGGTAGATCACGTTCTCGGGGTCGAGGGTTCGCAGGGCGGGGAGCGGGGTGCCCTCGAAGCGAAGCATGCCGTAGGGGTTGTCCTCGACGATCGGGATGCCCGCCTCGCGGCACAGCGAGACGAGCTGTTCCCGCCGCGTGTATGATAGCGTCACACCGCCTGGATTGCCGAAGTTCGGGCATGTGTAGACGAACTTCGGCCGCTCGCCTCTCACCAGCGCCTCCTCGAGTTGATCGACGATCATGCCGTCGTCGTCGATCTCGATCTGCAGATAGCGCGGTTCGTATTGGCCGAAGGCGGTCAGGGCGCCCACGTAGGCCGGCGCCTCGACCGCGATCAGGTCCGAGGGGTCGATGAAGATCTTGCCGACGAGGTCGAGCGCCTGTTGGGCGCCGGTGGTGACCACCATGTCCTCGGGATCGCCGTCGACGTCCTCGGCAGCCATCAACTCGACGAGTCGCTCCCGCAGTCCGAGGTGCCCCTGACCCCCGCCGTACTGCAGCGACATCGCTCCGTGCTCGGCGAGCACGCCCCGGACGACGTCGAGCACATCGTCTGTGGGCAGGGCCTGCACGAACGGCATGCCGCCCGCGAGCGATACCACCTCAGGACGTGACGCCACGGCGAACAACGCCCGTACCTCCGAGGCGGACATGCCCGATGTGCGGTGGGCGTACAGGTCGACGAAGCGATCGATCGAGAACTCGGCCATGGGAAGGTCCTCAGGCTAGCATCGGCGTCTCGCGCGGCCGGCAGGAGCGCCGATCACGGGCGCCCGGGAGCCGGTCAGTCTTCCACCTGGGGGAACACCCGCTCGGCGAGCACCTCGAGCATCTCCAGGTCGTCGAAGAGCTCGTGGTTCAGCATGATGCGTTGCACCCCGGCGGCCGCGTAGGCGCTCAGGCGCTCGACGGCCTGGTCGACCGATCCGACGACACAGTGTGCCCGCAGTTCGTCCAGTTCGTCCTCGAACCTCGCCGCCCGCATCGCGCGCGCGCGAGCCTGCTCGATCACCCGCATCGCATCCCGCTCGGTCTCACCCACGTAGCACCATGTCATCACCGATGTCGTGAGCGTCGCTTGGTCGCGGCCGTCGGCGTCGAGTCGGTCCCGCACCCTGCCGAACCGGTCGCGAGCCTGCTCCGGTGAGGCCCCCACGGTGTTGAACTCGTCGGCCCAACGCGAGACGAGGGCGCCGACCCGCGGACCGCCGTTGCCGCCGACCACGATCGGTGGATGCGGCGCCTGCACGCCTTTGGGAGCGAAGGGTGCCGCGTCGAGCTCATGATGCTTGCCGTGGAAGGAGAAGCGATCCTCCGTCAAGAGTCCGTGCACGATCTCGAGTTGCTCCTCGAGCATGTCGAACCGGGTGGGCGCATCGGGGAACGGGAACCCGTGGGTTCGGTGCTCCTCCTCCCACCACCCCGCGCCCATGCCGATCTCGACCCTGCCCTCGCTGATCCGATCGACCGTGACCGCCGCCTTGGCCAGCACCGCCGGCTGGCGGAACGTGACGGGGGAGACCATCGTGCCGAGCCGGATCGTCTCGGTCGACGCCGCGAGCGCCGCGAGCGTCGTCCACGCATCGGAGGACCCTCGGTCGCGATCGCGATGACGGATCACGCTCAAGTAGTGATCGGATGTGAAGATCGCCTCGAACCCCAACCGTTCCGCCGTGCGCGCCGCCGCGAGCCAGTCGGGCCACGTCACGCCTTCCTGTCCCTCGAGCATCAGGCAGAAGCGCATCGGCGCGTAGCATAGCCCGCGATGTCGCACGACCCGCCGGCACCGACGCCCGTTCCACTCGACCCCTCGCGCCGCCACCCGACAGAGCGGGAACGCGCGATGAGGGCGGCGGTCGTCGGTGTCGGGCTCGGACTGATCCTGTGGCTCGTCAGTCGGCGAAGAAGCGCCTGACACCGGCCGCGACCGCTCGACCGACGCGCTCGGCGAAGACGGGATCCCCGATCAGTGCAGCCTCGCGTTCGTTCGTGATGAAGGCGGGCTCGACCTGCACGGCGGGCATGCGAGTCTCACGGAGCATCGATACGGCGAGGCGCTGCAAGCGGCCCCGAGCGCCGAGCGCCGCCTCGAGCTCCTCCAGGATCAGCTGGGCCAGCAGCATGCCGGCGGGCGAGTGGGTCTGGTCGCTGCCGAAGTACGACACGGTGGGTCCAGACGCCTCGGGCAGGCCGCTCGCAAGCTCGATCGAGACGCACATCGACGCGCTCATGTCGTTGGCGACCCTGGCCCGCTCGGTGGGACCGAGCGGCTCGCCTCGTCCCCGGAGCAGTGACGGTTTCGCGCCCATCGCCGACAGCTCGTCGCGGAGTGCCTCGGCGACCGAGTACGTGCAGGCACTCCCGGGCTCACCCGGGTCGCCGGGATCGATCGCGAGGACCTGGGCCTCGATCGAGGTGCGCATCTGCCGGAGTTCCTCCTCCTCGCGGACCAGCGCCCGACTCGGGCCGGACTCGATCGGACGCATCCGCTCGAGCGTCGCGATCGCATGCAGGCCCGCGATGCCGTCGGGTTCCTCCCCGACGTTGCGTTGGAAGTCGCGCATCGCCCGATCCGTGTTCACCCCGAACATGCCGTCCTCGCGGCCCGCGTCGAAACCGAGGGCGTTCAGCTTGCGCTGCAAGGCTCGGACGTCGTCGCCTCGGAAGAACGGCGAGTGCAGGTACAGGGTGCGATCGCCGAGTCGGTACCCGGCCTCAACGAGTTGACCCCATGTGTCGGGCCCCACCAGGCCGTCGACCCTCAGGCTGCGTCGAGCCTGGAAGGCGCGCACGGCCGCATCCGTCGATGCCCCGAAGCGCCCATCGCGCTCCTCGGCCTCGATCGGGAGGTCGAGTCCGCACAGGCGTTCCTGGATGTCGCCGACCTCCGGGCCCTCGTCACCGAGGTGGTAGATGCGCACGCGACGAGTCTGCGCCGTGGGCCTGCGCGGCGGCAACCGCCGGGTGGGGGAGGACCGAGGGCGGTCTCGCCCTACAGAGCCTGAGCGCCCACGGTCGCCCTGGAAGCCGTCAGGCCAGGTGAGGCTCGATGTCGCGCAGGATCGCTTCCTTCGGCTTCGCGCCGATCACACGCGCGACCTCCTGGCCGCCCTTGAACAGGATCAGGCTCGGGATGCTCATCACGCCGTAGGTCCGGGTCGCTTGCGGATTCTCGTCGATGTTGAGCTTCACGACCTTGAGGGTCTCGCCCTTGTCCTGGCCGATCTCCTCGACCACCGGCGAGACCATGTGGCAGGGCACGCACCACTCCGCCCAGAAGTCCACGAGCACGGGGGTCTCGGAGTCCAGGACCGAGGTCTGGAACTCCTGGTCGGTCACGCTGTTCGTCGTCGCCATCGTCGCTCTCCTCGTCGGTGATGCCTCGCCGTCGTTCGGCTTCGGTCCGCCGAGACGTGCAACGCCCACACGCCTCTACGGGATTCCCAGGGCTCAACCCTGCGCGTGAGCAAGCTCCTCGAGGAACCGCTCGGCGTCGATCGCCGCCTTGCAGCCCTGCCCGGCGGCCGTGACCGCCTGCTTGTAGATCGTGTCGGTGACATCGCCGGCGGCGAAGACGCCGGGCACGCTGGTGTGCGTTCGTGGCTCCCGCACCAGGACGTATCCGTTCTCGTCGAGCTCCAGCTGACCTGTGAACAAGGAGGTGTTGGGATCGTGCCCGATCGCCATGAACACCCCGTCGGTCGGCATCTCGCGCTCCTCGTCCGTCACCGTGTCGCGCAGGCGCACACCGGTCACGGCGCCCTCGCCCAGGATCTCCATGATCGTCGCGTTCCAGATCACGTCGATCTTCGAGTTGGCGAGCGCGCGCTCCTGCATGATCTTCGAGGCGCGGAACTCGTCGCGACGATGCACGATCGTCACCTTCGATGCGAACTTCGTGAGGAACGTCGCCTCCTCCATCGCGGAGTCGCCCCCGCCGACGACCACGAGCTCGCGGTCGCGGAAGAAGAACCCGTCGCAGGTCGCGCACGCGCTCACGCCCCGCCCTCGAAGCTGCTCTTCACCCGGCACGTCGAGCCACCGAGCGCTCGCCCCGGTCGAGATGATCACCGTCCGCGCCCGCCAGGCCTGGTCCCCTGCCTTCACCGCGAAAGGACGGCTCGACAGATCGACCTCGGTGGCGTGCACGGGCAGGATCTCCGCTCCGAAGCGTGCGGCCTGCTTCTCGAACCGCTCCATCAGCTCGGGTCCCATCAGGCCGTCGGGGAACCCCGGGTAGTTCTCGACGTCGGTCGTCAGCATGAGCTGACCGCCCGCATCGAGCCCCTTGAGCACCAGGGGTTCCAGGTTCGCCCGGCCGGCGTAGAGGGCGGCCGTGTAGCCGGCCGGACCCGACCCGATCACGATCACGTCGCGCTCGTCACTCATCGTTCGCAAATCCTCCCACAGCCAGGAACGCTCGCGCATTCCCGAGCATGCCCGTTCCGGTTCGAACGGTCAGATGCGCGCAGAGGTGAAGGAGAGGATCGAGCAGTCCTCGGCGCCGGCGACCCAGACGGAGAGGAGGTCGGGGGGCGTGTCGGCGTCTGGGCTCTCCAGCACGTAGGCGATGAACGCCGGTGTGCCCTCGAACGTCGCTTCCTGCACGCGCACGATCCGGCCGGGGAAGCCGGGGAACGCCTGTTCGAGGCAGCTCACGGCTCGCGCCGTTCGGGCCGGTCCGGCCGTCCGGGCCTGATCGGGAGCGGTCGCCTCGGCGCCGACCGCTCCCTGACCCGCATCGACCTCCACGTCGGGCGCCACGGCCCGGGCGTAGGAGGCGGCCAACGCGGTCGCCGCCTCCTGCAGCGCGAGCTCGTCGAGATCCTCGTCGAGGAGCTCGAGCCGCGGGGGCGCGTTCGTCTGATCGGAGCCGGCCTCCGCGACGCCGTCGGCCGCCACACCGGCGTCGTCCGAGCCGGTCCCGAGCCGGGGGACGACGAGCACCACGAGCGCCACGACCGCGGCCGCAGCGAGCGCCGGGACGATCTTCGACCATGGCGTCCCTGCCGAGGGCCCAGGGGCCGCGACTCGCCCGAGCTGCCCGGGGGTGAACCGGGCGGAGAGGTCGGGGCTCCTCGGCTCCGGCATCGCTCGCAGGGCGGTGCGGGCCCCGGCGGCGGCTTCGACCTCTCCGCGGCACCGGGCGCAGGAACGCAGATGCTCGTCGACCACGGCACGCTCGGCGGTGTCGAGGGTGCCGTCGACGAACGGGGCAAGCTGATCGAGGGGGTGCGTCACGGTTCCTGCTCCGACGTCGGTGGACGGCCGAGCGGTTCCCGGGCGGCGGGCCCGATGCCGAGGGCAGCCGCGAGTGCGAGGCGCCCGCGGTGCACTCGCGACTTCACGGTGCCGATCGGCACCTCGAGCACCTGCGCGATCTGGTCGTACGCCATGTCCTGCACGTCGGCAAGGACCAGCGCGATGCGGAACTCCTCGGGGATCGAGGCCAACGCCGCGGCTGCGTCGCGCGTGCCCGCGACCTCGTCGGCGTGGTCCAGCGTCGGGGGTCCGGGCTCGTGCTCGAGGTCGTCGTCGGTCACGGTGTGCAGCATCGGCCGGCGGCGCTTCCTGCGCAGCTCGTCGTAGCAGGCGTTCACCGTGACGCGGTGCAGCCAGGTCGTGAACGCGGCGTCGCCCCGGAAGCCGTCGAGCTTGCGGAGCACGGTCAGGAAGGTGTCCTGGGCGACGTCGGCCGCGGCGTCGGCATCGCCCAGCACGCGCAGGCAGATCGAGTACACCCGCTGCTGGTGCCGCAGGACGAGGTCGGTGAAGGCCTCGGCCTCGCCCGCTCGGAAACGCCGCACGAGATCCTCGTCGCGCTCGACCTCGGTCACGGCTCGAACGCTATACACCCGAGGGGCCGTTGGCCTCCGTCACGACGACCTGCGTGTACTTCTCGGTCGCACCGAATCGCCCAGCGAGCATCGTGTCGGCGGTGGCGCGAAGAGTGATGCTGACACGGCCGGTATCCTCGTCGACCCGACACCCGGATCTCCCGAGCTTCAGGGCAGGGGCCTGGGCCTCGATGCTGAGCGCCGCGGCCTCGCAGGCCCTGGTCGGGCTCCGTCCCTGGGAACGGAAGGCCTCCGCGCCGTCACTCGCGGCATCGGTCGCGACCTCGGAGAGACGCAGAGTCGTGCGGCCGATCGAC
The DNA here is from genome assembly GCA_963825635.1 of uncultured Actinomycetes bacterium. Classification (GTDB taxonomy): domain Bacteria; phylum Actinomycetota; class UBA4738; order UBA4738; family HRBIN12; genus JAOUEA01. The sequence continues at coordinate 120,267 of CAWGTU010000002.1, forward strand.
ACGGCGTCGACGACCACCACCGCGAGCATGGCGAGGAGCAGCAGCCAGATCACCGCTGCCTTGCCGACCATGCCGGCCTCGCCGGCACGGTCGACGTCGATGTGGTGGAGCGAGCCAGTCATCCGCGGAACCTCCTGCGTACCGCGCCGATCACTTCATCGACCTCTTCCATGCCCAACATGAGTGCCGCGAGCAGATACGCACCGATCCCCGCGGCCACGGCGAGCCCCACCTGGACGAGCCGCCCGACCACGAGCTGGGTGTCGACCGTGGCGCCGAGGCCGGTCGCGACGAGCCACGCGATGCCGGCCGTGATCGCGGCCGCCGGAACCGCTCGTGCGATCGTGCCGCTCACGCGTCGCCCGTCGAGCGAGTCGAGCTTCGGGCGCAGCAGGGCAAGCCCAACGGCGCTCGCGAACACGTACGACACCGCGTGCCCCAACGCGAGCGCCGGGACGTCCCATCCGACCGTGAGCACGAGCGCGACGTCGACGACGACGGTGACGATCGCCGCTCCGATGTTGATCAGCGCGGGCGTCCGGCTGTCCTGCGTCGCGTAGAAGGTGCGGGTGATCAGCTGGAAAGCTGAGAAGAACGGCAGCCCGACCGCGAAGCCCTGCAGCGTGCGGGCGATCAACGGGACGTCCTCTTCCTGCACCCACCCGTACTCGAGCAGCAACGAGACGATCGGCTCCGCCAGCGCGATGAAGGCGAACGATGCGGGCACGATCACGACGATCGTGTCGCGAAGTCCGAGCGAGAAACGATCGCGCACCCCGTCGACGTCGCGGTCCGTCCAACGCTCGGCCATCGCGGGGAGCAGCGCCGTGAAGATCGAGACCGCGAAGATCGAGTGAGGCAACAGGAAGATGATGAACGCGGTGGCGTAGATCTGGTAGCAGGCGTCGCAGATGCCTCCCGCCAAGATGATGATCGCGACGTAGGCGAGCTGGTTCGCGGCGACGTAGACGACGACCCACCCGGAGAGCCGGACGATGCGTCGGATGCCCGGGTGGCCCCACCCGCCGGCGAAGCGCCACCGGAAGCCGGTTGCGCGCAGCGACGGCCAGAGCGCCACGGTCATCGCGACGACGCCGAGCGTGGTGCCGGCGCCGAGCACGGTCTTCTCCAGCCACGTGATGTCTGCGACCGAGGGCTCGGCGGTCGCGCGGAGCATCGCGAAGGCTGCGAACGTGGCGATCGCGACGAGGTTGTTGAGGATCGGCGCGAACATAGGGGCGGCGAACCGGCGCTCGGTGTTCAGCAGTCCGGAGGCGATCGCCCCGATGCCGTAGAAGACGATCTGCGGCATGAACCAACGGAGCAGGAACACGCCGAGCTCGATCTGAGCCTCTCGGTCGGCGGCGTCGGAGGCCACGAGGTACAGGCGCATGATCTGCGGCGCGAACACGACGCCGAGGATCGCCACCGCGGACAGCAGCACCAGTGCCAGGGTGAGGACGCGCCTGCCGAGGTCGAAGGCGGCCTCCCGCCCGCTCCGCCGTTGGTGATCGACGAACACCGGCACGAACACCGAGGTCAGGATGCCTCCGAGGATCAGCTCGTACACGATGTTCGGCGTGGTGTTGGCCTGCGTGTAGACGTTGCCGAGCGGTGCGATCGTCACGCCGAGGGCCGCGGTCTGCGCCGCGATGCGCACGTAGCCGGTCAGGCGCGACAGGGTCGTGCCGACCGTCATGAGCGCGGTGTTCCGAACGTAGGCGCCCGTGGTGTCGGCGGGGATCCCTTCCACCGGTTCGGGATCGGGGGTCAGGGCCTCGGTCGTCGGACCAACCTCCTCGACCAGAGCAGTACCAGCACCACGCCGGCACCCACGGTGATCCACAACGCCACGCTGTTCACCGCCGTGGTGCGGACGGCGAGGTTCTGGTCCTCCCCGAGGACGCGGCCCGACGGAGCCCGGGTCTTCACCCGGATCGTCTGCGGTCCTCCGGCCTTGGCGACCACGTCGAAGGTGACGATCTCGTCGGGCCCCTCGATCGTCACGGTCTGCTGCGCGCCGTCGGGGAACTCGAACGAAGCCGAACGCAGCACGACCTGCACGGTGAGCGGCGCGTCGCCCGGGTCGCCCATCCGCAGTGGGATCGACCCCTCGCGCGAGGTCAGCAGGAACTCCTGCTCGACGTCGGGCAGCACGCTCTGGAAGATCGAGCCGGTGACGGAGTTGACCTGGTCGTACCACCGGCGTCCCGCGATCGTGTCGGCCACGTACTCGCCCGCCTCGGCATAGAGCAGATCTCGATCGAGCCGCGCCGGCTGGGGACTTGGACCCGCGAGCATCGAGCGGTAGGCGGAAACGTTGCGCCGCTGATCACGGATCGCCTCGACGTACTCGCGGGGGAACCGTGCCGATGACGGGGTGATCGCGGCACCGTCCGATGCCGGGTTCACCGCCCCGGCGAACGTCGCCGCCTGCGAGCGGTGCAGGAACGGCGCCTCGGAGAGTCGGCGCACGAGCGGTGCCCAGATCGCCGGAGGGAGCGCCGCGGGCATCTGCACGGCGACCCCGCGCACGGTCTGGGTCCCGTCTGGTTGGAGCCCCGGCACCGGCTGCTCCCGCCAGATCGTCGCCAGTTCGCCGAGCACAGCCTGGGCGGCTCTCACCGGATCGCCGAGCAGGATCGGGTCGCCCAGCAGACCTTGCACGCCCGGGTCGGGGAGCACGAGTTCGAGGCTGGAGCCTCCGGCCGTCGTGGCGGTCGCGGTGGGCAGCGGCGCGAAGTCGTTGGGTTGGGCCGGGCGCTCCACCGTGTCCGCCTGCACGAGCGCGGTCGTGATGCCGCGGTCGGCGAGCCACTGCAGGCTGGGCTCGTCGACGGCTCCCTGCGGCGGCCGCGCCGTCGTGACGGACGGTTCCTCGCCGAGCTTCTGCGCGATGACGTCATCACCCATCTCCTGCTGTCGAGCGAGGTCGGGCGCGAGCCCGCCTGACGCCAACGACGGGAGGAGGGGCGCGGCGAACGGGGTGGCGACGAGCTCGACATCGGGGTCGCCCACGAGCTGGCCGAGGCGGGCGAGCAAGGTCGCCGCGTGCGTCGCCGGCGGTTGATCGGGTTCCACCGTTCCGCCGCCTGCCCGTTCGTACCCGTCGGCCATGCGGGCGAGCTGGTCGATCACCGCGGGGACGATCACGAGGTCCACGGCCACCATGCCGTCGGCCGGGCCGACGGCCGTCGAGATGGCATCGACCTGTTGCGCCAGACCTCCGTCGGGCGCGATCGCGGCCTCGAACGCCGGGTCGGCGAGCCGTCCCTGCGGGTCCATCGCGATCGGGGCATCGAACTCCGCCCACCACGCGAGCTCGATCGGCACCTCCGGGTCGCGCACGAGGTGCACCAGCGGCGAATCGAGAGCGCCGACCTGTATGCCGGCGCTCCGGAGGTCGACCCGGGCCGGGTAGACCAGCGAGTCGACCTCGCTCACCTCGCCGATCAGGCTGAGATCGATCGAGACGCTGAACTCCCGCGTCGATCCGGGTTCCAGGATCCCGTTCTGGTCGACGGTGTTGCCCGCGATGGGCAGCGGCCCCGGTCCCTCGACGAGGGACGTCTCGTACTCCACGCGCGACCGGATCGCCGGCCCGACCACGAATCCCACCGAGAGGTCGCCGATCGCCTCGTCACCGAGGTTCTCGGCGCGGAAGGTGATCGTGACCTCGGGCTTGTCGAGCGTGGTGAACGGGGTCTGGGCCTTCAGCGTCAGCGCGACGGCCGGCTCCTGGGCACCGGCGGGAGACGTCGCCACGAGCACAGAGGCGGCGGCGAGCGCGAGCGGCAGGAGCGCGCCGAGCGCGCGGAGGATCCTCATGGCGGCTTCTCATCGTAGCCCCGTGGGGTCGGCACCCACGGAGCCTGCCCGGTCAGCGCGCCATCACCTCGAGCGCCTCAGAGATGCCGTACGCGAGGGCCACGATCAGCAGGAAACTCCCGACCAGGATCCGCAGGGTGTGTTCATGGGCGCCGAGCGCCACCTTCGCGCCGATCAGCGCTCCCGGCACCGCTCCGATCGTCACGACCAGCACCAACGCCCAGTCGATGTGGCCGAGCACGGCGTGCGTGATCGTGCCCGGGATCACCAGCGCCACGATCGCCAGCAGGGAGGTGCCGAGGGCCCGCTTGAGCGGCATACCGAGCCACCCCGCGAGCATCGGCACGATCACGAGGCCGCCGCCGATGCCGAGCAGGCCGCTCACGAACCCCGCGAGCAGGCCGATGCCGATGAACATCGAAGGGGTGGCTCGGAACGACGGCCCTCGCCGACTCCGAGGACCTCGCAAGATGCCCACCGACTGGTAGGCGAGCAAGGCCGCCGTGATCGCGAGCAGCACGTGGGTGTCGACGAACCGTGTGAGCAGGGCGCCGAAGATCGATGCGAGCACACCGGGGCCGATCATCCATGCAGCCGCCCGTTCGTCGAGCTCGCCGGCACGACGGTAGGTGAGAGCACCCGTCAGCGCGGTCGGAAGGATCACCGGCAGCGGGGTCGCGAGCGCCACGATCGGTGCGGCGCCGAGCAGCACCTGCAGGCCCGGCGTCATCACGATGCCCCCGCCGACGCCGAAGAGGCCCGAGAGCACCCCGGACACGAGGCCGACCGCGATGCCGAGCACGATCTCGAAAGGGGTCATCGTGCCGCGTCCGTCATCTGAGCAGCTCGGCGGCGCGACCGAGCACCTCACGTTCCCCTCGGTACGCGGCGCGCTTCAACGCTCGATCCAGCGGGAACCAGCGAACCTCCTCCATCTCGTCGTCGCGGTCCGCGGGATCGCCTCCCGTGCATCGCATCAGGAAGAAGTGCACGGTCTTGCGGATGCGTGCGTCCTCCCACACGTAGAAGTACCTGGTGTCGCCGAGCGACGCCTCGATCTCGGCGGTGTAGCCCGTCTCTTCCATGACCTCGCGGACCGCGGCGTCTTCATGGGACTCGCCCGGCTCGATGCCACCTTTCGCCAGTCCCCATGCGAGGTCTCCCCGGCGGGTCCGACGCGAGGCGAGCACCACCTCGATCTCTTCGCCAGCGCGCCGGTAGACGACCCCCCCGGCCGAGACCTCGCGTTGGACCGGCGACGTCGAGCGGCGCGATCGCGAGGACTTCTTCGAAGACGACCGCTTCGACGGCTCTCCGACCGGCTGCTGCGATCCCGCGACCGTGGGCCTGCGTCGTCGTCGCCGTCGGCGCTTCTTGGGCGGCGGTTGCCCCTCGGGGGCGGGCTCGTCGGTCACGCGAGAATCCTAGTCGCAGGGCTCAGGTGCGCCCGGGTGAGGGCCGATGGAACCACGTGGCCTACGACGGTCGTGGGTCGAACGGAGGCGTCAGGTCCCCGATGGATGTCAACGAGTTGCTGCGACACACGGTGGAACGCGGTGCCAGCGACCTGCATCTGAAGGTCGGCAACGTGCCGTTCGTGCGCGTCGACGGTCAGTTGATCCCCTGCGAGTTCGACGTGCTGACGGCCAACGACACGGAGGCCGCCGCCGCGTCGCTGATGTCCGACCACAAGAAGCGGGAGTTCACCGAGACGAGCGAGGCCGACCTCGGGTACACGTTGCCGGGCGTCGGGCGCTTCCGCGTGAACGTGTTCCGCCAGCGTGGCGTGTTGGGCCTCGCGATCAGACGGGTGCGTAGCGAAGTGCCGACGTTCGAGGAGCTGCGGCTGCCTCGCGTCATGTCCAGCCTGGCGGATTCGCCGCGCGGTCTCGTGCTCGTCACCGGCCCGACCGGCACCGGCAAGACCACGACGATCGCGTCGATGATCGGCCACATCAACCGCACCCGCCGAGCCCACGTCGTCACGATCGAGGATCCGATCGAGGTGATGCACGACGACATGCTCTCGATCGTGCAGCAGCGCGAGATCGGCATCGATACCGACTCGTATGCGAACGCGTTGCGTCACGTCATCCGCCAGGACCCCGACGTGATCTTCGTGGGTGAGATCCGCGACGGCGACTCGGCGATGTCGGCGATCCAGGCAGCCGAGACAGGTCACCTCGTGATCTCGACCCTGCACACGATCGACTGCATGGAGACGATCAACCGCATCCTCGACCTGTTCCCGCCCCACCAGCAGAAGGAGGTGCGCACCTCCTTCGCGGGGTCGCTGCGCGGCATCGTGTCGCAGCGCCTGGTGGCCAAGGCTGACGGGAAGGGCCGCGTCCCCGCCATCGAGGTGCTGATCAACACCGGCCGCGTCTTCGATCGCATCGTGGATCCGGCCACCACCGACCAGATCGTCGACGTGATCGCCGAGGGCGACTTCTACGGCATGCAGACCTTCGACCAATCGCTCGTGCAGCTCACCAAGGAAGGTCTCGTCTCCGAGGACGAGGCGCGGCGTGCCGCGTCCAACCCCCACGACTTCGACCTCATGATGCGCGGGGTGCTCGACCGCCTCTCGGTGGGCGAGGGCGAGGGCCTGCCCTTCTAGCGCGGCGATCTCCACCGGGACGGGTGATGTGCACACCCGCCGTCGTGGCATGCTCGGCGATCGGATCGATCGACCGCAACGGCCATACTCCGACTCGGAGTGACCGGTGCCGTGGGGGAGGGGCGAGGCATGACGAGCGAGACGAGGCCCACGATGATCCGACGGCTGGCGGCGCTGGTCGCCATCGTCGCCCTCGTGGCCTCGGTCGTCGCGGTGGCGACGCTCGCCCTATCGAACCTCGTGAACATCCTGGTCGCGAGCGTGGGCCTCTCGGTCGCGATCGTCGGAGCGTGGTACTCGCTTTCGCGCCATGGCACGGTGCGCCTGCTCGCCGTCGTGGCGGTCGTCGCCGGCGCCGCGATCGTCCTCGCGGTGTTCGTCGTCGGCGATGCGCGGCTTTGGCCTCTGGTGGCGGTGGCCGTCGTCGCCACGATCTCGGTGGGAGCGGCCGGCCTCGCGCTGCGCGAGCCCCACCACGACGCCCCGTTCGCCGAGGAGCCCCCCGCCCCTCGACCCCGCCACCCTGTGCTGCTGATGAACCCGAAGTCCGGCGGCGGCAAGGCGATGAAGTTCGACCTAGAGCGGGAGTGCCGCGACCGCGGCATCGAGCCGATCGTGCTCCAGCCGGGCGACGATCTGCTGCAGCTCGCCGAAGACGCCGTGGCGCGCGGGGCCGATGTGATCGGCATGGCTGGCGGTGACGGGTCGCAGGCGCTCGTGGGCGCTGTGGCGAGCGCGCACGGTATCCCGCACGTGGTGATCCCCGCCGGCACGCGTAACCACTTCGCGCTGGACCTCGGCATCGACCGCGACGACGTCGTCGGCGCCCTCGACGCCTATTCCGACGGCGTCGACCGCACGATCGACCTCGCGGAGGCGAACGGTCGCGTCTTCGTCAACAACGCGACGCTCGGCCTGTACGCGAAGATCGTGCAGTCCCCGGAGTATCGTGACGCGAAGGTGCAGACGTCGCTCGAGATGCTGCCGGAGCTGATCGGCCCGGATGCGGAGGCGCTCGACTTGCGCTTCACGGGGCCCGACGGCGAGGAGGTGCCCACCGCGGCCGTGATCCTCGTATCGAACGGGCCCTACGAGCTGCAACGGGCGCAGGGCCGCGGGTCGCGCGAGCGCCTCGACGACGGGGTGCTCGGCATCGCGACCCTCACGGTCTCCAGCGCCTCCGACGTGCAGAAACTGATCTCGCTGCAGGCCGCCGGGCGCCTCGACCACTTCGACGGCTGGCGCGAGTGGACGGTGGAACGCTTCGAGGTGCGGTCGGGGGGTCCGGTCGACGTGGGGGTCGACGGCGAGGCGCTGACGATGGATCCGCCGATCGTGTTCACGACCAGGCCCGGCGTGCTGACGATCCGCATCTCCCGGCGTGCGCCCGGCAGATCACCCGCCGCGGCTGCGGTGCGGGTGACGGAACGATCGACGATCCGAGAGCTGTTGCGGGTCGCCGCCGGGAGGCCGGTGGCGGCGTGAGCGGGCCGTTCGACGACGACGTTGCGCCCGTGCAGCCCCCGTCCGAACGCCTCGCGGAGCGGTTGGAGGCCGGTCCCTCGGCGCCTGACCCTGCCCTGGTCCGCGCCCTGCGCGAGCTCGCAGCGGTCGATAAGGCGGTGTACCGGGCGGTCGCGGCGACGCCGACACCGACGCTCGACGGTCCCCTTCGCACGTTCACGAGCGCGGCGGATCATTCGAAGCTGTGGATCGGCGCGTCGGCCGTGCTCTTCGCCGTCGGAGGCCGTCGGGGCCGACGCGCGGCGCTCACCGGCGTGGCCGCGATCGCGTGCACGTCGGCGATCGTGAACCTGCCGATGAAGCTCGCCGGGCGTCGCCGCCGTCCCGACGCCGACGCGGCGGGCGTGCCGTTGGCGCGGCGCGTCGAGATGCCGACGTCGGCGTCGTTCCCGTCGGGTCATTCAGCATCGGCGGCAGCCTTCGCGTCGTCGGTCTCCCAGGTGGTGCCGGCCCTCGGCCTTCCCCTCGGCGTGGCGGCCGCGGCCGTGGGCTACTCCCGCGTGCACTCGGGCGTGCACTACCCCGGCGACGTCGTGGCGGGCGCGGTCGTCGGGTCGTCGGTGGGCGGCCTCGTGGCCTGGGCCGGTCGTCGCCTCGCCGCGCGTCGCGAGACCTAGTCTATTGCGGACTAGTGCGTGAGATCCGGCCGGGCCGGTGCGCGTTCCCCGGCTGCGACCTGCGCGCGGATCTCCATCGGATGTCGCCGGTAGCCGTAAGGGATCGCCAGCAGGAAGTAGACGGGGATGAACAGAGGGCCCCACGCGCAGAACTGGCGGATGTGCCAGCGCTCGTGCGCGAGCAGCCTGCCGTGGACGGGCTGCGCCGAGAGGATCACGAACCCCACGGTCATGGCTGTGCGATGCATGCGGGGCATCAGCCATGTGAGGCCGCGTGGCACCTTGTCGAAGATCATCGCCCCGTCGCGGACGGTCGGCAGCTGGAACGTGAACAGCCCGAGCACGAGGCCGATCAGCGTGTTCGGCGAGGTCCAGATGAATCCGAGCCAGGTGGGCATCGCCCGGTCACGGTAGCGCGGAGACGCGGCGCTCGCGGGGTCCTCGCGGCTGGGCGATGGTGAGGGTCGACGGCTCCGAGCCGGCACTAGGCAGGGACGTCCGTAGTTCCACCAGCGCGGGAAGACGGAGGTCCCTGCCCAGTCGCCGCGAACCGACGCGGTACGCGCATGGTTGCAACGCCGACCGTCGCGGTGCCCGGGGTAAGCTCGGCCCGACATGGCCGACCAGACCCCTTCCGGCGCCGTGCTCGACGTCTCCTCGATCGCCAAGGAGCTCGGCGTGCGGTTCGTCGATGCGGGACACGAGCTCTTCCTCGTCGGGGGAAGCGTGCGTGACCTGGTGCTCGGGCGTCCCTCGCCCGATCTCGACTTCGCGACCAGCGCGCATCCCGACGAGACGACGCGCATCCTTCGGGGCTGGGCCGAGCGCCGGTACCTCGTCGGAGTGAAGTTCGGCACTATCGGCGCCCTCAAGGACGGCGAGCGCCTCGAGATCACGACGTTCCGCCAGGAGGTCTACGCTCCCGAGCACCGCAAGCCCACCGTGACGTTCGGCGACGACGTCGAGACCGATCTCTCACGTCGCGACTTCACGATCAACGCGATGGCGGTGCGGCTCCCCGACGGAGGCCTGGTCGATCCGCACGGCGGCGTGCGCCACCTGGCGGCCAAGGTCCTCGACACGCCGCTCGAGCCCGAGCTGTCGTTCGGTGACGACCCGCTCCGTATGCTCCGCGCGGCTCGCTTCGTCTCCCAGCTGGACGTGGAGCCTGCGCCGCGACTCGTGGCCGCGATCGCGGAGATGCGCGACCGCATGGAGATCGTCTCGGCCGAGCGCATCGGTGAGGAGCTCTCGAAGCTTCTGACCGGCGCGTACCCCTCCAAGGGCCTCGGTCTGCTCGTCTCCACCCGGCTCGCCGACACGTTCCTGCCCGAGCTCGCCGCGCTCGAGCTCGAGCAGGACCCGGTGCACCAGCACAAGGACGTGCTGCGCCACACGTACGCGGTCGTCGAGAACTGCGAGGCCGACGAGGTGTTGCGGCTCGCGGCGCTCCTGCACGACATCGGCAAGCCGGCCACGCGCCAGATCACCCCCGAGGGGGTGCAGTTCCACCACCACGAGGTGGTCGGCGCCCGCATGGCCGACAAGCGTCTGCGCGAGCTGCGCTACCCCAACCACGTCGTCGACGACGTGAGGAAGCTCGTCGAGATGCATCTGCGGTTCCATGGATACGGGGAGGGCTGGAGCGACGCAGCGGTGCGGCGCTACGTGCGCGACGCCGGTCCGCTGCTCGACAAGTTGAACCAGCTCACCCGCGCCGACGTGACCACGCGAAACGAGCGCCGGGCGGCGAAGTTCCAGGCCCTCCAGGACGACCTCGAGGAACGCATCGCCCGCCTCGCCGAACAAGAGAACCTCGACGCGCTCCGCCCGCCCCTCGACGGGAAGCAGGTCATGGACCACCTCGGCGTCGAACCGGGCCCGATCGTCGGCGAGGCGCTGCACTTCCTGATGGAGCTGCGCATGGAACGCGGCCCTATCCCCGAAGACGAGGCGTTCGCGCTGCTCGACGGGTGGGCGAAGGAGCGCGGAACAGGCTGACCCACGCGCGGGTTACTCGTGGCCGTGAGGCTCGTCGCCGCGCCCCACCACGAACCAGACCGCCTCGACGGGCACGTCGCCCGCGTTGAACAGGCGATGCGGGGTGGTCGAGTCGAAGGCGATCGAGTCCCCCGGATGGAGCTGATGCTCCGAGAAACCGATCTGCACGGTCAACGTGCCGGTGATCACGTATCCGTACTCTCGGCCGTTGTGGCGGATCAGGGACCGGTCGGGGGTCGACGCACCGCCCACCTCGTAGATCGCGATCAGGAAGTCGACGCCTTCCTGCTCGGCCGCGAGTTCCTCCCAGCGCACGCCGGAGTCCAGGTCGATCGCTGGCCGTTCCCCGGGGTGCACGACCGGGGACCGTTGGCCGACGTCGCTCTCGCCGGCGCCGCCGGATCCGGGGAAGTCTCCCCCCCTGATGACCCGGTCGAGCGAGACGCCGAGCTCCGTCACGATCGAGTACAGCGTGCCCACCGACGGCCGGGACTGGCCGCTCTCCAGCTGCGAGATCAGGCTCGCGGAGAGGCCGACGCGGCGCGACAGTTCACGCTGGCTGAGCCCCGCCCGGACGCGCTCCTCCCGCAGTCGCTGGCCGATCGCGTCGAGGGCCTCTGGTTCGCTCGATGCGGCGGTCTCGCTCATCACATCAGCATCCAGCCGCCGTCGACGTAGAGGTTCACCCCGTTCATCGCCCGATTCTCGAGTAGGAACGTTGTGGCGTCGACCACCTCGGCCATCGTCGCGAGGCGCCCCGTGGGCGTGCGGGCCACGACCGCGTCCAACGGCTTGCCCTCCCAGAACGGGCTGTCCCCGACGATGCCGGGATGGATCGCGTTGAACCGGATCGGCGCGAGTTCGATCGCGAGCGTGCGGATCACGCTGCTGATGCCGCCGTTGACGGTCGTCACCGTGGTCGATCCCGGGTAGGGGCGATCCTTCGCTCGGCCTCCGAAGAGCACGACCGAGGAATCGTCGGAGAGCCGGTCGAGCAGCACGTGGACCGTCGCCGTGTAACCGACGAGCTTCATCGTCGTGAGATCGATCGCCTGGGCGATGTCGTAGCCGCGCACCGGGTTGTTGTCGCGAGCGATCGCCGCCATCACGAGCCGTGAGACGGGGCCCACGTCGGCCAGCGCCGCGCCGATCGTCTCGGGCCGGCTGAGATCGAAGCCCAGGCCCGTGACGTGCTCGCCGATCTCGGCCGCGACGGCGCTCGCGCGGTCGGGATCGCGCCCGGTGACGATCACCCGGTCGCCTCGCTCCGCGTAGTGGGCCGCCACCTCGCGGCCGAGGCCAGCCGTGCCACCCACGATCAACACCAACCCGTCGGGCATCTCGATCCGCCTCCTCGCCTCGCGGCAGGCCGACACTACTAGATGGCGCCCGAGTGTGCAGCACCGCTGAACGACCCCGACCTGTCTGGCGCGATCCCCGCGATATGTGTAGTGTCGCTGAACGGTGGGGGCGAACCTGGGAACAGTCGCAGTGATCGGCACCGGGCGCATGGGTGCCGCGATGGCCACGACCATCAGCCGTGCAGGCTTCGACGTGCGGCTGTGGAATCGCGATCGTTCGAAGGCCGAGGGCGTGGCCGACGCGATCGGAGCGGCGGTTGCACCGTCCGCTGCCGAGGCGGCGAACGCCGACGTGGTCATCACGAGCCTCGCGGACGACGCCGCCCTCGAGCGCGTGTTCCTCGGACCCGACGGCGTCGTGGAAGGCATCGGCGCGGGTTCCGTCGCCGTCGACACGAGCACCGTCGATCCGCGAACGATCGAGCGAGTGGGGGTCGCCGTCGACGGAGTCGGCGCAGGGTTCCTCGACGGCCCCGTCTCCGGAAGCGTGAGCACGGTGGAGGCCGGTGCGCTCACGATCATGGTGGGAGGCGACGCGGATCTGCTCGAACGGGCCCGTCCGGTGCTCGACGCGCTCGCCTCCCGGGTGATCCACGTGGGCGGCCGGGGCGCTGGTGCCGCGACGAAGCTCGCGGTGAACGACCTCGTGCACGGCCTGAACGTCGCGCTCTCCGAGGCGCTCGTGCTCGCCGAACGCGCCGGTGTCGACCGCGAGATCGCCTACGAGGTCTTCGCGAGCGGCGCGGCCGCCGCTCCGTTCGTGCAGTACAAGCGGGAGGCCTACGAGCATCCTGACACCGCCTCCGTCGCGTTCAGCCTCGATCTCGTCGCGAAGGATCTCGAGCTGATCACCGGACTGGGCGAGCGCGTCGGCGCGCCGATGCGACAGGCGCTGACCTCGCTCGGGATCGTGCGGAGCGCGATCGCCGCCGGCTACGGCGAGCGCGACCTGAGCCAGATCGCGGTCTTCCTGCGAGAGGGCGAGGGTTGATGTCGGCGCACATCGTGAGGACGACGGATGGGATCGTCTACGCCACTCCTGCGGGCTTCGAAGGACGGAGCGAGGGCTACACCGGTGACTCGGTCGTCGACGAGCCGAGCGGCGGTGTGCAGATGGGGTTCCGCGTCGCGCGGCTCGAGGCGGGGGGCTCCGTCGCGACGCACGTCCACTCGTTCGAGGAATCGATCTACGTGATCGAGGGTTCCCTCACGATCGACACACCGGAAGGGAGCGTCGAGCTCGTTCCCGGCGACTACGGGCTGCTCCCGCTCGGCGTCACGCACGCGTTCCGCAACACGTCCCAGGCGGTGGCGCGCTTCGCTGAGATGAAGGCCCCGCTCCCGCGGGAGCGGTTCGGCTTCGATACACGCTTCCCGTCGGAGCTGCTCGCGGCCGGGCCGGCGCGCAGGATCGACGTTCGGGATCCGCGCACCCGCTCGTTCGGCCACATCGACGCCGAGTCGATGGACCCCGCGATGCAGACACAGGATCGGCTCGCCGTCAGCGCCAGCATGCGCACCGCCCTGCTCGTGTACAGCGGCATCACCGTGAAGATGATGGTCGACTCCGACCTCGGCGCCGACCTCTCGACGATGTTCATGGTGCAGTACGAGCCGAACGGGTTCGCGGGTCCGCACGACCACCCGCTCGAGGAGGCGTACCTGATCCTCGACGGCGAGGTCGACGGCGTCTTCGACGGCGAGACGTACCACCTCGGGCCCGGTGATGTCGCGTGGGCGGGGGTCGGGTGCGTTCACGAGTTCCGCAACTCGGGTCCGGGCCGCGTCCGGTGGCTCGAGACCCAGGCCCCACAGCCTCCGGGCCGGCACTCCTACCGATTCGCCCGCGACTGGTCCTACCTCGACCAGGCGCTCGCCGACGAGGCTTCCGCAAGCACACCATGAGGAGGAGCACGCGATGGACGAGTTCCCGGTAGCGACCAGCCCGGCACCGGGGGTCATGGGGGTCGACTGGGAGATGCGGGTCGACTTCGAGCGTCTCCGCCGCTACCGCCTCGACCGCGTGCGCCGCATGCTGGAGGAATTCGATCTCGGGGCCGTGCTGCTCTTCGAGACATCGAACATCCGATACGCGACCGCGACCCAGATCGGCTACTGGGCGTTCAACAAGGGGGAGCGGTGGGCACTCGTCACGCGCGAGGGCCGGCCGAAGATCTGGGACTTCGGCTCCGCCGCGAAGGCCCACCGCCTGCAGCTTCCGCACATGTACGACGAGGAGAACTCCGTCGGCGGGAACACCGGGCTGCAGGGCGCGATCGGTCCCGAGACGGGTCTGCACGCGCGGGCGGTACGCGAGATCAAGGCCACCCTCGAGGAAGCGGGGGTCGCGAACGACAAGCTCGGCGTCGACCTCGCCGAGACCGCGGTGCTCCTCGCGTTGCAGGAGGGTGGGCTGCGGGTCGTCGACGGTCAGCAGGCGATGATGCGCGCCCGCGAGATCAAGAGCCCCGACGAGATCGTGTTGCTCACGCAGGCCTGTGCGATGGTCGACGGCGTCTACCAGGACATCTTCGAGATGCTGAAGCCGGGCGTGCGGGAGTCCGACGTCGTGGGGCTCGCCCATGCACGTCTGTTCGAGATGGGCTCGGAGTTCGTCGAGGCGATCAACTCGATCGCGGGGGAACGCTGCAGCCCGCATCCACACGTGTTCAGCGACCGCATCATCCGGCCGGGCGACCAGGCGTACTTCGACATCATCCACGTGTTCAACGGGTACCGGACCTGCTACTACCGCACGTTCGTCGTCGGCCGCGCGACGCAGGCCCAGCGCGACGCCTTCAAGCGCTCGCGTGAGTGGATGGACGCCGCGATCGATCTCGTGCGACCCGGCACCACGACCGACCAGATCGCGAAGGTCTGGCCGCGCGCCGAGGAGTTCGGTTTCACCGACGAGATGGATGCCTTCGGACTGCAGTTCGGCCACGGCGTGGGCGTCGGTCTGCACGAACGCCCGATCATCAGCCGGTTGAACTCGCTCGAGACGCCGGTGGAGATCCAGGAGGGCATGCTCTTCGCCCTCGAAACGTATGCCCCTGCCGCCGACGGACGGTCCGCCGCGCGTATAGAGGAAGAGGTGGTCGTGACCGCCGACGGGTGCAAGGTCATCACCCTGTTCCCCTGCGAGGAGTTGATGGTCGCCAATGAGTACTGAGACCCATATCGACGACCGGTACGACTACGCCTTGCGGGAGCCACGTCTCCCGCCGCCGATCGACCACTCGCTCGCCGAGGCGTCGATCGACCTCGAGGTGCGTATCGGGATGTATCGCACGCTGCACGAGCTGCGAGGGTTCGGCAAGCGAGCCCACGATCTGTTCCTTCAGAACCTCGTGAAGGGCACCACGCACCTCTCCCTGGGTCAGGAGGCGGTCGCCACCGGCTTCGGTGCGGCGATGCAGCCTCATGACTACACGTTCGCCACCTACCGGGGCCATGCGCATTCGCTCGCCCGCGGCATGGATCCGGGCGCGGCGATGGCTGAGCTGCTCGGTCGTGAGAACGGCATCCTCGGCGGCAAGGGGGGCTCGATGCACCTCACCGACGCCTCGAAGGGCATGATGGGTTCGTACGCGATCATCGGGGCGCACCTGTGCACCGCGAACGGCGCGGCCTGGTCGGCCCTGATGCGCGGCACCGACCAGGTGTCGGTGGCGTTCTTCGGGGACGGCACCACGAACATCGGTGCATTCCACGAGGCCCTCAACATGGCGAAGGTCTGGAACCTGCCGACGATCTTCGTCTGCGAGAACAACCTCTACATGGAGTACACGCCGATCGACGTGGTCACCGCGGTCGACCACCCCGCGGCGGGACGCGCCGCCGCGTACGGCCTCGACGAGATCCTGATCGACGGCAACGATCCCGACGCCGTGCATCTGGCCGCCCGTGACGCGGTCGAGCGGGCTCGTTCTGGCGGCGGGCCCTCGCTGATCGAGGCGATCACGTACCGGTCCGGCGGCCATTCCCGGGCCGATCCGGGGAAGTACCGCCCGCCCGAAGAGGTCGGCGCGTGGGCCGAGCGCGATCCGATCCCGCTCTACCACGCGCGCCTGCTCTCGCTCGGCGTGGAGGAGGAGCGCCTCGAATCGATCCAGGACGAGGTGGCCCAGGCGATCGACGTCGCCACCGAGTTCGCGAAGGCCGGCGCCGAGCCGGACGAGGGGTCGCTCATGACTGAGGTCTACGCCGACGGAGGGTCGCGATGGCGGAACTGACGTACCGCGAGGCCGTCGCCTACGGCATCGCCCAGGAGATGCGGCGGGACCCGAGCCTCGTGATGCTGGGCGAGGACATCGCGGCGGCGGGTGGGGTCTTCAAGACCACGGTCGGGCTGCTCGACGAGTTCGGTCCCGAGCGGGTCCGCGACACCCCGATCTCCGAGCAGGCGATCCTTGGTGCGGCGATGGGGGCGGCGATGACCGGCGTCCCCGTGATCGCCGAGATCATGTTCAGCGACTTCCTGGCGGTCTGCTGGGACATCGTCGCGAACGAGATCGCGAAGAGCCGGTACATGACGAACGGTCAGGTGAGCTTCCCGCTCGTGATCCGGACCGCGAACGGCGGCGGCGTCCGCTTCGGCGCGCAGCACTCCCAGAGCGTGGAGAACTGGGCGATGATGATCCCGGGCCTCAAGGTCGTCGCACCGTCGACCCCTCAGGACGTCGTCGGGCTGATGGCCGCCTCGATCCGCGACCCCGACCCGGTCGTCTTCTTCGAGCACAAGGCGCTCATGGGTGCGAAGGCCGAGATCCCCGACGGCGAGATCGTCGACGAGCTCGGCACGGCGCGGGTAGCCAGGGAGGGCACCGACGTCACGATCGCCGCCCTCGCGTCGATGGTGCCGCGCACGCTCGAGGCGGCCGAGCGCCTGCAGCTCGACGGCATCTCGACCGAGGTGATCGACGTGCGCACGCTCGTGCCGCTCGACACGCGCACCCTGCTCGCGTCGGTCGAGAAGACCGGCCGCTTCTTCACGGTCGAGGAGAACCCCCGGCTGTGCGGCTGGGGCGCCGAGCTCGTATCGATCGTCGCCGAGGAGGGTTTCTGGAACCTCGACGGCCCGAGCATCCGCATCACGACGCCCCACATCCCGCTGCCTGCGGCGGCCTCGCTCGAGGATCTCGCGCTCCCGTCGGTCGACCGGATCTACGAGACCGTCTGCAAGTCCGTCGAGAGCGGAGGCGGTGCGTGAGCGAGAAGCTCCACCTCCGCGGCGGATGCGTCCTGACACTCGGCGCCAGGTCATCCAACCTCGTCGAGGGAGACGTCGTGATCGATGACGGTATCGTGGCCGAGGTCGGCCGCGGACTGCGCGCCCGCGATGCCGAGGTGGTCGATGCGACCGACACGATCGTGATGCCGGGCTTCGTCGACGCCCATCGGCACTCGTGGACGTCGCTCTTCCGCAATCTCGGTGAGCGTGGGGGCGACACCGGGCATCTGACGGCGGAGGTGCGGGACCACTACACACCCGACGACGTCTATGCGGCGGTGCTCGTCGGTCTGTTGGGCGCGGCGGAAGCGGGCATCACGACGGTCGTCGACCGGTGCGACCTTCCGCTCGACGACGCGTCGGCCGACGCCCTGGTGCGCGCCCACGCCGATTCCGGGCTGCGTACGGTGATCGCCGCCGGGCAGGAGCCCGTGACGCGGGAGCTCCTCACCCGTCTGATCGATGGGGCGGGACCCTCGACCACGATCGCATACGGGTCCGGGCAGACCGACCTCGAACTCCTGGCGAGCGATTGGGGCCTCGCCCGCGAGCTCGGCGTGCGGATCCATGCGCACGCCGCCACCGACGCGCCTGGCCCCGGGTGGGTCGCCGCGCTCGCCGAGCGAGGGCTCCTCGGCGATGACGTCACGCTCATCCATCACACGGCGCTCGACGACGCCGACATCGGCGCGATCGCGGCGTCGGGTGCCTCGATCGTGTTCACGCCGTCGAGCGAGATGGCCACCGGGCACGGCGCGCCGCCCATCCAGGAGCTGATGGACCACGATCTCAGGCCCGGGCTGGGGATCGATCTCGAGCGCGTGGCCCCGGGCGACATGTTCGCCCAGATGCGCGAGACGATCTCGTTGCAGCACGCGACCGTCTTCGACCGCAAGCTCATGGGCAAGGGCTCGCTCCCGCGCCTGATGAGCACGCGCGACGTGATCCGCTACGCGACCCTCGAGGGCGCCCGAGCGGCGGGCCTCGGCGGCGTGACGGGCTCCCTCGAGCCCGGCATGCAGGCGGACCTGATCGTGCTGCGAACCGACCGCCCCAACATCTGGCCGATCAACGACGCGATCGGCGCCGTCGTGTGGGGCATGGACACCTCGAACATCGACCAGGTGCTCGTGGGCGGACGGACGGTGCTGCGCGGCGGGGCACTCGAGGCCGACGTCGCGTCGTTGAGCGCGGCCGCGATCGAGTCGCGTGAGCGTGTCTCATCGGCCGCCGGGCTCGTGGCCACAGGGGTCGGCCGATGAGCACCACGGCCGTGACCCGCCGAGCCCCCTCATCGGCCGTCACGTCGTTCGTCGTCGCGTCTCGATACATGCCCGTGTACATCGCGATCCTGCTGCTGATCGTGGTCGCGGCGATCTGGGCGCCCGCGACCCTGCGCGCGCCCTCGCTGCGAGCGATCGCCCCGTTCGGGACGTTCCTCGCGATCGCCGCGCTCGGCCAGATGCTCGTGATCATGACGGGCGGCATCGACCTCAGCGTGCCGGGCACCGTCACCTTGGCGGCGGTGATCACGGTCGGCGTCGGCGACGCCTCGGACGAGCGCATCTGGACGGCGATCGGCGTCGCCCTGCTCGCCGCCGCCCTCGTCGGTCTCGTGAACGGCATCCTGATCGGGGGACTGGGGCTCAACGCGCTGATCGTCACGCTGGCCGTGGGCCAGATCGTGAGCGGCATCGCCTTCCGGTACTACACGGGCGTCGCGATCCAGACACCGGTGCCTGCGGGACTGTCGGAGTGGACGTCGGCGCGGTTCCTGGGGGTGACGAGGGCGTTCTGGGTCGGCGTGGTGCTCACCGTGGTGCTGATCGTGATCTTCCGATTCACCACCCCGGGTCGGCGGTTCCAGGTCGTCGGCGCGAACCCGGTGGCGAGCTGGATCGCCGGCCTGCGCGTGAACCTCAACCAGGTGGCCGCATACGTGATCGCGGCGATGTTCTACGCGATCGCCGCGATCTTGCTCGCGGCGTTCCTCAAGACGCCCAGCACCAGCCTCGGCGTGCCGTACCTGCTCGGTCCGATCGCGGCGGTGGTGATCGGAGGCGCATCGCTGACCGGAGGACTCGCGAGTCCGCTCTCGACATGGGCGGGCGCGTTCTTCCTCGCGGGCCTCAACCAGATGATGCGTGTGATGGGGCTATCGACGGCCCTGCAGTTCGTCGTCTTCGGGCTCGTGATCGTCGGCGGCATGCTCGTGTCGGGCGACCGCATCATCCGCGGGGTCGAGCAGGTGCTCCGTGAACGGAGGCATCGTGATGGGCCGGCGGCGCTGGGCGCCGGCACGAGCGGCGAGGGACCGGCTGAAGGGGGTACCGAATGAGGAAAGGGGGACCGATCCAACGGGCGCGACCCGAGCGGAGCTCGGGCCACAGTGACATGGGGAGGATGCGTATGCAGCGGTTCAGGTTCGTCGGTGTCGTCCTCGCGTTCACGCTGCTGATCGCGGCGTGCAGCGACGACGGCGGCGACACGGAAGGCAGCACCGACACCGCCACGGCCAGCGCGGCCGGGAGCGAGTTGTCGGAGTACGGAGAGAGCATCGACGCCGATCCGGCGCTGGTGGAGAAGGCGCTCGGACCGGTGGTGGACACTCCCGAGATCGTCCTCGCGTCGATCGCCCGAGCCGATCAGGACCTCGATCAGGCCACGATCGACACGGCGCTCGAGTGCTGGAACAACGTCGAGTGCGACACGGGCAGCGGCGGCGAGATGATCATGGGTGTCGCCGACGGCGGCCGAGGGAACGTGTGGCGCCAGGTCACGCACATGGAGGCGATCCTCCAGGCGCTGACGTACCCGGATATCGGCACGATCGTCTCCCGTGATGCCCAGTGGGACGAAGACCCCGCGGTCGCCGAGGCGGACATCCGTTTCCTGATCCAGCGTGGGGTGGACTTCATCATCGGCTACCCCGACCAGGGCACGAACATCTCCAGCGCGATCCTCGAGGCCGAGGCGGCCGGTATCCCTTACATCCCGTACTCCGCGGGGTACGTGGGACTGCCGGGTGATGAAGGCGCGTTGATCCCCGGCGAGGACTACACGGCGATCGTGGGCGAGGACCTGTGCGCCCTCGGCGAGAGCTTCGCCGACGTCCTCAACACCGAGGTCGGCAGCGGCAAGATCGGCATCATGGGCGGCACGCCCGGCAACGCGCTCTCGGCGGGGTGGCAGAGGTGCATGCAGCCCGCGTTGGAGAGCGGGGTCAAGCCCGTCGGTCCTCCCGCGGACACCTATTGGGTGAACGACTTCGCCCTGCAGTCCGTGCTGGGGTGGCTGTCGAAGGACCCCGACATCAAGGGGTACGCCTACGAGTACGCCGACGGCATGTACACCGCCCTCGACGCGTACGAGGAGCTCGACGTCCCCGTCGAGGACCTCACGGTGGTGGTCCGCACGGACGAGCAGACGCTGTTCTGCGACTGGGTGGAGCGCAACGAGCCGAGCTACAAGATCTTCTTCTCGGCCGGCGGCAACTTCCAGTCACGGGTCGCCGTGACCGCGGCGATGCTGGACCTCCAAGGGGCGGAGATCCCGGCCGAGATCCTGGTGCCGCACGTGATGCGTGAGGTGACGCCCGAGAACTGCGATCCCGATCGGGTCACCCCGACCGTGTCGGGTACCAGCCTGGTGCCTGACGACGTGCTCGCCCAGATGTACCCGGAGGGATGACCCACCACCTTCCAGACGAAGGGTCGACCGCCCCGGAGCTCGTGCTCGAGCTCCGGGGCGTCTCCCGTCAGTTCGGCGCCGTTCGGGCGCTGAGCGACGTCAGCGTCGACTGCCGCGCCGGGGAGGTGCATGCGATCGTCGGCGAGAACGGTTCGGGCAAGTCCACCCTCCTCGGGATCGCGAGCGGCGCCGTCGATCCCGACCGCGGCACGGTCACGATCGGTGGGAAGCGGCTGCGCCGTGACTCGCCCGCACAGGCGCGGGCGTTGGGGCTCGCGATGGCCTACCAGGAAACCTCGCTGATCCTCGCGCAACCCGTCAAGAACAATCTCTACCTCTCCGCGCCGCCCGAGCAGCGCCCGCGGTTCTGGCGGCGCAAGAAGTGGGCTCGCTCGGTCCTCACGGGCTTCGACCTCGACATCGAGCTGTTCCCCGATGCGCCGGCCGGCATGCTCACCCTGGCCGACCGTCAGCTCTTCGAGGTCGCGAAGGCGCTCGTGACCGACCCGAAGGTGCTGCTCCTCGACGAGCCGACCACGGCGCTCGGCCCGCACGAGGTCGAGGCCCTGCATCGGACCCTTGCCGCGTGCCGCGAGCGGGGCGTGGGGGTCGTCTACGTGAGCCACCGGCTGCCCGAGGTCCTCGAGATCGCCGACCGCATCACGGTCCTGCGCGACGGCACGAACCAGGGGACCTTCGACGCCTCGACGACGAGCGAGCACGAGCTGGTCGATCTGATCGTCGGTCGTGCCTTCGAGGCCGCCTTCCCACCGTCGGCACCCGAGAGCGCCGAGCGCCGCGACGTGTTGGTGGTCGACGGGCTGCAGGGCCAGTCGTTCGGTCCCGTGAGCTTCAGCCTCGAGGGTGGCGAGGTGGTCGGCGTCGCGGGCGCCGAAGGGAACGGACAACCGCAGCTCTTCGACTGTCTCGCCGGGCGTCAGCCACCGCGTGCGGGCAGGGTCGTCTGCAACGACGACGAGCTGATGCTGATATCCACCCACGAAGCCGTGCGCGCCGGAATCATGATGCTTCCCGGCGACCGCAAGCACGAAGCCCTGATGCCCGTGCTCGGCGTCCGGGTGAACGCCACGATCCAGTCGCTGAAGCGGTTCGGCGTGTTCGGGTTCCTGCGCCGCCGCAAGGAGCGATCGACCGTGCAGGATCTCGTCGACCGGCTCGAGATCCGCACGCCGTCGCTGGAGCAGCCGGTCGGATTCCTCTCCGGCGGCAACCAGCAGAAGGTGGCCGTCTCCCGGACGTTCCTGCGTGAGCCGGCCGTGATCCTCGCGTACGAGCCGACCCAGGGCGTCGATGTTGGGTCCCGCTTCGACATCTACGCGGCTCTCCGTTCTCGCAGCAACGCCGGCACCGCGATCCTCGTGAAGTCGAGCGACCCGATCGAGCTGAGCGGCCTCTGCGACCGGGTGCTCGTGATGTCGCGTGGCACGGTCGTCGAGGAGATCCCGGGTGACGAACTCGACGAGCTCCGCATCGTCGAGGCCATCGTCCGCGGCCCGGGCATGTCGCGCGCGGGACGGTCCCCTCTCGGCGTCGCGATGCCGAAGTCGTCCCCCGGCGGCGGGGACGTAGGCGGTGGCGCCGAGTGAGCACGCAGACCGGCACGAGGCCACCGGGTGGTCCGAGCACGGACGCCACGACCGTCGACACGGCGAGGATCGCGGTCCGCAAGGTCCTGCGTGACGTCCGCGACAAGAACAAGTGGCGCAAGATCGTCCGCTTCCGGCTCTGGATGCCGGTGGTGCTCCAGCTCCTGCTGCTCGCAGCGGTCGCCGCGTACACCACCTCCAAGTTCGACGGCTTCATCAACGCCTCGAACGTCACCAACATCCTGATCCTCGCCGCGCCGCTCGCGATGGTCGCGATGGGTCAGACGCACGCACTCCTCGTCGGGTACCTCGACCTGTCGGTCGGAGCGATGGTCACGATCGGCGTCGTGGTCGCGTCGTTCCTGATAGGGCCTGACGCGACCACGTCCCAGATCCTGCTCGGGACCGGGGCGGTGTTCCTCTGCGCACTCGCGGTGGGAGCGGTGAACGCCGTCCTCGTCGTCGGTCTGAAGATCCCGTCGATCATCGCAACGCTCGCCACGCTCAGCATCCTCAACGGCATCTCGCTCACGCTGCGGGAGACGCCCGGAGGCATCATCAACCGCGAATTCACGGAGTGGCTGCGCACCGGCCTCGGCCCGGTGCCGATCATCTTCGTCGTCTGCATCGTCGTGGCGGCCGCGCTCGACTACTGGTTGCACGCGACCGGTCAGGGCCTGCAGCTTCGGGCGACTGGGTTCGACGACGTCTCCGCCAAGCGCAACGGTGTCCGCACGAAGTGGGTCCGCGTGCGGGCCCTCCTGCTGTCGGCGATCTTCGCCACCGTCGCGGCGTTCTTCGTGATGACCCGGTCCGGTATCGGGAACGCGGCGATCGGCGACAGCTACGCGCTGAACAGCATCACCGCCGCCGTGCTGGGCGGCGCGGCGCTCTCGGGCGGGCGCGCGACG
Organism: uncultured Actinomycetes bacterium; assembly: GCA_963825635.1. Taxonomy (GTDB): domain Bacteria; phylum Actinomycetota; class UBA4738; order UBA4738; family HRBIN12; genus JAOUEA01. Next base: position 143,659 of record CAWGTU010000002.1, read on the forward strand.
TTCCTCGGCGCACTCGTCGCCTCCGTGCTCCTCGCGCTCATCATCAGCGCCCTGCCGTTCCTCGGGCTGAGTGCCGAGCACGGTCTGATCATCATCGGCGTCCTCGTGCTCCTGGGCATCGTGCTCTTCCAGGTCGGCGACCTCAAAGAGCTCGTGAAGCGGAACTACAAGCGCGCCCGCCGTCTCGCGATCGGGAGTCGACCGCCGAAGCAGGCCGAGATCCCTGACCTGTATCCCTCAGGGGTGGACTTCCGGGTCGTGCCGACCGAGACGAAGGTGATCGCGGGCGGCGCCGTGCTGAGCCTCGATCCCCAGCTGGGAGAGTTCGCGAACGCCGACGTGCTGATCGAGGGAGATCGCATCGTCGAGGTTCGCCCGGGCATCGGTCCGGTCGCCGACGCCGAGGTGATCGACGCGACCGGCATGATCGTGATGCCGGGGTTCGTCGATACGCACCGGCACATCTGGGAGGGCCTGCTGCGCAACATCGGGACCGACGTCCCGCTCGAGGGACGATCCAGCTACATCTCCTACGTGTTGCACAAGCTCGCGCCCGCGTACCGTCCCGAGGACTCCTACGTCGGCGACTTGCTCTCGGCGATGGGCGCGATCGATGCCGGCGTCACCACCCTCCTCGACTGGTCGCACATCCAGGGGTCGCCTGCGCACACCGACGCGGTGGTCCAGGCCCTCAAGGACTCGGGCCTGCGCGCGGTGTTCGCCTACGGGTTCCCCTGGTGGGGGAAGTGGGAGGAGCGGCAGCCGAGTTGGTTCGTGCGGGCGGCGAACGAGCACTTCTCCACGAAGGATCAGCTGCTCTCGCTCGCCCTGGCGGCCCCCGGCCCGGAGTTCACCGACTTCGAGGTTTCCCGAGACCACTGGAAGCTCGCCCGTGAGACCGGGGCCCGCATCACGACGCACGTCGGTGTGGGCTCCTACGGTCGCGACGGGAAGGTCCAGGAGTTCGGGGAAGCGGGCCTGCTCGGGCCCGACACCACCTACATCCACTGCACCACCTTGAACGACACCGAGATCCAGATGATCGTCGACAGCGGCGGCACCGTCTCGCTCGCCTCGCCGGTGGAGATGATGATGGGCCACGGCATGCCCCCGATCCAGAAGTTCCTCGACCGGGGCCTGCGCCCGAGCCTGAGCGTCGACGTCGAGACCAACGTGCCGGGCGACATGTTCAACCAGATGCGCTCGGTGCTCGCGTTGCAGCGGGCGATCGCGACGGCCGAGGGCAAGACCGCTCTCACCACGCGAGAGGTCCTGGCGTGCGCCACGATCGAGGGAGCACGGGCGAACGGGCTCGAGGCGATCACGGGCAGCCTGACCCCCGGGAAGTTCGCCGACGTGATCATGCTGCGCACCGACCGGATCAACGTGACCCCGCTCAACGATCCGGCGACGGCGGTCGTGGCCGGCATGGACACGAGCAACGTCGACACGGTGCTGATCGCCGGCCGGATGATGAAGCGCCACGGCGAGTTGCTCCATGTCGACTGGCCCTCCCTGAAGCGCCTGTCGGCCGAGTCGAGGGACCACGTGATCGCGAAGTCCGGCTTCAGATCCCCCAGCATCTGAGCTCCGGACCGAGCACGTCAGACCGAGGCACGCCACTGATGCGCTCCTTCATCTCAGTCGATGGGGAGCGTCGCGAGGTCGCGGAGCACGACATGGCGGTCCTCGGCATCGTCGATCGTGTCGCAGATCGCCCGGGCGTCGTTCGCGTGGCTGCGGGCCTGATCGACCTCACCCATCAGGGCGTGCGCCCGCGCCATCGCCTCGTGCGCCTCGGCGCGCACCCAGTCGGGCAGGCCCTCGGACCCGGCGCGCGCCAGGCACCATCGAGCGTGATACATCGCCGGTTCGGCTCGACCGAGCGTCGCGTACACCCGCGAACACATCCAGTCCCCGATGGCGACGTTCTCGGCGGTGCCCGCGGCTTCCCAGTGCAGCCGCGAGCCGTGCGCGGCATGGACCATGCGCTCGTCCTGCTCCGGTGACCGCGGATCGGTCTCGAGCAGTTGCCAAGCCTCGTTGAACAGGTCGACCGCGAGCCGGCGCTCGGGTTCGGTCGGACTCATGCGGCAAGCGTAGCCTCAGCGGATCAGCGTGGACGCGGATCTCGGTGGAGTACTGCTGGCACTCCTCGTCGGTCTGGGACCGGGTAAACCTCCTGCGCCGCGATCTCGAGCAGGGTGTCGATGTCGAGCATCCAGACGTGCACCATGCCCGGGGGCCTCGCCGCTCTCCGATCCGGGCTACCGTCGGTCGCGCGCCTCTTTCGGCGGCTCGGCCGTGAGGCCTTCGACCGGCCGATGAGGGAGCGTCGGCTCGACGTCATCGTGTCGCCGACCTTCCTGAGGCCTGGGTGGTCGACCTCCGGGACGGCGACGACCCGATGAACGGGAACGGTGCAGCCGGCCCCTCGAACGCGGCGGGGTACCCGCACATCACGGTGCCCGCGGGGTTCGCCGGGGGGTTGCCGATCGGCATATCGTTCATGGCTCGCGCCTGGCAGGAGCCGACGCTGCTGCGCCTCGCCTCCGGGTTCGAGCAGGCCACGAGCGCCAGGCGGCGCCCGCGATTCGTGGAGCTTCCGTTCGTCGGTCGTTGAGGGTCCCCACCGTGGTGGCGTCGCCCCGCTACGCTCGGCGGACATGGCCGCGACCACGACAGCCGAGGCGCCGCACCTCGATCCCGAACGTGGGCTGTCCTCGGCCGAGGTCGCCGAGCGCGTCGCGCGCGGTCAGGTCAACGATGTGCCCGCCGCCCCAACGCGCACGGTCGCCCAGATCGTGCGGGCCAACGTCTTCACGCGGTTCAACGCGATCCTCGGCGTGATGCTCGCGATCATCCTCGTGGTGGGGCCGCTGCAGGATGCCCTGTTCGGCATCGTGCTGATCGCGAACGCCGGCATCGGCATCGTGCAGGAACTGCGCGCCAAGCGCACCCTCGATCGGCTCACGCTGCTCACGGCTCCGAAGGCTCGCGTGGTCCGCGACGGCGACCTGCACGAGGTCGCGGTCGGTGACGTGGTGCTCGACGACGTGCTCGACGTCGGCGCCGGTTCGGAGATCGTCGTCGACGGCGAGGTGCTCGCGAGCCGGGGTCTCGAGGTCGACGAGTCGCTGCTCACCGGTGAATCGGACGCCGTGGAGAAGTCCACCGCCGACGAGGTGTTGAGCGGGTCCTTCGTCGCAGCGGGGGCGGGGCGGTACCGTGCCACGAAGGTCGGTGCCGAGGCCTACGCGGTGCAGCTGGCCGAGGACGCCCGCCGGTTCACCCTCACCCGGTCGGAGCTCCGTTCCGGCATCGACACGATCCTCACCTACGTGACGTGGGCGATCGTGCCGACGGCTGCGCTGCTCTTCGTCAGCCAGATGCGCGCGCGCGACGACTGGCGCGAGGCGATGTCGGGCGCGGTGGCCGGCACGGTCGCGATGGTCCCCGAGGGACTCGTGCTCCTCACGTCGCTCGCCTTCGCCGTCGCGGTCGTGCGCCTCGCCAAACGGAAGGTGCTCGTGCAGGAGCTGCCCGCCGTCGAGGGCCTCGCGCGCATCGACGTGCTCTGCATCGACAAGACCGGCACCCTCACCGAGGGGAAGCTCGCCGTGCAGGAGGTGGAGCCTCTCGACGGTGACGCGGCCGGTCTCGAGAACGTGCTCGCCGCACTGGCTGCCGCGGACCCCTCGCCCAACGCCACGACGAACGCGATCGCCGAGCGCTTCCCCGACGCCTCGGGTTGGCGAGCCACCAGCGGCGTGCCGTTCTCGTCGTCGCGGAAATGGGGCGCCTCGGCGTTCGAGGAGCACGGCGCGTGGTTCCTCGGCGCCCCCGACGTGATGCTCACGGCGGTCGACGGGGCCGACGAGCTGCGCGGCCGGGTGCGCGCCATCGCCGATCAGGGCCACCGCGTGCTGCTCGTGGCGCGCGCGCAGGCGCTCGCCGACGAGCAGCTGCCACCCGACCTCGAGCCGGCAGGCATCGTGGTGCTCGGCGATCGACCGCGTCCCGACGCCGCCGACACGCTCCGCTACTTCAAGCAGCAAGACGTCACCGTGAAGGTGATCTCCGGCGACGACCCCCGCACGGTCGGGGCGATCGCCGGCCAGCTGGGGCTCGAAGGCGCCGGCGAGCCGATCGACGCCCGCGAGCTCCCCGACGATCAGGGCGAGCTGGCCGAGGTGCTCGAGTCGCACTCGGTGTTCGGCCGGGTCACCCCGCAGCAGAAGCGATCGATGGTGCAGGCCCTGCAGTCGCGCGGGCACACGGTCGCGATGACGGGCGACGGCGTGAACGACGCGCTCGCGTTGAAGGACGCCGACATCGGGGTGGCCATGGGATCGGGGAGTGACGCCACACGCGCCGTCGCGCAGCTCGTGCTGCTCGACTCGACGTTCGACTCGCTGCCCCCGGTGGTCGCCGAGGGCCGCCGTGTGCTCGGCAACATCGAGCGCACGAGCGGCCTGTACCTGAACAAGACCGTGTACGCGATGCTCATCTCGCTCGCGACCGGCGTGCTCGGGTTCGTCTTCCCCTTCCTGCCGAGGCACCTGACGTTGATCGGGGCCGTGACGATCGGCATCCCGTCGTTCTTCCTGGCGCTCGCGCCGAACACCGATCGGTTCCGGCCGGGGTTCGTTCGCCGGGTGCTGCGGTTCGCGATCCCGACCGGCGCGCTCGCGTCCATCGCGACCCTGCTCGCCTACTGGCTCGCCCGTGAGGAACCGGGCGTCACGCTGATGGAGGCGCAGACGACCGCGGTCATGGTGTTGACCTGGATCGGGCTGCTGGTGCTGACGATCCTCTCGGCGCCGTTGACGAGGGCGAGGCTGGCCCTGATCTGGACGATGGCGGGGATGTTCATCGTCGCGCTCACGTGGGGGCCGACCGAGGAGTTCTTCGCGCTCGATCCGCCCCCGCTGATCGTGTGGCTCGCCGGCTTCGGCATCGCGGCGATCGTCTGGTCGTTCGCCCGTCTCTTCGTGCCAGGGGAGGCGCCCGTCGGCCCTCGGGCCCGCGACGTGCTGATCGATGGCGGCACCACCGACGGCTCGCGCGACCAGTAGTCTCGTCTAGACTAGATGAGGCTCAGGTCGCCCGGCGGCCAGATGATGATCTCGGCCTTGCCGATCACGTTGTCGATCGGAACGAACCCGAGCGAGAATCGCGAGTCCAGGGAGTTCCCGCGGTTGTCCCCCATCACGAACAGCTGGCCGGGCGGCACCTTCGTCTTGCGGAAGTCGTCGGTGGGCTGGATGAGGTAGGGCTCGTCGATCGGTTCGTCGTTCACGTAGACCTGGCCGTTCCGCGCGGACACCACGTCGCCGGGCGTGCCGACCACCCGCTTGATGAAATCCTCGCTGTCGGGCCGTTGCACGCCGAGCCCCTCGAACATCCAGTGGAAGAATCCGCTCACGAGCCCCCGCTCGGGCACGCCGCTCGGGTCGGGGTCCTCGAACACGATGATGTCGCCCTGGTCCGGCTCGCTGAAGTAGTAGGGCACCTTCAGCACGAGCACGCGGTCGCCGGGCACGAGCGTCGGCTCCATCGACCCCGACGGGATGAAGAAGGCCTGCACCAGGAACGTCTTGATCAGCAGCGCCAGCACGAACGCCATCACGATCAACCCGGGCAGCTCTCCCAGGAACTGCGTGATGGGATTGCGATGCTTCTTCGAGGTCGAGGGGGTGCCGGGATCCGGCGCCTCGATCGACTCACGTTCGGTGGTCTTCACCGACCAAGGGTACCGGCTTGGGGCTGCGCGGAATCGGCTCCTTCGATCTGCAACGACACCTCCACGGCCTTGAAGCTCGCCCAGACCTCGCCACCGGTACGCAACCCCATGCGGGCGACCGACCCGCTGGTCACCTCCGCGGTCAGCGGCGGCCGCGTGGCGAGGCGCACCCGAGCCCGGTCGCCGTCGTCCGCGATCTCCACGATCTGTCCCCTGAAGACGTTGCGAGCCGATCCCTCGGGCTCCCGGGCGTGCAGCGAGACGTCGATCGGCTTCAAGCTGGCGATCGATCGGGTGCCGGAGACGACGGCCACCCCGGGCGAGACCGTGATCGCGCCGTCGGTGGTGCGCAGCGTTGCCGCTCCGTCCTCGAGGGGTCCCAGCTCACCCACGAACAGGTTCACCCCGACCAGGTCGGCCGCGTAGTGAGACGAGGGTGCGGCGCGGATCTCGTCGGGTGTGCCGGTCTGTGTGATCCGTCCTGCGTCGAGCAGCGCGACTCGATCAGCGAGGGTGAGCGCGTCGAGCGGGTCGTGCGCGATCAGCACCGTCGCGCCACCGAACGTGCGGGTGACCTCGCGGACGAGGGCCCGCAGCCCGGGACGGGCCGAGACGTCGACGTTCGAGAACGGCTCGTCGAGCACGAGTAGTCGAGGGTCCGGTGCGAGGGCTCGGGCCAGCGCGACGCGCTGTCGCTCCCCGCCCGACATCGAGCTCGGTCGCGCGCTCGGATCCACGGCGGGGGCGAGCCGCTGGAGCAGCGCCCGCGCCCGCCGCCGAGCCTCCGCCTTGGGGACCTTCCGCGCTCGCAGCGGGAACGCCACGTTTTCGAGCGCGGAGAGCCTGGGGAAGAGAAGGTCGTCCTGGAAGCAGACGCCGATCGGCCGCTGCTCGGGCGGCAGCGCATCGACCCGTTCGCCGTCGATCGCGATCACGCCCTCGGTAAGCTCGAGCGTGCCGATCAGCGCGTCGACGACCGTGGACTTGCCGGCGCCGTTGGGACCGAGCAGCGCGAGCATCTCTCCGTCGTCGACATCGAGCGCCACGTCCACCTCGAACGATCCTCGGCGAGCGACGAGATCGGCGTGGAGTCCCATGGTCGTGGTCAACGAGCCCGCGTGATGCGATCGCGCATCGCCACGAGCACCGCGATCGAGAGCACGACCAGGATCAGCGACAGGAAGATCGCCCCGCCCGGATCGCTCAATCGGGTCTCGTACACGGCGAGCGGCAGGGTCTGGGTGCGCCCGGCGAGGTTCCCGGCGAACGTGATCGTGGCGCCGAACTCACCGAGGGCCCGCGCCCATGCGAGCACAGCGCCCGCGGCGAGCTGCGGCCCGAGCATCGGCAGCACGACCCGACGGATCGAGTAGCGGGGACTCGCTCCGAGGGCCGACGCCGCCTGCTCGTAGCGCCGATCGATCGAGCGCAGGCCGGCCTCGGTCGCGAGCACGACGAGCGGCATCGAGACGAAGGTCGTGGCCAGGATCGCTCCCCACGTCGTGAACGTCAGCTGCAGGCCGAACGTCGAGTACAGCCACCGGCCGACGACGCCGCCCCGGCCGAGCGCCGCGAGGAGTCCGATGCCGCCGACGACCGGCGGCAGCACTATCGGCAGCACGACGATCGCCCGCAGCACGGAGCGCCCCGGGATGCGGGACCTTGCAAGGATCCACGCGAGCGGCACCCCGAGGAGGAGCGACAACGCCGTGGCCGTGAGCGAGACGACGAGCGAGAGGCGCAGCGCCTCGCTCGCGCCGGCGCCGCGCAGCGACGAGGCGATGTCGTTCCACGGTGCTCGCAGCATGAGCGCCACCACTGGTAACGAGACGAAGACGAGGCCGGCGCCGGCGAGGATCCACAAAGGAAGTGGGGTGCGCGATCGCATGCTCAGGTGACCGGCGTGAAGCTGTACTCCTCGAGCGTCGCCTGACCGTCTGGACCCGTTACGAATGCCAGGAACTCTTCAGCGAGATCGGCGTTCGGCGCTCCTGTGACGACGGCGATCGGGTACGTGGCGATCACGTTCACGTCGTCGGAGATCTCAACGGCGACCACGTCGTTGCCGGCCGCCGCGGAGATGTCGGACTCGTACACGATGCCGGCGTCGCCCTCGCCTGACGCGATCTTCGCGACGACGCTGGCGTTGTCCTCCTCGTTCGAGACGACGTTCGCCTCGGCCTCGTTCGCGATACCTGCCTTCCCGAGGGCCTCGCGCGAGTAGTCACCGACCGGCACTCCCTCGGCGGCGAGCACGAGCTGCACGCCCTCGTTCGCGAGGTCGTCGATCGATCCGATACCGGCCGGGTTCTCGGGAGGGGTGATGATCACGAGCAGGTTCTGCACGAAGTCCCGTCGGTCGCTGACACCCGGGTCGTCCTGCACGGCGTCCATCCACGTACCGCTGGCGCTCGCGAACACGTCGGCGGTTCTCTCGCTCTGGATCTGGCCCGCCAGCGCATCGGAGGCGGCGAGGTTGAAGACCACGGTGGTGCCCTCGTGCTCAGCTTCGAACGCCGGCCCGATCGCGTCGGTGAACGCGGCGCTGAGCGACGATGCCGCGAACACGGTCAGCTCGCTCGTGTCGTCGCCGGTGCCAGCGCAGCCGGCGAGCAGAACCAACGCGATGGTCAGCGAGACGAGTCGGCGCATCGGCGCACGATAGCAGCTCTTGAGGGTAATTGTGACCAGCAAAAGCTGGTGTTACTCGTCTGGAAGGTTCACCATAACGCTCGTCGCCTTCACCGTGGCGACGGCTTCCATCCCCGGCTCGAGGCCGAGCTGGTCGGCGGCTTCCCTGGTGATGAACGCGAGCACGCGGTGGGGCCCGGCCTGGATCTCGACGGTCGCTGCCAGTCCGTCGCGCTTGACCTCGGTGATCACGCCCGGGAAGCGGTTCCGGGCGCTCGCGGCCGCGATCGGCTCGTCGTGGCGCCGCTCGGCGAGCAGCCGCGCGACCTCGGCCGCGGGCACGGTACGCTGGCCTCCGCTCGTGCGCTCGACGCGCAACTTGCCGTCGCGTTCCCACCGGCGCAGCGTCTCGACGCGCACGCCGAGCGCCTTCGCCGCTTCCCCGATGCGGTAGGCGTCGCTCATCGTTCGCAGGCTACCCCTCGGCGGTCCTCGCCGTGTCCTTGCCGTCGCCCGGCATCGTGAGGAAGGCAAGCACGGCCGCGAGCATCCACGCGGCGAGCCAGATGAACGCGACCCCGGGGGAGAAGGCCGTCCACAGGATGCCGGCGATCGCGCTCGCGGCGAGGTTCCCGGCGCTCTGCAGCGCCGCGAGCAACCCGAAGGCGCTGCCGCGGATCGTCTCGGGCGCTCGCGCCGCGACGGCCGCGTGCTCGGCGGTCTCAGCCGCACCGATCCCCACGCCGGCGAGCACGAACCCCGCGGCCAGCATCGGGATGCTCGCACCCGATCCGGCGAACACGAGGTAGGCGGCGAGGAACGCACCCGCGCCCCCGAGCAGCACGAGCCGCGTGCCACGACGGTCGCCCAGGTGGCCGGCCGGCAGGCTCGCGAGCGTCGCGGCGACGTTGTAGAGCACATAGAGCAGCACCGCGATTCCGGCCGCGCGATCCTGGCCCCGGCCCGGCTCGAGCAGTTCGGTGGCGCGCAGGATCAGCAAGGTCGCGGCGCAGTTGCCGAACTCGAACGCACCCATGCCGGCGAACAGGCGCCCGAGTCCTCCGCGCAACACGGGCCGCACCTGCAACCGGATCGGGCGCCGTTCATGCGCGGTCGGCCTTCGCACGCGTCGCACGGCCATCAGCATCGCGAGCGCCGCGAGCAGCCCGGGGACGATCGACACGACGATCGCCGAGCGGACTCCCATGATCGCGATCAAGGGGATCGCGAGGAGCGGTCCGACGATGGCACCGAGGTTGTCGGCCATGCGCTCGAAGCCGTACGCGCGACCGTACGCTTCGGCCGGCACGACGTCGGCGAGGATCGCGTTGCGGCTCGGACCGCGGATGCCGCGCGCCGCCCAGGCGCCGGTTCGGAGCACGGCGACCTGCCATGGTGCCGTGGCGAGCCCGACGCTGCTGGAGAGCACCGCCGTCGTCACGTATCCACCGACGGCGACCTTCGAGCGGCGGTCGGGGTCATCGGCCATCGCGCCGCCGGCGAGCTTGGCCACGCCGGCCGCACCGTCGGCGATGCCCTCGATCAACCCGAGTGTCGACGCGGGCGCGCCCAGCGTCACCGTGAGGAAGCTCGGAAGCAGCGACGTCGGGATCTCGTGTCCCACGTCGGAGAGGAAGCTCGCGAGCCCGATCGAGCGGACCCCCGGGTTGAACCAGGTGGCGGCGGCACCGGGTCCCCGGTCGGTGTTCATGCGCCGAGTATGCAACCCGACCGACCTGCCACACTCGGGACATGGCCGAACCCTTCGTCCCCGATGACTTCGAGGTGCCCTCCGAGCTGCTGCGCCCCGGGATGCGCCTGGAGCCCCTCGGTCCCGAGCACAACGAGCGAGACCATGAGGCGTGGTCCTCGAGCATCGATCACATCCGAGCCACCCCCGGGTTCCAAGAGAGCGACGTGGACGACGACGGCGATGCACCATGGCCGCGCCCGATGTCGCTCGAGGAGAACCTGGGCGATCTGCAGCGCCACGCGGCCGACTTCGCGGCCCGGCGAGGCTTCACGTACTCCGTGCTCGACCCCGACTCCGACGAGGTGATCGGCTGTGTCTACATCTACCCGTCGAAGGACGAGGATCACGACGCGCGCGTCGAGTCGTGGGTCCGCGCATCGCATGCCGAGTTCGATGCGGCGCTCTGGCACGCGGTCTCGGACTGGCTCGACTCCGATTGGCCGTTCTCGCGCGTCGACTACAGAGCTGGCTGAGCCTCGGTGTCCGGCGGGGTCTGATCCCTAGACCGCGAAGCGCACGTGCAGGATGTCGCCTTCCTGCACCTCGTACTCCTTGCCCTCGACGCGGATCTTGCCGGCCGACTTGGCCGCGTCCATGGAGCCGGCGGCGACCAGCTCGTCGTAGCCGATGACCTCCGCTCGGATGAACCCGCGCTCCAGGTCGGTGTGGATCACTCCGGACGCCTCGGGGGCCTTCGCTCCCCGCCGCACCTCCCAGGCGCGGGTCTCGTCCTCGCCCGTCGTGAGGAAGGTGATCAAGTCGAGCGCGCGATAGCACGCTTCGATCACCGTCTCGAGCCCCGGCTGCGAGACGCCGAACTCCTCGAGCAAGGCCCGGGCCTCGTCGGCGTCCATCTCCGCGGTTTCGGCCTCGATCGATGCGTAGACGCCGACCGCCCCGACCTCGGCCAGCGATGGCGGCACCTCGAGTCCCTCCTCGAGGTTCGCGACGACGACCTCGGGCTTCAGCGTGAGGGGCGCGATGCCTCGAAGGTGCACGGCGTCCTCGTCGGACACGTCCGCGTCGCGCAGTGGGGTCTCGGCGTCCAAGGCCTCCTTCGCTCGCTGCAACGCGTCGACCTCGGGGCCGGGCTTCTGGCGTGACTTCTTGACCGCCTTCTCGAGCGCGCTCTCGATCACGCCGAGGTCGGCGAGCAGCAGTTCCGCGCGCACGGTCTCGAGCTCGTCAAGCGGCGCAGCGTCGGATCCGAAGCAGCGCAGCACGACCGCGAGCGCGTCAACCTCACGGAGCTTCGCGATGCCCTGGGCGCTCGAGACCCCGCCCGGGACGTCGACGAAGCGGACCTGCGCCGCAACGGTCTTGGCGGAGTGCTCCATGTCGGTGAGCACCTGTAGGCGCTCGTCGGGCACCGAGACGACGGCGACGTTGGCCTGCCCGCCGTGCGATCCGGCGCGCGTCAGGGCCGTGAACAGCGTCGACTTCCCGCTGTAGGCGACCCCGACCAGACCCACGTCCTTCATCGGTCGGCGAGCCTAACAGGGGGCGTTCGCGGGTCCGTTCGGCCGGGGAGCGGTACGGCCCTTCGGACCGTACGAACCGCCCTTGGTCCCATGCGCCGCAACGTGCCCGGCGGCCGATGCTACCTACGAGACCGGGCGGGGCGGGGTGCCGCCAGACCCACCTCGCTCCGCCAGGTCCGCTCCCGGGCTGCCCGCGGCCCGGGAGCCGGACGGGTGTGGTTCGACCAGGTCCGGCACCGAGTGTGCGCCGAGGGGGCGCATCGTCCGGTGGGCCGGGGATCCGACGGCCCCGGCCCACCGGCTCTCATCGCTCGGCTAGCTCTTGGTCTCCCAGAAGATCTTGCCGATCTCGTCGACCGCGTCGAGCAGCTGCTGGCCCTGCGCCGGGTCCTGCGACTTCTTCGCGTCACCGGCGAGCTTCGTGGCCTTCCAGAACTTCTCGTGCAGCTCCGGGAACTTCTCGAGGTGCTCGGGCTTGAAGTAGTCGGTCCACAGCACCCACAGGTGGTGCTTGACCAGGTCGGCGCGCTCTTCCTTGATCGAGACCGCGCGCTCCTTGAAGACCTCGTCGTCGCTGCCCTGGTACTTCTCCTGGCACGCCTTGACCGACTCGGCCTCGATGCGGGCCTGGGCCGGGTCGTAGACGCCGCACGGCAGGTCGCAGTGCGCATGGACGCGACGATGCGGCTTGAGGAATGCTTCCAGCATGGATGGCCCTCCTTCTTCCGACGATGGAACCGGCGGCTCCGATGCAACGGTCTCCGGTTCCGGCTCGTTCGAAACCTACCACCGCGGTCGGAAACGGGTCGCCGGCCTCGGCGCGACCGCCCTCGCGGCGGCTGGGGTCGCGTGGGTGTGCCTTCGCTGGAAGCCGAGCCGTGTCGAGATCGAGGGCGGGTCGATGGCGCCGACGCTGGCCCCCGGTGACTGGGCGTTGGTCGCCAGCCCGTCGCGATACGAGCGCGAGGACGTCGTCGTGGTCGAGCATCCCGGGCGTCCCGGCTACGAGATGGTCAAGCGCATCGTCGGAGTGCCCGGCGACCAGGTCGGCGACCGGGTGCTCGGCGACCACGAGTTCTGGGTCGTGGGCGACTACGAGCCGGCCTCGACGGACTCCCGGCAGTTCGGGCCGGTTCGCGCCGACGAGCTGAAGGCGAAGGTCCTGCTCGTGTACTGGCCGCCCGAACGGCGGCGGCGGGTCAGGTAGCGGTTCGGCGGGCCACCGCGGTCACGAGGATCTCGCAGCCTCGGGGGTCTCGGTCGCGCCGCTCGGCCTGGCACCGGTCGTCACCGGGGCCGCCGACGAGCCGATCACGGCCGGTTCCCCCCCAGATCCAGTCGCCGCCGGACTCACCCCTCACGCGGTCGTCCCCCGCCTCGCCGTCGAACCGGTCGTCACCCGGCCCCGCGATCAGCAGGTCGTTTCCCGGGCCGCCACACGCGCGGTCCTTCCCGATCGAACCCTGGAACTCGTCGTCGCCACCCAGGCCGAGGAAGACGTCGGGCCCGCGGCCACCGCTGAGCTCGTCGTCGCCGGGTGTGCCCACGATGTTCACGGGCTTACCGAGGCATCGCACGAGCTCGTAGGCGCCGGCATCGCACCGCCGGTCGCGCGGTGCGCCCCGCTGGTCGCGGCGCGAGCACTCGATCCCGCTCCCGATCGCCGGGCTCGTCGGACGGAGCGCCATCGTCGGGGTCGGACCGCCGTTGGGTCCGAGCCGCCCCAGCTGCGGATCCTCACCGCTGCGATCGGTCGGCCCCCGCAGGCCGCAGCCCCTCGCAGTTCCCACGTTCCCGCCGAGGGAGCCGAGGTCGCCGGAGCAGTCGTGGCCGTCGGGCGCCGTGTTGTCCGAGACGATCGACGAGCGGACGGTCGCGTCCCCCACGGCCGCAGATGGACGCCTGACCCCGCCGCCGCGCGCGGCCTCGTTCTGCGCGATCGTCATCGAGGTCAGCTCGGCGGCTCCATCGACGAACAGGCCACCGCCGGCTTGCGTCGCGGTGTTCCCGGCGATCGTCGAGGTCCGCATCTCGGTGGTCGGCCCCGTGGCGGAGATCCCGGCACCGTCGGTCGCGGTGTTGCCCGTCACCGTGATCCCGTCGACCGAGAGCGTCCCCCCGCTGTGGATCGCTCCGCCGGCTCCGGCGGCCGAGTTCCCGATGAAGAGCGAGTCCGTCGCCAGGAGCGACGTGCCGGGACCGGACCAGACTCCGCCGCCGTCGTCGCCCTGCGAACCGGTGACCGTCACGCCGGAGAGCACGCCGGTTCCGCTCACGACCTTGATCGCGGCCCCGTCGATCGCCGCATCACGCGCCCCGAAGATCGTCAGTCCCTCGAGCGCGTACCGCTTCCCGGCATCCGCCACCCCGAGCGTGAAGGCCCGCTGTCCGAGCCCCGACGCGTCGATGAAGGCTCCCGTCTCGCCGCCGGCCTCGATCGTGATCGCCGAGCGCAGATCGATGTCGCCCTGTCCGACGCCACCGCTTCCTGTCACCGTCAACGCGTAGAAGCCGGGAGGCACCAGCACGGTGTCGCGTGGCGCGGCCGCTGAGATCGCGTCCCGAAGGGAGCAATGCGTCTCGTCGCAGACCCCGTCGAACCCGTCGACGAACGTGTTCACCAGGAAGGCCTCGTCATGTTCGTGCGCGACCGAGGGCAGCGCCGCCGAGGCGACCCCTGCGATGAAGACGGCGACGGCCATGGTCAGGGCGACGAAGCGGGGGGAGGTGGGGGCGTTCACGGCGCCGATGCTACCGAGAGTCCGACCCTCAAGACCGCGAGCCTGTCCTACGATGGATGGGTACCGCCCGTCCTCCGAGGAGCCTCCCCTGGTCACGACGCTTCCCCCGGTTCCACCCCGCCCCGACCTGTGGCCGGAGGCCTGGCCCCCGTACGAACCGACCCCGCCGCGCCGGCGGTTCCCGGCATGGGTGGTCGGCTCCGCACTCATCACGATCGTGATGATGCTCGGCGCGCTGGTCACGTCGTTCGTGATCCGCTACGACCCGAGCGAGCACACCGATGAGTACCGGTTCATCGCTCGCGACTTCGACGGGGACCCTGTCCGATGGAACCCGTGCGAGCCCGTGCACTACGTGGTGAACGTCGCCGAGGCTCCCGCCGGGTCGCTCGGCGACGTGCAGGAAGCGGTGCGGCGGATCTCGGCGGCGACCGGCATCACGTTCGCCTACGACGGGTTGACCGACGAGGTGCTCGAACGGCGCCGCGACATGGTGCAGGCCGATCGCTACGGCGACCGGTGGGCGCCGGTCCTCGTCACGTGGGTCGATCCAGACACATCACAGGTGTCGTTCGACAGCGACGGCGACGTCGCGGCGGGAGTGGCGGCGCCGTTCACCCCGCGCGGGGCCGACGTGATCGTGAGCGGATGGATCGCGATCAACGCCGAGGACCCGAACCCGCCCGGATTCGGCTTCCCCGACGCTCAGGGTCCGGTCGTGTTGCACGAGTGGGGGCACGTGATGGGCCTGGATCACGTCGACGAACGGGGGCAGCTGATGCATCCCGCCGGAGGCGGTGTCGCCGGCCTCGGCCCGGGCGACCTCGAGGGTCTGCGTCAGCTCGGCCGCTCGGAGGGATGCCTGACGACGCCGGCGGTGCCGTGAGGGACCGTTTGCCCGGGAACACCCGGGTGGTCTAGACTGTTGCACCTGCAAATGATCTGCACACGCGAAGCCGGCATCGTGGGGGCCATGATCCCCGATCGCATCTGCTGTTCCTGCTGACCAGGGACGGCGCTTCGCGCCGCGCGCTCCACCGCTCCGCTCCTCGTCCCACCACCGCACCGGAGGTGCACCCGTGTCCACGACCGTTTCCACCATCGTCGATGCCAGGGGCCAGTCGTGCCCCGGCCCGCTCGTCTCCCTCGCCAAGGCGCTGAAGGAGGCGTCCTCGGGCGATCTGCTCGAGCTGCTCGCGACCGATCCCGGCTCGCGCTCCGACATCCCGAGCTGGGCCGAGATCAGCGGCAACGAGCTACTCGAGTCGAGCGAGGCAGCCGGCGAGTACCGCTACCTCGTGCGGAAGGTCTGACGTGGCCACGACCGAGGATCGAGTGCTCGAGGGCGCCGAGCCGACCTACGCCGAGTTGCTGGCCCGCATCGAGGCGCTGGAAGCGGCGGCGTCGGGCGCCGTGAAGAAGACGAACAAGCTGACGATCATCGCGTGGGGCGGCGACCTCGATCGCATCTGGCCGACGACGATCCTCGCGACGACCGCCGCTGCGAGCGGCATGGAGTCGACGGTGTTCTTCACGTTCTGGGGCCTGTTCGCGATCGTGAAGCCCGGCGTGCGCATCACCGGTGACAACTGGATGCAGAAGATGATGAGCGCGATGAACCCGGGTTCGGCACAGAAGGCGAAGCTGTCGCATTACAACTTCGCCGGCGCGGGACCGGCGATGTTCAAGAAGCTCGCCGGCGACCGTCAGGTCGCGGCCCCCGAGGAGCTGATCGCGACCGCGCAGGATCTCGGCGTGCGGTTGATCCCGTGCCAGATGACGATGGACCTGCTCGGGCTGAAGCGCTCGGACCTGATCGACGGGCTCGAGGAGCCGATCGGAGCGGCGACGGCGATCGCCCACATGCGCGACGCCGCCGTCTCGCTGTTCATCTGAGCGGAGTCCCGCGGGCCGGTTCGGCGGCGGCCTGGTTGCTCGCGTTAGCGCCTCCATATTCGCTCGAGGCAACTAGGCAGGGACCTCCTTAGTCTCGCCTGCGTCAGAACACGGAGTTCCTTGCCCAGTAGGCCAACCTGGGTGACCGCCTTGGATCCCCGACAAGGGACGCCCCCTACACTCGCGACGTGAGCCCGGCCGACCCACCCGAGCACGGCGTCTCGTTCCGCGAGGCCGCTCGCTTCTGGATCAAACTCGGGTTCATCAACTTCGGCGGTCCGGCGGGACAGATCTCCCTGATGCACGAGGAGATCGTCGATCGGCGGAAGTGGGTCTCGAACGGCCGGTTCCTGCACGCCCTGAACTTCTGCATGCTGCTCCCCGGTCCCGAGGCCCAGCAGCTCGCGATCTACCTCGGGTGGCTCCTTCACCGCATCAAAGGCGGCCTCGTCGCCGGCATCATGTTCGTGCTGCCGAGCGTGTTCGTGATGTTCGGCCTGAGCTGGCTCTACGTCGTGCACGGCGACGTCACGTGGGTGAGCGCGGTCTTCGCCGGTCTCGCCCCCGCCGTGATCGCGATCGTCGCGGCCGCGACGATCCGCATCGGCACGAAGGCGCTCGCCAACGGGCTCATGTTCGGTGTGGCGATCGCTGCCTTCGTCGCGATCTTCTTCCTGCACGTGCCGTTCCCACTGATCGTGCTCGCCTCCGTGCTGATCGGCTTCGCGGGCGGCGCGATGCGCCCGGACCTGTTCGACGTCGGTGTCGCCCACGAGCTCGAGGAGCAGGAGCGCATCGCGATCCGTGACGATGCGCCGCGGGCGCCTCATACCCTGCCGTCGAGGGCGAGGGCCGCGCGCACGCTGGTGATCGGCCTCCTCGTCTGGCTGGTGCCGATCGTGCTGATCGCCGCCTGGCGTGGTCCCGGCGACACTCTCACCGAGATGGGCTGGTTCTTCTCCCGGGCGTCGCTCGTCACGTTCGGCGGCGCCTACGCCGTGCTCGCCTACGTGAACGTCGCCGCGGTGCAGACCTACGGATGGCTCCTGCCCGGCCAGATGGTCGTCGGCCTCGGACTGGCCGAGAGCACTCCCGGCCCGCTCATCATGGTGCTCGAGTTCGTGGGATTCGTCGGGGCATACCAGAACCCCGGCGAGCTCGATCCTCTCGTCGCGGGCAGCCTCGGCGCCTTCGTGGCGGTGTGGGCCACGTTCGCTCCCTGCTTCCTCTGGATCTTCCTCGGCGCGCCGTACATCGAGGGACTGCGGGGCAACCGACGCCTGGCCGCCGCCCTCGAGACCGTCACGGCCGCCGTGGTCGGCGTGATCGCGAACCTCGCCGTGACGTTCGCGATCGCCACGCTGTTCGAGCAGGTGGGCACGGCCAGGCTGCTCGGCCGCTTCGAGGTTCCCTCGCCGGTGTGGTCGAGCATCGACGTCTTCGCGGCGACGATCGCGGCGGTCGCGTTCGTCGGGCTGTGGCGCCTGGGCTGGAAGGTGTTGCCGGTGATCGGCGCGAGCGCGCTGGGGGGGCTGCTCTGGTACGGCCTACTCGGGAACTGACGACCCTCGCCGGGCTCGGATGTTCAGCCGTACGTAGTCGATCACTGGGGCGGGCATGCGCGTCGCCACCTCGTGCACGAAGCGCCGGCGTTCGTCCTCGTCCATGCCTTGGACATGGTCGCCCAGGCAGATCGCATCCAGGTACGGCTCGAGATCCTCGGCGGGCACCGGCGAAGGCTCCTCGTGTAGCCAGACCTCGGCCCCCGTGAACCCGGCGGTCCTGAGGCGGCGCAGGGTCTCCGTGGGCGACGCGAAGTGCTTGCGGCCGACGAAGTCCTGGCGGCCGACGAAGTCCTGGCCCAGGTCGCGCAGCGCCGCCTCGACCGACGCGATGTTGCCCTCGCCTCCGCACTGGGCGGCCAGTTGCGCACCCGGACGCATCACGGCGGCAAGGTTGTGGAACAACGCGTCGTGGTCGAGCACCCAATGGAGCGTCGCCGTCGACAGCACCGCGTCGACCTGAGGCTCGATCGGTAGTGCTTCCTGCAGGTCGGCGACCACGTACGTGACGCGGTCCTCGCCGAGCCGGTCGCGCGCCCGCTCGATCATCGAGGCGGAACCGTCGAGGGCCACGACCTCGCCCCGGGGGAGCCGCTCGAGCAGCGCCGCGGTGACCTGTCCCGTGCCGCACCCGGCGTCGAGCACCCGCTCGTCCCCGTCGAGCTCGAGCCATGAGAGCACGGTCTCGCCCCACCGGGTCATCGGGATCGGTAGACGGTCGTACTCGGCGGCGTTCCATTCGCGGGTCACGGCCGCAAGGCTACCGACGGGGCGGCGGCCGAGGGTTCAGGGCCGTCGTCCCGGGTGAGCATCAGGTATCCCGCGGCGAGCGCCAGAGCGAGGAGCACCGCGATCCCGATCCCGATCGCGACCCGGCGCCACCGCCCGGCACCGGGTGCCTCCGGCGCGCCGTGTCCGTTGTGTCGCGGGTCCATCTCGCGCTCGCCTCCCTGTCCCGCGCTCGGTTCCGGTCGCCACGATAGCCCTGTCCGCCGGCAGACCCCACGCATCGGCGCCGTCCGTGTGACATTAGTTAGCGATGTGAACTATCGTGCCGAGCATGCCGACCGCTCCCCTCGTCACCGACCGCGCAGGCCTCGCCTCCCATCTGCGCTTGTCGGTGTTCCGTGCCTCCCGCACCCTGCGGCGTGAGAGCCAGGCCGGCATCTCGCCCACGTTGATGGCCGCGCTCTCCACGATCGAGCGGCACGGGCCGATCACGGCGGGGGACCTCGCCGCGCATGAGCAGGTGCGCAAGCCGACCGTCACCCGCATCCTCAGCGCCTTGGTCGAGGAGGACCTCGTCGAGCGCACGCCCGATCCGATCGACCGGCGCGTGTCGTGGGTGCAGCTCACGCCCACCGGCCGCGCCCTGATGCGCACCGTCCGCCGGCGCACGGACCGATACCTGGCGCAGCGGCTGCGCAAGCTCGACGCCGAGGAGCTCGCGACGCTCGACCGAGCGGCCGAGATCCTCGACCGCATCACCGAGGTGACGCCGTGAGCCCGAAGGTGACCGCGGCGATCGGCCGCACGTTCTCGTCGGTGCGCACGTCGCGCAACTTCCGCCTGTATCTGTTCGGGCAGACGGTCTCGGCGATCGGCACGTGGATGAACTTCACCGCCAGCGCCTGGCTCGTGCTGCAGCTCACCGACAGCGGCACCGCGCTGGGTGCCAACATCGCGCTCTACTTCCTGCCCGTGCTGCTGCTCGGCGCGTACGGCGGCGTCCTCGCGGACCGGTTCGACAAGCGGCACATCCTGATGGTGACCCAGGCGGCGTACGGCCTCGTCGCGCTCACGCTGTGGGCCCTCGTCGCGACCGACGTCGCCGAGCTCTGGATGGTCTACGTGCTCTCGCTCGCCTCGGGTGTGGTGACCGCGATCGACAACCCGTCGCGGCAGAGCTTCTACATCGAGATGGTCGGCGAGGAACACGTCCGCAACGCGGTGAGCCTGAACTCCGCGGCGTTCACCGGCTCGCGCATCTTCGGCCCCGCGATCGCGGGCGCGTTGATCGCCACGGTGGGCATCGCGACATGCTTCCTGATCGACGGCATCTCCTACGTGGCCGTGCTGATCGCCCTGTTCGCGATGCGCCCCGCCGAGCTGCATCCGCAGAAGCGCTCGACCCGTGAGCGCGGCCACCTCGTGGCGGGCCTGAAGTACGTGTGGGCGACCGATGAGCTGCGACGTCCCCTGATCGCGATGGCGGTCGTGTTCACCGTCTCCTTCAACTTCGCGGTCTTCGTGCCGCTGCTCGCCGAGCGCACGTTCGGCGGCGACGCCGGCACGTTCGGCGCCCTCTCGGCCCTCGCCGGCATCGGGTCGTTCGTCGGCGCGATCGTGATGGCGAGCCGAGTGGCCGAGCCGCAGATGCGCGACCTCGCGCTGTGGGCCGTCGCGGCCGGTGTCTCGCTCGTGCTCCCCGGTCTTGCCCCCACGCTCTGGTCCGCGGGGGCGGCCATGATCCCGATGGGCTTCACGATCATGGCGTTCATGATCACCGGCAACACGATGTTGCAGCTGAACGCGAGGCCCGAGGCACGGGGCCGGGTGATGGCGCTCTACGGCATCGTCTTCCTGGGCTCGACCCCGATCGGCGCTCCGATCGCCGGTGTGATCGGAGAGCACCTGGGCGCGCGCGTCGGATTCGCGCTCAGCGGGCTCGTGGCCATCGCGCTGGGTGTGGCCCTGCTCGCGGCGCGACGCCGGGCGATCGGCGCCGGTGAGACGCAGGGGAACGAGGGACTCGACACGAGCGCAGGATCGGCGATCCCCGCCGGGTAGTCGCGCGAGATGGTCGAGCCGGAGACGGCGCGGGAGTCACCTCTGCAGAGGCGCGTTCCCGGCCGACTCCGGCCCCGTGAGCCCGCGAGGGGGATCCCGGGCTACGCGGTGAGGGACGGAACCCCGCTGAACCAGACGATCTCGGTGTTCCGCGAGAAGGCGAGGAGCGAGGCGTACCACCCTGGCTCGTACGCGATCTGGGTGCAGTGGGAACATCCACTGACGGTGCCGACCGAGTGGTCCTTGTGATCGTCCATCCGTCCGATCCTTCCGTCCGTCCGAGGGCCCGAGGGCTCTCTTCTCGAGGGACATGGTGCGCGCAGGTCACGTCGAGGTCGATACCCATGGCACGGGGAAACTAGCTACCGTGACCTAAGTAAGTAGGGCTACGTACGTCGTCGTACGGGAGCATGGGCACACGCCCCGTCCTCACTCGTCGAGGAGCTCGCGATCGATGCGCCACTCGCCGTCGGGTTCATCTCGGCTCACATCGATCACGGTGCCGTCAGCGAGAGACAGCCGGAATCTCCGCACGCGCACACCGTCGCGTTCGTCGAGCGCGCTACGCAGGACATCGACGGGCTCCTCGACACCACCCCAGATCACCGCCCGTGGCCACTCCTCGGCCTTCCCGCCCTCGACGAACCGCAGGCGGATCTCGGGGGCCCGGGCGAGCCATCGGGGCAGCACCGGCACCCAGAGCAGGAACGCGATGCCCACGAGGGCGGCCGAGCCCTGCTCGCCGAGCGCCGGGAGCAGGGGCACCGCGAGCAGCGCGGCGGTCAATCGAGCGATGTTGTAGACGACGTCGTAGGCCGCGAAGACGCGTCCGCGCAGGCCGTCGGGCACGGCTTCCTGCACCATCGTGTCGACCGGCACCTTCTTCCACGCGAAGGTGAGGCCGACGACGAAGCTCGCGACCAGCAGGGTCCAGGGCAAGACGAGCAGGCTCACCGCGAGGATCGCGACGCCGCCCACGGCGAACGAGCCGGCGATGATGCGCTCCCTCGGGAACCGCCGGTCGAGGGCGCCGACGGTCGCGAGGCCCGCGAACACCCCCACGCCGCCCGCGCCGATCAGCCACGAGAACGATCCCACCCCCTGTGCGAAGCGTTCCCGGAAGACGACCAGCGCGAGCACGAGGATCAGCCCTTGGCCGATCTGGTCGAGCCCGATCGAGGTGATCGGCCCGACCGCTCGAGGCGTGTGCACGATATGGCGCAGGCCCTGCACGAACTCCACCCCGACCCGCCGCACCTGGTGCCGAAGCAGCTCGGGCGACTCGGGCAGCTGCAGCGGTCGCAGGTCGCTGCGGATGCTCCGCGCGAGCATCGAGGCGGACACCCACATCACGGCCGCGAGGACGACGATCGCCGCCGTGCCGAACGCGTCGGCGACGAGCCCGCCGGCGAAGACGCCGACGAGCAGGGCGACCGTGCCGCCAACGGTGGCGATCGAGTTCGCCGCGAGCAGGTCCTCGGTGGGCACGAGGCGCGGTACGACCGCCTGGGCGGTCGCGAGGAAGAAGCGATTCACCGACGTCACGAACAGCGCCCCGCCGAAGTAGAGAGCGGATTGACGCGTCGGGTTCGCGAGCACGAGGAACACCGGCGCCGCCCGCAGCAACGGCGCCACGACCATGATGCGCCGGCGAGACCAACGGTCGATGAAGACCCCGACGAACGGGCCGATCACCGAGTAGGGCACGATCACGATCGCCGAGGCGAGCGCGAAGCTCGCGGCCGTGGTCGCGCGCTCGGGGGAGAAGACGAGCGAGGCGACGAGCGCGGCCTGGATCAGACCGTCGGCGGACTGGCTGACGAGCCTCATCGCGAACAGCCGGCGGAAGTCGGCGTGGCGCAGGGCGTCTCGCGGGCTGCCGATGCGGGTGGGGGCGGGAACACTCATCGCCGCCACATCGTAGGTGCCCCTCCAGTCGCGCCCCTGCCCACGCCGATACCCGAGGGATGCGACGAGCGATCGGGTTGGCGACGATGCTCGTGTCGGCAGGCGTCATGCTGCCCGGTCCGACCGCCGTGGGCGCCCCGGCGGCCGGGCCTCGTGGCGCCCAGCCCTCCGCGCTCACGATCGCGGTCGAGGACTACTACTTCAACCCCGGCTCCCCGACGATCGGCCGCGGAGACACCGTGACCTTCGACTTCGTCGGCGGCGTCACGCACACCGCGACCGACAGCTCGGGCCTCGAGCTGTTCGATTCGGACAACGTGCCTCCGGGCAGCGGCCCGAGCCTGTCATTCACGTACGAGGCGGCCGGCGTCTACAACTTCGTCTGCACCCCCCACACGGGCATGGCCGGGCGCGTCTCCGTGCCGTTGCGAGCGGCCCCGGCGACAGGTCGCCGGCATGCCACGTTCACGCTCGTCTGGGCGTCCGCGGCGGCCACCGGCGAGCACGTCTACGATGTGCAGATCCGGCGCCCCACGGGGACGTGGAGCGTGTGGCGCATCGGGGTGACGACACGCAGCGACATGTTCGAACCGAGGAAGGCGGGCCGGTACCGCTTCCGGGCACGGATGCGCGACGTGGGGCTCGGCGAGTCCTCGAGGTGGTCACCCGCCTCGTCCATCGAGGTCCGCTGAGCATCCGGTCTCACCTGCGATAGCGTCGGCCCCGTGGGGCTCTTCTCGAGGGCTCCCGACGCGACGAGGGAGATGCCGTGACCCGGTTCAAGGTGGGTGCCCAGTTTCATCCGCAACACACGACGATCGAGATCCTCCGACGAGGCTGGCGCGAGGCCGACGCGATGGGGGTCGACTCGATCTGGACGTGGGATCACTTCTTCCCGCTGTACGACGGGCCCGACGGTCATCACTTCGAGGGGTGGACCTTGCTCGCCGCGATGGCCTGTGACACCGAGCGTGCCGAGTTCGGCATGATGGTGACCTGCAACAGCTACCGGAACCCCGACCTGCTCGCCGACATCGCGCGCACGGTCGACCACCTGAGCGGGGGCCGGCTGATCCTGGGCATCGGTGCGGGATGGTTCCGGCGCGACTACGACGAGTACGGCTACGAGTTCGGCACGGCGCCCGACCGCCTGCGGGCTCTCGCTGCCGCGCTGCCTCGGATCGAGTCACGGCTCCGCACGCTCGACCCGCCGCCGGTCCGTGACCCGATGCCGATCCTGATCGGCGGGGGTGGAGAGAAGGTGACGCTGCGGCTCGTCGCAGAGCACGCGCAGCTGTGGAACAGCTTCGGACCGCCCGAGACCTTCGCGGCGAAGAACGCCGTGCTCGACACCTGGTGCGAGCGCGTCGGGCGAGACCCGGGCGAGGTCGAGCGCACGGTGTTGATCGAGGTCCACGAGATCGATCAGCTCGACGCGTTCCTCGAGGCGGGGGTGCAGCACCTGATCGTCGAGCTCGGGACGAAGGGCGAGGAACCGTTCGACCTCGCGCCCATCCAGCGCTTGCTCGACATGCGCGGGTAGCGCCGACCCGGAGGCGTCCATCCGGTGCTCCGCCGTTCGGCCTAGGCACCCGCGGCACGGTTCTTCGCGACCATCGGCCTGGGTATGTGGGTCGCCCGGCGGTAGCGAGACCTACCGCGTGTCGGCCACCCTTCCCATACACATCGAGGGACGCGATCTGCCGGACGGCTCGGAGGCACGGTCACCCTCGATCGAGGTGGAAGGACCGGGGCGATGAGGATCGAGCGAACACTGGGCATGCGTCGGCTGCTTCGTCGGCAGGACGGCGCGTCCGCCGTGGAATTCGCCTTGATCGCGCCGCTGCTGTTCATGCTGATCTTCGGCATCCTCTACTTCGGCATCGCCTTCATGAAGATGCAGAACCTGCGCAGTGCGGTCCGTGAAGGCGGGCGGGCGGCCGCTGTTGGGGCCCCGACGATCGGGGAGGTCCAGTCCAAGGTGCAGGACGCCTCGATCGGATCCATCCCCAACGCCGGCGACGTCGCGGTGAGCCGGCTGTGTGACGGGAACGAGAGCGTCGGCGAGGACGTGACCGTGAGCTATGACACGGCCAACCTGCCCGACGGCGGCATCGTGGTCCCGATCCCGTTCGTGCCCACGATCCACCTCACGCCCACGATCTCGGCGAGCTTCCGATGCGAGGTCTGACGATGCGCCGCACCGGTCACCGACGGGAGGAAGGGGCGGTCGCGGTCATCACCGCGCTCGTGCTGGTGGCGCTGATGGCCGGCGTCGCCCTCACGGTCGACGTGGGCGGCCTGCTGCTGCGACGCCGCGCGATGGTCAACGGCGCCGACGCCGCGGCGCTGGCGGCCGCCCAGTCGTGCGCCGACGCGACCCTCGGCAGCCCCGAGGCGCTCGCCGACGAGTACGCGGCGAAGAACGTCCCGATCACCGACGGCGGGCTCACCGGCGGCGTCATCACCGGCATCGACCCCGAGAGCGGGCAGCAGTGGACGATCAACTGCGGGGTCGACGTGACCGGACACGTGTCGGTGCGTTATGAGAGCGACCAATCGCTGTTCTTCGCGCCCGTGCTGGGGTTCGATCACACGTCGGAAGTGACGTCGCTGGCCACGGCTTCGTGGGGTTCAGCCGGTGCGGCCGGTCCGATCCCGCTCGTGATCTACGAGGGGTTCTTCCAGGGAAACCGGTGCGACGTGCCGAACGTCTCGGCGAACACCGTCTGCTACATCTGGGAGGACAACGACCTCTCGGGCGGCGGCAACTTCGGCTTCCTCGACGTCGGCGAGGGCTGGAACGTCGGGAAGACCGATCGATGCAACAACTCGGGCGGCGCCGACCAGCTCGGAGACTGGATCAGCGGAGCCGACCCCGCGGAGATCGTCGAGCTCAACTACCCGAACGCCACGTGGGTCTGCACGAGGGAGGGCAACGGCGGTAACAACGTCGCCTGGCGAGCGCTCGAGGACCTGATCGGCGAGGTGCGGGACTTCCCGATCGTCGGCGTGTCGCCGGCCGACGGCGAACCCGCGCAGGTGGGCACGCCTCAGCCCAAGTACAACGTGATCGGCTTCGCGCACTTCGAGATCATGGGCGTCAACATGGCGAGCAAGGACGCCCTGAGCTGCACGATCCCTCCGACCGCGACGCTGCCGTTCGACCTGATGGCCGCGTGCGCGCCGTCCGGAGGGAGCTACATCGAGGGCAGTGCCTCGGGTGACAAGGGAGCCAAGCTCACGGTCGATGCGAACGGGATCATCACGGCCTGGAGCAAGCAGCCGAGCGTCGTGACGTTCGAGACGACCGACTCGGCGGACTGCGGCGGCAACCCCGCCCCGAACTCGAGCGCCCACTGCCTGGTCCTGAAGTGGAAAGGCTCTACCTACGGCGGTGGCAATCCCGGCGGAGGTGCGAACTTCGGCCTGCTCGCGGCCCAGCTGTGCGACCTCGCCTACGGAAGCTGTCTCGACCAGGAGTAGCGACACGTCCGCTCCCCCCGGGCGGCGTCGGAGCCGGGTCCGATCGGGACCCGGCTCCGTCCACGTCCAGGTCTCGATACTCGGGACGCAGCTCAGGTGCGCGTGGTGTCGAAGAAGGCGGTCCAGTCGGCGTTGGCGCCCTCGCCGGTTCCGACGATGAATTGCTCGACCATCTCGCGAGCCATCTCGTCGCTGAACTGCACCGGCGGGCTCTTCATGAAGTAGGCGCTCGGGCCGATGATCGGGCCGCCGATGCCGCGGTCCTTCGCGATCTTCGCGCATCGGACCGCGTCGATGATCACGCCCGCGGAGTTCGGCGAGTCCCAGACCTCGAGCTTCATCTCGATCGTGAGGGGCACGTCGCCGAAGTTGCGGCCCTCCAGGCGGATCATGGCCCACTTGCGATCCTCGAGCCACGGCACGTGGTCACTCGGGCCGATGTGGATGTCGTCCTTGTCGAGCGGCTCCTCGAGCTGGCTCTGCACCGACTGGGTCTTCGAGATCTTCTTCGAGATCAGCCGTTCGCGTTCGAGCATGTTCTTGAAGTCCATGTTGCCGCCGAAGTTGAGCTGATAGGTGCGGTCGAGCTCCACGCCTCGGTCCTCGAAGAGCTTCGCGAGCACCCGGTGCGTGATCGTCGCGCCGACCTGGCTCTTGATGTCGTCGCCGACGATCGGCACGCCGGCGTCGGAGAACTTCTTCGCCCACGTCGGATCGCTCGCGATGAACACCGGCAGGGCGTTCACGAAGGCGACGTCCGCGTCGATCGCGGACTGCGCGTAGAAGCGGTCGGCCTCCTCGGAGCCCACGGGCAGGTAGCACACGAGCACGTCGGCCCGCGCGTCGCGCAGCGCCTGCACGACGTCGATCTCGGGGGCGTCGGACTCCGTGACGATCTCCCGGTAGTACGTGCCGAGGCCGTCGAGCGTGCGTCCCCGCTGCACGGTCACGCCGAGCGGTGCGACCTCGCTGAAGCGGATCGTGTTGTTCGGCTCGGTGAAGATCGCCTCGGCGACGTCCTTCCCGACCTTGTTCGCGTCGACGTCGAACGCGGCGACCACCTCGACGTCACGCACGTGGTAGCCCCCGAGCTCCACATGCATCAGGCCGGGCACGCCGTCCGACGGGTCGGCATCCTTGTAGTAGGTCAAGCCCTGAACGAGCGATGACGCGCAGTTGCCCACGCCGACGATCGCGATCCGGACGGTGCTCATGAGGTGTGCTCCTTCCTGCTGAGGACCGCCGTGCGGCGGATCCTCGCGCCCCCTCGTTCGAGGTCGTCGCCGGCGCGCCGGCCGGCCTTGTCATGTTCGTTGCTCGTCAGGTCGTCGATCCAGGCGATGTCGGCCTCGGTGGCCGCCCGCCCGTGCTCCATCACGGCGAGCCGGTAGTCGTCGGCCTCGTCGCGGCCCGCGTCGATCGCGGCATCGAACGACGCGAGACGCTCGGTCAGTGCCGCCCGGCGTCGTTCCAGCAACCGGATGCGTGTCTCGGGCGGCAGGTAGCGGAAGAACGCCAGCCGCACGCGGAAGCGGGCGTCCTCGCTCGAGGTGTCTCCGGCCGTCTCCTGCAGTAGCTCGAGGAACGCCCTCTCACCTTCGTCGGTGATGTCGTAGACGGTCTTGCGGCGGCCGCCGGTGGGCTCGCCGGTGTTCGGGGCCACCAGGCCGTCCCGCTCCATGCGACGCAGCGTCGGGTAGAGCGAGCCGTAGGAGACCCGCCAGAAGCCGCCCAGGGACTCCCCGAGCTCTCGGGAGAGCTGGTAGCCGTGCATGGGCTGCTGCTTCAGCAAGCCGAGGATCGCGAGTTCCAACATCCGGACCGGTACCCTTCGTTCGATGGATGCTGCAGGTCGATATATCGACCGCACATATCGGTCCGATATATCTATCGGTTGGAGGGGATTTCGTCAACTCGTGGAGGCCGGAACTCGTAGGTGGTCGATTCGAGGCCCTGTCCGAGGCAAGATGGCGCGCGAGCTCGACCGAATACGAAAGGCGTCCGCCCGTGCAGCAGACGATCCGCATCCCCGACGACGTCCGTGGTCAGCTGCGGCTGCTCGCGACGATCACGGGGATCGACGAGGAGGAACACCTTCGACGTGCGATGCGCGGCTACCTCGAGACCTCGGGGCGTGACGCCGAGGTCCGCGCCTTCACCGATCGTGCGCGCGAGCGATACAGACGCGTGCTCGACCGGTTGGGGGAGCTGTAGACCCGCTCCGCCCGCTCACGATGGACGACGTGGTGACGATCGCGCGAGCCGAGCTCGGATCCGCCGTCCCCATCGATGCCGACCGGCTCGCCGAAGCCGTCGCCGAGCCACTCCGCCGTGAGGCCGACCGCGAGGCGTACCCAGGGACCGTGCCGAAGGCAGCTGCGCTGCTGCTCGCGATGCTCCGGCTGCGACCGTTCGGACCGGGGAACGCACGCGTCGCGCTGCTCGCGACGGTGGTGTTCCTGAACCGCAACGCCCTCGACCTAGAGGCCGACGACGACGAGCTGATTGCGCTCGTTGCGGTCGCGGCGACCGGCGAGCTCACGGTGCTGCAGACGGCGGCCGCGCTCGAGCGGTTCGTGACTCGACTCTCGCCGGCACCCGACGACGACCGGTGAGGCGATTCGCTCAGGCGCCGGGTCGCCGATAGTCGGCGACGTACCCCGGCGCCGACGTCCCCGCTCGTAGCAGCGGGTCGGGGATCGGCTCGCCGGGCACGGTTCGCAGAGGCAGGATGCCCGCCCACACGTCGAGCGCGAGGTCCTCGTCGGGTTCCTCGGGGAAGCCCTCGCTGACCTTGGCGCTGCACTCGTCGAGCGTGACCTTCACGAACGTCGTCTGCTTCAGCTCGACGTCGGTCGGTCGACGGGCGTCGGCGCTGCGGCCCGGCGCGACCTGGTCGGTGATCACGTCGAAGACGCCGGCGAGCTCCTCGCGGTCGGTGACCTCCTCCGCGTGGCCGTAGACGATCACCGTGCGGTAGTTCATCGAGTGCTCGAACATCGAGCGCGCGAAGCGGATGCCGTCGACGATCGTCACGGCGATCGCGACCGGCAGCCCCTGCTTGATCGCTCGCAGCGTGCTCGACGCCGACGAGCCGTGCACGTAGACGGTGTCGCCGACGCGGGCGTGGATCGTCGGGATGATGCGCGGATCGCCGTCGTCGCCGACCCACGCCAGGTGGCAGTAGAGAGCCTCGTCGAGGATGGCGTGCACCCGTTCCCGCTCGTATACCCCGAGCTCGGGGAGGCGCCGGACGCGGGTGCGAGGGGTGGGTGCCTGGCTGCTCATGGACGCGGGAGCTCCTCTCCGGACGGCGGGATGTACGAGGGAAGGTCGATCGAGGCGCGGAGATCGGGCGCGGGCACCGCCGGGCCGACGACCGTGCGGAGTGGCAGAGTTCCTGCCCAGACATCCAGGGAGAGGTCGCGCTCGTCGTCGCCCGGTGGGCCGGTGCGCACCTTCGCGCTCGCCTCGTCGATCGGCATCGCGAGGATCAGCGTCTGCCGCCACTCGTCGTCGTCGGGCTCGCGGGCGTCGAGCGCGCGGCCGGGCAGCACGTGACTCGTGATCGCGCGGGCCCCGGCGTAGAGCTCGTCGCGGTCGGTGACCTCGCGGGACCGGCCGAAGAGCACGACGCTGCGGTAGTTCATCGAGTGGTGGAACGAGCTGCGCGCGAGCACGAGCTCGTCCACGACCGTGGCGACGACGCACAGCTCGGTGCCGGCGGCCGCCGCCTTCCACGCGCGTGCGCCGCGCGACCCGTGCAGGTAGAGCGTGTCGTCGATGCGCGCCTGGATCGTCGGCAGCGCGCGCGGCTTCCCGTCGGCGTCGACCCACGACACCGTGCACGTGAGGGCCTCGTCGAGCACGGCGTGGATCGTCGCCGGGTCGTGGTCGGCCCGCTCGGGCAGGCGGTGGACCGTCGTTCGTTCGCTCGGCGCCGTCGACATGGCCGAGATGCTAGCGGGTGACCTCCAGGCGCATCCGCCTCGCGGCCCGGTCGAGCGCGCCGAGCAGCGGGCGGCCCAGCACGAGCACGAGCACGGCGTTGCCGACCGCGCGGAACGTGTCCCACGCGAACGAGCTCGCGACGTAGAACGCCAGGTAGTGGCGCAGGTTCGTGGCCGCGCCCGCCGTCGGGTCCCAGTCGACCGCGGTGCCGGTCGTGAGGAACGGCCACGACCACAGGTTCATGATCGCGCCGAACAGGTAGCCGGCGATCGCACCGTACACGGCGAGCGAGCCGATGCGGACGGGCCACGACGTCTTCGGCAGCAGCCCTGCCCCCATGCCGACCCACCCCACCGCGACCATCTGGAACGGCAGCCAGGGCCCGAGCCCGCCGAGGAAGAGCCCGCTCGCGAACGTGCCGACGGCCCCGAGCAGGAACCCGAACCCCGGGCCGAACGCGTTCCCGGCCACGAGCACCACGATGAACATCGCGCTGAACCCGGCCACGAACCCGGGCAGGCGCAGCGCGACCATCGCGGCCCCGAGCACGCCGAGCAGCGCGATCGTCTTCGGGCCGAGGCCGCCGCGCCCGAGCTCGACGAAGAGCACGGCGCCGAGGCAGATCACGAGCACCGCCAGGATCACCGGGCCGTCGTTCGCGTGGTTCTCGTTCACGCCCGGGGTGACCGGCAGCACGAACGGCCAGAGGAACGCGAGCAGTCCGACGAGGTTGATCACGACGAGGGTGACGAGGCGCAGCCGGGAACCGCCCGTGAGCGCTCGAGCTCGCGCGGAGAGGCCGGGCGCTGCCGCGGGTACTGCGAGGGGCCGTTCCTCGGTGATCATGCGAGGGCTCCTGCGACCTGTTCCGGGGTGAGCCAACCCGCGCCGAACGCACGCGTCATCTGCGGCGCGAACACCGTGGAGTCGCCCAGCACGACACCGGGGTCGCCGTCGGCGATCACCTCGCCCCCCGCGAGGATCACGACCCGCGTGGCGACCGCAGCCGCGAGCTCGACGTCGTGGGTCGCCACCATCGCGGCGCCGCCACCCGAGGCGTGCGAGCGCAGGAACCGGGCGAGCCGGTCCTTCGACGACGGGTCGAGCCCCCGTGTCGGCTCGTCGAGCAGCAGCACGGGCGCCTCGGCGGCCGCGATCGCGGCGGTCGCGACGAGCAGGCGTTGACCGGCCGAGACGTCGCGGGGGTGCAAGGTGGCGAGATCGGCGATGCCGAGCGCGTGGAGCACCGGGTCCGGGTCGTCGGGGAGGTCCCGGGCTCGGCGCGTGGCCCGCACCTCGTCGGCGACCGTCTCGGCGAAGAGCACGACCTCCGGTTCCTGTGGGCAGAGCGCGACGTCGACGCCCGGTGTCGGAGCGTGACCGTCGACCGCGATCGAGCCGCGGGTCGGTTCGTGGACGCCCACGATCGATCGGAGCAGGGTCGTCTTGCCCGCGCCGTTGCGGCCCATGACGGCCACGACCTCGCCGCGTCTCACCTCGAGGTCGATGCCGCGCAACGCGGTCGACTCGCCGTGGCGAGCCTCGAGACCGGCGATCCGCACGAGGGTCTCCCCGGGCGTGGCTGCGGTGTGGGCTCCGTCGAGGATCGCCCCCGGCAGCTCGAACGGTGCGAGCCGGCCGCCGAGCCGTCGGGCCTCGCGCACGGTCAGGGGCACGGGGTCCCAGCCGACGAGCCGACCCAGCCGGGCCACCGGCGGGCCCATCGCGAGCCGGCGGATCACCTCGGCCGGCTCGCCGGGCACGACCGTGCCTCGCTCGAAGCCGAGGGCGAGATCGACGAAGCCGGCGACCCGTTCGAGACGGTGCTCCGCGAGCAACACCGTCATGCCCTGGTCGTGCACGAGTCGCTGCAGGGCGGCGACCACGTGCTCGGCGCCCTGCGGGTCGAGCTGGGAGGTCGGCTCGTCGAGCACGAGGATGCGTGGCCCCGCGGCGAGGGCCGCCGCGATGGCGACCCGCTGCTGCTCGCCGCCCGAGAGCGAGCGCACGCTGCGTCGCCGCAACGGCTCGACGTCGAGCAGGTCGAGCATCTCCTCGACGCGCCGGCGCATGTGCACCGGGTCGACCCCGAGGTTCTCCATGCCGTAGGCGAGCTCGTCCTCCACGCGGTCGAGCACGAACGAGGCCGCGGCGTCCTGGGGCACGTAGGCGACGGCGTCGGCGAGGGCGCGCGGGGCGTGCTCGAGCGTGTCGCGACCGTCGACGACCACGCGCCCTGAGAAGCGGCCGCCGGTGAAGTGGGGGACCAGGCCGTTCGCCGCCCGCAGGAACGTCGACTTGCCCGCGCCGGTGGCCCCGACCGCGAGCGCGAACGTTCCCTCGTCGATCGAGACCGAGGCGTCGTGCAACGCTGGACGGTCGGCGTCGGGGTAGGAGAACGAGACGGCGTCGAAGCGCAGGGGGCTCATCGGACCGACCCTTCCTCGTCCGCCGACGGCGGGGGCAGGAAGGCGGGCACGAGGAGCAGCCCGATCGTGGCAAGGAGCCGGGGGTCGGCTTCGGGCCAGGCGAGGGGGAACGTCGACGGGTGTAGCGCCGGCGATCCGGCGAACGCGGCGGCCAGGAACACGCCGGCCGCGATCAGTGACGCGACGACGACGACGATCGCGCCGAGGGTCCAGCGATCGGGTCGGTACCGCGTGCGGCGCCCGCGCCCGTGCCCCCGGGAATCCATGCTCTCCGCGAGCGTGACGGCCTCCTCCATGCCGGTCTCGAGTACGGGGACCGCGAGGGTCGGCAGGGCACGCCAGGCCGAGGGGTGCATGCCGCGCAGGCGCTGTGCCTCGCGCACCCGTCCCACCATCGAGATCGTGCGAGGGGCGATCGAGAGGGCGAGCGCCGCGGCGAGAGCCGGCTCATGGAAGCGCCGCGGCGCGAGGCGCACCACGCCGAACGGATCGGTGACGGCATTGAACGTGCCGAACACGATCAGCAGGGTCGCGAGGCGGGCGCCCTCGAGGGCGGCGAACGCGACGCTGCCGGCGTCGACCGTGCCGAGGAAGACGAGCGCGGTGCGCACCGCCATCGTCACGAGCCCCGCGATCGCGAAGACGCGGAACGACCGCTCGGTCGGGCCGGGCACCCGCTGCGCCGCGTAGACGAACCACGACACGGCCACGACCAGTCCGAGGTAGAAGGGGTCGGTCGTGGTGAACGCGACGAGCCCCGCGCAGGTCGCCCAGACGATCCACGCGGCGGGATGCACGATCAGCGCCCCTGAGCGTCGCGGCGTCGCAGCGTGAGCCACCCGGCGACGCCGAGTCCGCCGATCAGCGCGAGCGCGACGAGGCCGGCGATGGGCGGGCCCCCGTCGCCCGGGCTCGTGTCAGCTGCGAGGGCCGCGACGTCGGCCGCAGGTGTCGTCGGGACAGCGGTGGGCGAGGGCGTATCCGAACGAGCCTCTTCGGAGCCGCCGTTGCCGCCGCCGTTCCCGTCCTCGTCGTCGCCACCGCCATCGTTCCCGCCGGTTCTTCCCTCCTGCGAGGATGCGTCGCCGGCCGAGCCCGTGCCCTGGTCGCCCGAGCCTCCGGAGCCGCCGCCGCCATCGCCGTCGCCCGAGCCACCTCCGGATCCTCCGCCTCCGCCGGAACCTCCGCCGCCGCCGGAGCCATCGCCCCCTCCGCCCCCGCCTCCGCCGTCGTCACCGGGTGGAGGTTCGGTGGCGGCGTCGCAGACGTCGTCGATCGAGAGCGCCGCCGGAGCGGGGTGCGTGGCGCCCGAATCGCCGGCACCCCACGTCCACCCCTCGACGTCGCCGTCGCCGATCGAGGCGCTCGCTGCGCCGGAGCCGGCCCACGTCCATCCGCCGCCGCCGTTCCCGTGCCAATAGCCCCAGAAGTCGGGGTAGTCGGCGAAGCAGTCGCCGCCGGTCGGTCCCACGCCGGCAAGCTGGCACACGGCCTGCCCGCCGAAGCCGAGTCGATACTGCAGGCCGTGTTGGGCGGACGCGAGCTGGATCAGCCGTAGGCCGGTCACCGTCGGGGCATCGAGCGTCACGCAGTAGGTGAGCGTCTGACCGCCGGTGCCGACCACGAGGGCCGCGTGCGGCGCGTCGGCTGCCTCGGCCGCGCACGCGACGACCGATCCCGTCGCAGCCGGCGCGAACGCCGGCAGCAGCAGGACGAGGCCGAACGCGGCGGCGCGGAGGCCTCGCACGGCGGTCAGCCCGCTCGGCCCGGTGCGGGCGCCGCCGGGACGATGGGCAGCGGCACCTGCAGGATCGCCGGCACGGCGCCGATCGTCGCGCCCACGTCCGGGTCGCCGGGGTCGTCGCCGACGTAGGTGTAGGCCCAGGCGCCGAGTACCACGTCGTGCTGGAGCGCCCGCAGGGCGTTCAGGCCGCCCGATGGCACCGCGATTCCCGCGGCCGCGTAAGCCTGGATCACCAGCGAGGTCGAGTTCGCGTCGGTGCCGAACCCGGGCGAGTACTCCCATCCCCCGTGCATCGCGTCTCGGGCGCTCTGGAAGAACGCGAACGGATCCTCGGTGTAGCCGTCGCGTCCCACGCGCTCGAGGGCCATCACGGCGTACGAGGTCGTGTTCGTGTCCGCCGTGAAGAAGTCGTTCGCGCCACCGTCCCAGCAGCTGTCGTCGTCCTTCGCCGGCCGGTGCGGCTTGTCGTAGGACCAGCCGCCGACGGGGCACTGAGCCGCAAGGAGCCAGTCCGTGGTGGAACGCTTCGGCTTCCCCCCGGCCGCCTCGATCGCGAGGATCGCCAGGGCCTGGTCGAACACGGTGGCCGCGCCGATCTTCCCGCTGTCCTTGATGCGGGAGCGCAGCCACCGCACGAGGTCCTGCCCGCCGAAGCTCCGTGGGTCCTTGCCGGCCGCGGCCACGGCCTGGACGACCTTCGCGACGAGCCCGACGGTGTTCACGTTCCCCCTCTGCACCTGCGTGCGCAGGTAGCCGAGGGCCGCCTTGCGGGACGGCGACTCGGCGCCCGAGGCGACGAACGCCAGCACGGCGTCGGCCGTCGAGCCGATCGGGGAGAAGGCCGGGATCGACCCGTTCGGCTTCTGCTGGGTGGTGAGGTACGCGGCGCCCGCGTCGGCGCGGTCACCATCGGTGGGTCCGCCCGCGCTCGCCGGCACGGCGAGCAGCATGAAGGCAGCGGTGAGCGTGGCGACGAACCGTCGTCGCGTCGCAAGCATGCGGTGCTCCTTTCCCGGGCGTCCTCGCGCCCTGTCGGAACGCTCGGATCGCGGGAACGGAAGGAGTCGCGGGGCCCGATGCGGCGCCCGGCGGCCGGCCTCCCCGAGCCTCGAGGGAGCGTTCAGCCTCGTGTCGCGCAGGGCGGCCTGGCTCGTCCGCCGTTGGCCTCGACGGCCTCGTGCGGACCTACAGTTGCGGGACAGCGCCGGGATCTGACCGGACTTCGCCTGCGTGACGCGGTGTGGCTCGCACGCTAGCAGAGCGGTGCACGGGCTCGCTACCGATGCATGGTTTCGGGCGTGACCAGCGGGTCAGCCGAGCCGAGGAGGCTCGTCACCTCCGGCTTCCCCCCGCAGGAACCGCTCGATCTCGGAGGCCAGCTCGTCACCGGAGGGCACGCTCTCCTCGCCGCTGATCGACTCGAGGCGTTCCAGGTATTCGCGGGCGTCCTCGTCGCTGCCGACCGCGGTGTCGAGTCGCTGGCGCTGGCTGAGGGCCTCCTCGGGAAGGTCGCCGAGGGGGAGTTCGACGCCGACGTGGCGACCGAGCTGCTCGAGCAGCGCGATGGCCCCCGCGGCGAAGGATCCGCCCACGTAGTGAGGCACCTGCGCGTAGAAGCCGACCGTTGGGATGCCTGAACTGGCGACGGCCATCTCGATCACCGACAGCGCCGCCGCCGGGACGCGCAGGAGACCCTGCGGGCCCAGGTCCACGTCGTCCTGGAGCAGACCCTCGCTCGACGCCGTCCCGAACACGTGCACCGGACGGGTGTGCGGCACGGCAGCCGGGATGGCGCCCATGCTCACCCACTGCACCACCCCGAGCCGAACGGCCGTCTCCATCACCTGCTCACCGAGCTCGCGCCACCGGAAGTCGGGCTCGGGGCCGTGGAGCACGAGCAGATCGCGGCCGCCCTCGGATCGACGCGCGATCGAGATCTGCGGCCAATCGAGGTTGGACAGGGTGCCGTCGACCACGTCGAGCACGGGCCGGCGCGAGCGGTAGTCGAAGAGCGCGTCGGCATCGCCCGTCGCGATCGTGTCCGTGCCGTCGGTCAGCTGCTCCGCGGCGCCGGACGCCGCTCCACCCGCGTCGATCCAGCCGTCGAACGCCCCGATCATCACGGGTGCGCTCAGGGTGGGCAGGTCATCGCGGAGCCGGAAGAGGGTCATCGCGACCAAGGATAGTCCGCGTCGCGTGCACGCCGGTCGCGGGGTGCCCGCACGAGGGGGTCGTCACCCGACCTTCCGCAGATGCTCGATCTCCCGCTGGATCTGCCGCTCGCTCGGCTCACCGAGTCGGTACGTGTCCCACGCGTGGAACCCGATGCCGATGCCCCAGCCCAGCAGCGGGAAGACCGGCCAGAAGAACCCGGCGCCCGTGACGGCCCAGATGCCGATCAGCATCGCGTTCACCAGAGACGTAGGCGAGCAGGTGAGCGTGGAACTCCTGCTTCTTCTCGATGCGCTCGAGCGCGCGATCGCGGATCGACCGGTCGCCCCGCTCGGGAAGCTCGTCCTCCTTCATGTCGTCACCTCCACCGGCATCGTGCGCGCCGGGCGGCGGTCACGACCGGGCGCTTCGGCCCTGCGCGCCGGGGCCCGTCGCCCCCATCCGCGCCGCTTCACCCCCAGAACATGCGGTCGGGATCGGCCGGCTCGAACAGCACGACGACGTTGCCTTCCCCGAGCCCGAACGCGCGCACGACAGCCTCGCCGACCGCCTCCAGCAGGGCCGGGACCTCGTCGGGTGGCCGCTCCGCGAAGACCCGCACGATCGCGGGGTGGGTCTCGGCGGGCTGGGATGGGGGCGCGATGCTTCCCTCCGCGTAGTGGCCCGGTGCGATCGGCCGGTAGATCGCCCACGTGCCCCCCGGTTCCTCGTCGAGGAACGCGGCGACCTCGGTGGTCACCGCGCCGAGCGCGGCGGAGACGTCGAGACCTCCTGCGGGCGCCAAGGCGCCGATCTCGATGATCGGCACCTCACGCCTCCCCGTCGCCGACGATCGTCTTCAGGGTCGCCATCGCGTTCATCGCGGGCGGGAACCCGGCGATCGTCGCGGTCTGCATGATCACCTCGCGAAGTTCTTCGGGCGAGAGTCCGGCCTTCAACGATGCCCGCAGGTGCTGGGGGATCTGCGACGAGCGTCCCAGGGCCACCAGGGCCGCGACCGCCGCCAGCTCCCGGTCGCGCGTCGACAGACCCGGTCTCGTGTACACATCGCCGTAGACCGTCTCGACGATGATCCGCCCGAGGTCGCCGAGCCCCTCGACGGCGCCGAGCGCCTTCTCGTCGTGTACCTCGAGGAACCGCTCCCGGCCCCGCTCGTACCGGTCCTGATCCATCGTCGCCCCCCACATCGTCCGTCGGACGACCACCGTATCGCCCGGACGTCCGGGACCGGCTAGGGTGGCGACCCATGGCCGCCCGACCCTCCGCACGTGGGTTCGATGACGCCTATATCGGCGTGCCCCCCTGGGACATCGGGCGTCCACAGCGTGTGGTGCTGTCGCTCGCGACGGCGGGCGAGTTCCGGTCTCCGGTGCTCGATGTGGGATGCGGCACGGGCGAGAACGCGCTCGCCCTCGCCGACGAGGGCCTCGAGGTGCTCGGCATCGACGCCTCGCCGCGGGCGATCGGCAAGGCGATGGACAAGGCGCGCGAGCGCGGTCTCGCATCGGCCGACTTCCTCGTCACCGACGTCTTCGGCGTCGGCGGGCTCGGCCGCCGTTTCGCCTCGGCGCTCGACTGCGGGCTGTTCCACGTGCTCGACGACCACGAGCGACCCGTGTACGCGGCGAGCCTGCGCGAGGCGTTGGAGCCTCGGGGCGTGCTGCACCTGCTCTGCTTCAGCGACGGGGAACCGCCGGGCTGGGGTCCCCGCAGGGTCGGGGAAGAGGAGCTCCGCGAGACCTTCTCGGCGGGCTGGGAGACGCGCGAGATCGTCGAGGCCGCCTTCGAGACGAACCTGGAGACCGGCGATGTGCGGGCCTGGCGCGCCACGTTCTCGAAGGCATGAGCTCGAACGACGCGTCGCCGGGGCCGGCGATCGAGGTCGCCGGGCTCACGAAGCGGTTCGGTGACCTCGCCGCGGTCGACGGGCTCTCCTTCGCCGTCCCGCGCGGGCGCGTCACGGGGTTCCTGGGGCCGAACGGCGCCGGCAAGACCACCACGATGCGCGTCGTGCTCGGCCTGGCCGCGCCGACCGAAGGTACGGCCACGATCCTGGGCAGGGCCTACTCGGCCCTCGATCAGCCGCTCGCGCACGTGGGGGCGATGCTCGAGAGCACCGGCTTCCACCCGGGACGCACGGGCCGCGACCACCTGCGCATCACGGCGAGGGCCGGGGGCATCGGCGGCGAGCGCATCGACGCCGTGCTCGACCAGGTGGCGATGCGCGAGTACGCCGATCGACGGGTGGGCGGCTACTCGAGCGGCATGCGGCAGCGGCTGGGTCTCGCGACCGCGTTGCTCGGCGACCCGGAGGTGCTCGTGCTCGACGAGCCCGGCAACGGGCTCGACCCCGCCGGCGTCGCGTGGCTGCGCGGATTCCTTCGGGCGTTCGCCGATGCAGGCCGCAGCGTCTTCGTCTCGAGCCACCTGCTCGCCGAGATGGCCCAGACCGTCGATCGCCTCGTCGTGATCGATCGCGGCCGGCTCGTGCGAGAGGGGCCCGTGGAGGCCATCACCTCGTCGGTGGCCCGGGACGTCGTCGTGCGATCGCCCGACGTGGCGAGGCTCGGCGTCTCCCTGGAGGCGGCGGGCGCGACGGTCTCGGCGGGCGACGACCCCGCCGCGATCTCCGTGGCGGGCCTGCCGATCGAGCAGGTCGGGGAGATCGCGGCGACCGAACGTGCCGTGCTGCACGAGCTGCGCAGCCGGGAGGCGTCGCTCGAGGAAGCGTTCCTGCAGCTCACCGGCGGCGAGGGCGGCGAAGCCGGCGAGGGTCCCGAACGGCCGCCGGCGCCCGCGATCCCGCCTCCACCACAGGACGCCCGGTGAGCGCCGTGCTCCGGCTCGTCGGCGTCGAGATCGCCAAGGTGCGCTCGACCCGCATGTGGATCGGACTGCTGCTCGGCGCGGTCGGCCTCGCCGCCCTCGGCGCGATCGCCACCCTTGCGATCGCGGGCACCCCGGACGGTCTCGAGGCGGGGCTCACGCCGATCGAGACCGTCGAGGACGTGAGCGACTTCGTCACCACGGGGTCGATCGCCGGCGTGTTCGCCCTCGTGCTCGGGGCGACCGCGATGACCACGGAGCATCGCCACCGAACGCTGTCGGGCACGTTCCTCGCCGCCCCGAAGCGGTGGCCGGTCGTCGTGGCGAAGGTGATCGGGTACGGCGTCGCGGGGTTCGCCTTCGGGGTGGTCGGCGGCCTGATCCCGCTCGTCGCCGTCGCGGTGAAGTTCGCGGTCGGTGGCGAGGTGGTGCCGTTCGGCGCGTCCGTGGTCGTGGCGGTCCTCGCCGTGGGTGCGGGAGCCGCGTTCTCCGCAGCGATGGGTGCGGCCGCCGGCGCCGCGCTCCGCAGCCAGCTGATCGCGATCATCGGGGTGCTCGGGTGGACGCTGGTGGTCGAGTCGCTCGTCGGGGCGATCCTGCCCGCGACCGTGAAGTGGTTCCCGTTCTCGGGGCTCGCGACGTCGCTCACACAGACCGGGACGGATCTGCTCTCGCCGGGGGCGGCGGGTCTCGTGATGGTCCTCTACCTCGCGATCGCGCTCGGCGCCGGCCTGGCGGTCACGATGGCTCGCGACGTCGAGTGACGCTCTCGTGCGGGTGGCGTCAGCCCGTCGGGACCGACGCCGCGCAGGCGGTGCCCACCCGCCGGAAACCCACCCTCGCGTACACCCGGGCCACGTCGTCGTCGTCGGCCGACAGGAACACGGTCTCGACCCCCCGTTCGAGGGCGTCGGCGACCAACGCTCCGGTCACGGCGGCCCCGAGCCCTCGCCGCCGGAAGGCGGGCAGCGTCGCGACACCGACGATCTCGCTCGCGCCGTCGAGCGGCTGGTGCCAGCCCACGGCCGCGAGGACCCCCGAGACGCGGGCCGCGGCGGCCACGGTGAGGCCGGCCAGCATGCGACCTCGCTGAAACGCGATCGTGTCCGCGCTCTGCCTCGCAGCCGCAGCCGCGGCATCGGCCGCCCCGGGCGTGCCGGTCCCGGTCCCAGGTGCGGCGAACCCCACCTCGGCGACGGCGCTGAGTGCGGCCAGGTCGTCGTCCGGGTCGACGATGCCGACCTCGACACCCTCGGGCGCCCCAGGGGTCGGCGCATCGTCGGCCAGGACCATCAGCGGATGATCGACGACCCGCATGCCATCGGCGGCGACGGCCTGGCCCACGTCGGGGCTGAGCTCGTCGATCCAT
This sequence comes from uncultured Actinomycetes bacterium, assembly GCA_963825635.1. Lineage (GTDB taxonomy): Bacteria > Actinomycetota > UBA4738 > UBA4738 > HRBIN12 > JAOUEA01. The sequence continues at coordinate 184,144 of CAWGTU010000002.1, forward strand.
TCGAAAGCCTCCGGCTGCGAGAGCGCGCGCTGACGGTTCCGAACGGCGCGGACCGCGTCGATCGTGAACCCGGCGACACCGGAGGACGGCCGGGCGTAGTAGCGCCACCCGTGCCCCTCGTTCAGGAACAACGTGAATGGACCGATCGCCTCGGCTGTGGCTCCGGTCCTGGGCGCCGCATCCAGGTACGCGTCGATCCGGTGCAGGAGATCGAGGTCGGCGGGCATCTCGGCGCGCAGCCTACCCCGCCTCGTCCACTCGACCTAGGTCGAAGGTCTCGAAGTCGCCTCCCCCGTAGGGAAGGGGACTGTTCCGTTGCCCCGCACCCCGTGTAGCGTACGAGTGGACCGGTTCGTGCTCATGCGGCCGTACCGCATCGGTGTCGCACCGGACTGAGAAGGAGAGGCCCCTGATGACCCGATACCTGTGCGCCCACCCCGGCCACGAGCGGAAGAGCCGGGCTCGGGCGGTCGACGTGACCGCCCAGGTCCGTCTCGAACGCGAGTTCCTGCCCAGAGAGTCCGCCTACCTCGCGTCGACCGAGGACGTGATCGCCAGGGTGGCCGCGTTGCGCACCGGCGACCCGGTCGATCGGCTCGCCCAGGTTCGCCGCGTGTTGACCGGCACCACGGCCCCGATCGACGTTCCGGTCGTGCTCGCCGCGAGCCAGACCGACCGTGTTCCGGGGCTGTACGAGCTCGACGAGCTCCGGCGCAGCGATCCAGCGATCGAGGGTCTGATCGATCGGCGCTTCCACCCCGCCCCCGGCGGCGACGACGTCGTGGTGCTGACCGATGTGCAGACCCCGCCGTCATCGACGCCGTCGCCCGCGACGGAGACGATCACCGCCACCCAGCTCGAGCAGGTGCAGCGGGCACGTGTGTTGCCGCAGGGCCTGTTCCCGGTGATGGAGCTGTCGGCGCGCATCGCCGACGCACAGCCCACAGACGAGGCGATCGTCGAGGCGATCAGGTCGACCCAGACGATGGGGACACCGCTCGATGAGCGCACCGGTCCGTGGCGCGTGGTGATCGAGTGTCCGACACCGATCGGTGACCCCCCGGTGAGCCATCGCGTGATCTTCACCGGCACGGGCGACCACGAGCCGGCCGAGGTGCTCGGCACACCCGCGGTCGGATGGGACGTCTCGCTCGAGGACGCGGCGGGCGCCGACCTCGCGCCCCCCGCACCGAGCCACCGCGCGGAGCGACGCCTCAAGGCGGTGCTGATCGCCGAGGTCGCCGTCGCCACGCTCGTCGTGGTGCTCGCCTGGGCCTCCGGCGCGCTCGCCCACGCCGTGCGCGAGACGCCCGGGTGGCTCGGCTTCGCCGCGACGATCGGGGTCGCGGCGATCGCGATCGGCCTGATCGGCCTGCTCGGGCGCAGCGACGCCGACGGCAACGCCAACGACACGTTCGTGCTGCGTCGCCACTACGCGAGTCGCACCCAGATGCTCGCCACCTCGACGATGATCTCGGCGGGCATCTTCGCGCTCGCGCTGGCATCGGCGATCGTCCCACCTGTGCTCGACGCGGAACCGCCCGTGCCCGCCCCGATCATCACGTTCGCAGCAGGCAACCGCGTCGTCACGGCGACGGTGCAGGTCGACGGACGCGATCTCGCGACCGACGACGTCGTGACCGTGGAGATGCGCCAGTACTCGGCCGAAGAGGCCGAGGGAGTGTTGATCGGACGCGTCACCGCGACCGGCGATTCCGCCGGACGGGTGCTCGTGAGCGAGGCGATGGCGTTGGACCGCGGGGCGCGCTACATGAGCGTGCTCGTCACGGTGGGCGACCGGTCGGCCCAGGCGTGCACGCCGGCGGGCGCGAGCGGCGCCGGGTGCACGATCGTGTCGGTGCCGCCTCTGGGAGCCGGCATCATCCGGTTCGTGCCGCGCGAGTCCCTCGACGCGCTGCTCGAGGAGACCGTGCCGACGGCGAGCCCGACACTGTCGCCCTCGATCGCTCCGACCACGGCACCGTCGGTCACGCCGAGCCCGGTCGCCTCGATCTCGCCCGAGGCCACGGTCTCGGTCTCGGTCTCCCCGGCGTAGCGGGGCGACGACGGGTCGGCACGGTTGCGTCGGCCCGACGTCCCTCGCCTGGGGGATGCCCGCGCACCACCGACGTTCGGACCATCGGCCGAGCACATCTCCGCCGTGTTCCCGATGTGGCGGGCCACGACGGCTGACAGTGTCGGGGGATGCAGCGCGAGCGGGAGGAGACGATCGTCGATGTCGCGCGCGACGTCGTCTCCCTCCCCGATATCGCGAGCGCCGGTGAGGTCGTCGACGGCATCCCCGAGGGCATCGATTGGCGGTTCGAGCCGGACTGGGACGGTCTGCGGGTGTCGGCGCGCCTCGGACCCGGTGCGGCCCGTCTCGTCTCGGACCGGCGCCGAGCCTTCGATCGATACTTCCCCGAGGTCGTGCGGTCCCTTGCCTCCCTCGATGCAGGTGAGGCGATCGTGAAGGGATCGTTGGTGGTGGTCGGACCCGACGGTCTCGACTTCGCCACGGTCCGGCGTCGGCTGATCCCGTCGCCGTCGGTGGTGGCCGATCTCGCCGGGTCGACCCCGGCGACCTTGGTCGTCACCGACGTGATGACGCGAGGAGCCACCGACCTCAGATGGTTGCCGCTGGCCCGCCGCCGGCGGGCATTGGAGCTGCTTGCTGTTCAGCTCGGGCTGCCACTCGCGCCGACGAACCTGCGCCGCCTCGCACCGGGGGAGCCGTTCGTGGTGACGCCGCAGACGCTCGACCGCGGGACGGCGCGCGCCTGGCTCGACGACCGCGATGCGACGGGACGCGACGGTCTGATCGCACGCCACGCCGACGGGCGACGGTGGCTGCGGGTGCGGCGTGTCCGAACCGCCGCGTGCGTGGCGACCGGTTACCGGCACGCCGGCTCGGGCGTCGGCTCGATCCGCCTCGGCATGTACGACGAGGGACGGCTCGTCGACGTGGGCCGCACCGTGGCGTTCTCCCGTGCGCCCGTGCGCCGCGCGGCCGCCACCGCCCTCGCCCGCGTCTCACCGGGTGGCGCCGTCAGCTCCGTCGGCGTGGATTGGGTCGAGGTGCTGCCCGCGCTCGCCTGCGAGGTTCGGTACGAACGCCTGCGCGGAAGCCGGTTCCGCCACGCCGTGACGTTCGTGCGCTGGTTGCCCGACCGCGACCCGTCGACGTGCACGGTCGATCAGCTCTGCTAGTCCGAGCCAGACTACTTGCGGTCGCCCGACGACCGGGGGCGGATCCGAACCCTTGCCGAGAGGTGACGCGGCCGAGAGCCCGACGAGCCCGGTGATGCCCGCGGCCCGGATGACCGGGCCATCAGCGCCCATCGTGACACGATGCTCGGCGTGAGCCCGATCCTCGAACCTCGCCGCTCGAGCGTGCTGGTGTTCGACGTGAACGAGACGTTGCTGGACGTTGGTGCGCTCGCGCCCGAATTCGAGGAGGCGTTCGCCGACCGGGAAGCCCTCCGGGAGTGGTTCGCTCGCCTCCTGCATGGATCCACCGTCGCCACCATGGTCGGCAGGTACGAGCCATTCGGTGTGATCGCAGCCTCGGCCCTCGACGACATGGCCGTGCATCGAGGCAGAGAGATGGGCGATGCCGTTCGCGACCGCATCGTGGGTGGCATGCGACGTCTCCCGCCGCATCCCGAGGTCGACGAGGCGCTCGGGATGCTGCAGGGGTCCGGCTTCCGGCTCGCGGCGCTGACGAACTCATCGCGCGAGGTCGTCCTGGAGCAACTGAGGAACTCAGGGTTGTCTGAACGTTTCGACGCCGTGCTCTCGGTCGATCTCGTGCGCCGTTTCAAGCCTCACCCGGACTGCTACTTGGCGGCCGCCTCGAGCCTAGGCGTGCCGATCGATGGCATCCGGATGGTCGCGGCGCACGACTGGGACGTCGCGGGCGCCATCACAGCAGGTGCTCGCGGCGCATTCGTCGCTCGTCGCGGGGCGATCTATCGCTCGTGGCTGCCTCGCCCCGACATCGAGGGCCATGATCTCGCCGAGGTGGCGGATCGCATCGTCGCCGCCGACCGCTCGGCATCCTGAGGCTGAAGCGCCACGATCCGCCACATGGTGCTTGTCGTGCTTCAGGGCTGATGGGGCTTTCGGGGCCCGCGGCGTACGCTGAGCGTCATGCCGAACGTGGAGCCCCTTCGGCGTGAGGATCACCCGGAGCTCGAAACGCTGTTCGCTCACTACGACCGCACGCTCTCGTTCGTGCCGAACAGCCTCTTCACGATGGCTCGGCGTCCGGAGATCCTGAGCGCGTTCAGCGAGCTGATCACCCAGATCTGGAACACGGGCACGCTGCCCACCGAGCTGAAGCCGCTGATCGGCATCGTCTCGAGCGTCGCGGCCGGGTGTCGATACTGCCAGGCACACGAGGCCGTGGACGCCCGCGAGCGTGGAGTGGCCGACGAGAAGATCGCCGCGATCTGGGACTTCGAGCGTTCCCCCCTCTTCCACGAGGCCGAGCGGTCGGCCCTGCGGTTCGCCCGCGACGCCTCGCTCGTGCCGAACGAGGTGACCCCGGCACACTTCGAGGAGCTCCGACGGCACTGGGACGACGGACAGATCGTCGAGATGCTCGCGGTCGTGGGGTTGTTCGGCTTCCTCAACCGCTGGAACGACACGATGGCGACCGAGCTCGAGGAGGAGCCCTTCGGGTTCGCGGCCTCCCGCTACGGTGCGCGGTGGGAACCGGGCAAGCACGGTCCGACGGCGGGAGAACGCTGAGGGGTCAGGTCGGTTCGGACGCGGACAGCGGCGGCATGGGACCGGGGTCGCCCCCGCTCGCGACGGTGGCGAGGCGCGAGCCGAAGAGCCGCCACCCTTCCTCGTGCATCGCGGCGGCACGGCCCGAGGGGAGTCCCGAGTGCTCCAAGGTCAGGGTCGTGGCGTCGCCGTCGGCCGCGAGTTCGACCCGCACGGTCGTCGATCCCGGTGGGACCTCGTCGTCGCCCTCCCATCCCCACGTGAAGACGACCAGGCGCGGCGCCTCGACCTCGATGAAGACGCCACTCGCGACGGTAGCGGCATCCATCCACACGCGGTACACCCCGCCGGGGCGAGGATCGAGCTCGGCTCGCACCCCTTGCCATCGGGCGTAGAGATCGGGATCGGTCAGGAACGGGAAGACGTTGTCGGGCGCCGCCTCGATGTGGAGCTGAAGCCGCACGACGTGCTCGCCGATCACCGCTGCTCCTCGACGACCTGCTTCAGACGGCCGAGATCGCGGCTCCACATCTCCTCGAGCACGAGGGCGAGAGATCCGGCTGCCTCACGGTCGGCACGGTAGTAGCGCCTGGTGGCTTCACGTCGCTCGACCACGAGCCCGGCACGGCGCAGCACCCCGAGATTCTGCGAGATCGCCGGCCAGCTGACGTCGAAGTGCATCGCGATCTCGCCCGCGGACCGCTCTCGATCCCACACGAGACGCAGGATCTCGCGTCTCCTTGGGTTCGCCACCGCCTCCAGCATCGCCTGCACGCAGGGTAGTTAAGCACATCCTTCAGGTTGACATGTACTTCAGGCATGACTTAAATAGACGTATCCACGAGCGAGGGGGATCAAGCGTGACGCGTGACGTGCTGCTGGCGATCGAGATCGAGGCAGAGCCGAAGGTCGTGTTCGACACGATCGCGAGTCCCGAAGGACTCGCCGCGTTCTGGACGCCCGACGTTCGGAGTGAGGGCGCTGATGGCGCCGATCTCTCGTTGGGATTCGAGGCCGCGCCGACGCGGCTCCTCGCGGCGGTCGAGGTCCACGCGCCGAGCTCGATCTCCTGGGCCTTCGGGGGAGACTGGCCTGCGTGGGGAGGCTCGACCGCGTCGTGGTCGCTCGAACCGAGCGGGCAGGCCACCAAGGTCGTGTTCCGGCACGGGTTCCCCGACTCGATGCCCGAGTACGACTTCGGCAGCGTGGCGCTCACTTGGGCGCTGGTCGTCGCCCGCCTGAAGGACGTGGTCGAGTCCGGCGGGGCCCCCAACCCGGCGCTTCGCTGAGGATCGCGAGATGGCGATCGATGTCTCGGTGGCCCAGACGATCGAGGCCCCTCGCGCAGACGTCTCGGCGTACGTGCTCGACCATCGCAACGACACGACGTGGATCGGCGGCATCACGAGCTCCGAGCTCCTCGGCGACCCGCCGCTGCGGGTCGGCAGCGATGTCCGGCGCGTCGCGTCGTTCATGGGCAGGCGCATCGAGTACGTGAACCGTGTGGAGTCGCTCGAGCCGGGCCGGCTCCTGCACATGCGGTCGATCGAGTCGCCGTTCCCGATGCAGGTGACGTACGTCTTCGACGATCGAGAAGGGGCCACGAAGGCGTCGGTGCGGGTGCAGGGCGAGCCTTCCTCGATGTACAAGGTCGCCGGGCCCTTGCTGGCCCGTCAGGTCCGCAGGTCGGTCACTGCCGACCTGCGGACCCTCAAGACGATCATGGAGCGTCGTTCGACGACCTCCTGATGCGGGCACGATTCGCCGGTCGAGGTCGTGGGCGGCCGTGCGCGCCGCCTCGACGTCGCCCGCGGTCACGTGCGCCTCGACCAGGCTCGAGAGGATCGGACCCGCGAGCAGGCCGTCACGCCCGACGTCGCGGAGCCGGCGCAACAACACGGCGATCGCGAGCGAGGCGTCGCCACGTGCCAGGTGGAGCTCGGCGGCGGGCAGCGCCGCCTCCGGCAGGCCCTCACGACCGTCCAACAGGGACGCAGCCTCGTCGAACCGCCCCTGCCGAACCCTGACCTCCGCGAGCTTGACGGCCGGGTCCACGCATCGGGAACGGTGCCCCTCTCCTCGCAGTTCACTCGCCGAGGCGACGAGCTCGCGCTCCGCTTCCTCGTGGCGGCCTGAGGCGGCGAGCATCTGAGCGTTGCACGTGCGACAGAACCCCAGCAAGGGAAGATCGCCTCGGCGCTCGATGAACCCGGAGACGATGCGTGCCCACTGCTCCAGCCGACCGGTGTCTCCCGCGGCATCGCAGGCCGCGACGAGGCTGCAGCATGCTTCGGCGACCGTCTCGAGCATGTCCGCCTCGCCGCCGGTTGCCGCGGCCATCGCTTCGTCGAGCCGATCGAGGCCATCGTCGACCCGACCGAGCTGGAGCGCGGCGAGCCCGAGCTCGGCGAGGGCGGCGACCTCGAGATCAGCGTCGCCGAGCGCCTGCGCCGTCGAGAGCGCTCGCTCGGCCAGCTCCTCTTTCGCCTTGGGGTCCCCCTCTCGTTTCGCCCGGGCGAGATCCAGTCGGCCCCGGGCGCTCGTCGACGTCTCGCCGACGAGCCGCTGGGCCCGCGCGAGCCATCCGTTGGCAACGGCGTCGTTCCCGTAGACCGACAGGTGCTCACGCGCCAGCCAGATCGCGATCTCTGCGGCCCTCGTTGTCTCGCCGGCAGCCTTGTACGCCGCGAACGCCTGTTCCCGATGGTCGATGGCGAGGTCGGCGGAACCCAGCCACCACATCGTGCGTCCGAGCCCGTCGTGGGCTCGCGGCTCGTCGCGTTCGGCGAGCGACTCTTCGAACAGCACACGGGCCTCGGTCCACCCCCCGGAGGCGAGAGCTTCCTCGGCTCGTGTGAGGGTGGTGGGGATCGCCTGCGACATCCGTCCGTGATCCTTCCGGTGGAGCGGGCGACAGCCATCTTGGCGCATCGAGCCCCGCACGGATAGGGGACGCGACCGGGCCGCCGAGACCCTGTCCATCGGTCCCGGCGACCCCGGCGCGGCCATGCAGCTACCGCAGGTAGGTGCTGCCCCCGTCGACGGCCAGGGTCGCTCCGGTCACGAACGAGGCGTCTGGTCCGCACAGGAACGCCACGGCTCGTCCGATCTCTCGCTCGGCGTCACCCCAGCGACCCATCGGCACCTGCGCGAGCACCTGCTCCTCGATGCCTTCGAACGCGTTCAGCACCGCCTCGACCGAGGGGCTCTTCACGAACGGAAGGACCACGTTCACTCGGACCCCCTCGCCCGCCCACTCCACCGCGGCCGCGCGCGAGAGCGACTCGATCGCAGCCTTCGCCGCCGCGTAGGCGCCGGTGCCGGCCGCGTCGCCGTCCGAGGTCGCGCTCGAGGACACGTTCACGACCGCGCCACCCTCGCGCAGGTGTGGAAGCGCCGCGCGCATCATGCGGAGCGTGCCCATCGGTCCGCTCTGCCAGCCGGCTTCGACCTCGGCGAGATCGATGTCGGCGACTGAGCCGAACGCGTACGACTGGGCCGTGTTCACGAGCAGGTCGAGCGCGCCGAGTTGCGCGACCGCCTCGGCGATCGCCTCGGCGCAGTCCGTCGGGATCGCGACGTCGCCGGTCACCACCACGGCCTTGCCGCCCCGCTCGGCGATCTCGGCCGCGACCTGGTCGAGCGTGGCGACCGTGCGCCCCATCAGCGCGAGCGATGCTCCTTCACCGGCCAGCGCGAGCGCGATGCCGCGGCCGACCCCTTGCCCGGCGCCGGTGACCAGCGCCGCCTTCCCATCGAGGGTTCCCATGACGAGACCTCCTTCTGATAGTTTCTCGTCCGGCTAAATAATAGCCACCAGGGAAACTATGTCAAGGGGTCTGATCCGGGAGCTGCGGCAGGAGTCGCTCGAGGCGGTCGAGCTGATGGCGCCACCCGCCCTCGTTCTGTTCGCGGTCCGCCTCGTCGACGAGATCGACGTGCGTGAGCACGAGGCGAGTGCCGTCGTCGTGGGGGAAGAGATCGAAGGTGACGGTCGAGACGCTGTCGTCGCCGTCCATCGCCCACGTGTGCACCAGCCGTCGAGGGGCGTCGACCTCTCGATAGGTCCCGTGCAGGCCGAACTCGGGGCCGTCATCGCCCATGCGCACGCGGAAGGCGAGCCGACCGCCCTCGGTCGGCTGCAACTCGTCGACGGTCACGCTCGACCCTTCGGGGCCCATCCATCGGGCGTAGAGGTCTGGCTGGGTGAGGGCCCGGAACACCGTGGCCGGCGGACCGGGCAGCACGCGCTCGACCTCGAGCTGGATCACGGGCCCTCGGCGGCTCATCGCTCCTCCTCACCCTCGAGCTCCGCCACGAGCGCGGCGAGCTTGTCGGCGCCCCCTTCCCAGAAGGGGCGGTAGAACTCGAGCCACCGGTCGGCCGTGCGCAGGGCGAGCGGCTCGAGGTGCAGGAAGTGGCGTCTCCCCTCGACGCGGCGACCGACCAACCCTGCGCGTTCGAGCACCTTGATGTGCTTGGATACCGACGGCAGCGCCATGTCGAGTGGGGCCGCGACCTCGCCGACGGTCGCTTCCCCCGCAGCGAGGGTTCGCAGGATCGAGCGTCGAGATGGGTCGGCGAGCGCACCGTACACGCGGTCCAGCAGGTCGTTGCTCTCTCTCGTCATCGGAGCCTGAAGCATAGCCAGATGGGAAAGCGTTTGCACGCCGACCCTCCGTCGGTTCTCCGAAGCCCCGCTCGTGTGGTACGAATCGCGGATGGCAACGAGCCCGGACGTCGACGCCTGGTTCGGGGAGTTCGACCACCCGCTGAAGGCCGAGATGCTGCGCGTGCGCGAGATCGTGCTCGGGGCCGACGACCGCATCGGCGAAACGATCAAGTGGAAGACGCCCACCTTCATGTACGAGGGCAACATCGCGAGCTTCAACCCTCGAGCCAAGGCCCACGTCAGCCTGTTGTTCCACACCGGCGCGTCGATCCCCGGGGCCCATCCACTCCTCGAAGGTGGAGGTGATACCGCCCGGTACGCACGCTTCGATGACCTCGGTGACGTCGAGGCCAAGCGCGAGCAGCTCGAGTCGGTCGTGCGAGCCTGGTGCGCGATGAAGGGTGGCGCGGGGTGAGGCATGGACCGTAACGATGTGGTTACCTATCGGGCATGGCCGAACCTGTCGCACGAGGCGACCCCTTCGATGCATTGAGCGACCCCAACCGCCGGGCGATCGTGGAGTTGCTCCGGGCCGGTGATCGGTCGGTGCGCGAGATCGCCGACGCGCTGCCAATCTCACGACCCGCGGTCTCGCGACACCTGCGCCTGCTGAAGGAGGCGGGACTCGTCGCCGACACGGCCGTCGGAACGCGCCGGCTCTACCGCCTGCAGGACGAAGGCATCGAGGAGATCCGGCAGTACCTCGAACAGGTCTGGGGTGAGGCGGGCGCGCGGTTCCGCATCGCGGCGGCGAACACTTCCCCGAGACGCGGTCGCCGATGACCGAGCCGATCGAGCTTCGGTTGTCCGTGCCGTGCTCACCCGAGCACGCCTTCGAGGTGTGGACGAGACGCACCTCGATGTGGTGGCCGTCCTCTCACTCCGTCTCGGGAGATCCGGGGCTCACCGTGACGATCGAGCCACGGGTCGGCGGGCGCATCGTGGAACGTGCGACGGGCGGCGAGGAACACACGTGGGGCGAGATCCTCGACTGGCGTCCACCCACGTCGTTCACGTACCGCTGGCACCTGAACCAGCAGGTCGCAGACGCCACCGAGGTCACGATCGAGTTCCTCGAGGCGGTCGACGGCGCCGAGGTCCGCATCATCCACCGCGGCTGGGAGCGACTCGGCGCGAAGGGTCCCGGCCTGCAGCGGCGGAACCGGCAGGGCTGGGCGGGCGTGCTCCCTCCGTACGAGCGCGCGTGCTCGGCTTGACCGATCAGTAACTCAACGGTTACCGTTCGTTCCATGACCGCATCCGTGAAGGGAACAGGCACACCCGACGACCCGTGGACGCTGCAGACGCCGAGCCTCCAGGGCGAGTTCCAGATGGCGCGCGACCCCGAGGCCGATCCGCCCGCCTTGATCTGCACCGTGGGTTCGACCGAGTTGCGCTACCACCTGCGGGCGATCGAGGATCTGCACGCGATGCTCGTCGAGCGCGACGACTGGGTGCCGCTCGGGAGCGCCGACGAGCAGAAGCCGGCCAAGGAAGGAACCGTCGAGGCGTGGGCGCGCGACCCTGACAACCCCGTCGGTGGGTGGTACGGCCTGAAGAAGGGACTGCGGGGCCGCTTCGGCAACTACGTGCCGCCGGTGCTCGAGGCGTTGGGGCTCGCCGAGGTCGAGCACAACGCGCGGAACAACCGGATGCGGGCGATCTGACTCAGAGCGCGCTGCCGACCGTGAGCCGTTCGGCGCGTTCCTTGATGCCGAGCGTCACGCCGGTCCGCGCGAGCGCTTCCTGCGTGCCGCCGCGGCCACCCGCTCGAAGACCACGTCGACGGCAGCTCCTCGCTCGACTTCCTCGAGCCTCCAGTCGAACCAGGCCCGCGCTTCGTCGGCCCAGGTCACGCGCGCGCTCGACCAGCACCGGATGTCGCCGAACGTCCGCCATCCACCGAGGTCGATGCGCTGATGGATCTGGGGGCCGCCGGCTTCCCTGTAGCGGTTGGCCTCGATGCGCCACGGGAGCCCCGAGTCCGGATCCAACCGCCAGGTGATCGCCGCTGCGTCCGGAGGAACGAGGATGCGCAGGGTGAAGTCGTCGACCTGCTCGAGCCGCACGCCGGGCACCGTCCACGTCTGCGGGAAGAAGGCCGCCTCCATCCACATGAACATCCTCGCCGACCGATCGAGCTCCGGTGACACGGGCACCGCGCGTCCCGCGATCGTCGATGCTCCGTGGCCGTCGAGGTATCCGTCCGTCCCACGGACGATCGCTCGTCCGAACGGCGCCAGCGCGAACTCGCCGGCGAACGCGTGCCCGAGCCGGTGGTAGGTCGCAGCGGTCCCCGGCAGCCAGGGTCCACGTCCCCCCGGGCGCATACGAGCGGTGCCGCGGAAGGCCACCGTACCGAACGTCGGGGGCTCCTCGCCGAACGCAGCGGCCGCGTACCGGCCGAACCCCTCCGGCACGCCCGCCTCTGTCAGATCGATCACCCGTTCCTCGACATCCTGCATCGCGTCCACCTCCCCGTGCGTCCCAGCATGCACCACTCCGATCCGCCCGCGGAGGGTCCGCCGACCGGTCCGGGCGGGACGAAGGTCCCGGACCGACCCGAGGCCATCGTCGGAGGTGAGCGGTGCGAGGCCTCGCCTACGATGGACCCATGGCTCGCCGGCTGCCGCGATGGCTCCGCTGGGGGTTCGTGGGACTCCTCGCGATCTTCGTCGCGATCCAGTTCGTGCCGTACGGGCGAGACCACACGAACCCTCCCGTCACCCAGGCAGCGGCGTTCGCTCCCGGACCCGGCCTCGAGCTCGCCCGTGGCACGTGCTTCGACTGCCACAGCAACGAGACCGCATGGCCCTGGTACACGAACATCGCGCCGGGATCGTGGCTCGTGCAGCGCGACGTCGACGAGGGGCGTGCCACGCTGAACTTCTCGGAGTGGGATCGCCCCCAGGCCGAGGTCGATGAACTCCTCGACGTCGTTCAGGATGGCGAGATGCCGCCGGTGAGCTACACGCTGATCCACCCGTCGGCGCGACTGAGCGACGCCGAGCGCGCGACCCTGTTCGCCGCGATGGAGCAGATGCTGCAGGACTCGCCGCCGATACAGGGCGAGGGCGAACCCGAGGACGAGGACGAGCACTAGCACGGCCCGGGCGCGGTCCGACGGAGGCTCATGTCGGGTCGGTCTCGCGTCGATGCCTCACACATCGTGACGCACGACGGTCAGGCGCCGGTCGCCCTGAGCCTCGAGGTGGGACGCTTGTTCGAAGCGTTCCCGGAGGCCTCGTTCGTGGTGGGCGAGGGGCGCATCGAGTGGGTGAACGAGCGCCTCGTGCAACTGCTCGGCCACGATCCGACCGGCAGCGACGTGGTCGCGACGATCCCCGATTGGCGCGAGGGCCTCGACGCCGAGGTCCCGTTCGAGGCGTCGCTGCTCTGCCCCGGCGGCGGCTGTCTCCCGGTCGAGCTACGCACTCGCGCGTTGGGCGGCGGCCGGACGATCGTGGCCGTCCGCGATGCCCGTGAGCTGCTCGCCGGCAGGGAAGCGCAGGCAGCTCTCGCGGAGGCCGAGTCTCGCTACCGCAGCCTGGTCGAGCAGATCCCGGCGGTGGTCTACGCCGACAACGGCGACGTCACGCAGTACGTGAACCCGCAGATCGAGGAGATCTTGGGCGTGACGCCCGAGGCGTACCAGGCCGACTCCGACATGTGGCTGCGCATGGTGCACCCAGACGACCGGATGCGTGTCCAGGCGCAGAGCGAGGCGTTCATCGCCGGCTCGGGCGGCGATCTCGACGACTACCGCATGGTGCGGCCCGACGGACGGGTCGTCTGGATCCGCGACCGCGCCTACGCGCATCGCGACGCCGACGGCCGGGCGACGTTCGAGCACGGGATCCTGTTCGACGTGACCGAGCTGAAGGAGGCGGAGGCGCGCATCGCGCACCTCGCCTACCACGACGGACTCACCGCGCTCGCGAACCGCCAGCTGTTCGAGGAGACGCTCGTCCTCGCGGTGGAACGCGCCAAACGCGACCGCACCGCGGTCGCCGTGGTCTTCCTCGACCTCGACAACTTCAAGCTGGTGAACGACTCGCTCGGACACCACGCGGGCGACCTGCTGCTCTCCGAGCTCGCCGACCGTCTGCGCACGTGCACGCGGGAGACCGACCTCGTGGCACGCCAGGGCGGTGACGAGTTCCTGATGCTGCTCGCCGACCTCGCTCCCGCGGAGGCCGAAGCCGCCGCGAAGCGGGTCGCCGATCGTGCCGTCGAGGTGCTCATGCACCCCTTCGGGCTGCAGGGCACTGAGTTCCACGCTCGGGGGTCGATCGGCATCAGTCTCTACCCGCGTGACGCGCTCGACGCCGAGACGCTGCTGAAGAACGCCGACATCGCGATGTACCGGGCCAAGCGCATCGAGCCCGGCGGCCACGTGTTCTTCGCGAGCGAAGCCGACGACGCGATGGTGCGCCTCTCGTTCGAGCAACGCCTGCGCAAAGCCGTCGAGGCCCAGGACTGGGTGCTGCACTACCAGCCGGTCGTCGACCTCGCCGACCGGCGGGTCGTCGGCGCCGAGGCCCTGATCCGCTGGAAGGACGGACACGGCATCGTGCCGCCCGGCGAGTTCATCCCGGTGGCCGAGGAGCTCGGCTTGATCGAGGCGATCGGCGACTGGGTGCTCGACCAGGTTGCTCACCAGCAACGAGCCTGGCGTGATGGGGGCCTCGAGCTGGAGGTCTCGTTCAACCTGTCGCCGCGTCAGCTGTGGACCCCGCGCCTGGCCGAACGGCTGCTCGTCAAGCTGCGCGACGCGGGCGTCGACCCTTCGACCGTGCAGGCCGAGATCACCGAGTCGACCGCGATGGCGGATCCCGATCGCACGCAGCGCACCCTGCGCGAGCTGCACTCGTGGGGGCTGCGCCTGGCGCTCGACGACTTCGGCACCGGCTACTCGTCGCTGTCACGCTTGAAGCACATGCCGGTCGACGTGCTGAAGATCGACCAGGAGTTCATCCGCCACGTCGACCGCGACGTGCGGCTCGCGGGCATGGTGCGGGCGATGATCCAGGTGGCGCAGTCGCTCGACATGGTGCCGCTCGCCGAGGGCATCGAGTCCGAGAGCGAGTACGTGTTCCTGCGTTCGAACGGCTGCCGGTTGGCACAGGGGTTCTGGTTCGCCCATCCGATGCCCGCCGATCAGCTGGAAGCGATGGCGTCCACGACGTTGCCGCTCGGGGTCTGAGTCGGTTCGACTCGCTCGGGTCGGGGAGGCCCCGGCTACCAACGCTCGCGGTGCACGACGTCGTCGAACGCCCGCCGATCCGGCGCGGCGATCGGTGAGAGCGGTCGATCGGCCGGTCGACCGAGGGCGATCAGCCACATGCACTCGCGGTCGTCCGGCAGGCCCAGCACCTCGCGGGCGAGCGGCTGGTCCTCGACGGCCGCGTGGCAGCTGCCGATGCCGACGTCTGCGGCGGCGAGCATGATGCTCATGCTCGCCTGGCCCAGGTCGAACTGGATCGTCTCGCGGCTCTCGGGGTCGGTCGTCGCGGGCGCGATCAAGGCGATCGTCGCCGCCGAACTCGCCACGTGCCCGGCGTAGCGCCAGACCCGCGAGAGCCGCACCAGGTCGTCGCGTCCGGTCACGACGACGAAGTCCCACGCCTGCTGGTTCATCGACGAGGGCGTGCGTCGAGCGGCATCGAGGAGGCGATCGAGGTCGCCGGGATCGAGCGGCTCGTCCGTGAACGCCCGCACGTTCCGCCGTGATCGGATCGCGTCCCACGTCTCCATACCGGGCTACGGTGCCACGATACGGAAGACCTCGCTCGTGGCGACGCACACGTAGTCGTCGTCGACGCAGAGCGAGACCGCGTAGCGGCCCGGCCGCAGCGGCCACACGCCCTCGGACCCTCGCGTGAAGCGCGCCGCGCCGTTCACGTTGCCGTCGATGTACCGCCACTGTCGGAGTGGGCACGATGTCGGGTCGAAGCAGCCACGGTTCAGGGCGAGCCAGTCGTAGCGGTTGCCCGGAGCGCCGCTCCACTGGACACGGATCGGATCTCCCTGCTCGTAGCGTCGATTCGCCGTCGCGACCATCGCGGGCGTGCCCCTCTCGACCAACGAGACGCTCGACGTGGCGACGACACCGCCGCCGTCGAGCAGGGCGACCGTGTAGTCGCCGGGACCGCCGGCATCGGTGTCGATCGACACGATGTCGTCGTCCGCCGCGTCGGGGACCGGGACCGTTCCGTCGAAGGCGGGTGGGTCCGTCACGGGGTCGTCCCCACGCGCCCAGAGCCCGATCGTGCGCTCGGCCGAGGCGGCGTCGTGGAACGCGACCCGCACGCGGCGCCCCAGCCACACGCGCTCGTCGAGCGGCGCCGCGAACGGCGCCGGATCGACGGGGGTGACGTCGACCGTCGAGACCACGGCGCGGTGATCGGTCGGCCAGGGACGGCTGCGGATGTCGGTGAACGGGCCGCCCTCCCCGACGACCTGGCTGCGCACGACGCCGATCGGCCCGGCCGAGTACACGTAGTCGATGCGGTCCCACGTGTCCCAGCGGCCGCAGGCCGGGAAGAACCGCACGCAGTAGGTGAAGCCGGGCTCGGCGATCGGATCGGGGTTCGCCTCGCGGTAGGTGTCGGTGAAGCCCGCATCCTGCATCGCGACGGTCAGGGGCCACTGGACCACGAACCGCTCCCCGGGTGGATCGAGCGTCGGTGGCTGCCATCCGAGCGTGTCGACAGCTTCCTGGGTCCAGTCGAGGTGCGACGGCGTATTCAGGTCGCCCACGAAGAACGTCGGCACTCCGGCGGCGATCGGGCCGGCCACAGCGTCGAGGTGGGGCCGCGTCCAGTCCATCTTGCCCCGTTCGCGGGCGAGCACCTCGGCCTCGTCCTCTCCCTGGAGCATCGCGTACATGCCGCTCGGCCACCACGGTGTGTGGGTCTGGGCGATCGCGGCGACCGCGCCGTCGCCGAGCAGCAGGTAGGCCCAGGCCCCCTCGGGGATGCGCCCGCCCGGCGAGCCCGCGACGCGGCTGCCGTCGGGGTGCACGATCGGGAAGCGACTCACCATGTGCAGGCGGGGCGACGCGTACCAGCCGAGGAGGCGCGCGATCCTCCGGGTCTTCCCGAACGGCTCCTGCAGGCCGACCACGTCGGCATCGGCCCGCTCGATCGCCCTCACGACGGCGTCGATCGTGGAGTAGTACGCCCCGTACTGGATGTTGAACGACATGACCCTGATGCGGATCGGCGCCGGGTCGCCGGCAGCGGCGGGCGTGATGCGCGAGAGCGGGGTGAGCGCTGCGGCGCACACGATGAAGGCGGAGACGATCGCTGTGCGCTTCATGCGCCGACGCTAGTGAAGTCGCCATCACGCCCGCAACCCGATGTCGTCGACCCGCGGTCACGTCGGCGCAGCGACGACGCCCTTGTTCCGGCGGATCCTCGTTGGCTACCCTGCGCGGGTCTCTGCGGAGGTGTGGTTCATGCTCGCACACCGAGATGTGATGGTGGAGGGGCAAGCCGGGTGAGTGACGAGCGCCCTCAACCGACGATCGTCGCCTTCGAGGAAGATCCCTTTGCGCGTGAGCGGATCGAGTCCGAGCTGCGCAAGCGGTACGGCGCCGACTACGAGGTGGTCGTCGGTTCGATCGATGAGGCCCGGCAGATGTTGCGACGTCTCGAGGGATCAGAGGTCGTGCTGGTGATCGCCGGCTCGCCGGAGCACACACCTGCGTTCGAAGTGCTGGCAGAGTCTCGCGTGCGCTTCCCGCTCGCGAAGCGGTGCATCTCGCTGGATTGGGGAGACCGCTCTGCGACGGATGTGCTGCTCCGGGGCGCCGCGATGGGCGACATCGACTACTGGGCTGCACGACCCTGGCGAGCCCCCGACGAGTCGTTCCACCGGGCGATCTCGGAGTTCCTCGCCGATTGGAGCAGGGCGAACCGGCCACCCTACGAGATCGTCCGCCTGATCGGGAGCCAGTGGGACCCTGCGACCTCGGCGATGCGCGAGCTGCTCACCCGCAACAGCATCCCCTTCGGGTCCTACGAGGTCGGCTCACCCACTGCGCAGGCGATCCTGGCCGAGGCCGGCCTCGACGACGACCGGACGCCGGTCGCGGTGTTGCACGACGGGCGGGCGCTTGTGCAGCCCACGGGGGCGGAGCTGGGGGCAGCCTTCGGCCTCGCCACGAGCGCTCCGAGCGGCCTGTTCGACGTCGCGATCGTGGGGGCTGGCCCCGCCGGTCTCGCCGCCGCCGTCTACGCGGCGTCGGAGGGACTGCGGACCGTCGTCGTCGAACGTCATTCGATCGGTGGCCAGGCAGGCACGAGCTCCCTGATCCGCAACTACCTGGGCTTCCCACGTGGGGTGAGCGGGGCCGAGCTGGCGCAGCGCGCGTACGAACAGGCATGGCTCTTCGGCGCAGAGTTCGTCTACGGACTCGACGCCGTCGACCTGGTGATCGACGGCGATCGGAGGACCGTCGTGCTCGCGGACGGCAGCGAGATCGAGGCCCGCGCCGTCGTCATCGCGAGCGGGGTCGCCTATCGCATGCTCCCTGACCTGGAGCGGTTCCAGGGGGCAGGCGTCTACTACGGGGCCGCGACGTCGGAGGCCGCGGGACTCGCCGGTGTCGATGTCGCCGTCGTCGGCGGTGGCAACTCTGCGGGGCAGGCGGCCCTGTATCTCGCATCGCACGCACGCCGAGTGACGATCCTCGTCCGTGGTTCCTCGCTCGCGGACAGTATGTCGGAGTACCTGATCACGGTGCTGTCGCGCGGGTCGAACATCGAGATTCGATACGGAGCGGAAGTGGCCGGCGGACGCGGGGATCGTCGTCTCGAGGGTCTCGAGGTCCGCGACGTCGTCTCCGGAGAGCTCAGCGTGCTGTCGGTGGCGGCTGCCTTCATCTTGATCGGAGCGGAGCCTCGCACGAGCTGGCTCCCCGTCGCCGTGTCCAGGGACCGATGGGGATCGATCCTCACTGGCGCGGATGCCGGTGCAGGGCGAGCCGGGCTCGAGACCAGCGTGCCCGGTGTCTTCGCGGTCGGTGACGTGCGACACGGAGCGGTCAAACGGGTCGCGTCGGCCGTCGGAGAGGGCTCGGTCGCGATCGGATCGGTGCATCGGTACCTCGAGTCGATCGAGGAGGCTGTCCCGCGTCCTCCCGGAGGATGACGCCGGAGCCCGCCGCGGCGGGCTACCGTCGTGGCGTGGAACGGATCACCTTCTGGGAGCGCCTGCGGCGGGTCGACCCCCTGATCTGGGACTCGCTGCTCGCGGCGGCGATCGCGATCGGGTCGGTCGTCGGCGCGGTGATCGGCGAGCACGCCTCCGTTGACCCGGCGCGTGGTCCCGTGGGTCCCGAGGGGTACCTGCTGCTGGTGGGGGGCTCGGCGGTCTTGGCGGTCCGTCGCCGGTGGCCGATCCCCGTGCTCGTCGCGGTGTCCGGCGCGTCGATCGCGCTCGCCGCGGTCAACGACGCGTTCGATCTCGTGTTCCCCGTCGTCCTGGCCACGTACACGGCCGCGGCTCACGTCGACCGCGAGCGATTCGTCAGGCTGTCCCTGCCGATCTCGATCGCCGCAACCGTGACCGCCCTCGTCGTCGCCTACCCCGGCTCGAACTGGGTCGAGGTCCTCATCAGCGCGACGTTCGCCGCGGGCCTACCGATGCTTTTTGGCCGGATCGGCTTCAACCGGCGACGCCGCATCGACGTGGACCGTGGGCGAGCGGCCCGCGACGCGGTCGCGGAGGAACGGGCTCGCATCGCCCGGGAGCTGCACGACGTGGTCGCTCACGCGATGAGCGTGATGGTTGTGCAGGCCGGCGCGGCTCGGAGCGTGCTCGACGACGATCCCGCGGCCGCGAGGGCGGCGATCGGCCGGATCGAATCCACAGGCCGTGACGGCTTGACCGAGATGCGCCGGTTGATCGGCATCCTGAAGGCCGAGGGGGCCGACACCGACCGCGCGCCGCAGCCGGGACTCGGCCAGCTCGAGGCCTTGCTCGAGACGGTCCGTGGCGCAGGTGTGCCCGTCGAGGCGGTGACCGAGGGCGAGCCGAGGCCGCTTACGACCGGGCTCGACCTGGTCGCCTACCGCATCGTGCAGGAGGCGCTCACGAACGTGATGAAGCACGCGGGACCGGCGAGCGCGA
Organism: uncultured Actinomycetes bacterium; assembly: GCA_963825635.1. Taxonomy (GTDB): domain Bacteria; phylum Actinomycetota; class UBA4738; order UBA4738; family HRBIN12; genus JAOUEA01. The sequence continues at coordinate 203,690 of CAWGTU010000002.1, forward strand.
GGGTGCTGCTGCGGTGGGGCGATGCGGCGCTCGATGTCGAGGTGTCCGACGACGGCCGAGGCCCGCTCATGGCGACGGAAGGCGGACTCGGCCTGCTCGGCATGCGCGAACGGGTCGCGCTCTACGGCGGCACGATCCGCACGGGGCCTCGTCGGGGCGGAGGATTCACGGTGCACGCCCACCTGCCGTTCGAGGGAGGACCCGCCCCGTGAGCGACGGCGCGACGATCCGGGTGCTGATCGCCGACGACCAGGCGCTGATGCGCGGGGGGTTCCGCATGATCCTCGAGGCCGAGCCCGATCTCGAGGTGGTGGGCGAGGCGATCGACGGCGCCGATGCCGTCCGGGGGTTCGGGCGCTCGCATCCCGATGTGGTGGTGATGGACGTGCGCATGCCGTCGATGGACGGCATCGAGGCCACGCGTCGCATCACGGAGCTCGACGATTCGGCCAGGGTGCTGATGCTCACCACGTTCGACCTCGACGAGTACGTCTACGACGCGCTGCGTGCGGGCGCGAGCGGCTTCCTGCTGAAGGACCGTCCGCCGGAGGAGCTCGTGCAGGCGGTCCGGGTGGTCGCGGCCGGCGACGCGCTGCTCGCGCCGACCGTGACCCGTCGGCTGATCGAGGAATTCGCACATCGGCCGGCCACCCCGACGATGCCGCAGGGCCTCGACGAGCTCACCGAGCGCGAGCGTGAGGTGCTCGTGCTGATGGCGCGCGGGCTGTCGAACGCCGAGATCGCCGGTGAGCTCTTCGTCGCCGAGACGACCGTGAAGACCCACGTGGGCCGCGTGCTGCACAAGCTGCACCTGCGAGACCGTGCCCAGGCCGTGGTCCTCGCGTACGAGTCCGGTCTCGTGCAGCCCGGCGCCTGACTGCCTCATCCCACGGGAGGACCCGAGGTCGGTACCTGCGGCCGACGCCGCCCGAGCGCGCCGCTCCTAGCGTGGACCCGTCGGGAACAGCTCCCGCACGAAGGAGGGAAGCGATGCTCACCATCACCAACCAGGCGGGCTCGGCGGCACCGATCGATGCGACCGAGCCGATCGCCTCGCCCGCGATCGTGGCACGGGGACTCACGAAGCGGTTCGGCGCGGTGACCGCCGTCGAGGACCTCAGCTTCGAGGTCCGACCGGGGCTCGTGACGGGCTTCCTGGGACCGAACGGGGCGGGCAAGAGCACATCGATGCGCATGGTGCTCGGGCTCGTGCATCCCACGGCGGGCACGGCCACCGTGCTGGGCCTGCCGTACGCGAGCCTCGACCGTCCCGCGACGGCGGTCGGCGCCGTGCTCGAGGTCCAGAGCTTCCATCCGTTGCGGACCGGCAGGAATCACCTGCGGGTGCTCGCGGCGGCCTCAGGTGTGCCCGACGGGAAGGTCGACGAGGCGCTCGAGATCGTCGATCTCGAGGGTGCGGCCGACCGCAAGGCCGGCGGCTACTCGCTCGGCATGCGTCAGCGCCTGGCCCTCGCGGCGGCGCTCCTCGGCGACCCGCGCGTGCTCGTGCTCGACGAGCCCGCGAATGGGCTGGATCCGCAGGGCATCAGGTGGCTCCGCGAGTTCCTGCGGTGGTTCGCCGGCCGCGGCAACGCGGTGTTCGTCTCGAGTCACCTGCTCTCTGAGATGGCGCAGATGGCCGACGACGTCATCGTGATCGACCACGGTCGGCTCGTCCGCCAGGGATCGATCGCCGAGCTCACCGGAGGCCGGTCGTCGCTGCGGGTCGTCTCGCCCGATCACGAGGGGCTCGGTCGCGCGCTGACCGCCGCCGGGCTCGAGCCGCGCAGCCACGATGGGGGATACCTCGTCGCCGACGCGCCCGCCGACCTCGTCGGCGAGATCGCGCTGCACGCGGGAGTGGCGCTCAGCGAGCTCACGCCCCGCGAGACCACCCTCGAGGAGGCTTTCCTCGAGCTCACTGAAGGAGCGGAACGATGAAGGATCTGATCAGGGCCGAGGCACGGAAGCTGCGCACCACCCGCAGCGTGTGGGGCCTGCTCGCGGGCGCCGTGACGCTGGCGAGCATCGCCGCGTGGGGGATGGTCTCGACCGGTGCGTTCGGGACCTCGGTGGCGTTGACGACCCTGCCGGGCTTCGCGGAGATGATGGCGATCGTGTCGATCTTCGTGGTCGTACTGGGCATCCGTTCCTATACCGACGAGGCGCGGCACGGCGCGATCGTGCCGACGTTGCTGGCGACCCCTCGCCGTCGACGGGTGGTGGCGGCGAAGGCCGTGGTCCTCGCAGCGGCGGCCGTGGTGTTCGCGCTGGCCGGCACCGTGGCGGTGGCGGGCGTCTCTCTCGCCCTGCTCGCAGCCGACGGCGTGGCCGTCACGGTGAGCCTGGCGGCGTTGGCGATCCTGGTCGGCAAGGCCGTCGCGATCTGCGTGCTCTGGTCCGCGATCGGGTTGGGGCTGGGGCTGACGGTCCCGCATCAGGTCGCGGCGATCGTGGGCGCGATCCTGTGGATGCTGATCGGCGAGAGCATCGTCGAGATGCTCGCGCCCGGGGTCTCGCGGTTCCTGCCTGGGCACGCGAGCACCTCGGTGCTGGGGATCCTCCCGGCCGACATGTCGGTGGCGGCGCCGGCGGTGGGAGCGGCGGCGGCGCTGCTCGGCGGGTGGGCGGCGCTCTCGCTCGGAGCCGGGACTCGAGCGCTGGGCCGCCGCGACATCGCGTGACCTGTGAGAGATGATCACCGCGCTCGCCCGGCGCTACGCGCCGGGCGAGCGCACCCCCACCTCGTCGAGGTGGGCGAGCATGTCTGCCGGGTCCTGGTAGACGCGGTACGCGCCCGCCCGGGCGAGCTCGTCCTCGCCGTAGCCCCCCGACAGCAGGCCGACCCCCAATGCGCGGGCGCGACGAGCCGCCAGCAGATCCCACACGCTGTCGCCCACTACGACCGAGTCCTCGATGTCGGCGCCGAGCCGCTCGGCCGCCGCGAGGAACAGGTCGGGATCGGGCTTCGCATGCGCCACCTGATCGCGGGTGACGACGGGCACGCCCTCGGGTACCCGCAGCATCTCGATCATCGGCGCGGCGCTCTCGATGTATCCGCTCGTGGCGATCGACCACGGGACGCCGAGCTCGGTCAGTCGCGCGAGCAGCTCGACGGCACCTGGCAGTGGCCGCACCTGATCGAGGTGCTGAGCGTACGCCTCCGCGTGATACCGGCGCAGTCGATCGGCATCCTCGGCGGTGACCGGGCGCCCGATCTCGCGCAGCATCGCGTTGGCGAGCAATCCGCCGCTCATGCCGATGCGCCGATGGATGCGCCACACCGAGAGGTGGATGCCGTCGCGGGCGAGCGCTGCCTGCCACGCGAGCACGTGGTGATACACGCTGTCCATCAGCGTGCCGTCGAGATCGAACAGGAACGCCGGCCCGGCCACGACCCGACCCTACCGGGAAGCGACGGCGCGGGCTCGGCAGGGGGCCGGGTTGCGCGGTTCCGTCGCCGGTGCGACCCTAGGATGGTTCCACCGGCCGGGGGAGCCCGCCCTCCCATCTCAAGAAGGGAGCCGCGATGCAGGAGCATCCCAACGTCTCGCTCGTGCGCGACATGTTCGCCGCGATGGATCGGGGTGACATGCAGTGGATCGAGGACCACACGTCTGACGACATCGTGTGGCACACAGGTGGCAACAGCAAGGCGGCTGGGGTCACCCGCGGCAAGGACGCCGTGCGGGCGTCGATGGCGGCGATGTCGGAGCCCGGGGCGATGAAGGCGGACGTGCACGACGTGATCGGCAACGACGACCACACCGTCGTGCTCGGCACCGCCGTCGTCACAGCACCGAGCGGCAAGAGCGCCGAGTACAACTACGTGAACGTCTTCCACATCGCCGATGGCAAGGTCACCGAGGTGTGGGGGCTCGCGGAGAACGACGCCGTCGCCGACCCGATCTTCGACGAGTTCGGCTAGGTCGCCGGCTCGTTCACGCGCACGAGCTCGAGCGTCTCGTTCCCGCCCGCGAGCGTGTACTCGAGCACGATGCCGAGTCTGGGCGCGAAGAGCTTGCCGACCATGACGTCGGGCTCGGTGCGGCTCCACTCGAACGTGCGGACGGCGTGATCGATCCGGCCATAGGGAACCCGTAGGGAGATGCCGCGCTCGACGACCCAGCCCTGATCCTCGGCCTTGCCCTTGTAGAACTCCTGGCGATACGCATCGGTGGGCCTCGGGTCGGAGGGCATGATGATGCCCGCCATGGCGCCGTCGACGCCGGCCTCCCACGAGCCCTTCGTGCTGATCACGTCGCCGTTCTCGTCATATTCGGCCGTCTCCTCCCCGAAGTACCAGACGGTGCCGGCGTCATCGGCCGCATACCAGTCCTCGGTCTTCTCGACGAGCACGCCCTTGTGACGGATCACGTCGCGGATCACGGTCGTGGTGATGCCCTGGACCACCTTCGTGCGTTCGGTCACCACGACGCGCTCGACGAGTCGTTCGCCGTCCTCGGTGCCGCGCAGCTTTGCAGCCCATCCCGGCTCGAGCGGGAAGTACTCGTTGGGGAGCGGGTCATCGAAGTCTGCCGGGTCGGGCGGCGCCCCGGGCCCTGCGCCTGCGCCGGCGTTCCCGCCGGAGCCCGCGAGCGTCGAGACCGCGAGCAACCCGATCAGGACCAGGACCATCGGAACCCCGTACCTCGTTCGGCGTGCCATGACTCACTCCTTCCGTTCACAGACGCCACGATGGTGCGACCCGAGGGCTGACCCGTCGCTGAACGAACGACGGCGGTGCTTCAGCCGAGGTTCAGGAGAACGCGGGAAGATGGCACCGTCGCGAGGAGCGTGTGGCATGCGAGTGCTGGTCGTTGAGGACGAAAGGACCCTGGCCGAGGGACTGCGCAAGGGACTCGAGGCCGAGGGTTTCGCCACCGACGTCGCCCACGACGGCATCGACGGTCTGCATATGGCCCGCGAGCACGCGTACGACGCCATCGTGCTCGACATCATGCTTCCGGGCATGAACGGCTACCGGGTCTGTGGGGCCCTGCGTGAGGCGGACGTCTGGACGCCGATCCTCATGCTCACCGCGAAGGACGGTGAGTACGACGAGGCCGAGGCGCTCGACACGGGGGCCGACGATTACGTCACGAAGCCCTTCTCCTACGTCGCGCTGGTCGCTCGGTTGCGGGCGCTGATCCGGCGCGGCGCGGTGGAGCGTCCCTCGGTGCTCGAAGCGGGGGATCTGCGGTTCGATCCGGCGGCCCGCCGCGCCTGGCGCGGTGAGACGGAGGTCGTCCTGACCGCCCGAGAGGCGTCGCTGCTCGATTTCCTGCTGCGTCGGTCGGGCGAGGTCGTTTCGAAGACCGAGATCCTGGACCACGTCTGGGACGATCGCTTCGACGGCGATCTCAACATCGTCGAGGTCTACGTGCGGCACCTCCGGAACAAGCTCGACCGTCCGTTCGACCGTGGTGCGATCGAGACGATCCGCGGCGCCGGGTACCGCCTCGCCGCTGACGGCGGGTGAGCATGGGCGACCGGAAGCGGTGGTGGCGCTCGGTCCGCGTTCGTACCACCGTGGCCGCGAGCCTCGTCGTGGGCCTGGCCCTCGTGCTCGCATCGGTCGCCATGGTGGTGTTCCTCGGGCGGTCGCTGACGTCGAACGTGCGCGATGCCGCGCTCGGGCGTGCCGCGGCGGTCGCCGCCGCGATGGGCTCCGGCGCCGAGCCGGATCTCGATTCGGGCGAGGCCGACGACGAGTTCGTCCAGGTGCTGTTCCCCGACGGGCAGGTCGCCGCGTCGAGCATGAACGTCGCCGAGGAGCCCGCCCTCGCGTCGCTGCTCCCCGGCGGCGAAGCGGTCCTCGCCGCGGTGCCGCTGGAGGACGGACCCGTCCTCGTGGTCGCGACAACGGTCTCGTCCGCCGACGATGGTCGCGTCGTGCTGGTGGGTCGCAGCCTCGACGATGTCGAGGAGGCGACCGGCGCCGCGGTGCCGCTGCTCGCGGTCGGCGTGCCGTTGCTCGTGCTCGTGGTGGCGGCGGTGACCTGGTGGATCACGGGGCGCGCCTTGCGCCCGGTCGAGGCGATCCGTGGTGAGGTCGAGGTGATCTCGTCGTCGGCGCTCGACAGGCGCGTGCCCGAGCCGGACTCGGGCGACGAGATCGCTCGTCTCGCGACGACGATGAACGGCATGCTCGGCCGCCTCGAGGAGTCGCACCTGCGGCAGCGTCGCTTCGTCTCCGACGCCGCCCACGAGCTCCGCTCGCCCGTCGCGTCTATCCGCCAGCACAGCGAGGTCGCGATCGCCCACCCCGACGGCACATCGGTCGGCGACCTCGCCGAGGTCGTGCACCGGGAAAACCTACGTGTGGAGCGACTCGTCGACGACCTGTTGTTGCTCGCTCGTCTCGACGAGCGCGCCCACGAGACACGGGGGCAGGTCGACCTCGACGACCTCGCCCTCGAGGAGGCGGCGAGGCTGCGATCCTCGACGAGGCTCACGATCGAGACGGGTGGGGTGGGTCCGGCTCGGGTCCGTGGGAACGGCGCGGAGCTCCAACGAGCGATCTGCAACCTGACCGAGAATGCGGCCCGGCACGCCGCTGCGGTCGTCGCCATCTCGGTTCGGGAAGTGGGCGGGGTCGCCGTCGTCATGGTGGAGGACGACGGCCCGGGCGTCGACGTCACCGATCGTGAGCGTGTCTTCGACCGGTTCGTGCGCCTGGACGACGCCCGGACCAGGACCGACGGCGGCGCCGGGCTCGGCCTCGCGATCGTGCGCGCCGTCGTCGAGGCGCACGGCGGCAGCGTGACGCTGAGCGAGTCCGCGCTTGGGGGGGCGCGGGTTGAGCTGCGCCTGCCGGTCACCGTGGAATGATCCGGCGTTCAGCGAGTGGTCAGCCCGGGGTGCACATCATGGGGTGACAGGCGGTGGAGGAGGAACGCGGATGAGGACGAAGACGAAGGTCGTGACGGCGGGAGCTGCCGCGCTGGTGGTGGCGGGAGCCGCGGCGACAGTGAGCGTGGCGACCGGCAGCGACGATCAGCCGCTGGAAGGTAGCCAGCTCGAACGTGCGACGGCGGCCGCGCTGGCGCACACGGGCGAAGGGTCGGTCGTCGAGTCCGAGGTCGGCGACGGTGCTGCCTCCTACGAGGTCGAGGTCCGGCTCGACGACGGCAGCGTGGTCGAGGTTCAGCTCGACGAGCGGTTCGATGTGATCGGCGACGCGATAGACGACGACGGGAACGAAGGTTCCGACGACGACGAGGGCACCGGCGACGATGCCTGAGCCGGGGCTGCCCCGATCTCAGGCGAGCTCGACGTCGAGCTGATCGGCGTCGGGCACCGCTCAGCGCGAACGCGAGACGGAACAACGGGGTCCGTGCCGGGGTTCCGGCCAGCATGGAGATCGGTCTGTACACCTTCGCCGAGCTGTACCCCGACCCGGTGACCGGGGAGACGATCAGCCCCGAGCAGCGGATGAGGAACCTCATGGAAGAGGTCGAGCTCGCCGATCAGCTCGGGCTCGACGTCTTCGGCATCGGCGAGCACCATCGGCCCGACCTGATCGTCTCGTCGCCCGCCGTCGCGCTCGCGGCCGCTGCGGTACGAACCGAGCGCATCCGGCTGACGAGCGCCGTCACGGTGGTGAGCTCCGACGATCCCGTGCGGGTGTTCCAGGACTTCGCCACGGTCGACCTGCTCTCGGGCGGCCGTGCGGAGATCATGGCGGGTCGAGGATCGTTCACCGAGTCGTTCCCGTTGTTCGGCTTCGACCTCGGGGACTACGACGAGCTCTTCGAGGAGAAGCTGAGGATGCTGGTCGCCCTCCGCGACGGCGATCGCATCACGTGGCAGGGGAAGCATCGCCCGCCGCTCGACGGCAGCGTCGGTGTCTACCCGCGCCCTCTGCAGGACCCGCTGCCGATCTGGGTCGCGGTCGGGGGTGCCCCCGAGTCGGCGTTCCGCGCGGGCACGTTGGGCCTGCCGATGGCCCTCGCGATCATCGGCGGGCGACCAGAGCGGTTCGCGCCGTTCGCCGAGCTCTTCCGTGACGCGGCACATCAGGCCGGGCACGACCCGCTTCCCGCCCTGAGCATCAACTCCCACGGATACGTCGCGGAGACGTCGCAGCAGGCGGTCGACGAGTCGTTCCCCCACGTGGCGCAGATGATGAACACGATCGGGCGCGAGCGCGGGTGGTCCCCCCTCACGCGCGAGCAGTACGAGGGCGAGGCGACGCTCCGCGGCGCGAACTTCGTGGGCTCGCCGCAGCAGGTGATCGAGAAGATCCTGTTCCAGCACGAGATCTTCGAGCACGACCGCTTCCTGGTGCAGTTCAGCATGGGGACACTGCCGCACGACCGGTTGATGCGCTCGATCGAGTTGTTCGGCACCGAGGTCGCGCCGGCCGTGCGCGCCGAGCTCGAGCGGAGGAAGGTCTCGACGCCGGCGAGCTAGCCCGGTCGGGTTCTCGACCTCGGCCCAGTCGTGAAGCCCACCAACCGGCATCATGTCGTCGATGCCTCCCTGGCTCTCCAACCCCGTGTGGCGCACGGCGCCCACCGTCCTGCTGCGATTCCGGTCGTTGTTCGCCGCGTTGGCTGTCGGGACGTTCCTCGTCACCGTCGTCGCCGCGGCGTACCCGCTGTTCCTTTCGGCGTCGGAGAACGAGCTGCTGGCCTCGGCGATCGACGACGCCACGGTCACGCCGTACGGCATGGGTATCGCCCACCGCAGCACCGACGTCGGCCTTCGCGAACTGGCCCCTGACGGTGAAGGACTCCTATGGGAACGGCGGGCCCACGCGTTCGCCTCGGTCGCCGACGGCAACGACTCCCTCGGTCCGGTGGAGCTCGCGATCTTCGGCGGCGTCGTGACGGTCACCGACCTCGGTGGGGCGCCCCCGCCGAGCGGCGTCGTCGAAGGGCGGCTCTTCGCGGGCACCGATGCGATCGCGCATGTGGAGGTGCTCGCGGGGGAGGAGGGTCCAGGCGTCTGGCTCCCCGATATCGTCGCGACACCGCTGGGGGCGGAGCCGGGCGACGAGGTGGTCCTTCACTCGGGGGCCCGGCGGCAGCGCGTCCTCGTCGACGGCATCTATGTCAGCCTCTACACCCAGCCGCGGCAGGGCTACTGGCGGCTCTGGAACGACGACATCTACCCGTGCCCGGACGTCCTCTGCTCGGCCCCGCCGCAGTTCATCGTGGCCGAAGCCGAGCAGCTGCTGGACCTCTCGACGGCGCTCGGCGTCCGTCGAGCCACGTTCGCGTGGCAGGCTCCGGCGATCACCGAGCCGCCGATGACCCTGGAGGAAGCATCGGAGCTCGCGGCGTTCTCCGACCGCTTCCTCGAGCGCGCGAGCCCCGGCGGCGACCTGTACGAGGTGCTCCGCTGTTGTGGCCGGTGGTTCTCGAGCCATGGCGTGAGCGAGATCACGATCACGCAGAACGCAGGGTTGGTCGTGCATGAGGTGCGAGAACGCAGCGCGGCCGTGCAGGGGCCGATGCTGGTGCTGGTGGTGGCCGGGCTCGCGATCGCGCTCGCGGCCGTGGCCGCAGGTGGTGTCTTCTCGGTCGTCGGCCGACGGGTCGAGGTCGGCGTGCTCACGATCCGCGGGTGGGGTCCACTCGGGTTCGGTGCGAAGTCGTCGCTGGAGGCCCTGCTGCCCGCCGCGATCGGCGGTGTGCTCGGATGGGTGACCGCGACCTCGCTCATCGCGTGGGCGGGACCGGCCGCTCCCGCATCCGCGGCCGCCAGGGTGACGTCGATCGTTGCGGCCCTCGCCGGCACGCTCGCATCGATCGCGATCGTCGGCGTGGTGTCGGGCGTCGCGTTCGTCGCGCGCCACGAGCACCGTCATCGTTTCACGAGGATCGTCGCAGCGGTGCCGTGGGAGATCGCCGCGTTCGCGATCGCATGGATGCTGGCGAGCCGGCTCGAGGAGGGCGGGGTCGTGGAATCCGGAGGGATCCAGCGCCCCGAGCCGGCGGTCTTCCTGTTCCCTTTGATGGTCGCGCTGGGTGCCGGCATCCTCGCCGGGCGGGTGACCAGACTCGTCGTGCGGCGCGCCGCCCGATCCGGGGGTTCTGGCGTCACTGCCTCGTGGTTGGCCATCCGGCGCCTGCGAGCGGGCCCGGCCCTGACCTCTCTGTTCATCGTCGCCGGCATCCTCACCCTCGCGGTCTCGTCCGCGGCGCTCGCGACCGTGGCGTCGCTGCGAGCCACGGTCGAGGCCAAGGCGAGGATCTTCGTCGGGAGCGAGGTGCAGGTGCAGGTGGCGAGCGATGCGACACCTGCTCCCGGCTTCCCCTACTCGGTCTCGCGGGTCACCAGGTTCCGTCAGGCGGGATCGCTCGACGGCGGCGAGGCGTCCTACGACCTGCTCGTGATCGAGCCCGACGACTTCGCCTCGGCGGCTTACTGGGACGCCGCGTTCTCCGCGGATCCGTTGCCCGCCTTGCTCGAGCGTCTGAGTGCCCCGGCGGGCGACGGCGTGCCGGTCGTCGTCGCGAACGGTGGCGGGGCGACGCCGGACACGGCCTCGATCGGGCAGGAGGAGGTGCCGGTCACCGTGGTGGGCACCGCGGCCACGTTCCCTGGCACGTCGTCGGACAGCCGTCCGTTGGTCGTGATGGACGCCGCCGCCCTCGCCGCCGCGTTCCGCGGCCGTCCCGATCCGCTCGCGACCCCTCGTGCCATCACGGAGATCTGGGTCGACGGACCCGCCGCCGAGGTGCAGCAGCGGATCGACGAGCTCGGTGTGTTGCCGCAGCTCGTGCTCTCGGCCGAGGAGGTCGAGGACATCCCGTTCATCGCGGCCGCCGTGCAGACGTTCCTGGTGTTGCAGGTGCTCGCCCTGTCGGCGGTGGCGCTCGTAGTGGTCGTCGCCGTCGTCTACCTGCACGCGAAGCAGCGCAGCCGCGTGGTCGCGACGACCCTCTCCGATCGCATGGGCATGGCCCCGCACACGATGCGTACGGCGTCGATCGCCGAGCTGGGCGCGATGCTGCTCGTCTCGTTCCTCGTCGGAACGATCGTGGGGGTGCTGTCGGCATCGATCGTCGTGCCGAGCATCGATCCACTCCCGACGATCCCGCCGGCCCCCTTGATCGTTACCCCGGTCGTCGCGGTCGTCGTGACCGCTGTCTGCCTGATGGTCGCATCGGTGGTGGGTGGCGCCATCGCCGATCGTGGGGCGCGGCATCGTTCGACCGCGGAGGTGATGCGCGTTGCTGAGTGAGGATGCCGTCCGATTCGAGGGGGTCGTCCGCACCTATCGAACCCCGACCGGCGAGGTGCGAGCGCTCCGTGACGTCTCGGCGACGATCCCGCGTGGCGGCGTCTCCGTCGTGGTCGGCCCCTCCGGGAGCGGCAAGTCGTCGCTGCTCCGGCTCGTGGCCGGCCTCGACAGCCCCACGGCGGGCTCGATCGACGTGATGGGCGTCGAGATCGGACACGCTTCGTCACGAACGCGGCGATCCGTGCGCCGATCGACGGTCGGCTACGTCTTCCAGCGGCCGTCGGACAACCTGCTCGGGCATCTGACGGTGAGCCAGCATCTGCAGCTCGCATCGCGGTCCGGATCGGCGGGAGACCGGGACGTGATGGCGACCGCGGACGCGCTCGGCATCGCGCACCGCCTCGATCACCGACCGGACGAGCTGTCCGGCGGTGAGCAGCAGCGCGTGGCGGTGGCCCAGGCGCTCGCGTCGGGGGCGACGGTGGTCGTCGCCGACGAACCGACCGCGGAGCTCGACTCCGAGGCCGCCGACGCGGTGCTCGCCCGCATCGCCGAGCTCGCTCGCCACGAGGTGACCTTCGTGCTCGCGACCCACGACCGCGCTGTGATGGCGATCGCCGATCACCGCTTGACGTTGGAGCACGGTGTCGTCGCCGGCTCGGAGGCTTCCGGGAGCAGGATGCACGAGCCCCAGGGGTGGTCGGCGCTGCGGTGGCCGCTGCCGGGATCACCCGAGACGCGGTGGCTCGCCGATGCGAGCCGACCGGCGCTCAGCATGACCGGCGTGACGAAGACCTATGGACGCGGGGACGAGGAGGTCCACGCGCTCGACGGCGTCGACCTCCACGTCGAGCCGGGGGAGGTGGTCGGCCTCGTCGGGCGATCGGGATCGGGCAAGACGACCCTGTTGAACGTCGCGGCGGGGTGGGACGACCCCGACGCCGGGGCGGTCGATCGACCCGGCGCGTCGGCTCCGGGATGGGGCGACGTCGCGGTGGTGCCGCAGCACCTCGGTCTGATGGACGAGCTGAGCGTGCGCGAGAACGTCGAGTATCCGGCGCGCCTCGCGCGGTGCCTCGAGGATCGTCGCGACCTGATCGAGGACCTGCTGGAGCGTCTCGGGCTCGCCGGCATGCAGCACCGTCCGCCGACCGAGACGTCGCTCGGGGAACAGCAACGGACCGCCGTCGCGCGAGCCGTGGTGCTCGCACCCTCGTTGCTCGTGGCCGACGAGCCCACCGCGCACCAGGACGCCGGCTGGGCAGCGGCGGTGCTGCGCACGCTGAGCGATGCGACTCTCGCCGGGAGCGCGTGCGTGGTCGCGACCCACGATCCCGACGTGCTCGGAGCCGTCGACCGAACGATCCGCATCGCGGACGGGCGCCTCGACGAAGGGATGAAGTCGTGAGAGCGTTCTCAACCCGGGGCACGAACGCTAACCGAGGCTCTGGTCTCAGCCGGGCGAGGGTGCGTCACACCACCCGTTTCGTTGCTTCCGGCAGCCGCCAGTGGTTCACGCGCATCGGTCGATCCTCGAACGCGATGACATCCATGGTCCCGACGAGCTCGAACCCGAGCGAGCGACAGATGCCGTTCGAGGGTGCATTCGTCACCCCGGGGTACGCGTGGATGTCGCCCCACCGGCCGTCGGCGCGAGCGCGCTCTATCAGCGCGGCCGTGGCGGCCTTGCCGATGCCCCGCCCCTGGAACTCGGGCAGGATCATCCAGCCGATCTCGCTCTCTTCCTCGCCATGGTCGTCGTGTCGCCACAGCACGACCGAGCCCATGGGTTCGTCGGCGTCGGACTCGACGATCGAGATCCAGTACCCGTCGTGCTCGACAGCCTCGACGTCGCGACGAAGCTTGTCCGGCACGCCGTCACGGGGGAGCGGCCCCCCGAGCTCGGCCATCATCACCGGATCGCAGCGCATGCGGAGGTAGAGGTCGAGATCGTCGAGCGTGACGTCGCGAAGATGCACGGTGCTCAGCGCTCTCTCCAGTCCCACGTGAACATGACCCCCGCCGGTTCCGAAGCGCCGAGGGCCGTGCGATACGTCGCGATCGCCGCCTCGTTGTCTGGCTCGGTCAAGACGAACATCTCGCCACACCCGCGGGACTCACAGAGTTCGATCAGCGCCTGCATCAGGACGGTCGCGACCCCGCGCCGTCGGAAGCCCTCGTCGACCCCGAGCTCGTACACGAACATCTCCGACCGAGGCTTGTCCGGGTGGGACAGCTCCACCGCCGAGACGAACCCGACCGGGTACCCGTCGATGCGGGCGAGGAGCAGCACGTGCCGCCGGTCGTCGAGGAAGGCCAGGGTCGCGCCGTCGTCGACCGGGTGGTCGAACAGATGGGCCGCTCGCCTCACCGATGCGAGCGAGTCGGCGACCTCGATCTCGATCTCTTCGGGTGCCATCCGAGCAGGGTAGGTCACGCCGAACGATGAGTTCTTCGTCGTCGACCGGTCGTAGGGTGGTTGCCATGGTTCGCGCACCCGAAGACTTGAGCGGCAGCGGGTTTGCCGCCGGCTCCTCGACGCGTGAGGCTGTGCCTGCGAGGGGGGTGAGCGGTGGGGAACGAGGATGGACCTGCAGCCGATCTCTGGGATCGCGCGGACCTCGTCACGCCGATGGCGATCCGGGTCGCGGCCACGCTGCACGTCGCCGATCACATCGCCGCGGGAGTGTGTACGTCCACCGAGCTGGCGCGATTCGAGCGGGTCGACGCCGATGCTCTCGATCGAGTGCTGCGCCACCTCGTGTCCGTCGGGGTGTTCTCGCGTGATGGCGGGGGCAGGTACGCCCTGTCTGCATCGGGCGAGACGCTGCGCGACGATCATCCGTCGGGAACGCGCGATGCCCTGGATCTCGAGGGTGCCGTCGGCCGGGCCGAGCTCGCCTTCGCCGATCTGCTGCACTCCGTGCGCACGGGTGAGCCCGCCTTCCCCGAGCGGTTCGGGCGCTCGTTCTGGGACGACCTGTCGGCCGACCCCGGGCGCGCCGCGTCGTACGCGTCGCAGATGGGGTCCGACGTCGCGGCGTGGGCGCCCGCGATCCTCGCGGCTCGCGACTGGGGAACGCTCGGCCACGTCGTCGACGTCGGCGGTGGCGGCGGCTCGCTGATGGTCGCGCTGTTGCGGGCGTATCCGCGGCTGCGAGGGACCGTCGTGGACCTGACCGAGCCCGTCGAGGCGGCACGGGCGGCGTTGGAGACGGCGGGTCTCGCCGATCGCGGTGAGGCTGTCGTCGGGAGCTTCTTCGATGCGCTGCCACCAGACGCCGAGGCGTACCTGCTCTGCGCGATCCTGCACGATTGGAACGACGAGTCCGCGCGCGCGATCCTCCGACGCTGCGCCGAGGCCGCCGGCTCGGAGGGGCTGATCTTCGTCATCGAAAAGGTCGGCCCCGACGGCGAGACCGTGCGCACCGAGATGGACCTGCGCGTGCTCGCCTACTTCGGCGGTCGCGAGCGGGGCGTCCACGAGATCTGCGAGCTTGCGGCGGATGCTGGGCTGCGACTGCGCGCCGTGCACCCTGCCGGGGATCTGTCCATCGTCGAGCTCAGCGCAGCAGGAAGTCCCTCACCGCCGCGTTGAACCGCTCGGGAGCCTCGATGTTGCTCTGGTGGCCGACGTCGGGCATGACCACGAGCCTCGATCCCGGGATCGCCGCGTGCATCCTTTCGGCGACGGTGAGCGGCGACCGGACGTCCTCCTCGCCGTAGAGCAGCAGGGTCGGCACCGTGATCGTAGGCAGCACGTCGCGCAGGTCGCACTCCGCCATGGCGTGAAGCATCACGGCGACGCCGTCGGGTTCGAAGTCCGAGAAGGTCGCGACGAATCGCTCGATCATCTGGCTCGGCGCCCGCTCCGTGAACAACGTGGGGAGCCACGTCCGGACGATCCGCTCGGGATCCTCCGACCGCAGATCCCGCATCGCCGACTCGAGCCGCTCGGCGACGACCTCGGGCGGCAGGGACCCGGCCCACCCCGCATATGCCCCAGTCAGCAGCAACGTGGCGGGAACCTCGGGGTGACGGCTGTAGAGCTGCAGGGCTAGCGTCGATCCCCATGACAGCCCGAGCACGTTGGGTCGCTCGAGTCCGAGCGCCGCGATGAACCGGGCGAGCGCGTCGGCATAGTCCGGCATACGGAAGGATCCGGGCGGTTCGGTCGAGCCTCCGCATCCCGGCGTATCCCACGCGACGACCGTGAACGTGTCGGCGAGGCCGTCGATCTGTGCTCGCCACTCGCGATGATCGGAGAGGCCGCCGTGCAACAGCACGAGCGGCGGTCCACTCCCGGCCCGCTCGTACGCGATCGTGAGATCGTCGATCCGGACCCGGAGCACCCCGGCTGCGTCAGCCATCGGTCCGAGCCTGATGCTCGCGGCGGTTCGCCGCAAGTCACTCGGGTGCGGGGCGCTCCTGCAGGGCCCAGCCGTTGCCGTCGGGGTCGTCGAAGAACGCGAAGGCGTTCCAGTCGCCGCCCTTGCCCTCGGACCACTCACCGTTCTCGAAGTGCCGGACCTCGCTGATGTCGACGCCGCGCGCGGCGAGCTCCTCCCGCGCGGCGACGATGTCGTCGACCACGAGCTGCACGCCCCGCACCGATCCCGGCGCCGTGTCGATCGTTCCCTTGCCGATCATGATCGAGCAGGCCGACCCGGGAGGGGTCAGTTGCACGATGCGGAAGTCCTCGTTCGGGCTGTGGTCGACATCGACGACGAACCCGCATCGTTCGCTGTAGAAGGCCTTGGCACGGTCGACGTCGGTCACCGGCACCGGCAGCAGCTCGAGCTTGAGGTCCATGGCTCGGGTGTCCCTCCTTCGGTCTCGACGCGGCGCTCAGGCCGCGCGGCGGTGTCGTTCAGTCGCTTGCGACCGACTTCGCGAGCAGCTCGTCGAGCTGCTCGAAGCCCTCGTTCAGGCCGGTCTCCATGCCGGACTGCAGCATGCCGTCGCGGTCCTCGACCGTCTGGAACACCGAGTTGAGGTGGACCACCGTCGCGCCGTCGACCTCCTCGAAGGTCGCGGTATCCAGCTGTACGTGACCCGGGTAGCCCTCGAACTCGAACGTCTGCACGATGCCGTTCGGCGACGGTTCGCCGTGGAAGACGCCGTGGAACCCGTACTCGGTGCCGTCCTCTTCCATGTGGACGTACCGCCACGAGCCGCCGTCGCGCACGTCGTACCGGTCGATCCTCATCGTGAGCCGGCGTGGCCCCAGCCACTGCACGAGGAGGTCCGGGTCGGTGAAAGCTCGGAAGACGAGCTCGGGCGGCGCGTCGACCTCCCTGGTGGCGATGATCTGGGGGATCCCAGGCTCTGCGGTGACCTTCATCTGTGTCATGCCGTACCCCTTCCGTCCGTCGTGTCGCCCCGGTCGGGGCGATCGGTCCGCCGGTGCTGCAGCGCTGCGAGCAACGCGTCCAGTCGCTCGTAGCTCTCGTCCCAGAACTCGCGATAGCCCGAGAGCCACTCGGTGGCCTCGCGCAGCGGCTCGGCCTCGAGATGGCTGAGGCGAGCCGTCGCCTTTCGGCTGCGTGAGATCAGGCCGGCGTCCTCGAGCACCTTGAGGTGCCGCGAGATCGCTGGCTGAGAGACGGTGAACGGCGCAGCGATCTCGGCGACCGACGCCTCACCCCGCGTCAGCCGCGAGAGGATCGCCCGCCGCGTGGGGTCCGCGAGCGCCCCGAACACCGCATCGAGCTGATCCACCGCCATCTATAACATCTCCCTTCTAGAACAGGAAGGTTATAGAGCCTGGGAGCGGAGCTTGTCAAGCCCTACGACGCTCCCTCGAGTTCGGCGATGCGGGCGGCGACGAGGGTTCGCACGAGCGCTTCGGGCAGCGGCGCGTCGGGCTGGAAACGGATCGACCCCTTGCCCAGTTGATAGCCATCGAGGTCCGTTCGATGGGCGTCCATGACGTCGGTGCTCATCAGATAGAAGGAGCAGTGCGCCTTGCCGGCGCCGTAGCTCACGAGCGGACGGCCGTGGAGCTTGAACGCGGGGACGCCGTAGCTGATCGCCTCGATCGCGGCCGGTGCCGCGGACGCGATCGTCGCCCGCAGATGTTCGAGCGCTGCCCGCTGATCCTCGGGCAGATCCGCGAGGAACCGGTCGATCTTCGTTGCGTCGTCGCCCATGGTCGACTCCTGGTCTCGGGATGCGGTCGGTCACGCCCGGTCGAGCTTGGCGTACCGGTCGTCCAGTTCCTCCATGAACCCATCATGCCCGCTGCGCGAACATCCGGTGACGTCGACCGATCCCTGCTCCGTCTCCGCCTACGATCGCGGGGTGATCGAGCTCAGCTCGACTTCCCCAGCCGGTCCCGCCATGTCGTGGATGAGCGCGCTCTCCGAGCATTACCGACGCGTCCGAGAGCGCTATCCAGGTGACGAGCTCTGCGTCGTCTTCGACATCGACGGCACCATCCTCGACCTGCGTCACCTCGTCGTGCACGTCTTCCTCGGCTACGACCGGATCAACGGCACCCAGCATTTCCGTGGTCTGGTCGTCGACGACATCACGCATCACGAGGACGACATCCATGCCCTGATGGCAGCTCTCGACGTGCCGCCCGGCCTGCGGGAGGCGGTCGCCGCGTACTACGTCGCACACCTGTGGGACGACGAGGCCGTGCTGGCGGCGAGCCGCCCGTTCGAAGGCGTGCTCGGCGTGATCCGATGGTTCCAGCTGCAGCCGGGGACCAACGTCGCGCTGAACACCGGGAGATCGCACGCGATGCGCGAGGCCACGTTGACATCGCTCAACACGATCGGCGAGGCGTTCCGCGTTCGCTTCCCGGACGAGCTCTTGTTCACGGCGGGCGCCGGCATCGAGGTTCCGCTCGCAAAGGTGGCGGCGCTCGAGCAGATCGCCGGCCACGGCCTTCGGGTGGTGGCGGTCGTCGACAACGAGCCGGAGAACCTGCGCGCGATGGCCGCTCGTTCGTCAGCCGACGACGTGTTGTTCCTGCACGCCGACACGATCTCGACTTCGCAGCGCGCCTCCGACGACCGGCTGGTGGCGGGGCGCGACTATCGGCTCCGTGAGCTCGTGCCGCCGCGGTCGGTCCCCGATCGGGTGACGTTCGTCTGGCACGGCGTGAACGACGAGCTGAACCTCGAGCGCTTCATCGCATCCGACATCGGTTGGGGAGAGTTCGACGTGCGCCGGGATCCGCTCGGACGCCTCGTGCTGCGACACGACGCGTTCGACGAGACGCCATGGCGGCGAGACGAGCCCCTGCTGCTCGCGGCCGACGCCGTCGTCCGGATGGTCGCGGCGGGCCGCTCGGTCAAGCTCGACCTGAAGGAGGACGGCTCGACCCTCGACGGGGCGATCGAGATCGTCTCGTCGCTGGGGATCCCCGACGAGCGCCTGTGGTTCAACGCTGAGCTGCCGACCCTCGGTGAGTCGGGGTTCACCCGGCTGCGGGCGAGGTTCCCCAGCTCGACGATCTCGTCTCCGGTGGGCTTCCTGGAACCGCTCTTGCTGGCGTCCGCGGGAGCCGCCGATCGCGTGCTCGACATCCTCGACGCCTGGGGCGTCTCCCGTCCCTCGGTGCGATGGGGTCCTGGCACACGGCGGATGCTCGACGCCCTCGAGATCCGTGGATGGGAGACCAACGTCTACGACGTGCCCGATCTCGAGGCCTTCCTCGGGTCGAGCCTGCTGCTGCCGACGTCGGTGACCGCCGACTTCGACTTCCCCGAGTGGGGGTATGCGGGTAGGGGATCAGGCGCGAACGGCGCCGTGCACCGCCTCCGGCCGTGATGCCCTGACGAGCCTCAGCTCGGCGGCGCCCCGAAGGCTCGGAAGGGCTCGGGCTCGTAGGAGGCGAGCGAGGCGACCCAGTCCGGCAGGGCGCGGGCGATCGCCGGATCGTCGACGACGAGCCAGGCGAGGTGGCGGAAGGCGTGCTCGATCACCTGGGTGACGCCGATGTCGACGGGAGGGGCGAGCGCATCCCCGCGGGCGAGGTCGCTCCGCCCGACGGGTTCCTCCACCAGGAACTCGCTCCGTCTGTCGGGCGCCTCGACCACCGCGAGGTAGGTGAGCACGAGGCGATCCTGCTCATGGCGCCACGATGTGGAGTGCACCACGAGCGGCTGCAACCCGTACCGGCGGGCTGCCTCCAACACGACGGCACCGGGTTCACTGCCCGGACCCCATCCGAGGCGCAGGCTCGGGGCATGCATCGGTCGGAGATTCAGGATCCGACCGCTGCGTCGGCACACGAAGAGCGCCTCGAGCGACTGCGCGACGATCGAGGAAGACCACGCCACCTCGGTGAGCGGCGGCGCCAGCCCCACGAGGGGTTCCCGATCGCGATCGCCGGTCACCTAGGTGACCTCCACGGCGATCGCCAGGATCTCCTCCCTCGTCGATTCGGTGCCGTGGGCCTCACGCCCGTGGGCCTGCACCTGTGCCACGACCTCGTCCTCGGTGCCCCGGCACTGCCATCCGCACATGCACGTGACTTCCTTCACGCTCACCCCCTCAGGTACCCAAGCCTTGCACGCCTCAGGCGGACGGGTCCAACGGCGGTCCGCTCGCCCGCAGACGGTCGATGAACGCGACCTGTCCCCGCAGCAGCTTGCGACGGGCGGTCTCCACATCGAACCAGCCCGCGCGGTCGACCTCGGGGAACTCCGCCGTGCGGCCGGAGCGGGGCGGCCACTCCATCGTGAACGTGTTGCTCGTGGCGCCGGCGACGTCGAGGTCACCCTCGAGCGCCCAGGCTCTCACCAGCTTCCCGCCGGGTTGGCGCAGCTCGCCGAGGAAGAGGGCTCCGCTGGCGTCGGGCGGATCGGTCCCGAGCTCCTCACCGAACTCGCGGATCGCGTGCTCGAGCGGGTCGTCACCCTCCTCGTACTCGCCCTTGGGCAACGACCAGGCGCCTTCGTCCTTCTTCGCC
Organism: uncultured Actinomycetes bacterium; assembly: GCA_963825635.1. Taxonomy (GTDB): domain Bacteria; phylum Actinomycetota; class UBA4738; order UBA4738; family HRBIN12; genus JAOUEA01. Next base: position 223,819 of record CAWGTU010000002.1, read on the forward strand.
CAGTACGGGCCGCCGGGATGCACCAGCAGGATCTCGACGGCGCCGCGACGGTGTCGGTACAAGAGCAATCCGGCGCTGCGCTTCGGCAACGGTCCTCCGGACTCAGCCCATCGGGCTCATCAGTTGGAAGTAGTTCCCATCGGGGTCCGAGAACGTGCAGATCGTGCCCTCCATGTCGTCGCCGCCGGCGGTGTACGGCTCCGCCACCACCGTCGCGCCGGCGGCCGCCATGCGGTTGAACTCGGCCTTGACGTCGGCGGTCTCGATGTTCCAGATCACCCGGCCGGGCTCAGAGTTCGCGCCGTGCACCTGGTCGTGCGGCCCGACCGTGATCCACCCCGAGCCGATCCGCCAGCCGGTGTATCCGCCGTCGTCCCAGCCCGGATCGCCGAAGAGCTTCGTGTAGTACTCCGCGAGGCGCTTCGGATCCTCCGAGCCGATCAGGATGCTGTTCAGGTTCATGCTGCCTCCTTCCGCCATCTCCTGATCTACCAGACGATCGAGGTCCGCGAAACTCATCGCTTGACCCACGGCGCATCCTGGGTGTAGTCAGGGTGGGTTGCCCGTCGGTGCTCTGCTCCCTCAGGAGGAGGTTCGGCGATGCCGGAGTTCATGGACGTTCATCGCGGGATGGAAGGCATCACGCCCGAAGGGCTCACGGAGGCCCACAACGCCGACCTGGCGATCCAGGGCGACGAGGCGGTGGACTTCAAGCACGCGTGGGCTGACCCCGTCACGGGTCTCGTGTGGTGCCTCTCCGAGGCGCCCAGCAAGGAAGCCGTGATGAAGATCCACGAACGAGCCGGTCACCCCACCGACGAGGTGTATCCCGTCCCGGTCCAGGCCTAGGTATCGGCCGTGCGCCGTTTGCTTGCGGCGGGCTCGCTGGCATACGGTATGCGCCACAGCCAGTATGACCCGCTGAAGATGGAGGCTCGACGATGACGCGCGCCCGGAAGTTCGGATCGATCCTCGGAACCACGGTCCTGGTCGGTGCGGTGCTGGGGGGCTCAGGGCCTGCATCTTCCGGCCCTGCGGTCACGTGCGCCTACAACGACACGGTGGGGCTCGTCACGGTGGAGATCCCCGCCGGCGGATCGGCCAAGGTCGATCGAGACGGTGACTTCATCGACGTGAACGGGTCGCGCTGCACCGACGGTGGCACGGACGCCACGGTTCAGAGCACCGAAGTCATCAACATCGTGCCGGGCGGCGCCGGGGGTCAGCGAGCGCTGCTCAGCTTGTCGTCCGGTCCGTTCGCACCGGGACGGACGGACGAGATCGGGACGAGCGACGAGATCGAGATCTTCGTGAACCTGGGAGGCGGGAACGACTCGTTGAGGGTCGCCGGCAGCAACCAGCGAGACACGATGGTGGCCGGCACGCAGGACGGTCAGTCCCGCGTCAACCTGAACGCCGACGAGGAGGCGACCGTCGACTACGACCTGTCGGTCAAGGACAACGTGGAGGGGCTCGTCATCAACGGCAACGGCAAGGGCGACTCGATCTCGGCGACGGGGAGCTTCGGCACGGGCACGGTGCTCCAGCGAGCGATCACGATCGCCGGCGGCGACGGGAACGACGACCTGACCGGCGGGCGTGGCGCGGACGTCCTCACCGACAGGGGGGGAACGGGCGATACCGACGTGCTGGTCGGCAAAGGGGGCAACGACACCCTCTCCACCCGCGATGGCGACCGGCGCGATCGCGCGGTCGGCGGGCCTGGGAACGACACCTGTGTCGTCGACCGCAGGGACACCGCCATCGCCTGTTGAAGCGCGTCTCCTTCCGGGGAAGCGGCCGTACGATCGGCGTATGAGTATCGAGCCGTCGCCGGACGGCCGTGACGATGCCAACCGACGTCGACGCCGCCAGTACGCCGAGGAGGCATCGACCTACGACCGCGACGCCGACCGGAGCGAGAAGTGGCTGCTCGGGACCGACCACCGCCCGTGGGCGTGTTCCCGGGCCATCGGTCGCACGCTCGAGGTCGCGATCGGTACGGGGCTGAACCTGCCGCACTACCCGCGGGGTGTGCACCTCACCGGCATCGATCTCACGCCGGAGATGCTCGCCCTCGCCAGGCGACGGTCGGCAGATCTCGGCGTGTCGGCCACGTTGACCGAGGGTGACGCGCAGGCGCTGCCCTTCGCCGACGCCATGTTCGACACGGTGCTCAGCACCTATGCGCTGTGCTCGGTACCCGACGAACGGGCGGCGGTCCGGGAGATGCGACGCGTGCTGAAGCCGGGGGGACGGCTGATCCTCGTCGATCACATCCGGAGCAGCGTGCTTCCGTTGTATTGGCTGCAGCGTCTGATGGAGCTCGCACCGACGCGGAACCGCGACGAGCTCACCCGCCGTCCGCGCGACCACGTGGAAGCCGCCGGCTTCACGATCGAGCAGAGCGATCGCCTCCGTGCCGGCGTGCTCGAGCGCCTCGTCGCGCGCAAGCCGTGACCCCAGGGCCCGACCTCGTCAGGCAGCGATCGGACGGGCCGCCTACGTGCCGAGCAGTTCGTCGAGCCGGATCACCACAGGCCAGGCTCCGTCGGTGCGGTTCGAGATGACCGTGTGGGTGATCGCCCTCGTCGGATCGTGCGTGCTGAGGAACGACACGCCGGCGTCGGATCCCTCGAGCCACACGACGTCCGTGGTCTCATGGAGGTGGAAGCCGAGCCCGTGGCGCTTCGACTCCTCGGGCCAGTCGCTGCGAGGTCGCACCATCTCGGCCACTTGGTCGCTCGGGACGATGCGCCCGGCGAACAACGCGGTCCAGAACGCGCTGAGATCGCCGGCGGTCGAGTAGATGCCACCGTCGCCACTGCCGAGCACCGGCAGGTGGAAGATGTTCGTCCTCGGTCCGTCGACCGTGAGGTAGCCGAGCGCGGCGTCGCCGGGCAACTCGTCGGATCGCAGGAACGCCGTGTCGGTCATCCCGGCCAGATCGCAGACTCGGCGCCTCACCAGCTCGTGGAACGGCACCCCGCTCACGCGCTCTGCGATCAGCGCGAGCACCACGAACCCGCCGTTGTTGTAGGCGAACCGCTCGTCGGGCGCGGACACGGTGTCGTGACCGTCGAGAACCGCGAGGTACTGCTCGGTCGTGGCGAGTTCCTGCACGGGAACCGGCATCACGTAGTCGTTCGTGTCGTCGAGGGCGCTCTCGTCGAGGTAGTCGCCGATGCCGGATCGATGTGCGAGCAGGTGTTCCACGGTCACGGCATCGTCGATGAGCGGAAGGTCGTCGCCGAGCAGCGAGCGTGCGGTGGTGTCGAGGGCGAGGGAGCCGTCCCCGACCAGGCTCATGACCGTGAGCGCCGTGAATCCCTTCGCGCCGCTCGCGAGCGCGAACTTCGTGTCGATCGTGTTCGCGATCTCGTGGGCGCGGTCGGCGAGTCCGTAGGCTTTCGCGAACTCGGTGGTCCCTGCACGGTCCACACGCACGACGCCGGTGAACCCTGAGTCCCGTGCGACCGTGTCGATCGCGTCATCGAGCGGCTGCATCGATCGAACCTATCAACCGCGCCTCATCCCGTGCCCAGGACGCCGTAGCGCAGGTACACCATGTCATTGGCGAACCGGCGTTCATCCAGAAGCTCGAGGCCCAGGTGCATGCCGTCGGGGAGGGCTCGCGTTCCGCCGCCCACGACGACGGGAGCGAGGAAGAGATGACACTCGTCGACCAATCCGCCCGCCAGCGCCTGGGCGGCGAGCTCCGGACCGCCAACCGCGAGGGGTCGCTCGGCCGACGCCTTCATCTGCCGCACCCCGTCGGGGTCGAAGGCTCGCTCGATGTGCGTGTGGGTGGTGGAGATGTCCTCGAGCGTCGTCGAGTACACGACCTTGCGCGCCGCTCGCCAGATCGCCGAGAACTCGCGGATGGAAGGCGGCTCGTCGGTGACATCCATCGTCTCCCAGGCGGCCATGACCTCGTACATGCGTCGCCCGTAGAGGTAGGTGCCGACCGAGCGCACGAGGTCGTTGATGAACCCGTGCACCTGCTCGTCGGGCACGCCCCAGTCGAAGCTGCCTTGCTCGTCGGCGACGTAGCCGTCCAGCGACATGATCGTCAGGTAGGTCAGGGTAGCCATCGATCTCTCCGGACCCTTCGACGTTAGACGGTGATGACGATCGTGCCGAGCACCTGGCGCGATTCCACGCGGTGGATCGCCTCGCGGACCCCCGGCATCATCGATGCCGATCGTCCTCGAACCCTCCTCTGGCTACGCTACAACGTCATGGGTGTCACGCAGTTCTACACGGCGACGAGCATCGACGGGTTCATCGCCGACGAGGCGAACTCGCTCGAGTGGCTCTTCCAGGTGCCGGCCGACGGCGATGACGTAGGCCACGAGGCGCGGTTCGCGGCGTTCTTCGAGCGGGTCGGCGCGATGGTGATGGGCTCGACGACCTACGAGTGGGTGTTGGCGAACGAGCGGCTGCTCGAACATCCCGAGAAGTGGAGCGCCTACTACGGCGAGACGCCCTGCTGGGTGTTCACGACCCGCGAGCTGCCGGTGATCCCCGGGGCCGACCTACGGTTCGTGCAGGGCGACGTCGCCCCGATCCACGCCGACATGGTCGAGGCCGCCGACGGGAACGTCTGGATCGTCGGCGGGGGAGACCTAGCCGGTCAGTTCGCCGATGCGGGCTTGCTCGACGAGATCCAGCTCAGCATCGCGCCGGTCACGCTCGGCGATGGCGCCCCGCTGCTGCCCCGGCGCCTGCTCGCGTCGGACCTGAGGCTCGTGGGCCTCGAGCGTCAGGGGCAGTTCGTGGCTGCCACGTACCGCGTCGCCCGAGCGCAGGAACGGGAGTAGCGCCGACTCGGCACCTTGACCGTTCCCCGACGGGGCGAGAGGGTGAGGCGTCGAGCATCCGAGCCACGGCAGGAGGAACACATGCGCAAAGTGGTGCACTTCGAGATCCCCGCCGACGACGTCGAGCGCGCGAAGTCGTTCTACGGGTCGGTCTTCGACTGGCAGCTGAACACGATGCAGATGGACGGGGGGGACTACACGATCGCCACCACGACCCCGGTCGACGACTCGATGATGCCGACCGAAGCCGGCGCGATCAACGGCGGCCTGATGGAGCGTTCGGACCTCACCCCGTCGCCGGTCATCACGATCGGCGTCGACGACATCGACCAGTCGTTGAAGGAAGTCGAGGCGGAGGGCGGCAGCACGGTGACCCCGAGGACCCCGATCCCGGGGATGGGTGCGTTCGCCTACTTCAAGGACCCCGAAGGCAACGTCATGGGCCTGTGGGAAACGAGCGCCTGACGGGGGGTTAGATCGGTCGGATGCTCGAGGCGCCCGACGTCGCGGAGCTCGACCTGCATGTTCACGCGAACGTTAGGTGGTCCTCGCTCGGCACGACGGTCTGACCGAACGGCCAGAGCGCCAGCAGGCTCAACTTGAACGACTGCACGCCGAACGGGATGCCGATGATCGTGATGCACAACAGCAACCCAGCCACGAGATGCGCGAGGAACAGCTCCCATCCGAAGAACATCAACCACAGGATGTTCCCGATCGTCTTCATGCGGCCATCGACTCAGGCACGGCGCAGCGCCGCCTCGACGTCGTCGAGGTGTTCGCTGCGATGCGACGCGCGCACGGCGTAGAGCGGACTGTCGGGGTCCCGGGGCCAGAGCAGGTCGAGCGGAAGCGTCGCCACCCGCGTGTCGGTGTCTTCGGCGATCTGCAGCGCGAGCCGCGCCAGTTCACCAGGCGGCACCGCGTGGATCAGCGCCCGGGAGGCATCGTTGATCCAGTCGACGTCCTCCGGCTCGGTGTCGGAGGCCGCGAACGGGACGCCGCGGTCGAGCTTGTCGCAGAGCGCGAGCATCCGCGCGTCCCAGAACGCGATGTGGCCGAGCACGCCGGCGACGGTCCAGTACTCGTTCGCCGGCCGTCGCAGGTCGTCCTCACTCAGGTCGTCGACGAGCGAGCGCATGCGCTCGAGCTCGCGCGCGTTCTCCTCGACGTAGGAGCGATCCTCGGTCATGACCCGCGACGATACCCCTTGCCGCGGCGCACGATGCGTCTGGCTTGCGGGGCGGGTTCGCTCTACGCTCGCCGCCATGACCTCGACACCCGATGCGCATGTCGGCACGCCCGAGGACCAGCGTCGGTTCTACGAGACGCTCGTCGAGGCGAGCCCGACGGCCATCGTCACGTGCGATCCATCGTTCATGGTCACGGAATGGAACCCCGCCGCCGTGCGGCTGTTCGGCTGGTCGCGCGCAGAGGCGCTCGGTCGCCACATCGACGAGCTGGTCGGTCAGCACGAGGCGATCCGAGACGACGCCGCCTCGCTGAACGACCGCGTCCTCGATGGCCCGATCGAGGTCGTCACCCGCCGCGCCAGGAAGGACGGGACCCTCGTCGACGTCGCGATCCGCTCGGTACCGATCACGATCGACGGGCGGCTGGTGGGCGCGTTCGCGCTGTACGAAGACGTCGGTGAGCTCGTCCGTCAGCGCCGCTTCTTCGAGGAGCTCGTGGAGACCAGCCCGACCGCGATCATCAAGGTCGACCGCAACTTCGATGTCACGCTGTGGAATCCGGCCGCAGAGCTGCTCTTCGGCTACTCGGCCGACGAGGCTCTGGGCGTGAACCTCGACGACCTCGTCGCCACGGACCCTGTGATCCACGCGGAGGCGACCGCCTGGAGCGCGGAAGCGTGGGGAGGGGCCTCGTTCCGTCGCATCGGGCGGCGTACGCGCAAGGACGGCTCGCTCGTCGACATCGAGATCCTCGCGATCCGTGAGGAGCAGGAAGACGAGCCCAGCGGCTTCTACATCCTGTACCACGACGTGACGGAGCTCGAACAGACCCGTCGTCGTCTGGAGGCTCGCGTGGACGAGCAGATGGCCGAGCTCGTGCGCACCGGCGAGCTCGCCCGCTTCCTGCCTCGGCAGGTGGCCGAGCGCCTGCTCGAGGGCGAGCTGCCCGTCGAGGAGGAGTCGTTCGAGCGCCGACGCATCACGGTGCTGTTCGCCGACATGGTCGGGTTCACCGACCTCGCGGAGAGCCTTGAGCCGGAGGAGCTCGCCGTGGTGCTCAACGGCTACCTCCGGGAGATGACGGCGGCGGTCATCGCGTTCGGCGGGTCGGTCGACAACCTGATCGGCGATGGTGTGATGGCAGTCTTCGGCGCTCCCAAGGAGATGCCGGAGGCCGACCAGGCATGGGCGGCGGTCCAGGCGGCGATGGAGATGCACCGGCGCTGCGCCGAGCTCGCGGCCTCGTTGCGTGAGCGTGGGATCCCCGCCGACCTGAAGATCAGGGTCGGCGTGAACACTGCGCACTGCACCGTCGGCGTCTTCGGGAGCGAGGTGCTGCGGGCGTACATGGCGGTCGGCTTCGCGGTCAACGTCGCCGCTCGTCTGGAGACGACGGCCGAGCCCGGCTCGACCCTGTGCGGGTTCCGCACCTACGCACTCGTGAAGGACCGCGTGAAGGCGGAGGAGCGAGGGGAGCTGACGGTGAAGGGTGCCCGCCGCCCGGTCGAGGCGTGGGAGATCGTCGGCCTCGCCGACGACTGACGACGCTCGGGTCGACCCGAGGTTCGGTGGCCGTCCTCAGCCCGAAGGCAGTAGCAGCTCGCCGCTCGGCTCGGTGGGAACGTCGAGCGCGCCGCGAGTGATCTCTTCGATCGCACGATCGAGGTTGGCGATCGCGCCGGGGCTGAGAGCGTCCCCGCTCCGGGAGTAGGTGAGGATGCCTTCATCGACCGTGACGGGTCGGGCCCCCGGCTCCAGCGTTCCATCGATGAAGTCGCGGATCACCGTGAAGTGCACGATGTCCCAGCGGATCATGCTCGACGTCAAGATGTGCGAACGCTCGGCCTCGCTCGCCTGCTGCCACTGATCGGTGTCGACCCCGATCGCCCAGAGGTGGCGGTCTTCCGTCGACCGCTCGACGGCGGCTTGGAAGACGCCCGCCCCCGAGATCCCGCTCGCGTGGAACACGACATCGGCACCCTCGTCGTACTCGAACCGAGCGATCCGCTTCGCGACGTTGGGCGAGTCGAAGTAGTTCACGGCTTCCCGGCCGAAGTCGTAGATGAGGCCCGAGAGCACCTGCACGTCCGGATCGACCCACTCGGCCCCCGCCTCGTACCCGGCTCGGAAGCTCTGGAAGACCGACGACGGCTCGCCCGGGTCTCCCTCCCATGCGCCGACGTAGCCGATCACGCCGCTGCGGGTGGTGGAGGCCGCGGCCACACCCGCCAGGAACCCGCTCTGTTCGAACGCGATCTCGAGGGTCGTCACGTTTGGTCGATCGATCCGAACCTCGACCGGGGGAAGGACATAGTGGGTCGGCGGCACGAACAGGTCCGGTCGATCTCCGATCGCGAAGCTCGCGTTGTTGTCGAGGATCAAGAGATCCGTCTCTGCGGCGGCCGCGTCCTCGATCACCGTCTCGGGTGGCAGCAGCACGTCGGCGCGTTGCACCGTGACTCCGAGTTCGTGTTCGGCGCGCGTGATGCCTTGCTCGCCGAGCTCGAAGACCATGTTGTCTTCGCGATCGCCGTAGGTCAGGCTCGTGATCGTGGGGAGTTCGTCGCCGCCGCCCGCGAGCAGGACGCCGACCATGAGGGCGGCGATGAGGGCGGCTGCCCCCACCCCCACCGCGAAGGACCGGCGCCGCGCACGCGCTCGGATGCGCGCCTCGGCCTCCGCGCGCTCGGCCTCCGCTGCCGCGGCCTCATCTCGCCGATGCACCGCCTCGTCGAGGAACGCTCGCTCGTCCTCGGTCAGGCGCAACGTCGTCGCCTCCCGCCAGGCCTCGTAGCGCTCGAGGCGTCCGCCGCTCAGCAGGTAGTCGGGATCACGGTCCGCCGCCAGCCACTCTCGCATGGCGCCCACGAAGGAACGATGCTGCCGCAGGTCCGCTCTACCGCTCTCGATCCACTCCGCGAGTCGCTGCCACTCGCTCAGCAGCGCTTCGTGTGCGACCTCGACCGTCGCCGCGCCCGAGGCGGGGTCGCGGTCGACCGCGAGCAACCGGTTCGAGACGAACGCCTCCACCGCGTCCTGCATCGTGACGACGTCGACGTCGAGCGAGGCAAGCTCGTCGGCCCGCACGACCCGCCGGGTCGCCGTGCCGGCCCCGACCCGCACCAGCCGCAGGAACAGCTGACGGGCTGCTTCCTGCCGGTCGGGGTCGAGCCGTGTGAACGTGTCTTCCGCCCGGCTCGCGACCGCACCCCGGAGCCCGCCGAGCGCCTCGTACCGGGCGAGGGAGAGCTCGTCGCCGTCGCGCCGGTCGAACAGCTCGGTCAGCGCGTACTGGAACAGCGGCAACGCGTTCGGTTGACGGCTCACGTCGCCGACCAACTCGGCGAGCAGGCCCGGCTCGAACGACACACCGACGCGCTCGGCGGGCTTCGCCGCCGCGGCTTCGAGCTCACTCGGACCGAGCGGCAGCACGTGCACGATGTGCTCGGTCATGAGCCGGCCGAAGATCGGGTAGGCCAGCGGGCGGTCGAAGAAGTCGGCCCGCAGCACGACGAGCACCCGCAGGCGCTCACCCGGCTCCTCGGCGGCGGCCACGAGCCCGGCGAGGAACCGGTTGCGGGTCTCGTCGTCGACGAGCGTGAACACTTCCTCGAACTGATCGATCACGAGCAGCAGCCGAGAGCCGTCCTCGGGCAACGCGCGCAACACCTCTTCCAGGAGCCATGTGTCCCGGTCGGTGCGTCGGTCGCCCGAGGTCGATGACGGGAACGTGCGCCCCATCGCGGCGTCGAACTCCGTGAACGGATAGGCGCCCGGGCGCATCGATGCGATGTCCCACCGGTCGCCGACGCCGCGCTTGCGCAATGCGGGGACCAGCCCGGCGGAGACGACGCTCGACTTGCCCGAGCCGCTCGGGCCGATGAGGGTGACGAGGCGGGCGTCGTCCTCGAGCGTGGCGACGAGCAGCTCGGTGAGCGCCTCGCGACCGTGGAAATCCTGCTGGTCGCCTTCGCGGAACGGCCGCAGACCCTTGTACGGGTTGTCGAGCTCGATGGTCTCGCGCTCGTCCGACGCGGTCGGCAGGTCGAGCTCCGGGTCCTGCAGCAGGATGCGTTCGTTCAGCCGCTGCAGCGGGCGGCCAGGTTCGACCCCGAGCTCGTCGACGAGGGTGGACCGCGCGTCGCGGTAGGCCGCGAGCGCCTCGGCCGGTCGCTCCGACCGGTAGAGCGCGAGCATCCGCTGCGACCAGAGGTGCTCGCGCAGTGGCCACCGACGCGTGAGGTCCTCGAGCTCGGCGACGACCTCGACGTGACGTCCGAGCGCGAGGTCGGCGTCGATGCGCCCCTCGATCGCCTGCAGCCGTTCCTCATCCAGCCGCCCGATCTCACCCAGGAGCGACGGCTCATCGGCGAGGTCGGCGAACGCCGACCCACGCCACAGGCCGAGCGCTCGGCGGAACAGGTCCGACGCCTCACGCGGGTTGCCGTCGACCTCACCGTTCGCGCGTGCCGACGTCTGCTCGAAATCGAGCGCGTCGAGCTCGCCGGGGCCCACCACGAGGCGGTAGCCGCCCGCCCCGGTCTCGAGCCGCTCGGCTCCCAAAGCCTTGCGAAGGTTCGACACGTACGACTGGAGGGAGCCCTTCGCGGCCCCGGGCGGCTCTTCGCCCCAGACGTCGTCGATCAGTGACTCGGTCGAGACCCAACCATTGGGGCGACGCAGCAGGTGGGCGAGCACGAGCTTCTGTTTGCGACCGCCGAGAGCGACGGGTTCTGGAGTCGCCTCGACCTCCAACGGGCCCAACACGAGGAATCGCACGACCGGACCCTACTCCGTTCGGGTTGCGTCGGAAAGCCACTCCCACCCTCGAGAGTTTCAAGCCGGTTCCAAGCACGTCCAAGCGTTCGCGGGCGGTGCCTGCAGCGCTGGGGCCCACGTTCGGCCCATGTTCACGAGGAATGCACGGGCCGTCGGATGGATCGGGATCGCCATGAGCGTCGGGGCGATCGCGAGCCTGCCCGACGCCGTCGCGCTGACGCGGGCCGGGGACCCGGTGCCCGGGACGCCGCAGGTCGTCGTGGTCGACGCTCCGCCGGTCGCGACGGAGCTCGCCGTGTGGGCCGTGGGGCGCTTCGAGGCCGCCGGCCTTGAGCTGCCGCCGACCGAGGTGCACTTCCACCACGGCACCGATGGCTGCCGAGGGTTCCTCGGCTACGCGCAGGGTGGCCGCGTCGATCTGTGCGTGCGTCTCGAGATGGAAGCAGGCCCCCAGCGCCTCGTGCTCCACGAGCTCGCCCACGCCTGGGAGGGCGCGACCCTCGACGACGCGTGCCGCGATCGGTTCCTGCAGCTGCGCGGCCTCGACGTGTGGGCGGGCGACGACGTCGAGTGGAAGCGGCGGGGCATCGAGCAGCTCGCCGAGATCGTCGCCTGGGGGCTCGCCGACGGCGCGATGGCGCCGATGATCGACGGCAACCGCGACCCCCAGGCGCTCAGCGAGGCGTACGACCTCGTGCGCGGCGGCTGCGCCGTGTAGCGAGGCGCGTCAGGCCGAACTCCGACCCACCGCGGCGTCCTTCGATCGAACCCAGGCATGGTGCCGTCGGCACGCAACGGATACAGTGCTGGCCATGCCCTGCGGTGCGTGTGGAACGGTCAACGCAACAGGGCGGAGGTTCTGTTCGCAGTGCGGTGCGAAGCTTCCCGTCATCTGCGACGCCTGCAGCGCCGAGAACGAGGTGACCGACCGCTTCTGTGGAGGGTGCGGCGCGCCCCTCACGTTCACGGCGACCGCGAGTGCCGGCGCAGCATCTTCCCAGGAGCGTCACGACGAGCGGCGACTCGTCTCGGTCCTCTTCGTCGACCTGGTGGGCTTCACCTCATTGTCGGAGGTCCGCGACGCCGAGGAGGTCCGCGATCTGCTCTCTCGCTACTTCAAGGCGTGCTCCACGGTGATCGGGCGTTACGGGGGCACCGTCGAGAAGTTCATCGGCGACGCCGTGATGGCGGTGTGGGGCACCCCGGTCGCCCGAGAGGACGACGCGGAGCGCGCCGTGCTCGCCGGCCTCGAGATCGTGGGCGCCGTCGAGGCTCTCGGCGACGAGGTAGGCGCGCAGGGGCTCCAGGCCAGGGCGGGCATCCTCACGGGCGAGGCTGCGGTGTCCCTCGGGGCCGAGGCCGAAGGCATGGTCCTCGGCGACCTCGTGAACACCGCGTCGAGGATCCAGTCCGTGGCCGATCCGGGCACGGCGCTCGTGGGCGACTCCACCCGGTGGGCCACACACACGCGCATCGCCTACCAGGACCATGGAAGCCACGAGGTGAAAGGCAAGGCCGAGCCCATCCATCTCTGGCGGGCTCTCCGCGTCACGGGTGGGCAGGGCGACTGGGATGCGACGGAGGGCCTCGAGGCGCCGTTCGTCGGGCGCGACCGCGAGCTGCGGCTCGTCAAGGAGGCGTTCCATACGTCCGCCGACGAGCGACGCGCCCACCTCGTGTCGGTGGTCGGGGTCGCCGGGGTCGGAAAGACGCGCCTCGCCCGCGAGTTCGGGCGCTACATCGACGGCCTCGTCGACGACGTGTTCTGGCATCGAGGTCGGTGTCCCGCGTACGGAGATGGCCTCACGTACTGGGCGCTCGTCGAGATGGTCAAGATGCGATGCGACATCGCCGAGGAGGAGACCGGACGGTCGGCCTCGGCGAAGCTCCACACGCTCCTCGAGCAGTCGGTGGCCGACGAGACCGAGCGTCGGTGGATGGAGCCGAGGCTCGCGAGCCTGCTCTCGCTCGAGGGGGCGGCGTCGGCCGACCGCGACGAGCTCTTCAGTGCCTGGAGCCTCCTCTTCGAGCGTCTGGCCGACGAGTCCACGACCGTGCTGATCTTCGAGGACCTCGAGCACGCCGACACGTCGTTGCTCGACTTCATCGACTACCTGCTCGAGCGGGGCCGCACCTCGCCGCTGTTCATCCTCTCGCTCGCACGGCCCGACCTCCTCGAGCGACGGCCCAGCTGGGGCTCGGGACATCACAGCTTCACATCGGTCCACCTGGAGCCGCTGCCCGAGGCCGGCATGCACCAGATCCTTCGTGAGCTGGTGCCGGGGCTGCCGGCCGAGATCGAGCGATCGGTCCTCGACCGCGCGCAGGGGGTGCCCTTGTACGCACTCGAGACGGTGCGGATGCTGCTCGACCGCGGATTACTGGAAGAGGAGGGATCGGCATACCGCACGACCGGGCGGATCGCCGACCTCGCGATCCCCGAGACCCTGCAGGCACTGATCGCTGCGCGCCTCGACGGACTCGACCCGCTCGAGCGAACGATCGTGCAGGACGGGGCCGTTCTCGGGAAGAGCTTCTTCAAGGAAGGGGTCGCCGCCGTCGCCGAGCTGCCCCTCGATCGTGTCACCCCGTTGCTCGCGAGCCTGGTGCGCAAGGAGGTCTTCACCCTCACCACGGACCCCCGCTCGCCCGATCGAGGCCAGTACTCCTTCCTGCAAGACCTGGTGCGCCAGGTCGCGTACGGCACGATCGCGAAGCGCGAACGGAAGACGAAGCATCTCGCCGCCGCGACGTTCATCCTCGAGTCATGGGCGGGCGACGAGGCCGAGGTCATCGAGGTCCTCGCGAACCACTACCTGCAGGCGTTCGAGCTCGATCCGGCGGCCGCCGACGCCCCGCAGGTCAAGGGCAAGGCGCTCGACACCCTGCGCCGCGCGGGTGAGCGCGCTGCGGCGCTCGGCGCGTCGGTCGAGGCGCAGGGCTACCTCGAACGCGCCGCCGAGATGGCGGGGGACCCGCTCGCGCGCGCAGGTGCGATCGAGCGCGCCGGCGAGATGGCCCTCATGGGTGACCGCCTCGGAGAGGCTCGACGCCTGCTCGGCGAAGCGCTCGCGATCTACGAGGAAGAGCTCGAGGCGCACTCGGCCGCCCGGGTCTCGGCCGGTCTCGCGGAGGTCGACTGGGGCGACGGCCGCCTCGACGAGGCGCTGGAGCGCATGGAGAAGGCATTCTCGGTACTGGCCGAGGACGAACCCGATGAGGATCTGGCAACGCTCGCCGCCCAGCTCGGCCGGTTGCACTACTTCCGCGGCGACAAGGATGCAGCGATGAACCGCGTCGAGACCGCCCTCGATATCGGCGAGGCGCTCGACCATCCGGAGACGATCGCGCAGGCGTTGATCACGATGGGTGCGATCGTCGGCGACTCCAGACGGCAGCAGGAGATCGCCCTCACCACGCACGCTCTGCACTACGCACTGGAGCACGATCTCGCCGGCGCGGCGCTCCGTGCCTACAACAACCAGGCCGAGATCTACTACCGAGGCGATCAGCTTGACCGCGCGATCGAGGTCTACGTCGACGGCATCGCTCTCGCCGAACGGGTCGGGAACCGGTTCTGGAAGGACCTGCTGCAGGCGGAGGTCACGTCACCCTTCTTCTTCGCCGGGCGGTGGGACGAGGCGATCGGCGCCGTCGCGTCCCTCTCGGCTCCCGACCGGGCGATGCCCGAGGTGTTGGGGCGCCTGTGCGCGATGCCGACGATCTACGTGAGCAGGGGCGAGGACGAGCGCGCGGAGCGCGAGATCGAGATCCACGCGCGCTACGAGTCGTCGTCGTCGTACCAGGAGCGGGCGTCCTGGCTCGTCGCGCAGGCCGCGATCTCGAACGCGCGAGGACGGCACGAAGAGGCGATGGATGCTGCCCTCGAGGTGCTGCCCGTCGCTGGGATCGGCGATCCCGACAGCGTGATGGCGAAGGTCGGGCTCATGGAAGGCATCGATGCTGCCTGGGCCCTGGAAGATCGCGAGGGCATGCAGTCGTTCGTCGATGCCACGACGACCCTCAGGGCGGTGCGAACCTCGCCGGTGCTGTCCGCCCTCGACGGGCTCGGTCGGACACGCCTCGGCATGCTGACGGGGAGCGACCCCGACGAGATCGATCGAGGGTTCGCGGAGGTGATCGCCACGCTCCGTGGGTGCGGCGCGAGGTTCTGGCTCGCGACCACGCTCGTCGAACGGGCGGAGTGGATGCGCGACCACGATCGCGCGGGCGAGACGAGCGCCATGTTCGCGGAAGCTCGGGAAGTGTTCGAGGACGCCGGCGCCGCCGTCTGGCTGGAGCGGCTGGACGGCCCGCTCGCTGAGCCCGTTGGGACCTGATCATGATCCGCCAGTCCCGGCCGGCCGACGAGGATGCCGTGATCGACGTCTGGCTCGCATCGACGATCCCGGGACAACCGTTCCTGTCGGCGGAGACGTGGCGGGCGATGGAGCCGGAGATCCGCGAGCTCCTCGGGCAGGCGCGAACCTGGGTCAGCGAAGAAGGCGGCTCGATCGTCGCGTTCTGCTCGATGCTCGACGACCTGATCGGCGGCCTGTTCACGCACCCCGAGCACCAGGGGAGGGGCCACGGCCGCGCCCTCGTCGAGCACGTGGGCCGGCTCTTCGATCCTCTCTTCGTCGAGGTGTTCGAGGCGAACGATCGGGCGATCGACTTCTATCGGCGCTGCGGCTTCGTCGAGCATGAGCGCGGTGTCGACGAGGGATCGGGTCTGCCGATATGGGTCATGCAGATGGGTTGACGCTGCCCGTCACACGTCCTCCGGCGACACGTCGTGGGCCTGCGTGAGGAGCGCCTTCAGCTGATCGAGGTCGACGTCGTCGAGGCTCGAGAAGCTGAGGCTCGCCGATCCCGTCTTCACCGTGCCCAGCCGATCCGCGTAGTGGGCGAGTAGGTACGCGCCGTCGAGAACGGCGTTGATGTACAGGCTGAAGTACCGCTGCTGCCTGGCGAGACCCACGAGGAACCACTCGACGGGCTCGCCGCGCGGGCGCGGCTGCGCGATGTCGCCGTACCCGATGATCCGCTGATCGCTGCCGCCCCAGAACGGCCCTTCCCAGAGCTCCCGGGTCCTGCCGGGCAGGCACGAGGTGATGATCGTGTCGAGCTCCGTCATCGGGCCCCGGATCTCGTCGGGCAAGGACCCGAGGAACTCGTCGGGCGGGGTGTCGACCTTCTTCATCGGCGTCATCGTCGCACCTCCGCCGGGGTCGCGTGAGAACGACGGCGATGGTCCCGCGGGGACGGGGTCCGTCGCTCCTTCCACCCCCGTCCAGCCTTGCCAGGGTGGAGATGGCTGCCGGGCATCCGCTGGTCCCGGGACCGGCGAACGGAAGGAGGGCACGATGGTCTCCTCACGCACTCGTTCCACGATCGGGCCTGCGCGCTCCGGGGACGCTGAGCTCGACCGGTGCGTCGCGCGCATCCTCCACCGGTGGTCGGCCGTCGGTCTGGCCGTCGGCGTGGTGAGTGACGGGTCGCTCGCCTCGTTCTCCGCGCACGGCGTCGCCGACATCGTCGAGCGCACACCGATCACCGAGGACACGGTCTTCCGGATCGCGTCGATCACCAAGACCGTCACGGCGGTCTCGATGCTGCAACTGTGGGAGCAGGGCCAGGTCGACCTCGACGCACCCGCGAACGAGTACCTGCGCGCGTATCGTCTGGTTCCCGCCGACCCGGGCTGGAGGCCCGCGACGCTGCGGCACCTACTGACGCACACGGCCGGCATCCCCGAGGTGGTGCCCGCCCGGGGCGCGTTGCGGCCCGACTTCGGCGAGAGCGTGGCGCTGGGGGAGCGTCTGCCCTCGCTCGCGGAGCACTACCGTGGCCGGCTGCGCCTCGTGGCCGAGCCCGGGACCAGGTTCCGGTACGGCAACCACGGGTTCGCCACGCTCGGCCAGATCATCGAGGACGTGAGCGGGGAACCGCTCGACCGTTACTTCCGCCGGCACGTCTTCGACCCACTCGGCATGGACCACACCGACCTGCTTCGCTCCGAGCGGGTCACGCCATGGCTCGCGACCGGATACGAGATGGGACACGCCGGCCCGAAGGCCGTCTCTGTACGGGAGGCCGTGACCGCGGGTGCCGCGTCTGTCTACTCCACGCCGGGCGACATGGCTCGCTACCTGGCGGCGCTGCTCGGCGGTGGTGTGAACGACCACGGCTCGATGCTCGAGCCGGAGACGGTCACGATGATGTTCGAGCCGCAGTATCGGCCCGACCCCCGCATCCCGGGCATCGGGCTCGCGTTCTGGCGTGCCGACCTCGGCGATGGCCACTTGGCCGTCGAGCACCAGGGGACGCTGCCCGGCTTCCACTCGCAGGTCTTCCTCGCCCCCGACGACGGCGTGGCCGTGATGGCGTTCACGAACGGCTCGTGGCGTCCGGACTTCTGGCTTCCGTTCGAGACCTCGAGCCTCCTCAGGCAGATCGTCGGCCTCCCCGAGGACGCGATCCGGACCGACGTGCCGCGCCGACCCGAGACGTGGGGCGAGCTGTGCGGTTGGTACGCGCTCGAGGGGCCACTCACCGACGTGCGCATGCGCGGGATGTTCGGCGCCGGCGCCGAGATCTTCGTGCGGCGAGGTCAGCTGACGATCCGTGCGCTGACCCCGATCCCGACGTTGTACCGAGGCTTCCCACTGCACCCGGACGATCCTGAGGACCCGCTCGTGTTCCGGCTCGATCTCGAACAGGTCGGGCTCGGGTCGATGCGGGTCGTGTTCGGTCGCGACGCGGGGAAGGTGTCGCGCCTGCACCTCGAGGTCATGCCGCTGACGCTCGTCAAGCGACCGTGGCCCCGAGTCCTGCGCGGGTGGGCGAGGCGATGACGAGGGTGGGCCGGTTCCGGAGGTTGAGCTCCTTCGACCTGATGTTCCTGCGGCTCGAGACGCCCGAGTGGCCGTGCCACTTCGGCGGTCTCACGGTCCTGGAAGGCGAGGCATTGCTGGACGACGAGGGCCGGTTGCGTATGCGGGAGATCACCGCACGGCTCGAACGTCGCCTGCCGCTCGTCCCCGAGCTGCGGCGGCGCCTGCACGTGCCTGGACCGCTCGGTGGGCGGCCGCTGTGGGTCGACGATCCCCGGTTCGCGATCGAGCGACACGTGCACCAGACGACCGTCCCCACGCCCGGAGGCGACGGCGAGCTCCTGGAGACGGCCGCGCAGGTCGCCATGCGCTCTCTGGATCGCCGCCGGCCCCTCTGGGAGCTGTGGTTCTTCACGGGCCTCGAGGAGGATCGCGTCGCCGCGATGCTGAAGCTGCACCACTCGGTCGCCGACGGCATGGCGGCCGTGACGATCATGGCGTCGCTGTTCGACCTCGATCCCGCGGTCCCCGATCCCGCCCCCGCCTCGTGGGTGCCCGAACGGCTCCCGTCGGAACGGGCCCTGCGCGCCGACAACCTCGAGGCGAAGATCGAGACCGTGCGCGGGCTCGTCGCCGACGCGACGCGGCCGGGCGCAGGCGCTCGGATGGCGGCGTCGATCGGCAGGGTCGCGCGCATCGCGCGCTCGTACGCCGGCGCGAACCCGGAGCTGCAGGCACCGCCCACCTCGCTCAACCGGGTGGTCGGTGCAGGTCGGCGGATCGGGGTCGTCCGGTTGGATCTCGCCGCCGTGAAAGGTGCGGCGCACGCACACGACGCCACGGTCAACGACGTGGTGCTCGATCTGTGGTCGGGAGGGCTTCGGCGCCTGCTGGCCTCGCGCGGCGAGGCCACGGACCTCGAGCTGATCACCAGCCTGCCGGTGTCGCTGCGCGCCGACGCCGGATCCGAGGCCGTCGACAATCGCTCCGGGTGGGTCGCGTTCGCGCTGCCGACCTCGGAACCGGACCCGAGCAGCCGTCTCGGCGAGATCGCCAGGAGGACTCGAGTGGTGAAGGCGACCCAGCAGCCTGCCGCGATCGCCGGCTTCATGGCTGCACTCGCCGCGACCCCCCTGGCGCGTCCGTTCACCACGCATCAGCACACGAACAACGTGCTCGTCACGAACGTGCCGGGGCCGCCGGTACCCATGTACATGTTCGGCGCTCGCGTGGTGGAGATCCTGCCGATCGTCGAGCTCGTGGGGAACGTCGGCCTGGTGCTCTGTGCCTTCTCCTACGCGGGCCGGCTCTCTCTGGTCGTCACCGCCGACGCGACCGGCTTCCCCGACCTCGACGTGCTGGTCGACGGGATGGAGCGGGAGTGGGACGCCCTCGTGACCCCGGTGGCCGAGGGCATCCGCTGACGCGGACGCGCACGGCGGCAACCCTCGCCACGACGTGCCTTATGCGCTCGCGATGCCGCCGATGATGTGGGCGAGCTCCTTCGGGCGCGACCACATCGGCCAGTGGCTCGTCGGCAGGTCGATCCACGTGACGTCGTGGAGCTCGGCGAATCCCCCGAGCCAGGTCTGACCCTCCGCGACGGCCTCCTTGTACTGCTCGGACGTGTACGCCGTGCATATCACCGTGCTCGGCACGTCGAGGCGGGCGTCGTTCGTGAGCACGGGCGCGTCGCGAAGCGCGGCGGCCGGCTCGGGCACCGCGCGGCGGCGGAACGTCTCGAGCTGTTCCTCGCTGAGCCCGTCGAGGTGCTCCTCCTCCGCGAGCTGCTCCCGCGGGGGGAGGGGTTGCTCGATGCCGTCGAAGTCGGGGTCGAGCGCGGCGGTCGCCGGACCGGTGTCGACGTAGACCATGTGCGCGATCAGCTCCGCGACGCGGTCGGTCGCGCTGTAGCCCGGCACCCCGGCGCCGCTGTGGACGGCGAGCACGACCGACTCGCCGGCCGCTCGCACCGCGTCGCAGATCGCCTCGACGTGATCGTCGAGCGTGATCGACGATCGGTCGCTGTCGACGGACTCGAGACCGGGCAGCGTCAGCGCGGTGACCTCGTGGCCGTCTGCCCGCATCAGCTCGGCGACCTCGTCCCACGCCCACGCGCCGAGCCAGAAACCGGGAACCAGGATGATCGGCGTGTTCGACATGCTTCGACCCTAGGTCTCGCCACCGACGACCGTCCAGCGGCCGTCAGTCGGGTCGATCTTCGCCGACCACCCCGTCGATCGATTCCCTGATGATGTCGGCGTGGCCCGAGTGCCGCGCGTACTCCTCGAGCATGTCGAGCAGCACCCGCCGCAGGTTCGGCGAACGACCCTCTTCGTCCGTCATGCTCGTGACCGGCTGGTCGAGGCCGCCCTGTGCCAGCACGTCCGCGAGCGCGGCGCGCGAGCGGGTCACCGCATCACGGTAGAGCGCGTAGAGCTCCTCGGGGGAGTCGCCGGCGGCCGAATGCCAGTCCCAGTCCGGGTCGGCGTCCCAGTCGACGTCTCTCCACGGCGACGGCATCTCGTGTCCCGCGATCTTCCAGGTGAACTTGTCGTCCTCGACCAGGGCCAGGTGCTTGAGCAGCCCGCCGAGCGTGATCGTCGATGCGGCCGCGGTGGCCCTCAGATCTTCGGCGTCGAGGCCCCCCGTCTTCCAGGCGAGGGTCGCGCGCTGTCGCTCGAGCGCCGCCACGATCGCGGTGGCCTCGTCGGCCGCGAGAGGCGGTTCGGGCCAGGGTTCCTGATCGATGTACGTCATGCACGCTCCTTGAGTCGCTCGATGCCGTCGAGCATCAGGTCCAGCGCGAACTCGAACTCGAACTGATCGTCGCACCCCGCGCCGACGACCGACCGGTCGTCGTGGGAGATCGTCGTGAAGATCTCGTAGATGTACGGGTACGTGCCGGCCAGGGCCTCCCACATCGCCGCTTCGGCGGACGGGTCGGCGTCGGTGGTGTCGTTGAACAGCTCCTGCGTGAACCCGAAGATCCGGCTGCCCATCGCGTGCAGCACGTGATGGGTCAGGTCGAGCGAGAACCCCCCGGTGCGGAGCATGCCGATCATCGAGTCCATGTAGGCGAGCACGACCGGCGTGGGCGTGGCGCGCGACTCCATCACGCTCGAGGCCCACGGATGGCGCATGAGGGCGCGGCGGGCGGAGAGGATGCGCTCCCGCATCGCCGTCTTCCAGTCGGCGCCTTCGAGCGGCGGGTCGATCTCTCCGACGACGACGTCGATCATGCCCCCCAGGAGCTCGTCCTTGTTCGCGACGTGCCGGTAGAGCGCCATCGGCACGACGTCGAGGGCGTGTGCGAGCTTGCGCATGCTCAACGCCTCGACGCCGCCCCGATCGGCCAGGTCCACGGCTGTCTGCAGAACCCGTTCCCTGGTCAGCGGCACCCTGGGCTGTGCGCTGGCCTCGATCTCGGCGCTCATCCGCTCCCCTCTCGAAGTCGTGGAGGTTGACAAGTGTACGTCGTACACGTACGCTCCACCTCGTCAGTGTACGGCGTACACACTCAACGCGCTACCAGACGAGAGGGAGAAGCGGGATGAAGGCGATCGTGCAGGATCGGTACGGCTCGGCGGACGTGCTGGAGTTCAGAGACATCGAGGAACCCGTGATCGGCGACGACGAGGTGCTCGTGCGCGTGCACGCGGCGGGCTGCGGCCCCGACGTGTGGCACCTGATGACCGGCCTGCCGAAGATGGTGCGGCTGATGCCCGGGTTCCACAAGATGAGGGCGGGGGTGCGAGGCCGCGACGTCGCCGGACGCGTCGAGGCGGTCGGCTCGGCGGTGACGAGCGTGCGCCCCGGCGACGAGGTCATGGGCATCGCCGAGGGGTCCTTCGCCGAGCTCGCCGTCGCCGACGCGTCCAAGCTCGTCGCGAAGCCGCCGAACGTCTCGTTCGAGCAGGCGGCCGCGGCGTCGATCTCCGGACTCACCGCGCTCCAGGCTCTCCGCGACGAGGCCGAGGTGCAGCCCGGGCAGCAGGTGTTGATCGTCGGCGCCGCCGGAGGCGTCGGGTCGCTGGCGGTGCAGATCGCCAAGGCGTACGGCGCGGTGGTGACCGGCGTCTGCAGCACGTCGAAGATCGATCTGGTCCGTTCGATCGGCGCGGACGACGTGATCGACTACACCCGCGAGGACTTCGCCGATGGGTCGCGGACGTGGGATGTGATCGTCGAGACGTCGGGTCGCCGCTCACTCTCTGACCTGCGGCACGCACTCACGCCGAAGGGAACCCTCGTGATCGTGGGCGGCGAGGGCGGCGGGCAGTGGACCGGCGGGTTCTTCCGCCAGATGCTTCGGGCGCCCGTGCTCTCCCTCTTCGTCGGCCAGAAGCTCCGAGGGATCGTCTCGACGGAGGGCCACGAAGATCTCGAGGCACTCGCCGAGCTCATCGAGGCCGGGAAGGTCACACCGGTCATCGACCGCACCTACCCGCTGATCGAGGCCCCCGACGCGATCCGCTACCTCGAGGAAGGGCACGCCGCGGGCAAGATCGTGATCACGGTGTAGCGGTCGTGTCGGTTCAGTCGCCGTCGTGCCGCGCCTTGAGCTCCTCGGTCAGGTGGTCGGCGAGGCGGTCGAAGAAGATCAGCGAGCCGCGCATCGCCCGCGAGTACTCGTCGGCAGGCAGGCTTCCCCGCTGCGTGAACGTCATCTCGGTGCGGCCGTCATCGAGGTCGCGGAACTCGGCCCGCATCACCTCGGGGGGTCCCTGAAGGGCCTCGCCCGCGACCTCGAGCACCAACTCGACGACCGCGGGTTCGACGACCTCGCGGAACGTGCCGGAGAACGGGATCTCCATGCGCTCGGGGCCGTGGAGCATCACGGCGCTCCAGGCGCCGCCCGGCCGTGGATCCATCGAGGCGGTCTCGAGCGGTATCGACGATCCGTGTTCCCCGAACCAGGTTGCGAACCGCTCCGGCTCGGTCCAGGCCTTGAAGACCAGCTCACGTGGGGCGTCGAACACGCGGACGATCACGATGCCGTCGGCGTCGCTCCTCGCCGAGACCACGCCTTCGGCAGGGGTCGGTTCAGTCATCTCGTGCTCCTTCTTGGTCCTTGGCTTGTGTCGCGGGCCCGCCGCAGGTGCTCATCGAGGCGGTCGAAGCTCTCCTCCCAGAAGCGGTGATCGCGCACCCAGTCGATGACCTGCCCGAGCGGTTCGGGCCGCACACGGCAGGGACGCCACTGCGCCGAGTGTGTCCGCGTGATCAGGCCCGCCCGCTCCAGCACCTTCAGGTGCTTCGAGACGGCCTGCAGGGTGATCGGGAACGGGTCGGCCAGCTCGCCGACGCTCGCCTCGCCGTCGGCGAGGCGCTCGAGGATCGCACGCCGGGTCGGATCCGCAAGTGCGGAGAAGGTGACGCTGAGCTGATCGACCGGCATCCTGGCCTCGTTCCGCTATTCAACCGTGGGGTTGAATATAGGCTCCTGTGGGCGCTCCGGTCAAGCGGCTTGCCCCGCAGAGGACCGGAGTCCAGGATTGGCGGCGTGGACATGCCGGAGTCGCAGTACGCCGTCACCGACGACGGCGTGCACATCGCCTACCAGATCGTCGGCGACGGGCCGGTCGACATCGTCTTCGTGCACGCGTTCGTCACCCATGTCGAGTTGATGTGGGAGCTGCCCTCGTTCGAGCGATTGATCCGATCCCTCGGCTCGTTCGCCCGCGTGATCCTGTTCGACAAGCGCGGAGTCGGGCTGTCGGACCGACTCTCGTCGTCACTCCCGACCCTCGAAGCACGGATGGACGATCTTCGCGCGGTGCTCGATGCCGCCGGTTCCGAGCGTGCGCTGATGTTCGGCGTGAGCGACGGGGGAGCGCTGGCCACTCTCTTCGCGGCGAGCTACCCAGAACGTTCCCTCGGGTTGCTGCTCTGGAGCGGCGCGGTCCGACTCGCCTGGGCTCCCGACTACCC
Organism: uncultured Actinomycetes bacterium; assembly: GCA_963825635.1. Classification (GTDB taxonomy): domain Bacteria; phylum Actinomycetota; class UBA4738; order UBA4738; family HRBIN12; genus JAOUEA01. Next base: position 247,384 of record CAWGTU010000002.1, read on the forward strand.
ATGGGGGATGCGCGAGGATGACTTCGAGGAACGGCTCCGCGCCCGCCAGGAGCTCTGGGGCAACGCCCGGCGTGGCGAGGAGTCGACGGCCATGACGTTCCGGGTCGACGGTGAGCGCCTGCGTCGAGACCCGGCGTTCGTGAGCTGGCTGATGAAGCTGCAACGCAACGGCGCCGCGCCCGGAGACCTCGCGACCTTCAATCGAGTGTGGCTGTCGACCGACGCCCGCAGCGCATTGCCTGCGATCCAGGTGCCGGCCGCGGTGATCGTCCGAGACGCGTGGCCGTCGGAGCTGATCGAGGAGAGCGCCTGGACGGCTCGGCAGATCCCCGGCGCGTCGATCGTCACGTTGCCGGGCGAGGGGGAAGACCCGTACCTCGGCAACGTGGCGCAGGTCGCCGAGGCGGTCGAGCGGTTCGTGTCGTCGATCCGGGAGGAACACGAGATCTTCGACCGCGTGCTCGCGACCGTGCTGTTCACCGACATCGTCGGGTCGACGGAGCAGGCGTCGACGCTCGGTGACCGCGAGTGGAAGCGGCTCGTGGAACAGCACCACTCCAAGGTGCGGGCGCTGCTCGCACGTTTCCGCGGGAACGAGGTCGACACCGCGGGCGACGGCTTCTACGCGACGTTCGACGGGCCCGGACGCGCGGTGCGATGCGCCTCGGCGATCGTGCGATCGGTGGAGTCGCTCGGCATCAACGTTCGTGCGGGGCTGCACACCGGCGAAGTCGAGACGATCGCAGGGAAGGTCGGCGGCCTCGCCGTGGTGATCGGTTCCCGGATCGCCTCCTTCGCAGGCCCGTCCGAGGTCCTCGTCTCGCAGACGGTTCGCGACCTCACCGCCGGGTCCGGTCTCACGTTCGAGGATCTGGGGGACCGGGAGCTGAAAGGCGTGCCCGGTCGATGGCGCATCAACCGGGTCGTCGGGGCTCCTGTGTGAGAGCGAGTTCCCCGGTACCGGCGGCACGCTCGCCGAGGGTCACCCGCTCAACGCGGACTCCACCTCGCTCGGCGCTGACGTGAGGGCCGGCCCCTCATCCTTGCCTCCTCGCATGAGCAACCACACAGCGAACGAGAACTCCCCGATCAATGACGGCACCGCGACGATCACGAGGAACACGGTCTCGACGTCGGCGTAGTCCGCGAGCAGCGCGTTGGCGAGCGTGTCCACCACGTACGCGATGCCGGCGACCACCAGCAGGAACCCGATCCATCGCGGCACCGTGCCCGAACGAAGAGCGAGGTAGCCCAGCAGGATGAGATGAACCCCGAAGCAGGCCAGGCCGATCAGCCACGCATAGTCGAACGAGTTGAGGAAGAGCATCAGCTGCGCGTCGATCTGATCGACGCCGAGCGAGGACAGGTGGTCTGCGCCGCTGATGAGCTCGAGGACGATGAAGGAGCTGATCAGGGCCACGCCGAGCAGCACCGTGTAGACGAGTCGGAACCACGCGGTGAGCAGGGACAGATCGCGGTCGTGCGGGCGGAAGAGGACGTAGAGGGCCCATGCGATCGCCACGTCGAGGATGAAGACGACCATGAAGCTGACGAGTCCGCTCCGGAAGAGGAGCTCGGAATCGGCGATGTTGGCCGCGGTGGCGGCGGCGTCGTCGGGCTCGATCAGTCCCTCGAGCACGAAGAAGTTCGCGAAGAGAGCCAGCACGAAGATCACGAGGTAGCCGCCGCCTGCGATCCTCGCGACGGTCCGTGCCGTCGGTCCTCGCATGCCGGGTATGACGTCCATCTCTCACACTCCGATGTCGATGACGGTCTTGCCGCGGGCCCGGCGGGCTGCGACGTGCACGAGGGCGTCGGCCGCCGCGCTCAATGGGAAGGTCCTGTCGATCACGGGCACGATCTCCCCGGACTCGAGCAACTCGGCGAGCGCCGCGAGGTCTCCCGTGTTGCGCTTCGAGAAGAAGGCTCGCAACTTCTGGCGGGTGAACGGCGATCGAGCCACGGCACCGACCGTGCGTCCGAATCCCATGAACCATCTGCCCCCCGAGCCTCCCACGATGACGAGGGTGCCGGTGGGGCCGAGGGCTTCCCGCAGCTCGTCCAGAGGCCGGTTCCCGGCGAGATCGACGATCACGTCGTACCGCCGGTTCCGTTCGGTGATCGACTCCTGCGTGTAGTCGATCACGTCGTCGGCACCGAGCGATCGGACGAGCTCCACGTTGTCGGTGCTGCAGACGCCCGTGACCACGGCACCGAGCGCGTTGGCGATCTGTACGGCGAAGGTCCCCACCGCACCCGACGCCCCGATGATCAGGACCGTCTGACCGGCGCCGACCCCACCCACGTCGCGGAGCGCCTGGAGGGCGGCGAGTCCCGATGTCGGTGTCGCCGCGGCGGGCACCGGGGTGACGTTGTGCGGCATCGGCGCGAGGGATCCCACATCTGCGGCGACGTACTCCGCGAAGGCGCCGGAGCACCAACCGAAGACCTCGTCCCCGGGGCTGAATCGCGACACGAGCCGGCCCACTGCCTCCACCGAACCCGCTACGTTCTGTCCGGGAACGGGGTGCTTCGGCTTGAGCAGGCCATACCCGGGCCGCGCGAAGTACGGGAGACCCTCGAGCATCAGCCAGTCGCCGATATCTGCTGCGGCGGCGCGGTTGCGAACCAGCACCTGTTCGTCCCCGAGGACCGGCGGGTCGATGTCCCGGAACGCGAGGACCTCATCGGGAGATCCGTATCCTCGTTGCACGATGGCCTTCATGCGGTGTCCTCCCGTCTGGGAACAGTGTCACCAAGATGGGGCACATCGTTACCATATGCGGATGCTCGACGGCAACGTCTGAGGATCGCGCGCCCCGGAGTTCGTGAGCGCGGAGGCGGTCGCGAAGACGAGGAGGATGCCCATGAACGGCTCGCATTGGCTCCTGGAACGGGAGCAACCGAGACGGAGGCTCGACGCCGACACCGTCGTCAGCCAGGCGCACATCCTCGTGCACGAGGGCGGGGCGGCGTCGTTGACGATGCGCCCGCTGGCCGCCGCCCTCGGGACCAGCACCAGCGCGCTCTACCGGCTGGTGCCGTCGAAGCAGTGGCTGCTCGTGGCGATCGTGGACCTCGTCTTCGGCGAGGTGGAAACCTCGACCGCGGCGGACGTCGGCGACCCGCGCGGTCGGCTCGAGCAGCTCTCAACCGCGATGCATGAAGTGCTCGTGCTCCACCCACATCTGCACGAGATCTTGGCGTCGCACGTGTGGGTCACCCCCAACACGATCCGCATCGCGGAGATCGCGTTCACGTCGCTGCGGGAGATGGGTCTCGACGATCCCGAGCTCGTCGACGCCTACAACGCCTGGAGTGGATACGTGATCGGCTTCTCGGCGATCGAGGCGAAGCCGGCTGAGAACGCACCCGATCGGGCGTTGCAGAGGGCCATGCGCCGGCAGCTCGAGGAGATGGATCCCGGGGCGTTCCCGATCCTGACGGAGCTGATGCCCGACGTCGCCGACCGCGCGTTCGGGCTCCCCTCGCGGCCACGGCGGTCCGGAGAGTCGGGATCGAGCTTCGCGTGGGGGCTCGCCGCCCTGCTGGACGGCGTGGCGGCGCGGAAGCGTCGTCGCTCCCGGGCGTGATCTCGGTGACGTCGGGCGTGACCTCGCGCCCGACGGCATGCCGGCACCCTCTCCCCGCAGGACTTGACCGCCACCCCATGGGGTGAGGCATCCTGGGGCCACCGACACGACCACGAGGTAGGCAGCGATGCGGATCGATGCGACGACGATCGAAGGGTTCTTCGACGCCCTGCCCGAGCCACGGCGATCCGACGTGAAGGCGGTCGACCGCACGATCGTGGACGCCGCGCCAGACCTCGAATGCCGCCTCTTCGTGGGGAACAGCATCACGATGCTCGGCTACGGTGAGATGGAGTGGGAAACCGCGAGCTCGTCGGGCGTGTGGCCACTGATCGGCATGGCCTCCCAGAAGCGGTACATCAGCCTGTACGTGGCCGCGGTGAAGGACGGCGAGACCCTGGCGCAGCACTACGGGGACCGGCTCGGCACGACGTTCAATGGGAAGCACTGCATCAGGTTCCGTCGGGTGGCCGACATCGACCTCGACGAGCTCGGGAACGCCGTGCGCGATGCGGTGGCGTGGGCCGGCGTACAGCGAGAACGCTTCGGGCGCGACTGCGCTCGCCCCGTCTAGGACTGCCCGCCGAGGAGACCTATGGCAGGTTGGTGGGGGGCACCTCGAACGGATCGACGACCCGCACTCCGTCGAAGTCCATGTCGTGTTGCAGGTCTTCTGTCAGCAATGCGTCGCAGCCCGTCGCCTGGGCCGATGCAACGATCAGCGCGTCCCAGAACGATACGCCGAACCGGTCCTCGATCGACCACGCGGTCGCGACCGTCTGGGCATCGATGTACGCAGGCCCCCACGCAGTGAGGTCGACGATGTCGGCTCGGGCGTCCTCGGGATGCAGTCCCGGACGGAGCTTCCGGGTGGCGGTGACGTAGTACTCCTGCAGCACCTGCACGCTGAGGCGGCCCTCGCCACGTTCCCAGAGGTCGGCCATCCACTCGGTCGCGCGCGCATGCTTCGCGGCATGGCGCGTGTCGCGGGCATACACGAGGACGTTGGTGTCAACGAAGACGGGCACGATCGTGCAGGTCGGCTCGCTCGGGGTAGCGGCCCCCCTCGGACGACAAGGTCGAGGAGCCACGCGCGAGGTACCGCTGCTTCGACCCCTCGTACGAGACCTGCGCCCCCATGTGATCGGTGAGGAGCTCGCGGATCAGGCTCGAGACGCTCACGTCGCGACGGGCGGCCTCGAGCCTGGCCCACAGTGCGGTCTCCTCGTCGAGCGTGACGGTCACGTTCCTCATGACACGATATTCGTGTTCCACGGATCCCGTGTCAAGAGAGCGTCAGCTCAAGGGAATGGGTGTCCAGATTCCTAGTAGCAGGGGACCTCGGACGCCAACATGAGGAACTGCTGCCCGAAGAAGGCGACCGGAGCGAGGCAGAGGCACCACACGGCCATCCGCAGTCGCACCGTTCGTTCGACTAGAGCGAAGACTGCGCAAACGCCCGCGATCACAGGGGCGACGGCCCCGACCCAAGCGATGGGCCAAAGCATCGCGGAGATAGGGCCATCGCACCGGACGGCCGGTGTGGACATGAGCATCAGCAGAACGAACGCCAGCGTCGCCGTGAATCCACCCGCTAGCAGGTAGGCAGATGCGAGCGCGAAGAACCGGCCGAGCCTGCCTTCCTTGCCGGGGGCGACGGCCTTCTGCGACCTGTCCTGCATGGAGGAATCGTATGCCGTTGCCGAGCGCACCGAGCCAAGCGCCGCCGGCGACCTGGTCGTCGCCGATCCGAAGCTCGACGATGTCGAGCTGGAGGCGCCCGTGGGAGCCAGCCAAGGAATGGTTTGTTCCGTGCCCGCCATTCTTGCCAGGAGTCCGGGCGCGAGAACGAGGCCCCGGAGTTGCACCGTCGCCAACGGCGTCCCCGGCTGGCCAGGTCGGGTGGCACCGGATTGGCATTGACGCGATGCCAGAATGATGCCATTATGATGCCATGGAACTCGACCGGTTCATCGATGACATCCATGCCCAGCTCGACGCCGCCGCGCAGGCGGGAGGCGAGGAGGCTCGCGAGCTCGCGGACCGGCTGGCCGCGCCGCTCGACTCCGCGATCCGACTCGCGCTGCAGGATGCGCTGACGGCCGCGACCGAGGAGATCACGGTCGAGCTCGCGCCGGGCTCGGTGGAGCTGCGGCTCCGAGGCCGCGAGCCGATCTTCGTCGTGACCCCGCCCGAACCGGCCGACGAGCGAGCCGACGGCGACGACGACGAGGCGCTCGGCGGCGCCGAGCCGCCCCCGGCCGTCGACGGCGACGACGCGATCGCCCGCATCAACGTGCGCATGCCCGAGCACCTGAAGGCCCGCGTCGACCGGGCCGCCGACCGCGAGGGGGTCTCGATCAACGCCTGGCTCGTGCGCGCGGCCGCGGCTCGTCTCGATCGCGCCGAGGGGCAGCGCGGCCGCGAGCGCCGAGCCCCGACCGGGGCCCAGCACTACCAGGGCTGGGCCCGCTGATCACCGACCACGAGGAGGACCGACGATGACCACCTTCGAGACCCCAGAACCGATCGCCGTCGACCTGGAGGTCGGCGTCGGCGACGTTCGCATCGATGCGAGCGATCGGCCCGACACGACCGTCGAGGTCCGCCCGTCGGACCCGGCCAAGCCGGCCGACGTGAGGGCCGCGGAGCAGACGCGCGTCGAGTACGCGAACGGCCACCTGACCGTGAAGGGACCGAGCGGTTGGCGCCAGTGGGTCTCGCATCGAGGCGACTCGATCGATGTCGCGATCTCGCTGCCGGCGGGCTCGCGCCTGCAGGCCGAGGTCGGCGTGGCGGCCCTGCGCTCGACCGGCCGCCTGGGTCACTGCCGCGCGAAGGTCGGGGTCGGCGACGTCTCCCTCGAGGAGGTCGACGCCCTGAACCTCAAGACCGGGGCCGGCGACGTCACCGTCGACCGTGTCGCCGGCAAGGCCGAGGTCGTCACGGGCTCGGGCGGGGTGCGCATCGGCCGTGTCGAGGGCACCGCCTGGGTGAAGAACTCGAACGGCGACACCTGGATCGGCGAGGCCGGCGGCGACGCGCGCGCCAGCACGGCGAGCGGCACGATCACGATCGACCGGGCAGGCGCCGGCGTCGTCGCGAAGAGCGCGCAGGGCAGGGTGCACCTGGGCGAGGTCGCCCACGGTACCGCGGTCGCCGAGAGCTCCTTGGGTGATCTCGAGATCGGCGTGCGTGACGGGGTGCCGGCCTGGCTCGACCTGCACACGAAGTTCGGGCGGGTGCGCAACGAGCTCGACGCGTCGGAACGTCCCGCGTCGGGGGAGGACTCGGTCGAGGTGCGGGCGCACACGTCGGTGGGCGACATCGTGATCCACCGCTCGCTCGCGGAGAGCGATGCCGCGTGACCGCCACGCTCGAGGTCACGGGCGATCTCGCCGTTCCTTGGGCGTGATCGTACCCATCCCGGCCCGGTGTTCGCGGGTAGGCTCGCCCCCATGCGGACGTGTCCTGCGTGCGGCGAAGAGAATCCCGATCGCGCGAAGTTCTGCCTCGCGTGCGCGACGCCGCTCGAGGCCGAGGCTGCGCCCGGTCGCATGGAGCGCAAGTTCGCCACGGCGTTGTTCGCGGACCTGGTCGGTTCCACGACGCTCGCCGAACAGGAAGACCCAGAGGTGGTCCAGTCGGTCGTGGGTCGTACGTTCGACCGGCTGTCGGAGGAGATCACCCGCTACGGCGGTCACCTCGAGAAGTTCATGGGCGATGCCGTGCTCGCCGTGTTCGGCATCCCGCGGGCGCACGAGGACGACCCGGAACGCGCGGTCCGAGCCGCCCTCGAGATGCAGGCGGTCCTGAGCGAGCTGAATCGAACGTTCGCCGACGAGGGAAAGCCGCAGCTCGCGATGCGCATCGGCATCGAGGCGGGGGAGGTGTTGGTCGACCTGCAGCGGGTCACCGGCCCGCACGACCGCATGCTGACCGGGGACGCTGTGAACACCGCGGCGCGGCTGCAGACCGCCGCCGATCCGGGGCATGTCGTCGTGGGACCGGCGGTCTACGCCTCGGTCAAGGAGGTGATCGATCTGGCTGAGCTACCGCCGCTCGCGCTGAAGGGCAAGGCCGAGGCGGTGCCCGCCTGGGACGCCCGCTCCGTGAGCGCCAAGCGGCGCGGCGAGCGGCCTTCCCTCGGCATGGAGGCGCGTCTGATCGGCCGAGACGAGGAGCTCACGGTCCTCAAGCAGACCCTGCAGCAGACCGAGCACTCAGCCCGCCCGTCGCTGGTGACGATCGTGGGTCCCGCGGGGGTCGGCAAGTCCAGGCTGGTCGCCGAGCTCGCCGGCTACGTCGAGGGCCTGCCGTCGTTCTTCTACTGGCGGAGTGGGCGGTGTCTCGCGTACGGCAACGCCGCTTACTCCGCGCTGGCGGACGCCGTGAAGGCGCAGTGCGAGATCCTCGACGACGACCACGCCGACGTCGTTCGGAGCAAGGTGGATGCGGTCGTGGAGGAGCTGTTCGGTGACCTCGAGCTCGCACCTGCCATCCGGGTGCTCGTCTCCGCGGGCGAACGCGCGTTCTCGCGAGAGGATCTGTTCGAGGCGTGGCGCCGCTTCCTGGAGCGCATGGCCGCCCGCTACCCGTTGGTACTGGTCCTGGAGGACATCCACTGGGCAGACGAGGGCCTGTTGGACTTCATCGAGCACGTCGCCGACTGGGCCCAGGGGCCGATCATGGTGATCGCTCTCGCCCGCGCCGAGCTGTTCGAGCGTCGCCCGACGTGGGGCGGGGGCAAGCGCAACGCGAACTCGATCTACCTCGACCCGCTCACGCCCGAGGAGGACTCGGCCATGGTCGACGAGCTCGTGCCGGGCGCCGTGCCCGACGAGCTGCGGGCCATGATCGTTGAACGCGCGGAGGGCAATCCTCTCTACACGGAGGAGATCGTTCGCATGCTGATCGACCGCGGCGTGCTGCGCGCCACCGAGGCCTCGCGCTGGGAGGTCGCAGCGGCGATCGACGACGTCGAGGTGCCTCGGTCGATCCAGGGCCTCATCGCCGCCCGGCTCGACGGCTTGCCCGACGACGAGAAGCTCGTGCTGCAGGATGCCGCAGTCGTCGGGCGCGACTTCTGGCTCGGTTCGGTCGTTGCGTTATCCGGACTCGAGCCTGCCGCCGCCCGGGAGGTGCTTGGCCGCCTCCGCGTCAAGGAGCTCATCGTGCCGCACGAGACCTCGAGCTTCGGTGGCGAGCACGAGTTCTCGTTCCGGCATCTGTTGCTGCGCGACGGGGCCTACGAGTCGCTGCCCAAGCAGTTGCGGGCCGAGAAGCACGCAGCGGTCGTGGCCTGGGCGTCGGCGAGGGCCGGCGAGCGAACCGACGAGCTGGCCGAGCTGATCGCCTCGCACGCCGTGGCGGCGCTGCGGTATCGCCAGGAGCTGGGCGACTCCGGCGACGAGTTCGACGCCGCCGGACGCGCCGCCTATCGCTGGACCCGGGTAGCCGGTGATCGGACCGCGGCCGTCTGGCTGCAGCGCGAGGCGGCCGGGTGGTTCGCGGAAGCCACCCGTGCCGCGGATATCGCCGACGTCCCGCTCGCCGACCGGGTCTCACTGGCGAGGGCGTACCTCGAGGCCGCGTGGGGGCCGGTGCCCGTCGAGGAGAACGAACGGATCGGGCTGCGGCTCATCGAGCTCGCCGAGCGGGAAGGCGACCGGCTGGCGGCGGGCTACGCACGCGCCCGGCTCGTCCGGGTGCTGTTCGACCTCGGACGGAACGACGAGGCGGAGGCGATGGCCGAGGCGGCGATCGCGCAACTGGAACCGCTCGGCGACAGCGTCGAGCTCGCAGATGCGCTTCGTTCGCTCGGCTGGCTTCGGTGGCGCAACGGCAGCGGGGCCGAGGCCGAGCCGGTGCTTCGGCGGGCGATCGACGTGGCCGGTCGCGTGGGCGCCCGGGCCGTGCTCGCCGACGCCACGATGGATCTCGGGGTCGCGTTGTCGGTGATGGGTCGCAGGGACGAATGCATCGAGGTCATGGAGCGCGCCTACGGGCTGGCGAAGGAGTCGGGCGACTTCAACGTGCTGATGCGCGTCTACATCAACTACCCGGCGGCCGGCCTGAACTGGGCGTCGGACTTCCCGAGGATCCTGGAGGTGACCGGGGAAGGCGTGGAGCTCGCCCGGAAGGCGGGCGACGTGCAGAACGTCGCGTGGCTCCTGGGCAACCTTACGGACACCATGGTGCAGCAGATGGGGCCGACCGACGAGGTCGTCGACATGGCCCGCGAGGCCGTCGACCTCGCCGACCAGATCGGCGACGCGCCGCTGATGGGCATGCGACTGTCGGGCCTGGGCATCATCCTTACGGTCGGAGGCCAGCTCGAGGAGGCGATCGCCGTGCTCGAGCGGGCGGCGTCGATACTCCAGTCACACCCCGATCCGCAATTCGCGATATGGCTCTCGTACGGACGGGGCCTGTTGGCATGGGTGCGCGGCGACCTCCCCGAGGCGGTAGCGCAGTACACGGCTGCGGTCGAGGTGGTGCGCACGTACCACGCCGACTCCATGCCCGAGGTCTTCCCGGCGCTCGTCCGGTCGCTGCTCGCGATCGGCGAACGCGAGACCGCGGCGACCTACGACGACCTCATCAAAGAGGCACGCTCGCCCTTCGGGATCGCCCTCGGGCGCATGGTGAAGGGCCTGCTCGAGGCCGATCCCGCCCAGGCCGTCGCAGAGCTGACCGATGCAGCCCGCCGGCTCGAGGCGCTGGGGGTCGTGACCGAGCTGGGATGGGCTCAGCTCGACCTGGCGAAAGCGCGGGCTGCTGCCGGTCTCGACCCGGCACCGACCCTGCAAGCGGCCCGCGAGACCTTCACCAAGGCCCGGGCGGCCGGCTTCCTGACGCAGGTGGAATCGGTCGCGCGGACCTTGGCTCGAAGCTGACGCGAGCCACGCGTTACCCCTTCGCGGGCAGCGCCCTCGCGTAGTCGGCCCCGATGCGCACCCACGTCGCGAGCTGTCGCTTCGTGCGCACGTCCTCTGCGTCGATCAGCAGCCAACCGTTCATCTGCCGGCCGCGCATCTCCATCGGCCGGGCGCTCGTCGAGGCGATCAGGGTGTCCGAAGATGCAGGGTCGGCGCGCACGAGCAGACCGCCCTGACCGCTCGCCGCCACGGCCATGTTGCCGCCGATCAGGAACGCGAGACCGCCGAACATCTTCCTCTCGGTCAGCGTGTCTTCGCCGGCGAGCAGCTCACGCATGCGGTCGGCCAGGTCCTCGTCGTACGCCATGGCGCGATGCTACAAGCGATGGTCCCGCGACCGGGAGCCGGTCCGGGTGTCGGTGGTGGGATCGGAATCTGGGTCTACGGCGTCGGCGCGCCATCAGGTCACCGACACCGATGCGATCGACACCGCCCGTCGCCTCGCCCGCGAGGAGGCATCTTCGCCGGATTCTCGTCGGGCGCCGTCGTGCGTGCGGCGGCACGTCTGCTCGCCGGGGGCCGAAGGCAGGCTCGTCGATCGCCGTCGTGCCGGCAGATTCGGGCATGAAGTACCTCAGCACGGACCTCTGGACCGGGGACGTCCGGCAGTAGCCGTCGATCCCTAGCCGGGGAGCTTGGCCGCGATCACGTCGACCTCCATGATCTCGGGCGCGCCCTCGAAGAGCTCCGGGGCCTTGGCCATCAGCGCCTCGGCGATCGCGCCGGTCACGTGCGCCATGCGACCCTCCGCGTCCGGGAAGAAGTCGACGATCGCGTAGTCGCCCGACCCCATGCGGAGCGCGAACCACGCGGTCGTCTGCGGCTCCTCTTCGGCGAGCGCCCGCCCGCTCTCGAGGAAGCTCTCCACCTCGGCTTCCTTGCCCTGCTTCGCCTTCAACGGCACGAACAGTCCCACGGTCACCATGGTCGCCCTCCTTGTGCGTGGTCTCTTCACCCTCGCACAAGGTGGGGATTCGCGTGGAGGGTCGCGGCCCTCAGTCGGCGGCGGCCCAGGCGATCGCCTGATCGCGCTCTGCGACCGGGAAGCGCTTGAGCTCGCCCGGCGTCATCCAGCCGAACAGCGACGCGACGGTGATCATCCAGTCGAGGTCGGTGACGAGCGCGATGCGTTTCCACTTCGTGATGTGCTCCATGCCGACCTTGAGGTCTTCCCATGCGGCGCCCGGGGACAGGCCGTCCCAGCGCTCGAACACGAGGACGACGCGCACCTCGTCGCCTCGCTCCCAGACCGCCAGCACGGCGGGCATCAGCACGTCGCGGTAGTCGGAGGCGTGGATCTTGCCGGTGGCCTCGAACCCGATCACGCCCTCGGGCAGGTTCTCGATGGTCTGCAGCATGGTGCGAGCGTACCCCGTACCGCCTTGGGGGCCGGAACGTGGTCAGCCGACGACGAGGCCGTGGTCCGCTAGAGGGAGATAAGCGCCGCGAGGAAGAGCCCGAACGCCGCCCACGTCGACACGAGCTGGATCCAGTTGATCGTGAAGTACTTCTGGCGCCCCGCCTGCCAGTCGGCGGGCATGGCCTCGGGGTCCCAGGCCAGGATCACGTCGTAGTGCGGTTCCTTCCACACGTTCGAGACGACGTACACGCCGACGATCACGAACAACAGTCCGATCGCGGTGAGCACGAACGCCGCGGAGCTCCGGTCGTCCCAGAGGAGCACGAGCGCGACGATCGGCGCGACGGCCATGCCGATCGCGCAGAAGTAGTTGAACCGGGCCTTCCTGCCGACCGGAAGGAACGCGCTCATGAAGCCCAGGAACGCCGGGCCGTCCAGCGCGCCGAGCATCTTGTGCATCACGAGCGTCAGCATCCCCAACAAGCCCGACCAGAGCCCCGCGAACACGACCGCCGCCGCGAGTGCCCACTCCTCTCCAGACATGGTGGAGCCTCCCCCCTTCACGTTGCACCACAGCCTATGCCGCGGGCTGGGAGGTTGTGAAGTCGGCGTTGGCGTTCCTCGGCGGCCGGTTCGAACGCCTCACCGAACGACGCAGCGGAAACCGATGTGACTCATCCCGGTGTCGATCATCTGGGGCCGCCGCGCCGCCGGGCGGTACCGCATGCAGTACGAGTCAGCGCACGCGAACGAGCCGCCCTTGATCACCTTGCGGGGCACGCGGAACTGCGGTTGCGCTGGGTCGTAGCTCTGCTCGATCGTGCCGCCCCGCGGGTCCGCCGGCACGCAGCAGGCCTTGCCCGCTTCCTCAGCGTGGCTCGATGTGTACCAGTCGGTGGTCCAGTCCCAGACGTTGCCGGCCATGTCGCTGAGCCCGTAGCCGTTGGGCGGGAACGAGCCGACCGGCGTGGTCCCCCCGTAGCCGGGTTCCGCTCGCCATGGGAAGTCGCCGTGCCAGAAGTTCGCGAGTCGTTTCCAGGCCGGCTCCGGTTCGGGCCCCCAGGCGTACGCGGCGCCGTCGATCCCGCCCCGGGCGGCGAACTCCCACTCGGCCTCGGTGGGCAGCGCACGGTTCGCCCACGCCGCGTACGCCTCGGCGTCCTCGTAGGCGACGTGCACGACCGGATGGTCGCCGCGATCGTCCACGGTCGTGTCCGGGCCCTCGGGGTGCCGCCACGACGCGCCGGGCGTCCAGGTCCACCACTGGCTCAGGTGCCGCAGGTCGACGGGTCCCGGCGTCGGGGTGAAGACGAGCGAGCCCGGCACGAGGTTCTCCGCCGGCGCGCCGGGGAAGTCGGCGGGGTCCAGCGGCCGCTCGGCCACGGTGACGTAGCCCGTGGCCTCGACGAAGGCAGCGAACCGGGCGTTGGTGACCTGATGACGCTCGATGCGGAAGCCGCTCACCCGCACCCGGTGCGTGGGGGCTTCCTCGGCGTAATGGTCGTCCGAGCCCATGGTGAACTCGCCGCCGGGCACGAGGACCATGTCCTCGACATCGCGGACCGCCCCGGTCACCGGGTCGCTCCCTCGGTTAGTGGCCCGACGCGATCGCGGCCTCGAGCTTGGCCTGCACCTGGTCGATCGTGAAGCTCGCCGCCTTCATGCGGGGCGGGAACTCCATGAACGTGCCGAGGAACTCCGCCACGAACGCCTGCGCGGGCAGCAGCAGGAAGATGCGGTCGAGGTACCAGTCCCAGTAGGTGTTCGACGTGACGTCGGCGCGCTCGAAGGGGTCGGTCCGCAGGTTGAAGAGCATCGGGATGCGCGTGGAGACGAACGGCTCGCCCCACACCGCGAGCGTGCCCGGCATGCGCTGCTGCATGAAGACGACCTTCCAGTTGTCGTAGCGCAGCGCGACGAGGTCGCCGTCGTCGGAGAAGTAGAAGAACGACGTGCGAGGGCTCTCGTCGGTCTCACCCGTGAGATACGGGAGCTGGTCGTACCCGTCGAGGTGCACCTTGAACGTGCGTCCCCCCGCCTCGTGGCCCTCGCGCAGCTTGCCCGCGATGTCGGGCTCGCCCGCGGCCGACAGGAACGTCGGCAGCCAGTCGAGGTGGCTGATGATGCCGTTCGAGACGGTGCCGGGCGCGATCTTGCCCGGCCAGCGCATCACCGCCGGCACGCGGAACGCGCCCTCCCAGTTCGTGTTCTTCTCCGAACGGAACGGCGTCATGGCCGAGTCGGGCCAGGAGTTCAGGTGCGGACCGTTGTCGGTCGAATACAGCACGATCGTGTCGTCGGCGATGCCGAGGCGGTCGAGCGTGTCGAGCACGGCGCCGACGTGGCGGTCGTGGTCGATCATCGTGTCGTGGTAGTTCGACTGCCACCGGCCGGCCTGCCCGACGCTCTCGGGCTTGGTGTGCGTGCGGAAGTGCATGTGCGTCGTGTTGATCCAGATGAAGAACGGGCGTGTCCTCGCCCTGCTTGCGCTCGATGAAGTCGACGGCGCCCTCGATGATCTCGTCGTCGATCGTCTCCATGCGCTCGCGCGTGAGCGGGCCCGTGTCCTCGATCTGCTGCTCGCCGTCGGGCCCGACCCGGCACCGCAGCACGCCGCGCGGACCGAAGCGCTCGCGGAAGTGCGGGAAGTGCTGGGGGTCGGGGTAGTCGGGGTGCTCGGGCTCTTCCTCGGCGTTCAGGTGGTAGAGGCTGCCGAAGAACTCGTCGAAGCCGTGCGCCGTCGGCAGGTGCTCGTCGCGGTCGCCGAGGTGGTTCTTGCCGAACTGCCCGGTCGCGTAACCGAGCGGCTTCAGGAGCTCGGCGATCGTCGGGTCCTCGGCCTGCAGCCCGCTCTCGGCGCCGGGGATGCCCACCTTGCTCAGCCCCGTGCGGTACGTGCTCTGGCCGGTGATGAAGGCCGAGCGCCCGGCGGTGCAGCTCTGCTCGCCGTAGGCGTCGGTGAAGCGCACGCCCTCGTCGGCGATGCGATCGATGTTGGGCGTGCGGTAGCCCATGAGCCCGTCGCTGTAGCAGCTCAGGTTCGTGATCCCGATGTCGTCTCCCCAGAAGACGACGATGTTCGGCTTGTCGGCAGGCATGCGGTTCCCCCCAGGGTGCTCAGCGGAAGCGGATACGCGGGGGACTCTATCGCGAGACCCCGGCCTGCACGTCTGTGTCCGGCCCTGGAACCTCTGCAGTTCCTACAGCTCGGCGACGATGCGCGCGCCCGTGTAGGGGGCCCATCCGCCGTCGGGTTCGGGGTCGATCCGCCGGAACTCCTCGAACGTGGTGGTGAGGAACGCGCCCGGCCGCTCGGCCGTGACGGGGTGTTCGAGCAGGTCGCCGAGGCCGCGCTCGACCGCGTAGGCGGCGTACCAGGCGGCCTGTGGCACTTTGCCACCTTCCCGTCGGACTTGAGCGCTGGACCGCTACGTCGGCGTTGCCATCAACTCGGTGGTTTCGCTGAGTGAGCGGTCGAGGATCTCGACCGCGCTGCGCACCTCGTCCTCGCTGATGATGAGCGGTGGCTCCAGCCGGATGACGCGAGGGTTGTTCAGCGTGAACGCGGCGCACATCCCGTGCTTGAGCATCTGCATGACGGTCAGCTCCGCGACCTCGTCTGTAGCGAACTCCACACCGATCATCAGCCCCCGGCCGCGAACCTCGACGACGACGTCTCGATGCTTGGCCTGCATCTCGCCCAGCAGCTTCAGCATGAGCGCTCCGCGGTCGCGCGAGCGGGCCACGAGGTCCTCTTCCTGCACGACTCGGACGGCTGCGAGGCCGGCGGCACATGCCAAGGGATTGCCGCCGAACGTGGAGGTGTGCATCAGCGGGTTCTCGGAGAACACCTTCTCCCAGACCGACGCTGTTCCCATGGTCGCGCCGATCGGCATGATGCCCCCGCCTAGCTGCTTCGCCAGCGTCATGATGTCGGGGGCGACGCCTTCGTGGTCGCAGGCGAACATGGCCCCAGTGCGCCCGATGCAGGTCTGAACCTCGTCGGCAATCATGAGGGCGCCGGTACGGTCACAAGCCTCGCGGATCGCCCGGAGGTAGCCGTCCGGGGGCACGTGGACACCGCCCTCGCCCTGGATCGGTTCGACGATGATCGTAGCGGTGTGA
Organism: uncultured Actinomycetes bacterium; assembly: GCA_963825635.1. GTDB lineage: Bacteria > Actinomycetota > UBA4738 > UBA4738 > HRBIN12 > JAOUEA01. Next base: position 263,403 of record CAWGTU010000002.1, read on the forward strand.
TCGTCGATCGCGGCGACGGCCGCAGCGCCGTCCCCGTACGGGATGAACTCGACACCCGGCATCAACGGCTCGACGCGGGTGCGGTACTTCTCGCGACCGGTGGTGGAGAGTGCTCCGAGGGTCTTGCCGTGGTACCCGCCGATCGTCGAGATGATCCGGCTGCGTCCGGTCGCGACCTTTGCGAACTTGAGAGCGGCTTCGACAGCTTCGGAACCGGAGTTGCTGAAGAAGCTGTACTGCAGCCCGGCGGGCGCGATCGAGGCCAGTTCGGCGGCCAGGTCAGCTGCCGGCTTGCTGAAGAACGCCTTTCCACTCATGGCGAGCGAGTCGAGCTGATCCTTGACAGCCGCGACGACGGTGGGATGGCGATGACCGAGCGCGAAGGTGCCGTAGCCACCCAGGCAGTCGAGGTACCGACGACCTTCGTGGTCCTCGATGTAGCAACCCTCGCCATACACCTCGACACCGAATCCGACGGAAGACAGGAACTCCGCGAGGTAGGGATTGACGTGATTCCGGTACTTGTCGACGACGTCGGTTCGATAGGCGTCCGCGTCGGGGATCGGGGAGATGCCCGGGGCAGCTGATGTCTCAGAGCCTCCGTGCGCCACAGGTTCGCTCATGGACGGACTCCTTCAGGGTTCTGGTCGATGGCAGCCGGACCTCTGGTGGTTCGGTTTCGATGATTCTTACTACGCGCTCGTGGACTGTGCAGTTCTTGACACCTCCCGTCGTCGCCGAATCAGTCGCTGACTGGAGGCCACGCGTCCAGCGTGGACGTAGACAGTAGTCCACCGAATATCCTCTGCCGGTGCCGGACGAGACCCCTGAGGAGATGACTGGTCTGCGTGGACACGGTCGGGGCCCGACCCGACAGGACGCTGTCGCGGGAGTGGTGCTCGGCGTCCAGTCGGTGCCCGACGGTCTGGCCACCGGGCTGCTGGCTGGAGTCAACCCCCTTGCCGGGCTGTATGGCTACATGGTCGGCACGCTCGGCGGAGCGTTCACGACCAGCTCGACGTTCATGGCCGTGCAGGGCACCGGGGCGATGGCCATGCTGATCGCGGATGTCAGCGTGCTTCGGGAGTCCACTGATCCGGCCCGGGCACTGGTCACCCTGACGATGCTGACCGGCGCGGTCATGGTGTTGGCCGGGCTGCTTCGCCTCGGCTCGATCCTTCGATTCGTCTCCAATGCGGTGATGGTCGGGTTCATCAATGCCGTGGGCGTGAACATCGTGCTCGGCCAGCTGGCCAACCTCACCGGGTACGCGGCCGACGGCGCCAACCGGGTGATCCGGGCGGTCAACACCGTGCTCCAGCCGGGACGCCTCGACGGCCGCACCTTGCTCATCGGCCTGGTGACCATCGCCCTCATCATGCTCCTTGAGTGGACACCGATGCGGTCGCTCGGCCTGGTGGTCGCCGTCCTGACTACCTCGGCCGTCGTCCAGTTCCTCGGCTGGCACCAGGTGGCGACGTTGGGCGATCTGGGGGTCGCCATCGACGGCCTTCCGACCCCCGAGCTCCCTCTGGTGCGACTCGTCCCGACCCTGCTCCTGCCAGCCGTCTCGCTCGCGTTCGTCGGCCTCGTCCAGGGCGCGGGGATCTCGGCCAACTTCCCGAACCCCGACGGCCGCTACCCCGACGCATCCCGGGACTTCCTCGGCCAGGGTGTGGCCAACCTGGCCTCCGGAGTGTTGCGCGGCATGCCTGTCGGCGGGTCGGTGTCGGCCACGGCCCTGAACAAGGAGGCTGGGGCCCGTTCGCGCTGGTCTTTGGTGTTCGCGTCGGCGGTGATGGCGGTGGTCATCCTCGCCTTCGGTGAGGCGGTCGGCCGGGTGGCCATGCCGGCACTCGCCGGGCTGCTGATGCTCGTCGGCTTCCGCACGATCAAGCCCGCGGACCTGCAGTCGGTCTGGCGGACCGGACCCGTGCAGGCGGCCGTCCTCGCGGTGACCTTCGTGCTGACCCTGGTCATCCCGCTCCAGTACGCCGTGCTGGCGGGCGTGGGGATGTCGGCCCTGCTCCACATCGTGCGCCAGTCCAACCAGGTCACCATCCGTCGACGGATCCTGGACACGGAGGGGCACCTCGTCGAGGTCGACCCGCCCGCGGAGCTCCCCGGCCATGAGGTGGTCGTGCTGCAGCCCTACGGCAGCTTGTTCTTCGCCGCCGCACCGGTCTTCGAAGCCGCCTTGCCCGCGGTCGTCGCCACGTCGAGCGGCTCGGTGGTGATCCTGCGGCTGCGGGGCCGCAGCGACCTCGGTACCACGTTCATGGACGTACTCGCTCGCTATGCCGTAGCGCTCCTGGCGGTCGAGAGCAAGCTGGTCATCGTGTCGGCCAACGAACGGATCATCGAGCAACTGGCGGTCACCGGCATCACCGACCTCATCGATGAGCACAACATCTACCGCGGCGACGAACGAGTCGGGGCCACGATCGAGCGGGCCACCGCCGACGCCGTCACCTGGGTCGAGGCGCAACGCTGACCCGGTCCGTTCCGCCTCACCGCTCGGTCGAGGCGTCGTCCAGCTCGAAGGCGTGAGCCGGATGCCGCACCAGCAGCACGACGCTCACCAACGCGATCCACGCCGGGACCAGGAACACCGTGGGCGTCGACACAGTGACGTTGACCAACTCGAACAAGCCGATCAGGAAGGTGATCACGACCAGCCAACGCGGCAGCCCGCCGGTGGCCCTGCCCAAGCTCGCGGTGGAGAACATCACCAGCGTGGCGACACGGGGAAGGAACACCGACAGCACGACCGCGGCCGCCGCCCGCATCAACGAGGTCGAGCCCGGATCGGGGGCGGTGTCGCCCACGGCGACGAGCACTGCGGGTGCTGCAACGAGGGTGGCACCGGAGAAGAACAGCCCTGCGAGCAGCACGCTCGAGCCAAGGAACACCGTTCCGAACAGCTTCGGCTCCCGGTCGCCGATGCGGCCCCGGACCACGCCGACGAACCAGAGGAACGCGATCGTCGACAGGACGAGCACCTGCAACCACACCAACGCGGCCGTGGCGTTCGCGGAGTCGGCGTAGTACTCCGCGATCGCGCGGTCCGTCGCTCCGATCCCCGGCGCCGACAGGAGACCGCGCAGCGACAAGGACCACCCGATCCCGCAGATGATCCCGGCGACGGCGGCAGCCTCGATCGACGCCGCACGCGAACGCAGACGACTCCACGCGAACAGCCGATCGTCACGAGGACTCATCGCTCCGCCCGGCACGCTTCCGCCACGCGCACGGGAGCTGGGCCGGCGCCGGTCGGCACCTGGTCGTAGGCATTGTCCTCATAGGCGACGTGCACAACCGGATGGTCCGCGCGGTCGCCCGCCCCCGAGCCGGGGCCCTCGGGATACCGCCACGACGCGCCGGGCATCCACGTCCACCACTGGCTCAGGTGCCGCAGGTCGACGGGACCCGGCGTCGGAGTGAAGACGAGCGATCCCCGCACCCGGTGCGTGGGCGCTTCCTCGGCGTAGTGGTCGTCCGAGCCCATCCTGAACTCGCCGCCGGGCACGAGGACGAGGTCCTCGGCATCGCGGAAGGATCCGGACACCGATGGTTCCCTCGGCTAGTGGCCCGACGCGATCGCGGCCTCGAGCTTGGCCTCGACGATGTTCGGCTTGTCGGCAGGCATGCGGTTTCCCAGGGTGCTCAGCGGAAGCGGATACGCGGGCGACTCTATCGCGAGACCCCGGCCTGCACGTCGGTGTCCGGCCCCCGAAGCTCTGCAGTCTACAGGTCGGCGACGAGGCGCGCGCCCGTGTAGGGGGCCCATCCGCCGTCGGGCTCGGGATCGATCCGCCGGAACTCCTCGAACGTGGTGGCGAGGAACGCGCCCAGGCGCTCGGCCGTGACGGGGTGGCCGAGCAGGTCGCCGAGGCCGTGCTCGATCGCGTAGGCCGCGTACCACGCAGCCCATTCCTCGTCGTACACACCGTCGAGCTCGGACTCCTCGAACCGTCCGTGGGCCTGCGACGTCGCGATGAGCAGCGCCGTCACGTCGTCGGTGCGGTCAGGTCTCATAGGCCCTCCTCGTGGTCGCGATGGTCGTCGGTGGACGGGGTCGCTCCACGGTCACGGGGGTCGCTCCATTATGTGGAACTCCGAACCCACGATGTGGAGTCTCCCGCACGGGGCTCGCAGCTCCGCTCGGATCGCTGGGCCCGATCACCGACGCGTGAAGGTCAGATGGGTGACGCCGCTCGGTGACGAGACCGTCTCGATGTCGTAGCGCTCGTCGACCCCCTCGAGGCCGTCCCAGAGGCGAACGCCGCGGCCGAGCACGATCGGCACCTGCACGATGTGCGCCGTGTCGATGAGCCCGGCGGCGAGGAAGTCGCGCACGACCGTTGGGCCACCACCGATGCGCACGTCGAGGTCGCCGGCCGCTTCCCGGGCGAGGTCGAGCGTGTCCTGCGGTGTGGCGTCGACGAAGTGGAACACGGTGCCGCCTTCCATCTCGATCGAAGGGCGCGGGTAGTGGGTGAGCACGAACACCGGCGTGTGGAACGGGGGGTTCGGTCCCCACCAGCCACGCCACTCGTCGTCGGTGCCGAGATCGGTCCAGGGACCGGTCTGCGCGGTGAACTTGCCCCGGCCCATGATCTCGGCACCGACGCCGTCTTCGTGGCGCGCAGCGAAGGCCTGGTCGACCCCTTCGGTGCCGCCCGGTTCGCCGACGATCGAGTGCCAGAACCGAGTGGCGATCATCCACTCGTGCAGGCGCTGTCCGGCGTGACCGAACGGGGCATCGAACGTGATGCCGTCGCCGGTGCCGAACCCGTCCAGCGAGATCGCGAAGCTGTGGACACGGACCTGGGACACGGCTACCTCCCGAGCGCTCGGAGCGATGTGCACGTGGTGTCCACCGTACGCCACGGCGGAAGCCCCCGGCTGAGGCCGGGGGCTCCCCGTGAGGCGATGAACGGTCGAGGCTAGACCGTGACGGCCGACGGCTCGACGTCGCCGAGGATCGGCGACGCTTTGAACCCCTTGACCACGCAGTAGATGCCGAGCGACAGCTCCCAGAAGAATTCGGGGATGGTCGCGATGCCCTGCAGCGTGCCGCCGCGCTCGATGAGCCCGAGCATGATGGCCGCCGCCGACAGCAAGAGCAGCGGACCCCCGACGAGCCCGAGCATCGCCATGCCGCGTGGCACCAGGCCCGAGCGGTACATCAGCCAGCCCAGGATCACGCCGTTCGCGAGCCCGGCGAAGAAGCCCGGCCCCAGCAGGAACGCCCGGTCGTAAACGCCGAGCAGCAACTGACCGAACGCCGCGTCGCCGATGACGGGCGACTCTTCCCGCAGGAAGAGCAGCGTGAGCATCGCGATGACGCCGATGCCGATGAAGACGCTCTCCATGATGCGGGCGGCGACGTAGCTCAGGGCTCCCGCCTCGCTCTGGCGCCTGATGATGCGGTAGAGCACCGTGGCGGTGCCGACGTTCGCGATGATCAGCAGCGTCTCGGAGAGCGCCCCGAGCCCGACGATGAACGACTCGTCGGCGCCGGCCCCCGTGATGTAGCCGGGCTCACCGCTGACCGGCGCGTAGAAGATGAAGTACGCCGGGATCGACAGGACGAAGGTGGCGATGAACAGCCACCCGAACAGCTTTGCGGTGTTCCTCTCTGCGTTCACCCTGGCTCCCTTCCAGTTGACGGACGGTCGTGGTCGTGCGTGCCGCCGTGCGTGCGCTCGCCGTGCTGGCTGAGCAGGCTGAGGATCTCGACCGGACGATCGTTGGCCGGTCCGAACCAGTGCGGGTATCGAGTCTCGAACTCCGCGACCTCGCCGGGTCCCATGACGAAGTCGTGGGTCGCGAGTATCAGCCGCAGGCGCCCCTTGAGCACGTAGAACCACTCGTACCCCTCGTGCGTGCGCATCTGCGGCGGGCCGGACTCGGGCGGTATCACCACCTTCCATGCGTGCAGGTCTCGTGGCTGACGGGTCAAGGGGTAGACGAGACGCCCGTTGCTGCGGACCTGGGGCTCGTCGAGCGGGATGCGCGGGTCGCTGATCGCAGGGGAGCCCACCAGCTCGTCGAGCGGCACCTGGTGGGCCTGCGCGATCGGCAGCAGCAACTCGAGGCTGGGCTTGCGCTGGCCCGCCTCGAGCCTCGACAGGGTGCTCTTGGAGATGCCCGTCGCGGCCGAGAGCTGCGCCAGGGTCGCGCCCCGCTGCGTACGGATCCGCTTCAGCCGGGGACCGATGTCCTCCAGCACGGTCGTGATGTCGGGTGTGACGTCCATGGCGGCATCCAAGCACATGTGTCCCAGGTTTGGCAACCTTGTTTGCCAAAGTCGTATCCACGTCGGATACTGCCCGTGGAGGTGATCGAGCGTGGAAGGGCAGCGATACGACGTGGTGGTGGTGGGCGGCGGTGCGGCCGGGTTGAGCGCGGCGCTCGTGCTCGGCCGGGCTCGCAGGGCGGTCGCCGTGATCGATGCGGGTGAGCCCCGCAACGCGCCGGCGGCCCACATGCAGGGGTTCCTGTCGCGCGACGGCATGCCGCCCTCGGAGCTCCTGGCCGAGGGGCGCCGGGAGGTGACCGCCTACGGTGTCGACGTCATCGAGGACCGGGTGCTCGGCATCGAGCCCGGCTTCGCGGCACGTCTCGCCTCAGGTCGCGCGGTCGGCGCGCGGCGGGTGCTGGTCGCCTCGGGCGTCAGCGACCGGCTTCCCGACATCGCCGGCGTCCGAGAGCGGTGGGGCCGCGACCTGCTGCACTGCCCGTACTGCCACGGGTGGGAGGTGCGTGACCAGCCGCTCGGCGTGCTGGGCACGCTGCCCGGCTCGGTGGACCACGCCCACCTGGTGCGGCAGTGGTCCGACGACGTGGTCTTCTTCGCGCACACGTACGAACTCGCTTCGACGGAGCGCGGGGGCCTGGGGGCCCGCGGCATCGAGGTCGTCGACGGCACGGTCGCTCGGCTGGTCATCGAGCACGACCGGCTGGTCGGCGTCGAGATGGTCGACGGGCGGCTCATCGCGCGCACAGCGGTGTTCGTGCGACCCGGGAACGTGCCGCACGGCGACGGCCTCTTGGCCGGACTGGGATGCGAGCTCGACGAGGCCGGCTTCCCCAGGGTCGACGCGACGGGCCTCACCAGCGTGTCCGGCGTGTGGGCCGCCGGCAACGTGGTCGACCCCCGCGCCCAGGTGATCACGTCGGCCGGTGCGGGCTCGGCCGCGGCGATCGCGATCAACGCCGACCTCGTGCGCGAGGATGTCACGCGTTCACTCACCAGGTGAGGCGGTCAGACGACCGATGAGAAGCTGGCACGCGGTCCGTCTAACGGAGAGCAGATGAGGCGACCGGGTGGTCTGGACAAGGAGGCGAACACGATGGAGCGGTACCTGATCTCGTTCGACGACGGGTCGATGGACTTCCCCGAGGAGGACCTCCCGGCGGTCGGCGAGGCGGCCCGCCGGGTGGTCCGGGAGGCCAAGGACGCCGGTGTCTGGATCTTCGGCGCCGGCGTGGCCCGTCAGCAGGCGAGCATCGCGGCCACCGACGGTACGGTCACGGACGGACCGTTCCCCGAGATCAAAGCGGTCGTCGGCGGCTTCTCGATCATCGAGGTCCCGACGCGCGAGGGCGCGCTGATGTGGGCTGCGAAGCTCGCCGAGGCGTGCCGGTGCGCACAGGAGGTGCGCGAAATCGGGTACGACCCGGAGAGCTGAACCACCGATCCGAGGAGCCTTACCACGACCTGCACGTCGAACCCAGGTCAGGCGCCGGCCGCCTGGGCCGCGGCGTGCCGGGCGGTGCGGGCCGCCGCTCAGATGCGGGCGACTTCTTCCCGACAGCCAGCAGGAGCCGAGCACGCCTTCGGTACACTCGCTGGCATCCCTGACCTGCGGAAACGGAGTTCCTAGATGTCACGAGTGATCCTGATCGCGTGGGATGGCGCCGACTGGCGCATCCTCGACCCCCTGCTGGAGCAGGGCGCACTGCCCAACCTGCAGGCGCTGATCGACCGGGGGCAGCGCGATGTGCTGCGCTCCACGGTGCCCACGCACAGCTGGTCGGCCTGGCCGAGCTTCCTCACGGGGGTCGACCCGGTGGACCACGGCGTGTACGACATCCTCGAGACGGTGCCGGGCACGCACAAGCAGTACCCGGTGACCTACAAGTCGATCAAGGCGCGCACGTTCCTCGACGACCTGACCGCGGCGAAGAAGCAGCAGCTGCTGCTCGACGTGCCGCTCACGTTCCCGCCGCCGGCGATCCAGGGCACGCTCGCGGCCGGCGGCGTGCTGCCGAAGAACCGCCAGTTCACGATGCCGGCGGACCTGCCCGAGCAGCTGCAGAAGGCCGGGCTCGAGTGGCCGATCAACGGCATGAGCTGGACGACGTACCACAACAAGCCCGACGCTTACCTCGACGAGGCGTTCGAGGTCACGGGCAAGCGCATCAAGGCGTCGGAGTGGCTGATGGACAACACCGACTGGGACCTGATGGCGAGCGTCTGGGTGAGCATCGACCGCACGCAGCACTGCCTGAGCAACTACATCGCGCCCGACCATCCCGACTACGTGAAGAACAAGGACACGCGCATCGGCAAGAAGGTGGCCGACATCTTCCGCCAGACCGACGACGCGATCGGCTCGTTCGTGAGCCGGGCGCGCGAGGACGACATCATCCTGTTCATCAGCGACCACGGCTTCCAGTCGTGCACGCGGGCGGTGAACATGGACCGCATGCTGCACGAGTTCGGCTACCTCGACTTCAGCGCGTCGAACGCGGTGTTCGGCCCGATGCAGTGGGGGCCCGTGCGCAAGGTCGCACGCAAGGTCTACGACACGCTGGGCCTGCACGGCAAGGTCGCCCTGCCGCAGTCGGTGAACTGGTCGAAGACGCGGGCGTACACGACGATCCGCTCGACCGGCGAGGGCGTCTCGATCAACCTGGCCGGACGCGACGTCGACGGCATCGTCGAGCCCGGCGACTACGACAAGGTCCGCGACGAGCTGATGGACCGGCTCGGGTCGTACGTCGACCCGAAGACCGGGAAGACGCCGGTGAAGTCGATCGCGAAGCGCGAGGACGTCTTCCCGAGCGGGAAGTTCGCCGAGCAGGCGCCCGACATCATGATGGTGCCGAACGAGGGCTACTCGCTCACGCACGCCAAGAGCGCGATCGAGGACGCCGACTGGGTGAGCGGCGACCACCGCATGGAAGGCGTGATCGTGGCGGTCGGCCCGAACGTGCAGCCGTTCTCGCAGACGCCCGCGCTGATCGACATGGCGCCGACGCTCGTGGCGGCGCTCGATGCGCCGACGGCGGTGAAGCCGACCGGGCGCGTGCTGACCGAGATCGTCGGGGGCGAGGGTGCGCTGGTCGAGCGCGAGGTCGCATCCGACGACGCCGGGTCCACGGCGAACGGACCGCAGATCCCCGGCATGACGATCCCCGGCATGGGTGGCGAGAGCGCGGTCAACGAGACCGAGGCCGACGAGATGGAAGAGCACCTGCGGGGCCTCGGCTACATCGAGTAGGGGAGGGCGCGGCGGTGCGGCCGCCGACGTGACACCTATATCGGTGTCTTTCTGCGGTTGGGGACCCCCGACTCCCTCCTGACACCGATATAGGTGTCGCGCGAAGCTCGTCGGCGTGACGAGCATCACGGAAGCGGCTCGTGGGCCGGAGCTACGCTCGCGATCGATGGAAGCCGGGATGTGGTCGGCGATCGCGCTGGTGGCCCTGATCTCGACGGGCACGCTCTTCCTGACGGTGCAGCGCATCGACGCGCTCTCGGCTCGACTCGACGCGTACATCGGTCGGCACGCGAGCTGACTCAGCCGTCGACCTCCACGGGGCCGAGCGCCCCCGACGGCCATGCCGCTCGGAGCCTACGACGCGGCCCCGATGCGGCGCTCACGGCCCGCCGACGCCTCGACGAGCCCGTCGACGAACCGTGGCACGGCGGTGCCGTCTGGGTCGTGGTCGGGGTTGAGCTCGCCGATCATCAGCGAGGCGACGGCCGGATGAGCGAGCAGCGTGCCGAGCGCGGCCATCGTCGCGTCGAACGAGAGCCCCTCGTTCCGACCGACGTTCTCCTGCAACGGCAGGTCGACGAAGTCGATCACGTCGACGTCGAGGTGCACGGCCAGGTGGTCGACTCGGCTCGCGAACGCGCTGAGAGCGCGCGACGCGGACCCGGCGGGGTCTGCGGCCACGTCGTCCACGGGTGTGCGGTCGACGCCCAGCGTGGCGATCCGCTCGCGTTCGTGGTCCTGGCCGTCGCCGTGGGCGAAGAGCCACAGCTCGTCGGGCCGCAGCAGCGGCGTGCGCTCGAACGACTTCGACAACGCGGGCTCGGCGAGGTCGTCGCCGAGCGCGTGAGCCATGCCCATCGAGTCGAGGGCTCCCCATCGCACCGTCGACGGCGTGTTCATGTCGGCGTGCAGGTCGAAGTAGACGAGGCCGACCCGGCCGCCGAGGCGCGCCTGGAGTCCGGCGAGCGTGCCCAGCTCGATCGTGCAGTCCCCGCCGAGTACGAGCGTCAGGTCGCCGTCGACGCCGGCGACCCTCGTCGCCGTCTGGAGCGCGACGTCGCGCACCGCCTCGACGTGCTGGGCGAACGGATGCTCTCGGTCGGGGTACCAGCGCCGCACCTCGCCGTCGCCGTGGTCCCGCACGATGGCGCCGCTCGCACGCAGCCGCTCGTGCAATCCCGCCGCACGCAAGGCGGCCGGCGCGCGTTCCTGTCCGGGTGCGAACGCTCCCATGCTGCTCGCTACCCCGATCACGTCGATCGTCCGCATCACGCTCTCCTCTCCCCTCTCTCCTCTCGCGTCGTTACCGGTAACAGGATGACGCCGGAAGCGTTACCTGTCAAGACAGAACACCGGTTGCCAGAGCGTGACGCGGCCGTCATACTCGGAGTGATGTCGACCGAGGTCCGCACCCCGAGCGAGGCACCCGGCGACCTCGACCTCGTGCGGCGGTTCGTGAACACGCTCGACATCGAGGGAGGCGCCGACGATCTGCGCACACCAGCCGACGCGCGAGCCTGGCTGGGCCGGGAAGGGTGGCGGGCGAAGGTCGGGAAGCACGAGCTCGGCGAGCTTCTGCACGTGCGCGAAGCGCTCCGCGATCTCGTGGCCCTGCGCGGCAACGACGCCGATCTCGACGCGATCGCCGTGGTCGACGCGATCGCCCGACGCTACCCGCTCGTGGTGCGCCTCTCGTCGCCGGGGGTGCTCTCGCCGACGTCACGGGCTGGCGTCGACGCCTTCATCGAGAGCATCCTCGCGTTCGTCGCCGCCGCCGAGATCGACGGTTCCTGGGATCGCATGAAGGCGTGCGCCAACCACGGCTGCCGATGGCTGTTCTACGACCACTCGAGGAACCGCTCCCGCACCTGGTGCACGATGGACCTGTGCGGGAGCCAGGCGAAGATGCGCGCGTATCGGAGCCGCCGCCGTTCCCAGGGATGATGACCGCGTGAGCGTGCCGTCGCACGAGTCGATCCGCAGCGCGCCCAAGGTGCTGCTGCACGACCACCTCGACGGCGGCCTGCATCCGACCACGATGGTCGAGCTGGCCGCCGAGACGGGCTACGACGACTTGCCGACCTCCGACGTCGACGAGCTCACCGCGTGGATGCGCCGGGGGGCCGATCGCCGCGACCTCGTGCTCTACCTCGAGACGTTCCGCACACCGTGGGGGTGATGAAGACACCCGACGCGATCGCCCGGGTCCGAGCAGGGCTCGCGGGGTCGACCGATCACCGTGCGCACCCTGCTCACGGCGATGCGCACGGCCGCGCGCAGCCTCGAGATCGCCGAGCTCGCCGTGCGCTGGCGCGACCGGGGCGTCGTGGGCTTCGACATCGCCGGGGTCGAGGCCGGGTTCCCACCGACCCGCCACCTCGATGCGTTCGAGCACGTGCGCCGGCAGAACTTCCACCTCACGATCCACGCCGGCGAAGCGTTCGGCCTGCCGTCGATCTGGGAGGCCCTGCAGATCTGCGGCGCGGAGCGGCTCGGCCACGGTGTGCGCATCGTCGACGACATCGCCACGAGTGGCGACTCGCCCAGGCTCGGGCGTCTGGCGGCGCTCGTGCGGGACAAGCGGGTGCCGCTCGAGCTCTGCCCCACCAGCAACGTGCACACGGGTGCGGCCGCATCGATCGCGGAACACCCGATCGCGGTGCTCACCGACCTGCGGTTCCGGGTCACCGTGAACACCGACAACCGGCTGATGTCGGGCATCTCGATGTCGTCGGAGCTGCACGGGCTCGTCGACACGCTCGGCTGGGGATGGGACGAGCTGCGCTGGGTCACGATCAACGCGATGAAGTCGGCCTTCCTGCCGTTCGGGCGAACGACTGCAGCTCATCGACGCCGTGATCAAGCCCGGTTACGCGGCCCTTCAGCCGTCCTGGTGAGGCTGCGCCGGCTCCGCGCCCGGCGCGTGCGCGAGCCAGATCGCGGGGATCGGCGCGTTCTGCCTTCGCCTCCAGCGCCTCGCCGAGGGTGAGCGGGAGCACGACATCCATCGGTTGCAGCCTACCCCTCGGCCACCCTGCAACGGATGTTGTAGGGTTCTGCGCATGGAGGATCGCAGGGAAGCCCACGTCCCGGGCCTGGCAGGGCACCGGGCGCTCGCACACCCGCTGCGGCTGCGCATCTTGCGGCTGCTGCGCGCCGAGCCCAGGTCGGCGTCGGCGCTCGCGCGGGAGCTCGACGTGCTGCCGGGGTCGGCGCGCTTCCATCTCGGCGTGCTGGAGCGAGCCGGCATCGTGGAGCGGTCGGGGGAGCGCATCGTGAACGGCGGCCGGGAGGTGCTGTACACGGCGCCTGAGGTCTTGAGGCTCGACGACGACGTGGAGCCGGCGGTTCGCTGGGCCACCGACCGCGCGTACCTGCAGGAGCTCACCCGGCTCGTCGAGCTGGCCGCCACCGACCCCGGGGGCATCGCCGGGTTCTCGCTGCACGTCTGGCGCGTGCGTCCGAGCGACGAGGCGAAGGCCGAGCGCATCATGATCGAGGCCTCCCGGCGCCTCGCCGCCCTCGACCGTCCCGACGACCCCACGGCGCAGCCGCACGTGGCCGCCACGCAGCTGCTGCGGCTTCCCGAGGGGACGAGCGCGCCGTGAGCGAGCGGCGCACGAGCCTGCTGCGGCGTCACGCCGGCTTCCGCTGGCTCTGGATCTCGCGCGCGATCTCCTACGTCGGCGACGGCATCGCGCTGGTGGCGCTCGTGCTGCACGTGCAGGGCACGAGCGGCAGCGGCACGGCGGTCGCGGGACTGTTGCTCGCCGCGGCCCTGCCGAGTCTGCTCGGTCCCGTCGCCGGCTCGATCGCGGACCGCGTCGACCGTCGTCGCATGATGCTCGTGTGCGAGCTGGGTCAGGCGGTCGTCTACGGGACGATCGCCGTGTTCCTGCCCGGCTACGCGGTGCTGCTCGCGCTCGTGGCCGTCGCGAACGGGCTCGCGCGATCGTTCGCCCCGGCGGCGAGCAGCTCGATCCCCTCGCTCGTACCCGGGGAGGAGCTCGTCGGCGCGAACGCCTGGCTCGGCACGGCGCTGAACCTGCAGGTCGCGTTCGGTGGCCTGCTCGGCGGCCTGTTGGTCGCCGGCGTCGGCGTGCGGTGGGCCCTCGCGATCGATGCGGTGAGCTTCCTCATCTCGGCGCTCGCGCTCTCGAAGGTGCCGGCCCTGTTGCCCGAGGGGAAGGTCGAGGTCGTCTCGTTCGCGCGGACGATCCGTGACGGGCTCGGCTTCGTCGCGACGCACGCCGTCGCCAGGGCGGTCGTGATCACCCTGTTCCTCGGGGTGGCGTTCGCCGGGGTCGACAACGTGGCGCTCGTGTTCCTCACTCGCGACGAGCTCGGCGGCGACGAGGCGGCGTTCGGGGTCGTGTCCTCGGCGTTCGGGTTCGGCATGCTCGCCGCCTCGCTCGTGCTCACCAGGTGGGAACGGCTCGTCTCAGCCCGCGCGGCCTTCCTGGGCGGGTGGTTCCTGACGGCGGCGGGCACGCTCGCGACGGGGCTCGCTCCCGCGATCGCGGCGGTGGCCGGCGCGCAGTGGCTGGGTGGCGTCGGCAACGGCGCAGGCAACGTCGGCGGCGACACGCTGATCCAGCGGACGGTGCCCGCGGCGATGCGCGGGCGGGTCTTCGGCCTCACCTCGACCGCCGCCTTCCTCGGCAGCGGGCTCGCGTACGCCGCCGGGGGCGTGCTCGTCGACCTGGTGAGCCCCCGCGCGGTGTTCGTCGCGGCGTCGGTCGGCGTCTTCGCGGCCTCGGTGGCCGGGGTGGTGCTCCTACCCGCGGACTCGAGCGACGTCGGGGAACGATGAACGCCGGGAGGGGGCGCTGGGCCCCCTCCCGTCGATCCTCCCGTTCACATCACCGGGAAGGTCTCGTACACCTCGATCTCGCCGCCGCCGTGCAGCACCGGGCATCCCTTCGCGAGCGTGGTCGCCTCGTCGAGCGAGTCCGCCTGCAGGATCGAGTAGCCCGTGGCCAGGCTCGACGCGGACAGGTCACCGATCGACCCGTCGCTGCGCAGATGCTTCGCGTGCTCGGTGAACGGGTTCCCGCCGTCCTTGACGGCGCTGCCGATCGACCCGAACCACGAGGTCCACGCGTCCATGGCCTGCTTGCGGCCCTCCTCGGTGTCGGGCATGTCGCCCCCGCCGCGGTACAGCAGCACGAAGTCCGCCATCGTTCCCCTCCTCGTCGCCGTGCGCGGCGCTCCGTCGTCCGCGCCCTACCCCCACGACGAACGAGTGGGACGCATATCGACAGCACCGCGTCCTAAGGCGTGACGATCTCGAAGTCCGGATCGACGGGCGCGAGGTAGCCGACAAGCTCGGTGAGCACGGCCGCGTCGCCCTCCACGGTGATGTCGCCTGACGCGATCGCCGACCCGAGCTCGATCGCGCCGCCGAGCAGGCCGATGAGCTGCTCCTTCGTCAGCCCGAACACCGGCCCATCGGATGAGGCGACCTCCACCCTGCGATGGGTCAGGGCGCCGTTGCGGAGCTCGGCGAGGTAGATGCCGTCACCGGCGACCTCCAGCGAGAAGATCAGATGGGCATCCCAGGCTCGAGGTCCGTCGACGCGCACCGCGACCGAGTCGAGCAGCTGCGACACCGTGAGCGCGGCGACCAGTCCTGAACCGTCGGTGGCGACGGGAGTGCCGAAGTTCCCGTGGCGCAGCTCGGTGGCCCCGGCCAGGAAGGCCGATCGCCAGGTGCCGTTCTCGGCGCCGAACCCGAGCTGCTCGAAGGCGTCGGCCTGCAGGGTCCGCGCCGCGTCGTTCGCGGGATCGGCGAACAGCACGTGGTTCAGCAGCTCCACGACCCACCGATAATCGCCTTCGTCGAACGCTCCGCGCGCGGTCTCGAGCGCCGACTCGGTACCCCCCATCGCGGCGACGTAGCGCCCGGCGGCCGCCTCGGGCGGGTGCTGCCACAGGTGGGCGGGGTTGCCGTCGTACCAGCCCATGTAGCGCTGGTAGATCGCCTTCACGTTGTGGCTCACGCTCCCGTAGTAGCCACGGGTGTACCAGGCCGCCTCGAGCGCAGGCGGCAGCTCGATCATCTCGGCGATCTCCGAGCCCACGTACCCCTGGTTCAGCATGCGCAGCGTCTGGTCGTGCAGGTACGCGTACAGGTCGCGTTGCGTTCGCAGGTACTCGGCGGCACGCTCCCGCCCCCAGGTCGGCCAGTGGTGGGACGCGAACACGACGTCGGTGCGATCGCCGTACAGCGCCACCGCCTCGTCGAGATAGGCGGCCCACACGCGCGCGTCGCGCACGACCGCCCCGCGCAGCGTCAGGATGTTGTGCAGGTTGTGCGTAGCGTTCTCCGCCATGCACATCGCCCGATGATCCGGGAAGAGGAAGTTCATCTCAGCAGGGGCCTCGGTGCCCGGTGTGAGTTGGAACTCGATGCGCACCCCGTCGATCGTGAGCTCCTGCCCGGTGTGCGTGATGTCGACCGTGGGCACGATCAGCGAGACGGTGCCGGTCGAGGTCGTCTGCCCGAGCCCGGCGCCGATCTGGCCGGTCGGCCCCTTCTCGAGCGCGGCTCCGTACATGTACCCCGCACGACGGGTCATCGCGGTCCCCGCGTAGACGTTCTCCGAGACCGCGTGCTCGAGGAAGTGGGCAGGTGCCACGACGGGAACCCCCGCGTCGACCTCGGCCCGGGAGGTCACCCCCTCCACCCCACCGAAGTGGTCCACGTGGCTGTGGGTGTAGATCACGCCGGTCACCGGGCGTTCGCCTCGGTGAGCGCGGTAGAGGCCCAGCGCGGCGGCGGCCGTCTCGGTCGAGATCAGGGGGTCGATCACGATCACGCCGGTCGTGCCTTCCACGAACGTGATGTTCGAGAGGTCGAAGCCGCGCACCTGATAGATGCCGGGCACGACCTCGAAGAGCCCGGCGATCGAGTTCAGCTGTCCCTGGCGCCACAGGCTGGGGTGTGCCGTGTGTGGGCAGTCGTCCTCGAGGAAGGCGTAAGCCTCTACGTTCCACACCTCCCGGCCGTCGGTGGCACGGATCGAGGGGTCCTCGAGCGTGCCGATGAAGCCGTGATGCGCGTCCTCGAAGTCCTGCCGATCGGACATCGGGAGTGCCGCCAACGCCTCGGTGAGCCGGCGTCGGGTGATCTCGGTCGCGGTGCCGGGCACGGTGACCTCCTCGTGTGAAAGCTGCCTGGGGTCTCGACCCTAGCGGCCGGGCCGCTCTCGGACG
>CAWGTU010000003.1:0-868630 GCA_963825635.1 uncultured Actinomycetes bacterium
AGGTCCCGGTGCCCGAAAGGGCGTGGGAGTTCGAATCTCCCCTCTCGCACCTCTCTGACCGGTGGCTCTTCGTTCCGAGCCGGTCAAGTGAGGCCGTCGAGAACCCATCTGGCTCACACTTGTTCACGGAAGGTCGACAGCAGTTCCCGACTTGAAGACGGGGGCCAGCCGTCTAGGGCTGAAGATCGTGGGACGGCCCGATCCGTCTCGTGACACAAGGGTGACCGTCGACGAGCGGTCGCGGAGGGTCATGACCCTTGGGGGTCTTCCGGCCCTGTCCTCTTCCTCACGGGAGCGCACGGTTGTCGGTGAGGAGGCGAACGTCATGACGAGATGGGAAGCGTTCGTCCAGTGCCCAGGTTGTGGCTACGACCTCGCCACCGGTGAGGGAGAGCGCTCGTGCGCGTGGGGAGACTGTCCCTACCTGCCGGAGGAGCTCGACGTACTCTGCCCGAACTGCCGGTTCAACTTCATGACCGGCCAGGGCAACGACCTCTGTGGTCACCCGGGGACGTGTGAGTACGCGGCCGACGCACGATCACATGTGGTGAACCTGCGGGACTGGATCGCCTTGCACCCGCGGTAGCCCTGGGTCAGACCGCCCGCCGGGGCCTCGCGACGCGGGGTGAGCGGCAGCTACGTTCCGCGCGTGACGCAAGGGATATCACAGGCCTGGACGCCCTCGCGGACGGCTCTCGCGTTCAAGCCCCGGTGCCCGAGAGGGCGTGGGGCTTCGACTCCCTCCCCTCGCACTCGGCTCGGTCGTCGGGCCCAACCTTCCGCTTCCGGATGACGTAGCGGGTGACGAGCATGGCCACGATCGCCGAGAGCAGGCCGGCAAGCATCGCCTCGTCGAACGAGAGTCCGTCGATGTTCGGCTGCAGCTCCTCTTCGGTCGCCCAGCCGAACCAGACCTCACTGGTCAACAGGCCGCCGACGAACGCCGCGGCCGAGGCGATCAGCCACAGCCATCGCGTGATCCCCGTCCCGCGATCAGCTGAGCGAGGACGCCGAAGCCGAGCGACATCGCGATCGAGCAGCCCCAGGCCTTGGAGTCCGAGATCCCACTGCATGGGTCTCCACCTCCTCGGATCGTGCGGCTCCCGATCAGCCGACCGGGCGCTTGAGCAGGACCACGGGCCACGCCACCAGATCGCCCTTCTTCAGCGACAGACCGACGGCCTCCCAGCCCTGGGAGCCGAGCTCGTTGAGGCGGTCCGGAGCGAGGTCGGCGTTCTTCTTGAGTCCCCCGGCGTCATCGAGCGGCACGACGAGGTACTCCCATTTCGTGAGCGTCGAGATCATCGTTCACTCCCTCCCTTCATCGTCCACTTGCCATCGTGCCAGCGGCTCGACGGGCCACGCGGTGACGACCGACCCTGGGAAGGCGTGACCCACCACTGAACAGGGAACCAGCCCGGACCGTCAGCCGAACGGCCATCACTCACTCGGCCGATTTACATGGAGGCTTGCCGAGCAGAGCATGCAATGAAGTCGCGTCGCGCCCGCCGATGCCAGATGAAGGGGGCGCAGCATGGACCGCGAGAAGGCAGCGCGAAGGTCGCCGGGCGCGAGACTCCCGATCGAAGGAGCCACTGAGTCAGATGCAACCGAGTCGCTCCTGGGGCTGCCGTTGAAGGAAGGTCACAACCAGGTTGCCCGGGCCGACAATGGCATGGAGCTTCTTGTGCGGGCAGCACCGGGACGGCAGTTGGATTTCATGATTCTGGATGGTCAGGGGCAGCCTGTGGATCAGCGGATCGGCGTCACGGTGTCGGACGTCGCAGCGGGCGAAGTCACGTGCTGGGAGTGCGGCGTGGATTCCGCGGGGAATCGGCACTGCTGGAAGGTCCCGTGTCCCGACATCGTCGGTCCGTGGATCCCCGGCAAGGTAGTGACCCAAGGGTTCGTACTTCAATAGCCACCACCTGACGGTCCTCACTCAATGATCGGTCGTCATGGTCCCTTCTCGGTGATCGGTGCTGGTTTGCCTCATCGTCCGGCGACACGCACGGTGTAGGCGGTCCATGTCCCGCCCAGGTCCGGCGGGCACGGTGGGAACGGTCGTGTCGTTCATCACGCCACCTCGGGTGTCGGCGATCCATCCAGAAGGCCAGCTCGTCGCCCGGGGCGTTCGCCCCAAGTCTTCACCGTCACCGCCGGTAGTTGTCGAACCATCCTCCAGAAGCGGCATATCGGGCAAGAGTTCCGTGTTGAGGCGAGCAACGAGACGAGGAGTCCACGGTGTCTGACTGGAACGCCAAGGTGATCGAGGAATTCCGCGCGAACGGGGGCATGGTCGCTTCGTTCGCGCGGCAACCGCTGCTGCTGCTCACGCATCGTGGGGCGAAGACCGGCATCGAGCGCACGAATCCGCTCGCGTACTTCCGCGACGGCGACGACTACGTGGTCGTGGCCTCGAAGGGCGGCGCACCGACGAACCCGGACTGGTACCACAACCTGCTGACCCACCCCGAGGCGGCGATCGAGGTCGGCACCGACGAGCTCCCCGTGACGGCGCGACCCGCCGACGAGCAGGAGCGCGAGCGACTCTGGGCGATGATCACGTCCGCGAATCCGTCCTTCGCCGAGTACGGGACGAAGACCGAGCGCACGATCCCGGTCATGATCCTCGAGCCCCGCCAGTGAACGCTGCCTTCGTCGCGGAACCGTGTCGGATGCGTGGCGTTCCGGCGATGCGGGTTCCATCGCGCGGTCTCAACGGTCAGGCTCGGCCGCGTGGCCGACGTCGAGATCGTAGGAGCGAGCTTCGCGGGGCTCTCGTGCGCGAGGGCGAGCGCGTCGCGTGGCCTCCGCACGATCGTCTGGGATCGCAAGCGCGACGCGGGTGAGGCGGTGCGCACGACCGGCCTGCTCGTGAAGGAGGCCGACGAGGACGAGGAGTTCCCGAAGGAGCTCGTCCGACGGATCCACGGCGTCCGGCTCTACGGTCCGTCGCTGCGGTGGGTCGACCTGGATGCGCCCGGCTACTTCTTCCTCGCGACCGACACTCCTGCGCTGTTGCGCTCGATGGCGGCGCGGGCCGAGGCAGCCGGCGCCGAGATCCGGTACGGCAGGTCGTTCTGGGCGACGATGCGCACCGGTCGCATCCTGGTCGGCGCCGACGGACCGCGTTCCCGGGTCGCGCGCTCCGCCGGGCTCGGCGTGAACCGGCGCTTCCTCGCCGGCATCGAGGCTGAGTTCGAGGGGCCCGTCGAGATGGAGACGCGGCTGCACGTGTTCCTGGACTCGGACCTCGCGCCCGGCTACATCGGCTGGGTCGTGCCGGGTGTGGGCGTCACGCAGGTCGGACTCGCCACCCGCCTGCCCGCGAGGCCCGACCTCGATCGGTTCATCGAGCGTGTGCGCTCGGTCGTCGACCTCGCGCCGGCGAGACGCGTGGCCACGCGCGGCGGACTGATCCCGGTCGGGGGCACCGTTCGGCCGTTCGCGACCCCGGACACCGTGCTGGTGGGCGACGCGGCCGGGCTCGTGTCGCCCCTGACCGCCGGCGGCATCCACACCGCGATGCGATCGGGTCGCCTGGCGGCGCTCGCGATCGCGAGCCACCTGCTCGACGGCGGCCCTTCCCCCGACCGCGTCCTGCACGACGCATACCCCGCGTTCACCTGGAAGCGCCCGATGCGGGCCGCGATGGACATCCACCCACCGAACGCGTTGCTCGACCGGGCGCTCGAGAGTCCCAGGTTCCGGGCGGTCGCCCGTGCCGTGTTCTTCCATCACCGCGGCTTGCTCTCCGGCGATGCGTGGCGCGACGTCGCACCGGCGATGCTCCGCCCGGCCGGCGCGCCGTGACCGTCAGACGGCGTGGAGCTGCGGTTCCGCCACCAGGCCGTCGGTCGCCTTGCCCAGCGGCGTGACCGCGCCCGGCAGCTCGATCACGAACCGTGCCCCACCGGTCGCGGCGTCCTCGATCCGAGCGGAGCCCCCGTGCAGCTCGGCGAACCGCTGCACGAGCGAGAGGCCGATGCCCATGCCGCGCCCGCTCGAGTCCTCGCCCTGGCGGAACGGTTCGAAGAGCACGTCCTTGAGCTCGTCGGGGATGCCCGGGCCGTCGTCCTCGACCACGAGGTCGATGCCGTCGGGGCGGGCGGTGACCTGGACGAGCACCGCGGTGCCCGGCGGCGTGTAGCGGGCCGCGTTCACGAGCAGGTTCTCGATCACGCGCTCGACCTTGCTCGGGTCGACCTCGACCATCACGGCGTCGGCGCGCACCCGGACGGGGTGGTCGTCGAGCTGGGCCGTGTCGGAGACGACCCGGCGCGCGAGCTCGCCGACGTCGGTCGGACGGCGCTGCGGGTGCACCTTCCCCCGGTCGATGCGGTCGAGGTCGAGCAGGTCGTCGATCAGGCGGTTCATCTTGCGGCCGCTGTGCTCGATCACCTCGTACAGCGCCTCGCGCTCGTCGGCGGTCAGGTGCAGCTCGTCGTCGCGGCGGATCGTCTGCATCGCCCCGAGGATGCCGGCGAGCGGCCCCTTGAGGTCGTGCGAGACGGCGTGCAGCAGCGTGTCCTTCACGTCGTTCATCTCGCGCAGGTCGCTCGAGCGCCCGGCCTCCTCGTCGACGAGGCCCCACTGCGCGTCGATGATCGAGCGCAGGGTGTCGAGCAGCATCGCGGCCGCGAGGAAGACCGCGAACCGCACGATGCCGTTCCAGTACGGAACCGGGTCGGTGGTGCTGGTCGACGGCGACGACAACACGTCGCTCACGAGGGCGGCGACCGTGGAGACCACGACGGCCACCGCGCCCCAGCGGCGGCCGAGGTTCCACGTCACGAGCCCGATCGGCATCAGGTACAGCAACGACAGCGAGAGCTGTGGGCCGGTGAGGTAGTCGAGCACGCTCACGACCGCGATGAACGCGAGACCGAGCACGGCCACGAGCAGCGGGGACTTGCCGTCGAAGAACCCCCGGGTGCTGCGCAGCACGCGACGGTCCACCGACGGCCGATCGACGGTCTTGTGTTCCACGTCAGAAGACTCGACAGACGAGGTCGGTACCTTGAGTCGGGTACGGCGCCTTGCGGTGGTGGCTCAGGTGTTCGCTCAAGCCCCGGCGAGGAGCTCGGCGAGCGCGCGGAACGCCCGTCCGCGGTGGCTGATGCGGTCCTTCTGGGCGTCGGTCAGCTCGGCCATCGTCTCGTCCCAGCCGGCGGGCACGAAGACCGGGTCGTAGCCGAACCCGCGCACCCCCCGCCGCTTCGAGACGAGCGCGCCCTCGCATACCCCCTCGGCGTGCAGCGAACGGCCGTCGGGCCACGCGATCGCGGCGACGCATCGGTACCGGGCGGTGCGACCTCCCGACGGCACCCCCCGCACCGCCCGCAGGAGCGCGTCGAGGTTCTGCTCGTCGGTGGCCTGCTCGCCGGCGTAGCGAGCCGAGCGATGACCGGGGCCGCCGCCGAGCGCGTCGACCTCGATGCCGGAGTCGTCGGCGATCGCGGCGACCCCGAGCGCGGCCGCGACCTCGGTCGCCTTCAAGAGAGCGTTCTCGAGATAGGTGTCGCCGGTCTCCTCCACGTCGGGGAACGCCGCCGGGTCGTGGTTCTCGACCGTGACCCAGTCGACAGGCCACTCCGCGCAGATGCGACCGAGCTCCCGCAGCTTGTGGGTGTTGCGCGACGCGATCGCGAGTCGATCGGGGAACGCCATGACCGACGCCTCAGCCGGCGAGCGCCCGATGCTGCAGCTCGGTGAGCTGCGTCACGCCGGCCGCGGCCAGGTCGAGCATCGCGCCGAGGTCGGCGCGAGAGAAGGGCGTGCCCTCGGCGGTGCCCTGCACCTCGACGAAGTCGCCGCCCCCCGTCATCACGACGTTGAAGTCGACCTCGGCGCCGGCGTCCTCCTCGTAGCAGAGGTCGAGGCGGGGCTCGCCGTCGACGATGCCCACGCTCACCGCCGCGACGCTGTCGGCGAGCAGGTCGTCGGGCACCGCGCCATCGGCCACGAGCCCGCGCAGGGCGATCGCGAGCGCGATGTACCCCCCGGTGATCGACGCCGTGCGGGTTCCCGCGTCGGCCTGCAGCACGTCGCAGTCGATCGTGATCGTGCGCTCGCCGAGCCGCGAGAGGTCCGTGACGCTGCGGAGCGAGCGGCCGATCAGACGCTGGATCTCCTGGGTGCGCCCGCCCGGCCGGCCTCGGTTCACCTCGCGGCTCGAGCGCTCGGAGGTCGAGGCCGGCAGCATCGAGTACTCCCCCGTCACCCACCCGCTCCCGGTGCCCTTCAGCCACCGTGGCGCATCGTCGGAGACGCTGGCGGCGACCAGCACCCGCGTCTTGCCCATCGAGAACAACACCGAGCCCGCCGCCCACTCCTGGAACCCGAGCTCCCATGCCACGGGCCGCAGCTCGTCGGCCGCCCGGCCGTCGGGGCGCTCACGGCCGATCTCAGTCGTCGTCATCACGGCCGATCTCGGTCGTCGTCATCACGGCGCGATCTCGGTCGTCGTCATCACGGCGCGATCTCGATAGTCGTGCCGTCCTCGGCGAGGTCGATCACGCCGTCGAACGCCGCCGCGGCCTCGTCCCGAGACACCTCGCGGTCGAGCGTCGGCAAGATGTGCGTGAGCATCAGCCGCTTCGCCCCCGCCGCCTTCGCGTGCTCCGCCGCCTGGGTCGCGCTCATGTGGAAGAAGGCCTTGCTCGAGGCGTCCTGATAGGTGGCCTCGGCCACGAACAGGTCGGCGTCGCGCGCCATCTCGATCACCTCGTCGCACGGACCCGAGTCCCCGTGTAGGCGAGCACGGCCCCCCCGGCCTCGATGCGGTAGCCCACCGCGTTCACGCCGATGTGGGTCATCTCGAAGGTCGTGACGTGGAACGGTCCGATGTCGAAGACATCACCGCCGTGCACGGTGCGGAAGTCGTACGCCTCGGCCATCACGTTGCGGCCGTTCTCGCTCGTGAGCATGCTCATGCCCTCGACGAAGCCGTCGGGTGAGTAGAAGGGAAGGTTGGGCGCCCCCAGGCCCCCGTAGTGCCGGGCGTAGAACGCCGGGATCACGTCGATGAAGTGGTCGGTGTGCCCGTGGGTCACCACGATCGCCGCGATGTCGTCGATGCCGATGAACTCCTGGAGACGCGCGAACGTGCCGGTGCCGGCGTCGAGCCAGATGTGCGTGCCCTCGTGGCTCAACAGATGACCGCACGTCGCGCCGCCGGGGCCGGGCCACGTCCCGGCGGAGCCGAGCACGGTCAGTTCCATGAGCCACCTCCCACGGGCACGGCCCGCGCCGCTCCCACCTCGGTGAGCTCGGGCCCGAGGAAGACGCCGGCGACGCGCTCGAACGCGTCGGGGTCGCCCGTGGAGAGGAACTCGTGCTCGGCGCGGCTGCCCGTCTCGCGCAGCAGGCGCTCTGCCACGAGCGTGGCGTACACGTCTTTGGCGGTCTCCTCCGCCGAGGACACGAGCGCGACGTCGGGCCCGAGCTCGAGCTGGAGCAGACCCGAGAGCAGCGGGTAGTGGGTGCAGCCCATGATCAGCGTGTCGATGCCGTCGGCCATCAGCGGAGAAAGATACCCCCGCGCGGCCCTCCGTAGCTCGTCGCTGGTCGTGTCGCCCCGCTCGACGTGCTCAACGAACACCGGACAGGCCCGCGAGCTGAGCGCGACCGGAGCCCCCGTCGCGGCCACGGCACGGTCGTACGCGCCGCTCGCGACGGTCGCCTCGGTGCCGATCAGACCCACGCGATCGTTCCTCGTGACGTGCACGGCGGTGCGCGCGCCCGGATCGATCACGCCCACCACCGGGATGCCCGCCCGATCGGCGATGTGGTCGATCGCGCTCACCTCGATCGAGTTGCACGCGACCACGAGCATCTTCACGTCGCGGTGCACGAGGAGGTCGGCGATCTCGAGCGCGTAGCGGCGGATCCGCTCGACCGGCTTCGGCCCGTACGGGAACCGGGCGGTGTCGCCCACGTAGAGGATCGGCTCGTGCGGCAGCTGGTCCATGATCGCGCGCACGACCGTGAGGCCGCCGACCCCGGAGTCGAAGACGCCGATCGGACGCGGGTCGCTCATGCGCCCGCACTCGTGGCGCCCGCGATGTGCGCGCTCACCACCACAGCGACTCCGCGACGCCCTTCTCGGCCGTCGCGAGATCCTCGGCCCAGGCCTCTGTCGACAGGTACTTCCAGCCGCCGTCGGGCAGCAGGCACACGATGTCGCCCTCGTCGATCTCGCTCGCGATGCGTTGGGCGACGTAGACGACGGCCCCGCTGGAGATGCCGGCGAAGATGCCCTCCTTCGCCGTGAGCTCGCGGTTCGTGCGCAGCGACGCCGTCGAGTCGACGAGGAACTTCCGGTCGATCTCGCTCGGATCGAAGATCGGCGGGATGAAACCCGCGTCGAGCGAGCGCAGGCCGTAGACCAGGTCGCCGAGCTCGGGCTCGGCCGCCACGATCCGCACGTCGGGATCGTGGGCGTGCAGTCCACGGCCGACGCCCGTGAGCGTGCCGCCGGTGCCCATGCCGCCGACGAAGTGGGTGACCTCGGGCAGGTCGCGGATGATCTCCTGCGCCGTGCCCTCCTGGTGGGCGAGGGGGTTCGCGGGGTTCCCGTACTGGAACGGCATGTGGTACTTGTCGTCCTGCGCGAGAGCGCGTGCGACCTCGATCGAGCCGTTCGTCCCCTTGTCGCCGTCGCTGAACACGATCTCGGCGCCGAAGAGACGCAGCAGGCCGATGCGTTCCTCGCTCGCGTTGTCGGGGATCACGACCGTGAGCCCGTACCCCTTGCGCGCGGCCACCATCGCGAGCGCGATGCCCGTGTTCCCCGACGTCGGCTCCAGGATCGTCTTCTCGGGCGTGAGCTCGCCCGACGACCTCGGCGGCCTCGACCATCTTCAGCGCGATGCGGTCCTTCGTGGAACCCGTGGGGTTCGCGCCCTCGAGCTTGGCCCACAGGCGCACGCCGGGCGTGGGCGACATGCGGGGCATGCCGACGAGCGGCGTGTTCCCGATCGCCTGCAGGATGTCGTCGTAGCGGGTCACGCGGGCAGTATCCCAAGCGGGCGGTCGTTCGGGCGCCGTCGCTACGGGTATCGGAGCTGCGTGAGGGCCGTGATGCGGCCGTCGGCGACGGTGATGCGGAACGGGTCGTTCGTGATGCGCTGGGCGCGCCGGGAGTCGGTGCGCATCAGGCGCTGCAGCTCGCTCAGCGCGATCGTGTACGTGACGCTGCCGCCCCACCGTCGCACGGTGACCGTGGCGAACGTGTCGACGGGGAGCGTCCGCCAGACGGGATCGTCGTTGCGGAAGTAGCGGGCCCTGGTGTCGCCCGCCACGATCACGCCGTCCTCGATCGCCGCCTGCGTCGCGGCGGCTCCGGTGAACCACCGACCGAGGTCGATCGTGACGCGCGCCGGCGACTGGTCGGCCCCGACCGCGATCAGCCGGCCCACGTGGGGGCCGTCGCTGACGGTCGGGCCCATGTACGAGCGGAAGCGAGCCTGTTCCTCGTCGAGGGCGTCACGGGCTTGTCGAAGGTTCTCCCTCGCCTCCTGCTTGCTCGCCGAGGCGACGTCCCTGCCCTCGCGAGCGCGCTGCAGGTCGCCCTCGAGCACGCCGACCCGGGTCTCGAGCGCCGCGACGCGCTCGCGGGACGCGGTGGCCGCCTCGATCAACGCCTGCTGGTCATCGAGTGCGGCCGTGAGCTGCGCATCGAGGTCGTCGGCGCGGTCGCGCTGGTCCACCGCGTACAGCGCGAGCGCGATGATGAGGATCAGCGCGAGCGCCCCGGCCACGATCGCCGCGACTAGGCTCCACCGACGAGGCTCCCTGGCCTCGGGGATGACGATCAGGTCTTGTTCGCGTCGGGGCGGCTTCGGAGCGCGCGGAGCCACGGGCACGTGGTCCTGCGGTCCTCTCGTGGGTGTTCGCACGGGGATGCGCCCCCCCTTCCGTCACGGACGCTAGACCGGTGTTGACCTGCAGGTCAATAGGCCGATGGCCCTTGCGGGGCGCTCACTCGAAGACCCACCAGTACCCGACGGCGCCGTCCTCCCGCTCCCCTCCCGCGCCCTCGTGCAGGCGCCTGGCGGCCGCGTTCCCGGCGTCGGTGAACAGCCACATCTTCTCGTGGCCCTTGGCGCGGGCGAACGCCACGAACGCGTCGAGGAGCTCGCGGCCGAGTCCTTGCTGGCGATAGGGCTCGGCGGCGCCCAGGTCGTAGAGCACGATCATCCAGAACCCGTCGGGC
Organism: uncultured Actinomycetes bacterium; assembly: GCA_963825635.1. GTDB lineage: Bacteria > Actinomycetota > UBA4738 > UBA4738 > HRBIN12 > JAOUEA01. The sequence continues at coordinate 10,223 of CAWGTU010000003.1, forward strand.
CGGAAGAGCTCGTAGCCGTAGGCGCAGCCCACGACCGTCTCCTCGTCGATGGCGACGAAGGCGTGGGAGTGCTGGTCGCGCAGGAACATCTCGGGCGCCGGCGACGACCGCCCCTTCAACACCCGGACGCCGGCATCGAGCAGCTCGACGTCGTCGGATTCGAGCTTGCGGATCTCGATCACGCTCCGAAGCGTACGCCCGGCCCGGACGAGCAAGTTGCAAAAGATATCTTTCGCAAGTATCCTTTCGCATATGGATGACGCGCGTGGATCGATCGAACTCACAGACCCGAGGCAGATGCGGGCCCTGGCGCACCCCCTGCGTCTGCGCCTGCTCGGGATGCTGCGAGCGGACGGACCCGCCACCGCCACGATGCTGGGTGGTGAGGTCGGCGAGAGCGCCGCCCTCGTCAGCTACCACCTGCGGACCCTCGCCCGCCATGGGTTCATCGACCAGGCAGACGACCTCGCCCGCGACCGGCGCGAGCGGTGGTGGCGAGCGTCGCATCGAGGCATGACGTGGGAGCCGGCACGCTTCCTGGACACGCCCGATCGCGCGGCCGCCGCAGGGGCCCTGCTCGAGCAGATCGCGGGACGCTACGCGGAGGCGCTGCGTCAGTGGGTCGTGGAGTCCTCCGAGTGGCCAGAGGAGTGGATCGAGGCTTCCGACATGAGCGATTGGCGGCTCGAGCTGTCGCCCGAGCAGGTCCTCCGCATGCGCGAGGAGCTCGTCGCAGTGATCGAACGGTATGAAGCCCTTCCCCCGGAGGAGGGCGCCGAACCGATCCGCACGCTGATCCAGTTGTTGCCCCAACGACGCAGGTACGGCCGATGAGCACCGCGGCGAGGATCCGATCCCGGCGTCGTGGTCCGCTGTTCGCGCTGCTGGCGGCGAACGCCGTCTCGATGTCGGGCAACGTGGCTGCGCTCGTCGCGATCCCGTGGTTCGTGCTGCAGACCACGGGAAGCGCCGCTCGCACCGGCGTGATCGCGGCGGCCGGGTTGGTGCCGGTCGTGATCTCCGGCCTGATGGGCGGCGCGCTCGTCGACCGCCTCGGATACCGGCGCACGAGCGTGCTGGCCGACCTGGCGAGCTCGGGAGCCGTCGCCGCGATCCCGCTGCTTCACCTCACGATCGGGCTGGAGTTCTGGCAGCTCGTGATGCTGGTGTTCCTCGGCGGTCTGCTCGACGCCCCGGGCGTCACGGCGCGCTCGTCGTTGCTCCCCGACGTCGCCGCCCAGGCCGGTTGGAGCCTGGAACGCGCCAGCGGCACCGCCGCGGCCGTCGAGCGGGCGTCTCGCCTCGCAGGGGCTCCGCTGGCCGGCGTGCTGATCGCGATCGTGGGCGCCACCTCGGTGCTGTGGATCGACGCGGCGTCGTTCCTCGTGTCTGCCTCGCTCATCGCTATCGGCATCCCACGCGCGGCCGGCTCGGTCACACGAGGCGACCGGACGACGGACTACCTCGCAGAGCTGCACGAAGGCTTCCGATTCCTCCGCGCTGACCGGACGCTGTTCGCGCTCGTCGTGGTGCTCACGCTGACGAACATGCTCGACGCCGTCTCGATGGTCGCGATGCCCGTCTACGCGGAGCAGGTGTACCGCAGCGCGTTGAGCCTGGGGCTCATGACGGCGGTGGTCGGCGCAGGCTCGGTGATCGGCGCGCTCGTCTTCACCGCGATCGGTGAGCGGGTGAGCCGGCGGCGGATCTTCACATGGGGCTTCGCGGGGGTGCTGACGTGGTATCCCGTCGCAGCGTTGTTCCCGCCGCTCGGCGTGATGCTCGTCGCCCGCACGGTCGCCGGTGTCGCGGCCGGCCCCATCAACCCCGTGATCGACACCGTGTTCTTCGAACGAGTGCCCGACGGCATGCGCGGACGGGTGCTCGGCGTCGTCTCCGCCGCTGCGTGGCTCGCGATGCCGCTCGGCGTGCTCGTGGCCGGCCCGGCGATCGAGGCGCTCGGGCTACGGACGACGCTGATCGTCACCGGCGGCCTCTACCTCGCGGTCGTCATGACGGCGATGGGACTCCCGGCGCTCCGGGGGCTGGACGAGCGTCGAGCGTCGGCCCAGGTTCAGCAGCCGCCGGCGACGGCGGGCAGGATGCTCACCGTGTCACCGTCGGCGACCTCCGTCTCGAGCGAGCCGAGGTAGCGCACGTCCTCGTCGTTCACGTAGACGTTGATGAAGCGGTGCAGGCCGCCGTCGTCGGAGAGCACGTTCTTCGTGATGCCCGGGTAGTGGCCCTCGAGGTCGGTGAGCACGTCGCGCAGCGTCGCACCGTCGGCGCCGACCTTCGCCTCTCCCCCGGCATGCTTGCGCAGGATCGTCGGAAGCTTCACGGTCACGGCCATCGTCGTTCGGTCTCCTGTCATGGTGTGTCGTGGGATCGGTCGTCGATACCAGTGTCTCAGCGGGCGGGAACGCCGCAGAACGCCTCGTAGTCGATCAGCTCGGTGATCGTGGGTTCCTTGCCGCAGACGGGACAGTCGGCATCCCAGCGGATCTTCACTTCCTGGAAGTCCATGTGCAGGGCGTCGTAGAGCAGCAGCCGGCCCTCGAGCGTCTGGCCCTCGCCGGTGATCAGCTTGATCGCCTCGGTCGCCTGGATCGCCCCGATCACGCCGGGCAGCACGCCGAACACGCCACCCTCGGCGCAGCTCGGCACCGTGCCCGGAGGCGGCGGCGACGGGAAGAGACAGCGATAGCACGGCGTCTCCTGGCCGGGCATGAACACCGTGGCCTGGCCCTCGAACTGGTAGATCGAGCCGTAGACGAGCGGCTTGCCCGTGAACTGGGTCGCGTCGTTCACGAGGTAGCGCACCGGGAAGTTATCGGTGCCGTCGACGATGATGTCGTAGCCCTCGAAGACGTCGTAGACGTTCGTCGAGAACAGCAGCGTGTCGTGGCCCTCGATCTCGATCGTCGGGTTGATCGAGCGCAGGTGCTCGATCGCGCTCTCGACCTTCGGGCGACCGATGTCGTCGCTCGTGTGCAGGATCTGGCGCTGCAGGTTCGAGACGTCGACCGCGTCGAAGTCGACGACGCCGAGCCTGCCGATGCCGGCGGCGGCCAGGTACATCGCGATCGGCGAACCGAGGCCGCCGGCGCCGATCACGAGCACCGAGCTGTCGAGCAGCTTGCGCTGACCCTTCCCGCCTATGTTGGGCAGGATGATGTGCCGCGCGTACCGCTGCACCTGGTCCTCGTTGAACATCGGCTGCTGCGTCACGAGCCGGGGCCTTTCATCGAACGGTCAGCTCCTCTTCGGTGACCTCGCCGTCGGTGATGAAGAACGACCGGATCACCGGTTCCTCACGGTCGGTGAGCGAGACCAGGATGTAGCGTGCCTCGGGGTAGAACGCGAGCCTGATGTCGGTCTCGCTCGGGTACGCCTCGGAGTGCGTGTGCGAGTGATAGATCGCCCACAGCTCCCAGCCTTGCTCCTCGATCTCCTCGAAGACGCGAAGCTGCTCCTTGCCGTCGAGCCGGTAGGTCACGGGGCTCGCATCGGCGTTCCTCATCGGGAAGACCTTCACGGGCACGCCGTCGGCGGCTGCGATCACGCCGCAGCTCTCGTTGGGGAACTCGCGGAGGCCCTGCTCCACGATCTCCTTGGCGAAGACGCCGTCCAGCTCGGTCAAGTAAGCGCTCCCGGGATGCGACCTGCGCGGACGCGTTCGCCCGACGCTGTTGCAGGTGCAAATGCTACCAGTGGGGTCGGTTATTCCGAGAGCCGGCCCAGCGAGCCGGCCGGGTTCTCCGCGACGCGACTTGGCAGGGACCTCCGTAGTGGCTCCTGCTGGGGAAGACGGAGCTCCTTGCCTAGTTCGGGGAGGAGGATCACAGACGGTGCTCTCCGTGCGTGACGGTGATGCGGCCCGATCGACCGGACACGACCGATCCGATCACGGCAGACATGACCCCATGCGTTCGCATCGACGCAACCATCTCGTCCGGCCTGGCGGTCGCGACGAGCAACCCACCGCTCGTCTGCGCATCGGCGAGCAGGAGCTGCTCCGGCTCGTCGAGGTCCCCCCAGTCGACGTGGGCCGCGATGTAGGCGTGGTTGCGCTGTGTGCCGCCGGGAACGACGCCGCCGCGCGCGAGGCCGAGCGCGCCGTCGATCAGGGGGACGGCACTCGCGTCGATCTGGGCCGCGACGCCGCTCGCGAGCAGCATGCGATGGAGGTGCCCGAGGAGGCCGAACCCGGTGACGTCGGTCGCGGCATCGGCACCGACCTCGTTCACCGCCTCGCTCGCCGCACGGTTCGGGGTCGTCATCAGCTCGACAGCGGTCGTGAGCATCTCGTCGGTCGCGACGCCGCGTTTGACCGCCGTGGAGATCATGCCGAGGCCGAGCGGCTTCGTGAGCACCAAGGCATCGCCTGCCACCGCGGTCGAGTTGCGTAGCATGCGGCGCGGATCGACGAAGCCGAGCACGACCATCCCGTACTTCGGCTCGGGGTCGGTGATCGAGTGCCCTCCGAGTACGGGTACGCCGACAGCCCCCGCAGCGTCTGCGCCACCCTGGAGCACGCGGCCCAGCATCTCGGCCGGCAGGTCGTCGATGGGCCAGTTCACGATGTTGAGACCGAGGAACGGCGCGCCGCCCATCGCGTAGACGTCGCTCATCGCGTTCGTCGCGGCGATGCGCCCCCAGTCGTACGGGTCGTCGACGATCGGGGTGAAGAAGTCGAGCGTCGCGACGAGCGCGCGGTCGTCGTCGAGTGCGTAGACGGCCGCGTCGTCTCCGGTGTCGGCGGCGACGAGCACCTCGGATGGGACACCGGGGAGAGAGAGCATCCCGAGCACCTCGCTGAGCTGCTCGGGGCCGAGCTTGCACCCGCACCCCGCGCCGTGGCTGAAGGAGGTCAGCCGCCGTTCCGTCTGCATGGGCACGAGCATACGAAGGGTTCGACCGCCACCGACACCGCAAGTGGTGTCATCCCATCGACGGCGGCACCTTCGCGAAGCGGATCGTGTGCGTCGTGACGGCGGCTTCCTCGAGGCGGACCCGCACCCTCGCGCCCAGCTCGTGCACGTCGTCGCACGGTCCGACCACCGCCGGATGCCGCAGTGCGACCTCGCCCGTCGAGGATAGGGATGGAAGGAGCGACGCGCGGGCCTTCCCGCGAGACACTGGCTCGATGCGCGTCGCGGTCGTCGGACACACCGAGTGGGTCTGGTTCGGCACGGTCGACCGCATCCCTGCCCCCGGCGAGATCGCGCACTCGACCGACGACTGGGAGGAGCCCGGGGGCGGCGGCGCCGTCGCCGCGGTGCAGCTCGCGAAGCTCGCGGGCTCCTGCGACTTCTTCACGGCGCTCGGCGACGACGACCTCGGCGACCGTGCAGCTCGCGAGCTCGCCGCGCTGGGGATCGATGTGCACGCGGCACAGCACGACGATCCCACCAGGCGGGCGCTCACGCTCGTCGATCCGGCGGGCGAGCGCACGATCACGACGCTCGGACGACGGCTCGCTCCGTCGACCGACGACCCGCTGCCGTGGGATCGGCTCGACGAGACCGACGCCGTGTACGTGACCGCGGGCGATGCCGGGGCCTTCAGGCGGGCACGCGGGGCACGGGTCATGGTCGTGACCACACGTGTGCTCGACGAGCTGCTCGATGCCGACGTCGTGCCCGATGCGCTCGTGGGCAGCGACCGCGACCATGCCGAGCACGTCGATGCCGGAGCGCTGCCGTGGGGGCCGCCGCTGCTCGTTCGGACGGAGGGGACGTCGGGCGGCCGCTACGAGACGGCGAGCGGAGGAACCGGGCGCTACGAGCCGGTCGAGGTGCCACGCGGGCCCGCCGGCGACGCCTACGGCGCCGGGGATTCGTTCGCGGCCGGGCTGACGTACGCGCTGGGGTCGGGGTGGCCCGTCGAGCGGGCGCTGGCCTTCGCGGCTCGGTGCGGCGCCGCCTGCGCCGCTGGTCGCGGACCGTACGCCGGGCAGTGGGACGGCAGCTGACGTAAGGCGAAGATGCCCCGGCGGACGCGGCACGATCTGCGCCGGGCTCCACGGCCAGGGCGATGCCCGGGCGTATCCTCGGCGGACCTTTCCTCGAGGCGCCTCTCCTATGCGTTCGGGTTCAACGGGTTCACGCCCGAGCACGACTGGCAGGCCAACACGATCGAGGTCGAACGCATCCTCGACGACGCGCGGCGGGCCCGTGAACGCGGCTCGGACCTCACGGTCGTCAGCCTGCACTGGGGTATGGAGCCGCTCACGACGCCCACGGCGTTCCAGACCCAGGTGGCCGAACGCCTCACGCGATCGCCGTTCGTCGACGCGATCGTCGGCCACCACGCGCACGTCGTGCAGCCGATCGAGCGCGTGAACGGGAAGGTCGTCGCCTACGGCATGGGCAACTTCCTCTCGGGCATGCGGCCGAGCGAGATGTGGCCCGACGGCGTCGAGGACGGCGTGATCGTGCTGTTGCGTGTGGCGCGGCGGGGCGATGCGTACCGGGTCACGAGGGTGCGGGCCGTGCCGACCACGATCGAGTACGGCACGTGGCGCGTCCTGCCGAGCGCCTGACCACTCCACGCGGTCGCGCCCATCGGCGATACTCCCGCCGTGGACATCGCCGGGTTCCTGCGCCGGTACCCGCCGTTCGACGAGCTGAGCGCCGAACGGCTCGCCGAGGTCGCCCGCTCGGTCGAGATCGAGCACTTCCCGGCCGGAGCCGTGATCCTGCGGCAAGGTGGGGAGCCCGCGAGCGCCCTCTACGTGGTGCGCAAGGGCGCCGTCGAACTGCTGGACGACGGCCAGGTGCTCGACCTGCTGCTCGAGGGCGAGGTGTTCGGACAGTTCTCGTTGCTGAACGACGACGTGCCGTCGCTCACCGTGCGGGCGCACGAGGACTCGTTGTGTTACCTCGTGCCGGAGCCGGCCGCGGACCCGGTGCTGGAGACGCACGCCGGTCTGTCGTTCGTGATCGGCACCATGCGCCGCCGTATCGCGCGAGCCACCGATGCGACCGCCGACGTGCCCGATGCCCGCCTGCGACCGGTGGGCGACCTGGTGCGTCGGGCGCCGGTCACGGCCGACCCGACCGAGACGATCGCCGAGGGTGCCGCACGCATGGCAGCGGAACGGGTCTCCTCGCTGCTCGTGCCGGTGCGCGACGGCTGGGGGATCGTGACCGACCGCGATCTCCGCACGAGGGTGGTCGCCCCCAAGGCGGACCCCGAGACCCCGCTCGAGACGATCGTGACGTTCCCGGTGCGGACGATCAGCCACGACGCCCTCGCCGGCGACGCGCTGCTCGCGATGTTCGCTCAGGGCGTGCACCACTTCCCGGTGGTCGGATCCGGCGGCGAGCTGATCGGGGTGGTGACCGACACGGACCTGATGGGGCTCGGCCGGCACACGCCGTTCGCGATGAAGAGCGCGATCGAGCGGGCGAGCACCGTCGACCAGGTCGCCTCGGCCGGGCGCGATCTCCCACAGCTCGTGGTGACGATGGTGAACGCTCACGCCGACCCGATCGACGTGGGCCGCGTCTCGGCCCTCGTCGTCGACGCGATGACCGAACGCTTGATCGCTCTCGCGATCGACGATCTCGGTGACCCTCCGTGCGCGTGGGCATGGCTCGCGCTCGGCAGCGCCGCGCGGCAGGAGCAGGCCCTGCGCACCGACCAGGATCACGCGCTCGTCTACGACCCGGTCCTCGAGGAGCCCGATCCCGACCCGTGGTTCGCCGCCCTCGCCGAGCGGGTGACGGCCGGGCTGGAGGCGGCAGGCATCCCTCGCTGTGATGGCGACGCGATGGCGACGCATCCCACCCTGCGTCGGCCGCTCGGCGAGTTCGTGGAGGCGTTCGGCACGTGGATGGACAGCGCCGACCCCCACGCCGTCGTGCTCTCGTCGATCGGCTACGACTTCCGACAGGTCGCAGGCCCGCTCGACGCCGAGCCCGCACTCGACGACGCGATGCGGCGGGCTCGAGCCAGGCCGGCCTTCGTGCGGCAGATGGCCAGGCGGGCGCTGGACCTGAAGCCCCCGACCGGGTTCCTGCGCGACCTCGTGGTGCAGGACAAGGGCGAACATGCGGGGCGGCTCGACATCAAGCACGGCGGCATCACGATCGTGAACAACCTCGCGCGCGTGTGGGCGGTCCGCGCCGGCGTGACCTCGAAGGACACGATCGGGCGCCTGCGCGGCGCCGCCGCGGCGGGCTCGGTCGAGCCCGGGGTCGCGACCGAGCTCGAGGAGGCCTTCCACTTCCTCTGGGACGTGCGCCTGCATCACCAGGCCGGTCGGGTCCAGGCCGGCGAGCCGCCCGACGACTTCATCGACCCTGCGTCCCTCGGTTCGTTCTCCCGCAGCGGCCTGAAGGAGGCGTTCCGTGCGATCACTCGAGCGCAGCGGCTGACCGGCACCGAGGAGGGCGTGCACCCGGGCCTTCGGTGAGCGCGTTCAGTCGAGCGAGAGATCCGTGCCCATCGCGTGGAAGCCGCCGTCGACGTGGATCATCTCGCCGGTGATGCCCTTCGACAGGTCCGAGAGCAGGAACGCCACGGTGTTCCCGACGGGCGTCGGATCGGTCACGTCCCAGCCGAGCGGCGCGCGCCGCCCCCACGTGTCGGTGATCGCGTCGAACCCGGGGATGCCCTTGCCCGCCATCGTGCGCACCGGACCCGCGCTCACCGTGTTCACCCGCACGCCCCTCGGCCCGAGGTCGCGGGCGAGGTATCGCGTGACCGACTCGAGCCCGGCCTTCGCCACACCCATCCAGTCGTAGACCGGCCAGGCGACCCTGGCGTCGAAGTCGAGCGAGACGATCGAACCGCCGCGCTCCTGCATCAGCGGCAGCATGCCGACCCCGAGCACCTTCAGCGAGAACGCGCTCGTGCGGACCGCCGTCGCGACGCTCTCCCACTCCGTGTGGAGGAAGTTGCCGCCGAGAGCGTCCTGGGGCGCGAACGCGATCGCGTGCAGGAACCCGTCGATCGATCCCCATCGGCTCGCGAGCTCGTCACGGACGGCGACGACGTGATCGGGCTCGTTCACGTCGAGCTCGAGCACGTCGGGCGGGTCGGGCAGGCGCCTGGCCACCTTCTCGGTGATGCTCACTCCGCGACCGAAGTTCGTGAGCACGATCTCCCCGCCCTGCTCCTGCACGGACCGCGCGGCCGCGAACGCGATCGACTGCTGGGTGAGCACGCCGGTGATCAGGAATCGCTTCCCCTCGAGCAACACGTCTCCCCCTCAGGCGCGGGCGCTCAGGCGGCCGCTTCCGCGTCGGTGACTTCCCAGTCCACGTTCCCCTGGTCGTCGCGCTGCGTGACCGAGATCGTGAACGTGGCGCCCGACTCCTCCTCGGCGGTGCATTCGAACGTGGCGCCGGCCTCGACCTCCACGTCGGCAGGGCAGTCGACGGAGGCGATCGCCCCGCCGGTCTGCTCCTCGATCTGGTTCTTCAGCTCTCCCTCGAGCCCATCGGTGTCGAGCGTCTTCGTGCACGCGGCGGCCGCGATCGCGAGCACGGCGAGGGCGGCGAAGCGGACGGAACGCGAGCGCGTGGACATCGGCGCGGAGCCTCCTGCGTCGTCGGACGAGACGATCGAGCCTATCGACGGTGGCTCGGGGGGGCAAACCTCGGGCTATATCCGGCCCAGGATCGCCCACTGCTCCTCGCTCACGAACGGCAGCGTGTAGTAGCTCGCGCCGACCGCGCCCGCGTCGCGCACGACGTTCACGAACGCGCGCGTCTCGGGCCCGGTCGCGTCGCGCGCGAGCCCGCCGATCACGTGGATCGGCACCTCGTCGCTGCCCACCCCCGCCCGGATCTCCTCGATCGCACGGGCCACGTAGGCGCGCGTCTCGGCGGGGCCGTGCACCCGGTACGTGAAGTAGGTCATCGGCAGCACCGCGTCGTACGTGCGCGCGAGGTCTTCCCACGGGAACCCGGGCCAGTACGCGACGTCGTCGACGAGGCGCACCGGCGACGGCACGATCGCGCCGAGCGGGTAGCGGTCGCCCACGATCTCCCGCAGTCGGTCGGAGAGCCGGATCAGCCGCTCGCTGCGCCGCCCCGGGTCGCGGACGGCCGCGGACTCGATGTCGAGCGCGAACCCGTCGAAGCGATCGCCTCGCGGCGTGGTGAACGCGATCGCCGCCCGTGTGCGCGCGCGGTCGACCGTGAGGTCGGTGAGGTGTGGCAGGTACCAGGCGACGACGCCGATGTCGCGGTCGTGCGCCGCCTCGATGAACTCCGCCGTCTGCTCCCGGTACACGAACGGCACCGATCGGTCGCCGTTCGACGTCTGCAGGAACAGGGTACGGGCGCCGTTCGAGGCCATCGTGTCGAGCGCACCGACGGGGTCGGCCCATGCCTCGTCGTCATGGATGTCGACCCAGACCCCGAGTCCCTCGAACGGCCCGGTGGCCGGGTTCGGGCGCACGAGCGGCTCGGCGGCCTCGGAGCCGACGTCGCGTCCGGCCACGAGCGCGATCGCGGCCACGAGCGCGATCACGACGACGGACGCGCCGACGATCGCCCGAGGGGAAGGCTGCCGGAGCATGCGAGAAGCGTACGCGCTCCCCGCGACACGTCGGTCCTCGTACCATCCTGGCCATGGATCCCGAGATCGCCACGCGACAGATCCACACGGACCGCGCGCGCTCTCTGGCCGACCGGTACTGGCTCGAGTTGATCGAGATCGCGCCGCTGCTCGGCACCGAGGCCGGCGACGAGCGCTTCGACGACCGGCTGGGCGACCCGAGCGAGTCGGGCCGTGCCCACGAGGCGTCGGTCCATCGTGCGGCGCTCGACGATCTCGCCGGGATCGACCGTTCCGTGCTGCCGGCCACCGAGCGCGGCACGATGGACGTGCTCGAGGCGATCGCGCGCCGAGGGCTCTCCGAGCTCGAGCACCGGCTCGACCGCCTCTACGCCGCGAGCTACTTCTCGGGGCCGGTCGCGATGCCTGCCGTGATCGCGTCGTTGCAGCGCGCCGACACGCCCGAGCGCCTCGACCGCTACGAGGCGCGGCTGCGCGCGTTCCCCGCCTACCTCGACGCGTGGTCCGACGTGATCCGAGACGGCATCGCCGCCGGCGTGACCTCACCCCGCGTGGTCGTCGCGCGCTCGATCGACCAGCTCGAGCGCGTGCTCGCCCTCGGCCCACGTGAGAGCCCGGCGATGCTCCCGCTCGCCGAGGTCGGCGACGAGGCCCGCGACCGGGTCGAGTCAGTCGTCGGCGACGTGCTGAACCCGGCGCTCGCCGCCTACCTCGAGGTGCTCCGCGACCTGCTGCCCCGGGCGACGGAGACCGTTGGGTTGTCGGCACTGCCGGGAGGGGAGGATCTCTACGCCGCGCAGATCCTGAACTGGACCACGCTGCCGCTCGACCCGAGGCAGGTCCACGAGCTCGGCCTCGAACGGTTCGACGCGATCCAGGAGGAGCGCCGCGAGCTCGCCGAGCGTCTCGGGCACCCCGACGCGAACACCGCGATCGCGGCCCACGGGGCGTCGGGCAGGAACACCGCCGGCACGGCCCGGGAGCTCGTCGACATGGCGAACGAGCAGATCGATCGCGCGATGGACGCGGCCCCCCGGTACTTCGGACGCCTGCCGCGGTCGGCGTGCCAGGTGCGACTCGTCGAGCCCTTCCACGAGGCCGACCAGCCGTTCGCGTACTACTGGGCGCCGTCGGGCGACGGCGAGCGGCCCGGCATCTACTACGTGAACGGCTACGACCTTCCGACCCGTCCGCTCCACATCATGGCGACCGTCACGTTCCACGAGGCCGTGCCCGGACATCACTTCCAGCTCACGCTGGAGCAGGAGGTCGACGACCGGCCGGCCCTGCGACGGTTCGCGGGGACGCATGCCGGCAGCGCGTTCGCCGAGGGCTGGGGGCTGTACGCGGAGCGCCTCGCCGACGAGATGGGCCTGTACGTGGACGACTGGGAACGCCTCGGCATGCTCGACGCGCAGATCCACCGGGCGGCCCGGCTCGTGACCGATACGGGCCTGCACGCGCTGGGCTGGAACCGCGAGCGGGCGATCGCCGTGCTCGAGGACGGCGGCGTGCCACACTCCGACGCGGTGATCGAGATCGACCGCTACATCACCGAGCCCGGCCAGGCCCTCGCGTACACGATCGGCATGATCGAGATCGAACGTGCCCGCGAGGCGGCGGCCGCAGAGCCGGGATTCGACCTGCGCGGGTTCCACGACCGGGTGCTGGAGCTCGGCCAGCTGCCGCTCCCCGCGCTCCGTCGCGAGATGGGGCTCGAGGACCCCACGGGGTAGGCTCGGCCGCGTCCACGACTCACCAGGGAGGCTCGGCATGCAGGTCGACATCAGGTTCAGCCCGGCGTTCGCGATGGGCGTGATCGCGATCCCGGCCGGCGGCGAGATCAAGGCGGAGGCCGGCGCGATGACGAGCATGTCGGGTGGCGTCGAGATCGAGACCAAGGCGCAGGGTGGCGTGATGGCGGGCCTGAAGCGGTCGGTGCTCGGCGGCGAGAGCTTCTTCATCAACACGTTCCGCGCGCCGCAAGGAGGCGAGCTCACCGTCGCCCCCACGCTGCCGGGCGACATCGTCCATCTGCCCGTCGACGCCTCGATCCCGATGATGGTGCAGTCCGGCTCGTGGCTCGCATCGGAGACCGGCGTCGACGTCAACACGAAGTGGGGCGGCGCGAAGACGTTCTTCTCGGGTGAGGGGCTCTTCCTGCTGCGGTGCACCGGCGCCGGCGACATGCTCGTGTCGAGCTACGGCGCGATCGAGCAGCGTCAGCTCGGCCCCGGCGAGGTCCTGAAGATCGACACCGGCCACATCGTCGCCTTCACCGAGGGCATCGGGTACGAGGTCAACAAGGTCGGCGGCTGGAAGTCGACCCTGCTCTCGGGCGAGGGGTTGGTCGCGACGTTCACCGGCCCCGGCACCCTCTGGATCCAGACGCGGAGTCCCGCCGACTTCATCGGCTGGTTGATCCCGCAGCTCCCCTCGAAGAGCAACTAGTCCGCGCGGGAGGATCCCGTGGGCTTGACCCCGCGCAGGAGCAGGTAGTCGAGCACACCCCGATCCCACAAGAGATCGACCTGGCGCAGCATCATGCGCACGGCGAGTTCGTAGCTCCTCGAGGTCTCACCGTGGGCGCGGTCGAGCCGGTCGCGCACGAAGCGCAGAGCCGGACCGATCACCCGTTCCCCCACCGACTCGGCCCGCACGTCGACGAACCCGGCATCGAAGGCGAGCCCCACGATGTCGTCGGCCGTGGCCGCCGAGTGCACGCCGAGTCCCCAGGCCCGGAGCTGAGTCCACGCGGCGATCGCCTCGCCCGGTGTGCGCGGCAGGCGCACCGTCGGGATGTCCGAGATCGTGAGCACCCCGCCGGGCCGCAGCACGCGGAACGCCTCGGCGAAGAACAGCGCGCGTGACGGGAAGTGGAACGCCGCCTCGACGCTGATCACGCCGTCGAACGAGCCGCTGCGCAGCGGCAGCCGCGTGGCGTCGGCGTTCACGCCCCACGCCGCGGCCTCGGCCAGGCGAGGCTTCCCTGCGATCAGCTGCGACAGCGTGATGTTGAGCGCGGTCAGCGATCGCGTCCGAGCGACCTCCGCGATCAGCGGGTCCTGCTCCGCCAGACCGTTGCCGACGTCGAGCACATCGCCGTCGGTCGGCAGCTCGGCCGCGATCGTCCGCACGAGCCGTCGCACGGCGACCGGGGCCTCCTCGGGATCGCTCCCGTCGCCCTCCCACAAGCCGAGGTTCAGCCACCCGGGCGCGAGCGCGACCACGAAGTCCGCGCCGATGCTGTCGTAGACGGTCGCGGCGGGGTTCCGGCCGTGGCGGAGCACCGACAGCGCGTGCCGCACGTTCTCGCGGGTCCAGCCGGTGCTCGCCACGAGTCAGCCCTGACCGTTCGTGACCGGGGCGGATCGCCACGCGTCGCGGAGCTTCACCCGACCCCCGGTCCTCAGCACGGCGCCCGCGTACAGACGCGCCGACAGCGGGACGAAGAGGGCCGTGCCGGCCACGAGCAACGAGATCGAGAGGGCGATCTGCTGAGGGGTCGCCGATCCCAGGGCGATCCGGACAGGCATCGCGAGCGCGGAGGAGAACGGCAGGATGGACGCCACGACCGAGAGCGGCGAGTCCGGGCTCTCGAGCGCCCCGATCGAGATGAAGAACGAGATGAAGATGATCAGGTTGATCGGCACCATCGCGTTCTGCAGCTCCTCCATGCGTGACACGAGCGACCCGGAGACCGCGAACAGCCCCGCGTAGAACGCGAACCCCATCACGAACCAGACGAGCACGACGAGGGCGATCCCGATCGCCGTACTCGGGATGTCCAGGGCACCGGTCACGACCGAGAGGCCGATCGCGTAGGCGGCGATGAATGCGAGCTGCACGATGCCGAGCAGCCCGATGCCGGCGATCTTGCCGGCGAGCAGCTGTCGCGGGCGGATCGCCGAGAGCAGGATCTCGACAACCCGTGACGCCTTCTCCTCGATCACGCCGGTCGCGACCCACACCCCGTACCCGAAGAGCTGGCCGTACGCCAGCAGCACAGCGATGAAGGCGATGCCGGCGTTCTCCTCGCGGTCGGGATCCTCCGGTTCGAGCGTCCGCACCTCGACCGCGGGTCGGTTCAGCACGGCATCGATCTCGCTCGGGCTCGCGCCCCCGGTCTCGAGCGCCGCCGCGATCCTCACCCGGACAAAGGCGTTACGGACCAGCTGCGTCAGCGTGGCCGGGACCGAGTCGTCCCCCACCAACTCGTCGTCGACCAGCGCCGCATCGAGCCGTCCGCTCCGTACCGCGGCCTCGGCCTCCTCGACGTCGTCCCAGAACCCGACCCGAAGTTCCACGCCCTCTCGCTCCGCGACGTCGTCGAGCTCGGCCGCGGTCCGCTGGATCTCGACCTCGTCGGTTCCCGTGATGCCGAGGTCGAAGGATGGCGTGACCTCGTCGCCGAACGCCCGAAGCAGGATGAAGACCGTCAGCACGGCGAGCGTGATGCCCGTCGAGATGAAGAAGCCCTTGTCCCGCAGCCGCACACGGAAGTCTCGCATCGCGACGAGACGCCAGGCGCCCCGGTCGGTCGGCCTCGGATCGTGCGCGAGCCGGTCGTTCACGCGCTCACCACCTCGCGGAACAGCTCGGCGAGCGTGGGATGCATCGGCCCGAACCGCACGACGTCGCCCGACGCCCGTGCGAGATCGAGCACGCGTTGCTCGTCGACGTCGCCGGCGAGCTCGAGCACGGCGCCGTCGGTCCTCACTTCGACGAGCGCGACGCCGGGGATCGACGCGTACCACTCGTCGGCTCCGCCGCGCACCTGCACGAGGACGAGTCGCCGCTCGCGGCGAGCCCGGAGCTCGCCGATCGTCCCCTGGGCCACGATGCGTCCGCGGTCGATCAGCACGACCGAATCGCACAGCCGTTCCACGAGCTCGAGCTGATGGCTCGAGAACACCACGGGCACCCCGTGGTTCGCGGCCTGCCGACGCAGCACGCCCGACAGCACGTCGACGCCGACCGGATCGAGCCCCGAGAACGGCTCGTCGAGCACGAGCAGGTCGGGCTCGTGTACGAGCGCCGAGGCCAGCTGCACGCGCTGCTGGTTGCCGAGGGAGAGCGCCTCGACGCGGTCGTTCGCGCGCTCGGCCACGCCGAGCACCTCGATCGTCTCCTCGGCTCGACGCCGCGCGTCGGCCTTGCCGAGCCCATGCAGCCTCGCCAGGTACACGAGCTGGTCGAGGACCCGCATCTTGGGATAGAGGCCACGCTCCTCGGGCATGTAGCCGAAGCGGCGGCGCACCCGTGCATCGACGGCCTCACCGCGCCAGCGCACCGAACCGGCGTCGGGCGTGAGCACGCCCAGGGCGATGCGCATCGCGGTGGTCTTGCCGGCACCGTTCGGGCCCACGAACCCGACGATGCGTCCCTCGGGCACGGTGAACGAGACGTCGTCGAGCGCCACGAGGTCGCCGAACGTGCGGCGCAGGCCGGTCAGCTCGAGCATGCGGACATCATCGGCACGGGCACGCACGTCAGCTTAGGCAGGCGGGCGCTGAACGGTCGGATACAGGATGACCGCGAGGTCAGCCTGCAGCGGTCACATCGACGATGTGCCCGACGCTGTCGGCGCCGTCCAGCGCGTCGAGCAGAGCCGTCGCGAAGTCGGCCCGGGCGATCGATCCGCCGGGTGCTCGGGCGTCCACGGCCGCGGCGTAGGCCCCCGAAGGATCCTCCTCGGAGAGCAGCGGCGTCGAGACCACGGTCCAGTCCACGTCGCTCGCGCGGAGCGTCGCCAGCGCCTCGCGGTGCTCCCGGGAGACGGCCGCATATGGCTCCTCGAGCGCATCCTCGTCCAGGACCCGTGAGTTGGCCGAGATCACGAGCCGCCGCACGTCTGCCTCGCCCATCGCGCGGACGAGGCCCCCGATCGCCTCGGAGTACACCGATCCCGGATCGGGGCTCTTCGGGCCCATCGCTGAGACCACGGCCTCGACGTTGCGCAGCGCCGACGCCACGGCAGCATCGTTGCGAGCGTCGCCGGTCACCACGCGCTCGACCGGGCCGAGCGAGCCCTCAGCCGGCGTGGAGCGAGCGAACGCGGTCACCACGTGACCGCGTTCGAGCGCCTCTGCCACGACGAGACGACCGGTCCGACCGGTCGCCCCGAACACCGCCAGCTTCACGCGGCGGACACTACCGCTTCCTCGCCGCGCAACGCCACCGCCAACACCTGGTCGATGCTCTCGGCGACGTGGAAGGTCATGAGCTCGCGCACCGACTCGGGCACGTCGTCGAGGTCGCCCTCGTTCCGCATCGGCAAGATCACCTCGGTCAGCCCCGCTCGATGGGCCGCCAGCACCTTCTGTTTCAGCCCGCCGATCGGGAGCACGCGACCCTGCAGCGTGACCTCGCCGGTCATGCCGACCTCGGAGCGCACCGGCGTCTCGGTGAGCAGCGAGACGAGGGCGGTCGTCATCGTGACGCCGGCGCTCGGGCCGTCCTTCGGCACGGCGCCCGCCGGCACGTGCACGTGGAACCGCCCCCGCAGCCGTTCCGGCTCGATGCCGAGCTCTTCGGCGTGCGACCTCGCGTAGCTGAGCGCGATCTGAGCCGACTCCTTCATCACGTCGCCGAGCTGACCGGTGAGGGTCAGCCCATCGGGGGCGTCGCCTCCCGCCTCGCGCGACGCCTCGATGAACAGCACGTCGCCGCCGACGCCGGTGACCGCCAACCCCGTCGCGACGCCCGCCACCGCCGTTCGCTCGGCCGCTTCGAAGAAGAACTTCTGGCGCCCCAGGTACTCCCGCACGTCGGCGGCGTCGATCGTCACCGGTGGCTGCACATCGCCCGCCGCGACCTTCGTCGCGACCTTCCGTAACGCCTTGCCGAGCTCGCGCTCGAGGGTTCGAACGCCGGCCTCTCGCGTGTAGTCGCCCACGATCGTGCGCAGGGCCTCGTCGGTGAACGAGACCTCGTCCTCGCGCAGCCCGTTGCGCTCGCGCTGGCGCTCGACGAGGTGATGCTTCGCGATCGCGACCTTCTCGTCCTCGGTGTAGCCGTCGATGCGGATCACCTCCATGCGGTCGAACAGCGGGCCGGGGATCGTCTCGGCCACGTTCGCCGTGGTGATGAACAGCACCTCGGACAGGTCCAGATCGACGTCGAGGTAGTGGTCGCGGAACGTGTGGTTCTGCGCCGGGTCGAGCACCTCGAGCAGGGCGCTCGACGGGTCGCCGCGCCAGTCGGCGCCGACCTTGTCGATCTCGTCGAGCATCATCACCGGGTTCTTCGAGCCGGCGTCCTTCAGCGCCCGCACGATGCGCCCCGGAAGGGCGCCGACGTAGGTGCGCCGGTGCCCGCGGATCTCGGCCTCGTCGTGGATGCCGCCGAGCGAGACGCGGACGAACTTCCGGCCGAGAGCCCGGGCGACGGACTCGCCGAGCGAGGTCTTGCCGACGCCCGGAGGCCCGACCAGCGTGAGGATCGCGCCCGATCCGCGTCCGGTCGCCTCCCCCAACCCGCGCTCGGCGCGCAGCTTGCGCACCGCCAGGTACTCGAGGATGCGCTCCTTCACATCCTCGAGGCCCTCGTGATCGGCGTCGAGCACGGCGCGCGCCTCCGCGATCTCGAGGGTGTCGTCGGTGCGCACGCTCCACGGCACGTCGATCAGCCAGTCGAGGTAGGTGCGGATCCACCCGTACTCGGGCGACTGCTCGCTGGTGCGCTCGAGGCGCCCGAGCTCCTTCTCGGCCTGGGCCTGCACGTCGTCCGGCATGCCCGCCTCGGCGATCTTCGCCCGGTAGCCCTCGACGACGTCCTCTTCGCCGTCTTCCCCGAGCTCCTTGCGGATCGCGCTCATCTGCTCGCGCAGCAGGAACTCGCGCTGGCGCTTCTCCATGCCCTCGCTCACGTCGGTGCGGATCTTGTCCTTCAGCTCGATCTCGGCGAGCGTGTCCTTGGCCCAGGCCGTGACGAGCTCCAGCCGCGCCTCGACGTCGAGGGTCTCGAGCACCTCGACCTTGCGCTCGAAGCCGAGGTCGGGCGAGTACCCGCTCGTGTCGGCGATCTGGCCGGGGTCGTCGATCCCTCGCAGGAACTCCGCCACCTGCGGCACGCCGCGCGCCTCGACGATGTTCTCGATCACGGCGCGGTACTCACGCGCCAGCTCACGCGCGCGCGACGTCGGCTCGGCCTCGTCCACGGGCTCGGCCTGCACCCACACGGCCTCACCGGTGCCGGGCACGCCGACGCCGACGACGGCGCGCGCCAGCCCGCGGATCACGAGGGCCTCGACCCCACCGCGCGTCTGGCCCAGCTCCTCGATCTTCGCGACCGTGCCCACGCGAGCGTACCGACCGTCGACCTTCGGCACGAGCAGCAGCACGGCGTCCTCGGTGCTCGCTGCCGCCTCCGCGGCGGCGTGCGCCTCGTCGGTCTCCAGCGTGAGCGTCACGACCATGCCGGGCAGCACGACGCCGGTGGTCAAGGGAAGGAGCGGCAGGACCTGTTGATCGATCTCTGGCTGGTCGGTCTCGGGGGTCTCGATCTCGGGCATCTCGTGTCTCCGTCGTCCGCGAAGGAAGCGGCAGAAGCCGCCTTGCAGGTGCAAGAACGAGCCACACGGCCGAGCTATTCCCGGGATGTAATCGGTATTACCCCAGGGTCTTCGTCGCGGGTCCCACGGCTTTCGCCTCGTCCCGTTCCGGCTGCACGCGCTCGGCCTCCACACGGACCCGGTCGAGCGTCGCGTCGTTCAGGCAGCCGAGGAAGCGGCGCTCATCGCTGTCGCCGGGGCTCGGGCTGAGCCGCATCACGATGACCTGAGGCCCCTCCACGATCCGGATCTCCGTGTGCTCATCGACCAAGGCACGGCACGACGTCGTCAGGGTCTCGGCCACGCCTCGCGGATCGCCTATGGCGCCACGAAACTCGACCGACAGAGCGTAGGCGGTCGTCGTTCCCGGGAGGCCGGGCCTGTCGGCCTCGTACTGCGTGAGCCCGGCGAGCACGAGCACGGCCGCCGCGAGCACGATGAGGGCCGAGACACCGGCCGTCACGATCTTCAGGCGATCGCGCCGCCCGCTCACACGAGCGACCGACACGGAACGCGAGTGCCCGACGCCGGACGATCCGCCGACGAACGCGAAGCGACGCTCGACCGCGCGATCGCTCTCCCATGTGCCCGAGAGCGCCGCCACCCGCTCCACCACGTAGGCGATCGCCGAGAGGATCACACCGATGCCGAGCAGCACCGGCACGAAGACCCCGAGGCCGTCTGGCTCCAGCCATGCGAACGGGTGCGGGCGCTCGACGGCCGCACCCCCCGTCTTCTCGTCCCGGGGCTCCTCGCGCATCGCCTCGACGTCGTCGAGCCGTCGCTCGATGCGGTCGAACCGACGCATCAACGTCCCGGTGGCGAGCGCGACCTCCGCCGCGACGAAGAACAGCCCGCTGATCAGGGCTCGGTTCCATTCCCACCGGTACAGGTACACGAGCAGATAGGTGCCGGACGTGACGAGCACCACGAAGCCGAGCAGCCGGACCGCCGTGGTGAGGAGTCGGCGGATCGTCATGGACCGACCCCCTCATCCTCGACCAGCGCGACCTCACCGGTGAGGCCGTCCACGACCACGCTCGAGCCCTCCGGGAACCGTCGCCGGGCACCGGCGACGGCGACGACCGTGGGTACGCCCATCTCCCTCGCGAGGATCGCGAGGTGCGAGAGAGCGCTGCCGGTCTCCGAGACCAGTCCGGCGAGGCCGGGGAGCTTCGTGGCCAGCGCCGGCGCCAGCACGTCGACCACGAGCACGTCGCCGGGGCCGGCGCACGCGGCCGATCGAACCTCGCCGCTCCCCCGCCCGCCGCCGGCCGGCACGCCGCGGTCGCCGCACCCACGAACGGGCTCCGGCACCACCGTGCCGGCCGGCGTCAGCCGGAACGAGACGGGCAGCGGGGGACCCGGACGTGCCGCGGCACGGGCTGCCAGGTCGTCCGGGACCGGGCCGCCGTGGACGACCTGGGCCACCTCCTCGCGACGAAGGAACCTGACGTCACCTGCATCCCGCAGCCTTCCGGAGTGCGCGAGCCGGCAGCCGAGCGACCACGCCACGCGGGCCACGAGCTCGTCGACCCACCGAGCTCGAACCCGCAGAGCCTCGCGCGCCCCGATCGCCGAGAGAGGAACGGTGACCGAACGTCCGTGACCCTCCGCCACCACGTCGGGCAATCCCGCCACGGGCGCGATCCTGGGTGGTGCCAGCGCGAGGGTGACAGGGGCCTCCGCCACGACCTCCTCGTCGCGCTGCCCTCGCGCCCGGCAGGCCGAGACGGCGTCGATCGCGAGCGCCGCCGCGCCTGGCCCGTGCTCCTCGGCGGGCAGCAGCATCCCGGCGAGCACCTGATGACCGTGGAGCCCACGGAGGCGCTCGGCGGCGTCATCGAGCAGCGCGAGGAGCGCGTCGTCGCCGAGCGTGCCGAGCGCGGGGATGCGCGCGAGCCAGTCGTCGGTCCGCTCGAGCAGCGCCGCGGCCTCCTCGGGCATCGCGAGGCGCAGCCTCCCCGTGTGCCACGCGGCGGCGAGTCGCCTCGCCCCGCGACGAGGATCGACCGCGCGCCACACCGCGTGCCGCCTCGGGGCGAACCCGAGCAGCTCCAGGTCGGCGGCCACGCGCCCTCCTATCGTGAGGGCGATCGGCGAGGCCTCGATCCGCGCGGACGACACCGCGCCGACCGCCCGCAGCGCCCCGACGATGCCCTCGCGCAGCGGGTCGAGGAACAGCTCCTCCTCGAGCGGGGCGAGCGGCTGCGGGAAGGTCTCCCCGATCGGTCCCGGGCCCAGGACGGGCCCGGTCGCCGCGGTCGCCTCCCCGACGGCGGTCACGGGACGGCTCTGCAGGAGCCACAGGTGATGCGTGCGGTCGACGGCCCACTCGATGTCCTGCGGAGCTCCGAAGACCCGTTCGGCCCGCCGGGCGAGTGCGGCGAGCCGGAAGAGGTCCACGCGGGTTGGGCGCGCTCCGCCACGGCCTGCCCCTGCACGGCGCGCCCACAGGCCGGAGCGACGGATCGCGATATGGCATGCCGTCGCGACGCCGTCGACCAGCGCCTTCGGCGAGCCGTGGACGCTCTCCACGACGAAGTGCCGACGATCGCCGGTGACCGGATCGACCCCGAACACCACACCGCCTCGCACGGGGTCGAGCATCGGCTGCGCGAGCACGGCCATCGGAGCCTCGATCCCCGGCAGGCTCGAGGCCGATCCCAGGACCTCTCGCACGGCGTCGATGAACGCCTCCCACCCGTGCACCCCGACCACGGTCCGGAAGCGCCCCGCCATCGACGATGCGTCGGCATCCTCGACCGTCGAGGACGAGCGCACGATCAGGGGCCTGCCGTCGGACGAGAGCCGGATCCACGCCTCCTCGATGGCGTCACGGTCGACATCGATGTCGGCCGACGTGGTGATCACGAACCCCGGGAGCACCGGGAGGCCGGCCACCCCGGCACGAGCGAGGGCCGCCGCCTTGGCGCCGGCCGTCGCCGGATCGATCGCGCGAGCATCGCCGAGGTCGATCACGGCGACCCGCGACACCGTGCGCTCCACCACGTCTCCGGCACGCATCGTGTGCCCCCGATCGAGGACCATCCCTCGTCACCATCGTGGCCGTTCCGGGCTCGTGCGCGTCGTGCCACGCGTCCTCACGCGAAGGGGTCGTTCGGCGCGAACGGATGCGGCACCCCGGCGCACGATGGAGATGGAGGGCCGGATGCACGCGCAGACGAGCGCATCGCACGCGCCGGGTCGCGGCGCGCTCGCGTGGATGTCACGACGTCCCTGGTGGCTCTGGATCGTCGTGGTCCTCGTGGCGGCGACCGCCGCGGTCGGCCTGTACTACCGGCGCCAGATCGTCTCGCTGGCGACCCACCGCAAGGGTCCGCCGTCCTCGACCATGGCGGTCCTCCCCTTCCCCGCAGGAGGACGGCCCGACGTCCGCATCGCGGCGGTGGGCGACGTCGGCGAGGGCGAGGAGGAGGAATGGGACACGGCGCGCGCGATGACGATGCTCGAGCAGGGGAACCCGGCGTACGACGCGCTCCTGCTGCTCGGCGACAACGTCTACCCGAGCGGTGACCCCGAGCGCCTGCCGGACACGGTCTTCCGTCCGTTCGGCGACCTGCTCGATGGAGGCACGGCCCTCTACGCGATCCTCGGCAACCACGACGTCGCCGGCGGATGGGGCGACGAGCAGATCGCCGCCCTGGGCATGCCGGGCCGGTGGTGGACGGACGCGATCGGCGACGTGCGCCTGATCGGTCTCGACGCCTACTCGCTCGGGGATCCCGAGCAGATGGCGTTCCTCGAGCGCACCCTCGACGAGGCGACCGAGCCCTGGACGATCGTTGCGATCCACGAGTCGCCGTACTCGGCGGGCTACCAAGGCTCCAACCTCGAGGTGCGCGATCGCTACGCGCCGGTGTTCGCCCGCGGAGGCGTGCAGCTCGTGCTCTCCGGCCACGACCACGACTACCAGCGCAGCCGGCCGATCGACGGTGTGACCTACATCGTCACCGGCGCCGGTGGCCTCACGAGGGGGACCGGCGAGGAGTGGTTCACCGAGGTCTCGTGGTCGGTGCTGCACTTCCTCGACATCAACGTGTTCCCCGACCGCATGCTGGTGCGGGCGATCGACCAGGAGGGCCGATCGTTCGACGAGGTCGAGATCCCCGTCGAGACCCCGTAGGTCAGTCCTCGGCCACGACCGGGAGCCCCGCGGCCCGCCATGCCGTCATGCCGCCGACGACCGTGAGCGCCTCGCGCCCGTGGGCCACCAGCAGGCTCGCCGCGACCGACGAGCGGAACCCGCTCCCGCAGATCACCGCCACCGGACGGTCCCCCGCCACCTCCTCGAGACGCGCCGGGAGCTCGCCGGCGGTGAGGAACGTCGCTTCGGCGGCGTGGCCCTCGCGCCACTCCCCCGGCTGACGCACGTCGAGCAACTCGACCTCGTCGCGGACGGCGCCCTCGCGCGCCTCCCTGACCGAGAGCTGCCCCAGGGTCGCGATCGGCTCGCCCGAGGTGCGCCAGGTCCCCATGCCGCCCCCGAGCCAGCCGACCGGCGGGGCGTAGCCGGTACGCAGGAGCTGCCAGGTCGCCTCCCACAGGTCGTCGGCGCGATCGAGCACGAGCACCACGTCGGCGCCATCGGGGACGACCGTGCCCGCCCACGTCGAGAACGACGTGCCGAGCCCCGCGTTCAAGGCCCCCGGCACATGCCCACCGGCGAACGACTCGGGCTGACGCGCGTCGAGCACGACCGCCCCTCCCGCCCGCAGCTTGGTCACCTGCTCGACGTCGAGCGCGGGCGGCTCGGCGAGCGTGCCGAGCAGCTCGGGCCCGGCCATGTTCTGGCCGCGCATGCGCTTCCAGTAGGGAGGAACCGCCGGCAGGTCCTGCAGGTCCATGCACTCGCGCACGAACACGTCCTCGCTCGTGAGCCGACGCAGCATCGGGTTCGTGCGCCGCTCGTAGCCGACGGTGGTCGACAGCCGCGACCCGATGTTCCCCCCGCAGAGCGAGCCCGCCACGTGCGTCGGGAAGACCTCGACGTGGTCGGGCAGCTCCAGGATCTTCGTCTGCAGCATCTCGCACATCGCCGCCGCGCTCTCGCGTGTCTGCTCTGCGCCGCCGAGCAGGTCCGGCCTGGCCACGTCGCCGACGAGCAACGCCCCTCCCGAGAGCAGCAGCGCCGGGTCCTCGCCGACCGCGCGGTCGTGCACGAGCAGGCTCACGTGCTCGGGGGTGTGACCGGGCGTGTGGAGCACCTCGAACGCCACGTCGCCCATCTCCACGACCTCGCCGTCACGCACCGGGCGATGGCCGTAGCCGTACGCACCGAGGGCCGACGCGAGCACCGTGATGCCCGGAGCGCGCGCGACGACCTCGGAGATGCCCGACAGATAGTCGTTGTGGCCGTGGGTGTCGATCGCGAACGCGACACGGAACCCGTGCGCCCGGGCCGCTTCGAAGTAGGCACGCACGTCTCGTTGCGGGTCGAGCACCAGGGCATCGCCCGTGGACTCGTCGGCGACCAGGTACGAGGCGTGGCCGAGGCTCTCGAGGTGGAACTGCTCCAGGTACATCAGGCGACCCTTCCCGGGCGGCCGGTCTCGGTCGCGATCGGCAGCCCGTGGCGCTCCCACGCGACCATACCCCCGGAGACGTTCACCACGTCGAGGCCGTGCCTGCGCAGGAACCTGGTCGCCGCCGCGCTGCGGTTGCCGCTGCGGCAGATCACGGCCACGGGTCGGCTCTGGTCGATCTCGCCGAACCTCGCCGGGAGGCTCGCGAGCGGAAGGTGCGTCGCCCCCGAGACGTGGCCCTCCTGCCACTCGTGGTGATCGCGCACGTCGAGCAGGGTCATCGCATCGGC
Organism: uncultured Actinomycetes bacterium; assembly: GCA_963825635.1. Taxonomy (GTDB): domain Bacteria; phylum Actinomycetota; class UBA4738; order UBA4738; family HRBIN12; genus JAOUEA01. The sequence continues at coordinate 35,152 of CAWGTU010000003.1, forward strand.
GCGCTCGTGCGCGGCCGTGGGGTCGATCTCGTGTCGTCCGAACATCGTCGTCGTCCTTTCCATGTCGATCCGTTCCTCACACCATCGCCACGTCGACGAGGGTCACCACACCGATCACCATCACGAACACCGCGAACGCGCGCCCCAGCGTGCCCGAGCTCAGCCGCGAGGCGACGCACTGGCCGCCGATCGCACCCAGCACGCCGCCGGCCGCGAAGGCCAGCGCCACCGGCAGGTCGATCGAACCCAGGCCGAGGTGGGCCACAAGGCCCGCGAACGCGTTCACCGCGATCACGACGAGCGAGGTCCCGATCGCCACGGGGGTCGGCAGGTCGAGCACCAACGCCATGACGGGCACCGCGAGGAACCCGCCACCAACGCCGAAGAGCCCGGTCAGCACGCCGAGTCCGAACCCCGCCGCGAGCACCTTGGGGATGCGATCGGCCGTCACACGATCGCGGACGGCGTCCGCGGCGGCGGCCGACGTCTCGGGCTCCGGGCGGCCCGCCCGGCGCCACATGCCGATCGAGGCCACGACCATCACGACGGCGAACCCTCCGAGCACGAGGCCTTCGTCCAGGCGGTGGTTCACCCATGCCCCGGCGAACGAGCCGACGATGCCCGCCGACGCGAAGACGGCGGCCGTGCGGAACCACACGGTGCCCGCGCGCACGTGGGCCGCCGCCGCGCTCGCCGCGGTGAGCCCCACGACCAGCAGCGAGGTGGGGATCGCCTGGCGCACGGGCATGCCCAGGCCGTACACGAGCGCGGGTACCGCCAGGATCGACCCCCCGCCGCCGAGCGCCCCGAGCGCACCGCCGATCGCGAGGCCGAACAGCGCGGCCAGGGCCAGGTCGTCCATCGGGGCTCAGGCCAGCTGCAGGAACAGGCGCTGCAGCTCCTCGGGGTCGTACCCCTCGGCCGCGGCAGCCTCCTCGTCGCGCAGGCACGCGGTGAGGTTCGCCACGAGGTAGCGCGCCCCCGCGCGCTCGAGCGCGCGGGTCGCGGCGGCGAACTGCTTCACCACGTCACGGCAGTCACGGCCGTCCTCGATCATCGTCGCCAGGCCGTCGACCTGTCCCTGCACACGGTGCAAGCGATTCACGACCTCGCGGAGTTCGGCGGCGTCCACGTTCATCGGGGCTCCCTTCCCAGGCTCACGAACGGGCACAACCATATACCCCCTGGGGTATATTCCACGGCCGCCGCCCGGTTACCCGCCGGACCCCCTGACGGGCTACCCTCGCTCGGACCCGCACCCGAGGAGACCCGATGTCCGACCCGATCCGCTCGTTCCCACGATCCAGCGCATTCACGGTCCTCACCGAGGAGCAGGAGCGCACGATGCACGAGCGCTGCCTGCAGGTGCTGGAACGGACCGGCGTGAGCACCACGAACGAGGGGCTGCTGAAGGTGATGGCGGACCACGGCCAGCAGGTGGACTTCGAGAACCAGCGCATCCGCTTCACTCCCGACTTCGTCGAGGAGAAGCGCGCCCTCGCACCGCGCCGGTACACCCTGCACGCGCGCAACCCCGAGTTCGACCTGCCGCTCGGCGGCGACCGAGGATGGCTGTCGACCGACGGCTGCCCCGCCCACGTCTTCGACATCGACACGAACGAGCGGCGCTACTCCAACAAGGCCGACATCGCGGCGTTCACGAAGGTGGCCGACGCGGTGCCGCAGGTGGCGATCCAGTGGCAGCCCACCTCGGCCAACGACAAGCCGGTGCCTGTGCGCCCGATGCACGAGACGCACGCCCAGTGGCCCGCGACCTCGAAGCACATCATGCAGATGACCGCGATCGACCCGTTCAACGCGCGGGGCATCGTCGAGATGTGCCGCGTGATCGCCGGGGGCGAGGACGAGCTGCGCGAGCGGCCGATCATGAGCAACTTCCAGTGCTCGATCTCGCCGCTGCACTGGGACGACCCCACGGTCGACGCCCTGCAGGTCTTCGCGGAAGCGGGCATCCCGGTCGGCATCTGCTCGATGCCGCTGGCCGGCGCGTCGGCCCCCCTCTCGGTGCCGGGGCTGATGACGATCGCGAACGCCGAGATCCTGTCGGGCATCGTGATCCTCGAGACGCTCGTGCCCGGCGCCAAGACGTTCCACGTCAGCTACAACACGACGATCGACATGAACACCGGGGAGCTCAACCCGGCCTGGGGCGCGAACGACATCTTCGCGGAGATGGGCTCGGCACAGATGGGCGAGTACTTCGGCGTGCCGACGTGCCACGGCGCCTACGGCACGGGCTCGAAGGCGAGCGACTGGCACTCGGGCGCGCAGGCCGGCCTCGCGGCGATGGGCGCGATGCTCGTTCCCGGCGACATGCTGACCGGCATCGGATCGCTCTACGGCGACAGCGTCTCCTCGCTCACCGAGCTGATGCTCGGCGCCGAGATCTTCGACATCGCGGCGAGGTGGGCCGAGGGGTTCCGTTTCGACGATGAGGACTTCCAGGTCGACGCGATCGACGAGGTGGGGCCTGCCGGGCACTTCCTCGACCAGGAGCACACGCTGCTCAACATGCGCGAGTTCTGGCGGGAGACGTTCATGGACCGGCGGACGTGGGACGCGTGGGAGGCCGAGGGCCGTCCCGACCCGCGCGCGAAGGCGAACGAGAAGGCCCGGGAGCTGCTCGCGACGCACGAGCCGGTCCCGCTGCCCGAGGGCATGGAAGCCGAGCTCGACGCGATCATGGAGACCTACGAGGCGCAGGCGCTCGCCGAGGCCCGCTGAGCGACAGCATCCGACCCGGGGCCGCAGGGCAAGGACCCGCAAGACAGGGTTGTCATGTCGGGCGCGGCCGGTAGCCTGTGCCATCGTGTCCTCTCCCATCATCCGCACCGAGCAGCTCGTCAAGCACTTCGGCGAGGTCCAGGCGCTCAAGGGCGTCGATCTCGAGGTGCAGAAGGGCACCGTGCTCGGCATGCTCGGCCCCAACGGGGCCGGCAAGACGACCGCCGTACGGATCCTGACGACCCTGCTCGGCCCCACGAGCGGCCGAGCGGAGGTCGACGGGCTCGACGTCGTCCGCGACGCCGAGGAACTCCGGTTCCGCATCGGGCTCGCCGGACAGAGTGCGGCGGTCGACGAGAACCTCACCGGTCTCGAGAACCTCGAGCTCGTCGGGCGCCTGTATCACCTGCCGAAGGCTGAGGCGCGGCGACGCGGCGGCGAGGTGCTCGAGCGATTCGGCCTGTCCGAGGCCGCCGACCGCCCCACGAAGACCTACTCGGGCGGCATGCGGCGTCGCCTCGACCTGGCCGCGAGCCTCGTCGGGCGGCCCGACATCCTCTTCCTCGACGAGCCCACGACCGGGCTCGACCCTCGCAGCCGCATCGACGTGTGGGAGTTCGTCCGCGAGCTGCAGGCCGACGGCACGACCCTGCTGCTCACGACGCAGTACCTCGAGGAGGCCGACCAGCTCGCCGATCGCATCGCTGTCATCGACGAGGGGACCGTCATCGCCGAGGGCACGAGCGACGAGCTGAAGGACCAGATCGGTGGCGAGGTGCTCGAGTTGCACGTGGACGATGCCACCCATCTGGCACGTGTGGCCGAGGCGCTCGACGGTGTCGGGGCGGGGGCGCCCTCGGTCGACGCCGAGGCCCGGCTGGTCCGCATCCCGGTGGGCAGCGATGGCTTCGACGCCTTGCGAGACAGCGTGCGCCTGCTGGACGAGGGGAAGATCTGGGTGGTCGATATCGCCCTGCACCGCCCCACCCTCGACGACGTGTTCCTGTCGCTCACGGGCCGTGTGGCCGAGGACGGCTCCGAGGCCGAGTCCGAGCCGGCGGGTCGCACACGAGGCAAGGGGCGGCGAGGCACGAAGGAGGAGAGCGCATGAGCGCGGTCGCGCAGACGCCCGTCGACCGACGGGCTCCTTCGAGCGTCGGCGGGCGCCTGAGCCTGGCGTTGACCGACGGGCTGCTCGTCGCACGGCGGAACCTGGTCACCCTCACGCGGGTGCCGACCGTCTTCATCTTCGAACTGGTGCAGCCGGTGATGTTCGTGCTGCTCTTCCGGTTCATCTACGCGGATCAGTTCCGGTTCCTGCCGGAGGGACTCGACTACGTGCAGTTCCTGATGCCGGGCATCTTCGTGCAGAACGCGATCTTCGGCGCGACGACGACGGCTGTCGGGCTCGCGGAGGACCTGAAGACCGGCATCATCGATCGGTTCCGGTCGCTGCCGATGGCGCGATCGGCGGTGCTCGCCGGGCGCACGACGTCCGACCTCGCGAAGAACCTGCTGCTGGTGCTGATCGTGGTCGTGATCGGGTACCTCGTGGGGTTCCGGTTCGAGAACGGGTTCCTCTCCGCGGTGGGCGTGGTGCTGCTCGTGCTCGCGGTCGGGTTCGCGTGGTCGTGGGTGTTCGCGTGCCTGGGACTGGCCTTGAAGCAGGTCGAGGCCGTGCAGGCGGCGTCGTTCACGCTGGTCTTCCCCGTCGTGTTCGTGAGCTCGGCGTTCGCGCCGGTCGAAGGCATGGTCGAGTGGCTGCAGCCGATCGCCCGCGCCAACCCCGTGTCGATCTGGTGCAACCTCGCGAGGTACCTGTCGAACGGTCCGATCGGCATCACCGACCCGATCACGAACGTGCCCGTCGACACGTTCGAGAACCTGCTCTTCAAGTCGGTCGTGTGGATCGCGATCATCCTGGCGATCGCGGCGCCCATCGCCATCCGGTTGTACCGCAGGCTCGACTGAGGCTCGGAACACCACCGAGCGTCCCGGCGTTGCGGGAACCTGAGCCGCGCATCGAGTGAGGAGTGCCCGTGGGTCTGTTCGGTTTCGAAGGTGATGACGCGCGCGAGAAGGTCATCGTGCTGCTCACGATGTGCTTCGCGCTGGCGATGGTGATGATCGACAACACCGTCGTCAACGTGGCGCTGCCGACGCTCAACCAGGAGCTCGGCGCGAGCATCAGCGACCTGCAGTGGATCGTCGACAGCTACGTGCTGGTCTTCGCCTCCCTGCTGTTGACCGGCGGCATCCTCGGCGACCGCTACGGGCGCAAGCGCATGTTCTTGGCCGGCCTCGCGATCTTCACGGCGTCCTCGCTCGCGTGCGGGCTGGCCGAGAGCAGCATGCAGCTGATCGCCGCGCGCGCCGCGCAGGGCGTCGGCGCCGCACTGTTGATGCCCGGCACGCTCTCGATCCTCACGGTGACGTTCCCACCGCAGGAGCGGGCCAAGGCGATCGGGCTGTGGGCCGGTGTCTCCGGGCTGGCCCTCGCGCTGGGGCCCACCCTCGGTGGCTACATGGTCGAGCACCTCGGCTGGGAGTCGGTGTTCTTCCTGAACGTGCCGATCGGCATCGTCGCGTACGCGGTGGCGGTGCGAACGGTCCGGGAATCGCGCTCGGACGAGGCTCGCAGCCTCGACCTCGTGGGGCTGGCGCTCGGCACCGGGGCGTTGTTCGCGCTCACGTACTCCCTCATCGAGGCGAACCAGCGCGGGTGGGACGACCCGCTGATCATCGCCGGGCTCGTCGTCGGCGCGCTGCTCGTGGTCGCGTTCCTCGCGTGGGAGGGCCGCAACCCACACGCGATGATGCCGCTCTCGTACTTCCGCATCCCGGCGTTCACGGCCGGCAACATCGTTGCGTTCTCCGTATCGCTCGGCATGTTCGCCACGTTCTTCTTCCTGAGCCTGTTCATGCAGAACCCCTTCCTGCGCGGGTACACCGCGTTCGAGACGGGCCTGCGGTTCCTGCCGATGACGCTGATGATCGTGGTGACGGCGCCCAACGCCGGCCGCTACGCATCGAAGCACGGCTCGAGGGCGCCGATGACGTACGGGCTGATCCTCGCCGGCGGCGGCCTGTTGGCGCTCTCGCGCCTGACGCCCGACACGCCGTACTGGGTCATGGGCGTGCTGTTCGCGATCATGGGCCACGGCATGGGCTCGACGATGGCGCCGATGACGGCCGCCGTGATGAACGCGGTCGGGCCCCAACGCGCCGGGCTCGGCTCCGCGACGACGAACACGAGCCGAGAGGTCGGGGGCGTCTTCGGCATCGCGCTGCTCGGGACGATCCTGTTCACCCGGCTGGAGGCCGTGCTGGCGCCCAGCATCGCCGATCTCGGCCTCACGCCGGCGCAGCAGGAGACGATCACGGCCACCGCCGGCCACGGCCAACTCGACGTGGGCGCGCTCGGATTGAACCCGGAGCAGGCGGCGGCGGTGGGCCGAGCGTTCGGTGAAGCGTTCCTGAGCGGGTTCCGCTTCGCGCTCGTCGTCGCGGGCCTCGCGCTGCTCGTGGCGGCGCTCATCGCGAACCGCTTCATCCCGGGACGCGACGCGGCGTTCGTCAGGGCCCCGGGCGAGCTGCCCGTCGCCGTGGAGGCCTGAGGGGTCGCTCGTCGAGCGCACCGGCGTCGAGTCTGACAGCATCCCGCCATGGAGCTGGCGCTTCGCATCGTCTCGGTCGTCGTCGGGGTTGCCCTCGTGGTCGCGGCGGTGACGTCGGCGGTCAAGACCGTCGTGATCCCTCGGCACGCGTCGTCCGCGATCACTCGGGCCGTCTTCTCCGTGCTCAAACGCGCGTACGACCTGGTCACCCCGGCGTCGATGTCGTTCGAGCGGCGTGACCGCGTGCTCGCCACGTACGCCCCGATCGGCATGCTGGGCCTGTTGGTGGCGTGGATCGGCCTGACCTTCCTGGGCTACGCCGCGATCTTCTGGGGACTCGACGGCGGCACGAGCGTGACCGTGGCGATCGAGCTCTCCGGCTCGTCGCTGCTCACGCTCGGGTTCCTGCGGCCTTCCACGTTCTGGCTGATGATGGTGTCGTTCACCGAGGCAGCGATCGGCCTGTTCCTGCTCGCCCTGCTGATCACCTACCTGCCCAGCATCAACGGCGCCTTCTCGCGCCGGGAGCGGGGCGTGACGGCGCTCTCGGTCCGAGCCGGAGAGCCGCCCTCGGGCGTGGAGATGGTGCTCCGGTTCTGGCGACTCGAGCGCATGTCAGAGCTGCACGAGGTCTGGGTCGAGTGGGAGCGCTGGTTCGTCGACGTCGAGGAGACGCACACGTCGTTCTCGGCGCTCGCGTTCTTCCGCTCCCCGCAGACCGATCACTCGTGGGTGACGGCTGCGGGAGCGGTGCTCGACGCGGCGGCGCTGACGACCTCGACGATCGACGTGCCGCACGACGTGCAGGCCGACATCTGCATCCGGGCGGGGTACCTCTCGCTGCGGCGCATCGCCGAGGGGTCCGGCATCACGTTCGACAGCGATCCCTCTCCCGACGACCCGATCTCGATCACGAGGCAGGAATGGGAAGACGCGATCGACGACCTCGCCGCCGACGGTGTGGCGATCCGAGCCGATCGCGACCGGGCCTGGCGGGACTTCGCCGGATGGCGGGTCAACTACGACACCGTGCTGCTCGAGCTCGCTGACCTCACCGACGCGCCGTACGCGATGTGGTCGTCGGACCGTGGCGTGCTGCACCCCGCTACGCGCCGGGCTTGAAGACCATGTCCAGCACGACCAGGACGAGCACGGCGTAGTCGAGGCGCGAGACCGTGATGAGCCGATCGCGCATCGCGGCGACGCTCGGATCGTCGAAGCCCTTCTCCTCGGCGAGCCTCGCGATCTTGCCGCCGGACGGCCCGAGGACGAGCGACCCTGTCAGCGCGGTCGCGACGATGCCGACCAGCGCGAGCGTGATCCAGAGCTCGAAGGCGTAGGGGCCGTACCAGACCATCGCGATGCCCGAGAGCAGCACGACGACCGACGCCGGCATGAACAACCGCTGCCCGATGTGCTCGGCGTCCTTGCCGAGTTGCAGGAACCCCGCGTTGTCGTTCGCCCGCTTGAACTGGGCGATCTTCACCTGGAAGAAGAACGCGCCTCCCACCCAGACGATCGCCGCGAAGACGTGCACGAAGACGATCGCCTTGTACAGGGTCGTGTTGAACGCGAGCAGTTCCATGGCCGGGCATCCTTCCCGTCTGTGAGCGGTGTCGCGCACGATACCGCTCGGTCCCCCGCGACGGAAGCAGGCTTCAGGGCATCGGATGCTCGGCGTCGTAGCGCCAGAACCCGGGCGCGAACCACCGCAGCACCCCCACCCCCACGATCGTGAGCACCCCGCCGGACACGATCGAGAACGGCACGCTGGTGAGCGAGGCAACGACGCCCGATTCCACGTTGCCGATCGACGGGCCCGTGGCCCAGACCGCCATGCCGATACCGTCGAGCCGCCCGCGAAGCCGGTCCTCGACCGCGGTCTGCAGGATCGTGTGCCGGAAGATGCCGCTCACCATGTCCCCCGCGCCGGCGACCGCGAGCATCGCGAGCGCGAGCCACAACGTCTCGGAGAGACCGAACACGACGATCGCGACCCCCCACACCGTGATGGAGGCCAGGATCGCCCGACCCTGCCTCCGCACGTGTTTGGCGCGCCCCGACAACAGCGTGGCGAGGAACGCCCCCGCCGCCGGGGCCGCGTAGAGGAACCCGAGCGCGAGCTCGGTCGACATCCCTGCGCCGTCGAGCCGCTCCGCGACGGCCGGGAACAGCGCGATCGGGAAGCCGAACACCATCGCGTTGAGGTCGGCGAGGAAGAGCGACTGCAGCGTGCGCTTCCCTTTCAGGAAACGGAACCCGTCCTTGATCGCCTCCCAGCTCACATCGTTCCCCTCGTCGGCGGGTGGGGACGGCCGCATGCGCGAGATCTGCCAGATCACCACGAGGAACGTGGCCGCGTCGAACACGAAGGCGCCGCCCGGGGCGATCGTCGCGAGCAGGATGCCGGCCACGACCGGCCCGAGCATCGAGTCGAGGGTGCCGAACCCCGCCTCGAGCGCGTTCGCCGACGGCAGCAGCCCGGGCTCGAGCAACCTCGCCGGCCACGTCGACAACGCCGGCCGGTTGAAGGTGTAGAGGCCGGCCGAGACGAAGGCGAACACGTAGAGGGGCCAGAGCATCGGCTCGTCGCGGAACGCGTTCAGGGCCATGAGCGACGAGAGCACCGCGAGGATCGCATGCGTGGCGATCGTGAGCCGGCGCCGCTCGAGCGCATCGGCGAACGCGCCACCCACGATCGGGAACACGAGCACCGGCACGAGCTCGACCAGCCCGATCAGACCCACCGCCAGCGTCGATCCCGTGATGTCGTACACCTGGAACGGGATGACCACGGCGACGATCTCGTCGCCGAAGTCCGAGACCGAGCGCCCGACGAACAGGTGCCGGAAGTCGCGCGAGACCTTCAGTGGCGTGACGTCGACGAGGTGTCCGCGGGCGCGGGCGAGGAAGCCCTTCGGCTGCGGGTCGTGCGGTGGCGATCCCCAGTGGTCGGCCATGACGGCCGCCCACGCTACCGGAGCAGGCGGCTCATCCGTCGGTCGGCGAGCACCTTCCCGCCGGTCTGACACTCGGGGCAGTACGTGACCTCGTGGGACTCGTAGCTCACGCGTCGCAGGTCGGCGCCGCACACCGGGCATGGCTCTCCCGAGCGGTTGTGCACGGTGAAGTGGTCGCCGATCTTCGTGGGAAGGCCGCCGTGCCGTCGCCGCTCCTCCGCGAGAGCCTCATCGAGGATCTCGTGCGTGGAGACGATCAACCGCTCCCGCTCCCCCGGGGTGAGCTTCGCGAGCGAGGCGTACGGCGAGAGCTTCGCGCGGTGCAGGATGTCGTCGCTGTAGCCGCGGCCCACGCCGGCCACCGTGCGCTGATCACGCAGGATCGTGTGCACACGGCGGGCATCGTCGCCCGAGCGGAACAGTTCGTCGGCGTCGAGGCTCGTGGCCTCCGGGCCGAGCTTCTCGAGCGGCCCGTCGTCCCCTTCCGCGAGCACCCACCAGCCGGCTTTGCGCTCCTTGCCGAACTCCTTCACGAGCACGCTGGGCCGGTCGTGCGCTCGGATCCGCAGCACGGCGCCGCGAGGCTTGGTCGACTTCGGCGGCGCCTCGACGTCGACGCGACCGCCTTGCGAGAGGTGCACGAGCACCCGCAGGCCCTCGTCGAGCTCGAGCATGAGGTACTTCCCTCGACGGGTCACGCGCTCGATCGAGCGCCCCAGCGCCTCCGCCGGCTTCGGCGCGAACGTCTTCAACGAGCTGAACTGCAACATGTCGAGCGCGTCGAGCCTCGCGCCCGCGAGCACCTCGTCGAGTCGCTCTGCGAGCGCCTGCACCTCCGGCATCTCGGGCATCGCTGGTCCTACGTCGCGAGCTCCGCGGCCGCCTTCGCCACGATCTCGATGCATTCGTCGATGCGGTCGCGGTGCGTGCGGTGCGACACGATGCAGATGCGCAGCACGTAGCGGCCGTGGATGCGCGTCGACGACAGGAACACGCGCTTCGAGGCGTTGATGCGTCGCAGGAACTCGGCCTGTCGTTCGTCGTCGGCGTCACCCGCCAGGCGGAACGCGACGGTGCTCAGCTGCGGCCGCCAGCACACCTCGACGTTCGGATCCGCCTCGAGCGCCTCGACGACCACCTCGGCGAGGTCGAGCTTCTCGTCGAGCGCCTCGCGGAACGCCGCCACCCCGTGCAGCCGCAGGGGGAACCACACCCGCAGCCCGCGCCAGTCGCGAGAGAGCTCGGCGGAGTACTCGCTGTAGTTCGGAAGCTCGCCGGTCGGCGGCAGGTCCTGCAGGTAGGCGGCGCCCTCGTAATGCGCGTCGCGCAGCGCCGGCCCGTCACGCACGACGAGCCCCCCCGTGCCGTAGGGCAGGAACAGGCCCTTGTGCGGGTCGAGGGTCACCGAGTCGCTGCGCTCGATGCCCCGGAACGCCGCGTGCCCGCGCTCGGTGAGCTGGAAGAAGCCGCCGTAGGCGCCGTCGACGTGCATCCACAGTTCCTCGTCGGCGGCGACGTCGGCGATCGCGTCGAGCGGGTCGATCGCGCCCGTGTTCGTCGTGCCCGCGCTCGGCGCCACGAGGAACGGCCGCAGCCCCGCCGCTCGGTCGTCACGCACGAGCGCCCGCAGCGCCTCGGGGTCCATGCGCAGCTCCGCGTCGGTCGGCACGATGCGCAGGTTCCGCTTCGAGAAGCCGGCGATCGTGGCGGCCTTCGTGACGCTCGCGTGCGCCTGCTCGCTCACGTAGTACGTGCCGTCGAGGAAGTCCTCGCCGAGCTTCGCGTGGCGAGCGGTCACCATCGCCGAGAGGTTCGCCATCGAGCCGCCCGAGAGCAGCAGCCCCTGCGAACCCTCGGGGTAGTCGAAGACGTCGCAGAGCCAGCGGGTGACGTTCTCCTCGATCTGCACGACCGCCGGGCTCGGCTGCCACAGGCCGACGTAGCGGTTCACCCCCTGGGCGAGGAAGTCGGCGAGCGCCGCCGTGTAGAGGCCACCCCCGGGGATGTAGGCGAGGTAGCCGGGGCCCGCGTACTCGAACGTCCTCGCGATCGCGCGTCGCGCCTCGTCGAAGAGCGCTTCGAAGTCGCCGCCTCGCTCGGGCGGAGCGGCACGGAGGTCTCGAGCGAGCTCGATCGCACCCTCGGTGGCCTCGGCGGGCGCGTCGTCGAGGCCGTGGATGAACGCGATCAGGTACTCGAGCGCGGACTCCCCCATCGCGCGCATCTCGGCCGGAGCGGGATCGAGCGGCAGCATGAGGGCCATCGTAGCGGCGGACGGGTCGCGAGAAGTGGGGCGACTCAGCGCGCCGTGCCGGCCGGGCTCACGTCGTCGAGCAGGATCTTCGAGGCTTCCGCGACCGCCTCGACCGCCCGTTCGAACGCCTCCTCGTTCTTGCGAGAAGGCTGGCGGTACCCGCTCACCTTCCGCACGTACTGCAGGGCGGCGGCACGGATGTCGTCCTCGGTCGCCGGCTCATCGGCGCTGCGCAGGGTCTTGATGCTTCGGCACATGCGTCGCAGCCTACCGAGAGTCGACCCCGATGAGCTATCCGGCGCTCGCCCGCTTCTTCGCGAGGGCGCTGATCGCCTCCATCACCGTGCGATGGGCCAGGATCGCCGTGACCTCGGCGTGGTCGTAGGGCGGCGAGACCTCCACCACGTCCATGCCGACCAGGTCGACCTGGCCCACGATCTGGCGCACCGCTCGCAGCAGCTCGCGCGCGAGCATGCCACCGGACTCGGGCGTGCCGGTCGCCGGCGCCATACCGGGGTCGACGACGTCGATGTCGACGCTCAGGTAGATGCAGTCCGGGCCGTCCAGCGCCTCGGCGATCGCGTCGGCGATCACCGCCTCGCTGCCACGTTCCTCGATCTCGACCATCGTGTGCCAGCGCAGGCCCTGTTCGCGCATCCAGTCCCAGGTCTCCTGCTCGGGCCAGTAGCCGCGCAGCCCGACCTGCACGAAGTTGGGCCCGGCGACCCACCCTTCCTCGATCAGGCGGCGCATCGGCTCGCCGTGTCCGTACAGGTTTCCCCACTGGTCGGCGCCGGTGTCGGCGTGGGCGTCGAAGTGGACGACGCCGACCTTCCGTGGCCACACGGCACGCGCGACGCCCGCCGCGCTCGGGTACGTGATCGAGTGGTCGCCGCCGAGCACGATCGGCACGGGACCCGCGTTCGCGACGCGGAAGACCTTCTCGTGGATCACCCGCAGCGCGCGCTCGAAGCGCGTCGGCACGATCGGGGCGTCGCCGGCGTCGACCACCGTGAGGTGCTCGTAGGGCTCCACGTCGAGCTGGATCGACCAGGCGAAGTCGCTGCTCCACGCCGTGGGCGCCATGCGGATCGCGCGCGGTCCGAACCGAGCCCCGGGCCGCGACGACGTACCCTCGTCGAGGGGAGCGCCGACGATCGCGACGTCGGCGTTCGCCGCTCGCAGCGCATCGTCGTCGGTGGCCCACGGCAGCTTCTCGAACGACCCTCGCCAATCCGAGTAGTAGGGCAGATCGGTGCTCGTGAACTCGGCGAACTCGTCGTCACCGCGCAGCTCGCTGTGCTCCAGGCGGAAGTCGGGCGCGTCGCTCATGTCGCGAAGCTTCCCACAGGATCGCCGGTGACCTCCATCGGGTCGACACACGTGCGGGGCCGCTCGAAGGCTAGGCTCCGCGCTGTGGAACCTGCTCCCCGTGGCGGACGCCCGCGCCGCCTGCTGCCCGTGCTGCTCGCGGTGGCCCTTCCCTGGCTGTGGTTCGTCGTCCGCGACGTCGGCGGTCCCGTCGACACCGTGGCGGTCGGCCTCCCGCTGATCGGTGTGGCGGCGATCGTGGTGGGCGCGATCGTCGGCCTGGCCACGCGGCGTGCATGGCCGGTGCTCGCCGGCACCTCGATCCTCGTGGTCTGCTCGGTCGCGGTGATCTCACCGCGGCTGCCGCGCGCGATCGCCTCTCCCGATCCGGGCGCCGGCCTGGTCGTGGCGAACGTGTGGGACGACAACCCGACCGAGGCGGCCGTGCCGGGGTCGCTCCTCGCCGGAGATCCCGACGTCGTGGTCGCCGTGGAGATGTCGAACGACGAGTTCTACGAGGCGATGACCGCCCGGGCCGCCGCCTCGGGTCTCACCTCGACCGTGGACGACGGCGAGCTCGGCGCATGGTCGCGATTCCCGCTCAGGGAGCTCGGCGACGTGGGGCTGCCACCTGCCCGCGTGATGCGGGTCGGCGTCGATGCGCCCGGGATGCCCTTCGTGCTCTACGTGGTGCATTCCCTGAACCCCCTGCGCGACACGAGCTTCGCCGACCAACGCCTCTTCACCGACGAGCTGCTGGCCGCCGTCGAGCAGGAGGACCGCCCCGTGGTCGTGACCGGCGACTTCAACATGAGCGATCGGGTGGTGAGCTACCGGGCGATGGACGCCGCACTCACCGACGCGATGAGAGCCGACACGGCAGGCCGCACCACCTACGTCGGGGGGTGGTGGACGACGCTCCTCCTGCGCATCGACCACGTGTTCGTCGAGCCCACCTGGTGCGCGCAGGACCCGGGCACGATCACCGTGCCCGGTTCGGATCACCGAGGGGTGCGGGTCACCGTCGGGCCCTGTCCGTGAACCTCTGCACCGGTGGTCTGGGCGATGTCGTTCGACCGGGCGACGCGCATCATCGGTGTATGGCTCCCACTCCCGCCGAGGCGGCCCGCAGTCAAGAGTCCGTGTGGCGATACCCGCGCCCGCCCGCGCTCGTGCACGACGAACGTCACGTCGTCGTGACGTTCGCAGGGGTCACGCTCGCCGATACGACCTCGGCCCTGCGGGTTCTCGAGACGAGCCATCCACCGACCTTCTACCTGCCGCTCGACGACGTGCGCCGCGACCTGCTCCGGCCCGCCGAGGGCACTTCGTTCTGCGAGTGGAAGGGCGCCGCCGCCTACGTGGACGTGGTGGTGGGCGATCGATTGGCGCGGGAAGCGGGCTGGTACTACCCGGAGCCGAGCCCCGCGTACCGGGCGCTGCGCGACCACGTCGCGTTCTACGCGGGCAGGGTCGACCGGTGCACGGTCGACGGCATCGCGGTGACGCCCCAGCCCGGCGGCTTCTACGGGGGCTGGATCACGCCCGATGTCGTGGGTCCCTTCAAGGGGGAGCCGGGCACGCGGGGTTGGTAGATACCGCGAAGGGCCGGGGACGAGCCCCCGGCCCTCGCGATCGTCGACGCGCTACAGGATGCCCGCGCCGCTCAGGTATTCCTCGGCGACGTCGGACACGTCGCGCTTGTCGTTCAGGATCTGCCCCACCATCTCGCGCATGTTCTCGTCGGTCAGCGTCGTCGTGACGCCGTCGAGCAGCGCGCCGAGCTCGTCGCTCGCGACCTCCTCGCGCACGACCGGGATGAAGTTCCCGTTCGCCTGCAGGTTCTCGTTGTCGGTGAGCACCACGTAGCCCTTGTCCTGGATCGTGGGATCGAGCGAGAACAACACGCCGACGTCGACCGCGCCGCTGTCGATCGCCGCCACCGTCTTCGGCCCGCCGAAGTCGAGCGGCTTGAACTCCGCGAACGTCACGTCGTACGTCTCCTCGAGTCCCGGCACGCAGAACGCGGCCTTCGGGCAGTCGGCGGGACCCCCGAGCGTCAGGTCGCCCGCGACCGGCGAGAGGCTGCTCATGTCGGTGAGCGAGTTGGCCTCGGCCGTCTCGGGGGTCACCACGAACACGTTCGTGCTGTTGGCCGGAGAGATCGCGTAGGTCACCAACCCCTCCGGTTCGAGCGCGGCGGTGAGCGCGTCGGCCACGGCCTGCGGATCGCCGTTCGTGGGCGCTTCCTCGTCGTAGAGCGGCAGATCGAACCCGGTGTACTCCGGCTTCAGGTCGATCTCACCGGCGGCGAGCGCCTCGTTGCCCACCGCTCGGTCGGCGATGTCGAGCTCGCGCGTCACGGTGTAGCCGTCGGCCTCCAGGACCTGCGCGTACATCTCCGCGACGACCTGGTTCTCGGCGAACGCGCCGGACACGCCGACGACGATCTCGCCCTTGGGCTCGGCGCTCGCGTCGCCGTCGCCCGGTGTCGTCCCCACCCGAGTCCCCACACGCGGCCGCCAGCAGCGACAACGAGAGGAGGCTCGCCCCGAGGACGAACATGCGGTGCTTCCGCATGGGTACCCCTCCATCCTGCAGTCATGGGGTGTCCATCTCCCCGACGGTGGACATCCGAGCACCGTATCAACGGCACGTTCGTTCGTGTCACACGATGCGGTGCAGTCACGGCAAGGAACCGAACGTTACGCCGGAACCTTCCCGGGTTCGGAGCTGAGCTTGGGTGAGGTGATCCGGGCCAGCAGCGAGAACGCGAGGTCCGTCAGCAGCGAGAGCACCGCCACGAGGATCGCACCGGCCACGATCCTGTCGTTCTCACGCAGCGCGAACCCGTCGACGATGTAGCGGCCGAGCCCCCCGCCGGCGATCAGGGCGGCGAGGCCGGCGGTCGCGACGATCTGCACGGCTGCGAGCCGCAGCCCGGTCATGATCAACGGCATCGCCATCGGCACCTCGAGCGTCCAGAGCACCTGCCGCCCGCTCATGCCCATGCCCCTGGCGGCCTCCACCGTGTCGGGGTCCACCTGCTGGATGCCCACGTACGTGTTGATCAGGATCACCGGGATGCCCAGCAGCGTGAGCGCCACGATCGTCGGAAGGAACCCGAACGCGAGTGACGGGAACTCCTTCACGGCGATCAGGAACATGATCGAGAGCACCGCGAGCGACGGGATCGATCGACCGACGTTGGCGAACTGCACGGTCCAGAACTGCCCCCGCCGCGTGTGGCCGATCCACAGCCCGATCGGCACCGCGATGAGCGTCGCGATCACCAGGGCGATCACCGAGAGCTGCACGTGCTCCCAGACCCGAGCCGGGATGCCATCGACCCCGGACCAGTTGGCAGGATCGACGAGCCACTGCAGGCCCTCGAGCAGACCGTTCACGTGGCCACCGCCCTCACGCCCGACGCCGTGGCCCACGGTGTCGCGAGCCGCTGCAGGCCGAGCAGCAGCAGATCGGCCGCGAACGCCAGGGCGACCGACAGCACGACACCCACGATCAACGGGGTCCAGAAGAACGTGTTCAGTCCGTCGAGGATGAACTGTCCGAACCCACCCCTGCCGATCAGCGCCGCGATCGTGATCAACGCGATCGAGCTCACCGTCGCGATGCGCAGGCCCGCGATGATCACCGGCATCGCGAGCGGCACCTCGACCCGCCACAGCAACTGCCGACGCGACAACCCCATGCCGACCGCCGCTTCCTTCACCTCCGGTTCCACGGAGTCGAGGCCCGCGAGGGTGTTGCGGAAAAGGATCAGCAGGCTGTACGCGATCAGCGGGATCGCGACCGTCGTGAGGGAGAGGCCGGTGATCGGCAGCAGCAGGAAGATGAACGCGAACGCCGGGATCGTGTACAACACGCCGGAGATCGACGTGATCGGCGAGACCGCCCACCGGTGCCGCGAAGCGTAGACGGCCGCCGGGAACGCGATCAGGAACCCGATCACCACGGTCACGATCGTGAGGTACACGTGCTGCAGCCCACGGCTCACGATCTCATCGGCGTGGTCGGAGATCCAGATCCAGCGGATCAGCGGCTCGGTGTCCTGCTGCGCGAGGAGCGTCGTGGCGCCGACGAAGAAGTCGCTCACGCGAGGATCTCCTGTGAGATGCGCTCCAACGTCAAGACGCCCCGGTAGTGCTGGCCTTCGGTCACCACGACGGCGACCGCCGTCCGCGACGTGACGATCGAATCGAGGGCCTGGCGCAGGGAGTCGCGTCCGGTCACGTACGCACTGAACCTCCTCGGCGTGGCCTCGCCCGCCGTGTCGCACCCCTGGAGCGCCTGACGGTCGACCCACCCGAGCAGCTCCCCCTCGTCGACCACGCTGACCCACCCGAAGCCGGCGGCATCGATCGCGCGCCGGGCCTCGTCGGCGCCGGCCCTCGGTGTCACCACGGGGCCCGGCTCCACCTCGATGTCGTCGACCTTGATCAGGGCCAGCCGCTTCAGGCCTCGCTCCGCCCCGACGAACTCGCGTACGAAGTCGTTCGCGGGCTCTCGCAGCACGGTCTCCGGCGGGGCGAACTGCTCGAGCACGCCGCCGATGTTGAGGATCGCCATGCGGTCGCTCAGCTTGATCGCCTCGTCGACGTCGTGCGTCACGAAGACGATCGTCTTGCGCAACCGCTCCTGGATCTCGAGGAACTGGTCCTGCAGCCTCCCCCGCACGATCGGATCCACCGCGGCGAAAGGCTCGTCCATCAGCATCACGGGCGGGTCGGCGGCGAGCGCCCTGGCCACCCCGACGCGCTGGCGCTGGCCACCGGAGAGCTCCCCCGGATACCGGTCGAGCAGCTCGCGGTCGAGGTCGAAGATCTCGAGCAGCTCGTTCACGCGCGCGTCGACCCGCTCGTCGTCCCAGCCCACGAGGTGGGGCACCGTCGCGATGTTCTGGCGGATCGTGCGGTGCGGCAGCAGCCCGGTGTGCTGGATCACGTAGCCGATGCCCCGACGGAGCTGCACCGGGTCCTGGTCGAGCACGTTCGTGCCGTCGAGCACGATGCGCCCACCGGTCGGCTCGATCAGGCGGTTGATCATCTTCAGGGTGGTGGTCTTGCCGCAGCCCGACGGTCCGACGAGCGCGACGGTCTCCCCCTCGTCGATCTCGAGCGTGAGGTCGCCGACGGCGGCCGAGGCCGTTCCCGGGAAACGCTTCTCGACGTGTTCCAACGAGATCATCGTCCGCCCGACCCTAGTGAGCAGGGCGCCGGGCGTCCATGTGGGACGACCCTAACGGCGCCGAGATGACAGGATGGAGGAAGCACCATCCCGCCATTCAGGAGCTGACCAGATGAACGATGAGCGCCCGAAGTTGTCCGGCCCCGCGCGGCGATCGCTCGAGCAGCGACTCGCCGAGCTCGACGAGGAGCGCATCCCTCGGCTCGAGCGCGAGTTCGCCAGCACGCATGATCCGCTCGCCGAGACCGCGCTGCGGGACGCCCGCGATGAGGCTCGTCGGGTCCGGGTCGCGCTGACGACGGCCACGCCGCTCGAGGACGAGCCGCACGATCCCGCGATCGTGGAGCTCGGCGACACGGTCGCGGTCCGCCTCGAGGGGTCGCGAGACAAGGAACGGTTCACGATCGTGGGAGAGCTCGAGGCCCGTATGGACGAGCGCTGGATCTCCGAGCAGGCACCCCTGGGCGAAGCCCTGCTCGAGAGCGGCGTGGGTCAAGTCGTGTCGGTGCGAACCCCCGACGGGGAACGCCGCTACGAGGTCCTCGGCATCGAGCGCCCGAGCTGAACGGAGGCCGCGTGGACGTCATCCATCGAGCCGATCTGGAGGCTCTGACGACCGGGCCCGCTGCCGAACCGAGGACCTCTATCTACCTGCCGACCCATCGAGCGGGAGCCGACACGGCTCAGGACTCGATCCGACTGAAGAACCTGCTCTCCGACGCCGCCACGGCTCTGGAGGCGATCGGGCTGCGGGCGCCCGACGTGACCGCGTACCTCGAGCCCGCAGCCACGCTGCTCCACGACACGATCTTCTGGCGCCATCAGGCCGACGGCCTCGCGCTCTTCGTCGGCCCCGACGACTTCCGAGCCTTCCGCCTCCCGCTCC
Organism: uncultured Actinomycetes bacterium; assembly: GCA_963825635.1. Taxonomy (GTDB): domain Bacteria; phylum Actinomycetota; class UBA4738; order UBA4738; family HRBIN12; genus JAOUEA01. The sequence continues at coordinate 54,133 of CAWGTU010000003.1, forward strand.
GGTTCGACGAACGGGCGATCGTCGGCGATCGCTACCACGTGAAGCCACTGCTCCCGTACTTCGCCGCCGATGGACACTTCTTCGTGCTCGCGATCAGCCAGAACCGGGTACGGCTGCTCGAAGGCTCCCGTTACTCGGTGGACGAGTTGGAGCTCCAGCAGATGCCCACGAGCCTCGCCGAGGCCCTGCACTACGACGACATGGAGCGGGAGCTCCTGCTGCACGTCGCGGGGACCGCTCCCGGCAACCCGGCGATCTTCCACGGACACGGCGCCGGGGGCGAGGTCGACAAGGGTCGGCTCGATCGTTTCCTGCGCCAGGTCGACGACGGAATCGTGGAGATCCTGCGGGGGGATCGAGCGCCCGTGGTCCTCGCCGGCGTGGGGTACGCGACCGCCCGGTACCGTGGCCTCAGCTCGCTGGTCGCGATCGAGTCGGAAGCGATCGAGGGCAACCCCGACGACCTGCGCCCCGAGGAGCTGCACGAGCGAGCCTGGGCCATCGTGGAACCGCGCCTGCAAGGCGACGTCCAGGCTGACCTGGCTCGGTTCGCCCAACTCGACGGCACCGGCCGCACCTCCCGTGACCTGGCGGAGATCCTCACCGAGGCCAGGCACGGGCGCATCGACGTGCTCTTCGCGGCGCAGGATGCCGAGCGCTGGGGCCGCGGCTCCCTCGAGCCGCTCGAGATCCGCGACGAGCCCGTGCCCGGGGACGAGGATCTGGTCGACGCCGCCGTCGTGGAGGCGCTGCGCACGGACGCGAGAGTGCACGTGATGCCGGCGTCCGACCTCCCGGCAGAACCGGTGGCCTCGATCTTCCGCTTCTGAACAGCGCCGCCTACCCCGACCCGAACGGGCGTCGGTCGACGAGCAGCAGACGCACGCCCGCAGCCATGTGGCTTCTGACCGACGGCTCGGAAACGAACTACTTCGTGTCGGCGAGGATCTGGCGGGCGGCGTTCGCCCCTGGACCGCCGGTGAGGCCGTAGTCGGTCTCCATGTCCTCGGGCGTGATCACCTCGCGTGCCTCGACGAGCTCGCCGAGGCCGGGAGCGAGCCGCTCCATCGACTTCACCGCAGCGCTTCTCGACGTGCTCGAGGGAGATCGTCGCTCGCCCGACCCTTGTGAGGGGCGGCGGGAACGTCCACGGCTCCGGTAGCGTGGCCTCGATGGCACGTGAGGCGGCGCCGTTCCCTGCACCCGGGACTGAGCTCACACATATCCTCGTCGTCCGCGACGTGGAACGATCCGTCGCGTGGTACCGCGACGTGCTCGGCGCGGAGCTGTTCCGCGAGTACGGCGGCACGTCGGCGGTCTTCCGGTTCGGCGCCGCCTGGCTGCTGCTCGTGACCGGCGGCGGGCCGACCGAGGACAAGCCCGACGTGACGTTCGAGCCGCCCGAAGCGACCCGTGCGAGCCACTCCGTGACGATCCGCGTCGAGGACTGCCGCAGCGCCTACGAGACGCTCACCGCACGCGGGGCCGAGTTCCTCACACCACCTCACGACTGGGGGCACGAGGTCCGCTGCTTCTTCCGCGACCCCGACGGCCACTTGTTCGAGATCAGCGAGGCCTGAGGGCGGCCGCTACTTCGTGTCGGCGAGGATCTGGCGGGCGGCGTTCGCCCCGGGACCGCCGGTGATGCCGCCGCCCGGGTGGGCCCCGGAGCCGGCGAGGTACAGCCCCTCGATCTGCAGGCGGTAGCGCGCCTCCCCGTTGAGCGGACGCCAGGCGAAGAACTGATCGAGGCCGGGCTCGGCATGGTAGACGTGGCCGCCGGTGAGGCCATGGTCGGTCTCCATGTCCTCGGGCGTGATCACCTCGCGTGCCTCGACGAGCTCGCCGAGGCCGGGAGCGAACCGCTCCATCGACTTCACCGCGATGTCGGCCACGCCGTCGCGCTCGGAGGCCCAGTCGCCGTCGCGGAGCTTCCGCGGCGCCGCCTGGAACAGGATCGACATCACGTGCTTCCCCTCGGGGGCCAGCGACGGATCGACGAGCGTGGGGATCGTCGCCTCCAGCATCGGGTCCTCGGCGACGTGCCCGTACTTGTTCGCGTCCATCGCCTGCTCGACGTGGTCGATCGAGAGGCCCACGACGATGCGGCCCTTCAGGCGCTCGACGTCGTCGGCGCCGTTGAACGACGGCAGGTCCGAGAGCACCAGGTTGACCTTGGCGGTCGCGCCGGGCTGACGGATGTTCTCCGCGCGCCACACCTCGTAGGGGTTCAGCTCCACGGGATCGCAGAGGCGCAGGGTGCGCTTCGGGTCGGCCGCCGAGACGACGAGCGTCGCGTCGAGCTCGGTGCCGTCGGTGAGGGTCACACCCCGCACGCGACCGTCCCGCGAGCGGATCGCGACGACCTCAGCTCCGGTGCGCACGTCGACCCCGCGGGCCCTCGCGGCGGCCTCGAGCGCGCCCGCGAGCGCCCCCGTCCCGCCGCGCGCGAACACCGTGGTGCCCGCCGCGCCGCCGTCGGTGCCGGCCGAGTCGTTCAGGAACACCGCCGCGGTGCCCGTCGCCCACGGGCCCATCGAGGTGTACAGCACGCCGCGGGTTGTCAGCGGTCCGCGCACGGCCTCGTCGTCGAAGACCTCCTGCACGAGGTCGGCGACCGCCATCGGCAACGCGCGGATCGCCTCACGTCCGGCCTTGGAGCCGAGGTCGCGGAACGCCTTCCCGAGCTTCAGCCCCATCATCGCGTCGGCGATCGAGGGGGACTTCGCGTCGGGCGGGGTCGCGACGTTGATGTAGGCGAGGAAGCTCGCGATCGAGCGCATCTTGGCGTCGAAGCCCCCGAACGCGTCGGCGTCGTGGGCGCTGCGATCACGCAGCTCGTTCGCGGTGCGCGCGGGGTCGCCCCAGAACGTGACGGCCGAGCCGTCGGGCTGCGGCGCGAACATGCGCACGGCGGGCGTGATCGCCTCGAAGCCGAACGACGACAGCCGCAGGTCCTTCACGATCGAGGCACGCAGGCGCCCGACCGTGTGCGCGATGCCAGGGGCGGTCACGCCCTCGGCAGGTGAGGTGGTGCGCAGGATGCCGCCGACCTCGGGCGCCGCCTCGAGCAGCGTGACCGTCCGACCCGCCTTCGCCAGGTACGCAGCCGCGACGAGGCCGTTGTGGCCACCGCCGATCACGACGACGTCTGTTCGAGGCGCCATCTAGGCCGCCCTCCGTCCGCGCTTGCGCTGCTTCAGGTACTCGCGTGCCGCGATCATGCCCGGCGCCCCCATGATGCCGCCGCCGGGGTGGGTCGCCGACCCGCACATCCAGAGGTCCTTCACCGGTGTCTCGTACCGCGCCCAGCCGGGCACCGGCCGATTGAAGAACAGCTGCTCGAGCGAGAGCTCCCCGGCGAAGATGTTCCCTTCGCTGAGGCCCGTGATGTCCTCGATGTCCTTCGGTGTGACGAACTGGTACCCCTCGATCAGCGACCGGATGTTCGGGAAGCGCTCCTCGAGCGTGTCGATCACGTTCTGGCCGAACGCCTCGCGCTTCGCGTCGTCCCACTGCTCGCCGTTCTCGAGGTGGTACGGGGCGTACTGCACGAAGCAGCTCATCACGTGCTTGCCGGGCGGCGCCATCGTCGGATCGACGAGCGTCGGCATGATGCAGTCGATGTAGGGACGCGCCGACGGCCGGCCGTACTTCGCGTCGTCGTATGCGCGCTCCATGTAGTCGAGCGAGGGCGAGAACGAGATCGCGCCGCGCAGCCACGGGCCGACGCCCGGCTTGCACGCGAGCTCGGGCAAGCCGTTGAGCGCGAGGTTCACCTTCCCGCTCGAGCCGCGGTACTTGTAGCGCATCACCTCGTCGCGGAACGACGGCTCGAGATCGTGCTCGTCGAGCAGGTTGATGAACGTCTGCCGGGAGTCGAGCGAGCTCATCACGACGTCGGCCTCGATCTCCTCGCCCGACTCGAGCACGACCCCGGTGGTGCGCCCGCCCGCGGTCGTGATGTGCGAGACGCCCGCCTCGGTGCGGATCTCGACGCCGAGCGAGAGCGCGCTGTTCGCGATCGCGTAGGCCACCGACCCGGTGCCGCCCCGCGGCACGCCCCACGCGCGGAACGCGCCGTCGATCTCCCCCATGTAGTGGTGCAACAGCACGTAGGCCGTGCCGGGCGAGCGCGGGCCTTGGAACGTGCCGATGATGCCCGAGGCGCTCATCGTGGCCTTCAGCGGCTCGGTCTCGAACCACTGGTCCAGGAAGTCGGCTGCACTCATCGTCATCAGCTGGATGAACGTGGACTGCATCTTCTTCGGGAGGTCCTTGAACGCCTTCGCGAGCGGACCGAGCGGCAGCCAATGACCCGGCGTGATCTTCCCGGTGTCGGGCGGCGCGATCGACAGGATCGGCTTGATGAACCGGCCCATCTCGGCCATCAGCTGGCCGTACTCTTCGTAGACCTCGGCGTCGTTCAGGCTCCAGCGCCGCAGCTCGCGCACGTTCTTGCCGTGGTCGTTCACGCGCCAGAGGTAGTCGTCATCCAAGGGTGTGATCGTGCCGTCGAGGGGCAGGATCTCGAGCCCGTGCTTGGGGAGCTGCAGGTCGCGGATGATCTCGGGGCGCAGCAGCGACACGACGTAGCTGAAGACCGAGAACTTGAACCCCGGGACGATCTCCTCGGTCAAGGTGGCCCCGCCGAGGATGTGGCGGCGCTCGAGCACGAGCACCTTCAGCCCGGCCTTCGCGAGATAGGCGGCGTTCACGAGGCCGTTGTGCCCGCCTCCGATCACGACCGCGTCGTACCGCTTCGCCATGGGTGCCTCCTGGGTGACTCGAGGTCAACGGGGCGTCCCGGAGCACGGCCTGGGTCGCCGGTCGCCCATGCTATCCGGGGGTCCGAACGCCCACCAACGGCCCTTTGACCTCAGGTCAGTCCCGTGCGTGCCGCGGCCCGGCAGAGGTCGGATACCCTACGCGCTGTCGGGCGGCCGTCATGCGCCCCAACGACCCACCGAGGAGGTTAACCGTGAGCGTGCCCACCGCGTTCTTCCCGCGTCAGGAGGCGCTGAACTCGAAGATGGCCTGGGGCGAGTGGTCCGGGTACTACTCGGTGCCCGTCTACGCCGACTTCCACGACATCGAGTACAGCGCGATCCGCGAGGCGGCCGCGGTGATCGACATCAGCCCGCTCTACAAGTACGAGATCAAGGGTCCCGACGCGCAGCGACTGCTCGACCGGGTGATGACCCGCGACATGACGAAGCTGCGGGTCGACCGCGTCTTCTACTCCCCCTGGTGCGACGAGGAGGGCAAGGTGCTCGATGACGGCACGATCGCCCGCCTCGACGACACCACCTACCGCATCACGGCCGCCGACCCCTGCTACCGCTGGTTCGTGCTGAACGGCACCGGGCTCGACGTCGAGGTCGACGACATCAGCGACCGCACGGCCGCGCTCGCCCTGCAGGGGCGGCTCAGCCGCGAGGTGCTGCAGGACGCCACGGGCCAGGACTGGACCGACCTGAAGTACTTCGGACGGCGCATGACCGAGATCGCCGGCGTCGCCGTCGACGTGACCCGCACCGGCTACACGGGCGACCGTGGCTACGAGCTCTGGATGGCCGCCGATCAGGCCTTGCCCGTCTGGGACCGCATCTTCGACGTCGGTGAGCGCTTCGGCATCTACCCGGTGGGCATCAACGCGATGGACGTGGCCCGCGTGGAAGCCGGCCTCATCCTGATCGAGGCCGAGTACACGAGCGCCCGCCACGCGGTCGCGCCCGAGCAGCAGTATTCGCCCTACGAGCTCGGCTTCGAGCCGCTCGTCGATCTCGGAAAGGCCACCGACTTCACCGGGCGCCGGGCGCTGCGCGCCGAGCACGCGGCAGGTGGTCCGGCCCGTCGGCTCGTCGGCGTCGAGCTCGACTGGCTCGGGATCGAGGCGATGTACGCCAAGCATGGCCTCGCCCCCGCGATCAGCCCCTTCGTGCATCGCGACCCGGTGCCGGTCTACAAGGACGGGAAGCAGGTCGGCCGCGCCACCTCGGTCACGTGGGGCACGACGATCAAGAAGATGGTCGGGTTCGGCTCGGTCGACAAGGGTCACGCGGAGCCGGGCACGCGCCTCAGCGTCGAGTGGAGCGTCGAGGGCGAGCGCGGCAAGGTCGCCGCCACGGTCGTGGCGCTGCCCTTCCTCGACGTGGACCGCAAGCGCAGCTAGCGCGCCTTCCGTCGCAACGGGAACGCCACACGCACCTCCATCTGCAGCGAGGGCTCCTCTGGGAACATGGAGGTGTCCATGGAACGACGCCCTGACATCCGTGCCCTGATCGTGTTCGCGGCCCTCGCCGGGCTCCTCGGGCTCGTCGTGGGCGTCGCCGGATCGTGGGTGCTCGGCGTCTCGGTCGGCCTGATCACGCTCACGCTGGGGCTCGCGATCAGGCGTCTGGGGGCCCGGCCGTTCGGACGGTCGCGACGCGGATCCCGGACGCCGCAACCTGCTCGTCGCAGCCGGCCTCGGCGGACTCGCGTGGGCGATCGCCGGGCCGTCGGTCGGGTGGGCCGCCCGCAAGCTCGGCCGCCCCGATCCGCGCCCGGTCCAGGAGGCGATGGCCACCGACCTCGGCTCGGAGTACATGGAGCTCGTTCGGCGCACGTTCGTCCCGCGTCGCTCGGGCGACCTGCAGCTGCTGCTCGCCCCGTACAACAGCTCGAACTACCCGCAGGAGTCGCTCTCGCTCGTGCCGCAGGACCCGCGGACGAGCCACGCCAGCGTCTGGATGTACCTCGAGCGCATCCCGTTGCTCGTGCATGCGCCCGGCCACGTGCTCCCGAGCGACTCCGACGCTCGCGTGACGCTCGCCGACCTGGCGCCGACCACTGCGCGGATGATCGGCTACGACGGGTGGCCCGACGATCGCGACGGGTCGCCGCTGCCGCTCACGACGAGCAGCTTCGCGCGCACCCCCAAGGTCGTGGTCACGTACGTGATCGACGGCGGCGGCTGGAACCTGTTGAAGGAGTTCCCCGACGACTGGCCGAACCTCAAGGCGCTCATGGGCGAGAGCGCGAACTTCCGCAACGCGATCGTGGGGTCGTTCCCCGCGGTGACCGCGTGTGCGCACGGCACGATCGGCACCGGCGCGTTCCCGAACCGCCACGGCGTGACCGGTCACAACATCCGCGACGAGCAGGGCGTCGTCCGCAAGGCCTACGACTCCCCCGGGAGCGCCCGGCCCGGCGACATCTGGATCCCGACCCTCTCCGACCTCTGGCACGAGGAGACGGATGCCTGGGTGGGGCAGATCGGGTACCAGGTCTGGCACCTCGGCACGATGGGGTTCGGCGGTCGCGACCGACCCGCCGACGACCTGCCGGTGGGGGTGTTCTGGGACGAGGACGGCACCGCGACCTGGCAGCCCCACAACCCCGATCTGTACCGGCTCCCCGCGTCGATGCCCACCCCCGACGACTACCAGCGCTACCTCGACGAGTTCGACGACCCGGGGTGGGACGCCCAGTTCGCCCCCGTCGGACGTCAGTCGCCGTGCTGCCGCCCGCCGATCGTGCGCTATCAGGGCGACGTGATCCAAGCGGCCTTCGATTCCGAGCCGATCGGGGAAGGCGCGACCAGCCTGCTCTCGACGACCTACAAGTCGCCCGACTACACCGGCCACGTCTACGGGATGGGCTCGAAGTGGACCGGCCTGCAGCTGCGCGCGGTCGACGAGCAGCTCGGGCGCCTGAAGGCGATGCTCGACGACCGGTTCCCGGACGAGTACGCACTGATCGTGACGGCCGACCACGGGCAGTGCCCGCTCCCGGACTCGGTCGGCGGGGTGCGGCTCGATCCGATCCAGCTCGAGCGGTTCATCGAGTCACGGTTCTCGGGCGTGACCGGCGTGGTCGAGAGCGTCGTGCCGTCGGAGGTCTTCCTGAACGTGGACCGGCTGCGCGACAACGGCGGAGCCACGATCGAGGATGTCGCGGCCTCGCTCGCCGACTACCGCTACCGACAGAACATCGGCGCGTACGTGCCACGCAGCGCCGTCGAGCAGGACCTGCTCGACCAGAAGGAGTTCGCGGCGGTCTTCGGCACGACGTTCCTCGAGTCGCTCGCGGGTCGCGACCTCGCCGAGTACGGAGACACCGCCTATGCCGACGGCGACCCCGACGGCATGCCCGGTCCGCTCATCTAGTCTGCTACAGACTACTCGGCAGGCCCGATCCACTCCATGATCTCGCCGACGGGCTTGCGGCGGATCGCGGGCACGGTCGCCCCCTCCGCCGGGTACCCGACCGGGATCACCACGAACGGCCGCTCGTTGCGAGGCCGGCCGACGATCTCGTTGAGGAATCGCATCGGGCTGGGCGTGTGCGTCAGGGTCGCCAGACCCATGCGGTGCAACGCCGCGAGCAGGAAGCCGACGGCGATGCCGACCGACTCCTTCGTGTAGTAGGGCTTGGGCTCGACCTCGCTCTGATGCACCTCGAAGACCACGATCACGACCGGGGCGTCGGTGAGCATCGGCTTGCGCCAGTCGGTGCCGAGTGGCTGCAGTGCCCGGTGCCACTCCTCGTGGTCGGCCTCGTAGAACTCGCGCTCCTCCTGCTCGGCCCCCTGACGGATGCGGGCCTTCGTCTCGGGGTCGGTCACGGCCACGAACCGCCACGGCTGCACGTTGGCGCCGCTCGGCGCGGTGCCGGCGGTGGCGATCGCGTGCCGGATCAGGGCGGGCGGCACCGGACGGTTCGCGAAGTCGCGGATCGTACGCCGTCGCGCCATCTCGTCACGGAAGTCGCGCGCGATGGCCTCGGCGTCCTCGGACGCCACCTCCGTGGTCGGTGCGGGTTCCACGACGTGATCGGAGTTGCAGGGCACCGGGTCACCAGCCCCGGTCGATCCACTCCTGCAGGTGTGGCGCCTCAGCGCCCACCGTCGTGGAGTCACCGTGCCCCGGATACACGTCGGTCTCGGGCGGCATGATGAGGATGCGCTCGCGGATCGACGCGATGATCACCTCGAAGTCGCCCAGCTCGTCACCCGTCGAGCCCGGACCGCCAGGGAACAGGGTGTCGCCGTCGAACAGGTCGTGACTCGCGGTGTGGTGGAAGCAGACGCTCCCGGGTGTGTGGCCCGGTGTGTGCAGCACCCGGAACTCGACGCCGTCGGCCACGAGCAGGTCGCCCTCGGTAAGGTCCCGGTCGGGCGCTCGATCGGGGTGGGTCCGCCGCCAGACGGGTGCATCGGCGGGGTGCAGCAGGATCGGCGCGTCGACGGCGTCGCGCAGGTCGAACGCGACGTCCACGTGGTCCCAGTGCCCGTGCGTGCAGGCGATCGCGGCGACACGGCGGCCGGCGACCGCGTCGACGATCGCGGCGACGTCGTGCGAGGCATCGATCACGAGCACCTCGGCGTCGCCGCCGACGACCCAGACGTTGTTCTGCACCTCGGTCGGCCCTTCCCCCGGATAGTCGCGGGTCACGACGGTGCTGACGACGTCGATGCGCGGTGGCATGGCGCCATCGTACCGAGCCGTCGACGGCTCAGCCGTTGTGCATCGGGCCGTGATCGGTCTCCTCGTCGAACGTGTTGCCCTCGGCCGGGATCGGTGTGGCCTTCAGGATGCGTGCGAGATGCACGGTGTTGTGCGCCATCCACCGCGTCGTTCGCTGCGTGTACGCGTGATCCTCGCCGCCGGCCTCGATGTAGCTCGGGCCGGGGCCCGCGTCGCCCACCCAATAGGTGTCGGCGTTCGGCGGGATCGCGCACCCCAGATGCGACAGGTTGAACAGCGTCGTCTCGGCGGCGGCGTGGGCGCCGTCCTCGTTGCCGGTCACGACCACGCACCCGACCTTGTTGTAGAGCGGGTACTGGCCGACGGCGTTCCGCTCGTTGTAGGTGCCGTCGAGCCGCTCGATCACCAACTGGGCGACCGAGCCGCGAACCCCGAACCAGATCGGTGTGCCGATGCAGATGATGTCGGCCCCCATGATCTTCTCGAGGATCCGCGGCCACTCGTCGCCGTGACCCTCGTCGGAGCTCACCCCGAAGCGCACGTTGAAGTCGGTGACACGGACGATCTCGGTCTGCACGTCCATCGTGTCCCACCACTCCTTCACCTTCAGCATCAGCGCCTCGGTGTTGGAGACCTCGGGGGCGTACTTCAGCGTGCAGTTCAGCATCACGGCCTTCAGGGCGGTCATCGCCTCTCCCTCGCTCGATCGACACGGTGACGTCGTCCCCGCGGGCTCACCGTTACACGTCGGCCGTCCGCCGTGACAGGATGCGCGCGTGCCCGGCTCGCTCTCCCTCTCCGACGACGACCGTTCGGCGCTCGACGGCGAGCGCGGTGCCGCGGCGCAGCTCGCGATGCGCATCCTCGTCCGCACGGCCGAGGCGATGGACGCGCGCGAGCTCCTCGACGTGACTTCCGCGCACATCGACGGCTGCCTGTACCACGGTCGGGCCGGGCTGGACTTCGCGATGCGTCTCGCCGACGGCGGCGCCCGCGTCTCGATCCCCACGACGCTCAACGTCTCCTCGCTCGACCTGCTCCACCCCGAGCTCGTGCATCTCGATCGCGACACCGCCGAGGACGCCCGGTCGATGATGGACGCGTACGTGGCGATGGGCTGCCGCCCCACGTGGACCTGTGCGCCGTACCAGCTGCCGGCACGACCCGCCCTCGGCGAGCACGTCGCGTGGGCCGAGTCGAACGCGATCGTCTTCGCCAACTCGGTGCTGGGAGCTCGGACGGGACGCTACGGGGACTTCATCGACATCTGCTGCGCGATCACCGGGCGCGCACCCGCGGCCGGCCTGCACCTCGACGAGGAACGGCGCGCGACGACCGTGTTCCGGGTCGGCGCCCTGCCCGAGGCGCTGCTCGCCGACGAGGCTGCGTACGCCGCGATCGGGCACCTGGTCGGTCGCCGCACGGGGAACGCCGTCCCGGCGATCGTCGGCTTGCCCCCGACGACCACCGAGGACCACCTGAAGGCCCTCGGCGCGGCGGCGGCCTCCTCCGGCGCCGTCGCGATGTTCCACGCGGTCGGCGTGACCCCCGAGGCGCCGACGCTCGAGACGGCGACCGGCGACGCGGACCCCCTGCTCGATGTCGGGGTGGGGCTCGAGGACCTGCGGGCGGCGCGCGACGAGCTGTCGACCGTGGAGGTCGGCGCCGCCGTCGGGAGCGTGAGCCTGGGCACGCCGCACTGTTCCGCCGTCGAGCTCCGGCGCCTCGCCGAGCTCGTCGAAGGACGTAGGCTCGCAGTGCCGTGCTACGTGAACACCGGACGCGACGTGCTCGCCGAGGCGTCAGACGTCGCCGATGCGCTGCGGGCGTCGGGGGTGACGATCGTGACCGACACCTGCACGTACATCACGCCGATCATCCAGCGCACCGACACACCGGTCGTCACGAACTCGGGCAAGTGGGCCTGGTACGCGCCCGGCAACCTCGGGTTCGACGTCGCGTTCGCCACGCTCGAGGAGTGCGTCGATTCCGCCGTCACGGGCCGCCTCGTGCGCGACCCGAAGGTCTGGGGCGATGCCTGAGGTCCCCGGGGCGCGGGTGCTCGTGCCGGGTGAGGCCTCCGGCAAGGTGCTCGTGCTCGACGAACCGCTCAGCTTCTGGGGCGGGCTCGATCCCGAGACCGGCACGCTGATCGACAGCCATCACCCCCAGGTAGGGGCGATGCTCAGGAGGAAGGTGCTCGTGATGCCGTCGGGCCGAGGGTCGAGCTCGAGCTCGTACGTGCTCGCCGAGGCGATCCGTGCGGGCACCGCGCCCGCGGCGGTGGTACTCGGCGAAGCCGACGCGATCGTGGCCCTCGGCTCGATCGTCGCCGGCGAGCTCTACGGCATCGACGTGCCCGTCGTGGTGTCGACCGAGCCGGCCCTCGTGACCGGCTGGTCGGTCACGGTGCGCGCGACGACCGACGGGAACGTCGACATCTCGAGGCCCTGAGTCGGGCGTTCGAGGGCGCGCCGCTAGACTCGCCGCGTGGCGATCTCCTGTCCGAGCTGTGGGGCGTCGAACGACGGCGACGCGCGGTTCTGTGCCAGGTGCGGCTCGCCGCTCGGCGTGCGATGCCCGTCGTGCGGGGCCGAGGCGCCGCCGCAGGCTCGCTTCTGCCCGACGTGCGGCTCGCCGCTCGGCGCCGCCTCCCCTGCCGGGCCTCCCCTCGAGGAACGGCGGCTCGTGACGATCGTCTTCGCCGACCTCGCGGGGTTCACCGAGCACAGCGACCAGGCCGACCCCGAGGACGTCCGCCGCATCCTCGTGCCGTTCCACGCGGTCGCGAAGGAGGAGATCGAGCGGTTCGGGGGCACGCTCGACAAGTTCATCGGCGACGCCGCGATGGGTGTCTTCGGCGCCCCTATGGCCCATGAGGACGACCCCGAGCGAGCGGTGCGAGCGGCCCTCGCGATCCGTGAACGCGTGCGCGAGGGCAACCTGCCGGTGCGCATCGCGGTGCAGACGGGCGAGGCGCTCGTCACGTTCGGCGAGGGTCCAACGGTCGGGGAACGCGTCGCCGGCGACGTCGTCAACACCGCCTCGAGGCTGCAGTCGTTCGCGCCCGAGGGCTCGGTGATCGTCGGAGAAGCGACCGAGCGGGCGACCCGCCACGTCGTGGACTACGAGCCGCTGCCGGCGACCAGGGTGAAGGGCAAGGCCGAGCCCCTCGTGGCGTTCGTGGCGGTGGCCGTGCGCGCCGACACCCCCGAGCGGGAGGAGGACGACCCGCCTCCGTTCGTCGGTCGGATCCGCGAACGCGAGCTGCTGCACGACCTGCTCGAGCGCACGGTCTTCGACCGGACGCCGCGCTTGGTCACGGTCGTGGGCGAGCCGGGCATCGGCAAGACCCGGCTCGTGCTCGACCTGAACGATCATCTGCGCGCCAGCCACGACGGTGTCGGCTGGCATCGCGGCCGCTGCCGTCCTTTCGGGGAGTCCATCACCTACGCCGCCCTCGACGAGGTGGTGCGATCCATCGCGGGCATCGCGCCGAACGCGGCGGGCGACGGGCTCCGGGCAGCTCTCGACGCCGACCTCGCCGGACTCGACCTGAACACGGAGGACCGGGAGTGGCTGGCATCTCGGCTGCGTCCGCTCATCGGGCTGCCGGCCGGCGACGACACGCCCGCAGACGTCGACGAGACGTTCACGGCGTGGGCACGCTACCTCGAGTCGGCTGCGGGACGCCGGCCTCTCACGATCGTCGTCGAGGACCTGCACTGGGCGGACGACGTCTTGCTCGGGTTCCTCGAGCGGCTCATGGAACGCGCACCGGACGTTCCGCTGTTCCTGCTGTGCACGGCCCGGCCGGAGCTGTTCGCACGTCGTCCCGGGTGGGCCGCAGCCGTCGCGAACGCGACGACGATCTCGCTCTCGCCCCTCACCGACCCCGAGATGTCCGAGCTGCTCGGCTCGCTGCTGCTGCGATCGGTGATGTCGACGGACGAGAGCGACGTGCTCGTGCGCCGCGCCGGCGGCAACCCTCTCTACGCCCGGGAGTTCGTGCTCATGCTGCAGGACAGGGGCGAGGAGGACGGGACGATCGGTTCCGACCTCGGGGGACCGGGCGGTGTGGGTGTGCCCGACACGGTGCAGGCCCTGATCGCGGCGCGTCTCGATGCGCTCGACACCGCCGACCGGGCCCTGCTGCAGGCCGCCTCGGTGATCGGCGACCGCTTCTGGCGAGGGGCGCTCGTCGCGCTCGAGCCTCGCGCCCCCGACCTCGAGGCGTCCGTGCACGTGCTGCAGCGCCGTGGCCTGATCAGGCGTTCCTCGACGAGCGCGATCACCGGGGAAGCCGAGTTCTCGTTCGCACATGCGCTGATCCGCGACGTGGCGTACGGTCGCCTGCCGAGAGCGGCGCGTTCCCGGCTGCATCGAGCCGTGACGACGTGGCTCGCCACCGTGGACGACGACGGCATGACGGCGAAGACGGATCTGCTCGCCTCGCACGCCATCCGTGCCCTCGAGCTGGCACGGGCCGCAGGGCTCGACGGTGAGGTGCCCGAGCTCGAGGCCACCGCCCTGCGTTCGCTCGTACACGCGGGGGATCGGCAGCAATCGCTCGACGCTGCGCGTGCAGCCGGCTACTACCGGCAGGCGCTCGCGCTGGCACCCCCCGGAGTCGAGCGCGCGGAGATCCGTCGCACCGCCACGGGCCTCGGGTGGCGTTCCGGCGGCATGACGAGCGACGCAGCCCTCGAGGAGTACCGGACCGCCCACCGCGAGGCGATGGAGGCGGGCGATCGCCGCCTCGCGGCACGCGTGCTTCGGCGCATCTACTTCCAGCTGGGTCTGCGCGGCGAGACCACGGCGGCGCACGAGGCACTGGAACAGGCCATCGCGCTCGTCGAGGACGACCCCGACGGCCAGCAGGAGCTGTCCGAGCTCTACGCGTGCAGGGCCGAGGCCGAGATGTTCGCGGGCCGTTCCGACGAGTCGCTGCGGTGGGCCGAGCGCGCCCTGGAGCTGCCGCGCACCGAGACGGTGACCCTGATGGCCCTGCACCTGCGAGGGAACGCACGCTGCGAGGCCGGTGATCTGGGGGGCGTGGACGACCTGCGGAAGGCGCTCGAGGTCGCCGAGGCGTCGGGCGTGGCGATCGACATCGTCACGTCGTACTCCTACCTGCTCGAGTGGGTCGGCCTCGAGGACGGTCCGGCGACCGGTCTGCCGATGAACCGCGCGACGGTCGACCTCTGCCTGCGCCGCGGCATCGAGGGCCAGGGCATGTGGACGCGCGCGGAGGGACTCTGGCTGCGTTTCGATGCGGGGCTCTGGGACGAGCTGCTGGACGAGACGAGCGACCTCGCGGAGTGGGCGCGTTCACACGGCGACACCCAGATCGCCACCGTGTCGGATCTCTACAGAGCGCGGGTGCTCGCCCACCGCGACGAAGCGGCGGCGGCGGTCGAGCTCGCCGACTCCTTCGTGCCGGTGGCCCGCCAGATCGAGGATCTGCAGGTGCTCGGGCCCGCGCTCGTCGTCGCGGTCGTCGCGCACGCCGTCGCAGGTGACCTGCAGCGGTCGATCGCCCTCGCCGAGGAGTTCGATGCCGCGACCGGTACCGGGCCGACGGAGTACCGCGAGATCTACCTGCCGGAGTTGGTGCGCGCGCTGCTGGCGACGGGCACCTCCGATCTCGCGGCGCGCATCGTGGGCGACCGGCCCGTGCACGTGCGGCGGGCCCGCCTCGCCGTGGCGTCGTCGCACGCGCTGCTCGCCGAGGCTCGGGGTGATGTCGAGGCTGCCGCCACGAGTTTCCGTGAGCTCGGCTCGGGTTGGGAAGCATGGGGCGGCCGGTTCGAGCAGGCGCACGCCCTCGCGGGGTTGGCCCGATCGCTCGGGGCCACGGGCGAGACCGAGGAAGCGGCAACGGCCGCGAAGAAGGCGGAAGGCATCTTCGACCAGATCGGGGTGGCTCGTCGCGGATGAGACGCGTTGCCGCAGGGCGTGCGGTCTCGATGGGATGGTGGAGGTGAGGGGATTCGAACCCCTGTCTCTCGGCGACCACTCGGGTCTTCTCCGGGCGCAGCCAGGCGGTGAGATCTCGCCTCAGGGCTCCCACCGGCAGAGTTCCCTTCGGCCAGCCTCGGTGCGATGTCCCCCGCCGGCCCCGAGGCCGAACCGGCGGAGTGAGTCTGCTCACGACGCCCTTCCCCCGGTCGCAGACGTCCCGGGGGGGACGGCTACCGCTTAGGCAGCGAGCGCGTACTCTTCGTTGGCGCTTGTGTGTTGTCCGGCGTTTTACGTGACATCCGGGATCACGGCCCGCTTCCCCCGAGCGATGAACGCCCAGATCGAAGCCAGTACACCCCCATATGCAGTTGTCACCCCGAGTATACGGCGGTACGACGACGTCCCTGAAGCGCGGGTCAGCCTTCGGCGAGCACGTGGGCACCCAGCTCCCGGGTGACGTCGACGGCGAGATCGACGTCCTGCTCGCGGATGCGCCAGTTCGTGATCGCCGGGCGCAGCGCCACCACCCCGCCATAGGTGGTCGTGCCGAACGCCACACGGCCGTCCTCGATCACCGCCGCGCCGAGGCGCCGGTTCAGATCGTCGAGCCGATCCTCGGACACGCCTTCGGGGTGGTAACGGAAGCACACGATGTTCAACGGGACGTCGGCGAGCCGCTCGAGGTCGGGGGCGGCGTCGACGCGGGCCGCCATGCGTTGGGCGAGGTCGAGATGGCGCTCCACGATCGCCCGGTACCCCTCCCGACCGTACGCCCGCAACGTGGCCCATACCGGGAACGCGCGCGCCCGACGCGACATCTCCGGCCCCAGGTACCCCCAGTTCGGGCGCGGATCGTCGAGGCCGGGAAGGTACGCGGCGCCGCTGCCGAAGATCGCGGGCAGGAACGACGGGTCCCGGACGAACGCGAATCCCGACTCGTACGGCACGTTCAACCACTTGTGGCCGTCGGCGATCGCCGAGTCGGCGCGCTCCACTCCTGCCACGAGGTGGCGGGTGCGCTCGGAGACGGCCGCGAACAGCCCGAACGCGCCGTCGACGTGCAGCCACGCGCCATGGCGCTCGGCGAGGTCGGCCATGGCCTCGATCGGATCGAAGTCACCGGCGTTCACCTCACCGGCGCTGGCGATCACGACGGCGGGAGCCCCTCCGAGCGCCCCGAGCTCGCGATCGAGAGCGTCGAGGTCCACTCGACCGACCGGATCGCGGGCCAGCTTCGTGGCACTCGACCGGCCGAGCCCGAGCATCGCGAGCGCCTTCACGTCGCTCGCGTGCACGTAGCCGGAACCGAACACGGGCATCGGCGGGAGGCCCGCGGCGCCCTGCTCGTCGATGTCGACGCCGTGCTCGAGCGCCCACCAGCGCCGTGCACACGCGAGCGCGGTGAAGTTCGCCATCGTGGCCCCCGTCGTGAGCACGCCTCCCCACGTCTGCGGCAAGCCGAAGAGGGATCGCAGCCACCGCAACACGACGAGCTCGACCTGGCCCCCGAGTGGCGAGGCGACCCACGCTCCCGGGTTCTGGTCGAGCACGGTCGTGAGCCAGTCGGCGCCGAGCGCCGCCGGCGTCGTGCCTCCCGTGATGAAGTGGAACCAGCGCGGTCCCGACGTGTGCACCGCCCCGTCGAGCCCCGCGAGCAGCTCGGCGAGGGCCTGCTCGGCCCCCTCGCCCCGTTCGGGCAACGGCGCGTCGAACGAGGCGGCGACCGACTCCACGGCCGGGTCGCGCACCGGCAGATCGTCGAGCGCCCCGAGGTAGGTCGCGGCTTCCTTCGCCAGCAGAGCGATCACGGGGTCGATCTCGTCGGTGCGCGGCGCGGTGGGCTCGGTCATCATCGTTCGATGGTAGCCGCACGCGCGTCACGCGCAGCCGCGACGCTCAGCGGCGGCGGCCGAGCTCCTGGGCGATCTCGCGCTCCTGCTCCCGCTTCGCGATCGACTGACGCTTCTCGTGCTCCCGCTTGCCTCGCGCGACCCCGATCTCGACCTTCGCCATACCGTGGGTGAAGTAGACACGCAACGGCACGAGCGCGAGGCGCTGCTCCTGCTGCTCGGCGCCGAGCTTCTCGATCTCACGGCGGTGCAGCAGCAGCTTGCGGGGGCGTGTCGGCAGGTGCCGCCTTTTGTCGCCCTGCTCGTACGGCGGCACGTGCATGCCCTCGAGCCAGACCTCCCCGTCGCGCACCCGTGCGTACGCCTCGGTGAGCGATGCGCGCCCTCCGCGGAGCGACTTCACCTCGTCGCCGGTGAGCACGATGCCGCACTCGAGCGTCTCGAGGATCTGGTAGTCGTGGCGCGCCTTGCGGTTCGAGGCGACGACCTTCTCGTCCGGGTCGCCGTGCTTCTGAGGGGTCACGGCTCGCTCACCTCAGACGTCGAGGAACCGGCGCATGCCGATCGTGCCCGCGATCACGGCCACCGCCACCGCCGCGATCAGGATCCAGGGGGCGACCGCCAGCACGTCGGCGTTGCGGATCAGCGGGAAGAACTGCAGCTGGCCGCGGAGCTGGTCGATGAAGAACACCTTGATCACGAACAGAGCAGCGAGCGCCGCGATCGCGCCGATCAGCGCCTCGACGAGGCCCTCGATCAGGAACGGCACACGGATGCGCCAGTTCGTGGCCCCCACGAGTCGCATGATGCCGATCTCCTTGCGTCGGGCGAACATGCCCATGCGCAGCGTGTTCGCGACGAGCGCGATCGCCGACGCGAGCATGATCACCGCGATCGAGAGCACCCCGATCGAGAGCACGCTCGTGATCGCGGTGAGCCGGTCGAGCAGGTCGCGGTAGTCCGAGACGTCGCGAACCCCCGGTTCCGTGCACTGGATCTCCTGGGTGGTGCCGTCAGCCTCGCAGCCGAGCGCCGCGGTGATCTGATCGAACTGCGAGGGGTCGGCCAGGTTGATGCGCAGCGACGTCGGGATCGCTTTCTCGCAGTCGACGCCCTCCTGGAAGACCTCCTGGTTCTCGAACAGCCGATCGAACGCCGCGCAGGTCTCCTGCTTGTCCCAGTACTCGATCGAACCGACCGCCGGCAGCTCCTGCAGGTTCGTCTGGATACGCGTGACCGTGTCGTCGCGCACCGGGTCGGTGAGGTACACGGCGACCTGCACGTTCCCGGTCCACGCCTCGATCACGAGGTTGAACTGCCGCGCGATCAACAGCGCGAGCCCGAACAGGAACAACGCGATGAACGCCGTCGACATCGCCGCGAACGCGACGATGCCGTTGCGACGCAGCCCGGCGGCCGTCTCGCGGAAGTAGTACTCGAGCCGCATCAGCTGTAGACGCCCCGCGACTGGTCGCGCACCACGTGGCCCTTGTCGAGCTCGATCACGCGTTTGCGCATCGCGTCGACGATCGCCTGGTCGTGGGTGGCCATGACCACCGTGGTGCCGATGCGGTTCACCTTGTCGAGCAGGCGCATGATGTCGACGCTCGTGGCGGGGTCGAGGTTCCCGGTGGGCTCGTCGGCGAGCAGCACCAGCGGACGGTTCACGCAGGCCCGGGCGATCGACACCCGTTGCTGCTCACCACCCGACAACTCGTCAGGGTAGTTGTTGAGCTTCTCCCCCAGGCCCACGTATTCCAGGATCTCGGGCACGCGTTGGTCGATCACGTGCTTCTGCTTGCCGATCACCTCGAGGCCGAACGCGACGTTGTCGAAGACCGTCTTGTCGGTGAGCAGCTTGTAGTCCTGGAACACGGTCCCGACGTTGCGGCGGAGCTTCGGCACGTCCCACGACGACATCTTGCTGAGGTTCTTGCCGCCGACGTAGATGTCGCCCTTGGTCGCCTCTTCCTCCTTGAGGAGCAGGCGGATCATCGTCGACTTCCCCGATCCGGACTGCCCGACGATGAAGACGAACTCGCCCTTCTCGACCTCGACGGTGACGTCGGTGAGGGCGGTGACACCGTTCTTGTAGGTCTTCGTGACACGCTGAAGACTGATCATCTGGACCTCAGGAGAGTGGGGAAGGGCGAACCGGGTCACCCTACCAGACGTCCTCGACGCGGCTGGGAGCGGACTCCGTAAGCTTGGGCGCCATGGGCGCGACCACGGTGGCAGCACCTTCGAAGACGGCCGATCACGGGCCGGGCGCGCACGCGCGAGGCCGCCGGATCGCCCTGGCCGTCGTCGGTCCGGCGGTCATCGTCATCGGGGTGCTGTTCACCTTGCGGGGCTTCGTGTTCGCCGACCGACTGAGCGACGCGCACCCCGACATCCTCACGTTCTGGCTCCCGCGGTTCTCGTTCCTCGGTCGATCGATCTCGGCCGGACACGTGCCGCTGTGGAACCCCTTCGAGATGGCCGGCTACCGCTACGCCGCGGACCCTCAGGGAGGGTGGCTCTACCTGCTGCCGATGGGACTGTTCTCCTGGCTCTCCCCCGCCGTGGCGATGCGCGCCTTCATCGTCGCCAACCCGCTGATCGCCGGACTCGGCCTCCTCGCGTTCCTGCGCATCGAACGCCTCTCTCGTCTCGCGGCGACGGCAGGGGGGCTCTCGCTCGCGGTGCTGATGTCCAGCTCGGAGATCGCGATCTCGATGCCGTTCGCAGGTGCGATGGCGTGGTCCAGCGTGGCGCTGGTCGGAGCCGCGGGCTATCGGCGCAGCCGACGATGGTCGGCGAGGGTCGCGTGGATCGCCCTCGGGGCCCTGGGGTGGTCCCAGGTCGCAACCGCCCACCTGAGCCACGGCCTCGTGGTGTGCACGGCGTTGCTCACCGCGTACCTGGTCGCCGGGGCCGTGTTCGACGTCGTCGCCTCGCGACCGAAGAGGGACGCACACGAGCTCCCCTCGAGCGTCCCTCGGATCGCGCTCGCGAGCGGTGGGCGAGCGGCGCTCTTCCTCGCCGCGATGCCCCTCCTCTCCCTCGCGATCCTGCTCCCTCGCATGGATGCCCTCGAGGCGTCGAGCCTGGCGGCGGGCTACGACCGGCTCGGGGACGCGATCGGCACGCTCGGTGGGAGCGACACCGGCTCGATCCAGGCCAACGGGGTCTGGGCAGCGTGGCCGCTCGCCTTCGGTGCCACGCCCGGCGCCTACGCGGGGGCGACGATCCTGCTCGGCGTTCCCCTGGCCCTTCGCGCGCGTCGGCGCCGCGCCCTGGTGTGGGCGTTCGGCGGGGCGCTCGCGATCACCTGGATCCTGATGCTCGACGCGGTCGTCACCGCGCCCTTGGTCCGCGACATCTTCCTTCGCATCCCGTTCGGCGACGTCTACCTGCACAACCCCGGGCGCATGCGCTACCTCGCCGTGATCGCCGTGCCGGTCCTCGGGGCGGTCGGTCTCCAAGGCCTGCGCGACGATCCGCTCGCGCCTCGCCACGCGGTCCGCTGGCTCGCGGCGGGGGCGTTCCTCTGGCTCGGGGTGCCGTTGCTCGCGTTCGCGAACCCGCTGCGGTTCATCGTGCTCGCCCTCGGGTTGGCCGCCGGAGCGTGGGCGCTGTTCCAGCTCGCCACGAGGCGCCGTCCGTGGGCGTTCGTCGCGGTGGGCTCGGTCCTCGCCCTCGAGCTCGTCGTGAGCGCGGTCTTCTCCCAGCTCACGCCCCCCGGCGACACGATCCGGCTGAACCTCGAGGCGGGGGCGCACCCGAACCTGATCCCCCAGCCGCTCCCCCTGCCGAGGGTCGACGCCTCGGCCTTCGTCACGCCGACCGCGTTCGTGCCTCGCCTGGCGGCGACCCACGACCGCTACCTCACGTGGGCGCCGCCGGCCTCGTCGTTCGAGAAGGGCTACCTGTTCATGCAGCTCCAGCCCGACTGGCCCGCCCTCGCGATGGAGCGCGGCACGCTGTTCGGCCTCCACGACACGCTCGGGTACAACCCGGTGCAGCTGCGCCGCTACTGGGACTACATCCGAGTGCGCTCCCCCCTGCCCGTCTTCTACAACGCGTCGGTGATCGACGTCCCGCTGCTCCGCGACGTGCGGCTGCTCGGGGTCCGCTACCTCGTGGTGCCGACCGGCGTCGGGTCACCCCTCGAAGGCGACGTCGTCGAACGGGCCCAGGGGTACGATCTCGTCGAGGTCCGCGGGTGGCAGCCGAGGGTCTCGGTCGTGCCCAACTTCCGCACGGTGCCCACGGTGACCGGCACCCTGCGCACGATCCTCCCCCCGAGCTTCGATCCAGCCCGGCTCGCCGTCGTGGAGTCCTACCCCGGCATCGAACCGACCCCCGACGCCGAACCCGGCGAGGCCACGTACCGGGAGGAAGGTCCCGAAGACGTGCGCATCGACGTTCGGGCGACCGCTCCCTCGATCGTCGTCGTGCGCACGACGTTCGACGACGGCTGGGAGGCGACGGTCGACGGCGAGCCGACCGCGGTCGTCCCCGTCGACGGGTTCCTCCAAGGGGTCGCGGTGCCCGCCGGTGAGCACGACGTGCGGCTCACCTACCGTGATGCGGCCGTGTCGGCCGGCGTCAGCGCCGGACTCGCAGCGTGGACCGCGCTCGCGCTCATCGCGCTCATGGCGTTCCTCGTGGAACGCCTGCGTGCCCGTCGCGTCAGACCGATGGCGACGCCCGATGACGCAGCTCGGCCTCGATGAACCTGCCGATGTCGCCGTCGAGCACCCGCTGCGGATCCCCGATCTCCTGGTCGGTGCGGTGGTCCTTGACCATCTGATACGGCGCGAGCACGTACGAACGGATCTGTGACCCGAAGTCGACGGCCTTGCGCTCGCCCCTGATCGAGGCCATCTCCTGCTCCCGCTTCTGTCGCTCCTGCTCGGCGAGCCGGGCCTTCAGGATGCGCATCGCCACGGCCTTGTTCTGCAGCTGCGATCGCTCGTTCTGGCACGCGGCCACGAGGCCGGTCGGGATGTGGGTGATGCGCACCGCCGAGTCGGTCGTGTTGACGGACTGACCGCCGGGCCCGCTCGAGCGATACACGTCGATGCGCAGCTCGTCCGGCGGGATCTCGATCTCCTCCTCGTCGGCTTCCTCGAGCATCGGGATCACGTCGAGCGAGGCGAACGACGTGTGACGCCGCTTCTGCGCGTCGAACGGGCTGATCCGCACGAGCCGATGCACCCCGCGCTCGGCCGACAGCAGGCCGTAGACGTTCGTGCCGCGGACGGTGAACGTCGCGGACTTGATGCCCGCCTCGTCGCCGTGTTGGATGTCGTCGACCTCGGCGTCGAACCCCTCCCGCTCGGCCCAGCGCGTGTACATGCGTAGCAGCATCTCCGCCCAGTCCTGGCTCTCGGTGCCTCCGGCGCCCGCGTTGATCATGGCGATCGCGTCGGAGGCGTCGTAGGGCCCGGAGAGCAGGGCGGCGAGCTCGAGCGTGTCGACGTCGGCCTCGAGACCGGCGACCGATGAGACCAGCTCCTGGGCGAGATCGCGGTCGGCCTCGTCGGCGAGGAGCTCGTCGATCGCCATGGCATCGTCGACGCGGGCGATCAGGCTGTCGTAGCGGGCGACGTCGTCGTTCAGGCGGGAGAGCTTCGACGTGATCTGCTGGGCACGCTGCTGGTCGTCCCAGAGGGCGGGATCGCTCGCCTGCCGTTCGAGTTCCTCGAGCTGGGCACGCTTGCCGTCGACGTCAAAGGAACTCCTTGGCGGCCAAGACGCGCTCCCGGAGCTTCTGCAGGCGTTCGGTGTGCTCGCTCATCGCGCCGCGCATCGTAGCAGCGGCCCTGCGCTACGGTGACCGCCGATGATCCGCCGCCTCGACCCGGTCCGTGACGCCGACGCCTGCGATGCGATCGTGCGCGGGTTACCCGACTGGTTCGGCGTTGCCGAGGGCATCGAGGAGTGCGCGGCCGCCGTCCGCGGCCATGACGGCCTGGTCGCGGTCGACGAGGGCGGTGTGATCGGCTTCCTCACGTACGAGCGCCGCGCGAGCACCTGGTGGGAGATCACGTGGATGGCCACCCGCGCCGACCGCCGTGGAACCGGCGTCGGCACGCGGCTCGTCGACGAGCTGATCGCCCGGTTGCCCGACGACGCCCGGGCGCTACTGGTCAAGACCCTGTCGGATCGCGACGGCGACCCGGGCCCCGAGTACACCGCGACGCGAGCCTTCTACCTCGCGCGGGGGTTCGCCCCGGTCGCCGAGCTGGACGTCTGGGGACCGGAGAACCCCTGCCAGCTGCTGGCTCGCCGGATGCGGCCGGACGGACGGCTCACCGTCGGTGAGTGAGGACGTCGTCTCACACAGCGGCGCCGTGGCACTTCTTGTACTTCTTGCCGCTGCCGCACGGACAGGGGGCGTTCCTCGGCACCTTGTCGCTCACGGCCTGATTCGCGTTGGCGGTTCCCGGGCCCCCGCCGCCGGCGGCTCGCTGCCCGCCGGCCTCCTCGACCTCTGCCCGGTTGTCCTGCACCCGGGTCGGCTGCGGCGCCTGCTGCCGGGCCTGTTCCTCACCCTGTTTCACGAACTCGACCCGGTAGATGTAGCGGACGAAGTCGGCTTGGATCGACCCGGTTAGGGCCTGGAACATGTCGTAGGCCTCGCGGCGGTACGCCGTGATCGGATCCTGCTGGGCCAACGCCCGGAGGTGGATGCCTTCTTGCAGGTAGTCCATCTCGTAGAGGTGCTCGCGCCATTTCGTATCGGTGATGTTGAGCAGCACCACCCGCTCGAGCTCACGCATCACATCGGGAGTGACGGCTCGCTCCTTGTCCTCGTACCGGGCGAGGGCGTCCTCGATGAAGAGATCGACGAGCTCCTCGGTGCTCGCGGCGTCCTGCGCCTGCTCGCGACCGACCTGCACCGGGTAGACCTCCAGCAGGGCGGTGAACAGCCCGTCGAGGTCCCACTCCTCCGGGAAGACGTCGGGGGGGCATTGCGCCTCGACCACGTCGGCCACGAGGTCCTCGACGAACCCCACCGACTCCTCGCGTAGGTCCTGGCCTTCGAGGATCTTGCGCCGCTCGCCGTAGATCGCCTCGCGCTGGCCGTTCATCACCTCGTCGTACTTCAGGACGTTCTTGCGGCGCTCGTAGTTCAGCTCCTCGATCTGCTTCTGGGCGTTCTCGACCGCCTTCGACACCATCTTCGCCTCGATCGGCTCGTCGTCGGGCCACTTCAGCCGTTGCATGATCGAGGCGACCCGGTCGCTCGCGAACATGCGCATCAGGTCGTCGCCGAGCGAGAGGTAGAACCTGGACTCGCCGGGGTCGCCCTGGCGACCCGATCGGCCGCGGAGCTGGTTGTCGATGCGTCGAGACTCGTGCCGCTCGGTGCCGAGCACGAACAGTCCACCCAGCTCGACCACCTCGTCGTGCTCGGCGTCGGTCTGTGTCTTGAACTTCGCGTAGACCGGCTCGTACTCCGCCTCGTACGCCGCTCGCTCCTCGTCATCCATATCGAAGAGCAGGTACCGGTCGTTGTCCCAGTCGCGGGCCGCCATCTCCTGTCGCGCGAGGTACTCGGGGTTGCCACCGAGCAGGATGTCGACGCCGCGGCCGGCCATGTTCGTCGCGACCGTCACCGCCCCCTTGCGACCCGCCTGAGCGACGATCAGGGCCTCCCTCTCGTGGTTCTTGGCGTTCAACACGTTGTGCGGGATGCCGCGGCGGTTCATGAGGCCGGAGAGGAGCTCCGACTTCTCGATCGACACGGTGCCGACGAGGATCGGCTGGCCCGTCTCGTGACGCTCCTTGAGCTCCTCGACGACCGCATCCCACTTCGCCTCTTCGCCCTTGTAGATCAGGTCCTGCTCGTCGCGACGGACGTTCGGCCGGTTCGTCGGGATCTCGACGACCGAGATCTTGTAGGTCTCCTCGAACTCGGTGAGCTGCGTCTTCGCCGTGCCGGTCATGCCGGCGAGCTTGTCGTACATCTTGAAGTAGTTCTGGATCGTGACCGTGGCGAGCGTCTGGTTCTCCTCCTTGATCTTCACGCCCTCCTTGGCCTCGATCGCCTGGTGCAGGCCCTCGGAGTAGCGCCGCCCCTCGAGCACGCGGCCGGTGAACTCATCGACGATCTTGACCTCGCCGTTCTGCACGACGTAGGCGACGTCGCGCTTGTACAACTCCTTGGCACGGAGCGAGTTCTGCAGGTGGTGGACGAGCGTCGTGTTCGAGTGGTCGTAGAGGTTCTCGACCCCGAGGATCTCCTCCACCTTCGCGACTCCCTGTTCGGTGATCGCGATCTGATACTTCGCCTCTTCGACCTCGTAGTCCTCGTCGCGTTTGAGCCGCGGGGCCACCCGGGCGAACGTCACGTACCACTTCGCGGAGTCGCGCACCATGCCGCTGATGATCAAAGGCGTCCGCGCCTCGTCGATCAGGATCGAGTCGACCTCGTCGACGATCGCGTAGTTGTAGCCGCGTTGCACGCAGTCATCGATGCGCATCGCCATGTTGTCGCGCAGGTAGTCGAAGCCGAATTCGTTGTTCGTGCCGTACGTGATGTCGGCCCCGTAGGCGGGCCGGCGCTGTGCAGGCGACATCGTGGCCTGGATCAAGCCGACGTCGAGCCCGAGGAAGCGGTAGATGCCCCCCATCCACTCCGAGTCGCGCTTGGCCAGGTAGTCGTTGATCGTGACGATGTGAACGCCCTTGCCGGCGAGCGCGTTCAGGTAGCCCGGAAGGGTCGAGACGAGCGTCTTGCCTTCACCGGTCTTCATCTCGGCGATGTTGCCCTGGTGCAGGGCACCGCCGCCCATCAGCTGCACGTCGAAGTGGCGCTGGCCGATCGTGCGACGAGCCGCCTCTCGCACGGAGGCGAACGCCTCGGGGAGCAGGTCGTCGAGCGGTTCCCCGTTGCCCGCCCGCTGCTTCAGCTCGGCCGTCTTGGCCCGCAGCTCCTCGTCGGAGAGATCCTCGACCTCGGGCTCGAAGGTGTTCACGAGCTGCGCGATCGACTCGAGGTTCTTGAGCTTGCGGCCTTCGCCGATGTTGCCGAGCTTGTCGAGAACGGGCACGAGGGTCCCTTCGGGCGGTCGAGGATGATCGTCTCGGGTACCGATTCTAGCCCGCGACCGGTTCAATCCCCGGTGACGGCCACGGCATCGTCGGGAACGGGCCGCATCAGAAGGACGACCCCGAGGACGAGAGCGACGAGGACGGCCGTGATCACGCCGAGCGTCGGGTAGCCCGCGGTCTCGAGCACGACACCCGAGATCACTCCGGCCGTTGCAGAGCAGGCGCTCACGAACAGGTCGGTGAACCCCAGGGCACCTGCCCGTTCTGCGGGAGTCGTCACGTCGCTGACGACCGCTGTCGCGCCCAGGAAGGTCGCCGACCACCCCAGCCCCAGTGCGAACAGCCCGCCGCCCATCACGAGTGCCGACCCTCCCGTCCCTGCGACCAACGCCCCGACGATGCTCGCCGAGCACCCGGTGATCAACCCGAGCCGTCTGCCCCACCGATCCATGGCCGCGCCGATCAGCGGCGAGAACGCGAACATGCCCCCGATGTGGAGGCTGATGATCCACGCGATCGTGGCCTCTCCGTGTCCGAGGTGGTGCAGCGCCGCCGGGGTGACGCCCATCACCCCGACCATCGCGATCTGCCCGACGGCCGCGGCGAGGATGGCGGTGCGGAACGCCGGCACCCGCAGGAGGGCGCGAGGCGACCGTGCCCGCCGGTCCTCTGATCCGAAGCCCTCCGTGGAAGGCGGCGCGAGATCACGAGGATCGGGCCGGACCCGCATCACGAACGCCCCCGCGATGGATGCCCCCACAGGCACGATCAACCATGGGAGCAGCTCGGCCAACCGAGGATCTGTCGCTTGCCCCTGGAGGAACGCGATGAGCAGGGGGCTGCCGACGGCCCCGATCGTGCCCACGGCCAAGAGGATCCCGACCGCCCTCGCTCGATGGTCGGGGGGATACATGTCGGCGACCGCCGCCCTCGTGAGGTTCACCCCCGCGTACCCGATCCCGAACGGCACCACGGCGAGGATCAACAACGGGAAGGAGCCGACGAGGACCGCGGCCGCGCAGCCGAGGCCGCCCAGCGCGGTGAACGCCAGGGCGGCGAGGATGCCGGGGCGACGACCGACGCGGTCCATCCATCGCCCGATCACGACGGCCGCGACCGCCGCGACCCCGAAGTAGACGGCCCACACGAGTCCGCTGGCTCCGTCGCGCTGCGAGAGCTCGGTCGCGGCGACCGTGCCGGCCACGAGCAGCACGGGGAACGTGAGCTGCGCGAACCCCTGGGCGGTGGCGAGGAGGCGCGCGTTCCGTTGGACCGCGACGTCCCGGTCGATCTCCCCATCCATGGACGTGCTGGGCTCAGATCGGGTCGGTGAGCGCGCCGAGACGCTCGATCAGACGCGCGTTCTCGGCGTAGTCGACCGGACAGGCCACGATCGAGACGGCATCGTCATCGAGCGCCTTGCGCAGCGTCGGCGCCAACTCGTCGGCCGAGCCGACCTCGTAACCCTTCGCCCCGAAGCTCTCCGCGAGCTTCACGAAGTCGGGATTCGTGAACGAGACGGCCGCCCGCCGTCCGAAGTGGATGTCCTGCTTCCAGCCGATGAGGCCGTACCCGCCGTCGACCCAGACGAGCACGACGATGTGCACGTCCTCGCGCACCGCGGTCTCGATCTCGGCCATGCTCATCGCGAACGCCCCGTCCCCCATCGCCGCCAGCACTTTCCGGTCGGGATGCACGAGCTTCGCGGCGATCGCACCGGGCAGGGAGAACGCCATCGTCGCGAGGCCGTTCGAGATCAGGCAGGTGCTCGGTCGGTGCGTCGGGTACAGGCGCGCCATCCACATCTTCACCGCGCCCGTGTCGCACAGGACGATGTCGTCGTCCTCGAGCACCGATCTGATGTCGGAGACCACCCGGGCGGGAGCCATGGGGAACGCGTCGTCGGCGGCACCTCGCTCGAGCTCTTCCCGCACGAGATCGCGCACGGGGAAGATCTCCCCTCGCACCTGTTGCACGATGCTCGACTCGCAGATCGCGTCGAGCGTCTCGCCGATGCTGCCCTGCAACCCGACGGCGAGCGTGTAGTGAGCATCGACCTCGGCCACGGTGCGATGCACGTGCACGATCTGCTTGTCGGCCAGCGGGTTCCATCGCACGGGTGAGTACTCGACGAGGTCGTAGCCGACTGCCACCACCACGTCGGCTCGGTCGAACCCGAAGTTCACGTAGTCCTTCACCATGAACCCGATCGTGCCGAGCGCGTTCGGGTGGCTGTCGGGGAACACCCCTTTGCCGAGGAAGGTCGTGGCAACGGGGAGGTTGAGGCGCTCGCTGAAGCGGATCAACGCCTCGGCCGCGCCGTCGCGCGCCACACCCGGACCTGCGAGCACGACCGGGTGCCTCGCGTTCGCGAGCACCCCGGCGGCCCGCCGGACCTGGCCCTCGTCGGGCGAGGTATCGACCGGTGTGTTCACGGGGAGCACTCGGGCATCGGTCGCCCGTTCGGCGACGTCCTCCGGCAGCACGATGAACGTCGCGCCCGGCGGCTCGGTCGTGGCCTGCTTGAAGGCCTTGCGCACCATCTCCGGCGCGGCCACGCGCACCGTCACCATGTCGCCCCACTTCGTGATCGGGCGGAAGAGCGAGACGAGGTCGACGAACTGGTGCGACTCCTTGTAGATCCGATCGAGGCTCGCCTGCGCGACGAGCGCGACCAGCGGATGCGAGTCGAGCTGGGCGTTCGCGACCCCGAGCATCAGGTTGATCGCGCCGGGACCGAGGGTGGCGAGACAGACGCCGGGCCGGCCGGTGAGCGCACCGTACGTGTCGGCCATGAAGGCGGCGCCGCGCTCATCTCGGGTGGTGACGAACCGGATCGAGCTGTCGGCGAGGGCGTCGATCGTGTGGAGGTTCTCCTCGCCGGGAAGGCCGAAGACGATCTCGACACCCTCGTTCTCGAGGCACTCGACGATCACGCGAGCGACGGTGCGAGCCGAAGCGCTCATGTCGCCAGCGTATCGGACGCCCGTCTAGAGCAGCTGACGGGTGAGCTGGGCATGACCGACGTGCTCGCGCAGGTGTTCCAGCGCGTGGAGCAGGGCCCAGGCCGAGGTCACCGGCTCGCCGGCGCCGTCGGCGTTCCAGGATGCCGTGCCGGTCGCGCCGGGCTCGAACACGACGTCGCCCTCGAGCAACGCCCTGCACTCGCCGGCGATGGCGTCGAAACGGTCCATGAACGCATCGGCGTCGCCGACGACGACCAGGAACTCGGCCGGCCGGTCGCGCTCGGGCGGCGGCGCGCCGGTCGCGAGGCTCAACCAGGACCGGGTGCTGGCGAGCGCGTGCGTCACGAGCACCGCGAGGGGGTTCGTGTCGTCCTCGACCGGCCGCCGATTCAGCTCCTCGGCGGCGCACCCGTCGATCGTCGAGCGCAGCTCGTCGAGCGAGTCGTCCAGCAGCTCACGGGCCGCCTCGATCGTCGGGTCGGCCACGATCAGCTGATCTCGATCATCTTCTCGCGCACGGCGTAGACGACCGCCTCCATGCGCGAGTGCAGATGCAGCTTCTCGAGGATGTTGCGGATGTGGTTCTTCACCGTGTTCTCGCTGATGAAGAGCTGCTTGGCGATGTCGCGATTGTTCAGGCCCTGCGCGACGAGCCGCAGCACCTCCATCTCGCGATCGGTGAGCTTGGGCGCGGGCATGCGCGGCTGCTCCTCGGCGGACTTCGACATCGCGGCGAACTCGGTCAGCAGCTTCGACGCCATCGAGGGCGAGATGCGTGACTGACCAGCCCAGACGCTGCGGATCGCGTCGGAGACCTCCTCGATCGGGATCTCCTTCAGCAGGTACCCACTGGCCCCCGCCTTGATCGCGTCGTAGAGGTCGCCTTCCTCGTCGCTGATCGTGAGCATCAGGATCTTGCAGTGCGGCAGGAGATCCTTGATCTGCCCGGCCGCCTCGATGCCGGAACGCTTCGGCATGCGGACGTCCATCAGCACGACGTCGGGCATCGTCTCCTGGGCGACCTCGACCGCCTCGGCACCGTCGGACGCCTCGCCGACCAGCTCGATATCGGCTTCCTGCTGGAGCACCATCTCGAGCCCGCGCCGGAACAATGCGTGGTCGTCGACCACCATGACCCGCAGTCGCTCGGGCGCCGCATTCGCGTCCTTGGTCACCGGTCCCCCTCGGTCTCGCCCTCTGCCTCGGTATCGGCAGTCGCAGCGTTCAGGTGAGCGGATTCTAGTGGGCTCTTGTGCACCGAGGCGCGACGCTTCCCATGGTGGTCGCGGAGCTGTCGCTCGAGCTTGTCGGCCACCCGGTCGATCGCGGTGGGCACGTCGTCGGCTTCGGCGTGTGCACGGAAGGTCTTACGCGGGATGTGCAACGCCGCCTCGACGCGCTTGACGCCATCGGGGGCAGGATAGTGCTCGCCGATGAACTCGAGGTCGATCCGAGTGGTCCGTGGCTCCATGCGCTCCAGGTATGCGAGTTTGTGGCCGGCGGTCTCCCGGACCTCATCGGTGACAGAGAGCCCTCGGCCCGTGAACGTCAGATCCATACGCGTCGGTCGTCTCCTCGTTCGGGTCGGGCGGGCCCTCCACCGGCTGACCTGGTCTTTTCCCCCACACTCGCCTGCGGGAGCGTTCGCCGCCAGGTCGCGAAGGACCGGCGACTCCCACCCTCTCTCGCCCGAAGACGAGGCAGGACTTACATCTAAACCGCGCCATGCTCGGCGACCAAGGGTCGCCTTACGTGGGTCGTTTCGCCCGCGGCTGGCATCGACTACCGGGGGTCGTCCCCGGGCAACCACAGACCCGGACGAGGGCCCGGTCGAGTATAGGCAGGTCGACGGGTGCGCAGGAGCGTCCGTGCAGCCACCAGCAGCGAGACGCGCGACGCTCCCTGGGCGAGAAGGATCTCGGCGCACGCGGCAGCGGTCGCTCCGGTGGTGAGCACGTCGTCGACGAGCAGCACATGGTCGGGCACGGCCGCGCGATCGCGAGCGACGAACGATCCGCGCATCGCCGCTCGCCGAGCCTCAGCATCCCGTTTGGCTTGCGGACCGGTCGAGACGACCCGGCGCAGCAGCCGTCGCACCGGAAGCCCGGTCTCCCGGCCGACAGCGACCGCGAGCACCCGCGCCTGATCGAACCCCCGCTCGGCCTTCCGTCGCCTGGCCAGCGGCACCCATGTCGCGACGTCGGCTCCCGGTGGAACGCACGTGGCCATCGCCGCGCCGAGCGCCCGGCCGACGCCTCGCACCCCTCCGTACTTGAGGTGATGGATCGAGGCTCGAGCCGGCCCCTCGAACGCGAACGGCGCCCGGGCATGCGCGATCTCCACGGGTGGACACTCGCTGCATCCGGACACCTCGCCATCGGGGGTCGGGGCGCCACATCGGGCGCACCACGGGGGCTCCAGCGCGTGGAGACCACGGGCGCATCGCTCACAGAACGGCCACGCGGGCGCGCCGCACCCCGCGCAGCGCGGCGGGAAGACGACATCGAGCGCCCGGGTCAGCACGGGCCGACGATAGGACCCGGGTGCGACACGAGGAGCGTCAGGGCAGATCGATCTCGATCGGTCGATCGGCCCCGCGAGCGGTGATCGCGAGTCGAAGCTGGGTCTTCGCGGCCGGGTACGTCATCACCGTGCCTCGGCGGGACTCCTCGTCGAAACCCTCGTCGACCAGGGGCAGCATCACGTCGTCCGCGGCGATCGAGAGACCGAGCTGCGCAGGTGCCTCGTACGACACGCGGACACCGTCGGGCGCGCAGTCCACCTGCAGGATCGTCACGGTCGTGGCACCGGCCTCGATCGCGCGTCCGATCGATGCCGAGCCCCGTCGCATCGAACCGCGAGGCCACGCCACGACGAACCGGTCGCCGGGATGCACCACCCCGGCGTCGCCATCGATCGTGACGTCGAGCTCGAGGCGGTACCAGCCGGGAGCCAGGTCGAGCAGCGGCACCTCGAACGGCACGAACAGGTCGAGGTGCGGCGCGACGTCGAGGGTCACAGGCTCGACCCTCATCGGCTGGCCTGCCCGGCCGGCGAGCTCGGCGATCCGGGCCGCCTCGATACGCACCTGATGCGGATCGGCGTCGTCCCCCCGCAGGACGAACGCGCCCTTGAGGGTTGCGGGGAACCGCTCGAAGTGCGCGCGGATCGAGACGCGGCCGTCCACGGCTAGGTGCCCTGTTCCCAGCTCTGCAGGTAGTGCTCCTGCTCGGCCGTGAGCTCGTCGATCTCCACGCCCATGGCCCGGAGCTTCAGCCGCGCCACGTCCTTGTCGATCTCGACCGGCACCGGATACACGCGAGGCTCGAGCGTCCCGCGCTGTCCGACCACCCACTCGGCGGCGAGCGCCTGGTTCGCGAACGACATGTCCATCACCGCCGCAGGATGCCCCTCGGCGGCCGAGAGGTTCACGAGGCGCCCCTCCCCGAGCAGGTAGATGCGCCGGCCGTCGGCGAACGTGTACTCGTCGACGAACTCCCGGATCCGGCGGGTCCCGCCGGTGCCGAGCGACGCGAGCGCCTGCTTGTCGATCTCCACGTCGAAGTGCCCGGAGTTCGCGAGCATCGCCCCGTCCTTCAGGAGCTCCATGTGCTCGCGCCCGATCACGGTGGTGTCGCCGGTCACCGTGATGAAGATGTCGCCGATGCGGGCCGCGTCGCGCAGCGGCATCACCCGGTACCCCTCCATCACGGCCTCGATCGCCGCGGTCGGGTCGACCTCGGTCACGATCACGTGAGCGCCCATGCCTCGGGCGCGCGACGCGACCCCGCGCCCGCACATGCCGTAGCCGCAGACGACGATCGTGCGGCCCGCCAGCAGCCGGTTCGTCGCACGCATGATCGCGTCGATCGTCGACTGGCCGGTGCCGAAGCGGTTGTCGAACAGGTGCTTGGTGTCGGCGTCGTTCACGCTCACGATCGGGTACTTCAACGCGCCGTCGCCCGCCATCGCCCGCAACCTGATCACGCCGGTCGTGGTCTCCTCGGTGCCACCGATGATCTCGCCGATCTGGTCGACGCGCTCCTTGTGCAGCACGCTCACCATGTCGGCCCCGTCGTCCATCGTGATGTTGGGTCTGATGTCGAGCACCGCGTTGATGTGCTTGAAGAACGTGTCGGTGTCCTCGCCCTTGATCGCGAAGGTATCGATGCCGGCTTCGACCAGGGCGGCCGCCACGTCGTCCTGGGTCGAGAGCGGGTTCGACGCGCACAGGGCCACCTGAGCGCCACCGGCCTGCAGTGTGAGCATCAGGTTCGCCGTCTCGGTTGTCACGTGCAGGCACGCCCCGATGCGGATGCCCTCGAGCGGCTTCTCCTTCTCGAAGCGCTCCTTGATCAGGGCGGTCACCGGCATCTCGGCGCCCGCCCACTCGATCCGCTCCCGGCCACCGGCCGCCAGCGCGATGTCACGCACGTCGTTCGTCACCGTCGTTCTCCTCTCACATGCGCGGGAACAGGTCGACGAGCAACCTGCCCACCGCTCCCGCGGTCTCGTTCGACACGCGGACGACCTCCTCGTGCTCGATGTGCTCACCGAACGCGTTCGTGAGCGAGCAGATCCCCAGCACCCGCATCTCGAGGGCGGCCGCCGGCAGCGCCTCGGGCACCATCGACATCCCGACGACCGTCGCCCCGGCTGCCTGGAGCATCCTCACTTCCGTGGGGGTCTCGTACGCCGGCCCGCTCATCGCCGCGTAGACCCCGATCGACGACGCGATGCCGAGCGCCTGCGCCCGCTCGAAGGCGAGGTCCCGCAGGCCTTCGTCGTACACCCGGGTCGTACTGATGAACGTGGGCATGCCGTCGGGATACCGCCACCCGCGGAGCGGCGCCACCCCCATCATGTTGAGGTGATCGCGCAGGATCACGACGGTGCCGCCGGCCTCCCCGGGCACGAGTCCTCCGACGGCCGCCGTGAGCACCATCGTGTCGGCCCCCAGTTCCTTCGAGAGGCGGGGCAGCAACGCCGGCACGTCCATGCCGTGCCCCTCATAGAAGTGGACCCGTCCGAAGAACGCGGCGACCGGCACGCTCGCGAGGTGGCCGAGCACCACCCTCCCCGCGTGTCCAGGGACCCCGGAGGGCGGGAAGCCCGGGAGGTCCGTGAACGAGAAGCTCGCCGTCTCGACGAGGGCGTCTCCGAGAGCCGGACCGAGCCCCGAGCCCAGCACCACCCCGGCGCGCGGCACGAGGTCGGTCGCCGAGCGCACGACGGCGGCGGCCTGCGCGGCGAGATCGTCTCCGGGACCCGGCACTCCTTGCCCGCTCATCGCGATCTGGCCCCGTCGAGGGAGGACTTCAGGCGGTCGATCGCCGGGATCGGCGAGGGATCGACGCCCCGGCGCAAGCCCACGTAGCAGCTCACGAAGTCGCCCATGATCACGAGCGACAGGAAGCGCGCCAGTACGCTCCGCCCTGTCGCCCAGACCTCCTCGGTGATCACCCCCGCGTCGCGGGCGATCTCGAGGGAGATCGGGAAGCGCGCCGCCACGTCCTCGTGTTCCCCCTCGTGCCGGAGCGCCACGACGAAGGACGAGGCGCCGCCGTCGGCGTGCCACCCGACGACCTCGTTGTGGTCGAGCTCGGGCAGGGCGGCCGACCAGGCGGGCACCTTCCCGTTCTCGTTCAGCTGGGTCTTCCACCGCGCGGCGGCGACCGCACCGAGGCCGTCGGCGCCCCAGACGACCGGTTGCCGGTGCCCGATGCGCTCGGCGAGGGCCTTCGCTGCGTTGCGCTCCGTGGATCGATCGGGCCCGAACACCTCGACGAGCCGGTCGAGCTCGCCGGTCGCCTCGTCGACGTCACCGGCAAGGCTCGGCAACAACCCCACGGTCTCCATCGCCCCGAGCAACGACAACGCGAGGTAGCCGAGCGCCGCCCGAGGCATGAACCCACCGGGGATGCGCACGACCCCGAGCCCGAGCTCGTCGGCGCGGGCCTCCAGCGTGCCGCCCGAGGTGATCGGCAGCACGCGGCACCCGCGGGCCACCGCCTCCTCGAAGCTCGCGAGCGTCTCGGCCGTGTTCCCGGAATAGGACGAGACCACGACCAGCGTGCGCGGCCCGGCGTACGCAGGGAGTTGAGGGCTCCTGTTCACGTCGACCGGCACGATGAGCCGATCGCGGAAGAGCGACCGCAGCACGTCGCCGGCGACGGCCGAGCCCCCCATGCCGCAGAACGTCACGGCCGTCACGCCGTCGGCGGATGCCAGGCCATCGGCTTCGAGACCGGCTGCGTAGCCCTCGCGTGCGTGACGTGGCATCGAGGCGACCGCGCCGAGCATGTCGCCCGCGTCGAGAGCCCGAAGCGCCTCGACGTCGTTCAGATCGGTCACCGGGCCCCCGGCTTCTGGCCGGGCTTCTCGGCCTCGTCGATCAACATCACCGGGATGTCGTCGCGGATCGGGTACCGATATCCGCACGTCGCGCAGACGAGCACCTGATCGGCTTCGCGATAGTCGAGATCACCCCGGTCGTTGGGGCACACGAGGATCTCCAGCAGCTGAGGATCGAGGGTCACGATGCCTCCTTCTCGTCGGGGGCAGGGCTCACGCGTCGCCGTCGCCTCGGATCAACGCGAGCACCTCGGCCGTCTTCTCGGCCAGCAGTTCGGGGGTACGCGCCTCCGCGTTGAGCCTGAGCAGCGGCTCGGTGTTCGACGGGCGCACGTTGCACCACCAGTCGTCGAACTCTACCGTCAGGCCGTCGAGCCGGTCCTGGCGACCGTCCTCGTAGTGTGAGGCGATCGCTTCGATGCGACCCTGCTGGTCGGTGACGACCGAGTTGATCTCGCCCGAGTCCGCGTACCGGCGCAACGGGGCCAAGAGCTCCGACAGCGGACGATCGGCCTTGGAGAGCTCCCCCAGCGCGGCGACCGCCGCGATCAGCCCCGAGTCGGCGCGGTAGTTGTCACGGAAGTAGTAGTGCCCGGAGTGCTCCCCGCCGAAGATCGCCCCGGTCTCGGCCATCACCTGCTTGATGAACGAGTGCCCGACCCGGGTGCGCACCGGCTCCCCGCCGTGCTCACGGATCACCTCGGGCACGGTCCAGGAGCAGATCAGGTTGTGCACGATCTTCGCGCCCGGCTCACGCTCGAGCATCGCGATCGCGACGAGGGCCGTGAGCAGCGAGCCGCTCACGTCGTGGGCCTGCTCGTCGATCAGGAACACGCGGTCCGCATCGCCGTCGAACGCGAGCCCGATGTCGGCGCCGTGCTCGAGCACGGCTGCCTTCAGATCCCTCTGGTTCTCGGGGTCGATCGGGTCTGCGGGATGGTTCGGGAACGTGCCGTCGAGTTCGGGGTAGAGATGGTGGAGGGTGATGGGCAGCCTCGACATCACGGGGGGCACCACCAGGCCCCCCATGCCGTTGGCCGTGTCGGCGACGATCGTCAGCGGCCGCATCGCTTCGACGTCGACGAACGAGAGCACGTGCTCCACGTAGGCCTCGAGCAGGTCGCGGCGCTCGACCGAACCCCGGGCTGCCACGGCCGGCGACGCCCCCTGTTCGACGATCGAGCGGATCTCGCGCAGCCCGGACTCCTCCCCGACCGGCTTCGCACCCGCCAGGCAGAACTTCATGCCGTTGTACTCCTTGGGGTTGTGACTCGCCGTGAGCATGATCCCCGGCATGTCGAGCGAGCCGGACGCGAAGTAGAGCAGGTCGGTCGACGCGAGCCCGAGGTCGACCACATCGACGCCCCGGGCGGTGGCGCCGTCCGCGATCGCCGCGGCGAGCTCGGGCGAGCTCAACCGGCAGTCCCGGCCGACCACGATGCTCGGCGCGCCACTCCACCCGGCGAACGCCGCCCCGATGTCGCGGACCAGGTCGGCGTCGAGGTCGTCGGGCACGACCCCCCGGACGTCATACGCCTTGAAGATACGGTCGAGGTCGCTGGACACGCCCGCATGTTACGGGCGCACGGCAAGGGCGTCAGGCGGACGCGTCGAGGGGGTGGATGAGGGCGACGCTGCGAGGCGTCACTTCTCGACGACGAGTCCGATCACCGACGCCAGCGGCACCTCGTCGCCGTCGCGGTACCACCACTTCGCCTCGCAATGATGGCACGTGCGGAACGACAGGTCTCGGCCACCCACCGCCATCGAGATCGCGATGAGGTCGCCGGTGCGGCACTGGGGGCAGGTTCCGGTTTCCATGCCCTTAGGTTCGGCTCCGGGACGGGCTCGGGACCATAGCACCCTGCGGTAGTTTCCCTGGCCACGCTGAGCGGCCCCGGTCGTGGCCCGCACCTCACCGTTGCACACCCCATCGGGGGGACAGCCGCTCGCGGTGCGGCCGACGGGACCGACCGCCTGAGGGGGAAGTCAGACGGCCAGGGCGGCCGGTTCCGTCTGCGGGATCGTCACGACACGTTCATCGCTCACGGTCCAGCCGACGGGGGGCGTCAGGCGCTCGACGTGCTCGCGGCACAGATCGAGCAGGTTGCGATCACGCTCGACGACCAGGTCGCCGATCGCGACCTCGCGCTCGGCGTATCGGAGGGATACGGTGGCCACGGGCTCGGCGTCACATCGCATCTTCGCGCAGGTTCGCATCGCGCCGAAGCGTAAATGACATGCGTGTGATCTCCAAGCATCTCCGCCGGATCCCCCCGGATCTATCTGCCGTCAGCGTTCGCGGGGGCGAACAGAGATGTACCCCGCAGTGGCGCTCCGGTTTCCCATCGCGTCGCTACGGGGTACGCCTGAACCCTACGTCGCCGGCCCCGCCTTCGACAATGCTGCGAGCGCACAAAGTGTGACAAGAATCGTGGCGGCGTTCAGACGTTGACCGACGCAGGCGTGTCGCCCTCGACCGCGTCCCCGGGGCGCGAGCCGACGACGATCACGCGGGTGCCGACGTCGACCATGGGATAGAGCTCCTCGATCTCCCAGTTGTGCATCCGGATACAGCCGTGCGACGCGTAGGTGCCGATCGAGCTGTCGGCCGGGGTTCCGTGGATGCGGATCAATCCCGGCGCCGTGATGTAGAGAGCGCGGGTGCCCATCGGGGCGGTCGGCCCGCCGGGCACGATCGCGGGAAGATCGGCGCCCCAGCTGTCGAGGGCGGGGTTGTACCAAGTGGGATTCACCGCCTTGCGGTAGAGGTTCCAATCGCCGCGGGGGGTGGTCCACCCCGGCATCGCGGTCGCGACCGACCACGTGCGCAGAACGTCGAAGCCGTCGTAGAGGTACAGCTTGTTCTGGTCGACGCGGACGACGATCGTGCGCGGCATGTTCTTCTCGGAGACCTTGGGGCTCACCTTCAGCACGGGGAGTGTCACATCGGAAGCTCCACCGCTCTCGAGCGCCGAGCGAACCGCCGCACGGGCCTCGACGAAGTCGAGCGCGCGACCCGGCGTGGGCTTCACGAAGCGCACCTCACCGTCGTCATAGGTGATGTCGGCGTTCACCGGCTTGACGGCCACGTCGCGGGCGATGCGCCCGAGCACGGCGTCGACCCGCCCATGGCCCGAGAACGACAGCTCGACTTCCTGACCGATGGGATCGTCGTTGAACCGATGCCAGAAGCGGGAGAACGTACCCATCGACTCGCTCAGCCCGAGGGCCCTGTTGACGGCACCCACGGCGTTGGAGCGTTGGCCGAGGTCCTCGAGGGTGACCGGCCAGGTCTTGCCGCGCGCCCGGAGCTCGATCTGTCGTTGCAGCGCCACGACGGCGGCCGCACGGACTGCCTCGACCGCTTCGGCCTTGGTCATGCCACCGACGTCGACGCCCGCGACCGTGACACCCGGGAGGATGCGGTCGGCGCGCGATCGCTCGTATCGGTACGCGGAGTACGCGGCACCGCCGGCCGCGAGCACGAGCACGCCTGCGACGATCGCGACGATCGCGATCGCGCGATGCTTCCGCGCGGGTGCGTGCGTTCCTTTGGCCATGGCGACGTGTCCGTGCGACGACGGACCGGAACATGATACGCGACAGCGCATCGGGCTCCAGTCGGCCGATCAGGTGGTCCCAGGTTCGCCTATCGGCAGCCCAGCCGCGAGACCGTAGACGGACCGACCCTCGTTGCCCAACGACGTGGACGCGCCGAGGGCCACGATCGGCACACCCTCGCTGATGACGAGCAACGATGCGCTCCCCACGCCGTCGAGGAACGCTCGAGGCACCCCCGCGACCGACCCGGGCGGCACCGTGATCGTCGTGGACACGCCGGACTCCTCCCCTTCGGCCGAGAGGCTCGAGATCGAGACCGACGCCTGCGACTGCCCGGGGTTCAGCACGAGCAACCCCGGCCGCGCGGGTTCCCCCGCGACCGTTGGTGTGACGACCCACGATGTGGCGGGTGTCGACGACCCGGCGGTCGCACCTCCGTCGTTGCCCACGCCGATCGTCCGCAGCGCCGCCACGACGGGTGCGCCCTCACGGACCGAGAGATCGACCGCCGACGGCCCGGTGGTCGTGAGCGGGTACGCCGCCGCCGACTCCGGTTCCTGTGGCTGCTCGGCGAGACCGCCCGCGGGCTGCGGGGGCGTCTCCGAACGCAGGATCGCCGTGAACGTCGAGCCGAGCTGCCCCGGCGGAACCGGGGTGGCGTCGTCGGGGTCGGTCAGGACCGTCGGCACCGCGACGTTCAGCACCGACCGGCCGGCCCCGGTGGAGGTGAGCATCACCTGACGTTGCCCGGGCTCGGCCGAGGCGATCACGCTCCCGATGCCCTGGCCCTCGGAGAGGACGAGCGTCGACGCAGCGAGCCTGCCCGACGAGACCTCGATCGACACGCCGAGCCCCTCCTCGCCCTGGGCGAAGTCGTTCAGCCGGATCGCGGTGCTTCGTCGGGGCCGGAGCGTGACGTCGGTGAGCTCCGAATCGCGCACGGGGGCCCGATCGGCCGCGAACAGGGCGACGTCGAACACCGCATCGGTGTCGAACGGGTTCATGACGACGAGGAAGGCGTCCTCGCCCTCGGCCGTGGAGGCGGCTGCAGACACCCACCCGCGACCGGCCTCGGCCACGCACGGCTCGGCGCCGATGCCCACCTCACCCTCCGCCCCTCGGACGAGCCAGCCAGCGGCCACCCAACCGCCGAATGTCTCCACGAACGTCGACGACGACCGATCGGAGGCTTCGACGGCCACCTCGACCTGGGAGCGGGGCGAGACGAGGACCTCCGACGACCCTTCGGGACCGTCGGAGGAGAGTTGGGTCACGCGAGCCGAGACCGCGACGTCGCCGGGGTTCGCCAGGAACACCGTGCCCTCGTAGGACCTCCCGCCGCCGTGGGGGCAGAGCCAGGTCGCCGACGCCGCCGAGCCGGGCGGAGCACCAGCGGGCTCGTGCGGGCCGAGGCGATCGAACGTGACGGCGCCGAGCGCCACGACGCCCGCGACGGCGAGGGCCAGCACGCCCTGGCCTCGGGCCCTCATCGGGCCACCGGCTTCCTGGTCACCCAGAGGGCGGCCGCCCAGACGACCGCGAGCAGCCACGCCTGGATCGTGGCCGGCAACTGGGCCCCGTATCGCACGGCGACCGGCGCCTGCTGGGTCTCGAACCCGGTTGCCCAGCCGAAGGCCGTGAACGGCGCGTCGTCGGAGCCGTCCAGCTGCCACGCGCCCTGGAACTCAGTCGAGACGAAGACCGGCCCGGCGCCCTCGCCCCCCTCCCAGCCTCCCTGCACCTGGTCGAGCGGGGACCCCCGGCGCAGGGATGTGCGGACGACGTCGGACGGCTCGGTCGAGCGGACCGCCTCTATCGAGAGAGGATCGTCGTCGAGCACGGCCGCGGGCGGGATGGCTCGCGCGTTGCGGTAGACGACGAGACCCGCTGCAGGCACGAGGTCGAGGTCGACCTGCGCATCGAGCGACCGCTGCGCTTCTGGCGGCACATCGTCGTCGGCCGCGACCACGAATCGCACACCGAAGGGTGCCAACAGCGCACCACCGTGGCGGGTCGTGCCTGAGAGGATCTCGTCGAGCGCCTCGCCGAGGTGATCGGGTCCCGTCCCCACCGACGGACGGGCGATGTCGATCGCGACCGTGCCGTCGCGCCCCGTGAGCCCGTAGCGCAGGGTGGCGTCGCCCGCCTCGGCGAGCCCCTCGGGGTCGCCCCCGGGCGCGGGGAACGGATCGTTCGAGTGTGAGCCGACCCACAGCACCCTGAAGTCGCCCTTCGCGGTGCTGGCGAGCACGGACCAGGCGGCCGGCACCTGCTCGGGACCGCCGACCGCCCACCCACCCACGAGCGCGGCGATCGACTGCAGCATGAGGCCACCGCCGATCACGATCGCGAGCATCGCCGTCAGGATCTGGCGCATGCCGAACGACTCGCGTCCGAGCCCCGTGAGCGCCGAGGAGACACCGTAGGCCACCAACATCACCTCGGCGACCGCGGCCACGGCCAGGTAGGCGAGCGGGTTGGAGAGCGGCACCGGAACCCACCAGGCAGCGGAGAGCCATGACAGCGCGAGGCCGACCAGGGCGACGAGCACCGCGCGGATCGCCCGCCCACGGAGCTCGGCGTTCACCAGGGCGAACGACACGAGCGCCGCCCCCGGCAGGAAGAGGGCGACCGCCCAGGTTCCGGGGCCCCCGCCGGGTGCCAATCGTGCGAGCTGCGACAGATCCGACGTGCCGACCTGCGACACGAGCGCCACACCTCCACCCGCCACGAGCGTCGGCACGAAGGGGAACAGCAGCACCGCGGCGGTCACGGAGGCGAGCGCCATCGATCCGAGACCGCGCAGACGCGCCGGGCCGGCCACCAGCTGGACCGCCACGAGCACGCCGACGGCGAGCAGGGCGCCGGGCAGGAACGCAACCAACACGGCCATGGTGACCCCCACCCCTGCGACGAACCGCCATCGCCCGTCGGGCGGCGCCTCGCGCCCGAAGGCGGTCTCGACCCGTTCGAAGATCGCCGGCAGGACCGCGAGTGCGACGAGGAGACCGAGTCGTCCCTCCGAGAACGACCACAGCATGAGGCCACAGAACACGTACACGGCGGAGGCAAGGACCGACGGACCGGGTCGCGCGGTGAGCCGCATCGCCGCGCGGTAGGTCAGGATCGCCGCGAGCACGGGGGCCCCGGCGAGCACGACCTTCTGCGCCACTGCGGTGCTGCCCAGCGTCAACCACGACAGGCCCCCGAGGGCTCCCAGGGCGGGGCTCGCCGAGAGCGTGCCGCCGAGCTGGGTCGTCCGGTACGCCGACACCAACTCGGCCCAGAACCCGTCGGGGCCGGTCGGGAAGGACGGCAGCACCCCACCCGCCAGCGTCTCGGTCCCGAAGAGGAAGCGGATCGTGACCGCGCCGACCACGATCCCGAGGAACGAGCCCACGATGACGGGGTGCGATCCCACGAGCGACGCGGTGCGATCTCGGAGCCTGCGTGAGGTCGTCTCATCCTCGTCGCGCTCATCGATCTCACGTTGCTCCTCGAGGATGCGTTCGGCGGTCTGGAACCACCTGGGCAACCGGACCCCCGCGGTCTCCATGAATCGCCGGATGGTGCGATCCTTGACCCTGCGCTCGCGCTGGATGCGGCGCCGGCGCGAGAGCGTTCCTCCGAGATGGGCGATGTTCCAGCCCCAGGCTGACAGCAGGTCGTAGGCCTCCTCGAACCGACGCGCCAACGTCAGGAACAGCAGGCGAACGAGCCCGAGCAGGAGGGCCAGCGGCGCGACCCAGAGCAACGAGAGCAGGCTGTAGTTCTTGCTCATCGACGCGATCGCGGCCCGGTCCTCCTCGTACCGCGGACTGTGGCGCCCCGAGTGCGGCGCGTGTTCGCTGGAGCGCGTGACCTCGCGGTGACGGACGCGAGCCAATGGCATCATCACCACGCGGAACCCGGCCAGGCGTACCCGCCAACACAGATCGAGGCCCTGGTGATCCGCGTCCAGTCGCTCGTCCAGCAGACCGGCGCGCTTCCATGCCGCCCTCGAGATCAGCATCGCCGCCGACGACACGCACAGCACCTCGAGGACGCGGTCGAATTGCCCTTGGTCGATCTCGTCCGGCTGCAGAGGCGTGTACGCGTGGCCGAAGATGTCGGCGGAGCGTCCGACGTCGAGCAGGCGGCGAGGTTCGTCCCAGTCGACGACCTTGCACCCGACGATGCCCACCTCGTCGAGACCGCGGATGCCGACGGCCGCTTCGACGAGGCGCTGCACGGCGTCGGGATCGAGCGCGGCATCGTCGTGAAGCAGCAGCACGAGGTCCGCCTCGGACGCCGCGGGCTGCTCCATGGCCTCGCGGAACGCTCCCGCGAGGCCACGGGCATCGGGCAGCGAGATCACGCGGCGTTCGCCGAGGGCCTGTTCCAGGATCTGGTGGGTGTCGTCGTCGGAACCGTCGTCGACGCCGAGCACCGCCATGCGCGGGTACGACTGAGCGGCGAGCGCCGCGACGGTCTCGCGGAGCCAAGCGGCTGCGTCACGGGCCACCAGGACGACGAGGACGGTGGGCGTGCGCTCGGGCGTGGCGGCTGGGGACTGGG
This sequence comes from uncultured Actinomycetes bacterium, assembly GCA_963825635.1. Classification (GTDB taxonomy): domain Bacteria; phylum Actinomycetota; class UBA4738; order UBA4738; family HRBIN12; genus JAOUEA01. Next base: position 97,912 of record CAWGTU010000003.1, read on the forward strand.
TCATGCGAGGGCTCTACCGAGCGGCGGCGAGCCTAGCACGGAGCCACCCGGAGAACGCGGAAGGGGGGCACCAGGCCCCCCTTCGACGCAGCGAGCCGCGATCAGCGCTTGCGTGCTGCCGGCTTGCGCGCGGCCGTCTTCTTCCGGGCCGTGGTCTTCTTCCGAGCGGCCGGCTTGCGGGCCGCGGTCTTCTTGCGCGCAGCCGTCTTCTTCCGGGCCGCCGGCTTACGCGCGGCCGTCTTCTTGCGTGCAGCCGGCTTGCGCGCGGCCGTCTTCTTCCGGGCCGTGGTCTTCTTCCGAGCTGCCGGCTTGCGGGCCGCGGTCTTCTTGCGCGCGGCCGTCTTCTTGGCGGCCGGCCTCCTGGCCGTGGACTTCTTCGCGGCGGTCTTCTTGCGAGCCGCCGGCTTGCGCGCCGCGGTCTTCTTCCTCGCGGTCGCCTTCTTGGCTGCTGCCATGCCCCCTCCCCTTTCCATGCGTCGTCTCGTCGAGCCGGTTCGTCGAACCGTGGTGGCCGTTCTCAGGACGCCATGCGCTTCAGGCGTCGGCGTTCCCGTTCACTCATGCCCCCCCACACGCCGTAACGCTCGTCACGACGGAGGGCGTAGTTCAGGCATTCGATCCGCACGGGACACTCGCTGCAGATCCGCTTGGCCTCCCTCGATGAGCCTCCCTTCTCGGGGAAGAAGATCTCCGGGTCATATTCGCGACACCGCGCTCGTTCTTGCCAAGGGATGTAGTGATGCACGCTCGTCTCCCCCCGAAATCACATCTGTGTGATTCTGAGGGAAGAACCGCCCCGGTGACAAGCCCTGCATCGAGGAAGTTCCCTGCCTCAATCCCTCGTCCGTCATCCCCATCGTGTCGAACCTGGAGCCAAGTCGCAAGTCGATCGGACGTGTGGTGTGCTGGTCAGGCTCCCTGACGACAGGTAGTCAGGATGCCTGACGGGCCTTCCGCTCGACGTCGTCATAGGTCGTGGTGCGGACCACCGGGGTGCGTCCGATCGTTCTGATCGCATCGTCGAACTGGTCGGGCGTCATCTCGATCCCCCACTCCGCGCCGGCCATACGGCTGATCGTCTCTTCCATCAGCGTGCCGCCGAAGTCGTTGGCACCCGCCTGCAGGATCGACCGGCAGGCGTCGACGCCCAGCTTCACCCAGGAGACCTGGATGTTCGGTATCAGTCCGTCGAGCAGGATGCGCGCGACCGCGTGCATCCGCAGGTTCTCCTCGAACGTGGCACCCGGACGCGCCTTGCCGGACAGGTAGATCGGCGCGTGCTGGTGCACGAACGGCAACGGCACGAACTCCGTGAACCCGCCGGTGTCGGCCTGGATGCGACCGATGCGCCGGATGTGCGCCACCCAGTGCGGCGGCGCGTCGACGTGTCCGAACATGATCGTGCTCGAGCTACGGATGCCGAGACCATGTGCGGTACGGATGATCTGCTCCCATGTCGCGGCGGGGAGCTTGCCCTTCGTCAGCACCCATCGCACCTCGTCGTCGAGGATCTCTGCGGCCGTGCCCGGGATCGTGTCGAGCCCGTGTGCCTTCGCCTCCGCGAGGAATTCCGCGAACGAGACGTCGAGCTTCGTCGCTCCGTTGAGGATCTCCATCGGGCTGAACGCGTGCACGTGCATCGCGGGGGTCCGGCGCTTCACGGCGTCGACGACGTCGAAGTAGAAGGAACCAGGAAGGTCGGGATGGATGCCACCCTGCATGCACACCTCGGTGGCGCCCCGCTCCCACGCCTCCTGGGCGCGGTCGGCGACCTCCGTCAGGGTGAGCGTGTACGACTCCTCGTCGACCTCGCGCTGGGCGAACGCGCAGAAGCGGCACCCCACGTAGCAGACGTTCGTGAAGTTGATGTTCCGGTTGATCACGTACGTGACGTCGTCACCGACCGCCTCGGCTCGGAGGTCGTCGGCGACCCGGCAGAGCGCATCGAGCGCATCGTCCTCGGCGCGGAACAACGCGAGCGCCTCCTCGTCGGAGATCGCGCGATGGGCCGACGCCTTCCTCAGGGCAGATCGGATCTCGCCCTCGAGTCGGGCCGGCTCGACGCGACCGCGTTCCCATTCCGTCGTGGCCGGGGGCAGATCGATCTCGCCGTACACGGCGTCGGCGTCCTCGCGCAGGCCGGCGCCGGCACCCTTGGCGAACGTGAGGGCGATCGTGCGCGGCTTCCAGCGCACGTCGGGGTCCTGCCACGGGATCGGCAGGGGACGTTGCCCCTCGACCGCGCGTCCGTCGTGACCGAGCAGCGCGGCGACCGGAGCGCGCATCTTCCCCGCGAGGAAGGGGTCCGGCTTCGCGGCGAACTCCGGATACACCGTGAGGCGCTCACGGAGCCTCTTGCCACGCGCGGACGTCGTTGCCTGCAACGCATCGATCGACGGCCACGGCTTCTCGGGATTCACATGGTCGGGGGTGATCGGCGAGACGCCGCCCCAGTCGTCGATGCCGGCGTCGAGCAGCCGCAGCCGCTGCGCGGGATCGGAGAGGTTGGGCGGAGCCTGCACGTGCATGCGCGGCCCCAGCACGATGCGGGCGGTCGCGACGGCCGCGAGGAACTCCTCGTCACCGGGCTCGGGCGCCGCGTGCATCGCCGTGCCCGGCTTCGCACGGAAGTTCTGCACGATCACCTCTTGCACGTTTCGGTAGCGCCGGTGCAGATCGCGGATCTCGAACAGCGCCTCGGCTCGCTCGCGCTCGGTCTCACCGATGCCGACGAGGATCCCGGTGGTGAACGGAACCGCCAGCCGGCCCGCGTCCTCGATCGTGCGCAGGCGCACGGCCGGCACCTTGTCGGGGGAACCGTGGTGCGGGCCGCCCTTGGCCGAGAGGCGGGTGCTCGCGGTCTCGAGCATGATGCCCATCGAGGCGCTCACGTGTTTCAGCCGAGCGATCTCCTCATAGCTCATGACGCCCGGATTGAGGTGGGGCAACAGGCCCGTCTCCTCGATCACCCGGATCGCCACCGCGCGGACGTAGTCGAGCGTCGAGTCGAAGCCACGCTCATCGAGCCACGCGCGGGCGATCTCGTATCGGTCCTCGGGCCGGTCGCCGAGGGTGAAGAGCGCCTCCTTGCAGCCGGCCTCGGCACCGGCGCGCGCGATCGAGACGACTTCGTCCGGCGTGAGGAAGGGCGCCTCGAGCTTCGCGGGCGGCTTCGCGAACACGCAGTAGTGACAGTGGTCGCGACACAGCATCGTGATGGGGATGAACACCTTGCGGGAGTAGGTGACGATGTCGCCGTGCCCGAGGTCGCGCAGTCGGGCGGCGACCGCGAGGAGCCGATCGAGCCCTTCACCCCTGGCACCAGCCAGAGCGGCGGCCTCATCGAGGCTGAGCGCAACGCCCCGCTCCGCTCGGACGAGGGCCCGGCGCAGCTCGTGGCCGCTCGGCCGGGCAGGTGCCTGGGGCATGTCGGCGAGCCTACTACGCTGTTCCTCGATGAAGGTCGTGGCGCTCGCCGGGGGCATCGGCGCGGGGAAGTTCCTGCGCGGCATGACTCGTGTCCTGCCCGCCGACGATCTCACCGTCATCCTGAACGTGGCCGACGACATCGTCGTGCATGGGCTGCATGTGAGCCCCGATCCCGACTCCGTGACCTACTGGCTCGGCGACGCCTTCGACCGCGAGCGCGGGTGGGGCCGCCGCGACGAATCGTTCCGGGCGACCGAGGAGCTGCGAGCGTTCGGCGCCGCCGACGCCTGGTTCAACCTCGGCGACCTCGACCTCGCGACGCACGTGCTCCGAACCTCGATGCTGCACCGGGGGGCGACGATGTCAGCGGTCGTCGCGCGCGTGGCGGAGCGCTTCGGCATCGGCGCCCGGCTGCTGCCCGTCACCGACGATCGCGTCGAGACGCGGATCGACGCTGTCGACGTGCAGACCGGCGAGCGACTGGACCTGCACTTCCAGGAGTACTGGGTGCAGCGGCGAGCCGCCGATCCGGTCAAGGCCGTGCGGTTCGTCGGCGTCGAGGCCTCGAGTCCGGCACCGGGCGTGATCGAGGCGATCGAGACGGCCGACCTGGTGGTGCTGCCGCCGTCGAACCCCGTCGTCTCGCTCGGGCCGATCCTCGCGGTGCCCGGCGTGCGGGATGCGGTCCGGTCTCGCCGCGAGGCCGTCGTGGGCGTGAGCGGCATCGTCGGCGGCGCGCCCCTCGCCGGCATGGCCGACAAGCTGATGCCGGCCGTCGGTCTGGAGGTCACCGCCGCGGGCGCTGCGAACGCCTACGAAGGACTGCTCGGCGCCTGGTTCATCGACGTGCGAGACCGCGGGCTGGCCGATCGCATCGAGGCCACCGGGGTGCGCGTGGTGGTCACCGACACCGTGATGCGCGACGACGACGCCGCGCAGCGCCTGGCGTCGGCGGTGCTGGATGCCTCACCGTGAGGTCCCCGCCGCGCCCACCGGTGACGGTGCTGCCGGTCGAGGGCATGCCCGAGGTGCGACCGGGCGACGACCTTGCGGCTGTGCTCGACGCTCCTCTCCGGGCGGCCGGCGTCCTCGAGGGCGACGTCGTCGTCGTCACGTCCAAGGTCGTGTCGAAGGCCGAAGGACGCATCGTGCACGGTGCCGATCGGACCGACGCGATCTCCGCAGAGACGGCGCGCGTCGTCGCGCGCCGCGGCGACCTCGTCATCGCCGAGACGGCACACGGCTTCGTCTGCGCGAACGCTGGCGTCGACGCCTCGAACGTCGACGCGGGCTCCCTCGCCTTGCTGCCCGAGGACCCCGACGCCAGCGCGGCGAGGCTGCGCGAGAGGCTGTCCGCCTTGCTCGACGTACGCGACCTCGCCGTCGTCGTCACCGATACCTTCGGCCGGGCGTGGCGGACCGGCGTAGTGAACGTGGCGATCGGGTGCGCCGGCCTGCCGGCGGTCGTGGACCTGCGGGGACGCGCCGACGATCGAGGACGGGAGCTCGAGGCCACCGAGGTGGCTCTCGCGGACGAGGTCGCTGCGGCGAGCGGGCTCGTGATCGCGAAGGATGCGCGGATCCCCGCGGCGATCGTTCGGGGCGTCGATCGTCTCGGGAGCGACGAGGGGTCGGCGCTCGACCTCGTGCGCCCGGCCGACGAAGATCTGTTCCGTGCATCGCCGCTGCAGGCGCTGCACGACCGTCGCTCCCGCCGCACGTTCGGTCCCGGAGCGGTGACGCGACCCGCGCTGGAGGAGGCGATCGCCGCCGCGTCCACGGCCTGGGCCCCCCACCAGACGAAGCCGTGGCGCTTCAGCGTGCTCATCTCCGATGCCGCGAGGCGCAGCTACGTCGCGGCGGTCGAGCAGCGCCGTGGGACGAGCGACGAGGCCCTCGCCTCGGCCCCGGTGCTGATCGTGCCGTGGGTCTCGCTCGAGAGCAGCAACTCGTCCCCCGATGCAGGCAGCGCACGGGAGGAGCGGGAGATGCTCGTCCTGTCGGGTGGCGCCGCGGTTCAGAACCTGCTGCTCGCACTCTCGGCCCAGGGCCTGGCGAGCAGCTTCATCGGCTCCACGATGTTCGACGTCGAGGAGACTCGTGGTGCCCTCGGGGTCGGCGACGGGTGGTTGCCGCTCGGCACCGTCGCGTGCGGACCGATGCGGGACCGTCCCGCCGCCGATCCTCGACCTCCGATCGACCCCGCCGAGGTCGCCGAGTGGCGATGACGTCGCCGAGTCGCTTCCGCTCGCATCCCCGATCGTTGGGTACCCTCTAGCCTCCGAGGCGCACCCCGGCAGCCTCGAAGGGAGATCCACCGGACGTGTCGAACCAACCCAACGACGCTCGCAGGCCCACGAAGGCCGAACGCAAGGAACAGGCCCGACTCGAGCGTGAGGCGATCCAGCGTCAGATGGCCGCGAGGAAGCGCAACAGGACCATCGGGCTGTCGCTCGTTGCCCTCGCGGTGGCCGCGGTGATCGTGGCCGTCGTGGTGCTGCAGCCTTCAGGCGGGTCCGACGCCGCGCTGCCCGCGGCCGCGAGCCTGCTGGAGCAGGCCGGTGGCGAGGCCGAGACGGCGGCATGCGATGACGTCGCGACGACCGGCTTCTACGACGGATCCGACCAGGCCTCCCCCGACTACGCCGACCAGGCCCACATCGAGGGAGACGAGCGGTTCCCCGAGATGCCGCCGCTCGACACGTACCCGAGCACACCGCCGGCCTCCGGGCCGCACGTCGGCGCCTCGACACTTCCGGCCGGCGTGTACCCTTCGCCGCCCGACCTGGGGCCGCTGCTGCACTCCCTCGAGCACGGAGGCACCGTCGTCTGGTACGACCCCGACGCCCCGCCCGATGCCGTGCAGCCCATCCTCGACTTCTACGATCAGAGCGACCCGGTCGGCCAGGACCGCGTGGTCGTGGCGCCGTACGACTACGAAGGCGCCGGCGGGCAGCTTCCCGAAGGCGTGGAGATGGCGCTCGTCGGATGGCGCCGGTTGCGCGCCTGCGCGACGCCGAGCCTGGCGGTGGCGTTCGACTTCACGAGCCAGTACTCCTACCCGACCACCCAGGATCGGGAGTACGCCGGCGAGGCCCCCGAGCGCGGGGCGGCGATGTAGCGATGACGAACAAGAACAAGAAGAGGAAGCGACGCTCGTCACAGGCGACGGCGGCGGCACCCACACCCCGCCCCTCAGCCGGGAGCAACGACGCCCGCCGAGAGCGCAAGGAACAGGCTCGGGAGGCTCGCGCAGCGCAACGCAAGCGCGCGGAACGGAGCGCCTTCGTGCGCCGAGCCGCCGTGTTCGGCGTCGCGGGGGTCGTCGGCATCGGAGCGTTCTACTGGTTGAATCGGGCGGCGAGCCCGCGCGAGCTCCCCGCGGCCGCGGTCGCCGCCGCTGAGGCTGCGGGCTGCACCGACGTGCAGCAGCCCGTGGGCGATGCCCAAGCCGGTCAGCACGTCGCCGAGGGAACGCCGATCACGTACGCGCAGAAGCCCGCGACGTCGGGCGAGCACTACGGCGGACAGGTGCTGCCGTCGTCACCCGAGACCTACGATCAGCCCATCGGGAGCGAGCCCGCGTCGGTGCACTTCCTCGAGCACGCGGGCGTGATGCTGTACTTCCGCGCCGATGGCGACGATGCGGTCTCGGCTGAGGTGGTCGACGCTCTCAAGGGGGTCGCGACCGACCGGTCGATGACCATCGCGGCTCCCTACGACGGGCTGCCCGAGGGCACATCGGTGGCGCTGGCCGCGTGGGATCAGTTGCAGACCTGCCCCGGCTCGATCACGGCCGACCAGGCCACGACGGTCGCCGACGGCTTCGCCGAGGCGTTCGCATGCACGTCGAACGCACCGGAGGCCAACGCCGCCGACGATTGCTGATTGACCTCCGGCCCGGCTCCTCGTCAGGCGATGCGACAGGCCTGACCGTCGGGGCAGACGATCGTGCCGTGTTCGAAGTCGGCGAGCGATCCACCGTTCCCGTCACCACGAACCCTGCTCGTCGGGAAGCCGAGCGGCCCGTCGGTCCCGTTCCGATCGAGGTACTCGCCCAGCACCCGTCCCCAGAGCGCGTGGGCCCCGGACCCCGACTTGGCGAGGATGCGGCCACCCTCGAACAGCGCTCGCGACCCCGCCCCAACGTCGACGATCTGTCCCGTCGGCATGCCGAGGCGGCTCTTGGGTCCCTTGACCGCCTTGTACTCGCGGTAGATCGCTCCCCGGAGCCACACAGTCACACCCTGCCCTCCGTTGCGGAAGATCGCCCCGTTCTCGAACCGCTGGCGCGACCCCCCCTCGACGCGCTCGATCCTCGAGGTGGGCAGGCCCGGGCGACACATCAGCGCGTCGTAGCGGTCGCGGATCGGGCCGGCGATGTTCTTGTCCTTGTTGATCCAGATCCGCCCGTCCCAGGCGCCGATCGCCCACCGGAGCTCCGAGCCGGTGATGGCCGCCGAGCCGTTCGAGCCCCGGACGGTCGCGGTGATGATGCGGCCGCCGTCGCCACGCCGCACACGCGGGAACCCGCGGACCGTGCCGATCGAGCCGGTGTACGGGGCGAGCCGGTTCGTGAGCTCCCCTGCGGTGTACGACTTCTGCCAGTCGGTCCATGGATTGGCAGCGAGGTCCTCGCCCGGATCGCACTCGGCCTTGAGGTAGGGGACCGCGTACGCGTCGTTCCCGCCGTGCCACACGTCCTCGACCGCGTCGGAGTGCCCGCCGTCCGAGGCCGCGTAGAAGGCCTGGATCGCGTTCCCCCGGTGCGTCACGACCTGTCCACGGGTGTCGTTCACGGCCGCGACCCAACGGTTGCCGTCGGTGCCGCCTTCCTTGTTGAAGCCGATGTACACCTGGTCGTTCGTGCCGTCGGTGATGTCGCAGTTGCACTGCGCCCCTGGCGCCGACCGCCTGACCCTCGAGGTCGCGAACGTGCGCGCGGCGACGGCCTGGGCGCGCAGCGCCGCCACGGACCACGAGCTCGGCATCTCGCCCAGGCCGTAGAGGTACTGCTCGAGGTCGAGCGGGAGCACCAGCCGCTCCTTCCACGAGCCGCCGCTGCGGTACAGCTCGAACTCGAGTCGGCCCCGGTTGTAGGAGGCCCCGCCCTCGGGCACCGAAGCCCGCGCGCCGCGGCCGTACGTGGCGATCAGGTCGAAGGACTCTCCGCCCCAGGTCTGGCCGCCGACGAGAGAGCCGTCGTGGTTGCGCACGGCGAAGCCGCTCGCCTTCGCGCGCACCGCCCAGGTGCGCCCGTCGGGGATGCGGCCGACCTTCCGGCCGCCGGCGCTGCCGACCCAGAGCTTGACGGGTCCGCCCTTGGCGCTCACGTGGATCACCCGCTCGTCCCAGGTCAGCCCGACACGGAGCCTCGACACCGGATCTGAGATCCGGCCCACGCGCGTGCCTCGGTAGAACTGCTTCAGGATGCGTTTGTGCGACCACCCCATCCGCGCGAGCCCGTACGCGCCCCACTGCGACATGCCGATGCCGTGACCGAACCCGGAGCCGAAGAACCGGAACCCGCTGCTGCCCGCGGGCACGGGACGCGCCGGCGCCGGCGAGCCGGTGAAAGGGTCGTCGGCCACGCCGGGAACGGTCGCGCCCTCGCCGGCTGCGAGCGCCGAGGGGGCCACGCCCGCGAACAGCACGGCGACGGTGAGCGCGCACACGAGCGCGCCGGCGATACGGGTCGACCCCCGGGTCGAGTCTCACATCGCCTGCATCGGCGTCGGCGCCCACGCGGTTGAGACCGGCGCCCGGGCGACCCGTCACGATGACGAGGCCACCGTACCGGACGGCACCTTGGTGTCCGCGAGATGCGCTCCTGCGGGCACGGAGCTCCCCTCCCCCAGCACGCTCGACCCGACGATCGCACCCTCGCCGATCGTCGCGTTCGCCGCCAGGACCGAATCGGTCACCCGGGCGCCGGCGCCCACCCGCGCACCCTCGTGTAACACGCAGTCGTCCACCTGCGCGCCGGGGCCGATCGACGCGCCCCGACCCACCGCCACCCAGCGGCCGAGATGAGCCCGCAGGTCGACGACGGCGCCCTCGGCGACCCAGGGCGCCGGGTAGGTCACGTCGTGCACCCTGCCCTCGAACATGTCGAAGTGGGCCTGCAGGTACTTCTCGGGTGTCCCGAGGTCGAGCCAGTAGGCCTCGGCCACGTACCCGTAGACCGGATGGCCGCCGGCGATCACCGCCGGGAAGATGTCGCGCTCGATCGAGACCGTCTCGCCCGCCGTCCACGGGCCGAGCACCGCCGGATCGAGCAGGTACGTGCCGGCGTTCACGTCGCCGGGGATCGGCTCCTCGGGCTTCTCGCGGAACTCCAGCACCATGCCCGCGTCGTCGGTCGCCACCAGACCGAAGGCGCGGGCATCGTCGACGTGATGCAGGGCGATCGTCACCGCCGCCTCGTTCGCCTCGTGGAACGCCTTCATGGCCGTGAGGTCGAGGTCGGTGAGGATGTCGCCGTTCAGGGCGAAGAACGGCTCGTCGCCCACCGCCTCCAGGGCGTTCACGATCGCTCCACCCGTGCCGAGCGCATGCGTCTCGGTGATCCAGGTGATGCGGGGATCGCCGTGGCGCGCCTCGATGAACGGATGGAACACATCCTCGAGGTAGGGCGAGGAGAGCACGACCTCGTGCACGCCGTGTCGTGCCAGGTGGTCGAGCACGTGATCGAGCGAGCGCCGATCCATCAACGGCAGCAGCGGCTTCGGCACGGTCTCGGTGAGCGGGCGCATGCGCGTGCCCTCCCCCCCGACCAGGACGACAGCCTTCATCGTGTCGTGATCCTCTCTCGTTGTGCCTCGAGCTCCGCGCGCAACCGCAGGGCCGCCCACGCGGCCGGCAGGGTCGCTCGACGCCACCCGGCGGCACGGTGCTTGCGGTAGTAACGGTAGATGCTGTCGGAGTGCATGCGAAGCATCTGTGGGCTGCGGCCTCTCGAGACACCGATCTCGTGCACGATCTCGACGCCGGGCGTGTACAGGACCGACCGGCCCGCGTGCCGGACCCGCGTGGCCATGTCGAGCTCTTCGCCGAAGAGGGGGAACGCCTCGTCGAAGAGCCCCACCTCGTCGAACACGCTGCGCGGGAACAACATGCAGCACCCGCTGACCCAATCCACCTCACGCTCGGTCGTGCGGTCCCATCCATGCATGTGGTAGCGCCGGGTGAACGGGTTGCTGGGTCGCACCGAGCCCAGGAACGCGTGCCCGACGGCGTCGACCACGCTGGGGAACGGACGTCCACTCTCGTAGACGGTGCCGTCGGAGTTGCGCACGAGGGGCCCGACGATCCCTGTTCGCGGGTGCTCCCGCGCTACCCCCACGTAGTCGGCGAGGGTCCCCCTCCACCACTCGACGTCGGGGTTCAGCAGCAACACGAATGGCGCCGAGGTCTCTCGGATCCCCTGGTTCCATGCCGGCGAGAGGAACACGTTCGCGGGGTTCTCGATCAGCCTGGCCCACGGGTGTGCGGTGACGGCCTCGGTATGCGACCCGTCGTGTGAGGCGTTGTCGATCACGAGCACGTCGAGGGCCACCTCGCCCCGGTGACGCTCGAGCGATGCGAGGCAGCGCTCGAGGTACTCACCGGCGTTGTAGTTCACGATCACGACCGCGAGCTCCGCTGCCTCCGGGGCGACGGTGGTCACTGGTGCGGGGTCTGCGCCACGAGCACGATCCCGAGCATGATGAAGAACACCCCGGCCCACCGCAGCGGGGGGATCTGCTCGTGCAGCAGGAACCGGTCGGCCAGCAGGATCAGGGCGTAGGTGAGCGAGGCGAACGGATACGCGAACGACAGCGAGGCGCGAGAGAGCACCGCGAGCCAGACGAAGGCCGAGAGTCCGAACAGCAGCAGCCCGCCCCACACCGCCCAGGTCGTGGCGACGTCTCGCAGCGAATGCGCGTTCAGCTGCAGCTCGCCGGTGTTGGCCGTGACCTGGTTCATGCCGTGCTTCAGGGTGAGCTGAGCGACGGCCGCGAGGACCACCGACAGCAGGATCAAGCCGATCAACATCGTGCGGTCCTTCCTTCCCGCAGGGAGACCTGCGGTGCGCTCGGCGAGGTGCGCATCGTGCGCCTCGGGGTCGGTGGCGGGGGGGTTCGGATTCACAGGTCCTCCACCGTGGCTGCGGGCTCGACCGCCAGGCGCTTGGGCACCTGGACGTCGACGGGCACCTGCACCAGGTACCGCTGGGTCTGGATGTGGTAGGGACGGCCATCGAGCGACTCGAGCCCGATCGTGACGAAGTACTTGCCTCCCACCCACTCGGCCGGGGGCACGCGGAAGATCACCCGCTTCTTGCCGTCGACCGGTCCGAGCTCGATGCCCATCGCGCTCGTGCGACCGTCGACGACGGGGTGGTTCGTGGCCGCCGACACCACGGCGAACGAGACGTCGAGATCGGGCACCCGGATGTTCGACTCCACGTCGACCGCGATCGTGAGCTCGGCGCCCGGCCACACGGTGCCGTTGCCGTCGCCGCCGGAGTCGAACGCGACGGCCTTCACCTCGACCTCGTGGCTTCCCTCTTCCGGCACGAAGTCGGGGTCGCGGCTGAGCAGCCGGTGGCGCAGCTCGCGCACGACGTCGGCCGGCTCGCCGCGCATGTGGAGCACCCCGTGGTCGAGCATCACCGCGTGGTCACAGACGTCGACGACCGTGTCGAGCGCGTGGGTGACGAGCACGATCGTGCGGCCGTCGCGCTGGAACTCGCGCACCCGGTCGACGCACCGCTGCTGGAAGGCCTCGTCGCCCACGGCCAGCACCTCGTCGATCAGCAGGATCTCGGGATCGACGTGCACGGCGACCGCGAACCCCAGCCGCACCAGCATGCCCGAGGAGTAGAACTTCACCTGGTTGTCCATGAACTCCTCGAGCTCGGCGAACGCCACGATGTCGTCGTAGACGCGCTCGGTGTCACGGCGCGTGAGCCCCAGGAACGACGCGTTCAGGTAGACGTTCTCTCGCCCCGTGAGCTCGGGGTGGAACCCGGCGCCGAGCTCCAGGAGGGCCGCCATGCGACCGCGTGAGCGGATCGTGCCCTCGCTCGGCCGCAGGATCCCGGCGATGCACTTCAGCAGGGTCGTCTTGCCGGAGCCGTTGTGCCCGATCAGGCCTATCGACGAGCCTTCCTCGATCGAGAAAGAGATGTCGCGCAGCGCCCAGAAGTCCTCGGCCCTCGAGCGCGTGACGAGCAGACGCTGCTTCACGCTGCTCGGACGCTCCCGGTACAACCGGAAGCGCTTCGAGACGCGCTCGACCTCGATCGCCGCCGTCACAGCTCCTCCGCGAAGTCGCCCGAGCGCCGGAAGAACGTGCGCCACGCCAGCACCAGGAAGCCGGTGGCCATGACGAGCACGATCGCGAGGAGACCGGCCTGCCAGGCGACGGTGACATCGGGCAGCACCTGCATGCCCCCCTGCGCGGGATCGCCGTAGAGGGCCCGTTGGAACCCGAGCACGATCGGGGTGAGCGGGTTCGCGAGGTACAGGCCCCACAGGCTCACGCCGGCCACCTCCCGGCCGGCGACGGCCTCCTGCACCAACGCGGCCTGATACACGATCGGGGTCATCCAGAACCAGACCAGCAAGCCGAGGTTCAGCAGGTGCCCGACGTCGCGGTAGCGCACGTTCAACGCGGCGGTCCACAGCGTGATCGCGCTCGTGAAGACCATGAGGGTGAGGAACGCGAGCGGATAGAGGACGATCGCCTCGGGACCGATGCCGTGGCCGCTCACGACGACGAACAAGAGGAACACCGCGCTCTGCAGCACGAAGTCGAAGAGGGCGACGCCGACCGAGGAGAGCGGCAGGATCTCGCGCGGGAACGCCACCTTCTTCACCAGGTTCGCGTTGTCGATCACCGCGCTCGACCCCGACAGCAGCGACGCCGAGAACAGGTTCCACGCCAGCAGGCCCGAGAGCAGGAACACCGGGAAGTCGGGCACCCGGTTCCCGAGCACGACCGCGACGAAGGAGAAAACTGCGAGGAACACGATCGGGTTCAGCACCGACCAGATCGCACCCAAGAACGAGGCCGTGTATTTGACCTTCAGTTCCTTGCGCACGAGGTTCGCGAGGATCTCGCGGTAGCCCCAGAGCTCGCGCAGGCGCGGCAGAAGGCGCAGGTGCGGTGTCTCGGACGTGCGCTCGGTGACGGTGGTCGTGGCGATGGCGATCGGCTCCCGGTCGAGTGGGATCGTGGACGCGAACCCGCAGGTCAGCGCGGCGACGAGTCTAGCAACGGGGGGTGCCCAGGCCGCGGCCCGAGGCTATGGCGATCGTTCGACGTTCCGGGGCGGCGGAACGACCCCCGCCCCGGGCCGGAAGCTGCAGAGCGCACGCGCGTACTCCATGCCGTACCCCTGGGCGACCATCTCCTCGGTGATGCCGGCGTCGACGAGCGACTTGCCCCAGATCGCCATCGCCTTGCGGGCCGGATCGCGCACCAGCGCGAGGGTGTCCGTGATCGCTCGTTCGTAGCCGCGGGCCGTGGCCTCGGACTCGCGCAGGTGCTCGACGTGGGCGGCGGCGGCGGCGCCGACCCGCTCGCGCAGGTCGGCGTCGTCGCGCAGGCGGATCAGCACCCGCGCGAGCTCGGCGGGATCCGTCGGACCCGGCGTCACCCGCAGGACCGCGTCGTCCGGCACATCGAGGTAGGTGCCGGTGGCGCTCACGATCGTGGGCGTGCCCGCCTGCATCGCACGGCTGAGCGAGCCGCTCACCTCGCCGCGATGCGGGAAGCGCAGGTCGACGACCGCGTCGGCCGCGGCGAGCCAGGCGAGGAAGTCGGCGTCGGCGACGTCACCATGCACGCTCAGCCGGGCGCCTGCCCCCGCCGCCTCGACGACCGGCTCGACGTCGTACCCCTCGATGCGGCGGCCCACGATCGCGACGTGCGCACCCTCGCCCAGACTCGTCGCGGCGTGGGCGAGGGCGTCGAGTCGCTTCGCCTCGTTCATGTCGCCAGGGGCGACGACGAGGAACGCGGGATCGCCCAGGCCTGCCCGCAGCTCGCGAGCCCTGGGCGCGAGCCGCTCGAACGCGTCCGGCGCCTCGATCACGGGGTGCGGCACGACGAAGACCGGCGTGCGACACCCGAAGCCCTCCAGGTACCGGCGACCGAAGTCCGAGTGGACGATCACCCCCCGCGCGCGGCGCACCACGTGGGCACACCACGGCTCGCGCAGGGGATCGTTGCGGAGCACGTCGGGATCGGTGAGCTCGTGTCGCAGGCGTGCCGCCTCCCGTGCCGCCATGAACCCGAGAGGGTCGCCGGCCGCCTTCAGCCCTCGGACGAAGTCGTCGAGCGCCAGATCGTGCAGCACGACGAGCGCGCTCGTGAGGTACGCGGCACGGTAGATCTCGAGGTGGAACTCCACGTTGTTCCCGAGCTGGAACACCCCGAGGTGATAGCCGGGGAAGCGGCCGGCATCTTGGGTGTCCACGGGCCACACGACGTCCATGCGCAGGCGGTCGGTGAACCCGATGCGCTCGAGACCGTCGAGCACGGCGCGATCGTATGTGGCGATGCCGGTCGGCGCCGGCGGTAGCGGCCCCGCGAAGATCACGTCGCCCCCCGAGCCCGGACCACGCCCGTGCTGCACCTCGACGGCCGCGGTGGAGCGGCGCAGGCGCCGAACGATCTCTCGCCCCGCCCTCATCGGTCGAGCAGGCGGGCGACGATGTCCGGCCAGCGGGGCACCTCCGCGCGCACCAGGTCGTGGCCCGCGGCGCCCATGCGCTCCGCTGCGGCGCGATCGTTCCAGAGCCGATCGAACGCGTCGGCGATCGCCTTCGGTTCGGGCGCCCGCACGAGACCGGTCTCATCGTCGCGCACGAACTCGAGCGGGCCGCCGCTGTCGGTGAGGGTGACCACAGGGCGCGAGGCCGCGAACCCCTCGATCGTGACGTAGCCGTAGTCCTCGTCGAACGGCCCGAAGTACACGCCGAGCGCCTCTCGATACAGCTGCAGCAGGCGCTCGTCGCTCACGCCGATCTCGAACGCGACCCGCCCCCCCACGCCGAGTCGCTCGGCCTGCTCCCGCAGCCGGGTCTCATCGGGACCTCGGCCGACGAGCACGAGCCGCACGCCGGTCGCGACGTGCTTCATCGCGTCGATCGCGAGCGACTGGCGCTTCAGGCTCTCCATGCGACTCGGGAAGAGGAGGTAGTCACCGAGCGGACCACTCGGCGTGTCGAGCAGCTCCTCGGCCACGTGGCTCGGGTGATACAGCGGTTCCGCGGGGATGCGCAGCGTGTTCCAGAGCCGGTCGCGCACGTTCTGCGCGTTCGTGAACACGCGCTTGGCCTCGCCCAGGGCGACACGGTCGGCCTCCCAGACCATGTCGCGCACGACCGCGCCGTCGTCCTGGCGCTTCAGGTCAGCGTAGTCGGGGTGGTCCCAGAGTTCGTACGCGGTGCGGTGCTGGTGGATCAGCCACACGATCTTGCGCTCGTGCTGGGCGAGGTAAGCCGGGAACTTCAGTCCGATCACCGCGTCCACCTTCAGGCCGTTGCTCTCGGTGATGTCGAAGCTGCGCCACACCGCCATCTGGTGGGCGAGCTGGCTCGGCGGGTACCACTTGCCGGCGATCTGCACGAGGTCGGCCTCGTGGCCCGCATCGCGCAGGGCTCTGACGAGGGCCTCGGTGTGCGTCTCCGCGCCGCCGCGCACGAACGCGGTCTGCGGGTGCAGGACCGCGACCCTCACTCGGCGGGGTCCCCTCGCTCACCCCTGAGACGGTCCACCTCCGCCTCGAGCACCATGACCTTCTCGGCGAGGCTGGTCGTGAGCTCGGCGTGGTCGGCGAGCAGGCGATCGTATCGCCAGGTCGCCGGGCGCATCACGCGCCATATGCGGCGCTTGAGCTGCCGACGCCACTTCGAGGGCGACGCGAGGTTGCCCTCCCCCATCGGGATCACGACGGTCTCGTCGGTGCGCATCTGCGCGGCGAAGTCGTGCAGGCGGTCGCGGATCTCCGGGGTGTCCATGCGCGCGCGGGCCGCGGTCTCGCGGGCCCAGTACATCTCGCGCGAGAGGTCGCGGCGGGCCTCGCTCTCACCGTCGTCGGAAGGCGAGGACGCGGCGGCATCGGTGTCCGGCGTCATCGGCGCCGAGCGTAGCACCGGCATGTGGCGGAACCGTGGTACGCGGCACCCGGCTGCAATATCCCGCACCCACCGCTCGGCGCTCGACAGACGATGCGTCTCGACGCTCCGCATGGACGATCGTCGTCAGGCACCGGCCGGCACCCCGGCGAGGAAGTCTTTGAGTCCCTCCTCGAGCGACGGCATCGGGTCGATCCCCAGGTGCGGCGTGTACACGCTGGTCAGTGCCGAGTAGATGGGCCGCGGCGCCGCGAGTCCGAGGTCGGCCGCGTGCTGCGGCTCGACCGATCCGGCGGATCCGGCCAAGTCATGCACCCGGCGCAGCACATCGAACCACGACGCGGGCTGCGGCCCGCCGAGGTGGTAGAGGCCGAACCGACCGGTGAGCACCAGCGGCAGGATGCGGTCGGCGAGGTGGCCCACGAACGTCGGCGACCCCCAGCGGTCGGCGATGCCGCCCACGGTCTCCCCCGCGACGAGGGCTCCCACGGTGCGGGTCAGGTAGTCGTTCCCGCCGCCGTAGACGTAGCCCACCCGCACGACGAACGACTCGCGAGCGATCTGCTGCACGAACCGCTCCCCCGCGAGCTTCGCGCGCCCGTAGACCGAGAGCGGCGCCGGGACGTCGGTCTCGTCGTAGGGGGCGCCCTTCTCGCCGTCGAAGACGTAGTCGGTCGAGACGTGCAGCAGCACGGCGCCGCTCGCCCGAGCGGTGAGCGCGAGATGCTGGGGCCCGAGCGCGTTGTCGCGGAACGCCCGGGCCTGATCGGACTCGTTCTCATCGACGCGCGTGTACGCCGCGAAGTTCAAGATCACGTCGGCACGGAGCGGCTCGACGCTCTGGCGAACCGCGTCGTGGTCGCCGACGTCGAGCGCCTCGCGATCGAAAGCCAGCACGTCGTGGTGGCCGGGAACGCGCGCCAGGAACGCCCGGCCGAGGTCACCACCGGCGCCGGTGACGACGATCCTCACGTGCGGCCCCCGGCGACGCGTGGTGCCGTGACCACCGGCACCACGTGCGCCGCATCCAGCGCGCCGAGGTGCGCCCGGTACCAGGCGACCGTGGTGGCGAGCGCCTCGTCGAACGACCATGTGGGCCGCCAGCCCAGCGCCACCAGGCGATCGGAACGAACGCCGTAGCGGAAGTCGTGTCCCGGCCGGTCGGCGACGAACTCGATCAGGTCCTCGGGCGCGTCGGCGAGCTCGCAGATGCGTCGCGCGAGCTCGATGTTCGCCAGCTCGTGCCCTTCGCCGACGTTGTACACGACCCCCGGCTCACCGCGATCGAGGGACGTCAGCGCGCCGCGGACCCAGTCCTCTACGTAGAGGAACTCCCGTCGCTGCTGCCCCTCGCCGTACACCGGCACGGGCAGGCCGCGCAGGGCGTTCACGGCGTAGGTCGGCACCACCCGCTCGATCTGCCGCGGGCCGAACGCGTTCGTGCCCCGGACCACGATCAGCGGGAGCTCATACGTCGAGACGTATGCGGCGCATAGCAGGTCGGCCGCGGCCTTGCTGGCCGCGTACGGGCTGCGGGGGCGCAACGGCGCATCCTCGTCGAAGAGCCCGCCGCCCGGATCGCCCGGGCCGTACACCTCGTCGGTGGAGATCATGAGCATGCGGGCGCCGTGACGGCGCACCGCCTCGAGCACCGTCTCGGTGCCGAGGACGTTCGTCGTGAGGAACGGGGCCGGCTCGTCGATGCTGCGGTCGACGTGCGTCTCGGCCGCCGCGTGCACGACCGCGTCCGCGTCGCGCACCAGCCGGTCCACGATCGAACGATCGATCACGTCGTCGTGCACGAACGTCATCCGAGGGTCGGCCTCGTGGCCCTGCAGGTTCGCGAGGCTACCGCCGGCCGAGAGGCGATCGAGCACCGTGACGCGGTCTCCGCGCTCGATCAGCGCGTCGACGAGGTGGGAACCGATGAATCCGGCGCCGCCGGTGACGAGCACGTGGGAGTCGGACATGGTCTGCTCCTTGGGCGACGCTCATGAGGCGACGATCTGACGCGTATCGAGGGAACGCGCCGAGTCTACCCGTGTGCGACCTCGTGGGCGGCGCGCATCGCCTCGGCGGTGCTGCGGGCCGTCGCCTCCCAGGTGAACCGCGTGGCCCGCGTCAGCCCGGCGGCCGAGAGCATCGCGCGCAGGTCCGCATCGTCGAAGAGCTGGGTGATGCCGGCGGCGATCGCCTGCTCGTCCCGAGGGTCGACGGCCACCGCTGCGTCACCGGTCACCTCGGGCAGCGACGACACGTCGGACGTGAGCACCGGGAGCCCGGCGGCGAACCCCTCGAGCACGGGGAAGCCGAACCCTTCGTACAACGACGGGTAGGTGAGCATCGTCGCTCCGCTCATGAGCGCGACCTTCTCGCGATCGCTCACGTACCCGGTGCGCACGATGCGCGCTCGTGCGCTCCCCGGCAGCCGAGCGATCACGGTGTCCAGCCGGTCGGCCGCCTTCGGGTCCCATCGAACGGAGCCACCGGCGATCACGAGGCGCGTCCCAGTGCCCGTCGTCGCGAACGCGCGCACGAGCGCGTCGAGGTTCTTCCTGGGCTCGATGCCGCCCACGAACAACGCGTAGGGCTGATCGATGCCGTACTTGCGCCGCACGGCGTCGACGGCCTCGGGGGGCGCGGGCGCGAATGCCGCCATGTCGACACCCAGAGGCGTCACGTGCACGCGGGCCTCGTCGACCCGATGCGACTCGAGCAGGTCCCGCCTCGTTGATCGTGAGGGCACGAGCACCCCGGCGGCGCGCTGCAGCCACACGTCGAAGCGGCGACGCCACCGATCGTCCATGTGGGGCGCCGTGTCGGGGAGCCGTTCATGGGCGAGGTCGTGGACCACCATCACGACCCCGGGGCTCTTCGTTGCGGGGGGCAAGAAGTTCGTCGCGAGCAGCACGTCGAACGCGACCGACCACTCGATGCGAGGCACGCCCAACCGCGACGACATCGGTCCGAAGACGCGGGCCGGGAACCGCGACGCCTTCTCGGTGAGGTTCGGAGCGTGGACCCCCGAGAAGAACGACCGGGGACGCAGCAGACCCTTGGCGTGTAGGTACCACGCGACGTAGTCGCTGGTGGGGTCGGCATGCGGCAGGTGACGGATCAGCTGCTGCGTGTACTGACCCACGCCCGTGCGGCGTGGGTCGAGCGCCGGCCGGGCGTCGATCACCGCTCGCATGAACCCCGAACCCTACCCGGCCGCGACCGCCGGCGCTGCGGGCTCAGCGGGGTCCGCGCCCCGCGAGCCACCCGGCGAGCGCCGAGGCGGCCCAGACGAACACGAGCCCGGCGACCAGGGGGATCACCATGCCCGGGTCCTTGCCACGCTCCGAGAGCTCGCCGGCGAGCCTCGCCACCACCCATCCCCAGAACCACAGCCCGAGCGCGCCGATCACGATCGCGCCGTACGCCGTAGCGCGCCCGGGCGCCCGGGCGCCGGCGACGGCCGATTCGTCGAGCGAACGGAACCCCAAGACGACCGCGGCCGGCGAGCTGCACCCCATGACGAACGGTCCGAGGCAGGCGAGCACCAACGCCGAGAAGGCCTTGCGGCGGCCGGGCACGACGGTGGGGCGCAGCTGCTCCATCACGATGATGCTAGGCGCGCACGCGGCCTGCGGGAACCACCGGAAGGCCTAGTCGGAGCGATCCCTCAATCGACCTCGATGCGGCTCTGATCGCCCACGATCAGCCGATGGGCGCCGCTTCCACCCGAGTGACGCACCTCGACGCGGCGGCCCAGGATCGAGCCGGTGAGCCCGTGCACGTCGGCGATCGTGCACTCCTGCATCACGATCGAGTCGGCGACCTCGCTGGCCTCGATGTGGCAGCCGGGGCCGATCGAGACGTCGGGACCGATCGTGGAGCCCACGACCTTCGAGCCTTCACCGATCACGAGCGGTCCACGCAGCGTGCTGCCGGCTACCGAGGCGCCGGTCCGCACGACGACCGTACCGTCGACCCTGGTCGCCTCGTCGAGCGATCCCTCGATCGCGGGTTCGATCGTGGCGAGCATCATGCGGTTGGCCTCGAGCAGATCCTCGGGGCGCCCCGTGTCCTTCCAGTAGCCGCTCACCATCTCGGCGCGCACCTCGCGACCCTCGTCGAGCAGCCATTGGATCGCCTCGGTGATCTCGTACTCCCCGCGTCCGGAGGGCGCGAGCGTGTGGCACGCATCGAGGATCGAGCGGCGGAAGAGGTAGACACCGACGAGTGCGAGGTCGCTCAGGGGCTCGATCGGTTTCTCGACGAGCCGCACGACCTGGTCGCCGTCGAGCACCGCCACCCCGAAGTGCTCGGGCTCGGGCACCTTCGCGAGCAGGATGTGCGCCTCGGCCTCGCTGCGATCGAACTCCCGCACGAAGCGCGTCACGCCGCCGAGGAGCACGTTGTCGCCGAGGTAGAGGAGGAAGGGGTCATCGTGCAGGAACGACTCCGCGACCATCACGGCGTGCGCGATGCCGAGCGGCGCCTCCTGCGGGATGAACGTCACGTCGATGCCCCAGCGGGAGCCGTCACCGACGGCGGCCCGCACCTCGTCACCGGTCGCACCGATCACGATGCCGACCTGCGTGATGCCGGCGGCGGCGATCGCCTCGAGCGCCTGGAAGAGGATGGGGGTGCCGGCGACCGGGATCAGCTGCTTGGCGTTCGTGGACGTGATCGGGCGCAGTCGCGAGCCTTCGCCCCCCGAGAGCACGAGCGCGCGCATCAGGCCTCGGGCGAAGGACACTCGGGCGGCGCGCCGCCGTCACCGCCGACGGGCGCCGGCTCGTACGTCGCGTCGACGAAGACGACCACGTCGTCGGGCAGACCCTTGACCTGCTTCAACTCGAGATTCGGGAAGTACTTCTGCACGACCTGTGCCTCGGCCTCGGCGTCGGGTGCGTAGGTGATCACGCTTCCCGACACCTTCTTGGGGTAGGCGGCATAGGTCGTCGTGCCCGGCGAGATGTCGAACCCGGCCTGCGAGAGCACCTCCTGCACCTCGGCCGCCGCGCCTCCCGACGCATGATCGACGACGAGGACCGGGATCGTCGCTTCCGACTGCGCGTACACGGTCGTTCCCGTCGATCCAAGCTGCTTGCCATCGCCGATGGCGGTGAACATCTGCTTCGCCGCGGGATCGAGACGGATGACGGCGAGACCATCCACCGTGGTCGGGATGCCGGGCACCGTTCGGAACTCCGCCGCGCCCGACGATATGCCTTCGAGCTGTCCGACGAGGTAGGCGAGGTCCGCGATCTTGAGGCCGTCATCACGCTCGAGGTTGCGGAGGATCGGTTTGATCTGGAACGGGAGCTGAGCGAGCTGATCGGGTTTCAGCAGCTCGTTGATGACCGCACGCAGGAACTGCTGTTGTCTCGCGATGCGGAAGAAGTCGGGCGCGGCCGCATCGCACCTCAAGTGTCGGGTTCGTACATATGCGAGCGCCTGTTCGGCCGGCAACGTGTCGCAGCCGGGCTGGACCAACAAGCCCGTGTACGGGTCGGCGATGAAGCCCTGCTCCTCGTAGTAGACGGTGCCACCCCCCGGCGCCGAAACCGAACCAGGCGTGTTCACGTTCTCGCCCGAGATGCACATGTCCACCCCGCCGAGGGTCTCGACCAGCCCTTGGAAGCCCGCGAGATCCACGTACAAGGTGTGGTCGATCGGCAGGCCCGTGAGCCTCTGAACGGTCTTCGCCATCAAGAGCGGTCCGCCGCCGTCCAGACCGCCCTCGAACGCCGCGTTGATCTTGTCCCACCCTTGACCGGGGATCTGCACCCACAGATCCCGGGGGAACGAGAGGATGATGGCCTTCTCGAGATCCGGGTCGGTGTGAACGAGCATGATCGTGTCGGCGCGGTTCTCACCCCCGATCTCCTGATCGGTTCCGAACTGATCGCGTTCCTCCGACGTGAGCCCGGCCCTGGAGTCGCTGCCCAGCAGGAGGTAGTTGCACACGTCGCGCGCGCACGGATCGTCGGAGGTCGATCCTCCGCCTTCGGCCCTCGGAGGGATCCATTCCCCGCTCGGGTTCGTGCCCTCGGCACCTGCCTGTCGATAGGCGACGAATCCGTAGGCGCTGCCGACGCCGATCAGCAGGGAGAGCGTGGCCGTGACCGCGACGGCGATGCGGGCGACCCGGCCGTGACCATGGGTGGGGGCGTCGCCGGAGGGCACGTCGGACATGCCGCCAAGCGTACCCGTGCGATCGGAGGACCCGCCCCCCGGGCCTCGTGGTGATCGTGTGGCGGAACCGTGGCAGGGCAGGCGCTCCCGCATCGCAGGGTCGTCTCGACCGGAGCCCGCGGCGCGAGGGTTCCCGGATGGGATAATCCCATCACCGACAGGAGGCCAGATGGACGATGCGGTGACGGTGGTGCTCGTAGGGCTCGAGACGGCGATGACCGACGAGCTCGCCGACGACGAGCGGTTCGAGGTGCGTGCTGCCCAGAGCATCGATCAGATCGAGTCGGGCGAGGCGGTCGACGCGGTGGTCGTCGCGATGGACGGCCAAGGACCGCTCGAGCTGCTCGGTTCCCTGCGGGGCAAAGCACCTGAGGCCGCGATCCTGGTCGTCACCGAGGCCGGTCGCGAGGCCGACGGCGCCGTGGCGATGCACGCCGGCGCCGAGGACCACCTCGTCGTCGGCTCGATCCCCCACGGACTCCTGCCCCGGGCCGTGCAGTACGCGGTGTCGATCCGACGGCTCCGCCGCGAGCTCGCCACGACCGACGAGGCGACCGGTCTGCCGAACCTGCGCGGGTTCGTGCCGATCGCGGAGCACCACCTGCGCATGGCCGACCGCAGCCAGACCCCTGTGGTGTTCCTGTTCGTGCGTCTCGAGGGCGAGACCGACGACGACGACGCGCGCGAGGCGGCCGAGGTGCTGCTCGAGGCCGTCCGCGACGCCGATCTGCCGGCGCGGATCACCGACGACACGTTCGCCGTGTTGCTGACCGGTGACGCGGCCGGCGCCGAGACCCTCGTGCTCTCCCGACTCGTCGAAGCGATCGCCGTGCACAACGCCAAGCAGGACCCTCCCCGGCCACTCGCGCTCTCGGTCGGCAGCGCCCTCTACGAACCGGCGACGCCGAACACCCTGTCCGAGATCTTGGAGACGGCGGGGCGCAGGCTGCGCGATCACTCGGAGGGCTGAGCCATCCGCTCCCCCTCGCGCTGCGAATACCCGGCGGAACGATCTCGCACCGAGGAAGGTGCCGTTGTCCCAGGCGACGCTGGAACGGAGTGCGCCGATGGACATGGGTGACCTGTCCGAGGCGCGCGATCGCGACCTGATGGCTCGCCTGCATCGCGGCGACGAGGAGGCGTTCCGAGGATTGTTCCATCGGTATGCCCCGACGGCGAAGGCGCTCGCGCAGCGGGTCGTGCGGCAGTCGCATCTGGCGGAGGAGATCGTGCAGGAGGCATTCATGGCGGTCTGGAGGGATCCGGGCGCCTACGACGGTGAGCGAGGCTCCGTGAGGAGCTGGCTCATGGGGATGGTGCATCATCGCGCCGTCGATCTCGTGCGCCGAGAGGAGGCGCATCGTCGGCGCGCCGAGGCGGCCATCCCGCAGGCGATCGAGGAGCAGGCCGATCACGCCGATGACGTCGTCCAGCAGCTGGGACTGCCCGAGGAGCGCCGGATCGTGCGCGCCGCCCTCGCCGACCTGCCCGGAGAGCAGCGCAACGTGCTCGAGCTGATGTACTTCGACGGGCTGTCCCAGTCGCAGATCGCCGAGAAGACCGGCATCCCGCTCGGCACGGTGAAATCCCGGACGATGCTCGGTATGCGCCGGATGCGCGACATGCTCGCCGAGGTCGAACGATGACGCGCGATCACACCGTGATCGAAAGTCTCATGGCGGTCGACGCCCTCGGCGGCCTCGATGGTGACGACCGGGCCCTGCTGGAGCGCGAGCGCGGGTCGCACGGAACGGACTGCGCCGAGTGCGCCCTGCTCGAGATGGGGTTCGCCGAGACCGCGGGCCGGCTGGGGTTCGCCCTGGTCGCGGAACCGGTCGACGACGCCATCGTGGATCGCATCCTGGGCGCGAGGGAAGGGTCGTCGGCGAGCGAGGCTGCCCTCGGGTCCCCACAGCCCCCGCGGGACGAGCTCGAGGAGCGCCGGGGCCGGCGCCCGCGCGTCTGGCTCGCGGCCGCGGCGGCGGTCGCGGCCGTCGTCGCGATCGCGGTCGTTGCCGCCGGCACGGTCATGCCCTCCACCACGAGCGTGCAGGCGACGACCTCCCAGCGCCTCGTGGTCTTCACGGGCGAGACGGAGGGCACGCTCGCGATGGCCTTCACCCCGGGTGAGCCGGGGGCGGTGTTCTGGGGCGGCGACCTCCCGGACCCCGGTGCGGGCAAGGTGTACGAGATCTGGATGATCGAGGGCGACGAGGCGGTGTCGGGTGGATGCGTGTCCCCGACCGACGGCGTGGTCGCGGTCCGGGTCGAGGCGAGCATCGGCACCACCGACACGATGGCGGTGACGGCCGAACCATCGGACTGCCCCTCGACACCCTCGAGCGATCCCCTCCTGACCGCCGACCTGACCACGATGGTCTGATCCGCTCGGCCGTCCCGCCGGAAGGCGAGGCTTACCCGAACCTTAACCCTGACTTGCCTGGGCCCTTGATGACCCCCCCCTAGCGTGGTCCTCGGCGGGAATGAGCCCGCCGCGACCCGAAGGAGGTCCGGGATGAACAAGCGTTCCGCACTGATGTTGTCAGCAGCACTCGTGCTCACCCTGATCGTCGGTGGCCTTGCGGTGGCCACGGGTCTGACGGGCCCGACCGTCAGCAACGCCGTGCCGAGGGCTGAACGTCGCGCCTCATCCGAGCCGGTCGTCCGAACCGTTCGCCGCACCGTGACGGTGCACAAGAAGGCGGACGCGAAGCCGGGCGAGGTCGTGAGGGTCGCGGCTCCGGCAGCGGCGGCCGCCTCCCCGAGCGGCTCGAGCGATGCGTCGGGAGACGACGACTCCTACGAGGACGACGACGCCTACGAGGACGAGCACGAGGGCGACGAACACGGAGACGACGATCACGAGGGCGACGAGCACCACGAGGACGAGGGCGACGATGACTGACGCACCTCGCCGGAAGCCTCGGTGGAGCCGCCACCGACTGCGCGCACTCGCGTGGACGACCGGGATCGCCACCTTCCTCGCGGGCGTCGGTGCCCTGGGTGCCTCCCCGATACCCGAGCAGGCGCAGCCGCCGGGGGACCGCTGGGTCCCCCGGCAACGCGTGATCGTGCGGCGCATCACCAGGCGCATCGTCGTGGTGGAACCCGCCGCCAGCGCACCGATCACCTACGTCCAGGCGCCGTCGGTGAGCAGCTCGTCGAGCTCGTCGGGAGGCGCGCCGGCCCCCGCTCCGCCACCTTCGACCGGAGGATCGTGATGCGGCACGAGCGCACCCGGCGACTCGACACTCCAGCCATGGGGACCACGCTCAGCGTCTACGGACCGGACGACGGATTCGTGGCCGGGGCCGACGCCGTGATCGAGACCTTCCGAGTGGAGGAGCAGCGCTTCAGCCGGTTTCGGGCCGACAGCGAGCTGTCGATGGTGAATGCTCGTGCGGGCGGCTGGGTGACCCTCTCCCCCGGATTCGAGTCCCTGCTACGGGCGTGCCTGGCCGAGGCGGCCGCCACCGGCGGAGCCTTCGATCCGACGGTGCTCGGTGCGATCGAGGCCGCCGGCTACGATCGTGACTTCGACGAGGTGATCCGGTCGGCTCGCGTCGTGCTGCGTCGGCCGGTTCCGTGCGGCCGGTGGACAGAGATCGAGATGGTCGCCGGATCGGTGCGACTGCCGGCCGGTGTCGGACTCGACCTCGGCGGCATCGCCAAGGGGTGGACGGTCGATCTCGCCGTCGAGCGGGCGCTGGCGTCAGGCATGTCGTGGGTGCTCGTCTCGGCGGGCGGCGACCTGCGCGTCGGCGGAGACGCTCCTCAGGTGGCGATCGATGTCGAGGACCCCGACGATCCCTCGAACGCGATCATGACCCTGCGGATCGACAGGGGCGCCCTCGCGACCTCGAGCACCGCGAAGCGCTCGTGGGGTCCGGGACTCCACCACGTCATCGATCCACGCACGGGAACGCCCGCGATCACCGACGCCCTGCAGGTCACCTCGTGGGCGCCCACCTGCGCCGAGGCTGAGGTCGCGGCAACGGTCGCGCTGCTCCGGGGCACCCGGGCCGTCGCCGACGCACCGAGCGTGATCGTCGGCCGCGACGGCATCGTCTTCAACTCCGTCACCTCGTCGTCTCGACGCGGAGAGCCATCAGACGAGCCAGAAGACGGGGTGGCCGCATGAGCACGTGGATCCTGCTCCGGGCCGCCGGCATCGGCAGCTACCTGATGCTCTTCCTCTCGATCGCGTGGGGTCTGGTGGCGACGACGTCCGTGGTGTCGAAGAGGATCTCGAAGCCGTCGGCGAACCTCTTCCATGCGTTCGCGGCGACGACCGGACTCGCGCTGCTCGGGGTGCACCTCGGGCTCCTGCTCGTCGACGAGTTCATGCCGTTCTCGCTCGCAGCCCTCACCCTGCCGATGGCGTCGGAGTATCGGCCGATCGCGATCACGGCCGGCGTCATCGCGATGTACGCGGTCGTGGTCATCGTGGTGTCGTCGTGGTTGCGCAAGCCGCTCGGCACGGCGTGGTGGCGGCGCCTGCACCTCCTCGCCGTACCTGCCTTCGCACTGGCGCTCGCGCACGGCGTCTTCGCCGGCACCGACACGGAGCGACCCTGGATGTTCGCGGTGTACGCGGTGACGGGGCTGCTCGTCGTGTTCCTCACGCTCGTGCGGGCATTCACCTACGGCTACCGCCCTCCGCGCCCGGCACCCCCGGTCAGAACCCGACCCACGGAACCGGTGACGCCGGCGTGATCGTGTCGTCGAGCTCCCACGTGAGGCGCTCGTCGAGGCCCACGACGCCGGGAACGGCGCGGACCGCGCCCCAGATCGAGGGCACGAGCGACCTACGTTCGAGGCGGCCTTCGAGGTGCACCACACCGTCGTCGACGAGCACGAGCACCTGACCGGCGGCGATCGAGAGGTCGTCGGCGAGCACCCGGCAGACCTCCGCCTTGATGTCGTCATCGTCGCGCAGGAACTCGGCGAGCAGGTCCATGCGCGAGACGATGCCGACGATCCGTCCCTCGAGGTCGACCACCGGCAACCGCTTCACCCGACGTTCGTGCATCAGCCGGGCGGCGTCGGCGACAGACGCTTGAGGGCCGACCGTCACCGGCGGAGCCGTCATCAGATCGCGGGCGACCAACGCCTCTGCCTTCTTCCGTTCGTCACGACGGGTATGTCCCTCGAAGAAGTGCGGCTCGAGCACGGATGGATCCTCACGCAGGATCATGTCGGCTTCGGACACCACGCCCACGATCAAGCCGTCGGGATCGGTCACGGGAAGGGCGCTCACCCGATACTCTCGCATCGCGCGGACCACCTGTTTGAAGGGGGCCGAGCCCGGCACCACCACCACGGTCCTGGTCATCACGTCGGCCACGGTGCGTGACATCGTCGACACCTCCTCGCGGGGATGCGGTGCCATTCGGCCTCGAACCCCACGGTCACCGTAGGTCCGGCGCTCGCTCGCGTCCCGGGTCCGGTGCCCCCCATCTGACGGGACGGATCGACCCCGTTGCTAGGCTCCGGATGTGAGCGAGCACGAGCCGGCCCCGAGCGTGACTCCCGATGATGCGCGCACGCACATGTTGATCGAAGCGGGCCTCGCCCTCTCCTCGGAGCTCGACCTCGGGTCCGTGCTCGAGCGCATCGTGGAGCTGGCGGTGGGCATCACCGGGGCTCGCTATGGAGCGCTGGGGGTGCTGGGCGAGGACACGCCCCACATCGAGCGATTCATCACCCGGGGGGTGACCGACGAGCAGCGAGCCGCGATCGGCCATCCCCCCGTCGGTCACGGCATCCTGGGTCTGCTGATCCAGGAGCAGCGGCCGATGCGCATCCCCGAGATCGGCGCCGACCCGAGGTCGGCCGGCTTCCCACCGAACCATCCTCCGATGCACTCGTTCCTCGGGGCGCCGGTCAAGGCGCTCGGCCAGATCTTCGGCAACATCTACCTCACCGAGAAGCGGGGGGCGCCCGAGTTCACCGACGACGACGAGGCGGCGTTGGTCGTGCTGGCGACGCAGGCCGGCGTCGCGATCGAGAACGCCCGGCTGTACGACGAGATGCGCAGGGCCCACGAGGAGCTCGCGCGTCTCGAGCTGCTCGAGGAGCGAGAGCGTATCGCCAAGGAGCTGCACGACGGTGTGATCCAGGCGTTGTTCGCGGTGGGCATGGGGCTGCAGGGCACCTCGGCGATGGCCAACGACCCCGAGATCGCCCGGCGCATCGAGAACGCGACCGAAGAGGTCGACCGCGCGATCCGCGACCTGCGCAACTACATCTTCGGGCTTCGGCCGGGGATCCTGGCCGATCGCCAGCTCGACCAGGCTTTGCAGCAGCTCGCGCTCGAGTTCCAAGGACGCACCGACGTGCTCACGATCGTCGACGTCGACGAGAGCGTGGCGGCCGAGCTGGCGAGCCGTGCCGCCGACGTGGTGCAGCTCGTGCGCGAAGGACTGTCGAACGTCGGCCGCCACGCCCACGCCACGTCGTGCCGCATCACCCTGCGGCGCTCGAACGGCGGCGCCGAGCTCGAGATCGACGACGACGGTCTCGGTTTCGACCCATCGTCGCCGTCATCGGGGATGGGCATGCCGAACCTGCGTGAGCGGGTGACCTCGCTCGGCGGCGAGCTCACGATCCTCAGCGTCGCGGGCGAGGGCACGACGATCAGGGCACAGCTCCCCCTCTAGGCGGGCACGAGGGCCGGGGCTCGAACCCGGCCCTCCGCGGCCACCGGTGCGACGGTCACTGCACGACGAGCGCCGACACCATGCCGAACATGCCGCCGGGCCCCTCCGCGTGCGGAAGGATGTGGCAATGGAACGCCCACGCGCCCGGGTAGTCGGCCTTCACCATGATGTCGAAGCGCGACCCCGGGGCGATCACGATCGTGTCCGCCAGGTACCGGTTCCGTTCGCTCAGCGGATACCCGTCCTCGGCGACGACCATGAAGTGGAAGCCGTGCAGGTGCATCGGGTGCAGCAGCGCTCCGTCGTTGGCGAGGTGGATCAGCACCCAGTCGCCCTTGTCGGCGACGATCGGCTGGGTGGCGGGGAACGACTTCGCGTTCAGGTTGTACCCCAACGTGCCGTCACCGACGAACATCGTGTACTCGACGGCGGGATCGGCTCCGTACACGGGGGTCCAGTCGCCGTCCTCGGGCTCCACGATGATCGAGCCGTACAGCCCCTTGTCGACCTGCTCGGCCGAGTTGAAGTGCGAGTGGTAGACGTACATGCCCGGCGGGTCCTTGATCGTGAACTCGTAGGTCCAGTACTCGCCGGGCATGATGGGCGGCTGGGTGATGTAAGGCACGCCGTCCTCGCTGTTGGGCACCGTGAGCCCGTGGAAGTGCAGAACGAACGGCTCGGTCATCTGGTTCTGCACCACGAACCGCACGCGATCGCCCTCGTTGACCCTCAGCTCGGGTCCGGGCACCTGTCCGTTGAACGCCATCGCGTCGACGAACTCACCCTTGGCGATCTCCCACTGGATCTCCTCGACCATGAAGTTGTAGACCTTCACGCCGCCGTCCATCTCCGGCTCCAAGGGCTGGTTGCCGTAGGAGTCGGTCTCCTTGCCGGCCAGGAAGTCCTGCACGCCCTGCTCGTGGCCCGCGGCCATCTCCTCGGCGGTCATGGACGCGTGCGAGGTCGCATCGGTCCCCTCCCCGCCGTCGGCCGTCGTCGCGTCGGTGGCGCCGTCGCTCGCCGTGAGGGTTCCGACCATGCCCAGCTGGTCATGGCCCGGCACCGTGCACAGCGTGTCGTAGGTGCCCGCCGCGAGGGCAGGCACCTCCAGCGTGGTCGTCCCGTCGACGTCGATGCTCGGCGTCTCGATCGTCTCACCATCCACGACGACGCCGAACGTGTGCGGGGACTGACCGTGGTTCATCACGGTGAACGTGATGTCGCTGCCCGCGGGCACCTCGATCGCGGCCGGTTCGATCGCGAAGTCGGACAACATCACGTCGACGGTGACGGGACCGCCGGCGGCCGCGGCCTCGCCGTCGCCGGCGGCCGGGGCCTGCTCACCGCCGCCGCTGCAGGCGACGGCGACGAGCGCGAGCACCGTCGCCAGAGCCAGCGCCCCCATGCGGAACCTTCGCATCATCGGATCTCCTTCCGGAACGGACGTTCGTGCGTACACGAGGGGTGAGTCTGGGGTCCGCGACCGTCCGGAGGGGGTGCCAGGAGACCCCACCCGGCCGGGACCTGTGTCCCTGCGTCGCCCCCCCCCTTGCCGCGACACTGGGTCGCGTGTTCGCTCGCTACTTCGTCGAGCTCCCCATGGACCCCGAACGGGTCGAGGAGGCGCTGCTGCGCGACCCACATTCGTGGTTGCCCGGGTTGGCGGGGGAAGCGAACTTCCACGGAGACGCATTGCTCGCCGAGGTCGGGTTCGGCGACGACGTGCGCGTCGCCCGGCGGGTGGCGATCGAGTTCGGGGAGCCGGTGAGGATGCCGAGCAAGACCGTGGTGCCGATCCGGTGGTCGGCGGTCGGAGCGAGTGGGCTGTTCCCGGCGCTCGACGCGGATCTCGAGATCGCTCCGCTGGGTCCCAACCGATCGCAGCTGGCGATGAGCGCTCGATACGTGCCGCCACTCGGGGTCGTCGGACGCGCGATCGATCGTGCGGTCCTGTTCCGCGTCGCCGAGGCGACGCTCAAGGACTTCCTCGATCGGGTGAAGGACTCGCTCCTCGCCGAGCCGGAGGACGTCCACCGCCCGGTCTGACCCGCCGCTAGGATGGGCGTCATGACGAAGAAGGCGCCCCTGCGCGTGATGCTCGTCGACGACCACGAGATCGTGCGCGACGGCATCAAGGCGATGCTCGACGCCGAGGACGACGTGGTCGTCACGGCGCAGGCGGGCACCGTGCGCGAGGCGATCGACGAGGCCCACCGCACCCGGCCCGACGTGGTCGTGATGGACGTGCGCCTCGCCGACGGCAGCGGCATCGAGGCCACCCGCGAGATCCGCGCGGACCATCCCGACACCCGGGTGCTGATGCTCACCTCGTTCGCCGACGACGAAGCGCTGTTCGCGTCGATCATGGCCGGGGCCTCGGGGTACGTGCTGAAGCAGGTGAAGTCGGGCGACCTGCTCCGCGCGATCCGCGCGGTGGGCGCCGGCGACTCCCTGCTCGACCCGAGCGTCACGAGCGCCGTGCTCGATCGGCTGCGCAAGGGCAAGCACCTGATGAAGGACGAGAAGCTGGCCCGGCTCTCCCCCCAGGAGGAACGCATCCTCACGCTGGTCGCGGACGGGCGCACGAACCGCGAGATCGGCGACGAGCTGAACCTGGCGGAGAAGACCGTGAAGAACTACGTCTCCTCGATCCTGTCCAAGCTCGAGGTCGCCCGGCGCGCCGAGGCGGCCGCCTACCTCGCCCGCCACACCACCACGCCCGGCTCCGTCGAGGAGTAGCGGGAGGGCCGAAGGTCCCGTTCGAGTGACCCCACTCGGCCCGGGGTCGAAGGTCCCCTCCGGGTGGGGCCACGAGCCCGGTCCCAGCGGCACCTCCCCGGGGCAGTATCTGCCCAGGAAACGAAGGAGGTGGGGTACATGGACACGCAGGTTCGCAAGACCGTCGAGCCGGTCACGATCCCCGAGGCGACGCCGGAGACCCGCACGGGCCTCGGCGTGGTGATGGGGTTGCTGCGGCTGGCGCTGGGGTGGACCTTCCTGTGGGCCTTCCTCGACAAGATGTTCGCCCTCGGCTTCTCGACGGGGCGGGTCGTCGACGAGGCCACGGGTGCCAGCTCGATCGACTTCTTCGGTGACGCCGCCTGGATCAACGGCGGATCGCCGACCGCCGGCGTGCTCGGGTTCGCGATGAAGGGTCCGTTCACGGACTTCTACCAGACGATCACCGGGTTCCAGATGACCGACGCCGGACCGACCTCGGCCGCCTGGGTCGACTGGGTCTACATGGCCTCGATGCTGTTCATCGGGCTCGCGCTGATCCTCGGGATCGGCGTCAAGCTCGCGAGCATCGGCGGCATCATCTGGATGGCGATCTTCTACACCGCCACGGCGATCTGGCCCGAGCACAACCCGTTCGTCGACGACCACGTCGTCTCGGCGCTGGTGCTGGGAGCCCTGTTCTTCGCGAACGCTGGCATCTACCTGGGACTCGGGAAGGTGTGGCAGCGGACGGAGCTGGTGAAGAAGCACCCGATCCTCGCCTGAGCACGACGAGGATCGGCGAACGGAAGGCGGGGCCATGCGCCCCGCCTTCCTCCACGTTGGGGCTCAGCCGGCGAGCGAGCCCGCGAAGATCTGCCAGGCGAGCACCGACTTCGCTGTCAGGCTGAGCACGAGGTAGGCCTTCTCGCCGAACGCGTAGTCGGTCCAGCGACCGACCCCCCGGTACTGGAGCCACTGATTCAGCCCGAAGCTGAAGAAGAAGACGAATTGCGCGACGACGATGCCGTAGACGAAGCCCGGCACGGTCGACGAGCCGACGATGTTCACGGCGACGACGACCCACGGCGCGAGACCGACGATGGTGCCGAACCAGAACGGCAGCATCGTCGTCGAGGAGCGGCCCGGCGGGTTCATCGCCTCCTCGATCCAGCCGAACAGGATCATCGCCACGTTCGCTCCGGCGATCGCGATCACGGCGCTGATCGAGGTGGTCCCCGAGTAGAAGTTGATGAGCACGATCATCAGCGTCGCGCTGAACGCGTACTCCACCCAGCGGAACCTGTTGATGCCGCGGCGTAGGTCGCGCTCGTACGTGCCTCTCCCGACGGTCGCGGTGAGCAGATGATCGACCGCCGCGAGACCGAGGAACGCGGCGACGGCCCAGCCGATCCTCACGTCGAACAGCGTCTCGGGAGCCGGGATCGGCGCACCCGGCGGGCCGTCGGGGAACGACGACGTCACCGCGATCGCGAAGTCGTCTGCGAGCAGCAGCACCGCCACCGCCTGGGCGAGGTGGAGCACCGTGAGGCCGAGGTTCCACCGGCGCAGGTTCTGCAGGCGTGCGTCGGTGACACCGGTGGCGACGACGTTGGCGTCGGCGGGCATGGCTCGATGCTAGGTGAGCGGTCTCGTCACCGTCGCGGCGAGGAGCGCATGCATAGGTTCGTTCGTCAGCCTTCGAGCATCTGGGCCAGCACCAACCGCAGGATGCCGCCGGCCCGGAAGTATTCGAGCTCGGCCTCGGCGTCGATGCGGACCGTCACGTCGAACGTCGTGGACGCGCCGTCGTCGGCCACCGCCTGGACGGTCGCCGTCTGCCCGGGGGTGATGCCGTCGCCGAGCCCGCGGACCGCGAGAGACTCGCGACCTGTGAGTCCCAGCGTGGCGGCGCTCTCACCGGGCGCATACTGCAGCGGCAGCACGCCCATGCCCACCAGGTTCGACCGGTGGATGCGCTCGTAGCTCTCGGCGATCACGAACCGCACCCCGAGCAGGTTCGGCCCCTTCGCCGCCCAGTCACGGCTCGATCCGCTGCCGTACTCCTTGCCGGCGAGCACCACGAGCGGGGTGCCGTCGCCCCGGTAGCGCTCAGCCGCCTCATAGACGCTCGTCACCTCGCCGCTCGACAGGTGGGTCGTGAACGAGCCCTCGGTGCCGGGCGCGATCTCGTTGCGCAGGCGGATGTTCGCGAACGTGCCACGCATCATCACCTCGTGGTTACCGCGCCGGGAGCCGTAGGAGTTGAAGTCGACCGGCTCGACACCGCGCTCCCGCAGGTAGGCCCCGGCGGGCGAGTCGACCTTGATCGATCCCGCCGGCGAGATGTGGTCGGTCGTGATCGAGTCGCCGACCTTCACGAGCACGCGAGCGCCTTCGATGTCGCCGATCGGTCGATCGTCACCGAGACCCTCGAAGAACGGAGGCTCCTGCACGTAGGTCGAGTCGGCGTTCCATTCGTACGCAGGGCCGGCCGGGGTCGGCAGCCCTTGCCAGTGCTCGTCGCCGTCCCAGATGCGCTCGTACTGGCTCGTGAACTGCTCCTCGGTGACCGCCGTGGCCATCGCCTCGGCGACCTCGGGTGGGCTCGGCCAGATGTCACGCAGGAACACGGGGCCGTCGGACCCGTCGCCGATCGGATCGGCCGTGAGGTCGAGGTCGATGCGTCCGGCGAGCGCGTACGCCACGCACAGCGGCGGCGATGCCAGGTATGCGGCGCGCACCTGTGGATGGACCCGGCCCTCGAAGTTGCGGTTGCCCGAGAGCACGGCGGCGACGTTCAGATCCTGCTCCTCGACGGCTCGAGCGACCTCGCCGATCAGCGGGCCGGAGTTGCCGATGCAGGTCGTGCACCCGTATCCGACGAGCGCGAAGCCCAGCTTGTCGAGGTAGGGGGTCAGGCCCGCGCGGTCGAGGTAGTCGGTCACCACGCGCGACCCGGGTGCGAGCGACGTCTTCACCCATGGCTTCACGTCGAGCCCGGCCTCGACCGCCTTGCGGGCCAGCAGGCCCGCGGCCAGCATCACGCTCGGGTTCGACGTGTTCGTGCAACTCGTGATCGCGGCGATCACCACGCTGCCGTGCCCGATCGTCTCCTCGCCCGAGGGGCGGTCGGTGACGTCGTCCTCACCGGGCAGCTCGTCCTGCCTCGGCGTACCGCCCTCGGCCACGAAGCGCCCGATCTCGGTGCCCTTGGGGTCCGGCTCGAGATGATCACGGAACGCCCCCACGAACGAGTCCCACACGTCGGGCAGGGCCACCCGATCCTGGGGCCGCTTGGGTCCCGCCATCGAAGGCACGACCGCCGAGAGATCGAGGTCGAGAACCTCGCTGAACGTGGGATCGGGGTCGCCGTCGCGCCGGAACAGCCCCTGCTCCTTCGCGTAGCGTTCCACGAGGTCGACGCGGTCGCCGCGCCCCGTGAACGACAGGTAGCGAAGGGTCTCGTCGTCGACCGGGAAGTACGACGCGGTCGCCCCGTACTCCGGGCACATGTTCGACAGCGTCGCTCTGTCGGCGATCGAGAGCGACGACAGTCCGTCGCCGAAGAACTCCACGAACTTCCCGACGACCCCGTGCGTGCGCAGCATCTCGGTGAGAGTGAGCACGAGGTCGGTCGCGGTCGTGCCCGCCGGCAGCTCGCCGAGCGTGCGCACACCGATCACGACCGGCTGCGGCAGGAACATCGGCTGACCGAGCATCGCGGCCTCCGCCTCGATGCCGCCGACGCCCCAGCCGAGCACGCCGAGGCCGTTGATCATCGTCGTGTGCGAGTCGGTGCCGACGAGCGTGTCGGGGAACGCCACCCCGTCGCGCATGGACACGACCTGCCCGAGGTGCTCCAGGTTCACTTGATGGCAGATGCCGGCCCCGGGCGGCACGACGCGCAGGCCCTGGAACGCCTGCTGGGCCCAGCGAAGCAGGGAGTACCGCTCGGCGTTGCGCCGGTACTCGAACTCGATGTTTCGCTCGTACGCCTCGGGTGTGCGGAACAGGTCGACCTGCACGGAATGGTCGATCACGAGGTCGACCGGGATCGACGGCTCGATCGCCATCGGATCGAGCCCCGCGCGCTGGGCGGCGCTGCGCATCGCGGCGAGGTCGACGACGGCCGGCACGCCGGTGAAGTCCTGCATCAGCACGCGGCCGGGCATGAACGCGATGTCGCGAGCCGGCCTGGGCCAGCGGGCGAGCGCTCCGACGTCGTCGTCGGACACATCGCGCGAGCCGGCGCGCCGCAGCAGGTTCTCGAGCAGGATCAGCACGGTCTTCGGAAGCTTCGACAGGTCGCCGGTTTCGGCGATCGAATCGAGTCGGAACAGGTCGATCGGGCCCTCGGCGGTCTCCAACCGCCCTCGCGCCCCGGCGAGTTCGCTGCTCACAGGTGCATCAGTCCTTCCGCATGATGGGGTGCCTCCATCCTCCCATGCGGGCCCATCGGTCCGAGAACCGATCGAGCCCGGCGACCCGCTCGAGGGGACATCGACACGGGCCTCGAGACGCGCCCTCTCGCCTACCCTTGGGCGCACGTGACTTCACCCCTGCTCCGTTCAGCGACCCCAGACGACGTCGAGGCGATCGACGCCCTGATGAAGGCATCGATCCGGGCGCTCTCCCGGCGGCGTACGACAGGCTGAGACGGAGGCGAGCGTCCGCTACATCGGGAGCGTCGACCGCTCGTTGATCGACGACGGCACGTACTTCGTCGTCGAAGCGGGCGGCGAGATCGTTGCCTGCGGCGGCTGGAGCCGACGAGACAAGCTCTACACGGGATCGGGTGAGAGCGTGGATGACGCGAGGCTCCTCGACCCGGCAACGCAAGCCGCACGGATCCGTGCGATGTTCGCGCGCGGCGACTGGACGCGGCGTGGCCTCGGCACCCTCGTGATGGAAGCGTCAGAGACGCGGCGGCGGCGGAAGGGTTCCACAGCATGGCTCTGATGTCGACGATGCCAGGACTCCCCGTGTACGAGCGTCACGGCTTCGTCGTCACCGAACGCGTCGAAATCGTCATGCCCGACGGAACCGCCATCGCCGGCGCTGCCATGGAGAAGGCCATCCCACTGGATGTCCCGTCTACGCTCCCTCCTCGGCAGCCCGGACCGCCTTGACGGCCTCCGTGTGGGCGAGGCGGGCCGTGCGGCGGAGTTTGGCCTCGCGCTGACGGCGCTGCTCGACCTCGGTCTCAGCCACCAGCGGGGGCACGGGGCGCGGGTTCCCGTCGTCGTCGACCGCCACGAACACGAGGTAGGCGGTGTTCACGTGGCGCATCGTGCCCGTGACCGGATCGTGCGCTTCGACGCGCACGCCGCACTCCATCGAGGTCCTTCCCACGTCGTTCACCGTGGCCTTCAGCACGAGCACGTCGCCGATGTGCACCGGTTCCAGGAACGAGAGCTCGTCGATCGCGACCGTGACGGCGAGCCCAGCGGCATGACGGATCGCCGCGAGGCCCGCCGCGGTGTCGACGAGTCGCATCACGACCCCGCCGTGCACGGAGCCGGCGATGTTCACGTCGGTCGCCTCCATCAGCTGGGTCAGCTCGACGCGCGACTCGGCGACGGTCTTGGGCGTCAGCTCGGACATGGTGCGCATCGTACGCCGGGCTGCCCGGCCCGGGTGCACGCGCGGGTAGCATCGG
The DNA here is from genome assembly GCA_963825635.1 of uncultured Actinomycetes bacterium. Taxonomy (GTDB): domain Bacteria; phylum Actinomycetota; class UBA4738; order UBA4738; family HRBIN12; genus JAOUEA01. The sequence goes on from CAWGTU010000003.1 coordinate 135,705, forward strand.
CCGGTGCGACGACTCGTCTTCCCCCTGATGCTCACACTCGCCCTCTCGGCGACCGCGTGCGGAGGGTCTGCGAGGGGGCCGATCGCGACCGATCCGCCTGCCGAGGGCGAGCTGCCGTCCGTCACGGCGGCTCCGAGCGTGAGCGACGAGCCGTCGCCGATGGTGACGCCGTCCCCGTCGCCGGCCGAGATCCCCGACGGCGTGCCGGCATCCTTCGACGAGGACGTGCGTGGACGCGACCTCCCCCTCGAGGAGTTGATCCCGCCGGGCGACGAGGTCACCGGCGTCGACCGGGCGAAGACCACCGGCGGGGAGGCCGTCGTGATCGCGTTCGCCACGCCGGGGGGCGACCCCTTCTCACAGGCTCGCGGGTACGTAGTGTGGCGCCGCGAGCCCGGCGCCGACCCCCCCTGGCGCGCGGTCTACGGGCTCGCCCACGGCAAGCGCGACGGCGTGCTCGCCATCTCGGCCGACGTGACCGACCTCACCGGGGACACGTCGGCCGACGCGTTGATCCGCGAGGAGACGGGCGGCACGGGGGCGTGTGCCATCTACCGGGTCGTCGACCTCGCCGCCGGCGCTCCGCTCTGGAAGCGCTCGGTCTGCGACGCCGAGATCCAGCCGAACCCCGATCCGATCGGCTTGTACGAGGTCGCGCGCGTGTACGGGCCCGACGACCCCCACTGCTGCCCCAGCGCGATCCGCGAGCGCGTGCTCACGTGGGACGGCGAGCGCTTCGCGGCGGTCTCCGTCGAGACGACGCCGCTCTAGTCTGGCCCAGACTAGAGGCGCGTGGCTTCCGCGGAGGTGTCGGGGGGCACGGGTACGATACGCGCCATGGCGCGCATCTTCGTCGAGGGTTGGGACCCCGACTACGGCACCCCGCTCGACCAGGACGAAGCCCTCTCCCCCGCCGAAGGCTCCGTCGACACGAGCGTCGAGACCGACGACTGGGCGCCGATCGAGGGCCGCGACGACGGGGTCGATCGCATCGCCTTCGTCGACGGCGTCCGCCGCATCGACGCCCGGCTCACCCTCGACGACCCCGAGCACGGCCCGACCCCCGGCCTCGTCGGCACGTTCGCGGTCGGCGCCGTGGTCTGGGACCGCGAGGCCCGGCGCTCCGAGGTCGCCGACGTTCGGATCGAGCGGTGGGCGGTGCTCGCCGGTGGCAGCGGCGAGCAGATGCCCGCCGTCGACCTCGAGCCCGGGGTGGGCACGACCCGGGCCCCGGGCGACGACCCGAACCTGCTGATGATGGCCCTGCATTCGAAGATGCGCGACGCCGAGGGAGAGTGCGCCGAGTCGCTCTCGGCCCAGTGCGCGGTCATGGCCGACGGCCCGCTGAAGAAGATCCGCGAACACGCGACCGTGGGGTACGTGAAGACCCATCGCGTCACCTACCTCGAGCCGCCCCAGAGCGGCGTGATCGCCGAGCTCGCGCCGGGACAGCGTTCCCCGATGTTCTGCATCGCCGCGCAGACCCCGTACGCGCGCTACTCCTGGTACCTGCGACTCGCGATGCTGCAGGGCGGGCATTCCTGGACGGGAGTCGTGCGGTGCGAGACGTCGGGCCACCTGGCCCGCGACGAGGCCGCCACGATCGCGGATCGCACGGCTGCCGTGCTGCCGCTCGTGGCGAGCGAGCCTCACGTCGATCCGCGGGCGCCGCAGAACCTCGTGCCGATCGGAGCGCTCGAGCGCGAGCTGCGACACCGCATGGGCGATCGCGGGCTCGTGTACCGAGCGCTCCGCCACGCCGTCATGAGGCCCGAGTTACATCAGGAGGCGTCGTGACCGACGAGCAGGTCGGCCGCGTCCTCGGTTCCCAGCACTCCTCGACGAGCGCGTTCCGCGTCGTGCTGGACGACGACGACTTCCTGCAGCTCGACGACCTGGTCGTCGTCCGCACCCAGGTGCCGAAGGCGGGCGAGGTTCGCACGTACGGCGTGGTCACCGAGGCGGAAGCCGTCTACGAGGGCGCCAGCTACGAGAGCGACACGCACCGCATCGCCGACCTCGGCATCATGCCGGCGGCGAAGGTCCGCACGGCGCAGGTGCAGGTGACCCGTGTCGATCCCGAGGTGTGGGTCTCTCCCGACCCGGGCGAGACGGTGGAGCGGGCGACCGGGGAGGAGCGCGCGAAGGCGCTGTACGTCGACGAGATGGGGCGGCCGCTCGCCGTCGGCATCGGACGCGACGAGCTGCCGGTCCACGTCGACCTCGACTTCTTCGACGGCCGCAAGGGCGGCCACATGTCGATCAGCGGCATCTCGGGCGTCGCGACGAAGACGTCGTTCGCGCTGTTCTTCCTGCGCATGCTCTCGGCGCGCGAGCACACGGCGATCGTCGGCGAGGGCGCGTCGAACATGCGGGTGCTCGTGTTCAACGTGAAGGGCGAGGACCTACTCTGGCTCGACCGGCCGAACGCCCGGTTCGACGACGAGGCGCGCGAGGGCTGGGCCGCGCTCGGGGTCGAGCCGGCGCCGTTCCCGTCGGTCGCGTTCTGGGCGCCGCCGAAGCGTCGCTCCGGCGACGTCCTGGTACCCGACACCGGCGGACGGCTCGACGGCATCGAGGTCTTCTCGTGGACCCCGCGCGAGTTCATCGACGACGACCTGCTGCAGTTCTGCTTCACCGACGCGAACGACGCGAAGAACCAGATCCCGTTCATCCGCGAGCGGGTGCAAACCCAGCTCAAGCGGTTCGCGGTGAACGTGGCGGGGCGCCCCGGCGCGGTCGTGTTGCGTGATCCCTCGCAGACGCCGGGCGGGCGGTGGGGCGCACAGGAAGTGAGCGCCGTTCCGGGCGAACCGATCATCGAGGACCTCTCGTCGCTCGTGACCGCGCTCGACGTGTTCCTCGAGCCCGAGGACGGCGGCGAGCCCGATCAAGCCTGGACCGGGCGCGTGATGCCGAGCACGGTCTCGGCGTTCATGCGGCGCCTGCACGCGGCGTCCTCCCGTCTCGGGCACCTCGTGCGCGCCGGCGAGAGTCGACGGTTGGACCGCGGCGCCGCCACGGTCACGGTCGTCGCGATCCAGTCGCTGCACGAGCAGGCGCAGCGGTTCGTGGTCGGCGCCCTGCTCGCGGAGACGTTCCGCGAGAAGGAGGAGACCGGCCGGCGGCTCCCGCTGTCGGTGATCGTGCTCGACGAGCTCAACAAGTACGCGCCGCGCGAGGGCACCGGCCCGCTGAAGGACATGCTGATCGACATCGCCCAGCGCGGGCGCTCGCTCGGCGTGCTGCTCGTCGGCGCCCAGCAGACGGCGAGCCGCGTGGCGCCCGAGGTGCTCGAGAACGCCGCGATCCGGGTGAGCGGGCGCCTCGACGCCGCCGAGGCCGAACGGGCCGAGTACGGATGGATGCTGCCGTCGACACGGGCCCGCGCCAGGTTGTTGAAGCCCGGCACGATGGTGATCTCCCAGCCCGCGATCCCCGTGCCGCTCGTCGTGACCTTCCCCTTCCCGCCGTGGGCGACGCGGAAGGAGGAGGTGGACGAGGCCGCCGGCCCCGATCCGTTCGACGGGCTGTAGCGCCGCGCTCCCCCCGCATGAAGATCCTCCACACGTCGGATTGGCACATCGGCCGCCGCCTCGGCCGGCACGACCGCACGCAGGAGTTCCGCGAGGTGCTGGACGAGGTCGTCGCGATCGCCGACGAGCGCGACGTCGACCTCGTTCTGGTCTCCGGCGACGTGTTCGACCGGCCGATACCGCCCGTCGACGCCCTCGCGCTCGGCATCGACGCCCTGCTGCGGCTCGCCGAGCGTCGCCCGGTCGTCGTCGTCGCCGGCAACCACGACTCCCCCGACCTCTTCGAGGCGCTCGCGCCCCTGCTGCGCGACCAGGGCCGCGGGGTACACCTCGTCGGCACGATCAAGCGCCCCGACGCCGGCGGCGTGCTCGGGCCCGAGGCGCTCGGGGTCGACGCGGTGGTCGCGTGCTTCCCCTTCCTTCGGGAAGGCCGAGTCGTCGACTTCATGCGCGACGCCGGTGAGTGGTACGGCGAGTACGCGGGGCGCGTCGCGAAGGTCACCTCCGCCTACAACGAGGCCCTGGTGGCCCGCGCGGGCGGCTCGCTCGTGCCGATCCTGATGGGCCACTTCCTCGTGGGCGGGGTGAAGGTCGACACGGGTGCGCCCCGAGGCGAGCGGGAGCTTCACATGGGCACCGCGTACACGGCTACGGCACAGGCGATCCCCCCGGGACCGCAGTACGTGGCGATGGGACACATCCACGCGCCGCAGCCCGTGCCGGGCGCGCCGGTGCCCGCGGAGTACGCGGGGTCGCTGCTCTGCCTCGACTTCGGCGAGGCGGGTGAGCACAAGCGCGTCGTCGTCGTCGACGTCGAGCCCGGGCGGCTGGCGACGATCGACTCGGTGCCGCTCACGAGTGGCCGTCCGCTCGAACGCGTGACCGGCACCTGGAGTGAGATCGAATCTCGCGGCGACGAGCTGCGCGGGTCATTCCTCGACCTCACGGTGCAGGTGGGCGGCGCCGACGCCGACCTCGCCCGCCGGGCGGCCGAGACGTTCCCCTTCCTGGTGAACGTGCGAGCGCTGCGCCCGGAGGGCCGACGCACGGAGCGGACTGACGGCGCGGCCAGGCCGACCGACGAGGAGCTCTACGCCGAGTTCACGCGCCGTTCGACCGGCGAGGATCCGCCGCCCGAGCTGGTGGCGCTCTTCCGTGAAGTACTCGAGGACGCCGCCGATGCGACCGCTTGAACTGAGGCTGAAGGGGTTCCGGTCCTACCGAGAGGAGACCGTGTTCGATTGGCGCGGCCGCCATCTGGTCGGCGTCGTCGGGCCGATCGGCGCCGGGAAGAGCTCGATCCTCGAGGCGATCGCGTTCGCGCTCTACGGCAAGACCCCGACGTTCGAGCGCGAGACGAAGTCGCTGATCAACCAGACGGCGAGCGAGTGCCACGTCGAGCTGCGCTTCGAGGTCGACGGCCAGGTGTGGCGAGCGACGAGGGGCCTCCGGCGCAAGGGAGCGTCGGGCCACCAGCTGCAGCGCCTCGAGTCCGACGAGCCCGACGCTCCCGTCCTGGAGCCGATCACGGGCGAGAAGCCGGTGCGCGAGCGGGTCGAGCGGTTGCTCGGCATGGACTTCGCGGCGTTCTGTCGCTCGGTGCTGCTCGCGCAGAACCGGTTCGCCGACTTCCTGAAGGCCACACCGAAGGAACGCAACGAGGTGTTGAAGGGTGTCTTCGGGTACGAGCGGTTCGACGGGGCGCTCGAGACCGCCAAACGGAGAGTGACCGCGGCGCAGCTGCTCCTGGAGTCGCTCGATCGCGAGGGCTCCCAGCTCGCGTCGGCGCGCGAGCAGCTCGACGTGGCCGAACGGCGGCTCGTGGCCGCGACGGCGAGAGCCACCACGCTCGAAGCGGTCCGGGAGCCGTACGAACGAGCCACGACGTCGGCAGGCGAGGCGGCGCAGCGGGCGCGCGAGGCGGAGGCCGCACTCGAGCGGCTCGCCCGGATCACGTCGTCGCTGCCGGCTGCCGAGGAGATCGACGAGGTCGCCGACGTGGCGGAGGCGTCCGCGACGGCCGTCGAGCAGGCAGAGGAGGCCGTGGAACTCGCCGAGGCCGGCCGGGCAGACGCCGAAGCGGCCCATGCGGCCGTGGCGGAACGCGTCGGCGACCAGGTCGCCTTCGCATCGCTGGTGACCGAGCACGAACACCTCGTGGCCGCGGCCGAACGCGCCACGCGGGAGCGAGAGCAGGCCGACGCCGCAGCTCGCGAGGCCGCGGAGGGCGTCGAGCAGCTCGGTACCGTGCGCGAACGGGTGACCGCGGCCCTCGGCGAGGCCGAACGCGCACTCGTCGCCGCGGGCGCGACGGTCGCCGACGCCGAGCTGGCCCTGCACGCTGCCCGTCATGCGGACATGGCCCGCACCCTCCGCACCGAGCTCGTGGCCGGGGAGCCGTGTCCCGTCTGCGAACAGGCGGTGGTGACGATCCCGAAGGCTGGACGAGCGCCTGCGATCGCGAGTGCCGAGCGGGCGCTCGAACGCGCACGTCGCGATGAGTCGACGGCCCGGGACGCGCATCGCTCGGCGGCCGCCGAGGCCGCCGGCGCCGATGAGCGACTCGGGTCGGCAAGGGACCGAGCCGCCGAACGTGCGCTCGGCCTCGAACGGGCGGATGAGGCCCTGCGCGCAGCCGATGCAGCCCTCGCCGCGGCGCAGAGCGAGCTCGTCGATCGACTGGGAGAGGGCGACCCTCGGGCGCTGCTCGAGGAGCGGACGCACGATCTGGCCGAAGCATCCGCCGCCGTGGAACGCGCGAACACCGCGGCTGCCGACTCGAGGGCGGCCCTGGATCGTGCCCGGCGCCTCGGGGAGGAAGGCCGGTCTCGCCTGACCATGCTCGCGAACAGGATCGCCTCGGTCTGGGGATCGCTCGGCCAGCCCCACGATGTGGCAGCCGACGCCGCCGCGGTGAGGGCGGCGTTCGTCGAGGCGGGAGAGACCCTGATCGACAGCCACGAGCAGGCTCGCGCCGCGCTGGCCGCATCTCGCCGGGAGTCCCAGCAGGCGGCTACGGCGATGCGCACACTGCTCGGCGACGCGGGGCTCGGACCCGAGGAGGACCTCACGATGGCCTTGGCGACCGCCTCGGCGGAACGGGGCGCGGCCGAGGAGCAGGTCAGGAGCCTCCGGGCCACGATCGATGCCGGCGCCCACCTCGCCGACCGGATCGCGACGGTCCGCGCGGACCATGCTCTCGCGAGCCGTCTCGTGGCGGACCTGCAACCCTCGCGATTCCTGGCGTTCCTGTTGGAGGAGGAGCGCGAGGCACTCGCCGACCTCGGCAGCCTGCACTTCGAGGAGCTCTCGGGCAACGCTTACCGGTTCACCGAGGACGACCGGTTCGAGATCCTGGACATGAACGCTGCGGGCACGGAGCGGCGGGCCGACAGCCTCTCGGGCGGGGAGACATTCCTGGCCTCGCTGGCGTTGGCGCTCGCGCTCGCCGAGATGGTGGCACGAGGCGGAGGCAGGCTCGACGCGTTCTTCCTCGACGAGGGGTTCGGCTCGCTCGACCCCGAGCACCTCGACCGGGCGATGGACGGCATCGGCCGGCTCGTAGCGAACGATCCCCGCCGCCTCGTCGTGCTCGTGAGCCACGTGGAGCAGATGCGCGAGACGCTGGAGGACCTCATCGTGCTCGACAAGCACGACCTCACCGGCGACACGGTGGTCGTGGCCGGCGCCACGCTCACGTAGGAGTGGCCGGCGCCACGCTCACGTAGGAGTGGCCGGCGCCACGCTCACGTAGGAGTGGCCGGCGCCACGCTCACGTAGGAGTGGCCGGCGCCACGCTCAGGTAGGAGTGGCCGGCGCCACGCTCAGGTAGGAGTGGCCGGCGCCACGCTCAGGTAACGGGCGGGCCGGCGAATGCCGGGCGGCGCGCGTGCGGCCTAAGGCGTCAGGACCCGTCCGACCGGCCGATGACAACTCCGCCGAGACCGACTGAACCCCGGAGCTCGCCCTGCCGATAACCCACCCACGCAGACCAGACCCGAACCCTGCCAGGAGCTCGAGTGGTCACCACCAGGAACGGAACGGGCATCGTCAAGATCGCATCGATCAGCCTCGCCGTGCTGCTGCTCACGGGGGTGGCCGGCTCGCTCGTGATGGGGGCGCGCGCCCGCAGCGCCGCGCTCGAGGACATCGTCACGCAGGCCAAGGCGATCGCCGACGGCTCGCTCAGCTTGGTGTTCCGCCCCGACGATGTCGACGGCGTCGCCGCCGATGCGCGCGCGGACGCGCTGAGCGATCAGCTCGGCAGCGTCGTGATCGACCCCAGCGACTTCGACACCGTGACCTTGTGGTCGCCGACCGCCGAGATCCTGTACGCGACCGAGGAAGGCCGCATCGGCAACCGGCTCGACGGAGAACGCGACCGCATCCGTGAGGCCCTCCGAGGCGCCCCACAGACGCGGGTCTCCGACGGCGCCGTCTCCGTGATGCTGCCGCTGCGTTTCGAGTCCGGCGTCGGCGAGCCCGCGACCGTGGAGCTGACGACCTCGGCCGATCCGGTCGAGGCGGCAGGTGCCCCGTGGAGGACGATGGCGCTGTTCAGCGGTCTCGTGCTCCTCTTCGCGATCGGGCTGGTCGTCTGGATCGTGCGCCGCCCCGACGAGGTCGATCTTCCCCGCCTCGAACAGCAGGGCGTGATCTCGCCGGCCATGAGGCCCTCAGGGACCCGGCCCGTCGGGGTCCCGGCGCAGGGCATGAAGGAAGAAGGCGACGCCCGACGCATGGCCGAGGATCGTGCCCGCGCCGCCGAGGAACGCCTGGGTGTGCTCCAGGACCAGTACCGCAAGACCCTCGACGAGCTCCAGGTGGCGCAGAACCGCCTTCGTGAGGCCACGGCGTCGAACGGCGACCCCACCTACGAGGAACGGGCGATGCAGGCGGAGCAGCGGGCAGCGATGCTCGAGGACCATGCTCGGAGCGCGGACGAGCGCGCCCGTGCCCTCGAGGATCGTTCGAGGGAGCTGGAGGGCCGAGCCCGCCTGTTCGAGCGCCAGGCACAGACGACGCAGGCAGAGCTCGACGAGATGAACCGACGCCTGGCGCAACGACCTCCCGTCACCGACGGCAACGTCGACGAGCGCCTCGACGCCGCCGAGCAGGAGACGATCGGACTCCGGGCCGAGCTCGAAGGAGCCCAGACTCAGCTCACCTTGATCCGCCGGGAGCTGGAGACGCTGCGTCCGCAGGCCGACCGCGCCCGGGAGCTTCAGGCCGAGCTGGACGCGATCCACATGGAGGCGTCGCAGGCACGCGAGAGCTCGGCGAGCTCCCGGGCCGAGCTGAGCTCGAAGGCGCAGGAGCTCGATGATCTTCGGGCGGAGGTTCGGGCGCTGCGCGCCGAGGAGCAGCGCGCGGCGATGCTCCAGGACGAGCTGCGCACGGTCAAGGCCGAGCTCCAGAGCGTCTCGGCCTCGCACCGCGCCGAGCTCGTCGAGCGGGAGGTCGACCTCGAAGCGAAGGTCCGCGCGACCCGAGAGGAGTTCCAGGCCGAGCTGTCCCGCCTGGAAGCGCGCCACGCCGAGGAGCTCGCGGCGAAGGATGCCGACATCGCGCAGCGGATCGCCGCCGCCGAGGATGCCACGCAGCAGCGGATCGACGCCGCCGAACGCGAGCTCGAAGCGCGGACGAGCCGGTTCGCCAACGCCGAGGAAGAGATCTCGGCCGCCCACGCCGAGGCGAGCCGGCTCGCGAGCGAGCTCACGGTCGTGCGTGCCGAGCTCGACACCACCGTCGCCCAGCTCTCCTCCCGGTCCGAGGCGCTGCAGCAGGCGACCGAGCGGCTGCAGCAGGTGGAGGGGCAGTCGTCCGACGCCCTCTCACGCCACGAGCGCCTGACCGCCGAGCTCGAGGCCGCCTCACAGGAGAACGCGGACCTGAACCGTCGCCTCCAGGAGATCGAGGCGCGCCGGCAGCTCGAGCTCGCGGACTCCGAAGGCCGAGCCGACATCGACGAGATCCTGCGTGTGACCCAGGAACGCCTGGCCGGTCAGACCGAGAAGTTGATCGCCGCCGAGGAGCGGGTGCACGCGCTGGAACGCCAGGTCGACATCGCGACGACGAAGCTCGACGAGACCGAGAGCGAGCTGCGTCAACAGCAGATGGCCGCGGCCATGCGTCACCTGCGGGGCGAGGACGCCGAGCAGGGCGATGCCGCGACCGAGGCCGTCGCGGCAGCGGTCAACGCCGGCGACGGCACGCCGATCGAGGACCGCCGCGCGACCTCGCCGTTCGTGAAGGAGCTCTCGAACGACGCGCGGAAGTCGCTGACCAGGATCCTCGGCATCAGCCAGATCCTCAAGCACAAGAAGGACGGGAAGGAACAGGCCCAGCTGGTGCGTCAGCTCACCGTCCACACCCGCCGCCTCGAGCACACCGTCGCCGACCTCGCGGACGCTGATCGCCTCGTACGCGGCGAGGTGGAACTCACGGTGCGCAGGACCGACCTGGAGCCCCTCGTGAGGCGTGTGGTCGAGGACTCGGGCATCGACGCGGACCACGAGTTGCTGGTCGAGACCGAACGCGTCGTGGTCGCGATCGACCAGCTGCGCACAGAGCAGATCCTGGCCGGCATGTTGCGGACCTCTGGGGACCGCACGCCCCCGAAGAAGGCGATCACGGTTCGTGTCACGGCGGCGGACGGCGGCGCCCTCATCACTGTCGAAGATCCCGAGCCCTCGTCCGATGCGTCGCTCAGCCCGCTGGTGACTCGCTTCGCCGAGGTGCAGGGTGGCTGGGCGACGGTGGAGAGCCGCGAGAACGGCGGATCGTCGTTCAAGGTGTTCCTGCCCGACGGCGCCGGTTCGGATCGGCCTGCGGCAGAGACCCGCCCGGTGACGGAGGCCACTCCCGAGGCGTTGCACATCGTCGTCGACGCGGTCGAGCCCAGCTCCAGCGATGCCGGATCGGAGCTGGTGCAGGAGCTGCACCGGCTCTCCACGGCCGAGGACTGAGCTCCCCGGCGGATCGGCGGGGCGGCGAGGGGGCGCCCCGGCGACCGCTCGGCAGTGAGCCCCGGGATCGCGTCGGGTCAGCGCCGGCGCAGCACGAGGGCGTCGCCCTGACCGCCGCCGCCACAGATCGCCACAGCCCCGAGGTCGACCCCGCGACGGCGCATCTCCATCGCGGCTGTCAGCACGAGGCGCGCCCCGCTGGCCCCGATCGGGTGGCCGAGCGCCACGGCGCCCCCGTTCACGTTCACGATCGACTCGTCGACGGCGAGCATGCGGCTCGCGTGCAGGGCCACCGCCGCGAACGCCTCGTTCACTTCGACGACGCCGATGTCGGAGGCCGTGAGACCTGCCTTCTTGAGCGCCTTCTCGAGCGCGAGGGCGGGCACGGTCTGCAGCGACGCGTACCGGTCGGCCGACATCCCGAACGCGACGATCTCCGCGATCGGGTCGAGCCCGAGCTGCTCCGCGCGCTGCTCGCTCATCACGACGAGCGCCGCAGCACCGTCGGAGATCTGTGATGCGTTGCCCGCCGTCACCGTGCCGTCGTCGGTGAACGCGGGTCGCAGCCCTGCGAGGGCTCCGCGGGTCGTGTCGGCGCGGATGCCCTCGTCACGATCGAACCGCAAGGGATCGCCACGGCGCTGTGGAACCTCGACGGCGACGACCTCGTCGGCCAGTCGTCCCGCTTCCCAGGCATCGTCGGCTCGGGTATGGGACCGAGCCGCCCACGCGTCCTGGTCCTCGCGGCCGATGCCGAGCTCCGCGTTGATCGCGTCGGTGCCCTCCCCCATGTGCCGGTCGTCGAAGGCGCACCACAGGCCGTCGTGGATCATCGTGTCGAGCATCGGGGAATGCCCCAATCGAGCCCCCCCGCGGGCCTTGGGCAGCGCGAAGGGGGCGTTCGTCATCGATTCCATGCCCCCGGCGACCGCGACATCGAGCTCGCCGGCCCGGATCATCTGGTCGGCCATCGCGACCGCCGACGTCCCCGACAAGCAGACCTTGTTGATCGTGATGGCAGGGGTCTCGATCGGGATGCCCGCTGCGATCGCCGCCTGCCGAGCGGTGATCTGCCCCTGCCCGGCCTGCAGCACGTGGCCCATGATCGTGTACTCGACGGTGTCCGGAGCGACGCCGGCGCGCGAGATCGCCTCCCGGATCGCGATCGCGCCGAGGTCGACCGCCCGCAGTCCGGCCAGCGCGCCGTTGAACCGCCCGATGGGCGTACGGGCACCCGACACGATGACCGACGTCGTCATGCCCTTGAGTGTATCCGCCGACCGCACCGGCACGGTCGAGAGCGAGCGGTCAGGGACGCGTCGCGAGCGCCTTCTCGATCACCTCGAGGATCTCGTCGCGGACGAGCTCGTCCCGGGCGATCAGGGCGTCGCGCAGGGCAGCGTGCACGTCGGCGTTCAGCTCCAGCACCTCGCGCACGCGTTGGCGCTGCTGCTCGAGGATATCCTCGACCCGCTGGCGGCCTTCCTTGTCGGCGAGCACCTTGCCGACGAGGTTCGGACCGCCGATCGGCCCGTCGGTGATCGCGTCGAACGAGATCAGCGAACCGGCCATGCCGAAAGACCCCACCATGCTGGCCGCGAGGGTCGTGGCGTGGGCCAGGTCGGCCGCCGGGCCGGTGCCGGTGTCGCCGATGCAGAGCTCCTCGGCGACCAGGCCGCCCAGGGCGATCGCGATGCCCGCCTCGATCTCGGAGCGGGTGCGCGTGAAGCGCTCCTCGGAGTCGCCGTGGGCGAGCAGCCCCAGCGACGCCCGGCGCTTGATGATCGAGAGCACCTCGAGACGACGGTTCTGCCCGACGAAGTGTGCGACCGTCGCGTGGCCCGCCTCGTGGGTGGCGACGGCCTCGCGATCCTGCTCGGTGTAGACGACCGGCTGCTTCAGGCCGACCTCCTCGGTGAACTTCGCCTCGAGCACGTCGTCGAAGTTCATGTCGCGCCGCCCCTCGCGCAGCGCGACCAGCAGCCCCTCGTCGAAGAGGTGCTCGATCATCACGGGCGTGTAGCCGAACGTCTCGTAGGCGATGCGTTCGCGCATCGAGCGATCGTCGAGCTGCTGGTGGTGGCGCTTTCGGTCGAGGAAGTAGTCGATCAGGTCGAGCCGCCCCTGCTTCGTCGGCACGTCGAAGTAGAGGCGACGGTCGAACCGGCCCGGCCGCACGAGTGCCGGGTCGAGCGAGTCGCCGCGGTTCGTCGCCGCGATCAACAGGATGTTGTGGTATTCGGACTTGATCGGGGTGAGCTGCCGGTCGCTCGGCAGGTACGCGTTGACCCAGCCGATCATGCGGGCCCGCAGCCGCTTGCGCAGCGGCGGCTGGTCGAACGACTGCAGCTGGATCAGGAGTTCGTTCACCATCGAGCCGCCGTCACCCCCGCCCATGAACGCCTCCGTGGCCAACGCCGCGCCGCCGCCGTCGGGCACCGCCTTGCTGACCGCGCCACGCGCCATGCCGATCGCGTCGATCTCCTCGATGAACCCGATCGCACCCCCTTCCTTGCGTGCGGCCTTGCGCAGGGCCTTGAAGAACGAGCGGATGCGGTAGGCGGTCATGCCCTGCCACATCGACTGGAACGCGGGCGCCGAGATGAACAGGAACGGCACGCCCGCCTGCTTGGCCATCGCCTTGGCCAGGTACGTCTTGCCCGTACCGGGCGGTCCCTCGAACAGGATGCCCCGCCGGGGGGTGCCGCCGAGCTCGTCCTTGAACGTGGCGTAGCCGAGGAAGACGTCGAGCGAGCGCACGACCTCGTCGACCTGGGTGTCGAGACCCTTGATGTCGGTGAGGCCCGCCTCCACCTGCTCGGGGTAGACCGTGACGTGCGGCGACTTCCCGTTGATCAGGGGCAGGGCCACCATGATCAACACGGGGATCAGGATCAGCAGCGGGAACGCCAGGAAGATCCACTGGTCGGGCAAGGACGGCAAGGTGAGCGGGTTCCCGCTCGAGTAACGGCGGAACAGGTACCAGTCCACGAGGAAGACGATGACGATCGCGCGCACGATCCGCTTGAGCTTCGTCCGCTCTCGCTGACGGAAGACGTCGGCGCGGCCCTTCTGCAGGAGCATCGACCCTTGCAGCAGGGTCGTCGCGTCGGCCGGTTCCTTGTTCGACACGGGCAGCTCCTCACGCTCGCGTGGGCTCGGTTCCCCCTCGGTGACTCGATCCGAGGGGTCAACCCTACGCCGGGCGGCCTCCCCCGGACATCGGTCCTTCGGCCCAGAAGGCCCATCGCAGGTCGTGGCATCGGACCCGGGTCCCAGGACGGAAGCCGTTACAGTGCAGCTCGTGGCCCGGAAGAAGCATCCGCCGATCAGCGACGACGACCGGGCGGTGATCGGCGCCCTGCTGCGGGAGGTGCGTCGGGCCGCCGGCTTCCGATCGGCCGAGACCGCCGCGGGCGCGCAGGGGTGCCCCGCGTCGCGACAGACGATCTACGCGTACGAGCGGGGCGGACTGGTGCCGTCGTTGGTGCAGTTCCTGGAGCTCGTCGAGTTCTACGTGCTGGGTCCCCCTCCGACCCCGGCAACCGGCAGGAAGTCGGGGCCCGACCTGCGTGCCCTCGGCGTGTCCGCCGTGACGCGTGCGCTCACCCTGTCGGCCTACCACGTGACGGAGGCCCACGACCTGATCGCGCGCATGCAACCCCCGCTCGGTCGCACCGACGACGGACCCCGGCCGTGACGATCGAGCTCACCGACATCGACCACGTGGGCATCGCCGTGCCCGACCTCGAGGCCGCCGTCGACGAGTACCGGCGCCTGCTCGGCGTCGAGCCCTCGCATCGAGAGCGCGTCGAGGACCAGGGCGTCGAGGAGGTGCTGTTCGCCGTCGGCTCGTCGTACGTGCAGCTGCTCGGCGCCCTCGGCCCCGACACGCCGGTCGGACGATCGCTCGCCTCGCGGGGCCCGGGCCTGCATCACATCGCCTACAGGGTCGACGACGTCGCGGTCGCGCTCACGCACCTGCGCGATGCCGGCGCCCGGCTGATCGACGACGCCCCACGGCTCGGATCGCGCAACACGCTGATCGCGTTCGTGCACCCGCACTCGATGGGCGGCGTGCTCGTCGAGCTCGTACAGGAACGCTGATCCTCGCTAGGGCAGGTCGGTGAGGCCCTCCTCCGGGGCATTCACCAGCACGGTGACGTTCCCCTCGGGGAGCGTGCCCTCGCCCATCAGCTGGTGCGCGAGTCCGGTCTCCTCGTACGGGAAGACCTTGCCGAGCGTCGTCTGGATCTTGCCGTCGAGCACCAGGTCGTTGAACGCCGCGGCCTGCTCGTCGTTGAACAGGTGCGAGCCCTGGTAGCGCTTCTGCAGGAACCAGAGGTAGCGCACGTCGACCATCGTGTCGTAGCCCGATGTGCCGGCGCAGATCACGACCATGCCGCCTCGGTCCGCCACGAAGATCGACGTCGGGATCGTGTCCTCGCCCGGGTGCTCGAAGACGATCCGGGGGCTCACGCGTTCGCCGAGCACGTCCCAGATCGCCTTGCCGAACGCCTTGGCGCCGTCGAACCACGTTTTCCACTCGGGGCTGCTCGAGTGCGGCGGGATGCCCCAGTGGTCGAAGTCCTTGCGGTTGATGTACCCGACCGCGCCGAGTTGCTTCGCGAACTCGCCCTTCTCCTCGCTGCTGACGACGGCGATCGCGCGCCCGCCGGCGTTCGCGACGAGCTGCACCGCGAGCGAGCCGAGCCCGCCGCTCGCGCCCCAGACGAGCACCGCGTCGCCCGGCTCGACGGTGTGCGGCGGCCAGCCGAAGAGCATGCGGTAGGCGGTCGCGCCCGTGAGCGTGGGGGTCGCGGCCTCCTCCCACGTGAGGAAGTCGGCCTTCGGCAGGCACTGGTGGGCCTGCACCTTGCAGAACTGCGCGGTGCCGCCCCAGCACGTCTCGTAGCCCCACACGCGGAAGGACGCCGCCAGGCCGGGATCCTTGCCCGACTGCACCCACGGGTCGTCGAGGTCCCACTGTCCGGCGTGAACGACGACGCGATCGCCGACCGCCACGTTCCTCACCTGGTCACCGACCGCGTAGACGATACCGGCCGCGTCGGACCCCACGATGTGGAAGTCGGTGGGCTCCCCGAAGCGGGCCTGGCCCTTCGTGACGTCGATCGGCTTGCCCCACGCCGCCCAGACGTTGTTGAAGTTCACGCCCGACGCCATGACCATCACGAGCGCGTCGTGCGGCCCGAGCTCGGGCACGTCGACGACCTCGTCGAGGATCGCCGTCGTCGGGTCGCCGAAGCGATCGGGTCGCACGAGCTGCGCGTGCATCTGCGTCGGCACCTCGCCGATCGGCGGGATCTCCCCGATCTCGTACAGGTCCTTGCCCATCAGATCTCACACCTTCCACGCGTCGGACGACAGGCCCGCATGTTATCGACGGCGACGAGGGCCGAGCGCGCGGCCAGGGGAGCCCTGGTCAGACCGCTGACGGGAGCTCGGCCACCGCGCAGCTGGCCGCTTGCGGGCACCACGAGCAGTACACGCCCGGGGTGAGGGCCGGCTCGCGGCCGTTCGAGAGGGCCGCCGCGGCGCGCGCCGCGGCGATCGCCCGGTCGGCGGCGTGCTGCAGGAGCTCTTCGGTCACGTCCTCTGCCTGCCAGGTTCCGCTCTCGAGGAAGAGCGACGCCGCGCGGTAGGGAGGGACCCCGAACCGAAGCGTCATGACGAGCGCGTAGAACCGCATGTCCTCGGCGAACTCCGGGTAGGCCGAGCCGGTCTTCAGGTCGACGACGAGCCGCGTCGCGCGGTTCGGCTCGAGCCGGTCGGGCACACCGAGCACGAGATCGATCTGCCCCGAGAGCACGAGGTCGCCGCCGAGCAGCTCGGCCCGCACCCGCAGCTCGCTGATCGGTGAGAGCTCGCGGCGCAATGGCTTCAACGGTGGGAACGACCCCTGGAACAGCGTCACCCGCCGCGCAACCTCCATCAGCGCGTCGTCCTGCTCGGAGGCCGAGAGCTCGCGCCAGTACTCGCCGAACCGTTCCTCGCGCTCGAGCACGCGCCCGACGGCGACCTGCGCGATCTCGTGCGGGTCCATGCCGTCGCGAGCGCCCACCTCGACCTCGATCGCCTTGTGGAGCAGCACGCCGTGGGCGCTGCGCACCGAGTGCGCGAACGGGGGCGCCTCCCCGGCGAGCACGGACCGGAAGAGGCCCTCGCATCGCTGGTGCTGATTCAGCTTCTCCTTGCCGAGCCACAGGGGCTCGGCGAGCTCGAGCTCGCGCGCGGCGCCCTCGATGCGGTCGCGGAGCCGCTGCGAGAGGTCGGCGGGGAACGTCGGGCGGTCACCGGTGCCGATCAGACCCTCGAGGGTGCGCCGCTGTGGATCGGTGAGCTGCACCGGGCCATGGTATGCAAGGAGACCGACATGGCCGAGACCCCCGACGAGATCCTGCGCGCGCTCGCCGACCCCCAGCGCCTGGCGATCGCCGGCATGCTGGCAGGCGGCGACCGGGGCGCCGACGAGCTCGCGGCCGCTGCCGGCATCACTGTCGCGAGGGCCCACAGGCACCTGAATCGCCTCACCGCGACCGGGATCGTCCGCGTGAACGACGACCGGCACACGTACCGGCTCGACCCGGAAACCTTGCGCTGGGCGGCCGCGCAGGTGGGACCGCCGCGGGAGGCCGGCCTCGCCCTCGGCGCCGCGACCGGCGACGAGGAGAGCGTGCTGCGCACCTTCTTCCGCAACGGCCGCCTCACCGAGATACCGGCGAAGGAGTCGAAGCGCCGCATCGTGCTGGAACGCATCGCGCTCGAGCTCGAGCCGGGCCGCCGCTACGACGAGAAGGAGATCAATGTGATCGTCGGCCGCTTCTTCAACGACTACGCGGCGCTCCGCCGATACCTGGTCGACGAGGGGTTCCTCGACCGGGAGAGCGGCGTCTACTGGCGAGTGGGCGGCCGCGTGGACCTCTGAGGGTTCCCACGCGTCCGGATCACCTTCGCGACTCGAGCGCCGCCGGTCGATCGGGAGCACGATGCGGCGGCGACCGGTCCTTCACGCCCCGAGCCCGAGTCGGGGCCGGTGGTCGACGCCCCGGTGACCCGATGCTAGGGTGCCGGGGTGCCGTCGCCGGCACCATCCCCCTCCTTCCCACCGTCCGGTGACGTTCGCCGTACCCACTCGACCCCGGGGGGACGAGACAGATGATCGGGAGAGTGACGACCAGGACGGCCCGTACGATCGTGGCGACGCTCGCCGCGACGCTCGTGTTCGCGATCGGCCCTGCGGCCTCGGCCCACCACGCGCCGGGGCCGTGCGCCTTCCATCGTGAGGAGGGCGTGACGGTGCGCCAACATTCCCGTGACCAGATCAGGTGCGCGACCAGGAAGTGGGAGGTCCCCGGCGGCGTCTCCGTCGCCCTGTGCATCGCCAAGCGGGAGAGCGGGCTGTTGCCGTGGGCGGAGTCGCGCGACGGCATGAACAAAGGGCTGTTCCAACAGCACGTGAACTACTGGGACGGCAACTACGACACCTATACGCGTCGGGCGTGGGACCTGCCGAAACGCATCCTGAGCGGCCGAACGAACACCGTCGTGTCGATCCGCATGGCGCACGACATCGGATGGGGCCCCTGGGGGGGCCGCCGCTGCGGCTGATCGCGACCCCCTCGTGGCATCCGCTCGCCCTCCGGGGAGCGCGCGGGGCTAGACTCCCGTCATGGTGAGCACCCGCGACGACCGGCCCGCACGCGGCGCCGGCGACCGACCAGGCAGCGGCGAACCCGAGACGACGGTCGAGGACCGCATCGAGGAGCTCCGAAAGCGGAAGAAGGCGGCCCGCTCGCCGGGCGGCCGAGACGCGGCGAAGAAGCAGCACGACAAGGGCAAGCTCACGGCCCGCGAGCGACTCGACGTGCTGATGGACGCGGGTTCGTTCGTGGAGACCGACCCCTTCGCGGTCCATCGCGCCCACGACTTCGGCATGGACCGCAAGCGGCCCCCGGGCGACGGCATCATCACCGGGTACGGCACGATCGACGGTCGCAAGGTGTTCGTCGCGAGCCAAGACTTCACCGTCTTCGGCGGCTCGATGGGCGAGGTCATGGCGCAGAAGGTCACGAAGGTCATGGACCTCGCGATGTCGACCGGCGCCCCGTTCGTCTCGATCAACGACTCGGGTGGCGCGCGCATCCAGGAGGGAGCCGCATCGCTCGCGGGCTACGGCTACATCTTCGAGCGGAACGTTCGCGCCAGCGGCGTGATCCCCCAGATCAGCGTGATCATGGGACCGTGCGCGGGCGGCGCCGTCTACTCCCCCGCGATCACCGACTTCACGTTCATGGTTCGCGAGACCTCGCACATGTTCATCACCGGGCCCGACGTGATCAAGACCGTGACCGGCGAGGACGTCTCGATGGAGGAGCTCGGCGGCGCGATGACCCACGCGACGAAGTCGGGCGTCGCCTCGTTCGTCGGGGAAGACGACGAAGACGTGTTGAACCGGGTGCGGTACCTGCTCAGCTTCCTGCCGTCGAACAACCTCGAGGACCCTCCCGCCTACGCGCCGACCGACGACCCGAACCGTTCGGCCGACGCGCTCACCCATCTCGTGCCGGATCGGGCGAAAGAGCCCTACGACATGCACGAGGTGATCCGCTACGTCGTCGACGACGGAGAGTTCCTGGAGATCTTCCCCCTGTGGGCGATGAACATCGTGATCGGATTCGCCCGGCTCGACGGGCGGAGCATCGGCGTGATCGCGAACCAGCCGAAGGTGAACGCCGGCACGCTCGACATCGAGGCCAGCGAGAAGGCCTCGCGGTTCGTCCGGTTCTGCGACGCGTTCAACATCCCGATCCTCACGCTCGTCGACGTGCCGGGGTTCCTGCCCGGGACGAACCAGGAGTACAACGGCATCATCCGTCACGGCGCCAAGCTGCTCTACGCGTACGCGGAGGCCACCGTGCCGCGCATGACCGTGATCACGCGCAAGGCCTACGGCGGCGCGTATCTCGTGATGAACTCGAAGCATCTGCGCAGCGACGTCGCGTTCGCCTGGCCCACGGCCGAGATCGCGGTGATGGGAGCGGAAGGCGCCGTGAACGTCGTGTTCCGCAGAGAGATCGAGAAGGCGGCCGACCCCTCGCAGAAGAAGGCGGAGCTCATCAAGGAGTACCGAGAGAAGTTCTCGACGCCGTACGCCGCCGCCGAGCGCGGGTTCATCGACGACGTGATCGAGCCGGCCGAGACGAGGAGCCGCCTGATCAAGGCGCTCCGAATGCTCTCGACGAAGCGCGAGAGCGTGCCCGCCCGCAAGCACGGGAACATCCCGCTCTAGAGGAGGCCCCGATGCCGATCCGCGACGAGGGAGAGCGCCGGTTCGAGCTCCCCGAGGACATCACGCCAGAGGAAGAGCGCGCGATCCTGATGGCGCTGGAGCGGTACTTCGTCGCGGAGAGCCCCCGGCCCGCGCCGTGGGTGCTGCAGGGTCGGATCGACGCCACCGGTCTCGGCGCGTTGCAGGCTCGCCGCTATGCCCGCGAGCCCTGGCACGGGCAGCAGGGACCGTTCGCACGCAAGGGCGTGCCGACGGTCCACGGCCGAAGCGACGTCCGCTAGTCTGAATCAGACTAGCTTCCCCACGGAGACGGCCACGAGCGCGACCAGGACCCCCGGCACCGCGGACCGAGCGTCGGCGCTCGCCGTGTTCGAGGCGGAGGGATGCGACGCGCCGCGATCGTGGGGGAACGGCCCCGGCGACCGGTACGGTCGACACGACCACCGCTCCCACAAGGTGCTGTTCTGCCTCGAGGGGTCGATCGTCTTCCACACCGACGACGGTGACGTCGAGCTGACGGCCGGCGATCGCCTCGACCTGCCGGCCGGCACCGCGCACGCGGCCACCGTGGGCCCCGATGGATGCGCCTGCATCGAGGCGTATCGGGGCGGCGGTCGCCCGTGAAGGTCGCCTTCCACATCGACCAGCTCTGGTTCTCGGCCCCCGGCGGCATCGGCACCTACGTGAGGGAGCTCGCGCCGGCGATGCTCGACGAGGACCCGACGCTCGAGCTGCTGACGTTCCGTTCGCGGTTCGCGGCCGGGGGTCCTCCGGCTGCCTGGCTGAAGCGGCTCCCCCCCGTCACGGTCGTCGACCGGCCGATCCGCGCGCTATACCCGCGATGGAACCTCACCGGTCACCCGTCGCTGCCGGCCGGCCTCGCCCAAGCCGGTGTGGTGCACGCGACGAATCCGGCGGCCGTCGCGCCGAAGCAGCGCGGCCAACGCCTCGTGGTGACGGTGCACGACCTGGCCTTCGTGCGCCACCCTGAGATGTTCCCGCGGGACTGGCGCATGCTCTACCGGGCCGGGCTGCGGGCGGTGGCCCGGCGCGCCGACGCGGTCGTGGTGCCCTCGGCGTTCACCGCCGACGAGCTGCGAAAGCACTCGGGCGTCGATCCGGCACGCGTCCACGTCACGCCGCTCGCTGCGTCGCTGCCCGTCGACCCCGACCACGACGTCGACGCCACGCTCGAACGGCTCGGTGTGCCGAGGCCCTACGTGTTGTCGGTCGGCACCCTGGAACCCAGGAAGAACCAGGCTCGGCTCGTCCGGGCGTACCGACGCCTCGCGGGCGAAGGACGGCCACATGCGCTCGTGCTGAACGGTCCCGACGGCTGGCTCGACGACGAGCTCCGACGGGAGCTCGCCGTCGAGGGGCCGGGGCGGGTCGTGCGGACCCGCGATCTCGGGGCCCACGACCTCGATGCCCTGTACCGGGGCGCCGACGTGTTCGCCTACGTCTCCCTCTACGAGGGGTTCGGCCTGCCGGTCGTCGATGCCCTGGCACGAGGCGTGCCGACGGTCGCCGCCGACGCGACGTCGATCCCCGAGGTGACCGACGACGCCGCGCTGCTCGTGGACCCGCGGGACGAGGAGGCCATCGGCGCGGCGCTGGCTCGCGTGATCGACGACCCGACGCTCGCCGCGGATCTGCGCACCGAGGCAGGGAACGCGCGACCGCGTTCTCGTGGCCGGAGACCGCCCGCGCCACGCTGCGCGTGTACCGTCACGTCGCGGGTGCTCGGTGACGATGCCCATGAGGGGTTCCGGATGAAGGTGACGCTGATCTCCACCGTGAAGGACTGCGCCGGGTCCGCCGGCCGGTTCCTCGATTCGCTCGCGGCGCAGACGCGCGCGCCCGACGAGGCGATCGTCGTCGACGGAGGCTCGGCCGACGACACGGCGGAGGCGTACGCTCGCGGTGAGCGCGTGAGTGTGCTCGTGGAACCCGGCGCGAACATCTCGCGCGGTCGCAACGTCGCGCTCGCGGCGGCCACCCACGAGGTGATCGCAGCGACCGATGCGGATTGCGAGCTCGACCCCCGGTGGCTCGAGGCGATCGTCGCGCCGATCGAGGCCGGCGCCGACGTGTCGATGGGCTGGTACGAGCCGATGCTCGAGACGACGTTCGAGCGATACATGGCCGCGGTGAACCTCCCGCTGGATGCGGGCGAGGTCGACCCGTCGACGTTCAACCCCTCGGCACGGTCGGTGGCGTTCCGTCGCGAGGCGATCGACGCGGTCGGCGGCTACCCCGAGTGGCTCGCGATCGGCGAGGACATGTGGGTCGACCAGCGGTGGCGGGAACTCGGGATGGACATGCGGTTCGCTCCCGACGCGATCGTGCGATGGCGCCTGCGCTCGGGGCTCGGCGACACCTGGCGCCAGTACTTCCGGTACGCGCGCGGCGATGCGCAGGCCGGCATGCATCCCGAGCGTCACGCCCTGCGGTTCGGCGTGTACGGGGGGCTCGGCGCGGCGCTCGCGTCGGGACGCACTCTGCCCAGGGTGGTGGCGGTCGCGGGGGCGGTCGCCTATGCCCGGACGCCGGTCAGGCGAGGGTGGGCGCGGGCGCGGGACCCTCGCGAGCGCGCGATCGCCACGTTCGCCGTGCCGGGCCTGATGGCGTTCACCGACGTCGCGAAGATGGCCGGCTACGCCGCTGGCCTCGCCGGCCGGTTCCGAGGCGGCTCTTGACAGAGCGGTGCGGCACAGCGGATAACCCTCCGTCATGAGCGACGGGGCGCGGGGGGGCACGTTCCGCGCCGCGCTCTCCCACCGCGACTACCGGCTCCTGCTCGGGGGACTCGCCGTTTCGGACTCGGGGAACTGGCTCTACGCGGCCGCGAGCATCATCTACATCCTCGACGTGACAGGCTCGACAGCGCTGGTCGCGTTGTCCGGGGTCGTGCGGCTGCTGCCGTTCGTGGTCTTCGAACCCTTGGGCGGCGCGATCGCCGATCGCTACGACCGACGGAAGGTCATGATCGCGTCGGACCTGATCCGCGCCGGGCTGATGTTGGTTCTGACCTTCGTCGCGATGTCCGAGAGCACATCAGCCGTGTACGCGCTGATCGCCATCACGTTCGTGAGCAACACGGTCTCGACCCCCTACTATCCGGCCGTCACCGCGATCACCCCCTCGATCGTGCCGGAAGACGACCTCGCGGCGGCGAACGCCCTCTCCGGCACGATCGACAACTTCGCGATCGCCTTCGGCCCGGCACTCTCGTTCGTGCTGCTCCTCCTCGGACCGCCGCCGGTGGCCTTCGCCCTGAACGCCCTGACGTTCCTGTTCTCTGCGTTGATGGTCTCCCGGATGCACGTGCGAGGGAAGGTTGGCGACGTCGAGGTCGAAGCGAGCCTGCGATCACGAGTCGTGGCAGGTGCACGAGCGATCCGCGGCTCGAAGGAAACGGTGCTGTTGGTCGGCCTCGTGATGGCGTTCGGGTTCACGTTCGGGCAGGAGATCGTGCTGTTCGGTCCGATCTCCGAGGAGTTCCTCGGGATGGGGCTCGACGCGACCGGACTCCTGTTCGCCGCTCCCGGCGTCGGCGGCATCCTGGCGACCGGCGCCGCCGCACGGCTGGCGTCGCGGTCACACACCGCCGCGATCTTGACGATCGCGACACTCGTGTCCGCGATCCCGATCATGGCGCTCTCGGTCGTCCGCAACCCGGCTGCGGCCTACCTCCTGCTGACGATCGAGGGGGCCGCGTACATCATCGCGGACGTGGTGTCGACGACGACCCTGCAGCGCGTGGTTCCGCGGGATCACATCGGGAGCGTCTTCGGTATCGTCGGGTCGTTCGCCGTCGCCGCCATCGCCCTCGGTTCACTCGTGGCGCCGATCACGATCGAGCTGTTCGGTCTCGCGGGCGCCGCAGCGGCCGCCGGGGCGCTGCTGCTCACCGCCACCGTGCTCTCGCTGCCCGGAGCGCGCGCCCTCGACCGCACCGCCGCCGCAAGGCTCGCCGAGCTGGAGCCGGCCGTCACCGCTATCGGACGTCTCGACATCTTCGAGCCTGCATCACCCGCGCAACTCGAGGCGCTGGCCGCGGTGGCGACCAGGGAGGTCATCGCCCCAGGGGCGGTGGTCATCCGCGAGGGAGAAGAACCCGACGATCTCTTCGCGATCGAATCAGGTTCGGTCGAGGTCACCAAGGCAGGCGTCGCGGAGCCGCTCACCACGCTTGGTGCCGGCGACTACTTCGGCGAGATCGGCCTCCTCCATAAGCGCCCTCGTACCGCGACGGTCACCGCGGTCACCGGATCGGTGGTCTACCGCATACCAGGCGAAGACTTCCTGCGCATCGCCAACGAGGGTCCGCGCATCTCTACGACGCTGCTCGCCGTGGTCTCGAATCGGCTCGCCGCGTCCAGTGTCCAGGACGACCCCGATCCCGCATGACGAAGGCCGCCCGAAGGCGGCCCCCGCGGAGCTGGACGAGACGACCGTCAGATCGCCTTGAAGCTGTCGTCCTCGTCGAGGTGCTTGCCCAAGCGCTGGCCCTCGGTGTCGTCCTCGTCGAGGTGCTTGCCCAAGCGCTGGCCCTCGGTGTCGTCCTCGTCGAGGTGCTTGCCCAAGCGCTGGCCCTCGGTGTCGTCCTCGTCGAGGATGCTTGCCCAAGCGCTGGCCCTCGGTGTCGTCCTCGTCGAGATGCTTGCCCAAGCGCTGGCCCTCGGCGTCGTCCTCGTCCATGTGCTTGCCCAGACGCTGGCCCTCTGCGTCCTCTTCTTCGAGGCGCCGCTTCATCTGGCCCTCTGAGTCCTCTGCCGCCTCGCGGATCTCCTCCGACATCTCGCACCCCTTTCCGGGTTCCGAGTCCTCTGGTCTGGGACTCATCCTGACCCCCGCATCATGGCTCGCGCAACCCCGCATGACTGTCAGGCGGGCGACATCGGGCATGTCGTCTTGCCGACACCTTCCTCTCCCCCTGCCGGCGCCGGACGGGTAGCATCCGGCCGATGACCGAGAGCCCCGACCACCTCGTGACGCTGGCCCGCGCTGCGTCGGACCTCGGCCCGGCGATAGAACCCCCCGGGTATCGGGAACTGCTCGACTGGATCGTGGAGACCGTGCGCGAGATCACGGGCGCGGGGGCCGCCTCGATCGCGGTGTTCGACCCCTCCCGCGAAACGCTCACCTTCGTGGCGGCCTCAGGCGCCGCCGGCGACCAGGTGGTCGGCATGGAGATGGACGCGGGCAAGGGCATCGCCGGCTGGGCCCTCTCCTCGGGACAATCCATCACGATCTCCGATGCGCCGAGCGATCCACGGTTCGCCAGCGACATCGCCGCAGCGACCGGATACACACCGTCGACGGTCTTCGCGATCCCGCTGGAGACCGACGCCGGGGCCATGGGCGTGATGGAGATCCTCGACGCTCCCGAGGGGCGAGCGGACGCGCACGACGAGTCCCGGCTCGTCTCGACCCTCGCCCGGCAGGCCGCCGTCACGATCGAGACGACGCGCATCTTCCGCACGCTCGGGCGGGTGATCTTCAAGGCGGCGTCGATCGCCGCGGAGGAGGGCGACCTCACGGCGGCGCTCGAACGCATCGCCGAGAAGGCTCGAGGGCCGGCTCGCGAGATGGCGGAGCTGCTCGACCTGTTCTCCGAGATCGGATCGCTCGGCCCGAAGGAGCGCCAGGCGGCGACCGACATGCTGTACACGTTCCTGACGTACGCGCAGGGGAACCGGGAGTAGCCGTGCGTCCGGCGTGGTCGTGGGCCTTCCAGCCGGGAGCGCTGCAGCGGGTCGACGTCGACCTGCCTCACGAGATCACGCCCGAGTGGGCGTGGGGAGACAGCACCGGCGCCGGGATCAAGGTCGCGGTCGTCGACTCGGGTGTCGATCCCGATCACCCGTGGGTCGGCAGCGTCCAGGGTGCGGTCGCGGTCGACTACGACCCCGAGGCCCCCGGCAACGTGCGCTTCACCGAGGGGCCGCACGAGGATCTGTTCGGCCACGGCACGGCGTGCGCGGGCATCATCCGGAGGATGGCGCCCGATTGTGAGATCCACAGCGTGCGGGTGCTCGGCCCCAAGCTCACGGGCAAGGGGTTCGTCTTCGCCGCGGGCCTGCGATGGGCGCTGCGCAACGAGATGCGGGTGATCAACCTGTCGCTGTCGACCGGCAAGCGCGACTACTACTCGGTGTTCCATCGCATCGCCGACGAGGCGGCGTTCCGTCGCGTGATGCTCGTGTGCGCGATCAACAACATGCCGGGACCGAGCTTCCCGGCCGAGTACTCGTCGGTGTTCTCGGTCGCCTCGCACGACGACGTCGACGACCCCTTGGCGTTCGACTACAACCCGACGCCCCCCGCGGAGTGGGGAGCGCCCGGCATCGACGTCGAGGTGCCGTGGCTCGACGGAAAGACGATCGTCGCGACCGGCAACTCGTTCGCGGCGCCGCACATCGCGGGCGCCCTGACGCTGATCCTCGCCAAGCACCCCGAGCTCACGCCGTTCCAGGCGAAGACGGTGCTGATGGCGCTCGCGCGGAACGTGCGGTCGGGCGCCTGATGCCCGAGGGAGGGCACCGACGATGACCTACTCGATCGTGGCTCGCGATCGCGCGACCGGGCGCCTCGGGGTCGCGGTGCAGTCGCACTGGTTCTCCGTCGGGAGCGTCGTCTCGTGGGCCGAGGCCGGGGTCGGCGCCGTCGCGACCCAGTCCTTCGCCGAACGCTCGTACGGCCCTCTCGGCCTGGAGCTGATGCGGCGAGGGCGCAGCGCCCCGGAGGCGCTCGAGACGCTCGTGCGTGCCGACGCGGATCGAGCCGTGCGCCAGGTCGCGTTCGTCGACGCCCGGGGCCACATCGGGGTCCACACGGGCGAGGACTGCATCCGCGAGTTCGGGCATCTCGCCGGCGACGGCTTCTCGGTCCAGGCGAACATGATGGAGCGCGACACGGTGTGGGAGGCGATGGCCTCCGCGTATCGCGGCGCCGAGGGCGACCTGCCCGATCGGCTGCTGGCCGCCCTGGCGGCCGGACAGGGCGAGGGCGGTGACATCCGTGGCATGCAGTCGGCCTCGATCCTCGTCGTGGAGGCGGAGTCGACCGGCACCGAGTGGGGTGACCGGCTGCTCGACCTGCGCGTCGAGGACCACGCGACACCCGTGGACGAGCTCGCCCGGGTCGTGCGACTCTGGCGGGCCTACGGTCACGCCGAGCGCGCCGAGGAGCTCGAGCTCGCCGACGACATCGACGGCGCGATGCGCGAACGGCTCACGTCGCTCGAGATCCAGCCCGACCACCCCGAACTCGCGTTCTGGGCCGCGGTCGCGATGGCGCAGGCCGGCCGTCTCGACGAAGCCCGTCGGACCGTGTCCGTGGCCCATGCCGCCGGGCCCGGATGGGCGGAGCTTCTGCGAAGGGTCGTGGCCGACGGCCAGGTCGAGCTCGACGAGGCCGGTGTGCAGGCGCTCCTCGACGGCGCACCTTCGTGAACGAGTTCACCGGTTCCGGACGCCCGTCCGGTCGTTGATCAGCGAGAACCGCGGCGGCGGAGCGCGTCGAGGTCCAAGATCACGACCTCGCGCCCGCGGAGCTCGAGGAAGCCGCGGGTCTGGAACATCCTCAGGCTCTGGTTCACGCTCTGGCGCGATCCGCCGACCATCTCGGCCAGCTCGGTCTGCGTGAGCGGCAGCTCCAACACGACGGTGTCGCCTTCGACCGTGCCGTCGCGATCGGCGAGCGTCGCGAGCGTCTTCGCGAGCCGCCCCGCCAGGTCGAGGAAGACGAGGTCCGACGTCTGCTCGGTGATGCGGCGGGCGAGACCTCCGAGGGCGCTCAGCATGCCGTCGGCCACGCCGGGGTGGTGGTGCACCGCGTCCAGGAGCGTGGCCCGGTCGACCGCGACGAGCGTCGTCGGCTCGAGGATCGTCGCCGAGGCGGATCGAGGCCGCCCGTCGACGGCTGAGAGCTCCCCGAACGCGTCGGGGCTCCGAAGCGTCGCGAGCACCATCTCGCCGCCCTCCCCCGACGAGACCCACACCTTCACGAGCCCATCGGCGATCACGTAGAGCGTGTCGCCCTCGTCTCCCTGGTGGAAGATCGTGTGCCCACGCTCGAGGTCGAGTCGGATGGCGCGTTCGGCCAGGAACTCGAGCGCCTTGGGAGCGAGGTCGACGAACAACGCCGAGTTCGCCAGCAGCGCGGCGTTGTCCTTGGTCGTCACGGGCGAAGCCTGGCAGGACATCGTCCGGGTCGCAAGGCGACTCAGTAGTCGTAGAAGCCGCGGCCGCTCTTGCGGCCCAGGTGTCCCGCATCGACCATGCGTTGCAGCCTCGGCGGGGGCGCGTACAGTGGATCGCGGAACTCCGCGTGCAGCACCTCGGCGATCTGCAGCACCGTGTCGAGCCCGATGAAGTCGGCGAGGCGCAGCGGACCCATCGGGTGGTTCATGCCGAGCGTCATCGCGGTGTCGATGTCCTCGCGGCTCGCGAAGCCCTCGTCGAGCAGCCGGATCGCCGCACACAGGTACGGGATCACGAGCCGGTTCACGATGAAGCCGGCGTGGTCCTTCGCGACGACGACGGTCTTGCCGAGCCGCTCGCCGAACCCTCGCGCGAGCGCGACGGTCTCCTCGCTGGTCGAGAGCGACGGGGTGAGCTCCACGAGCCCCATCACGGGGGGCGGGTTGAAGAAGTGCATGCCGATCACGCGGTCGGGACGAGCGGTGACCGCGCCGAGCGTGGCGATCGGGATCGACGACGTGTTCGAGCCGAGCACGACCTCGTCGCGCGTGATCTCGTCCAGCGTGCGGAACGTCTCGAGCTTGATCTCGGGATCCTCGGTCGCGGCCTCGATCACGAGGTCGACGTCGGCGAACGTCGGCGATCTCGGTCGACCCGCCGATGCGACCCAGGATCGCGTCGCGGTCCTCGGCGGTGAGCTTGCCGCGCTCCAGGGCGCGGCCGGTCGAGGTCTCGACACGCTCGCGGCCGGCCGCGACGAGCCCGTCGCTCGGCTCGAGGTAGACGACGTCGAGGCCGATGCGGGCGACGACCTCGACGATGCCCGAGCCCATGAGGCCGCACCCGACGACCCCGACGGTGCGAACGTCCCTGGCCTGCATCGTCCCCCGCTCCCTCGGATGTCGGCGCCAACACTACAATCGACGCGATGAGGGGTACGCATCCTCGACGCACCGTGGCCACGGTGGGCGTCGCCGGTGCCGGGCTCGTGCTCGGACACTGGGTCGCCTACGCGCTCGGCACGCCGCACGCCCACGCGCGTGATGAGCTCCTCCACGCCACGGGGCACGGCTACCTGCCTTACGCGACGCAGGTCGCGCTGCTCGCGGGTGCGATCGGGCTGGTGGCGTTGTTCCTCGCCCGGTTATCGCATCGGGAAGGCCGTGGCTCGTTCGGTGCCGATGCGGCCGTCCTTGCTGCGGTGCAGTCGATCACGTTCGTTGCGATGGAGGTCGGCGAGCGGCTTGCCTCAGGGGCATCGCTCCACGACTTGACGCACGGGAATCTCCTCACGATCGGCCTCGCGGTGCAGGTCTCGGTCGCGATCGCCGGTGCCGGGGTGCTGCGCCTCACCGATCGCGCCGCGGAGGCCACCGAGGCTCATGCCGATCTCGCTCCTCCCCCTGTCCCGCGTTCGGTCGCCACGGTCGCGGTCGCTCCGTCCGTCGCCCCGCAGCGTCTCGCGGTGCGAGCGACCGCGAGTCGGGGTCCTCCCTCCCTCCCCTGAGCGTCTCCGCCGCGCATCACACGCCGGCCCGCACATCGCGAGCGGTGTGTCTCCGCATCTCGGGAAGGAGCACCATATGCGTCGATCCACCTTCGGGCGTGCCGCGCTTGCCGTGACCGCCGCAGGGCTGATCCTGTTGCCCGCCACCCCAGCCCTCGCGCACGGCGAGGCCGGCGGGGGCGACCTCGTCCTCACGATCGGCTTCGCCGACGAGCCCGCCTATGCCGGGCTGCCCAACGCCGCCCAACTGCACGTCGAGCACGACGGCGAGCCCGTGAACGATCTCAGGCCCGGGGACATCCAGGTCGAGGTCGGCTTCGGCGACGAGACCTCGGGACCGATGGACATGGAACCGTGGTTCTTCATCGAGGGCGGCGAGCTCGTCTTCGGCGAACCGGGCGAGTACCGGGCGGACTTCGTGCCGTCGCAGCCCGGCAAGTACACGTTCCACTTCACCGGCACGATCGACGGTGAGGAGGTCGACGAGGAGATGACCTCGGGACCCGACACGTTCTCGGTGGTCGAGGATGTCACGGCCGTGTCCTTCCCCGCGGTCGACGCTCCCTCGAACGAGGAGCTCGCCACGCGGGTGGACGAGGAAGCGACGCGCAGCGCCGACGGGGTCGCCGCCGCCGAGGCGGCTGCGGCGTCGGCCGAGGATGCCGCGTCGAGCGCCCGCACCGTGGGCATGGTCGGCATCATCCTCGGCGCGATCGGCATCGGGGTCGCGATCGCGGCGTTGGCGATGGGACGTCGGAAGGCCGTCTGAGGACCGGGATCACGGCGATGCTCGCCCATCAGGGGTCGGTCGACGAGTCACTCTCGGTCGTGCTGTTGTTCGGCGCGCTCTGGGTCGGGTGGGTGGGGTGGTCCCGCCTGAAGGGGAAGGGGTTCCCCCGCCTGCCGGCCTGGGCCGGCCCGGGGCTGCTGGTCGCGGCCGGGGCGCTCGCCGTCTCGGCCGCGGTCGTCCCCAGGGCGCTGTTCCCACCGACCCCCGCCCCGTCGCCGGTGTCGCCCGCGGGCGAGGCGGGGCCACGGCCCGCGTCGACCGCCGCCCTCGCATTCGCGGCCCCGGCCGACGGCCAGATCGTGGACGACGACGAGGTCGAGGTGGTGCTCGATCTGCGGGGAGGTCGCATCGTCGAGGACACGAGCAGCGAGCTCTCCCCCGACACCGGTCACGTGCACCTCGTGCTCGACGGGCGGCTCGTGTCGATGACCTATGGGCTCGTGCAGGTGGTGGACCTGCGTGGCGTCGGCCCCGGGTCGCATACGCTGCAGGCCGAGTACGTGGCCGCCGATCACGCCCCCTTCGACCCACGGGTCACGGCGATCGTGCGGTTCGAGACGGAGGCTCCATGACGACGTCGGCCTCGCGCACGGTGTTCCATCCCTTCGCGCGTGCGATCGCATCCGTCGCGATCGGCGTCGTGATGCTCGTGACGCTGGCGACCGCCGCGTCGGCACACGCCGGTCTCGAGTCGTCGGACCCCGCTGCCGGCGAGGTGCTCGCGTCGGCGCCGGCTTCGGTCACGATGTCGTTCACCGAGCCCCCCGACACCGACCTGTCCTCGGTCACCGTGCTCGACGCGAGCGGCGCCGAGGTCGAGACGGGCCCGCTCCAGCGAGGCTCGGCGCCTCGATCCCTCGAGGTCGCGCTGCCCGAGCGACCTCGGCGACGGCGTCTACACGGTCTCGTGGCGCGTCGTCTCGACCGCCGACGGGCACCTCACCGCGGGTGCGTTCGCGTTCGGCGTGGGCGCGACCTCGGGCGAGGTCGCCGCCGCGCCCGACGCGGCTGCGGCGTCGACCCCCTCCCCGTCGCCCCTCGCGGTCGCGGGCAAGATGCTGCTCTACGCCGGCCTGGCGGTGGCGATCGGCGCGACGGTCACCGGACTCCTGGCGTTCGCCGGCGTCGTGCCCGCGCGACGCCGGCTCCTCCCGCTCGCCGGCACGTCCGCGCTCGTCGGGGCGGTCGCGATGACGGTCGCAGAGGCCGACGTCGTCGGCGCCTCGGTCGGCGACCTGCTCTCGTCGTCGGCCGGACGTTCCTACGTCTGGCTCCTCGGCACCACCGCGGCGACCCTCGTCGCATCGTTCGTCGCGAGCCGCCGCTCGAGCGGCGCCCCGCTCGTCGCCCTCGGCCTCTCGGCCGCGGCGGCGATGCTCGTGCGCGCCACGAGCGGCCATGCGGCCGCGCTCATGCCCGCGTTGCCGGCGGAGATCGCGCAGTGGGTGCACTTCCTGGCGATCGGGGTGTGGATCGGCGGGCTCCTGCCGCTGCTCCTGCTCGTGCGGGAGCGCCGCGCCGCGGGGGCGCCCGCTCCCGTCGCCGAGGTGACCCGGTTCTCGCGCATCGCCGGCTGGGCGCTGCTCGCCGTCGTGCTCACCGGCGTCGCGCGCACCGTCGGGGAGGCCGGGGGCGTCGCCGACGTGCGGGCGATGCTCACCGGCACGAGCTACGGCACGACGCTGATCGTGAAGGTCTCGATCGCGTTCCTGCTGATCGGCCTCGGCGCTCTCAACCGCCGCCGCTCGATCCCGCGCCTCGAGCGGGATGGCACGCTGCTGCGCCAGGTGGTCGCGATCGAGCTCGTCGCCGCCCTCGGCGTCTTCGGCCTCACCGGGGTCCTGACGAGCCTCAACCCCGATCCTGCCGCCGATGGTTCCTCCGAGCCCGCCACGCCGTCGGTCTCGGCGACGGGCGCGGACTTCGCCACGACCACGCGCGTCACGTTCACGGCCGAGCCCGGCGGCGCCGGCCCGAACACGTTCGAGGCTCGCATCGTCGACTACGACGAGGGGACCCCCGTCGAGGCCGACGAGGTCACGGTGCTGATGGCGGCGATCGGGCGACCGGAGATCGAGCCGGCGACCCTTCCCATGGAGCCCGGCGAGCCAGCCGACAGACGGCGCCCCGTCGGTGTGGACGGGCGCCGGTACACAGCTCTCGCTCGCCGGCGCGTGGGACCTCGTGGTCCAGGTGCGATCGGGGGCGCGCACGACCGAGGTGCCGCTCGTGCTCGTCACGCGCGCCCCCCCGACGACCAGCGTCGTGGCCCAGGGCTCCGGCGACGTGCCCGACATCGAGACGGTCACGATGTCGACGGGCGAGCAGCTCCAGCTCTACCTCGATCCCGGCGCTCCCGGCGCGAACGAATTCCACGTGACGGCCTTCGACCCTCAGGGCGAGGAGCTCGAGCTCTCCGGGCTCGTGGTCGTCGCGACCGGGCCGGACGCGATGACGGAGTCGCTCGACGTCACGCGGCTCACCCCGGGACACTTCGCGGCGCCGGTCGAGGCCGACGCCGGGTCGTGGCGTTTCGAGGTCGTGGCGACCACCGTCGGCGGTACCGTGCTGCAGGCGAGCCAGGAACAGGAGATCTGATATGAGAGGGGTCCGCATCGCGCCCGTCGCCATCGCCGCGGTTCTCTGGGCGATCGTCGCGCTGTCGGGTTGCGGTGGGAGCGGCGACGGCGACGGCACGTCGCCCTCGGTCGCCTCGCCCACGGTAGCGGCGCAACGACCCACCAGCTCGGCCGAGCTCACGATCGCGAGCCCCGAGAACGGCGATCGACTCGCGGGCGACACCGCGCAGCTCGAGATCGACCTGCAGGGGGCCGAGGTCGTCGATCAGACCTCGACCGACCTGCAACCCGACGAGGGCCATCTGCACGTCACGCTCGACGGGAAGCTCGTCTCGATGACCTCGGGCACCTCACAGCTGCTCGCCGATCTCACGCCCGGCGAGCATCTGATCCAGGTGGAGTTCGTGGCCAACGATCACGCGCCGTTCGATCCGAGGGTGCTGGCCGCCGTGACCTTCGAGGTGAAGGGATGACCCCCGCCGTCGGACACGCGACTCACCGCGGGCACGACGCCGGCGCCGATCTCGCCACGGCCGGCCTCGTCACGGCAGGCGCGGCGCTGCTACTGATGCGGCTCTGGCTCCCCGCGCTCGGCACGACCGGACGTCTCGTCGGCCTCGCGCTGATCCTGCTCGCGGTCCTCGTGGGGTCGCTGCTCGTACCCGCGACCCCCGACCGGGCGAGGCTCAGCCCCGCCGTCGTGCTCGCGGTAGGGCTCGCCGCCGTGACCTTCGCGCTCGGGACGGGTGGGCGCCCCGTGGCCGCCCCCTACGCGGCGTGGGCGCTGCCGCTCGCGCTGCTCGCGGCCGTGGCCGAGGAGGCCCTCTTCCGCAGGGCGGCGTACGGGGCGCTCCAACGACACGGCGCGATCGTGGCCGTCGGCGTCACCGCGCTGGCGTTCGCGCTCGTGCACGTGCCGCTGTACGGGGTGGCCGCCTTCCCCGTCGACCTCGGCGCCGGCCTGCTGCTGTCGTGGCAGCGGTGGGCGTCGGGGACCTGGACCGTTCCGGCGACGACCCACGCCGCGGCCAACCTGGCGATGACGGTGATGCGATGAGACGCGGACTCGCCCTGATGGCCGTCGTGGCGCTCGCCTCCGCAGCGTGCTCGACCGGCCCGACCGAGCCGAACGAGGACCCGATCCGGGTTGGAGCCGTCTACCCGCTCTCGGGATCTCAGGGTCAAGGCGGCATCGACGAACACCGGGGCGCCCTGCTCGCGGCAGAGCTCGTGAACGCCGACGGCGGCCTCGGCGGCCGCACGATCGACGTCGTCTCGACCGACGTCTCGGCCGCCGAGGCCGCGCCCGGGGCGATCGAGGACCTGCACGCCGAGGGTGTCGACGTCGTCCTCGGCAGCTACGGCAGCACGATCTCGGCGCCCGCGTCGCAGACGGCGGCCGCCAACGACATGCTGTTCTGGGAGACGGGGGCCGTCGGCATGCTGACCGAGCGGTCCGAGCAGGGGGTGCGCACGTTCCGCATGCCGCCGACCGGCGCGGTGCTCGGACGCAACGCGATCTCGTTCGTGGACGGACCGCTGGCCGAGGCGTTCGGGCGCGATCCGGACGATCTGCGCTACGCGGTCTCCTTCGTCGACGACGTCTACGGGCGATCGGTCGCTGGCGGAGCGCTCCAGGCGGCGGCCGATCTCGATCTCGAGGTGGTGGGCAGGTTCGGGTACGACTTCCGAACTGTCGACTACGACGCGCTGGCCCGGCGCATCGACCGATCGGGCGCCGACGTGCTCTTCGTCTCTGCCTACCTGGTCGACGCGGTCGAGCTGCGACGTGCCCTCGTGCGCAACGACGTCGACCTGCTCGCGAGCATCGGCACCTCGTCGTCGTACTGCATGCCGGAGTTCGGCGCGGCGCTGGGACGGGGCGCGGTCGGCCTCTTCGCCTCCGACAAACCGAGCGGCGATGCGATCGACCCGTCCACGCTTCGGCCCGACGGTGCCGCGCTGCTCGAGCGGGCTCGCACGGCCTACGACGCGCGATGGGACGAGGAGATGAGCCCCGCCGCCCTCGCCGGGTTCTCCGCGGCGTGGGCCCTGTTCGCGGAGGTCATGCCCGCCGCGGACGACCTCTCCCCCGACGCGATCGCCGAGGCCGCGCTCGCGATCGACCTGCCGATGGGGAGCCTGCCCAACGGCAGCGGCATGCGGTTCGGCGAGCCCGGCACCGCGACCGCCGGCGACAACGTCGCCGCGGCGGCCGTGATCTGGGAGTGGATGGTGCCCGGGGAGCACATGGTGGTCTGGCCGCCCGCGCTCGCGACCCACGAGGTGCGGGCGATGGACATCGCTCCGTGACGATGGGGCCGGCGGACCGAGGCTCCCGGATGGCGCTCGTCGCGGGCCTCGCGGTGATCGCGGCCTACGCCGCGCTCGCTGCGTGGTCGGGCTCGCTCTCGCCGCTCGCGCGGGGGCCGTTGCTCGACGGCCTCGGCCCCCTCAACTACCGGTGGGTCTCGCCGCCTCCCGAGCTCGCCGCCACGAACCAGGAACCCAGCTCGGGGCGGTTCGACCTCCCCCTGCTCGAGGGGGGCGTCGGCACCCAGGCCGTGTTCACCTCCGACAGCCAGGTCACGGTCGTGATCGATGACGGCTCGATCGGCACGGCACCGAAGCAGCGGTCGGTGGAGCTGCTCGTGGAACCGGTCGACCCGGCCGAGCTCGCGCCCCTCGGTGGCGACCTCGCCGCCTTCGGCAACGCCGTTCGCTTCAGCGCGACGTATCGTCCCTCACGCGATCGGATCGCCGACCTGGACCGGCCGATCCAGGTGATCCTCGTGTACCCGGCGACCTCGACGCTGCACGCGAACACGCACGAGATGCTGTTCTCACGCGACGGCGAGTCCTGGGAGGCGCTCGAGACGACCGATTCCCCGGGCCAGCAGCAGGCCGAGGCAGAGGTCCCCGGCCTCGGCTACGTGGTGATCGCCGGGGTGCCGGCGCCGCCGTCGCCGAGCCCGACCGGCACCGAGGAGGGCGGGACGCCGCCGGTGGCCGTGGCGTTGCTCGTCGCCGCCGGCGTCGTCTTCCTGATCGGGGTCGGGCTGCTGCTCCGCGGGCGGTCGCGCTAGCCGCAGGCCGCGACGAGCAGCGGGTACGGGTTGATCGCGTCCTCGATGATCGAGTACCCGTAGTAGCTCGCGGGCCAGTTGGACGGCATCACGTTCGGGCGGAACTCGAAGTGGTTGTGGTTCGTCTCGCCGCCCGCCAGGCCGTCGGAACCGACGTAGCCGATCACGTCGCCCGCCTGCACCGGCCCGAGCTTGGCGATCGAGGTCATGTGCGCGTTGTACGTCGAGCCGTACTTCCCCTGCACGTAGACGGCCTTGCCGCCGTAGATGTTCGTGGCGTCGCTCGCCATCCCGTCGAACGTCGCTCGGATCGGCGTGCCCAACGGTGCGACGATGTCGACCCCCTTGTGCAGGTGGTAGCCACCCACGTACCGGGGGGCGCCGAACCCGTCGCCGAACCCTCGCGGCTGGTCGACGGGGCACGCCTCGAACACGCCCTGCCACTCCTGGGGCAGCGCGACGGACGAGTGGCTGGCGTAGCTCTGCGAGGCGAGGAACTTCTGATAGGCCTTCTCGGCGGCGCGTTCGTCCGACTCCGCGCCGGCGAGCGTGTCCTTCACGTCGACGAGGATCGTCTGCTGCTGCTGGAGGGCGGCTTCCACCTCGGACTGCAGCTCCTGCGCCGCTGCCTGGCGCCGGCGCGCCACGGACTGCAGCTCCTCGAGGCGCTCCTCGGTCGCCAGGAGCTCGTTGCGCAGGTTCAGGACCTCCTGCGCGAGGTCGGCGTCGTCCTGCTGCACGACATCCACGAACTCGATCCGGTCGGA
Source organism: uncultured Actinomycetes bacterium (assembly GCA_963825635.1). Lineage (GTDB taxonomy): Bacteria > Actinomycetota > UBA4738 > UBA4738 > HRBIN12 > JAOUEA01. The sequence continues at coordinate 172,458 of CAWGTU010000003.1, forward strand.
GAGATCCGACAACGATGACGCACCGAGGTAGAAACCGATGTCGGACGCCGGCCCTTCCATGAAGACCTCGGCCGCGCGCTCGTTCAACCGGGACTCGATGCGCGCGAACCGCGCCTCGGCCCGATCGCGCTCCTCGCGAGTGACTTGGAGGTTCGCCGTGACCTCCTCCAGCCGGCCGGTCGCCTCCTCGAGCTCGAGCAGGGCCTGGTCGAGACGCTCCTGGATCGTTCCGAGCTCGGACTGGGCGGCGGAGAGGCTGGCCTCGGCCGCACGACGGTCCTCGCGGGCTTCCTGCAGCTCGTCCTTGGGGCTCGCGGATCCGCTGGCGGCGGCCAGCCCCACGAGGGCGACGAGCGCGGCAGCGACCGCGACGACGCGGAACGCCACGGGGAAGGAGTGGTCCGTTCTCGTCATGTGTGAGCGTCTACCCATATCGGACCGAGGGAAGGGTTGGCAACCGGCCCGACGCCCTCACAGGCTCCCCCGGGTTCGGGGCCGATGCAACCATCCTCGGGCCGAGACCGGGGACCCTTGAGCCCACGACGGGCCGAGACGGCCTAGCGACGCAGGTCGGAGGCCAGTTCAGGCTCCCGCAGGGCCTGCTTCCAGTGGTGACGTTCGAGCAGGTCCCGGGCCTCGGTCACCACGGCCTCACCCCCCGCGGCGTCGGGCCCGAAGAGGCTGCCGGCCCACCACACCTGTGCCGCCCATACGTTCGTCACGCCCCCGGGGCCCGCCTCGGCCTCGATCGCGGTCGTGGCCTTCATGCGGGCGGTGGCGTCGTCCCCCTCGACGAGGGCCACGAGACACTCGGCCGTGAGCAGCGCCGTCGACGACCCGGGCTCGCCGTCGGCGAGGCGGGCGGTGGGGTCGGCCAGCACCTGGCGGGCCGACGAAGGGTCGCCTCGGGTCGCGAGGATGCGCGCGAGCTCGGCCGCGGTCCATGTGACCAGCGCCCGCTCCTGCAGGTCGCGGCAGAGCAGGTACGCCTCGCGCAGGTCCGTCTCCGCCTCCTCGAGACGGCCGGCCAGACGGTAGATCGCGCCACGATCGCCGAGCGCGCTCGCGAGCTCCCACCGCGCGCCCAGCTCACGGAACGTCCGGATCCCCGACTCCGCGTGCTCGAGCGCCTCGTCGAGCCGCATCAGGCGCCTGAGCGAGGCGGCCACCGTCTCGTGCGCGACGGCCGCGGTGAACGCCTGCCCGGCGTCTTCTCCCACGGCGAGGGCCTCGAGGCCGACGCGCAGAGCCTCCTCCTCGTCGCCGGCAGGTGAGATCACGTTGGCGATGCCGACCAGGGAACGCGACTCGCCCCACGGGTCGCCGCCCTCCGCCGAGCGGGCGGCGTCCAGCGCCTCACGGAACATCGACTCGGCCGTCGGCAGGTCGTTCGACCAGAACGGCACCCAACCGGCCATGAGCAGGGTGCGCGCGAGCACGTGCGGCTCTCCCAGCCGGCGTGCCGCCTGCAGCGAGCGTTCGAACAGCGCCGCCGCCAGCGGGGAGTCACCGTGGATCGTGAGGGTGATGTCCGCGAGGAACCGCGAGGCGTGCGCGCCGACCTTGTCGCTGGAGTCCCCGCCGAGCGCGAGGGCGCGGCGCAGCGCCGACTCGGCGGCGTCGAACTCTCCCAGCCAGTAGCGAGCCTCCCCCAGCACGCTGAGGATCCACGCTTCCCGCTCGCCCCAGCGTTCGTCGGGCCCCGCCATCACCAACGCGCGCTCGTACAGGTCGGCTGCCGAGCGCGACTCGATGCGGCGGCGCGCGATGTGGCCCGCGTGGGCGAGGGCATCGACGGCGCGCTCGGCCAGCGTGCGATCGCCGGGATTCAGGTCGAGCGCGGCCTGGGCCGCCTGTTCCAGATGGAACGCGACCGTGCGGGGGAAGCGGTCGGCGTGGTCGCCCTCCGACAGCTTGTTCGCCACGCGCAGGTGCAGACGCTGGCGCTCGCGCTTGGCCAGCGAGTCGTACGCAACGTCGCGGAGCACGTCGGAGCCGAAGCGCCACACGCCGGGGCGGTCCTCGTCGCGCATCAGCAGCTCGTCGTCCTCCGCCTCGTCGAGCAGCTCCTGGCGAGGCTCGACCAGGAGCGAGAGCTCCTCGAGATCGAACCGCCCCTGAGGGAAGACCGCCGCCCGGCGCACGAGCTCGCGCGCCGCGGGCGAGAGCTGGTCGATGCGGGCCGCGATCACGGCCTGCACGGTCGGGGGCAGGAGTCGTCCGCTGGGAGCGGGCCCCCACGGCGGCAGGTCGCGCTCCTCCCGGCGCAGCATGCCGACGATCTCGACGATGAAGAACGGGTTGCCACCGGCGTGCTGGGCGACGCGCTCGGCGTCGTCGTGACGCAGCCCCCCGGCTTCCATCGCGAGCTCGGCGGCGTGGCCGATCGTGAGCGGCTCCACCCACAGCGTCACGTTGTCGGCGATGCCCCCCGCCCAGCTCGGGCGTTGTTCCAGGAACTCCCACCGCGCGACGCAGAGCACCATCAAGGGCACCTTGCGGGCCTCCTTCACGAGCTGCTCGATCAGGTCGAGCAGCACGGGATCGGCCTCCTGCAGGTCCTCGAAGACGAGCACGACCGGACCGCGCGACGCGAGGCCCGTGAGCACGCTCAGCATGCCCCTGCGCACCTCGGCCGCGTGATAGCGCTGCTCCTCACGGTCGGCGTCGACGCCGAGCGCCATCGCGAGCCTGCGGGCGGCCTCGTCGACGTCGTCGTCCGCCACCCACTCCTGCACGAACGAACGCAGGCGATCGTGCACCTCGTCGTCCGAGGCGCTGCGGTCGGCGCCGATCTCCCGGTAGACCATCTGCGCGAGCGGCCAGAACGTGACCTCTTCCTCGAAGACGCTGGACCGGCCGGCGAGCACGCGCACCCCCTCGGGCAGCCCGGCGAGGAACTCCTCGACCACCCGGGTCTTGCCGATGCCGGGCTCGCCGAGCAGCGAGACGAGGTGGGCGCGCTCGCGCACCCGGACCCGTTCGAACGTGTCGTTGAGCAGGGCGAGCTCTCGACGGCGGTTCACGAGCGAGATGGACCGGCGCGTCTGCGGTCCGACGACGCCGACCGCCGGCCACGCCGCCATCGCCTCCTCGAACCCCTTCGCCTCGACCAGCCGGCGATCGCCGAACTCGATCGCGTCGCCGACGAGCAGGCGCGTCCGCTCACCCACGAGCACCTCGCCGGGCAGGGCCGCCTGCTGCAGCCGGGCACCGATGTTGACCTCGGCGCCGATCACGATGTTGCGGTCCGATGGCGTGCCCACCGCGACCGGTCCGGTGTTCACGCCGACCCGCACGTGGACCGGGACCGGCAGCTCCAAGCGAGCGCCGATGCGACCCGCCCGCTGCGCGATCGCGAGCCCGGCGCGGACCCCGCGCTCGGCATCGTCGTCGTGCAGCATCGGCACACCGAAGACGCCCAGCACGGCGTCACCGATGAAGCCCTCTGCCCGGCCCCCGAGCGCCGTGATCTCGTCGGTCACCATGCCATGGAACGCCGCGAGCACGTCGCGGAAGCGCTCGGGATCGAGCATCGCCGCGAGCTCGGTCGATCCGGCCAGGTCGGCGAAGACCACCGTGACCACCCGGCGCTCCGACGCGGCGGGCACCACGATCGGCGCGCCGCAGTTCGGGCAGAAGTTCGCACCGGCCGAGACGACCTCGCCGCATCGCCGGCACGACTCGAGGCCCATCTCCTCTTCGGGGGCGCCCGCGGAGCCCTGTGGGCGGTCCGCCGCCCGCTCGGTGGTCATGCCACGTACTCGATCAGCTGCACGGGGTTGCCGTCGGGGTCCCGCACCGTGGCGAACCGGGCGTACCCCTCGACCTCCCCGACGTGGTCGTCGACGTCTCCCCCACGGCCACCCAACACGATCCGCACCTCGTCGAGGTCGGCCACGCGGAAGACGACGGTGCCGTTGTTCTGCTTCACGTCGCCGCCGCCGTGCAGCGCCAACCGGATCGCGCCCGCGTCGAACTCCGCCCACTCGTCGCCGTCTCGACGCAGGAGGGACAGCCCCAGCACGTCGCGGTAGAAGGCCACCGCGACGTCCATGTCGCGCACCCAGTAGTAGACGTGGTCGATCTCGCCGATCATCGCCGCGATGGTCGCACGGGCCCGGGGCCCACGTCACCCGGGCCGAACGACCGCCGACACGTCCGGCCGCTCGGGGTAGCCTCCGCTCGTGAACGGCACGACCGCGGGGACGGACCTCTCGCGACGCGTCCGGTGGACGATCGCGGCGCTCGTGGCCGTGTTCGTCTTCGGCGTGCTCGGGTACTGGCTGCTCGAGAACTGGTCGCTGCTGGACGCCGTGTACATGACGGTGATCACCCTCACGACGGTGGGGTTCAAGGAGGTGCGCCCGCTCGACACCCAGGGGCGCGTGTTCACGATCGTGCTGCTCGTGATGGGGGTCGGCCTGGCGCTGATCTCGGTGGCGTTGATCGCGCAGATGGTGGCGGAGAGCCAGCTCGGCGCGAGGAGCAGGAGGCGACGGATGGAACGCGAGATCGACCGGCTTCGGAACCACACGATCATCTGCGCCTACGGCAGGGTCGGGCGCGCGGTTGCGAGGGAGCTGCGTGCGAACGGACGGCCGTTCGTCGTGATCGACCCGCAGGAGGACCTGCGGGAGCGCATGGAGACCGACGGGGTGCCCTACCTGATCGACGACCCGTCGAGCGAAGCGGTGCTCAGGCGCGCCGGCGTCGAGCGCGCGCGCTCTCTCGTCTGTGCGGTGGACTCCGACGCCACGAACGTCTACATCACGCTGATCGCTCGCTCGATCCGGCCCGACCTGCAGATCGTGGCTCGCGCCTCCGAGCCCGGTTCTCCCGAGCGGCTCGAGCGAGCCGGCGCGGATCGGGTGGTCTCGCCCTTCGTCACGAGTGGCCAGCACATGGCGAAGATGGCGATGCGCCCCGAGCTCGTCGACGTGCTCGGCGAGGAGGAGGGCGGCCCCGCGCTCTCCGTCGAGGAGCGGGTGGTCGCTCACGGCTCCACCCTCGACGGCCGCCCGCTGTCGGACGCCGGGGGCCCGGTGCTCGCGGTGCGTCGCATGAACGGCGAGGTGATCGCCAACCCCGCCGGCGACCTGGTCCTCGCCGAGGGAGACACAGTGCTCGTGCTCGCTGCCGAGGCGGCCGCGGCCGACCCCGGCCGAAGCTAGTCCCGCCCGACGCTAGCCCTGACCGAGGATGCGGGCCTTCTGAGCCTGGAACTCTTCCTCGGTGAGCACGCCTCTGGCGCGCAGGTCGGCGAGGCGCTCCAACTCGGTCGTGACCGAGGGCGAGGCCGGCGGCGCGGCCGAGCCGTCGGGGCGCGCGGGGGCTCCCACGGCGGGCGGCGGCGCCGATCGATGGGCCGACCTGCTCTGGTTCAGCTCGCCCTGGTGGAAGATCGTCCGCTGCACATCCTCGGGGTGGCGGATGTGATCGAACGAGTTCGTGCCGCTCGTGCTCGCCGACTGGATCAGCAGGGTGCCGGCCCCCACGATCCGGTCGAAGATGCGCTGCTCGAACCGCACGTCGTTCACCTGCTCGAGGGGGATCTCCATCGAGCGCTTCGCGACGAAGCCTTCGCGGCTGATCACGCGATCGGTCGAGATGACGAAGATCGACGTCCACCAGCCGACCGCTTTCGGCACGACGTAGCCGAGCATCAACGCGAGCCAGGCGGCCCACACGACCCAGACCACGACGCCGTCGGTCCTGGTCGAGATCCACGACGCGAGGGCCGTGCCGACGACCAGCGCGATCGCGGGCGCGGCCAGCGCGACCGGGTGCGGCCGCAGCTCCAGTACGACCTCCTCGCCGGGGATCAGCAGCTTCCGAGGGAACATGGGCGAGACGCTACCCAAGCGGAGGGACCCCGGCAAACGGCCCTCAGGTCAGCGCAGGTGCTCGATCTCGTCGGAGGAGACGGCGACGGGCCCCTCGGCGGTCTCCACCACCAGCCGGCCCGATCGATCGATCGCAACGGCGGTGCCTCGCCGCCGCACCCCGTCGGCGGCGACGGCCGTCACCCGCCGCCCCAGGGTGGCCGAGATCGTGGACCATCGCCCCACGACCGCATCATCGAACGCCGGTGAGGGCATCGCGTACCCCTGCGCGAATCGCTGCAGGAACCCCCCGAGCAGAGGGACCGGGTCGATCTCGCCGAGGCCCGTCGACCCCTCGACGCCGGGATCGGCGAGGTTCACGCCCGAGCCGATCACGACCCATCGCACCTCGTCGGCTTCCACCGACGACTCGGCGAGCAGGCCGCCGACCTTCCGATCGTCCAGCATCAGGTCGTTGGGCCACTTGCACCGGACCTCGAGACCCGTGGCGTCGGTCGCCGCTTCCGCCCACGCGGCGCCGGCGAGCAGGGTCAGCAGGCCGAGCCGACCGGCGTGCAGCTGCGGCCGGAGCACGAGCGAGGTGATGATCGAACCTCCGGGGCGGTCGAGCCAGGTCCGGCCCATCCGGCCACGTCCCGTCGTCTGGTGACCGGCGCCTACCAGCGTCCACTCGGGGGCGCCGTCGAGCGCCAAGGCGACGGCGTCGGCGTTCGTGGACCCGGTAACCTCCTGCCAGTGCACGGAGGCGGAGAGACCCGCGAGGGCTGCGGCCCGTTCCAGTTCGGTCGCCGTCATCGTCGTCGCCCCACGTTGACTCGTGTCGAGAGTCCGGAGAGTATCGCGGGCCAGTACCGGCCGAGGAGACGCCCGAGGAGCCGAACGGTGGTCCCGCAAGTGACGCAGTCATGAAGCCCAAGGTGCTGATCGCGAACCGCGGCGAGATCGCCGTCCGCATCATGCGCACCTGCCGCGAGCTCGGCCTCACGAGCGTCGCCGTGTACTCCGACGCCGACCGCGACGCTCTGCACGTCGAGATGGCCGACCAGGCGTTCCGCATCGGGCCCGCCCAGGCGTCGTCCTCGTACCTGTCGATCGAGGCGATCCTCGACGCGGCCCGCCGCGCGAAGGCGACCCTGATCCACCCCGGGTACGGCTTCCTGTCGGAGCGCGCTCATTTCGCTGAAGCCGTGGGCGACGCGGGGCTCACGTTCGTCGGCCCGCCGCCGCGGGCGATCGAGATGATGGGCGACAAGGCGGCGGCCCGCCGTGCGGCCGACGCGAGCGGCATGCCGATCGTGCCCGGCACACCCGAGCCCGTCGACGCGAAGCAGGCACGCAAGCAGGCCGAGCGCATCGGCTTCCCGCTGCTCGTGAAGGCAGCCTTCGGCGGCGGCGGGAAAGGCATGCACATCGTCCGCGACGCCGGGCATCTCGAGGAGGCGCTGAAGCGCGGGGCGCGCGAGGCCCAGTCGTACTTCGGCCGACCCGAGGTCTTCCTCGAGCGATACGTCGACCGCGCCCACCACGTCGAGGCGCAGATACTCGCCGACACCCAGGGCAACGTGATGTTCCTCGGGGAGCGCGACTGCACGGTGCAGCGCCGCCATCAGAAGCTGATCGAGGAGACGCCCTCGACGGCGATCGACGACACGATGCGCCAGCGGCTCGCGGACGCGTCGATCGCGCTCGCGCGCGAGACCGGGTACGTGAATGCCGGCACGATCGAGTGCATCGTCGACGAGGACGGCGACTTCTACTTCCTGGAGATGAACACGCGGCTTCAGGTCGAGCACACCGTCACCGAGATGGTCACGGGGCTGGACCTGGTGGCCCTGCAGCTCGAGATCGCGATGGGTGGCTCGATCGCCGGCCTCTCGGTCGAGCCGCGCGGTGCCGCGATCGAGTGCCGTATCAACGCCGAGGACCCCGGTCGCAACTTCATGCCGGGGCCCGGACGCATCACCGGCTACGTCGAGCCCGCCGGCCCGTTCGTGCGCGTCGACGCCGGGTTCGGTCAGGGCCGCGAGATACCCGGCGACTACGACTCGATGTTCGCGAAGCTGATCGTCTCGGGCACCGACCGCGAGCAGGCGCGCCGGCGCATGCTCCGCGCACTCGGCGAGTACACGGTCGAGGGCGTGCCCACCACGATCCCCGCGCACCGCTGGGTCCTCGACACCAAGGAGTTCAAGACGGGCCGACACACGACGAATTGGGCCGAGCGAGCGCTCGCCGAGGCGGACCTGCCCGCCCAGGCCGACCTCGGGCCGTCGAGCCAGACGGCGGGCGAGGGACGCCCCGCCGACATCTTGGTGGAGGTCGACGGGCGCCGGGTGCCCGTGCGCGTGTTCGACGAGCGCCGCGGTCTGGCCCCCAAGCCACCGGAGGCGCACGCGGCCGCGCATCAGGAACACGTGCACGGCGAGGTGCGAGCGGAGATGCAGGGCACGATCATCAAGGTGCTGGTCGAGAAGGGCCAGGACATCAGGGCTGGTGAGGTGATCTGCATCCTCGAGGCGATGAAGATGGAGAACCACATCGCCGCCACCCGCGACGGAGAGGTGACCGACCTGCCGATCCGCGCCGGCCAGGTCGTCGAGACCGGCCAGGTCCTCGCGGTGATCGACTAGGTGGTCGGCTCGGTGATCGAGGAGTCGTCGTCGTCCCAGCCGAGGAACCGCGACACGGCCTCGAGGTAGACGTCAGGCTCCTCCACGAAGGTCATGTGCCCGCTCGCCTCGAAGATCAGCAGCTGTGAGTCCGCGATGCCGCCCGCGATCGCTTCGGACGCCTCCGGGACGCATGTGCGGTCCGAGCGCCCGGCGAGCACGAGCGTCGGCGAGGTCACCTCGCCGAGCCGATCCTCGACCTCGATCGCCCCGTGCTCGCCACCGGCGAAGTGCCGCAGCACGTCGGGCGAGTAGACCATGCCGGCGCAGCGCAGCCGATACTCCTCGATCCGCGTGTCGCCGGGGAACGCGAAGTGGAACGGCCACTGATCGCGCATCAGGTCCTCGAACTCCTTCGCGGTCGAGACCTCGGACTCGCGCGCGAACGACGCGATCACGCGGTCGCGGAGCTCGGCCGGCTCGAGGGTGTGCAGGTTCTCGTCCACGCGCTCGAGGAACCTCGTCGACGGCACGCCGCCACTCACGATCACCGCCGCCGCCAAACCAGGGAAGTCCACCGCCTGCTGCAGCGCCACGAACGCCCCGTAGGAATGGCCCAACACGGCCCACCGGTCGAGCCGCATCGCCCGGGCGAGCATCACCACGTCCTGGGCGTGACGTTCCAGCGTCCACGTCTGGGGCGACGGCCGCTCGGAGCGCCCACAGGCCCGCAGATCGACGAGCACGAGCCGGATGCCCCGTTCGGTCAGCGGGTCGAGGTAGTCGGCGAACTCGTGGTGGTCGAGACCGGGTCCGCCGTGCAGCACGAGCAGAGGCACGCCGTCGTCGGGTCCTCGCTCGACCACCCACAAGGACGTGTCGTCGATCTCCACGAACCGGCCCGGACAGCTCACGACTCGGGCGAACCCCACGCGTCGCGACCCGTGATACGGAACCCGCCGTCCTTCAGCTTGTAGCGGCGGTTGATCGTGATGATGAGCGGCGTGAGCGGCTCGGTGAGCCTGGCGTTCGCGAGCGGACCGGCGTCGACCCATCGCATGCCCGGCACGGAGTCGATCAGCTCGCCGACCTTGCGCTTGGCGCCTTCGTCGTCGCTGCAGAGCAGCGCGTCGGAGGACACCTCGTCCTCGAGCGCCATCAGCGTGTGCGCCCCGATCGTGTGGAAGCCGGCCACCATCGCGATGCCGTCGGGCAGGAGCGACGCGGCGAGCTCGGCGGCCGAGCCCTGCCACGGGGTGATCGGCTGCCACGCCTTGCCGCCCACCGCCGCCATCAGCGGGCTCGTCGCGTCGAGCACGACCTGCCCCTGCTGCAGCGCGGGCGCGATCGACGCGTAGATCTCGATCATGCCCGAGAACGGCACCGTGACGACCACGACGTCGGCGCCGAGCACCGAGGCCGCGTTCTCGGCGCCCTCGACCTGGATCGCATCGTCGCCGAGCGTCTGCATCGCCCTCGCCACGGCCTCGGCGGCTCTCTCGGCGGAACGGGAGCCGATCGTCACGCGGTGGCCGGCGCCGAGCAGGCGCAGCGCGAGCCCGAAGCCCTCCTTGCCGGTGCCGCCGACGATCGTGACGTCCATCGTGGGGTGAAGCCTACGGGACGCGGACCCGAACACGGCAACGGCCCCGCCGGCACGGGCAGCCGGCGGGGCCGTCGCCCCGTTGCGTTCGAGCGGCTGGGCTTAGGTGCCCGGCTGCCCGATCACGATGAAGCGGTAGTTCGAGGCGTTCGTGCCGACCGCCAGGATCTGGTAGGCGGTGTCCTGCGCGAGAGTCGCCACGTCGGGTCCGATCACCGGAGTGGCGGTGGCATCGCCCGCACCCGCGACCCAGTAGCTGTAGATCTGGTCCCCGGGAAGCTCGACGGGACCAGCTTCCTTGCCCTTCCCAAGTCCCGCGACAGCCGGAGCGCTTCCACCGTTCACCCACACGTCGACGGTTGGGGCCTTCGCGGTGTGACGGACGGTCACCGAGGCATTCGCGCCACCGGCGATCGCGATGTCATTGACGAAGATCTGGAGACCGGGTGCACCCTTGATCATGCGTGCGACCGCGGTCGCGTTCAGGCCGTCCACGAGATCGACCTTCTCCGAGATCACCGCGGCACCCTTGCAATCGCCGGGCTGCGCGAGCTTCACCTTGATCTTGTAGGTCCCGGCAGCCACACCTTCGAGCGAGAACGAGCGCCCGTACTTGAAGTTCGAGCGGACCTCGTCGCCGTTCACACACACATCGACCTTCACACCGGGGATGCCGTGGGCCACGAAGACCGTGGCGCCGCCGCCTGCAGACGCGGGCAGTGCGAACAGCCCCATCGCCATCGCGCCCGTGAGCGCCGCGAGGAACAGCTTCTTCATCCGCATGGAGGAACCTCCTTCCACCGGCCGCGGTCCGTCCGCAGCCGTTGCAGGTCGTTCGAGGTCCCGCGAGCGCCGGATGGCCCAGACGCGGGCGTGCATAGGTTCGACACCGATCCGACTCCGCTAGGGTCCGGCCTCGTGGAGACCGCGACGTGGGTGATCGAGCTGGGGGTCGGGCTCGCCTGCCTGGTCGTCGGGGCCCTCGCCCTGCGGAACCCGCGCCTGCGGCTCGTCGGCGTCGTGCTCCTCGTCGCCGGCGCCGCGGCAGCGGCGCATGCGGTGTTCCAGCTCCTCGCCGACTATTCCGCCATGGACTAGTAGCTCGGGCGGTACTCCCCGAACTCGCTGCGCAGCGTGTCGCTCACCTCGCCGAGCGTCGCCCGGACGCGCAGGGCTCGCTTCATCGGGAGCAGGAGGTTGCCCGTGCCGGACGCGGTCTCGGCGACCCCGGCGAGGGCTGCGTCCACCGCCGCCTGGTCGCGATCGGCGCGCAGCGCTCGCACGCGTTCGACCTGCTTCGCGACCTCGCTCTCGGAGATGCGCTGCAGCTCGATCGGTTGCTCGTCGGCATCGACGAAGCGGTTCACGCCGACGACGACGCGCTCCCCCGACTCGATGCCCTGCTGGATGGCGAACGCGGCCTCGTGGATCTCGTCCTGGTAGAAGCCGGCCTCGATCGCGCGGACCGCGCCGCCCATCGCGTCGATCCGCTCGATGTAGTCGGACGCGAGCCGCTCGAGCTCGCTGGTCAGCGATTCCACGAAGTACGACCCGGCGACCGGGTCGACCGTCTCGGTCACGCCGGTCTCGTAGCCGATCACCTGCTGTGTGCGGAGCGCGATCGTGGCGCTGTGCTCCGTCGGCAGCGCGAGCGCCTCGTCGAACGCGTTCGTGTGTAAGGACTGCGTACCGCCGAGCACGGCGGCGAGCGCCTCGAGCGCGGTGCGCACGATGTTCACCTCGGGCTGCTGCGCGGTGAGCGTCGCGCCGCCGGTCTGCGTGTGGAACCGCAGCATCCAGCTCCGCGGGTCCTTCGCCTCGAAGCGCTCACGCATGATGCGGGCCCACATGCGACGGGCCGCGCGGAACTTCGCGATCTCCTCGAAGAAGTGCATGTGGCACGCGAAGAAGAACGAGAGGCGTGGCGCGAAGTCGTCGACGTCGAGCCCCGCGTCGAGCGCAGCCTGCACGTAGGCGATGCCGTCGGCGAGCGTGAACGCGATCTCCTGGGCCGCGGTCGAGCCCGCCTCGCGCATGTGGTAGCCGCTGATCGAGATCGTGTTCCAGCGGGGCACGGACTCGCCGCAGTAGGCGAACAGGTCCGTGATGAGGCGCATCGACGGCTCCGGCGGGTAGATGTACGTGCCGCGCGCCGCGTACTCCTTGAGGATGTCGTTCTGCACGGTGCCGCTGATGTCGGTCGACGCCACGCCCTTGTCCTCGGCGACGAGCTCGTAGAGCAGCAGCAGGATCGGCGCCGTCGCGTTGATCGTCATCGACGTCGAGACGCGATCGAGCGGGATGCCCGCGAAGAGCCGCTCCATGTCGTCGACGGAGTCGATCGCGACGCCGGTCTTGCCCACCTCGCCCTCGGCGCGCGGATGGTCGCTGTCGAGGCCCATCTGCGTCGGCAGGTCGAACGCGACGCTGATGCCCGTCTGCCCCTGATCGAGCAGGTACCGGAAGCGCGCGTTCGTCTCGTCGGCGGTCGCCATCCCCGCGTACTGGCGCATCGTCCAGAGGCGGTGGCGGTACATCGTGGGATACACGCCGCGCGTGAACGGGTACTCCCCCGGCTCCCCCAGGTCGCGCGCGGGATCGAAGCCTCGCGCGGCGGGATCGTCGGCCGTGTAGACGGGCTGCAGCTCGATGCCCGAGTCCGTGGCGCGTCGCTCGTCGCCGGGTTCCATCGACCGAAGCCTATCGGGGCCGGTCGTGGCTAGGCTTGTCGGCATGGACATCGTCGACCCCCGCATCGAGGCCTACACCGCATCGCTGCACGCTCGCTACGACGACCCCGTGCTGCTCGAGATGGAGGCCGAGGCGCGCGCGCTCGGCTTCCCGATCGTCGGACGCAACGTCGGCGTCACGCTGTGGACGCTCGCCGCCTCGATCGGCGCGCGGCGCGTCTTCGAGCTCGGCTCGGGGTTCGGCTACTCGGCGTACTGGTTCGCGAGGGCCACCGGCGCCGAGGGCGAGATCCACCTCACCGACGGCGACGCCGCCAACGAGCGGAAGGCCGCCGACTACCTGGGGCGAGCCGGCGTCTGGGATCGCGTGACCTACCACGTCGGCGACGCGCTGACGTCGTTCTCTGCGGTCGAGGGCGACTTCGACATCGTCTACGACGACATCGACAAGCACGGCTATCCCGATGCCTGGCGCGCCGCTCGCGATCGGGTGCGCGTCGGCGGGCTCTACGTCTGCGACAACACGCTCTGGTACGGACGCGTGCCGCCCGACGGCGAACCGCCCGACGACCTCACCGACGCGATCCGCGAGCACAACGCGATGGTCGCGGCCGACGAGCGGTACGTGACGACGATCCTGCCGATCCGCGACGGCGTGCTGGTGGCCCTGCGGACCGCGTGAGCGATCTGCATCGGTGAGCCTCTGCCGGAACGGAGTAGACTCCGCGCCGTCCGCTGGACGCCTCGGCTGACTCGCTCGCCGGGGCGCGAGATAGCCTGAGGGTGATCACCGTGGCCACCAGACTCCGCAAGAAGCAGAAGGACGACTTCGGCTCTCCCTATCTGGGCCATGAGGGCCAATGGTCGTGGATCTTCCACCGCATCACCGGCGTGGCCGTGATCCTGTTCCTGTTCGCCCACGTCGTCGACACGGCCGTCATCGGGTGGGGCCCCGAGGCCTACGACCGGGTCACCGAGGCGTACAAGAACCCCGCCGTGCACGTGCTCGAGCTCGGTCTCGTGCTCGCGGTGCTCTTCCACTCGGTCAACGGCATGAAGATCACGCTGATCGACTTCTTCCCCAGCCTCGCCGGTCACATCAAGGCGGTCGGGCGGACGTCGGCGGCGATCTTCCTCGTCTCGGCGATCGCGGTCACCGCGATCATGGGCAAGCAGATCCTGGACCTGCTGTGAGCGGAGCGACCTGATGGCGACCACGATCGAACGACCGCCGAGCCCCGAAGGTGGAGCAGCACAGCCACCCCAGCGCGACTACACGCGTGGGCGCGAGCGTCCCGTGGGCGGCTTCGAGCTCTGGATGTGGCTCTTCATGCGCATCAGCGGCATCATGCTGCTCGTGCTGGCGCTCGGCCACACGCTGATCATGCACCTGCCCGCCGGCGGGGTGGACCGGGTCGACTTCGGCTTCGTCGCGGCCCGGTGGGGAAGTCCGTTCTGGCGCACGTGGGATTGGATGCTGCTCACGCTCGCGCTGATCCACGGCATCAACGGGCTGCGCAACATCACGCTCGACTACGTGCGCAAGCCCGGCGTGCGCTTCGCCGCCAACATGGTCTTCTACGTGCTCGGATTCACCTTGTTCGTGCTCGGGTCCGTGATCGTCGTCACGTTCGACCCGAACAAGTGGGGACCGGTCGCGTAGTAATGGCCACTTCCACGGACGCGTAGCGATGGCCACGACAGAGAAGGCGTAGCGATGGCCACGACCCACACCTACGATGCGCTCGTGATCGGCGGTGGCGGCGCCGGCATGCGCGCCGCGATCGAGCTGTCCGATCAGGTCCGCACCGCGGTGATCTCCAAGCTCTACCCGACCCGGTCGCACACGGGCGCGGCCCAGGGCGGGGTCTGCGCGGCCCTCGGCAACACCGAGGAGGACAGCCCCGAGTGGCACGCGTTCGACACCGTGAAGGGTGGCGACTACCTCACCGACCAGCCCGCGGCCCAGCTCATGGCCGAGGAGGCGATCGACGCGATCTACCAGCTCGAGCGGTGGGGCCTGCCGTTCAACCGCACGCCCGACGGACGCATCGACCAGCGCCGGTTCGGGGGCCACACGGCCAACCACGGCGAGCGTCCGGTCCGACGAGCCTGCTACGCGGCCGACCGCACCGGTCACATGATCCTGCAGACGCTCTACCAGCAGTGCGTGAAGCGCGACGTGCGGTTCTTCAACGAGTTCTACTGCCTCGACCTGCTGCGCGACGACACCGGCGCCGCCGCTGGCGTCGTCGCCTACGAGCTCGCGACCGGCGAGCTGCACGTCTTCCGCGCGAAGTCGATCGTCTTCGCGACCGGGGGCTACGGCCGCATGTTCAGCGTGACCTCGAACGCGCACGCGCTCACCGGCGACGGCCCCGCGGTCGTCTGGCGACGCGGCGTGCCCCTCGAGGACATGGAGATGTTCCAGTTCCATCCCGACGGGCCTCGCGAAGCTCGGCGTGCTGCTCAGCGAGGCCGCGCGCGGCGAGGGCGGCATCGTGCGGAACAAGGACGGCGAGCGCTTCATGGAGCGCTACGCGCCCACGATCAAGGACCTCGCCCCGCGCGACATGGTGAGCCGCGCGATCTACCAGGAGATCAAGGAAGGTCGCGGCGGCGGGCCGAACGCCGACTGGGCCTACCTCGACATCACCCACCTCGACCCGAAGGTGATCGAGGAGAAGCTGCCCGACATCACCGAGTTCGCCCGCGTCTACCTCAAGGTCGAGCCGACGAAGGAGCCGGTGCCGATCCAGCCGACCGCCCACTACGCGATGGGCGGCATCCCGACCGACGTCGACGGCCGGGTCGTCACAGGCCCCGAGGAGACGCCGATCCCGGGGCTGTACGCGGCCGGCGAGTGCGCCTGCGTGAGCGTGCACGGGGCGAACCGGCTCGGCACGAACTCGCTGCTCGACCTCGTGGTGTTCGGTCGCCGCGCGGGTGCCGACGCCGCCCGCCACGCGAAGGAAGCCGCGCTCGCCGACGTGCCGGAGCGACCCACCGAGCGGACCCTCTCGATGCTGAACGGCGTGCTCGAGCGCTCCGAGGGCGACAACGCGGCCGACATCCGCAAGGAGCTGCAGACGAACATGTTCGACCTCGCGTTCGTCGTGCGCAGCGAGGAGAGCCTCTCGAAGATGGAGGAGATCATCGGCGGGCTGCAGGAGCGCTACGCGCGGGTCGCGATCACCGACAAGGGAGCGCTGTACAACACCGACCTGATGGAGACGGTCGAGGTCGGCTACCTGCTCGACTGCGCGCAGGCGCTCGTGGTCAGCGCGCGGGCCCGCACCGAGAGTCGCGGCGCCCACTACCGCGACGACCACCAGTTGCGCGACGACGCGAACTGGTTGAAGCACACGCTCGCCTACCGCAACGACGACGGCTCGATCCGCCTGGACTTCAAGCCCGTGAAGATGGGTCCCTACGTGCCCATGGAGAGGAAGTACTGATGGCGACGCCGGCCGACGTGCTGCAGGACTCCGACCGCCGGCGCGCAGGCACCTCGACCGGCCAGGTCACGCTCACGCTGAAGATCCGCCGGTTCAACCCCGAGATCTCGCAGGATTCCTGGTGGGACGAGTTCACGGTGCAGGCCGACCCGCTCGACCGCCTCGTCGAGGTGCTGCACCAGGTGAAGTGGTACCACGACGGCACGCTGAGCTTCCGGCGGTCGTGCGCCCACGGCATCTGCGGCTCCGACGCGATGCTGATCAACGGCCGCAACGCCCTCGCGTGCAAGCTGCTCGTCGACGACGTGGGCCCGAAGGTCACGATCGAGCCGATCCGCGGCCTGCCGGTGCTGAAGGACCTGATCGTCGACATGGACCCCTTCCTCGAGGGCTACAAGAGCGTGCTGCCGTTCCTGATCAACGACTCGGGCGAGCCGGAGAAGGAACGCTTGCAGTCGGCCGAGGAGCGTGCCCGATTCGACGACACGACGAAGTGCATCCTGTGCGCCGCGTGCACGACCTCGTGCCCGATCTTCTGGGGCGACGAGGGATACATCGGCCCCGCCGCGATCGTGAACGCCCATCGGTTCATCTTCGACTCGCGCGACGATGCCGGCCGCGAGCGGCTGAAGATCCTCTCGGAGAAGACCGGCGTCTTCCGCTGCCGCACCACCTTCAACTGCACCGATGCCTGCCCGCGCGGCATCCAGGTGACGAAGGCGATCCAGGAAGTGAAGCGCTCGATCCTGTTCGACCGCTTCTGACCGCTCGCACCTCGCTCACCAGCCGATTTGACGCTCCTCGCCCTCCGGGCATAGAAGGGAAGCGTCCCATGGCCGGGATGCTCCTCGTTCGAGGAGCCCTGCAAGCGTGGAGCAGCGATGAGCGCGGAGGCGAAAGCCGTCACCCCATCCGCGGAGTTCGACTGCGCGATCTGCGGCGCGCAACTGGATCAACTCCACCTCGACGTGGGCAACGACGGCCCCCACTGTACGTTCTGCGGTTCGCAACAGGACGTCGACCTCGTCGCGGCCGGGGTCACGACGGCGTCGTCGTCCGGTTCGGTCGATGTCGGCGAGACCCTCAGGAACGGCCGGATCGTGCGCGGCGAGACCCTCGAGCAGGCCGCGCGGTTCACGCGCATCCGGCTCCGCTACCTGCGTGACCTCGAGGAGGGCGACACCGCGGCGTTCGAGCCCTACCCCGGTCGCACCTACGCTCGGTTCTTCCTGCGCGAGTATGCCGACCACCTCGGGCTCGACTCCCGGCCGCTCGTGCGCCGGTTCGACGCAGCGGCGGAACCGGCGGTCGTGCGCGTGGCGTCCGTGACCCGGCCGACACGACCCGTGAACCATCGTCGATGGGCGATCGGGGCCTCGATCGTGCTGATCGCGGTCTTGAGCGTCGGCGCGTTCGTCTCGCGAGCCGGGGAGGAACGCGCGGCCGTCCCGACCGCATCGCTGGCGACCGACGATGGCGCCGCACTCCACCCCCCGGGGCACCGGCGCCCGGCCCTAACCGTGCCCGGGCCGCCGCTGACGGCGGTGATCTCCACGTCGAACGACTGCTGGGTCCTGGCAACGGCCGACGGCACGATCGTGCTGCAGGAAACCGTGCCGGCGGGCGAGGCGATCACCGTTCGAGCTACACGGACGCTCGACCTGCGGCTCGGCGACGCCGGCGCGGTGCGGCTGGTCGTGAACGGGCGGTCGATCCACACCGGCGGCATGGGGGATGTCGCCGACTTGGCGTTCGCCTGGCGCGACGGCTCGCTCGTGATGCCCCGGAGCGCTTCCTGACGTCCATGTCCCTGGCCCCGCGATGAGCAGCGGGATAGGCTCGCCCTCGAGTCGATCGGGGGAGCCGTGGACGAGGAGCCAAGCGGCCTCGGAGCTGAGGCTGAACAGGGACAGATCCGCACGTTCCTGATCGCCGACGTCCGCGGCTGGACCCTGTTCACGCAGCAGCGCGGTGACGAGGTGGCCGCCAAGCTCGCGGCGAAGTTCGCCGGTATCGCTCGCGAGGTCGTCGCGAACCGTGGCGGTGAGGTGATCGAGCTGCGTGGCGACGAGGCCCTCGCGGTGTTCACGTCGACGCGCCAGGCCGTGCGGGCCGCGGTCGATCTGCAGGAACGCTTCGTCGAGGAGACGATCGACGACCCCGAGCTGCCACTGCCCGTGGGCATCGGGCTCGACGCCGGGGAGGCCGTCCCGGTCGAGGGCGGCTACCGAGGAGGGGCGTTAAACCTCGCCGCCCGCCTCTGCGGGCAGGCGAAGGCCGGCGAGATCCTCGCGAGCCGAGGCGTGACCCATCTCGCGCGCAAGGTCGAAGGGGTGCGCTACCTCGACAAGGGCACGGTGCGGCTGAAGAACCTCACGGATCCCGTCGAGCTTGTGCGGGTCGTGCCCGAGGGCGTCGATCCTGCCGAGCGGCTGCAGGCGGCATTGCCGGCGCCCGAGGCGACTCCTCGTCGCCCGGTCGGGCGCATCCTGATCGCGGCGGTGGTCGCGGTCGCCCTCGCGGTGACCGCCGCGCTCGTGCTGGTCCGGGATGGACCCACGACGGTCGCGGCGGGGACCGTGGGACTGCTGGATCCATCCGGGAGCCTCGAGGGCTCCGTCGAGGTCGGCGAGCTCCCTCGAGGCGTCGCCGAGGGGTTGGGCGCGTTGTGGGTCACCGACCAGGAGTCGAGCTCGCTCGTTCGCGTCGACCCCGAGACGTTCGAGGTGGACGAGCGCATCCCGGTGGGCGCGGGCCCGACGGGTGTGACCACGGCCGGGGGCTTCGTCTGGGTGGCGAACACCGACGATCGCACGATCTCGGTCGTCGACCCGGGCGCCCACCGGGTCGTGCAGACGATCGTCGTCGGCAACGGGCCCTCGGGGATCGCCGCCGACGACGACCGGGTCTGGGTGGCGAACAGCGTCGACGCCACCGTCACGGAGATCGACGCCGGAGACGGCGCCGTGCTCGCCACCTATCCGGTGGACGATCGCCCGGTCTCGCTGGCAGCCGCCTCCGGTGCCATCTGGGTGGCGAACGAGGGCGGGGGGACCGTGAGCCGGGTGGCGAGCGGCGACGGCGTCACCCAGTCGATCCCCGTCGGGCGGGCCCCGGTGTCGATCGCCCACGGGGCCGAGGCCCTCTGGGTCGCGAACGCCGAGGACGAGACGGTGACCCGCATCGACCCCTCGACCGGCACGGTGACGGGCACCGCCCGGCTCGGCGGCTCACCCGTCGCCCTCGCCGCCGGCGCTGAGGCGGCCTGGGTCGCCGACGCGGGTGGAACGATCGAGCGGATCGACGCCTCCACTACGAACGTCACCGAAACGTATGAGGTCGGGAACGCACCGCGCGCTCTGGCGGCCGACGGGGATCGCGTGTGGGTCGGCGTGCAGGCGTCACCGGTGTCACACCGTGGAGGGACGCTGCAGATCGTATCGGAGGGGGGGGTCACCACGGTCGACCCCGCGAGCCTCAAAGCCGTCGCCGGCCCCCCGGCCTCGGTGATCTCGTCCGTCTACGACGGCCTGGTGACGTTCCGTCGCGCCGGCGGCGCGGCGGGTCTGACCGTGGTCGCCGACCTCGCCGCGACCGTGCCTGTGCCGACCGATGACGGCCGGACTTACACGTTCCGGCTCCGGGACGGGATCCGTTTCTCGGATGGCCGCGAGCTCGGGCCGCAGGACGTCGTGGCGACGTTCGAGCGGATCTACACGAGGGACAACGGCTGGGCGCGTTCCCTGCTCCCGGAGATCGTCGGCGGAGCGGCGTGCGTGGAGCAGGGACCCGAAGGATGCGACCTGTCCCGGGGGGTGATCGCCGACGAGAGTGCCCGCACGGTCACGTTCCACCTCACCCGACGCGCCCCCGACTTTCTCACGATCCTGGCGACCATCAACTTCGTGATCCTGCCCGCGGACACACCACTCGAGATCGATGAACCCGTGCCCGGCACGGGCCCGTACGTGATCAGGGAGGTAGCGGAAGACGGCTCTGCCGTGCTCACGCGGAACGAGGAATTCCAGGAATGGTCCGCCGACGCGCAGCCCTCGGCGTTCGCCGATCGCGTCGAGATCGGCGCGGGGATCGGCCCTGCTCAGCAGGTGGCGGCCGTGGAGGAGGGCGACGCCGACCTGGCGGCGGACGGCGTTCCCTACGAGATGCTCGAGGCGCTCGACCGCCGGGCCTCCGATCAACTCGTGCGTTCACAGGCCTTCTTGATGGTTGCCTTTGGCCTCAACACCCTGGACGAGCCCTTCGAGAACCCCGACGCTCGCCGGGCGGTCGCGAGCGCGCTCGACCGCGGGTCGATGGCAGCGCCCCTCCCATCGACGGGGATCGTCCAGGAGGCCCCCGTGACGTGCCAGATGATCCCGCCGAACATCCCCGGGTACACCCCGTACTGCCCGTTCGGACGGCCCGGAGACGTGGAGGGCTCCTGGGCGGGCCCGGACATCACCCGGGCGCAGGAACTGGTCCGTCGCTCCGGCACGGCGGGCGACGAGCTGGTCGTTGCGATCACCCCGTTCCAGGAAGAGGCGCTCGCCAGCCGCTTCGTCCCGACCCTTCGTGACCTCGGGTACGAGGTCGAGGTCAGGGTCGTGAGTTCGGAACAGGCGATCTTGATCGGGGAGACCCTGCCACCGGATGCCGACATGTCCGTGATCGGGTGGGGCCAAGCGTACCCCTCTGCTGCGGAGTACCTCGTGCCGCTGCTTGCCTGCCCGTCGCCGTCGGGCACGAGGCACTCGATCGAGGGAGTAGAGCAGGTCAGCTTCAACCCCTACGGCTTCTGCAGCCCCGATCTCGATCGGAGGATGCAACGGGCGCTGGACCTGAAGCTCACCGACCCTTACGGGGCCGCTCGGGCGTGGGAGGCGATCGACCACGACGTCGTCGACCTGTCGCCGATGGTGCCGTACGTGACCGGGAACAACCTCTACCTGGTGTCGGAGCGGGTCGGCAACGTGCAGGCGAACCCGCAGCTCGGTGGCGTCCTGATCTCCCAGATGTGGATCCGCTAACGGGATCGATCCGCGTCAGTCGTCGACGGACCCCTGGGAGACTGCCCGGATGCTGACCGAGGCGATCGGGAATGTGCTGCCGGCCGCGGCAGCGGTCGCGTTGAGCCCGATCCCGATCGTCGCGATCGTGCTCGTGCTGGGCAGCCCCAAGGCTCGGACCGCCGGCCCCGCGTTCGCGCTCGGGTGGGTGGTCGGGCTCGGCGCGGTGAGCATCGCCGTCACCCTGCTCGCGAGCGGCGCATCCGAACCCGACACCGCGACCGCCGAGGGTGTCCGCTGGGGCCTCGCCGCGATCGGCGTGCTCTTCCTGCTGATGGCCTTCCGGCAGTGGCGGAAGCGTCCCGAGCCCGGCGAGCAGCCCGAGATGCCGCGATGGATGGAGAGCGTGGGCTCGATCACGTGGCCACGGGCGCTCGGGCTCGGCCTGCTGCTCTCCGCAGCGAACCCGAAGAACCTGGCGCTCACCGTGGCGGCGTCCGCCTCGATCGCACAGGCCGGCCTCGAGATCGGTGAGCGCCTGCTCGCCGACGCCGTCTTCGTCGCGATCGGGTCGATCACGGTCGTCGGGGCCGTGCTCTTCGCGCTCGTGGCGCCACGACGCTCCGTGGGCCCCCTCGAGCGGGTCCGAGGGTTCATGGCCGAGCACAACACCGCGATCATGATCGTGTTGTTGCTCGTGCTCGGTGTGAAGTTCCTCGGGGACGCCCTCGGGACACCCTGAAGGCCCGACCTTCTGCCGGCCCGGTATCGTTCCGCGCGATGGCCCACCGCGTGACCCTGATCCCCGGCGACGGCATCGGCCCCGAGGTGGCCGCGGCCGCCCGCATCGTGCTCGACGCCGCCGACGTCGGCATCGAGTGGATCGAGCGCCCCGCCGGCACCGCCGCACTCGACGACTACGGCGAGTTGATGCCAGAGGAGACCCTCGACGCGATCCGCGAGAGCCGGGTGGCGCTCAAGGGCCCGATCACGACCCCGGTCGGCACCGGGTTCCGCAGCGTGAACGTCGCCCTGCGCCAAGGGCTCGACCTGTTCGGGGCCGTGCGGCCCGCGCGGGCGCTCCCGGGCGTGCCCATCCGCCACCCGAGCGTCGACCTGGTGGTGGTGCGCGAGAACACCGAGGATCTGTACGCCGGCATCGAGTTCGAGCGCGGCTCCCCCGAGGCCGCGGCCCTTCGGGAGGAGCTCCGGGCGCTCGGTGGGTACGAGCTGCGCGAGGACGCCGGCATCACCGTGAAGCCGATCAGCGTCAGCGGCACGCGGCGCATCGTGCGGTTCGCCTTCGAGTACGCGCAGCGCAACGGTCGGAAGAAGGTCACCGTGGGCCACAAGGCGAACGTGATGCGCTACTCCGACGGCCTGTTCCTGCGCACCGCGGAGGAAGAGTCCCGCGCCTACCCCGATGTGGCATGGGAGGAGATCCAGATCGACCACCTCACGAGCCGCCTCGCCCGCATGCCCGGCGACTTCGACATGCTGCTGCTGCCCAATCTCTACGGCGACATCATCAGCGACCTGTGCGCCGGGCTCGTCGGCGGTCTCGGCCTGATCCCCGGCGCCAACATCGGCTGGGAGTACGCGGTGTTCGAGCCGGTGCACGGCAGCGCGCCCGACATCGCCGGCGAGGGGAAGGCCAACCCGATCGCGATGATCCTGTCGGGCGCGATGCTGCTGCGTCACATCGGTGAGCTCGCGGCCGCCGAGAACGTGGAGTGGGCGGTCGACGAGGTGCTCGCGCGCGGCCAGGTCCGCACCCCCGATCTCGGAGGTTCCTCGACGACGATGCAGGTGGCCGAGGAGATCGCCATGCAGGTCACCGCGTGGGAGCCCGGCCCGAGCTGACCCGTCAGCCGCCGTGCGGGTGGTCGTGGTTCCCGTGGGGGCCCCGACCGGGGTCCCAGTCCTCCATGCGTCAACAGCCGGGTTGGCCGTGGTTCCCGCAGCAGCCGCCGTTCACGAGTGACTTCGCGCGGTTGCGGAACGTGAGCCCGACCTTCTCGGCGAACCCGTAGTCGGGGTTACGCCAGTTCGTGAAGAACGAGCTCGCGTGGTAGCGCACCTGCTCGCGGAACGTCGCCATCTCTCGATGCTACCTGCGTCGTGCGTCGGGACCGGATGCTTGGAGCGACGTGCATGGGATGCCACGATGCGCCGATGAGCGAGCTCTCCGAGGTCCCCGCCGACACCGGTAGCGACACGTCGATGCGCCTGGCGGGCTTCGGCCTCACGGCGCTCGGGGGCCTGCTGATCGGCGTGGGCGCGTTGATGCCCTGGGTGCGGTCGTCACTCGAGGGGCTCCCCGACTCCTTCGCCCCGACCTACTTCGGCATCGATCTGCCCGACGGGCTGATCTGCCTCGCGGCTGCGGCGGTCGTGCTCGTGGGGCTCGCGATCACGCGGCTGGCGTCGTCGCCCCGAGCCAGACGCGTCGCCGCGGGGGCGGTCGTCGCCGCGTCCTTCGTCGCGTTCGCGGTCGCAGGAGCCACGATCATCACCGCCACCGCTCGGTTCGAAGGGACGGCCGTCGACGACATCCTTGGCGATCTCGACCCGTCGGGGAAGGCGACCCAGGAGCAACGGGAGCAGGTGGAGGAGCTCGTCGTGACCCAACTCGCCCCCGGTCCCATCGCCGTGATCGGGGGTGGGGTGCTCGGCGTGGTGGGAGGGGTGCTCCTGCTGTCGTGGTCGAGCCGGACGGCCGCACGACACGACTCGGTCGGCGGCACTCGGCAGGGACCTCCGTAGTCCGGCCTGCGTTCAGAACACGGAGGTCCTTGCCGAGTCGGGGCGCGCGACGCGCTCCTGCGCTCGGAGTCCTAGAGCTTCGCGAGATCCGCGCACTTCGCGCGGATGCCCTCGGCGGCCGCTCGCAACGCGGTGAGCTCGTCCTCGTTCAGGTCGAGCTCCACGATCTCCTCGATGCCCTTACGCCCCAGTTTGGCGGGGACGCCGACGTAGGTGTCCTCGATGCCGTACTGGCCGGTGGTCCACGCACAGACCGGCAGCACCGCGTGCGAGTCCTTCACGATCGCCTCGACCATCGCGGTGACCGAGGCGCTCGGGGCGTAGTACGCCGACCCCGTCTTCAGCAGGCCGACGATCTCGGCACCCCCGTCGCGCGTGCGCTGGAACAGCTGCTCCAGCGTGGCCTCGTCGACGAGCTCGGGCAGCGGCTTCCCGGCGACGGTCGCGTGACGCGGGAGCGCGATCATCGCATCGCCGTGCGAGCCCAGCGTCATCGCGTCGACGTCGGACGGACGAGCGCCGGTGATCTCCGCGATGAAGTAGCGCAGGCGCGCCGAATCCAGCACGCCCGCCATGCCGAAGACGCGCTCCTTCGGGAAGCCGGACGACTCCGCGGCGAGGTAGGTCATCTCGTCGAGCGGGTTCGACACCACGATGATGATCGCGTCGGGGGAACCGGGCGCGACCTGCGAGATCACCGAGTTC
This sequence comes from uncultured Actinomycetes bacterium, assembly GCA_963825635.1. GTDB lineage: Bacteria > Actinomycetota > UBA4738 > UBA4738 > HRBIN12 > JAOUEA01. Next base: position 197,141 of record CAWGTU010000003.1, read on the forward strand.
ATGATGTCGGCGTTCTTGCCGAGCAGGTCCATCCGGCTCATGCCCGGCTGACGCGGGAATCCTGCCGTGATCACCACGATGTCGCTGCCGGCCGTGTCGGGGTAGTCGTTCGTGCCGACGATCGACGGGTCGTACCCCTCGACCGGGGCGGCTTCCTTCAGGTCGAGGGCGAGGCCCTGCGGCTTCCCCTCGATGATGTCGATCAGCACGACGTCGCCGAGGCCCTTCTCGAGCGCACGCATCGCGGTCGTCTGTCCGACGAATCCACTGCCCACCACGGTGATCTTCATGTCGGTCCCCTTGGGTCGGATGTCCCTCTCACCCAAGGCTATCGAACCGGTCGCGCGCCCCGGCCAGAAGGGTCAGTAGCTCACGGCCCGGGAATGGCGCCCGAACAGCGCGTAACAGAACGCCGGGATGACGCCGAAGAAGAAGATCAGCAGCGCCCACCCCACCCGGGAGTTCGAGATCGCCTCGACCAGCATCCAGAGCCAGAAGACGACGGTGGCGGCCCACGACACCGTCAGCAGCACGGCAACCGTTCCCGATGGCAGCGCCGCTCCGTTCGAGCCGACGATCATCACGATGCTCGTGAGGAACGTCAGGACGGCCACGAGCCCGAGGACGACCGCGACGGTCCACGTCGCGCTCCGGTCCTTCGGCGACGGCTGCACCATCGCGTTCCACCCGTAGGCCGAGGGCTGCGGAGGCGGGGCCGCAGGCAGGTCGTCGAGGTCGACGCCGATCGGCACGACGGGCGGCTCCATCGGCGAACCGCAGTTCATGCAGCGTGAGACGCCCTCGTGGTTGATCGAACGGCAGGCTGGGCACGTCGCGGTGGCCATGGGACCTTCCCTCTCGGATCCGACCTCGGAAGCATCGGCACCGAGGAGCACGGACTAGAGCGAGGCGATCACCGCGTCGGCGAACTGGAACGTGCCGGCGGGGGGGCGGTCGTCCTCGGGAGCCCGCAGGTCGCGGGGCAGGTGGGTTCCGTCGGCCAGCACGGCGGCCACGGCCGCCTCGAGCCGGTCGCCCGCGCCTCGCTCGCCGATGTGGCGCAGCAGCATCGAGCCGCTCAGCATCGCGCCGACCGGGTTCGCGGTGTTCGTGCCCGCGAGGTCGGGGGCCGTGCCGTGGGTGGCCTCGAAGACCGCGAGCTCGAGCCCGTCCCTCCCCCCGAAATGCCCGCCGGGGGCGACGCCGGTACCCCCGATCAGGCCGGCGCAGAGCTCGGCCGCCACGTCGCCGTACAGGTTCGGCATCACGAGCACGTCGAACCGCTCCGGCGCCTGGATCAGCTGCATGCAGAGCGCATCGATGATGCGGTCCTCGAAGGCGACGTCCGGGTACTCGGTCGCCACCCGCCGGGCGACCTCGAGGAAGAGCCCGTCGCTGAACTTCATGATGTTCGCCTTGTGGCTCGCGGTGACCTTCGCGCGGTCCCGGCGGCGCGCCTCCTCGAAGGCGAAGCGAACGATGCGCTCGCTGCCTTCCTCGCTGATCGACTTGATCGAGACGCCGGAGTCCTCGCGCATGCGCCGACCGGTCGTGTCCTCGACGAAGCCGATCAGCTCCTTGACGGCCACGGTGCCCATCTCGAACTCGAGGCCCGTGTACATGCCCTCGGTGTTCTCACGGACCACCACCACGTCGACTGCCGCGTAGACGCTCGGCACGCCGGGGTACAGACGGCACGGCCTGACGTTGGCGTAGAGGTCGAGCGACTTGCGCAACTCGAGGTTGGAGCTGCGCAGCCCGCTGGTGACCGGGGTCTCGATCGGGCCCTTGAGGGCCACGCGGGTCGCCCGGATCGAGTCGAGGGTCTCGCGCGGCAGCGCCCGCCCGGTGCGGGAGAAGGCCCCGGCTCCCATCGATCGGCGCTCCCAGTCGATCGTCACGCCGGTGGCTTCGATCACGCGCCGAGCAGCCTCGATCACCTCGGGACCGACGCCGTCGCCGGGGATCAAGGTCGCTCGGTGGGTCAACGGTATCCTTCCTGCGTCCGGCCTGCGTCCGGGGACCGAGGGCCGGGGCGACGGGCGGCTTTGGTCCGTCGCGGGACCGCCGACTATCCTGTCAGAAGCCCGTACGCACGACGCGGGCTCTCGGCGCGCGTCGGGCGCGCCCCCGACCCAAGGATGTGGCCAGCGTGAGCGAGAAGGGGCTGCGGGAGGTCGTCGCCGCCGACACGACCGTGTCGGACATCGACGGCGAGGCGGGGCGCCTGTGGTACGTCGGCTACGAGATCGCCGATCTCGCCGAGCACGCGACGTTCGAAGAGGTCGTGTACCTGCTGCACAACGGGCACTTGCCGAACCAGGAGGAGCTCGACGAGCTCGACGCGTTCCTGGTCGAGAACCGGGAGCTGAGCCCGTTCCTCACCCAGCTGATGTCGACGCTGGCGCAGCAGGCGTCGCCGATGTCGATGCTGCGCACGTCGATCTCGGCCGCCTCGGCCTACGACCCCGACGGGTGGGACGAATCGCCCGAGGCCCAGTACCGCAAGGCGATGCGGCTGATCGCGAAGACCCCCGCGTTGATCGCCTACTACGAGCGCATGCGCACAGGCCAGGAGATCGTGCCCCCCAACCCGAAGCTGCCGCACGCGGCGAACTTCCTCTACATGCTCTCGGGCGAGGAGCCCGACCACGACGACGCCGAGGCGCTCGACACCACGTTCATCCTCTACGCCGACCACACGATGAACGCGTCGACGTTCACCGCCCGCATCATCGCCTCGACCCTCTCCGACATGTTCAGCGCCATCACCGGCGCGATCGGCGCGCTCAAGGGGCCGCTGCACGGCGGCGCCAACGAGGAATCGATGAAGATGGCCCAGGAGATCGGCGAGGCCGCCGACGCCGAGGCGTACGTGCGCGACCGGCTCGAGCGGCACGAGAAGGTCATGGGGTTCGGCCACGCCGTCTACCGCACGATGGACCCGCGGGCCACGGTGCTGAAGGACCTGGCCCGCGAGGTCGGCGCGCGCCACGGAGACGAGCGATGGGCCGACATCTTCGAGGCGCTGCAGGAGACCGTGTACGAACAGAAGCAGCTCTGGCCGAACGTCGATCTCTACGCCGCCGGCGTGTACCACTCCCTCGGCATCCCGACCGACCTGATGACCCCGCTCTTCGCGCTCGCGCGCATGGCCGGATGGACGGCGCACGTGCGTGAGCAGTACGCCGACAACAAGGTGATCAGGCCGGGCTCGACCTACGTTGGCCCTCGAGACCAGGTCTGGGTGCCGATCGAGGAGCGCAGCGAATCTTCATCCAGGGCGGCGGCGCCGCCGGTCTGACGACGCGGGAGCAGGCGAAAGCTCAGCAGCCTAGGGGACCTCGCCACGGTGGACGACCGAGCCGTCGACCACCGTGTGCGTGACCCGCACGTCGAGCATGCGCCTGGGGTCCGTGTCGGCCGCGGCGAACAGATCGTCGCTCAGCACGACCAGGTCGGCCTGCTTCCCGACGGCGATCGAGCCGCGGCGGTCCTCGGCGTGCACGACGTGGGCTCCGCCCATCGTGTAGGCGCGGATCGCCGTCTCGAGGTCGACCGTCTCCTCGGTGATCCACGGGTCGGAGCCGTCGAGGTTCGCGCGGGTCATCGCCGTGTAGAGCCCCACGATCGGGTCCATCTCGGCGACGTTCCAGTCGCTCGAGAAGGCCAGCGTGGCGCCCGTGTCGCGCAGCGAGCGGAACGCCCACGCGTGACGCCACCGGGCCTCGCCGACGTTCGCCCGCCAGTCGGCGACGATCTCGGGAGCACAGTGCCGGGGCTGCATGATCGGCGCAACGCCGAGCGCGCCGAACCGCGGCACGTCGTCGGCGTGCAGACACTCGGTGTGCACCATGCCGTGGCGCGGCGTCAGGGCGGGGTTCGCGGCCCGTGCTGCTTCGAAGCCGTCGAGCGCGACCCGCAGCCCGCGGTCGCCCGTGCCGTGCACGTGACATGACCACCCACGACGCTCGAGCTCGATCACGAGCTCGGCGAACTCGTCCGGACGCCAGAACGTCTCGCCCCGCTCCCCCGGCCGGTTCGCGTAGGGCTCGAGCATCGCGGCGGTCCACGGCTCGACGACGTCGTCGATGTAGAGCTTGATCGGCCCGACGCGGAGCCGGTCGTCGTCGTAGCGTGCACGCGTCTCGTCGAGCTCGTCGCGCTCGGCATCGGTCGTGCCGACCGGGTGGAACATCGCCGCGACGAGCCGCGACCGCAGGCGCCCCTCGGCACGCGCCCGCTCGAAGATCCACATGTCGTCGGGCGAGTTCTGCGGCTCGAGGATCGTGGTGATGCCGAAGGCTGTCGCCATGTCGATGCTCTCGAGCGTGCGCTCGTACTGCAGCGCCCGCTCGTAGCCGGGCAGCACCCCCTCCAGCGCCCGCTGACCGGCGCGGCTGATGCCCATCACCGCGAAGTCACCGACGATGCCCGTCGGCTCTCCGCTGTCGGGGTCCTTCCGCACGTGTCCCCACGCCAGGGCATCGGTCTCTCGGTCGATGCCGAACCGCTCCATGGCCTCGCGGTTCAGCCAGGCGTTGTGAGCGTCGTAGGTCAGCAGGAACGCGGGCCGGCCCTCGGTGAGGCCGTCGAGGTCCTGCCACACGGGCATGCGTCCGCCGGGCATCGCGGAGTAGTTGAACCCGACGCCCTCGATCCAGTCGTGCTCGGGGTGCGCGTCGGCATGCGCCCGGATGCGGGACCTCACCTCGTCGAGCGTCGCGGCGCCCGCCAGATCGACCTCGAGCGGATTCGACCCGAGGCGCACGTGGTTGTGGGAGTCGATGAACCCGGGCAGCACGGTGGCACCGCCGGCATCCACCACCTCGGCGTCGTGGCTCACGTGGCTGTCGACGTCCGCATCCTCACCGATCCAGGAGATGCGATCGCCCTCGACGGCCACCGCCTCCGCCCAGGGGCGTCGCGGGTCGACCGTGAGCACCCTGGCGTTGCGGATCAGCAAGGACGCCGGCATGCGACCAGCCTAGAGCGGGGGCGGCGGCGCGAGTTGCCCACGCGTCACCGCTTCCTCGATCAGGGTGCAGGCCTCGCCATACATGGGACCGTGCTCGCCCTTGGCGCCCCGTTCGAGGAAGTCGAGCAGGGCCATCGCATCGAGGGCGGCGGCGATCGAACGCCAGCCGGGCGGCAGCGCTCCTCCCCCGGCGTGGAACCCCCCGCTGAAGCCGTCGACGAACGCCGCCGGCATGCGCTCCTGCCGGCGCAGCATGTTCCCGACATCAGCGAGCGGAGGTCCGGAGAACGCGAACTCCCAGTCGAGCACCGCCTCCACCCGGGGCGCGCCCTCGAACGTCCGCGCGAGCACGAGGTTCTTGCCGTTGTAGTCCGAGTGCACGAGCGAGGACTCTGCCGCCACCGGCTCGAGGCTCGAGGCGGATTCCCGAAGCAGGGTGAGGAACCCGTCGGCGATGAACCCGCCGAGCGCCTCGCGAGCCTCGTGTTCGCCCAGGACCCGCTCACCGAGCGCGACCAGCAGGTCGGGCAGCGGCAGTTCGAAGGGCTCGGGACGAAGCGTCGGGCCCAGCAGCCCCGGCGCATCGAACGTGAATCCACCGATCCCTGCGAGCGTGCTGCCCACGGCGTCGCCGATCGCGGCGGCGTCGTCGTCACCGGCGGACGCGAGGGCCTCCTCGAGGGACTCCCCCGACGCGTACTCCGACACGGTGAGCGGCACGCCGGTCAGCTCCCCCGCCAGGTCTGCGCCGACGACCGCCGGCACCGGCACACGCTCGCCGACCAGGTGCGAGATCGCGACCTCCTTCTCGAGCGAGGCGCCGTCGCGATCGAGGCGCAGGACGAAGCGGGCCCCCATGTCGTCGACCACCCGGTACGTGTCGCGGCGGACGCCGCCCGTGAGCGCCTCGATCACCTCGACCGGCGTACCCAGCAGCGACTCGGCCGCGGCCTGCAGGACCGGGAGGTGCGGACGACCGGCGTGCGACGGGAGCCCTCGATCGGGCGTCATCGTCAGAGGGCCCCGGTCGGGCGGGGGAAGAGCCCCGCGCGCTCCACCACCGCGCGCACGGCGTCGTCGTGGCCCATGCCCATCAGGTGCACGCCCCCGATGCCGTCGATCGACCGGATGCCACGAACCGTCTCGACCGCGAGATCGATCCCGACCTCAACCGCGTCCTCGCCGGCGGCCTCGAGCGCCGCGATCACGCCCGCGGGGACCCGGACACCCGGGAGCTTCTCGTCGATGAACCGGGCGCCCGCGGCGCTGCGAAGGGGAACCACCCCGACCAGCACCGAGGCCCGTCCGAAGACACCGCGCACCCGCGCACCCTCCGCCCAGGCAGCGAGCCCGTCGATGTCGTAGGCGATCTGCGTCCAGATCACGTCGGCGCCGGCGTCGAGCTTCTGCTCGAGGCGGGTCGGATCGTAAGGATCGGCGAGCGGCATCTCGGCGGCACCGATCAGGTAGCGCGGCGGCGAGTCCATCGCGACGCCACTGGCCGTCACGCCCTCCTCACGCATCCGACGCGCGGCGGCGATCACGTCGAGCACCGTCATGTCGCCCACCGTCGCCGCTTCGGGCTCGCCCCCCACGTGCATCGGGTCACCCGAGAGGCACAGCACCGATCGCGCGCCGAGCGCCCATGCGCCCAGCAGGTCCGCGGTGATCGCCAGCCGGTTGCGATCTCGACACGTGAGCTGGAGCGTGGGCTCGATGCCGGCACGGGCGACGAACGCACACCCGGCGACGGCCGACATGTGAGAGTTCGCCGCCGGGTTGTCGGTCACGTTCGCCGCGTCGATCGAGCCGACGAGGGCTCGGGCGTGGGCGGTGACCGCGTCGCCGTCGGCATCGCGAGGCGGCACGATCTCGCCGGTGACCGCGAACGCTCCCGACCGCAGGATGGCGCCGAGCCGCCCGCCCACTGGCGTCGCGTCGGCGGACGACCGCCTGCCGCTCACCGTCCGAACGCCTGCTGCTCCGCGGCCGAGACGGTGTTCACGAGCAACATCGCCACCGTCATCGGCCCGATCCCGCCGGGCACGGGGGTGATCGCCCCGGCGACCTCGGCCGCCTCGTCGTGGATCACGTCGCCGACGAGCCCGTCGGCGGTGCGGTGGACGCCGACGTCGATCACCGTGGCGCCCGCCTTGATCATGTCGCCGCCGATCAGCTGCGGCACGCCGGCTGCGGCGACGAGGATGTCGGCGCGCCTCGTGTGCGCAGCGAGGTCGCGCGTCTTGACGTGGGTGCTCGTCACGGTCGCGTTCCCCCGGATCGAGTCCTGCGCGAGCATGATCGAGAGCGGCGCTCCCACCAGGCCGCCGTGACCCACGACGCAGACCTCAGCACCCTCGAGCTCGACGCCCTCACGCAGCAGGAGCTCGACGATGCCGTAGGGGGTCGCGGGCGTGAACGTCGCTTCGCCGCGCACCATCATGCCCACGTTCCACGGGTGCAGGCCGTCGACGTCCTTCTCGGGCGCCACGGTGCGTTGCACCTCGAGCTCACGCAGCCCCGTCGGCAGCGGCAGCTGCACGAGGATGCCGTGGATGTCGGGATCGCGGTTCAGCCGCCGGAGCGTCGCGAGGAGCTCGCCCTCGGTCACGTACGCGGGCAGATCGACCTGTTCGGAGCGGATGCCGACGTCGGCGCAGGCCTTGTGCTTCGCGCCCACGTAGATGCGGGAGGCCTGGTCGTCGCCCACGAGGACGGCGGCCAGGCCCGGCGTCACGCCCTTGTCGGAGAGCGCGCGGACCCGCTCGGATACCTCCGAGCGGATCGCTGCCGATACGGCCCTGCCGTCCAGGATGCGGGCGGTCACGGGGCGAATCCTACCCCGGTCGCTGAACGGCCGACCGAGGTCGCGGCCACGGAACCGGTCAGTGACGGAAGTGGCGGGTGCCCGTGAGCACCACGGCCATGCCGCGTTCCTCGGCGGCGGCGAGCACCGCCTCGTCGCCCTTCGATCCGCCGGGGTGGATCACCGCCGTGCACCCGGCGTCGGCCGCGACCTCGAGCGCGTCGGGGAACGGGAAGAACGCGTCGCTGGCCACCACCGCGCCGCGCGCGCGTTCGCCGGCCTTGCGGGTCGCGATCCACGATGAGTCGACGCGCGACATCTGCCCCGCACCCACCCCGACGGTGGCTCCCTCGCGCACGAGCACGATCGTGTTCGACTTCACGCGCCACGCGATCGTCCACGCGAGATCGAGGTCGGCCCACTCCTGGGTCGTCGGTTCCCGGCTCGACACGACCTTCCAGTCGGCGCGGGTCTCGGTCACCACGTCACGGTCCTGCACGAGCGCCCCTCCCGGCAGGGGCCGCACGTCGAGGCCGCCGGCGGCGGGAAGCGGCGCCGCCACCACGCGCAGGTTCGGGCGCTCGGCGAACGCGGCGCTCGCCGCCGGCGTGAACGAGGGAGCGATCACGACCTCGGTGAACACGTCGGCCATCGCCGCCGCGGCGTCGACGTCGGCCTCACCGTGGAACGCCACGATGCCGCCGAACGCGCTGACCTCGTCGCACGCGAACGCGGCCCGATAGGAATCGGCCGGCGAGCCCTTGGCCGCGGCGCCGCACGGGTTGTTGTGCTTCACGATCACGGCCGAGCCGTCGGGCATCGCCGCGGCGAGCTCGTACGCGGCGTACGCGTCGAGCCAGTTGTTGAACGACATGTCCTTGCCCTGCAGCACCCGGGCGCCGCCGAGCGGACCGGCGCCGGTCGCGTCCCGGTAGAGCGCCCCCCGCTGGTGCGGGTTCTCGCCGTAGCGCAGGTCGGCGACCTTCTCGTAGGCGAGGCCGACGTACGCCGGCAGCTCCTCGCCGCCGCTCCGCTCGGCGAACCACGTCGCGACGGCGGCGTCGTAGGCGGCCGTGTGCGCATAGGCGGCGGCCGCGAGGGCCCGGCGCGTCGCACCCGTGAGCCCACCTTCACGACGGAGCTCGTCGACCACGTCGTCGTATCGCCCCGGGTCGACGACGATCCCGACCGACTCGAAGTTCTTGGCGGCCGCGCGCACCATCGCCGGGCCACCGATGTCGATCTTCTCGATCACGTCGTCGACGCCCGCCCCGCTCGCGACGGTCTCGCGGAACGGGTAGAGGTTCACGACCACGAGGTCGAACGGCTCGATGCCCTGCTCGGCGATCTGGTCGAGGTGCGCCGGCTTCCGCCGATCGGCGAGGATGCCCCCGTGGATCGCCGGGTGCAGCGTCTTCACGCGACCGTCCAGCATCTCCGGCGAGCCGGTGACCTCTTCCACCGGCGTGACCGGCAGTCCCGCCTCGGCGAGCGTCGCCGCCGTGCCGCCGCTCGAGACGAGCGTCACGCCCATGTCGACGAGCGCACGGCCGAGGTCGACCACCCCCTGCTTGTCGTAGACCGCGAGCAGCGCGCGACGTACCGTCGTCACCTCACCCATCGTGCTCCTCCGTGATCGTCACGTGTCGCCCCTCGACGTCGAGGCGTCCCTCGGTCAGCGCGCGCACGGCCTGCGGCAGCAGCCGGTGCTCGACCTCGAGCACCCTCGCCTCGAGCGTCGCCTCGTCGTCGTCCTCGCGCACCTCGATCGCCTCCTGCAGCACGATCGGCCCGGTGTCGATGCCTTCGTCGACCAGGAACACGGTCACTCCCGTGACCTTCACCCCGTGTTCGAGCGCATCGCGCACCCCGTGCATGCCCGGGAACGACGGCAGCAGGGCGGGGTGCGTGTTGAGCCATCGGCCGGCGTAGACGTCGAGCACGGCCCGGCCGAGCAGGCGCATGTAGCCGGCGGTCACGACGACGTCGGCCCCGTGGCCCTGCAGGGCCGCGGCCACGGCCTCGTCGAACGCCGGGCGATCGGCGAACGACGAGGGCTCGATCACGAGGGTCTCCACGCCACGGCGCTCGGCTCGCTCGAGCGCACGGATCGCCGGCCGGTCGGCCAGCACCAGCGAGATGCGAGGGCCGCAGAACGGGTCGTCGAGCAGGGCTTGGAGATTCGTGCCGTTGCCGGACACGAGGACGGCGATGCGCTCCCCCATCGCCCGGCATGCTATCGGACGCTCTCGGGCACCCTCGACGACGCGGCGCGGCGCGCGCTTCGGGTAGCCTTTGACCGATCCCGACCGACGAGGGGAAGCACGTGAAGAAGTGTCCGTACTGCGCGGAGATGATCCAGGACGAGGCCATCAAGTGCCGCTACTGCCACAGCGACCTGACTGTGGCACCCGGCTCTGCCACCACGGCCGCGAGTCCGCCCTCGACGTCCGAGGCGTCGCGCGCCGAGCCGGAGGCGGCGGCCATGGCGACCGATGCGACGGTCGAGGAGCCCGCCGAAGAACCCACCCCCGTGGGGGGCGACGGCGCACAGACGGGAACGGACACCGCTCCGTCGGCCACCGACGAGAGCGCGGCTCCGGTCGTGGAGGCGTCGAGCCCCGCTGAGCCGGCTGCAGGTGGCGACGTCCGATACACCCACTCCGGCTACCGGTACGTGCTGGGCTACTCGGCGGACTCGTTCGGCATCTGGGACCGTCAGTCACCCGCGCAACCCTCGGAGCGCTTCCCTCGCACCGACGACGGCTGGCGTCAGGCGTGGTTGCGCTTCGTCGCCCTCGAGCCCAACAACTCCGCCGTCGATCAGGCGGCATCGGGACAAGGGCAGCCCTCGGCGTCGACGCCGGCGAGCGCCACCCCGATGGATCCCGACGACATGGTCGCCGTGCAGTACACGCACTCGGGCACCCGATACCTGCTCGGCTACGGGCGAACGTTCTTCGGCATCTGGGACCGCCAGGCGCCCGCCACCCCCGTGGAGAAGTTCCCCCGCGACGACGCCGGCTGGGCCGCGGCGTGGGGCCGGTTCACCCAGATCGAATCGAACTTCACCGAGGTCGGGCTCGGCGGCTGAGCCGCCGAGACGCCGCAGACGCCGCGCTCACGGCCGCGCCGCCGACGACGCCCCACACGAGCGCCAGCGCGGCCGTCGTGACCGGGTCGGGCCCGATCGCCACGCGGCGCACGACCCCTCCATCGCCGGTCGACACCCAGAGCGACCCCGCGAGCGAGGCGACGACCACCGTCACCGCGAACACGACCCCGCCCGAGACCCCGGACGCGATCGCCAGGGGGATCGACGCGGCGGTGCGCCCCAGCCTGCGGAACCCGATCACGATCGCCGCGACCGGCACCGCCAGGAAACCCCAAACCACGAGGGGCATCGGCGACGTCGGGGGCATGCCCTGCACCCTGCCGAGCTCGGAGAGCAGCCACGTCGCCGGGTCGGAGCCGCGCGGTATGCGGTCGAGGCAGATCACGTCGTGCGCGGCGTCGTCGGTCCGCACGGACACGCAGCCTCCCATCGACGGGGCGAGCATCCACATCGCCTGGTTGGGGATGAGCAACGCCTGGTGTCCGATGTAGAGCCCCGCCCGCTGCGGACCCCCCGACCACACCTCGACGGAGTACCGCTCGAGTCCCTCCGGCCGCAGCGCGGCGAGGACGAGCAGGCCGACGAAGCACAGTCCCGTCGCCCATACGAAGGCACGCAGGCCCGCCCGCACGGCCCGGGCGGGCGTGCCGTGCCACGATGCCGACGCCGTCCATCCGCCGAGCGCGCCCGCGACGAGCGCGAGCACGCCCGGGAGCACGAACCCTTCCCAGACGGGAGCCGCGATCGAGGTCGAGGCCGGCAAGAACCCTCCCGCCGTGCGCAGCTGTAGGTCGACGCCGGCATTCACGCCTCCGATCAGGACGGCGTAGGGCACGGCGATCGACGCGCCGGCCACGACGCGGCGCACGCCGACGTCGTCGACCCGCCGTGCCGACGCCCTCGCGCCGAACACGAGCAACGCCACCGCGACCGCCGCGATCGTGAGCATCCCCAGCCGGACGCCGAGGACGCCGGCACCGAGCCCCTCGACCGCGCCGCCGGACCCCGTCGCGTCGATCGCGACCGCATGTCCCGCCATCGTGTAGAGCCACCCGACCCGGAGCTGCGTCGGCACCGCGAGCCCGCCGCCGGCCGCGTTCACGAGCGAGGGCGGCACCTGGCCCATCGCCGCCACGGCGAGGACGGCGGCTGCCGCGCGGAGGACCGCGATCGGCACGGCGCCGAGGAGGTCGCGGGTGAACGAGGCCACCGGTCGGTCGGCGACCTCGACGATGGTCATGCCAGAGCCACCTGGACCAGCTCGGCCACCTGGCTGGGGGTCCTCGCGACCCGCACCCCCCCGGCTTCGAGCGCCTCGGCCTTCGCGGCCGCCGTGCCCTTCGACCCCGTCACGATCGCGCCGGCGTGGCCCATGCGCTTGCCCGGCGGCGCCTCGAACCCGGCGATGTAGGCGACCACCGGCTTCGTCACGTGTTCCGTGATGTAGTCGGCCGCCCGCTCCTCGTCGTCGCCACCGATCTCGCCGGTCATGATCATCAGATCGGTCTCGGGGTCGGCCTCGAACATCGCGAGCGCCTCGATGAACCCGATGCCGTGAACCGGGTCGCCACCCATGCCGACGCAGGTCGACTGCCCGATGCCCCGCTGCGTGAGCTCGTGCACGATCTGGTAGACCAGCGTGCCCGATCGGCTGACGAACCCGACCCGCCCGGGCATGCACACCTCGGGCGGGATGATGCCGACGTTGGCCACGCCCGGCGAGATCGCGCCCGGGCAGTTGGGGCCGATCAGCGTGGTGTCGCGGCCCGTCAGGTAGCTGTGCACGTAGGCCATGTCCTTCACCGGGATACCTTCGGTGATGCAGACCGCCAGACCGATGCCGGCGTCCGCGGACTCCAGGATCGCCTCGGCGGCGAAGCGCGGCGGCACGAAGATCATCGACGTGTCCGCCCCCGCCTCCCTCACCGCGTCGGCGACCGTGTCGAACACGGGGATGCCCTCGACGTCGTGTCCGGCCTTCCCCGGCGTGACGCCCGCGACGACGTTCGTGCCGTACGCACGGTTGCGCAGGGAGTGGAACGTGCCCTCTTTGCCCGTGAGCCCCTGGACCACGAGCCGGGTGTCCGCGCCGACGAGGATGCTCATGCGGCGGCTCCGTTCGCGAGGGCTGCTGCTCGTTCGGCTGCTTCGAGCATCGTCGCGGCGGGCACGATGCGAGGGTGCGCGGCCTCCGTGAGGATCGCGCGGCCCTCGTCGGCGTTCGTGCCGTCGAGCCGGACCACGAGCGGCACCGTGGCCTCGACCCGCTCGAGCGCTTCGAGCACCCCATGTGCGACGAGATCGCACCGGGTGATGCCGCCGAAGATGTTGATGAACACGGCCTTGACCGCCGGATCGGAGAGCACCACCTCGAGCGAGGTCGCCATCTGGTCGGCGCTCGCGCCGCCGCCGACGTCGAGGAAGTTCGCCGCCTTCGCACCCGCCTGGGCCACGACGTCGAGCGTCGACATCACGAGCCCCGCGCCGTTGCCGATGATGCCCACGTTGCCGTCGAGCTTCACGTACTGCAGGCCCTGCTCGTTCGCGCGCGCCTGCACCGGGTCGATCGGGAACGCGTCCTTGTAGGCCTCGACGTCGGGGTGGCGGAACAGCGCGTTGTCGTCGATCGTGACCTTCGAGTCCAGCGCGACGACCGAGCCGTCGTCGAGCTGCACGAGCGGGTTCACCTCGACGAGCGTCGCGTCGCGTTCCTGCAGCAGCTCGTAGAGGCGCCGCAGCACGTCGGCCGCTCCCTCGCGCGCGTCGACCGGCAGCGTGCCGACGAGCTCGCGCACGTGGAACGCCTCGCAGCCCCAACATCGCGTCGACGTGCACCCGGCGCAGCGCCTCGGGCCGGGTGCGAGCGAGCTCCTCGATGTCCATGCCGCCCTCGGCCGTCATCATCGCGAGGTAGTCACCCGACGAGCGGTCGAGCAGCATCGAGGTGTAGAACTCCCTGGCGATCGGCAGCAGCTCCTCGACCAGCACCTGGGTCACCTCGTGGCCCTTGAAGTCCGACCCGAGCATGCGAGCCGCTTCCTCGGCAGCCCGTTCGGGCGAGTCGACGAGCACGACGCCCCCGCCCTTGCCACGACCGCCGACCTGCACCTGCACCTTCACGACGCTCCTGCCGCCGAGCTCACGGGTGGCGTCCGCGGCCTGCTCCGCCGTCTCGGCCACGATGCCTCGAGGCGTCACGATGCCGTGAGCGCGGAAGAGCTCCTTGCCTTGGTGCTCGTACAGGTCCATGTGGCTCCTGGGGTTCGAGTAGTCTTCGTTGGACTAGTTGCCGGCCGTCTCCTCGAGATGTTCGCGGAGCCAGGTGGCGATGTCGCCGGTGTTCGCCCCCGGCGTGAAGATCTCGGCCACACCCGCATCCTTCAGCGAGGGGATGTCGCCGACGGGGATCACGCCGCCTCCGAACACGAGGATGTCGTCGGCTCCCCGCTCCCGCAGCTGCGTCACGACCTTCGGGAACAGCGTCATGTGCGCGCCTGAGTGACTCGAGAGGCCCACCGCGTCGGCGTCCTCCTGGATCGCGGTCTCGGCGATCTGCTCCGGTGTCTGGTGCAACCCCGTGTAGATCACCTCGAAGCCGGCGTCGCGCAGGGCGCGTGCGACGACCTTGGCCCCACGGTCGTGACCGTCGAGCCCCGGCTTCGCCACCACGATGCGATAGGTCGCCGCCATGTGGGCTGAGTCTAGCCACAGCTCGACGTGGCCAGCTTGCAGCGCAAGGGCGCGTGGGCGGAGTATCCCTACCGTGGATCAGCCATGACGACCGACCGCTCCTACAGCACCCGACCCGAACGTCGCCACGAGGTGGCGGCTCCGTGATGGAACGTCCCGAGGTGCGTTACGCGCGCAACGACGGCGTCGCGATCGCGTACCAGTCGTTCGGTGAGGGGGATGTGAACCTCGTATGCATCCCGGGGTTCGTCTCGAACCTGATCTGGACCTGGGAGATCCCCGGCGTCCGGCTGATGCTGGAACGCTTCGCGTCGTTCGCCAGGGTCGTGATCCTCGACCGGCGCGGCGTGGGACTCTCCGACCGCTTCTCGCCCCACGATCTTCCGTCGCTCGAGGTGCTCGCCGACGACGTGGTCGCGGTGATGGACGATGCCGGACTGGACCGGGCCGCCGTGTTCGGTTGGCAGAGCGGTTCGACCAGCGCGGTGATGCTCGCGGCCGCCTACCCGGAGCGGGTTTCGGCATTGGCGTTGTTCTCGGCCGACCCCTGTCCCCAGCGCAAGCCGGACTGGCCCTACGGGTGGGACGAGGCCACCTGGACCACCTACCTGGAGGGCGTCCGCGAAGGATGGGGCACCATGCGGTGGATGGAAGAGCACGTCGCCCGGTTCGCACCGGGAAGTCCCGGAGTCAGCTCGACGGTCGCAGCCTCGTTCCAGCTCGCCGCGAGCCCGAGCACAGCAGAGGCGATCGAACGGCTCGACATGCAGACGGACATCCGCGCGATCCTCCCATCGGTGCACGCCCCGACCCTGGTCATGTACCGGGCAGACGACGTCACCACCGCCGTCGAGGCACGCCGTTACGTGGCCGATCGGATCCCCGGCGCCCGTGCCGTCGCCGTGCCCGGACGGGACGACCCCCCGTACTCGGAGGGCGTCGACCGCATCGTCGACGAGCTCGACGGGTTCCTCACGGGGGCGCGACATCGGCCGGTCTCCGATCGCGTCCTGGCGACCGTGCTGTTCACCGATGTCGTCGACTCGACCGTGACACTGGCCTCGGTCGGCGACGCCCACTGGGCCGCACGACTCGAGCATCTCGATCGGGTCAGTCGAGAGGAGATCGAGCGACAGCGTGGCCGGTACGTCGCATCGACCGGCGACGGCGTGTTGGCCACGTTCGACGGCCCGGCTCGCGCCGTGCGGTGCGCGCCGGCGATCGCCGAGCGCCTGCATCCGTCGGAGATCGCGATCAGAGTCCGGATGCCACATCGGCGAGGTCGAGCTCGCCGGCGACGACGTCCGCGGGCTGGCCGTGCACATCGCGGCCCGAGTCATGGCCTTGGGCCAGCCGTCGGAGGTGATGGTGACCTCGACGGTGCGCGATCTGACCGCCGGGAGCGGCCTCGTGTTCGAGGACGCGGGCGAGCACGAGCTGAAAGGCGTGCCCGATCGGTGGCGCCTCTACCGGGTGGTGGCCTGATGCAGGCTCCCGAGACGCGGTACGCCTGGAACGACGACGTCGCGCTCGCGTACCAGGTCGTCGGTGACGGCCCGATCGATCTCGTCTACCTGCCCGGGTTCTGCTCGCATATCGACCTCACGTGGGAGAGTCCGTACCTCTCCGCCTTCCTTCGAGGGCTCGCCGGACGGACCCGTCTGATCGTGACCGATCGTCGCGGCTGGGGCTGTTCCGATCGGTTCTCGGTCAACGACGTCCCGCCCTTCGAGACGATGACCGACGATCTGATGGCGGTCTTGGACGCGGTGGGCTCGGAGCGTGCCGCGATCTTCGCGACCCAGGAGTGCACGCCGATCGCCTGCATGTTCGCCGCCACCTACCCGGACAGGACGTGCGGGCTCGTGCTCTGCGACCCGTACGTGACCTATCTCCGCACCGACGAGACCCCGTGGATGTGGACCGTACCGGAGTGGGAGGAGATCTTCCGGGACTGGCGTGCGACCTATCCGATGCCGAGGTGGTGGACCGGTCCTCCGGATGATCCCGAGCGAGGATGGTTCGACCGGTTCGTGAGAGCCTCCGTGGCCCCCGGCGCGCTCATCGCCGAGATGAGGCGATTCAGCGCCACCGACATCCGGCCCGTGCTGCCGACCGTGGCCGTGCCCACCCTCGCGATCGTCGACCCCGCCGGCGACGAGGATATGGACCCGCGAGCCGGCGCGTTCATCGCCGAGCGCATCTCCGGCGCCGAGCTCGTCGAAGTCGAGAACCCGACCGACTCGCTCGGATGGGCGCATTGGTACGGACGCAGCGAGCGGATCGTGGCGGCGACCACGGCGTTCATCGCGACGCTTCACGATACGGAGGCCTCCCTCGATCGCATCCTGGCGACGGTCCTGTTCACCGACATCGTCGACTCGACGGCGCAGAGTGCCGCCTTGGGTGATCGCGCCTGGCGCGAGGTCCGTGAGCGACACGACCAGATCGTGCGCGCCAACCTCTCCCGCTTCCGAGGTCGCGAGATCAAGACGATGGGCGACGGATTCCTCGCGACCTTCGACGGACCCGCTCGGGGCGTTCGCTGTGCGGAGGCGATCGCGGCGGCGGTCCGTCCGCTGGGCATCGAGATCCGGGCCGGGCTGCACACCGGCGAGGTGGCGGTGGAGGGCGGGGACGTCTCCGGGCTGGGCGTGGCGATCGGCGCCCGGGTGGGCGCGATGGCGGCACCGAACGAGGTCCTCGTCTCGCAGACGGTCCGAGACCTCGTCGCCGGGTCGGGGCTGGCCTTCGAGGACGCCGGGGAACACGAGCTGAAGGGTGTGCCCGATCGTTGGCGACTCTACCGGGTGGCGGCATGATCGACGTGCCGGAGACCCGCTACGCGAAGACCGCCGACGGCGTGCACATCGCCTACCAGGTGGCCGGAGAGGGGCCGCTGGACCTGGTCGTGTTGGCGTCCGCGCTCGGGCTCGGGCGCATCTGGACGTCCCGTCACGCGTGGAACTTCCCGCAGCGGTTCGCGGCGTTCAGCCGACTGATCCTGCTGGATCGGCGTGGCACGGGGCTGTCCGACCACATCCTGCAGAGCGAGCGGCACCTTGCCTTGGAATCGCAGATGGACGATGTCCGGGCCGTGATGGACGCCGCCGGCTCGGAACGTGCCGTGCTGCTCGGCATGGAGACGGGGTTCGCGGTCGCGGCGATGTTCGCGGCCACCCTGCCCGAGCGCACGGCCGGCCTGATCGCGTACGGGGCCCAGGCTCGAAGCATGTGGGCTCCCGACTACCCGTTCGGCATGCCGGCGAGCGATTTCGATACAGAGGTGCTCGAGATGGAGCAAGGATGGGGAACCCCCGCGATCGCCCGGATCTGGCTCTCCTACCTGAACCCGAGCGCCATGGACGACCGGCTCGAGGTCGAGGATCTCGTCGGGTGGATGCAGGCGGTCGGCGGTCCGGGCGACGCGATCCGCTGGGCGAAGGTCGACCGCGACCTGGATCTGCGTGACATCCTGCCCTCGATCCGGGTCCCGACGCTGATCATCCACCGGACCGGGGACCTCAGCACCTCGGTCGAGCACGGGCGTTACCTGGCGGCCCACATCCCAGGGGCGGAACTCAGGGAGCTCCCTGGGGACAACCACATGTGGGACACGAGCGAGGAGGTGCCGGTCGAGGTCGAGCGCTTCATCTCGACGCTCCATCAGGAAGAGGTGGAACTCGATCGATACCTCGCGACGGTCCTGTTCACCGACATCGTCGAGTCGACCGCGGTCGCATCCGCCGGCGGCGACTCCGAGTGGCGCTCGCTCGTGGAGAACCACCACCGCATCGTCCGGGGGTCCCTCGCGCGCTATCGAGGCACCGAGATGGATACCGCGGGGGACGGCTTCTTCGCGACGTTCGACGGGCCGGCTCGAGCGATCCGATGCGCCGAGTCGATCGTGCGTGCCGTGCGCGATCTCGGCATCGAGGTCCGGGCGGGCATCCATACGGGCGAGATGCAGACGATCGACGGGAAGGCCGGCGGCATCGCGGTCAGCATCGGGGCGCGGGTCGCCGCTCGGGCGGAGCCTTCGGAGATCCTCGTATCCCAGACCGTGAAGGATCTCACCGCCGGATCGGGTGTGACCTTCGAGCAGGCCGGAGAGCACGAACTCAAAGGCGTGTCGGACCGGTGGCGTCTGTACCGTGTGGTGCACCCGTGAAGACGCCCGAGACGAGGTTCGCGAAGGCCGCCGAAGGGGTCCACATCGCCTATCAGGTCGTCGGCAACGGACCGGTCGACCTCGTGTGGGTGATGGGCTGGACGAGCAACGTCGAGGCGATGTGGGAAGAGCCCAACCTGGCCCGCTTCCTGTCGAAGCTCTCCTCGTTCAGCCGGTTGATCCTGTTCGACAAGCGCGGCGTCGGTCTCTCGGACCGTGTTCCCGAGGATCAGCTGCCCTCGATGGAGACACGGATGGACGACGTGCGAGCCGTGATGGACGCTGCCGGCTCGGAGCGTGCCGTGGTGTTCGGGGTCTCAGAAGGGGGCCCGATGGCGATGCTGTTCGCCGCCACGTACCCCGAGCGCACGATCGCCCTCGTGCTGTACGGCACCGATCCCGACTACACGTCGATGCAGACGGATGATCCGTTCGTCGCTGCCGACGACGGGTACCTCGCGTACATCGACGAGCACTGGGGCACGCTCGACCATGCCCGCCGAGAGACGGCCTCGTGGGGTGCCCCGAGCCACGCGGACGACGAAGGGCTCGTGACCTGGCTCGCCTCGTACCTGCGACGATCGGCGAGCCCGGGGGCCGCGATCGCGCTCTCGAGGATGAACCGCCAGATCGACGTGAGCCACGCGCTCCCGGCCATCCATGTCCCGACGCTTCTGATCGCGAAGACCCAGGACGTCGAGTTCCCGATCGAGCGGATGCGCTGGCTCACGTCGCAGATCGCCGGCGCGAGGCTCGTCGAGATTCCGGGCGACGAGCACTTCTTCTGGGTCGCCGAGTACGACTCGATGGTCGACGAGATCGAGCGGTTCGTCGATGAGTTCCGGGGCCAGGAGGCGGAGCTCGAGCGCTTCCTCGCGACCGTGCTGTTCACCGACATCGTGGACTCGACGGCGACCGGAGCGAGCATGGGCGATCGAGCCTGGAAGGAACTGGTCGAGGCGCATCATGCCCGGGTGCGCGGACAGCTCTCGAGGTTCCGCGGGCGTGAGATCGACACGGCGGGCGACGGCTTCTTCGCCACGTTCGACGGCCCGGGACGTGGCATCCGGTGTGCCCAGGCGATCGTCGGCACGGTGCGGGATCTCGGCGTCGAGGTCCGCGCAGGCCTGCACACCGGGGAGTGCGAGCAGATCGGCGACAAGGTCGGCGGTATCGCAGTAAACATCGGCGCCCGGGTGGCCGCTCGCGCCGGGGCATCCGAGGTGCTCGTCTCGCAGACGGTCAAGGACCTCACGGCCGGCTCCGGCCTCGTCTTCGAGGATGCCGGCGAGCACGAGCTGAAAGGCGTGCCGGACCGCTGGCACCTGTACCGAGTGGTGCAGTAGGAGCGGTTGCGTCGGAGCTCGTCGGGGAGCGACACTCCCCCGATGGATCACGTGCGGCGATGGACGGAGTCCGACGAGGTCGTCGAGTTCGGTGGCGCGACCGAGCAGCTCATCTCGATCGGTGGCCTCACCGTCTCGCGCGCCGTCCAGCCCTCCGGGTGGCACTGGCGGAAGGACTTCCAGCCGCTCGTCGGAGGCGACTGGTGCGAGGCACACCACGTCGGCTTCGAACTGGAGGGCCGCCAGGGCATCCGCCTCGCGGACGGGACCGAGTTCGAGATCGGCCCCGGTGAGCTGTACGACATCCCGCCCGGGCACGACGGGTGGACGATCGGTGACGAGCCATGCGTCATGCTCGAGTGGTCGGGGATGCGCAGGTGGGTGGACGGCTCGGGCAAGCAGCGGATGCTCACCTCCTTGCTGTTCACCGACATCGTCGACTCGACGGCCACCGCGGCTCGTCTCGGCGACGAGCGCTGGCACGACGTGCTGTCGATGCACTACCACCAAGCGGCCGACGCGGTCGAGCGCTTCGGGGGCCGTCAGGTGTCGTCGACCGGCGACGGGCTCCTGGCTGCGTTCGATGCGACCGCGGCCGCGGTGCGGTGCGCGATCACGCTCCGAACGCTGGGCGAGCGCCAAGGCCTCCACATCCGCGCGGGCGTCCACGTCGGCGAGGTCGAGCGCGCGGGCGACGACCTCCGAGGGCTCTCGGTGCATGCGGCCGCCCGTGTGATGTCCGCCGCGGGAGCCGACGAGATCTTCGTCTCGGAACCGACCCGCCTGTTGTGCCAAGGCGCGGCCCTCACGTTCGAGGACGCCGGGGAGCACGAGCTGAAGGGTGTCCCGGACCGTTGGCGGCTCTTCAGGGTGACATCATGACCAAGGCCCCCGAGACACGCTACGCGCGCGCGGCGGACGGGATCCACGTGGGCTACCAGGTGGTGGGCGCCGGGCCCGTCGACATCGTGTTCGTCCCCTACGACTACTCGAACATCGAAGCCGCCTGGGACTTCCCCCCGTTCGTCTCGTTCGTCCGAGGCTTGGCCTCGATCGGCAGGGTGTTGGTCTTCGATCGGCGGGGCAGCGGCACATCGGATCGTTCGTGGACCGGTGAGGCAGCCACGATCGAAGCGCAGATGGACGACATCCGCGCCGTGATGGACGCAGCGTCGTCGGAACGTGCGTTCGTGTTCGGGGTCGAGAGCGGCGCGGCGCTCTGCTTCATGTTCGCGGCGACGCACCCGGAACGCACATCGGGGGTGATCGTGCAAGCGCCGATGCCGCGCGGGACGCCGGCGCCCGACTACCCCGGGTCCTGGAGCCGGGAGATGTACGAGGAGTACTTCGAACGGATCGAGCAGGCATGGGGCACCGAGGCCTTCGTGCGTGAGGTCGTCGAGATGCTGTCCCCGTCGCTCCTGAACGATGAGACCGCGGTGCGGCAGTACGGGAGGCTGCTCCGGCTCTCCGCAAGCCCTGGGGACGCGATCGCCCGTGATCGCGCCGTGATGGAGACCGACGTCCGCCACATCCTCCCCTCCGTTCAAGCCCCGACGCTCGTGCTGCATCGAACCGACGACCAGATGACGAACGTGGCCGAGGGTCGGTGGACCGCGGAGCACACACCCGGGGCGCGCATCGTGGAGCTCCCGGGTGAGGACCACGTCTACCCGCTCGACGATCTGGTCCCCCACATCGCGGACTTCGTCGAATCGCTCCGCGTCGAGCAGGCGGACTTCGACCGAGTCCTCGCCACGGTGCTGTTCACCGACGTGGTCGACTCCACCGTGCAGGCGGCCGCGCTCGGTGACGCCGGCTGGCGCGACGTGCGCGCTCGCCACGATCAGATCGTGCGCTCGCAGTTCGCCCGCTACCGCGGACGCGAGATCAAGACGATGGGCGACGGGTTCCTCGCGACGTTCGACGGGCCGGCACGCGGGGTGCGCTGCGCGACGGCGATCGCCGCCGCGGTCGGTCCTCTCGGGATCGAGATACGGGCGGGATTGCATACCGGCGAGGTCGCGATCGAGGGCGATGACGTTGCCGGCCTCGGCGTGGTGATCGGAGCCCGCGTGGGCGCCCTCGCCGGTCCCTCGCAGGTGCTCGTTTCCCAGACAGTGAAGGATCTGGTTGCGGGGAGCGGGCTCATCTTCGAGGACGCCGGGGAGCACGAGCTGAAGGGTGTGCCCGATCGCTGGCGCCTCTACCGGGTCGTCGAGGCGTAGGCGCTCCGTAGACTGGCCACGTGGCTCGGAAGAAGATCCAGATCAGACCGCCCGGCCTGAAGCCCACGACGAAGGTGGGCACGCTCGGCCCGTACCGAGGCAGACTCGGGCTCGCGTGGGTGATCGCACCCCTCGTCGCCGGCGTGATCATCCTCGTGGCCGGCTACTTCGCGGTGTTCCGGTAGCCGGAGATGATCGAGGGCTACTGCTTCCCACGGTCGGCTGAGCCGGGCGAGTCGTTGCCGCTGCACGTGTCCACCGACGCGCCCGCGTTCGACGTCGAGATCGCACGGGAAGGCGCGACGCGTGAGGTCGTCTGGCGAGCCGAGGGCGTCCGCGGGCAGGCACACGCGACCCCCGACGACGCCGCGGCGAACGGGTGCGGATGGCCGGCCGCCCTCGAGATCCCGATCGGAGAGGAGTGGCGCAGCGGCTTCTACGCGGTGACCCTCACGGCCGGCGACGAGCGGGCCGAGGCGTTCCTCGTGGTGCGGCCCGGACCCGGCACGCCCGGGGCGCCGGCGATCCTCGTGCTGGCGACCACCACCTGGAACGCCTACAACGACTGGGGTGGGCCGAGCCTCTACACGGGCGGCACGCGGGTCTCGTTCGAGCGTCCGCTCGCGCGCGGCTTCCTCGACAAACCTGAGCCGAAGCGACGGAAGATGCAGCCCGAGCCCGACCGCGAGGCGTTGTGGTACTTCGAGTGGGCCGAGCCGCTCGGCCTCTCGGTGTGGAGCGGCGGGGCCGGCTGGGCGACCTGGGAGCGTGACTTCGTTCGGTGGGCCGAGGCCAACGGCTACGAGCTCGACGTCGCGACCTCGGAGGATCTCGAGCAGCACCCCGAGGTGCTCGAGAGCCACCGCCTCTACGTCTCCGTCGGTCACGACGAGTACTGGTCGCGCGGCATGCGGGAGACGCTCGACGCCTTCACCGACGCCGGCGGCAACGCGGCGATCTTCAGCGGGAACACCTGCTTCTGGCAGGTGCGCTTCGACGAGGACCATCGCTCGATGACCTGCTTCAAGTACAGGGCCGACGAGGACCCGGTCGTCGGGACCCCCGATGAACACCTGGTGACCGGCCCGTGGAGCGACCGGCGCATCGCGTGGCCCGAGACGCGCACGATCGGCCTGACGTTCACGCACGGCGGCTACTCGCGATACGGCCTCGGGGTGCCGGCCGGCTCCGGCGCCTACACGGTCTGGCGGCCCGAGCACTGGGCGTTCGAGGGTACGGACCTGCACTACGGCGACGAGCTCGGGCGGGCCGACGCGATCGTGGCGTACGAGGTCGACGGCGTGGAGCTCACGACCGGCCCCGATCGGCCTGCCGGTCCCGACCGGGGCCGACGGCGCGCCCGACGGGCTCGAGATCCTGGCCACCGCCCCGGCGCGCCTCTGGAGCCAGCACGAGCAGCCGAGCCGGTACGCGCACGAGCCCGGCGAGCTCGAGAACACCGCGATGGCGGTCTTCGGACCGGGGTGGCGCGACCAGGTGCATCGCGTGACGAACAACCACGCGTGCATCGGGGTGTTCACGAAGCCGGGCGGCGGCACGGTGTTCAACGCCGGCGTCACCGACTGGACGTGTGGATTGAGCGATCCGGTCGTCGACCGGGTGACCCGCAACGTGCTCGACCACCTGTCGAGCTGACGGCGGTCCTCGGCGGCCGTCGCCGGTAGCATCGTTCGGTGCAGCTCTCTCGCGTGCGGGACCGGCTCCGCTCCAGCCTGTGGTTCGTGCCGGCGGTCTTCGAGGTCGCCGCCGTGCTGCTCGCCGTGGTGCTGGTCCGGCTCGACCGCGAACTCGAGGCCTCGACCCTGGTGGGGTTCGGAGGCGGCGCCGAGAGCGCGCGATCGGTGCTGTCGACGGTCGCCGCCTCGACGATCACGTTCGCCGGCCTCGTCTTCTCGATCACGGTGCTCGCGCTCCAGCTCGCGAGCGGGCAGTACTCGCCTCGCGTGCTTCGGACCTTCCTCCGCGACCGCACGAGCAAGGTCACGCTCGGCATCACGATCGGCACGTTCACGTACTCCCTGCTCGTGCTGCAATCGGTCCGATCCGAGGACGGCGCGGGTGGGGTGTTCGTGCCGTCGGTCGCCGTCTCGGCTTCGCTCGTGCTCGCGATCGTCGCCGTCGGCGCGTTCATCCAGTACATCAACCACATCAGCCAGTCGATCCAGGTGTCGAGGATCCTCGACGCCGTGGCCACGGAGACGAGCGATGCGATCCGCCGGCTCCGCGACCGTGAGCCCGGAGCCCCCCCGCCCCCCGCATCGGCGTGGGTCGACGAGGTGGCCGCGGATCACGACGGCGTCGTCGTCGGGGTCGACGAAGAGGCTCTCGCGGAGTTGGCGGCCTCGGTGCCGTGCGAGCTCGAGCTCGTGCCGGCCGTCGGCGATCCGGTCGTCGAGGGCATGCCGCTCCTCAGGGCCACCGCACCGCTGTCGGAGGAGCGTCTCGACGGCGCTCGGCGTGAGATCGAACTCGCCCCCGAGCGCACGATGCAGCAGGACGTGGCGTTCGGCCTGCGCCAACTCGTCGACGTCGCCGAACGTGCCTTGTCGCCCGGGGTGAACGACCCCACGACCGCCGTGCAGGCGATCGACCGGGTGCACGGCGCGCTGCGACGCCTCGCGACGGTACCGCTCGGCCCGCGCTGGGTCGCCGATCGAGAGCACCGACCGCGGGTGTCGGTGAGGGAACCGTCGTGGCCCGACCTCGTGTCGCTCGGGGTCGACGAGATCCGACGGGCGGGGGCGGGCTCGCTCCAGGTGTCGCGGCGCCTGCGGGCGATGCTCGTCGACCTCTCGAGCGTCGCCCCCGCACACCGACGCGACCCGATCGAGCGCGAGATGCGCCTGCTCGATGCGTCCGACGCCCGTTCGTTCCCCGACGCTGACGACCTCGGACTCGCGGGCACACCGGATCCGCAGGGCCTGGGCTCTTTCCCCCCCCACGGCGCTCCCGGGGGCGTCAGCCCGCCTTCGTGAGCGGGGCGTAGGCGAGCAACACTCGCTTCTCCCCCACCTCGGGGAACGAGATCGTGGCCTCGGCACCGTCGCCACCGCCGCTGACGGTCAGCACGATCCCCTCACCCCACCGCTCGTGCACGACCGCGTCTCCTGCCGCGATCACCGGCGCCTCGCGTGCGGGGACACCCTGGGGCTGCGGCGGCGTCCAGTCCTGCGGTGGACGATCGTCGTCGTCGTGCTCGCGCCGCCCGCCGATCACACGCCCGCCGCCGCGGCCCGCCCCCGGATAGCCGCCGGCTGCCGAGCCCCGCCCGGCCTGGCGTCCACCCGTGTACCGCCCTCCGTACCCGGTCGCGGCTCCCTCGCTCTCCCGCACGTCGAAGAGGTGCTCGGGCATCTCCCCGAGGAACCGTGAGGGCGGGTTGTACTGCGTCTGCCCGTAGATCGTGCGGCTCCACGCGTGCGTGAGGTAGAGGCGCTGCTGAGCGCGCGTGATGCCCACGTACGCGAGCCGCCGCTCCTCCTCGAGGGCCGCGGCGTCGGTCATCGAGCGGAAGTGGGGGAAGATGCCGTCCTCCATCCCGACGATGAACACGACCGGGAACTCGAGCCCCTTCGCGATGTGCAGCGTCATCAGGGTCACGCTCGAGGCGTCCTCGTCGTACTCGTCCTGCTCCCCGATCAGCGAGACCTGCTCGAGGAACGGCTCGAGGCCGGCGTCGGGCTCGCGCGTCAGCAGCTCGGCCGCCACCCCTCCCAGCTCCTGGATGTTCTCGATGCGACCCTGCGCGTCGACCGTGCGCTCCTCCTCGAGCTCGCCGAGGTAGCCCGACTCGATCGCGGCGAACTCGACCATGCGTGCCGGTCCGGCGCCGTCGTCGTGATGACGCCGGATCGCCTCCATCACCGTGTTGAAGCCCGCCACGGCGCCCTTCGCCCGCGTCTGCAGCACCGCGATCTCGTCGATGCGACGGCACGCCTCGACCACGTCGATCCCCTCGGTGTCGGCGAAGGACTCGAGCGCGGCGACCGTGGCGTCGCCGATGCCCCGCTTCGGGGTGTTCACGACGCGCCGGAACGAGATCACGTCCTGCGGATTGACCAGCAGGCGCAGGTACGCGAGCACGTCCTTGATCTCCTTGCGCTGGTAGAACCGCACGCCGCCGAAGACGCGGTAGTTCGTGCCCACGCGCATCAGCACGTCCTCGAGCACGCGCGACTGCGCGTTCGTGCGGTAGAAGACCGCCACGTCGGAGAGCCGGAACCCCTCGGTCTCGCGCAGGCGCTCGATCTCGTCGACGACGAAGAACGCCTCCTCGTGCTCGTCGTCGGCGCGGAACCGCACGATCAGCTCCCCCGAGCCCGCCTCGGTCCACAGCGCCTTCGGCTTGCGCTGCTGGTTGTGTTCGATCAGGGCGTTCGCGGCCTCCAGGATGTTCTGCGTGGAGCGGTAGTTCTGCTCCATCAGGAAGACGGTGGCATCGGGGTAGTCGCGCTCGAAGTCGAGCATGTTCTGGATCGTGGCGCCGCGCCAGGAGTACACCCCCTGGTCGGCGTCGCCGACGACGCAGACGTTGCGGTGCTTCGCGGCGAGCAGGTTCACGAGCTCGTACTGCGCCCGGTTCGTGTCCTGGTACTCGTCGACCATCAGGTACGGGAACCGCTCCTGGTAGTGCTCGAGCACCTCCGGGTGCTCGCGGAACAGCCGCACGGTCTCGGTGATCAGGTCGTCGAAGTCGAGGGCGCCCGGCCTCGCGCTTGCGCCGCTCGTAGGCGTGGTAGACCTTCGCGATCGTCTCCTCGTAGAAGTTGCTCGCCATGCTCGCGAAGTCGTCGGGTCCGATCACCCGGTCCTTCGCGCTCGAGATCGCGCTCGCCATCGCCTTCGGCGGGAAGCGCTTCGGATCGAGGTCGAGGTCTTTCAGGATGCCGGCGATCAGCCGCTCGGTGTCGCCGTCGTCGTAGATCGTGAACCCGCTCGGCACCCCGAGATGGGTGTGCTCGCGCCTCAGCAGGCGAGCGCACGTCGAGTGGAACGTGAGGATCCACATGCCACGGGTGACCCGCTCCCCCAGCATGCCCTCGACCCGCTCGGCCATCTCGCGCGCGGCCTTGTTCGTGAACGTGATCGCGAGGATCTCGAAGGGCGAGACGCCGTGCTCCCTGATCAGGTAGGCGATCCGATGCGTGAGCGCCCGGGTCTTGCCGCTGCCCGCGCCGGCCACGATCAGCACCGGCCCCTCGGTGTGCAGGACCGCCTCGGTCTGGATGTCGTTCAGGCCCTCGAGCAGGGGGGAGACGGCGTTCACGGGCGTCAGTGTAGGAGGGATGGGCGACGCAAGGCCCGAGCGACGGTACCGTTGGTTCCGTGACGGCCGAGACGACATCGCCGACCGAGCCGCGAGGCGGCTGGCGCTCGCTGGTGCACTGGTTCGGCATGGCCTGTCTCATGGTGGCGGCAGGGTTCGCCGGGTACATCGCCTGGTCGCTGTGGGGCACCGGGCTCCACACGGCGCAGGCGCAGGACCGACTTCGGACGGAGTTCCAGCAGGAGCTGGAGGCCGAGCCGGCAGACCCGTCGACGGCGACCGAGCTCGTGCCGCTCGGCGACGCGTACGCGCAGCTGCTGATCCCGGCGATCGACGTGAACTTCATGGTCGTGCAGGGAACCGGCTACGAGGATCTGAAGGACGGCCCCGGCCACTACCCCGACACCGCCGACCCGTGGGACGAGACCGGCCGGGTCGGCATCGCGGGACACCGCACGACGTACCAGGCCCCGTTCTTCAACCTCGAAGAGCTCGAGCGGGGCGACGAGATCACGCTGCGCACGAGGTACGGCTCGTTCGCCTACGAGGTCGATCGGGTCTTCGTGATCCCGTCGGGCGGCTCCGGACGGGTGCTCGTGCAGACGCCGAAGCCGACGCTCGTGCTCACGACGTGCAACCCGAAGTACTCGAGCGCCGAGCGCCTGATCGTCACGGCGCGACGCGTCTCCGAGAGCTAGCGGTCGAGCGGCCCGTCGAACGGCGACGGAGCCTGCATCGGCAGGAAGTCGGCGAGCCCGTCGTCGGCGTTCGAGACGAGGGCGCCGAGCGCGACCGGTTGCTCGGCCCCCGGACGCCGCAGCCCCACGACCAGCTCGAGCCCGGCCGCCTCGACGAGCCGCATGAGCGATCGGATCGTGGGCAGGCGGTTCCCCGTCTCTATCGCGGTCACGGCGTTCTGCGACGTCCCGGCTCGCGATGCGAGCGCTCGCTGCGAGAGGCCGGTCAACTCGCGCGCCGAGAGGACCAACTCCCCCACTCCGAGTGACGAGAGAGCGTGCGCGTTCGGCGGGGTGGCGGCGGTCGCCAGCTCGGCCGCCAGCAGGGCCGTGAAGTCCGGCAGACCGCGGGCCGCGAGCTCGGGATCGGGATGAGGACTCGTTGGCGCCGACACCACTATCGGTGTCAAAGACGGGGCGAGCGCACTCGCAACCCGATCGACACCACTATCGGTGTCACCTCGATCCCGGTCCCTCACCGGCCGAGCGTACGCGGACGCGCCGACATCACTCCCACTCGATCGTGCCGGGCGGCTTTGCTCGTGATGTCGTAGGCCACCCGGTTCACGCCCGGCACCTCGCGCACGATGCGCGACGCGATCCGGTCGAGCACGTCGTCGGGCAGGCGCGCCCAATCCGCCGTCATCGCGTCCTCGCTCGTGACGGCCCGCACGATCACCGGGTTCTCGTAGGTGCGCCCGTCGCCCATCACGCCCACGCTCTGCACGTCGGCGAGCAACACGCAGAACGCCTGCCACGTCTCCCGATCCAGGCCCGCCAGCTTGATCTCCTCGCGCACCACGGCGTCGGCCCCTCGCACCTTCGCGAGGTTGTCTGCGTTGACCTCCCCCACGATGCGCACCGCGAGCCCCGGCCCCGGGAACGGCTGGCGCTGCACGATCTCCTCCGGCAACCCGAGCTCGGCCCCGACCGCCCGCACCTCGTCCTTGAACAGGTCCCGCAACGGCTCGACGAGCTCGAACGTCATGTCCTCGGGCAGCCCGCCGACGTTGTGATGGCTCTTGATGTTGGCCGCGGTCTTCGATCCCGACTCGATCACGTCGGGGTACAGCGTTCCCTGCACGAGGAACCGTGCATCGGCGTGCTCGCGCGCGACCTCCTCGAACACCCGGATGAACTCCTCGCCGATCGTCTTGCGCTTCACCTCGGGGTCGACGACTCCGGCCAGTCGGCCGAGGAACCGATCCGCCGCCTTCACGTGCACGAGCGGCACCTGGAAGTGCCGGGCGAACGTCTCCTCGACCTGGTCCGGCTCGCCCTCTCGGTTGAGGCCGTGGTCGACGAAGACGCACGTGAGCTGGTCGCCGACCGCACGGTGCACGAGCAAGCGCCGCCACCGCGGAGTCAACACCGCCGCTCAACGCGCAGAGCACGTGGGCCTCCGCCCACCTGCGCCCGGATGCGCGCCACCTGGTCGTCGATGATGTTCGTCGGCGTCCAGTCGGGCAGCAGGTCGCACCCGTCGTAGAGGAACCGCTTCATCACGGCCTGACCGTGGGCGGTGTGCGTGACCTCTGGGTGGAACTGCACGGCGTACATGCCGCGCGACGGGTCCTCCATCGCCGCGATAGGGATCTGCTGGGTGGCCGCGGTCACCCGGAAGCCCTCGGGTGCGCGCGTCACCGCGTCGCCGTGCGACATCCACACGGTGTCGCTGGCGGGCAGGTCCTGCAGCAGCACGCCGCCGCCCCGCTCGTCGAGGGACAACGACGTCGCCCCGTACTCGCGCTGACCGGTCGCGGCGACCTCTCCTCCGAGCGCCCGGGCCATCAGCTGATGGCCGTAGCAGATGCCGAGCACCGGCACCCCGAGCTCGAACAACCCCGGATCGACCTGTGGCGCGCCGTCCGCGTAGACCGAGGCCGGTCCCCCGCTCAGGATCAGCCCGGCGGGCCTGCGGGCACGCACCTCGTCGGCCGTCACGTCGTGCGCCACGATCTCGGAGTAGACGTGCGCCTCGCGCACGCGGCGAGCGATCAGCTGGGCGTACTGCGCGCCGAGGTCCACGACGAGGACCGGGCGCGGGGCGTCGGCGCGAACGCTCAGTGGCCCATCCCCACGCGCTGTTGCGTCTGGTAGCTCTTGCCCTCGGTCTTGATCGACGGCGCGATCACGAGCTCGGCCTTCTGGAACTCCTTGATCGTCTCGTAGCCGGTGGTCGCCATCGAGGTGGCCAGGGCGCCGAACAGGTTGAACGTGCCGTCGTTCTCGTGAGCCGGGCCCATGAGGATCTCCTCGATCGAGGCGACCTGCTGGGTCTTGACCCTCGCGCCACGCGGCAGCGTCGGGTGGAACGTCGCCATGCCCCAGTGGTACCCGCGACCCGGCGCCTCGTACGCGCGCGTCATCGGCGACCCGATCATCACCGCGTCCGCGCCACAGGCGATCGCCTTCGCGATATCGCCGCCGGTGCGCATCCCCCCGTCGGCGATCACGTGGCAATACCTGCCGGTCTCGTGCTGGTGCTCGCGTCGTGCCGCCGCGGCGTCGGCGATCGCCGTGGCCTGCGGCACCCCGATGCCGAGCACGCCCCGGGTCGTGCACGCGTTCCCCGGTCCGACGCCCACGAGCACGCCGACGGCGCCGGTGCGCATCAGGTGCAGGGCCGTTGCGTACGAGGCGCAGCCGCCCACGATCACCGGGATGTCGAACGACGGGATGAACTCCTTCAGGTTCAGGGGCTCGTGCTGGCTCGAGACGTGCTCGCCCGAGACGACGGTCCCCTGGATCACCAGCACGTCGAGTCCCGCCTCGAGCACGAGCTTCGCGTACCGCTCCACCCGCTGCGGCGTGAGCGAGGCGCAGCTCGTGACCCCACCGGCCCTGATCTCCTCGATGCGCCGGCCGATCAGTTCTTCCTTGACGGGCTCGGCGTAGAGCTCCTGCATGCGCCTCGTCGCCTTCTCGTCGGGCAACGACGCGATCTCCTCGTAGACGGACTCGGGGTCCTCGTACCGTGTCCAGAGCCCCTCGAGGTTGAGGCATGCGAGTCCGCCGAGCTTGCCGATCTCGATCGCGGTCGACGGGGAGACGGCGGCGTCCATCGCGCTCGCCATCATCGGGAGCGCGAACGTGTAC
The DNA here is from genome assembly GCA_963825635.1 of uncultured Actinomycetes bacterium. Classification (GTDB taxonomy): domain Bacteria; phylum Actinomycetota; class UBA4738; order UBA4738; family HRBIN12; genus JAOUEA01. The sequence continues at coordinate 228,598 of CAWGTU010000003.1, forward strand.
GCGTCGATCTCCCACTCGATGCTCACGTCCTCGGGGTCCCTCGTTCGACGCGACGGCACGATCGCGACCTCGTCGAACCCGTAGGCCCGACGGGCCGTCTTGCCGATGCCGATCTCGAACTCCATGCCTTCCCCCACCCCTGGTCTCGGCCCGAAACGCAGGACGCCCACCGGTTCCCCGATGGGCGTCACTCCCTACATGACGGAAGGGTAACAGACGCCCTCAGGGCTCCCGCGCGAGAGCGCGGCCGATGCGCTCGGCGACGACCACGGTCGGGATGTTCGTCGTCGCCCGGGGGGTGACCGGCATCAGCGACGCGTCGGCGACGACGAGCCCGTCGACGCCGAGCACGTACCCGTCGGCGTCGGTGACCGACCCCATCGCGCACGTGCCCACCGGATGCCAGTAGTGGATCACCCCCGCCCGGACCGCGTCGCGCAGGTCGTGTCGCGCCGGCGCCGCCGAGCCCGGCTCCACCTCGCGGTCGAGCAGCGACGCGAACGGCTCGGCGGCGGCGAACGCCCGCGCCAGCTCCACGCCGTCGATCAGCGCCTCGAGGTCGTGACCCTCGGGATCGGTGAGGTAGGCGTGGTCGAGCCTGGGCGCCGACCCGGGATCGAGGTCGAGGAGCGTCAGCGCACCCCGTGAGCGCGGCGTCAACAGGGCGACGAAGACGCCCACGCGTCCGTCCATCGCGATCTCGGGGAAGACGTGCAGATCGAAGGGCTCGCCCGCTGCCTGGGCGCGGCCGCTCTCGCCCTTCGCGAACCCCTGCTCGTCGGGGACGGTCCGCCCGGCCGCCTCGAACGCGGCCGTCCGCCGGCGCAGCTCGTCGCTCGGCGTGAACGACACCTCGAAGCTCGGATGGTCGTGCAGGTTCCGGCCCACCGGCAGATCGGCGACGACCGATGCCCCCAGACCCCGAAGGTCGTCGGCCGGCCCGACACCACTGCGAAGGAGCACGGCCGGTGTGCCGTACGTTCCCGCGCTCATCACGACGAGGTCGGCACGGATCTCGACGGCGCCTTCCGGCCCGAAGACCCGGACGCCGACCGCACGCCCGGCCTCGACGAGCACCCGGTCGACGGCGGTGTCGCCCCACACCGTCAGGCCGGCATGCGCCCTGACCGGGTCGAGATAGGCGAACGCGGCGTTCCATCGCACGCCGTCGGGGCTGTTCGAGGGCTCGGCACAGACCCCGACGCCCCCGTCGAGCGACTCGAGGTCGTCGACCTCGGGGAAGCCCAGCGATGTGCCGGCCTCGATGAACCCGCGGTGGAACGGCGCGATCTCGTCGTCGGTGAACCGTCGCACGCGCATGCGCGACGAGGCCTCTCCGAAGAGCGAGAGCAGGTCGTCGGCGCCCCAGCCATCGAGCCCGAGCGAGGACCAGCCGTCGTAGTCGGCGCGATGTCCCCACGAGACCGTGCACCCGTTGTGGGCCGAGCAGCCGCCGATCACCCGCGCGCGCTCGTACGCGAGCGATCTCCCGGGCAGCTCCTCGGCAGATGTGTACCCCCAGTCGTGCGAGAGCGGGATCGTGCGGGCGTCGAGCAGCTCGGGGGGCCATCGCCCGTCGGCGAACGCGCCGTGGTCGGGGCCTGCCTCGAGGACCAGCACGCGTCGTCCGGACTCGACGAGGTGCGCAGCGACCACCGAGCCGGCCGTGCCGCCTCCGCACACGATCACGTCGAACGCGTCCACGAGGCCCAGCGTAGCCCTCCCACTTCGCCGAGGTTCACGCGTTCGACGCCTCGGGAGGTCATGATGCTGCGATGCACGAGGTCCCGATCGCGCCGCAGCACCCCGACGGCTTCTCCGAGCTGATCGAGCGGGGCGACCTGCGCCGCTATCGCGGGGCGCTCGTCGACGCCGCCGACGGCCTCGAGGGCCATACGTGGTGGCACGTGAACTCCACCGCCGAGGGCGGCGGCGTGGCCGAGCTACTGCATGCCCTTCTCGGCTACGTGGTGGCGTCCGGCGTCGACGCGAGATGGATGGTGATCGAGGGCGACCCGGCGTTCTTCGAGGTTACGAAGCGCATCCACAACCGCCTGCACGGAAGCCCGGGCGACGGCGGTGAGCTCGGGCCACGGGAGCGCGCCGTCTACGACGCGGCGCTGGAGCGCGAACGAGGACCGGTCGAGGCCCTCGTGCAGGCGGGCGACGTCGTCGTGCTGCACGACCCGCAGACGGTCGGACTGACGCCACAACTCGTGGCCAGGGGCGCGCACGTGATCTGGGTCTGCCACATCGGCATCGACGTGGCGAACGATCTCGCCCGAGACGCCTGGGCCTTCCTGCTCGACGACGCGCGCGCGGCCGCGGCCACCGTCTTCACCCGAGCGGCGTACGTCTGGGATGGCCTCGACCCCTCCCGCGTCTCGATCATCCCTCCGTGCATCGATGCCGGCTCTCCGAAGAACGTGCCGATCGAGCTCCCGACGGTCGAGGCCGTGCTGGCCGCCGCGGGGGTGATCGAGGCGCCCGTCGGCGATCCGACCGTCACGCTGGCCGACGGCAGCACGATCCGCGTCGCCCGGGAGGCGGTCATGCTCGAAGAGGCGCCCGTGCCGGCGACCGCCCCGCTCGTGGTTCAGATCTCGCGGTGGGACCGGCTGAAGGATCCGATCGGCGTGCTCACCGGCTTCGCGACCGAGGTGCCGCTCGACACGGGCGCGCACCTCGTGCTCGCCGGACCCCAGGTCGACACGGTCTCCGACGACCCGGAGGGGGCCGAGGTGCTGGCCGAGGTGAGCACGGCGTGGCAGGACCTGCTCCCCCACGACCGGGCTCGCACCCACCTCGCGAGCCTCCCCGTGCACGACCTCACCGAGAACGCGGTGGTCGTGAACGCGCTGCAGCGGCGCGCCGACGTGGTGGTGCAGAAGAGCGTGGCCGAGGGGTTCGGTCTCACCGTGACCGAGGCGATGTGGAAGGAACGCCCCGTCGTCGGATCACGTCTGGGCGGCATCGCCGAGCAGATCGAGCACGGGAAGAGCGGCCTGCTGGTCGAGCCGGCCGACCTCGCGGCGTTCGGAGAGGCGCTCTCGATGCTGCTGCGCGACGAGCAGTTCGCCGCCGAGATCGGTCACCGCGCCCGCCAACGGGTGCGCAGCCGGTTCCTCGCCCCGCACTTCCTCTCGGCGCACCTCGAGCTCGCGCTGCGGGTCGCCGGGGTCGCCGACCCCTGAGTCAGTGCTCCTTGACGACGGTGCCGGCCTCGCTCACCCGCAGGTCGGTGAGGCCCGAGTGCACCCGGTCGCCGGTGACGTGCACGGTGTCGTCGCCGACGCGACCGAGCTCCTTCAGCCGCGTGAGCACGTGCTGGAGCGACTCCTCGGGGGTCTGCGAGAGCGTGTCGACCGTGATCTCGGGGTTCTCGGGCACCTCGTAGGGGTCGTCGACGCCGGTGAAGCCTGTGATCTCGCCGGCAAGCGCCTTCTTGTACAGCCCCTTGGGGTCACGGTTCGCGGCGATCTCGTCGACCGTCGCGTGTACGTAGACCTCGACGAACTCGCCGATCTGCTCGCGGCAGGCGTCGCGGGTCTCCTTGTAGGGGCTGATCGGGCAGCAGATCGTCGCCACGCCGTTGCGGGTGAGCAGGTTCGCCACGAACCCGATGCGCAGGATGTTCGTGTCGCGATCTTCCTTGGAGAAGCCGAGCCCCTTCGAGAGGTTCTTGCGCACCTCGTCACCGTCGAGGATCTCGGTCTTCAGCCCCCGCGACTGGAACTCGTGGAACAGCATCTCCGCGATCGTGGACTTGCCCGAGCCCGAGAGGCCCGTGAACCAGACGGTGAAACCCTGCTGCTCGGTCGATGACTCGCTCACTGCAGGAAGCTCCTTCCGACGGCGCCGGCCGGCGCCTCGATGTCGTACAGGGACAGGATCGACGGGCCGACGTCGACCAGGTTCATGCCGTCGACCCTGCCCATCTGCTGTCCGGGCAGGTTGACCATGGAGAAGAACGCGGTGCGGTCGTGGTTGGCGCCGTCGGTGCCGGTGTCGTTCTCGAACGTGTAGATGCTGGGGTTGCCGACGGCGCCCACCGAGCGCCAGTCGAGGTCGCCGAAGTACACGATCAGGTCGGGGGCGACGCCCCGCACCTCGGGGTAGACGTCCTGGGGCTTGTGCACCTTCGTGCCCATGGGCAGCCCGTCGGGGCCGGGCAGCGCCTCGAGCTTCGCGATCATCTCGTTCCGCAGCGTCTCGTACTGCGCCGGCTCGACGATGCCGCCCGGCTCGCGCCCCTTGATGTTGAGGAAGCACCTCCCGTAGTAGCCACCGTCACCCCACGCGACCGTGCGGCTCCAGTCGATGTCGGCCTTCGCGATCGGCGTGATCTCGCGGACCGGCTCCTTGAGGACCAGGTAGCCCTCCTGGATCAGCCAGTCGTTGAAGCAGAGCCCGCCCATCATCGGACGGGCGCCGTGGTCGCTCATCGCGATCGTGACGACGTCCTCGGGCAGCACCTCGAGCAGCGTGCCGATCTCCTTGTCGAGGAAGCGGTAGTAGTCGTGGAACGCCGTCTCGTACTTGTTGCCGGCCTCGTAGAGCGGGTGCTTCGGGTCGTAGAACTGCCAGAAGCAGTGATGCAGCCGGTCCAGGCCCATCTCGACCATCATGAAGAAGTCCCAGGGCTTGTCCTTGATCAGGCGCCGCGCCACCTGGAACCGCCGCTCCGTCATCTTGAAGATCTGGTCCATCACGAAGTCGGGGCCCTGCTGGCGGAAGTTGGGGATGTCGAAGATGTACTCGTTCTCGCCCAGCTCCTCCTCGATCTCGGTCTCGAGCTCGGCCGGGAACGCGTATCGGTCGGCGCTCGGCGGCGTGAGGAAGCACGCCACACGCCAGCCCGGGAACTCCTTGGGCGGCGGGAAGCCGGGCGGCACCCCGATCAGCAGGGAGCGCTTGCCCGCGGCGCCGAGCGCGTCCCAGACGGCCGGCTCCTTCACGGAGAGCGAGGTCGCCACCTGCAGGCCGTCGTAGCTCGTGTCCTTGCGGTTGCGGAAGCCGTAGATGCCCAGCTGCCCGGGGGTCTTGCCGGTCATCGCGCATGCCCATGCCGGCACCGTGATCGGCGGGGTGATGCTCGCGAGATCGCCGTACATGCCGTTGGCGAAGATCTTCCTCAGGTTCGGCACCTCGTCGGCGAGGTCCTCGAACAGGAGCTTCGGTGCGCCGCAGTCCAGGCCGATCACCGCGACCCTGGGTCCATCGTTCATGCGCTACCCCTTCGGTACTTGAGCGCGTGCTGCATGCTGCGTCCTCTCGAGAGTCGGAACGGTGCGGAAGCCGCGCACAGACGTGCTGACGCGAAGAGGTGGCTCCGCGGTGCGCGTATCCTACCAACCGGCCGGACCCGGCCCCATCAGCGGAGAGAGGACACTCGTGAAGCTTCTGCGACGGTTGCTGAAGGTCCAGGCCGCGTTGTGGCTGATCTGGAGCCTCGCGATCGGGCTCTTCCCCCGCTGGGTGCTGGAGGACCTCTTCGGCCAGCCCGTGCTCGCCGACTACGTCTGGGTCCGAGCGGCCGCCGTGATGGGGGTCGTGCTGGCGCTCCTGATGGTGCTCGTCGCCCAGAAGATCGACGAGCTCTGGTGGTGGTCGTGGGCGTTCGCCGTGCTCGAGGTCGGCACCGCCACCGTGTTCGCGATCAACGCGGTCTTCGGCGTGCCCGAGGGCGCCGACGCGTGGCCGTTCTGGGCGCTCGCGATCGTGAACGGGGGGTTCGGCGCCGGCCTGCTGGTGGGCATGGGCATCGGGGGCCAGGAGAAGCCGTTCGTCTGAGCGGACTCAACGGGCGGCGTCGATGCGCTCCGTCGCGAGCCGATCCGCCGCGGCGGCAGGGGTGATGCCCTCGCGCTCGGCCCGGTCGAACAGTCCGGTCAACGTCTCCCCGATGCCCTCGAGCCGGGCCTGCATCCGCGCGTCGTCCCATCCGAGTCGCTCGTACCCCGCGAGGTGGATCACGCCGCCGGCATTGATCACGTAGTCCGGCGCGTACAGGATGCCGCGGGCGTGCAATCGATCGGCGTCCCACGACGTGGCGAGCTGGTTGTTCGCGGCGCCGGCCACGACCCGGCACCGCAGCAGCGGGATCGACTCGGCCGAGAGCAACGCCCCGGTCGCGCACGGTGAGAACACATCGCACTCGGTGTCGAACACATGGTGCGTCGTCGTCGACGCGGCGCCGAGCGACCCCGCGATCGTGGCGGCGCGCTCGCCGTCGAGGTCGGCGACGGTCAGCGAGGCTCCCGCCTCGTGGAGCAGCTCGGCCAGCCGCGACCCGACGGCCCCGACCCCTTGGACGAGCACGTGTCGCCCGCCCAGATCGTCCTCGCCGAACGCACGGCGAACCGCGGCCCTGATGCCGTGGAACACGCCGACGGCCGTGGCCCCCGCCGAGCTCCCCGAACCGCCGCACGCCACCGAGCGCCCGAGCACGTGCGACGTGCGCTCGCCGATCACGTCGAGGTCGGCCTCGCCCGTGTTCATGTCGGCGGCGGTCACGTAGCTGCCCCCGAGCGAGTCCACGAGGTCCCCGTACCGCAACAGCAGGTCGCGTCGCCGCGGTGATCCCGGGGCGGGGACCTCAGGGACCGCCAGCACGGCCTTCCCGCCTCCGAAGTCGAGCCCGGCGGCCGCCTGCTTCATCGTCATCGCCTGCGAGAGGCGGAGCACGTCGTGCAGGCCCTCGTCGGGCGATCGATACACCTTCATGCGTGTGCCGCCCATCGCCGGGCCGAGCACGGTGGAGTGGACACCGACGAGCATCCACGTGCTCGAGGGCTCGTCGAACCGCGCGATCACGTGCTCGCCGTCCCACCCGCGGATCAGGTCTTCGAACATGCGGATCGAGTGTATGCCCGTCGGGATACGCGTGGGGCGGGGCCCCAGGCCCCGCCCCACAGGTGCATCATCGCGGGCTGAGGCCCGCTCCTGAGTCGTCGCTCAGTGCATGTGGCCGTCGCCGGCCGCGGGCTCCTCCTCCTCGGGCTTCTCCACGACGGCGGACTCGGCGGTCAGCACGATCGCGGCGATCGAGGCGGCGTTCTGCAGCGCCGAGCGGGTGACCTTGGCCGGGTCGATGATGCCGGCCTTGACCATGTCGACCCACTCGCCGGCGGCGGCGTCGAAGCCGTTGCCGTCGCCCTCGCTGCGGAGCTGCTGCACGATCACGGAACCCTCGTAGCCCGCGTTCTGGGCGATGCGGCGGGCCGGCTCGCTGAGCGCGTTGCGAACGATGCGCGCACCCGTCGCCTCGTCACCCTCGAGATCGAGCTTGTCGAGTCCGGCCTCCGCGCGGATCAGCGTGACGCCGCCGCCCGGCACGATGCCCTCCTCGACCGCGGCTCGGGTCGCCGAGACGGCGTCCTCGATGCGGTGCTTCTTCTCCTTGAGCTCGACCTCGGTGGCCGCGCCGACCTTGATCACGGCGACGCCGCCGGAAAGCTTCGCGAGGCGCTCCTGGAGCTTCTCGCGGTCCCAGTCGGAGTCGGTGTTGTCGATCTCGGCCTTGATCTGGTTGATGCGGCCGGCGACCTCGTCCTCGCTCCCCTGACCCTCGACGATCGTGGTGGTGTCCTTCGTGACCACGACCTTGCGGGCCTTGCCGAGCAGGTCGACGTCGGCGTTCTCGAGCTTCAGACCGACCTCCTCGGAGATGACCTGCCCGCCGGTGAGGATCGCGATGTCCTGCAGCATGGCCTTGCGACGGTCACCGAAGCCGGGGGCCTTGATGCCGACCGCGTTGAACGTGCCGCGGATCTTGTTGACCACGAGGGTCGCGAGGGCCTCGCCCTCGACGTCCTCGGCGACGATCGCGAGCGGCTTGCCGCCCTGCATCACCTTCTCGAGCACCGGCACGAGCTCCTGCACGCTCGAGATCTTCTTGTTCACGAGCAGGATGTAGGGCTCCTCGAGTACCGCTTCCTGCCGGTCGGGGTCGGAGATGAAGTACGGCGAGATGTAGCCCTTGTCGAACTGCATGCCCTCGGTGAACTCGAGCTCGATGCCGAAGGTGTTCGACTCCTCGACGGTGATCACGCCGTCCTTGCCGACCTTGTCGAGCGCCTCGGCGATCGTCTCGCCGATCGCGGGGTCGGCAGCCGAGATCGAGGCGACCTGGGCGATCTCCTCCTTGGTCTCGACCTCCTTGGCTTCGTTCGCGATCGACTCGACCGCGTTCTCGACGGCCGTCTCGATGCCGCGCTTGAGCGCCATCGGGTTCGCCCCCGCGGCGACGTTCTTCATGCCGCCCTTGACCATCGCGCGAGCAAGCACGGTCGCGGTGGTCGTGCCGTCACCGGCGACATCGTTCGTCTTCGTCGCGACTTCCTTCGTCAGCTGGGCACCCATGTTCTCCCACGGGTCCTCGAGCTCGATCTCCTTCGCGATCGTCACGCCGTCGTTCGTGATCGTGGGGGCTCCCCACTTCTTGTCGAGCACGACGTTCTGGCCCTTGGGGCCAAGCGTGATCGCGACCGCGTCGGCGAGCTTGTCGACGCCGGCCTCCAGGCCGCGTCGCGCATCCTCGCCGAACTTCAGCAGCTTCGACGCCACGGTAGTCCTCCTCTGGTCGTTGGCTCTGGTTCGTTGGCTGGTGTGTCAGACGGAACGGGACCCGACGCTCGCGCGTGCGGGCCCCGGCTCCCTGAGAGTGCTTTCCTTACGAGACGACGGCCAGCACGTCGCGGGCCGACAGGATCAGATAGTCCTCGCCCTCGACCTTGACCTCGGTGCCGCCGTACTTCGAGTAGATCACCGTGTCGCCGACCGCGACGTCCATCGGCACGCGCTCGTCGCCGTCCTCGTTGAAGCGGCCCGGGCCCACCGCGACCACGGTGCCCTCCTGGGGCTTCTCCTTCGCGGTGTCGGGGATCACCAGGCCCGAGGCGGTGGTCTGGTCACCCTCGTTGGCCTGCACGATGATGCGGTCGTCGAGAGGCTTCAGCTTGAAGTCCGCCATGGTGCTCGTCTCCTCCTTGCGGTCAGCGGTCCGTTCGGTCTCGTTAGCACTCACGCTGGGTGAGTGCTAACAGGATAGCCATGAGAGTGCCAAGTGGTCAACGTCGCCGCCGGGCAGGCTCGAGCCGAAATGAGCCCTCGGAGGCCCGAGCCGAGAGGAGTCCGATCAGGCGGTGGTCACCACGAGCTGGGGAGCGGATCCGGCCGCGCCCTCCTTCGTGGCGTAGTCGGCTCCGTTGCCCGAGGCGTTCTTGATCCGCAGGCTGTAGGTGCCGTTCGCCGTCACGAGGGCCGTGAGGTCGACCTCATACCAGGTCCCCGACTTGACGGCGCCCAGGGAGCCGTAGCTCGAGCCGGCAACCGGCGCGGTCGCCCACGTCACGGTGCCCTCCCTCCACGGGGGGTTGGTCTCGGCAGCGGCGTGGAAGGTGCCACCCACGGAGGAGGAGTCCACGCAGAACAGGCGGAGCGTGGCGCTCGTGATCTGGCCCGACACGTTGACGTCGAACTTGAGCAGGCCATCCTTCACCGGCGAGCCGTCCGCGCTGAAGCTGGGATCGGAACCAGGCACGGCCGAACCCGACAGGTTGACCTGTGCATCGTCGGAGGGCGCGATGACGGCCGTGCTCGTCACGGTGATCGTCTGCGAGGTCGAATCGGACCCCAGACCGTTCGTCGCGGTCAAGGTCGCGGTGAAGGACCCGGTGCCGGTGTACGTGTGCGACGGCGAGCGCGAGGTCGACGTGCCACCGTCCCCGAAGGTCCAGCTCCAGCTCGTCGGCGAGCCTGCGCTCGTGTCCGAGAAGTTCACGGCGAGCGGCGCCGTGCCGCTGGTCGGCGTCGCGCTGAAGCTCGCCGTCGGGGCCGACGGTTGGTTGACGGTGATGAGGCGAGAGGTCGAACTGGAGCCTTGTGCGTTGGTGACGGTCAACGTCGCCGTGAAGGACCCGGTGCCGGTGTACGTGTGCGACGGGGAGGGCGAGGTCGACGTGCCACCGTCCCCGAAGGTCCAGCTCCAGCTCGTCGGCGAGCCTGCGCTCGTGTCCGTGAAGTTCACGGCGAGCGGCACCGTGCCGCTGGTCGGCGTCGCGGTGAAACTCGCCGTCGGGGCAGGCCCGCCGGGTCCGGTCACGTCGAGCACGAAGACGGCGTGGGACATCGGATCCGTTGTCGGCCGTGCGCTCGCGTCAGCGCCGTCGGTGATGAGCAGCTGTTCACCGATGACCTCCACCGCACGGGTGTCGAGGAAGCCGAGACCGGTGAGGCTGATGCCGTCCCATCCCGGCAGGAGCGTCCTCGTGGTCATCGACGCCCGGTAGAGGCGTTCTTTCGCGTTAACTGCCAGGAGATCCCCGGTCGCGTCGTCGAAGTCGAGCCCGAAGATCCTGGTGAGTCCCGAGATCGAGAACGAGGGCCCGAATGTGTGCGTGGAGTAGTCGTAGGTGCGGATGGTCGAGCCGTTCGCCACGTAGGTGAGGCCGTCGGCCGAGCGCCACCCCGCACCGGTCCACTCCGAGGGCATCGGCTGCCACGACTGCACCTGGAATCGGTCGTTGCCGTCGCGTGTCAGCCGGAACACGGTGGGGGTCCCGCCCGTGCTCCCCGAGAAGGCGTAGAGGATGTCGGCGTTCGCGTCGTAGGCGAGTGCCTCGAGGTCCTCGGTGCGCGCCTGACCGGGTGTGCCGCCCACTCCGAAGCGCGGGGCGTTCATGAAATCCGACTGCGCGATCTTCCGGCGCAGCGCTCCGGTCGTGCGGTCGACCTCGAACAGCGCGTCGTCGTTGTCGGACGCCATCCACAGCGCGTCGTCGCTCGCCACGTACGCGCTGCCTTCGTTGTCGCGCACCGACGTCGATGATCCCTGGAACGGCGATGTTCGGATCAGGTGGTTCAGGGTGAGCTGAGGCTGACTCGTGCTGATCAGGGCCGTGGCGGTGCCCATCCCGACCACCGCCAGGGCAAGAACCACGCTCAGTGAGCGTGCGACCGATCGTCGAGCTCGACGCCGCATATCTCTGACCCTCCCCATGGTCGGTCCCTCACGCGAAACGCCGCCCCGGCGGGATGCCCTCCCCGGCACGCCTACGTCCACACCGAAGGCACGGGATCCTCGGCGCGGGGCTACTCACGGCTCCCCTCGGGCCCCCAGGTGACCAGGCGATGCCGCATCTGTAACAGCGATCGACGCCTTGGAGACCCTGCGGTTGACGTAGGAGTTCCGAGCGCGCGGGCTTCGCGGTCTACGCATCCCCTCGCGCGGGGCTCGGGTTCAGGCGATCCCCCAACCATCGAAGCCTGGTCCGAGGAACGTACGGACCATCCGAACGTCCTCGCACAGGGCGTCGGCAAGCTCGACGCGTACCTCGGGCGGGATCACCAGCCGGTCCGGCAGCTGCGACGGCGCCTCGGACGTGCGACGGAGGCTCCGGAGCGCGCGGATCACGTTGTTCTCGAGCTCCTTCGCCCGCTTGGCCGCCGGCAGGTGCCGTTTGAGGCCCTTGCGGACCCACAGCGGCACCGGCGATCTCGGCGCACGGTGCCTCGTCTCGTAGAAGGTCCGATCGAGGTCGTCGGGGACGTGATCGGGGTCGACGCCCAGGAACGTGTAGACCTGCTGGATCGCCGCGCGTCGGTCGCCGCGCAGGTCTTCGGCGGTGATGACCAGCAGCTGCTCGCGAGGGAAATGGTCGAGGTACCGATCCAGCTGCATCGCATACCGGCTGTAGTCGAGGTAGATCGGGTTCTCGCGCACCGCACGGTCGATCGGCGCGCGCTCTGTGCCCTCGGTCAGACGGGTCTGATAGTGGGAACGGATCCGGTCGATCGGATCGCGGACCACGTACACGAGGCGCGCGTGCGGGATATGGTCGGCGATCCGAGCCGGCACACCCTGGTATCGCGGATACTTCGTGTACACGTTCGACGCCTCGCCGATCGCGACGACACCGGGCTCCGCTCCCTCGAACTGTCGTCGGTACCACTCGATCCCTCGGCCCCAGTTTCCCTCTTCCGCGAAGAACTCGGGCGCCTTGATCGCCGGCATGTAGACCTGGGGGTGATCACGCAGGTAGTGGTAGAGGCTCGTCGTCCCGCACTTCATCGCGCCGATGATGAGGAAGTCGGGGAGGGCTCCACCTCGTGCTTCGAGGGCGGCGGGTCGGGAGAGCCGTGTGCTCACGCACCCTGTCCAGTCAGGACGCACTTGGCGGTCCGGATCACGATCGAACAGTCCCCCCAGAGGCTCCATCCCTCGATGTAGGCGTTGTCGAAGCGGATCCGATCGTCGATCGAGGTGTCGCCGCGCAGACCGCAGACCTGCGGGAGCCCCGTCATGCCGGCACGCACACGATGCCGGTCCTCGTAGCGCGGGACCCTCGCCCCGAACGAATCGGCGAAGTGCGGCCGCTCCGGTCGGGGCCCGACGAGCGACATCTCGCCCCGCAGCACGTTCACGAGCTGGGGCAACTCGTCCAGGCTCGTTGCCCGCAGCACCCTGCCGACGCGGGTGACCCCGTCGTCGCCGACCGTCCACCTCGTGTCCGAGTCCGCGATCTCGTACATCGAACGGAACTTCAAGATCTCGAAGAGCGAGCCGTCGAGGCCCACGCGCTTCTGACGGAACAGGATGGGGCCCGGGCTGGAGAGCCTGACGGCTACAGCGAGCGCCAGCAATAGCGGCGAGGTCAGCAGCAACAACAGCGAGGCCGCCACGACGTCGAAGCACCGCTTCACGAGCTGGTTGCGTGAGCGCGCCGTCGGTCGGCGCAGCTGCGCGAGCGGGATCCCCCAGACGTCGTCCACGTTGCCCGCCCCGGGAGCCATGGCGCTGGCCTCCCAGAGGCGAGGCACGACGTGGAATTCCGCGGACGACCGTTCCGCCGACCGAAGGACGGTGACCAGATCACTCTCCGAGATCCCGAAGGCGATCACGACACGACGCACACCGTGGGTCTCGATGAACCTCCCGATGTCGCGGTGATCACCGAGCAACGACACGTTCCCCACCCTGCGGCCCTCGGCGTCGACGGAGCCGACGAGACGCAGCCCGTACTCCGGGTGCTGGGAGAGGACGTCGGCCAGCCGATCCGCGACCTCGCCGGCGCCGACGATGAGGGTGGGCTCAGCGAGCACGCCCTCGGCGCGTGCCCTGCGTTCGAGCGCATAGGTGGCCCCACGCCCGAGGAGGAGCAGGCCGACGGCCATCGGGACCAACAGGGCCCAGTTCGGATCGGCGTCGAGCGCTGCTGCCGCCGGCATGAGCACGACCACGGGTGTCACTCCCCTCGCGAGCAGCCATCCGGCGTCGGTCGACAGCTGTGGACAGATCCTGCCAGCTCGTGCCGGATCGAGATGCAGCCCCAGGAGGACGACGCCGGCGTAGAGGAAGGTCCACGGGGTGACTCCGGCGAGCACGACCGCCACGAAGAGCGCGCAGACATCGGCCAGTGGGACGGCGGCCCGCAGGAGCCGGCCACGGTCGAGCGCCCGGCTCCTGACCGTCGATGCCGCGGGAAGCGGATGCACGGCCACGCGCTACCGCCTCCTCGTGGCCATGCCGATTGTCCGCTGGAGAATCTCCACACGCGCCCCGATCTATCATGCGCGCGGTCGGAACCACCTCGGATGGCCCGGACCGCGACGTAGCAGGGAGTCTCGCCCTCGGACGTCGTCGGAGCATCCGCGGATCGTCGTAGATGCGCTACGCGGGGGCGATGAAGAGCCCACGGCCGACGGACCGGATGCGTAGCAGGGATACGCGACATGCATGGGGTGAGGCCACAGAGGGCTGGGTAGGGTCGCCCGAGGGCGACGGATGGAGGACCGTGCGACGCGGCAACGGTAAGAAAGCGTGGAGCACGGCCGCGTTCGCCGTGCTCACGCTCGCCGCCATGGTGGTGAGCATGCTGACCGCCCTGCCCGCTCCAGCGGCTCCCCGGATCCTCTCCTTCCTCCCGGCGGCCGATACGACGGTGCGGGCAGATCAGCCCACCACGACCGGTGGCTCTGCGACATCGCTCTCGGCCGACAACTCTCCGGTGCGGTACTCCTTCATGCGATTCACCGTCTCGGGCGTGGGCACGGACATCGTCGAGAGTGCGAAGCTTCGTCTGTACGTGACCGACGGCGCCTCCGACGGCGGCGTGTTCTCGCGTGTGGCGGATACGACGTGGAGCGAGAGCACCATGAACTGGAACTCGGCTCCGCCGGCCGACCCCACGCCGCTGGCGACGCTGGGCGCGATCACGCCCAGCACCTGGTACGAGGTCGACCTGTCGACGCTCGTGACCGGAGACGGCCAGTTCGGTCTGAGGATCGCCACGCCGTCGAGCAACAAGATCTCGTTCCGGTCGAAGGAAGGGAAGGTGGGCTCGCAGCCGGAACTCGTGGTCACGGTCGCGCCGTCGGCGGACGTGGCGACGCCCACCGCCTCGATCACCTCACCCTCCCCGGGCGCCACGGTCGGCGGATCGGTCGACGTCGGTGTTGACGCCTCCGACGACGTGGGTGTCGTCTCCGTGGACCTGCAGGTCGACGGCCAGACCGTCGGGACCGATGCGACCGCTCCCTACGCGATCACGTGGGACTCGTGGTCCGTCGCGAACGGAGCCCACGAGCTCACGGCGATCGCACGCGATGCTGTCGGGAACGCAGGTGCCTCCCAGCCGGTATCGGTGATCGTCGACAACGTGGCGGACACGGATCCCCCCACGGCTCCGACCGACCTCCTGGCCGAGGCGACCGGTGCGACCCGCGTGGAGCTCAGCTGGACGGCGAGCCAGGACGACGTCGGCGTCGCCGGGTACCTGATCGTCCGCGACGGCGTCGAGATCGACAGCGCCACGGCGACCACCTACGTCGACGACAGCGTGACCGCCGAGGTCACCTATCGATACACGGTGATCGCGGTGGATCCGTCGGGGAACCGGTCGGATCCCTCGGAGCCCGCCGACGTGACGACTCCTCCCGCTCCTCCGACGCCAACCTCGTTCACGTTCGCCGCGGCCGGAGACTTCGGAACGACATCGAGGGCGACGGCCAGTCTCGCGACACTGAACGCCTCGGGGACGGACTTCTTCCTCGCGCTGGGCGATCTCGACTACAACGAGACGCCGACCGACGAAGCATGGTGCGACTGGGTGAAGGCCGGGTTGCCCAACCTCGGACCGACCTACCCCTTCGAGATCGTCGCCGGGAACCACGAGGACCAGAACGGTGCCGACGGCTACATCATGAACCACGCGGCATGCCTGCCGGACCGACTGGGAGCGACCTTGGGCGTGAACCAGGACTACGGCGCCGAGTACTACTTCGACTACCCGACGGGTGCTCCCCTCATGCGCGCGTTCATGATCTCGCCCGACCTCACGGTGGAGAACGTCACCTACGACTACAAGCTCAATGACGCGCACTACCAGTGGCTCTCCGACTCGATCGACGCGGCTCGCGCGGAGGGGATCCGGTGGATCGTCGTCGGCATGCACTACCCGTGCATCTCCGCATCGAATTCCGGCTGCCCGATCGGCCAGCCACTGTTCAACCTCCTGCTCCAGAAGAAGGTGGATCTGGTCCTCGGGGGCCACCACCACAACTACCAACGCAGCAAGCAGCTCGCCCTGCAGTCGGGGACGTGCCCCTCGTTCGTGCTCGGCGCGTTCGACCAGGACTGCGTCGCCGACAGCGGTGCGGGAGTGATGAACAAGGGCGCGGGGACGGTCGTTCAGGTGGTCGGGACCTTCGGGCGATCCGGCTCGTCGATCAAGCCCGACGATCCGGAGCTTCCGTACTTCGCGAACACGGCCGGGGCGGGGAACGGCATCATGACGTACACGGTGACCGCCGACCGGATGGATGCGACGTTCGTGCCGAGCGTCGGGAGCGTCTCGGATTCGTTCTCGATCAGTGCGAACGGGGGGCCGGGCGGCGACGTGACCCCGCCGACGGCGCCCTCGAACCTCGTCGCCACGCCGGTCGGCGGCGACCAGGTCGACCTGTCGTGGACGCAGAGCACCGATGACGTCGCCGTCGATCACTACAGCGTCATCCGCGACTCCTTGGCGGTCGACACGACGCACGGAACGACCTACCTCGACGGGTCGCTGACGCCGGGAACGACGTACTCCTACGTGATCAGGGCCGTCGACCTCGCGGGGAACGTCTCGGCCGCCTCGAACACCGCCGTCGCCACCACAGCGCCAGGGAGCGAGCTCACGTTCGCCGCGACGGCCGACGCCACGATCCGTTCGGGGGCTCCGACGACCAACTACGGCACGAGCTCGTCGATCTCGGTCGACTCCTCACCGAGCGAGCACGGGCTGATGAAGTTCTCGGTGACGGGGATCGGCACGCGCACCGTCGCGACGGCGAAGCTCCGCCTGTTCAACGTGGGTGCATCCGACACGGGGGGCGTGTTCTCGGCGACATCTGATACGAGCTGGACCGAGACGGGCGTGACCTGGGACAACGCCCCTGCGACCCTCGGCACCCCCGTCGCCACCCTCGGATCGGTGGGCACCAACACCTGGTACGAAGTCGACCTCTCGAGCCTGATCCGCGCCGACGGCGTGTACAGCCTCCGCATCACCACACCGTCGACGGACGGAGCGAAGTGGCGATCCCGGGACGCCGACCCCGGGGTCACCCCGCAGCTGGTCGTCACCCTGCTGCCGTAGCCGATCGTCGCCCGGCGACGGTCACGCCATCTGGACCGAACGCTTGGCGAGTCCCATGAAGAAGCCTTCGATCGCCGTCTCCGCAGCGCCCTCGGGGTCGCTCGCCGCTCCGAGCGTGACGAAGAGCGGAGCCAGGTGTTCGGTGGTGGGGTGTGCGTAGGGCATGCCGGGCGCCCGGTGGCGGAAGTCCATCAGCTCGTCGACCGCTCCCCGTGCGAGCGTCTCGGCGGCCCAGAGGTCGAACTCGCGCGACCATCCCGGGGGATCCGCGTCGGTGCGCCAGTCGGTGAGGAACGCGAGCCCGTGGGTCAGGAAGCCTGAGCCGATCACGAGTACCCCCTCATCGCGCAGCGGCCGGAGCCGACGCCCGAGGTCGAAGAGACGCTGTGGATCGAGGGAGGGCATCGACATCTGGAGCACGGGGACGTCGGCCTCTGGGTACATCACCATGAGGGGCACGTAGGCGCCGTGGTCGAGACCGTACCCGGGCTCGCTCGCAACCGTCTCGGTATCGGGCATGAGGGACCGGACCCGTTCAGCGAGTTGGGGTGCGCCCGGCGAGGGATAGGTCATGCGGTAGTAGCGCTCGGGGAACCCGAAGAAGTCGTAGGTGAGCGGCGTGCCCGCCTCGGTCGCTCCGAGCGTCAACGGCGCCGACTCCCAGTGCGCCGAGACGATCAGCACGGCTCGCGGGCGCGGCAGCTCGTGGGCCCACCTCGAGAGCTCGCCGGTCCAGCGCTCGTCGTCGAGCAAGGGGGGCGCCCCGTGACCCAGGTAGAGGGCCGGCATCGTCGTCTCGGCATCGGACATGACCGCAGCAACGCCCGGGGGGCTCTGCATGTTCCGTGGCGGACCCTCGCGCCGGAAGCCCGATCCGATCCGGACCCTCAGGCCCGAACGAGCCGGCCATCGATGAGCGGCTCGATCACCTCGCGGTACCTTCGGGCGATCTCACCAGGTGCCCAGGAAGACAGGTCCGCGGCGGGAGCACGGCGCTCGGCGGTCAGCACCGTCCGGACCGCCTCGGCAGCCTCCTCGAGGGCTCCGGGCGAGACGACGCGACCCATGGCCCCGAGCTCGAGGAGTTCCCGCACGCCATCCACGTCGTAGGAGACGAACGGCGTGCCGACGGCGGCCGCCTGAACCAGCACCTGCGGCAGGCCCTCGACGCCACTGAGCAGGACCAGCGCGTCGACCGCGGCCACCAACGAGGTGGGGTCGTCGACGAAGCCGAGCACCGAGGCGTCGCGCGCGAGGTCGCGACGGACCAATGAGTCCTCCAGATCAGCCCGAAGCGGACCCTGCCCCGCGATCGCGAGGAACGGACGACGGTCGTGGGGCGCGTCGTCCGTCAGGCGTTGCAGGAGGTCGACCAACTGCAGGACGTTCTTGCGGGGGTCCAGGCTCCCGAGGTAGAGGATGACCGGCCTGTCGGCGGGCAACCCAGCGGACCGCCTGACTTCCACGACGTCGATCCCCGGCGGGTCGTCGACCCGCGCATCGGATCGGACGACGTGGAACTTCATCGGCTCGATCCCGATCTCGGTGTAGCGGCGCGCGAGATCGGCGCCGACGACGAGATAGGCCCCCGTATGGGGACCGAGGCGCCGCTCGAGCGATCGGAAGAGACGATCCTGTCCTCGGGGATACCCTGGGCCGAAGCTCGCCATCGACAACGAGTGGACGGTCTCGGCCCGTCGCACCCTGGCCGCAGCGGCTCGTCCGAGAACCCCCGCCTTCGACTGATGCGTGACCAAGAGATCGTGCGGCTCCTCCCGGAGCACACGGGACAGCTGCACGAAGGCGGCGGCATCCAGGACCGGGTGAGGCCTGCGAACCAGGGTGCGGATCACGCGCAGCGATGCGGGGGCGACGCGTTCCCGGGCGAGATCCAGATCGGACTCTGGCCCCACGATCAGGTGATGGTCGGCCGACGGGATCGCCCGCGTGATGTCCCTGATCCTCGCTTCCGAGCCTCCCCGCAGGAACCTGGTCGCCACGTGGATCACCTGTGGACGTGGCTGCGACGACAACATCGCCGCTATCCGCCGACGGGCGCGAGCTCACCAGGGTCGGGATCGCGCAGGATGTCGCTGCGAGCCGCGAACATCGCCGCCTCCAACCTGGAATGGACCCCCAGCTTGGTGATGAGGTTCTGGACGTGCGTTCTCGCGGTCTGTGGGCTGATCACGAGGTCCTCGGCGATCCTCTCGTTCCCTGCCCCCTGCGCGAGCAGTGCCAGGACCTCGCGCTCTCGGCGGGTCAGCCGGGCGAGTCGCCGCATCGCCTCATCCTGCTCCCTGCGGTGACGCATCAGCCCCGACAGCAGCGGGGCCAGCAGGCGAGGAGGCACGACCATCTCCCCCTCGAGCACCGCGTGCGTTGCGGTGATGAGGTCCGTGAGCGGGCAATCCTTCGTCAGGAATCCGCTCGCTCCGGCCTCGATCGCTGCGACGAGCGGCACGTCGTCCTCGCTGGGTGCGAGCACGATCACCGCGCACTCCGGAAGCCGGTCCTTGATCCGGTGCGTGACCTCGATACCGTCGATCCCGGGGAGTTCGACGTCGACGAACACGCAGTCGGGACGGAGGTGCATCGCCTTGGCGATGGCGTCCGGTCCGTCTCCCGCGTCGGCGACGACACTGATCTCTGCGTGCGATTCGAGTACGGACGTGATCGCCTCACGGAACAGAGCGTGCCCATCGGCCAACACGACCCGAACGTGGCGCTGTCGATCATCCATGTTCACTCCCAAGACCCCCCGACGTCGGGCACGTTACGTATCGCCGCCCCCCTGGACACGCGATGGCCGCCGTAGAACCGCTACGTCGTGCGCGCGAGGCGTCTCGGTCGGCCGATGCGTGCGTCCTCGGGGGCAGCGGGACGCTCGACCAGTCCATGCCGGACGGCGAAGGCGGCGGCCTCGAGCCGGGAGTGGACCTGCAGCTTCGTCAGGATGCTCTGCACGTGGGTCCGGACCGTGTTCACGCTGATCGCCATCTCCCTGGCGATGTCCTTCCCTGAGCGACCTCGAGCCAGCAGCTCGAGGACCTCTCGTTCCCGTGGCGTCAGCGTGGAGACGAGCAGCTCGACGAACCGATCGTGTGACCCGCCCGCCGATCCGCGCGGCCTCGAGGACCCGGAGACCCTCACCGTCTCACCCGCCAGCGCTGAGCTGATGGCGCTCGAGAGCATCGAGACGCGGAGATCCTTCGTGAGGTAGCCGCGGAATCCCGACGCGATCACGTCGTTCGCCCTTCGCTCGTCGTCGCTCGCGGTCAGGGCGATGACGACGGTTCCGGGCCTGATGGCCAGCAAGCGCGAGCCGACCTCCTCGCCACGCATGTCCGGCAGTCCGAGGTCCACGAGCGCCAGGTCGATGCGGCGGTTCACGGCCATCTCGATCGCCGCCGATCCGCTCGTCACGATCGACACGACCATCCCGAGCCGCTCAAGCGTCGGGCGGATCGCCTCGGCGAACAGCCTGTGGTCGTCGACGATCAGCGCTTCGATGTCGACCTCCCTTCCTCCGCGGCCGCCGGCACCGCGTCGGTGCCGAGCGGCAACGCGAGATGGAAGGTCGTCTCCGAGCGCCCACGGCTGACCCACGCCTGTCCCCCGTGGGCCTCGGCGACACGCTTCACGACGAAGAGACCCAAACCGCTCCCTTCCCCGCCTGACCCGACGGAGCGACCGTGGACGAATGGGTGGAAGATCGCCTCGAGGTACCCGTCGGCGATGCCCAGCCCCCGATCGCGGACACTCACCGTCGCCCACCGCTCGTCGACGCTCACCCGGACGTCGACGGGCGACCCGGGGGGCGAGAACGCGAGGGCGTTCCGGATGAGGTTCGCCACGGCCAGGGACACGTGGCGACCGGAGAGGGGAACCTTGACCGGGAACGGAGGCGACTCGAACGTCACTCTCCGCTCGCCGGTTTCCCGAGCCACCGACTCGATGACGGCACCCACGAGGCGGGGGAGATCCGTTGCCCGGCGCCGCATCGCCTGGTCGGGGCGCGACCAGCGCAGCACGACGTCAACGGTCTCGGCCAGCTCCTCGAGCTGACGCCTGGAACGTTGCAGCCTCCCTCGATCGGCGGGCGCATACCCGCCGTCCTCCAGCATGCCGTCGACCGCGGTCTTGGCCGCGAGCAGCGGGCCGCGGATCTCGTGAGCCGTCACAGCGAGGGCGGTCCCGTACCACTCGATCTGTCGCTCCGCACCTTCGAGGGTGGAGAGACGGTCGAACCACTCACCCACGAGATCGCGCAGGGACGCCAGGGCTTCCTCTGCCGCCGCGTCAGCCGGCCGCTCCATCAGCACGACGACGCCACCGCCCGCGGTCGCGTCGACCTCGTCTCCGCCCAACAGTGACCGGAACGCATCGGCGAGTTGCCCGACGACGTCGCCGTCGTCCGTCAGCGTCGGAGAGCGCAACCGGTCGCGCCTGCGTGAGCCGAGCCCGCCGGTCGAGACGAGACGCGGCTGCGCGTTCTCGATGATCCAGCCCGCGGCCCGCACATCGAGATCGCGATGCACACCCTGCACGAGGGTGCGGATCGCGGTTTCGAGGGACTCAGCTGCCACGACCTGTGCGCCGAGATCGACCGCGAGGCGCATCCGTCCTCGATCTCGGTCGATCGAGGAACGTGATCCGAGATTGGCGAGGGCGATGGCCGTCTGGCTGATGACCGCATCGACCGCGCTCCACCCCTCCGACCGTCCGGCCGAGGTCGTCGCGATCTCGACGGCCCCCAGCGCCGCGCCCCGGGAGATGAGCGGGATCGTCCGGATCCGAGCCCCGCCGAACGCTCGGGCGGTCGCGAGCCGCGCCGCCTTCATGTCGATCGCGCGCCTGACTCGCCGGAACGAAGGGTCGCCCCAGATGCTCCCGCCGGACTCCTCGACACAGCGGAGACGCCCCCCGGGGTCGATGACGACGAACCTGAGCGCGACCACCTCACCGGAGAGTGCCGAGGTGATCCACCGTCCTGCCGCCCGGACGAGGCTCTCGACGTCCTGCTCGGACCCGAACGCATGGCACATCCCCAACAGGAGAGCCATGTCGTCGTGGCGAGCGGCCGGCTGTTGGGCTGCCTCCGCCGTGCGCCGCTCCAAGGACCGTCCCTCCGTCTCTACCGCATATCACGTATACGTCTGTGGGGCGGGAGTCTAAGTGAAGCAACGGTCGCCTGTAAAGATTGTAGGTTAAACAGGCTAGGCTGATTCAACTACATTGGCTGTGATGGCCTGCGTAGGAGGGTCCACGCCTGTGGATTACTTCGAGGGTCGGTTTTCCACAGGTTCGCTTCTGTCATACACGAGGCGACAGCTTCAGGTAGGCGGTCGCCACGGCTCGGGGATGCAGGCTCCGTCCACGCGACCCGAGGACGACGAGGCCAGCGAGGGCGACGACGTAGACAGCGCCAGCGGCGAGCACCACGGGGACCAACGGCAGGTCCGAGAGCAACACGATCGCCCCGGCGAGCGGGGCACAGGCGAGGCCCGGGACGACGATCGCGGTCAGGAGGCTGGTGGCGCCGGACACGCGTCGAACCATCACCGCGTACACGACGAACAGGCCGGTCTCGGTCACGATCGTCGCTGCAACCGCGCCGAAGAAGGACCATCGGGGGATCAGGATGAGATTCAATCCGACGTTCACCGCCGCGGCGACCCCCACCGCGATGGTGCGCTGGGTCTGGCGATCGCTTGCTGTCAGGGCGGTCCCGAGGGAGTTCCCGAGCATACGCAGCGGGATGATCGGCACGAGGAGCTGATAGGCGAGCACGGCCCGGTCGAAACTGCTCCCGTACAACACCTCGAAGACCCTGGGCGCCAGCAAGAGCGATCCGATCGTGATCGGCATCGCGATGG
Organism: uncultured Actinomycetes bacterium; assembly: GCA_963825635.1. Classification (GTDB taxonomy): domain Bacteria; phylum Actinomycetota; class UBA4738; order UBA4738; family HRBIN12; genus JAOUEA01. The sequence continues at coordinate 251,120 of CAWGTU010000003.1, forward strand.
CTCCGAGGATCAGCAGTGATGAGTCCAGCAGCCTGCGAAGTTCCGCGACCTGCCCCGGCCAAGCCCGGCTCATGCGAGGGTACATCGACATGTTGAGCATCCGAGGAAGGATGTTGAGGTAGAGGACGAGGTTCGTGGCGGCCTGGTAGAGGCCGACGGCGTGGGCGCCGACCATGATCCCGAGCAGGATCGTGTCGAGCCGTATGTACGCGAGCGACAGTGCGTCGTCGAGCGCGAAGGGCATGGACTTCTTCAGCAGGGGTGCGACGGCGCCCGTGTGCCACCGTGGGACGAGCACGATGCGGAACTTCGTGGCCACGATGAGCCACGCGGTCACGAGACCGACCAAGCGCGACACGAGGTAGGCACCCATCACGCCTGCTGCGCCCGCCCCTCCGACCAATACGCCGATCGTCAGGAGCACGAACGCGCCCTCCTGCACCCCCACCGCGAGCGCCTCGTAGCGCATCCGCTCCATGGCCCAGAACGGCGACATCGTGATCCGCATCATGGAATCGACCATCAGCGCCAGGCCGGCGAGCACCAGGACCGCGGTGCCGGCATCGAAGAGCAGCCCGAACCCGACCATGAGCGTCGTCACCACGGCGCCGGCGAGCGCGGCGGTGGTCATCGCGGTCTCGACCACGTTCCGGATCTCGTTCGGTCGCCGGGCGAGCTCCCGCACGAGGAGCTTGGGCAGACCGAACGCCACCGCGAAGCTCAGGAGCAGGGTCAGCGTGAGCGCGAACTGGAACCTGCCGAGGCCCGCCGGTCCCTCGAGATGAGCGAGCAACACGGTCGCGACCAGCCCGCCGAGCGTTCGGGCACCGAACGCCAGGAGACGCCACCCCGTGTTCGATGCCAGGACGACCCCGACCGACCGACCGGGACTGAGCGGATCGACCGACGTCACGGCCCGTCCTCGCCGCCGCTGCGACCACCCGCGACGTCGGCCCGCACCCGCGCCCCCTCGGGTCGCCCCCAGAGGGAGATCGCGGCGACGAGCCCCAGGAGCACCCAGACGTTGCGGAAGTGGAGAATCTCGTGTGTGAGCGAGGAGATCGCCAGAACGAGCAATGCGCCCGCCAGGAACTGCGGCGCCGACACGGCCGTCTCGAACCCGGGCGCGAGGGGACGGATGGCGAACGAACCCATCCTCCGCACCACCGAAGCGATGAGGAGGAGGAGCGCGATAGACCCCAAGAGTCCCCGCTCGACGAGCGCAGCCGCGTAATCGTTGTGGGCACCCTTCGAGTCGTTGAACGGGCCGTCGTCCAACACCGCCTTGGTCGCAGCCGCTCCGTACCCCGTGATCGGATAGTCCAGGTACGCGTCGCCCAGGCTCTCCCAACGCCCGAGGCGATCGCCGGCGCTTTCCTCACCGCGCCCGAGCGTGTTCCTCAGGAGCCTGATGTCGCTCTGCTGCGCAGCTTTCGAGACGTCGAGGCGCACGAACGCGACGCCGATCCCCAGCACCACGACGGTGGCGATCGACGCGACGACGATCGCGCTCACGATGCCGCGGCGCCGCGCGATCGACAAGACGCCTGCGAGGAGAAGCCCCAGGAAGATGCCTCCGATGGCCGCGTTCGATGCCGCGAAGAGCACCCCGACGGCCACGATGGTCGCGGCCACGATCTTCCGTCGCCGCGTGAGGATCGAGCCCGCGCTCAGGACCACGAAGAAGGCGCAGGCGAAGTAGGCGCCCGCTTGATTCGGATTGTCGAACGCGAGCGACGCCCGACCCCCATCGATCTGTTGGCCGGAGAGCGCGGAGATGCCGGTCACGCCTCCGACGATCACGATCGAGGCCGCGACCGTCGCGCTCCACACCCACGCCCTCACGACCGTGGCGACGGTCTCGGGGGTCCGACAGACGTTGGCGATCGCCAGACACCAGGCCAGCAGGACGAGGTCCTGCACGACGGCGATGATCCCGACCGTGGCATGTCCACTCGCGAGGGCCGCGACGAGCCCGGCGACGCCGAAGAGGGTCATCGATGCCACGAACGGCATCTGGATGGGGACCTGGCTCCAGCCGAGCCAGAGGACGGCGAGGGCGGTCGCACCCAGGATCACGAAGTCGGCGGGGCGTACCGGGCCGAGGCCGGGACGCAAGACCGGCAGCACCCAGATGCTCGCCCCGATGGCCGCCGCCGCCCATCGATGCGCGGCGAGGTCCGCCGCCTCGCGCCTCGCGATCGTGGGAGGAGCCGCGATGAGCTCCGCGCTCATCGGTCAGCTCGCTCGTGGCTGGAGCTCACGGGCAGGAGCCCCGGATGCCCGCTGCTTCCGAAGCACGGAACGCCGATCGGCGCGTTCGTAGACGAGCACGCCGAGGACATCCCATCCTGTGACCGCGTGGGCGTCCTGGATCGCTCGCACGAACGATCGCTTGACGACCGACGGTGCCACCGCAACGATCGCCGAGGCTGTGGGTGACTGGGGCCTCGACAGGTTCATGGGCACTGCGACGTCGGCGCCGAAGCTGCGAACCGCCAGTTGCCCGCGTGCGCGTCTGCCGGCGGTGCGATCGGACGCGTCTTGGTCCTCGTCACCCGCGAGGGTGGACGAGAGGGCGTCCAGGTCGACCGCCGGACCCATCGCCACGAGCTCCAGCGTCGTCGCCTTCGCTCTCCTCGCGGCGAGCGCGGTGTTCACGACCGCCCGCCTCGATCGCTCGGAGGTGCCGTCGCTCAGCCTCGGGAGGGTCCCGAGGACGGGCACGCCGAGCGCGTCACCGATGGCTGACGCCCCCACGAGCGTGGGGCTGATCGCCTCGATCAGGCCTGCCAAGCCGGCACCGATCAGGAAGCCCAGGAGCGCTCCGAGCACCGCCATCGGCACCGTGTGTCGAGGGTCCGCCGCGGAGGGCTGCACCGCCGGGTCGATCACCTGCGGGGCCGAACGGCCGGCCGCCTCGACGAGGAGGGCACTCAGCTGCGCTTCGTAGGACACCCGCTGTCGGTCCAACGCCTCCCGCTCGGCGACGAGCGCGTCGCGGCGAGCCTGGTCCCGCGCCTGGTCCGGGCCGCCCTGGCTCAGCTTCTGACCGAGGAGGGTGATCCGCTCGTCGAGCGACGCGGTCTTCTCGAGCACGTCCGTCAGCGTCTCCTGCATCAGGGCGACCGCCTGGTCGCTCGTCCCGCCGCTCACCTCCGTCCACCGCTGGACGACCTCGTCCGCCAAGCTGTTGGCGAGCGCCGTCGCGGTCGGGGCCTCCGGGGCCGTGACCGAGAGCTCCAGGAACTCCGAGGACCCCAACGTCTTGACGGACACGGCCGACGGATCGACGACGACCGGATCGCCGTCCAGCTCTGCTGCCTGCGACGCGCTGACGAGCACGGAGCGACTCGTCGCGATCGCCTCAGCCCCATCCGCGATCGACACGAGGTCTCCGGTCGCATCTTCGGAGCGCTCACCGATCGTGATCCGCGCAGCCGCCGTGTAGGAGGCAGGGCTGACCGACGCCAACGCCACACCTCCGATCACGCCGAGGGCGACGAACAGGACGATCGCGCGTCGATGGGCGTAGAAGATGCGCCGGAACGCTTCGTTCAGATCCACGCGCTCTCCCACCTCCGCTGTCACGTCGTGGCCGTGTATGGGGCGGGCAGGCCTCATCACGGCGTGATGCGCGGATCCAGGACCGCGCAGGGTTCGTCAATCTAGGCGGGATTCGACGGGCGTTACACGCGGTCGGCGACGTAGGCCGTCTACGTCGTCTGCACCATCACGGCCACGCGCAGTGCCGTGACGATCTGGTGCATCACGGCGGAGGGATCGTGGCTCGCACCGGCGATCCGCATCACCGGAGCCCCGGCCGATGCCGTCGCTTCCCACCATGCGATCAGCCCGTCGAGGAGCGCCCTTCCTCGAACGAGCTCCGCATGCAGCTCCGCATCATCGGCGAGCCGTTGCAGACGGCTGTGCGCCGACGGCCGATCGCGGAGCCGGTCGACCACCAGCTCGACGGGAGGATCCACCACGATCACGAGATCGGGTGACGTCCATCGACCGACCGATCGGCTGAGCGTCGCGAGGGTCGCAGACGGATCGCCGCGTAGGGAGAGTGACCAGAGCGCTTGGAGCACGCCCTCATCGAAGAGGTGCACCTGATCGGCGCCACGTGCCTTTCGCATCAGCGCCTGGGTGCTCGCCCACTGCACCCACCTGGCCGCGGCCTGGCCCGGCCCCGGCTGCCCCGATCGGCCGAGACGAAGCGCGACCCTCGCCTCCATGACCGGCCGTCGGCTCGCCTCCCCGACCACGAGGCCGACCTTGCGGGCGAGACGACGCCCCGTGGGAACGTCGGGTGCGATGCCGAGTGCAGGCCGCGCGAGAGGGTAGCCGCCCTCTACCCCCGCGACCGCCTCGGCGAGTGAGGTCTTGCCGGCTCCCGGGAGCCCGCAGAGTTCGACGATCACCCCACGCGGTACCGGCGGACCGGCGCTCACAGCCTCGCCCACACGAGTCGTCGTATCGTCCGTTCGACCTCGGCGAGATCGTCGCCGGAGTCCACGACGAGGGCCGAGGTCTGGCTCCAGTCCGTGCGCCAGATCTCCTCCGACCGTGGCCGCACGAACTCCGCGGGTTCCTCGTGGCGCTTTCGTTCGACCGCGACATCGGGGTCCACGCGGAGCACGATCAGGACATCGGGGGTCGTGAATGACTCGTAGTACCGTCGCTCAAGCGAGACCAGCCACGAGACGCCGCGCCGCGTTCGCTCTCGATCGGCCAACCACCCGGTCTTGGCACCGTCCATCGTCCGCACCTCGGCGAGCGGGAAGCGATCCGACACGACGATCGAACCGCGCAGCACCGCCCGCGTCGCCTTGCGGTACAGGCGGCGGCGGTCTCGAGCGGTCAGCACGTGCCAGACGACCCACGCTGCGCCGGGATCTTCGCCCCGCTCCCTCAGGAGATCCGCGGGCACCCTGGTGCTCTGGAGCATGCCCATCATGCGCAACACGTACATCGGCCCCTTGATCACGATCGTCAACAGCGACGGCGGGGGCTTCCCGAGATGGATACGCCGGACCTCGAACGGCCCGGACAGCCATCCGGAGATCGCACGACCGACGGTCGACTTGCCCGCTCCATCACCGCCGACGAAGGCGATCAAGGCGCCTCCGCCTGCGAGACGCTTCCTCGCCCGACCTCGCACGACCCGCCGCACCACACGCCCGACCCTGCGCTCGACCCGGATCAGCGCGTCGACGAGGGGGGCTCGCTTGCGATGCGCGGCGAACGTGCGGTGCAGCTCCCCGGCCACCCGCGCCTTCCGCCAGGGACGTGCCCCCGGCTGGATCGCGGCGAGGCACGCACCGAACAGGTCCGACCCGACGAACGGAAGCTGAGCGTCGACGATCTCCGCGATGCGCTCGAGATCGGCTCGCTCTGTGAGCCATGCCAACTCGCGCGTCTCCGAGGAGCTCAGTCGGCCCTGCTTCATGGCCATCGCGTCGATCGTGCAATGCTTCGCGACCATCCGGAAGACGAACAACAAGAGCTCGTGTTCGGGTGACGCGACCGCGAGCGTCCCTGGCTCTCGCACCGCGGCAGCGATGTAGTCGTCCTCGATGTCGAGCGCGAAGTTCTTCGTCATGTCGTCGCCGAAGATGAGCCGCCGATGCGCGTGCACCTGAACGAGGCGGCCGCTCCGCTCGTCGTGCCCGTAGTACTGCGCGACCCCGGGCATCCGTCGGACACGGTTCGGTACCCCTTCCTTGAACCCCAGCTCCGAGAGGATGCGGAGGAAGCGATCTGCCCCCGCGGCACCGATCAACAGGTCGAGATCGTTCTCCCCGCTGAGGGAGCGATCGATCGCTTCGTTGCTCTTGAAGTGGCAGTAAGGGACGCGAGCGTCGTCCAATCCCCGACAGAGCCGGACCACGAGGTCCAGCGTCGGCGCGCCACTCGCGTCTGCCGAGGCCAGCGGGCGGACCGTCCCGCGAGCATCCCGCTCATGCGCTGCCGTGACCAAGGACACCTCCGGGCGATCGAACCAACGGGCGCAGGGACCGTCGGACCGTAGCCCGCGGGAACCCCGTTGGCCGCCGACCGCTGCGGTAGCGGATATACGTCGGATGGATGAGTCGCCGGGTCGACACGCAGATGCACGAGGGGCCCCCGTGTGGGGGCCCCTCGGCCTTTGCGGTGCAACCCGGTGCTTACGCGCTCGCAGACATCGGCAGCCGCCCCGCCGCCTCGAGCTGGTCCTCGATCCACGCGTACGTGGACTTGAGGCCGTCCTCGAGCGTGACCTCGGGCGCCCAGCCGAGCGTCGCCTTGCAGAGGTCGTTGTCGCTGTTGCGGCCGCGCACGCCCTGCGGCTTCGTCAGGTCGTGCTGCTTCACGAGCGTCTTGCCGGCGACCTCGCTCACGAGGTCGACGAGCTGATCGATCGTCACGAGTCGGTCGGATCCCAGGTTCAAGGGCTCCCAGTGGTCGCTCTGCGCGATGCGGTAGATGCCCTCGACGCAGTCGTCGACGTAGGTGAACGAGCGGGTCTGCTGTCCGTCGCCCCAGATCTCGATGTCGTCGCCGTCGTTGGCCAGCGCCACCTTGCGGCTGATCGCCGCGGGGGCCTTCTCGCGTCCGCCCTCGTAGGTGCCGAGGGGCCCGTAGATGTTGTGGAAGCGCGCGACCCGCGTCTCGAGTTTGCCTTCCTCTTGGTAGTACTGGCAGAGCTTCTCGGAGTAGAGCTTCTCCCAGCCGTAGCCCTCCTCGGGGTCGGCCGGGTAGGCGTCCTCCTCCTTCAGCGGCGTCACGTCGGGGTCGTGCTGCTTGTACATCGGGTAGATGCACGCGCTCGACGAGTAGAAGTGGCGCTGCACGCCGTTCTGGAACGCCGCCTCCAGCATGTGGGCGTTGATCAGCACGTTGTTGCGCGCGATCTCCACTCGGTTGCCCGTGATGTAGCCGATGCCGCCCATGTCGGCCGCGAGCTGGTAGACCTCCTCGACGCCCTCGGTGGCCTTCAGGCAGTTCTCCCACTCACGCAGGTCGAGCAGCAGGAACTCGTCGGCGGCAGTGGCCTCGTACTCCGGCTCCTTGATGTCGACGCCACGGACCCAGTAACCCTTGTCCTTCAGGTACCGGACCATGTGGTGACCGATGAATCCGCCGGCCCCGCCGACGACCGCACGCCTCTGCATGATCGTTCCGTTCCTTTCGTTCGAGCCCCGTCCCATCGTGACGATCCCTCCACCACCGGCTCTCGCTCCCGGGGGGGACCCCGCCGAGTGGTGTCGTCCTCGCGTGCGTCCGTTGTACCCGAAGACGTAGCACTTGGCTACGGCAACGGTATTAGACCGTTCGGGCGGAAATGGCGACCGCCGAGCGAACGCGATCTCAGCTGTCGAAGCCCAGGCCCACCGCGTCGAGCATACGAAGCCAGGGGCCTCTGCGTCCCGCGTTGCGGTCGGCCTTCGTGAGGGCGCGTGTCGTCAGCCCGATGCCCACGGAGCGCAGGGGTTCGGGAGGGAACGGCACCGGTTTGGATCGCACGAGCCGTAGCCTGGTGCGTTCGGTGTCGCGCCCGTCGACCAGGTCGAGCGCCGTGCGGGCGCCGAACCGCGTGGCCGCGACCCCCATGCCCGTGTACCCGACCGCGTACGCGACGCGGGCGTCCAGGGCCGTGCCGAACATCACCGAGAAGCGGCTGCACGTGTCGATCACGCCACCCCAGCGGTGCGAGAACCGCACCCCTTCGAGCTGCGGGAACGTCTCGAAGAAGTGGGCGGCGAGCCTGGTGAACGTGACGTCGCGTTGCTCCAGCTCGGCCGCCACCGCGTTCCGCCAGTGGTAGACGGCGTCGTAGCCGCCCCAGAGGATGCGATCGTCGGCGCTCATGCGGTAGTAGTGGAAGTGATTGGCGCTGTCGGCGAACCCCTGGCGGCGCGCCCACCCGATCGAGGCGAGTTGGTCGGCCGTGAGCGGCTCGGTCATCAGCACGTAGTCGTAGACGGGCACGACGTAGCGCCGGATCGACCGCACGAGCGGCGGGAACGCGTTCGTCGCGAGCACGACGCGCCGCGCATCGACGCGGCCCCCGGGGGTGTCGAGCGCGACGCCGGTCGTCGTCTTCGCCAGCCCGGTGACCGGGGTCCGCTCGTGCATGCGCACGCCGAGCTCCAGCGCGGCTCGGCGCAGCCCCCATGCGAGTCGCGCCGGGTCGACCATCGCACAACCGCTCCGCTTCCACATGCCGGCGAGGTAGGTGGGTGAGTCGAGCTCCGCCCGCACCTGGTCGCGATCGAGGAACGCCGTGTCGTGCCCGAACCGCCGCCCGAGCTCCACGCCCTCGCGCATCCACTCGACCTCGTGCGGCTCTCGGGCGACGAGCACCTCACCCTCGGGGTTCCAGTCGCAGTCGATGCCGAATCGAACGATCGTCTCCTCGATGCCACGGAAGCTCTCGGCCGCGAGCCGCTCGATCGTCGCGATCTCGTCGGGGAACCGGTCGATGCCGTTCGGCAGACCGTGCGTGAGCGACGCGTCGCAGAAGCCGCCGTTGCGACCGCTGGCCCCGAACGCCACCGTGTCCCGCTCCAGCAGGACCACGTCGCGATCGGGCCGCTCCTCCTTCGCCTGGATCGCCGCCCACAGGCCGGTGAACCCGCCACCGACGATCGCCAGGTCGGCCTCGGTCGGCGCGTCGAGCGGGGCGGTCGACTCGGGTGCGCCGGGCTGGTCGAGCCAGAACGGCACCGGCGATGCGTCGGCGTACGTCTCGCGGAGCCGGTCGGCGACGAGCGCCACGGCGCTAGCCCTCCCCCGGGGCCGGCTCGGCGTCGGCGAGCGTGACCTGGAAGACCTTGCGGAGCGCCTCGTGCACCGTCCACGTCGTGCGGGCGCCTCGTTCCAGCACACAGACGTCGCCGGGGCCGACCTCGAGCCTCGGTCCGCCGTCCACGGCGATCGTCGCCCGGCCCTCGAGCACCACGAACACCTCGTCCTCTTCGGTGTCGGTGACGGTTCCCTCGGTGATGCGCCACACGCCACGCACGACGCGGCCGTCGGCGGACTCCGACAACACGGCCTCGGTGATCTCGGGGGTGCCCTCGATCACCTGCGACGGGTCGAGCTCACCGGGCTCGAGCGGCACGTCGAGAGCCCGAACGACGAAGGTGCCGGCGAAGGCGGGCGTGCGATCCATCGGACGAGGCTACCCGAGCTCAGCCGTCCGCCACCGGCCAGACGAGTTCGAACCGTTCGAGCACGACGAGATCGTCGTCGGAGATCGGCGTGCCCTCGTCGGCGAAGAACCGCTCGTGGGCCGCGCGCCAATACGCGAGCGAGCGATCTCCCTCACCCTCGACCCACGCGAACTCCTCGTCGACCTCGCCGAACGGCTCGGTGTCGACCTGCGTCGTGCGGATGATGCAGACGGGCTGCCCGGCCCCGTCGAGGATCACGCTGTACGCACCGACCTCGGGGAACGGCTCGTCCTCGGCCTCGAAGGAGTCGAGACGCGCCGTCGTCGCGCGCTTCGGGCCGTCGCGCACGAGCAGACCGAGCTCCGTGGCGAGCTCCGGGGTGTCGTCTCCCCCGAACGCCCATGCCTCGTACGCTGCGTCGACGCCGGTGTCGTCGGCGAACGACCGCCAGAACGCCTCGATCGCCGGGCCGCGCTCGCTCACCGTCACACCCCCCTGAGGTAGGCCACGGTCTCGGCCAGGCCGTCCTCCAGATGGGTCCACGGCTTCCACGCGATCGCGTTCGCGGCCGAGCCGATATCGAGGGCGATGCGCCTGAGCTCACCCGGCGGCAGCGGCCCGAACTCGGGCTCCTGCTCGTAGCCCACGATCTCGGCGAGCTGGCGGTAGAGGTGGGTCACGCTCGTCTCGAGCCCCGTGCCGACGTTCACGAGCTTGCCCGGGCCGCGATCGGTGGCCTGCACGAACGCGTGCACGACGTCGTCGATGAACACGTAGTCGCGCGTCTGGTTCCCGTCGCCGAAGATCGTGACGGGCTCGCCGGCGAGCATCCGCGACGCGAAGATCGCCACCACGCCGGCCTCGCCGTGGGGGTCCTGGCGCGGGCCGTAGACGTTGCCGAGCGCGAGCGCCGTGTGCTCGAGCCCCCGGTAGCGCTGGTAGAAGCCGAGGTAGTCGAGCACGACCTTCTTCGAGATGCCGTAGGGGCTGAGCGGGTGTGAGCCTTGCGCGCTCGTCTCCTTGGCCGGAAGGCGGCGGGGTTCGCCGTAGACCGTGCCGCCGCTGGCCGCGTAGACGATCTTGCGCGTCTCGACCTTGGCGGCGCACGCCAGCACGTTCAGCGTGCCCATCACGTTGATCGACGCGTCCAGCGTGGGATCGTCGAGCGAGGGTCGCACCCCGGATTGCGCGGCGAGGTGGAAGACCACCTCGGGTCGGTGCCGTTCGAAGAGCGGCAGCAGGCCGTCGGCGCGCACGTCCATGTTGAAGAACGTGAACTCCTTGCCGTACCCGCGCGCGTCGACGAGGTTGGCGATGCGGCCGGTGGACAGGTCGTCCACGCTGATCACGCGGTGGCCCTCGGCCAACAGACGATCTGCGAGGTGCGAGCCGATGAACCCGGCGCCCCCGGTCACCAGGACGGTGCTCACGCGGTCAACCTTAGTTGCGGATCGGCGGCGATGTCGAGCGAGGTGCGCTCCCCGCGAGCCCATCTCGCCGCGCCGAGGCAGGCGATCATCGCGGCGTTGTCGGTGCACAGCGGCATCGACGGGAACAGCACCTCGAGGCCCTCCTGCTCCCCCGCAGCCGCGAGCCGCTCGCGCAGCCGCGTGTTCGCGACGACGCCCCCGCCGAGCAGCACCGTGGGGGCGCCGACGTCCTTGGCCGCGGCGATCGTCTTCGACACCTGCACGTCGACGATCGCCTCCTGGAAGCTGGCGGCCAGATCGGGCAGGTGCAGGTCCTGACCCGCCGCCCGCGCGGCCTTCACGTGGCGCAGCACGGCCGTCTTCAGCCCGCTCAACGAGAAGTCGTAGTCGCCAGAGTCCTCCATCGCACGCGGGAAGCGGATCGCATGCGGGTCACCCTGACGCGCCATCGCGTCGAGCGCCGGACCGCCCGGGAACCCGAGTCCGATCAGGCGGGCCACCTTGTCGAAGGCCTCCCCCGCCGCATCGTCGAGCGTCTGGCCGAGCACGATGTGATGGAACATCTCCGGCACGTGCACGAGCATCGTGTGACCACCGCTCACGATCAGCCCGACGTACGGTGGCCGCGGCCGCCCGTGCTCCAGGAAGTTCGCCCAGTAGTGACCCTCGAGGTGGTTCACCCCGACGAGGTCGGCGCCGGTCGCGAGCGAGACGGCCTTGGCACCGGCCATGCCCACCAGCAGCGCGCCGACGAGGCCCGGCCCGGTCGTCACCGCCACCGCGTCGATCTCGCCGAACCCGACCCCCGCGACCGCCAAGGCCTCCTCGAGCAGGGGGTTCAGCGCTTCCACGTGCGCGCGAGCCGCGACCTCGGGCACGACCCCCCCGAACCGCTCGTGCAGGTGCACCTGCGACGCGATCAGGTTCGCTCGCAGCTCGAACCCGTCTTCCACCACCGCGACGGCGGTCTCGTCGCACGACGTCTCGATGCCGAGCGTGATCACGCGGGACGCACCGGGTCCGGCATCGACTCGGCGATCGCCGCCAGTCGAGTCGCGAAGGACCCCGTACGGATGTCGTCGGTCCACATGATCAACGCGTCCTCGTGCAGCTCCTGGTAGTAGTTCCTGCGGATACCCACGGGGCGAAAACCGAATCGCCCGTACAGACGCTGGGCCCCCCAGTTCGTCACCCGCACCTCGAGGGAGACCGCGTGGCCTCCCATCTCGATCGCCTGGGTCATGAGCTCGTGCAGCAGCTTCGTGCCGATGCCGAGGCGATGCCGCTGCGGGTCGACGGCGATGTTCGTCACGTGCGCCTCGTCGCCGTAGCAGATCAGCCCACCGTAGCCGACGACGGCCTTCTCGACCCGGGCGACGAGGTAGCAGCGATTGTTGGGCTCGGTCATCTCGGCGACGAAGAGGTTGGGGCTCCAGGGGCGCGCGTATACCTGGCGCTCGATCGCCATGACGCCGCGCAGGTGACGCCTGCGCATGCGCCCGACCTCGACCCTAGATGCCCCGTGCTCGCCGATCCCACGCGATCTCAGCATCGGACTTCCTCAGGTACAGGGGGACGACGTCGAACAAGCGATCGTGCTCCTCTCGCAGGAACCGAGACACGGCGAGCTCGACCAACGCGGCGGCGTCGGGGTGCGCGACGATCGACGACGCGAACTCGATCCGGCTTCCGATCTCCTCGAGCACATGTCGGTACAGCATCGCACCGTTGCCGACGGCCAACACCTCGCCGGGCAGCGCTTGGAGCTCCGCCGCCAGATGGTCGGGGGGATGCACCTCGTACCCGCGTTCGCGCATGACGCCGCCCGGCACGGCTCGGTAGATCGCGGAGAAGACCTCCCCCCGACGGGCGTCGATCACGGCGGCGATGCGCCGCGACGAGTAGCGGACGGCATAGGCCAACGCATCGAGGCTCGTGAGGCCGACGATCGGCACCCCCGCGACCTGCGCGAGCGTCTTCGCGGTCTCGACCCCGACCCGCAGTCCCGTGAACAGTCCGGGGCCGATCCCCACCGCGATCCCGCCGACCTGCGACAGCGTCAGGTCGCTCCCACCGAGCAGCTGGCGCAGCAGGGGCGTCACGAACTCCTGCCGCGCGGCGCCGGCGATGCTCGCCCTCGCCAGGATCTCGTTCTCGGTGCCGATCGCCACCGACGTCTGCGGGGTGCTCGTCTCGATGCCGACGACGATCATGGCGCGGCCACCCACGGCATCACGGCGGCCTCGAGCGCGGCGAATCGTTCGGCCCACCCCGCCCCCGTCGCCGAGATCGCGATCGAGCGCTCCTCGTCGTCGGGGCCCGCACCGGTCGTGAGCTCGATGCGCAGTCGCTCGTCGGGCAGGAGCTCCTCGATCGTGTCGCCCCACTCCACGAGCAGCACGTCCTCGCCCGCCCCGAGCTCGTCGAGACCGAGGTCCATCACGTCCTGGATGCGATCGAGGCGGTACACGTCGACATGGGCGAGGTCGAGGATGCCCGAGTACTCCTTCACGAGGGTGAACGTCGGCGAGGACACCGGCTCCTCGATGCCCAGTCCCCGAGCGACGCCCTGCGCGAACGTCGTCTTGCCGGCTCCGAGCTCGCCCGTGAGCACGACCGCGTCGCGCGCGCGCAGCAGCGAGGCGATCGCCTCGCCCACCTCGCGCGTCTCGTCCGCCGATGAGGTGCGCAGGTCGACGAGCACGTCAGAACAGCTCCAGCTGATCGTCGTCGGCCACCCGCGTCTCGCTGTCGGGGAGCGCGATCACGCCCGGAGGAGGGGCCGCGGCATCCACGGGCGCATCGGCTCGATCGGGATCGGGATCGGGTCGGGCGGTCGAGTCCAGCCTGGACCGCACGAGCCGGAAGTCCTCGAGCAGCAGCTGGAACTGCCGCGACTTCTCGCCGCCGCCGTGCAGGATCGCGGCCGGATGGAACGTCGGGATCACGGTGCGTCCGTGCCAATCGTGCACCTGCCCCCGGAGGCGCGTGATGCCGGTCTCCGTGTTCAGCACGAACTTCGTGGCGAAGTTGCCGAGGGTCACGACCACGCGCGGTTGGATCAGGGAGACCTGCTCGACCAGCCACGGCGTGCACGCCTCGATCTCGTCGGGCCGCGGATCGCGGTTCCCGGGCGGACGGCACTTCACGATGTTCCCGATGTACACCTGCTCGCGCGTGAGCCCGATCTCCCCCAGCATGCGGTTGAGGAGCTGCCCCGCGGCACCCACGAACGGCTCACCCTGCTTGTCCTCGTGGAACCCGGGCCCCTCCCCGATGAACATCAGGTCGGCGTCGGGGTCCCCGGCGCCGAAGACGACCTGGGTGCGACCCTGGGCGAGGCGGCATCTCGTGCACCCGGCGGCCTCGGCGGCGGCCTCGGCGAGCGAGCGCGTCATGGGCCGCCACGCCCCTTCGAGGCCCGTCGCCGCCGAGGCCGCGGGGCGTGACCACCACCGAGCACGGCACGGGCGAACGTTCGGATCTCTCGATCGAGCTCGACCGGCCGCTCCATCATCGCGATGTGGCCCGCGCCGTCGAGGACCACGAACCGACCGTCGGGCAGCGCGGCGGCGAGCTCGACGGCACTCGCGGGGGGCGTGACGCGATCGTGCTCCCCCACCACCACGAGAGCGGGCATGCGGAGACGCGGCACGACGTGCCGAAGATCGGTCTCGAGCAGGCCGGCGAGGCCGTCGGTCCACACCTCCGAGGACGCCCGTTCGGCGAGATGCACGACGTGCTCGACGACGTGGCGGGGAGCGTCGGGCCCGAACTGCGTGAGGCGCACGACGGCGCCCCGCAGGTCGGTCGGGCTCGCGAGCACCGCCTTGCGGAGACGGTCGACGCGCTCGGCGACCGACCGCAGTGACCCCAGACGCGGACGGATGATGTCGGTGATCGATCCCATCGCTCCGCGGACGAGCTCGGACGCCGAGGTGCCGACGAGGACGACCCCGGCGACCGAGGTCGCCATCACGTCGGGACGCACCTCGGCCATCGCGAGCGTCGCGATCGCCCCCATGCTGTGGCCCACGATCACGACCCGTCGGTCGGGGGCGACGGCCTCGAGCACCGCCGCGATATCGCGACCCATCGAGCGCACCGACAGATCGCCGTCGGCCGGCTGCTCGCTCGTGCCGTGGCCCCGCAGATCCATCAGCACGCACCGATGATCCGCCGAGAGGTCCACCCACTGCTCCCGCCACGTGGTCATGTCGAGGCTGAACCCGTGCACGAAGAGCAGCAGCGGGGCCGACGGGTCGCCCGCCGCTCGCACGGCGAGCTGGGTGCCGTCGAACGAGCGCACGGGGCCGAGGTCGTCGGGGGGCAGGTCCCACAACGGGGCCTCGAGCTCGTGCTCGGTGCGACGTCGCAGCACGGTGCGCCCGACGGCGCCCGCGGCGATCGCGCCCGCCGCGACGCCCCCCGCGATCAAGGCCGTGCGCTTCCCAGTCATGGCGCCGACACCTCGCCCGTGTACCGCCTCGGGACCCGCGGACCGATCCGGGCGACGATCTCGTACGCGATCGTGTCCGCGATGGCGGCCAGCTCCCAGGCCGTCACGGCCTCGGCCCCCTGGGTGCCGAGCATCACCACCTCGTCGCCCACCGCCGGCTCGGCGTCACCACAGTCCACCATCACCTGATCCATCGTCACGCTCCCCGCGACACGGCATCGCCGCCCGCCGATCAATACGTCGGCGCGCGACGACAGCATGCGAGGGTAGCCGTCGGCGTAGCCCACCGGCACGGTCGCCACCCACGCATCGTCGGCGAGCTCGTAGCGATGACCGTAAGAGATGCGACGGCCGGCGGGCAGGCGCTTCACGAGGGAGACGGCGGACCGCCAGGTGAGCGCAGGGCGCAGACCGAGATCGCCACCCACGCCCGGGGCCGGCTCGATGCCGTACAGACCGATGCCGGTACGGACCAGGTCGAACCGGGCCCGAGGGAATCGGACCGCGCCGGCGGTGTTGGCGGCGTGCACGAGCCGAGGGCGGTGGCCCGCCGCCCGTATCCGGTCGACCACGTCGGTGAACAGGTCGAGCTGCTGGTGCGTCGTCACCTCGTCGGTATCGGCAGAGGCCAGGTGCGTCCAGAGGCCGTCGAGCTCGAGCCCGGCCTCGACGACCCGCTCGACGAACGTCGGGGCGCCCTCGGGCGGCCATACGCCCACCCGATGCATGCCCGTATCGACCTTGACGTGCACGCCCACCGACGGCGTGAGGGCCGACGCCGCCGCCCCGAGTCGTTCGAGACCGTCGTCGGAGCACACCGTCGCGGTCAACGAGGCGGTCACGGCCGCGACCTCCGATCCGGCGGGACACTCCGACAACACGAGGATCGGGGCCTCGATGCCCGCGGCCCGCAGGCCGAGACCCTCCTCGACGAGCGCGACCCCCAGCCACGTCGCACCCGCATCCAGTGCGGCGCGGGCGATCCGAACGGCGCCGTGCCCGTACCCGTCGGCCTTCACGACGGCCATCACCTCGGTGCCCGGGAACGTGAGCGTGCGCACGTTGTGGGCGATCGCCGCCAGGTCGACGTCGACCCACGTCGGGCGGAGCTGGGTCATGCGAGCACCGCCGCGACCGCCTCAGGGATGCGCTCGATCACGTCGCCCGCGAGCGTGCCCTCCCCGAGCTCCCGCCCGGCGAGGCGCCCGGCCACGCCGTGGAGGAACGCGCCGGCCGTCGCCGCGTCGAGCGTTCCCGTCCCGCGCGCGAGCAGTCCCCCGACCATGCCGGTCAGCACGTCCCCCGTGCCCGCCGTGGCCAGCGCCGGCGTCCCCGTCGGATTCACCCGCGTGAGACCCTCGGTCGGCGCGATCACGGTCCTCGTGCCCTTCAGGAGGGTCACGGCGCCCGACGCCTCCGCCAGTGCGCGGGCCGCGTCGATCCGGTCGCCCACGTCGGCGACCGATCGACCCATCAGGCGTTCGAACTCCCCGTCGTGCGGCGTCAGCACGGCCTCGGCGTCGCGCCGTCGGAGCACCTCCGTGTCGCCTCGGAAGGCGTTCAGGCCGTCGGCATCGACCACCAGCGGCGTCGGGCAGCGTCCGACGAGCGCCCTCACGAGGCGGGCCGTCTCGTCGTCGGTGGTCAGGCCGGGGCCGACCGCCACCGCATCGGCGCCCCGGGCCGCCTCGAGCAGCGCGTCGAGCGCCGCCAAGGCGACGGTGCCCTCGTGGGTCTGTGCCAGTGGCAGGAACACCGCCTCGGTCGCGTGCGCCTGTACCGCGGGCAGGGCGTCCCGGGGGCCGGCGACGACCACGAGGCCGGCGCCGGCGCGCGCCGCCGCGCGGGCGATCAACGCGGGAGCGCCGGTCATGCGCCGGGACCCGGCGACCACGAGGAGGACGCCCGAGCTGCGCTTGTGCCCCTCCATCGAGCGCATCGGCAGCGCCGACGCCACGTCGGTCGGCTCGACCAGCCCGATCCCGGGCTCCAACAGGTCCTCGGGGAATCCGATGTCCACGACGCGGACCGTGCCCGAGCGCTCGGCGCCGGGCAGCAGCACCGAGCCCACCTTCGCCGCGCCGAACGTCACCGTCAGGTCCGCCCAGACGGCCGAGCCCTGGACCGCACCGGTTCGACCGTCGACCCCTGAAGGGATGTCCACGGCGACGACGGGCACGCGTGCCGCGTTGAGCGCATCGATCGCCTCCAGCCAGACACCCTCCGGCTCCCCGTGGAAGCCCGTGCCGAAGAGCGCGTCGACCGCCACGTCGGCCCGAGCGAGCGACCGCTCGGCGCGGGACGCGAGCCACTCCCGCACCGTGAGTCCCTGCTCGGCGAGTCGGGAGCGGTTGGCTCCCGCCGATCCGGAACCCGTCGGGGCCGCGTCCACGATGACGACGTCGACCCGCATGCCCTCGCGGGCGAGGTGCCGCGCCGCGACGAACCCGTCGCCACCGTTGTTGCCCTTCCCGCACACCACGACGGCACGACGGCCGTAGACGCCGCCGGCCACCTCGACGGCTGCGCGCGCCACCGCTCGGCCGGCGCGCTCCATCAGGTCGGCGGCCGACACCCCCCGATCCTGGGTCGCCCGATCGAGGTCGGCCGCTTCCTGTGGGGTGAGGACCGGCTTCATCGATCCCTCACGGGGAACACGCCCTCATGAGCGGACGGCGATCGCGAACGCCACCGCGTTCGTCTTCTCGTGGGTGAACGTGACGAGCACCTGCGCGATGCCGAGGCCGTCGGCGCGCGCCTTCGCGAGCCCGTCGAGCACGATCGACGGCGCCCCCGACGGCGCCCGCCCCACGCTGATGTCCTGCCACCGCTTGCCCCGGTAGCCGCCGAGCGCCTTGATCGTGGCCTCCCTGGCGGCGAACCGGCCTGCGTAGGACTCGGCCGGCCGAGCCTTCGAATCGCAGTAGGCGATCTCGTCGGAGGTGAAGACGCGCTCGCGCATCGTCGGATGACGGGCGAGCGCGCGCTCCATGCGAGCGATCTCGCAGATGTCGACGCCGAGCCCGACGATCTCCACGGGCTCAAGCTTAGAGGCCGCCCAGGGTCACTTCATGCGGATCAGCGCGATCGCCGCGGCGATCGCCAACCCCACCATGAACACGATCCCGATCATGAACAGTGTGCCCGCAGCGATGATGGTCATGAGGCGACGCTACTCGACCGTGACGCTCTTCGCGAGGTTCCGTGGCTGGTCGACGTCGCAACCGCGCAGCGTGGCCACGTGGTAGGCGAGCAGCTGCATCGGCACGGTCACGACCACCGGCGACATCAGCTCGGGCGTCGCGGGCACCTCGAGCACGTGGTCGGCGAGCGCGCCGATCTCGGTGTCACCCTCGGTCGCCACCGCGATCACTCGGGCGCCGCGTGCTCGCACCTCCTGGATGTTCGAGAGCATCTTGCGGTAGACGTGGCACTGCGTCGCCACGGCCACCACGGGCACGCCCTCCTCGATCAGCGCGATCGGACCGTGTTTCAGTTCGCCGGCCGGATGCCCCTCGGCATGCACGTAGCTGAGCTCCTTGAGCTTGAGCGCCCCCTCGAGCGCCGCCGGGTACCCGGTGTGCCGCCCGATGAACAGCACGTCGCGCGCGTCCCGGTAGCGCTCGGCGATCGCCCGTACCTGATCGTCGAGGCCGATCGCGCGTTCCACCCTGGCGGGCAGCTCGTCGAGCTCGGCGAGCACCTCGGCGATCTCCTCGGGGAACTTCGTGCCCCGCACCTGCGCCAGGTAGAGGGCGACGAGGTACTGCGAGACCATCTGGGTCGCGAACGTCTTCGTGGCCGCGACACCGATCTCCGGGCCGGCGTGCGTGTACAGCACCCCGTCGGCCTCACGAGCGAGCGAGGAGCCCACCGTGTTCGTCACCGCGATCACCTGGGATCCCTGGCGACGGGCGTGACGCGCGGCTTCCAGCGTGTCGATCGTCTCGCCCGACTGCGAGACCGCGAGCGTCAGCGTGTCGGGCCCGAGCACCGGGTCGCGGTAGCGGAACTCGCTCGCGATCTCGATCTCGACCGGCAGACGCGTCCAGTGCTCGATCGCGTACTTCGCGACGAGCCCCGAATGGAACGCGGTGCCGCACGCGACGACGAACACCTTGCTCACCTCGCGCAGCACGTCGTCGGAGACGTGCAGCTCGTCGAGCACGAGCCGCTCCCCCACCGTGCGTCCGACCAACGTGTCGCGGATCGCCGCCGGCTGCTCGTCGATCTCCTTGCGCATGAACGTCTCGTACCCGCCCTTCTGGGCACGGGCGACGTCCCAGTCGACGGTGATCGGCTGCGGATCGAGCGGCGAACCCTCGAGATCGGTGAACGACGCGCCCTCGCGCCGCACCTCGACGACCATGCCCTCGTCGAGGGGGATCACGGTCGACGTCCGGTCGAGCACCGCCGGGATGTCGGAGGCGAGCATCGTCTCGCCGTCACCCACCCCGACGATCAGCGGCGACGACACCTTGACGCCGACGAGCACGTCGGGGTCGTCGAGGCAGCAGACGACGAGCGAGTACGCCCCCTCGAGCTCGCGCACCGCGCCGCGCACCGCATCGGACAGCGATCCACCGCCCCGAAGCTTCTCCTCCACGAGGTGCGCGATGCACTCCGTGTCGGTCTCCGAGACGAGGGTATGGCCCTCCTTCTCGAGCCGGTCGCGGAGTCCCTGGAAGTTCTCGACGATGCCGTTGTGGATCACGGCGACCCTGCCCGCGCAGTCGAGGTGGGGATGGGCGTTGCGATCGGTGGGCGCCCCGTGGGTGGCCCAGCGAGTGTGGCCCATGCCGACGACCCCTGCCGGGCTGCCCTCGGCGTCGAGCGCGCTCTCGAGCTCGGCCAGCTTCCCGGCACGCTTGACGACCCCGAGCCCGCCGTCGAGCACGGCGACGCCCGCCGAGTCGTACCCACGGTATTCGAGCCGCCGGAGACCTTCGAGGACGATCGGAAGGGCCTCGTCGGGCCCCACGTAGCCCACGATGCCGCACATCAGGCTCCAACCCTAGCAGGGGCCTCCGCAGCGACGTCGTAGGTGTTTCCCCGGGCGATGGTGGCGTCAACCCGACGCCGCGCGCACGACGCCGGCGATGCGTTCGGCATGCTCGGTGGCCAGGTCCTCGGTCTCCGCCTCGACCATCACGCGCACGAGCGGCTCGGTCCCCGAGGCCCGCACGAGCACCCGCCCGTCGAGCCCGAGCGCCGTCTCGGCCTCGGCGACGGCCCGGCCCACGTCGTCCGCCCGGGCCACCGCGCGATCGGCCACCTCGACGTTGATCATGCGCTGCGGGTAGCGTCGCATCACCGACGCGAGCTCGCGGATCGTTCGCCCGGTGGCGGCCGCGAGCGACAGGAAGCGCACGGCGGTGAGCAGCCCGTCGCCCGTGCTGGCCCGGTCGAGGAAGATCACGTGCCCCGATTGCTCGCCGCCCAGCACCGCGCCCACGCGCACCATGTCCTCGAGCACGTACCGGTCGCCTACCTTCGACGAGACCACGTCGATGCCCGCCTCGCGCATCGCGTGGTGGAAGCCGAGGTTCGCCATCACCGTCGTGACGACCGTGTTCTGGCTGAGCGCGCCACGGTCGCGCAGCGCGATCGCCGATGCCGCCAGCACCTGGTCGCCGTCGACGATCGCGCCCTCGGCGTCGGCGAACAGCGCCCGGTCGGCATCGCCGTCGTGCGAGACGCCGGCGTCGGCGCCGAGCCGCACGACTTCCCGGGCCACCACCTCGGGGTACAACGCGCCGCAACCGTCGTTGATGTTCTTCCCGTCGGGCTCGGCGGAGATCGCATGGACGTCGGCCCCGAGCCGTCGCAGCAGGGCCGGCGCGAGTTCCGATGCCGCGCCGTTCGCGCAGTCGACCACGACCTGCATGCCGTCGAGCCGTGCATCGGCGGCATCGACGAGGTGCGCGAGGTATCGCTCCCGGCCGTCGCCGACCGGTCGCGAGGCGCCGCGTCGATCCGGCGCGTCACCGAGATCGTCCATCGCCGCTTCGATCTCGTCCTCCACGTCGTCGGCCAGCTTCGTGCCGGTCGCGTCGAAGAACTTGATGCCGTTGTACTCGGGAGGGTTGTGCGAGGCCGAGATGACCACGCCGCTCGTGGCCCGCAGCGCGGTCGTGAGGAACGCGACCGCAGGGGTGGGCTCGATGCCCGCGATCAAGGCGTCCCCACCACCGTCGCGGATGCCCTCGACGAGCGCGACTTCGAGCCACTCCCCCGATGAGCGCGGGTCGCGCCCGACGACGAACGCGGGGCGCCCATGCCCCCGGCGGCCGAGCACGAGCACGCCGGCCCGCCCGAGCCGGTACGCGAGATCCTCGGTGAGCTCGGTGCCCGCGAGACCGCGGACGCCGTCGGTGCCGAACAGCCGTGGGGTCACGGCGCGAAGGCTACCCCAGCGGCTTCACGCCTCGCACGATCGCGCCGTGCATGCCGTCGGTGAGCTCGTGGGTGGCCACGATCTCGATCTCGCCGAAGCCCGCCCGCTCGAGCTCGGCTCGGTACTCGGCGAACGAGAGCGCTCCCGCGATGCATCCCACGTAGGAGCCGCGCTCGGCCCGGTCGGCCGGGGTCAGGTGGTCGTCGGCCACGACATCGCTGATCCCGACACGCCCCCCGGGTCGCAACACGCGAAACATCTCGTCGACCACGCGGGGCTTGTCGGTCGAGAGGTTGATCACGCAGTTCGAGATCACCACGTCGACGCTCTGCTCGGGCAACGGGATCTCCTCGATGAACCCCTGCAGGAACTCGACGTTCTCCGCGCCCGCCTTCCGCGCGTTCTCTCGGGCGAGCGTCAGCATCTCGTCGGTCATGTCGAGGCCGTAGGCCTTCCCGGTCGGGCCGACACGCTGAGCGGACAGCAGCACGTCGATGCCTCCGCCCGAACCCAGATCCAGCACCGTCTCGCCCTCGCGCAGCTCGGCGACCGCGGTCGGGTTGCCGCACCCCATGCTCGCCAGCACCGCCTCTTCGGGCAGGTCGGCTCGGGTGGTCACGTCGTAGAGGGCGACGCCGAGGCCGTCCTCGGGCGCGCACCCGCCGGCACAGCTCGTGATGTCGGGCCCGTTGTCGTCGGCGGCCCGCCCGGTCGCGACCACCTTGGCCGCGGCCGCGTACCGATCGCGGACCTCGTCGCGCAACTCGCTCATCGTTCCGCTCCTTCCCCGAAGCGCAGCACCTCGCCGAGCCGTCGGATCGCGTCGTGTCGCAGGGAGTAGTAAGCCCACACCCCGCGCTGCTCCCTCGTGAGGAGGCCCGCATCGACCAGCTTGCGCATGTGGTGGCTGACCGTGGGCTGCGACAGCCCGAGGAACTCGGTCAGGTCGCACACGCACACCGCCTCCCGCGCGGTGGCGAGCAGGTTCACGATGCGGACCCGATGGGGGTCGCCGAGCGCCTTGAAGAGCGATGCGATCGTCGCGGCCTCGTCCGACGTCATGTCGTCGGCGGCGATCGGCACGCAGCACTGGGCCGGCGCCTCCACCACCCCGATCTGCGTGGCCACCATCGCTCCTCCCCTGCTCGTACATCGACGTATGTCGATCTCTATCCACGAGAAGGCTGCCATATCCATCGACGATCGTCAATGTCTCGTCGAGGTGGGACGGAGGCGGTCCATGGGAGGATGTCACCCATGAACGAGGGACTCGTCCAGGTGTTCGCGAGCGGAGACACGGTGGCCGGCGAGATGATGCGTGGCCGGCTCGAGGCGGAAGGCATCGCCGCCATGCTCAAGGGGGACGGCGAAGGCCCCTACCGAGCGGGTCCCGTCTACGTCTGGGTGCCGGCCGAAGACGAACCGGCCGCGAGGGAGATCGTGGCAGCGGTGAGCTCGGGTGCCTACGCGCTCGACGAGGACTTCGAGGAACCGGGCGAGCCCACCACCTGAGCCGGGTCGGTCACAGGAGCGACGTGCGCCTGCCGTGCCGCGCCCGCCGCGCCCCCTCGACCCCCTTGTAGTTCGCGAGCCCCTCGAGCTCGTGTTCCACCTCGACGAGGTCGGCCTGATCGCGCATCACGACGTCGATCGGCTTGTACGCGTCGGGGTGCTCGTCGAGCAGCGCCACGGCGTCGGATGCCTGCCAGGAGCGACCCGCCATGCGGGCCTCGAACGACTCGATCGAGAGAGCCCTGCGTGCCTTGGTCCGGCTCATGCGGCGGCCGGCTCCGTGCGCGGACGAGCGGTACGAGGCCTCGTTGCCGAGCCCCCGCACGACGTAGGAACGCTGCCCCATGCTGCCCGGCACCAGTCCCCGGTCGCCCACGTCCGCGCGGATCGCACCCTTGCGCGTGATCCACAGGCGTCGCCCCCCGACCTCTTCGAGCTCGGTGTAGTTGTGATGGCAGTTGACCTCGTCGGTCGCGTGGATCTCTCGCCCGAGCTCGGACTCGAGCTCGCGATGGGTGGCCACGAGGAGTTGCCGTCGGTTCTCACGCGCGTAGCGCTGGGACCACCCCAGATCGCGGATGTAGGTGTCGAACTCGGGTGTGCCCTGCTGGAGCCAGGCCAGCTCCGGATCCTCGAGCCTCGTGCCGAGTCCCTCGTGCAGGCGCCGGGCGACCTTCGTGTGCAGCGTGGCGAGTTGGTTCCCGCCCCCACGCGACCCGGAGTGCAGCAGGATCCAGACGGCGCCCTGCTCGTCGACCGCCAGCTCGACGAAGTGGTTGCCCGAGCCCCGCGGGCACGCTGCGTCGCATCCGATCCACCCACCCGTCCAGGCCCCGGTCGGGCAGCCGGTCGACGCGGAGATCGAGCCGGCGGGCGGCCATGCCGCACCCGATGTCGACCCCGACCGCCGACGGGATCACCGCGGTCTCGGTCGCGATCACGGACCCGATCGTCGCGCCCATGCCGAGGTGGGCGTCGGGCATCAGGGCGATGTGGCCCGAGACGATCGGGAGCCGAGCGGTGCGTTCGGCCTGCTCGCGCGTGTTCTCGTCGAGCTCGCTCGCCCAACTGAGCACGCCGGGGGCGATCTCGTGAGGCATCGCGCCGTTCGTCCTCCCGTCTGCTCCGGGTCGCGGTGCCCGAAGCGCGCGGAGGATCAGCGCTTCGAGTACTGCGGCGCCTTGCGGGCCTTCTTGAGGCCGTACTTGCGGCGTTCCTTCTCGCGCGCGTCGCGCGTGAGGAACCCCTCGGCCTTCATCTGCCCTCGCAGCTCGGGAACGAGCTCGATCAGGGCGCGGGCGATGCCGAGCCGGATCGCGCCCGCCTGCCCGCTGACGCCGCCGCCACGGATCGTAGCGATCACGTCGTAGTCCTTCTCGCGTTCGCACAGGCGCAGCGGCGACACCGCCACCATGCGGTGCACGCGGGTCGGGAAGTACTCCTCGAGGCTGCGCCCGTTGATGTCGAACTCGCCCGAGCCGGGCACGAGGCGCACCCGGGCCACGGCCTCCTTGCGGCGGCCGGTCGTGATCTTCACGGGGGTCACTGCTGCCACGTGCTCACTCCTCGGTGGTGTCGGTCGTCTTCTTCGCCGCCGGCTTCGCGGCCGCGGTCTTCTTCGCCGTGGTCTTCTTCGCCGTGGTCTTCTTCGCGGTCGCAGGCTTCTTGGCCGTCGTGGCTTCTTGGCTGCCGGCTTCTTGACTGCCGGCTTCTCGGCTGCGGGCTCGACGGTGGCCTCGTCGGCAACCTCGGGCTCGTCGCCCGAGGTCAGGTGGCGGGTCTTCAGCTCGGTGACCGGCTTCGGGGTCGGGAGACCCTCCCACGCCGGGGGCGGCCGAGCGTGTAGTCGACCGGCTGCTGCGCGGCGTGCGGGTGTTCGGCCCCGCCCACGACGTGCAGCTTGCGGATCATCGACCGTCCGAGTCGGTTCTTCGGAAGCATGCCCCTGATCGCCTTCTCGACGGCGAACACCGGCCGCGTGCTCATCAGCTCGTCGTACCGGGTCGCCGTGATGCCGCCCGGGTACCCGGAGTGGCGATACGCGAACTTCTTCGTCTCCTTGCCGCCGGTGAGCACGACCTTGTCGGCGTTGACGATGATCACGTGATCGCCGGTGTCCATGTGTGGTGCGAAGATCGGCTTGTGCTTGCCGCGCAACAATGCTGCGGCTTCGGACGCGACGCGGCCCAGCACCTTGTCGCTGGCGTCGATGACGTACCAGCGGCGCTCGATGTGCTCAGGCTTCGGAGAGTAGGTCTTCATAGGACGTGGATATCGGCCAGGAAGGCTCCCGGCCGACGCACCAGACTACCTGTGGGATCCGTCGGGCGTCAAAGCTCGACACCGATCGGCGCTCGCCGGCGTCCGTAGAAGACGCGCTCGAGCGTGAGACCGTGCGACGGAGCGATCTGGAACGCGGCGGCGCGATCGCGGGCCTCGAGGATCGCGGGGAGCCCGTCGGGAGGGACCTTGCCCTCACCGACCGCGACCAGGGTGCCGGTGAGCGCGCGCACCATCTGGTGCAGGAACGCGTTCGCGCGGAAGCCGAGCTCGAGGCGCTCCCCCTTCAGGGCGACGCTCACGCGCTGCAGGTGTCGCACGGTCGACCTCCCGGGGCCCGGGTGCCGGCAGAACGACGCGAAGTCGCGCTCTCCGACGAGGTGCCGCGCAGCCGCGCGCATCGCCCGCACGTCCGGGGTGCAGGGGTGGTGCCACACGTACCGAGCCGTGAACGGGTCGGGGGTCTCCCCGACGTCGATCCGGTAGCGGTACTCGCGAGCGGTGGCCGAGAACCGCGCGTCGAACCCCTCCGCCGCTTCCTCGACCGCGAGCACCACCACCTCGGGTGCGAGCCGGCCGTTCACCGCGTCGCGGATCGACCCCGCGTCGCGGGACGATGTCGTGGTGAACGACGCGACCTGCCCACGTGCGTGCACGCCCGCGTCGGTCCTGCCCGCGACGGACAGCTTCACGGGCCGGGTGAGGACGACCTCCAGCGCGTCGGTCAAGGAACGCTCGACGGTGCGGATCGAGGGGTCACGCTGCGTCGCCCAGCCTCGGAAGCCCGTGCCGTCGTAGGCGAGCAGCATCCGGATCGTCCGCTGGTTCATCGTCGGGAGTATGGTCGACGACGGCCCTATCGGGAGGGGCCGGACGGCACGTTCGCGAACCCCCTCTCCGATGGAGGCTCCAACGAGAGGCCCCGCTCGGGGGCCGGAGGGAGGGACGCATGAGTCCACGCATCCTGCCACGCACGATCGCCTTCGGGGCGACGTTGCTGATGGCGATCGTGTTGTTGCCTGCGTGTGGCGGCGACGACGACGGCGGGGGGGACGGTGGTGACGGCGGATCGGTCACCATCACGCTGCAGGAGTTCGCGGTCTCGGCCGACCCGGCGTCGGTCCCGGCCGGATCCGTGACGTTCGACGTCACGAACGACGGACCCGAGGATGTCCACGAGTTCGTCGTGATCAAGACCGACCTCGCTCCCACGGACCTCCCGACCGACGAGGACGGGGCCGTGCTCGAGGATGGTGAGGGCATGGAGGTCGTCGACGAGATCGAAGACATCCCCGTCGGCGAGAGCCAGTCGCTCACGGTCGATCTCGAGGCCGGTGCGTACGCCTTGATCTGCAACATCGTCCAGGAGGAGGACGACGGCACGCTCGAGGCGCACTACGCCGAAGGCATGCGCACGGGCTTCACGGTCGAGTAGCGGCAGGTGGAACGCGTGAGGCCGGGGCTCGATGCCCCGGCCTCATCGCAGCGTCGCTCTCGCGGAGACCAGGTTCAGTCGCCGCGCTCCACCAGCTCGATGCGCGCCATCGGCGCGGCGTCGCCCTTGCGCGGGCCGAGCTTCAGGATGCGCGTGTACCCCCCGTTGCGGCCCTCGAAGCGCGGTCCGATCTCGTGGAAGAGGCGCGCGACGACGTCGCGATCGGGGATGTCCTTGAGCACGTCCCGACGTGCGGCGAGGTCGCCCCTCTTCGCCTTCGTGATCAGCTTCTCGGCGTACGGGCGGAGCGCCTTGGCCTTGGCCTCGGTGGTGTCGATCGCCTCGTGCGTGAACAGCTGGACGGCCAGCGTGGAGAGCAGCAGGCGCTGGTGGCCGGGGTTCGAGCCGAGGCGAGGGCCCTTCTTGGGCTTGGGCACCGGCTACTCCTCCCGCAGTCCGAGACCCAGCTCCTCGAGCTTGGCCTTCACCTCGTCGATCGACTTCTGGCCGAAGTTGCGGATGTCCATCAGCTCGGACTCGCTCTTGAGGATCACGTCGCCGACCGAGTTGATGCCCTCGCGCTTCAGGCAGTTGTAGGAGCGAACCGACAGGTTCAGCTCCTCGATCGTGATCTGGTAGTCGCCGGGTAGCTCGTCGTCCTCGGCCGGGCCGACGGTGACGCTCGCCGCCTCGGCGAGCTCGCTGAAGAGCGTGACCAGCTCCTGCAGGGTGCCGCCCGCCGACGCCACGGCCTCGCGTGGGGTGACCGACCCGTCGGTCTCCACGTCGAGGATCAGGCGGTCGCGGTCGGTCATCTGCTCGACGCGCGTGTTCTCGACCGTGTAGCTCACCTTGCGCACCGGCGAGAAGATCGAGTCGACGGGGATCACGCCGATCGGATCGCGTGGCTTCTTGTTCTTGTCGGCCATGCGGTAGCCGACCCCGCGCTCGACCGTCATCTCCATCTCGAGGCCCGCGCCCTTGCCGAGCGTGGCGATGTGCAGCTCGGGGTTCAGGATCTCGACGCCCGCGGGCGGCGCGATGTCGCCGGCGGTGACCTCGGCCGGCCCCTTGGCCTTGAGGTAGACCGTGGTCGGCTCCTCGAGCTCGGAGCGAGCCACCAGCTCCTTCAGGTTCAGGATGATGTCGGTGACGTCCTCGGTCACCTTCGGGATCGTCGAGAACTCGTGCAGCACGCCGTCGATCCGCACCGACGAGATGGCGGCGCCGGGGATGGACGAGAGCAGCGTGCGGCGGAGCGAGTTGCCGACGGTGTAGCCGAACCCGGGCTCGAGCGGCTCGATCGCGAACCGGGAGCGGGTCGGCGAGACGATCTCCTCGGAGATCTGGGGCCTCGCGACGATGAACATGCGGTGGTTCCCTCCTTCGGCGGGGGATCAACCATTCCTACCCCGCGTCGTCTGTCCCGCGGAACGTTCTCCGCGGGTGTGCGCCTCGGGTCAGACCCGGCGGCGCTTGCGCGGCCGGCAGCCGTTGTGCGGCACCGGCGTCACATCCTGGATGCCCGTGACCTCGAGCCCCGCGGCGGCGAGCGATCGGATCGCGGTCTCACGGCCCGAACCGGGGCCCTTCACGAAGACGTCGACCTTCTGCAGGCCGTGCTCCTGCGCGGCGCGGGCGGCCTTCTCGGCGGCGAGCTGCGCGGCGAACGGCGTCGACTTGCGCGACCCCTTGAAGCCGACGTTGCCCGCGCTCGCCCACGACACCGTGTTCCCTTGCAGGTCGGTGATCGTCACGATCGTGTTGTTGAACGTCGACTTGATGTGGGCCTGGCCGTGGACGACGTTCTTCTTCTCGCGGCGCTTGGTCTTCTTGGCCTTGGGCTTCGCCATGCGTGTGCAGCTCCTCGCTGTGCCTTACTTCTTGGTCGCCTTCTTCTTGCCGGCGATCGCCTTCTTCGGACCCTTGCGCGTGCGGGCGTTCGTGTGGGTGCGCTGGCCGCGCACCGGGAGCGCGCGGCGGTGCCGCACGCCCTGGTAGCAGCCGATCTCGATCTTGCGCTTGATGTCCTGGGCCACCTCGCGGCGCAGGTCACCCTCGACCTTGAAGTTCGCGTCGATGTACGCACGGATCTTCAGCACCTCGTCCTCGGAGAGGTCACGGACCTTGGTGGCGCCCTCGACCCCCGAGCCGGCCACGATCGCCTGGGCCCCCGGGGTGCCGATGCCGTAGATGTAGGTCAGCGCGATGTCGAGCCGCTTGTCGCGCGGAAGGTCGACGCCTGCGATACGTGCCACTGGACGGTCCCCTCTTCCTCGGTCAGCCTTGGCGCTGCTTGTGCCGCGGGTTCGTGCAGATGACGAGGATCTTGCCCCGGCGCCGGATCACGCGGCAGCGATCACAGATCCTCTTGACGCTGGGTCGAACCTTCATCTGCTCAGATCTCCTACTTCTCTACTTCGGTCCTAACCTTGAGGACCCGTCTGCTTGGGTCCTACCCTTGAGGACCCGTCTACTTGTACCGGTACACCACACGGCCTCGGGTGAGGTCGTACGGCGACAGTTCCACCAGGACCCGATCGCCGGGCAGGATGCGGATGTAGTGCATGCGCATCTTCCCGGAGATGTGGGCCAACACCTTGTGTCCGTTCTCGAGCTCCACCCGGAACATGGCGTTGGGCAACGGCTCGATGACCGTTCCCTCGACCTCGATCGCGTCTTTCTTCGGCACGCTCCAGCTGTTCCCTCTCGAACGGGTTCTCGCCCTGGCTCCCGGGACGTGCGCGAACACCCTCCGGGAGGGGGCGAACGCTCAGTATAGGGGCGGGTCAGCGCGAACGTCCACGAACCGCCTCAAACGCGCGCCGTGAGCACCTCCGGACCGTCCTCGGTGACGGCCACGGTGTGCTCGAAGTGGGCGGCGAGCGAGCCGTCGACCGTGACGACCGTCCACTCGTCGGCGAGCACCCGCGTCTGCTCCGCGCCGAGCATCAACATCGGCTCGATCGCGATCACCAATCCCGGGCGCAGGTCGGGTCCGCGACCGGCGCGGCCGAAGTTCTGGATGAACGGGTCCTCGTGCAGCGACCGGCCGATGCCGTGACCGCCGTACTCTCGAACGATGCCCAGGCCCGCCGGCTCGGCCACGGACTCGATCGCGTGGCCGATGTCGGAGAGCCGTCCTCCGGGCTGCGTCGCCGCGATGCCCGCGTACAGGGCTTCCTCGGTGGTCTTCACGAGCCGGGCGGCATCCTCTGTGGGCATGACGCCCCCGACGGCGACGGTCACCGCCGAATCGGCGTGGAACCCCTCCCAGATCGCCCCGAAGTCGAGCGAGAGCAGCTGCCCCTCCTCGAGCCGACGGCCGGGCGAGGGGATGCCGTGCACGATCTCGTCGTCGATCGAGGCGCAGATCGTGGCCGGGTAGGTGCCCCGGTACCCGAGGAAGGACGGCGTCGCGCCCTGCTCGCGGATGTACGCCTCGG
Source organism: uncultured Actinomycetes bacterium (assembly GCA_963825635.1). Lineage (GTDB taxonomy): Bacteria > Actinomycetota > UBA4738 > UBA4738 > HRBIN12 > JAOUEA01. Next base: position 281,243 of record CAWGTU010000003.1, read on the forward strand.
CCACGTGGTCGAGGTCGGCGGTGGTCGCCCCGGGTCGCACCGCCTCGAGCACGGTCGAGATCGTGCCGGCCACGATGCGGCCCGCCCGCCGCATGCGATCGAGCTCCTCGGCTGACTTCCTGATGATCACGACACACCATCCAACGCGATATCCGTGCGCGTGGCGACCTCCGCCTCCCGGACCTCGGCATCGATCGCCACGAGCAGGTCCCGCTCACGATAGAACGCCTCGAGCGGGGCCGTCTGCTCCCGGTAGAGGGCGAGGCGCCGTCGCACCGTGAGCTCGTCGTCGTCGGCGCGCCGCTCCAGGGGCACTCCGTCGGTGTCGCAGACCCGGTCGTTCGCGGGCGGCTTGAACTCCAGGTTGTACGTGCGCTTGCATGCCGGACAGGTCCATCGGTTGGAGAGGCGCCGCACGGCCATGTCGTCGCTGATCGCGAACTTCAGCACCGCCGAGAGGGGCTGCTCGGTCTGCGCGAGCGCGGTCTCGAGCGCCTCGGCCTGCGGCACGGTGCGCGGGAACCCGTCGAGGATGAAGCCCGCGTGCGCGTCGGGCTGGGCGAGGCGGTCCATCACCATGCGGACGACGAGCTCGTCGGGCACGTACTCGCCGCGGTCCATGTAGGCGCGCGCCTGGATGCCGAGGCCCGATCCGCGCTGCACGTGCTCACGGAGGATGTCGCCGGTCGAGATCTGCGGGATGCCGAAGCGATCGACCAGCAACTGGGCCTGCGTGCCCTTGCCAGCCCCCGGAGGTCCGAGCAGCACCAGCCGCATCGGCGCCTACTTCAGGAAGCCTTCGTAGTGGCGCATCAGTAGCTGGGACTCGATCTGCTTCATCGTCTCGAGGGCGACGCCGACCGCGATCAACACCGACGTGCCGCCGAACGGGAACTGCTGGAAGTCCCAGAGCTTGAAGACGATGGTAGGAACCAGGGCGATCGCCGCGAGGAAGAGCGCGCCGGGCAGCGTGATGCGCACCAGGATGTCGTTCAGGTAGGTCGCCGTGGGGCCTCCCGGGCGGATGCCGGGGATGAACCCACCCTGCTTGCGCAGGTTGTCGGCCTGCTTGACCGGATCGAACTGGATCGCCGTGTAGAAGTAGGCGAAGAACACGATCATCGACGCGAGCACGATCATGTACACGTAGGTCGGGTTCCCGGCGTTCAGGTACGTGTCGACGAAGTTCTGGAACCCCTGCCAGGGCACGATGCTCGCGAGCAGCACCGGCATGTACATCACCGACGTGGCGAAGATGATCGGGATCACGCCGGCCTGGTTCACCTTGAGGGGCAGGTAGGTGCTGCCACCGGTCGTCATCTTGCGGCCCACGATGCGCTTGGCGTACTGGATCGGGATGCGGCGTTGCCCCTGATCCATGAAGACGACGGCGACGATGATGCCGAGGCCGATCAGCATGATCACGCTGAACTTGAACGCGCCGCCCTGTCGAAGGATCGAGCCTCCCTCGCCCGGCAGCGACGCGATCACGCTCGTGAAGATCAGGATCGACATACCGTTGCCGACGCCGCGCTGGGTGATCAGCTCTCCCAGCCACATGATCATCGCCGTGCCGGCGGTGAGCGTGAGCACGATCAACCCGATGTTGGGGGGCGTGAACGTCCCCGGCGGGAACGGGTCGGGCAGCCCGGTGCCGCCCGAGTGGAACAGGAACACGATGCCGGTCGACTGCAGTACGGCCAGCACCACCGTGACGTAGCGCGTGTACTGGTTGATCTTCTTGACGCCGACCTCACCCTGGTCCTGCAGGGCCTGCAGCTTGGGGATCACCACGGTGAGGAGCTGCATGATGATCGAGCTCGTGATGTAGGGCATGATGCCCAGCCCGAAGACCGCCATCTGTCCGAGCGCCCCGCCCGAGAACAGGTTGATCAGCTGCAGGAACCCGCCCTCACCCTGGTCGATGGCGTCGCGGACGGCCCCGAAGTCGACCACCGGCACCGGCACGTAGGAGCCGAACCGGTAGATGGCGATGATGAACAGCGTGAAGAGGATCTTGTTGCGAAGATCCGGAAGCCGGAACGCGTTGAGGAAGGCTTTCAGCACGGGCGTCTATCGTACCCCGGCATCTAGCTCTCGATGAGCTCGGCGGTGCCGCCGGCCTGCTCGATCTTGGCCTTCGCCGCCTTCGAGAACGCGTGAGCCTTCACCGTGAGCGCGTGGTCGAGCTCGCCGCGGGCGAGGATCTTCACCGGCAGGCTCTTGTGCACCAGGCCGTGTGCCGCCAACGCCTCGGGCGTCACCTCGCCGCCCTCGTAGTACTTCGAGAGCACCTCCACGTTGACCACGGCGTACTCGACGCGATTCACGTTCGTGAAGCCCTTGAGCTTGGGAACGCGGCGCTGCAGCGGCATCTGACCGCCCTCGAACCATGCCGGCACGTTCTTTCGAGCGCCGGTGCCCTTCGTGCCACGTCCCGCGGTCTTGCCGCGCACGCCGGCACGGCCTCGACCGACGCGCTTGCGATCCCGCTTCGCGCCTTCGGCCGGCTTCAGGTGATGGAGCTTCATATCGGTTCCTCTCCGGGGACGCCTCAGGCGCCCTCGACCTCTTCGACGCGAACGAGATGCCGCACCTTCTCGATCATGCCGCGGATCTCGGGACGGTCGTCCTTGATGACGGCGTCGTTGATGCGGTGCAGGCCGAGCCGGCGCACCGTGTCCTTCTGGTCACGGGGACGGTCGATCACGCTGCGCACCTGCGTCACCTTGAGCTGGCTCATCGCCGGCCTCCGCGCGGGCCTTGACCGCGCCGTTGGTCGCGGCTCGACGGCTGGTCGGAGTAGACCTCCTCGAGCGCCGCGGTGCGTGCGGCCTGCAGGCGCACATCGGCCGCGGCGACGGCCTCGAGCATCGGCTTGGGCGCGATCTCGTGGACGTCGAGGCCGCGCAGTCGGGCCACCTGCAGGGGTCGACGCAGCGACTTCAGCCCGGCCACCGCCGCCTTCACGATGTTGATCTGGTTCGAGCTGCCCATGGACTTCGACAGGATGTCCTTGATGCCCGCGGCCTCGACCAGGGCCCGAACCGGCCCCCCGGCGATCACGCCGGTTCCCGGGGCGGCGGGTTTGAGCAGCACGACCCCGGCACCGGCCTCGCCGATCACCTCGTGCGGGATCGTCGTGCCCATCATCGGCACCTCGAACATGGCCTTGCGGGCCTCCTCGACGCCCTTGGCGATCGCCGCGGGCACCTCCTTGGCCTTGCCGTAGCCCAGCCCGACCCGACCCGCACCGTCGCCGACGACGACGAGCGCGGCGAAGGAGAACCGCCGACCACCCTTGACGACCTTGGCCACTCGGTTGATCGAGATCACCCGTTCCTCGAACGGGCTGCGGTCCTGCTGATTCGAGTCGTATCGCCTGCTCATGTCAGATCTGGAGTCCTCCCTCGCGCGCGCCATCGGCGAGCGCGGCCACGCGACCGTGGTACAGCCGGCCGCCGCGATCGAAGACGGCGCGCTCGATGCCGGCGTCCTTCGCGCGGCTCGCGAGCAGCTCGCCGGCTGCCTTCGCGCGAGCCGTCTTGTCGTCGCCGGAGACCTCGCGGTCGCTCACCTGGGCGAGCGTGCGAGCGTCGACGTCGTCGATCAGCTGCGCGTAGATGAACTTGTTCGACCGGTACACCGCCAGGCGTGGCCGGGTGCCGTCGCCCGAGACCTTCTTGCGGACCCGGTCGTGGCGGCGTTCGCGCGCCACTCGCTTCTCGTTCCTCGCCATCACGCAGCACCTGTCTTCGCGGCCTTGCCGGCCTTCTTCCGCACGTACTCGCCCTCGTACCGGATGCCCTTGCCCTTGTACGGCTCGGGCTTGCGGATCTTCCGGATCTTCGCGGCGATCTCTCCGACCGCCTGCTTGTCGTTGCCCCGCACCACGATCTGCGTGGGGGCCGGCACCTCGAACTCGATGCCGTCGGGCACCGGCACCAGCACCGGGTGTGAGAACCCGGCCTGCACCTCGATGTCCTTGCCCTTCATGGCCGCCCGGTAGCCCACGCCCACGATCTCGAGCTTCTTCTCGTAGCCCTTGGTCACACCCTCGACCATGTTGGCCACCAGCGAACGGGTGAGCCCGTGCAGCCCGCGGTTGAACCCCAGGTCGTCGGGGCGCTCGACCCGGGCGAGGCCGCCGTCGACCACGATCGTCATGTTCTCGTGCATCGTCTGGGTGAGCTCCCCGCGGGGTCCCTTCACCGTGACGACGTTGCCGTCGCCGACCGTGATGTCGACCCCACTCGGGATCTCGATGGGCTGCTTTCCGATACGACTCATCGTGTCCGTTCCCTCGTGTTCGCCCCGTCGCTACCAGACGTAGGCCAGCACCTCGCCGCCGATGCCCTTGCGGGAGGCGTCCTTGTCGGTCATCACGCCCTGCGACGTGGAGACGATCGCCACGCCGAGACCGCCGAGCACCCGCGGCAGCTCGTGTCGCCCCGTGTAGACCCGTCGTCCGGGCGTCGAGACGCGCTTGATGCCGGAGATCGTGCGCTGCCGCTTCTTGTCGTACTTGAGGCGCACACGGAGGGCCTGGTGCACGCCCTCGCCCTCGCGCTCGAAGCCGTCGATGTATCCCTCGGCGTCGAGGATACCGAGAACCGCCTCGTTCACCTTCGAGACCGGCACGGCCAGGTCGTCCTTGTACGCCAGGTTCGCGTTGCGGATGCGCGTGAGCAGGTCGGCGACCGGATCGTTGACGTTGCTCGAGAACCGCCGTTCCTTGGTCACCATGATGCCTTCGTCACCCCCGGCAGCTCGCCGGCGTGCGCCAGCTCTCGGAAGCAGATGCGGCAGAGCAGGAACCGCTTGTAGACGGCTCGGGATCGCCCGCACCGCTGACAGCGCGTGTATCCGCGCACGCGGAACTTCGGCTGGCGCTGCTGCTTGTTCTTCAGTGCCTTCTTCGCCATGTGTGCGTTCTCCTACCCTGCCTGCGCCACCTGCTCGACACCCGCGAGCGGGAAGCCGAGGGCGATCAGCAGGCTTCGAGCCTCGTCGTCGCCGGTGGCGGTCGTGACGATCGTGATGTCCATGCCGCGCACCTGCGCCACCTTGTCGTAGTCGATCTCCGGGAAGATCAGCTGCTCGGTGACGCCCATCGTGTAGTTGCCGTGACCGTCGAACGAGCGCGGGCTCATGCCTCGGAAGTCGCGGATGCGCGGGAGCGCGAGCGAGACCAGCCGGTCGTAGAACTCCCACATGCGATCGCCCCGCAACGTGACCTTCGCGCCGATCGGCATACCCTCGCGCAGCTTGAACCCGGCGATCGACTTGCGGGCCTTGGTCACGACCGGCTTCTGACCGGTGATGATCGTGAGGTCCTCGAGGGCGGCGTCGAGCATGCGCCCGTCCTTGACGGCGTCGCCGATGCCCATGTTCACCACGATCTTGTCGAGACGCGGTACCTGCATCACGTTCTCGAGCCCGAGCTCGCTCTGCAGCGCCGGCACCAACTCGTCGCGGTAACGCTCCTTCAACCTCGGTGTGTAGTCGTCGCTCATAGTTCCGCCTCGCACTTCCGACAGATGCGCACCTTCGTGCCGTCCTGCTCGACCCGGTGCCCGATGCGCGTGGGCTTGCCGCAGCTTCCGCAGACGGGCTGCACGTTGGAGATGTCGATGAACATCTCCACGTCGATGATGCCTCCCTGCTGGATCGCCTGGCTCGAGCCGCTGGCTCGTCCGGCGGCACGCTGGTGCTTCTTGGCCAGCGCGACGCCGTCGACCATGATCTTGCCCTCACGCGGCAACACGCGGACCACGCGGCCTTCCTTGCCGCGATCCTTGCCCGCCATCACGCGGACCGTGTCGTCCTTCTTGATGTCGACCCCTGGCATCGCCTACAGCACCTCCGGCGCGAGCGAGATGATCTTCATGAACCGCTTCTCGCGCAGCTCGCGGGCCACCGGTCCGAAGATGCGGGTGCCGCGCGGGTTCTTCTGCTCGTTGATGATCACCACGGCGTTGTCGTCGAAGCGGATGTACGACCCATCGGGGCGACGGCGCTCCTTGGCGGTGCGCACGACGACCGCCCGCACCACCTCGCCCTTCTTCACGCCACCGCCGGGCAGGGCGTCCTTCACGGTGCCGACGATCACGTCGCCGACCCCCGCGTAGCGACGGCCCGAGCCGCCCAGCACGCGGATGCACAGGACCTCTTTGGCCCCCGTGTTGTCCGCGACCTTGCAGCGCGTCTCCTGCTGGATCACTTCCGGCTCCCTCGCGTTCCCTCTGTCTCGGCGGTCCTCTGGGCGGTCACTTCGCTCGTTCGACGATCTCGACGACCCGCCAGCGCTTGCTCTTCGAGACCGGGCGCGTCTCCATCAGCCGCACCGTGTCGCCCACGTGCGCCTCGTTCTGCTCGTCGTGCGCGGCGAGCTTCGACGAGCGCCGAACCGTCTTGCGGTAGAGCGGGTGGGTGACCTTGCGATCGACGCGCACCAGCACGGTCTTGTCCATCTTGTCCGACACGACGACGCCGGTGCGCACCTTGCGGCGCCCGCGCTCGGCGGCGGTGTCGGTCACGGTCTGCTCGTCGCTCACTGCTCCTCCTCGGATGCCGCCTCGCGTGCCGCGGCGATCGCATCGAGCTCCAGCTCGATCTCGCGCTCGCGCAGCACGGTGGCGATGCGCGCCACCTCGTGGCGTACCTCCCTGATGCGGGTCGGGTTGTCGAGCTGACCCGTCGCCAGCTGGAAGCGCAGGTTGAACAGCTCTTCCTTGGCGGCGTCGACGCGCGCCAGGAGCTCGTCGTCCGGCAGCTCTCGCAGCTCTGCGGCCTTGCTGGGCATGCGGCTACTCCCCGTCCCTGCTGATGAACTTGGTCTTGATCGGCAGCTTGTGCTGCGCCCGCTTCATGGCCTCTCTGGCCAGCGACTCCGGCACCCCGGCGAGCTCGAACATCACGCGTCCGGGCTTCACGACGGCGACCCACCCCTCGGGGTTGCCCTTCCCCGAGCCCATGCGGGTCTCGGCGGGCTTCTTGGTCACCGACTTGTCGGGGAAGATGTTGATCCACACCTTCCCGCCTCGGCGGATGTGCCGCGTGATCGCGACGCGGGCCGCCTCGATCTGGCGGTTCGTGATCCAGGCGGCCTCGAGCGCGACCAGGCCGTAGTCACCGAAGTGGATCTCGGTGCCGCCCTTGGCCATGCCGCGGCGATGTCCGCGGTGCACCTTGCGGTGCTTGACCTTCTTGGGGGCCAGCATCAGCTCTCGCCACCTTCCGCGGACGCCGGTGCCTCGGTCGCCTCCGGCGCAGGTGCCTCGGGCGGCTCCGGCGCTGACGCCTCGGCCGCCGGCGTCAGGGCGGGCTCGGCCGTGGGCTCGGCAGGCGTGGGCTCGGCCGTGGGCTCGGCGGGCGTGGGCTCGGCAGGCGTCGAGCCGCCTCGCCCGGCCGTGTCGACCTGCTGGGCCGAGGCGTGGGCGCGAGCGAGCGCGCGCTCGGTCTGCTGCTCACGGTGCGGCACCTCGTCGCCGTGGTAGACCCAGACCTTCACGCCGATGATGCCGAACGTGGTCTTGGCTTCGGCCGTACCGAAGTCGACCTTGGCGCGCAGGGTGTGCAGGGGCACGCGGCCCTCGCGGTACCACTCGCGCCGACCCATCTCCGATCCTCCGAGGCGGCCGCCGGTCGCCACGCGCACGCCGAGGGCACCCGAGCGCATCGCCGTCTGCACGGCACGGCGCATCGCGCGGCGGAACGCCACACGACCGGCCAGCTGTTCGGCGACGCCCTGCGCGAGCAGGGTGGCATCGGTCTCCGGGCGCGACTCGCTCGCGGCCTGGTTCATGTCCTCGACCTTCACGTCGACCCGCTTCTTCGTGTAGCGCTCGATGTCCTTGCGCAGCCGGTCGACCTCGGCGCCCTTGCGGCCGATCACGATGCCGGGACGGGCCGTGCGGATGAACACCCAGATCTGGTCGCCCTTGCGCTCGATGTCGATCGAGCTGATGCCGGCGCGCGAGAGGCGGGACCGGATGTGCTTGCGGATCCAGATGTCCTCGTGGAGCTGACCGGCGTACTCACGCCGGCCGGCGTACCAGTTGGACTTCCAGGGGTAGATGACCCCCAGCCGGAACCCGTACGGGTTGACCTTGTGACCCACTAGGCTTCCTCTCCCATCGTCTCCACCACGAGCGTCACGTGCGACGTGCGCTTGCGCACCCGCGTGGCGCGGCCGTAGGCGCGCGGCCGGTAGCGCCGCAGCGTCGGGCCGTCGTCGACCCAGGCGCGCGACACCATCAGGTTCTCCTCGATCACGCCGGGCTGCTGCTCGGCGTTGGCGATCGCCGAATTCAGCAGCTTCTCGACCTCGGGCGTCGGCCCGAGCGGCGAGAACCGCAGGATGCGCCGCGCCTCGGCCACGTGCTGGCCGCGGATCATGTCGATCACGCGCCGCATCTTCCGCGGCGACGTGCGCACGTACTTCATGGTGGCTCGCGCTTGCACTTACCTCACTCCGCTCCGGCGCTCGTCACGGGAGTGCGAACGGAAGGTGCGCGTCGGCGCGAACTCGCCGAGCTTGTGCCCCACCATCGACTCCGAGATGAAGACCGGCACGTGCTTGCGACCGTCGTGCACGGCGATCGTGTGCCCGAGCATGTCGGGCACGATCGTGGACCGGCGCGACCACGTCTTGACGACGCGCTTGTCGCCCTTCTTGTTCATGTCGTCGATCTTGACCATGAGGTGCTCGTCGACGAACGGACCCTTCTTGACGGACCTGGGCACCTAGCCACGCCCCTTCCCACGGCGACGGACGATGTACTTGTTCGACGCCTTGTTCTTCTTGCGGGTTCGACCTTCCTTCTTGCCCCACGGCGACGCGGGGTGCCGGCCGCCCGATGATTTGCCTTCGCCGCCGCCCAGGGGGTGGTCGACGGGGTTCATCGCCACACCGCGCACGGACGGACGCTTGTTCTTCCAGCGAGCGCGGCCCGCCTTGCCGAGCGAGATCAGCTCGTGCTCGGGGTTGCCGACCGTGCCGACGGTGGCCCTGGCGCCGGCGGGCACCAGGCGCGTCTCGCCCGAGGGCAGGCGCACGGTCGCCATCGAGCCTTCCTTCGCCATGAGCTGCACGCTCGCCCCGGCCGAACGCGCGAGCTTCGCGCCCGCTCCCGGCTTCAGCTCGATCGCGTGCACCACCGTGCCCACCGGGATGTTGCGCAGCGCCAAGGCGTTGCCGGGACGGATCTCGGCATCGGGACCGCTCATCAGCTGATCGCCCTGCTTCACGCCCTGCGGCGCGAGGATGTAACGCTTCTCTCCATCGGCGTAGTGCAGCAGGGCGATGCGCGCGCTGCGGTTCGGGTCGTACTCGATGTGCGCGACCTTGGCCGGCACGCCGTCCTTGTTCCGCTTGAAGTCGATCACGCGGTAGCGCTGCTTCGTGCCGCCGCCCTGGTGGCGCGTCGTGATACGACCGTGCACGTTGCGACCGGCCTTGCGGTGCTTCTTCTCGAGCAGCGACTTCTCGGGGGTCGAGCGGGTGATCTCGTCGAACGACGAGACGCTCGCCCCGCGTCGGCCCGGGGTCGTCGGCTTGTACTTACGGACGGCCATGGCTACCCACCCTCGAAGATCTCGATCGCGTCGCCCTCGGCGAGGGTGACGATGGCGCGCTTCTCGTCGGGACGCTTGCCCTTCGTGTAGCCGCGGCGCTTCACCTTGCCGCGGCGGTGCAGCGTGTTCACGGAGGTCACACGGACCTCCCAGATCGCCTGCACGGCTTCCTTGATCTCGGTCTTGTTCGCACGCTTGTCGACCAGGAACGTGTAGGTGTTCTGCTCGAGCCCGGCGTAGGACTTCTCCGACACGATCGGGCGGATGATCACGTCACGGGGCGACTTCACGACGCCTCACCCGCCTCGGCGGTTTCGCCCTTCTCCGCCTCGGGCGCGGAGCCCTTCTTGCCCTCGAGCGCGTCGAGGGCGTCGCCGGTCAGGAGCACACGGTCGGCCCACAGCACGTCGTAGGTGCCGAGCCCGCCCGCGTAGGCGACCTTCACGTCGGTGAGGTTGCGGAACGACTTCTCGGCGGCGCCGTCGTCGGTCGGCCGCGCGAGCACGACGAGCACGTTCCCGCTGAGCTCGAGCGTCGAGAGGAGCTCGGCGGCCCGCCTCGTCTTCGGCTCGTCGAAGGCGATCTCGGTCACGACGGCGAGCTTCCCGCTCGCCAGCGCGTCGGTGAGCGCCGAGCGGAGCGCGCCCTTGCGCATCTTCTTGTTCACACGCATCGAGTGGTCGCGCGGCTGCGGCCCGTGCGCCACACCGCCGCCGACCCATTGGGGGGAGCGGATCGAGCCCTGGCGCGCGCGCCCGGTGCCCTTCTGGCGCCACGGCTTGCGGCCGCCGCCCGCGACCTCGCCGCGGGTCTTCGTCGAGTGCGTCCCGGCGCGGAGCCCCGCGAGGCCCGCGATCACCACCTGGTGCATCAGCGGCACGCTCACGGGCGCCTCGAAGACGTCGGTCGCGAGGTCGCGCGAGCCCGACTTCTTGCCCTGGGCGTCGAGGATGTCGATCGTCGCCATCTCAGGCACCCTTCGTCGCCGGTGACTTGACCGCGGACCGAACCATCACGAGCCCACCCTCGGGTCCGGGCACGGCGCCCCTCACGAGCAGCAGGTTGCGCTCGGGGTCGGCCTGCACCACGGTGAGGTTCAGCACCGTGACGCGCGAGTTGCCGTGTTGACCCGCCATGCGCATGCCCTTGAAGACACGGCTCGGCGTGGCGCAGGCGCCGATCGCGCCGGGCGCGCGATGGACCCGGTGGGTACCGTGGCTGGCCTTGAGTCCGGCGAACCCGTGGCGCTTCATCACGCCCGCGAACCCCTTGCCCTTGGACACCCCGACGACGTCGACCAGGTCGCCCGCCTCGAAGAGGTCGGCCCGCAGCTCCTGCCCGGGCTCGTACGTGCCGGCATCGGGCGTGCGCAGCTCCACGAGGTGACGGCGCGGCTCGGCCGAGTTCGCCTCGTAGTGGCCCTGCATCGGCTTCGTGACCTTGTTCGGGCGCACGTCGCCGAACGCCAGCTGCACGGCGTCGTAACCGTCGCGCTCCTCGGTCTTGATCTGGGCCACGACGCAGGGGCCCGCCTTGATCACGGTGACCGGCACGGCTCGGGTGTCGTCGAAGACCTGGGTCATGCCCAGCTTCGTGCCCAAGATGCCCTTCACGGTCTTCACGTCTCCTGGCATGGCGTCCTCAGAGCTTGATCTCGATGTCGACCCCGGCCGACAGGTTCAGGCGTTGGAGCTCCTGCACCGTCTTGGAGGTGGCGTCGACGATGTCGATCAGCCGCTTGTGCGTGAGCATCTGGAAGTGCTCGCGCGAGTCCTTGTACTTGTGCGGCGAACGGATCACCGTGTAGATGGCGCGTTCCGTCGGCAGCGGCACCGGGCCGATCACCTTGGCACCCGTGCGGGTGACGTGTTCGACGATGTCGCGCGCGGCGACGTCGAGCATGCGGTGGTCGTAGGCCCGAAGCTTGATGCGGATCTTGGGTCCTGCCACGGTCGTCGCGCCTTCTCTCTCGTCTCTCGGTCTCTCGGTTCTCGGTTACTTGATGATCTCGGTCACGCGGCCGGCGCCCACGGTGCGCCCGCCCTCGCGGATCGCGAAGCGCAGGCCCTCTTCCATCGCGATCGGGGCGATCAGCTCGACCGTCATCTCGACGTTGTCCCCGGGCATGACCATCTCCACGCCCTCGGGCAGCGCCGCCGAGCCGGTGACGTCGGTCGTGCGGAAGTAGAACTGGGGGCGGTAGCCGTTGAAGAACGGGGTGTGGCGGCCTCCCTCGTCCTTGGAAAGGATGTAGACCTGGCCCTTGAAGTTCGTGTGCGGGGTGATCGAGCCCGGTGCGGCCAGCACCTGGCCGCGCTCGACCTCGTCCTTGTCGATGCCGCGCAGCAAGATGCCGACGTTGTCCCCGGCCACGACCTCGTCGAGCAGCTTTCGGAACATCTCCAGGTCGGTGGCGGTGGTCTTGCGGGTGTCCTTGATGCCGACGATCTCGATCTCGCTCATCTTGGCGAGCTTGCCCTGCTCGACGCGGCCGGTGACGACCGTGCCGCGCCCGGTGATCGAGAAGACGTCCTCGATCGGCATCAAGAAGGGCTTGTCGGTGTCGCGGGTGGGCTCGGCGACGTAGGAATCGACCGCGTCCATCAGCTCGTCGATCTTGGCTTGCCAGGTCTCGTCGCCCTCCAGCGCCTTCAGCGCGCTCACCTGGATCACCGGGACGTCGTCGCCGGGGAACTCGTAGCCGCTCGAGCAGCTCGCGCACCTCGAGCTCGACGAGCTCCAACAGCTCGGGGTCGTCGACCATGTCGCACTTGTTGAGCGCCACCACGATGTAGGGCACGCCCACCTGACGGGCCAGCAAGACGTGCTCGCGGGTCTGGGGCATCGGGCCGTCGGCGGCACTGAGACCACCAAGATCGCGCCGTCGACCTGGGCGGCGCCGGTGATCATGTTCTTCACGTAGTCGGCGTGTCCGGGCATGTCGACGTGGGCGTAGTGGCGCGCGTCGGTCTCGTACTCCACGTGGGCGATCGCGATCGTGATGCCGCGCTCGCGCTCCTCGGGCGCCTTGTCGATCTCGTCGAACGGGGTGAACTCGGCCATGCCCTTCTCGGCCTGGCGCTTGGTGATCGCCGCGGTCAACGTCGTCTTGCCGTGGTCGATGTGGCCCATCGTGCCGATGTTCACGTGGGGCTTGGTCCGCTCGAACTTCTGCTTCGACATCTCCGGTTCTCCCCTGTTCCTTCGCGTCCGTTACTCGCCCATGACCCGGGCGACGATCTCCTTGCCGATCTGCGTCGGCACCTCGTTGTAGGCGTGCAGCTGCATCGGGCTGTGCGCGGCACGGCCCTGCGTGCGCGAGCGGAGCTCGGTGGCGTAGCCGAACAGCTCGGCCAGCGGCACCACCACGCGCACGACCTTCTGTCCGCTGCGCTCGTCGATGTTCTCGATGCGTCCCCGTCGGGCGGTGACGTCGCCCATCACGTCGCCGAGGAACTCCTCGGGCGTCGTGACATCGAACTCCATGACCGGCTCGAGGATCACCGGGTCGGCCTTGCGGGCGGCTTCCTTGATCGCCATCGAGCCGGCGATCTTGAACGCCATCTCCGAGGAGTCGACCTCGTGGTAGGACCCGTCGATCAACGTCGCGCGCACGTCGACCATCGGGTAGCCGGCCAGGATGCCGTTGTCGAGCGCCTCCTGGATGCCCTGGTCGACGGCGGGGATGTACTCCCGCGGGATCTTGCCGCCCACGATCTTGTTGATGAACTCGTACCCACCCCCGGGCCCGGTGGGCTCGAGGTCGATCACGACGTGGCCGAACTGGCCCCGGCCACCGGTCTGGCGCACGAAGCGCGTCTCGACCTTGTGGGCTTCCTTGCGGACCGTCTCCCGGTAGGCGACCTGCGGCTTGCCGACGTTGGCATCGACCGAGAACTCGCGCTTGAGGCGGTCGACGATGATGTCGAGGTGCAGCTCGCCCATGCCTGAGATCACCGTCTGGCCGGTCTCGTCGTCGTACTTCACGACGAACGTCGGGTCCTCGTCGGAGAGCTTCATCAGGCCGGTGCCGAGCTTGTCCTGGTCGGCCTTGGTCTTCGGCTCCACGGCGACCGAGATGACCGGCGTCGGGAACGTGATGTTCTCGAGCACGATCGGCTCGTCCGGGTCGCAGATCGTGTCGCCCGTCGTCGAGTGCTTGAGCCCCACCACGGCCACGATGTCGCCCGTGTACGCCGCCTCCATGTCCTCGCGGTGGTTCGCGTGCATCTGCAGGATGCGCCCGATGCGCTCCTTGCGATCCTTCGTCGAGTTCAGGACGTGGGAGCCGCTGTGCAGCACGCCGCTGTACACACGCAGGTAGGTGAGGCGGCCCACGTACGGGTCGCTCATGATCTTGAACGCGAGGGCCGAGAACGGCTGCGCGTCGTCGGGCTCGCGCATGATGTGGTCGTCTTCCCTGAGGGGCCTGTGTCCCTCGACCGGCGGTACCTCGAGCGGGCTCGGCAGGTACGCCACGATCGCGTCGAGCACGAGCTGCACGCCCTTGTTCTTGAACGCGGAGCCGCAGAGCACGGGCACCCCCGACCCATCGAGGGTCATCGCACGGATCGCCTTGTGCAACTCCTCGACGGTCGGCTCGCTCTCGTGCACGAACTTCTCCATCAGCTGCTCGTCGTGCTCGGCGAGCTTCTCGAAGAGCTCGTGGCGGGCCGCCTCGGCGCGAGCGCGGTACTCCTCGGGGATCTCGGTGTCCCTCCACTCCTCGCCCATGTCGCCCTCCCAGAAGTGGGCGTTCATGTTCACGAGGTCGATCACCCCGTGGAAGTCGCTCTCGGTCCCCCAGGGGAGCTGCAGCACGAGCGGGTTGGCCGCCAGCCGGTCGACCATCATGTCGATCGTGCGCTGGAAGTCGGCGCCCGTGCGGTCCATCTTGTTGACGAAGCAGATGCGCGGCACGGAGTAGCGATCGGCCTGGCGCCAGACGGTCTCGGACTGTGGCTCGACACCGGCGACGGCATCGAACACCGCGACCGCGCCGTCGAGCACGCGCAGGCTGCGCTCGACCTCGACCGTGAAGTCGACGTGGCCGGGCGTGTCGATGATGTTGATCCAGTGGCCCTTCCACTGACACGTGGTGGCGGCGCTCGTGATCGTGATGCCGCGCTCGCGCTCCTGTGCCATCCAGTCCATCTGGGCGGTGCCCTCGTGGACCTCGCCGATCTTGTACGCCTTGCCGGTGTAGTAGAGGATGCGCTCGGTCGTCGTGGTCTTGCCCGCGTCGATGTGGGCCATGATGCCGATGTTGCGCGTGCGAGCGAGCGGGTACTCCCGGATGTGGAGTCCCTTGCCCTTCGTCACGGCCTGTTCGGTCGTCGCCACCTGCATCATCTCCGCGGGGACCGCCATCACCGGTCCCCCTTCAGTCGAGAACCGGCCCCTGAGGGCCGGTTCCGGGAATGCTCGTCGATCACCAGCGGTAGTGGGCGAAGGCCTTGTTGGCCTCGGCCATCTTGTGCATGTCTTCGCGGCGCTTCACCGAGGTGCCGGCGCCGTTGGCGGCATCCATGATCTCGGCGGTGAGCCGCTCGGCCATCGAGTTCTCGCGGCGCGCTCGGCTGTAGTTCACGAGCCAGCGGAGCGCGAGCGTCGTGCCGCGCTGCGGCTTGACCTCGACGGGTACCTGATAGGAAGCCCCGCCGACGCGACGGGACTTGACCTCGAGCATCGGCCGCACGTTGTCGACGGCGCGCTTGAGGGTGACCACCGGGTCGTTGGCGGTCTTCTGGCTGATCTGCTCGAGCGCCTCGTAGACGGCGCGCTCGGCCACGGTCTTCTTCCCGTCGAGCAGCACCTTGTTGATGAGCTGCGTGACGAGGGGGTTCTGGTACACGGGGTCGGGAGCGACCTCGCGACGGACGGCGGGACCCTTGCGCGGCATCTACTCCCCGCCCTTCTTCGCGCCGTAGTGCGAGCGCGCCTGCTTGCGGCCCTTGACCCCGGCGGTGTCGAGCGTGCCGCGGACGATCTTGTAGCGAACGCCCGGCAGGTCCTTCACGCGACCGCCGCGCACGAGCACGATCGAGTGCTCCTGCAGGTTGTGGCCCTCGCCGGGGATGTAGGCGGTGACCTCGACCTGGCTCGTGAGCCGCACACGCGCGACCTTGCGCAGCGCGGAGTTCGGCTTCTTCGGGGTGAAGGTCATGACACGCGTGCAGACGCCACGCCGCTGCGGGGACCCCTTCAGCGCGGGGGCCTTCGTCTTCGCCTTGGGGGACTTGCGCCCCTTGCGTACCAGTTGCTCGATCGTGGGCATAGATCTCTCGTCTGCACTCTGTCGTTGTCAAACACCGGAGCCCGGCGTGAGCCGAGCCCGCGGGCCGTTCGGAACCGGTGCGGACGCAGCGCGAACGCCGCTCGAACCCGCTGATCCCACTCCGAAGGGAGTCGAAACGCGCCGGTGGCCCGCCGAGCCGGGGCGCGAGGAACAAAGCTACAGGTCACACGCACGAGCGTCAACGCGCGCGGGGTGCCTCGGCGGCCCGTGTGAGGTGGCTCGCCACCCGCGGTGCGTGCGGCTGGTGCGCTGCTAGCGTACCCGCCCGATGGGGTCACTGTCCCGTGAGGTCTCGGTCGCCGCTCGCGCCGCCGAGCGCGGTGCCGAGGTGGTGCGGGCGGCCGGGCTCGGCGGCGGCGTGGGCGTGCGGGCCAAGGAACTGCCGGGCGACTACGTGACCGAGGTGGACGTGGCCGCGGAGCGAGCGATCGTGTCGCTGCTCGATGCCGAGGGGGGAGGCGTGGGCGTCCACGGCGAAGAGAGCGGCGGGGTCGACATCGCCGACGCGTGGGTGGTCGATCCGCTCGACGGCACCACGAACTTCGCGCACGGGTTCTGGGCGGTGGGGGTCTCGGTCGCGTTGGTTCGGGGTGGGGTCCCGGTGGCGGGGGCCGTCTGCGCCCCGTTCCTCGGGGTGACGTGGATGGCGGGCCGGGGCGAGGGCTCCTGGCGGGTGGACGGCGGCGGGGAACCGGGGCGGCTCACGGTCTCGTCGGTCGACCCGGCGCACGCGGTCGTGGGCACCGGGTTCCCGTTCCGACGCAAGGACCTGCTGCCCCGGTACCTACGGGCGTTCGAAGGCGCGATCGGGCGGTTCGAGGACCTGCGCCGGCCGGGAGCGGCGGCGCTGGACCTCGCCTGGGTGGCCGAGGGCGTGTTCGACGGGTTCTTCGAGCTGGCGCTGGCCCCGTGGGACGTCGCCGCCGGCGGTCTGCTGATCCAGGAAGCTGGTGGCGTCGTCACGGACTGGGACGGGCGGACGACGGCTGGCTCGATGGCGACATCCTCGCCGGGAGCGCCCGGCGTGCACGACGTACTGCTCGAGCTCACGGCGGGGTGACGACCGGACGGGTCACCATCGTCGTTCGAGACTCGCTTCGTGGGGGGTACGCGCGTGACTAGGCAAGGACCTCCGTGTTTTCGTTGCAGGTCCAACTACGGAGGTCCCTGCCTAGTCGCTGGGCGAGGAAGGTCCGACGGCCGACCATCGACGAACTACGCCGCTTCGCATGTCGGACCCAATCGGTACAACCGCCGGATCATGCCGTGCACGCTCAACCACACGTGGCGAGAGCCCGATCCCGACGCCCTCGACATAGTGTTCACCCACCACAAGCTGCATCAACGCATCCGGGTCACGATGGACCAGGCCCTCGAGGGCAACTACGTCTCCTACGCCCAGTACCGCATGCTCGCGCTCCTCGACCACACGCCGAACATGTTCCTCAACGAGATGGCCCGCGAGCTCCGGGTCTCGCGTCAGGCCAGCGCCGGCGTGCTCGAGCGCCTCGACCTGGCGGGCCTCGTCGAGCGCGTCGAGGGCTACGAGCACGAACAGGCGAAGCCCTACCGGGTCACCGAGCTCGGCCGGCATCGGCTCCACCGCATGCACGACCTCGCCCGCACCCGGTTCGCCCCGATCCACGAGCGGCTCGACGCCGACGAGCGCCGCACACTCGTCGAGCTGATGCTCACCGCCGATCGCGCGCTCGAACCCCCGCGCCGGCCGATGTGGTGGCTGGAGTGATGACGCAGCGAGGGCGGGGCCGACAGGCCCCGCCCTCGCGGTGACGCGTCTCCCTGGGGACTACTCCTCGTCGGTCTTGACCGCCGTCAGCCCGCCGCCGAGCATCTGCTCGGCTTGCTCGCGGGTGAGCCCGACGAGCGACGGCTCACCGGTCTCGCTCGCCACGGCCTCAGCGATCTCGCGCTGGCGTGCCAGCCAGTACTCGGGGATCGCCTCGGGCTTGATGTTGACGGCCACGTTGCGGTAGCGCGCCAGGCCCGATCCGGCCGGGATGAGCTTGCCGATGATCACGTTCTCCTTCAGCCCCAGCAGGGGGTCGGACTTGGCCGAGATGGCCGCATCGGTGAGCACCCGCGTCGTCTCCTGGAACGAGGCCGCCGACAGCCACGAGTCGGTCGCGAGCGACGCCTTCGTGATGCCGAGCAGCACCGGTCGAGCCGATGCGGGCACGCCGCCGGCCTCGACGACCTCGGCGTTCTTCTCCTCGAACGCGCGGCGGGCGATCATGTCGCCCGGCAGGAACTCGGTGTCACCCGGCTCGATGATGTGCACCTTGCGCAGCATCTGGCGCGCGATCAGCTCGATGTGCTTGTCGTGGATCGTCACGCCCTGCGAGCGGTACACCTGCTGCACCTCGTCGACCAGGTGGTTCTGGAGGGCGAGCACGCCCTCGACCCGCAGCTTCTCGTGCGGGTTCACCGAGCCCTCGGTCAGCTGCTGTCCCACGACCACGTCGTCGCCGGCGCTCACGGTCAGGCGCGCCCGGTACGAGACCGGGTACTCCACCTGGTCGCCCGACTCGTCGGTCACGAGGATGTGCCGCTGGTGCTTCTCCTCGTCGTCCTCGATCGAGACGGTGCCGCTGATCTCGGTGATCTGCGCCTCGCCCTTGGGCTTGCGGGCCTCGAACAGCTCGACCACGCGCGGCAGGCCGTGCGTGATGTCCTCGCCGGCCACACCGCCGGTGTGGAACGTGCGCATCGTGAGCTGGGTGCCGGGCTCGCCGATCGACTGGGCGGCGATGATGCCGACCGCCTCGCCGATGTCGACCATGCGTCCGCTCGCGAGCGAGCGGCCGTAGCACGCCGCGCAGACGCCGATCTCGGCCTCGCACGTGGTCACCGAACGCACCTGCACCTCGTCGACGCCCGACGCGAGCACGGCGGCCGTGACCTCGTCGTCGAGCTCCTCGCCGGCCGAGGCGACCTTCTTGCCGTCGACCTTCACGTCCTCGGCGAGCACCCTTCCGAACACCGACGTGTCGGCGTGCTGGCCCTTGGCGACCGAGCCGTCGGGCCGCGTCACGTTCACGCGGATCGGGATCGACCGGTCGGTGCCGCAGTCCTCCTCGCGCACGATCAGCTCCTGCGCCACGTCGACCAGGCGCCGGGTGAGGTAGCCCGAGTCGGCCGTGCGCAACGCGGTGTCGGCCAGCCCCTTGCGGGCGCCGTGCGTGGAGATGAAGTACTCCAGCACCGACAGCCCCTCGCGGAAGTTCGACTTGATCGGCCGCGGGATGATCTCGCCCTTCGGGTTGGCCACCAGGCCTCGCATCCCCGCCAGCTGACGGATCTGCATGATGTTGCCTCGGGCACCCGAGTTGGCCATCATGAAGATCGGGTTCGTCGGGGTGAAGCCCTCCTCCATGGCGTTCTTGACCTCGTCGGTCGCCTGGGTCCAGATCTCGATCAGCTCCTGACGACGCTCGTCGTCGGTGATGATCCCCTTGCGGTACTGACCCTCGACCTTCTGCGCCTTCTTCTCGTGCTCGTCGAGGATCGCCTGCTTCGAGGGCGGCACGGTCACGTCCTCGACGCCGATCGTCACGCCGGCGCGGGTCGCGTAGTGGAAGCCCAGGTTCTTCAGGCTGTCGAGCGTCTCCTCGACCGTGGCACGGTCGTACCGGTGCACGGTCTCGTCGACGAGCCGGGCGATGTCGGACTTCAGCACCGAGTGGTTGCGGAACTCGAAGTCGTCGGGGAACGCCTGGTTCAGGATCACGCGGCCGATCGTGGTGCGCACGACCGGCGTGCGCCCCGCCGCGGCGGCGTCGGACTCGGCCCACCCCTCGGGGAGCATCT
Organism: uncultured Actinomycetes bacterium; assembly: GCA_963825635.1. Taxonomy (GTDB): domain Bacteria; phylum Actinomycetota; class UBA4738; order UBA4738; family HRBIN12; genus JAOUEA01. The sequence continues at coordinate 300,948 of CAWGTU010000003.1, forward strand.
CGTCGGGCAACGCCTTGCCCTCGAGGCGGATGCGGATCGGCACGTGCAGGTCCATACCGCGGTCGAGCGCCAACAGCGCCTCGCCGACCGACCCGAACGTCGACAACGACTCGTCCTTCTTCTTCTCGTCGACGGCCAGGGACAGGTAGTACAGACCCAGCACCATGTCCTGGGACGGGGTCGCGATCGGACGCCCGTGCGCCGGCGAGAGGATGTTGTTCGCCGACAGCATCAGGATGCGGGCCTCGGCCTGCGCCTCGGCCGACAGCGGCACGTGCACGGCCATCTGGTCGCCGTCGAAGTCGGCGTTGAACGCCGCGCAGACGAGCGGGTGGATCTTGATCGCCTTGCCCTCGACCAGCACCGGCTCGAACGCCTGGATGCCGAGACGGTGCAGGGTCGGTGCGCGGTTCAGCAGCACCGGGTGCTCGCGGATGACCTCCTCGAGCACGTCCCACACCTGCGGGCGCGCGCGCTCGACCATGCGCTTGGCGCTCTTGATGTTCTGCGCCAGGTTCTGGTCGACGAGCCGCTTCATCACGAACGGCTTGAACAGCTCGAGCGCCATCTGCTTGGGCAGCCCGCACTGGTGCAGGCGGAGCTCCGGCCCGACGACGATGACCGAGCGGCCCGAGTAGTCGACGCGCTTGCCGAGCAGGTTCTGGCGGAAGCGGCCCTGCTTGCCCTTGAGCATGTCGGAGAGCGACTTCAGCGGGCGGTTGCCCGGGCCCGTGACGGGCCGGCCGCGGCGGCCGTTGTCGAACAACGCGTCGACGGCCTCCTGCAGCATGCGCTTCTCGTTGTTCACGATGATCTCGGGCGCCTGCAGGTCGAGCAGCCGCTTCAACCGGTTGTTGCGGTTGATCACGCGCCGGTACAGGTCGTTGAGGTCGCTCGTGGCGAACCGACCGCCGTCGAGCTGCACCATCGGGCGCAGGTCGGGCGGGATCACCGGCACGGCGTCGAGCACCATGCCGGCCGGGGTCGACTTGCCGTCGATGAAGTGCGAGACGACCTTGAGGCGCTTGATCGCCTTCAGTCGCTTCGTGCCCTTGCCGTTCTCGATGATGTCGCGCAGGAACGCGGACTCGGCCTCGACGTCGTAGTCCTGGAGCAGGCGCTTGATCGCCTCGGCGCCCATGCCTCCCTCGAAGTAGTCGCCGAAGCGCTCGCGCAGGCTGCGGTAGACGTTGTCGTCGGCCACGAGCTGCTTCACCGAGAGGCCCTTGAACGCCGACAGCACGTCGTCGAGGTGCTGGGTCTCACGGGCCGCGGCCTCGCTGATGCGCTCGACGTCGCGCTGCGCCTCGCGCTTGGCGGCCGAGAGCTGCGCGCCCTTGGCCCCTTCGGCCTCGAGCTCCTTGAGACGGTCCTCGAGCTCGGAGAGGCGCTTCTTGATGTCGTCGTCGCGCTCGGCGTCGAGCTGGTGCTTCTCGGTCTCGAGCTCGGCCTCGACCTCGGGCAGGTCGGTGTGACGGCGGTCGTCGTCGACGCGCGTGATCACGTAGGCCGCGAAGTAGATGATGCGCTCGAGGTCCTTGGGCGCGAGGTCGAGCAGGTAGCCCAGTCGGCTCGGGACGCCCTTGAAGTACCAGATGTGGGTGACCGGGGCGGCCAGCTCGATGTGGCCCATGCGGTCGCGCCGAACCTTGCTGCGGGTGATCTCCACGCCGCAGCGCTCACAGATGATGCCCTTGAAGCGCACGCGCTTGTACTTGCCGCAGTGGCACTCCCAGTCGCGGGTCGGCCCGAAGATGCGCTCGCAGAACAGGCCGTCCTTCTCGGGCTTCAGGGTGCGGTAGTTGATGGTCTCCGGCTTCTTCACCTCGCCGTTGGACCATGCGCGGATCTGGTCCGCGGTGGCCAGGGCGATACGGAGCTCATCGAAGTAGTTGACGTCCAGCACTTAAGCGCTCGCCTCCTCGTGTGGCTTCGGGCGTGGACCGCTCTGCACCACGGTCAACGCTCGCGTGTTCCCGCCCGGCTCGTGGCCGTTCAATCGAAGTCCGCCCCTGCCGGCTCGCGACGGCTGAGGTCGATGCCCAGCTCCTCGGCGGCCCGGAAGACGTCCTCGTCGGTCTCGCGCAGCTCGATCTCCTCGCCCGTCGAGGAACGGACCTCGACGTTGAGGCAGAGCGACTGCATCTCCTTGATGAGCACCTTGAAGGACTCGGGGATGCCCGGCTCGGGGATGTTCTCCCCCTTCACGATGGCCTCGTAGACCTTCACGCGGCCGAGCACGTCGTCGGACTTGATCGTCAGCAGCTCCTGCAGCGCGTACGCGGCGCCGTAGGCCTCGAGGGCCCACACCTCCATCTCGCCGAACCGCTGGCCGCCGAACTGGGCCTTCCCGCCCAGTGGCTGCTGGGTGATCATCGAGTACGGGCCGGTCGACCGGGCGTGGATCTTGTCGTCGACCAGGTGCAGCAGCTTCAGGATGTAGGCGACGCCCACCGTGATCTGCTCCTCGTAGGGCTCGCCGCTGCGGCCGTCGATCAGCTGGGACTTGCCGACCTCGTTGACCATGCCGACGCCGTCGCGGTTGGGGTGCACCGAGCCGATCGCATCGAGGATCTCGTCCTCGCGAGCGCCGTCGAACACCGGCGTCGCGACGTGCACCGGGCCGTCGTGGTCGACGCCGTCCTTCTTGAACCCCCACAGCGCGGCCAGGCCGAGGTGGGCCTCGAGCACCTGGCCGAGGTTCATGCGGCTCGGCACGCCCAGCGGGTTGAGGATGATGTCGACCGGTGTGCCGTCGGGCAGGAACGGCATGTCCTCCTCGGCGAGGATCGTCGAGATCACGCCCTTGTTGCCGTGGCGGCCGGCCAGCTTGTCGCCGTCGGAGATCTTGCGCTTCTGGGCCACGTACACGCGGACCAGCTGGTTCACGCCGGGCGACAGCTCGTCGCCGTCGTCGCGGTTGAACACGCGCACCCCGATGACCTTGCCCTGCTCGCCGTGCGGCACCTTGAGCGACGTGTCGCGCACCTCGCGCGCCTTCTCGCCGAAGATCGCGCGCAGCAGGCGCTCCTCGGGGGTGAGCTCGGTCTCGCCCTTGGGCGTGACCTTGCCGACCAGGTAGTCGCCGGGCGAGACCTCGGCCCCGATGCGCACGATGCCGCGCTCGTCGAGGTCCTTCAGGATCTCCTCGCTGACGTTGGGGATGTCGCGGGTGATCTCCTCGGCGCCGAGCTTCGTGTCGCGGGCGTCGACCTCGTGCTCCTCGATGTGGATCGACGTGAGCACGTCGTCCTTGACGAGTCGCTCGGAGAGGATGATCGCGTCCTCGTAGTTGTGGCCCTCCCACGGCATGTAGGCGACCACCAGGTTCTTGCCGAGCGCGATCTCGCCCGCCTCGGTCGATCCCCCGTCGGCGATCACCTGGCCCTTGACCACCTTGTCGCCGGCGGCGACGAGCGGCTTCTGGTTGATGTTCGTGCCCTGGTTCGAGCGCTGGAACTTCTGCAGCTTGTAGGTGCGCAGGCTGCCCGAGCGCTCCTTGACCACGATCTCCTCGGCGGAGACGTCGTCGACGACGCCGGACTCCTCGTTGATGATCACGTCGCCGGCGTCGACCGCGGCACGGAACTCGACGCCGGTGCCCACGAGCGGCGCCTCCGAGCGCAGCAGCGGCACGGCCTGCTTCTGCATGTTCGCGCCCATCAGGGCACGGTTCGCGTCGTCGTGCTCGAGGAACGGGATCAGCGCGGCGGCCACCGAGACCAGCTGCTTCGGCGAGACGTCCATGTAGTCGACCTCGCTCGCCGGCACCGAGTCGACCTCGCCGCCCTTGCGGCGGCACAGCACCGAGTCGCCGACGATCTTGCCGGTCTTCGAGTCGTAGGCCGTGTTCGCCTGCGCGATCACGTGCCGGTCCTCCTCGTCGGCCGACAGGTAGTCGATCTTCGAGGTGATCTTGCCGCCCTCGACCCGCCGGTACGGCGTCTCGATGAACCCGAACTCGTTGATGCGCCCGTAGCTCGACAGCGACCCGATCAGGCCGATGTTCGGGCCCTCGGGCGTCTCGATCGGGCACATGCGCCCGTAGTGCGACGGGTGCACGTCGCGCACCTCGAACCCGGCGCGCTCGCGGGAGAGACCGCCGGGGCCGAGGGCGCTCAGGCGACGCTTGTGGGTCAGGCCCGAGAGCGTGTTCGTCTGGTCCATGAACTGGGACAGCTGCGACGTGCCGAAGAACTCCTTGATGCTCGCCACGACCGGGCGGATGTTGATCAGCGTCTGCGGCGTGATCGCCTCGACGTCCTGGGTGGTCATGCGCTCCTTGACCACCCTCTCCATCCGGCTCAATCCGATGCGGATCTGGTTCTGGATCAGCTCGCCGACCGACCGCAGACGGCGGTTGCCGAAGTGGTCGATGTCGTCGGGGTCGTAGCCCTCCTCGCCGGCGTGCAGCTTCACGAGGTAGCCGACCGTCTTCAGCATGTCCTCGTAGGTGAGGACCGCCTTGTACTTCGGCGCACCGGCGCCCTGCTCGTCCTTCAGCTGGTCGCTGAAGACGCGGTAGCGGAACTGCTCCCACGCCTTCTTGTCGGGGTTGTCGATCTCGCCGAGCGCCTTGTGGTGGGCGCGGAGCTGCTTGAGCAGCACGCCCTCGGCCTTGCCGAGCTTCTTGTCGACCTTGTGGCGGCCGACCTTGGCCACGTCGTAGCGCTTGGGGTTGAAGAAGAGGTTCTCGAGCAGGGTCTTCGCGCTCTCGGCCGTGGGCGGCTCGCCCGGGCGGAGCTTGCGGTAGATGTCCTCGAGGGCCTCCTCCTGCGTCTCGACGTGGTCCTTCTCGAGCGTGTTCTGGATCGAGGGGGCGTTGTCGAACAGCGTGAGGATCTCGTCGGTGGTCCAGCCGAGCGCCTTCAGCAGCACGGTGACGAGCTGGCGGCGCTTGCGGTCGATGCGCACGCCGACGGTCTCCTTCTTGTCGACGTCGAACTCCAGCCAGGCTCCCCGGCTCGGGATGATCTTCGCGATGAAGATCTCCTTGTCGGAGGTCTTGTCGAGCTCACGGCTGAAGTAGACGCCGGGGGAACGCACGAGCTGGGAGACCACGACACGCTCGGTGCCGTTGATGATGAAGGTGCCCCGCTCGGTCATGATCGGGAAGTCCCCCATGAAGACTTCCTGTTCCTTGATCTCGCCGGTCACCTTGTTGACGAAGGTTGCTTCGACGAACAGCGGCTGGCTGTAGGTGATGTCGCGGTCGCGACAATCCTCCTCGCTCGCCTTGACCTCTCGGAACTGATGCTTACCGAAGTACAACTGGAACTGCTCGGTGAAGTCCTCGATCGGAGAGACTTCCTCGAGGACCTCTTTGAGGCCCTCGTTCAGCAGTGAGTCGAAGGACCCCCGCTGGATGCCCACGAGGTCGGGAAGCGGTAGGACCTCGTCGAGCTTGGCGAAACTGACACGCTCACGGACAGGGACGAGCTGGTCAGGCAAGAGACACCCCTCCCAGGGAGACTAGAACGGCGCACAGCAGAGCACGTGGACGGCACGGCAATCGGGTAGTGTACGCACTGATACGGGCACCGTCAACGGTGCCCGCCACATCGGCCGACAACGCGGCCTCGTCCCTGGCAGGACGGCAGGAAGATACGCCGTGCGATGGGCCGGGTCAACCCACCGAACGGCCGATGTCTGGGCGGCGAACGACCCACGCGCTAGGGTGCGGCGGTGGCGACGCCTCCCATCCCCGACCCCGGCGCACAGGCGTTCAGCGCCGGCTCGTCGGTCTCCTCGACGATGCGCCGACTCGCCGGTCACGTGCGCCTTCCCCACGCCCGACGGCGGCGGTCGACGGTGCGCCGGGTCGTGCTGGCGGTGCTCGCGGGGCTCGCCACCCTCGTCGTCCTGCTCGCGATCGACGGGTTCTTCGCGAGCCGTCAGATGTTCCGTGGCGTCTCGAGCGCCCGCAGCGCCCTGACCGAGGGCACGGTCGCGGTCGTGACCGGGGACCCCGAGGCGGCGGTCCCCCGATTCGAGCACGCCGCCGACGCGGCGGATTCGGCGCTGGCCGCGTTCGAGCGCCCGGCCGTCGGGCTCGTGCGCCGGCTGCCGTGGGTCGGCGACAACCTCGCGGCCATCGAGGCGGTCGCGCTCGCCTCGCGTCGCTCGGCCGACGCCGGGCTCGTGATGGTCGAGGCCGCCCGCATCCTCGGATGGAACGACCTGCGGATCCCCGCGGCGGAGGCGATCGGGGCCGTAAACCTCGCGACGATCGAGCGGGCCACTCCGGCGCTCGACGAGGTGGCGACCGAGCTCGGCGCGGCCGCGGCCCAGCTCGAGGCGGCCGACACCGGACGCCTGCTCGGGCCGGTCGCCGACGGCTACGAGGACGCCGTGCAGACGCTGCGGCGCCGGGCGAGGATCGCGCTCGACACGCGCGACTTCGTGGAGCTGTTGCCGCGGTTCCTGGGCACCGGAGCCGAGCGCCGGTACCTGCTCGCGATCCAGACGCTGGGACGCCCACAGGGGATCGGCGGCGAGGTCGACCTGATCGGCGTGCTCTCGGCGCGCGACGGCGTGATCGCACTCGACGCTCCCCTGACGCCGGCGAGCGCAGAGTTCGCCCAGGCGACCGCGACGACCGACGGCCGGTCGGCCGGCGAGAACCTGCTCGCGATCGCGCGCGATTCGGGCCTCGGCGAGCTCGACGGGGTGGTGCTCGCCGACTCCTTGTGGCTCGCCGACGCCGTCTGGACGACCGGCTCCGTCGAGGTGAGCGACCGGCCGCTGCCCGTGAACCCCGACCAGGCCCCGAAGGTGCTGGAGCGCGAGGTCTTCGAGGGTCGCGACGCCGACGCGGCCGAGACCCGTCGTGCCGAGGTCGCCACCGCGGTGGTGGAGTCCTACCTCGCGCGGCGCCCCGCCACCGAGAGCTTCGCGATCGCGCTCGCCCGCGACGTGTCGGAGCGCCACCTCGTCGTGGTCGCGACGCGGCCGCGGGAGCGGCGCATCCTCGAGCGCCTCGGCGCCGGCGGCGCGCCCGAGCCCCCCGCGCAACACCGGATCGCGGTCACCTGGGACACCGTGGTCGACAACCATGCGGCCGTCTTCACGCGCCGCGACATCTCCCACCGCGTCACCCTCGAGGACGACGGGTCGGCCCGGGTCCGCACGATCGTGACGCTCGTGAACGAGTCGCCCGACGAGCCACCCTCGGCGCTGCTCGGCTTCCCGCTGCCGGCCACGGTGGAGGAGCCCGGCGGCGTCGACCCCGTCGGCGGGTGGGCGGCCGACGTGAGCGTGCTGCTGCCGCCCAAGGCCGACCGCATCTCGGCCGAGACGAGCATCCCGAGCCTGACCACGACCGAGAAGGACGAGGGCCGCACCACGGCGGTGGGCCGGCTCGCCGCGGATCCCGGCGATCAGATGTCGCTGATCGTGGGGTACCGCGTCCCCGACGCGAGGACCGACGGCGGCGTCTACCGGCTGCTCGTGCTGCCCCAGCCCGCCTGGCCCGCCGGTGTCGTGCGCATCCGCATCGACGCGCCCGCGGGGACGACGATCGTCGAGGCCGCCGACGAGCTGGACATCGGTGGGTCGATGGCTCAGTACGTGGGCGCCCCCACGAGACCGTTCGTCGCCTGGATCAGGTTCGAATGAACGGGCTCAGCCGGCGGCGTCCATCCGATCGGTGGCCGATCAGAGGCCGACCTGCGGCCGTCCGATCGAGGCGAACTGGAATCCGGCCGCCGTGAAGATCGTGGGATCGAGGGAGTTGCGCGCGTCGACCACGGCGGGCTGTGTCATCACGCCCTTGAGCCGAGCGAGATCGAGATCGCGGAACTCCTCCCACTCGGTGGCGAGCACCAGGCACGACGCGCCCTCGGCGGCCTCGTACACGTCGGTCGCGATCTCGAGATCGGGCAACTCGACGGCTGCGGCGTCCGCCGCCATCGGGTCGTAGCCCACGACCCTGGTCCCCTCGGCCAGCAGCCGAGCGGCGAGTCCCAGGGCGGGGGCCCCCCGCACGTCGTCGGTGTCCGGCTTGAAAGCCAGGCCGAGGAGCACGACCGTCTTGCCCTCGAGGTTCCACAGGACCTCCTCGATCTTGCGTGCGACCGCCTCCAGGGCCTCCTCGTTCACCCTGGCCGTCTCCCGCAACATCGCGAAGTCGTACCCGAGACGGTCGGCGACCCGCTCGAGGGTGACCACGTCCTTGGGCAGGCAGTAGCCGCCGTAGCCGAGGCCGGCCCGCAGGAAGGCGCCGCCGATGCGGGGATCGGCGCCCATGATCTCGGTCACCCCGTCGACATCGGCGCCCGCCAACTCGCTCACCCGAGCCATCGCGTTCGCGAACGAGATCTTCGAGGCCAGGAACGCGTTCGACGCGAGCTTGGACAGCTCCGCGGTGCGCGGGTCGGTCTCGATCAACGGCACGCCACGATCGAGCAACGGCGCGTAGAGGACACGCATGACCTCGAAGGCGCGAGGATCGTCGGCCCCCACGACGAGCCGATCGGGGTTCAGCGTGTCCTCGATCGCGTGGCCCTCGCGTAGGAACTCGGGACTCGAGGCGCCGACCAGGTCGAGCTCGGGACGCTCCATGCGTGCCACCTGGTCGATGCGGCCGCTGGTGCCCGGAGGCACGGTGGACTTCACGACGAGCACGACGCCGTCGGACGCAGCCCGGGCGATCTCGCGCACGGCCCCCTCGACGGCGATGAGGCTTCGGTCGCCGAGCCCCACCGGCGGCCGCCCGACGCAGACGAAGACCACGCTCGCTCCCGTCACGGCGTCGGGGATCGACCCGGTGAAGCGCAGCCCCCCCGATCGGACCCCGTCTCGCAGCAGATCGTCCAGACCGGGCTCGTGGAAGGGAGCCCGGCCGGCCTGCAGCGTCTCGACCTTCTCGGGGTCGGTATCCATGCCGACGACCTCGTGCCCGAGGCTCGCGAGCGCGGCTCCGGTGATCAACCCGACGTGGCCGATGCCCACGACCGCGACCTTCATCGTGCGACCTCCTCGATCGGCGCCGAGCCGGCAGCCGCCCTGAACCAGTCCGTGGTTCGAGCCACGCCGTCCTCGATGCTCACCTGCGGCACGTACCCGAGCAACCTGCCCGCGAGCGACACGTCGGCCTGGGTCATGCGGACGTCGCCGGCCCGCGACTCGGTGTGCACCGGGTCGGGCGTCACCCCGACCCGGTCGGCGATCAACGCCAAGAGCCGGTTCACCGACGTCGGCTCCCCGCCGCCGCCGATGTTGAACGCCATGCCGTGGGCCTCGGGCGGCGCCTTCGCCGAGCGCAGGTTCGCCTCGACGACGTCGTCGATGTAGGAGAAGTCGCGCGACTGCTCCCCGTCCCCGTGCACCTCGGGGCGGGCCCCCGTGAGACAGGCCATCGCGAAGCGGGGCACGACCGCCGCGTACTCGGACTCGGGGTCCTGCCCCGGCCCGTAGACGTTGAAGTAGCGCAGCGCCACCGTCGGCACCCCGTAGCTGCGATACATGCCGGCGCAGTAGACCTCGAGCGCGAGCTTGCTGGCCGCGTACGGCGAGCGCGGCGCGAGCGTCATCGACTCCCGCAGCGGGAACTCGGTCTGGTCCCCGTAGACCGAGCTGCTGCTCGCGGCGACGACCACGGCGCCGGCGTCGCGCGCGGCGAGCAGCACGTTCAGGGTGCCGCGCACGTTCACGTCGGTCGTGAGCCCCGGCTGCTCCATCGACCTCGGCACCGAGCGCTTGGCGCCCTGGTGATAGATCGCGGCGCAGCCACGGGCCGCATCGGCCACGGCCGCCTCGTCGCGCAGGTCCGCCTCGACGAAGCGCACCTCGGGCACGTCGGCGAGGTTGTCGAGGGTGCCGTCGGAGAGATCGTCGAGGCCCACGACCTCGGCCCCGTCGGCCACGAGCCGGCGGCACAGATGCGAACCGATGAACCCTGCGGCGCCTGTCACGAGCACACGGTCGGTCACGGGGAGGGAGCTCCTTCTGAGGGTCGGGGGGAGCGTCAGGCTACGCCGGAGCCCCTCGATGCCGCAAGAGGGAACCTCTCCCCGACGGGCTGGGCCTCACGCCCCGAACGCGGGAGGATCGCGCAGCACCTCGGCCAGCGACGGGTTCGAGGCGTCGCGGTCCGACGTCAGCGGCTCGGCGCTCGGCCACGGGATCTCGAGGTCGGTGTCGTTCCAGGCGATGCCGAATTCGTCCTCGCCCGTGAACGCCGCATCGACCAGGTACTGCAGCGCGAGATCGGTCACGGCGTGGAACCCGTGGGCCACCCCGGGGGGCACGTAGAGCCCACGCATGCCCGTGCCGGCGTCGAACGTCTCCCACCAGACGCCCCGCTCGGTCGGTGACCCGGCGCGCAGGTCGACCAGGGCGACGAACGCCGTGCCCTCGAGCACGCACCAGTAGTCGGCCTGGCGACGATGGAAGTGCAGACCCCGCAGCACCCCCGCACGGCTCCGCGAGAGGTTCGACTGCACCATCGGGGGGGTGCCGGGCAGCCACTCCTGCCGGAAGACCTCGGTGAACGCGCCACGGTCGTCGGCACGGGTGTCGAGGTCGACGACCCGGACACCGTGGGGAGCGTCGATGAGAGCGCTCCGAGGCTAGGTGACCCGGACCCGGATGCCCTTGGACGAGCTCGCGAGGCAGCGGTGCTTGTGCGGGTGCGTGCCCCACTTGCGACCGTTGAACTTCACCTTCCACGTCTTGGTCGCATTCGGCCTCACGGTGAACTTGTAGAACCCCGACTGCCGCGTCTGCTTCGTCGCGATCTTCTTGTTGCCGGCGAACAGGCTGACCTTGCGCCAGTTGAAGCACTTCGACCAGTCGCTCTTGAGCTTGCCCTGGAACGAGACCTTCTTGCCCTTCTCCACGTGCTTCTTGGTCGCGTGGATCGTGATCCGCGTCGACTCGGTGCGTTCGTGGGCCTGGGCCGGCGCCGCGCCGAGGGCGACGAGCAGCATGGTCACCGCGAGGGTGCGCGCGAGGATGGCCTTCACCGTTCAGCTCCTTCGAGATGTCGTGGTCGCCCTCATCGTGGGCTCTGAGGACGTCATCGCAGCGTATCGAGGTGACCGCTTCAGTGCAACGACGGCCCCCCTAGACGAGCGCGATGGCGCGTGAGCGCCCGAGGAGCTCGCCGTAGAGGCCGGTGAGATCGTCGGCGAGACGCTCCTGCGAGAAGCGGTCGCGCACCCAGTCCGCGCCCTCCTCCCCCATCCTCCTGGCTCCCTCGGGGTCCTCCAGCAGGGTCAGGAGCTGCGCCGCCACCGCGACCGGGTCGCCCGGCGGCACGAGCAACCCCGTCCGGCGGTCGCGCACGACCTCCGGCACGCCGCCGACGCCGGTCGCGACCACCGGCGTCCCCGACGCGGCGGCCTCGATCAACGCGACGGGCGTCCCCTCCGATCGCGACGTGAGCGCCACCACGTCGATCGCCCCGTACAGGGCAGGCAGATCCTGCACCCACCCGAGGAACCGCACACGGTCGCCGAGCATCGAGCGCGCCCTCGCCTCGAGCGAGTCGCGGAGCTCCCCGTCGCCGGCGACGACGACCGTCGTGTCTGGCCGCTCGGCCGCGACGCGGACGGCGGCCTCGAGGAAGGTGCGATGGTCCTTGACGGGCGCGAGCCTGCCGACGACCCCGATCACGGAGCCCTCCTGCGGCAGCCCGAGACGGGCCCGAGCCTCGGCCGTCGGCATGCGCGAGCCCAGCAGCGTCGCGACGTCGACCCCCACCGGCACCACGTGCCATCGGTCCTCCCGACCGATCCCCATCGACAGGAGCTCGTCGCGCACCCGGGGCGCGACCGCGATCAGCGCATCGGTGCGAGCCGCCAGCGCCCGCTCGGTCGCCGCGAAGGCGGCGTTCTTCAGCCGGGAGAAGTAGGACTGCAGCACGTGCCCGTGGAACGTGTGCACCACCACCGGCACGCCAGAGCGTCGAGCGGCGAGGCGCCCCAGGGCCCCCGCCTTGGCGAGGTGGGTGTGCACGATCTCGGGTCGCCACCGACGCATCACGCCGTGCAGCGCCCGCAGCGCGCGGAGATCGCTCGCGACGTTCACCTCGCGCGTCAGCCAGGGCAGATGGGTCGCGGCCACGTCGGCCGGACGGCGTCAGCTCGCCCTCCCCGGGCCCCGACGCACCCCACACCAGCCGGGTCCGGAACCCGCGGTCCTCGAGCTCGCGCGAGAGGAACAACGCCTGGCGCGCGGGGCCGCCCACGTTCAGGCGGGTCATCACCCTGAGGACGCGAGGGTCCCGTTCCATGTGGGTTGCATCGACGCCGCGGGGCGGGCCCTGAAGGTCCGACGGCGCCGTTCCGGCCACATCACGCGACGACCCTCCGGTAGGGTCACCGGGGTGTCGACGCGCATCCGAAGGACCCACCACGCGAGGTACGCGCATCGTCGCCGACGACGTCTCGTCTGGTGGATCGTGGGCATCATCGTGGCGCTCCTCGTGCTCGACGCGCTGTGGGCCGGATGGGCCGCGTTCGACGGGCTCCGCGACGCGCGCGCGTCGATCGCCACCGGCTCGACCGCGCTGCGCGAGGGCGACCTGACACTGGCGGCCGCCTCGCTCTCCGCGGCGGAGTCATCGGCGGCGCAGGCGGCGTCGTTCGACGACCACCCCTCCGCCGTGATCGCCGGCGCGCTCCCGATCATCGGCGACGACGTGCACGCGGTTGGGTCCGTGGCCGACGCCGCCGAGCTGGCGGCCTCCGCAGGGAGCTCGCTCACCGCCGCGCTCGTCGCGACCGGCTGGAACGGCGAGGGGCTGCCCGGCGTGACGTCGGGCGGGCAGATGGACCCGGGGGTGATCACGTCCGCCCAGCCGTCGCTCGAGGCCGCGTCGTCGAAGCTCGACGCGGCGGTCGCCACCGTGGACGAGATCTCGGTGGACTCGCTGCTCTCGCCCCTCGGCAGGGGCGTGACCGAGACCCGCGCCGAGCTGCGGGAGCAGGCGGCCCTCGTGGGGGCCGCGCGCGACCTCAGCCTGCTGCTGCCGCCGATGCTGGGTGACGAGGCCCCGCGCACGTACCTGCTCGCGTTCCAGAACCTGTCCGCTCCCCGCGGCACGGGCGGGTTCCTGGGGTTCTACGGGGAGCTCAGCGCGTCGAAGGGAACGATCGAGCTCGAGGCCCTGCGCCCGACGTCGCTGGTGCCCGAGGTGCCTCCCGTGCCGGCGCCGCCCGACATGGTCCGCCGCTACGGCCCGTTCGGCCTGACCACCACGTTCTGGGCCGCCAACTACCCGCCCGACGTGCCCACGTCGTCGCAGGTCGCGCTGGAGATCACGTCGAGCGCCGGGCTCGGCCAGTACGACGGCGTGATCTGGACCGACACCGTCTGGCTCGCGGCGATGCTCGGGGCGGTCGGCCCCGTGGAGTCGCGTGCCTGGCCCGAGCCGCTCACGGCCGACACCCTGATCGACGTGCTGAACCGGCAGTCCTTCCTGGTGGCTTCGGAGTCGTCCTCGGACGAGCTGCAGGCCCGCATCGGGCTCGCCGTGTGGAGGGCGCTGCTGAGCCGTCCCGTCGACGCGACGGCGCTCGCCTCCGTCATGGCCGACGCCACCGCCTCGGGACATTTCGAGGCGTACTCGGTGGCGCCCGCCGAGCAGGAGCTGCTCGTCGACCTCGACGCCGACGGCGCCTTCGAGCTCGGTCCCAACCCCGTCGCCGTGGTGTGGCAGGACGCCGGCGTCTCGCGCGCGGCCTTCTTCGCCGACAAGCGGGTCGCGACCGACGTCACCCTCGATGCCGACGGCACCGCTGAGGTCGCCACGACGGTCACGCTGCAGAACGACGCCCCCACGGGGCCGCCGTCGATCCTGCTGGGCACCGACCAAGGACCCGAAGCGATCGGCTGGATGGGACTCGACGTCGAGGTCTACATGCCGCTGCAGACCCAGCGCGTGCGGGTGAAGACGAGCGCGCCGAGCATCTACGACACCGGCGAGGCGTTCGACCGACCGGTCGCCGACTGCTACCTCTACGCCGATCCGGGCGACGACATGACGTGCACGGTCTCCTACCGGGCGCCCGGCGCCGCCGAGCGCGTCGACGACGTCTGGGAGTACCGCATCGACGTGCGGCCCCAGCCCTCGCTCACGCCGGGGCCCGTGGCGGTCTCGGTGCGGCTGCCCGAGGGCACCTCGTTCGTCGACCCGCCCGCGGGAACATCGGTCGACGGGAACACCGTCACCTGGAGCGGCTCACCGATCGAGCCGACCACGATCGTCCTGCGCTACGCGTGACGACGGACCGCCCTCAGAGGCGGAACCGCCGCGACGCGGTCGACCCTTCGAGCTGCGGGCTGCCCTTGAAGACGACCCGGAAGCGGTAGCGGCCCTCGGCCGGCCGGCGGAACCCGGCCCGGTACGACGCGTCCGCGGTCGTGTCGCCGTCGCGGTCGGTCAGGCTCGAGACGGGGACCCGCTTGCCGGCCACCCGACGGTACGCGCCGTCGCGACGGACCTGCAGCACGACGCGGATCTCGGCGCCGCTCTCGGCCGCCTCGAGCACGCCGCGGGCCATGACCTTCTTCGCCCGCTTCACGACCTTGAGGGTGAGCGCCGTCTCGGCCGGCGCCGTGGTGTCGTCGTCGACGATCGTCAACGCGCCGCTCCCGTCCTGCAGCGTCGCGTTCGTCTCGCCGGACAGGTCCACGGCGACGCCCTCGTCGCCCTCGTCCTCGGTGTCGCCGAGCACGGCGACGTCGATCTGCTCCTCGGTGTCGCCCGGGGAGAACGTCAGGGTGCCGGTCGCCGACGTGTAGTCGGTGCCGGCGGTCGCGCCGGCGTCGCTCGTCGCGTAGTCGACCTCGACCGTCTGCTCGCTCGGCGACGAGAGCGTCACGGTGACGGTGCCGTTCGAGGAACCGGCGTCGCCCTCGGCGACGGACGCGTCGCTCACCGACAGCGCGGGATCGGCGTCGGCGTCGACGATCGTGCCGAACGCCTGGGACCGGCTGATCGTGGCCTCCACGGGGTTCGTGAGGTCGAGCGTGAACGACTGCTCGGCCTCGGCGACGTCGTCGTCGAGCACCGGGACCGCGACAGTCTCGACGGTGTCGCCGGGCACGAACGTCGCGGTGCCGGTCGTCGAGGTGTAGTCGCTGCCGGCCAGGGCCGTGCCGTCGGCCGTCGCGTAGTCGACCGTCACCGTGGCGAGGTCCGAGGACGTGAGCATCACGTCGAACGAGGCGCTGCCTGCCGACTCGTCGACCAGCACGTCGAGCACGACGATCGCCGGCGGGCCGTCGTCGTCGAGGATCGTCCCGGTGCCCGAGCCGTCGGCGATCGTGGCGATCGCGGGGTTCGAGAGGCTCACCGTGAGCGTCTCGGTCGCCTCTTCCTCGAGGTCGCCGAGCACGTCGACCACGACTTCGGCGCACTTGCAGCCCCCGTTCGGCAGCACCGCGGTCCCCGAGGCGGACGTGTAGTCGACGTCGGCCGTCGCCGATGCCGGCCGCGGTCGCGTAGTCGACCGTGATGCCGTCCGTCGGCTTGCCCGTGTAGACGACACGGAACGTCAACGCCGCGGACCCGGCGTCGCCCTCGATCACCGCCGCGTCGGCTATCGTGAGCTTCCGCTTCGGCGCCGCCTGGGCGATGGTGGGCAGGAGCATCGCGCCGACGCTCGCGATCACCGCGACGCCGACCACCTTCTGAACGATCCGCTTCGTGCCGAGCACGTCTGCCTCCCGGGGGGATGAGGAGCGTCACGCGCTCCGTGTAGGTCTCGTTGGGGACATGGTCGACGCCCCATCGGGGGGACTCCATACGCCCCACCGGGTGACTTCGGGTACCCGCGCTCGGGTAGCTGTCGGGTCGAGCCGCGCTCCGCGCCTACAATCGCGGCCGATGGACCAACCCGTCCCCCGCGGCGCCCCCGCCACGAAGGTCAACGTGCTCGAGCCCCCCGGGCGCTTCTCCGCCCTGCACCTGGGCGAGCTGTGGCACTACCGGGAGCTGCTGTACATCCTCGCCTGGCGAGACGTGAAGGTCCGCTACAAGCAGGCGCTGCTCGGCGCCGCATGGGCGGTGCTGCAGCCCCTGGTGCTGATGGGCATCTTCACCCTGCTGTTCAGCAGGATCGCCGACGTGCCCACCGGCGACGTGCCCTACCCGGTCTTCGCGTTCGTCGGCCTCGTGCCGTGGACGATGTTCGCGAGCGCGACCGCGAGCTCGGGCGCGAGCCTCGTGGGCAACCAGAACCTCGTGTCGAAGGTCTACTTCCCGCGGCTCGTGATCCCCGCCGGCGCCGTGTTCACGTGGGTGCCCGACTTCGTGATCAGCTCGGCCCTGCTCTTCGTGATCATGGCGATCTTCGGGTTCGTGCCGCCGCTCACGGCCCTGCTGCTGCCCCTGGTGATGGTGGCGGCGATGCTCGCCGCGTTCAGCGTCGGGGTGTGGCTCTCGGCCCTGAACGTGGCCTACCGCGACGTGCAGTACGTGGTGCCGTTCCTGATCCAGGCGTGGCTCTTCCTGACGCCGGTCGCCTACCCGACGACCTCGGTGCCCGAGCACCTGCGCTGGCTCACGGGCCTCAACCCGATGTCGTGGGTGATCGACCTCTCACGGTGGTCGCTGACGGGCGCGGACGCGTCCTGGGGCGTGGTGGCGCTCTCGGTCGCGACCACGATCGCCCTGCTGGTGAGCGGCCTCTACTACTTCCGCCGAGTCGAGCACTTCTTCGCCGATGTCATCTGAGATCGCGATCCGGGCCGAGAACATCGGCAAGCGCTACCGCATCGGGGCGACCCAGGGCATCGGCCGGTACCGCTCGCTGCGCGAGGACATCGCCGGCCTCGCCACGGCGCGCCGCCGCAAGGCCGAGCGGGCCGAGCGGGACTTCTGGGCCCTGAAGGACGTCTCCTTCGAGATCAAGGCCGGCGAGACCGTGGGCATCATCGGGCGCAACGGCGCCGGCAAGAGCACGATGCTGAAGATCCTGGCCCGCATCACCCCGCCGACCTCGGGCCGCGGCGAGACCGTGGGACGGGTGGGCTCGCTGCTGGAGGTCGGCACGGGCTTCCACCCGGAGCTGACGGGCCGGGAGAACATCCAGCTGTCGGCCGCGATCATGGGGATGCGCAGGTCCGAGGTGCTCACCCGGTTCGACGACATCGTCGAGTTCGCGGGCCTGGCGAAGTTCCTCGACACGCCGGTGAAGCGCTACTCGAGCGGCATGTACATGCGGCTGGCGTTCTCGGTGGCCGCGCACCTCGAGCCCGAGATCCTGCTGGTCGACGAGGTGCTCGCAGTCGGCGACGCGGCGTTCCAGAAGAAGTGCCTCGGGAAGATGGAAGACCTCAGCGGCACGGGCAGGACCGTGCTGTTCGTCTCGCACAGCATGCCGTCGGTGCTGCGGCTCTGCCCCCGCGTGATCCTGCTCGACGGTGGGCACCTCACGGCCGACGGGACGCGGTTCGCACGTCGTGGAGGAGTACATGGGTCGGGACGGCGGTGCAGCCCAGCGAACGTGGGCCGACCACGAGAGCGCTCCCGGCAACAACATCGCGCGCCTAAGAACGGTGCGGGTCATCGATGAGGACGGCAACCCGGTCTCCAAGGTTGATATCCAGCGGGCCGTGGGCATCCAAGTCGAGTACAGGTTCTTTGGCGACCAGGACACTCCGAGGGTCAACGTCTTCCTCGACATCTGTAACGAACAGGGGATAGTGCTATTCGTTACGCAAGACGCGAACAACATCGATTGGCGTCTTCAGCCGCGCGGCCCGGGTCTCGTCCGCTCGACGTGCTGGCTACCTGGGAAACTGCTCGCCGAGGGTACCCACACCGTGCATGCCACACTTGGATCGTCGAATCCACGGGAGACCCACGCGCATGAGCGCGACGCGGTCGCCTTTCAGGTAGTAGACGACACTCAAGGGGAAGGGGTTCGCGCCGACTGGCCGAGTGAATGGCCCGGCGTGATGAGGCCGATGCTCGAGTGGACGGTCGAAACCGATACCGAGATCGGACAGAGTGGGGCTTAGGGGACCCGCCCGGGCGTTGGGCGGCGCGGCCTGTGGGCAGTCGAATCTCCAGGCAGAGCCCGGCGTCGCGCCAACATCTCTCGCGTTTCTGACCCTCTAGGATGCTGTCCATGATCCCGCACGTCTTCCATCACGTCTGGCTCGGATCGGACCTACCGGATGAGGCGGAGCGCCTTAGGGGGACTTGGCGCGACCAGCATCCGACCTGGGAGTTCCGGCTTTGGACCATGGACGAGCTCGACTGGCTCGAGAACCAAGCCCTGTTCGATCGGGCGCCTTCTTACCCTCAGAAGGCTGATATCGCTCGATACGAAATCATCCGCCGGTTTGGTGGAATCTACCTTGACACCGACTTGGAGTGTCTTCGTCCCATCGACGATCTGCTCACGGACGACCTCACCTTCTTCGCGGGGCGAGAAGCCGATAGCTCCGTCAACATCGCGATCCTCGGAGCCACGCCTGGTCACCCTCTTCTAGATCAGGTCATTGCAACACTGCCGATATCGTGTCTATTGAATCGACGACGAGGCGTGAACATGCAAACCGGGCCGAGGCTCATGACCGAGGTGATCGATCGACTAGGGTGGGCGAGCCAGCCGGGTGTCAGGATTTTCCCGCCGGCGTTCTTCTACCCTTACGACTGGTCGGAACCTTGGCGAAACTCGGAGCGTTTCCGAACTGCCTTCGCCGCTCACCACTGGGGCCATTCCTGGAGCGGGGTGCATGGCGTGCAGGCCGATATTGGCGACCTGATCCCGCACGACTGGTCCGACCTCATGGTCAAGACGACAAGCCTTGGCTACGCCGCGATCAGGCGGTCGTCGCAGACTGTTCGGAACAGAGTCGCGGAGCCCTCCCAACGCGCCGTGAAGAGGGTTGTCCGACGATTCCTCCGGCAGCTCCAACCCGCGGTGCACGCGATACCGTGGGGACGCGACCACGTACTCGTCGCCACCCCTCTCGGCACGCGGCTTCTGGTCCCGGTGCAAGACATCTCTCTTGCCCCAGAGTTGGCTCTCACAGGTGTTTACGATGAGCCCTTCATCGATTTCCTCGCGCGATCCCTGCGCCCCGGGATGACTTTTGTGGACGTCGGAGCCAACGTAGGCTTGTTCACGATTGTGGGCGCTGCGCTGGTCGGGGCGGGCGGGCGCGTCTTCGCGTACGAATGCAACCCTGGGCTCGTGGACAGCCTTCGCAAGAACGTGCAGATGAACTGGTTCAACGATCGCGTGGAGCTTGTTCCGAAGGCCGCCGGTCGCGACGACAGTTCAACAACGTTCTGGATGTCAGATCGACTCGCCGGCCTCGGCAGCACGGTTCCGGGGAACGCTCTTGATTCCAACAATGATGATGTCGGCGAAACGGTGGTGATTACCGAGTCCCTAGATGAACGACTCTCGGACGTCCCGTTCGTTGATCTCTTAAAGATTGACGTGGAAGGTGGGGAACCGGCCGTGCTTGATGGGGCGCGAGGTCTGCTTACCGGGGGGAAGATCGGCATCATCTCGCTGGAGTTCAAGAGCGAGTCCTTGACCGATGACGCCTACACGGAGATGGCGGATCACCTGGCTGAACTCGAGGGATGGGGTGCCACATTCCATGTGCCAGGAGACAGACGGACAATCCCGCTGGACGAGGTTCTGGTCGCTTGTCACTACCCACAGCTGATCTGCCGCTTCCCGAATGCAACCATTCCGTCCCCTTAGCAATCGACTCGGACCCGCGTCTCTCCAGAGATGCTGACAGGAAGGTCCAACGATTTTCGAATCATCTTTTCCCCTCCAACCATGGATCTGGGCAAATGCCTCCTGGGTCGCGTCCCATCGTCATCCAGTGCGAACGCTTGGGTCCCTGCGCAGCGCCCGGCGCCCAGCGGCAGTGACCGCGCGGATTCGCTCTCGCGCAGTCGCGCTCACAAGGCCCGCCACGACCACCCGACAGCCGAGTGACCATGAAGACCGCGCCAGGAGCGGGGAGGTCAACAGCACCGGCGCCCCCACGACGGCATCGCGGAAATGCTTCATCGCCTGGTGGCTGTCACCCATCCTGTAGGCATCGGCGGCGGTCACCATTCGAGCCCACGCCCGAAGCAGCGCCTTCTCCTCAGGAGCCTCCTTCGTGGAATGAGCTTCGACATGGCGCAGCCGGATCTGCCGCTCGATCTCCCGCACATCCGGTGGTCGCGACTGGTCCGCGTGCACTCTGTTGAGCAAGATGATGCTGGGCACCACGAGCACGGGGCCCGCGTGGCTAAGCCTCAGCCAGAACTCCTGATCTTCCGCCACACGGTCAAAAGTCGGATCCCACCGCCCAGCCAGATCGAATGCCCTCATCCTGAAGAGCGTTGTCCCGTTGAACGCATTCCACCCGAGCAGGACTTCGCGGTGAACGTTACGCATCGTCTGAACTAGAACAGGACGATGTGATCGTCGACGGCCCTCTCCATCGAAGACGAGGCGGCCGCCGACCGCCGCGAGGGCGTCCTGCTCACCTTCGAGCGCCTGAGTCAGACGCTTCAAGGCGTCTCGAACCAGTAGGTCGTCGTCGTCGAGAAACAGGACGAGCGGCGTCTCGACCTTCTCCATCCCGGTGTTCCGAGCACCGGGAAGCCCCTGTCTCGTCTCATGGTGAACCGCCACGATGGTTGGGTTCTGATCAAGCCATGCTCGAGTGTCATCGGAGGAGGCGTCGTCAACGACTACTATCCGGCTGGCAGGAAGGCTCTGAGCCTGGACCGAAGCGACGGCCCGCCGCAACAGACCGCAACGATTCCTCGTGGGTATGACGACCGTTGCAAGCATGCTGTTTCGAATCACCAAGGAGAGTCTCCAACTATGACCAACTCGCCCGCACAGCCGTGCTCGCAGGAGGACAATCGCCCGGCGAAGCCTGCCACCGTCCTTCGTCGTCCAAGGCGTGCGCTTCTCCGTGGCTATCCTAGCCGCGTGCTGCGGATGCTCGCGCTCATCGCCTGGTTCTCGTCGGTAGGTCTCGTCTGGCGCTACGGGGGGCCGCTTGGGCTGATTGTCTACTCCGCGGTCGTCCTGTCCGCGCCAGGGTGGCTTCCTCGGCTTCCGCTCACGCGACGTGCCCTTCTTTTCCTCGCGGGCCTGACCGCGATGGTAGTAGTGCTGGTGGTGCTTCTCCTCTACCCGCAAGCGAACAACCAATCAGGAATTGCAGGCAGCGATAGCGACGATGCGCTCAACCTTGCTGTGCGCTCCGTACTGGCTGGCCACTATCCGTACTCACAGACCACGTACCTCGGCAATCCAATCGCCCCGCTGCCTGGAGCCGTGCTTCTTGCCCTACCATTCGTGGTGCTTGGCAGCTCCGCATATCAAGCGCTGGCATGGTGGCCGGCCTTCGCCTTCCGACTGAGAGCGGAGACGGACCTGAAGTCGGCTGGGCTCGTGATCGCGCTCGTGCTTTCGTCCGTGGCTGTCTGGCATTCCCTCTCAACGGGCGGCGACGGATTCGTCAACGGCATCTACGTGGCCCTTGCGACCCTTGCGGTTGCGCGACGTCCTCGCGCAGGCTGGGCAATTCTTTGGGGCGTGACGTTGACCTCGCGCATACTGTTCTGGCCAGTCGCACCGCTCACGCTCATAGTGATCGCCCAGCGGGATCGGGGGGCTGCCTGGCGCGTTGCATCAGTGACTGGCCTCACGATGTCGGCGCTAATCATCCCATTGTGGGCGTGGTCACCAGACCGCTTCACTCCTCTTCACACGACTTCGAAACTTACACTTCTAGGGACAACTTCTCCGTGGCCAGGTATCGCGGCCTACGTCCTGGCCTTCGTGTCTGCCCTAGTCTGGCTAAGGCGCGACGACGCTCCCGAGGTCGTCAGGCTCCTTCGCTCTGCTGTCCTCGTGCTCATTGCCCCTGTACTCGTCTTGACGATCTTGTTCGTGCTGCTCAGAGGTGAACAGGGACTCGCCTATTGCGTGTATGGGCTCGAGGCGCTGCCATTTGCCGCTCTCCTTGCCGTGATCGGATCGCCAAGGGCCTCTCCAACGCCTGGGGAGGAGCTCGGGAGCCGTCAGCCCCCTTGAAAGGGTCGCGGGCCCCGGCCCTGTGCCCGCAGGCATGTCGAGACACGGGTTCAGGCGTGCGGCTACAAGACCGACACGTACAGCTGTCGCTGTCGATCTGCGATGGCGTCCCAGCCGAGTTGAAGTCGCACGGATGCCGCTGCTGAAGCCGCCGTCCGCCGAGCCCTTGCGGTCATGGCTGCCGCTAGAGCCGAGCGGATGTGGTCGACATCAGCCGGGGGCGTCTCGAAACCAAGCCCTTCTGGGAGCCACTCAGCGACACCAGCCGTCTCGCTGACGACAACGGGTACTCCTACAGCCGCGGCCTCCGCCGCTGAATTACCGAAGTTCTCCGTCCATGACGCGAGGCACAGGCAGTCTGAGTCGGCAAATGCCGCTCCTTTCTCTCTACCCCAGAGTCCAGCTGAGACGAAACGAACTCGCTCAGCGATCCCCGTCTCGGCCGCCACCCACCGTACCTCTTCGAGTGCACCGTCACCGGCATCGGGCCCCACGATCGCCAACCAAGCCCCCAGCGGTGCCGCTGCACGCATGATCGATGGGATGTTCTTGACGCGCGCCACCCGCCCCAGCACGAGGATCAACCGTGCATCCGCCGGGATGCCGACCGCTTCGCGGAACGTGCCATTGGAGGGCAGCGGTAGCAGTTGACCCAGATCGACCCCGTTCGGTCGAAGTTGGATCTTCTCTGGTGCTATGCCTTCATCGGTCAACTCATGCGCCTCCAGCTGAGATGTGCCGATCCACATCCTCGCGGTCCCAAACAGGCGCCTGAAGGCTGGGTCAGTCGCGCGCTTGAGGGCCATGCTCCTGCCGCGGCGCCGATACATGCCTGCCGGCTCCACGATGAATGGGAGCCTTCGGCTCCGGGAGATGGAGGCCGCAAGGCCGCCAAGGGGGTCCCGGTAGCCGACGATGTGAACGATGTCCGCACCCTTGAGAAGGCGCGCAAGCACTTCGGGTCGGGCGGGGACCGGTGTTCCATGGAACCGGGCAAGGGCTGGAATCCCCACTGCCCAAGGAGCCGAACCACATCCGACCGCTATCGCGTCGACGCCCAAGCGCTGCAGTGCGAGCGTTAGTCCGCGAACCTTCTCGAGCGGACCACCGAACCTGTCATCAAGACTCGGCACCGTGAGGACAACGCGCAGCTTCACCTGTCCAGGCCGCCCTTAGACGCCAACCAACGACGGAGTACAGCGACCCGCCCGGGGGTTGCTCCAGTGGGTCCTCCCGGCACCATCGAAGCAGATGAGGGTTCGCCTTCGCCTTGTGGGACCAGACTCCTCGAAGGCTCCTCTTCGCGAGAGACAAGCTGGGAATCAAGCCCGACTCCACGCAGACGAGCCAGCATCCGTCCAGGGTCACCGTCAACCGCTTCGTACCTGTGGACGAGGGCTCCCGTGCTGCCCTGCGAAGCGAGCCGATGTCCTCCCCTCGAGACCTCCGACGGCAACTCAGGACGCCCGCCGATGCCACCCACACGGTCCCTTCGTTCGACACAGGCTGGTGGGCTTGCTCGCGAACGCCCACGATCCTCACCCGCGTTTGCGCAATCCGGTACGAAAGCGAGTCCGACGCCCATCCCCTCCTTCAAGCGCGTCAGCCCCCGGTGATGACCCATCGACGGAAGAGTTCGATCGACTGCAGCCGCGGCCTTCGGGTCTCGCCCGACCTAACGATCAGTCCACAGACGCGGTTCATCCGTCGAGCACAGGCTTACGGCTTTGACCGGTACGAAGGGTGGGCACGACGGGGACCACGGCGATGGCGAGGATCGCCAGAAATATCCAGAGATCGTTCTGGATCGTGAGATCAGAGCCGGTCTGACTCGACACGAAGGCGGCCACCGAACAGGCGGCTGCGGCGGTGAGAGCCCAGTGGTGGCCTCCCTCGTCGCGAGACCGGCCCCGAATGGCCTTGATCACCGTTCCCCAAACAGTCAGGAGGTAGGCTCCAGCGCCGATCAAACCTAACTCACCGAGCAGTTCCACCGTGACGTTGTGGGGGTAGATGCCACCGACGACCCCGAAACCTGTCTGATCGAGGGAAGTACCCAAGAACGCCGACGCACCCGTTCCGTGTCCGATGATCGGTGACCCTCGCCACCCCGCAAGGACCAAGCGCTGATCGTCGAGACGGTCAGCCACGCTCTGGCTGGCGAGAGGATCCTCGTATCGCTGAAGCACGTCCTGGGGCGCGTGCTGAAGGGTCCACCAACTCATCAGAGCAACAGCCGCAAGCGCGATCGTGCCAGATAAGACCTGTCGGAACTGGATCCGGCGATATGTGAGCAGGAGGAGGACCACGAGTCCGCAGACGAATGAAAGGATGGACCCACGGTGCCCCGAGAGCAGGAGCACGGCGATGCCCAGCATGCCCACCGCCACCCGAGCGATTCGCCAACGACTTGCGCGAGTCGCACTGGCCAACGCGACCAGAGCGACCGATACTGCACGGCCGCCAAGCCCGCCGGCAGCCTGATTTCCCCCGCCCAGCAGCTCCCCGGGATTCGCCCGGTACAGGTCGAGATCACCCTGGGAGATCGCGATCGAGAGCGACACGAGCAACCACGACGCGCCTATGATCAGCAGTGCATCCATGATCTTGCGACTGTCGGACTCGCTCCGAAACGCGATGAAGATCAGCACGACCGGAAACACCGAGTACGCCGCGAACCCCCCGATCTTGGTCAAGCCGTAGACCGGCGACGGCGAGCCTGGGTAGCGGACCACGAGCAGCACCAGCAGGATGACGATCCCGATCATCAGCCAGCGCCCAGCGGTGCCCGGGCGAAGGCTGGCCCGACGACTCAGGCCACCACCCTCTACCAAACCACGCCACGCCGGCGGCCCGAACAACACCGCGAGAACGGGCAGGAAGGTGATAGGCGATGCCAAGACATCGCCGCGCGTAGCACCCCCTGCGGCGGTGGCCGTGAGAAGGTGGATGAATCCGGGTCCAGCTAGCAGCATGGCGGGCACGACTTGCGGCCAGCGCCATGCGGTGGCCGCCACTGTGACGAGCGCCAGGGTCGTGATCACCGCGTCTGGCGACGTAACGACGAGCAGCCCCATAGCGGCCGCAAGGACGCAGACTCCGGCCGCGAGCATGACCGTCGGAGGAGCGCTCCTTGTTCGCGCGAGTCGCATCACGCGATGACGCTCCGATACACACGGGCGTGAGCCTTCGCGAAAGCATTCCGTGTGGTTTCTAGGATGGGTGATCCGCGCGTCGGTGACTGAAGGGCACCAACGATAGCTTCGGCCATCTCACGGTCGTCTTCCTCGCGCACGAGAGTCACGACTCCGCCCGGGTCGCGATATTCGCGGTGAGCAGGGATGTCGGTCGCGATCACGCCGGTGCCGAACGCCAGCGCTTCTGCGATCGGGAAACTGAAACCTTCCCATCTGCTCGGAACCACCACCGCGTTGGCGCGCACATACAGGTCAACGAGGGCCGAGTCGGACAGCGACTGGAAGATCCGCAACGCGCCTCTGCGCTCGAGATCTCGCGCCCCCTCGTATCGAAGAAGTCCGAGGCGATCCGAGGTGACCCAAACTAGCCGCCCCGACGCTGCCGGGGCGCCGGCGAATGCGCGGAGCAGGATATCGGTCCCCTTCTTCAGGGAAGGAGGGCCGATGGACAAGACGAAGGGGGCGTCCGGCACGTCGACTCCCTCCATCGATCTTCGGGGGGCGTCGACAACAGTGGGCGCGACGGGATGACGGATGACAGACACCACCGCTGGATCGAGGCCGCAGCCGATCACATCCTCCATCGTCGCCTTGCTCGGCACGATGACAGCTTGCCAGCTGTTTCGACGCCTCCAACTGAGCTGCTTCAGATACGCGACTTTCGGGGACACGAGCTCGGGACGTATCACCGCGCGTAGATCGTGAACGGTGACCACGATCGGCAGACCCCTTGTGCCCGGTACGGAGACACTTTCAACCGCGTGGACCACCTGTTCTCCACTATCGTCGAAGGGTACCCTCGGTCTACCAACGAGCGACCACGTTGCGATGCGGGCGCGACGCCGCGTGCGCCCGGCGAGCCGTCCATTCCCAAGCTCCCGAGTCCTGATGCCGATGGAGCTCAGCGACTCGGCAAGCAACGAAGCATAGCGACTCGACCCGTCATCCTTGACCCCTAACCCGAGCGTGACGAGACCAACGGCCAGAGACTCGGATCGCTGCTCAGAGTGCATACGCCCGCCAGAAGGCATCGGACCGGTCCGCTCTCGAGCTAAGCCGGCGCCGGAAGGTCACCCGGGAATCCCTCGTTTCCTCCATTGACGCAGCCCTTCGAGACGGCCTCGCCAGGCAGCCGCAACGACTCGCCAAGTCCCATTGGAGTGAAAGACCATATCCCAAAGAGCCTTGAGCCAGCCGTAGCTCTGCCTGTCACCGACCAAGATCCACCAAGGCAGGAAGCACAGACGTCGCAAGCCGCTGAAACGCGAAAGCCCGATGTAGATGTAGTTGCGTCCTGCGATGAAAGCACGCGCCTCCCGATCATGACGGGCCGCAGAACTGGGGCGCGGTGCCTGGTGGTGAAGGACGCGAGCCAGTGGCTGGTACAGGACCCGGTACCCGCGTCCCTTCAGCTGCATGCACAGGTCAAGCCCGTAGTAGAGGCTATACGTCCTGGGCGAACAACGGGTCGAACTCCAGCCCCCGGGCCAGTGCAGTTCTCCAACATGAGGTCCCTTCAAGGATCCCGTCAGCCTCAACCGGTGCCGCCGCAGAGAGCGCACCGAAGTCACCCACGAACCTGCCGTACCAGCGCAGACGACCGGAGTCGCGGGCTCTGGTGACTCGCTCCTCTGGCACCTCGATCGTTCCACCGACGACGCGACCGCCGACGCACGCGACAGAGTCGTCTCTTAAAGGAGCGATCAGATGCTCCAGCCAGTCCGGAAACGGCTCAGCATCATCATCGATGAAGGCAACCAGGTCTGCTTCGGCGACCGCGAGACCTGCGCGGATCGGCGGGATGTGTCCAGGGATCGTTACGGTCAACCATTGTGAAGGAAGGGACGACCCCTTGCTCCAATCATCGAACGTTGCCTTCGAAGTCTGGTCGTCGGGTCTCCCGACGACCAGCACCTGGCTAGGAGCCGCAAGCTGAGCATCAAGGGCTCGCAGGCACTTGCCGAGCCACTCGGGTCGTCCGTATGTGGGAACAACGACGTCGCAGCTCGGCACGGGTCTACCTCGGGAGCCATCCCTCACGGTCGCTCACACTATCTCTGGTCGTCGGGGTCGGCGCCGGACCACGTACGAGCAGGTGGGTACATGGCCGCCGATCCCGACGCTGACCGGATCAGCGGCCGAGCGTATTCGCGTGAGGTAGGGTTCGATCGGCGCACGAACCACTCAATGATGTCCGCATGAATATCCTCGGGATCAACGCGTATCACGGCGACGCATCGGCCGCGCTGCTTATCGACGGGCAACTGGTCGCTGCGGTCGAGGAGGAACGATTCACGCGGGTGAAACACGACACCGCGTTCCCTCACGAGGCGATCCGATACTGCCTCGAGAGCGCGGGCATGCGCCCGCACGACATCGACCACATCGCGCTCAGCCGCGATCCGTTCGCGAACCTCGGCAAGCGTGTCGCCCACGCGGTGCGCGACCGGGCCGGGCGCCAGGTCGCCACCCGCCGTGCCTCGAACCTGCGGAAGGTGCTGCGACGCGAAGCGACCTTCGCCGAGGGCGTGAGCGTGCCGGTCGACCGGCTGAAGACGAAGGCGCACTTCGTCGAGCACCACCTCGCCCACATCGGGTCGAGCTACTACGTCTCGCCGTTCGAGCGTGCCGCGGTGCTCTCGATCGACGGGTTCGGCGACATGGTCAGCGCGATGTGGGGCGTCGGCGAGGGCGGCCGCGTCAAGGTGCTCGGCGAGGTCTCGTTCCCCCACTCGCTCGGCGTCTACTACACGGCCGTCACGCAGTTCCTCGGCTTCCCGAAGTACGGCGACGAGTACAAGGTGATGGGGCTCGCGCGCTACGGCGAGCCCGCCTACCTCGATCAGTTCCGCGCGCATCGTGCACAGCTCGCGGCCTCGGCTACGACCTCGGGCTCGACTACTTCCGCCACCACATCGAGGGTGCGGCGATGACGTGGGACGGCGGCTCGCCCGAGCTGCCGCCGCTCTGGGGGCCGGGCATGGAGACCCTGCTCGGACCCGCCCGCCGCAGCGCCGACGAGCCGCTGGAGGACCGCCACCGCGACATCGCGGCCACGCTCCAGGCCCGGCTCGAGGAGGTCGTGCTGGGCATGCTGCGCGACCTGCACGCGAAGACGGGGCTCAGCTCGCTGTGTCTGGCCGGCGGCGTCGCCCTCAACTGCGTCGTGAACGGGAAGATCTTCGACGAGACCCCGTTCACCGATCTCTACATCCAGCCGGCCGCCGACGACGGCGGCACGAGCGTGGGCGCGGCGTATCACGTGCACCACGCGAAGCTCGGCGCCCCGCGCTCGTTCCGCATGGATCACGCGTACTGGGGCCCGGAGTACCCCGCGGAGCGGCTGCGGGCCGCGATCGAGGGCGCGGGGCTCCCGTTCGAGGAACTCGACCCCGACAAGGTCATCGAGCGCACGGCCGACGTGCTCGCCGACGGCGGCATCGTCGGCTGGTTCCAGGGGCGGGTCGAGTTCGGGCCACGCGCGCTCGGCAACCGCTCGATCCTGGCCGACCCGCGTCGCGACGACATGAAGGACGTCCTCAACGCGCGCATCAAGCACCGCGAGCCGTTCCGCCCGTTCGCGCCCGTCGATCCTCGAGGAGCGGACCGGCGAGTGGTTCGAGAAGAGCTACCCGTCGCCGTTCATGCTGCTGACCTACCCGGTCCGCCCGGAGAAGCGCGACCTGATCCCGGCGCCGACGCACGTCGACGGCACGGGGCGCCTGCAGACGGTGCGCCGCGACCAGAACGAGCGCTACTACGACCTGATCCGCGCCTTCGAGGACCGCACCGGGGTGCCGGTGCTCCTGAACACGAGCTTCAACGAGAACGAGCCGATCTGCTGCACCCCCGAACAGGCCGTCGACACGTTCGTCCGCACGAAGATGGACCTGCTCGTGCTGGGCGACCTGGTCTGCGAGAAGCCGGGATCGGACTGAGGCGAGCGTGCAGGGCAGAACATGTCGTGGGCTGGGGACACAGCCCTTTAGCAGTCGATGGCCTTCAGCCACTCCCACACAAGCTCGCCCACGCCCCTCGCATCGGGCAGCTGCGGATCGAATCGAATCCGGGCCACGCGGCCATCGGCAACACGGGCAAGCGCAGCCAGCCGAAGTCGGTCTCGCCCGTCCGAGAACAGCCATGGAGTGCGCAAGTGAGTCATGAGCTCGCGTAGGGCAGTCGCGCCGTCGAGCTCTTCGACCGAAGGCGGAATGCCTTGAGCATGTTCGAGGACGACCGTCGCCCTCACAGGCAGAGGGGCTGAACCCCAGCGCGGGGGACGTAGCACCGCCTTTCCCTCGTAGCGCGGTAACGCCGGATCCGGTGCCAGATCCCGGCTCGCGAACAACGGCGGCCCCGGCCACAGCAGCCCGTCCTCGTCGACACCACAGGCGTCATCGGCGAGAAAGGTGGCACCCCTTTCGAGGAGCTCCGCGAGGAGCGTCGACTTCCCCGCCCCGGACACACCCGCGATGATCAGCGCTCCTTCCCCGGCCCGAGTGACCGCCGAACCGTGGAACGGCTGCAAGTCGAATCGAGTGAGGGTGAAGGGGAGCAGCGCCATCAGGAAGAAGATCGAGGCCTCCTCCGGCGACCACTCCTCCGCCGATACGCGAACCCTCGGGGTTGGAGCAGCGTCGAACCGATATGTGCAGGAGCGATCCAACCGAAGGTAGAAGGAGTCATCCCCGTGTCGAAGCGTCCAGTACGAACCGGATCGATCCTTGGGGAGCCCCGAGGATCGTGAGGGTCCCACTTCCCAACGCAGAGAACCTCGAGTCTTCGATGGCCCCTCAGCGAACCACCCAGGGCCGCCATCGATCAGGATGCCGTAGCCCCACGATCGGCTGCCGACCAGAGACAAGCGAGAGGATCAGGCCTGGCTGAAGATCGGGTGGCCTGTCCCGGAGGTCGACTCCATGATCCCGCCCGAGCCGGCCTTGGTGATGTCCTCGAGGCGTCCGATCGGCTGGACGGCGGGCGGCTCGTAGGGCTTCATCACTTCGCGTCCCTCGTCCATCCGGAGATCCTCCTCAGCCAGGATTCGACCGTCACCAAGCGCAGCCACTCTACATCCCAACGCCCATCTTTCGTGGGTGCCAGGCCCGACGGACGTGCCAGCCCCGTTCGGACCACCTCACTTTGCTCAGAAACGTAGCCCTGCAAGGTCGACACGGCGTGCGCGGCCGACGCACTGATCCAGGGCGATTGATCCGCCTTCACGCGTGTCTTGTCCCATTCGCCGAGGAACGCCTCACCGAGCAGCGGCTTCGGGCCGGGTTCCGGAAGGCGCCAAGCCAAAGGAAGCGACATCGCAGCTCGGATGACGCGGCGGTCGAAGAAGGGAGCGGTCCAGGTGAGGCCGGCCGGCCTGTAGAGGCGTTCCGTCAGCTCGCCCATCCCGGAGCCGCCCCCGATCCAACCGAGGAAGTGCACGAGGTAGTCGCGGTCAGACCTAGGCGCCCGTGCTTGGTCGAAGATCTGTCGGACACCGGGCAGGGCCCACGGTGGCCGCCGTCGGAGATCCTCGCGCCACTCGATGAGAGCACGCGGCGCCAGAGCTCGCAGCGCGACCTTGAGTTGTACGTCATAGGGGTGGACCCATCGATGTTGGAACGCCCTGGCTGCGTTGAGTGCCGAGCGTCCGTCCCCACCGCGTATGAGATCCAAGACCGAGACTGGATGAGCTGCGAACAGCTCTCCGCCGAGCCCGTCCATGATCATCGTGCATCCGCGTGCCTGCACCGCGTTGACATTGTCGATGGCCGCGCTCACTCCCGGATAGGACAGCGGGATGCCCGTGAGGGCAGGGATGTGCTCCAGGTCCTCGGAGCGCAGCTCCATACCCTGTGGGACGGCGGTCCAATTGTGCCCGCAGGCGGCAGCCAGGGGTGCCGCGATCCCATCCTCCGACTCGCACACGGCTGAGTCGAATGCCATCGTGAAGCACTCCGCTCTGATGCCCGCCCGTCCGAGAGCGATGCTGAGAGAGCCAGAATCTCGCCCTCCCGATAACCACAGCCCCGCGCGCTGTCCCCGAGCTCGGTCATCCACGGCCGCGATGACCGCCTCTTCCACCGCACGGGCAGACTCTCCGAAGGACCAATAACGAGGCCGGTCCCGTTCCGGCCTGAACCACCGATATGTCGTTTGCCCGCCCTCAGTGAACTCGATCGAATGTCCTCCGAGCACTCGCTGGATGCCACCGATCCCGGTGGATGCGGGACCGGTAGCGGACCCTGCCAGGAACCGAGCCACGGTGCCGCGGTCCAGCGTCGGGGCCGCCCCTAGAAAACGAGATGATGAACGTCGGATCGCTGGCGAACGCGACCTGACCACTCCCCTGACGTGCCCAATAGAGCGGACGGCTGCCCGCGGGGTCCCGTGTCAGGAGCGAGGCGTGACGGGTACCTCCGTCGAAGTACGCGAGGGCGAAGTCACCGGCGACGTGGTCCAGGGCGTCCGATCCTGATGTCCCGAGCAGGTCCCCAAGCGCATCGGCCGCCTCGACGCCAGTGACTCCGATCCTGTCGGCCCCGATCGCGTACACGCGCGCGTCAGCGGCCACCAGGCGTCGATTGTCGGAAACGATGCCCGGGGGCTCGACTGCTGTCTCCAGGGCGCCCAAGAGCGATCTCTCCCCCCCCAACGAGGCAGGGGGTGCCCGAAACGATCGATGCAGTTGCGGCGGAACGGATCGCGCGTTCCGATGCGCCCGCAGGATCCCAGACACCGAAGATCCAACTCATGAGGACCGAGTCAGTGTCATCCGTCCCCGGTCGCTTCGATCAGCTTCAGCTCCGTCATCGTCGCGATGAATGCGGCCACGTCGCCCCGCACCCGGTCCACGGATTGGCCGCTCTCGGCGGCGAGAACCTCGACCAGGGCGTCGAAGTCGTCGCCCACGGCGATCCTGCCCAGCACGAGCCGGCCAGTCTCGTTCACGAGGTGATACGTGCCGCTCGATTGATCGAGCAGGACCTCCTCACCTCGAACCTCAGCCCTGAGGACCCCATGCGGTATGCGGTATCGAGTCACGGGTTCCCTTGCCAGATCAGCCTCACGATCACCCCGGATTCATCTTGAGGGACAACAGGATCAGCGAGGTACCCGTACGACGACGCCAAGGATTCGAGCGACCTCCACTGCCAATCCTGCATGGAGACGATGAGGCTCCCCTTCGGAGCCAGCCACGGGCGCGCTTCCCTCATCAGTCGTCTGATCAGGCCGAGGCCATCGGGATCCGGTCCGACCAGAGTGGCGCGCGGGATCGCGATCGGTCGCGTGAAGCGAGCAGCTGCGTTGGCGGCAACGGAAGGAAGGTGCGCCAAGATCGCGTCGACACGGCCGAGCAACTCGTCGGGAACCGGTCGGAACATGTCTCCGAGGTAGAAACGGACGTTGGGAAGCCCCAGTCGTCGTACGTTCGAAACCGCATTCCGCCAGGCACGATTCGAGATGTCCGTCCCGATGAACCGGGCGTCAGGCCTCCGCCGCGCTCCGAGGAAGGTGAGCACCCCGGTTCCAACGCCGATCTCGACGAACGTTGGGGTATCCGCCTCTGGTGCGGCAAGCCATGCGTCCACGAGCGCCGGTGTCCAGTCGCCAGGGCCGCACACCCCCCGCCACCGCTCGATGGATCGATCCCCCACGTCGATGGTGGTGCCGCCCCGCGCTCGCCAGCCGAACCCCTCCTTGGCGAGCGTCCTTTCCTCGCGAGCCCACTCGCGAACGGTTGAGGGCAGGAATCGACCTCGCACGATCCACCACAAACCCCACTCCAGCCGCCCTCTCGGACCGTCCAAGACCCATCCGGCCTTACCCTCACCACCGGCAAGCGCTGTTCCGAGGGCACCAGCGACACCGCACTCTTCGGCGATGCGCCACACCTCGCCCCAGTCCCCCACGAGGTCGCCTGCAGCCACGACACACTCGGTCCACTCTGGCCGAGCGAATCCATGGCCCGCCGCGTGCACGGCCAGGTACACCACTAGCGGTTCCGCGCGCGGCTCCAGCAACCCGCCAACGCCCTCAACGGCTCCCTTCCACAGTTCTCCCTCGAGTTGCCTGAACGTCCACGTCGGGAGATGGGCGGCATGAAGACCCCAGTGGAGGTCGAGCCGAACGCCTGCCTTCTCGTACGTAGCCTCAGCAGATAGCGGCCACAGCAGGCTGTTCGTGGGATCCGGCACCCACCCATCCCTAATCAGATGTCTTCGAACGGCTTCCGCGTCACTGCGTCTCACCAGGAGATCCAAGTCTGAACTCACATAAGCCGCCGGCGTACCGAAGATCCGCAGCTGAAGTTCAGGGCCTTTGAGCACCATGACGGGGAATCCGGCCGCCTTGAGGTCACGCCCAAGTTGGCGACCCTCGGATTGGAGCCAGAGTGCTCCCACCGCCGTCACCACATTTTCGGCCGAACGATGTGTGCCCACCATGGCTTCGAACCCGCTCCATCGCCTGAGGTCGAATCCCCGTCGGAGGGTACACGCGAGGCGCGAACAGCGCCCCGCCGTCGCCCGGCCGTAGCGCTCCCAACGCGCAGCGCACATACACTCCCCGGGTGCGCATCCTCTTCCTCAACCAGTACTTCCACCCCGATCGCTCGGCGACCTCGCAGCTCCTGACCGAGCTCTGTGAGGACCTGGCCGAGCACCACGACGTCTTCGTCGTGACGGGACGGCCGAGCTACAACGCGGCGCACGACACCGGCTCTCGCGGCCTCGTCTCGCGGGAGCGCCACGGCCGCGTGCGCGTCGCGCGTGTGTGGTCGACGACGTTCGACCGTGCCGCCGGCATGCCCGGACGCCTGACGAACTACGGCACCTACCTGACGAGCTCGATCGCGGGCGCGTTCGCCGTGGCTCGACCCGACGTCGTGGTCGCCCTGACCGACCCGCCGCCGGTCGGCCTGATCGGGGCCGCGACGGCCAAGGCCAGACGCATCCCGTTCGTGCTCGTGGTGAAGGACCTGTTCCCCGAGGTGGCCGTGCACCTGGGAGCGCTTCGGAACCCGGCGGCGATCGAGGGGTTGCGGGCGGCGCGATCGGCGCTGCTCGCGGCGGCCGACCTCGTCGTCTCGATCGGTCGAGACATGGATCGGCGGCTGCTCGACCTCGGCGTCCCCGCCGAACGGATCGTGACGATCCACGACTGGAGCGACGGACGAGTGGTCCGTCCCCTCGACCGTCCGTCGGCCCTGCGCGAACGATACGGGTGGGGCGACCGGTTCGTGGTGATGCACTCGGGCAACGTGGGTCTCTCCCAGGACCTCGACACCGTGATCGGCGCGGCCGACCTGCTGAAGGACGATGCCCGACGTGCTCTTCGCGATCGTGGGTGGAGGGGCTTCGAAGGCCTCGCTGCAGGCCGATGTCGCGACGCGGGGACTCACCAACGTGGCGTTCCTGCCGTTCCAGGACCGCGAGGACCTGTCCGAGTCGCTCGGGGCCGCCGACGTGCACCTCGTCGGCCTTCGGCAGGGCCTCGCCGGCGCGATCGTGCCGAGCAAGGTGTACGGCATCCTCGCGGCGGGCAAGCCCTACCTGGCGGCCGTCGAGCCCGAGACGGAGCCGGCGCTGATCGCCGAGGAGTACGGCTGCGGCATGCGGGTGGACCCGGGCGACCCCCGGGCGCTGGCCGACGGGGTGCTCGCGATGCGCGACGAGGACCTCGGTGCCATGGGCAAACGGGGGCGCGAGGCGCTCGAGACCCGGTTCGACCGCTGGTACGCGGCCGATCGATACGACCGAGCCCTGCGGAACACCGTCGCGGTGGATCGCCGCTGATACCCGGTTCGGCGCGACCCTGTCGTAGCATGGGCGACCGGATCGACTTTGCCTGAGGAGCACGACGTGAGCGACCAACCCTTCCCCAGCGGCGCGCCGTCGGGCACACCGAACGACCTGCGCGCCTACGTCGCGGTCCTTCGGCGGCGGAAGTGGATCGTGATCCTCGTGACCCTGATCACCGTCGGGGCGGCTGCGTACTACTCGTACCGTCAGACGCCGATGTACGACTCCACCGCCCGGGTGCTCGTGAAGCCGCTCGACCCCAGCCAGCAGGGCTTCAACTGGGCGATCAGCATGGAGACCGAGACGGCACTGGTCTCTGTCGCCGGCGGTCGCGGACCGGGCCGCGGCGATCGTCGGCGAGGGCGCGGTCGAGCCGGGAAGCGTCGAACGCGAGCGCGCCGGCCAACACGAACTTCCTGGACATCACCTACTCGGCGCCGAGTGGCATCGATGCACAGGCGTGGGCGCAGGCGTACGCCGAGGGCTACATCGAGAACCGCGAGGCTGAGGCCCAGCGCGTCTACGACGACGAGACCCAGGTCACCCGCGACACAGCTCGCCTCGCTGCAGAAGGATCTCGTCGGCGGCCTACGGGGAACTCGCGCAGGTCACCGGTCCGCTGCAGCGACAGCAGGTCCAGCAGAGGATCGACTCTCTCAACCAGCAGATCCAGTTCCGGACGACCGAACTCGCGCAGACCCCCGTTCCCACGAAGAGCTCCGCGCAACTGATCGCACCACGCGACGGTCCCCGCCAGCCCGTCGTCGCCGGACTGGGTGCGGAACTTGCTGCTCGCCGCGATCGCCGGGCTCGTGCTCGGCATCGGCGTCGCGTTCGTTCGCGAGCAGCTCGACGACCGCATGAACGGGCCCGAGGACATGGAGGACCGCATCGGCGCCCCGGTGATGGCCGTCGTTCCTCACTTCTCCGGCATCCGCAACCGGAAGTCCGACAAGCTGCTGGTGGTGCGCGACAAGCCGAAGAGCCCGCCGGCCGAGGCCTACCGCACGGTTCGCACGAACATCGAGTTCCTGGCGCGCACGACCGAGCTCAAGGTGATCGCGGTGATGAGCCCCGGGCTCGGGGAAGGCAAGACCACGACCGCCGCGAACCTCGCCGTGACCCTCGCGGCGGCCGACCGCAGGGTCGTGCTGCTCGGCTGCGACCTGCGGAAGCCTCGCATCCATCGCCTGTTCGGCGTCGGCAACGACGCCGGACTCTCCGACGTGCTGACTCGACGACGTGCCCGTGCCGGTCGTCGCGCAGCACGTGACCGGCATGCCGACACTGCGCTTGGTCACGAGCGGTCCGATCCCGTCGAACCCGGCCGAGCTGCTCGGCTCGGACCGCATGGCGGAGATCATCAGCGGGCTACGGACGGTGGCCGACTTCGTGATCCTCGACACCGCACCCGTGCTCGCCGTGGCCGATTCGCTCGCCCTCGCCCCCAGGTGCGACGGCGTGCTGATGGTGGTCGATGCCAGTTCGACCACCCGAACGGGTATCCGGGTCGCACGCGAGCAGATCGAGAAGGTCGGCGGCGAGATCGTCGGGCGGCGTCTACAACAACTTCGACCCGTCGAGCGCCAAGACCTACTACGGCTCGTATCGCTACTACTCGAGCTACGGATACGGGTCGAAGAACGACGGCAAGGCCGACCCGAACCGCGCCCGGATGCCCACGAAGGTCGACTCCGACGAGCTCTGGAGCTAGCCAGCCGCAGGTCCGCGTGGCTCCAGCCGCGTGAAGGCGTCTCGCTCCTCGGCGCCGACGACGACTCGCCCGTCGACCTCGACCCAGGCGTGTGCCTCGAGTTCGCCTCGTTCGCTTCGCCGGGCCCCGATGTGCACCTCGGGATCTCGCCTTCCACGTTCGAGCATCGCCTCCGCCGCCACCGCCCTGGCGAGGCACCTCGCTCCGGGAACGCGGCGTCCCGCCGCTTCCACCGCCCAGCCGACGTCCGCGGGATCGTCGTCGGGCCGGAGCCGCCACGGCAGTCGCGGCATCAGCTCACGCGCTCGGCTCGCACCGAACGACCAGACGGCGGCGGTCGCCAGGGGCACGGCCACCGCCGATTGAACGGCCAACCGCCGGCGCGAGGGAGAGATTTCGGCCCACCGGTCAAGCAGTCGCATCCACGACCTCGACGAGCCCCTCGTCGCGCATCCGCTCGAGGAGACCGGACACGTCGGTCAGACACCGCTCAGGCGTGACGTCGTACTCCTCGCACACGGCATCCCGGATCGAGGCGACGTCGCATGGTTCCTGCACCAACTGCCACACCCGCGTGCCGACCTCGTTCAGGCCGAAGTAGACGCCGCGGCTCAACTCGAGCAGCACCGCCTCGCCGTCGAGCACGGTGGACACCTGCGAGCGCGCCGCGCGCACCACCGTCTGTTGAGTGATCTCCACAAGCCGCCCCTCGTCGGGAGTCCGACCAGGCTACCGCCGCACGTTCGACTCGGGCAGACGTGTTCGACCAGCATGTTTGAGCCGAGCGCCGTTGCGCTCTAGCATCACCCTTCGATGAACGGTCTCCCGCTGTGAACTTCCTCGAGGACATGTCGCCCGAGCTCCGCTATGGGGTGGCGTTCCTGCTGCCGTTGGTCGGGGCATTGCTCCTGACACCGATCGTTGCCCGGTTGGCGCATCGGTTCGAGGTGCTGGACCACCCCGGCGGGCACAAGGTGCACGGTGAAGCCACTCCCTACCTCGGCGGGCTCGCCGTGGGCGGTGGGCTCGTGATCGTCGGTCTGATCGCCGCGGGGACGAATGGGGAGCTGCTCACGATCCTCGGCGCGGCGCTCGTGCTGGGCATGGTCGGCCTGCGCGACGACGTGCGAAGCGTGTCGCCCTGGTGGCGGCTGGGCTTCGAGGCGGCGGCCGGTCTCGCCCTGTGGATCGTGGGTGTGCGGGCGGGGGTCTTCGGCCTCGCCATCACCGACCTGCCGATCACGATCCTGTGGGTCGTGACCGTCGTGAACGCCGTGAACTTCATCGACAACATGGACGGCGTGGCGGCGGGCATCGCCGCGTGCTCGGCCCTGGGCATCGCCGCGATCGCCGGGCACAACGGCGACTTCCTGGTGACCTCGTTCTCGCTGGCGGTGGGTGGGGCGACGATCGGCTTCCTGCGCTACAACGTGCCGCCCGCGAGGATCTTCCTTGGGGATGCGGGCTCGATGCTGCTGGGGTTCCTGCTCGCGGCGCTCACGCTCAAACTCGACCTGCCGGTCGGCGAGTCGGCGCCGCGGGTGCTGTCGACGGTGCTGCTGGTCGCCGTTCCCCTCTTCGACCTCACGGTCGTCGTCGTCGCCCGACTGGTGGGGGGCCGCCCGTTGATGCGCGGCGGCACGGACCACACGACCCATCGTCTGCGGCAGCGGGGCCTCTCCGCCCGCGCGGTGCTGGCCACCATGATCGTGGCGCAGGGCATCTGCTCCGCCCTCGCGTACGTCGTGTATCAGCAGCCGCACGACGCCGTGCTGCTCGCGGGCGGCGTGCTCGTGGCCGCGTGGCTGGTGCTCCTCGTCGCCTTCGTGCGGATGCCGGAGCCTGCGGCCGCCCAGAGCCGGGCGTCCGCCGTCTCGGTCTCGACATGACGAGCCTCGCGAACCCGGGGGGCGCAACCTGATGGACTACCTGATCACCGGCGGGGCCGGATTCATCGGATCGCACCTCGCCGACACGCTCCTCGCGCGCGGCGACCGGGTCGTGGTGCTCGACGACGAGTCGACCGGCACGGTCGACAACGTGGCCCACCTGCTCGACCACCCAGGCTTCGAGTTGCGCGAGGGCACGGTGCTCGACGCCACGCTCGTGCACGAGCTGGCGGCCCAGGCCGACGTGATCGTGCACCTCGCCGCCGCGGTGGGCGTGAAGCTGATCGTCGAGCAGCCGCTGCGGTCGCTGATCACGAACATCAGGGGCACCGAGAACGTGCTCGAGGCCGCCGCCCTCGCCCAGGCACGGGTGATGGTGGCCTCGACCTCGGAGATCTACGGCAAGAACGCGAGCGGGCCACTGCCCGAGACGAGCGATCGCATCCTCGGCTCGCCGTTCGTCGCCCGGTGGTCGTACAGCGAGGCGAAGGCCGTCGACGAGATCCTCGCGCACGCCTACTGGAAGGATCGCGGCACCGAGGCGATCGTCGTGCGCTTCTTCAACTGCGTGGGACCCCGCCAGACGGGCGCCTACGGCATGGTGGTGCCCTCACTCGTGCGTCAGGCCCTGGCCGGAGAGGACCTGACCGTGTACGGCACCGGCGTGCAGCAACGGTGCTTCTGCCACGTGCTCGACACGGTCGCCGCCGTCGTGGCGCTGCTCGACCACCCCGACAGCCCCGGCGACCCGTTCAACGTCGGCGCCCTCAACGAGGTGTCGATCAACGAGCTCGCCGAGGCGATCGTCGCAAGGACGGGCTCGGCCTCGCGGATCGTGCACGTGCCGTACGAGGTCGCCTACGAGGCGGGCTTCGAAGACATGGAGCGACGGGTTCCCGACATCGGGAAGATCTCGGCGCTCACCGGGTGGTCACCGAAGCGCACGCTCGACGACATCCTCGACGACGTGATCGAGCAGCAGCGCGCGGCGATCGGCTGACGGGGCGCTGTCAGGCGATCGGTGCGGGTGTGTCCGTGTAGGCGGTGACGTCGGGAGCGGCCGCGGCGGGTCCGGCCACGGACTCGATGCCGCCGAGCGCCTGGACCATGTCGGCGACCGCGTGCGCCAGCCGGCCGCCCTGCTCCTTGCTCGTGATCGTGACGCCGCGCTCCTCGAGCACCCGGAAGAAGTCCTCCATCACCGCACGGTGGTCGCCGAGCAACGACGCCTCGGACACGTTCAGCGCTCGCGCCAGACGCGCCAGCGTCTGGATCGAGGGCTCCACGTGACCGTTCTCGTACCGGGACAACCGGGCCTTCGGGATGCCGGAGATCTCCTCGAGCTCGGACTGGCTCAGCCCGGCCGCCAGTCGCGTCTCGCGCAAACGGTTTCCGAAGTGTCGTCCGTCGTCGTCGTACTGCATCCCGGCCCCCTCAGGTCGTCAACCAACCGTTCCCCGCGGGCGCACGATAGCACAGGGTTTCGTGCGTGGTTCGGGCCGGAACGATGCGTCTCGGAGGAACGGCAGAGGCGGGGTCCACTCGGGACCCCGCCTCGGCGTTCCATGACTGGCGAAACCGCTTGCGCTACTTGATCTCGACCGATGCGCCGGCGCCCTCGAGGGCTTCCTTCGCGCTGTCGGCGGCCTCCTTGTTGACCTTCTCCAATACGGGCTGAGGAGCGCCGTCGACGAGGTCCTTGGCCTCCTTCAGGCCGAGGCTCGTGAGCGCGCGCACCTCCTTGATCACCTGGATCTTCTTGTCGCCGGCGCCCGTGAGGACCACGTCGAACTCGTCCTGCTCCTCGGCTGCGGCCTCGCCGCCGCCGCCACCACCGGGGGCAGCCATCATGACGGGCGCGGCCGCCGCGGCGGTCACGTCGAAGGTCTCCTCGAACTGCTTGATGAACTCCGACAGCTCGAGCAGCGTCATCTCCTTGAACTGCTCCAGCAGGTCGTCCGTGGACATCTTCGCCATCGCTTACTCCTCCTCGTTTCCGCTCTCGTCCGAGGCCTCGGCCTCGGTCGTCTCGTCGCTCGCCTCGGCCTCGGGAGCTGCCTCGGGCTCGGGAGCTGCCTCGGGTTCGGCTTCCGCCGCTGCCTCCGGCTCCTCGGATGCCTCAGCCGCTTCGGGCTCTGCGGCCCCCTCGGGCTCGGGGACCTCGGCGACGTCCTCGCCGGGCACCTTCTCCTTGTAGGCCTCGAGCAGCGACAGGAACTTCGACTGGGCGCCCACGAACAGCGCCGCGGCCTTCGACATCTCCGACTTCATCAAGCCGGCGATCTTCGACAGCATGACCTCGCGCGACTCGAGCGAGGCGAGCGCCTTCGCGTCGTCGGCGGAGAGCATCTTGCCGTCCATGAACCCGCCCTTGAGCACCAAGGTGGGGTACTGCTTCGCGGCGTCGACGACCGACTTGGCCGCCGCCACGGGGTCGCCTTCGACGAACGCCACCGCGGAGGGTCCCTCCAACAGGACCTCGAGCTCCGCGACGCCGGCGTCGTTGACGGCCCGTCGCATCAGGGTGTTCTTGACCACCTGGAACTTCGTGCCGCCCTCGGCGAGGGACCGGCGGAGCTCGGTGATCTCGGACACCGTGAGGCCGCGGTACTCGGTGAGCAGCAGGGCGTCGGATCCTTCGATCCGCTCCTTGAGCTCAGCGACCCGTTCGACCTTCTCCTGTTTGGGCATCGCGCCTCCTGACAACAAACAACGCGCCTCCGCAGACAGCGGAGACGCGCATCGTCAGGTGCTGCGCTG
This sequence comes from uncultured Actinomycetes bacterium, assembly GCA_963825635.1. Lineage (GTDB taxonomy): Bacteria > Actinomycetota > UBA4738 > UBA4738 > HRBIN12 > JAOUEA01. The sequence goes on from CAWGTU010000003.1 coordinate 342,342, forward strand.
TTCCGTTCGCCTCGGCAGGTGCCCGGTGATCGGGATTACGCGCGGTGAGCGCCCCTGCTGTCTGCGGCCCGCTCAGGATACGGGCGGTGCCGTGTTCGCGACAACGTCCGGAAGATGAGGCGGACGCAGGCGAACGCGAGCTCCAAGCTGGGTGTTCCGATGGGCCGGCCGTTCCGAGGTTCTTGCGCCCGGTTCACCACCGGATAGCATCCCTGCCCGTGACTGCCCGCGGTGACGATCGGATGCAGGACCTCCTCGAACTGCTCCGCTGTCCGCGATGCGGCTCCAGCATCACCCGGGGCTCCGACGAGGCCTTGGTCTGCGCTAGCGGTCACGAGCACCCCATCGTCGGTGGTGTTCCCCGGTTCACAGAGCCGTCGTCCTACGCCGACTCCTTCGGGTACCAGTGGACGACCTTCCGCACCACCCAGCTCGATGACGCGAACCGAGCCGAGTCCGAGGAGACGTTCGCGGCCAAGACCGGCCTGACACCCGACGACGTCGCCGGGAGGTCGGTGCTCGACGTCGGGTGTGGCATGGGGCGCTTCGCAGACGTCGCCGCCCGCTGGGGCGCGAGCACGGTGGTCGGCATCGACCTCAGCCGAGCCGTGGAGTCGGCGGCGGAGAACCTCTCGCGATACGACGGCGCCTACGTGATCCAGGCCGACGCGGCCAACCCGCCATTCAAACCAGGATCGTTCGACATCGTCTTCTCGATCGGCGTCCTGCACCACACGCCGAGCACGGCTCGATCGCTCGCGGCGGTCGCGCCGCTGGTCGCACCTGGGGGCACCCTGGCGGTCTGGCTCTACTCGTCTCGACTGCGATGGACCCACGCCGGTTCAGAAGTGCTGCGGCCGATCACGTCTCGCATGTCCGAGGACCGCCTCCTCCGGACGGTGCGACGGGTGGTGCCCGCCGCCGACTCGGTCCATCGCCGCGTCCCGGCCATCTCGAAGCCCCTGCGGATCGTGCTGCCGACGTCGTCACACCCCGACCCCGAGTGGCGCGTCTTGGACACCTTCGACTGGTACTCGCCTCGCTATCAGTGGAAGCACTCCGAACCGGAGGTTCGAGGCTGGTTCGAGCGAGCCGGCTTCGTGGATCTATGGACGGGACCGGTCCCGGTCTCGATCCGTGGCCGTCGACGAGGGGTTGACGGAGACGACCTCTCCCGAGCCGACCCGGAGCGTGGCGAGTAAGGAGTGCCCGAAGGTGCCCCGCGCGGCGAAGGCGCCTCTTCGAGCCTCCCTTCGGTACCGCCGCGTCGGCATCGCGATCCTCGACCAGATGCGGACGGGTAGCACGGCACCTCGGCGACTCCAGTCCGGGAGCCGCTCGATCGCGGAGCGTTCGATGAGCGCCCGGGCGACCGACAGGTCGGGCGGCTCGAATCCGATCGCCTCGACGGTCAGGCCGGATCGTTGCGCTGCCTCCCCGATCTGCGACGGACCCCACCTGGTGACGTGATGCGGCGGTCGGTCCATCGGTTCGCACTCCTGTCGCCACGATCGCTCTCGGTTCGGAACCGATACGTACAGCGTGCCGCTCGGCCGCAGGCAGGATGCAGCGGCTCGAAGCATCTCCATCGGGGAGGCGACATGCTCCAACGTGTGGAAGGACGTGACCACGTCGAAGCTCTCGCCGTGGCTCGCTGCGAATGACTCGAAGGTTCCCTCGTATCCCTCTCCGTCGGCGGCGACGAATCGGGCGATCGCGGGTCCGTGGTGGTCGACGCCGACCGTCCGGCCGGTTCGAGGTCCCAGCGACTTGAGGAAGCGCCCCTCGCCGCACCCGAGGTCGAGGACATCGTCAGACGCGTCGATCCGTCGGCGCACGGTCCGGAAGTCCCACCGATCCTCGGTGTACGGAACCGCCGACATCAGGGCCTCGTAGAACCCCGGGTCCCCGGACATGAGCGGCTCGAAGCGCTCGAGCCCGCAGCTCTCGCATCTCACGAGCGAGATCTCCTCCGCCGGCATGTTCGCGGTCCTGACTGCCTCCGGGATCACGACCCCGAAGTCATGCTCGAACGCGGCCCACGTGTCGTCGTAGACGAGGTTTGACACGTGCTCGGCCACCGAGCTCCCGCAGACAGGACATCGCTCGCGCACCTGCATCGCCATGCTCATCTCGTCACCGCGGAGCGCAACGCGCGTCGAAGGAGGAGAGCGTCCGCGACCCCGGGGACCAGTTGTCGAGGACCCGCGATGGAGGGTCGTCGGGTCGCGATCACGTACGCCGATGCGAGCACGATGTAGGCGACCGACGAACCGATCGACGCGCCGACCACACCGATGGCCGGGAGCAGGAGCACGTTCGCCACCAGGTTGGCGACGAGTGCGAGCGCGCCGAAGGCACTGACCAACCCGACGCGACCACGCTTCAGGAGGACGCCGGCGAGGGGTCGCTGGATCGACAGCGCCACCACCCCCGGGAGCAGCAGCCTGAACGGCCATACGGAGCCGGCGAATTCGGGACCGTACGTCAAGCGTATGAAAGCCGGAGCCGCGATCCACGAGATCACAGTCACGGCGCAGATCATGAGCAGCGAGAGTCGAGCTGCCGCGTACCCGAGACGCACATCGTCGTCTCCCTGAGCAGCCACCTGATGGGGAAGGAGCGACGCAGCGAAGGGGTCGGACGCTAGCCACAGGAGCTCCGCCAAGGTGACGGCGAGGGTGTAGAGGCCGAGCTCATGGAAGCCCAGGAAGCGCTCCACGAGGATCTGGTCGACGCGGAACAAGAGGAAGACGAACATGATGCCGAGCTGGGCTCGCAGACCGAATCGCAGCCCCTCCGCCAGCGCGCTTCGATCGATCCGCCGAGAGGCCAATCCGAGCCGAACACCCATGCCGAGGGTGATCGCCCAGGTGAGCAGGTTCATCAGGCCGATGATGACCAGGAACGCGAACGGGGTGAGGGCATCGGCCCGGATCACGATGCCCACCGACGCCACCTGCTGCGTGGCGACGACCATCCCGATCGCCACCCCCACGCGAACGTGGCCTGCGAGCTGGAGGATGTTGAGCCAGTAGAGGACGTGGAGCAGGACCGGCACCTGAACGAGCGCGAGCAGCAGCCATGTGGTCGGGATCGCGTCGCCGGGGATCCCCACCGGCATCGCGATCAGCACGGCCGCCAGGACCCACGTGACGATAGCGACCCCCGCTCCGACCAGGGAGGAGTTGGCCCAGAGCGTCGTCAGTGGCACACCCTTGCCCGCCAGATAGATCTGAGCGTGCTCGAGGCCGAGATTCCCGAGAGCGAGGACGATGGCGAGGACTGCGATCGGGAGCGCGTAGCGACCACGACCCTCCGGCCCCAGTACCCGTGCGACGAGGATGCTGCTGATGAAGACGAGGGCGTACGTCGCGATCCGTAACCCGGCGACGTGCACACCCGTTCGGGTCGACCGCTCGAGGGTCGCCAGCAGGTACGGCTCGTCCTGCATGGCTAGCCCCTCCACCGACGTGTGCGCGCGTCGTACCAGCCGGCGAGCGCCAGGAGGTTCCACACCCTCACGACATGCGCGTTCGACCCCTCGAGGAAGCCCGAGACGACGCCATGGACGGCCGGCCCGTGGAGAACGTGGCTGATCGGAGCGTTGGGATCGAGGAGCAGATCGTGCACGGATCCGCGGAGGTGGGTGCGCATCCAACTCGCGATTGGGACGCCGAACCCCTTCTTGGCTCTGCGCAGGATCTGTGCGGGCAGCACGTCTCGATACGCGTCCCGAAGGATCAGCTTCCCCTGGCGAGCGTTCACCAGGGAGGAGCGAGGGATCCGCGAGACGAAGGACCACAGCTCGTGGTCCAAGAACGGCGATCGAGCCTCCAGCCCGAAGGCCATCGTGGCTCGATCCATCTTTGTCAGGAGGTCGTCGGGGAGGTAGCTCTGTGCGTCGATCCAGGGCATCCAGGCAGGTCGGTCCTCGCCGCTCGACCCCATGATCGCGTCCAGCCGCCGCACCGGCATCGAGACATCGACCATGGAACGGATGTCCGGTGAGAGGAGCGCCGGCACATCGTGCGGTTGGAAATGGAACAAGCGATCGCGGTACGAGTGCCAGGGGTCGGCCGAGACGAACCGCGCTGCGGAGGCGAGGCGCTCAGACCCGAAGCCGCGCGCGACGCCAGCTCCCACCAGGGCGGCAGAGCGGCGGATCTGCGTCGGCACACCATCGGTCATCTCGGCGAACCGATGCACCCGATAGCGGTCGTATCCCCCGAAGAGCTCATCGCCGCCGTCACCGGTGAGGACGACCGTCACGTGGCGTGATGCCGCCTCTGCGACGGCGAGCGTCGCCAAGGCGGAGGAGTCGGCGAACGGCTCATCGTAGGCCTGGGTGAAGCGCTCGAAGAGCGAGGCGACGTTCATCTCCGGCACAAGGGTCTGATGGTCCGTGCCGAACCGGCTGGCGACGAGGTCGGCGAACGACCGCTCGTCCAGCTCCGCTTGCTCGAACCCCACCGAGTACGTCTTCGGCGTGACGCCGAGTTCGCTCATCTCGGCCACGACGACCGAGGAGTCGAGGCCACCGCTGAGGAAGACGCCGAGTGGCACCTCGCTCTCGAGCCTCGCAGCAACCGCCTCTCGGATCCGCGGGCGGAGCGTGCGCACTGGATCGACTTCCTCCTCGAACGGGGCGGCAGGCGGGGGTGGCCGCCAGTAGCGGCGGCGCTCGACCTTCCCGGCGCTCCACCGCATCCACGTGCCCGGCTCGACCTTCTCGACCCCTTCCCATGGCGACACATCGGCCGGCATGTACTGCAGCACGAGATATTCGGCGATCGCCTGCGGGTTCAGCGATGGATGGTCCGGCAGCAGCGGGATCAGCGCATCGAGGGTCGAGGCGAAGGCGACGGTCGACGTCGTCGGCGCCACGTACAGGGGCTTCTTGCCGAATCGATCGCGCGCAAGGAAGAGCTCTTCGCGACGGAGGTCGAGGATCGCGAACGCGAACATGCCTCGCAGTCGCTCCACCATCTCGGGGCCCTCGGCCTCGTACAGGTACGGCAGCACCTCGGAGTCGCACCGAGTGGCGAGGGGGTAGCCGCGCGACACGAGCTCATCCCTGAGCTCGGCGTGGTTGTAGATCTCGCCGTTGAACACGAGCACGTACCGACCATCGGCGGTGTGGATCGGCTGTACGCCGTGCGCCCGATCGATGATGGCGAGACGGGTGTGGGCGAGCCCGAAACGATCGCTGGTCCAGACGGTCGAGTCATCCGGGCCCCGGTGGCGAAGCTCCAGCGCTGAGCGCTCGAGCGTGGCCGGATCGACGCGGCGATCGTCGACGATTCCGGCGATGCCGCACATCAGGCCGCCCTCGCGCTCATGGTGGAACGTCGTCCGGCGCACACGCGCGCGTACAGCTCGTTGGTTCGGTCGACCACGTCGTCCCACGTGAATCCGAGCGCGCGCGCGCGAGCGGCCTCGCCCATGCGGTTGCAGGCAGCCGGATCCTTCAACAACCCCGACAGGGCGTCCGCGAACGCCCGGACGTCATAGGGCGTGAGTCGGCCGTCGAGCCCGTCCCGGACCAACTCGGGCACACCGCCGACCGATGTCGCCACGACGGCCCGACCACTCGCCATCCCCTCCAGGAGCGCGTTCGGGAAGCCCTCGTGTGGGGACGACAGCGCGACGACATGTGCCCGCGCGAGGTAGGGACGGGGATCGGCCACCTCGCCCGACGAACGACACGGCATGCCCCAGGCCGAGCTCTGCAGCGGTCCTGTGCACCGGCCCCGACGACGGGCCGCCCCCGACCAGGATCGCTCGAGCCGAAGGCACTTCGTCGAGGGTGCGCCTGAAGGCTCGCAGGAAGAGGTCGTGCCCCTTCTCGGGCCGCATCCGAGCCACGACGACCACCGTGGGCGGCCCCGACGGCAGGGTGGAAGGCGTGAACCTGGAGAGGTCGACGCCGTTGCGGATGACGACCACGTCTGCGGGAGCGCACGGCTCCCGCCGAGCGTCGTTCGCGAGTTCCTGCGAGTTGCAGATGATCACGTTCGTCCGACGGTTCGCGGCAGCGAGGACCCCTCGTCCCAACCCACCCTCGAGGATCGGCGTCCGGCCACGTCGCGTCGCGACGATCGGCACGCCCCTCGGGGTGGCTGCGGCTGCCAACACCTGCGAACTTCCGAGGTGAGCGTGAACGAGGTCGACGGGCGAGTCCTGCATCGAGCGTCGCAGATCGAGGACCGCCCGGGCGAGGGTCGGCGCGCTGCCCCAGCCACGCCGTACCGGCCCCACCGAGTCCCAGGAGCAAGGCAGCTCTGTCACGAGTGAACCAGGTCGGTCGAAGACGACGACCCGATGATCGGATCGCTCGGAACTGCGACGCAGGAACTCGACCAGCTGCCGCTCGGTGCCGCCCGGCTCGAGGCTTCCGATCAGATGAAGGACGCGAGGATGGGCCATCCCCTGAGACTTCGGCCACGGTCCTCCGAAGATTCAGCGATCCACGCTGGGACCGAACGGAATCACCCGGCCGGGGACCGAAGTTCCCCCGGCCGGGCTACAGCGTTACTCCGAGACGGGAGCGTCCATGCCCTTCGGGCGGTCGGATCGATGCGCACGCCGGGGCCCATCGTCGACGACAGGGTCAGCGACTTGATGTAGCGACCCTTCGCCGAGCTCGGCTTCGCCTTCAGGATCTCGTCGACCGCGACCAGGTAGTTCTCGAGCAACTGCTGCTCGCCGAACGACTTCTTGCCGATCACCATGTGGATGTTCGACGTGCGGTCGGCGCGGTACTCGACCTTGCCGCCCTTGATGTCGGCGACGGCCTTGCCGATGTCCTGGGTCACGGTGCCGGTCTTCGGGTTCGGCATCAGACCGCGCGGCCCGAGCACGCGACCGGCCTTGCCGACCGAGGCCATCATGTCGGGGGTCGCGACCGCGGCGTCGAAGTCGATCTCGCCGCCCATCACCTGCTCGACGAGCTCCTCGCCGCCGACGATGTCGGCGCCGGCCTCGGTGGCCTCGCGCGCCTTCTCGCCGACGGCGAAGACGCCGACCCGCACCGTGCGCCCGGTGCCGTTGGGCAGCGAGACGGTGCCGCGCAGCGCCTGATCGGCCTTGCGAGTGTCGAGGCCGAGGCGGAACGAGAGCTCGACGGTCTCGTCGAACTTCGCGTCGGGCTGTTCCTTGAGGATCTTGATCGCGTCGACTGGCATGTGCTCGCGTTCGCGGTCGTAGTTCGCGACGCCGTTGCGGTAGCGCTTGCCGTGGGTGGTCGTCATGCGTCCACCTCCACGCCCATGCTGCGCGCAGTGCCCTCGATGATGCGCATCGCGTTCTCGACGTCGTTCGCGTTGAGGTCGGCCATCTTCTTCTCGGCGATGTCGCGAACCTGCGCCTGGCTGAGCCGGGCCACCTTCTCGCGGTTCGGCTCGCCCGAGCCCTTGTCGACGCCCGCGGCCTGCTTGATCAGCTCGGCGGCCGGCGGCTGCTTCGTCACGAACGTGAACGAGCGGTCCTCGTAGATCGTGAGCTCGACGGGGATCACCTGCCCGCCCATCTGCTGCGTGGCGTCGTTGTACTGCTTGCAGAAGTCCATGATGTTCACGCCGTGCTGTCCGAGGGCGGTGCCCACGGGCGGCGCGGGGGTGGCCTGACCGGCCCGGATCTGCAGCTTGACGAGTGCGAGCACCTTCTTGGGTGCCATGTGCGTTCACCTCCTGCGGTCCAAGCGGCGCCGAAGCGCCTCCCGCATCCTCGGTTGCGTGTGGGTTATCTCGTCCGGGCTACGCTCCGCTTCTTGAGCCCGCCTAGACCTTCGATACCTGGTCGAAGCCCAGCTCGACCGGGGTCTCCCGGTCGAAGATGTTGACCAGCACCTTGAGCTTGGCCTGGTCGGCGTTGATCTCGCTGATCGTGCCGTTGAAGTCGGCGAAGGGCCCCGAGATGATGCGGACCACGTCGCCTTCCTCGAAGCCGAGCCGCACCTGGGGCTTGGCCTCTTCCTTCTTCACGACGAGGATCTTCTCGACCTCGCGCTTGGACAGCGGCGTCGGCTTCGTGCCCGTGCCGGCGCTGACGAACCCGGTCACGCCCGGCGTGTTGCGCACGACGTACCAGGAGTCGTTGTCGTAGTCCATCTTCACGAGCAGGTAGCCCGGGAAGACCTTCTTCTGCACGACCTGCTTCTTGCCGCCCTTGATCTCCATCACGTCTTCCATGGGGATGTGGACGCGGAAGATCTTGCCCTCCATCTGCATCGTGTGGATGCGAGACTCGAGGTTCGTCTTCACCTTGTTCTCGTAGCCGGCGTAGGTGTGCACGACGTACCACTCGCCCGGGCCACGGAACGGATCGTCGGAGGCGGGCTCGGCGGGGGCCTCCGGCTCCACGGCCACGGCGGGCTCGGGCTCGGCGGCAGCCTCGGGCTCCTCCTCGACGACCGGGCTCATCGTGCCGGGCGCGAGCTCACCGTCGCCCTGCTCGGCCTCCATCTCGAGGTACTCCTCCTCGACGACGGCCTCCTCGGCCTCGGCGGCCTCCTGCACGAGCTCCTGCCCGATCTCGTCGGCGGTCTCCTCCATGACGACGGCCTCGATCACCGCCTCGGCGACCAGCTCGTCGGCGACCTCTTCACCCGCCGCCTCGACCGCGGCGGCGTCGGAGATCGTCTGCTCCAGCACGGCGTCGGCGGCCTCGGGGTCCCCGCCCTCGACCAGCGCGGCCGCCTCGTCGAAGCCCTCGTCGAGGATCTCCTCGGCGCCGGCCTCGGTCGCGGCCTCGACGACCTCGGCCTCGACGACGGCGTCGGCGATCGTCTCGGCTGCCGCCTCGTCGGCGATCTCGTGCACTTCGGCCGCCGCGTCGAGCGCGTCGGTCATCGGGGTGTCGGACGTGGTTTCGAGGTCTTCCATGGGATCCTTCTGGGTCAGGAGAGCAGGTCGAGGATCGCCTTCGAGAAGACGTAGTCGAGGCCCGCGACGTACATGGTGGTCACGATGAGCGTGGCGAGCACCACGATCGTGTAGGAGATGAGCTCGCGGCGGCTGGGCCAGTCGACCTTCTTGAGCTCGAGGCGAACCTCCTTGAGGAACTGGCGGACACCGGTGCGCTTGCGCTTCTCGGTGGCCTGCGCGCGCCGTGAGGCCGTCGAGGGCGCGGTGGAGCGCTCGCCGCCGCCGCGCTTCTGCTGGCGCTCGGCGCGCTCCTGCATCCTCTTCATCTGTCGGTTCATCGTGTTCCCCTTGCAGGCGCGGAGGGACTTGAACCCCCAACCCCCGGTTTTGGAGACCGGTGCTCTACCAAGTTGAGCTACGCGCCTCCGAGACTCCGGCCACCCCGGAGGGGGCGTTCGGACAGGCCAGTATAGGGTTCGCTCGAAGGCCACGGCAAAGACCGCCTCCGCCGCTCCCCCACCATGCCACAGGTCGGCACTAACCTGCGCCAGAGATGCAGGCCCGCCGTCCACAGCTCGCCGAGCTCGGCGTGTTCCTGCTGGTCGTGGCCCTGCCGCTGGTGTTCACCCCGTTCTCCGCGAGCCCGTTCGGCGACCCCAAGGTCGTGGTGCTCGCCGCGGGCACGCTCGCGCTGTGGGCCTCGGGACTGCCGATCGATCGACGCCTGGCATGGGCCGCCGCGGCGTGGGTCGGGGTGACGATCGTCGCTGCGCTCACCGGGGTGGACCCCACGGTGGGCCTCACCGCGAGGACCGAGGGCCAGGGCGGGGGCGCGATCGTCCTCGGGTGCGCCGGGGCGCTCGCCGTCTTGGGGTGCGGTCTCGGCGACGAGCTGCGGGAGCGCGCACGGCGTTGGTTCGTGGCGAGCGGGGTGGTCGTCGCGGTGCTCGGCCTCGCGATCAGGGTCTTCCCCGACGCCTCGACCTGGCTCCCCTCCGACATCGAGATGATCGGGGCGACCCTCGGGAACCAGCTCTTCGCCGCCGCGTTCCTCGCCGCGGCCGTGGCGGCGGCGATCGTCGGCGGTGGCTCCGGCTCGCACGTTGCGTCGCGCCCCGTGAACCCACGGACGGTGGCGCTGGTGGCGTTCCTGGCGCTCGGGGCGGCCACGTTCGGGGAACGGAGCTCGATCGTCCTGCCGCTCGTCGCCGGCGCGGCGGTCCTGTGGCGCGCCCGCCTCGGCGCGCGGGCCACGATCGTGATGGCCTGCGCCGTCATCGTCCCCCTGATCGCCTGGCAGGCGATCGAGGCGACGATCCTGCCCGACACGACCGGGCGCGGCGCGGCGGTCACCGGCATCCAGGCGCAGGCCACGGACGTGCAGCGCGTGACGGTCTGGCGGGTCATGGCGCGGGCGACCCTCGACCGCCCGGCCCTCGGCTGGGGGCCGGGCTCGGCTCAGAGCGGCTACCTGGCCACCGCCACCACGTCGGAGATCGAGGAGGCGGGGCGGAGCTGGTCCGACGCGCACGACCTGTTCCTCGAGACGGCGGCGACCTCCGGCGTGCTCGGGCTCGCGGCCCTCGCCTGGCTCGTCGCGCTGCTCACGGCCCGTTCGCTGCGCGCCAGGCGCGATCGCGTCTGGGCGTTCGGCGCCGCCGCGGGCCTCGCCGCGTACTCGGTCGTGGAGCCGATCGGACTCGTGCTGACGCCTCTGCTCTTCCTGTTCGCGGGCATCGCCGCCGGGCCGGCGCGCGTCGCCGAGGCCGAGCGCGCCGAACGGCCGGCGTGGAGACGTCGAGCGATCGCGTGGGGGGTCGGTGCGATGCTCGCCGTCGCCACGGTCGTCTCGCTGCAGATGCTCGCGGCGTGCGAGCCTCGAGCGGTGGGGCAGGGTGTACGGGGAGACCTGGGCGCTCGAGGCCGCGCTGCGCGTGCAGCCCTGGCGGCTGAGCTCGGCGGAACGACTCGCGTTCATCTGGGCCCTCGACGGGCGCGCCGGCGAGGAGGCCGCGGGGCAGCGGGCACGCGAGGAGATCGGGCGAGCCGTCGTTCGCCACCCGTGGGACGGTGATGTGCGCCTGTGGGCCGCCGACATCGAGACCCTGCTCCGCGACGAGGTCGCGGCGCGTGCCTGGATCGACGAGCACCTCGAGCGCTTCTCCGGCGACGATCCGAGGGCCGGTGGGGGCGCTTCCACCGACCTCGAGAACACCCTGCCAGGTGCGTGAATCGCCCCAGGTCGTGACCTATCCTCACGCGGACGAACCGCATCGGCCCCAGATCGCGAGAGACGTCATGGAAGAACAGTCCAGCACCCCCCGGCGGACGGTGTTCCGCCGGCTGGAACACCATGAAGACGAACCGCTCATGACGAGCAGCGAGCACCGCATCTCCGCGTCGCTGCGCAGGTCGATCGACGGGCAGCTCGAGGAAGGTCTCCGGGCGCTCGAGGAGCAGGCGACCGAGCTGATGCGCGAGATCGCCGCCGAGATCTGGCGTGCCTCGGGCAACGACATGCGTCCCGAGCAGGAGCGCATCGTCTCCCTGCTCTCGCGCGATCAGGCGATCAAGACGCTGATCGCGTCCAACGACGAGCGGTTCCAGTCGCTCGCGCTGCGCTCGGCGCGCGTCGAGGACTCGATGAACGAGGTGGCCGAGAGCGGCCGCACCTCGCGCGACGCGATCGAGGCCTCGCTGCTCGCGATCCGCGAGATCGCCGACTCCCCCACCCTGCACGGCGTCGAGGGGGTGCGCACCCAGCTCGAGCAGGTGGAGCATCACATCGCCGCGGCGCTCGCCACGATGCAGGAACGCGATCGCGCGATCGTGGAGACGGTGACCAATCAGGTCCAGGCCCACGGGCGGCTGCTCACCGAGGAGACCGCGAAGGTCATCGGTGCGATCGACGCGTACGTGCAGACCGGCGCCGAGGCGCTCGGCACCCTCTCCCAGCGCGTCGAGGAGCACGCGGAGGCGTTCGCCGTGCACGACGGCACGATCAGCCAGACCGTGGCCGATCGCGTCTCGACCGAGCTCGCGCCCGTGGCCCAGCAGCTCGAGATGCTCGCCGAGCAGGTGGGGCTGCACGGGCGCGACCAGGAGCAGGTGCGCGGCGCGATCGAGCGGCTCGTCGAGGCTCGCATCATGGGCGTCGCCCAGCTGATCAGGGCCGACTCCGAGGCGCTCCAGGCGTTGATCGAGGAGCGCACCGAGGTCCAGGTCGACACGGTCCGCGAGACCGTCGACTGGCGCATGGCCGCGTTCGCCGAGCGCATCGACGAGAAGCTCGGATCGATCGCCGAGGAGGTCGCGGCGACGATCGGCGAGCGGATGAGCGCCGTCACCGAGCGCATGGACACCGGCGTCGGCGCGATCGACGGCATCGACGTGATGCTCGCCGAGGGTCAGGCCGCGGTGGAGGAACGCCTGCGGGCGCACATCGACGATCGCATGACCGCGATCGCCCGCCTGATCCGATCCGACAACCAGGCGTTGGCATCGACCGTGCGCGAGCAGCAGGCGATCACGCCGAGCGAGCCGCTCGACGCGGAGCTGGTTCGCCAGACGCTGCGGGCGATCAAGGAGCTGCAGGCCGGGCTCGCCGACGACATGGAGAGCAGCGTCGACGGGAAGATCCGCTCGATCAGCGATCAGCTGCACAAGGAGACCCAGTCGACGACCGAGTCGATGGTGAAGGTCGCCGAGGTGCTCGGCGAGAAGATCGACCGGCTGACCGTGCGGGTCGACGAGGGCGTCGGCAGCGACATGCAGGTCGTGATCGATCGCATGACCGACGCGATCCAGGCGATGTCGGCGACGCGCCGCAGCGCCTGAGTCCACGAGGTTCCGACAGAAGGGCCGGGGTTCGCCCCGGCCCTTCGTCATGTCAGGTTCCTAGGTCAGGTGCACCGTCGCCTCACCGCGCTTGATCGGCCACTCGGTCTCGCCATCGCGCTCGCTCGACACCCAGAGCTCGAGCGTGGCGGTCCGGGTCTCGGCGTCGATCGCGCGGACGCGACCGCCGGCCACGATCTCCTGCCCCATCGAGACGGTGGCGCGGAACTGCGCCGAGATCGCCGAGACCGCGGCGGCGTCGCCGGCCCACGCGACGACGCAGGCAGCCATGTGACCCATCGTGAACATGCCGTGCGCGATCACACCGTCGAACCCCACGCTGCGGGCGAACTCGTCGCTCTGGTGCAACGGGTTCTGATCGCCGCTCGCGTCGGCGTACGCCTTCACGTCGTCGCGGTTCACGACGCGGCGCAGCTCCGGCAGCTCCTGACCCACCGCCACGTCGTCGAGCCGGCGGGTCACGACGCGCCCCGTTCGATCATCGTCGAGCGCGTCCGCGCGACCGGCTCGCCCGCCGCGTCGGACAGGTCCATCGCGATCACGAGGAACCCGGTGCCCGCTCGCACCCTGACCGACTCGATGCGCGGGCGGACCGTGAGCGTCTCGCCCTCTCGCAGCGGGCGGACCAGCTCGTACTCCTGGCCGCCGTGCAGCACCTTCGTGAAATCGAGGTCCAGCGCCGGGTCGCCGATGATCGCCGGGAACACGGCGAACTCCGCCGCCGTGAGGAACGTGGGGGGCACCCCGTCGGCCTGCCCGAACACCGCGCGGAACGCGGCCACACGGTCCGGTTCGACGACGAACGCGACGTCGGGATAGACCGTGCCTTCCGCCTCGGGGTTCACGGCGCGCACCGTAGCCCCAGCATGCGCGCCCGGCAACCGGGTCTCGAAGGACACCAACTTCCCCCAGGTGCGTGAAACGTTCTGGGGAACGACCTACGATGCTCCGCGATGCCTGCCCAGGGGACCCACGAGCCCATCACCGTCGTGATCGCCGACGATCATCGCTCCTTCGGCGAGGCGCTCGAGGTGGCCCTCGACAAGGAACAGGACCTGCGCGTGATCGAGGTCGTCACCGACGGCCAGTCCGCGATCGATGTCGGCATCGAAGGACCACCCCGACATCATCCTGATGGACCTGCAGATGCCCGGCGTCGACGGCATCGAGGCCACCCGCCGCATCCACGACGAGACGGCCGGGACCGCGGTGATCATCCTGTCGGGTCAGTCCGACGAGATCTCGCTCGCGCGGGCGATCCAGGCCGGCGCCCGTGGGTACCTGCCGAAGACCGAGGCGGTGGTCGGGCTCGCCGACGCGATCCGGCGCGCGTATCGCGGGGAGCCGCTGCACACGAGCGCCGAGGTCGAGGAGTCGCTCAAGCGCCTTCGTCGGCGACGTGCGCAGGACGGGAACCTCGCGCAGCGCATCGAGCGGCTGACCCCCCGGGAGCTCGAGATCCTGCAGCGCATGGCCAACGGCGACACGCCCGAGACGATCTCCACCGAGCTCGGCATGAGCAAGCACACGCTGCGCACGCACACGCAGAACGTGCTCACGAAGCTGGGGGTCCACTCGAAGCTCGATGCGATCGTCGCGGCGATCCGCTACGGCAAGGTGCGCACCGTCGACGTCACGCTCGAGGAAACCGTCGACCTGACCGAACCGGTCGACCTCCCCGAGCAGGCGTGACCTCGAGAGGACCTGGCGGAGGACCCGCTCAGCGCGTCTCGCGGTGAACCGTGTGCGACCGGCACCATCGGCAGTACTTCTTCAGCTCGATGCGGTCGCGGTCGTTCACCTTGTTCTTGACCGTGTTGTAGTTGCGTCGCTTGCACTCGGTGCAGGCGAGCGTGATCTTCGGGCGGTTGTCGGCCTTGGCCATGTCGTTCCTTCGTTCGGGTCGAGCGCTCGGGCGAGCCCGAGCAGGTTACTTGATGATCTCGGTCACTCGGCCGGCACCCACGGTGCGCCCGCCCTCGCGGATCGCGAAGCGCAGGCCCTCTTCCATCGCGATCGGGGCGATCAGCTCGACCGTCATCTCGACGTTGTCCCCGGGCATGACCATCTCCACGCCCTCGGGGAGCGCCGCCGAGCCGGTGACGTCGGTCGTGCGGAAGTAGAACTGGGGGCGGTAGCCGTTGAAGAACGGGGTGTGGCGGCCTCCCTCGTCCTTGGAGAGGATGTAGACCTGGCCCTTGAAGTTCGTGTGCGGGGTGATCGAGCCCGGTGCGGCCAGCACCTGGCCGCGCTCGACCTCGTCCTTGTCGATGCCGCGCAGCAAGATGCCGACGTTGTCACCGGCCACGACCTCGTCGAGCAGCTTTCGGAACATCTCCAGGTCGGTGGCGGTGGTCTTGCGGGTGTCCTTGATGCCGACGATCTCGATCTCGCTCATCTTGGCGAGCGTGCCCTGCTCGACGCGGCCGGTGACGACCGTGCCGCGCCCGGTGATCGAGAAGACGTCCTCGATCGGCATCAAGAAGGGCTTGTCGGTGTCTCTGGTGGGCTCGGCGACGTAGGAATCGACCGCGTCCATCAGCTCGTCGATCTTGGCTTGCCAGGTCTCGTCGCCCTCCAGCGCCTTCAGCGCGCGCACCTGGATCACCGGGACGTCGTCGCCGGGGAACTCGTAGCCGCTCAAGAGCTCGCGCACCTCGAGCTCGACGAGCTCGAGCAGCTCGGGGTCGTCCACCATGTCGCACTTGTTGAGCGCCACCACGATGTAGGGCACGCCCACCTGACGGGCCAGCAAGACGTGCTCGCGGGTCTGGGGCATCGGGCCGTCGGCGGCACTGACCACCAAGATCGCGCCGTCGACCTGGGCGGCGCCGGTGATCATGTTCTTCACGTAGTCGGCGTGTCCGGGCATGTCGACGTGGGCGTAGTGGCGCGCGTCGGTCTCGTACTCCACGTGGGCGATCGCGATCGTGATGCCGCGCTCGCGCTCCTCGGGCGCCTTGTCGATCTCGTCGAACGGGGTGAACTCGGCCATGCCCTTCTCGGCCTGGCGCTTGGTGATCGCCGCGGTCAACGTCGTCTTGCCGTGGTCGATGTGGCCCATCGTGCCGATGTTCACGTGGGGCTTGGTCCGCTCGAACTTCTGCTTCGACATCTCCGGTTCTCCCCTGTTCCTTCGTGGCCCTGCCCGACGGTCTGCGGGACTGGTAGCGGCGGGTGGACTCGAACCACCGACACAGCGATTATGAGCCGCTTGCTCTACCTCTGAGCTACGCCGCCGTGTGTCCGGAACAGGAGTCTACCTGCGGCAAACGGCCGTCGGCATGAAGCCTCGGAGGGTATCGAGCATGAGGGGAGGGCCGACCCTTTCGAGCCGGCCCTCCCAGGGAAGACCTGCCACGCGTCGAGGAGGGGGTTACTCGCAGCCCTTGACGGTGTCCTTGCCCTTCCCGCCCTTGCACAGGTCGGTGCCGCCGCCGCCGAACAGGGCATCTGCGCCACCCTGCCCGAACAGGTCGTCGTCACCGTCGCCGCCGCGGAGCGTGTCCTTCCCGCCGCCGCCGCGGATGTTGTCGTCGCCGCCGGCGCCGCGCACCGAGTCACCGCCCTTGCCGGCGCGGACGCTGTTGTTCCCGCCGTCGCCGCGGACCGTGTCCACGAAGTCGGATCCCTGAACGTTCTCGATCGAGTCCAAGAGGTCGTCGTCCGCGCCGGTCGAGGCGGTCCCGTCACTGAGGTCGACGTCGACGTCGGCCGTGGCGTCGGCGAACGAGACGGTGTCCTTGTGCCCGTCGCCGTTGACCTCGTCGTCACCTTCGCCCGGAGCGATCGTGTCCTGGCCGGCGCCGCCGTTGAGCTCGTCGTCGCCGTCCTCGCCCCACAGGGTGTCCCGGTCGGTGTCGCCCGACACGATGTCGGCGCCTGCGCCGGCGAACACGGTGTCGTCGCCGTCGCCTCCGCTGACGCTGTCGACGTCGGCACCGGTCGTGATCATGTCGTCGCCGTCGTCGCCGCTCACGGCGTCTCCGTCGGCACCGGTCGTGATCACGTCGTTACCGCCACCGCCGCTCACGGCGTTCCCACCGTCTCCGGCGTCGATCGTGTCGTTACCGCCACCGCCGCTCACGGCGTCGTTCCCGCCGCCGGCGTTCACGGTGTCGTTCCCGGCTCCTACAGAGATCGCGTCGTTGCCGGCTCCACCGGTCACGGTGAGAGCGCCGGTCACGTCGGTGGTGCCGAGCGCGTCGTTCCCCTCGCCGAGGTCCGCGGTGATCGGGTCCGCGCCCGTGGTGTCCTGGATCGACACGGAGTCGTTGCCGCCCCCGAGATCGATCGCGATGGACGCGGTGAAGTCGCCGCTCCCGTCGATGTCCACGGCCTGTGCCTCGACCTCGGCAGGAGTCCCAGCGTTCACCACGATGGCCGACACGTCGGCCTTCGCGAACGGTCCGTTACAACTCGGGTCTGCTCCGGTTCCGCTCACCGTGATGTTGCCCGCCGCCACGGCGATGTCGACGGTGTCGCCGTCGTCCGCCATCGTGATCGTCAACGTCTGGTCAGGGCTGCTGCCTGTGACCACACATGTCACGAGCGCCCACGCCGGCACGGCCGAGACCACCATGTAAGCGGCGAGCGCGCCGACCGCCGCGAAGACTCCGAGCCCGCGACGGCGGGCCCGCTTCCTCGAAGTACTCATCCGTTCCCCCTTCCGAAGGAAGTCGCCGCCTGTTCGGCGGGGCAGCGTCCCCGGCCGCCGGCACCATCGTCGCCGTGGGTCGTCACGCGGCCGTCTGCGCGTCGTTACCTCAGCGTCTAGGTGGCGTCACGCCGCATGCCCCAAGCGGTCACCCTTCACAGGAGCGAGCACGACTTGCGCATCCGCGTTGCGCTGAGGTAGAACGCTCGTAGCAGGTGCATCGCCCTGATGGGCGCATCACCCGGCGCCACGCCCGCGACGACCGGGATCGCCGCTTCGGGGAACTTCCCCCCTGAAAGAAGCGGTGATCCGCATGCGGACAGAACCGTCGGGACGGGGGATCGAAGTGGACCGGGTCGACCTCCGCCTGCTCGGCTGCTTCGAGATCGTGCGAGGCGAGGAACACGCGCAGGTGCCACTCCCGGCGCAACGGCTCGTGGCCCTGCTCGCCCTCCACGGCGAGGTCGGACGGTCGCACGCCGCCGGCATCCTTTGGCCCGAGGTCGAGCACTCCCATGCACTCGCGAACCTGCGGACCGCGCTCTGGCGGCTCCGCACCCTCTTCCCCGGCATCGTCTGCTCGACCGGCACCGGCCTGCGAACGGACCCCGACGCCCGGCTCGATCTGCGTGAGAGCGAGGCGCTCGCCCACCGCATCCTGCACAGCGACCTGCCGCTCGATCAGGCGCGCGTCGCCTCCGAACAGCTCTGCCACGACCTGCTGCCGGACTGGGACGACGAGTGGCTGGAGTTCGACCGCGAGCGGTTCCGCGATCTGCGGATCCACGCGCTCGAGCGGCTGTGCGACAGGCTGAGCGCCCTCGGGGAGCACGCCGAGGCGGTGCAGTGCGGGCTGCTGGCGGTGCAGGGCGAGCCGCTGCGCGAATCGTCGCACCGCGCGCTGATGCGGGCCCACGTCGCCGAGGGCAACCGCGCGCGGGCCCTGCAGACGTTCCGACAGCTCGAACGCGTGCTCGACCTCGAGCTGCAGGTGGCGCCCTCGCAGGCGACGATCGACCTCGCACGCGAGCTCGCGGGACCGGGCGAGAGAGCCGCGACGGCGGTGCGCCCGATCAGCGCTTCAGGGTGAGCGCCGCTCCCGCCGTCAAGAGCAGCAGGCCGATCACCCTCGTGGCGGTCAGCGGGATGCGATCGGTGCCCAGCCAACCGAACCCATCGATCAGGGCGCCCAAGAGCAGTTGCCCCGCGATCATCAGGGCCACGGCGGCGAACGTGCCGATCCGCGACGGCGCATACGCGAGCGTCAGCACGATGCCGGCGCCGAACACCCCCGAGAGCAACAGCCAGGCCGGCTGCCTGACGACGTCGGCGATGCCGGCGCCCCGCCCCGTCAGCACGGCGAGCCCAACGAGCAGTACGGCCGCCACGATCGCGCCGAACGCGGCCGCCTGCACGCTGCCGACCCGCTTGCCGAGCGCGCCGGAGACCGACGCTTGTGCGGCGCCGGCGAGGCCGGCCACGAACGACATCGTGATCGCGATGCGTGTGACGGACATGTCGCTGCAGGCTACAGGCCGTAGGCCTCGAGCAGACGCAGCCAGACCTCGCTGACCGTTGGGAAGACGGGCACGGCGTGCCACAGTCGCTCGAGCGGCACCTCGCCCACGATCGCGATGGTCGCGGCGTGCACGATCTCCTGCACATCGGGGCCGGTGAAGGTGGCGCCCACGACCACCCCGCGCTCCTGGTCGACCACGAGCTGGCTCGTGCCGTGGATGCCGTCGCCTCGAAGGTAGGCGCCGGCCACCCCGCCCGTGTCGTAGGACACCACGCGCACGTCGATGCCCTGCTCTCGAGCGTCCGCCTCGGTGAGCCCGACGGCCGCGATCTGGGGATCGGTGAACGTGACCCTGGGCACGGCCCGGGCGTTGGCCTCGTCGACGGTGTCGCGTCCCGCGATCACGTCGCCGAACACCCTGCCCTGGTACTTGCCCATGTGGGTGAGCTGCGCGCCGCCCGACACGTCACCCACCGCGTACAGCCACTCCCCGTCGACACCACGGACGCGGAGCCGGTCGTCGACGGAGATCGGACGGCCCGGCTCGAGCCCGATCGTCTCGAGCCCCACGTCGGCGGTGTTCGGGCGTCGACCGACCGCAACGAGGATCTCGTCGCCGACGACGGTCTCCCCGTCGTCCAGCGTCACGTGCACGCCGTCGTCGTCGCGGCGCACCGCGGTGGCTCGCACGCCGAGACGAACATCGATGCCCTCGTCGCGGAACGACTCGGCGACCTGTTCTCCCGCGAACGGCTCGTCGCGAGCCAGGAGCCTGTCGTTGCCCTCGATCAGCGTGACGCGCGAGCCGAGGCGCGAGAACGCCTGGGCGAGCTCGGCCCCGATCGGCCCGCCACCGAGCACCAGGAATCGCTCCGGCACCGCGTGGGCCGCGGTCGCCTCACGGTTGGTCCACGGCCGCGACTCCGCGAGGCCGTCGATCGGCGGCATGAACGGCGTGGTGCCGTTCGCGAGCACGACCGCCCGACGCGCGGTGAGCGTCGTGGTCCCCTGCTCGGTCGCGACCTCGACCGTGCGCTCGCCGGCGAGACGGCCGTGTCCGCGAACGAGCTCGATGCCGACGCTCTCGAGCCACGGCGTCTGGGTGTGGTCGCTCCACGAGCTCGTCATGTAGTCGCGCCACGCGAACGACGCCGCCGCGTCGGCTGTTCCGGTGATCGCGGGAGCCGCACCGGGCACGCGTCGGGCAGCCGCGAGCGCGTCACCGGGCCGCACCAGCGCCTTGCTGGGCACGCATCCGTAGAAGGTGCACTCGCCCCCGACGAGCCGCGACTCCACGATCGCGGCGCTGAATCCCATCTCGACCGCGCGCCCGGCCGCGTTCTCTCCGGGCGGACCCGCTCCGATCACGACCACATCGAACTCGCTCACCGTGACTCCCCTCATCGTCGGCGGTTCGGGAACGACAACGTCTGCATACCGAGAAAGGATGCCCATCGTCGAGGGCGGGGGGCGATGGAGCCGGAGAGGGGAATCGAACCCCTGACCTCCTCCTTACCATGGAGGCGCTCTGCCGACTGAGCTACTCCGGCGGCTCGCGGCGATGATAGCAACCACACCCTCCCGAGCCGCTGCCTCGTGCGACCATGGACGCCGTGAGGACGCTCGCGGCCGCGCTGCTGACGCTCGCCCCCCTGCTCACGGCATGCGCGCAGGACGATCCGCCCACGTCCGACGGCGCGGTGGGCACGATCACGTTCGAGGGCGGGACCACCCTCGACGTGCGGGTCGCCGACGATCCGGACGAGCGAGCCTTCGGGCTGATGGGCGTCGAGTCGCTCCCCGACGACGAGGGCATGGCCTTCGACTTCGGCGATCAGGCGCAGACCGGCGAGTTCTGGATGAAGGACACGTTCATCCCACTGTCGATCGCCTTCGTCGACGAGGATCGGCGCATCGTGACGATCCTCGAGATGGAGCCGTGCGAGGCGGAACCGTGTCCGACGTACGGCAGCGACGAGCCCTACGTCTGGGCGATCGAGGCCAACGCCGGCTGGTTCGAGCGACACGGCATCGAGGTGGGCGACCGGATCGAGGAGATCGATGGTTCCACCAGCTGAAGACTGCCTGCTCTGCACCGCCGAGCGCATGACCGACTGGCTGCACGAGGACGAGGACTGCTGGATCGCGGAGTGCATCGTCTGCCGCACGCCGATGGTGGTGTGGCGAACGCACGGCCTGCCCGAGCCGGAGCACGAGGCCCGGCTGATCGCGCATCTCGAGCGGGTGGCGGCCGAGCGCTACGGCGACGAGGGGTACTACGTCGACCCCGAGCGCCGGCGCATCCCCGACCACTGGCACGCGCACGCACGACCGGCCGGCGGCTTCTTCGATCCGAAGAGCGACCTCTACGGCACGTACTGACCTGAGGCGGCTGGACCCTCAACCCCGACCCGGGGACGCGAACGGGAACGCCCGACGAAGGAAGCGATCGAACTGTGGCACGGTGAACGCCGCGAGACCGTAGGCGGGCGAGTAGAGCAACCCCTTCTCGATGAGTCGTGACCGCGTCTTGCCCACGGCCGACGAAGGCCGTCCCAGGACCCGAGCCACGTCGGCTGCACGCTGTGGCTGTGCCCCCAGTTCCGCCATCCCCCTCAGGTAGGCGATCTCCGGCGGCGTTGCGCGTTCGATGCGAACCCTGAAGAAGCTCGAGTCGAGCTTGGCCTCGACGATCGCCTGCGCCTCGACCGCCTCGAGCGCGGAGATGGGCGAACCCGCCGCTTGATCCCAGAGCGCCTTCCCGTACTCCTGGATGAAGTACGGGTATCCCTCCGTGTAGACCACGACCGCGTCGATCGCTCGCTCATCGAACGACACACCGAGCTCGTTCGCAGGAAGGATGAGCGCCTCGGCGGCCAGCGGTGGCGGCAACGCGCCGATCACCGGGAATCGAAAGAGGCGCTCGGCATACGATTTCGCCTCCGCCGCGAGTCGTGGCAGCTGCGGCAATCCCGCCCCGACCAGTGTCAACGGCAGCTGCCGCTGTACCACTTTGTGGAGCGCTTGGATGAGCGCCTCGAGTTCACCTCGCGACAGGAGCTGCAACTCGTCGAGCAGGAAGACGACGCCCGCTTCCTGCTCCTGGGCCGCCTCCCCGATCGCGATCAACAGGTCGGTGAGGTCCTCGTTGAGATCACCGCTGTCCGCGGCTCCCTCGACGGCTTCGACATCGAAGGTTCCACTGAGGGATCCGTCCGACGAGACACTGATCGAGAACGACTTCAGGACGCCCGCCGCCCTGGAGAGGCGTTCCCGCCATCGGGCGGGTGGCGAGAGCTCCAGCAAGGCCCGCCTCGCCAGCTGCGACATGCGTGGACCGAACGGAGCCTCCGAGGAGATCTCGGCATCGACGGTCGCCCATCCGACGTTCTTCGCTCGGCGTTCGAACTCCCCCAGGAGCACGGTCTTCCCGACCCCGCGAAGCCCCGTGATGATCAGCGACTGCTCGGCGACCCCGCGCCGGAGTCGAGCGAGCAGGACATCGAACACTTCGAGCTCGCGGTCCCGGCCCACGAGGGCCGGAGGGCGCGCTCCTGCGTTCGGGGTGTACGGGTTCCCACGGGGGTCCACGCCGACGATATTGCGCGGTTTGGCAGAGATTGTCAAGAGTCGTCAAACATTGTCCAACTCCGCAAACATCGACCTACTCCGCTCGAAGTTCACCGCCGTAGCGGCGCTCCGCCAGCCGCCTGCCGATCTCCGCGGCGAGCACGAGGCCGAGCAAGGCCGCGAGCACGACCGACGAGACCGCGCACTCGTCGAACGACAGCGTGAACGACCTCTAGATCGTGCGGTTCGCGACCGGGCACGCGAGCGCCTCAGATCACCTGCCGATCGAGGTGACCGTGTCGACGTGAAGGTCGTTTGCTCAGCGGTTCTTACTCGCCCTCCGCGGCCTTGAGCTGCTTGGCGAGCTCGTCGGCGCTCGCGTCGATCTCCTTCGAGACGTAGCGGTTCTGGGCCTTGATGGAAGCGGCGATCTGGTCGGCCATGTTCGTCGCGTACAGCACGATCAAACCCGCCTGGCCCTTGTCGAGCACCTCGCCGAGCTGCTTGAGGTCGTCGTCGCTCATGCCGCCCTTCATGTGCCCGGCCACGGCACCGATGCCGGCCCCGACGGCGGCCCCCACGCCCAGGCCGATGCCCGGGAGGATCGCGGTCAGCGCGCCGATCGCCAGGCCCGTCCACGCGGCGTGGCGCGTGGGCTGCTCGTGCTTCTTGGCGACCTTGACCTTGCCGTCGGCGTCGCGCTCGATCACCGCCGCGTCGAAGTCGTGCCCGACCCCCGCCTCGCGGTACAGCTCCTTGACGGCCTCGTAGTCGGCCTCGGCCTCGGCGACGCTGTCGTACGACGCGCCGAGGACCACCAACATGTCCTTCTCGCTCATCAGACCCTCCCCTTCCCGCGAGATCTCACTCGCGTACATCGTTGCCCGTCGAGCATCTGCCCGCACGCTCAGAGCTTAGCCACGCAGCGAGGTGTGAGACGATTCCCCCCGATCGCGCAGCCTCTCTGCGCCGCACGCACCGAAGGGGAGAACGGCCATGGTTCAGAACAGCCCGACGGGTCCTCAGTCCGAGGGGCGCCGGCTCGGCGGTGGCGCGATCGCCTCGCTCGTCGGGGTCGGTCTGCTGCTCGTCTTCATGCTCCAGAACACCGAGAGCGTGCGACTCGACTTCCTCTTCTGGCACTTCACGTGGCCGCTGTGGCTCCTGACGCTCGCCTCCGCGCTCCTCGGGGCCCTGGTGTGGTTCGGACTCGGCGTGATGCGTCGTCACCGACGCCGCAAGGAACGCCGCCAGGACCGGCGAGACTGAACCTCGACGAGCCGACCGGCGGGTGGAGAACGCGACCCAGACGCTGCACCGGCTCACCTCCTACGAGCCCGGCCGCGAGTGGGACGAGCCCGTCGACGACCCTCGCGTGGTGCAGGATCTCGAGGTGAACGACCTCGACCGGCTGCCCTGGTTCACCAAGCGCTATGAGGGATCGCTGCCTCGCCTGTCCTTGCCCCGCGACCTGCCGTCCACCACGGCCCCGGCCGTCGCTGTGCTCGCGGGCACCGCGGCCGTCGCTCCCGCCGAACTCGACCTGCCGCAGCTGTCGCGGTCGCTCCATCTGTCCGCCGGGGTCGTGCGCACGACGGTCCGGCCGTACGCCACCTGGCTCTTCCGCGCCGCGGGGTCGGCGGGCGGCCGCTTCCCGCTCGAGGTGTACGTCGCCGTGCCCGAGGGCACCGGACTCCCCGCGGGCGTGCACTGGTACGACCCGCAGGACCACGCCCTGCTGCAGGTCGGGCCTGCGCCACTCGACGGAGTGCCCGCCCTCGTCGTCACCGGTGTCCCGTGGCGGACGGGCTGGCGCTATCGCGAGCGTGGGTTCCGCCACGTCTACTGGGACGCCGGCACGATGCTCGCCCAGCTGTTCGCGGCGGCCGACTCAGCGGGGCTGACCGCAACGCTCCACACCCGCTTCCCCGACGCGGCCGTCACCGCGCTCGTCGGCGCGGACGGGGTGCACGAGTGGCCCGTGGCCGTGGTCGCCCTCGGTGACGGGATGCCCGCGCTCGACGCGTCCGGCGTGGCGACGATGGGCGCGGTCGACGCGGAACCGGTCGAGTTCCCGCTCGTGACGAGCGCCCAGCGGGCCGGCGACGACCACACGCTGGGGCCGCCGTGGGACCTCGGCGCCCCGGTGGACGTGCCGATCGAGGGAGGTGACCCGATCGAGACGGTCGTGCTGGCGCGCGGGTCGCAGCGCCGCATGGATCCTGACCGCGGACTGCCCGAGAGCCTGCTGCAGACGTCGATGAGCGCGGCGCTGCGGGGCGTCGACCTGCCCCACTTCGTCGTGGTGCACGACGTCGACGGACTCGTGCCGGGGGTCTACCGCTGGCCGGACCTCTCGGCGCCGCTGCGCCCGGGCGAGATGCGAGACGAGCTCTACCGGGTCTGCCTCGAGCAGGGGCTCGCTCGCGACGCGGCGTTCGTCGTGATCGGCGCGGCCGACGTGAACGCACTCGACGATCGGGAGTACCGCGAGGCGCAGCTCGCCGCCGGGCTCGTCGAGGGACGGCTGCACCTGCTCGCCTACGCGCTCGGCGCGAGCGCCTCCGGGATGACGTTCCTCGACAGCGAGATGCCTGTGCTCCTCGGAGCGCCGCTCGACGCGCTGCTGTTCACGTGCGTCGGCGTGCCGGAGTACGCATCCGCGCCGGGTGGCTCGCCCGGCGCGCCGACCGACGTGCGCATGGTGGCCCCGCGCTGACCCGGCCACGCTCCCGACGGCAGCATGTCCGGCTCATGCGACCCACGGTCCGCGCCAGCCTCCGTGCTCGGAGACCAGGGCATCGGCGGCCTCGGGTCCCCACGAGCCCGGTCGATAGCTGTGGGGTGCCGGCGGGTCGTCGATCAGCGGCTGCATGACGCGCCACGCCTCTTCGACGGAGTCCTGTCGGGTGAAGCGCAGGTCCTCTCCGACCATCGCCGCATGGAGCAGCACCTCGTACGGTGTCGCGCCTTCACCACCCGCTTGTGCGAACTCCAGGTCGAGGGCGATGGATTCGGGCTTCGGCGCGTCGGCTCGGTGGGCGTTGAGCACCAGGCGCACACCGGTCGACGGATCGAGCTTCACGACGAACTGGTCGGGCTCGGTATCGGGCGACCGCAGTCCGAAGCCGAGGGTCGGCGGTTCCTTGAAGACCAGCCTGAGCTCGGTCTGCGTGACCGGCAGGCGCTTGCCCGTGCGGATGAAGAAGGGCACGCCCGACCACCGCCAGCTCTCGATGTCGAGCCGCAGCGCGACGTAGGTCTCGGTCGTCGAACCTTCGGCGACGCCCTCGATCGACCGGTACCCGTCGTACTGACCCCGGACGTAGTTCCGCGGATCCGCGGGGCGCATCGCCCTGAACACCTCACGTTGCGCCGACTTGAGCGTCTCGGGGTCGCCTCCCGCCGGAGCCTCCATCGCGGCGGCCGCAACGACCTGCATCAGGTGGTTCACGACCACGTCCCGCAACGCACCGACGGGGTCGTAGAAGTGACCACGGTCTTCCACACCGAAGTCTTCCGCCAGGGTGATCTGGACGCACTCGAGGTGGTTCCGGTTCCAGACGGGCTCCAGCATCGTGTTCGCGAAGCGAAGGAACAGGATCTCCTCGAGACCCATCTTCCCCAGGTAGTGGTCGATCCGGTAGATCCGGGACTCGTCGACGTATCGGTGCAGCTCGTCGGCGAGTGCCCGCGCGGACGCGAGATCGTGCCCGAACGGCTTCTCGACGACGACCCGCCCCGATCTCACCAGCCCCGCATCGCTCACACCCTTCACGACCGTCGCGAAGAGGGACGGCGGGATCTCGAGATAGAAGACGGGGTCGGTGGCGGCTCCCATCGCCGAACCCACCCTCCCGTAGGTGGCCGAGTCCGTGAAGTCGCCGGAGACGTAGGAGAGGCGCGCGGCGAGACGGTCGAACACCTCGGCATCCAGGGTCTCCCCGGTGCCGACGATCGAGCTGCGCGCACGCTCGATCAGCTGTTCCCGGCTCCAGTCCTCCACCGCGACGCCGACGATCGGGCAGTCGAGCAGGCCTCGTCGTTCGAGTCGGTAGAGCGACCGGAACGTCATCACCCGCGCCAGGTCGCCGGAGATCCCGAAGATCACGAGGACGTCGGCTCGGGACGCGCCCGCCGCGTCGGCGCCGGCCATCGTGTTCGGTCGCATCGAGCCACCTCCTGACATCGTTCGGCGAGACCGCTGAAGCGTGATCCACCTTGCCGGCTCACCCATACGGTAGCCGTGATCGATAGGTCGACGACGCACGGGAGCACA
Organism: uncultured Actinomycetes bacterium; assembly: GCA_963825635.1. GTDB lineage: Bacteria > Actinomycetota > UBA4738 > UBA4738 > HRBIN12 > JAOUEA01. Next base: position 369,092 of record CAWGTU010000003.1, read on the forward strand.
CCGGGCCGATCCGTCACACGACGCGACGTTCAGGGCGCGGGCATCTCCCAGACCGACACGTGCTGACGGCTGTCGTTCGTGAACGGCTCGCGCTTCCACCCGGCCCAACGATCGCGCAACGTCATGCCGGCGAGCTGCGCCATCAGGTCGAGCTCCGCGGGCCACACGTAGCGGAAGGGAACCGAGAAGCGCTCGAACCTGCCGTCGACCATCTCGAGGTGGTGCGACGTCAGGCCCTGGGTGGCGACGTCGTACTCGTCGATCCCCCATGAGTCCTCGCTCCCGTGGAAGACGTGGAAGGTCTCGCCCGCCGGCAGCCGCTGGAGGTTCGGCACCATGACCTCGATCACGAAGCACCCACCGGGCTCGAGGTGCGCAGCCACGTTTCGGAAGCACGCCACCTGTGCCGCCTGCGTCGTCAGGTTCATGATCGTGTTGAAGACGAGGTAGGCGAGCGAGAACGATCCGTCCACCCTGGTCGTCGCGAAGTCCCCGATCGTCACGCCGACACGATCGCCGCCGGGCTTCGCGCGCAGCCGCGCGGCCATCGCCGTCGAGAGCTCGATCCCGTGCACCGGCACCCCCCGCGCCGAGAGCGGCAGGGCGATGCGACCCGTGCCGACGCCGAGCTCGAGCGCGCGGCCACTCCCGGCGATCGCGGCGAGGACGTCGACGACGGGCTCGATCGCCGCCGAGGCGAACATGTCCGAGGACGACTCGTCGTACGTCGCGGCCACGCTCTCGTCGAAGTACCCGTCCTCGTCGTCCACGGTCGCGATGCTAGCCCTTGCGCCGGACCATCACGCTGGCCATAGTCGTGCTCGTACTCCTCCCCTGCCCTGCTGGGCCACCGAAAGGGTGAGCTGGTGACGATCCCGGACGAGGACGTGGACGGTGGCGCGGTGCCCCCCGTCGAGTACCGGGCGACCGGGGCGTCGCTCGTCGCCGTCCTGTTGGCGATCGCGTGCTTCGGCGCGGTGATGCTGCTCCACATCATGCGGGGAGACATCGACCCGCTCCGCCAGGTGATGAGCGAGTACGCGAACGGGTCGCACGGCCGTGTGATGACCGTGGTGTTCTACACGTTCGGCCTCGCATCGCTGGCGCTCGCGTTCCGGCTGCGTCGAGGGATCGATCATCGGGGTCCGACGGTGCTGATGCCCGTGCTGCTCGCGGCCGCCGGGGTCGGTCTCATCGCCTCGGGTGTGTTCGAGGTGGAACGGCCCCTCGTGCCGGACACGCTCGAAGAGGTGATCCACAGCTACGCGTCCGTGGCAGCCTTCGTGCTCCTGATCACGGCGATGTTCCTGCTCGCCCTGGCGTGCAGGAAGGATGCGCGGTGGTGGTCCTTCCGGTGGGCCGCGGCGGCACTCGCCGTCGCCGCTGCCGTGCTCGCCGCGGCCACCCCGATGAGCGCCGGAACCGGGTGGTCCGGTGCCGTGCAGCGGCTGCTCAGCCTCGCGGTCCTCCTCTGGTTCCTGCTGACCGCGCTGCACGTCAGGGGCAAGGCCTTCCGCCCGACGTGAGGACCAGGGCACGGTTCGTCACGACCGCGGGACTGCTCGTCAGCGGGAGCCTCGTCGTGGCCCTGCACCTCCTGCGACCCGATCTCCCTCCCGCCTCGCATCGGCTCAGCGAGTACGCGATCGGGCCCCACGGCTGGATGATGACGACGGCGTTCGTCGCGCTGGGCTGCGCGCTCGCGGCGCTGGGCCTGGCCCTCCTGGCGGAACGACCGCGCGGGATCACGTGGATCATCCCGGCGACGACGCTCGCGGCCGGTGTGGGCATGATCGTCTCGGGGGTGTACGAGACCGGGGATTTACCTGCAAGCGACTCGATCCACAGCCTGGCGTCGATCTCGGCCACCGTCGCCATCGTCGTCATCGCCCTCGTTCACTCGATGCCCGTCGCGCGACGCTGGTCGGACGTGCCGCTGGGTCGTGTGGGCATCGGGCTTGCGCTCACCGCCGCGGGGCTCGCCGTGATCGCCCCGGCGCTCCACGACACGAGGTGGACGGGGCTCGGGCAGCGCCTGCTCTGGATCGTGCTGATCGCATGGCTGCTGCGCGCCCTCTGGCTGCAGCCGTCGCAGGAAGGCCGCTGACGTCGTCCGAACGGCCGAGGATGTCGGTGGCCGATGCGAGCATGCATCCGTGTCGAACGAGGGCACGATCCTGCACGCGGACGCGGACTCCTTCTATGCGTCCGTCGAGCAACGGGACGACCCGTCGCTTCGGGGACGCCCCGTCATCGTCGGCGGCGGCGTGGTTCTCGCCGCCTCATACGAAGCCAAGGCCTACGGTGTCCGCACGCCGATGGGCGAGACCCAGGCGCGTCGACTCTGTCCGCAGGCGATCGTCGTGAAGCCCCGCATGGACGCCTACAGCGCGGCGAGCACGGCGATGTTCGAGGTGTTCCACGACACGACGCCGTTCGTGGAAGGACTCTCGATCGACGAGGCGTTCCTCGACGTGGGCGGCCTGCGACGCATCTCGGGCACGCCGACCGAGATCGCGATGCGGCTTCGCAGCGAGGTCCTCGACAGGGTCGGGCTACCGGTCACCGTCGGTGTCGCGAGGACGAAGTTCCTCGCCAAGGTGGCGAGCGGGGTCGCCAAGCCCGACGGCCTGCTCGTCGTGCCGACCGACGGCGAGCTCGAGTTCCTCCACCCGCTGCCGGTCGAGCGTCTGTGGGGCGTCGGGCCCGTCACTTCCCGCAAGCTCCGCGACCGGTCCATCACCACGGTGTCCGAGGTCGCGCAGCTCGGCGAGGCCGCGCTGGTGCACATCCTCGGGCGCGCCGCGGGCCGGCATCTCCACGCGCTCGCCCACAACCGCGACCCCCGGCCGGTCGAGACGGGTCGACGACGTCGCTCGATCGGCACCCAGCGGGCGCTCGGGCGCCGACCCCGGTCACCCGAGTCGCTCGACGCCGACCTGCTCGCGCTGGTCGACCGGCTGACGCGCCGGCTGCGTGGGGCACATCGGGTCTGCCGGACGGTCGTCCTGCGCCTGCGGTTCGACGATCTCTCCCGGGCGACGCGCTCGCACACGATGCCCGAGGCCACGGCCGACACGGCGACGATCCTCGCGATCGCCAGGGCCCTGCTCGCGGCCGCCATGCCGACGATCCGGGAGCGAGGCATCACGCTGATCGGCATCAGCTTCACCCAACTCCACGACGACGGGGCGATCCAGCTCGCCTTGCCGTTCGACGGCTCGACGGGATCGGCGATCGACGCAACGCTCGATGACGTGCGCGACAAGTACGGATCGAAGGCCGTCACGCGGGGCGTGCTGCTCGGGCGCCGCGAAGGGATCCGAGTGCCGCTCCTGCCCGATTGAGAGGAGCGGCAGTCAGGCGGCGAGCAGTGCGTCCATCTGGCCGACCGCCTGCTTCAGGCCTTCCTCCATGCCCATCTCGGCCAGCTGCTCCATCTGCTCCCGGGAGCCGAAGACCGAGCGCAGCTCCATGCGGGTGCCGCCGTCGTGCTCGGTGAGCTGCATCGTGACCACCGTGGTCGGCATCTCGGAGTTCGGGGTTCCATCGTCGTTCGCGAAGCCGTCGGTGAACTCCAGCGACGTGGGAGGATCGGCCGACGTCACCTGCCACCAGCCGCCGTAACGCTCGCCGTCCGGCCCGGTCATGTAGTAGCTGACGCCCCCGCCCGGGGATAGATCGTGCCGCTCGAACGTCGCCGGGTGGGTGGGCGGCCCCCACCAGCGCTCCAGCTTGCGAGGGTCGGCCCACAGCTCCCACACCCGCTCGGCCGACGCATCGAAGTCCGCGGTCAGGGTCAGGGTCAGCTCGTCGAAGTCCTTGTCGACGCTGGTGACGGTCATCGTTCTCGTCCTCCTGTCGTTGGGTCGTCCGGTTCGGGCATCTCCTCGAGCAGGTCGGACATCCGGTCCACCCGCTCACGCCACGCCGCCTCGAGTCGGTCGAGGGCCTGCCGCGCCCGGCGCACGGCGTCGTGGTCGCTGCGCACGATCTGCTCCCGCCCGCGGCGCTCCTTGGTGACCAGGCCGGCCCGCTCCAGCACCGCGACGTGCTTCTGCACCGCGGCGAAGCTCATCGGGTAGGCCTCGGCCAGCCGTGACACCGACGGCTCGTCCCGGACGGAACGGCGCAGGATGTCGCGGCGGGTCGCGTCGGCCAGCGCGTGGAACAGGTCGTCCACGGCCTCGTCGGTCAGCTCATCTACAACCATCTGGTTGTAGGTTACACGGACGTGCCTGTGGAGGCAAACTGATGACGGCGGTGTCGCGAGGAGGAGAGTGATGAGCGAGACGATCGATCCGCAGCGGTTGCACGAGTTGGACTGGCGAGTCGTGAGAGACGATGCGAGCACACACTTCCGCACCGGATCGTTCGCGGCGGGCGTCGAGCTCGTCGGACGCGATCGGTCGGCTCGCCGACGCGGCGAACCATCACCCCGACGTCGACCTGAGGCCGGACGGCGTGACGGTTCGTGTGAGGACGCACAGCACCGGTGGGCTGAGCGAGCGTGATGTCGACCTCGCCCGCCAGATCTCCGGGGTGGCGCGAGAGCTGGGCGTCGCCGTCGATCTGACCGGACTGCAGAGCGTCCAGGTCGCGATCGACGCGCTCGTGATCCCCGAGGTGCTGCCGTTCTGGCGAGCCGTGCTCGGCTACCGGCAGGTGGACGACGCGGACCTGATCGACCCTCATCGGCAGGGACCACCCTTCTGGTTCCAGCAGATGGAAGCACCCCGTCCCCAGCGCAACAGGATCCATATCGACGTCTACGTGCCGCACGACCAGGCGGAGGCGCGCGTCGCAGCGGCGATCGCCGCCGGTGGCCACGTGGTCAGCGACGAGAACGCGCCGCAGTGGTGGACCCTGGCCGACGCCGAGGGCAACGAGGTCGACGTGGCCCCCTGGCCCGACCAGGACTGACGGCACCCGCCCCAACCGACCGCGCGGTGAAGGGAAGTAGGCTCCTCGCGTGACCTGGTATCCGCGCGAGGAGGCCGCCGAGCGAGCCGGGGTCGACGCCGACTACGTCGATCGGCTGGTCGATCTCGGCATCCTCACCCCCGCGGAACCGGGCCGCTTCTCGCGCGGCGACCTGCGCCGCGTGCTGATGTCCCGGTCGCTCGAGGACGCCGGCATACCACTCGAGGGCGTCGCCACCGCGATCGAGCAAGGCACCCTGACGCTCGACTTCATGGACGCGACCGCCTACGAGCGGTTCGCGACGTTCTCCGCGGAGTCGTTCCGACAGGTCAGCGACCGAACCGGGATCCCGCTCGAGCTGCTCATGTGCATCCGAGAAGCGATGGGCATGGAGCAACCGTCGCCCGACGATCGGCTCCGCGAGGACGAGATGGCGATCGTGCCGTTCATCGAGCTCCAGGTGGCGGGTGGGTTCCGACATGCCTCGATCGAACGACTGCTCCGCGTCGACGGAGACAGCACCCGCCGCATCGCCGAGCAGGAGGCTGCGTGGTGGATCTCCGAGGTGGTGGCCCCGGCCCTGGCCGCGGGCAAGGGCCCGGAGGAGATCGCCAACGCCGAGTTCGCCGATCGGAGCACTCCGCTCGCGGAGCAAGCCGTCCTCGCGATGTATCGCATGCACCAGGCGCGCGCATGGACGGCCAACATCATCGAGGGCTTCGAGGCGATGATGGAGGCGGCGGGCATCCACAGCCGCCTCGAGCGGCTTCCGGCGATCTGCTTCCTCGACATCACGGGGTATACGCGGCTCACGCAGGAGCGCGGCGACGATGCGGCCGCGGACCTGGCCTCGACCGTCGCCCGACTCGTGCAACGCAGCTCGGTGCAGCACCGCGGCAAGCCCATCAAGTGGCTCGGCGACGGGGTGATGTTCTACTTCGACGAGCCCCGCCTGGGCGTGCGCAGCGCACTCGAGATGGTGGACGAGCTCGCTTCGGCCGGACTGCCGCCCGCGCATGTCGGCCTGCACGCAGGCCCGGTCCTCTTCCAGGAGGGCGACTACTTCGGCCAGACCGTCAATCTCTCGGCACGCATCGCCGACTACGCGCGACCCGGCGAGGTGTTGATCAGCAAGGCGGTCGCAGACGCATCACAGGACGAAGGCCTCGCCTTCGGCGACATCGGCTCGGTGGAGCTGAAGGGCGTCACCGGGCCGGTGCACCTGCTCCGTGCCCTCCTCGCCTGAGGATCACCGGTCCCCGAGATGTCAGGCGGTCCCGCTGCCGTCGGACCTCGCGCGAGGCTCGAGCACGACGACCGCCGTCTCCTGCGGTCGACGCGCCGCGTAGCCCTCGAGGTTCCGGTCGATCTCCGCCCAGCGCTGCCACAGCCGTTCGCGCTCCTCGCCCACCGCGGCCCTGCCGAGCACGTCGCGCCGGACCCCGCCGGCAAGCTCGACGGTCGCCTCCGGATGGGCCTGCAGGTTCAGCCACCAGGCCGGCTCGGGCGCGCCCCAGCCGTTCATGGCCATCGTGACGAGATTGGGCCCGTCCTCGTAGTAGCCGACGATCACGCTCCGCGGCTCGCCGCTGCGCCGGCCCGTGGCGGTGAGGCGCAGCGCGCCCCACTTGCCCGGACGAGGCCGCCACAAGCCCTTGCGTCCCGCGGTCGCGCGGACGAACCAGCGGTGCACGTGCCAGAAGGTCACGACGAACCATCTCGGGGGAAGACGAGCCTTCTTCCCATCGGTCATGCCACCCTCCCTCACCCTCGGACACCGACCGAGCGGTCCCTCGACTTCACCCCCACCATCGCACGGGCGGGGGCCGGCATCAGGGCCGCAGGTCTCTCGCCCTCAGGGCCCCCCGTATGCTCCCTGACCGGATGAGCGAGCCAAGGATCGACGTTCGGCTTCGCCGCGATCTGACCGCGGCGCTCAAGGCACGGGACTCGGTGACCGTTGCGGCGTTGCGCTCGGCTCTCGCCGCCCTGGACAACGCGGGCGCCGTCGAGGTCCCCGCCACCCGGGCGGAGGGCACGGAGCACATCGCGGGAACCACACCCGGCGTCGGCGCCACGGACACGGCGCGTCGGGTGCTCAGCGAGCACGACGCCAGGGCGATCCTTCGCTCGCAGGTCGAGGAGCATCGGCGCGCGGCCGACGAGTACGTCCGCGTCGGACGACACGACATCGCCGAGCGACGGCGGACCGAGGCAGCGGCGCTGACGGCATACCTGGTCGATGCGCCCGACGCGCGGCCGGCCGCTTGACCGCCTGAGGTACGCGACTCGCTCTACAGGTTCGGGGCCCGTCCGAGGTGTTGACTGTTCAGTGATGGGAGATGTCGCCGACCTTCGGTCGACGTGGGAGGCACCCGTAGACGCTGTGGACACGGAGCCTCCCGCGTTCGAGTCGTTCTTCGAGGATCAGAAGGAACGCCTGCTCCGGACCCTGTCGGTCATCACCGGGAGCAGGGCCGAGGCTGAAGACCTTGCCCAGGAGGCGTTCACCAAGATGTTCGAGCGGTGGGACACGGTTGCCGCGATGGAGGATCCGGCGGGGTACCTGCACCGGACCGCCATGAACCTGTTCCGCAACCAGTACCGGCGCACGAAGGTGGCCCTCGGTCGAGCGGTCGGGATCGGACCCGAGCAGGACGTGTTCAAGTCCGTGGACGACCGCGACACCGCCACCCGGGCCCTCGGAGCACTCACCCCCCGGCAGCGCGCCGCCCTGGTGCTGACCGAGGCCCTCGGCTACTCGGGCGAGGAGGCGGGGCAGCTCCTCGGCATCAAGGCGTCGACCGTGTGGGCACTCACCCACCAGGCTCGGGCGGCCCTGCAGGGAAGCGTGGAGGCGACCGATGCCTAGCGACCGTTCTCGTATCGAGCGCGAGATGCAGCGCCTCGAGCTTCGTCCGTTCACCCTGGAAGGGTTCCACCGACGTCGCGAGCGGAAGGAGCGGAACCGCCGGATCCGCGCGGGCGTCGTTGCCCTCGTCGTGGTGGCCGTCATGGCCGGCGCGTTCGTCCCGTCCTTCATCTCGGAGTCCGTTCCCGCGGACGGTGGTGACGCGACCGGTGAGCCCCAGGTCCCGACGGCGTCGGAGACACCTTCCCCAACGCCGGGCCCCACGATGGCACCGTTCCCGGACCGCGCCGAGCCGGTCGCCTTCGAAGCGGGCACCTACCTGATGCCCAGCTCCTCCTCGTCGGTCGCGGACTTCACGGTCACCTTCCCGGAGGGCTGGATGGTTCAGTACGGGGAATGGTTCAGCAAGCACCCGCACACGGATGGGGAGGTCGGCTTCTATGCGGCCCTCGTCGACACGGTCTTCGCCGATGCGTGTGCGGGCAGCCAAGGCGAACTCATCGACATCGAGGTCGGCCCCAGCGTCGATGACCTGGCGTCGGCGCTCCTCGAGCAGCAGGGCCCGAAGGCGAGGGGCCCGTTCGAGACCACGCTATCCGGCTATCCGGCGATCCGGGTCGACCTCACCGTACCGAAGACCCTCGATCTGAAGCCCTGCAACGTGCCGGGTGCGCTGCAGCTCTGGCTGAGCCAGCCGGACGACTACACCGTGCTCTCTCCCGAGGACGACGCCAGCGTGTACATCGTCGACGTCGACGGTCAGCGCCAGGTGTTCTTCACCCGAACCCGGTCCGCGACCTCAGGCGAGGACCGGCGGGAGCTGCAGGCGGTCCTCGACTCGATCCGGATCGAAACGTAGCCCGTTCTGCCCCGTCTACAGGTCCCGGGCCCGCGAGGTGTTGATCGTTCGAGTTGGGGAGAAGTCGCGAACCGTCGGCCGCCACGGAAGGCCCACGACGAAGGCATCGACGCGGACCCTCCCGCCACGACTGGAGGAACGAGATGAAGGATGGTCGCGGACGTGCGATTGCGGTGGCCGTGCTGATGGCGGTCCTGGGAGCTTGCTCTGCAGATGGAGAGCAAGATCCGGCGATCCCCTCGCAGGTGGCGTCGAGCCAGCCGACCTCCACCACGGAAGGGGTAACGCCCTCCCCCATGCCGGGCCCCACGATGGCACCGTTCCCGGACCGCGCCGAGCCGGTCGCCTTCGAAGCGGGCACCTACCTGATGCCCAGCTCCTCCTCGTCGGTCGCGGACTTCACGGTCACCTTCCCGGAGGGCTGGATGGTTCAGTACGGGGAATGGTTCAGCAAGCACCCGCACACGGATGGGGAGGTCGGCTTCTATGCGGCCCTCGTCGACACGGTCTTCGCCGATGCGTGTGCGGGCAGCCAAGGCGAACTCATCGACATCGAGGTCGGCCCCAGCGTCGATGACCTGGCGTCGGCGCTCCTCGAGCAGCAGGGCCCGAAGGCGAGGGGCCCGTTCGAGACCACGCTATCCGGCTATCCGGCGATCCGGGTCGACCTCACCGTACCGAAGACCCTCGATCTGAAGCCCTGCAACGTGCCGGGTGCGCTGCAGCTCTGGCTGAGCCAGCCGGACGACTACACCGTGCTCTCTCCCGAGGACGACGCCAGCGTGTACATCGTCGACGTCGACGGTCAGCGCCAGGTGTTCTTCACCCGAACCCGGTCCGCGACCTCAGGCGAGGACCGGCGGGAGCTGCAGGCGGTCCTCGACTCGATCCGGATCCCGAGCCTCAACGTCGGCGAAGATGTGCTCGATCCGACGCCGGACGACGGCGAGGCGAAGGTCCGCGGCTGGCCGGACACCACCAAGAACAACCCAGGCGTCTACTCGTGGGACGGATACCGATGCCGTGGCCCGAGGCTCGCGGAACACTCCTGCGGCAACGTCGGCTTCATGCACAACGGATACGGGTCCGGTGACGTCGAGATACGCGTCGAGCAAGTTCCCGAGGGAGGCATCACCGACGGTGCGACGGCGACCACGGTCGCCGGGCATGACGGGATCCACCGACGGATCGATCCTCGAAACGAATGGTGGATCGTCGACATCGAGGGGACGACGATCGCCATCTATCTCGCCGCGCGACCCGGCGCGAGCCAGGCCGACCTGGCCGAAGCGCACGCCATCATCGGCTCGATGCGCACGGAACCGCGGGACAACGTCCTCGGCTTCAGGCTGGTCTTCACGCTCACGACGGACGACTGGGACTCCGGATGACCTCGCACTCGCACCCAGCGTTGGACGCGCATGAAGGGAGTAACGAGATGAGGGATGGCCATCGGCGTGTGCTCGGGGTGGCCGTGCTGCTGGCGGCCCTGGCGGGATGCGGAGGAGGTGTGACCGGTGAGCCCATAGCCTCGACGCCATCGGCGACGTCTTCCGCTGATTCGGGTGTCGCGGTATCGCCGTTCCCATCCAGCGACGAACCGGTCGCCATCGAGCCCGGCACCTACCAGATCCCCAAGTCGGCGTGGTCGGTCGCGGACTTCACGGTCACCTTCCCGAAGGGCTGGACGGTCCAATACGGTCACGTCTACGCCAAGCACCCGGACGCGGATGGGGAGGTCGGCTTCTACGCCGTGACGGTCGACGAGATCTTCGCCGATGCGTGTGCGGGCACCAACGGCGAAAGCATCGAGGTCGGTCCCACCGTCCATGACCTCGCCGAAGCTCTCGTCACGCAGTCGGGCCCGAGGGCGGATGGCCCATACGGCGACACCCTGGGCGGCTATCCGTCGATCCATCTCGACTTGTACTTCCCGAAGAATCTCGATCTGAAGCCCTGCAACTTGGAGGGTATCGGTCTTCAGATCTGGTACAGCGCCCCTTCGGACAAGTACTTCGTGCTCCTGCGCGATGGCATCGCGTGGCTGCACATCGTCGACGTCGACGGTCAGCGTCAGGTGTTCCTGGCCCAACACCGATCTCCGGCATCACCGAAGAGCATGAGGGAACTGTCGGCGGTCCTCGACTCGATCCAGATCGAGTCGTAGCAACGAACCGACGCATACTGTCGCTTGGCTTTCCTGGACGCCCGGCAGTAGCGGTGGTCGACGCTCAAGGATGAGCGGCAGGTCGAGCCGGACGACCGCGTCCGCGAAGACGATGAGGCCATCTTCGCTTTGGTCGCGCTCGTCACGCTGGCCACCGTTGCACCCGAACGCGGCCCGCTCGGCGAAGGGTGGGAGTACATCGGCACCAACTACCTGCTGCTCGGCGTGATCATCGAACAGGTCACCGGTCGTTCGGTCGCCGAGGTGCTGCGCAGCGGGGTCCTCGATCGCGACGGGTTCGAGCGGCTGATCTATCAGCCCGACGAACGGCCGACCGATCCGATGGCGATGCCTTCCGGTGCGCCGGCCAAGACCTTCGAGGAGAACGGGGGGTATCTCCCGTCACACGCCAACGCGACGATGTTCACGTCCGAAGGGGCCATGGCTTCGGATGCACCGACCCTCGCCCGATGGTTCAGAGCCCTGTGCGCCGGTCAGATCGTGTCTCCTGCGTCGCTCGACGAGATGACCGACTTCGACGAGCGACCCGAGTACGGGCTGGGGGTGTGGGACAGGTGGCCGGAATACGGCGGGGCTTCCGGGGCCCTGGGCCACACGGCCTGGCGCGGGAGGGGTACAGGACCGCGGCATTGTGCTTCCAGGATCCTGGCATCGTTATCGTGGTGCTGGCGAACGAAGAAGAGAAGGCGACGTCGACTCGGTCGCCGGCGACCTGGCGCACGCCGCCAGCACGTAACGCTGGAGCGGCTCGCCATCTGATCGATCCGAAGTCGACGCAGCGTTCGGGTGGTACCTGCGCGTCTCTATCACGTGAGGCAGAGAACAGATGGCACGATGGTGGGCGAGATGGCTGATGAGGGCGTCGAACACGGGTCGCTCTCAGAGCTCTACGTCGCCTACGCGCCCGACGGCATCCGCCTGGCCTTCCTGCTGACCGGCGACCGAGCGCTGGCCGAAGACCTCGTGCAGGACGCCTTCGTGCGCCTCGTCGGTCGCCTGAGGCACCTGCGCGAGCCGAATGCCTTCTGGACGTACCTGCGCCGCACGATCGTGAACCTCGCCACCAGCCACTTCCGTCACGGTCGGGTCGAGCGTGCCTACCTCGATCGACTCTCGGCCGCACCCGTGGCCGACACCAACGACAACGACGAACTGGACGAGACGATGCACCGCGTCCTCCTCGGGCTCCCCCAGCGACAGCGCGCGGCGATCGTCTTGCGCTTCTACGAGGACCTGTCGGACGTCCAAACGGCGGCCGTGCTCGGGTGCTCGCCCGGAACCGTCCGATCGCTCGTCACGCGCGGCATGAAGACGCTCCGCGAGACGCTGGAAGGGATGCCACGATGATCGACGAACACGACGTCAGCGAGATGCTCCAGCGCCGCGCGGACACGGTCCGCGCGACGGCGGCCGACACGCCGACGGTGGTCCGGCGAGCCCGTCGCCGTCTCGCACTGAACGGCGCAGCGGCGACGGTCGCGGCCGCGGCGATCGCCCTGGCCACGATCGCGGGTATCGACGCGATCCGGAGCGCGCCGATCCCCGCCGATCGCCCGACCCCGAACCCGGCCGTCCTTCGCCCCAACGGCGAGGTGCTGCGCTACACCGGTGGCCGGTCCTCCCCGTCGGAAGGCGATCTGGTCGCCGTGAACCCCGAGACCGGCGAGGAACGCGTGCTCGTCCATGACCTCAGCAACGTCACCGGCGCCGAGTGGTCGGCGGACGGCCGGTGGGTCGCCTATCAGAGGCACCCGTGGGACACCGAGGCGTCGAAGGGGTTCGACCTGTGGGTCGTGGGCTCCTCGCGGGAGCCCCGCCGGGTCGCGACAGGCGCGGCCCCGGGCCTGATGGCGGGTATCGGGCTGGAATGGAAGTGGTCGCCGAGGGGCGCGGAACTCCTGACGCTCGACGGTTCGAAGCTGAACACGATCGACGCCGCGACCGGTGAGACGACCGACCTCGGTCGGATCGTCGACGATGCAGGGATGGGGGCGTACGGCATCTCGGCATGGTCATGGTCGCCGGACGGTCGGGTCGCGTTCGTGTCGCCTCAGGGCGGGATCGACTCGGTCGACGTTCGGAGCGGTGAGCGCTCGGTCCTCGCGCGCCTCCCGGGTGAGAACCTCGACTCGATCAGCGAGATCGACTGGTCCCCCGATGGAGCGCACATCGCCGTGCTGAGCGCCTCGATGAGTAACTCCACCGGACGGCTGTACGTCATGGATGCCGACGGATCGAACGTCCGCGTGCTGGCCGAGCACCTCGACGCACGGGGCGTCGCGTGGTCGCCCGATGGGACGCGCCTCGCGTACGGGAAGGCGGCACCAGGGTCAGGCGAGGTCCGGATCTGGGTCGCGCCGATGAACGGTGCCGATCCGGTCGTGTTCGGGAGCGTGTCGTTCGGCGGCTGCACCTACGCATACAAGTGCGGCCTGACATGGTCGCTCGACGGGACCCGGATCGGGTTCGGGAAGGCCGGATCCGAGGACTCCGCGTTCGCCGCCGACGCTCCTGGGCCGGCCGAGCCCCTCGACGACCTGACCTACCGGAGCTGGGCCGGAGGTTCGTTCCCCGCATTCGGCTGAGCCAGGGCGATGCCGCCCGTAACGGCCTGCAACGTGCGGAGGAGCGATCCAGCCCGCGGCAATCGAGGACGCCCTCCGAGACGCGCACCCGACCGCGACGGGCTAGGATCGGGTTCGTGGACGGACCCGCCGATCGGTTCACCCACGGCGAGCTCGTCGATCGCTCCGGGGTCGCGGCTGCGTTCGTCGCGCGCCTGGTCGATCTGGGACTGGTCGCCCCGGCGACCGACGGGATGTTCGGGGCCGGCGACGTGCAACGGGCGCGGCTCCTCGAGGCCTGCGACCGGGCGGGCATGGGCGTGGAGCTGATCGCCGAGGCGATCGAGGCCGGCCGCCTCTCGCTGGCGTTCCTGGACGCCCCGCAGTACCGGTGGTCCTCGCTCAAGCACGAGACCTACGGCGAGCTCGCCGCGCACCTGGGCTTGCCCTTCGAGGTGGTCCGCGACGTCGGGGGCGCACTCGGGAACCGGCAGGTCGAGCCCGATGACCGCGTCCGCGAGGACGACGAGGCCCTCTTCGCCCTGGTCGCCGTCGTCGCCCCCCAGGTGGAGACCGAGGCGCTGATCCGGATCGGGCGCGTGTACGCGGATGGGCTGCGCCGCATGGCCGAGGCGGAGACCGAGATGTTCAACACCTACCTCGTCGGGGGTCTCGTGAAGGCGGGGATGGGCTACGGGGAGGCCCTGGCGCAGGCGAGCACCATCGGAGCACAGACCACGCCCCTGTCCGAGCAGATGCTCCTCGCGCTCTACCGGCGCCAGCAGGAGCGGGGGTGGACCGAGGGCATCGTCGAGCTGGTCGAGCGCGTGATCGAGGAGTCGGGCTCGTACCGCCGGCCCGCGCGCCCGCCGGCGTTCACGTTCATCGACCTGGCCGGGTACACGCGCATCACCGATGAGCGTGGCGACGAGGCGGGGGCACGGATCGCCCGCGAGATGTCCGCGATGGTGGAGCGGATCGTCTCGGACCATGCCGGCACGCCCGTGAAGTGGCTGGGCGACGGCGTGATGGTGCGCTTCCGCGAGGCCACGGCCGCCGTGCGTGCGACGCTCGAGATGGTGGAGGCGGCGCCGGTCATCGGTCTGCCGGCTCATGCCGGGGTCGCGGCAGGCCCGGTCGTGATGCAGGACGGTGACTACTTCGGGCGGACCGTCAACCTCGCGTCGCGGATCGCCGGCGGCGCGACCGCGGGACAGACGCTGGTGAGCGGACTCGTCGCCGAGCTCGCCGACGACGACGGTCTGTCCTTCCGCGAGGTCGGCCCGCTCGAGCTGAAAGGCCTCGCGGAGCCGGTAACGGTGTACGAAGCTGCCCGGTTCGAGCATCCGGCGCTCGGAGGGTCTCGATCCCACGGACCCCGTGGGTCCTGAGACCACGCTGCGACCACGAGCTCTACTCTCGACGTTCCGGCCGACCAGCTTCGCAACACTTTCGGGTCCTCGTACGTCCTGGTGATGTGGGTGCGAAAAGGACGACGATGGTCGCTGACATGGGAGCCGAGCAGGGGGGTGCGAGTCGCCTGGCCGAGGTCTACCAGCGGTCGGCCCCGGCGGGGTTCCGGCTCGCCTACCTGCTGACGGGCGACCGGGCGCTCGCGGAGGATCTCGTCCAGGAGGCGTTCCTGCGGTTCGTCGGCCGCCTGCACCACCTGCGAGACCCCGACGCGTTCGATGCGTACCTGGGCCGGACGATCGTCAACCTGTCGAAGGACACCTTCCGCCGCCGCGCGGTCGAGCGGTCCTACCTCGAGCGGCAGACCGCCGAGCTCCGCGACGGCCACACCGATCGCGACGTCGCCGCGTACGAATCGATGCGCGCAGCGCTGCTCTCGCTTCCCCAGCGGCAGCGAGCGGCGATCGTCCTGCGCTACTACGAAGACCTCCACGAGTCCGAGATCGCCGACCTGCTGCGTTGCCGTCCGGCGACCGTGCGCTCGCTCGTCGCGCGCGGGCTCGAAGCCCTCCGCAAGATCCCCGAGGTGACGACATGACCGATCAGGACGTCCGTAACTTCCTCGAGCGCATGGCCGCCGAGGAGCCGGTTCAGTTCCTCGACGCCGAGCCGTTGACCCGTCGGGCGCGCCGCCGCGCCGCGAGAACCGTGGCCGTGGGCGCGGTCGGCGTGGCGGCCGCGATCGCGGTGCTGTTCGCCGGCGCGGTCCAGTTGCGCGAGGCGTCGCCGACCCTTCCTGCGATCGATCCGACGCCGAGCGGGCCGATCCCCACGCCCGCCCTGACTGACCCCGTGCGCGGCAAGCCCGTGCTCTATCTCTCATCGTGGATCGGGATCGCGTCCAGTCCTGAACAAGACTACGTGGAACTGGCCGTCTACGCCGATGGAGGGGTGATCTGGGTCCCCGGCGAGCAGGATAGCTACCTCCAGATCCGCCTCACCCCCGAGGGGGTCGAGCGGCTCAGGGCGAGGGCCGTGTCGACGGGCCTCTTCGAGCACGACCTTGCCCTTAGGCTCGATCACGGCTTCGGCCGCATGCACGTTCGCCGCGGAGACCGATCTGTGGTCGTCGGATGGGGTCAGGTGTCGGGACTCGGCAGGCAGGACCGCCTCGTCGATCCGACCGCGGAACAAGCGAGCGAGCTCATCGAGCTCGAGGCGTTCATCAGGGATCCGGTCGCGTGGGGGCTGCCGACCGACATGTACCTACGACCCGAGGCCTCGCCGTTCGTCCCCACCCATCTCTGGGTGTCGTGGGACCGGGGAGTGCCCGATCCGTCGGAGCTCCCCTCCCCCGCCCGCGAGGTCTTGACCAGGAACCTCAAGATGGTGTTGGGCGGCGAATGCGAGGTCATCTCGATCGCCAAGGCAGATGAGATCGCTCGGGCGATGGAACGAGCGGGGCTCATCGGGCCTGACGACGTTCATGACGGCATCGCCTTCACGATGCCCGCCCGAGGCCGTGGCACTTCCTACTTCCACGCCCACCCTTCGCTGCCGCACGAGAGCACGTGCGACGACGAGAAATAGCTCGCCCGTTCTGACGGTCGGCACGACGGAGGACGCACGTGGCTACTCGTCCTTCAGCGGGATCCGGTAGATGACCGCCCGCCACCGATCCTCGGGCTTCTCGAAATGGCCGACGGTCCAGAGCTGCCCCCCGCCCGCGTGCACGCCCCCGCTGGCCTGCGGCTCCCCGATGCGCGCCACCACGCGATCGGTCGCCGGGTCGATCTGTGCCACCAACTCTGCGCTGGCACGCAGCCAGACGAACCCCGCTCCGACCATGACATCACCGCCGAAGATCTCGCCCGGGTCCACCGGGATCGTGGCGACGACCCTGTCGGACGTCGGGTCGACGTGGGACACCGATCCATCGCTCTGGTTCATGACCCACACGCCACCTTCACCGACGTCCAGGAACCGTGGGCCGGAGCCAACGTCGATCTCCGACACGACCGCGCCCGTCTCAGGGTCGACGCGCACGACGCGATCCTCAGCGAAGTAGGTGATCCAGACCCCGCCGAGCCCGGCACGTACGGCCGTTCCGTCTTCGGGAACGTCGTACGTCTCGGCGATCTCGACCGTCCCTGGGTCGATCCGAACGAGGACACACCCGGAACAGTCGTCCCCGTCGGCGATCGTCCAGATGCCGCCAGCGCCTGCACCGATGCTCGACTCGCCTTCGGCGGGCACATCGACCGCCACCCATCCGGTGACCGTGCCGGTCTCGGGGTCGATGCGCGCCACCCCTCGCTCGCCGCACGTCGCCGTCCACACGGCACCGAACCCCGAGTCCATGCCGGCACACGGCGATCGCGGCACCGCGACCGAGCCCTGCGGTCGGCCTGTCCGAGCATCGAAAACCCCGATGCCCTTGCCCAGGGCGCTCACCCACGTCCGTCCGAAGTCCACGAGGACCCAATCGGCGCTCGACGGGGCCCGGATCGCATCTCCGCCCACCTGAACGATGCTCGTGATCTCCGGCAGATCCGGCGCAGGTTGCGACGAAGGGGTGTGCGCCTCCGTGGCGGATGGACCCGCGCTGCTCGTCTCGTCCTCCCCGTCGTCGCACGCGACCAGCGAGAGCGTGAGGACCAGCACGACGCCCCGCACGGCCATCACACGCACGGTCGCCTCCGCGTCGTCATCACTCGAAGGTCGCCGAGCGCAGGATGTCGTGCAGCTCGTCGACGACATCCGGCGAGGTCGCTGCCCAGTAACCGCCCTCGAGGACCACGATCCTGCCGTTCACGTCCACGATCCAGATCTCGTCGATCTCGCCCTGGCCTTGTGCGTAGAGGGCCGGGTCTTCGCCGGCGACGCCGAACGTGGCGAAGTTGCCGTCGTCGCAGTCCTTGAACCGGGCGTCATCCGGGACGTGGAGGGTGATCTTCTTCCCGGCATACCCATCCACGGTGATCTTCTCGGGCGCCGAGGGGTCACGCGACGGCTGGTTCGCAAGGGCACGGACGATCTCGTTCACCGTGGTGGCCGGGGTCTCGGGCCTCGTGCGCTTCCAGTCGCACGGATCGCCGTACACGTAGAACTCCTCGTCCACGACGAACGCGATGATGCCCGCCCCAGCCGGCTGATCGAAGCCGTCTGGTCCCCACTCCATCGCCCAGGCGCCCGGGTCGCCGAACCAGCCGCTCGGCACGGTGACCGTAACCCCGACCGCATCATCGGAGGCCTCCGAGAGGACGTGGGTTCGGACTGTCACCGAGGGGGAGGGGCCGACGGTCGACACCGCCGAGGCGCTCGTGGGGGTCTGTGACGCGGTCGTCACGGAGGCTGGGGTGTCGGTCCCGCAGGCGGGAACCAGCACGACCATCATGAGCGAGCCGAGTACCGCGGTCTTC
Source organism: uncultured Actinomycetes bacterium (assembly GCA_963825635.1). Classification (GTDB taxonomy): domain Bacteria; phylum Actinomycetota; class UBA4738; order UBA4738; family HRBIN12; genus JAOUEA01. Next base: position 387,333 of record CAWGTU010000003.1, read on the forward strand.
AAGGAACGGTGCATCCGATCGCCTCCATGATCTTCTTGGTCGTTAGGGAGCGTGGAACTCGATCGAGTCCACGACCGGTGCCGCGAACTCCAGGACGGTCTCGAAGCTGTCATCGTCAGTGATGGTCGCGATCGCCAGGACCCGGGCAGATCCGCCAGGAAGATCGAGGAGGTAGAGGCGTGCTCTTCTCTGCCCCATCCCGAAGGGGGCGTGCTGCAGGAGGAAGGGCGCGCATCCGCTCGGCCCCGGTGCCAGCACCACGTCCACCTGCAGGGCGGGGACCCCCCCGACGGTCACCTCCACCGGAGCGGTTGCATCGAAGTCGGGGTCGGATGCGATGCTCCGGGCCAGTGCGTCGGCATCGTTGGGAGCCGGGCCCGCCCCACAATCCGGCCGGATCGGTCGGGGGTCCGCGAGGAGGACGAGGACTTGGCGGGGCGCGTCGTCGTCGGGGAGTGTGCCGGCGATGGCGAGCCGGTCCCCTCTGTCATGCGGCTTGAGCGGATGCGGCGCGCGGTACGTCACCGTGCCGTCGAGGAACCTGTATTCCACGGGCACGGCCCTCCCATTCTCGGTGGTCCCGGGTCCGGGTCCAGGTCCCGCAGCTCCCTCGTACACGAGTCGCAGGCGACCCGTGTCATATCGCAGGCGGCCCGTGTCCCCGCGCTCCAGCGAGAAGAACTGCTCCACCACGGTTTGGCCGTCCTCGGCGAACAGCCTGACCACGAACCGCATCGAGCCCGAGGGCCACACCGGGCCATCCACGAGCTCGAGTTCCGATCGCTCGTAGGGGGCCCCGGTGCTGGTGGCGTACAAGAGCGGGATCACCTCGACCCGCACATCGGCGAACGGGTCGCGGACGTCGCCGAGCCGCTCGGCGCCCTCACCCTCGATCCGTGCCTGCAGGAAGGCCTCCAGGAGTGCCGTCGCCTCGGCTTCGGCGAGGCGGGGGTCCGCCTGCGTGGCCGGCTCGATCATCTCCCAGCCGGTCACCACCCAGATCCCCGAGGGCGTGTCCGGGCGATCGAGCTGGGCGATCGAGATCCTCACCGCCTCGTAGTGACGATCGTCGATCGTGGGTGCGCACGCGCCCTCGGGGTCGTGGGGGTACAGGGGGTTCTTCCCACCAGGGGCACACCGTACGTACACGACGTCACCGCTCTCGAGACCGTTGGGATGGGCGAAGGCCTCGGTCCACAGGTAGTCCTCCCAACCGATGACCTCGTCGAAGAATCGCGCGAAGAACTCCCCATCGATCGGATGGTTCTGACCTGGCTGGTAGTACCTGTTCGGACTGACCTGCCACGTGTAGCGAGGATCTCCGGCGTCCGCGAGCTCCTGGGCCTGGCGGACCTCCTCCATGTTCGTCTGTGGCCACAGCAGCCCCGCAGGTGCCGGCGTGGGCTGGACGGGCGGATCCGCCGGGGTGCGATCCGTCGTCAGCGCGCGGGCGAGGACGATGCCCATCACGAGCGCCACAGCGACGCCGACGGCGCCGACGGCGCCCCCACCGATCCGGCGGTTGCGTTGCTTGCGCTCGCGTCGGCCGAGCAGTCGCTCGAAGTCGCCTTGCTCGAGGTCGACGGTGCGGCTCTCGCGTTCGAGGGCATCGGCGATCCTAGGCATCATCCACCTCCATCACCGTGCGGAACGCGTCGCGCCCGTGGCGCGTGAGCGAGCGGATCGTCGCGTCGGTGACGCCGAGCGCGTCCCCAGCTTCCTTCGACGTGAACCCGAGCATCTCGGTCAGCACGAGCGCCGCGCGTTGGCGCGGCGGGAGCGTGGCGAGGACGTGGCGGACGACCTGGCGGTCGTCGGCGTCGGAGAACTCGTCGTTCGAGGGCGCGAGCCCGACGGTCCGCCGGACCGCGAGCATGGCGCGGCGGTAGCGCTTGCGGAACAGGTTCAACGCGGTTCGGTAGAGGTATCCCACGGGGTCGTCCATCCCACTCACGCGGTCCCATCGCTCCCAGACCTTGAGGAAGGCGTCCTGCATCAACTCCTCGGCCTCGGCGCGGTTGCCGGTCACGAGCCACAGCCGCCGGAACAGCGAGCGAGCCTCGGCCTGGTAGAAGGCCTCGAAGGTGCGCGACGCCGCGAGCTCGTCCAGGACCGTGTCCGAGACGACGATCGGTTCGGCGATCGGTTCGGTCATGTCGGTGTATGAACCCTCGAAACGCATCGAACGTGCAGGGGAGGTCTTGACGATCAGCGCGATCACGTCGCTCAGGGCGCAGTCTCGGCAGGGGCCGATCAGGTCGAGGCGATGGATGACCGTCGCGAACCGCACCCGTCGAGCGGTCGGTCGAGCGACCGCTCGGGCCCCGTCACGGCTCGATGCGCATGGAGTCCAGGATGGCGCGCGCCTCGGCGACGTCCTCGGCTGGCATGCCGGGCGTCCGTTGGATCGAGACCACCAGGCGGCTGCCCTCGACATCGAGGATCCAGAACTCCTCGATGTCGCCGGGGCCGTCGTAGCCACGGAACGCCCCGTCATTCAGCGGTGCGAACCAACTATGGAGCTCGCGTCTGAAGCATCCACCGACGTCGACGTTGGGCACGGTCAACTCCAGATGCTTGCCGCGGTAGCCGTCGATCGTGACGTCGGTCGGCGGCGAGGTCACCCGGAAGGGGGCGAGGTCCGCCAGCGCGGAGGCGAGGTCATCCACCGTCGGACCGACGGGTGGATCGGCCCGGGAATGGTCGCGGCAGCCATGACGCACCAGGTTCGTCACGGTGACGACGCTCACCAGGACATGGTCGTCGCGGGTGGACTTGCTCGCTCCGAACCATGCCTCCCAGCCATCGGCCGCGACCGTGTACTGGACTCGCAGCGGAGTGGATGGATCGTCGTCGGGGTCGATGAGATAGGTCCCGGTTTCGAGCGGCTCCCAGCTCGACAGACCCATGATGTCCCGGGGCGTGGCCGCCGAGGTCGATCCATCCGTCGTTGTCGTCGTCGTGGATGTGGCCGCACTCCGGACGAGGACGATGCCCATCACGAGCGCCACGATGACGCCGACGGCGCCCCCACCGATCCGGCGGTTGCGTTGCTTGCGCTCGCGTCGGCCGAGCAGTCGCTCGAAGTCGCCTTGCTCGAGGTCGACGGTGCGGCTCTCGCGTTCGAGGGCATCGGCGATCCTAGGCATCATCCACCTCCATCACCGTGCGGAACGCGTCGCGCCCGTGGCGCGTGAGCGAGCGGATCGTCGCGTCGGTGACGCCGAGCGCGTCCCCAGCTTCCTTCGACGTGAACCCGAGCATCTCGGTCAGCACGAGCGCCGCGCGTTGGCGCGGCGGGAGCGTGGCGAGGACGTGGCGGACGACCTGGCGGTCGTCGGCGTCGGAGAACTCGTCGTTCGAGGGCGCGAGCCCGACGGTCCGCCGGACCGCGAGCATGGCGCGGCGGTAGCGCTTGCGGAACAGGTTCATCGCGGTTCGGTAGAGGTATCCCACGGGGTCGTCCATCCCACTCACGCGGTCCCATCGCTCCCAGACCTTGAGGAAGGCGTCCTGCATCAACTCCTCGGCCTCGGCGCGGTTGCCGGTCACGAGCCACAGCCGCCGGAACAGCGAGCGAGCCTCGGCCTGGTAGAAGGCCTCGAAGGTGCGCGACGCCGCGAGCTCGTCCAGGACCGTGTCCGAGACGACGATCGGTTCGGTCATGTCGGTGTATGAACCCTCGAAACGCACCGAACGTGCAAGAGGACGGTGGATGTCGGCGGCGACTCAGGGATCGATGTCGAGCAGCACCCGCAGCTCGTCTGACCGGCAGGCGATCAGACGGTGATGACGATCTTGCCCTTCCTGCCTCTTCCCTCTCGGAGATAGCGCATCGCCTCGGGAACGTCGGCGAGCGAGAACTCCCTATCGATCAACGGCCTGACCTTGCCGGCTTCGATGAGGTCCTTGAGGACGACGAGGTCGGCCGCGTTCTCCTTGGCGACGAACCCCTTCAACGTCTGCCTCGAGAACGACGACAGGATCGGGGCCCGCAGCGTTCCTCGACCGAAGCCACCGAGGAGCCTCCCCTTCCCGCCTTCCCCCCCGACGATGACCAGGGTGCCGCTCGGGGTCAGGGCACGCCGCAGCACGGACAGGTGGCGGTTCCCGGCGGTGTCCAGGATGACGTCGTATCGAGCGTCCAGCTCCGCGAAGTCTTCGCGCGTGTAGTCGATGACGCCGTCGGCACCGATCGAGCGGACCACGTCCAGCTGTGTCGAGTTGCACACGCCGGTGACGATCGCTCCGAACGCCTTGGCGATCTGGACGGTGAACGATCCAACCCCGCCGGCCGCGCCGATCACCAGCACCGATTGGCCCGCTTGCACCTTTCCCTGGTCCCGAACCGCCTGGAGCGCGGTGGTGCCGGTGATCGGAACGGTCGCCGCCTCCTCGAACGAGAGGTTCGTCGGCTTCGGAGCGAGCTTGTTCACTCCCGCGACCGCGTACTCGGCGAACGCGCCGTCGCAGATCCCATAGACCTCGTCGCCCACGTGGAACGTACTGACGTCCGGGGCCACGGCCTCGACACGGCCGGCAACGTCTCGGCCCCGGACCCGGATCTTCGGCTTCGTCAGCCCGCTGGCCGGTCTGAACGCGAGCGGCATCCCGGCCATGTAGTGCCAGTCCCCGGCGAAGAGGCTCGCGGCCTCGACGCTGAGCAACACCTCGCCGCTGCCGACGGTCGGGGTATCGATGTCCTCGAGGCGCAAGACGTCCGCCTCGCCGTAGTGGTCCTGAACGATCGCCTTCATCGGGTCCCTTTCCGATCGCCGGGACGGAAGCTCTTCCTGCGCCGCGGGCAGGCAGCACTATCGCACACCACTCGGCTACGTCTGGAGGTGCGCCCCGGTCACGATCGCGATCGCGATGGCGACCGCGACGACCACGTCCACCGCGGCGCAGAATGGCGGCCACCACCGTGTGCCAGATACGAACCGGGTGCGATGCTGCCACGCGTCCTTGAGTCCGTGCCCCGCGAAGCCCACGACGAGCAGCCACGCGGATCCGGTGATTCCTACCGCCGCGACGACCACGAATGCCATCGCGACGGTCGCCTCGATGCCGATCACGTTCCACCGTCCGTCCGCAACGGCGAAGCCGATATAGACGAAGGCGATCGCGGCGAGTCCGAGCGCGTACACCGTCGCTGGATCGAGCCACCACAATCCGAACGGCGAAACGACCTGGACGAGACCCACGACCACGCCCCACATGACGGCGGGGCGCACCGACGGCTCGTACCCCGAAGGGGAGGCTGAAGTTCCGCTCGAAGTCGTGATGTCGATTCCTCCAGTCCGCGTCTCGCACGATCGCTGCGCGACCACGTGCCGAGTCTGGCACGAGTTCGCTGGCGTCAGCTCTTGCGGCCCAAGATGATCGACCAACCGAGCAGTTCGCGCTGCCATCGCAGGTAGCGATCCCTCTCCACGTTCACCTGCGTCCGGATGCTCTCAGCGTCGGGATCGGTCGGATGTTCCCGCAGCCACTCCTCGGCAGCGAGCCAATGGAGCGTCTCGTATCGATCCCAGTCGTCGAACGATGCGTCGATGATCGTCACCGGAGCGAGTCCTTCGGCCTCGAACGCATCGACGTTGCCGCGGAGGGTCATGAACTCCCCCCGCCACTCCGGATCGACCGTGTCCGGAACCGGCCACGACCGCCAATAGGGCTCGCCGACGGCAACGAAGTTGCGAGCAGCAGGTGCGAGTGCGGCCAATGTTCCCGCCAGGTCGTTCCAGATGAACGCCGCGCCGAGACACAGGACGACGTCGAAGCCTTCGGGCTCGAGGGGGACATCGGCGGCGTCAGCGTGGACGAACTCCAGCAGCGTGTCGACGCCTGCGTCGCGGGCACGCTCCCTCGCCGCCGCGTCGAACACCTCCGCCTGCTCGACACACGTGATCCGACAACCGAAGGTACGCGCCAGCAGGATGGCGGGTCCGCCTCGGCCCGAGCCGATGTCGAGGACATGCGACTCGGGGCCGAGCTGAAGCCGCTCACCGAGCAGCGCGATCTTCTCCGGGCTGGTCGGGTTCTGAAGCTCGTGGCGGCTCTCGACGACACCGAAGTACCAAGGCATCATGCGGTCGCTCAGACGCCTGAGCGGGTGAACGTCACGTGTGTGACCCCGCTGGGCGAGGAGGTGGCCTCGACCTGGTAGTCCTTCTCGACGCCCTCCAGTCCGTCCCAGAGCCGAACGCCGCGGCCGAGAAGGATGGGGACGACGACGGTGTGCATGTGATCCACGAGCCCCGCAAGGAGGAAGTCGCGGATCACGGTTGCACCCCCGCCGAGGCGCACGTCCTGCCCGTCGGCGGCCTCCCGAGCGGCCTCGAGCGCTTCGCCGGGCGACACGTCGAGGAAGTGGAACGTCGTCCCGCCTTCCATCTCGAGCGGCGGACGCGTGTGATGGGTGAGGACGAAGACCGGTGTGTGGAACGGCGGGTTGGGACCCCACCAGCCCTTCCACTCCGAGTCCTCGTGCCATCCCGGGTAGCCGAACTTCCCGGCACCCATGATCTCGGCGCCGATCCCGGGGTTGTGCATCCGCGCGAAGGCGTCGTCGAGACCTCGCGTGCCGCCGGGCTCGCCGAGCATCTCCTGCCAGTACCGGGTCCCGAACATCCATGTGTGCAGTCGTTCGCCGGCGTGGCCGAACGGGGCGTCGTGGCTCTGAGGTTCGCCGGTCCCGAAACCGTCGAGCGAGATGGAGAAGTTGTGGACGCGGACGATCGACATGGCTGCTCCTTCGGATCAAGGGTCCATCCACCCACACGGTATCCGACAGTCCGCGAGGACCTTCGGTCGGCAGGAAGGCTCATCCCGCTGATATGGCCGGCATCGGATCGTACGGTGCGTAGTCGAACGCGCGTCTCGTGCGTCTTAGGTGATGATGCGCGAGACATTGACTGCCGATGACGCGACCTGGTCGGGACTCGAGGGCTTGTACCTGCAACACGCGCCGAGCGCGCTGCGGTTCGCGTACTTCCTGAGCGGTGACCAGGAGACGGCCAGAGACCTCGTCCAGGATGCGTTCGTGAGGGTCGCCGGCCGGTTCCGGTACCTGCGGCAACCCGACGGGTTCGACGCGTACCTGCGCCGCACGATCGTGAACCTCAACGCGTCCAGGCTGCGACGGCTCAGGGTGGAGCGATCGTCCCTGGCCCGTGAGGCTGCCTACCCGGCGGTCGGTGTCCCCGAGCGGGACCCGGGGGTCAGCGACGAGTTGTGGCAGGCGATCCTCGATCTCCCCCCAAGACAGCGGGCGGCGATCGTCCTGCGCTTCTACGAGGACCTGAGCGAGCTGCAGGCGGCGGACATCCTCCGCTGCTCGGTCAAGGCCCTAAATCAGCTCGTCGTGCGGGCGATGAAGACCCTCCGCACCCAGATCGGCGAGGAGCCATCATGAACGACCTCGAGACCCGTATCCGCGCGGAGTTCCACGCCCGCGAAGGCGACGCGCCCGCGTTCGACCTCGCCGACGCTCGCCCTGTCGCGGGTCGGACGCGGCGCCGCCAGATCCTGAACGCAGCCGGCGCAGGTGTCGGTGCCCTCGCCATCGTGGTCGCGCTCACCACCGGGCTCGGCGGGCTGCTGCGCGCGGATCGCGTCCCCGCGGATCAGCCGCCGGCGGCGCCGGCGGTGTCGGGTGCGCTGGCCTATAGCCTCGGCGGCAACATCTACGTCGCCGACCCCGACGGGACGAACCCGGTCAGGATCACCGACGTCTCCGCCCTCGACGACGACGCGTGCCCGTTCCAGCCTCGGTACTGGCTCCCGTCGTGGTCGCCGGATGGGCGGTACCTCGCCTTCCGGGGACCCCTGGGCCCTGGGTGCCCGAGTTCCACCAGTGTCGTGATCACCGACCCGCAGGGCACGGTCGTTGCGACGTTCCCGCTACAGGACCAGCCGAACCTGATGGCGCCCGAGCGGTCGCCCGATTCCACCCGCGTCGCGGTGTGGGATGAGTACATCCGCTCGATCGGTGTCTACCGGATCGATGGCACCCGCGAGACGCAGATCGCGATGCCGCCCGGGTGGAGACCGGGCGACCTCGGCGAACTGGCCTGGATGCCGGACGGCGCCTCGCTCATCGTGGACCAGTACGAGGTGCCCCTCGACGGCGGCACCCCACGGGAGCTCCCGTTCCCGTTGACGGAGTTCAGCTCCCAGTCACAGCGCTACTCGCCCGACGGATCCCTGGCCGCGTACGCCAACCGCCGCGAGCTGATGGTCGCGCGTCCCGACGGGTCCGAGGCCCGTGCGGTGTTCGGACCCGTCGGACCGTACACCTGGACGTGGTCCCCGACCGGGAGCTGATCGCGCTCACCGCGGACGCGCCCGGCGACCCATGGGCCCCGAACGAACTGCACGTCGTCGATGTGGCCACCGGGTCGGTGACTCAGGTGTTCGAAGGCGAGCGGCGAGCGTCCCTCTTGATCAGAGGGTTCTCACCGGATGGTGACCGCGTCCTGTTCATCGACCTTCGCGCAGATAACTCGCTGTGGAGCGTCGGGGTCGACGGCTCCGACGCCCACCAGGTCGTCTCGGGCTCGGATGACGGGACCTGGCGCCCGATCTAGGGAAGTACTCGAGATGGAGCGAAGCAGCAGCGGAGGTTCGGGGCGTTCCTGACGGTCGCAGCCGGGATCGGGCAAAGGAACGTAGCTGCAGCTCCTCGGTGCTCTGGACCGGGTCTCGACCGGCAGCGTCCGCTACGACCACCGCAGTCTGGAGAACATCTCCGAGGGAGCGTTAACCGGGTGCGTGCTCGGGAGTTCGGGTTCGTCTTCCAATCCTTCAATCTGATCCCCACCCTCACGGCTCAGGAGAACGTGGAGGCCGCGCTCGTGCCGCTGGACGTCGACCGGCGCTCGCGCCACGAACGGGCCAGGCTCGCGCTGGGAGATGTCGGATTGGACCACCGGGTTCATCACCTCCCTGGGGAACTCTCGGGTGGTGAACAACAGCGCGCGGCGATCGCGCGAGCCTTGGTGAAGGACCCTCGCGTGATCCTGGCCGACGAGCCCACAGGCAACCTGGACGAGACCACCCGGGACGAGATCATGGCGCTGTTGATCGACCTGTGGACCCAGCGGGGCACGACGCTGATCGTGGTGACCCACGATGGAGCCGTGGCCGCTCGGGCTCCCCGACGGATCCAGCTGCGCGCAGGGACCGTCCGGGCGACGCGAACCTCGGAGGAGGTCTGAGTCGGTCGGTCGGTCGGTGGGGCACTCGGGCGTCCTCGTTGTTGCCGGCCCGCGCGCCCGACAAGATGCCGGGATGGGTTCTTCAGATAGCGTTCGGCCGCCAGCGACCTCACGGTCCCTGCACGCGCCAGAGGGGCAATCCGTCGGGTTCGTCGAACTGTTCTTCGACCTCGTCTTCGTCTTCGCGGTCACCCAGGTGACCTCCCTCACGGCGGAGCATCTCGACCTTCCGCATCTCGGTCGAGCGGTGCTCATCTTCTGGCTCATCTGGTGGGCGTGGACGCAGTTCACGTGGACGTTGAATCCCGCGGACACGCGTCACGTGTTGGTGCAGGTGGTCACGTTGCTCGCGACGGCCGCCGCGTTCCTGATGGCCTCCTCGGTGTCACTCGCGTTCGGCGATGATGCTCTGTGGTTCGCGGTCCCCTATGTGGTGGTCCGCATCCTGGGGCTGGGGCTCCAGATGAGGCTCGCCGCGGAGAACCGAACCCTGCGCCCTGGCGGAGCGCCTCCGCCTGCCGGGACGGTCAGTCGCTGGGTGGGCCTGTCGGCCCTCGGCCTCGTTGCCGTCCTCGTCGGCGCGTTCGTTCAGCCGCCCGCACGTACATGGATCTGGGTGCTCGCGATGGTCTTGGACGTGGTCGCCGCCGCCATCGCTGGCCGGTCGGATGACCCCGAAGACCCGTGGGACATCGGTGCGGCACATCTGGCCGAGCGCCACGGCTTGTTCGTCATCATCGCCCTCGGTGAGTCGTTGATCATCGCCGGCACGGCGGCCTCAGATGAGTCACGCTCGCTCGACCTCCTGGGGCTTGCCGCGGCGGGGCTGGCTGTCGTTGGGCTCTTGTGGTGGAGCTACTTCGCGTGGTTCAAGAGCGACCTCGAGGACGCGTTCGCGGCGGTCGCGCCCATCGACCGTGGCGCCGCGGGGCGCGACGCGTACAGCCTGGCGCACTTCCCACTCGTGGGCGGTATCGTCGGCTTCGCGATCGCAGCCGACCTGATGGTGCTGCATCCCACGGATCCGGTCGAGGCCCCGGCGATCGCCGCGCTCGCGATCGGCACCACGCTGTTCATGACGGCCACGGTCTTCTCTTACTGGCGCCTGCTCCGCCAGGTGCTCGTTCCGAGGCTGGTCATCACACTGCTCACGAGTGGCGCGCTCGTCCTGTTCGTCGGCACCCGGCCGGTCTGGCCGCTCACGATCGTGGCGGTCGGCCTCGCGGTCGTCACGTTCGTCGAGCGGAGCCGGCTACCTGGCCATCTGGGCTCGGCCGCTCGCTGATCCGCGTGGTGGCTACTCAGGCTTGTTGAACATGTACCGGGCGATCTTCCAGTCGCCGGTATCGGTCCGCTGGAAGAGGAACATCTCGCGGTTGGACTCGGCCGACTCGTCGCCGGTGGCGAGAACGGTCTGCGTTCCGTTGCTGCGGGTCAACGCGTACGCGGTGTGGTCGCTGGTGACCGCGAGCTCGTCGATGGTGAATGTGACGTTCAGGCTGATCGCCTCGAAGATCTGCCGGTACCCGTCGGCCGTGTCAGCGCCGTGACGGTCGGCAGCGTGGTCGGCATGAAGAGCCGTCGGCGGCGTAGCAGGACGCCGGCGAGTTCGGCAGTCGCCGGTGTCGAGGGACTCGCTCGTAGGTGGCGAGCAGGTCTCGGATCTGGTTCTCGCTGGTGCTCATGGGACCGTGTCCTTTCCCGAACGTGATCTTCGACGGAACGTAACTGTCTCGGGCTAGCGATCGATTCCATGGAAGCTAAGAGCCGGGATCGTGAGAAGCACCCCCGGCCGAGCTCGCGGATCTGTTCAGCGATCTGGTGAGGCTGGAGACCGAGCTCTGGGATCTGGTCGACCAGCGGCTCCGCGACGATCACGACCTGCCGCTGTCCTGGCTCGAGCCGATGCAGGTCGTGGACCGCGGCGTCGACTGTGCCGCGGACGTCGACATCGCCGAGGCGTCGTCGATCACGGTGGGCGGCGTGAGCAAGCTGGTCGCATCGCATCAAGCACGCGGGGTGGCTGTCGCCGTGCCCCGAGCGCCCAACGACGGTCGATCGTCGCGTCGTCAGCCAGTCACCGCATGCTGGACGGGCGACCGTGCTCTAGGCGAACCCGATACGAGGCGTACGCTGCAGCCACTCGAACTGCGAGCCTCGGCTCGGCACTGCCGCGTATCGCGCCGAGCGACCGCGTCCACTCGAGTCGACCGTGGGGGAGCTGCGCCGAGCACCCACCGCAACGAGCGAGTCGAGGATGCTCGGGTACCGCCGACGATGCCAGGTGAGCAGGCCTTCCTTCGCGCATCGGGCGGCGATGGAGCCGACGGGCGACTGACCCGCCCGCCGAGCGATCGTCGGTCGTCGAGGGTGTCGCATCTCGCGACAGAGACGCCTTGAACTACGGGATTCCTCAGCCTCCTCGCGCGTCGACGCCAGAAGGGTGTGCGCGGACGAAGTACGCGGCCACGTGGGACCAGCAGGACGGTCCGTCTGGTCCAGCCGAGGTGCGCGGGAGGCGGGGTCTCGCCGACCCCGCCTCGTCCGCGCGTGGAGGCGGCCGGGCTCGCGCCCGACCTCGTCAGACCGCTTGTGCGGGGCGCCTCACGCGCACAGCCGCGGCGTCGGCGAGCGCCCCGATCGCGACCGCGGCCGCAGGCAGGATCACCGGCACCAGCCAGAACGCCGAGAGGTACGCAGGGATCGCACCGACGGCGACGAAAAGATCCCCGGCGACGCGCGACCGGCGACGGAGCAGCAACCCCCCGCCGAGCAGCACCACGGCGACGGTCGGGATCGCGATCAGCCGCAGCCGGTCCCCCGACGCGATGTCGGGTGCCCCCGAGTATGCGGAGATCAAGAACGCGTTCCAGGCCATGAACGCCCCGGCGAGGATCTGCCACCAGTTCCGTTTCAGCGCGACGAGCATCGGTCGCTCCTTCCCGTCCGCGGCGGCCTCGGTGGCCACCGACAGGTGCGTCCGCCTCCACGACAGGTCGGACGGGATCCCTCTCAACATCCGCTCGAGCAGCGCCACGGCGATCAGCGGTTCTGCGATGCCTCCGTCGAGCCCGTCGCGCACGTGCTCCCAGACGTCGGACTCCATCTCGTCGCGCCTCGCCTGCCGGACCGGCGGCGCGATCGCGCGTGTGTACACGGAGACCCATCCACGCACCGCGCGTTGCGCGACGGCGAGCCAGCGACCGACGCTCATGCGGGGGCGAGCCTCCCGGGAAGGGCCGTCTCGGCGTCGAGTCGCGCGCGGGCGAGCGCCAACTCGCCTTCGCCGGTCACGCGGTACAGGCGCCGCCGTGGTCTGCCCTCGCCGACGGCCACCTCGGGGTCTTCCCACCTGCTCTCGACGAGGCCGGCCCGGTGTAGACGATCGAGCGCCTTGTAGAGCGTTCCGTGCGCGGTGAGCTTCTTCGACTCGGCATCGGCCGCGATGGCCTTGGCCACCGCGAACCCGTGGAACTCAGGATCCCCCCCGGCACGGGCGGCGACGCCTGCCGCGAGGATCTCCCGCTCCAGCGGGAGCAACGTTCCGGCCTTCCTCCTGCTCATCAGGTCCGAAGAATAGGAAGATATCTGCCCTTTGTCAATCCCGACGTAACTGGTTGAGTGTCGCGTCGCCGCAGCGCTCGATTCCCGTGACCGCATGGTTTGCAGCCTCCTCGGCGGAGTGGTTGGTTGGTGGGAGGAAGGGTTCGGGAGGAGGGACCGTCGATGGCTGCGGATCGGTACGACGTGATCGTCGTCGGCGGAGGCCACAACGGCCTCGTCGCCGCCGCGTATCTCGCCAAGATCGGGGCGAGGGTCGTGGTGCTCGAATCCCGTCACAAGACGGGTGGCGCCGCCGACACCTCCTCCCCATTCCCCGAGTACCCCGACGTCAAGGTCACGACGCTCTCCTACGTGATGAGCCTCATGCCGCCGTCGATCGTCCGCGACCTGCGGCTCGAGGCCTTCGGCTACAAGGTCGTCCCGATGGCGGGCTCCTACGCCCCGCAGCCGGGGTCGGGGGGTATCCGCGACGACGAGGGGAAGAGCGGCCGGTTCCGCGAGACCCTGTCCCACTTCTCGACGACGGATGCCGACGCCCACGAGGGCTGGTCGGCCTGGCTCGCACGCAGCGCGGACTTCCTCGGCCCGCTGCTGATGGAGACACCGCCCGACCTCGGATCGCTCGCACCAGGGGATCTCGCGGACCAGGTGCGCTTCGCCGTTCGGCATCGGTCCGGCATGAGCTCCCGCCTCGCAGCCGACATCACCAAGCTCTTCACGATGAGCGCCGCGGACCTGCTCGACGAATGGTTCGAGTCCACGGAGCTCAAGGCGCTCATCGCGACCAACGGCATCATCGGCACGTGGGCCGGGCCGGAGGAGCCGGGAACCGCATACGTGTTGATGCATCACGCCGTCGGCGACCTCGGCGACGGCAACCTCTCGGAGTGGGGGTACCCCATCGGCGGCATGGGCGCCGTGACCGGCGCGTTGCGGGCGAGTGCGGAGTCCTTCGGGGCCGAGATCCGAGTCAACAGTCGGGTGGAACGCATCCTCGTCGAGGCCGGCACGGTGCGCGGCGCGGTGACCGAGGCGGGCGAGGAGTACCGAGCACCGCTCGTGATCTCGGCGTGCCACCCGAAGATCACGTTCCTGGAGCAGATCGACCGCGAGGACCTGCCGGGCGCGTTCGTGCGAGACATCGAGCACTGGAAGACGCGCAGCGGGACCGTGAAGATCAACCTGGCGCTCTCGCACATGCCCGCCTTCCGCGACGACCCCAACGGTGAGGATCCGGAGATCGCCGGCTCCTCGATCATGGTCTCCCCCACGATCCGGTACCTGGAGAAGGCGTTCGAGGAGGCGCGGGACGGCAGGGCCTCCACCGCGCCGTTCTCGGAGACCTGCATCCCGAGCTACTACGACCCGACGCTCGCGCCGGAGGGCATGCACGTGATGTCGATGTTCACGCAGTGGGTGCCGCACGAGTGGGCGCAGGAGCGCAACCAGGACGAGCTCGAGTCCTACGCGGACCGACTGGTGGACATCCACGACGACTTCATGCCGGGTCTCAAGGACTCGATCGTGGGCCGCCAGGTCATCGGTCCGTGGCAGATGGAGAACGAATGGGGCCTCATCGGCGGCAACATCTTCCACGGTGAGCTGTCGCCGGACCAGCTGTTCCACATGCGGCCCGCGCCCGGCTACGCGGACTACCGCACGCCGATCCGCGGGCTCTATCAGGCGTCCTCCGCCACGCACGCAGGCGGCGGTGTGACCGGGCTTCCCGGCCATCACGTCGTGCGCGAGATCGTGAGGGATCGCAAGCGAGACCGTTTCCGTCGGCGGGGCCGAGGGCGATGAGGGACGACGGGCATCGGATCGCTCGGCTCGACTCGGTGACGATCGACTGCCGCGACCCCGAGCGCCTGGCGTCCTTCTGGTCCTCGGTGTTCGGAACCGCGGAAACGTGGCGAGGTGGCGATCCCGTGCAGTACATCGATCTCGGGTCGACCGATGGATCACCGGTGCTTCGGTTCCAGCGGGTCCCCGAGCCGAAGACCGTCAAGGACAGGATCCACCTCGACCTGCGCGTCGACGACATCGAGGAGGCGTGCCGGCGGGTGATCGACCTGGGCGGGGCCAGGGCGGAGCAGGGCGACTTCCGCGAGTACGACGTCGTCTTCAGGGTGATGCTCGACCCCGAAGGCAACGAGTTCTGCCTGGTTTCCTCGGTCGGTGGGGTGTTCTCAGAATTCCCTGACTACACGGTTTCCGGCACTCCCGGTGGACCCACAGGCTAAGAGGGGTGCCCCCCACAGGGCGTTCGACGGCGCCTCGCGGTTCTCAGGCGCAGGTCGCGACCAGTACGCTGCGAGTGTGAGAGACGACCCGACGTCTGAGAGAGGCGGCCGATGGCTCCGCCCCGACCGGATGGAGGCGTTCAGCGACGGTGTCTTCGCGATCGCCATCACACTTCTCGTGCTCGACCTCGTCGTCCCGGACGTCCAGGAGGGCGATGTCGGTCGCGCGCTCCTCGATCAGTGGCCGATCTACCTCGCGTACTTCGTGAGCTTCGCCTCGATCGGCGCGGCGTGGATCGTCCACTCGGCGATCACGGAGCATCTCGACCGCGTCGATCCGATCATGCTGCGGCTCAACCTCCTGCTGCTGTTCGTCGTCTCGCTCCTCCCTTTCACGACGAAGGTACTCGGTGAGTACCTCCACGAGGCCGACGCCGAGCGGCTCGGGGTCACCATCTACGGGCTCAACCTGCTCGCGATGTCGGCGATGGGGAGCATCCTGTGGCGTCACGCGGTGGCGCAGCGCCTGATCAAGGCCGACCGGTCCGAAGACGCCGTGCGCGCGATGACGAAGAAGCTCGACCCCAGCCTGGGCTTCTACGCGGTCACGATCGGGGTCGGGCTGCTCGCTCCGTCGGTCGCGGTGTTCCTGTACCTGGCGATCGCGCTCTACCTGCTGATCCCGTTCCGCGCGATCGCGCAACTCCTCCCGGGGCGAGGCCCACCGACAGTAACGGGACAGCACAAGACGTCCTGGGGAGCCGCGCGCGAGGCGCCGTGCGATCGCCGAGGCGGTGAGCAGGCGGCCGTCAAGGACACTGGATGCAGGCTCATATGCAGGTCGACGGCAGCCTCGATGTCGTCGTGGACGCGATCGGCGCCGATCACGTCGATGGCGCCATCGCGCTCGAGCACGTCCAGGACCTGAGGCTTCACGCGCGCCAGGCGCAGATCGATGCTCGCTGCTTGCCCATCTGAGCGATCTTCTTGACGGTATCGTCGCCTTCGGTGTCGATGAAGTTCACGCCCTCCAGGCTGAGGATCACGCCCTCCAGGGACGACGACTCCTGGACCGGATATCGCGGAGCCGGTCGGCCAGCGCGTGAGCGTTCACGAAGAAGAGTCCGTCGTCGAAACGGCCGATGACCAACCCGGGGAACGTCTCGCATTCCGGATGCTGGTCGAGATCGAAGAACGCCTGCGTCCCGGGCTTGCGTCCGAGCTCGAGGATCTTGGGCAGTGCCGACACGGCCACCAGCCAGACGATGGAGATGCCGACACCGATGAACACCCCGGGGAGGATCCCGAAGGTCATCACGCCGAGCAGCGCGGCCATCGCGGCCACGAATTCGTACGGCTTGACGTTAAGCAGCCGTCGCATCTCCCCGACGTCCATCATCCCCATGACCACCGCCTCGATGATGGTCGCGCCGAGCACCGCGTCCGGCAGGTTGGAGAACATCGGCGCCAGGAACAGCAAGGTCAGGATGATCAGTGCGGCCTGCGCCAGGTTGGATACCTGTGACTTCGCACCGGCATCGTCGTTGACCGTGCTCTTGGACAGGCTGCCGTTGTCGAAGATGCCTTGCACCAGACCCGACGCGATGTTCGACATCCCTTGGGCGAGCAACTCCTGGTTGATGGTCGATCCGGTAGTTGTGCTTGCCCGCATAGTCACGCACAGCCGCCGTGGTTACCGAGAACCCCACCAACAGCAAGCGCCCAGGATGGCCGCTTCGAGCTAATGCGTCTCCCCTTGACCATCTCTTCCGGCGAGTTCTTCGAGGATCTCGACCGCGAGGGCACCATCACCTAGGGCCTGCAGCGCAGTAGATGCACGTTCGCTGTCCTCGAGGCAGCTCGAGTCCTCCAGCAGCCGGGCCATGGTCAGTCGGCTGGTCTCCACATCTGTGCCTTCCTCGAGCGCGAGTCCGATACCGTGGCCGCGACATGCTGGCCGAGGCGGTCCTGATCGCGACCCAGAGGGCTGACCGCGACGTCCACCTTGCTCTCGGTGACAGCCGCCGCGGTGGCTTCGGCGATCTCGATGCCCGAGATCCGACGGTCGTAGATCGACCAGTCGTCCTCTACGGCCCAGCCGTCCGGATCGTCGAAGGTCGCGGGCAGCGAACGGAAGACGGGTCGCGCGCCGCACCGGCCGTCAGGCCAGCGAGCAGACGGAGGACCAGGGACCACAGAACGGGCGCACCGGTACTGCCGAATGTTCGTCGGAGCCTCGAGCGAGAGTCGTCCCGTCATCGGGTCCCGTCATCCGGCGAGTCCCTCGAGATGCCTCGTGATCGGGCGTGGGTCATCGCGGAGATCGGGCCCGCCTACTCAAGGAGCTGGCTTGCTGGCTTCCCCACCGTTCTCAGGGGACGCTGATCCGTCGTCGTAGGTGGACCGGTGGACGACTTCGTAGGTGTGCTTGCGGTAGTTCGTGATGAACGAGTAGATCAACGCGGCGACCGGCAGCGCCATGAACGCGCCCATCGGACCGAACAGCGCGCCGCCAGCGAGGGCGGCGCCGAACGCCAAGCCGCCGTTCAACTCCATCGTCTTCGCGCTGATGTGCGGGCTGAGCCAGTAGTTCTCGATCTGCTGGTACACGAGCGCGTACCCCAGCACGATCAACGCCGGGGCGAGACCCTGGAGCGCCAGCGTCAACGCGATCGGCACGGTCGCACCGATGTACGTGCCGATGTTCGGGATGAATTCGGACACGAAGCCGCCGAAGATCGCGAGCGGGATCGCGAGGCCCACCGGCAAGCCGACGGCGACCATCACCGCGAAGAAGCCCAGCCCGTTGATCGCGGTCAGCAGCAGGCGCGAATAGAGGTAGCCACCCACCTGCGTGACCGATTGATCGATCGTCCACCCCAGGCGCTCCTGGGTGGACGGCTTGAACCACGACAGGAAGGAGCGCCGCAGACGTGGGAAGTCCGCGGAGAAGTAGAAGGTGAACGTCGCGATCGTGGCGACCTGGAAGACCATCCCCACGCCCGTCGTCACCGCGCCGCTCGCGGCCCCCGCCAACTTCCCCGACCATTGATCCAGGAACTCGCTGGTGGTCACGACCGCGTCGGACGCGGCCTTGGCGCTCACGATGTGGAACCCGAACGTGTCCGAGGTCCAGTTGTCCAGGCTCGTCAACCACTGGCTTCCGTTATCACCGATCCGCGATGCGAGCTGTGCGATGGCCGGGATCAACACCAGTGTGAGGAGCACCAGAGCGAGCAGGCCGACCATATAGATGAAGCCGACGGCCGCGCCTCGCCTCCAGCCGCGTTTCTCGTGGAAGTGGTTCACGCCGGGGACGAGGGCGAGGGCGAAGAACAGGGAGATCACGAGCATCGCGACCAATCCCCGCGCCTGGTGGATCGCCCACAGCCCGAACAGCGTCAGGAGGACAACCCCGACCGCACGCCAGTAGCTGCGGGAACTGATGTCGACGGTCTCCGACAGCAGAGGGTTCCCGTCGTCGTCCTGCGACTTCGCTCCCTCAGGCTCCGCGGATCCCATCGACCCCTCCTCTTCCGTTCGTCGACATCGACCCACTCGACTCTAGGTGCTAACGAACGTCCCCGCACTCGGTCGCGTCTAGCGATCCTTTCGCCTCTTGGGCTTGGGGTGCGGCAACCATCCGAGACGGTGCCCCCTTGGCTGACATCGTGAGGATGGCCTGCATCCAGCCCGGCTCCTCGACGTCGCCGGGACTCTGAGGTCGGCCGCCGCACGACCTCAGGGCGATGAACAGCATGATCACGCCGACGACGACTTCGACCTCGCCGACCTCATTGCCTGGATGCCTCCACCACCCCGAGATCGGGGAGCACACCCTGTCTTGGTCCGGCCTCACAGGGGGATGATCGCGGGATGTCAGGCACGCCGGGACGCGAGAACAGATCCGACGCAGCGCTATGGATCGCGACCGCGGTGCTCGGGACTGTCGGGCTGGCCCTGACCGTCGTCTGCTGGGAAGACCTGTCGGGGGGCGATCTCCTGAAACCGGTAACCGCGTCAGCCGGCATCGTCTACGCGACCCTCGGTGCACTGATCGTGCGCCGCGTCGGCAACGTCATCGGATGGATCCTGTTGAGCGCGTTCACCTTGGCCGGGTACAACCTCGAGGCCATCCGCTCGTTCCTCGCGAAGAAGGAGGCCGAGCGCACCGCAGCGCCGCCGAAGAGGACAAGGAAGAAGCGTCGCACCGGTACGTGGACGGACGTGATCGGTTCTGATCGTCCGGAGTCCGGCCGCTCACCGCCTTCAACCTGATCAGCGCGAGTTCGAAGGACACCTCACCTCTGAAGAAGGGCGTCATCGGCATGCTCCGGTGATACCCTTCGCGCGTTTCAGGGCCAGGTCCACGTCCGATCGGCGCCGGCCGCGCCTCCAACCGACCCTCGATCGCGCGTAACACCGATCGAGACCTTCTTCAGTGGAGTTCTGAGATGTCAGGGGCCCCAGTTCTTAGAACACCCTTCGGTCGGTCGGTAGGGTGTTCTCAGAACCCCCTGACCTCGGGAAACGCGGGCTCTTTGGCGGAGTACCCACAGGTTAAGAGGGGCAGTACCCACACCAGGTCAGAGGCACCTTCAGAGCCACTACCTGACCGCTCTCTCGGTCGAGCGTGATCCCTAGAGAGCCTTGAAGTAGACGACGCTGGGAAAGGGTCGGTAGCCAGCCTTCTCGTATGTTCGGCGAGCTGCAGCATGTCCAGGATCGCCGCCGGTTGAGATCGCGGCATGGGTCATGCCCATCTGACGCATCCACTCGGTCGCCACGTTGGTTAAGTCCGTCCCGAGCCCGCGGCTCTGATCGTCTGGAACAACGGCTACCATCGTGAGCTCGCCCATCTGCTTGTCAGCGTTCAGGATCGCTGCTGCGAAACCGACGACGGCCCCGTCCCACTCCGCCACCCAGACCATGGTCTCCTCGTCCGCAAGGACCGCCTCGACGTCCTTCGCCTGCTTGGCGCGCCAGTCCGGTCGATGGTGGAGATCGAAGATCTGCCGTCCCATCACCTCGCGCATCGAGTCGTGAACCGGGATCCAGGCACGTATGGAGAGCTGGACCACGTCGGCGCGGTCATCTTCCACGTACACACGGATGGTTCCTGCCACGGCGAGCAATCTACCTGCACACGATCAGGGGTACGCACGCGCCGCAAGGTCCACACGACTCGGTTGCCGGGTCCGTCGGATTCCGAACAGCGATACTCGAGGTGTAGAAGGGTCGCTTCGCCATCGGGAAGCCCTTGACGACCAGGGTGCGGTCAACATCGCCCAACGCATCGGGTCTACGGAAGCGGGCGCGGAATCGGAACACGGATGAGCGGTCTCGCTGCGGTCGAGGAAGTCGAGCGCCAAAGGACATGACGGCACGCCAACCCCGATCCGCGAGTTCTCCGGCTGAGCGACTTCGTCAACACCACTCCGAACTCAGTCGAGCAGGCCGAGCAGCCGGCCGAAGTTGTCCCCGAGCACCCCTTCGATCTTGGCCGGCGGGATGGGCGGCATCGCGCACGCATCGGCTTCCTCGTTCACGGTGGCGAGCTTCTCCATCAGCTTCACGGGGTCGTACAGGAAGCCGGGGTAGTCGGTGCCGAAGAAGAGCTTCTCGAGCGGCACGAACATCGGCTCGCACCGCGAGAGCAGCAGGAAGAGATCGCGGCGTGTCACGCTCGCGATCAGGTACGACAGCTCGGTGTAGAAGTTGGGGTGCTTCGTGAGCAGGAACAAGGCCTCGTCGACCCACGGAAGCCCGCAGTGGGCAACGATCACGCGCAGATCGCGGAACACGCGGCCGACGTCGTCGAGCAGCGCCGGCCGGCCGAGCTCTAGCTTCGCGTCGATGCGGGTCGAACCGGCCTGGTGGATCATCACCGGGATGCCCAGCTCCTGGGCCTTCGCGTAGATCGGGAACGCGACCTCCGGGTCGTTGGCCGCCCAGTGCTGATACATCGGATACAGCTTCACGCCCGTGAGCCCGAGCTCCACGACGGATCGCTCAAGTTCGCCGACCGCGGAGTCGGGCCCTTGATACAGCGGGTTCACCGACCCGAAGCCGATGAAGCGATCTGGGTCGGCGGCGACCACCGCGGCGATGTAGTCGTTGCATAGGTCCGGGTGCATCGGGCCCTCGACGCCGAGCACACCCGTCGTGTCGACGGTGCCGATCAAGGTACCGTCGAGCCACTGCGGGGACACGCCCAGCACGACGACCTTGTCGAACCCGGGGTGATCGCGTGCCGACTCGTCGGGTCCGATCACCGGCCACCCCGCGCGCGTGAAGCCGCTGGCTTCCCATTCCTGTTCGGTGGGCATGCGGTGCGAGGGCAGCATTCCCATGCTGCGGTAGATGCACAGCGATCCTTCGCGGCCGTACTCGATCGTGGACTCCGGGTCTTCGGAAAGGCTCAGGATGTGACTGTGCGCATCGATGATCATGGCGTTCCCCCGGGAGGATGTCTTGCGTTGTAGATGCCGGCGGGCTCCACCGGGGTGGAGTACCAGCGCTGGTAGAAGTCGATCACGGCGGGCTCCACGAGCCGGCCGAGCTCGGCCCACCGCTGCACGTGCTCCGGGAAGCGGTAGACCCGCTCGCGCACCGCGGTCGCGAACCGCTCCTTCACGGCATCCTCGTCGACGATCGTCAGGCGACCATCGTCGACCAGCACACGGCCGTGCACCATCACGGCGTCGATGTCGGAGGATTCCGCGCGATCGAGCACCACGTCGAGGAACGGCTCGGCGTCGTACCGCCCCGGCGGGAACATGATCCGCTCCTTGTCGACGACGAGCAGGTCGGCGAACCGGCCCTCCTCGAGCGATCCGAGCCGGCCTTCGAGTCCGAGGGCGCGGGCGCCGTTCGTCGCGGCGGCCCGCAGCACGGCCTCGCTGTCGAGGCGCTGACGTTCGAACGTCTCCGGCATGCGCTGCAGGTAGCAGGCGAGGCGCAACTCCTGGAAGAAGTCCTCGCGGTCGGAGAACGAGATGCCGTCGGTGCCGAACGCGATCCTGCCGCCCGTGTCCATGATGTCGCGCACGCGGCAGATGCCGCTCGACAGGCGAAGGTTCGATCCGGGGTCGTTCGAGGCCACCGCGCCCGAATCCGCGAAGATCCGGAGCTCCTCGTCGGTCACCCACACGAAGTGCTCGAGCACGGTCTCCTCGGTGAGCACGCCGATGTCGGCGAGGCGTTGCAGGCCCGGCTTCCCATAGCGCTCGAGGTTGTAGAACATCTCGGCGCGGGTCTCGAGCGCGTGGGTGATCATGCCCGTTCCGTGCTCGTCGGCGGTCATGCGGCATCGTCGGTACAGCTCGTCGGAGCAGGCCGGAGTCCAGTCGGGGGCCGTCACGATGCGGAACCGGTCCTCGCGCCCGTGCCACTCGCCGTACAAGCGATCGAACGAGCTCATCACGTCGTCGACCGGCCACGCGTAGCCCATTGGCGACCGGCGCACCTCCGCGGCGAGGTCGGCAGGCAGGCGCTCGAGGAAGCGCTCGTTCGGCTCGTGGACGTAGATGTTCTCGTCGCGGCTCACGAGCCCGAAGGCCGTGCGCATGCCGATGTCGTCGTAGGCGCGCAGCGCGGGCGGGCACCCGAAGTCGGGCATGCCCGGGCGTCCGTAGTACATGTCGACCGTCGCCGTCTGTCCGCCCTTCAGGGCGTTCACGAGACCCCAGAGCACGCCGGCGTACAAGTCCTCCTCGTCGATGACGCCCGTGCCCGCATGGATCGCGACGTTGGCCCGCTCGAAGATGTACTGGTAGAGGCCCGGCCCGATCGCGAGCTCGGAGTGGTAGTGGCAGTTCACGAAGCCGGGCATCACGAAGTGCCGGCTCGATCCGAGCACACGATCGAACGGGCCGCGGGCCTCGAGTTCCTCCCGCGGCCCGCTGGCGACGATCGTCGAGCCCTCGACGATCAGCGCCCCATCGTCGATCAGCGTCCGTTCGCCGAGCGCGACGATCGGGTCCCCGACGACGAGCGTGCGTCCCTCGGAGGGTGCGGGCGTCACGTCAGGCCCCTCAGGTCGGAACGACCATGCGGTCGAGCACGTGGCGGAACGCGACGTTGGCCTCGTTCAGGACCTTGCCCTCGTCGATCGTCGTGAACTCCCGATCGCGGTAGAGGATCTTCCCGTCGACGATCGTGGTGTTCACGGCGCTGCCGTTCGCGGCGAACACGAGATGCGAGTACAGATGCGCCTTCGACTCGGGGAACAGCGGTGTGAACATCTGGTTCGCGAGGTCGATCGTGATGACGTCGGCCTTCTTCCCCGTCGTGAGCTCTCCCGTCTCGTGGCGCAGCGCGGCGGACCCGTTGCGGGTCGCCATGCGCACGACGTCGGGCGCCTGCTGCAGGCTGGGATCGACACGGCTCGCGCGGTGCATCAGCGATGCGAACTTCATCACCTCGAACAGGTCGCGGCTGTTGTTGCACTCCGCGGCGTCGTGGCCGAGCCCGACGTTCAAGCCCGCCGCGAGCATCTCGGGCACGCGAGCGATGCCGTTGCCGAGCTTCGCGTTCGACGACGGGTTGTGCGAGATCTGGGTGCCCGTCTCGCGCATCAACGCGATCTCGGTGTCCGAGAGCCACACGCAGTGTGCCGCGACGCAGCGGTCGAACAGGATGCCGCAGTCGTAGGCGACCTCGGTCGGCCGGCGGCCGAACCGCTCCTTCGAGTTCTCCACCTCGGTGAGCGATTCGTTCAGGTGGATGTGGATGCCGGTCTTCAGGTCGTCGGCGAGCGAGCGCGCCTCCTTCAGCAACCCCTCGGAGGCGAGCGGGAGCCACTCGATGCCGATGTAGACCTCGATGCGGCCGTCGGCGGCGCCGTTGGACTGCTCGAACGCCGTCTTGTTGTCCTCGAGGGTGTCGAGGTCGTGCTCGTCGTCGGCGACGTCGTTGGAGAGCACGGCCCGGATGCCGATCTCCTCGGCGGCACGGGCGAGACCGTCGAGACGCCGGTACATGTCGTTGACCGTCGTGACGCCGCACTTGATCGACTCGCTGTAGCTGGCGAGCGCCGCCCAGTACGCCTCCTCGGGGCTCAGCGCCCGGATGATCGGGTACCAGCAGGTCTCCAGGTACTCCCAGAGGGGAAGATGGTCGCTCCAGCCCTTGCCGAGGGCCGTGTGGTAGTGCAGATCGACCAAGCCCGGCAGCACGGCCTTGTCGGTCGCGTCGATCACGGTGGCGCCGCTCTCGTCGGCCGTGATGTCGCCGTCGGCGCCCACCTCCGTGATGCGATCTCCCTCGATCACGACCGTGCCGCCGAAGATCACGTCGTCGGCGTCGTTCATCGTGACGACCGTGCCGTTCTTGATGATGATCCGCTCGCTCATGGCCATCCCCTTCCCTATCGAGAGATCCCTTGCCCCGACTGGGGCACCGCCGACGTGAGGTCCACCCATACGGACTTCGAGTGCAGGTACGGCTCGAGGGCCTCCTCGCCGAGCTCCTTTCCGAACCCCGAATGTTTCCTCCCCCCGAACGGCACCGCGACGTCGAACATGCCGTACGTGTTGATCCACACCGTGCCCGCGTCGAGGCGCTCCGCGAGGCGCAGGCCCTTGCTCACGTCCGACGTCCAGATGCCCGAAGCGAGGCCGTACTCCACGCCGTTGGCGAGCGTGAGCAACTCCTCCTCGTCCTTCCACGCGATCACGGACAGCACCGGCCCGAAGATCTCCTCCTGGGCCACCTTCATGTCGTTGCGCACGCCGCCGATCACCGTGGGCTGCAGGAAGAACCCGCCCTCGAGGCCGTCGACCGCCGCGTCATCGCCGCCGACCACGACGTCGGCGCCCTGTTCGCGCGCCGCAGCCACATAACCCTTGACCCGGGTACGGTGGGCGGCGGAGATCAGCGGGCCCATCTGCGTGTCGGGGTCCAGGCCGGAGCCGAGCCGGACCGCGCCCGCCTGCTCGCTCACTCGGGCGACGAGCTCGTCGGCCACCGAGGCCTCCACCAACAGTCGCGAGCCGGCGACGCACGCCTGCCCCTGGTTGAAGAACGCGCCCCCGAACGCACCGCTCGCCGCGGCGTCGAGGTTCGCGTCGGCGAACACGATGTTGGGGCTCTTGCCTCCGAGCTCGAGGGTCACGCGCTTCAGGCCGTCGACGGCCGTGCGCATGATCTCCTTGCCGGTGGCCGTTTGGCCGGTGAAGGCGACCTTCCTCACCCCGGGATGGCGTACCAGGGCGGCCCCGACCTCGGGACCGCCGATCACGACGTTCACGACCCCTGCCGGGAACCCGGCCTCGTCGACGAGCTCCATGAGTCGCAGCGTCGACAGGGGCGCCAGCTCCGAGGGCTTGATCACGATCGTGCAGCCCGCCGCCAGCGCCGGACCCAGCTTGTACGCGACCTCGAGCAGCGGGAAATTCCACGGCGTGATCGCGGCCACGACGCCAACCGGCTCCCGCCTGGCCACCGTGAACATGCCGGGGATCGAGTTCGGCAGCACCTTGCCGTCGATCTTCGTCGTCCATCCCGCGTAGTAGCGCAGCAGCTCGATCGTGAGCGCGATGTCGACCGCCTCGGCCTCCCACATCGGCTTGCCGTTGTCGAGGACCTCGATCGTCGCGAACTCATCCTTGTTCGCCTCGAGAAGGTCGGCGAGCGCCCACATGTGTCGCGCCCTCTGAGTCGCGGGGGTGAAGCGCCACGCGTCGAACGCGCGAGCCGCCGCCGCGACGGCCGCGTCGACCTCGCGCTCGGTGGCGAGCGGCGCCTCGGCGAGGGTCTCCCCCGTCGCCGGATTCACCGTCGGCAACGAGCCATCGGTCGCGACGAACGCCCCGTCGATGTACAGGCGCATCGGACGCTCGAGGAACCCGATGCGCGGATCGGAGATTGCGGCTGCCATGGGTCTGTGGCCTCCTTGTCAGGCTGAGAATTCGAGCACTTGTCGTCCGAGCACCGCGCGTCTGCGGAGCGCGTCGATCGCATCGTCGATGCCCTCGATCGGGTACCTGCCTGCGATGGGAACCGTCAGTGCCCCCATCGACGCGAGCGTGAGCGCGTCCTGCAGGTCGAGCCGTGTGGCGGCGACCGTCGAGACGAACGACGTCTCGGGCAGGATGAACTCGATCGGGTGGATCTCGATCTGCTGGTCCGTGTAGCCGGTGGACACGAAGCGCCCGCCCTTGGCCAGCGAGCGGATGCCGGCGGTCATCGTCCCGGTCGTACCCACGAGTTCGAAGAAGACGTCCGTCCCTCGTCCATCCGTGAGAGCACGCACGCGATCGGGCACGGTGTCGTAGCTCTCCGGCGTGTCGACGAGCACCCCGTCGCTCGCGCCGTGCTGCTTCGCCAGGTCGAGCTTCTCCTCCGTGTCGCCGACCGCGATCACACGGGCGCCGGCGTGGGCGGCCGCCTGCACGACGATGATCCCAACGCCGCCGATCCCGTCGACCACGGCCGTGTCTCCCAGTCGCAGATCAGACAGCTTCGTGGCGTGCATCGCGGTCATGCCCGCGCACGTCAGGACGGACGCGGTCGCGAGGTCGACACCGTCGGGCACCGGTGCCGCGTTCTGCTCGGGCACGAGGGCCAGTTCCGCGTCACCGCCGTCGCGATTGAACCCGAGCTGCTCGGGCTCGTTGTCGCAGATGTTCGTCCGGCCCTTGAGGCACTGCTCGCACCGGCCGCAGAAGATCTTGTTGTAGATCGCGACGGGGGTCCCGATCGCCAGCGTGACGCCGTCGCCGACCTCTTCGACGAGGCCGGCGGCCTCGTGCCCCAGGGTCATCGGGTACACGTCCGGCTTGATCATCCCGTCGAGGATGTGTAGGTCTGTCCCACATACCCCGGCGGCGTGGATCCGCACGAGGACCTCGCCCGGCCCGGGTGTCGGGTCAACGATCTCGTCCACACGCAGCGATAGGTCTTCATGGATCCGAACCGCACGCATCTAGCTCCCTCCTCCTTCCGCGGCCGCAGCCGGGGACGTCTGTCCGTACGCCATGTCCCAGAATTCCGCCTCGTACCGGGTCGAGCGCTCGAAGATCCGTGAGAGCGCCGACATCTTGCGTTCGTCGGAGGGATCCACGAGGCGATCGAGCAGGGCCGTCGTCTGGGCGACGAGCTCGTCGTAGTCGTCGTTGCCGAACATGCCGATCCAATCGGCGTAGATCGGGTCGTCGGGCGGGTGCGCCGTCAGCGGACGCGCCAGCTCCCCGTAGCTCCACTGGCAAGGCAGTACCGCGGTGAGTCCGTCCGCGCAGTCCCCGAGCGAGCAGACCGACAGCAGGTGCCGCGTGTATGCGTAGGTGACCGGCAGCATCGTGCCGCGGCCGGCGGCGGTGTCGGGATCGCCCCCCAGCCGCTGGAGGAACGAGAGGTTCGCCGGGATCTCGTTCTCGACGATCTGGCCGAGGAATCTCGTCAGGACGGTGACCGCGCTCCGGTCGGGAGCCTTGCCGACGATGGTTCCGATCGCGCGTGCGTACTCCTCGAGGTAGAGGACGTTCTGCGTGAAATAGCGCCGGAACGTCTCGTGCGAGAGCGATCCGTCCGCGATGCCCCCCACCATCGGATGTCGGATCGCGGCTTCCCACGCCTGGGCTCCCTGCTCGTGCAGGAGCGATGCGGCGCCGGTCGCGGTGGGCGCGCCGCTCACTCTTCCTCCGCCTCCTCGGAGAGGGCTCGGGTCGCCAATTGGTCGGCGAGCACGCTTCCGATATGCACCCTCATGAGGCGCTCGGTCTCGTTCGGATCCCGCGCGCCGATCGCCTCGACGATGGCCGCGTGTTCCTCGACCGATGCCTCTACACGTCCGGGGATGCTCTCGGTCAGCTTGCCGATCCTGGTGAGATGGGCCCGTAGGTTGTCGATCAACGCGCCGATCCGCTCGTTCGTCACCTGCGCGTAGATGATCAGGTCGAACCGCCCGAGGAGCTCCGCCAGCCCGACGACGTCACCCGCGTCGCGGCGCTCACGGCTTCGCTCGACCACATCACGAAGGGCATCGAGCGTCTCGCTTGTCGCATGCTCGGCCGCCGCGCGCGCGGCCGCCCCCTCCAGCAGCGTCCGCAGCTCATAGATCTCGTTGAGGTCTCGTTCGGAGTACCCGGTGACGACCGCCCCCTTGAAGGAGGTCGTCTCAACGAGTCCCTCCTGCTCGAGGCGCGCGAACGCCTCCCTCAGCGGGGTCTTGCTCACACCGAGCTGCTCGGCGAGCGCAGCTTCTCGCAACGGATCGCCGGGCCGCAGGCGGAGCTCGATGATCGCCTCGCGCAACTCCTCCGTGACCCAGTCCGTCATCTTCCGGCGGTCAGGACGTGCCGTGAACACGGGCGGCACGTCCGTCTCCTCGCCGCGAGTCAGGTTGGCCATCATCCCTCTCCCTCTTCCAACGTTGCTGCGTGAACCGCCCGCTCAACGAGCTCCACGAGCACGCCGCCGAACGCCGACGGATGCAGGAACGCGATGCGCGTACCCATGCCGCCGGCACGCGCTTCGCGATCGATCAGCGGAAATCCGCGATCGAACAGGTCGACGAGCGCGGCGTCGATCGCGTCGACCTCGAGAGCCAGGTGATGCAGCCCGGTTCCCCGCTTGTCGACGAAACGCTGCACCACGCCGTCCCCCGTGCCCTCCAGCGTCTGGACGAACGACGGGCCGACCTCGTACATGCGCTCCAGGAACCCGGGACCGTCCTCGGAGTGATCGGGCGGGCCGATCAGCGTCGCGAACGCGTCCTCGCATACGGGATCGTCGCCGTGGGCGATGGCGACGTGATGCAGCCCCGTGACACGCCACGTGGCCGTCATGGCCTGGCTGCCCCATGCACGATCTGCCCGAAGCAGTGAGAGAACCGCTCGATCGTCTGCATCCGCTCCTCCCCCAGGGGGAACACGTGGACCGAATCCGCTCCGGCGGTGAGGACGGCGTCGATGCGCCCGCGGGCCTGCCGCTCGTCGCCCGCGAGCGCCACCTTGCGCACGAAGTCGTCGGGGAGCAGCCGCGCCGCCCCCTCTGCCTCTTGGAACTCTCCACCCTGGTACCGCTCGCGAACCGAATCGAGGAGCGACGAGGGCAACCCGGCGAGCTCACACACCACGGGAGCTGTCTGAGGGAACCACGCCGCGATCGGCCGCGCAGCTTCGAGCGCCCGGTCCTCGTCGTCGTCGATCGCCCCGTACGCGAAGACGGCAACGTGTGGCCGCGACCGGGACGCGGTCGCGGCGCCGCGATCGATGTGCTCGAGCGCCCACTGCAGGGCCTCGGGGAACAGGCCGATGAGCAGGATCACGCCGTCGGCGATCTCGCCCGCGAGCTCCAGCGTCTTCGGACCGCTGGCGGAGATGTAGATGGGGATGTCAGACCTCGCGCCGAAACGAAGATGGGCGTCGTGTAACTCGAAGGCCGCATCCTCCACGGTGACCTCGTCGCCCGACCACAACGACCGGATCGCGTCGATCGCAGCACGCATCGATGCCAACCGTGCCGGGCGCATCCCCAGGGCGAGCAGGGGACGGTCTCCGGCCCCGATCCCGAGGATCATCCGCCCATCGGAGATATCGTCCACGGTTGCCGCCGCGACCGCCGTGATCGCCGGGTGACGTGTGAGCGGGTTCGTAACGGCCGTTCCGAGCAACAACCGCCGGGACGCAGTGGCAGCTAGCGTGAGGTAGGCGTAGGAGTTGCGGGCGTGCAGGGACGAGTCAGTGAGCCACAGGTTGGAGTATCCGAGCGAGTCGATGCGTTCCACCATCTCGCGGAACTCGGCGGGCGGGTACACCCCCTGGAGCACGACGCCCGAACTCATGCTCATGACGACAACTCCTCAAACCGCTCGATCGTGCGTGTCAACGCCCGCACGCCGTCCTCGATCGGCGCCGTCTCGATCCACTCGTGAGGGGTGTGCTCGCCGGAACCTCTCGTCACACCGACCGCGATCGACGGGATGCCGAGCGCGTGCGCCGCGTTCGCATCGGTGCTGCTCGCGGGCGAGGTTACGGACGATCCGATCTCGCCGAGCGTCTGGACCGCGGCGCGAACTAGAGGATGCTCGGGATCGACGCTGCCCGACGGACGATCGCCGAGCCTCTCCTGCTCCACGGAGAGGGGCGCCTCAACGCGGGCGATGAGCTCGTCCACGGCGCGAGCAACCTCCTCGAGCGCCTCAGGGGCGTCGGCTCGCAGGTCGAGCTCGCACCAGGCGTCTCGAGCGCGCATGTTGATCCCCTCACCCCCACCGACGCGACCCACGTTCACCGACGTTCCCTGCCGCGGGGGGATCGCTGAGATCGCAGCCACGAGTTGTCCGACGGCGTGGACCGCGCTCGGGGTCTGCCTGGCCTCCCACGCGTGGCCGCCGGTGCCGTGCACACGGACGAGGCGCCGGACCGAGCCGACCCCGACCGTCGAGACCCGACCGAGGTAGTTGCCCTCGACCGCGATGAACGCGGAGACCGGTGCCGGAGGAGCGTCGAGGGCCGCCCGCACGCCGCAGAGGTTGCCGAGTCCCTCCTCCCCGACCGTCGCGAGCACCCAGACGGGCATGCCGTCGACCGGCAGTGACGAACCTGCGGCCGAGAGCGCCGCGAGCCCGACGGAGTCGTCGCCGACGCTCGGCCCGATCAGGCGTTCGCCGTCGACCTCGACCCGATGCACCACATCGGGGCCGAAGACCGTATCCAGGTGCGCACAGACGATCACGATCGGTCCGTCGCCACCTCTGAGACGCCCCCACACGTTGCCCGTCGGGTCGGCGTGCACCTCGCCGAGCCCGTCGCGCTCCCACCACGAGCGCACGAGTGAGGCGCGCGCGTCCTCGTGCCCGGTCGGCGCTGGCACCTGGGCGATCTCGATCGTGCGCTGCACGACGGTCTGCGTGAGATCGCTCACGACGCCATCGCCACCCCGTCCGAAAGCAGCTGCTCCACATCGTCAGGCCCGAGGCCGAGCTCGGTGAGGACGGCGACGGTGTGCTCCCCGAGCGTCGGCGCGGCCGACGGGTACGGGAGGGGCTCACGGTCCAACCGTACAGGTGGCCCTACGGTGCGATAGGCACCCGCGCTCGCGTGCCGCAGTTCCTGCACGGCACCGAGCGCCTGCGTCTGTTCGCTCGCGAAGACCTGCGCCACATCGTGAACCTCGGCTGCCGGCACCCCTTCGGCATCGAGGAGCGCGAGCCAGTGCGTCGTTGGTTCGGTTCCGAGGATCGCTTCGAACGCCGCCGTCAACTCGTCGCGGTGCTCGACGCGGGAAGCGTTGTCGACGAAGCGAGGATCCTCGGGCAGATGCGGCACCCCGAGCACCTCGCAGCAGCGCACCCACAGGTCCTCCGATCCAGCCCCCGCGAGCACGATCCATCCGTCCGCGGTGCGGAACCCGCCGTAAGGAGCGAACGTGGGCGAGTGCGTCCCGAGCAGCCCCGGGACCTCTCCCGAGACGAACACGGTCGCGGCAAGCGTGCCGAGCGTCGCCAGGGCGAACTCGAGCAGCGAGGACGACACGTGCGTGCCCTCGCCGGTGCGCTCGCGTTCGATGTGGGCCGCGAGCAGTCCGAAAGCACAAGACACGCCTGCGCCGACGTCCAAGACAGGCGCACCCACCTTCACCGGGCCCGAGTCTTCGTTCCCGGTCACGCTCATCACCCCGCTCTCGGCCTGCAGGATCAGGTCGAACCCCCCGCGGGACGCGTCGGGCCCGACGTCGCCGTAGCCCGAGATCGAGCCGTACACGATCGAGGGGTAGCGCCCGTGCACGCTCTCCCAATCAAGGCCGTAGCGCGCGAGGCTCCCGGGCCGCGAGTTCTCCACGACGAAGTGAGACGAGGCGAGCAACCGGTCGATCGCGTCGGCGGCCTGCGGGGAACGGAAGTCCAGCGCGAGACTGCGCTTGCCCGAATTCAGCGACAGGAACAGCACCGACTGATCGCCGAGGCGCTCGGTCCCCTGCACCCGATACGGATCGCCTCCAGGTGGCACCTCGACTTTCACCACGTCGGCGCCGAACGCGGCGAGCAAGGCCGTCGTCTGCGATCCCGCGACGAAGCGGGTCATGTCGAGCACGCGGAGACCATCGAGCGGCCGCCTCACCACGGGTGGGGCTCCCGGAACTCGCCGAACACCGATCGGAAGACGTCGGAGAGCTCCCCGAGCGTCGCGCCGGCCCGCACGGCATCGATCAGCGACGGCATCACGTTCGTGCCCTCGTGGGCGGCGGCCTCGACGGCCGCCGTCATCTCGGCGCACGCGACGTCGTCCCTGGCGGCGACACGCTCCGCCGTCCGGGCGATCTGGCGCTCGGCGATAGATGGATCGAGTGCGAAGAGGGCCGGCACCTCGACGGTCGCGTCATCGGGATCGGTGTGCACGTTGACGCCCACCCGGGGGCGGGTCCCCTCGGCGATCTCTCGCTCGATCCGGTAGGCCGATGCGGCGATCCATCGCTGCGAGACGCCCTGCTCGAGCGCCGCCACCGCCCCACCGAGCGCGTCGATCTCCGACAGCACGTCGTTGGCCCGAGCCTCCATCTCATCGGTGAGGGACTCCACGTAGAAAGAGCCGCCCAAGGGATCGACCGTGCGGGGCACGCCCGACTCGAGCGCGACGATCTGCTGGGTGCGCAGCGACAGCGTCACGGCTTCTTCCGACGGGATCTCGAACGCCTCGTCGTAGCCCATCACGTGGATCGACTGCGCCCCGCCGAGCACCGCTCCGAGGCATTGCAGGGTCGAGCGGATGACGTTGTTGAGCGGCTGCTGCGCGGTGAGCGTCGTCCCGGAGTTGCCAGAGAAGAACCGCAGTCGGCCCGAGTTCGGGTCCCGGGCGCCGAAGCGCTCGGAGGCGATGCGCGACCACATGCGCCGCGCGGCACGCAGCTTCGCCACCTCCTCGAACAGGTCCATCGTCGTCGCGAAGTGGAACGAGAGCCTCGGCGCGAACGAATCGAACGCCAGGCCTCGGGTGACGAGCGCCTCCGAATAGGCGATCGCTGAAGCGAGCGTGAGGGCCAGCTCCTGCACGGCGTCACAGCCCGCCTCGCGCGCGTGGTAGCCCGTGATCGAGATCGGGTTGAACCTGGGCAGGCGTCCCGACGCGAACTCCACCACGTCGCACGAGAGGCGCATCGACGGCTCGGGCGGGAACACGAACGTCTTCCGTGCGAGGAACTCCTTCAGGATGTCGTTCTGCAGCGTGCCCGCGAGCGCATCATCCGCCACGCCCTGTCGCTCGGCCGCGACGAGGTACATCGCGAGGATGATCGGGGCGGTGGCGTTGATCGTGAAGTTCACCGAGACGTGATCCAGCGGCAAACCGGCGAACAGGTCGGCCATGTCCTCGGCCGTGTCGATCGCAACCCCCACGCGGCCGACTTCCGGACGCGCGACGGGATGACCGGAGTCATAGCCGAGCTGGGTCGGCAGGTCGAAGGCGACCGACAGCGCGGTCTGCCCGCGATCCAGCAGGAAATGGAAGCGCTCGTTCGCTTCCTCGGGCGAGCCGAACCCCGCGAACTGTCGCATCGTCCAGAACTGCCCGCGATACATCGTCGGGTACGGCCCGCGGGTGAACGGCGGGCGCCCGGGCATCCCCAGCCGTTCGTCGAGGCCCGGCGCGACGTCGTGCTCGGTGTAGACCTCGTGCACCGGGATGCCGGCCTCGGTCGCGATCTCGCCCGCCGCGCTCATCGCTGTACGCGCTCCCGTGACGCGAGCTCGAGCACCCCCGCGACCACCTCGTGCAGCCCCGTCCCGACGGGATAGACGGCCGCCACGCCGAGATCAGACAGCGATACGACGTCGCCCTCGGGGATCGTGCCGCCGATGACGACGGGCACCGCGACGCCCTCGCGATCGAGTGTCCCCAACAGTTCGGTCGCAAGCGCCATGTGCGCGCCCGAGAGCACGGAGATGCCGATGACGTCCGCGTCGTCGTCGATCGCGCCTCGCACGATCTCTGGCACCGTCCGACGCAACCCGAGATAGACGACCTCTGCGCCCGCATCCCGCAGGGCCATCGCGATCACCTTGATGCCGCGGTCGTGTCCATCGAGCCCGGGCTTGGCGAGCAGTATCCGAGGCTGCCTCACATGAGCTCCCCCGCAACCATGACCGGGCGCCCGTCGAGCTCCAGTGTGGCGTCGCGCATCACGCAGTCCAGGTGCGCAACCGCGTTCACGATGCCCCCGTAGGCGATCGAGTTCCCGAGCGCGATGTGCGCGGTGCCTCGCGCCGACTCCGTCTCCATCGCCACGCCACACACCCGACCCGAGGGGTTGAACGCCATCGAGACCTCGGCGAGGTTGGTCATCCGGTCATCGGCACAGCGCGCGAGCATCTCCTTCAGGCGGATCGATTCCTCGCCCTCGGCATCGATGAGTCCACCGTCGGCGAAACGCAGGACGACCGGTGAAGGCAAGGGACCCTGCCCCATGAACAGTAGGTCGGCGTCGACCACGACGGTGCCCTCGCTCGAGACCTCAACGGGGGCGGTCCCCGCCTCGATGTCCGGTGGCGCCATGTAGTCGCCGTCCTCTCGCGCCACACCGTGCAACACGCGACCCGGGCGGCCCTGAACCGAACCATGCAGATCGGTGCCCGCCGGGGTGGTCAGCCGGAAGTTCGACGCCTCATCCCACGCGGCGCCCACTCGCTCGGCATCGGCGCGGATCACGTCGAAGTCCACGGTGAGCGGGCCGTCGTCGCGGAAGGTCTCGAGCCGAACACCAGGCATCGCGAGGTAGCGCACGCCGGCTTCGGTGGCCCTCTGCCGAGCCGAGCTCGAGCCGATGAACAAGCTCGTCAGCTCAATCACGGCTCCCGCCTCCCGCATCGCCGCTGCCACCGTGCTCGGGGGCTCGGATCCGGGCAACACTGGCACGGGCATCCTCGACACCACGGCAACCGCGCTGCGGGACTCGATGCCGTCGACGAGCCCGGCGACGACCTCGGGGTCGGTGCCGTCGTCGGTGAGCAGCACGACCTGCTCGTCGGGGCGCACGGCGAGGCAACGATCGAGCACGTTGCCGAAGCCATGGGCGGTGTCCACGTCCTCAGGCTCCTTCGGTTGCCAGTGCGAGCGCGGCGAAGCTCGCATACACCTTCGTCGCCTCGTGGATCTCTTCCACCGACAGATGCTCGTCGGGGCAGTACACGGGAGGGCCTCCTGGGCCGAAGATCACCGTGGGCACCTTCTCCCCGAAGCTCGCCGTGTCGCCGAGCCAGTTCTCCACCACCAGCGGCGGCTCCTCGCCACGCACCGATCGAACCGCATCACGCATCACCCGAACGACCTCGTCCTCGGGTGCGGCGAGATAGCCAGGCTTCACGTCAGCGAGCACCACCTCAGCCTGGAAGCGGGGGTCGGCGTCGGCGGCCTCCTTCAGGCACCGGTCGATCTCGGCACGAGCCTGCTCGATCGTCACGCCCGGCTGGGGCCGGCAGTCGACCCGGATCACGCACTCGTCGGGGATCATCGACGGGCCGCCGGGCGGCAGGCCTCCGTAGATGCGGCCCGGCACGATGTAGGTCTCCGCACCGAACAGATCGACGATCCAGGACTCGAGCTCAGGTTCGTAGGCGGATGCATCCAGCGCCAGCACGGCCCGTGCGGCCAACACGTTCGCGTTGATCGCCTGCGGCTTGTGGCAGGTGTGCGCTGAGCGGCCGATCGTGGTGATGTCGAAGTAGTAGCGGCCGCGGTGCCCGAGGCAGACCTGGTTGTCGGTGAGCTCACCAAGCACACACATGTCGGCGTCGTGGGCGTCGAAGTAGGCGATCGATCCGAGCTGGTCCCCCATGTGATCGGCGACGGCGGCCATGCCCAGCGTGCCCCGCACCGGCAACCCCGACTCGCGCACTGCCTCGATCGCGACGATCTGGCAGGCGAGCGCCGCCTTCATGTCCATCACCCCGTGGCCGTACACGGCGCCGTCGATCAGCTCGCCTGAGAAGGGATCGGTCGCGCTCCACCCGTGTGAGACCGGCTTGGTGTCCATATGGCCCGTCATCACCACTCGCGGCCCGTCGCCGAGGGTGACGTGGCCGACGGCGTTCGGCCTGTCGGGAAGCACCGGCTGCAGCTCCACGCCTTCGAAACCCGACTCGGACATCACCGAGGCCAGGAAGGCGGCCAACGCTCCCTCTTCACCGAGGACGGAAGGGATCCGGCACACTTCCTGTACCAGCCGCACGACGCGATCGAGATCGACGGCCTCAAGGACCGAGCTGACACGATCGGAGATCGCTTCGGCTACCGTCTCATCCACGTTCCCCATCACACCCTTCCCGCCTTTCTGGAACCGCGTTCCACAACATGGCCGCGGCCCTCGGCGCACGTGGTATCTGATATCTCGCGCACCAGCGGAAGGTAGCGCGTCGGAACCGGACGGTCAAACCGCCCGAACCACGTGGTTTGACAAGCGTTCGCATCTCGTATCTCATATGCCACATGTCTTCGGTCGGAGCGTGCACGCCGATCCTCTCGGCACCGGTTCTGGCACGAACGGGAGCGACGTTCCCATGACGCGCGACGCCCTCACGTCGACCGCAGCGATCGAGCTCCGTGGGATCCATCACCGTTTCGGCGAGGTGACTGCACTCGCCGACGTCCACTTCACGATCCACCGGCACGAGCGGCTGGGCATCGTCGGGCCCAGCGGCTGCGGGAAGTCGACGCTGCTGTCAGCGATCGCTGGTCTGATCCAGCCCGATGAGGGCACGGTCGAGATCGGCGAGGCCATGACTGCGCAGGAACGGCTTCGCCGGTGCGCGCTGATGCCCCAGCGCGATCTCCTCTTGCCGTGGCGCACCGCGATCGACAACGCGGCGATCGCGCTCGAGAACCGAGGGATGAGGCGATCCGAAGCACGCGATCGAACCCGTCCCCTGTTCGATCGATTCGGTCTCGCGGAGTTCGAAGAGCGCACCCCCGACGAGCTATCCGGTGGCATGCGGCAGCGCGTCGCCTTCCTGCGCACGCTCATGGCCGAGAAGGACATCCTGCTGCTCGACGAGCCGTTCGCCGCCCTCGACTCGATCACGCGCTCGGGCATGCAGGAGTGGCTGCTGGCCGCTCTCGAGCAGGAACCCCGTACGGTGCTGCTCGTCACCCACGACGTCGACGAGGCGCTGCTACTCACGCACCGCGTGGTCGTGATGTCCGCTCGCCCAGGGCGTATCGTGCGCACGCTCGAGACCGACTTCCCGCGTGATCGTCCGAGGCGCGAGATCGTGACCTCGCCTGAGTTCGCGACCTTGAAGGAATCCGCGCTAGAGGCGCTGGAGCTATGAGCGAGCGCAGCGTCACCACGCCGAAGACGAGCGAGGCGCGCACGCGCCGCAGCCGCACTCGCAGCATCATCGATCGATACGGGCCGCCGGCCCTCATCGTGGTGCTCACGATCGCGGTCTGGGAACTGATCATCCAGGTATTCGACGTGCCGACGTACATATGGTCACCTCCGACACTCATCGCGGAGACGGTGAGAGAGGAACTGCCGGAGCTGCTCCGCCACTCAGCGGTCACGCTCACCGAGACTCTGGTGGGCTTCTTCGTGGCGGTCGTCGCGGGGCTCTTCTTCGGGCTACTCCTTCACTTCTCGTCCTTGGCGAAGCGGGCCTTGTATCCACTCCTCATCGCCTCGCAGAGCATCCCAACGGTGATCCTCGCCCCGGTCTTCGTGTTGGTCCTCGGGTTCGGCCTGTGGCCGAAGGTGGCGGTCGTCGCCCTCTTCTGCTTCTTCCCCATCGTCGTGGGCACGATCGACGGGTTGTGGAGCGTGGACCGCGAGTACATCCGGATGATGCTCACCCTCGACGCGACCAGGATGGGCATCTTCCGGCGGGTCGAGTTCCCCTCGGCTCTGCCGCAGATCTTCACCGGTCTCCGCGTTGCTGCCACCTACGCTGCGATCGGGGCCGTGTTCGGCGAGTGGGCCGGCTCGCAATCCGGCCTCGGGTGGCAGATGCTTCAAGCCAAGGGCCGGCTCGACACCGCGCTCGTCTTCGCCGACATCGTCTTCATCACCGTGATGGCGCTCTCGCTGTTCGGAGCCGTCACGCTCGTCGAACGCCTCACGATCCCCTGGGCGAGGAAGGGAGGGAAGACCTAGAGAGGGGTAGCAGCCCAGCTCCGCCGCTCGGAACGCGACATATCAGGGCAACGACAGACGGAACGGAGGAGGTGCCTTGTGAGATCGAAGAAGCGGAACACCCGTTCCCGCGTGCTGGCCCTCGGCGTCGCGGGCATGCTGCTGGTGGCGGCATGCGGGAGCGACTCGGAGACCCCCGCGGACAACGGGACGACCGACGACGGCGGCAGCGCCGCGGCGCCGGCGACCCTCAAGGTGGCGCTGGACTGGTTCCCGAACCCGGACCACGTGGCGCTCTATTACGCCCAGGACAACGGCTACTTCGACGACCAGAACCTGACCGTGGAGTTCGAGGTGCCGTCGGACGTCACCGCCGGCCTGAAGCTCGTCGCCACCAACAAGTTCGACCTGTCGATCTTCTACCAGGGCGACATGTTCTTCGCGGCCGAAGAGGGGCTGCCGGTGATCGCGGTGGGCTCGCTCGTGCCGCAGCCGCTCAACTCACTGATGGCGCTCGCAGACTCCAAGGTCCAAGGCCCCGAGACCGTGGCGGGGGCGACGATCGGCGTGGCCGGGCTACCTTTCGACGACGCGATCCTCGACACGATCCGCCAGAGCCAGGGGCTCTCCGAGGACGACGTCGAGAGCGTGAACGTTGGCTTCGACCTCGTTCCGGCGCTGCTCTCCAAGCAGGTCGACGCGGCGATCGGTACATATTTCAACATCGAGGGCATCCACATCGAGTCCGAGACCGGTGAGCCTCCGGTCATCGTGAAGATGGAGGAGCTGGGAGTCCCGACCTACGATGAGCTGATCGTCGTGGCGAACAGCGAGCGGCTGCTGGACGATCCCGAGTATGCCGACGCGGTGAGCCGCTTCCTCGCGGCGATGATCGAGGGGACGGAGGGGGCACAGGCCGATGAGGCCGGCTCACTCGAATCGATGAAGCAGAACACGGAGTACTCCGACGAGGAGCTCGAGGCGATGGTCCCCGACACGCTGCCGCTCCTCAGCTCACCGGAGGGCATCGCGACGGGCTGCTTCAGCCTCGAGAACTGGGCGACCTTCGGAGACTGGATGATCGAGAACCAGTTGCTCGAGAACGAGGTCGATCCCGCGACCATCGCGACGAACGATCATCTGGCGAGCTGCTGAGCACGTCCGATGGCGGGGGAGGCGAGACCTCCCCCGCCATCACCGTGTTCGGCGTCGTCCGCCGTTCAATCACCGCGAAGATCGGGCCACTGCTCGAGCGTGTAGGCCATCTCCCAGAAGGAGCGCTCCAACCTGGAACTGGTTGCGAAGATCTGGGCGACCTCTCGCCGGCGCGCGTCGCTCGTCGCATCCTCGAGCACCAGGGCGTCGAAGTCGCGCCGCATGTCGTCGACCAACGAGACGTTCTCGGGCAGCGTGAAGTAGGCGATCCAGCCCCCGTAGACCGGATGGGTCACCTCCGTGCGCTCACGCAACGCGGCTGCGATCTCCACGTAGCTCCATGAGCACGGCAGCAGCGAGGCCATGATCTCCATCGGTCCGCCCCGCATCGCCAGTGAGTGCAAGTAGCTCGTGTACGCGACGTTGGCCGGCGCCTTCCCGAGCGAGCCGCCTCGGTCGGCGGCGCCGAGCTCGATCACCTTCGCGAGCAGGGCTCGGTTGCTCGGGATCTCAGCTTCGAGCACCTTGTTCAGGTCGGTCGTGAAGTATCGGAGCTCGTGCTCCGACCGCGACTTCGCCGCTCCCATCGCTAGACACCGGGCGTATTCCTCCAGATAGAAGATGTCTTGCTCGAGGAAGAACCGGAACTTGTCGAGTGGCAACGTACCCGCAGCAAGCTCCGTGATGAATGGATGCTGGTGCAGCGCGGCCCAGATGGACGAGCTCTCCTCGCGAAACAGGTCGGAAGACGAGATCGTTGTGGTCACCCCGCGCCTCCCGTTCTCTTGAACCAAGACTCGTTCATGCCGCTCAGTGTATGCGGACGATAGCCAGGAAAGCGCCGTGAGGTCCGCCTCTTCGCCGACGGAAACTTCAGGGAGGGCCTCATGCGGCCTCGATACCTTCCGCACCCACTACAACGAGGTCCACCCCCACCGGGCGATCGGACGACCCACCCCGGCCGAGGCGTTCGCGGCCCGACCGAAGGCGGTCCCCTCGCTGCCGCGGCTCGAGGTTCCTCCGCACCACCGGGTGCGCCGCGACAAGGTCGATGCCGTCCCGAGCCCGGTGTGAACGAACTTCGTCAGTCGCACAGGTTGGTTGGTTGGTTGGGTGGGTGGGTGGGTGGGAGGAGGAGGATTCGAACCTCCGTAGGCATCGCCGGCGATTTTACAGACCGCTCCCTTTGGCCGCTCGGGCATCCTCCCGTGGTGCGCCTCCGAGGATAGCGAACCGGGCAGCCACCGCGCAGCGGCCGAGGGTAAGCTGCGCCACATGGCCAAAGACCAGTTCTCCTTCGACATCGTGAGCGAGGTCGACCTGCAGGAGGTGCGCAACGCGGTCGACCAGACCGGGCGCGAGCTCTCCCAGCGGTTCGACTTCAAGGGCACCGACACGTCGATCACGCTCGGCGAGGGCACGATCGAGCTGCACTCCGCCACCGAGGACCGCCTCAAGGCGGCATGGCAGGTGCTGCAGGAACGCGCGGTGAAGCGGAACATCCCGCTCAAGGCGCTGCAGGCGGGGCCGATCGAGGACGCCGCCAAGGGCACCGCTCGGCAGACGGTCACGATCGTCACGGGCATCAGCGACGAGAAGACCAAGGAGATCTCGAAGTTCGTTCGCCAGGCGGTGCCGAAGATCCAGACCCAGATCCAGGGCGCGCAGGTGCGGGTGCTCGGCAAGAGCAAGGACGACCTGCAGGCGGCGATCCGCGCCGTCAAGGAGCACGACTTCGGGCTCGCCCTGCAGTTCACGAACTACCGGCCCTGACCTCGCATTGCGCGCTCGGGGGCCCACGGGTACCCTGACCCGACTCAGGAGGTGATACGCGTGGACCTCGAACGGTTGAAGGCGCGCGCGGCGGAGATCGCCGACACGGAAACGAAGGTGTGGCTGACCCGGACCCAGGCGTCCGAGAAGCTGTACCAGCGAGCGACGAAGACCCTGCCCAACGGCGTGGTCTCGAACTTCCAGGCGGGCGACCCGTACCCCGTCTACCTCGAGCACGGCAAGGGTTCCACGGTCACCGACGTCGACGGAAACGTGTACACCGACTTCCACGGCGGGTTCGGCGTGAACGTGGTCGGCCACGCCCATCCGAAGATCGTCGAGGCGATCAAGAAGGCGGCCGACGACGCGATCCACTTCGCGGTCACCACCGAGACCACGGTGGCACTGGCCGAGGAGATCTGCTCGCGGTTCCAGTGCGATCAGATGCGCTTCGTGAACTCGGGCACCGAGGCGACGATGGACGCGATCCGGGTGGCACGGGCCGCGACCGGTCGCGACAAGATCGTCAAGATGGAGGGCTCCTACCACGGCCACCACGACTCGGTGCTGTTCTCGGTCGTGCCCGAGGCCGACGTGCTCGACCTGCGGCACAGCGTCGACCAGAGCGGCACGCCCTGGTACACGACGCAGCCGACGTCCAAGGGCGTGCCGCGGGCGCTGTGGGACACGACGATCATCGTGCCTTTCAACGACGCGGCCGCGGTGGAGTCGGCGTTCGCCGACAACCCCGGCGAGATCGCGGCGGTGATCCTCGAGCCGGTGATGATGAACATCGGCATCGTGGTGCCGGCCGACGGCTACCTGCAGGCGCTCAAGGACGCGTGCGAGCGCCACGGCGCCGTGTTGATCTTCGACGAGGTCAAGTGCGGCGGCACGATCGCGTACGGCGGTGCGGCCGAGCGCTACGGCGTGGTGCCGCACCTGGCCGCTTGGGCCAAGGCGATCGGCGGCGGCGCGACGACCGGCGCCTTCGGCGGCGACGCGAGCATCATGGAGCACGTCACGAAGGGCGCGGCGCAGCAGGGCACGTTCAACGGCAACCCGCTGTCGTCGGCCGTGGGCCTCGCGGCCCTCACCCAGGTGCTGACGCGTGACGCGTACGACCACCTCGGGAAGCTCGGCACGATGCTCGCCGAGGGGTGCAACCGGGCGATCGCCGACAGCGGCATCCCCGCGCACACGGTCGACCTCGGCGCGAAGGGCTGCGTCTCG
This sequence comes from uncultured Actinomycetes bacterium, assembly GCA_963825635.1. Taxonomy (GTDB): domain Bacteria; phylum Actinomycetota; class UBA4738; order UBA4738; family HRBIN12; genus JAOUEA01. Next base: position 429,583 of record CAWGTU010000003.1, read on the forward strand.
TACCGGCCCGAGCCACTCACGAACTACCGGGACTTCCTGGAGACGATCCCCGACATCTACTGGGCGTCCTACCCGTGGATGGTCAACCGGGGCATCTTCATGACCCCCGGCGACGAGGAGCAGTGGACGGTCTCGGTCCAGCACACCGAGGACGACGTGCAGAAGTACGTCGACGCGTTCGGCGAGTTCTGCCAGGTCCTCACCTCGTAGTCCCCGCTCGGCGGGGATCGATCGGACGCGGCGGGCCGGCCCTCGGGCCGGCCCTTCGTGTTGGCGGAGGAGACCACCACGATGGACGAGATGCACCGCTACACCGACGAGACCGAGGCGCTGTCGCGCGCGATCGTCGCCTACGCCCGCAACCGCATCGCGAGCCCACAGCCCCTCGACGGCTCGGCCAGCGGCGAGGAGCTCACGCGACGCGCCGGTGAGACGGTCACCCCCGACGGCCTCGGCGGGGAGGAGGCGTTGCGCGTCTGGAGCGAGGTGCTGGCGCCGGCGACGATCTCGACCGACCATCCGTCGTCGATGGCGTTCGTGCCCGGCGCACCCACGAAGGCCGCGGTGCTGTTCGACCTCGTGGTGGGCGCCTCGTCGACGATCGCGGCGGGATGGATCGACGGCGCCGGGGCGATCTGGGCCGAGAACCAGGCGCTGCGCTGGCTCGCCGACCTCGCCGGGTTCCCGGACGGACGCCGGCGGGGTCTTCGTGAGCGGAGGCTCCGCCGGGAACCTCTCGGCGCTGGTCGCGGCGCGTGCCGGTGCGGCGTCGAGGCTCGGGGGACGGCCACCGACCGGGTGGAAGATCGCCGTGGCCGAGAGCGTGCACTCCTCGGTCGCCACCGCCGCCCGCGTGATCGACGTGGGCATCGTCGACGTGGCGGGCGACGAACGCGGGCGGCTCACGGGCAACGCGCTCGCCTCGTCGCTCGATGCGATCGGCCCCGACGAGGCCGCGAGCGTCTTCGCGGTGGTCGCGAGCGCGGGCGCGACGAACGCCGGTACGGTCGACGACCTCGCCGGCGTCGCGGACGTGTGCGAGGCGCGAGGACTGTGGTTCCACGTCGACGGGGCCTACGGAGGCGCCGGGCTCGCGGCGCCGTCGGTGCGCGAGCGCTACCGGGGCATCGAGCGCGCCGACTCGTTCATCGTCGATCCGCACAAATGGTTGTTTGCCCCCTACGACTGCTGCGCGCTCGTGTACCGCGACCCGTCGACCGCCCACGGCGTGTTCCGGCAGGAAGCCGGGTACCTCGACACGGTGAACCAGCCCGAGGCGGCCTGGAGCGAGTGGAACCCGGCCGACTACGCCTACCACCTGTCACGGCGCGCCCGCGGCCTCCCCCTGTGGTTCTCGCTGGCGACCTACGGCACCGATGCGTATCGCGAGGCGATCGAACGGGTGCTGACGCTCACGCGCGAGACGGCCGAGGAGGTGCGGGTGAGCGATGAGCTCGAGCTCGTGATGGACCCGGAGCTGTCGGTGGTGCTGTTCAGGCGGCTGGGATGGGGCGATGCGGACTACGAGGCGTGGTGGCGCCGGCTGCTGGAGGCCCAGATCGCGTTCGTGCAACCGACCACGTGGCAGGGCGAGAAGCTCGCACGACTGTGCTTCGTGAATCCCCGCACCACGATCGACCACGTGCGCGCGGTGCTCGGGACGATGGTTTCGTAGGGGCTGACGGATCCGCGCGAGGTTCCTAGTTCCCGATGGGACCCTGGCGGCGGTAGACCTCGTCCTGCATCGCCATCAGACGGGCCACCCGCTCCTCGGTCGGCGGGTGGGTGGAGAACAGGCTCGTCAGGCCTCGACCCTTCAACGCCGACAGCGGGTTCACGATGAACATGTGCGCCTCGCCCGGCTGCAGGGAGTGCGGAGGCGGCACCCGGCGGCTCGTCTGCTCGAGCTTCTGCAGCGCGCTCGCCAGCGCCTGAGGATCGCTCGAGAGGAACGCGCCCGACTCGTCGGCCTGGAACTCCCGCGAGCGCGAGACCGCCATCTGGATCAGGCCGGCGGCGATCGGGGCGAGCAGCCACGCCGCGAGCATCACGATCGGGTTCCCGCCCTCGTCGTCGCCACCGAACCAGAGCGCCATCCACGCCAGGTAGCTGATCGATGTGCCGATCGCGGCCGCGATCGAGCCCACGAGGATGTCGCGGTTCGCCACGTGGCTCAGCTCGTGGGCCAGCACGCCGCGCAGCTCACGCTCGTCGAGGAGCTGCAGGATGCCCTGCGTCACCGCGACCTTCGCGTTCTGCGGGTTGCGCCCGGTCGCGAACGCGTTCGGCTGCTGCATCTCCGAGACGTAGACGCCCGGCATCGGCATGTCGTTGGCCTGCGTCAGCTCCCGCACGATGCGGTAGAGCTGCGGGTAGTCGGCCTCCCCGACCTCCCGCGATCGTGTCGAGCGGACGGCGATCGATCCCGACCACCAGTACATCGCGAAGTTGAACCCCAGGCCCATGACGAGCGCGATCGTCATGCCGGCCCGCCCGCCCAGGAGCGCTCCCACCGCCAGGAACAGCCCCATCATCGCCGCGAGCAGGACCCAGGTCTTGGCCCTGTTGATGCCTGGTGTCACCGTCATCACTCCTCGTGATCGTTCGATATCGATCGTCCCATAGGCGGTTCGATACGACGCGCCCGGCGGTTCCCCTGCCGACGCGACGGTGCCGGGATCAGGGCCCGACGCCGACGAGCGTGGAGAGCTCCGCGAGCCGCGTGATCGCGCCCGGGAGCACGAAGATCGACACGATCGCGACCATGGTCACCGCGACCACCGCGGTCACGAGCGCGGGCACCCGCAGCCGCGACCGGTCGGCGGCGTCGCGCAGGAACATCTCCCTCGGCACAGCCAGGTAGTAGAAGACGCTCACGACCGAGTTCACGAGCATCACGACGGCGAGCACCGGTCCGAGGGTGCCGCCGCGTTCGATCGCGGCCTGGAAGATCAGCAGCTTCCCCCAGAACCCGCCGGTGGGAGGCACGCCGGCCAGCGAGATCATGAACACGGCCATGCCGATCGCGATCAGCGGCGCCGTCTCGCGCAGCCCGGCGAAGTCGGCGATCCGAAGCGTCGGGTGCCGGCGCGAGACCGCCACCGTCGCGGCGAACGCGCCGATGTTCATGATGCCGTAGATCAGGATGTAGGCGACGGCCGCGGCGAACGCGGTGCGGTTCGTGGCCGCGTCGTCGGTGACGAGCGCGAACGTCAGCAGGATGTAGCCCGACTGCGCGATGCCCGAGTACGCGAGCAGTCGCACGACCTGGGTCTGCTGCAGCGCCACGAGGTTGCCCACGGTCATCGTCGCGATCGAGAGGAACGCGAAGATCGGCACCCAGAACTCGTACTGGTCCGCGAAGGCGACGAACATCAGCTGCAACAGGCCGGCGAACCCCGCCACGCTCGAGGCGACGGCGAGGAACGCGGCCACGGGCACCGGCGAGCCCTCGTACGTGTCGGGCGCCCAGAACTGGAACGGGAACGCCGAGACCTTGAACGCGAAGCCCACCACCACGAACAGGATCGCGGCGAGCGCGAGCGTCTCCATCTCCCCGGAGAGCCCGCCGAGGGCCACGCCGATCTCGGCGAGCCGCGTCTTCCCGCCCGTCACGCCGTAGATCAGGCTCATGCCGAACAGCATCACGGCGGTCGACAGCACACCGATGATGAAGAACTTCACCCCGGCCTCGTTCGACTTCACGTCGCCCTTGCGGAAGGCGGCCATGAGGAAGCCGGGCGCCGAGACGAGCTCGAGCGCGATGAACAGCAGCAGCAGGTCGCGCGAGCTCGGCATCATGAGGCAGCCGAGGAACGACGTGAGCAGCAGGAAGTAGTACTCCCCCTGGTAGAAGCCGCCCTCGCGGAAGTACCGCAGCGACAATCCGAGCACGAGGATCGCGGTCACCAGGAAGAAGCCCTTGAACAGCAGGGCGAACTCGTCGACCACGTAGGTGCCGCCGAAGCTCACGCGGTCGTCGGCCCCGATCAGCGAGAGCACCGCGGCGAGGGACGCCAGGACGCCGACGAGCCCGATCGGCATCGCGAACCACTTCAGCCGCTCGGGCAAGAAGACGTCGACCACGAGCACGAGCAGGATCGTGCCGGCGAGGATGAACTCCGGCAGCAGCGCGTGGTAGTCGACGTCCATCGAGACGACCTAGCTCCCCAACAGGCTCATGAGCCCGCTCACGGCATCGTCGGTCACGCCGAAGACGAGCCTCGGGTAGAGACCGAGCACCAGGATCAGGGCCAGCAGCGGCAGCCACGAGACCCACTCGACGACGAGCACGTCGCGCAGGCCGGCTTCCCGCCACTGATCCGGGAGGGTGCCCATGTTCACCCGCTGCAACATCCACAGGAAGTAGCCGGCCGTCAGCACCGTGCCGATGCCGCCCATCACCATGAACACCCGGAACAGGCCGACCTGGTCGCCGAGCAGGAACTCGTTCGGACTGAAGGAGCTGAGCAGCGCCATCACCTCGCCCCAGAAGCCGGCGAGTCCCGGCAACCCCAGCGAGGCGATCGCGACGAACGCGAACACGCCGCCGAGCTTCGGCATCGTCTGCAGCATGCCGCCGCCGATCCTCGCGATCTCGCGCGTGTGGTAGCGGTCGTAGATCGACCCGACGCAGAAGAAGAGCATGCCGGTGATCACGCCGTGGGCGACCATGCCGAAGATCGCGGCCTGGATGCCGATCTCCGTGAGCGTCGCGATGCCGAGCATCACGAAGCCCATGTGCCCCACCGACGAGAACGCGATCAGCCGCTTCAGGTCCTTCTGCGCCAGACAGGCCAGGGCCGCGTAGACGATCGCGATCGCGGCGAGGGCTCCGATCCACGGCGCGTACTTCTGAGCGCCGTAGGGCATGAACGGGATCGCGATCCGGATGAACCCGTACGTGCCCATCTTCAGCATGATGCCGGCCAGCAGCACCGACCCGATCGTCGGCGCCTCGGTGTGCGCGTCGGGGAGCCACGTGTGGAACGGCCACATCGGCACCTTCACCGCGAAGCCGAGGGCGACGGCGCCGAACACGACCAGCTGGAACGTGTTGCTGAATCCCCCGGCCAGGCCGTAGTCGCGCAGCACGACCATGTCGAACGTGTGCGGGTCGGGGCCCTGGAAGTACATCGCGAGGAAGCCGAGCAACATGAAGATCGACCCGAACAGCGTGTACAGGAAGAACTTGATCGAGGCGTACTCGCGGTTCGCCGATCCCCACACCGCGATCAGGAAGTACATGGGCACCAGGACCAGCTCCCAGAACACGAAGAACAGGATCAGGTCGAACGCGATGAACGTTCCCGCCATGCCGGTCTCGAGCAGCAGCATCAGGGCCAGGAACGCCTTCGTGCGGCCGGGGTCGGGCACGTAGCGCCAGGTGTAGATCGCGCAGAGGAAGGACAGCAGGAACGTCAGCACGTACAGCGGCAGCGAGATGCCGTCGATGCCGACGTGGTAGCGCACGCCGATCGCGCTGATCCAGTTCACGTCGAGCACGTACTGCAGGCCGTCGGTGCCGTAGTCGAACCCCACCGTGATCGCGACGGCGAGCACGAGGGCGGCCCCCGTGAAGACGATGCCGAGCGCTCGGATCGCGCGATCCTTGTCCCGCGGCATCGCAAGGATCACCAGCGCACCCACGATGGGCAGCAGCGTGGTGATCGTGATGGCCGAGTTCTCCCAGGTCATGTGGCCTCCACGCTTCCTCTCAGACGAGCTCGATGAAGACGACGGCCAACGCGATCACGCCGACGAACAGCGCGACGGCGTACCACTGCACGTTGCCCGTCTGCAGGTGCTTCAGGACGTTGCCGGTCTTGCCGGCGCCTTCGCCGGCACCGTTGACGATGCCGTCGATCACGGTTCGGTCGAACCACGCGATCACCTGTGCGAAGGCCCTGGTGACCGTTGCCGCACCGTTCACGATGCCGTCGAGCACGACCTGGTTGAACCAGTTGACGCTCGACGACCACGTGTCGCGCACCGGGAGGACGATCGCCCGCATGTAGAAGGCGTCGATGTAGTAGCGGTTCTGGAACACGTTCCAGAGGGGACCCATGGGCGCCTGCAGTGGGTCTTGCGCTTTCCGCTCCTTGTACAGGGCGTACCCCGCGAACAGCCCGAGCAGGGCGCCGGCCGTCGACAGCAGCGCGATCCACGGCACGAACACGGCCTCGTGGACCTCCTCGTAGAAGACCCACTGCCCGAAGACGGCGCCGAGCTGCGGCGACCCCAGCAGGCCGACGCCGATCGTCGCCGCGGCGAGCGCGACGAGCGGACCGGTCATCGTCGCCGGCGACTCGTGCGGGTGCGCGTGACCCTTGTACTCCCCGAAGAACGTGAGCAGGACCATGCGCATCGTGTAGAAGGCGGTGATCACGGCGGTGATCAGGAAGACGACGAACAGCCAGTAGACGTGCTCCTCCTCGGCGACGACGAGCAGCTCGTCCTTCGACCAGAACCCGGCGAGCGGGAAGATGCCCGCGAGGGCGAGCGAGCCGATCAGCATCGTCCAGAACGTGACCGGCATCGACTTCCGCAGTCCGCCCATGTCGCTCATGTTGTTCGAGTGCACCGCGTGGATCACCGATCCGGCGCCGAGGAACAGCAGCGCCTTGAAGAACGCGTGGGTGAACAGGTGGAAGAACCCGGCCGTGAGCCCGAGCTCGCCGAGCGAGAGGCCCGCGACCATGTACGCGAGCTGTGAGAGCGTCGAGTAGGCCAGCACGCGCTTGATGTCGTCCTGCACGATCGCGAGCAGCGCGGCGCCGAGCGCGGTGATCGCCGCGACGATGCTGACGGTCGTGAGCACCCACTGTTCGGCCTCCAGGAAGATCTCGAAGAGCCGGCCGATCAGGTACACGCCGGCGGCCACCATCGTGGCCGCGTGGATCAGGGCCGAGACCGGCGTCGGGCCGGCCATCGCGTCGGGCAGCCACACGTGCAGCGGGAACTGCGCCGACTTCCCGACGGTGCCGCCGAACAGCAGGATCGCGGCCATCGAGATGAACAGCGGGGAGACCTCGCCGAGGCCGAGCTCGTGGGTGATCTCGCCGATGTTCGTGGACGTGAACCCGGTGAGGGCGATCAGCATGATGATGCCGAACATGAACGGGATGTCGCCGACGCGGGTCGTGATGAACGCCTTGATCGCGGCGTTGGAGTTCTCCTTGACCTCCCACCAGTGGCCGATCAGCAGGTAGGAGCAGACGCCCATGATCTCCCAGCCGACGAGCAGCTGGATCACGTTGTTCGAGACGACCACCGTGAGCATCGCGGCGGTGAACAGCGACAGCACGACGTAGAACCAGGTGAAGCGCTCGTCGCCGTGCATGTACCCGAGCGAGTAGACGTGCACGCAGAGCGAGATCGACGTGACGACCACGAGCATGATGCCGGTGAGGCCGTCGACGAGGATGCCGAGCTCCAGGTGCAGCGGGCCGATCGTGAACCAGTCGATGCTCCCCTCGAACGGTCCGCCGCCCTCCACGAAGTGCCACAGGACCCCGAGCGAGAAGAGGAACGCCGCACCCACCGCCACGATGCCGTAGACGGCGCCCTTGCCGGGGGTGCGCCTGCCGAAGAAGAGGATCAGGGCCGCGGAGATCAGCGGCAGCACGACGACGACCCACGCGTGCTCCACGAACCAGAGCCCGTTCGTGGTGGCCTCGTAGACCACCTCACCCTCGGCGGCGAGCGCGTTCACCACTTGAGCAGGTTCACCTCGTCCACGTTGATCGACTCACGCGTGCGGAACAGCAAGATCACGATCGCGAGCCCGATGCCGACCTCGGCGGCGGCCACGGCGATCACGAACAGCGCGAAGACCTGACCGGTCATCTGCTGCAACGACGCCGCGAAGGCCACCAGGTTCACGTTGACGGCGTTCAGCATCAGCTCGATCGCCATCAACACCATCACGGCGTTGCGGCGAGCCAGCACCCCGTAGACCCCGGCCGAGAACAGCAGGGCCGAGAACATCAAGACGAGCGGCAGCCTGATCACGAGGCGTCGTCCTTGCGCGCGAGCACGATCGCCCCGATCAGCGCGGCCAGCAGCAGGAACGAGACCGCCTCGAACGGCAGCACGTAGTTGCGGAAGATCGCCTCACCGACGACGTCGGTGCTGCCCTGCACGGTCTCGAAGGCGACCGCGTCCTGCACCGGGAACGCCTCCTGGATCAGGAAGACGAGGCCCGCGAACACCCCGACCCCGACGAGCGCGCCGATGCCGCGCTGCTGGTTGTCCAGCGTGTCGCGTCCGATCGGCGCCTTCGTGAGCATCAGGCCGAACAGGAACAGGATCACGATCGCGCCGACGTAGATCAGGATCTGGACCCACGCGACGAACTCGGCGCCCAGCAGCAGGTAGACACCCGCCACCGAGAGCAGCGAGACCACGAGGTAGAGAGCGGCGTGTACGACGTTGCGCGCCGTGACGACGGCGATCGCCGAGAGGCCGCCGACCACGGCGAACACGAGGAACGCGTACTCCTGCGCGCTCACGAGGTTCCTCCTGCGGCTGCTTCAGCGCTACCGCCTTCGGTTGCTTCAGCGCCGTCCTCGAGCGCGGGCGGGGGCAGCACCGTGTAGGTCCACTCCTCGAGCCGCTCCTTCTCGTGCGTGAGCAGGTCGATCTCGTACTCCGCGTACTCGAACTCGGGGCTCCAGAACAAGGCGTCGAACGGGCAGACCTCGACGCAGATGCCGCAATACATGCAGAGCGCGTAGTCGATCGCGAACCGGTCGAGCACCTTCATCGAGCGGCCTCGACCACCGCCGGCCGGCTCGTGCGTCTCCTTGTGGGCGTCGATGTAGATGCACCAGTCGGGGCACTCGCGCGAGCACTTGTAGCAGACCGTGCAGTTCTCCTGCTTCAGGGCGATCACGCCGCGCGTCCGCGCGGGCAGGTCGGGCTTCACGTGCGGGTACTGCACCGTGACGGCCGGTCGCAGCATCGTCTTCAGCGTGACGCCGAGGCCCTTGAGCAGGCCCTGACCCACGCCGGACTCCGGCTGGTCCTCGTGGGCGGTCGTGTCGATGGCCACGCGTCAGTCGTCCTTGTCCGTCAGAACGCGACCTTGAAGACGGCCGCGCCCAGGATCCACACGAGCGAGATGGGGATGAGCGTGAGCCACGCGAACCGCTGCAGCTGGTCCTCGCGGAGTCGAGGGTAGGTGGCCCGGAGCCAGATGATGAAGAACGAGAGGATGGCGATCTTGCCCGCCATCCAGATCGGGTCGGGAAGCGGGATGCCCGGCAGGCCCTGGTACCCACCGAGGAAGAGCACGGCCGCGATGCCCGACAGGGCGACGATGCCCGCATACTCCGCGAGCAGGAAGAACGCGAACTTCAGGCCCCCGTACTCGGTGTACGCGCCGAAGATGATCTCGGAGTCGGCGATCGGCATGTCGAACGGCGTGCGGCTCAACTCGGCGAGGGACGCGACCAGGAAGATGAGGAAGAGCGGGAAGAGCGGGATCACGTACCACATCGACTCCTGCGCCTCGACGATGCCGACCATCGAGGTGACCCCCGAGAGCATCACGACGCCGGCGGCGGCGAGCACGAGCGGCAGCTCGTAGGCGATCAGCTGCGCGGCGGCGCGCAGGGCGCCGATCAACGAGAACTTGTTGGCGCTCGACCACCCGGCCATCAGCACCCCGATCACCGAGACGCTCGACATCGCCATCACGAAGAAGATGCCGATGTCGAGGTCGAGGGCGAACAGCGAGTCGCTGAACGGCAGCACGACGAGGATCGCGATGTAGGGCACCATCGCCACGGCGGGGGCGAGGGTGAAGATCGTGCGATCGGCAGCCTCGGGCACGACGTTCTCCTTCTGGATGAACTTCACGCCGTCGGCGATCAGCTGCGCCCACCCGTGGAACACGCCGGCCTCCATCGGACCCATGCGCGACTGCATGTGCGCCAGCACCTTGTGCTCGGCGTAGCCGACCACGAGCGGTACGACGAGGAAGAAGGCCATCACGAGCACCGTCTTCAGGATCAGCGCCACCCAGAAGTTCGACGACAGGTCGTCGATGAACGAGGTGCTCGCCTGCGCGAGGAGGTCGATCACTCCTCGTCCTCCTCGCCTTCGACCGCGCCGGGCCACGGCTTGGCCTCACGGGTCATCAACGCGAAGTCCTTGCGGAGGGGGTGACCCTCGAACGGCTCGGAGAGCAGCAGCTTCACCGGCTGTGGGTGCCCCAGGAAGCGGATGCCGAACATCTCGGCGGTCTCGCGCTCGTGCCAGTCGCACGTCGCCCACAGGTCGCTCACGGTCGGAACGACGGCGTCGTCGTAGGGGACCACGACCTTCACCCGCACGTTGTGGTGGTGGGTCGTGGAGAACAGGTGCGTCACGACCTCGAACCCTCGCTCCTCGCCCCAGTCGACGCCCGAGGTGAAGTCGGCATAGTCACAGGCGAACTCCGGCTCGTCGCGCACGAACCGGCAGACGTCGTGGTACCGCTCGCGCGTCACGGTGACGACGGTGTGACCGTGCTGCTCGGCGGCGTCGACGATGTCGGCGCCGAACTGCGCCCGCAGCCGTGAGGTGGCCTCGTCAGGAGACAGCGGGCTGGACCGTTCCACCGAACTTCTCCGCGATGTCCTCATCCTTGATCTTGCGCTGCAACTCGATGATGCCGTGCAGCAGCGCCTCAGGACGCGGCGGGCACCCCGGCACGTAGACGTCGATCGGCACGATCTGGTCGACGCCCTTCGTCACCGAGTAGCTGTCCCAGTAGGGGCCGCCGCAGTTCGAACACGAGCCGAAGGAGATCACGTACTTCGGGTCGGGCATCTGTTCGTACACGCGCTTGAGCGCCGGCGCCATCTTGTCTGTCAGGGTCCCGGCCACGACGAGCAGGTCGGCCTGACGGGGTCCGTGGGCGGTCGGGATCACGCCGAGCCGGATGAAGTCGTTCTTGGCGGTGGAGGCGGCGATGAACTCGATCGCACAGCACGCGAGACCGAAGTTCATGACCCACAGGGAGTAGCGGCGTCCCCAGTTGAGGATGAACTTCACGGGCTGGATCCTCGGCAGTGAGGTCTTCTCGGTGATCAGGCCCACCGCAGGACCCCCTTGCGCCACGCGTACAGCAGGCCGACGGCCAGGATCGCGATGAAGATCGCCATCTCGACCACGGCCGCGTAGCCGATGTCTTCGAGCACCCGTGCCCAGGGGAACAGGAACACGCTCTCGACGTCGAAGATCACGAAGAGGAACCCGTACACGTAGTAGCGCACGTGGCTCTGGGACCAGCCCTGCCCCACCGGATCGATGCCGCACTCGTAGGTGGTGAGCTTCTCGCGGTTGGGTTTGCTGGGGCCCACCAACCGAGCCGTCGTGAAGGCCACGGCGACCAGCAGCGCACCTGCGGCCAGGACCGCCAGCACGACTCCGTATGAGGCGTAGTAATCGCTCATGACAGTGGAAGGCTCCTCGGGCGCCCGTATCCTAGCAGCGCCTCCTCTCGCCCCTGCACGGGTTCACGACCCCTCACGTGGCCTCCGCCCCGCACCGCACCGCCAGGAACTTCGCGAGCTGGATCAACGCGTGCCGCGACGCCCCGTCGGGCAGTCGCTCGGCGAGCTGCGTGGCCCGCCGGACCTCGTCGGTCACGGCGGCGCGCGCCGCGTCGACCGACCCTCCTGCCCGCACGATCTCGAGCGCACGGTCGAGCATCTCCCCGTCCGGCGAGCCGTGCGACAGGATGCGCGCGAGCTCCTCTCGGTGCTCGTCGCGCGCCAGCGCATGCAGCACCGGCAGCGTGTAGACACCCTCCCGTAGGTCCTGACCGGGTTCCTTCCCGAGCTCCATCTGCGACGACGTGATGTCCATGATGTCGTCGGAGAGCTGATAGGCCATGCCGAGGGCACCGCCGAACTCCTCGAGCACGTCGATGTGATCGGGCTCGGCATCGGAGAGCATGCCCCCGAGGCGGCACGAGGTGCCGATCAGCGACGCGGTCTTGCGGCGGATGATCTCGAGGTAGTCCGAGATCTCCTGCTCGACCTTCGCCGAGCTCGAGACCTCGCGGATCTGCCCGTCGCAGAGCACCGCGATCGTGCGGGCGAGGAGCCGGCAGACGTCGGTGCCGAGATCGGTCGAGATCTCCGATGCCCGCGCGAAGAGGTAGTCGCCGGTGAGGATCGCGACCGTGTTGTCCCAGCGGACGTTCGCGCTCGGCGCGCCACGGCGGGCATCGGCCTCGTCGATCACGTCGTCGTGGTACAGCGTCGCGAGGTGCACGAGCTCGATCGAGACCGAGCCGGGCACGAGCCGCGGGTCTCCCGGGTCGCCGAAGTAGCCGGCCAACAGCACCAGCATCGCGCGGAACCGCTTCCCGCCCGCGGCGATCAGGTACGACGAGGTCTCGGTCAGCATGCCCGAGGCCTCGATCTGCACCGACTTCTCGAGCGCCTCCTCGACCTGGTCCAGGCGCGTGCGCACCTCGGACTCGAGCGTCGCGTCGGGCGGTTCCAGCCCGGGTATCACCCGGCGACTCATCGGCCGTCCTCCTCGCTGTCGATCACCATGTGAGCACCCCGGCCTCCTGCAGCAACGGCACGATCACGCCCGGCACGATACCCAGCACCACGACCATCGCGGCCGGCACGGCGAGCACCAGCCTCGGCAGCGGCGCGGGATCGGCGATGTCCTCACCCTCGGGCTCCCGCATCGCCATCAGCGCGACGACGCGCAGGTAGAAGAAGGCGCCGGCCACGCTCGCCAACGCGCCGATCAGCACGAGCGGCCAGTAGCCTGCCGTCGTGGCGGCCCCGAACACCAGCACCTTCGCGGCGAACCCGGCGGTCGGAGGGATGCCCGCGAGCGAGAGCAGGAAGATCGTCAGCAACACGGCGAGCACGGGCTGGCTGCGCCCGAGCCCACGGAAGCGGTCGAACCCCGTCTGCTCATGGATACCGCCGGAGATCAACATCACGACCCCGAACGCGCCGAGCGCCGCGGCGCCGTACGTGATCAGGTAGAACAGGGCGGCGGCGATGCCGTCACGGCCGGGCTCGACGAACGCCGACAGGATGAAGCCCGCCTGCGCGACCGCGGAGTAGGCGAGCATGCGCTTGACGTCGCGCTGGGCGATCGCGAGCACGCTGCCGACCACCATCGAGAGCGCCGAGAGCGCGGCGATCGCGGGTGCGAGGTCCCACTGCAGCGCCACGAAGGCGACGTCGAGCACACGCACGAACGCCACGAACACGGCCGCCTTCGTCGCGGCCGACATGAACGCCGTCACGGGGCTCGGGGCTCCCTGGTAGACGTCGGGCGTCCACATGTGGAACGGCACGAGCGAGACCTTGAACCCGAGCCCCACCAGGAGCAGCAACGCCCCGACCAGCGCGAGCGGCTGGCTGCCGGTCGTGCCGGCGAGCGCGCGGGCGAGCCCCTGGATGCTCGTGGTGGCCGCCGCGCCGTAGCTCATCGCGACCCCGTACAACAGGAACGCCGAGGCGAAGGCGCCCAACAGGAAGTACTTCATCGCGGCCTCCGTCGGTCCGCGCCGGAACGTGAGCGCCGTGAGCACGTAGAGCGAGAGCGAGAGCACCTCGATCGCGAGGAAGACGATGATGAGGTCGGCGGCGGCCACCAACAGCGCCATGCCGCCGAGCGCGAACAGCAGCAACGCGTAGAACTCGTTGCGCCGGAACTCGTCGGCCTCGAAGTAGTGGAACCCGAGGTAGGCGCCGAAGGCGCCGATCCCGCACAGCACAAGCGTGGCGACGACCGCGAGGCGGTCGACGCTCGCCATGCCGCCGAGCACGGTCACGGGCTCGCGGTCCCACAGCCAGAGCGCCGACGCGGCCGCGGCCGCGAGCACGGCCAGCGTGAACAGCGCGAACGGCGCCTGAGTGGCTCGGCGAGCGAACGCGGCGCCGAGCAACGCGAGGAGCGCGCCCCCGAACAGGATCAGCACCGGCAGGATCGCCCACAGCTCCACGCGGGGCGGGTCGATCACGGCGCCTCCTCCCCCGTCGTGGCGCTCGCCTCGACGAGCGGCTCCACGGGCTCGCCGACCTGCACCGTGCGCACCTGCTCGGAGACCTGCTCCGACGTCGGGCGCAGCCGTTCCAGCACCGGAGCCGGGTGCAGGCCGATCCAGAGCATCGCGACGACGATCGGCGCGACGATCGCGCCTTCACGCCACGAGAGGTCGGGCAGCGACCCCCACCGCTCCTTGAGCGAGCCCTGGAACGTGCGCTGGTACGACCAGAGCATGTAGACCGCGCTCAGGATCACGCCCATGATCGCGATCGAGGCCAGCACGCGGTCGACCGAGAACGTGCCGAGCAACACGAGGAACTCGCCCACGAAGTTGTTGAGCCCCGGCAGGCCGATCGAGGACAGCATCGCGATCACGTAGGCGCCCGCGAGCCACGGCGTGATCTGCACGATGCCGCCGAGGTCCGCGATCTCGCGCGTGTGCGTGCGCTCGTACAGCATGCCGAACACGAGGAAGAGCATGCCCGTCGACAACCCGTGGTTCACCATCTGCAGCACGGCGCCGTCCATCGACTCGGCCGAGAACGCGAAGATGCCGAGCACGATCAGCCCCATGTGGCTCACCGACGAGTACGCGATCAACCGCTTGATGTCGGTCTGCATCATCGCCACGATCGCGCCGTAGATGATGCCGATCACCGCGAGCACCATGATCGCGGTCGCGAAGTACCGGGAGGCCTCGGGGAACAGGTCGAGGTTGAACCGGAGCATGCCGTAGGGCCCGGTCTTCAGCAGGATCGCTGCCAGGACGACCGAGCCCTTGGTCGGCGCCTCGGTGTGGGCGTCGGGCAGCCAGGTGTGCAGGGGCCAGACGGGCACCTTGACCGCGAATCCGATGAAGAACGCGAGGAACAACCACCGCCCGACGCCGGTCGACAGGTCCAGCTGCTCGAGGGCCGTGAGGTCGAACGTGGCCGAACCGAGCTGCTTCCCCGACTCGACGTAGAGCCACAGGATGCCCACGAGCAGGAACGCCGAGCCGAACATCGTGTACAGCAGGAACTTCGTGGCGGCGTAGATGCGCCGCTTCGAACCCCACACGCCGATGATGTAGTACATCGGGAACAGCAGGGCCTCGAAGAACAGGAAGAACAGCAGCAGGTCCAGCGAGAGGAACGCGCCGATGATCACGGTCTCGAGGAACAGGGCCATCGCCATGTAGCGGCGCACCTGGTAGTCGACCTTCCACGATGCGGCGATCGCGATCGGGAACATGAACGTCGTGACCATCACGAGCCAGATCGAGAACCCGTCGACGCCGACGAACCACGAGAGCCCGACCGACTCCACCCACGGGTGCTTCGAGACCATCTGGAATCCCGCCTCCCCGGTCTCGAAGTTCACCAGCATGCCGATCGACACCGCGAACGCGACGAGCGTGGCCGCGAGCCCGACCCAGCGAGCGGCATCGTCGGAGATCGCGCGCCACAGCAGCAGCACGGGCAGGCCGACGAGCGGCGCCACGATCACGAGCGTGAGCCAGGGCACCGAGTCCATCTAGACCCTCACCGCCGCGTAGAGGAGCAACGCCGCGCCCCCGGCCAGGAACGTCAAGGCGTAGCGGCGCACCTTCCCCGACTGCCAGACCGGGGCGAGCCCGGAAGCCCACACGGCCGCCCGCCCGACGCCGTTCACGGCCCCGTCGATCACGGTGCGGTCGAACCAGGCCACCCCCTCGGCGCCGCGCAGCCCGACGCTGCCCACGGCCCAGGCGTAGAGGTCGTCGATGTAGAAGGCATGGCCGAGCGCCCCGGCCATGCCGGGCTCCCGCTCGGGGAACGAGATCCAGCGTTCGGCGTTCCTCGGGCGGTACAGGCGCCAGGCGATCGCGATGCCCGCCAGGGTCAGCACGATCGAGATCGCGATCAACACCTGCGTCGAGGGCCCGGCGTCGCCCTCCACGACGTGACCGACCACCGGCTCGAGGAACGTCGCCAGACGTCCCTCGGGAGTGAACGCGAGCCACGCGCCGGCGAACAGCGCGCCGATCGCGAGCACGACGAGCGGCGCGCGCATCAGGGGCGAGGCCTCGTGGGCGTGCCCCTCGTACCGCCGGTCCCCCATGAACGCCGTGAAGTACAGGCGCGCGATGTACCAGGCCGAGACGAGCGCCCCGAGCGAGCCCAGGACGTAGGCCCAGACCTCGCCGTCGTGGCTCGCGAGCTCGAGGATCGCGTCCTTCGTGAAGAAGCCGCTGAAGGGCGGCAGGCCCGACAGGGCGAGGGCGCCGGCGGCGAACAACGCGGCCGTCCACGGCATGTCGCGGCGCAGCCCGCCGAGGCGGCGCACGTCGATCTCGTCGTGGAGCCCGTGCATCACGTTGCCCGACGTCAGGAACAGCAGGGCCTTGTAGAAGGCGTGCGCCACCAGGAGCGACATCGCGACGGCGTAGAAGCCGAGCCCGGCGGCGAGGAACATGAACCCGAGCTGCGACATCGTCGAGTACGCGAGCGCCCGCTTCATGTCGTACTGCCCCAGCGACGAGAACCCGGCGTAGAGGGCGCCGGCGAGCCCGACGACGGCGACGACGGTGAGCGCGACCTCCGAGATCTCGAAGAGCGTGTGCGATCGCACCACCAGGTAGACGCCCGCGGTCACCATCGTGGCCGCGTGGATCAGGGCCGAGACGGGGGTCGGGCCGGCCATCGCGTCGGGCAGCCACACGTGCAGCGGCAGCTGGGCGGACTTGCCCACCGCACCGCCGAGCAGCAGCAGCGAGATCGCCGTCGCGGTGCCGGCGGCGATCTCGGGCAGCGAGCCGTCGTGGCCGAGCACGACGTCGAAGTCGAACGAGCCGAAGTGCACCCACATCACGAAGAGCCCGAGCATCAGCAGCACGTCGCCGACCCGCGTCGTGATGAACGCCTTCTTCGCGGCCCGGGCCGCCTCGGGACGATCCGACCAGAACCCGATCAGCAGGTACGAGCAGAGCCCCACGCCCTCCCAGCCGAGGTAGAGCAGCAGGAAGTCGTTCGCCAGGACGAGCACGAGCATGAACGCGCAGAACAGGTTCATGTAGCCGAAGAACCGCCCCGGGCGCGGATCGTGCTCCATGTACCCGATCGCGTACAGGTGGATCAGCGAGCCGACGCCGGTCACGACCATCGCCATCGTGATCGAGAGCGGATCGACGCGCAGGTCGAGGGCGACGTTGACGGCGCCGGCGCCGATCCAATGGGCGACGTCGACGACCTGAGTGCGCTCCTCCGCGGGCAACGCCAACAGATCGAGCAACGCCCCGAGGGCGATCGCGAACGACGCCGCCATCGCGGCGGTGGCGAACCACCCGGCCCACCGACCGAGCCGCGCGCCGAACAGCATGTTCACCGCCGCCGCGAGCAGCGGGATCGCGATCGCGAGGCCGATCAGATCGATCATCCGTGCAACACGCTCGCTCGGTCGACGTCGGTCGTCGACGTTCGTCGGAAGACGGCCACGATGATCGCGAGGCCGACGACCACCTCGGCCGCGGCCACGACCATCGAGAAGAACGCGAGGATCTGCCCGTCGAGCTCCAGGTGCATGCGCGAGAACGCGACGAGCGTGAGGTTCACGGCGTTCAGCTGCAGCTCGACGCCCATGAAGATGCGGAGCGCGTTGCGGCGCAGCAGCACCGAGGCCGATCCGAGGGCGAAGAGGATCGCCGAGAGCAGCAGGAAGTAGGCGATCGGCGTCCTCATCGGCCCCGATCCCGCATCGACTCGGGGCCGCCGGGCGGCGCCATCGCGTAGGCCTCGAGGTCGTCGCCCGCGTGCGCCTCGATCTCGCGCTGCGTGAGCGCCTTCGAGCGCCGCAGCGCCAGCACCATCGCCGCGACCGCGGCGACGATCAACAGGATCGACGTCACCTCGAACGGGAAGAAGTAGTCGCGGAAGAGCACCTCGGCGAGGGCCGACGGGTTCCCGTCGGGGTTCGCCGCCTCGAAGCCGTCGGGCGCCCGGGTCGCGAACCCGATGCCCGCGCGGATCGCCGTCGCGAGCTCGGCCACGATCGCGACCGCGAGGATCACCGCGGTCGTCCGCTGTCCGAAGAGTCGCTCGGTCGCCTCGTCGCCGCGATCGACGCCGAGCAGCATGATCACGAACAGGAACAGCACCATGATCGCACCGGCGTAGACGACGATCTGCACCGCGAACAGGAACGGCGCGTCGAGCAGCAGGTACATCACCGCGATCGTGAAGAAGTTCACGACGAGGAACAGCGCGGCATGCACGGCGTTGCGCACGACGATCATGCCGATCGCCGTCGCGATCGAGAGCGGCGCGAAGACCCAGAAGACGACGTTGTCGAGGGGCACGGCGGGCTAGCCCTCTCGATCCGCGGGGTCGGACCCGAGCGGGGGCGGCGGCTCCAGCAGCTGCTCCTTCGACCAGACGGCCTCTTCCCGGCTCGTGAACGACAGCTCGAAGTAGTCCGTCAGGGTGAGCGCGCGCGTCGGGCACGCCTCGACGCAGAGGCCACACATGATGCAGCGCAGGTAGTTGATCTGATAGTCCTTCGCGTACCGCTCCCCCGGGCTCGTCGGGTGCTCGGGGTCGTTGTCGGCTCCCTCCACCCAGATCGCGTCGGCCGGGCAGGCGAACGCGCAGAGCTCACACCCGATGCACTTCTCGAGGCCGTCCTCGTGCAGGTTGAGGCGGTGACGGCCGATGTGGGACCGCTCGGGGATCGAGGCGATCTCCTTCGGGTATCGCTCGGTGTTGTCGGGGCGGAACGTCTGCTTGAAGACCGTCGCCATGCCCTTGCCGATCGCGAGCGCCGCCTCCCAGGCGCCCTGCTCTCCGGGCTGCGGACCCACGACGGGCTCGTCCGGCGCGACGGGTCCGTCGGTCGCGAGGGGCCGTTCCTCGGATCGATCGTCGCTCACATCGACACCTCCTCGCGCTCGGGTGCCGGGCCGGTGAACAGGGGGGCGACCAGGGTCGCGAGCGCCGCCACGCCGACGATCACGGCGGCGGCGATGAACCGACCACGGTTGCCGTACTCCTGGGGCAGCACGACCACGAGGCCGGTGATCATGATCCAGACGAGCCCGAACGGGATCAGCACCTTCCACCCGAAGTTCATGAGGCGGTCGTAGCGCATGCGCGGCAACGTCGCGCGCACGAGGATCAAGACGTAGATCACGGCCGTGACCTTCAGGATGAACCACAGCAGCGGTCCGAGCCACGCGAGCGCGCCCTCGAACGGCCAGTACCCGCGCCATCCGCCGAGGAACAGCGTCACGCCGACGGCCGCGATCGTCACCGTGCTCACGTACTCCCCGAGGTAGAACATCGCGAACTTGATGCCCGAGTACTCGGTGTGGAAGCCGGCCACGAGCTCGGACTCGGCCTCGGCGAGGTCGAACGGCGGCCGGTTCGTCTCGGCGATCGCCCCGATCAGGAAGACCATGAACGCCGGGAACTGCGGGATCACGTTCCAGACGGAGTCCTGCGCCGCAACGATCTCGCTCATCTGCAGCGAGCCGCTGTACATCAGCACCGCCACGAGCGCGAGCCCCATGCCGACCTCGTACGAGATCATCTGCGCGCTCGAGCGCACGGCGCCGAGCAGGGGGTAGTTCGAGCCGCTCGACCAGCCGGCGAGCACGACCCCGTAGACGGAGAGCGAGGTCATCGCGAGGATCCACAGGATGCCGATGTTCAGATCGGCGAGCTGGAACGGGATCTCGCGCCCGAACAGCGTGACCTGGGTACCGAAGGGGATCACGCAGAACGCGAGGAACCCGGGGAACATCGCGAGGATCGGCGCGATCGCGTAGACCGGACGATCGGCGGCGGTGGGTGTGATGCCTTCCTTGAAGAAGAGCTTGATGCCGTCGGCCAGCGTGATCAGCACGCCGCGCGGGCCCGCGCGCATCGGGCCGACGCGGGTCTGCATGTCGGCGATCACCTTGCGCTCCATCCAGATGTAGAGCATCACGGCGATCAACAGGCCGAAGAAGACGAGCACGACCTGCACGACGAGGATCGCCCAATCCACCCAGTCCATCAGGCCTCACCCCCCACCGCGGCGGTCGCCGGTTCGGCGGGTTGGTCGGCCGCGCCGGCGTCGGCGGCCGAGATAGTTGCGCGCGCAACCATCTGCCCCGAGAGGAGCGTGTTGGTCGCCAGGCCCGGCTGGTTGAACGGTACGAACGCGACGCCGGCGGCGATGTGCTCGGTCACGACGACGGGCAGCTCCGCCTCGCCGGCCTCGGTCCGCACGATCGCCCGGCCGCCGTCTACGACGCCCAGCGATGCAGCGTCGGCCGGATGCAGCTCGACGAACGCCTCGTCCTCGAGCGCCGCCTTCAGCTCGTCGGCGCGCTCGGACAGCCGCCCCTCGTCGACGAGCAGCGGGTACGTGAGGAGCACGAGCCCGCCCTCCCCCTCGGTGGTGGTTGCGTCGTGCGTCTCGCCGAGGTCCTCTCGCGAACGGTCCACCTCGGCGGTGGCGCCCTCATCGCCTCGCACACGCTCCCAGTCGGGCTGCGCGTCGAGACCCTCGACCGATCCGCTGGGCTGACCGTCGGCGGCGGGCGCGCCGACCGGTTCGTCGCCCACGCTCCGTTCGCGCGCCCCCACCAGGCGGCCCATCTCATCGTGCACCTCGTCGAGCGTCTCGAAGCCGAGGTCGCCTCCGCACGCGAGCGCCATGCTCGCGAAGATCTCCCAGTCGGCGAGGCTGATGCCGTCGCGTCCGCGGATCGCGCGCAGCCGCTGCCCGCGTCCTTCCCAGGTGGAGACGTGACCGTCCTTCTCGAGGAAGGCGCTCGCCGGCAGGAACGCGTCGGCGTAGCGCTCGAGCGAACCGAGCTCGAGGGACTGCACGACCTTGACCGGCACGTTGTCGAGCGCGCGGCGGACGAGGTCGGCCTCGGGCACGTCGCGCAGCGGGTCGACGCCGACCAGGAACAGCACGTCGACCTCGCGCTCCGCGCACGCCCGCAGGATGCCGATCGTGTCGCGACCGGGCTCCCGGTTCATCAGCGGGCCCCAGACGCGCTCGACGTCCTCCACCTCGTGCATCGATCGCCCGCCCGGCAACAGCGAGGGATGCACCCCGGCGAGGAGCGCGCCACGGTCGTTCGCGCGACGCGTGACGTACTGGAACCGTGCGCCGATCGTCTCGGCCGCCGAGCTGGCCGCGTCGGCGGCGCCCGGCCGCTCGCCGGCGAGCACGACGGCCGTCTCGCCCCCCTCGCGGAGCGCGGCGAGCGCCTCGTCGACGGTCTCATCGGCGCCCCCCGCGAGCAGGCGTGCCTCGTCGCCGGGCGTGCAGAGCACGTGGGTCGCCACGTCGTGCAGGCGCGTGCGCCGAGGATGCAGGACCCAGATCCGCGCCCCGCGCTTCGCGGCCTTGCGCAGGCGCAGGTGCAGGATCGGCACCTCCTGCTCGGCGTCGAGGCCCACGACGAGGATCGCGCTCGCGCCCTCGACGTCCTTGTAGGTCACGGCCATCGGGTCGGCCGCCGCGTGACGCTCGGCCGACGCCGCTCCGATGTCGCCGCCCCGCCTGTGGTCGAGGTCGTTCGTGCGGAACACCGTGCGCGCGAGCTTCGACAGCGCGTAGTAGTCCTCGTCCATCAGCCGCCCGCCGGTGAGGATCGCGACGCGCGCGCCCTCGGTCCACCCCGCGACCCTCGTGAGCACCTCGCCGAACGATGCCGGCTCGAGACCGTGGTCGCGGATCAGCGGCGTCGCGATGCGATCGGGGGCGTCGGGGAACCGGAACGCGTACCGCCCCTTGTCACAGAGCCACGCGTCGTTGACGTCGAGGTCGTCGCGCGCGAGCTGGCGCACGACCTCGCCCCGGCGCATGTCGAGCTTGATGTTGCATCCCGCGCTGCAGTGGGGGCAGATCGTGTCGACCGTGGTGAGGTCGAACGGGCGGGCGACGAACCGGTACGGGGTCGACGTGAGCGCGCCGACCGGACAGATCTGCACCGTGTTGCCGCTGAACGGGGACCGGAAGTCCTCCCCGGGCGCGATCGAGACCTGCTCGGCCGCCCCGCGCGCGAACAGCTCGATGAAGCGATCACCCGAGATCTGGTCGCAGAAGCGCGTGCACCGCGCGCAGAGCACGCAGCGTTCGCGATCGAGGTTCACGAGCGGTGAGAGCGGCAGCGGCTTGGGGTAGACGCGCTTGGCCTCGCGGTAGCGGCTCTCCCCCGGTCCGAACGCGAGCGCTTGGTCCTGCAGGGGGCACTCGCCCCCGCGGTCGCAGATCGGACAGTCGAGCGGGTGGTTCAGCAGCAGGAACTCGAGGTTGGCCACCTGGGCGTCGTGCACGACGTCGCTGGTGTTCTGGGTCTTCACGACCATGCCCTCGGACACCGTCGTGGTGCACGATGTGAACAGCTTGCGTTGGCCCTCGACCTCGACGTAGCACTGGCGACACGCCCCGACCGGCTCCAGCAGGGGGTGGTCGCAGAACCTCGGGATCTCGACCCCGACCTGCTCCGCGGCGCGGATGATCAACGTGCCCGCCGGCACGGCGACCTCCTTCCCGTCGATCGTGAGCGTCACGGCCTGCTGGGTCACGACGACGCCCCCTGGATCTCGAACGGCCCGGTCGGAGCGAACGTGACCGCACCCTGTTGGAGTTCGGGCTCGGGCTCGGCATCGTGGCCGGGCCCCTTGCCCGTCACGGGGCACCGCCCCTCGCGGATGTGCGTCTCGTACTCGTCCATGAAGTACTTCAAGGTGGACTGGATCGGCGAGACGGCGCCGTCCGCCAGGGCGCAGAACGCGCGGAACAGGATGTTCTCGCCGACGTCGGCCATGAGCGGGAGATCCTCCTCGCGCCCGTGCCCACCCTCGATGCGGCTGAGCACGCGCGTGGCCCACCACGTCCCCTCGCGGCACGGCGTGCACTTGCCGCAGGACTCGTGGGCGTAGAACTCGACGAGGCGGCGGGCCGCTTCCACCATGCAGTCGGTCTCGTCCAGCACCATGATCGCGCCGGTGCCGAGCAGCGAGCCGGCCTCCATCACGGATTCGAAGTCGAGGCCGACGTCGAGGTGATCGGCGGTGAGGAAGGGCGTGGAGGATCCCCCCGGGGTCCAGGCCTTGATCGCCCTGCCCCCGAGCACCCCGCCCCCGTGCTCCTCGAGCAGCACCCGGAACGGCGTCCCCATCGGCAGCTCGTAGTTGCCGGGACGCTCGACCTTGCCGCTGATCGTGAACATCTTCGTGCCGGGCGCCTTCTCGGTGCCGACCGCCTTGAACCAGTCCGCGCCGTTGTTCACGATGTGCGGCACGTTCATCAGCGTCTCGACGTTGTTGATCACCGTCGGGGACTCGTACAGGCCCTCCACCGCCGGGAACGGCGGCCGCAGGCGAGGCTGGCCCCGATACCCCTCGAGGCTCGAGAGCAGGGCCGTCTCCTCGCCACAGATGTAGGCGCCCGCGCCCCGGTGCAGCACGATGTCGAGGTCGTCGTCGCTGCCCATGATGCCCCGGCCGAGGTACCCGGCGGCGTACGCCTCGTCGAGCGCCCGCTGCAGCACCCGGCCCTGCCACAGGTATTCCCCGCGGATGTAGATGTAGGCGAGGTGGCAGTCGATCGCCCTCGCCGCGATCGCGGTGCCCTCGATCAGCGCGTGCGGCTCGCGTTCCACGAGCTCGCGGTTGTTGCACGTGCCCGGCTCGGACTCGTCGAAGTTCACCGTCACGTAGGTGGGCTTGCCCGTGTCGCGGGGCACGAACGACCACTTCATGCCCGTGGGGAAGCCCGCCCCACCGCGTCCGCGCAGCCCGGAGTCCTTCACGAGCTGGATCAGCTCCTCGGCGCTCATGCCCAGCGCGGTACGGAGCGCTCGGTACCCGCCGGCCGCCTCGTACCCCTCGAGCGGGATCACGGACGGGTCGTCCCAGTGGGCGGTGAGCACGCGGCGCGGCTCGCTCACGCGCTCGCCCCCTCGGCCACCGTCTGCTCGAGCGGCTCGAGCCCCGCGAGGATACGCGAGGCGGCCTTGAAGCTCTCCACCGCGGGACCGCGAGCGGGCTCGGGCAGCTCGCCCGCCCGCAGCGATGCCACGATCTCGGTCACGCGCTCGGGCGTGACGTCGTCGTGGTTCGCGACGTTCACCTGCACGACGGGCGCGTGCTCGCACACGCCGAGGCATTCCTCCTCGTGCACCGTGAAGGCGCCGTCCTCGCTCAGCTCCCCGCCGTGTGGGATACCCGTCGCCCGGTGCGCGGCCTCGTAGACCTCGTTCGCCCCTCGGAGCGCGCACGACAGGTTCGTGCAGACCGCGACCAGGTGGGTGCCGGTGGGGCGCAGGCGCAGCATCGTATAGAAGCTCGCGACGGCCTCGACCTCGGCGGTCCGCACGCCGATCAAGCCGGCCACCTCCTGCAGCGCCGCGCGCGTGACGTGCCCGTCGACGGACTGCGCGAGGTAGAGCAGCGGCATCACCGCGGAACGCTGCCGGCCCTGGGGGTAGCGCGCGATGATCGACCGAGCCTCGTCGAGCCGCTCGCCCTCGAAGATCGCCATCAGCGGTCCACCCCGCCCATCACGGGATCGAGCGACGCGATCGCCGCGATCGCGTCGGCGACGAGGGAGCCCTCGACCATCGCCGGGATCGCTTGCAGGTTGACGAACGAGGGGTCGCGGATCTTCACGCGGTACGGATGATGCTCGCCGTTGGAGACGACGTAGAAGCCGAGCTCGCCGCGGGGCGACTCGACGGCCTGGTAGACCTCGCCCGGCGGCACCTCGACGCCCTGGGTCACCATCTTGAAGTGATGGATGAGGGCTTCCATCGACTCTTCCATGATGTGCGTGACGTACGCGGGGTCGTTGCCGATGCCGTCGGGGCCCACGCTGAGCTTGGCCGGCCACGCCACCTTCGGGTCCTCGATCATCACCGGGCCCGGCTCCTGCAGGCGGTCGAGGCACTGGCGCACGATCTTCATCGATTCGCGCATCTCCTCGATGCGCAGGCGGTACCGGGCGTAGGCGTCGCCCTCGGTGCGCACCGGCACGTCGAAGTCGTAGGTCTCGTAGCCGCAGTAGGGCGCATCCTTGCGCACGTCGGCGGGGACACCGGCCGAGCGCAACACGGGGCCGGTGACCCCCAGCGCGAGGGCATCGTCGGCCGGCAACAGCCCGACCCCGACGTTGCGCTCGAGCCAGATCGGGTTCTCGTCGAGCAGCCGCTCGTAGTCGTCGATGCGCGGCGGCATCTCCACCAGGAACCGCTCGATCTTGCTGAGCCCTTCGTCGGGCAGGTCCATGATCACGCCGCCGATGCGGATGTACGCGTGGTTCATCCGCAGCCCGGTGATCTCCTCGAAGATGTCGAGGAGCACCTCGCGCTCGCGGAACCCGTAGAGCATCACGCTCACCGCGCCGAGCTCCATGCCTCCCGTGGCGAGCCACACGAGGTGCGACGAGATGCGGTTCAGCTCGTTCATCAGCACGCGGATCACCTGGGCGCGCGGGGGCGCCTCGACGCCGAGCAGCCGCTCGACCGCGAGGCAGTACCCCAGCTCGTTGAAGAACGGCGAGAGGTAGTCCGCGCGCGTGACGTAGGTGACCCCCTGCATCCACGTGCGGTACTCGGTGTTCTTCTCGATGCCGGTGTGCAGGTAGCCGATGATCGGGGTGCACCTGATCACGGTCTCGCCGTCGAGCTCCATCAGCAGGCGGAGCACCCCGTGGGTCGAGGGATGCTGCGGCCCCATGTTGATGATCATCGTCTCCTGGCGGATCTCGCCCGTGCGGGCGTCGACCGCCTCGGGAGCGTGGGGCGTGGCCGGCGTGGTGGGAGCGTCGGACATCTGCGAACCCTCTAGGTGGTCGTGCGGGTGTCGACCGGCGGGATGAACGCCCCGCGGTAGCGGGTGTTGACGCCGCCGAGCTCTTCGGTCTTCTGCAACGGGAAGCCGTCCCAGCCCTCGGGGAGCAGCAGCGGCCGGGGGTCGGGATGGCCGTCGAACACGATGCCGTAGAAGTCGTGGGTCTCGCGCTCGAGCCAGTTCGCCGTGGGGAACAGCGGGGTCACCGTGGGCACGTGGGCATCGTCCTCGGCCAGGCCGACCTTCACCCGCACCCTGTGGTGGTGCTCGATCGACAGCATCTCGTAGACGACCCAGAACCTGGGATCGGACCCGGGCCAGTCCGTGGCGGTGATGCTGGAGCAGAAGCCCAGCGCGAGCTCGTCGTCCTCCGCCAACCAGGCGAGCGTCTCGAGCAGGTCGTCGCGGTCGACGATCCCGGTGACCTCGTCGCGCGCCACCACGGTGTCGGGGCATCGGGTTCGTACGCGCTCAGCGATCTCGGCGGGGCTCACTTGAACGGCTCCGTGGTGCGGACCTTCTCCTGCAGCTTCAAGATGCCGTGCATCAGCATCTCCGGCTTCGGCGGACAGCCGGGCACGTACACATCGACCGGCACGATCGTGTCGACGCCCTGCACGATCGCGTAGTTCGTGAACATGCCACCTGCGCTCGCGCAGACGCCCATCGAGATCACCCATCGGGGCTCGGGCATCTGGTCGTAGATGCGCCGCAGCACCGGGGCCATCTTCTGTGAGACACGTCCGGCCACGATCATCAGGTCGGCCTGACGGGGCGAGGCGCGGAACAGCTCCATGCCCCACCGCGACAGGTCGTACTTGCCCGCGCCCGTCGACATCATCTCGATCGCGCAGCACGCCAGGCCGAAGGTGGCCGGCCACATCGACTGTTTGCGAGCCCACCCGACCGCTCGGTCGAGGGAAGTCAACAGCACACCGCGGCGGACCTCTTCCTCGATCTCCTCGGGGGTCTTCCCGAGGTGCACACCCTCGAGACGCTCAACGGGCACCGGCGACCTCCGGGTCGCGCGTCGACGCCGCGAGCTCGGCGTCGGCGTCGGCCATGACGTCCCCGGGCACCTCGGCCCCGGTGGGCGTCTGGCCGCCCTCGGCCCAGTCGAACCCGCCGCTGCGCCAGACGTAGACGTATGCCACGAAGACCAGCCCGATGAAGAACGCCATCTCCACGAGCCCGAACAGCCCGAGCTGGCGGAATCGCACCGCCCACGGGAACAGGAAGATGATCTCGATGTCGAAGATGATGAAGAGCATCGCGACCACGTAGAACTTCACGCTGAACTTCTCCCCGCGAGGCAACCGCACGGGGTCGTTGCCGCACTCGTAGGCCGAGAGCTTCACGGGGTTCGGGCGGTGGGGCCGGAAGGCGCGGGAGACCAGGAGCGAGGCGACCCCGAAGGCGACGGCCAGCACGGCCATGACCACGATCGGCAGGTACTCCGTCAGCACGGGCGAATCCTATCGGTCATGCCGCCCTCGCGAGCCGCTGCATCAAGTGGAAGAGGCGGTCCTGACGGTCGCCCTCGGGACCGTCGGTGAGGTTGGCCATGACCCGCATCGCGAAGCCCATCACGCGCGGGTTGGGCAGCAGGTAGCGCGTGGCGCGGCTCATGATCGCGGGGCGCCCGATGATCTTCGCGAAGCCTCGGCCGATCGTGAAGTAGTCGCCGTAGCGTTCCCGCAGCACGGTCGGGTACATCATCGTGATGCCGGCGCGGTCCTTCACGAGCGCCTCGTGCACCAGGTCGGCGGCGACCTCGCCGGTCTCCATCGCGTACGCGATGCCCTCCCCGTTGAACGGGTTGACCGCCCCCGCCGCGTCGCCGATCAGGAGCATGCCCGGCACCACCTGGGGCACACGGTTCAGGCTCATCGGCAGGGGGCCCGACAGCACACGTCCCTCGGCCGTCTCCTCCGAGATCTCCCACTCGGACGGCAGCATCGTCGAGAACGCGCTGAAGAGTCGCTGCGCGGAGATCTGCTTGAAGTCCTTGAACGTGTTCAGCAGGCCGGCACCCAGGTTGATGCGGCCCCCCGCGACCGGGAACAGC
Source organism: uncultured Actinomycetes bacterium (assembly GCA_963825635.1). Lineage (GTDB taxonomy): Bacteria > Actinomycetota > UBA4738 > UBA4738 > HRBIN12 > JAOUEA01. The sequence goes on from CAWGTU010000003.1 coordinate 457,486, forward strand.
CACCCGTAGCCGGGCAGCAGCAGGTCGCCTTCCCACAGGTCGAGCCAGGACTCGAACCACGGGCCGGGGTGGTAGGGCGTGCGGTAGTAGCGGCGCGCCGCGATGCCGAGCGGCCGGGAGTCGTCGCGTCGGACCCCGGCCGGCTTCGCGAACCGGCTCGCGGCGCCGTCGGCCGCGATCGTGAAGCGGGCGCGGATCTCGGTGGGCTCGGCGTCCTTGTCGTCGGCGGGTCGCACGCGCGCCCCGGTCACCCACCCGCTCTCGAACGTCGGCGTCACGGCCTCGGTGCGCTCGTGCACCCGGGCCCCGGCCTTCTGGGCTCGCTGGATCAGCAGGTGGTCGAACTCGGCGCGCGGCATCACGAGGCCGTAGTCGGGCCAGCTCGAGAGCTCGGGCCAGGGGAGCTCGATCGTGTCGTTCCGCGAGTACACCCGCAGGCCCTTCACCCGCTCGAATCGAGGGTCGTCGGTGTCGATGCCCATCCGCTCCAGGGCCGCCCACGCTGCGTGGGGTCAGGCCGTCGCCGCAGACCTTCTCGCGGGGGAACGTCGACCGGTCGACGACGGTGACGTCGAGGCCCTGCCGGGCGAGGTAGTAGGCGGCCGCAGCGCCTCCAGGGCCGCCTCCGACCACGAGCACGTCGGTCTCGACTGGTCGTGCGTTCACGTCGCTCCCCCCTGCGCGGTCGGGGCGCAGCTTGTGAAAAACTTCACAAAGCTCAGGCTACCGCAGCGCGTCCGAACGCGCACGGCCCACGCTACCCCGGCCGCTCGAGGGCGGGCAACGCGGCGTCAGCGGTGGTCCCACGAATCGACACGCGAGGGGACGACGCGCAGGAAGCCGAGGGCGGGCACGTCTCGCGTGAACGCCTCGAAACCGTCGCGGGCGAACATCTGGCGGTACTTCTCGTGCCACTGGGACATCGGGGCACGCAGGTCCGGGTGCTCGGCCGGATAGGCCTCGGCGACCCCTTCGACGCGCACACCGGCGAGCTCGGGCCAGTCACGGCCACGATCGACGAGCACCGCCACCCGAGGGTCGCGGATCGCGTGCTGCCACGTCGTGTCGCCGACCCGCGTGGACACCCAGAGGCCGTCGTCGCGCCAGACGAACCAACGCGCGGCCACGTGTGGACCACCGTCGGACCGCACGGTGGCGACCCGGCACATGGGCAGATCGCCGAACGATCGCCGCAGACCCTCGAGGTCGTCGCTCATGTCATCGCCACCATGGCGGCGAGCTCGTCGAGCGCGGCGGCGGCCTCCGGGTCGATCCGGGCGCCGAGCAGCGCCCCTCTGGCGGTGCGGACGAGCTCGTTCACCGTCGCCGGGGTCGCGCCGTGCGCCCCCTCTCGGTCGTGCAGGTCGTCGCGGAGCTGGAAGGCCTCTCCGAGCGGGATCCCGAACGCGCGGAGGTCGTCGACGGTCTCCTCGCGGGCGCCGGCGAGCGCCGCACCGACGAGGAGCGGACCCTCGACGGTGTAGCTGCCTCCCTTGAGACGGGCGGCACGCATGGCGGTTCCGGGATCGGACGCCATGCCGGCGACGTCGAGCAGCTGACCGGCGGCCATGTCGAGCTGCATCTCGTGGTAGGCGCCGAGCGCCCCGGCGAGGGAGGCGAGGTCGAACCCACTCGTGAGCAGCAGCCGGTCGGCGAGCACGGCGGCGAGGTCGCCCGCGAGCAGGGCCGCCGCGTGACCGAACCGTTCGGGATCGACCGGGGCCTCTCGTCCCCTCGCCTGCGCGGCCAGGAACGACGCCGACGACGCGACCCCGCGGCGCTCGTTCGCCCCGTCCATCAGGTCGTCGTGGATCAGGGCCATCGTGTGCAGCAGCTCCAGGGCCGCCGCCGCGCGCAGGATCGGGTGATCGGTGAGATCGATCGCCGCGGCCCGCTGGGGATCGAGAGCCCCCGAGGTGCCCACCACGGCCCGGTAGCCACAGACGCAGAACGCGGGCCGCAGGCGCTTGCCGCCCGCGAACACGAGCCGCGAGATCTCGTCGACGAGCATCGGCGCGGCGGGGTCGATGCGGCCGAGATCGGTCGCACACTCCCGGAGGTAGCCGTCGAGCACGCCGTCGACGAGCGCGCGAACGGCATCGAGCGATCCGTTGCCGACGACGGGGCTGGCTGTCATCCGCTGAGTATCCCGCAGCCGGGCGACCCGCCACTATCATGGTCGACGTCGCCCGGCCCGGCGCCTCCCACACACGAGGACTCGATGACCCGGTTCCAGAAGCTGGCAGTCGCCACGACGATCACCACGCTCACGTTGATCGTGTGGGGCGGCGTCGTGCGCGCGACCGGTTCGGGCGACGGATGCCCCGACTGGCCCACGTGCTTCGGCAGCTGGGTGCCCCGGTGGGAGTACCACACGCTGATCGAGTACGTGCACCGGGCGCTCGGGGTGATATCGGGGCTCCTCGCCGTGGCCCTCGCCGTCGTCGGCGTGACCGAGCTCGTGCGCGCCCGCCGTGGGCGGCCGACCACGACGCCACGCGGAGCGGTCTGGATGGCGGTCGCCCTCGTGCCCCTCTTCGGCGTGCAGGGGGCCCTCGGCGGCGCGGTCGTGAACAGCGAGCTCGATCCCGCCGTGGTCACGCTGCACTTCGGGCTCGCGATGATCGTGCTCGGCGTGCTGGTGGCGGCCACGACGCTGGCGTTCGAGGGCGACGACCGAGCCGGAGACCGCAGGTACGCGAGGCTCGCCGTGATCACGGCGGTCGCGACGTTCGCGTTGCTCCTCGTCGGCACGTACGTGCGGGCAGAGGGCGCCGGGCTCGCGTTCCGGGACTGGCCGCTGATGGGCGGCCGCCTGGTGCCGTCGTTCGGGCCGCGCGGCGCCGCCGAGATGTTCGCGCACCGGGTCCTCGCGATCCTCGTCGCCGCCCTCGTGCTCTGGCTGAGCGTTCGGGCACGCACGATGCGCGAGCGCTCCGACCGCCTGGTCAGGCTCTCCACGCTGGCCGGCGTGCTCTTCATCGGCCAGATCGCGGTCGGGGGCGTCAACGTGATCACCGAGCTCTCGACCTGGCCGCGCGCCCTGCACGTGGGCTTGTCGGCGGCCATCTGGGCCACCGTCGTCGCGCTCGCGGTGGTCGCACGCCGCGAACCCGTCGTGGGCAGGGGCACCGGCGCCGCCGACGTGGCCGAGGCGCCCGAGGTCGCCGAGCCTGCCTCGCTCGGCGACACGGTCACCGCCTACGTCCGTCTCACGAAGCCGCGCATCATCGTGCTGCTGCTGATCACGACCGTGCCGGCGATGGTGCTCGCCGAAGGCGGGTTCCCGTCGCTGTGGCTCGTGCTCGCCACGCTCGTCGGGGGTTCACTCGCCGCCGGGGCCGCGAACGCGATCAACATGTACCTCGACCGCGACATCGACGAGGTGATGCGACGGACCCGCAGCCGTCCCCTCCCGGCGCATCAGGTCCCCGCCGAGCGAGCCCTCGCGTTCGGGTTCTGGCTCGGGGCCTTCTCGTTCCTGTTCCTGAGCGTGACCGTGAACGTGCTCGCGGCGACGCTCTCGCTCGCGGCGATCGCCTTCTACGTCGTGGTGTACACGATGTGGCTGAAGCGCTCGACGACGCAGAACATCGTGATCGGCGGGGCGGCCGGCGCCGCGCCGGCCCTGATCGGATGGGCCGCGGTGACCGGCTCGCTCGCCCTGCCCGCCTGGATCCTCTTCGCGATCGTGTTCGTCTGGACCCCACCGCACTTCTGGGCGCTGGCGCTGCGGTTCAGCGGCGACTACGCGGCCGCGGGCGTGCCGATGCTGCCGGTGGTCAAGGGTGAGGACGAGACGCGACGCCAGATCTTCCTGTACTCCCTCGTGCTGTTCGGCACGACGTTGCTGCTCGCGCCCACGGCCGGCCTCGGTCCGATCTACCTCGCCACGGCGGTGGTGCTCGGGGGGGTCTTCGTCTACCGCGCGCTCGTGCTGTGGCGAACGGCCAGCGCCGACCGTTCGTGGCGGCTCTTCAGCTACTCGATCGTCTACCTCGCCGCCCTGTTCGGCGCCGTCGCGCTCGACGCCGTCGTCTAACCCTCGCGGTCATCGGCCGCGAGCAGCTCGTCGATCAGCCCGGAGAGCTCGTCGGCGCCAGTCTCGCCGTACACCACGTACCGCATCGTGCCCGAGGCGTCGACCAGGTAGGTGTCGGGCAGGAACGGGAAGCCGAGCGTCGACGCCGTGCGTCCGTCGGGGTCGAACAGGCTCTGGTACGGCACCGCGAAATCCTCGATCCAGCGTTCCGCCTTGGCTCGGTCGTCGCGGTAGTCGACCCCGACGAAGGCCACGCCCCGATCCTCGTACTCGGCCTGGACCTGCAGCAGGGCGGGCTGCTCGCGCCGACACGGCCCGCACCACGTGGCCCAGACGTTCACGACGAGCACCGACCACTCCATCGAGCGCGTATCGATCGGGGGCCCGACGACCGCCTCACCCTCGAGACCGGGGAAGGGCTCGTCGAGCGTGGCCACGCCACCCTCTTCGCGCGGGTCGGTCGTCGGACGCAACGCGAACGCCGCGAGGCCGATCGCGATCACGACGATCGCGCCGACGACCGCGACGCGCCCGAGCCGAGGGCGGTGACCGGACGGTTCCTCGGGGGCCTGCGGGCCGGTCGCCGGAGCGTCGGATGCGGACGTCAGGTGACCTCGACCGTGCCGATCATCGTCGGATGCACGTCGCAGCGGAACTCGTAGGTCCCGGCCTCCATCGGCGGGATCGTGTAGTCGACCGTCGCCGGCCCGTCGATGAGCTCGCCCTGGAACAGCGCGGTGTCGCCGTCGTAGATCGAGACGTTGTGCGGGCCCGCGACGTCGACGGGGTCCCGATTGTCGAACGTGAGGGTGACCTCGGAGGCCGCCGGCCACGTGAGCGTCGTCGGATCGAACGCGGTTCCCTCGGCTGCGACCGAGGCGGCTGCCGTGCCCTCGGCGGTTGCACCGCCGCCTTCGTCGGGCGGCTCCTCGCCGCCCTCGCCCGAGCCGCCGCCACCGCCGTCACCCCCACCGCCGTCGCCGCTCACGATGACGGTCCCGCTCATGTTCGGATGCACGTCGCAGTGGAAGTAGTACTCCCCCTCGGGGAGCGGCGGGATGTCGTAGACCACGCTCACCGGCCCCGTCACGATCTCGCCGACGAAGAGCGACTCGTCGAGCGTGTCGTCGGTGTAGATCGCGATGTTGTGGGGCGTGCCGGCGTCCTGGTTGTCGAGCGTGATCTTCGTGGGCGTGTCGGGAGGCAACTCGATCGTGTCGGTGTCGAACGCGATGTCGGCGGCCACGACCGTGATCCCCTCGCCGCCGCCACCGTCTCCGCCACCTTCGGGCGAGGCCGTCATCGTGCCCGTCATCGTGGTCGGGTGGACCTCGCAGTTGAAGAAGAACTCACCCTCGGTCAGCGGCTCGACGGCGTAGTCGACCGTGGCAGGCCCCGTGATGATCTCGCCGCGGAACAGCTGCGGCGCCTCGGCGTCGGCGCCGTCGTAGATCACGACGTTGTGCGGCACGGCCGGGTCCGCGTTCTCGAACGCGAGCGTGAACGGCACATCGCTCGGCACCGACACCGCATCGGTCGAGAACCCGGTGGTGGCCGCCCCTTCGGGCGCGGCCAACGCGACGACCGCCTCACCGCCCGGGCCGCCGCCCTCTCCCTCTTCCTCGAGCGGAGCCGCAACCACGGCGAGCCCTCCCGCGAGCATCGCGATGCCGGTCATGGCGGCGACCATCGAGAACAGCGTGGAACCCGTCACGCGCTTCCTCGAGGCGACCCACGCCGCGACCACCACGATGCCGACAGCCGCCACGAGAGCGACCACGGTCGCCGCGTTGTGCGAGATCGCGAGCAAGACCCGCGAGAAGCCTGCGAGCACCAGGCCGATCACGGCCAGCACCCCGATCGGCATCAGGATCGGCAGCAGCAGGCTCTGCCGGTTCTTGCCCTCACTCATCGATCCGACGCTCCGATCGCTCGTTCTCCGCGGCGGCGCTCATCGGCCGAGCTCCGCACCGATCTCTCGTTGCACGTTCTGGTACGCCGACCTGTCGAGGCCGTCACGCTGTTCCTGCTCGAACCATCGGAAGAAGATCACCGCGATCACTCCCCAGAGCAGCAGCCCCCCGACGATCTTCATGATGAGCCCCGCGACCAGCTGATCGGTCAGGGCCGACATGCCCCAGATGCGGGGGAACGTCGCGTAGACCGGGTACAGGGGCGTGTGACCGAACGTCAGGAAGGACGCCGGGATCGTGGGCGCGAGCGACTGCAGGAACAGGTAGATCATCTGTCCCGGTGGCGAGAGCGCCGGCATCTCGGGCAGCGGCGACATCACCGGCCACCACATCAGCAGCGCCGAGGTCACGATCAGCACGTGGAGCGAGAGGTGGATCGCCTCCGACCCCACCGACGCTTCGACGATCGTGGGCCAGTGCGTGAACAGCAGCACGCCGTTGAAGACCGCGAGCGCGATCAGCGGCCGCGTGAAGAATCGGAACACACGCCGAACGGGCGGGGGGGCGAGCAGCGCCCGGAGCATCCACGCCGGCATCCCCGCGATCAGCAGAGGTGCCGCGATCAGCGTGAACAGCAGGTGCTGGGTCATGTGCATGAGGTAGAGGTAGCCCTCGGCGAGGTCGTGCACCGGCCAATCGGCGCCCAGCCATAGCACACCCATCCCCGAGAGGAAGAGCGCCTTCGTGCGTCGCGGTGTCCCCTCGCCGGTGGTGTCGGCGTGGCGGCGGGCGGCGATCAGGTAGGCCGCGACGATCGAGCCGAACAACAGCCAGACGTCGGGATGCAGGTGCCAGGGAGGGAGCTGCACCGACGCCTCACTCCACCACGAAGACGCCGAACGAGATCAACACGATCAGGTAGAGCGTGGCCGCTCCCGCGAGCCCCATCACGAAGAACCGCGCGTACGTGAGGCTGTCGAACCTCAGGTGCATGAACCACATCACGACGAGGGCGAACTTGATGATCGACAGCACGATCAGGGTCGGCACCAGGGCCCCGCCGACGTCGACGTAGTAGGTGGCGACCTCGAGCGCCGTGAGCACGGCGAGGATCACGCCGATGCGGATGTACTCCTTGGCGCTCGGGTGCTCGTGATGCGGCGCCTGGGCCTCACGGGGGTCGGGCATGTCCCGTGTGCCGAGTTCCTCCTGGAACCGCGTCTCCGTCTCGGACACCGTCATCGCCTCCTAGACCGGCGCCGGAGCGGGGGTCGGGATCAGGTACACGACCGTGAAGATGATGATCCACACGATGTCGACGAAGTGCCAGTACAGGCCCACCATCTCGACCGGGAACGCGGCATCGTCGGGCAGGCGATCGGCCGCCGAGAAGCCGACGAGCGAGAGGAGCATCAGGATGCCGAACGTCACGTGCACACCGTGGAAGCCCGTGAGCACGTAGAAGGTCGTGCCGAACAGGTTCGTCGAGATCGACAGACCCTCGTCGTAGAAGACCGTGAACTCGTAGACCTGTCCCGCCACGAACGTGAGGCCGAGCAGGGCGGTGGACAGCAGCCACAGCCGCATGCGGGAGACGTCGCGCTTCTGGGCCGCCGCGAGCGCCAGGACCATCGTCAGCGACGAGGCCAACAGCACGAACGACGACACCGACGTGTAGGGGATGTCGAAGACGTCGTCCGGGTAGGGCCCGACGTCGCTGGCACCGCGATACAGCACGTAGGTGCTGATCAACGCGCCGAACAGCATGCATTCGGAGGCGAGGAACACCCACATCGCGAGCTTCGTGTTCGGCAATCCGGTGGAGGTCGCGTGCTCGTCGTGCGCCGGGGCCGCGCCGGATGGTGGGGTGATCGCGAGGTCGGCCACCGTCTACTCCTCCGCCACCGAGGGCTCGAACGCCCACCCGTAGAAGCCCACCAACGCGATGAGGGCGCCGAGCCCGAACAGCCACCACGAGTAGAGCACGCCGTAGCCGATGATCGGCAGGCCGAGGCTCGAGACGATCGGCCAGTACGAGGGGCTGGGCAGGTGGATCGCGTGGCCGCCCCCGTGTGCATCGTCGTGGGCGTCGGAGGCGCCCGCCTGCGCGGGCACGAGCCGGCCGGTGCGTTCGTCCTCCACGTACTTGCGATGCCAGAACTCGTCGAGCGAGTGCACGGTCGGGATCTCGTCGAAGTTGTGCACGGGCGGCGGGCTGGTGGTCATCCACTCGAGCGTGCGGGCGTCCCACGGATCCTCGACGATCTCGGCCCGGGGCTTCAGATGCGTGCGGATCACGTTCACGATGAACATCAGCACCGCCAGGGCGATCAGGAACGCACCCACCGTGGAAACCTGGTTCCAGAACGTGAGACCCAGGGTCTCCGGATACGTGTACTCGCGCCGGATCATGCCCTGCAACCCGAGGATGTGCATCGGTCCGAAGGCCAGGTTGAAGCCGATGATGAGGAGCCAGAACTGCAGCTTGCCGGCCGCCTCGCCGAGCCGACGCCCGAACGCCTTCGGCCACCAGTAGTAGAACCCCGAGAAGATGCCGAAGATCGCGCCGCCGAACAGCACGTAGTGGAAGTGGGCGACGATGTAATAGGTGTCGGTCTGTTGGTAGTCGCTCGGCACGATCGCGTGGGTCACGCCCGACAGCCCGCCGATCACGAACATCGCCACGCCGCCGACCGAGTACAGCATCGCCGAGGTGAACCGGATGTCACCGCCGTACATCGTGCCCATCCAGTTGAAGATCTTGATGCCGGTCGGCACGGCGATGATCGCCGTCGAGACGCCGAACGCCGTGTTGGCGACCGGCCCGAGGCCGGCCGCGAACATGTGGTGGGCCCACACGCCGAACCCGATGAACCCGATCGCGATGCCGGAGAAGACGACGAACTGGTAGCCGAAGAGCGGCTTGCGGCTGAACACCGGCAGGACCTCGCTGAAGATGCCGAACGCCGGCAGGATCAGGATGTAGACCTCCGGGTGGCCGAACAACCAGAAGAGGTGTTGCCACAGGATCGGATCTCCCCCGCGGGTGGGATCGAAGAACGCGGTGTCCCACCGGCGATCGAACAACAGCTGGAACAGCGCGATCGTGATGATCGGCAGGGAGAAGACGAGCAGGAACTGCACGACCAGCCCCATCCACACGAACACGGGCATGCGGAACAAGGTCATGCCGGGCGCGCGCATGTTGATCACCGTGACCGCGAGGTTCACGGCGCCGGTGGTCGACGCCACGCCGGTGATCAGCAGGCCGATCGCATAGAACGTCATGCCGATCGAGGGATCGGTCGTGGAGTTCGGCGCGTACCCGAACCAGCCGCCGTTCGGCGCTCCGCCTAGGAGGAAGCTCGAGTACAGGAAGATCCCCCCGAACAGGAAGGCCCAGAAGCTGTACGCGTTGATGCGAGGGAAGGCCACGTCGCGCGCGCCGATCATCAACGGGATCAGGTAGTTGAACAGCGCCGACGACATCGGCATCACGAACAGGAAGATCATCGTGAGTCCGTGCATCGTGAAGATCTGGTTGTACTCGTCGGCGTTCAGCAGGGTGCTGTCGGGCTGCGCCAGCTGAGCCCTGATCAGCAGGGCCTCGAGACCCCCGATGATGAAGAAGAAGAACGCGACGACCCCGTACATGATGCCGATCTTCTTGTGGTCCACCGTGGTGAACCAGCTCCAGAAGCCCGTGATCGCCGTGGGCCGTCGTAGCAGCCCCCGGCCCCCGGTCGAAGGAACGCTCACGCTCGCCATGGGTGGGTGACCGCCTCCATCACGTCAGGCTGTACAGGTAGGCGACGAGGGCATCGATCTCCTCGTCGGTGAGTTGGTAGTCGGGCATCTTCGACCCGAGCTTCTCGGCGTCGGGGTTCGCGAGCCACGCCGCCAGCGCCTCACGGTCCTCGGTCGACCAGTTGCAGCCGGCGAAGCATGTGTGTGCCGGGTCGGCGAAGTGCGACAGGTTGGGTGCCGCGGCGCCTCCCGCGTCGCCCACGGCGTGACAGGCCGTACACGCCCCGCGTCCGTCGCTCAACGGGTTGAGGAACAGCTCCTCTCCCTGCCGGGCGAGAGGGTCGGTCGGACTCGGCGCCAGGGTCTGCTGGTTCTCGACCCACGCCTCCCACTCCGCCGGATCGAGCGCCACGACCTCGAGCTTCATCCGTCCGTGCTGCAGCCCGCAGAACTCGGCGCACTGCCCCGTGTAGGTGCCGGCCTCGTCGACTCGGAATTGGATGTGGTTCGTGCGGTTCGGCACGACGTCCTGCTTGCCGAAGAGCTGGGGCACCCAGAACGAGTGGATCACCTGGAAGTCGGGATCGCCGTTCGCATCCTGGGCGCCGCCGCCCCTCGCCTCGAGCGAGAGGTAGACGTCGCGGCCGGTGGGCACCACCATCGTGTCGGCGATCGTGATCGGGCGATCCCAGTCGGTGACCATGTCCTCGTCGGGGTAGGAGAACCCCCACCACCACTGGTACCCCTCGACCGTGATGTTGAGCGCACCGTCTTCCGGCGGGCGAGCCAGCTCCCAGATCAACGAGACCGTCGGCACCATCACCACGGCGAGCACGACGGCGGGCGCGATCGTCCAGCCGATCTCGAGCCGCGTGTTGCCGTGCGTCTGCCGCGGCATGACGTCGCGGCCCTTGCGATGACGGAAGCGCAACGCGATGTAGAGGATGCCGCCCTGCACGATCACGAAGACGCCGACGGCGACCCAGAACACGGGAACGAACAGGTCCTTCTGTTGCTTGGCGACGTCGCCGACGGGCTGCAGGGTGTCCTGGCCGGCGTTCGGAGCGCACGCCGCGAGCAGCAGTCCCGCGGCGACGAGGCCGAGGGTCCACAGCGCCTTCTTCCGCACGATCAGTCTCGCTCCTCGCATACCGTCGCGGTCGGATGCCGGCCCACCCCCGACCGGAACGCGCGAACTGTATCACCCACGCCTACGCAACCAGACGCCGCGGATGCATCACTTCGCATAGCTGTGGAGGCCGACGATCCAGAGGTTCACGGCGTAGTACGTGATCAACAACGAGACGAAGCCGACCAGCGCGATCACGGCGGCACGGCGGCCCTTCCAGCCGCTCGTGGCCCGAGCGTGCAGGTAGCCGGCGAAGATCACCCAGGTGATGAACGACCACGTCTCCTTGGGGTCCCAGCCCCAGTACCGACCCCACGCCTCCTGGGCCCAGATCGCGCCGGCGATCACCGCGAACGTCCAGATCGGGAACGCGACGGCGATGATGCGATAGGCGAGCCGGTCGAGCCCGGCGGCGGACGGCACGAGCCGGCGCGTCGCCGGCCGCGTCTCGGCGTCCTCGGCCGAGTCCGGCACGAGATCGGCCGGCACGTCGGGGTCGTCGAGGTCGATCGCGCCACCCATGATGGGCGGCGGGGTCTGCGCGCTCATCGACTCGAGCCGCCTGCGCTCGCTGCGGTCGACCACGAGGTAGGCGATCGTCGCGATGCCGCCGAGCGCGAAGAGCGACGACCCCCAGATCGCGGCCTGCACGTGGATCTTGATCCAGTACGAGTTGAGCGCCGGCACGAGCGGTCCGGGACCCACGTAGAGGAACGACACCGCCACCGCCATCGTGAGCACGCTGAACATCAGGGCGAACCCGGTCAGCGAGCGCACCCGGTACACGCCCTCCACGACGACCAAGGCCCCCACCACGACGAGCAGGGCGAGCAGCGACGAGTACTCGTACATGTTGCCCCACGGCACCCGGTCGGCCGCCAGTCCTCGCGCGACGATCGAGACGAGGTTGGCCGCGACGCCCACGACCGCCACCGCCCGCGACACCTGCCAGATGGCCTCGCGCTTGAAGGCCAGGAAGACGAAGTACCCGACCATCGCGGCGAGGTAGGCGAAGAGGGCCACGTTGAACGCGTCGTTCGAGATGCGTGCCCACTGCAGGTCGGTCACGGCGTCTGCACCCTCTCTCGATCCTCCGGCTCTCGATCTTCCGGCTCTCGATCCCCCCGCCCCGGCACCGAGGCGCCGCCGGCCGCCGAGGAGAGGGCGTCGACCAGGCGGGCGAACTCCTCCTCGAACTGCGGCTTGCGCTGCAGCGCGAACCCGCCGACGCGCATCGTCGACCCGTCGCCGTCGGGATCGGCGCGCACCCAGACCTTGCGTCGGGAGCCGTACAACGCGGGCAGCAGTCCCACGAGGATGAGGATAGCGGCGGCCAGCACCAGGGGCACCCCTGGGTCGCGCGCCACCTGGAACACCGAGTACTGCCGGAGCTCGGGGAACGAGATCGTGGAGCCCGACCCTTCCTCGCCGACGGCCAGGGCCGCGCCGTCGGCGAGGTCGGCGGTGCGCTCGGCGCCGACGATGCCCGACGAGACCTCGTCGAGCACCGTCGAGTCGAGGCGGTTCGTCGCGAGGTCACCGATCACGCCCTCCCAGACCGTGAAGCGGATGATCGGGTCGAACTCCACCAGCATCGCCTGCGGCACCGCTCCGGGCTCGAGCAGCGCCGCGAACGCCCGGCTGTCGGGCCACAGCTCGAGCTCGATCGCGCGGTCGAGGCCGCCGGCGCCCGCGCCGGGGAGCTTGACCACGCCGCGCCACGGCATCGCGAACTCGACGACGCCCTCGGGCGCAGGGTCGCGATCCATCACCACGGGGCCCGACGAGACGACCTCGCCGTCGACCGTGACCTGCACCACGGGCGCCCACCCGAAGCTCGACTGGTAGATCCAGAGCCCCTCGACCTTGGCCGGGTGGTTCACCCTGATCGACTCCTCGCGCAGCAGCGAGCCGTCGGGCTCGAGCACGTCGACCTCGGAGACGAAGTCCATCGGCTGGCCCGTGTTCGCGAAGTCGCTCCGGAAGTCCTTCAAGTGCAGACCGATGCCCGTGAAGTCGTCGAAGAAGCGCCCGGCACGGATCGTGCCGTCGTAGTTCGCCTCGGCGTCGACCCACGTCTGCCCCTCGACCACCGCGATCAGCCCGCTGAATCCGGTGCCCTTGCCGTAGATCACGCCGGCCAGCAGCAGGATGAACGCCCAGTGGAACGCGAGGCTCCCGACCTCCCGGGCGAGCCCCTTCTCCGCCGCGAGCGCGGGCCGATCCGGGTCACGCGCGACGCGGAACCGGCGCCGGCGCAGCGTGCGGCGCGCCGCCTCGATCGCCGCGTCGGGACCGGCGGCGACCGCCACCTCCGCGTACCGCGGGAACGCGTCGATCTCGCGGGCCTGCATCGGCGGCGTGCGCACGTTGCGCCAGAGCGCCCTGGTCCTCGGCACGAGACAGGCGACGAGCGAGACGAAGAGCAGGGTCACGAGCAGCACGAACCACCACGACCCGAAGACGTCGAACAGCCCCGCCCGGTCGAAGAACGTGCCCCAGAACGGGTGGTCGGCCCGGTACTGCAGCACCCGCTCGGGGGTGTTCGGCCACTGAGGTAGCAGCGACCCGGCGACCGAGGCCAGGCCGATCATCAGCAGCAGGATGAGCGCCGTGCGCATCGAGCGCAGGGTCCGCCAGACGATGGCGACGGACTGGCGGAGCGTCAGGGACTGGGAAGAGGACATGGGACCGGGGCCATCCTAGCCGCGCGCCCTCAGATGCCCAGGGTGAACCGCTCGGCGAGCGGGGCCACGATGCGCGTGAACTCTCCCGTGAACAGCAGCACACCCACGACGATCATGAGGGAGCCCGAAACGATCGCGATCGCCGTGTAGCGGCGCTTGACCCAGTCGAAGGCTCCCATGAACCTCGTCACCCCGAGCCCCACGAGCAGGAACGGCACCCCGAGCCCCGCCGAGTAGCTGACGAGCAGCAGCACCGCCCTCGGCGTGCTGCCGCTCGCCGCGATCGCGAGGATCGACCCGAGCACGGGACCGATGCAGGGGGTCCAGCCCGCAGCGAAGGCCATGCCGAGCGGCACCGCGCCGACGCTGCCCGGCCGCACGCGCGCGAGGAACGGCCGCCGCTCGGCGTAGAGCGCCATCGACCCCCGGCGCAGCGCGTACCCGATCATCAGGACCCCGAACGTGATCACGATCGCGCCGCCCACCCGCTGCCCGGTCGTGCCCTTGAACACCTGCACGAACGTCGAGGCGAACGCCCCGAGCAGCACGAACACGATCGTGAAGCCGAGGATGAACAGCAGCATCGGCGCCAGCGGCCTGCGATCGACGCCCGACTCCTCGCCCACGATCTGCTCGCCGGTGATGAACGACACGTAGCCGGGGAGCAGCGGCCACACGCAGGGGCTGAGGCAGGAGACGAGCCCCGCGGCGAACGCCAAGGCGGGCGCCCACCACGAGGAGAGGCCGGTCTGCACGATGTCGGCGATCACGGTTCCTCCGGACGACTGTCTTGCGTGGACCGTGGACCTGCAGCGATAGTAGCCGGGGAGCTTGTGAAACGATTCACGAGTGTCGGACGGTCGTCGGGCGCACGCGACACATGTCTATAATCGCCCCGCCTCAGGGAGACTCGCCCACAGAGACGCTAGGGACCCAGGAGCGTATGAGCCAGGTCGAGAGCACGACGCCCACCCAGACCCGGAAGGAACGCGTCGAGGCGTTCCTGAAGGAGTTCGAGTGGTCGTGGACCACCGCCGTCGTCTTCTCACTGGGACTGGTCTTCTTCCTGTTGATCTCGACGTCGGTGCTCCCGTCGTTCTGGCTCTACTTCTCCGAGCAGACGCTCGGCTGGCAGGGTCCGACCGACATCGAGGCCGCCCTGCAGGAGGTCCCGACCTTGCTCCCCGGCGGCGACCCCGCGGAGTACCAGGAGTTGCTGCTGCAGGTGCGCGACGCGATCGCGATGGGCCTCTCGACGGTGCCGATCATCCTCGTGCTCGTCGTCGCGTCGATCATGCAGAACTGGCGGCGCAAGCTCCGCGGCGCGTCCGACAGCCGTCCGACCGGCGGGTACCGGTAGGAGCGGAGGCCGATGCCCTACACCAAGACCGAGGTCGACATCCACGAGGACTACACCGTGGAAGCCGTCGACCCCGCGTGGCTCGCTCACGGGGTCAAGTCCCCCAAGCACCTGATGCTCGACCCCGACAACTGCATCCTCTGTCGCGCATGCGAGGACGTCTGCCCGTGGAACTGCATCTACATGATGTCGCCGGGCATCGTCTCGGGAGCCGCCGAGCACGTCGTCGGCGACGAGGTGGACAACGCGACGGCGGTCTTCGTGGTCGACGACAACGCCTGCACGCGCTGCTCCGTCTGCGTCGACCGCTGCCCCACCGACACCTTGTACTATGCGCGACTGCCCGAGGGCTCCAAGGGCGGGCAGCGCACGATGGCCGAGGTTCCCGCGTCGCAGGCCGAAGCCGTATGAGAGCGCTCGCGCTCATGCAGCCGAAGGCGGTAGCGCGAAGGGAGAGACCGTGAAGCTGAAGCCGCCGTCACCCGGCGACCTGGGTGATCGGATCAGGGAGACCGAGGTCTGGAAGTCGATCTTCCGGCCCGGCTCGATCTTCCGCAAGGGCTACAAGGACACGTCGCGCGATCGCGCGCTCGCGACGATGAACAACGTGCTCTACCACCTGCACCCGGTGAAGGTGAAACGGCACGGGCTGAAGCTGACGTACACGTTCTGTCTGGGCGGGCTGTCGTTCTTCCTGTTCATCCTGCTGACGATCACCGGCATCTTCCTGATGTTCTTCTACCGGCCGACCGCCGACATCGGCGGCGCCCAGGCGTTCGCCGACATGCAGAACATCCGCACGTCGGTGTTCTTCGGCGACCTGGTGCGCAACCTGCATCGGTGGGGCGCCCACCTCATGGTCTTCAGCGTGACGCTGCACATGGCGCGCGTCTTCTACACCGGCGCGTACAAGCCGCCGCGCGAGTTCAACTGGGTCGTCGGCGTGATCCTGCTCTTCCTCACGCTGGGACTGTCGTTCACGGGCTACCTGCTGCCGTGGGACCAGCTCGCGATCTGGGCGGTCACGGTGGGCACGTCGCTCGCGGGGTATTCGCCGTTCATCGCGAAGCAGGCGAACTTCCTGCTGCTCGGCGGCGTCGTGGTCGGCCCCGAGACGCTGCTCCGCTGGTACACGCTGCACGTGATCGGGCTGCCGTTCGTGTTGGTGATCTTCCTCGCGGTGCACTTCTGGCGCATCCGCAAGGACGGCGGCATCTCGGGACCGCTCTAGAGGGATCCAGGGGAAGACATGGCCAAGGAAGACACCCCGCTCGACCAAGGAGTCTTCGACTCCACGCTCGAGGCGGAGCTCGCCAAGGGCACCGACCGGCGCGTCGCCGAAGGGCGAGCGCGCTCGGCGGCGGTGCGAGCCTTCCGCGCCGCCAACCCCGAGGAGGCCGCGAAGCACGAGGCCGCAGGCGCGAAGCCGGCCGCTGCTGCAGGAGCTGGAGCCGGGGCCGCAGCGGCAGCCCCTGCCGCTGCTTCCGCCGCGAGCGCTGGCGCGGCGGCCGGCGCCGCCCCGTCGCCGTCGCGGCCGCCTCGGTCACCACACCGGTTCGCGAGGCGCCGCTGCCCACCGGCAACGTGCCGACGCCGAAGAAGGGCGCGGAGGACAAGCACCGATTGCTCGCGCTCGTGCCCCCCGAGGGCATCCAGCGCGTGGAACGCGAACAGGGCGACCGCGTGAACGTCTGGCCCCACCTGCTGATCGAAGAGTTCGTCGCGATGTTCATCCTGCTCGCGGGCATGACGCTCTTCTCCACGTTCATCAACGCGCCGCTGCGCGAGCTCGCGAACCCGAACCTCACGCCGAACCCGTCGAAGGCACCCTGGTACTTCCTGGGTCTGCAGGAGCTGCTGCGCTACTTCCACCCGATGGTCGCGGGCATCACGATCCCGACGTTCATCCTGGTCGGGCTCGCCGCGGTCCCCTACGTCGACCGCAACCCGAGCAACAAGCCGGGCGACCGCAAGATCGCGATCACGCTGATGACGATCCTCTTCATGTTCGGCGGGGTGCTCACGATCATCGGCTCGTTCTTCCGCGGGCCCGGGTACAACTGGGTGTGGCCGTGGGCGCAGGGGGTGTTCTTCGAACTGTGAGCACGCTGCTCTCCGGTTCCTCGGCCAGTCTCTTGGGCATCTCCACGCCGCTCGTCGCCGCGATCCTGGCCTTCGTGGTGCTCGACATCTTCGCGATCGTCTTCGGCCTCTCGTTCGTGCGCGCGAACCGCGCCGCCCGCGAGACCGCCGACGGCCAGATCGAGGTGGCCGGCAAGCCGGTCAAGTCGCTCTCTCGTCGCGACTTCTTCCGCCGCTCGCTGCTGACCTCGCTGATCGTCTTCGGCGCGCAGTTCGGCGGCGCGACGATCGCCTTCCTCTGGCCGAACCTGAAGGGCGGGTTCGGGTCGTTGGTCGCGGCGGGCAACATCGACGACATCAAGGCCGAGATCGACGACGCCGGCGTGGCCTACAACGGAACCGGCCGGTTCTACGTGGTCGAGTACAGCGGCTCACCGAGCGGTGACGTCGACTACGCGACCCAAGGCGTCACCGCCGAGGGCATCATGCCCCTGTACCAGCGGTGCGTGCACCTGGGGTGCCGCGTGCCCTACTGCGGCTCCTCACAGTGGTTCGAGTGCCCCTGCCACGGCTCGAAGTACAACGGCGCCGGCGAGTACAAGCTCGGGCCCGCGCCCCGAGGCATGGACCGGTTCCAGCTCGAGATCATCGACGGCAGCGTGGTGGTCGACACGAGCGAGGTGATCCTCGGACCGCCGCGCGGCACCGACACCGTCGACCAGCCACCGCAGGGTCCGTTCTGCGTGGCGACCGGATAGGAGAGGAACGGCCACGACCATGCTCGCAGCCACGAACACCGCAGGCATCGTCCTGCTCGTGCTCGGCGCGATCTTCGTGCTCGCGGCGGGAGCCGCGCTCTACTTCCGCAGCCGCCAGAAGGAGCAGCCGCTCGACATCCCGCGGGGGATGCGCCCCGGCCCGAGCGACGCCGCCCTCGAGACCCCGCTCCTGCAGAAGCTGCAGGGCTGGGGGGTCGTGCTCGTCGCGTTCTTCGTGGTCTTCATCCCCTACAACTGGCTGCGTGAACCGAGCGAGAACCTGCGCCAAGAGGAGGAGTTGCTGACGCTCGCGTTCGACCGCGGCGAGCTCGCCGTGCAGAACTTCAGCGAGGAGAACCAGCTCGGCGTGGGCTGCGTGCGCTGTCACGGCCCCGAGCTGCGCGGCGGCGTGATCCAGTCGGGTGACACGCTCGCCTATCCGCCGAACCTCACGAACATCTGCGCGGGGCCCTTCGGCGATCCGCCGCACAACACGATCTTCTCCCAGGAGGACATCTACCAGGTGCTCGAGGAGGGCCGCAACGCGATGCCCTCGTGGAGCATCCGCTACCAGGGCGCCCTGAACGACCAGCAGATCAACGACCTGGTCGTGTACCTGGTCGAGATGAGCTCGGAGAACGTGCCGTTCGAGGACAACGTCTGCCTGAACCCCGAGGCGTCCGATCGCGCGCTCGCCGAGACCGACCTGAACCCGAGGGACCCGTAGATGGAGCACAGCTGCCTGGGATTCGCGGTCGAGTGCGACACCCTGTGGAAGGGCGCCGGCGTCACGATCATGGGCTTCACGCTGTTCATCTTCAGCGTCTACCTGCTGCTCACGGCGATCTTCGGGCGGTGGCTCGGGTTCCTCGTCCTGATGGTGTCGTTCTCCGGATGGATGATCCTGCAGTCTGCGCTCTGGCTCTTCGGCTTCTGGTCCCAGGGATTCGAGACGCCCACGAACCTCGGCCCCCGCGGGGCCGAGCCGGCGTGGGTCGCGCTCGAGGCGGCAGTCGACGAGACCTCCACCGAGTACGCGACCTACGAGACGTGGCCCGGCGATCCGTGGGCGATCCCGGACGAGACCGATCCTGCCCAATCGGCCGACGTGCAGAGCGCGAGCGGCGCGGTGACGGCGTTCCTGGCCGAACAGACGAACGAGGAGCTCGGCCTGGAAGAGACCGATCCGACCGCGATCCAGGGCAGCCAGTTCTCGATCGACTCGATCCAGTTCGCCTCGGACGAGGGGACCAAGCTCGCGGTCGTGCAGTCCCACTACACCGGCGGCGGTCCGCTGTGGACCGTATCGCTGTATTACGACTCGGGCAGCGTGCCCCGCTACTCGTACATGTTCCTGGCAGGCTCGATCGTGGCGTTCGCGGCGTTCCTGCCGCTGCTGGATCGGGCCGAGAAGAAGCGCAAGGAGTTCCTGACCGGGGGCGGCGCGCCCGCCTGGTACGGCCCCGCCTAGGCACGAGAGAGGAACACGATGATCGCCACCCTGGAGCTTCCCTTCCTCGAACAGGGAAGCGTGCAGTTCATCCTGATGGGCGTCATGATCCTCGCGGTCTTCGCCGCGCTCTGGGTCACGATCTCGAAGTAGCGGCCCTCATCTCCCGGCGACGTCGGCCACCGCCCGGCCCCGTCGCTTCACCTCCGCGAGCGTCGCCTTCCGCTGCTCATAGAAGGCGAGGATCTGCAGCTCCACCGCCAGGTCCACCTTGCGCACGGAGACCCCTGGCGGCACCGTGATCATCGCCGGCGCGAAGTTCAGCACCGACCGCACCCCCGCATCGACAAGTCGGTCGGCGACCTCCTGGGCGGCCGTGGCCGGCGTGGCGATCACCCCGATCGCCACGTCGAGCTCCTCGACGATGCGCGGCAGGTCGTCGACGGGCCGCACGCCGAGCTCGCCGATGCGCTCCCCCACCCTGGCCGGGTCGGCGTCGACGAGCGCCGCCACACGGAAGCCTCGCTCCGCGAACCCGCCGTAGTTCGCGAGCGCCTGGCCGAGGTTGCCGATGCCGACGATCACGATCGCCCAGTCCTGCGTGAGACCCAGCTCCCGCCTGATCTGGTGGATCAGGTAGGCGACGTCGTAGCCGACGCCCCGCGTGCCGTAGGAGCCGAGGTGCGACAGGTCCTTGCGGACCTTCGCGGAGTTCACCCCCGCGGCCCCGGCGAGCTCGTCGCTCGAGACCGTGGCCGCACCGGCTTCCGCGAGGTCGACGAGCGCGCGCAGATATACCGGGAGCCGACCGACCGTCGCCTCGGGGATCGATCGTTCCCTCACCAGGGGGACACGCTCCGCTGCATGGGTTCAGCCTAGCCCGGGGTCCGGTCCGTTCACAAACTCACAAGCCTGACCGATTCAGTGTCGCAGGAGGGAGGCGAGCTCGCCCGCATCGACCGTGTACTCGAAGACCTCCACCCCGTCGAGGGCGACCACCGGGATGCGAACGCCGTACTCGGCGACCAGCGAGTCGGACGTCTCGATGTCGACCTCCACGAGCTCGAACGGCGTGCGGTCGCGCTCGGCCTGCAACACGGCTCTCGCCTCGTCGCAGAGGTGACACCCGGCGCGGGAGTAGAGCGTGACCTGCATCGACGCAGCCTATCCGGCGTCACCGGCGGCCACCGGGTGTCTGGGAGGATACGGCGCATGCGGGACGGCGATCGTGACGACCTCGAGCTGCACCGCGGCCTGTCCGCGGGCGATCGTGGCTCGTTCGACGCGCTGTACCGCCGCTACTCGTCGTCGGCGTACGGACTCGCGTATCGCATCACCGGGCAGCAGGTGCTGGCACAGGACGTGGTGCACGAGGCCTTCTTGGCGTTGTGGCGAGCGCCGGAGGCCTTCGACCCGGCGCGGGGCGCGTTCCGTACGTTCTTCCTCTCGCTCGTGCATCACCGGGCGGTCGACACCGTGCGGCGGGAAGAGCGCATCCGCTCTCGTCAGCAACGCGCGTCGAACCTCGAGCCGGTCACCGTCGAAGACCCAGCGGAGGGCGTGACCGACGCGGCCGACCTGGCCGACCGTCGGACCGAGGTCCGTGCGGCGCTCGACACGCTCCCACCCGAACAACGACAGGTGCTCGAGATGGCGTACTACGGCGGCAAGACGCAGGTGCAGATCGCTGAGGAGATCGACATCCCGGTCGGCACGGTGAAGACGAGGACCCTCGCGGCGATGCGCAAGCTGCGCGTCATCCTCGATCGCACGACCACCCCCCACGACGATCCGGAGGTTCAGTGACCGACGACCACGACGAGATCGAGGAGCTGCTGGCCGGCTACGTGCTCCGCAGCCTCTCCGGCGCCGACGCCGCCGAGGCCGACCGGCTGCTCTCCGATCATGTGCCCGGCTGCACGACGTGTCGTGACACGCTCGACGATCTCCAGCGGCTCACCGCCGATCTGGGCCTCGCCGCGACGCCGGTGGCCCCGCCCGAGACCCTGCTTCCGCGCCTGCATCGCGAGCTCGAGCCGCAGGCGCCCCGTCGTCGCCCGTTGCAGCTGTTCGCCGTGGCGGCCGGCGTGGTGGCGGTCGTGGGACTCGCCGGGCTCACGGTCAGCCAGAACATCCGGGCGAACAACGCCGACGTGCGAGCCGACTCCCTCGCGAACGCCGCGCAGCTCGCCGCGCGCCCCGATGCCCGCATGGTCGACGTCGGGCCCGTGCAGGAGATCTCGGCGCCGGGCGAGGAACACCTCTACGTGATGGGAGACGGCGTGCCGGCCCCGCCCGTGGGATCGGTCTATCGCGTCTGGCTCGTGACCGACGGCGTCCCGGCGTTCGCCGGCGACTTCGTCCCCGAGGGCGGCGAGGTGTTCCTCGACGTCACGTTCGACCCGAGCCGCCACGACGACCTGTGGATCTCGATCGAACCCGCCGGCGCGTCCACCGACGCGCCCACCAGCGCCGACTGGTGGTCGGCGAGCGCGAGCGACGCCGCCGCCTGAGTCGCGGTCAGGTCGTCGGAACGGTCGTCGCCACCGGCGCCGCCGCAGGCCGCCCCGCCCGAAGGAACCCGAGGAACATGACGCTGATCCCCGTCGCAAGGGCCACGGAGAAGGCGGCGAGGAGGCCCAGGGCGGCGAACGCCGACCCGAAGCCCGCGATCACGGTCGCACCGAGGGCGATCAGCAGCGTGCCGACGAACCGATCCCGCAGCTCAGGCCGGCCCCTCATGCGCCACGCCGACCAGAGCGCCCCGCCGAGCAACACGAGGTAGGAGGGGATCGAGATCAGCTGCGGCAACCGGTGCGCCGGAGACCCGTCGCCGAACACGTGCTTGCCCGACGGCAGATCCTCGGCGAGCGCCGCGGCGTCGAACGTGGCGCCGCGCAGCACCGAGACCGTGTACGCCGTCAGGAACACCAGCAGGATCCAGATCGCGGCCTGCGCGGTGCGGTTGCGCACGAGAAGCATCAACTCGCCACCCGCGAGGAACGGAACGTTGAGCACGGCCCCGAGCGCCCAGTAGAGCCGGAACTCCCCGGTCGTCCAGCCCTCGGCGACACCGAACACCACGGCGAGCGAGGCGGCCGCGTACATCGCGAGCGAGATCGCCCATGCGAGCTGGGAGGGGCGGCGCCTGGTCACGTACTGCTTCGCGACGAGGCCGGCGAAGACGGCGGCGACCACGGCCGCGACCAGCGGGAACACCCACATGGCCCTCAGCATACGGGTCACGCAGCGCGCGCCTTCTCCGGCGCCCGATGCCTACGATGGTGGCGTGCGTGTGTCCGGATTGCTCTTCTCGTCGGCGGCCTTCTTCGCGAGGCCGCTCGCCAACACGTTCCGCATCGTGGCCGAGACCGGGTTCACGGGGGTCGAGGTCATGGTCACGAAGGATCCGGCCAGCCAGGACCCGGCACGCATGCGGGCCCTGGCCGACGAGCACGGCCTCACGATCGGGGCGATCCACGCCCCGTCGCTGCTGGTGACGAGGAAGGTGTGGGGCACCGATCCGATCGGCAAGATCGACCGGGCGATCCGGGTGGCCGAGCAGGCCCAGGTGCCCGTCGTGGTGATGCACCCGCCGTTCCGATGGCAACGTCCGTACCGTCGCTGGCTCGTGGACGAGCTCCCGGTCCTCGAGGCCCGTACCGGGGTGATCGTGGCGATCGAGAACATGTTCCCCGTGCGCATGGGCCGTCGCAGCGTGACCTTCCACTCGAACCAGGACCTCGACGAGCTCGAGGGCCTGCCGCACCTGGTGCTCGACACGAGCCACGCCGCGGTCGCCGGGCACGACCTGATCGATGTGCGCAGGCGTTTCGGGGAGCGGCTCAGCCACGTGCATCTCTCCGACAACGCAGGCAAGGGGTGGGATTCGCACCTGCCGCCCGGCGAGGGCGTACTGGATCTCGACGCATTCTGTGACGACCTCATGGAGAGCGGGTTCGCGGGGGCGGTCTCGCTCGAGGTCGATCTGCGCACGCACCTCACCGATCCGGTCCGCCTGCGCGAGGTCATGGTCGAGATGCGGGAGCGGGCCGAGCGGGCGCTCGGCATCGGTGTATCGGACCGCGCCGGGCGCGACGGCGAGGCCTGCTAGCCTGCCGCCCCCATGCGCCGACAGACCCTGATCATGATCGTCGTGCTGTTGCTGCTGATCGGCGGGGCCGCGGTCGCCCAGCTCGTGATCGTGAGCGGAGGCGGCGATCCCTTCCCGGGTCCCGCGAGTCCCGGGCAGCTGCCCAGTTCCTCGGCCGATTCCTCCGCCGGTTCCTCGGCCCCACCGAGCGCGTCGGCTCCCTAGTCACTCGAGCACGACGGCGCTGCCCGCCTTCAGGCTCAGCGCCTGCGCGGCGCTGCCGTGGTTCACCACGAGGGCCAGGTACCCCTGCGAGTCGACGATCGCGGCGAGCTCGCCCTCGGGCACGTCGGCGAAGATGCCCACCAGCGGCAGCGTTCGCCCGGAAACGGTGAACGGGGGCCCGATCCCGGCGGCCTCCAGGTCGGTCGGTCGCGCGCTCAGCTGCACGTTGCCGAACGCGTCGACCTCGATCACGCGGGTGCCGACCGCGCCGGGCGTCACCATCGCGCCGGGCATCTCCACGATCCGCAGCTCGCCCACCTCGACCGCCGGCCCGACGTGCTCGAGCGCGGATCCGGTAGCCAGGTGAGCGGCGGCGGGGGCGAACACGTCGCGTCCGTGGAACGTCTTCGACACCGGCGAGAGCATCACGCGCTCGTCCTCGATCGCGGCGGCGGCCTCGGCGCCGCCGAGGGTCTCCCACGCGAGGGAGAGCAGGCCGTTGTCCGGACCCACGAGTAGTGCCCCGGCCGCGGTCCGCACCGCGATCGAACGGCGTTCCGAGCCGACGCCGGGGTCGACCACGGCGACGTAGACCGCGTCGTCGGGCATGTACGGGGTCGCCCGCGAGATCGTCAGCGCGCCGCGCAGCACGTCCTGGCGCGGCACGGCGTGGGTGAGGTCGATGATGCGCGCCTCGGGCGCGATGCGAGCGATCACGCCGTGACAGACACCCACGAACACGTCCGACAACCCGTAGTCGGTGCAGAAGACGATCGGCCTCGTCATGCGCCTCCCTCGGTCGGTGCCTGCACGGGCAGGAACTGCGCGAGCCACACCGAGAGCAACCTTCGCACGTTCGGACCCTGGTTGCCGTCGAGCAGCTCCGTCCCGTGATCGTCGGAGGGCACGATCTCCACCCGCTTGGGTGGCACGCTGAGGTCGTACATGCGTTGCGCGTCGTCGGCGGCCGTCACATCGCCGTTGCCGGCGATGAAGAGCTTCGCCGAGGTGGCCGCCACGAGCGTCTCCGGCGCCACCACGAGCCCACCGATCGCCATCGGGGCGGAGAGCGTCGCGACTGCCCCGATGCGCGCGCCCGGCTGCGCGGCGGCCACCAGGGCCGCGGTGCCTCCCATGCTGGCCCCGATCACCGCGACCCGAGGGATGCCCGTCGATCGCAGGTACCGCACCGCCGCCTGCACGTCGCGCCAGAGCACCGCGAGGTCGGTCTCTCCGCCCGAACACCCCGCGTCGCCGCCAGGACAGTAGCCGCGGAAGTTGAACGTGAGCGTGCGGTACCCCTCGTCGGCGAGGGCCTCGGCTTCCTCGAACCACGAGGACTGGTCGGCGGGCTGCATATGCGCCAGCACGACGCCGGCCGACGCCCCCTCGGCCTCGAAGATCCGGCCCTCGAGCTCGACGCCGCCGGACGCCGTGAAGCTGACCGGACGCGAGCCCGACGACGGTGGAGGCGACGACGGACCGCAGGCCGAGAGCGCGAAGACCGCGGCCGCGATCGCGGCCGAGGACCGGACGAACCGGAACCGTGGCGCGCGCACGAGCGTGCTCGCGCTTACTTGCCCAGCTTCATGCGCTGGTGCCGCGTGCGCTTCAGAAGCTTCTTGTGCTTCTTCTTGCGCATCTTCTTGCGGCGCTTCTTGATCAGCGACGGCAAGCGGTGACCCTTTCACTCGGTTCCGAAGAGGTTCCGGAGGTCGACGCGCTTCACGCGGAAGCTGTCCTCCAGACGAACGGAGCCCAGTCTAAGCGCTTTCGGCGGCTCTGCCACGGGCGAGATCAGCCGCAGGCCCTGGTCCTCGGGCACGTACTCGAGGTAGCCGAGCCCGGTGAAGCCACCGGCGCCGTCGGACAGGCCCACGAGCAGACGGTCGAGCTCGTGCAGGTCGAACAGCGGCGGCAGGGTGGGCATGAACACCGTGGGCTTCACCCGGAAGCGCTGGAGGTCACCCTCGAAGTAGGCCGCCATCGCCCGTTCCCGCTGCTCGGACCGCTGATCCACGCTCGTGGCCACCACGTTCGGATGCACCGGGAGGGTGACGAGATCCACGCCGAAGAACCGCTGGATCACGCCGAGCACCGGTTCCAGCTCCTCGCCTCGCTGCAGCCCGACGACGAGGTCGGGCTCGAGCATGTCGACCTTGTAGTACTTCACGAGCTGGCCCCAGATGCCACTCACCATGGCGCTGGTGTCGACGACGATCAGGTCGGCGCCCTCGGCCCTTCCCCGGTCGCGGAGGCGAGCGAGCGCCCCGACGAGCGGGAGCACGTGCCCCTGGGGGCTGGTCGAGCCGACGAACCCGAGCGCGTCGGCGGTCGAGAGGCGATCGAGCGTGAGATCGTCGGGCTCGCGCACGTGCTTCAGACCGACGGTCGCCGGCGGCCCCACGGTCTTCTGCGCCACGTCGGCATCGAGGTAGGCGACCGTGCGACCCTGCCGCAGCGCGAACGCCGCGGTGGCCCGTGCCAGCGTGCTCTTGCCGGCGTCCAGGCCGCCGACGAACAGCACGGTGCGTGCCTCGCGGGCGGCCCGATCGACGAGCCGGTCGTGCTCGTTCACTGCGCCCCCTCCGTTCTCCACGGAGGTCGGCTGAGCGCGCGTGCGCGGGAGCGGTGTCGTGTCCGCCGGACTCAGCCGGCCTCGGTGTACCGCTCCGTCAGGTAGGTGTCGACGTCCTCGGAACGGAGCCGGTAGCTCCGGCCCACCCTCACGGCGGGCATCTCTCCTGTCTTGATCATGCGGTAGACGGTCATCCTGGATACGCGCAACAGGTCTGCGACCTCGTTGACGGTCTTCAGCCGAGCCTCGGTGAAGGGTTCTCGCTTCACGATGGCGGAATCATAGGGGGTGGACCGCCCCGCTGGATACCCCTCGGTGCGGAACCCCAGGTCAGCCACGGTGTGGGCGTCTGATGGTGGGGTTGGAACGCGATTCAGAACCGTGAGGCGATCGCCTGGAAGCAGGGCCAGTACGCGTCCGGCTCGACGTGATCGTCCATCACCACGACGACGTCCGTCCGCCCCTGCGCCTTGCCCACGATGAGCGCCGGGTCGTTCACGTCCGCGATCGAGAGGGTCTCGACCCCGGCCTCGATCGCCGCCCCCGCGAAGCCGTGATCGGCCACGACGAGATCGGGCCGCTCCTCGTCGAGCATGCGCCGCATCGCGTCGGGCCGGTGGGTGTGACGCGGCTCCCGTCCGTCGGTGAGCATCGCCACGCCGCCCCAGTGGTCGACGAACCAGTCGTGGGCGAGGTGCGGGTCCCGCCACCGCTCCCCGTTCGCGAGACTCAGCACCTCGGCGCCGCGCTCGGTCAGCAGCCGGTCGATCGCGTGGTAGAGCAGCGCGAGGCCGACGGGGTGTCCGGTCGCGAGCACGACGCGCTGCGCGGTCGGTCGCGG
The DNA here is from genome assembly GCA_963825635.1 of uncultured Actinomycetes bacterium. GTDB lineage: Bacteria > Actinomycetota > UBA4738 > UBA4738 > HRBIN12 > JAOUEA01. The sequence continues at coordinate 484,391 of CAWGTU010000003.1, forward strand.
CACGGGCGAGCCGCTCCCCCATCGCCTCGCACGCCTCGACGATCGGCTCGGGCGCGATCTCGACCGGCCCGTACCGCGCCTCGTGGTCGATCGGCACGCCGGCGCCCTCGGCGACCAGGTCGAGGATGCCGTCGATGTCGAACGCCCCAGGGAGCCCCGAGAGTCCGAAGAGCTTGTCGGGGTCGCCGTCGATCAACATCAGGGCGTTGGCACGCACGTTGTCGAGCGGATGCGTGGCGGTGCCGGCGACGTCGCCGTCGAGCAACGCGACGGCCAACTCGTCGCGATCGTGGGGTCGTGGCGTCCATCGCTCATCGAGCGAAGGAAGCCGGGCAACGTGGCGTCCGATAACGTCCATGCATGGTCGATGCTAGAGGAGCTCACTCGTGTCGCCCGCCCTGCAGGAGCGTTCCATGGAGCTGAAGGGTGCCGTCGTGGTCGTCACCGGTGCCTCGGCCGGGATCGGCGAGGCGACCGCGGTGGCCTTCGCGAAGCGGGGCGCACGCGTCGTGCTGACCGCCCGTCGGCTGGAGCGCCTCGAAAGCGCTCTCCCACCGGATCGAAAGGGCCGGCGGTTCGTCGTTTGCGCTGCGGATCGACGTGACCGAGCCCCGTGAGGTCGCGGGACTGCCCGCGGTCGTGCGCGAGGTCTACGGGCGCCACGCCGACGTGCTCGTGAACAACGCGGGCGTCCCGGGCGGCGGCGCGATCCAGGACCTCTCCTACGACCGGATCCGCGACGTCGTCGAAGTCAACCTGCTCGGGGTGCTGTACGGGATGCGGGCGTTCCTGCCCGAGATGCTGCGCACGGGTCGGGGCCACATCGTGAACGTGGCGTCGCTCGCCGGCAGATTCGCGACCCCCGGCACCGGCCTGTACTCGGCGACCAAGCACGCGGTGGTCGCGGCGAGCGAGTCGGCGAACTACGACGCCGAGTCCCGCGGGGTGCACGTGACCGCGGTGAACCCGGGATTCGTGGCGACGGAAGCCTTCCCACAGGACGATCTGCCCACGTGGGCGGTGATGTCGGCCGATCGCATCGCGGACGCGATCGTGAAGGTGGTCCGCGAGGGCATCGCTCCCGAGTACGCCGTGCCCCGCTGGGTCTCGCCGTTCCAAGCCTTCCGCGTGCTCACGCCCCCGCTGTACCGTTGGGGGGTGCGCCAGGCGCGACGGACAGGCGTGCGAGCGACGCAGGCGAAGCGATGACGAGCGCGAGCACCGCACCGGTCGAGATCGGTCGTCCCGAGACGGTCGAGGACATCGAACCCGACGTGCCCTGGATCGTGATCGTCTGGAACGACCCGATCAACCTGATGACGTACGTGACGTGGGTCTTCCAGAAGCTGTTCGGCTACTCGCGGGCGAAGGCGGAGAAGCTGATGTGGGACGTGCACACGAAGGGCAGAGCCGTGGTGTCGAACGGCACGCGTGACGAGGCCGAGCGCGACGTCGCCCGCCTGCACGCGTACGGGCTCTGGGCGACGATGCAGAAGGACCGCTAGGTGCGTCGGCGCAAGGGGCCGGTGCAGCGCACGGGGCCCGGTCGGTTCGCGGTGCGCCTCTCCGACGGGGAGCGAGACGCCGTGCGCACGTTCACGTCGCAGCTGCGGGTGCTGCTGACGTCGGAGAGCCCCTCGAGCGACCCGGCCGTGGCTCGCCTCTTCCCACCGGCGCTGCCCGACGACGACGTGCTCGGCAACCTGGAGTACGAGCAGCAGCACGGCGACGAGCTGCTGCTCGGCAAGCTGGAGGCCCTCGATACCGTCGACCGCACCCTCGACGAACGGGAGCTCACGGAGGATGAGCTGATGGCCTGGCTCGGGTCGCTCAACTCGATCCGTCTCGTGGTCGGCACGAGGCTCGGGGTGACCGAGGAGACGACCGAGAAGGACTTCGCCGGCGACGAGCAGGGCGGCGAGATGTTCGCGCTCTACGGCTACCTGACGTGGCTCGAGGGTTGGGTGATCCAGGCCCTCGACCAGGAGCTCACCACCGACGATGCGGCCGACGCCTAAGTAATCTGTTCCAGAGTAGTCGAACGGCTGGAGCGATCAGCGGACGGGCGAGCCGACCTGGTGGAGCTTCAGCATGTTGGTGGTCGTGCGCCCAGCAGGAGAGGACGCGGCCATCACCACGATCTCTCCGGGCGCCACGAGCGATCGGTGACGGAGCCCCTCGTCCATCAGGGCGATCATCGCGTCGGTGTCCTCGGGGCGCTCGGCCGCGAGCGGCATCACGCCCCAGTTCAACGTGTTCACGCGCCTGACCTGTTCGTCGGGGATGAATGCGTAGATCGGGCTCGCCGGCCGCTCGGCCGAGAGCAGCCTGGCGGTCCGCCCCGTCTCGGTGTAGCACGTGATCGCCACCACCTCGGGCTCGTTCGTGGCCACGGCTGCGACGGCGTGGGCGACGGCGGCAGCCTCGCCGGTGTGGCGACAATCCGGCTGGGCGGCGCGGTAATCGCGGCCGCGGGCCTCCACCGCCGTCGCGATCTTCGCAGCGGCTGCGGCCGCCTCGAACGGGTACTCGCCGATCGCGGTCTCACCGGAGAGCATGATCGCGTCGGCCCCGTCGAGCACGGCGTTCGCCACGTCGGTCGCCTCGGCGCGCGTCGGCCTCGGAGCGCGGATCATCGATTCCAGCATCTGGGTCGCCACGATCACGGGACGGCTCGCGGCGCGTGCGGCACGCAACAGGTCCTTCTGCAACAACGGGATCTGCTCCATCGGCAGCTCCACCCCGAGATCGCCGCGGGCCACCATCAGCGCGTCGGTGACCTCGAGGATCGATCCGATGTGCTCGATCGCCGGCTTCGTCTCGATCTTCGCGACGATCGGCACGACCCGATCGCCCATCAGCGTCCGAAGCTCGTGCAGGTCGTCGGCGCCCCGCACGAACGACTGGGCGACCAGGTCCACCCCGAGATCGAGCGCCCGCGCGAGCCCCTCGCGATCGCGCTCGGTCACCGCGGGCAGGCCGAGCCGCTCCGCGGGGACGTTCACCCCCTGCCCCGACCGCACGGTTCCGCCCCGCACGCACTCGGTGCGCACCGTGGCACCGTCGATCCCGGTGACGAGCAGCTCGACGGCGCCGTCGGCCAGCAGCACTCGGTCGCCCTGCCGCAGGTCCTCGGCCAGGCCCGGGTACGTCGTCGACGTGCCGAGCTCGGAGCCGGACCCGCCCGGTCGCAGTTCGAACGGCTGCCCCGGCGCGAAGCGGAACGGGTCGGGGTCCATCGCGCCGAGCCGCACCTTGGGTCCGGGCAGGTCGGCGAGCACGGCGAGCGCCCGGTCGCCCTCGGCCTCCGCTTCACGCACCAACCCCACCGCGCGGGCGTGGTCGTCGGGCGTGCCGTGGGAGAAGTTCACGCGGAAGATCGACGCCCCCGCCGTCACCAGGCCACGGACGAACGCCGGCGTGTTCGTGGCCGGTCCGAGGGTGCACAGGAGCTTCGTGCGGGCGGTCAGCGAGGGGCCCGGGGTGCTCACGGAGGGCCTCCCCCGTCAGGTGCACGTGGCTCGAACCGGTGGGCCAACGCGGCGGAGGCCACGGCCCCGGCCTCCTCGTCGGCCGGCGACGGGCGGGCGGGTGGCTCCGAGAGGGTGGTCGGCACCTCCCCGCGCAGCTCGAACTCTGCGCGCTCGATCCATCCCTCGGGGATCTCGTCGGGCGGCCTCACCCCGGCCATCTCGGCGAAGTAGATCGTCCAGGCGCGCGGCACGACCCGCGCCCACTGGTAGCCGCCACCGCCCGTCGCGACCCACCGTCCACCTGCCGCGTCGTGCGCCAGCTCGTGCAGGATCGACGCGGCCGCGCGATAGGCGTTCGTCGTGAGCCCGAGATGCGCGAGCGGATCGCTCGCGTGCGTGTCGCACCCCAGCTGGGTCACGAGCACGTCGGGTCCGAAGTCCCGCACGATCGGGGGCACGGCCGCGCGGAACGCCTCGAGCCACCCCTCGTCGCTCGTGCCCGGAGGCAGCGGCAGGTTCACGGCGGAGTCGGGAGCGTTCGGCCCTCCCCGCTCCGAGGGTCCACCCGTGCCGGGGAAGAAACCGATCTCGGGCGCGTACTCGTGGATCGAGACCGTGAGCACCCTCGGATCGTCCCAGAAGATCGCCTGCGGACCGTCGCCGTGATGCACGTCGACGTCGACGTAGGCGATGCGCTCCGCGCCCCGGGCAAGCATCCACGCGATCGCGATCGCCGGATCGTCGTAGACGCAGAAGCCAGAGGCTCGGCCGGGCATCGCGTGGTGCAGGCCGCCCGCCGCGTTGAACGCGTGCGCGACCTCGCCTTGCAGCACGGCACGGGCCGCGGCGAGGCTCGCGCCGGCGACGATGGCCCCGGCCTCGTGCATGCGATCGAAGATCGGGTTGTCACCGGGGCCGTATCCGAACCGGCCCCAGGATCCCTCGATCCCGTGGCCCGCGTCGCGGGTCGCCTCGATGAACTCCCGGGTGTGCACGAGCATCAGCGTGTCGTCGTCGGCCGGCTCTGCGCCGAGCCGGACGACGTGCGGTTCCCGGTCGATCCCGTACTCGGCGATCAGGTCCCAGGTCAACAGCACCCGCTGGGGCCGCAAGGGGTGTCGCAGGCCATGGTCGTAGATCCTCGCCTCGGGGGCGATCACGAGGCCGGCGGTGCCGCTCACGCGACCGAGCGGACCGCGGCCGCCGTGCGCGCGACCAGCTCGGCGGCGTCGTCGTCGGTGAGCACGAACGGTGGGCCCAGCATCAGCAGATCGCCGTCGCGGCCGTCGACGTGCCCGGTCGAGGAGTACAGCAGCAGGCCCGCCTCGCGCGCCGCGGTCACGACCCGCTCCGTGACCCGGTCGGCGCGCGCGAACGGCTCCTTGGTCTCGGGGTCGCGGACGAGCTCGATGCCGATCATCGTTCCCAGCCCGCGCACGTCGCCCACGATCGACAGGTCGGCGAGCGCGGCCACGAGGTCCGTCCGGAGCCGCTCGCCGAGCGAGGCCGAACGCGCGACCAGATCGCGGTCGCGCAGCAGGCGGAGCACGGCGCCCGCCGCGGCGGCCCCCAGGCCGTTGTGCGACCACGTGAAGCCGTGGACGAACCCGGTGGTGGAGACCGTCTCGAAGACCTCACCGCTCGCCGCGGCGAACCCGAACGGCACGTATCCGCTCGTCGTGCCCTTGCCGGCGGTCAGGATGTCCGGCCGCACGTCCCAATGCTCGACCCCGAACCAGCGACCGGTGCGGCCCATGCCCGTCATCACCTCGTCGGCGATCACGAGGACGCCGTGGCGCCGGCACGCGTCGACGATCGAGGGCCAGTAGTCCTCGCACGGGACGGCCGCGCCGAGCGTCGCGCCGGCCACCGGCTCGGCGATGAACGCCGCGACCGAGTTCGGTGGCGCCTGGGAGATCATGCGTTCGAGCTCCCCCGCGTGCCACGCGCCGCACGCCTCGGGGTGCTGCGGGTTCTCGCATCGGTACTCGTATGCCGCAGGCGCGTGCAGGAAGCGGCCGAGCCACGGCGTGTACGGCTTGCGGAGCGGCTCCTTGCCGCTCGCGTCCAGTGCCCCGAGCGTGTTCCCGTGGTAGGCGCTGCGACGCCCGATCACGACGAAGCGCGACTCCTCGCCACGCGCCAGGTGATACGCGCGAGCCAGCTTCAGCGCGGTCTCGACGGCCTCGCTGCCGCCCGACACGGGGTAGAGGCGGGCATCGTCGAGCGGAAGCAACGGCGCCAAGTCGTCGGCGTACGCCTCGAGCACGCCCGTCGTGAACATCGTGCCGTGCACGTACTGCGTGCGGGCGAGCTGGGCCTCGATCGCCTCGATCACGGCACGTTCCCCGTGCCCGACGTTCACGACGATCGCACCGCCGGCGCCGTCGAGGAACCGTCCGCCGTCGGCCGTGATGATCCACGCGCCCTCCGCCGCGACCGCCTCGGGCAGGTCGCGGTCGAGCACCCTCGGGAAGACGTGGCTCACGAGCCCTCCTCGTCGGTGGATCGGGGAGGCGACGTCGTCGGTGTGGGATCGTCGTCGAAGGTCGCGAAGACCTCACGGAGCCGGTCGCCTCGAGCCTTGCGCCCCCGACGGATCGCCTCCGCCCACTCGGGCTCGGGCCCGGCGTCGACCGACCACGGCGCCTCCTGCCCACCGGCCGTGCGATCCTCGTCGGGGTGCATGTCGCTCACGTTACCGTCTGAACGTCGGCGAGCCATCGCCGCATCGAACCGTCGTCGCGCGCTCGCAGCACGCCGATCCTTCGGTCGCTCGCATCCAGGTCGCCGAAGACCCGCATCACCAGGGCCGCGATCGCGAACACCGGATCGACCGGGTCGGTCGCCGCCGTCCAGCGCACGCTCGCCTGCATCCGGAAGTCGCCCACCACCGACGAGCCGGCATCGTGCGCGGCGAGCAGCGCGCCGAAGAAGAGCAGCGCCGGGAACGGCCCCGGGCTGCTCGTGGCGAGGGAGCCCAGCGCCTCGAGCACGGCTCGCACGTCGGCCCGGCGGGCTGCGATCGAGTCGGCGTCGGCCGACGCGGGCAGCGCCCCGTCGCGCAGTCGAAGGCACGCGCGCTGGCCACGCACGTACGCCGCCAGGGCGGCCCCGGTCGGCACGGAGTAGAGGGAGCTCCAGACCGGGCGGATCCCCGCCGGGCCCACGGCCTCGACGACGGCGCGCGGCAGCCTCTCGAGCGCCGCACCCAACGTCTCTTCGTCGTGCGCCTCCCGCACGACCTCGGCGATGACGTCGCCCGCGGCATCGAGCACACGCAGGGTGATCGATGCGCGACCCTCGGCACCGACGGCGCTGCGGACGGTCACCGGCGCGCCCGGCACCGCCTCGGATCCGGACAGCGGAAGTGTGCCGGCGAGCGGCCGCGCGTTCGTGCCGAACCTCACCGCTTCCGCGAGGTAGACCGGCAGCCCGAGCCGCAGATCGCGACCCGCCGCGCCGACCGCCCGATCCTCCCACGCCTCGGCGCGGAAGACGATCGTCGGCGCGCCCTCACGCACGACCGGCACGAGCCACGATGGCGACCGCAGGGGCGTGTACCAGACCGGGGGTTCGAGCGGCTCGTTCGGGCCGGGCGTCACTTCGTGTAGACCCCGCCGGGGTCGAGCTCCTCGCGGATCAGCCGCAGCTCGTCGTCGGTCGGGGCAGGCGTCCCGCCCAGGTCCACCCCCACCTTCGGCTCCCAGCCCATGTTCGCTCGCACGTCGTCGAGCGTGACCCCTGGGTGCAGGGTGCGCAGCGTCATCTCCCCGGTCGGCCCGTCGAAGGTGTACGTGGCGAGGTCGGTCACGACGCTCGTCGGCCCGCTCCCCCACCAGCCGCGAGCGGCGTCGTGCACGGGGTCGCCGCTGTGACCCGGCGAGGTGCGGAAGTCGAGCCGCTCGACGAACGAGCGCTGCGCCTGCCGCATGATCACCAGGATCTGCCGGGCGTGGATCGCGATCTCGCAGGCGCCACCCGAGCCCGGCAGCCGGACCTTCGGATGGTCGTAGTCGCCGATCACCGTGGTGTTGAGGTTCCCGTATCGGTCGATCTGGGCCCCGCCCAGGAACGCCACATCGATCAGTCCCGCCTGCAGGTAGAACGCGAACAGCTCGAACATGCTCGTGACCGCTGTCGAGCCCGTCGCGAGCGTCGGGTCTCCGATCGAGAGGGGAAGCCGCTCCGGGCGCGCGCCGTAGACGCCCGACTCGTACACGAGCTGGAGCTCGGGGGCGACCGTCCGCTGGGCGAGGTTGCACACGATGTTGGGGAGCCCGACGCCGACGAAGCAGTTCGAGACGCCACCCAGCAGGCGCGCGCTGGCCGCGATCATCAGCTCGGACTTCGAGTACCCGAGGTCGGCCGCGGCGTCGCTCACGCGTACCTCCCGTAGTCGACCTCGCCCGACGGCGCCGGTTCGGGCCGCAGGGCGTCCCAGTACGCGTCGCCGTACTTCTGCACGTACTCGCGATGGTTCGCCAGGCCGTAGACCCACTCGTCGAGCCAGGCATCGAGCGTCTCCTGCTCCTTCGCGATGCGGTCCCACTCGAGGTAGAAACGGTTGTCGCGGTCGTAGTAGCCCTGCGCGAACGACGGGTGGCAGGCGAACGGCTCCTCGACCACCGCGTCGACCACCGCGCCCGGGATCACCGTGCGGTTGGGGTCTCGTCGGATCACCGCCTCGTCGACGACCTCCTCCACCACGACGATCACCTTGTGCGCCGCGAACGCGACCTCCTTCTGACACCCCATCAGGCCCCAGATCTGCGTGTCACCGGCGGCGTCGGCCCTCTGCGCGTGCACGATCGCCACGTCGGGCTTCAACGGCGGCACGACGAAGACCTCGTCGCTCTCGTCGTACGGGGATCGCATCGGGACGATCTTGGGGTTGACCTTCGGGATGTCGCTCTCGTAGTAGCTGCGGATCGGGAAGAACGGCAGGTTCGCGGCGCCCGCCATGTACCGGCACACCATGCCGAAGTGCGAGTACTCCTCGATCTCGAGGGGTGCCGGGTCCGCCTTCTCGATGCGCCGACGTACCGCGTGCAGGTTGCCGACGCCGGGATTGCCCATCCAGCTGAAGATCAGCTTCGAGGCGACCCCGGCCCCGATCATCTGGTCGTAGACCACGTCGGGCGTCATGCGGGCGAGCGTGAGGTCGCGCCGGCGTTGCCGGATGATCTCGTGCCCGGCGGCGAAGCAGATCAGATGCGTGAAGCCCTCGATCGCCACGGTGTCGCCGTCGCGCACGAGCTCGCGCACGGCGTCCTGCATCGTCGTGACCTTGCTCACCCCACCCACCCCGGGCTCATGATGCGTCCGCACGGCTCACGACGGCCGCTCCTTCGGGGGGTCGTCGTTCGGGCCGCGGAGCACGCAGAACTCGTTGCCCTCGGGGTCGACCAGGACGGTCCAGTAGCTGCCACCCTCGTCGACACGGCGCACGACGCGCGCACCGGCGTCGACGAGTCGATCGACCTCCCCGCGCATCGTCGAGGGAGGGGAGAGATCCAGGTGCAGCCGGTTCTTGACCGACTTCCCCTCGGGCACCTGTTGGAACAGCAGCGGCCACCCGCGGCCCGACGGGTCCCGGAGCCACGCGTCGTCGTCGTCGACCTCCTCGAGCTCGTAGCCGAGCGCCGCGCACCAGAAGTCGGCGACCAGCCGCGGGTCCCGGCAGTCGATCGTGAGCGTGGAGACGAGCGAGGTCACGGAGGGCCCGCCGCCTACGAAGCGGCCTCGACCTCGGCGACGGCCTCCTCGAAGATCTCGAGGGCCGCCCGGGCTTGGTCCTCACGGAACACCAGCGGCGGCGAGATGCGGATCGCGTCGTCACCGCACCCGAGCATCAACAGCCCCTTGCGGAACGACGCCTGCTCGACCGCGAGTGCCTGGTCGTGATCGGCGAACGAGAGTCCGATCCAGAGGGCCCGGCCACGTACCTCGATGATGATCGGGTGCCGTTCGGCGATGGTGCGAACCCCGTCGAGGAAGATCTCCCCGACCGAGCGCGCGTTGTCGAGCAATCCTTCCCGATCGATCACCTCGAACGTGGCGAGGGCAGCGGCGCACGAGATCGGCGAGCCGCCGTACGTCGAGCCGTGCGCGCCGAGCTCCCAGGTCATCAGGTCGTCGCGGGCGATCATCGCGCCGAGCGGCAGGCCGCTCGCGATGCCCTTGCCGGCCGTGATCACGTCGGGCGCGATGCCCTCCTGCTCGATCGCCCACATCGTGCCGCTGCGACCCATGCCCGACTGCACCTCGTCGCAGACCAGCAGGATGCCGTGGCGGTCGCAGAGCTCTCGCAGGTAGGTGAACCAGCCCTCGGGCGGCAGGACGTACCCACCCTCGCCGAGCCACGACTCGACGACGATCGCCGCCACCTCGGTCGGCGAGACGACCCGCTTGAACAACACCTGCTCGAGGTACTCGAAGTCACCGTAGAACGAGTGGTAGACGCTCGGCATCATCGGACCGAAGCCCGTGCGGTAGCGGGCTTTCGACGCCGTGAGCGTGACCGACCCCATCGAACGCCCGTGGAACGACTGGTAGAACCCGATCAGGTATTGGCGACCGGTCGCGTAGCGCGCGAGCTTGATCGCGGCCTCGACGGCCTCGGTGCCCGAGTTCGTGAGGAACGAGCGTGCCCGCTTCCCCCCGAACGGCGCCATCGCGTCGAGCCGCTCGCACACGTCGGAGTAGATCGGCAGGAAGAAGTCCGACGCCGAGTAGTGCAGCAGCTGGGTCGCCTGTCTCTGCACGGCCTCCACCACCGTCGGATGGCAGTGCCCGGTGCTCGTCACGGCGATGCCCGCGTTCAGGTCGAGGAAGATGTTCCCGTCGACGTCCTCGACGATCGAGCCGGAACCGCGTCGCGGCACGAACGGGTAGGCGCGCGGGAGCGACGGCGAGGTGACCTTGCGGTCGCGCTCGATGCGCGCCATCGCCTCGGGGCCGGGCACCTCCGTGATGAGCTTGGGCCTGGCGTGCGCCGCGAGGCCCTCGAGCTCCATGTCCTCGAGGCTCACTCGGAGATCACCGTCCTCGACTGCTCGCGCAGGTACTGCAGCATGTAGTAGGGGCCGCCGCCGGCCTTGCCGGTCGTCCCCGACGCCTTCCAGCCGCCGAACGGCTGCACGCCCGGCCAGGCTCCCGTGGTGGACCCGGCCTGACGGTTGACGTAGACGACCCCCGCCTGGATGCGGTCGAGCCACTCGTCGATCTCGTTCTCCTCGTTGCTGAAGAGCCCGGCGGTCAGCCCGTACTCCGTGGCGTTCGCCTTCTCGATCGCATCGTCGAGCTCGTCGAACGGCGCGACGACGACGAACGGCACGAACAGCTCCTTGTGCCAGATCCAGCTGTCCTCGGGAGCCTCGGCGATCGTGGGCTCGACGAAGAGGCCGCGGCCGAGATCCCCTTCGGTGATGCGCTGTCCGCCGGTGACGATCGTGCCGCTCTTCTGGGCTTCCTCCGCCGCCTCCTCGTAGGTGTCGAGGGCGGCCTCGTTGATGATCGGGCCCAGGAAGACGTCACGCTCGATCGGGTTGCCGACCTTGATCTGCTCGGTCTTCGTCTTGAGCTGGGATACGAACTCGTCGTAGACCTCCCGCTCGACGTAGACACGGCTGCACGCCGAGCACTTCTGTCCGCCGAATCCGAAGGCGCTACGCATCACACCCGTGGTCGCCTTGTCGATGTCGGCGCTCTTCGTGACGATCGTCGGGTTCTTGCCACCCATCTCGCAGATGACGGGCTTCGGCACGTTCGTCGCGAAGTTCTTGTAGATGTCCATGCCCACCGGGTACGAGCCGGTGAACGTGATGCCGTTCACGTCGGGGTGGCGCCACAGCGCCTCGCCGGCCACGGCGCCTCGCCCGGTGACGAGGTGGAACGCGCCCGCCGGCACGCCGCCGTCGCGGTAGCACTCGTAGAGCTTGTAGCCGAGCAGGGCGCCCTGGTTCGACGGCTTCAGCACGACCGCGTTGCCCGCGACGAGCGCGCCGCTCGTCGGGCCGCCCGACAGCGCCATCGGGAAGTTGAACGGACTGATGACGGCCCAGACGCCGTGGGGCCGCAGGACGTCGTAGTAGTCGCCGGCGGCGCCGAGCCCGCTCATCGGCGCGCGGAAGCCCTCGTGCTTCTCGACCTCGTCGCAGTTCCAGCGGATCAGCTCCGCCGTCTCCTGCACGTCGCCGAGCGCCTCGAGCCTGCTCTTGCCCACCTCGTACGCCATCAGTGCCGCGAGATCGAAGAGGCGCTCCTCCATGATGTCGGCGGCGCTGCGCAGGATGCGCACGCGCTCCTGCCAGCCCATGCGGTCCCACTCGAGCTGGAACGCCTTGGCCGCCGCCACGGCGTCCTCGACGTCTTCGGGGGTGGCTTGGGAGAAGCGCCCGATGACGATCTCCTTGTCGATCGGCGAGGGCTCCTCGTAGCGATCCTCGCGCCAACGCTCCTCGCCGTTCACGATGACCGGGTAGTCCTTGCCGAGGTCGGCCTTGACCCGCTCTGCTGCCTCGTCGTACGCCGCCTGCAACTCCTCGTTGTCGGCCGACAGCGTCGCGTAGGTGATGCGGAACTTCTCGCTCATCGGAAGCTCGCCCCCTTCTGGCGTTCCCATGGCTCGGCCAATGGGTCGGTATGTGGATAACCGTGTGACGGCCGCCATCGTATCCGAGCGCCCCGAGGGCCGCCCATGGGCGCCGATGACCTGCGGTTGGAGCCACCGGCACCGTCTGTGACCTGCAACGATGCGTGGTCATGATCCGGCGAGCGGAAACCGGGAAATCGTCGTCGGACAGGCGTATGCTTCGGCTCCCACATGAGGCTCGTGACCTACGACCGGGGGGGGCACCGGCGACTGGGAGCGATCCTCGAGGGTGAGGTGGTCGATCTCCCCGACGCGGTCGGGCATCCGGCCTTCCCCACCACCCTCGAGGGTCTGGTCTCGAGCAGCCGAGGCAGCGTGATGGATGCCGCCCGTGCCGCCCTGCAGCGCGACGACGCGTGGAACTGGCGCGTGCCGAAGCCGCGCATCCTCACCCCGCTGTTCCCGCATTCCCTGCTCTCGCCTCGCGCGATGGACGTCGAACGGCGCATCGTCGGGCCCGAGCAGCCGGTACCGTGGCCGGCCGGCGCGGCCTGGCTCGACTACGAGCCGATGGTGGCCGCGGTGGTGGGCAACGAGGCGTCGAAGGTGAGCGCCGACGAGGTGCGCGCCGACGTCTTCGGGTACACGCTCGTGAACGACTGGCGGGCACGCTCGGCCGACGGGGCCCCCGTCGGCTCGGCCGAGGGCGTCCCGATCTCGATCGGACCCTGCGTGGTCACGGCCGACGATCTGGACCCGCAGGCGATGTTCGTGCAGGTGAAGGTCGACGACCACGACGTGCTGAAGGGCAACCTCAACGGCGCCGCGACGTCGCTGTTCGAGCTCATCTCGTCGGTCTCGCGGCACGCGGTGCTCGAGCGGGGCGACGCGTTCGCGCTCGGACCCTTCCCACCGGTCGCCGACGACGCGGACCCCGCTCGGCGGCTGTGGCCGGGCGCCCTGATCGAGCTGGCGGCCGAGGGCATCGGCACCTTGCGCAATCGCCTCGGCGCCCGCTGAGGGCGGCGCCGGCGCCGGACTACTTCTTCTTCGCGGTCTTCCGCGCCGTGCCGGCTTCGACGGCCCTGCGCGCGTCGCGTGCCTTCTTCTTGCGCTGACGGTCCTTCGCGGACCGCACTTTCGCCAGATCTCCCCTGCCCATCGTCGTCGTCTCCTCAGTCGTCGTCGTCGTCGCCGCCCTGCGCCAGCTCGAGCGAGCGTTGGCGGGCGGCGTCGATCGCGTTCAGGAACGCGGCCCGCACACCGGCTTCCTCGAGGTGACGGATCGCCGCGATCGTCGTGCCGCCGGGCGACGTCACCATCTCGCGGAGCTCCACGGGGTGCGTGCCCGTATCGCGCAACATCTTGGCCGAGCCCAGCATCGTCTGGATGATCAGCTCGGTCGCGACGTCACGTGACAGCCCGAGCAGGATACAGGCCTCGATCATCGCCTCGGCCAACAGGAAGAAGTACGCAGGACCGCTGCCGCTCGTCGCCGTGACCGCGTCGAGGTGCTGCTCGGGCAGCCGCAGCACCTTGCCGACGGTGCCGAGTAGCTCCTCGGCGATCGAGAGATGCTCCTCCCCCGCCGAGCGCCCGGCCGCGATCACCGACATCGCCTCGTCGACCATCACGGGAACGTTGGACATCACGCGCACGACCGGTACCCCGTCAGGCAGCTGCTTCTGCACGAAGGAGGTGCGCACCCCGGCGGCGAAGCTGATCACCGTGTCCCGAGGCTGCACGTGCTCGCGGATCTGCTGCAGCAGCGCCTCGATGTCCTGCGGCTTCGTCATCAGCACGAGCACGTCGGCCCAGCGCACCGCCTCGGGGTTGTCGAGGGTCGCCGTGATGCCGTACTTGCCAGCGAGCTCCTGGGCGCGCTCCTCACGGCGGTTCGTGACCATGATCTCGTCGACCGTGCGCCCGCCCGACCGGATCAGGCCCGAGATCAGCGCCTCGGCCATCTTGCCGCCGCCCAGGAAGGCGACCCTGCGTGCCTCGTCGCTGCTCATGGCGGACAACCTATCGCACGCGCGCGGACCGGCGCCTCACGCGTCGTCGGGGGCGGACTGGATGCCGTGGCGCAGGATCTCGACGAACTCCTTGATGCGCATCTCGCGCCGCTCCGGCCGCCGGTGGATCAGCCCGGGGTCGAGATCGGCCGAGACCAGCGCGTCCTGGAAGCGCTCGGCGACCCAGTCGAGCGTCGACGCGAGCATCTCGGGGTCGACGTCGTCGCGGACCTCGCCGCTGCGCACGCCGAACTCCACGAACTCGAGCGTGCCGTACGGATCCTCGCTGCGCATGAAGCGGTCGATCGGGCGTCGCACGCCCATGCCCGCGTCGTAGCGGCCGATCACCGCGATGCGATTGGGCACGGGATCACGGTCCACGAAGTCCTCGGTGTGCTCGAGCCACCAGTCGAGCGTGGCCCAGAACCCCTCGGCGGTGACCTGATCGGGCGCGTCGAGCCACGCGGGCAGCATCGACACCGCGCGTTGGTAGGCCGCCAGGAACAGCCCCTCCTTCGACCCGAAGTCGAGGAAGACGGTCCCCTTGGCCACTCCCACGTCGGCCGCGATGTCCTCGACGCGCCCGCCCCGATATCCGTGCTCGGCGAAGTGGCGCATCGCGGCGTCGACGACGCGATCGCGACGCTCGGCGGCGTCGACCCGCTTGGCCCTGCCCTCGCTCACGCCCGACGTCATGCCCGCACGGTAGCGGCCGAGGGCGCCCGAGGAAAGAAAGAGCCCGAGAGACCTTCCGGCTCGCCGAGAGCCGAAGCTCCCAGCCACCGTCAGCCTCTCGGGCTCAGGTGCTCCAAGCAACCTCCGCGTCGTCGCGGCGGTGACCGATCGTGCCCGGCGGGTTCGGCTCGCCCGAAGGCGCTCCGATCGCCTGCCGCCGACAGGCTCGCCTTGCGGCGCTCCTGCTGCGGCGGGGCTCCCCTGCGGCCCACCCGAGGGCGTTCCGCCGGGGGCCGGACCCGGCTTCGTCCTTGCGGCGTCTGCCTGGCCCGGAAGGTTCCGCTTCCAGCCTTGCGGCCTTCGTCGGCGCCCCGGAGTTCCGCGTCTGGCCTTGCGGCCTTCGTCGGTTCTCCCGGTTCCGTCTCCACCTCTCGGCGGCTCCGGAACCTCGTCCGGTCTCCTCGCGTCGGTGCTTCGACTGCTTGGAGCGAGGCGAACTGTACGGGCGGGAACGGGGCACGGTCAACTCGACGTTTCCGCAGGTCAGAGCACGAATGCGCTGGTAGCGGACGTGCGAAGAAGAGTGACAAATCCGGACGGGAGGTGACGGATGTCGCAGCGGACGATGAACGCCCAGGTCAGCGGGGGTGCGCGAGCACCTCGTCGTACACCGACA
The DNA here is from genome assembly GCA_963825635.1 of uncultured Actinomycetes bacterium. Classification (GTDB taxonomy): domain Bacteria; phylum Actinomycetota; class UBA4738; order UBA4738; family HRBIN12; genus JAOUEA01. The sequence continues at coordinate 499,826 of CAWGTU010000003.1, forward strand.
CCATCTGGTCGGTCGTCGCGTCCCACGTGAACCGCAGCGCCTGACGGGCCGCTTCGTCGCCGAACGACGACTGGAGCTGAGGGTCTCGCAGTATCTGCAGCAATCGATCGGCATGGTCGCCCGGGTCGTGTCCCTCGACGAGGAAGCCGCTCCGGCCGTCCTCGACCACGTACGGCAGGCCGCCGACGTCCGCGGCGATCACGGGGGTGCCGCAGGCCTGGGCCTCGAGGGCCACCAGCCCGAACGACTCCGATCGTGAGGGCACGAGCACGACGTCGGCCGCGGTGTAGAAGTCGACGAGCTTGGGCTGCGGTTGCGGCGGGAACAGCATCACGCGCTCGCTCACGCCGAGCGCCGCAGCGAGCTCGAGGAGCCTCGCGACCTCGGCCCCCTTGTCCGGGCCGCTCGGTCCACCGACGATCGCGAGCACGAGGTCGCCGGCGACGTCGGGATCTCGGGCGACGGCTTCGGCGAGCGTGCGCACGGCGACGTCGGGACCCTTGTGCGGCTGCAGCCGCCCGACGTAGAGGGCGAGGCGGAGTCCGGACAGGTGCAGGTGCTCTCGGGCGCGGGCGCGGTCGCCCGGCACGAACAGCAGGTGGTCGACGCCCGGCGGCACGAGCCGCACGCTGCTCGGATCGGCCCGGTACAGGCCGACGAGCTGCGCTGCCTCCGTCGGCGTGGGCGCCAGTACACGATCGGCCTCGGCGATCACCGCCTGCTCGGCGGCGAGCCGCACGTCGGACTCGGGGCGCTCACCTCTGGCGAGCGAGTAGTTCTTGACCTTGCCGAGCGTGTGGAACGACGCCACGAGCGGCGCTCCCAGCGACGACTTGACCGCCCGCCCGACCCAGCCGGAGAGCCAGTAGTGACTGTGCACGATGTCGTAGCCGCGGCCGTCCTCGTGGGCCACGCGGAGCACACCGCCGAGGAACTCCGGCAGGTACCGCGGCAGCTCCGCCTTCGGCAGGATCTCGCACGGCCCCGCCTTGACGCTCACGACGCGGATGCCGGGAGCGAGCGTCTTCACCTCGTGGTCGTCGCCTCCGCGGCATCGCGTGAACAGATCGACGGCGACGCCTCGACTCGCGAGGCGTTCGGCCACCGCTCGCACGTAGACGTTCATGCCGCCGGAGTCGCCGGTTCCCGGCTGATCCATGGGCGACGTATGCACCGAGAGGACGGCGACGCGGGCGCTGTCGTTCATCATGCCGATGGTAGGCGAGGTCGCGGCGAACGAGGCGGGATCAGCGACGTCGCAGGGTCACGACGGGCTCGATCGTCCCGACCACCTCGCCGCCGCCGCGGACCGGGGGCGAGGCGTGCGACGCGAGCGCCCGTCGCTGCGCCGCGTCGATCACGTCGACCTGACCCAGCACATCGACCATCGCGGGTCCCGCGGCGCGGAACCCCGCGTCGGCGACCTTCAGCGCCACCCCGATGCCCCTCTCGGGGACGGACACGCAGACCAGCGCCTCCGCGCCCTCCTTCGCCACCAGCCCGGGGACGGCCTGCATCAGCGCGGTATCGAAGCGATCGCGACCCCCGACGAGGTAGGGCTCGGCGAGCATCGCCTCGATCGCGCGTTCCACCTCGGGCTCGAGCTCGCCGAGCCGTTCGGGAACGCCGAGGCGGGCGTAGAGGGTCGCGATCGCGCGCAGGGGAACGCCGTGCACGGGCACGCCGCACCCGTCGACCCCCACCCGGACGTCGTCGACCCCGGTCGCCCGTCGCACGGCCCGCAGCACCCGCCGCTGCAGCGGGTGGGAGCGCCGCTGATACGTGGCCGTGTCCCAGCCGGCCCGGGTGCAGGCGAGCAGCATGCCGGCGTGCTTGCCCGAGCAGTCACTGAACAGCGGGTGACGATGCTGGGCGCGCGCCATCTCGTCGTCGTCGATCGGGTAGGACGGCGGCGTCCGCAACGCCTGGGGGCCGAGCCCGGCCCGCTCGAGCAGAGCACGGACCGCGCCGAGGTGCACGGGTTCTCCGTTGTGCGATGCGCACATCACGGCGACCTCTCGGTCCGGCAGGGGCTCGTCGCCGATCGCCGCCAGCGAGACAGCCGCCTGCATCGGCTTGGCGCACGACCTGATGAACACCGGTCGATCCGCATCACCGGCCCGCGCTGCGAGCCGGCCGTCGACGTCGCAGACCGCGACGTGACCCAGGTGCACCGATTCCTCGAGCCCGGAGCGCACCACGCGAGCGATCGGCACCGCGGCGACCATCGTTCGAGCCTACCCCGCCGGAGACAGGGGTTCGGGCGACGCTAGACCGCGGCCGCGAGCGGTGAGGCGGGAGAGCCGCCGATGAGGTCGCCCTCGTCGACGAGATCGAGGAACGCCGTCGCGACGTCGGGGTCGAACTGGGTCCCCGCCCCGGCGCGGATCTCGTCGAGCGCGCGCTCGAGCGGCATCGCCGCTCGGTAGGGACGGTCGCTCGTCATCGCGTCGAAGGAATCGGCGATCGCGAAGATGCGCGCCGCGAGCGGGATCTCCTCGCCGCGCAGCCCCTGCGGATACCCCAGTCCGTCCCATCGCTCGTGGTGGGTTTGCACGATCTCGACGGCGCCGGCGAGGAACCGGATCGGCGAGACGATCTGCGCCCCGATCGCAGGGTGCTCGCGCATCACGATCCACTCGGCCTCGTCGAGGGGACCGGGCTTGCACAGCACCGCCTCGGGGACCCCCACCTTCCCGATGTCGTGCAGGAAGAACCCGTATCCGACCTCGGGACGAGCCGCGAGCTCGGGATCGATGCGTTCGGCGAGGGCGAGCCCGTATCGGTGAGTCCGATCGAGATGACCCCGTGTGGTGACGTCCTTGGCCTCGACGACCTTGGCCAGCGACGTCATCGTCGAGACGTACATGTCGCGGATACCTTCGAGCGCCTCCTCGAGCTCGAGGCTGCGCGTGCGCTCGGCCTGGTACAGCGATCCGATCTCCCGTGCGAAGACCACGAGCTGCGCGTGCAGGGCCGGAACCTCGGCGTCGCCCGGCACCGAAGCTCCCGGCGCCCGAGCGATGTGCGTGACTGACATGTGCGCAAGCCCCCCGGCCCGTCGTGACCAGCACACTCTGGACGCAGGAACGGCTCGGCGCCATCGGACGCGCGCGGGGTTCTCGCCGGGAGACCGGCGGACGTCGGCATGGGCCGGTCGGCGTGGGTGTCGGGAGGAGGGGTGCTCCCCCACGCGGGGGACACGGGGTGCGAGAACGGCTGCCCCGCTACTGCAGCACGAGCGTCGGATCGTCCTTGTACCGGCGCATCAGCTCCGCCTGCAGCGTGTCGAGCACGCCGATCACGTCGCCGCGCGCCGTCGACACCTCGTGCTCCTCCGCTGTGAGCAGCTCAACAGCGGCGGCCAGCCGTTCGTCGTCGAGCTCGGTGGGGTCGGAGATTCCGGCATCGGAGACGAGCCGCTCGATGCGACGGCGAGCGATCAGCATCTCGTCCTCGGGCAGACCGACCCGCACGGCTTCGCCCCTCGAGGCGGTCTGCGGCTCGTCGCCGGAGAGGATCGTGGACAGCCGCTCGACCAGCGAGGCGCGATCGCCGTCGCTCCCCCGGCTCTCGAGCTCGGCCTGCAAGATCTCGGCACGGCCTTGCACGAGGCGGCGCAACAGCGAGAGGTACTCGCGCTCGGCGAGGCACTCGTCACGGCGCGCGCGCAGATCCTGCAGGCTCAGCGCGTCGATGTCCTCGACGAAGCCGGGCTCGCGGATCCGGTCGATCCGACGGTTGGCGGGATGGTCCTGCTCGTCACTCACGCGGCACATCCTACGGCGGCCGAGCGACGCCCGCCCCGGGCGCTCAGCAGACGCCGAGCAGCGCGGTGTACGGGTTGATCGCACCGCCTCCGCCCGGGTGGTACTCGAAGTGCAGGTGGTAGACGGTCGTGCCGGTGTTCCCCACGTAGCCGATCGTGCTGCCCGCCGAGACACGGGACCCCTCGCCGTAGGCGCCGTACGAGTCGAAGTGCGTATAGAACGTCCAGTCCGAGCTTCCTTCGTGGAAGATCACGATGCCGAGCCCGCCGATCGAGCTGCCGGTGCGGTGCACGGTGCCTGCGTGCACAGCCACCACCGGGGTGCCCCGAGCGGCGATCAGGTCGATGCCTGCGTGCGAGCGACCCCCCGGCCTCGGGTCGCCGAACGAGTCGACGAACGAGTTGGGGCCGTTCACGGGGCACGTCTGGATCCAGCCGGTGCCGCTGACCGGCGGAGGCCCGCCGCCGCCGCCACCACCGCCGTCGTCGGTCGAGCCGCCCCCGCCGCCGCCACCGCCACCGGCATCGGCCGCCGCGGCGGCCGCGGCCTCTTCCTCGGCGAGTCGGTCCTCGAGCTCCCCGACGCGTGAGGCGAAGCGCTCCAACTCCGACTGGATCGCCGACTGCTGGGTCTCGAGGTCGGCGGCCGCCGACTCCTGGTCGGCGATCGCGTCGGCGAGCTGCTCCTGCTGCCACGCGAGCTCCTGGGTCTCCACGCTCACCTGGTTCGCGAGGTCGCTGTCCCCCTCGGCCACGGCCGACGCGAACTCGAGGCGGTCGACCGCGTCGCCGACCGAATCCGACGTCAGCAGGGCGAGCGCCTGCGGGCTGCCGCCGGCGATGAACAGCGCCGCGGCGCGACGGTTCAGCTCCCGCTGGATCGTCGCGAGCTCGGACCGCAGGGTGTCGATGCGCTGCTGCGCGGCGTCGGCGGCGTCCTGGGACCGGGCGAGGTCGGCCTCGGCATCCTGCCAGAGCTGGTTGATGCGGTCGAGCTCAGCTCTGGCGGACTGCAGGTTCTGCTCCGCCGATTCGAGCTCGCCCTCCGTGTCGGCGCTCGCCGGCATCGACACCATGGCGCCGACGAGGGCGCATGCCAGGATCAGGCTGAGTGAAGCTCGGGAACGGATCGTCGACTCCTTACGACGGGCACTCACGGGCCTATGACCAGGGAGGACGTTCGATCGAGGCTACCAGTGGCCCTCGCGGCGCCTCAACTCGTGTCACATCCCCCTGGTGGGGATCGATGCCCTCCGCCCGGGCACGATCGATCTCGTCGCGCAGCGCCTCCAGGTGTTCGAGATGCACGATGTCCTTGACCCGCCCACTCGCCGACTTCATGCGGATCAGATCCTCGACACTGGCGACCAGGATGGTCAGCCCGTCGGCGGCAACGAGCGTTTCAGCCCCGGCCTCGAGATCGGGGTATCCCGCCGTGCCCGCGGGCGTGCCGAGGATGTCGAGATCGCCCATCGACGTGACGAACGTGAACGAGTCGCCGTTGCGGAGCGTGACGGCGTCGAGCCTGAACGGGAGGTCGGCGTCCGGCTCCCGCGCGACCCGAAGGCGAGCCTGAAGCTCGGTGAGGGCGCCGGCAAGCGCTTCAAGGTTAGCGAGATCCCTTGCATAGCAGATATCGAGGTCCTGCGTGACGTCGGCGGTTCCTCTCAGGTTCGCGGCGAGCCCGCCGATCAGCACGAAGCGAACCCCTCGCTCGACGAGGATCCGCAGCATGCCGAGCGGATCGAAAAGCAGGCTCATGCTGGTCTCCGGGCGCCGAAGGCTCGTCGGAGCTCGCGCACCCCGTTGGCGGCGTCGACCGCCAGTCGAAACCGCTCCGCAGGCGTCATCGCCAAGCGTTCCGTGATCTGGGATCGATCGACGTCGACACCGCCCTGATCGGCGACGCCGAGGCGCATGCCGCAGGCACGGATCAGCGGGTCGAGGGTGTCGAGCGTCGGTGAGACCACACGGTTCTCGATCCGAGAGATCGTGGCCTGAGGAACTCCCGCTCGGCGGGCCAGCTCACGCTGGGAGAGCTGAGCCCGCCGACGCGCCATCCGCAACATCACAGCAGCGTCCACGCTGCGATGATATCAGATACGTATCACGCACGATACGTATCTGTATCGAGCCCGCTCAGCCCTCCTGCGCCTGCATCGCCGCGATCAGGATGTCGGCAACCTCGGGCCGAGAGAACTCCTGCGGGGGTCGTTCCCCGTTGCGCAGCATCTCGCGGACCTTCGTGCCCGACAGCGAGATGCGGGTCTCCTCGCCGTGGGGGCACGTCTTCGGCGAGGCCATGCCCTCGCACGCCTCACACCAGAACGAGTGCTCGAAGTTCAGCGTCGTGATGCCCAGCTCGCCCGGCTCGAACTCGTTGAAGATCTGCTGGGCGTCGTAGGTGCCGTAGTACGTGCCGACACCGGCGTGGTCGCGACCCACGATGAAGTGGGTGCAGCCGTAGTTCTTGCGGCAGATCGCGTGCCAGATCGCCTCGCGGGGCCCCGCGTAGCGCATCGCGGCGGGGAAGATCGACACCATCGCGCGGTCCTTCGGGTAGTACCCCTCGAAGAGCGCCTCGTAGCACTCCATGCGCACATCGGGCGGCACGTCGTCGCTCTTGGTGGCTCCCATCAAAGGGTGCACGAGCAGGCCGTCGACGATCTCGAGCGCGCACTTCTGGATGTACTCGTGTGCACGGTGGATCGGGTTGCGGGTCTGGAACCCGACGACCGTCTTCCACCCGCGCTTCGCGAACTCGGCGCGGGTCTCGGCCGGCGTGAGCCGGTAGGGCCGGAAGTCGTCGTGGACCGGCAGCGACAGCACCTCGAGGTCCCCGGCGAGGCAGTACTCACCCGAGTCGTACACGGCAGCGACGCCCGGGTGCTCGGCCTCGTCGGTGCGGTAGACGGCGACGGCCTCCTTCTGCTTGTCACGCTTGAACGATCCGCTGACCCTGAGCACGGCGATGGGGTCGGCGCCCTCGGCGGGCGCGAGCGCGACGGCGCCGCCGCCACCGAACCGATGTGCCTGCTCCTCGGTCACGCCGAGCACCACCGGGATCGCCCAGGCGAGGCCGTTCGTGAGGTGCATCGAGTCGAGCACCGAGTGGTAGTCGGCCTCGCCTTGGAACCCGGTCAGCGGGCTGAGCGCGCCGACCGCGAGCATCTCGAGGTCGGAGAGCTCGCGCTCGTTCGGCACGAGCTTGGGCAGGTTGGCGGCCTCCGTGGCGAGCGCGGCGACGGCCTCGGCGTCGGCGAGCAGGTCGACGAGGGTGCCGCCGTGGGGCGCGATGGGATACGTGTCGGACATCTGTGCAGGCTCCTTCGATGGATGGCGTCTCGGCCGCCGGGGGGCGAACGACCGGGCACAGCATACGCGGTATGCTCCGCGGACCCGAGAGGGGTCCGACCGCATGCGAACCCTGCTTCCCGACGACGAGCTCGTCGATCTGAACATCACCTTCGAGGACGCGCACCCGCGCGAGATCCTCGCGTGGGCTCTCGAGGCATCGGGGCTGCGCACGATCGCGATCGCGTCGGCGTTCCAGGCCGAGGGCACGGCGATCATGCACATGGCGTCGGAGATCCGAGCCGACGTGCCGGTGCTCTTCCTCGAGACCGGGTTCCAGTTCGCGGAGACGCTCGCGTTCAAGGAACAGCTCGCCGACCGGCTCGGGCTGAACGTGATCGATCTGTACGGCGAGCTGACGGTCGAGCAGCAGGCGACGGAGTTCGGCGAGCGGCTCTACGAGCGAGACCCCGAGCGATGCTGCGACCTCAACAAGGTGCGGCCGATGTTCGAGGCGCTGCGCGGGCTCGACGGGTGGGTCACCGCGTTCCGGCGCGACTCGTCACCGACGCGGGCCGCCGCGCCGTTCGTGGAGCAGTACGAGCTGGAACCGGGACACACGATCGTGAAGGTGAACCCCGTGGCGGCGTGGACGCGCCGCGACACGTGGGCCTACCTGAAGGAGCACGACCTGCCGCACAACCCGCTGTACGACCTCGGCTACGCGTCGATCGGTTGCGCGCCCTGCACACGCCTGCGGTTCGCGGGTGAGCCCGAGCGCGCGGGACGCTGGGCCGGTCTCTCGAAGTGGGAGTGCGGCATCCACGAGAAGGAAGCCTCGGCCGAGGCCTGACCGGCCCGCGACGTTCACCACGAGAAGCCCGGCGGCGCCGGGTCGCACCGTCGCTGTGCGTAGCGCCGGAGCGCCGCGATCTCCCGGCGCCACTTGCGATCGTCGATGACGTTCTTGAGGCTGTACGGATCGTCGGCGAGCCGGTAGTACTCCTCGTCGCCGCCGACGTAGTGCACGAACAGCTCCTCGCGGGTGCGCGCACCGCAGTAGGCGGGAACACCGCCTTCGGCGTGCTCCACGACGAACCGCTTCCGCACGCGAACGGCCGACCCGTCAAGCAGCGGCACGAGGCTCCGCCCGTCGACCGCCGTCGGGGGCGCCAGCCCGACGAGCTCGGCGATCGTGGGAGCGACGTCCAGGTTCAGCACGAGCGATCGTGCCGACGCACCTCGCCCCGGCGCCGTGAGCGGGTCGTAGCGCACCAGCATCGGCACGTGAGAGGCGCCGTCGAACGGGGCGGCCTTGCGGATGAGCCTGTGCTCCCCCCACATCACGCCGTTGTCGGAGGCGAACACGATCAACGTGTTCGACAGACGCCCCGACTGGCGCAGCGACTTCACGATGTCGGCGATGCCGTCGTCGACCGACAGCAGGGTGCGGTACTGATCGAGGCGCCGCGCGTCGATCGCTCGACGCTGGGCGGCATCGAGGCGATCCGTGCGTCGGAGCCAGCCCGACTTGTCGGAAACGTCCCGCTCGTTGAAGTTCGGCGGTCGCCACGGTGCCAGATCGAGCGGCACGTCGGCATAGGCCGATTCGGGCAGTGCCGGGCTGTGCGGAGCGACCGGCGTCCAGAGCGCGAACAGCGGCCGGTCGGCCGGGGTCGAGCGGATGAACCGCGACACCTCCTCGTACGTCGCGGTCGTGGAGTATTCGTCATCGGGGAAGTCGACCAGCTCGCCGTTCACGCTGGCGTTGAACCCGTAGTACGAACGCCCGTCTCCTGATAAGAACCCGAACCACTCGTCCCACCCCGGCGGCACGATCGAGGCGTCGCTGTAGCCGTTGAGGTACTTGCCGAACAGGCCGGTGCGATACCCGGCGTCGTCGAGCCAGGTGGCGATCGTCGAGCTAGGGTCGAACGCCGCGAAGCCCCCGAACTCACCGCTGTTCTTCCACACCCCGTTCGTGTGGGAGTACGTGCCGGTGAGGAAGCTCGCCCGACTCGGACAGCACGAGGGATTGGGAACGAACGCGGATCGGAACCGAACGCCCCGGGCGGCGATCAGCTTCTGGAGCTGCGGCATGTGCGTCAGGGTGCGCGCTCGCTGGTCGTCGGTGATCACCACGACGATGTCGAGCGGATCTGCTCTTTGGGCCGCGACGGCTCGAGGCGAACCGATCACCACGACGACCATCACGATCTGCGCGAGCACGGCAGCTGCCACAGGGGGTAGAGCCGCGCGATGACGAGGCCACGTGCTTGCGTCGAACGTTGCCTTGCGTAGCATCCGATCCATGCTACGTCGTCTGGACCCGAGGTCGAGCATCTGGCGACGAGCCGAGCGTGGAGCCGCGCTGGCGAGCCTCCTGGGAGCACTGGCCGCTGGGACTCAGGGCACGGCCGCGGCGCCCGCTCGCGAGCCGATCCGCGACATCGGCGTGCAGTCAGGGCTGCGGATCGAACAGCGAAGCTACGCCGTCCGTGCTCGCGACGTCGACGGCGACGGCCGTAGGGATCTCCTGTTCGTTCACCACACCGGGCCCACGGAGCTCTTCAGGAGCACATCGTCGGGCTTCGAGCTCCAGACGACCTTCGTCGACGAGATCCACGGTGAGAACGACCGCCACGACTGCGCGTGGGGAGACGTGGATCTCGACGGCCGACTCGATCTGTACTGCGTGAAGGGTGCGAGGGTCGGAACCGCCGAGAAGCACAACGAGCTCTGGATGCAGCAACCCGACGGCACCTTCGTCGATCGCGCGGGCGCGTTCCGCGTCGTGGATCGATGGGGGCGGGGACGACGCACAGAGTTCCTCGATCTGAACGGCGACGCCTTCCCCGACCTCTTCGTGGGAAACGCATTCCCTCGGCGAGACGGCCGCCCGACGCCCAACAGGACGTTCCTGAACGTGCAGGGCGAGCGCTTCCGGCGTGCTGACATGGGGTTGACCCGGGAGGCCGGCGCGTCCTGCCTCGACGTCGACGACTTCGACGGTGACGGGAATGACGATCTCTTGGTCTGCGAGAAGCGGGGGCTGAAGCTCTACCTCCGACGCCAGGGCGGATTCGTCGATGCGACTCGGGCCTTCGGGATACCGGAGCGAGCCGTCGAATGGGCGCGATCGCACGACCTCGATCGTGACGGTGCGCTCGATCTCGTTGCGATCACCGAGCGGCGACTCACGGTTCGGCTGCGCCTGGGGCCCGGCCGGTTCGACCGTCCGTCCCTTCGACTCCCGCTCGAGATGGGCCACGCCGTCGAGATCGCCGACATCGACGGTCGCGCAGGGGCGGACCTCCTGGTCGTGCAGGGGTGCGTCGACGGCGTCAACGTCGATGATCTCGTGCTTCTGAATGACGGGACCGCCGGGATCTGGCAACAGCACTCCACGCCCGGTGATGTGCCGGGATGTGGCGACGTGGCAGCGACCCTCGACTTCGACCGGGACGGCGCGATCGAGTTCGTGGTCATGAACGGCGGCGGACAGGGACAGCCCTTGAGTCCGGTGGGGCCCGACCAGCTCCTGACGATGGGCGACTGGCCGCAGGATCCCTAAGCGACGACCCAGAGGGCCTCACGGGCGAGCTCGATCTGGAGCCGCTGGTGCTCGCCGAGCGAATCGCCGTCGACCTGCACCGGGAACGGCCGGTCGGACGTGACCACCACGTGGGACGCATCGTGGCGGTAGTCGATGTCGCGGCTCTGCACGTGGCGCGCCGAGCCGAACACCTGCGCGGCGATGCGCGGCACGTTGCGGCGGGCGAGCTTGCGCATGCTCAACACGTCGAGACCGGTCTCGAGCGATGCCTGCGGCGTCATGCGCAAGCCACGATCCTTGTAGTACGTGTACGGATCGGTGCGCCCCACCATCACCGAGAGCGACGGTTCCACCGCCCCCCCGTCGATCGACACCTCGAGATCGGGGAGCTTGCCCGCATAGCCCACCATCAGCTCCCACGCGACGCTGCGGAACGCGACCCGGTCGAATTTCGCCTTCGTCTTGGGGAACTTCGCGTCCATGCGGGCCATCGCCGCGGCATCGACGCCCGCCCCGCAGTTCACCGCGAAGTACCGGCCGTCCGCCCGGCCCAGGTGCAGCTTGAACGACTCGTCGTCGAGCGCCTTGCCGATCAGCACGCCGGTGGCATCGACCGGCTCGGTCGGCAGTCCCAGCGCGCGCACCAGGATGTTGGTCGCTCCACCGGGCAGCACCCCCAAGGCCGTCTCGGTCCCGGCCAGCGAGTTCACGACCTCGTTGATCGTGCCGTCGCCGGAGAAGACCACGACGAGGTCGACGCCCTCGTCGACGGCCTGGGTCGCGATCTCGCTCGCATGGCCTCGTTCCTTCGTCTCGGTGACCTCGAGGCGGAAGTCTGCAGACATCGCCTTCTCGATCACGGCGAGCGTCGGCTGGGACACCGTGCGGGCCACGGGGTTGACGATGAGGAGGACTCGTTGGAATCGCATGCGCGCGGCCAGTATCGCAGGGAGTGCTCGAGAGCGCGTCGGCCGCTAGCCTGCGGTCGTGCGGATCCTCCTCCTCGTCCTGCACGTGCTCGGTGCGGTGGTCGCCCTCGGGTTCTCGCTCAGCTACGGGTTGTGGGTGCGTCGCGGTGAGGCCGACGGCCCGCAGGGTCGGGCCTTCGCGCTGCGCACCGTGTCGTGGATCGACCGACGCATCACGACGCCGGCCTTCATCGCGCAGCTGATCACGGGACTCCTGCTGGTCGCGACGATCGACTGGGACCTGCTCCGGCAGGCGTGGCTGGAGCTGTCCCTCGGCATCTACGTGCTGCTCACGGTGCTCGCGATCACGGTCTACGCGCCGTCGTTCCGGAAGCAGCGCGAGATCGCGGAGGCCATCGCAGAGGGTGGCGCCGAGGGCGGCGCCGACGAGTCCGCGTACGCCGCCGCCGCATCGAAGGCGACCACTTGGGGCGTGATCGTCACCGTGCTCACCCTCGTGATCGTCGTGTTGATGGTGTGGAAGCCGGCACTCTGGAGCTAACTGCCGGCGCTGCGTGGCTCCGCTGAGGAGCCGCCGCTGACCGGCGGCAGCAACGCCACCTCGTCGCCATCGGCGAGCGGCGTGTCACGGGAGGCTCGCTCCCCGTTCACGACGAACGACCCCACCTCGGCGATCTGCGAGAACCGCCCCCCGTAGCGCGCCGAGAGGTCGTCGACCACGTCACCCACCGTGTGACCCGTCGCCTCGACGTGCGAGTCGCCGGCGATCTCGCGGAGCGCGGCGAACAGACGTACGTTCACGTGAGGTCCACCATCTCGCCCAGGACGTCGACGAGCTTGTGTGCGAACGCGGGCGTCAGCCCGTCCTCCGCGTGACCGAACCCCTCCCCGATCAGCAGACGCTTCGGCTCGCCGGCGGCCTCGTAGAGCCGATGGGCGTGCGACGGCGGGAACAGCCGGTCGTCGGCCCCGTGCACGATCACCACCGGGGTCGGCGCGATCTTGCCGATCACGTCCTCGGGAGACTCGGGCGGGTCCCAGCGGTCGGGCATGCGCACGCCGAACGCCCGCAGGGCGGCACGCCCGGCCGGCGTGCCGATGCTCGCGTGCATGTTGCGTCGGGCTCGAGGGTGCGCATCGTCGTGCCAATCCCAGTACGCGAGCGAGGAGATGCCGACCACCGCGTCGGTGCCACCGAGCAACGCGCCGTGGCGGATCGAGGCGATCGCCCCCATCGATGTGCCGCAGGAGATCACCGTCGCGTGCCCTTCGTCGCGCGCGAGCCGATGGGCCGCCTCCAGATCGTAGATCTCGTCGCCCCCGAAGTCGCAGACACCGTCGCTGTGACCGTGCCCGCGCATGTCCAGCGCGTAGACCGTGAACGAGGGGGTCAACTGCTCGCCGAAGACGGCGAACCGCGGCTTGCGGTGCCATCCGATCATGCCGTGGGCGAGCAGCAGAGCCGGGCGACCGGGTTCCGCCTCGCCGAGGCGCGAGCCGTGGATGTGCACACCGTCTTCGGTCGTCACGACGAACGGCTCAGCCGGCACGCGCCAGTGATGCGACGTGATGCCCTGGAAGGTCGTCATCGCCGTTCGAGCGATCCCCGATACCTCGTCATCGTGAGCCAGCGTACCCATGATGCACGGAGCCGCCAGGGCCATAGACCCCGGCGGCTCGTGGTGAAGCGGCTCCTAGACCGCGGCCGTTTCCTTGACCAACGGCGCGGACTGGACCTCTGCGACGCGCTTCGCGTGGCGGAACCCGAGGAACGCGAGCACCGCGAAGAGGATCCCGGCCACGATCATCAGGTACCCCGCGTACACCGCGATCGTGGCTGCGGTCCACCACCCGTACGCGTTCAGCAGGATCGCCCTGAGCGTCTCACCCTTGAACAGAGTGTCTGCCTTGCCCTGAAGCTCGGCCGCCGTGTCTGGGTCGAGGCCCTCCTCACGGGCAGCAGCGCTCGTCTCCGAGTACGTGGCTCCCTCGTTGATCTCGGCGAGGTGGCCCTGGATATAGCGCGAGTACGCCTCGGCCTGATCCCCGTTGACGACCTGCTGCTCGGCGTAGTCCCCAAGCTCTGCCTGCTCTTCAGGAGTCATCGCGTCGTATGGCGGGAACACGATGTTCTGCGGCTCGAGTCGGTCGGTCACGTTGGACTGCGCGAAGTTCCCGCCGTAGACAGCGAGCGCTCCGAGCACGATCAACGCGACGGCGAGCACCACGCCGGCGGTGCTGATCAGCTGGTCCCATGTCTTCCTGTTCATGCCGTACCCCTTTCTGATACCCACATCTCGGTTCAGCGTGCACCTCCGAGGAGGCCGCGACCGCAGGCGGACGGCACCACCTGCTCGGGACGTCTCCCACCGGCGGTGGGACCTTCGGCCCCCCGACAGCCCAGGTCGAACGGCCGCCGACCGGGTTCGCCGTCGTATTCCCCGCTGAAGGAGCAGCCGATATCGTGAGCACAGCCATGAGACGCCTCGCCCTGCTCTCGGACCGCTCGCCGCAGGTGGCCCTGCCGGCCCTCACCGAGGTGCTCCCCGACCTGAAGGTGGAACCGCTGTCGGTGGTCTCGATCGGCCACGTGCTCGCCCTCGAGCCCGAGGCGGTGCTGGTCGATGCGGCCGAGCATCCGGCGCAGGCGTGGACCGTGATGCAGGCGCTGCGCGAACGCGATCCTCGGGTACCGGCGATCCTCGTCGTGGAACGCGACACGATCGAGCGCTATCCCTGGCACGAGGTCGCCGACGAGTTCCTCTATCCGGGGGCTCCGGGGCCCGAGGTGCGCGTGCGGCTCGCGATGCTCCGACGAAGGGCGGGGAGCGGCGACGGCTCCATCACGAGGCTCGGCCCGCTCGCGCTCGACGTCGACACGTACCGGGTCACGGCGAGCGGACGTCCCCTCGATCTCACCTACAAGGAGTTCGAGCTGCTGCGGTTCCTCGCGTCGAACCCGGGGCGCGTCTACACCCGCCCCGCCCTGCTGCGCGAGGTCTGGGGATACGACTTCTACGGCGGCACACGCACGGTCGACGTGCACGTGCGACGCCTGCGCGCCAAGCTCGGGCCCGAGCACGAGCACCTGATCGAGACCGTGCGGGGCGTCGGCTACCGATCGGCCACACCATGACGTGCCGGGGTCCTGCATGACACGACACGACGTGGTGGTGATCGGTGGCGGCCAGGCGGGACTGGCGGTCAGCCGCGAGCTCGGCCGACGCCAGGTGGATCACTCTGTGCTCGAGCGAGCCCGCGTCGGATCCTCGTGGGCGACGCTGTGGGAGAGCTTCCACCTCAACACCCCGAACTGGAGCGTCAAGCTCCCGGGCATGCCGTACGACGGCGACGACCCGGACGGCTTCATGTCGCGCCGCGAGATCGTGGGGCACCTCGAACGCTACGTGGCGGCGAGCGACGCGCCGCTGCGCACCGGGATCGACGTCACGTCGCTCGTGCCGAAGGCAGGTGAGGTCCGGCTGGAGACGAACGAGGGCCCGATGACGGCGCGAGCGGCTGTGGTCTGCACCGGTGCCTACCAGCGGTCCTTCCGGCCGCCCGGCGCCGACGAGCTTCCTCCAGGCTTGATCACCCTGGACCCGCGCTCCTATCGGACCCCCGACTCCGTCCCCGACGGGGTCGTGCTGGTGGTGGGCAGCGGGCAGTCGGGCTGTCAGATCGCGGAGGAACTGTGCGAGGCCGGGCGAGAGGTCGTGGTGGCGTGCGGCAGAGCGCCAAGGGCACCGCGCAGGGTCGGCGGCCACGACCTGATGTGGTGGGCGGTCGAGACTGGGTTCCTCGACGGCACGATCGACTCCCTCCCCTCGCCAGCAGCCAGGTTCACGGCGAACGTCACCGCGAGCGGCGCCAACGGCGGCCACGACCTCGATGCACGCGCCCTGCGAGCCAAGGGCGCCGTGCTGGTCGGGCGTTTCATGAGCTGCGATGGGGGCCGCGTGCGGTTCGCCGATGACCTCGCCGAGTCCGTCGCGTGGGCCGACGAGCGATACCTCGAGTTCCGTGAGGATGTCCTGGCGCTCTGCGAGGACCGCGGCCTGGACGTGCCCGATCTCCCCGACCCCGAGCCGTTCGATGCCGAGTCGCCGGATGCCTTCGATGTGGACGCGCTGGGCGGCGTGATCTTCACCGGCGGGTTCCGGCCCGACTACGGGTGGATCGACGTGCCCGGCGTCGTCGACGAGATGGGGTTCCCGGTGCAGCGCGACGGCGTCAGCGGTGTGGCGCCGGGTGTGTTCTTCGCGGGGGTGCACTTCCTGCGTTCGCGCAAGTCGTCGCTGCTGTACGGGATCGGCGATGACGCCTCGGTCGTTGCGGACAAGGTCTCGGCGCACCTGGGCTGATCCGGCCGAACCCAGTCGAGATGGACTACCCAAGTCGGGCCATCGGCAAATGACTCACATGGGCTCTGCGCCGAGCGCTGCTGTAGCGCCGATGACCTCGGTGTGAACGGCGACATGGGAGCCGCGCCACTCGTCCCCCCGGGCGAACTCCCCTCGGTCACGCGGCCTCCGCCGCCGTTCCCCGGCTCGCGTCGGCGACCGCCGCGGCACCTTCGGGCGCCCGCGCCGACGCGAGCCGGCTTCCCCCCCGTCCACCCAGGTCCCGTCCGCTCCCCTCGCGGTCGGGACCTCGCTCCATGCCCGTCTGGCCGCTGCGGGCGGTTCCGTGCTACAACACCCGACCGCTGACCGAGGCGGTTCCCTTCCTCACCCGAGCTGACGATGAACGATCCCTCCCTCATCCCGATCGACGGTGCCGGCGACATCCGCCGGACGATCCCGCCGCGCGCCGAGCGTGAGGCGATGGGCAAGGAGCTGCGCCGGCGCGTGCCGCGCTCGGTTCACGGGCGTTGGCGTGCGGCGCCGGACCGGCCGGATCCGGTGGACGTGATCCGGGCCGGCAACCGCGGACGTCAGCAACGGCTCGTGCCGATCCGCATCGGGCGCATGATCGCATCGCCGTTCGCGTTCTACCGGGGCTCGGCCGACCTGATGGCGATCGATCTCAGGCCATGGCCGACGACCGGACTCGTCGTGCAGCTCTGCGGCGACGCCCACCTGTCCAACTTCGGCCTCTATGCCTCCCCCGAGCGCCGACTCATGATGGACATCAACGACTTCGACGAGACCGCACGCGGGCGGTGGGAGTGGGATCTGAAGCGACTGGTCGCCAGTGTCGAGCTCTGCGGACGGGACAACGGGCTCGACGAGGACCTCCGGACTGAGGCGGTCGCGAGCGCGACCCGCGCCTACCGCACGCTGCTCGCCAGGACCGGACCCCTCCCCCGGCTCGACGTGCACTACCTGGCGTTCGGCGAGGGCGACGGCACGCCCGATCACTGGAGCCCCGCGACCGTGAAGCTCATCGAGCGCGAGCGTAAGCGCGCGCACCGGCGCACACACGAGCAGCTCGGTCTGCGCCTGACCGACGAGGGCGGTGGACGATTCCATCACGATCCTCCGGTCCTAACGGCGGCGAACAGCCGGGTCCGCGCCTCGGTGCTGAGCGCGCTCGAGACCTACCTCACGACGGTCTCCCCCGACATCCAGGAGCTGTTGAAGGACTACGGGGTGCTCGACGTCGCGCACAAGGTGGTGGGCGTCGGGAGCGTCGGCACCCGCGACTACATCGTGCTGCTGCAGGGGAACCACGAGGGCGACCACCTCTTCCTGCAGGTCAAGGAGGCGCTGCCCTCGATCGTGCGCGACCCCGCGCTCTCGTCCCACGACCATCACGGCCAGCACGTCGTCGACGGCCAGCGGCGCATCCAGTCGGTGAGCGATCCGTTCCTGGGCTGGACGAACGTGGGCGCGAGGCCTTACTACGTGCGTCAGCTCCGCGACATGAAGGGGGGCGTGCACCCCGAGCAGCTGCAGGGCCGAACGCTCGTCGACTACGCGGAGCTGTGCGGGGCGATCCTCGCCAAGGCCCACGCACGCACCGGCTACCCCGCCGTGATCGCGAGCTACTGCGGCACGAACGACGGGATCGATCGAGCCATGGTCACGTTCGCGAGAGCGTATGCCGATCAGGTCGAACGCGACCACGCGGCGCTCGTCGCCGCCGTCGACGAGGGAGCCCTGGCCGCGGAGACCGGCGTCTGAGCCGTCGCGGACCGACCGACCCTAGAGGCCGGGAGCCGCACTCGGGGTCGGGGGTGGCGGCGGTGGGGGTGGCGGCGGGGGCGGGGTCTCCGACGGGGTGGGAGGAGGCGTGTCTGTCGGGCTGGGGGGCGGTGTCTCCGATGGGCTCGGGGGCGGCGTCTCCGACGGGCTCGGGGGCGGCGTCTCCGCATCGGTCGTCGGCGCGGGTGAGGGGACCGGCTCCGGCTGCACCCCGTCCTCCGCCGTCTCCGCGGACTCCGCGTCACCCGGATCGACGCTGGGCGCCGGACTCGGCGTGCCCTCGGAGCCTCCGACGACCGGCGGATCGGCATCGCCGACGGCGGGCCGCGGGACGACCACGATCTCCGCCTCGATCACGAGCGGGTCCTGCAGGACCTCGGTCAGGTTACGGTAGGCGGCGCGCACGCCGAGATCGGAATCCGACGCCACCAGGCCGATCAGCAGCCCTGGCACCGCAACGAGCATCGCGCCCACCCAGACCCGAGGCGTTCGGGGGGCCGGCCTGCGTACGAGGTAGGCGCAGGCGAACGCCAACCCCAAGCCGGCGGCGATGAAGAGCGCGTTCGCGAGATCTGCGAGTCCACGTCCCTGCACCCCGCGATACTACCGGCCTCAGGGTGGGTCCTCAGGCGATCATCGTTGCGTAGTCACGCAACGAGAACACCTCCGAGCGGGGCCCGCCCAGCCGGCGACGCGCGGCACGTAACGCAGAGTTAACGGCCAGGTAACAGCGCTGCCCGGAGCCGCCTCTAGGCTCGGTGGGACCGAGTGCCGAGCGACAAGGGGGAAGCGCGCGTGGCAACGCCGAAAGACGTCATCGCGATGGCCAAGGAGCAGGGAGCCGAGATCGTCGACTTCCGATTCACCGACCTGCCGGGTCAGGTACAGCACCTCTCGGTGCCGGCGCACGAGCTGACGGAGACCAAGCTCACCGACGGACAGCCGTTCGACGGCTCGTCGATCCGCGGGTTCCAGGAGATCCAGGAGTCGGACATGCTCCTGATGCCCGACCCCGACTCCGCCTACATGGACCCGTTCACGAAGCACCCGACGTTGAACATCACCTGCTTCGTGAAGGACCCGGTGACCGGCGAGGACTACTCGCGCGACCCGCGCAACATCGCGAAGAAGGCCGAGCTGTACCTGAAGCAGACCGGCATCGCCGACCGCTCGTACTGGGGTCCCGAGGCCGAGTTCTACATCTTCGACTCGATCCGTTACGACCAGAACGAGTTCGAGGGCTACTACCACGTCGACTCGGTGGCCGGCGCCTGGCAGACCGGCCGCATCGAGGAAGGCGGCAACCTCGGATACAAGCCTCGCTACAAGGGCGGGTACTTCGCGCTCCCGCCGATGGACAAGTACCAGGACCTGCGCACCGACATGGTGCTGAACCTCGAGAAGGTCGGCCTCACGATCGAGGTGCACCACCACGAGGTCGGCACCGCCGGTCAGGCCGAGATCGACATGCGGTACGACACGCTGCTCACCACGGCCGACAACGTCATGAAGTACAAGTACGTCGTCAAGAACACGGCCTATCAGGCCGGCAAGACGGTGACGTTCATGCCGAAGCCGCTGTTCATGGACAACGGCTCGGGCATGCACACCCACCAGTCGCTGTGGATGGGCGACGACAACCTCTTCTGGGACGAGGTCGGCTACGGCGGTATCAGCGACGCGGCCCGCTTCTACATCGGCGGCCTGATCGCGCACGCGCCGGCGCTGCTCGCGTTCACGAACCCGACGACGAACTCCTACCGCAGGCTCGTGCCCGGCTACGAGGCGCCGATCAAGCTCGTGTACAGCCAGCGCAATCGCAGCGCCTGCGTGCGCATCCCGCTCGGCGGCAAGGGTCCGGGGGCCAAGCGCCTGGAGTTCCGCACGCCCGACCCCTCGTGCAACCCGTACCTCGCGTTCAGCGCGATGCTGATGGCCGGCATCGACGGCATCAAGAACAAGATCGAGCCGCCCGACCCGATCGACAAGGACCTGTACGACCTGCCGCCCGAGGAGCACGCGGCCGTGAAGCAGGTGCCGGGGTCGCTGCTCGAGGTGCTGGGCGAGCTCGAGGCCGACCACCAGTGGCTGCTGGAAGGCGGCGTGTTCACCCAGGACGTGATCGACACCTGGATCGAGTACAAGCGCCTCGAGGAGCATGACGCGGTCGCGTTGCGTCCGCACCCGTACGAGTTCGGCCTCTACTACGACGTATGAGCCGCTCGATCGCGCCCCGATCAGCGCCGGGGCGGAACGTGACGAGCGAGGGCGGGCCTGAGGCCCGCCCTCGGTTCGCCTCAGCCCCGAAAGGTCCCTAGAAGACCCGTGAGGCGACCTCGGCCGGTGCTGCGAACAGCGACACGAGCTCGTCGTCGAGCTTCACGAGCGTGACCGAGCAGCCCGCCATGTCGAGCGAAGTGCAGTACTCGCCGACGTAGCTCCGTCCGACGTTGATCCCTCGTGACGCGAGCTGGTCGTGGGCACGGCCGTAGAGCAGGTACAGCTCGCTGATCGGCGTGCCGCCGAGCCCGTTGATCATCAGCGCCACGTTGTCGCCCTTGTTGAAGGGAAGATCCGACGCGGTCGCCTCCACGAGCTCGTCGACGATCGCGTTGGCGTCGGCGAGCTTCTCGCGGCGGCGGCCCGGCTCGCCGTGGATGCCGACGCCCATCTCCATCTCGTCCTCGCCGAGGTCGAAGAGGGGCGACCCCTTCGCAGGCGGCGTGCACGACGTGAGCGCCATGCCCATCGTGCGGGTGACCGAGTTCACCCGCTCACCCAACGCGACCAGGTCGTCGAGCTCGGCCCCCTGCTCGGACGCGGCGCCCACCGCCTTGATCACGAAGAAGTTCCCCGCGACACCGCGCCGCCCGACCGTCCAGGTGGAGTCCTTCACGGCGACGTCGTCGTCGACGATCACGGTCCCGATCCGGATGCCCTCGGCGTCGGCCATCTCGGCGCCCATCTCGAACGCCATGCGATCACCGGTGTAGTTGTTGATCAGGTGGAGCACGCCCTTGGCCGAGTTCAGCAGCTTGGTGGTCTCGAGCACGTAGTCCATCGGCGGGGCCGCGAAGACGTCGCCCGGACAGGCGGCGTCGAGCATACCCTTGCCCACGATCATCACGTGCGCGGGCTCGTGCCCCGATCCCGAGCCCTGCACGATCGAGACCTTCGAGTCGTTCGGCGCGTCGGTCCGCATGATCAGGTTGTACTCGGGCACGTACTTCAGGGTGTCCGGGTTGGCGAGCGCGATCCCCTTGAGCATCTCGGGGACGAACTCCTTCGGATCGTTCACGAACTTCTTCACGACGTTCCCTCCTTCGACTCGTCGGCCGCCCATGCGTCGGCGACCTGCTCGAACATGAGCGCGACGGCGATCGCCCCCGCGTCGAGGGTTCCGATGCTGCGCTCACCCGTGTACGCCGCCCGGCCGCGCTTGGCGATCATCTCCTTGGTCGCCTCGGCCCGTTCCCGAGCCGTGGTGGCGGCCTTGCGGATCGCAGCCTCCGCGGCGTCCCCGGCGGCCAGCGCCTGCTCGAGCTCGTCGACCGCCGGCTGGAGCGCATCCAGCAGGGTCTTGTCACCCAGGTCGGAGTTCCCGCGCTTCTTGATGCCCTCGATCGCCGCGCGGAGCATCGCCACCACGTCGTCGGTCGTGAGCTCGGTCTTACCGGCGGCCACGGCTCCGGCACGTAGGAACCCCGTGCCCCACAGTGGCCCGGACGTGCCCCCGACGCGGCTCGTGATCACCACCGCGATCTTCTTCAGGAACGTCCCGATGTCGTCGCGGTCGAAGGCATCGAAGTCGGTCAGCACCAGCTCGAAGCCGCGCGCCATCGAGTATCCGAAGTCGCCGTCACCCACGACCGCGTCCAGATCCCCGAAGTACTTCTCGTTGTCGACCGCGGTCTGCGCGATCGTCCGCACGACCAGCTCGACACCCTCAAAGCTCGAGTCCGCCATCCACACCTCCTCGATCTCTCATCCGCCGGACGTTGCCCCCGGCCACCAGACACCCCTGCAGGTCCCCGAGGACGAGGTAGCCCTCGGGCTCGGGGATGCCCCCCTGGTTGGTCAACACCTTCGTGCGCTCGCCGTCCGGCTCACCGAGGGAGGACACGACGAGAACCGCCTCGGAGAAGTCCTCGTGTTCCGTGTAGCTGCTCGCCGTGACGACGCAGGTCAAGCCGGCGCCGGCCGCCGCGAGGAGTCCGTTGCGGGAATCCTCGATCACGAGCGCCTGTTCGCGGGCCACGCCGAGTCGCTCCACCGCGAGCTCGTAGATGTCGGGAGCCGGCTTCTTCCTGGGCACCACATCACCGGCGAGCACCAACGCGAATCGCGCCGCCTGGTCGGCGCCCACGACGTGCTCGAGCACCGCCCGCACCGATGCCTCCGACGAGGTCGATGCGACCCCCAGGTCCCACCCCGCGTCGAGCGCCTCGGCGGCGATCCGCGCCACGCCCGGCCGTCCGGGCAGTCGGCCGGAAGCGACCATCTCGGTGTAGATCTCGGTCTTGCGACGGTGCCAGTCGGCCACCGTCGCCTTCTGGCCGTCGGGATCGGTGGGCAGGCCGGCGTCGCGGACGAAGTCGTCGGTCAGGAGACTCATCATCCGTTCCTTGCCGCCGGCGATCGCGAGCTTCTCGCCGTACTCCTCCTCGGACCAACGCACCGGCAGGCCGAACTCCTCGAACATCTGGTTGAACGCCGGCAGGTGGCCGTAGCGCTCCGTGTCGGCGAGCACGCCGTCGCAGTCGAAGATCAGCGCGGTCACCAGGCCTTGCCCTCGCTCCCGAACCGACGGATGTGGTCCCGGGCCATCTCGACGACGTCGGCCCGCACGTGCGTGAACAGCGAGGGAGGATCCCACCTGTTGGCGGCCTCGGCCTCACGCAGGAACTCCAGGTTCGAGCGCATGTACACGCGCTTCAGCGCCGTCGAGATGTTCACCTTCGCGCAGCCACGCGCGATCAGGTCGGTGAACTGAGCATCGGTCATGCCGCTGCCGCCGTGCAACGCGATCGGGATCGGCTCGGCGTCCACGATGTCGGAGACCCGCTGAGCGTCGAGCTTCGGCTCGGCCGCGTACATGCCGTGCGCGTTCCCGATCGCCGGCGCGAAGCAATCGACCCCGGTCGTACGGATGAACCCCAACGCCACCTCGAGTGACTGACGGGCCGACTCCTCGTCGGAGCCGACGTCGTCCTCGACACCCTTGATGCCCTCGATCTCGCCTTCCACGTGCGCGCCCTGTCGGTGGGCCTCCGCCACCACCTCTTCGGTCTGACGCTGGTTCTCCTCGACCGGCAGCGCCGAGGCATCGAAGAGCACGGAGTTCCAGCCCGCCTCGAGACACGACGTGATGACCTCGCGCTCCGGGCAGTGGTCGAGATGCAGGGTGACCGGAACATCGATGCCCGCCGTCATCGTTCGCCACATGCCGAAGAGCACGTCACGACCGATCGACTTCACGGTCTTGACCGACGTCTGGACGATCACCGGCGCACGGAGCTCGACGGCGGCGGCGAGCACGGCCTCGAGGGTGAGGTCGTTGACGATGTTGAACGCCGCCACGCCATAGCGCTCCTCGAAGGCGCGATCGAGCATGTCCTTCAGCGAGACGACAGGCACGGGGCTCCCTCCGGGACGGTCGGTCCCAGGGTAGGGAGACCCCACTCCCGAGACATCGGGGAGACCACCCGTCGCCGCGATGGGGGGTTTCCCTACCCCGCGAGGCGCTCACGCGCCCGGGCGACGGCCTGGGTGCGGTTCTGCGCACCGAGCTTGCGCAGGATCGAGCCGACGTGCTTCTCGACGGTCTTCACCGAGATCGTGAGCGCTGACGCGATCTCGCGATCGGTGGAGCCCCGCTCCAGGAGCGCGAGCACCTGACGCTCTCGATCGGTGAGGCCGTGGGCATCGTCGACGCCGTTGAGATGGGAATGGAGCCGCTCGGCCGCATCACCGGACACCACCATCTCGCCGCGAGACGCAGCACGAACCGCCCTGACCAGCTCGACCTCAGACGCTTCCTTGCCGATGTAGCCGCGGGCCCCCGCACGGAACGCCCCGGCGACCAGGTCGTCGCTGGCGAACGCGGTCAGCGCCACGATGCTGGCCGTCGCATCCTCGGCCCTGATGCGCGCGATCGCGTCGATCCCGTCACCGTCGAGCATCTGAAGGTCCATGAGCACCACGTCGGGGCGCAGCTTCCTCCACTCGAGGATCGCCTGCTCCCCCGACCCCGCCTCGCCGACGACGCGCAACGCGGGATCGGATCGCGACAGGAGGCGGGCGATGCCGGCCCTCGTCATCGCGTGGTCGTCGACCACCAGGACCCTGACGGGGTGAGTGGGCCGGTCCGCATCGTCCGTCGCCTCGGGCGCCGACGGGATCCAGGCGCGGATCCTGGTGCCCCATCCCGGAGTTGACTCGAGCTCGAGCGTGCCGCCCAACAACCGAGCCCGCTCGGCCATCCCGCCCAGACCGAGAGCGTGCGCCTCCCCGTCCTCGACGACCTGGGCGCGATCGAAGCCGGCGCCGTCGTCCTGCACGAGCAGGCTGACGCCCGTGGGCGAGTACACGAGCCCGACCCTGACCGAGGTCGCCCGCGCGTGGCGGATCGCGTTGGTCAGCGCCTCCTGGGCGATGCGGAACAACGTGTGGGCGACGTCGGGATCGGGCACCCTCGGCGTGCCCGCCGTCACGAGACGTGCCTCGAGCACGCCCGTGCGGTTCGCCCACGCGATCTCGAGCTCGAGAGCCTCTTCGAGCGACCGGCCTTCCAAGGGTGACGGCGCGAGCCCGAGTACGCTGCGCCTCGTCTCCTCGAAGACCACCTCCGCTGCGGCTCGCGCCTCAGCGAGCGCGCCCGACGCCTGGTCGGGACGACCCTCGGCGATCGAACCCTGCGCCCCCCGGATCTGCAGCAGGACCGACACGAGGCCCTGTGCGACCGTGTCGTGCACCTCCCGCGCCATGCGGTTGCGTTCCGCCGCGGCGGCGTCGGCACGGGCTTCCGACTCGGCCGCTTCGTGCAGGCGGGCGTTCGTGATCGCGATCGCGGCGTGCTTGGCGAACAGCTCGAGCAGCTCGGCATCTTCGTGCGCGAACTCGCGGCCGGGGTCGCGGGTGAACACCACGCAGGAGCCGACGATCGATCCCCGCCACCAGATGGGGACTCCGATCACGCCCTTGAGCTCGTCGCGATCCTCCGGGCGAACGTGGCCCCCGGGGACATCGCCGTAGTCCTCGAAGATCACCGGGCCCCGACGCGCGACGACAGCGCCGGTCGTGCCCTCCGTCAGCGGGAAGACCTTGCCCGACTGGCAGGCGATGCCGATGTCCGCTTCTTTGCGATAGACGCCCGCCGCCTCGTCGACGAGGCAGATCGAACCGGCGTCGCAGCCCAGGAGTTCCGTCGAACGCTTCAGGATGCGTTCGAGCAGCGGGCGCAGCGACAGCTCGCCGGCGAGATCCTCGACCACGGCAGTGAGCGCCTCGGCGCGTTCCCCTCGGCCGGGCATCTCGACGCGGGTCGAGTCGCCGTTCACCGTCCGATCTCCGACCACGCCGATGTCCGTTCGGGGAGGGATCCTTGCCGGGCAACCCTATGGACTTTCCGAAGATCGGGCAATCGGTCGGTGGGGGGTGCCGCGAGAGAGCCCCCGGCCGGGGGCTCTCACGCCTGCTCCTCTGCGGCGGGTGGGTCGACTGCCCGCCTCGGATGCTTCAGGAGGGGATGATGTTCCCTCGCACCTCACCGGTCGGGAACGCCTCGGTGTGAACGTTCACGTAGGCCGCGTTGCGTCTGATCGCCCTCACGAGCTCTCGGAATTCCCCGGGCTCGATCCCCTGCTCTGCGGGACCGATCACGTCCGCGGCGTCGATCGTGCCGTGCACGGTGCCCGACGCCGGGCAGGCCGGCTTGTCGCCGCCCCCGCACAGGAACGCGATCACGCCGCCGTTCGTGGCAGGCCGCCCGAAGTGGATATGGGCGAAGAGCACGTCGCCGCCCTCGAGATCGCCGTACCGGAGCGTGTAGTCGACCTCGCCACTGCGGATCTCGGCGGAGAATCGTCCGTGGCCGCCGGTCGAGATCGCGGGCACCTCCTTGTACCCGTTGAGCTGGGCGTCGGCGTTCGTCTTCACCGCCATCGCCACCGCGGCACCGATCACCAGCGCCGCGGAAGCAGCGACGGCCGCGATGCCCATCGTTCGTACCCTCATGCCGAGCTCCTTCCCCTCGTGCCGACGAGGCCGAGCGAGCGACCCTTCCCCCTCTGCCGCGCCATCTGCGTGACGTGGATACGGACCGAGTGCATGGAACGTTCGAACCGCGAGGTGGAGTTGACCCGGGCAGGCACCGCATGCCCCGGCGTAGGCTTCGCGGATGCGAACCTGCGGCTCGTGCGGAGGTGAGAACCCCGAGAACGCGAAGTTCTGCCTGCACTGCGGAGCGGCGATCGAGGAGACCGCGGCTCCGACGCGCATGGAGCGCAAGTACGCCACCGCGCTCTTCGCAGACCTGGTCGGCTCGACCACCCTCGCCGAACAGCAGGATCCCGAGATCGTGCAGTCGGTGGTGGGACGCACGTTCGACCGGCTCTCCGCCGAGATCGAGCGCTACGGGGGCCACCTCGAGAAGTTCATGGGCGATGCCGTGCTCGCGGTGTTCGGCATCCCGAGGTCCCACGAGGACGACCCCGAGCGGGCGGTGCGCGCGGCCCTCGAGATGCTCGCGGTGCTGTCGGAGCTGAACAGGGGCTTCGCCGCCGAGGGCAAGCCACAGCTCGCGATGCGCATCGGCATCGAGGCGGGCGAGGTGCTCGTCGACCTCGAGCGGGCCACCGGCGCGCGCGACCGCATGCTCACGGGCGACGCGGTGAACGTCGCCGCCCGCCTGCAATCGGCCGCCGAGCCCGGCACCATCGTGGTCGGACCGAGCGTGTACGCCGCCGTGAAGGACGTGATCGAGCTCACCGAGCTGGCGCCGCTCACCCTGAAGGGCAAGGCCGAGCCGGTTCCTGCCTGGAACGCGTTGTCGGTGCCCGCGAAACGCCGAGGGGAACGCCCCGCGCTGGGCCTGCAGTCGGCGCTGATGGGCCGCGATGAGGAGCTCACGGTGCTCAAGCAGACGCTGCACCGGGTCGAGTCAGAGGGCCGGCCTGCGCTCGTCACCCTGATCGGCCCGGCCGGCGTCGGGAAGTCGCGGCTCGTCCGCGAGCTCTCGGCGCACGTCGAAGGCCTGCCGCAGACGTTCTACTGGCGCGCGGGCCGCTGCATGGCCTACGGCAACACCTCGTACTCCGCGCTCGCCGACGCGGTGAAGGCCCACTGCGAGGTGCTCGAGGACGACCCGGCCGACGTCGCGCTCGAGAAGACGACCAGGGCGGTCGTGGAACTGTTCGGCGACGACGAGCTGGCCCCGCTGCTCGCGGCGCTCGTCACCGCCGCGGATCGCGTCCACTCCCGAGAGACCCTCTTCGAGGCGTGGCGGCGATTCCTCGAACGCATGGCGGCGCGCTACCCGCTGGTGCTCGTGCTCGAGGACATCCACTGGGCCGACGACGGGCTGCTGGACTTCATCGAGCACGCGGCCGACTGGGCGCAGGGGCCGGTACTGCTGCTCGCGCTCGCGCGCCCCGAGCTCCTCGAACGACGCCCGACGTGGGGCGGCGGCAAGCGGAACGCGGCGTCGATCTACCTCGAGCCGCTCACGCCCGACGAGGACGCCGCGATGGTCGATGACCTGCTGCCGGGCGCGATCTCCGACGAGTTGCGCAAGCTCATCGTGGACCGGGCCGAGGGCAACCCGCTGTACACCGAGGAGATCGTGCGCATGCTGATCGACCGTGGGGTGATCCGCGCCACGGAGGCGAGCCGCTGGGAGGTCGCAGCCGCGGTCGCCGACGTCGACGTGCCCCGCTCGATCCAGGGGCTGATCGCCGCGCGCCTCGACGGGCTTCCCGACGACGAGAAGGCGCTGCTGCAGGACGCGTCCGTGATCGGAAGGACTTTCTGGCTGGGATCGGTCGCCTCGCTCGCCGGCCTTGCCCCCGGCGTCGCACGCGAGGCGCTCGGCCGGCTGCGCGTGAAGGAGCTGATCGTGCCCCACGAGCCGTCGAGCTTCCGCGACGAGCCGGAGTTCTCGTTCCATCACTCGCTGTTGCGCGACGGCGCCTACGACTCGCTGCCGAAGTCGCTGCGGGCGACCAAGCACGAGGCGGTGGCCACATGGGCGGCCGAGCGCGCAGGCGACCGGGTCGACGAGATCGCCGAGCTGATCGCGACCCACAGCCTCGAGGCCCTGCGCTACCACGAGGAGCTCGGCGAGTCCGGACCCGAGCTCCAGGCGGCGGCCCGCGAGGCGTTCCGATGGGCGCGAGCGGCGGGTGCTCGCGCGTCGGCGATGTGGCAGCCGGTCGAGGCCCAACGCTGGCTCCGCCAGGCGTCCGAGCTCGCCGACGCGGCCGGCGCCTCGACGATCGAGCGGATCGAGATCCTGCGCTACCGCACGAAGGATGTATACCTCGACGTGATCACCGTCAGAGGCGCGGAACCTTCGGTCCGCGAGCTGCTGGCGCTCGCTCGGGAGGCGGGCGATCGTCGCAGCGAAGGGTACGCCTTGACACGCCTCGGCATCATCGCGTTCGAGCAGGGCAACGACGACGCGCTCTGGCCAGACCTCGACGCCGCGATCGAGACCCTGGAACCACTCGGCGACAGCCCCGAGCTCGCCGACGCCCTGCGCATCAACGGGTGGGTGCGATGGCGGCGCGGGCTCGCGACCGAGGCCGAGCCGGCTCTGCGCCGTTCGATCGAGATCGCCACGAGGGTCGACGCCCCGGTGACCCTCGCCGAAGCAACGATGGACCTCGCGATCACCGTGTCGATGCTCGGCCAGGGCGACGAGGCGATCGCCACGATCGAGGAGGCACGCCGCCTGGCCACGGCGTGCGGCGACCTCAACGTGCTGATGCGACTCAACAACAACTACCCCTCGACCATCGAGACGTGGACGTCGGACTACGCGCGAACGCGCGACTTCCTGCTCCAGGGCCTGGAGCTCGCTCGGAAGGCGGGCGTTCGCACGAACGTCGGCTGGCTGCTCGGCAGCCTCGGAGACAACGCCGCGATCATCGGCGACATGCGCGAGGCCGAACGCTACCAACGCGAGGCCCTCGAGGAAGCTCGCGCGATGGAGACCGGACCCCTGCTCGCCATGCGGCTGAGCGCGCTCTGCTTGGCGCTGGTGCAGCAGGGCAGGCTCGAGGAATGCCGGGAGGTTCTCGGCGAGGCATCGGGACTTGCCGAGGCCAATCCGGAGCCCCAGATCGACATCTGGCTGGAGTTCATCCGAGGCGTGCTCGCGATCCTCGAACACCGACTCGAGGACGCGGTCACCGAGCTCGCGTCGGGGGTGGAACAGATGCGGGGGTATCACGTCGACGTGTTCGCGGAAGGGTTCCCTCACCTCGTGCGGAGCCTGGTCGAGCTCGGCCGGCGCGACGAGGCGGAGACGTACCGTGACCTCACGGGCGACGGCCAATCTCCATACGCTGCCGCTATGGGCCGGGCCGTCGACGGGATCGTCGCGACCGACCCGGCCGAGGCGATCGCCCTGCTGCGCGAGGCTTGCGACCGCCTCGAGGCGCTGGGCGTGGCCACGGACCGTGGCCTCGTGCTGTTGGACCTCGCGCAGGCCCAGATACGAGCCGGCGAGGCGGCGGCGGCCACGATCGCGCAGGCCCGCGACGTGCTGACGTCGAACGGCGCGCTGGGCTGGCTGCCCCGCGCCGACGCGATCGAAGCCGATGCTCACGGTGCTAACGAGTCCGGATGATGGCGTGAGGGAGCAGGCCATGAGGTCCGCCCCGAAGATGATCCGATCGTTGCGGGATCGGCTCTGTCCACGCCACCATCGGAGGAGATTCACGGCCGAGACCCAATACCCGATGTCAGAGCCTCGAATCACAATCGTGTAACTCCCCTCCCCGCCCCGATCGGGAGGTCCCATGCACGGGCGTGTTCGCAGGTTCCGTGAGGCACGCGACGCCGTGGAGTTCTCGCTCGGCGGCGCCTTCGCCAGCATCGAGGAAGCACGCGATGCGCTCGAACGACTCGCTACGATCGTCGACGATCGAGCCGAGGTCGATGGGCTGCGCGGAGCGATCGAGCTGATCGCGTACGCGGTCGAGGGGCTGGCCGTCGCGGTCGGCCAGATCGAGCTCGACGGGACACGCCGGCGATGATCGGCCACCGGTCCCCGCAGGTCCGTAGGCTCCTTCTCCCATGCGCATCTTCATCGCGGGAGCGACCGGGGTACTCGGGATCAGGGTGGTGCCGCTGCTCGTCGCCGAGGGGCACGAGGTGTGGGGCATGACGCGAACGCCGAGCAAGGCCGACACCCTGCGAGCGCTCGGAGCGGAGCCGAGCGTATGCGACGTCTTCGACCTTCCGGCCCTGCGAGATGCGATCCTCGACGCGGATCCAGAGATGCTCTTGCACTTGCTCACCGACCTTCCCGACGACGTGTCGGCGATCGAAGGATTCACCGGCGCGAACGCCCGGATCCGCCGGGAAGGCACCCGGAACCTGCTCCGTGCCGCACGGGCCGCCGGCACCACCCGTCTCCTCGCCGAAAGCGTGGCGTGGGAGCTCCCGGGAGACGCGGGTCGAGCGGTGACCGAGCTCGAGCGTGCCGTGCTGCATGTGGGCGGCGTCGTGCTGCGGTACGGGCAGTTCTACGGACCTGGCACGTACCACGAGGAGCAGCCGCCCCCGCCACCGAGGGTCCTGATCGACGAGGCCGCGAAGCAGACCGTCGGTGCCCTCGAGGCACGCACGGGCGTGCTCGAGATCGTCGACCCGCAGTAGTCCAGCGAGGACTACTGCCCGCATACTCCTCGACGTGTGGTTCAAGGACAGCGAAAGCAACACCCTGCGATCACGCAGTGGCGGCAGGCGCGCGCCCCCTGGCACCGCTATAGGGTCGTGCCATGACCCAGATGCCTCGAACGAGGTACGCGACGACGGCCGACGGTGTGCACGTCGCGTACCAGGCTTTCGGCGACGGACCGATCGACATCCTGTTCGTCCTCGGCTGGGTCACGCACATCGAGCGGATGTGGGACCAGCCGAGCGTGGCCCGGTTCCTGGGACGTCTGGCGTCGTTCGCACGAGTGATGGTGTTCGACAAGCGGGGGGTCGGCATGTCCGATCGGGTCCGCGAAGACCGGCTCCCGTCGCTGGAGGTCCGGATCGACGACGCACGGGCCGTGATGGATGCCGTCGGTTCGGAACGGGCGGTCGTGCTCGGTCACTCCGAAGGCGGTCCGATGGCGACCCTGTTCGCCGCCACCCACCCGGCGCGAACGATCGCCTTGGTGCTGTTCGGAACGACCGCGTGCTGGAACAATGCACCCGACTACCCCTTCAGCATGCCCATCGACGCGTTCGACGCGGACGACGCGGCCTTCCGGGAGCGACGGGACCGTCTCTGGGGCACGGAGGAACTCGCGACGGTCTACCTGACGGAATCGTTCGCGCCGGATCTCGCTGACGACGGGCCGACGGTCGCCTGGCTCGCCGACTACATGCGCAACGCCGCAAGTCCGGGCGCCGTCGACGCATTCTCGCGGATGAACTCGTCGATCGACGTCCGATCCGCACTTCCCGCGATCCATGTGCCGACCCTCGTCATGGCACGTGATGACGATCTGGATTACGCAGCTGGGGAGACGAAGTGGCTTGCAGAGCAGATCCGCGGCGCCCGATTCGTGTCCTTCCCCGGGAACGAGCACTACATCTTCATGGGCGATCAGGACCAGCTGCTCGACGAGATCGAGAGGTTCGTATCGGAGGTCCGCAGCGAGGAGGCCGACCTCGACCGGATGCTCGCCACCGTGATGTTCACCGACATCGTTGGATCCACGGCCACCGCGGCCGACCTGGGTGACAAGGGCTGGCGGGACCTGGTGGAGCGACACCACGGCGTCGTGCGGGCGCTGCTCGGTCGCTTCCGTGGCACGGAGGTCGACACCGCCGGTGACGGCTTCTTCGCCACCTTCGACGGGCCGGCGCGGGCCGTGCGGTGCGCCCAAGCGATCTGCGGGGCCGTCCCGGATCTCGGTATCGAGATCCGGGCGGGTATCCACACAGGTGAGGTCGAGACGATCGCCGGGAAGGTCGGCGGCATCGCGGTGAACATTGGAGCGCGTATCGCCTCGCTCGCCGGACCGTCCGAGGTGCTGGTCTCCCACACGGTCCGAGGCCTCGTGGCCGGTTCCGGTCTCACCTTCGAGGACGTCGGCGAGCACGATCTGAAGGGGATCCCCGACCGCTGGCACCTCTATCGCGCGGCGCCCGGCGACTGAGCTCGGCAGGATCAGCGCCGGATGCCGATGTCAGACCGGGAGTGGGGCGCGGCGGCTCAGGCGCCCGAGTACTCCTCGGCGTGGTCCGAGCGGTCCTTGGCCCACGTCTGATCGATGATCTCGATCGTCTCGGCCACCGAGCGGCCGTTCTCCTCGGCCGCGGCCTGCACATCCTCGAACCTGATGTTGTGCTCACCCATCTGCAGGTGGGCTTGCATGCATCCGCACGTCAAGCACATGGCTGCCTCCTTCCCTACTAGGGCTTCATGCTCGTCCAGCCACTGAACGAAACACCGGCCTCGGTGATACTTCTTGCTCATCACGCTCATGTGTTTGATGCATCGCGCCGATGCAGGTGAGATATCATGATGTGGATGCATGCAGCGCAGTTCGTCCGCGAGGCCCGGCTTCGCGCCGGCCTCACCCAGCGGGCGCTCGCGTCTCGCGCGGGGGTCTCGCAACCGTTGGTTGCCCGTATCGAGAGCGGGAGGGTGCAGCCTTCCTTTGAGCGCGTGCTCGACCTGGTGCGCGCCTGCGGCTTCGACCTCGACGTCCGTGTCGTTCCCCTCGACGAAGATGCGTGGACGCTCGCCGAGCAGGGCGCACAGCTCGACCCCGACGCCCGGCTCGACCGGTTGCTCGCGGGCGTCGAGCTGGCACAGGAGGCGCAGGGCGATGGCTGAGTTCCGCCCGCAGGAGATCATGGCGGTGCTCGACCGCCACGGGGTGCGCTACGTCCTCGTTGGCGGGCTCGCTGCCGTGCTGCACGGCGCGGCGCACCTGACCACCGACGTCGACGTGGTACCTGAGGACGGCCGGGAGAATCTCGCCCGGCTCTCGGAGGCGCTGCACGAGCTCCACGCGAGGATCAGGGTGTTGGGCGAGCCTGACGGTGTGCCTTTCGACCACTCTGCGGAGTCGCTCGGTCGCGTCTCGATCTGGAACCTCGTGACCGACCTGGGCGACCTCGACATCACGTTTGTACCGAGCGGCACCCAGGGCTACCGCGACCTCGAGCGAGACGCCGAGGTGATGACCGTGCGGGGCGTCTCGGTGCCGGTGGCCTCCCTCGCCGACGTGATCCGGTCGAAAGAGGCCGCGGGGCGCGCCCGCGATCGTGCGGTGCTGCCGGCCCTGCGGGAGCTGCTCGCGCGTCAGCAACGAGCCGCCCGAGGCGATTGACGGCTCAGTTGTCCTGAGACCTGGGGTTGCGCACCCTCGCGAGCTGGCCGATGCTGGCCGATGCTGGCCGGACGGAGCCGAAGGATCGGTGGTGGACCGCATGACCCTGCGGAGCTTCGCCGCCGCTCTTCGACGCATTCGTCGACCCAGCGCAACGGACACGCTGGATGCCTAGCGGCGAGCTGCGCACGCGCACCGCGACGAAGCCGCTGCGCGCTCGGTTCGACTGGGGCGATGACAGCCAGCGGGTGCACGTCACGTTCACGGCGAAAGGCGACGGCAAGAGCACGGTGTCGATCTCGCACGAGCGCCTCGCCGACGCGGCCGAGCGCGATCGCATGAAGGCCTACTGGCGTAGCCGGACCACCGCCCTGAAACGAGACCTGGAAGGGGGACCGCGCTCGGCCTAGGCTTCGGGTCCAAGAGGAAAGGGGTTCGCCGTGGACCGCACACCTGCCCATGCCGTGGTGCCGTTGCTCGCCGCCGCGATGGCGATCTTCGTGTTCACCGTCGTGATCGGGATCCTGAACGGCACCGACCTCGTGGACTTCGGTCACGGCACGATCCTGGCCCACGTGCACTCGGGCACCCTGGGTTGGATCACGCTCTCGATCTTCGCCGCGACGGCCTGGATCTTCGGAGCCGACCGACTCCCCCGGCTGCTGCGGGACGGCGCGATCGTCGCCGTGGTCGCCTACGTGCTCACGTTCTGGGCCGACCTCACCGACCTGCGGCCGGTCGCCGGCACCCTGATGTTGGCCGCGATCGTGTGGTTCGCGGCCTGGACCTTCGGCGTGCGGAAGGGCCAGACGCTCACCGTGCCGAAGCTCTCGATGCTGCTCTCCCAGGTGAACCTCGTGATCGGCGGCGTGCTCGGGGTGATCCTCGGGCTGATGCTCTCCGGCGTGATCGACCTGTCCGAGGGGATGCAGGGGGCTCACCCGGCGATGATGGTCGTGGGCTACCTGATCCTCGCCGGCGTCGCGATCGACGAGCAGCTGCTCGGGGGCCCCGGCACCGAGGAGCTGACCCGCGGCGGACGATGGCAGGCGTGGCTCTTCTTCCTGGCCGGGATCTTCCTGGCGGTCGGCATCCTGTTCGAAGTGATGCCGCTGCTGGGCCTGAACCTGCTGTTCGAGGTGATCGGCGTGGGCATCGTCCTCATACGGCACCGGTCGCGCCTGGCGTCGGTCGGATGGGGGACGCCGTCAACGGCGAGGTTCGGGGCGGCGTCGATCCTGTTCCTGGTGCCGGCGCTCGGGATCCTCGGCTACGTGATCGTGCGATACAGCGAGGACATCGAGGCGACCCCGACACGCCTGCTCCTCGCGCTCGACCATGCCACCTTCGTCGGGATCCTCACGAACGCGATCTTCGGGCTACTGTTCATCGCGGCGGCCTCGCGTCGCGAGGTGTGGTCGTGGGCGGATCAGGTGGTGTTCTGGGCGATCAACCTCGGGGTGGCCGGCTTCGTGATCGGCCTGCTCGCCGACGCCCCCGAGATCAAACGCATCGCCACGCCGATCATGGGAGCGGGCATCTTGCTGGGCCTCGTGGTGGTCGCGATGCGGATGCGAGCGGGCACTCAGGAAGCGGCTCCGGCGGTCGATCCGCGCGGCTGAGCGATCAGCGGCCGACGCACGACTCCGGCCGAGGCCGACTCTGGTTCGGAGGCTCGTCGCGCTGGCGGTGAAGGCGGAGCTCGCCGACACGATGATCGATCGCGACACGGCGCGAGCGCATGAGGTCCTCGCCGAGGTGCAGGCGGAGACGCAGGAGGCGCTCGAGTCGCTGCGAGATCTGGCCCGGGGGATCTATCCACCGCTCCTCGTGGACCGAGGGCTGCCGGAGGCGCTGAAGGCGCAAGTGCGTAAGGCGCCGATGGCGGCCTCGATGCACGCAGACGGAGTGGGCCGCTATCCCCGGGAGATCGAGGCCACCGTGTACTTCTGCTGCCTCGAGGCGCTGCAGAACGCCGGGAAGTATGCGGAGGCGAGACACGTCTACGTGACGCTCGAGGCGTCGAACGGAGCCCTCACGTTCGCCATCGAGGACGACGGGAGCGGGTTCGATCCTGGTGCGACGCCTCGCGGCATGGGGCTGCAGAACATGGCAGATCGTCTCGCTGCCGTCGGGAGAACCCTCGAGATCAGGTCCGAACCTGGGCGGGGCACGACGATCCACGGGTCGCTTCCGGTGACGTCCGCGTGAGCCCGCCGCCGGCGCCGGTG
The DNA here is from genome assembly GCA_963825635.1 of uncultured Actinomycetes bacterium. GTDB lineage: Bacteria > Actinomycetota > UBA4738 > UBA4738 > HRBIN12 > JAOUEA01. The sequence continues at coordinate 535,320 of CAWGTU010000003.1, forward strand.
GCAGTCGCCGCGGCGCCGATCTCACGTCGGGAGGACGGTCGGGTCAGACTGAGCTCGTGACGCGCTGGGTCTTCCACGTCGACATGGACGAGTTCATCGCGGCCGTCGAGGTGCTGCGCCACCCCGAGCTGCGTGGGAAACCCGTGATCGTGGGCGGGGCCGGCGACCCGACGAAGCGGGGCGTCGTCTCCACCGCGTCGTACGAGGCGAGGGAGTTCGGCGTGCGGTCGGCCATGCCGCTGCGCACCGCGTTGAAGCGATGTCCCGACGGCGTGTTCCTCGCGGTCGATGCGGACCACTACCTCGAGGCGAGCGGTCGAGTGATGGACACGCTGCGCACGTTCCCAGCCGTGGTGCAGGTGCTCGGCTGGGACGAGGCGTTCATGTCTGTCGAGTCCGACGACCCCGAGGCGTTCGCTCGGGAGATCCAGGCCCAGGTGCTCGAGCAGACCGGCCTCTGGTGTTCGATCGGCGTCGGCGACTCACGGCATCGAGCGAAGCTCGCCAGCGCGTTCGCGAAGCCGCGAGGAGTGTTCCGGCTCACGCGGGTGGAGTGGCCGGCGCTGATGGGTCCCAAGCCGGTCGACGCGCTGTGGGGCATCGGGAGGAAGACCGCCGACAAGCTGAACGAGCTCGGGATCCACACGGTCGACGAACTCGCGGACGCCGATGACGGGGCGCTCGCGGCTCGGTTCGGACCGAACACCGGACCGTGGATCCGCAGCCTCGGCACCGGCAACGACGACGGCGAGGTCAGCGCCGAACCGTACGTGCGGCGAGGGCAGAGTCACGAACGAACGTTCCAGCGGGACCTGACCGACCCAGAGGAGATCCGTGGAGAAACCGAGCGCATCGCGCGAGAGCTCGTCGCCGAACTCCCCGAGGACCGGCTCGTGATGCGGGTGACCGTGAAGCTCCGCACGTCGTCGTTCTTCACCTCGACCCACGGCAAGAAGCTCCCCGAGTCGACCCGGGACCCCGACCTGATCGTGGATCACGCCCTCGAGGCGCTCGGGCGGTTCGAGCTCGACCGTCCCGTTCGCCTGCTCGGCGTGCGCGTAGAGCTCTCCGAGCCCGACACCGAAGGAGGTCGTGCGACCGGCGTCACGTGACGTTCACGAGGATCGTGTGCCAGCCGGTCGCGCCGTCGGGGAAGGGCTCCGTCCGCGCCTCGGGCTGGGTGACGCCCTCGGCGTCGGTCGCGCGGACCTGCAGGCGTCTCGGGCCCGGCTGCAGGTCGGTGACCAGCTTCCATTGTCGCCAGGTGTCGATCGTGTCCTCGGCCGCGAGCTCGGCCTCGGCCCACGGGCGCTCGTCGATCCGAACCTCCACCCGCGAGATGCCCACGTGTTGCGCCCACGCGACGCCGGCGACCACGACCTCTCCGCGGCTCACGGAAGCGTCGTGCCGAGGGGTGTCGATGCGTGACTGTGTCTTGATCGGCGCCTGCTCGGCCCAGCCGCGACGGATCCAGTAGGGGTCGAAGGCCTCGAACGTCGTGAGCTCGAGATCGACGACCCACTTCGTGGCCGAGACGTACCCGTAGAGCCCGGGCACGACCATGCGCACAGGGAACCCGTGCTCGATCGGTAACGGCTCGCCGTTCATCGCGACGGCGAGCATCGCGTCGCGGCCGTCGGTGACGGCCGCAACGGGGGTGCCGGCGGTGAACCCATCGTCCGACGTCGACACGAGCTGGGTGGCGGCGGGGTCGACGCCCGCCTCGGCGAGTAGGTCCGCGAGAGGGGCTCCGATCCAGCGGGCGTTCCCGATCAGGTCGCCGCCGATCTCGTTCGAGACGCACGCGAGCGTGACGTCGCGCTCGATCAACGGGCGCGCCATCAGTTGCTCGAAGTCCAGCGTGAGCTCGCGCTCGACCATGCCGTGCACGCGCAGGGCCCACTCCTCGGCGGTCACCGTGGGCACGATCAGGGCCGTGTCGATGCGGTAGAAGTCGGCGTTCGGTGTGATGAACGGGGTCAACCCCTCGACGCCGAGGTCCGCCCCACTCGGCACGGGCGGGGCCGTCGCGACCCCGGTGGGCACGGCGACCCGGGCGCGGGACGCGACGGCCTCGGAGCGTCGCGAGAGGAACTGCCCGGTGACCCCCGCCACGGCCGCGGCGCCGAACGCGACGGCGGTCCCTACCAGGAAGCGGCGCCTCGAGACAGGATCCGGGCCCGGGCCCGGCGCTCCCTCTGCCGGCTCCGCCGCACCGAGGAGCCGGCGCCGGAGCAGCATCAGCGTGATCGCGCCGGACAGGGCACCCGCCACCGCGGAGAGCGCATCGATCGGCTCCGCGCTCGGGCGCGTGAGGGCAGCTATCGCTCCGATCGCGGCGAGGAGCAGGAGGCTCGCGTAGCCCACCCGCGGTCGTCGCAGCGACGCGGTGCCCACGGCGATCGCGAGCGCGCCCACGACCCCCGCCACCACGAGGACGAGCACGAGCTTGTCGGCCGTGCCGAACGTGTCGATCGCCAGGTCCTTCAGCCACCGCGGCACGAGGTCGATCGAGGCCGAGCCGACGGCGAGGATCGGCGACGCTTCGGCTCGCCCGATGAGCCCGGCCACGAGGTGCGCCGACCCGAGAGCGGTCGCGGCGGAGGCCAGGCCCAGCCACGCGCCCACACGGTTCCTCATGTTCGAAGGTTCGCACCTCCGGACCGACCAGAGGGGCGACCGCCGAGAACCGTAAGGGTTCGGTGAGGAACGGCCCTCTGTGTCGGCCTGGCGATCGACCGACGGAGTCGTCTCAGTCGAGTCGCGCGTAGTACGTCTGTCGGATGCCGTGAACCTTGCGGAACTCGCCACCGATGTGGATCGACGATCCGTCGAGCGCGATCCCCCACACGCCGTTGTAGTTGCCCGTCACCGACGGGTTCCACCCCAGCAGGACGCCGCTCAGCGAGTACGCGGCGAGCCGGTTCCGCGTCTGACACTCGTTGTTCGGATCCAGCGTGCCGGGTCTCCCGGACTTGAATCCGCATCCGTCGCCCGTCGCGTCGGCGATCTCGACGAAGTGACCACCCACGAGCAGGTCCCCCCCGCTCACCCTGACCACCTGCGCCGACCCCGACGTATCTCTCTTCCAGGCCTGAGCGCCGCTGGGCGCATACCGAGCGACGTAGTCGGAGCCTCCCGCCCCCAGGTAGATATTCGTCCCGTCGGTGGTGACCGAGATGCCGGTCGCGGTGACGCCGGCACCGGCGGGCGTGAAGCCCGGGTCGTGGGCGCCGGTCGTGGGGTTGAAGCGGACGAGCGTCTTCACCCCGCGGGTCGTTCCCCCCTGGGTGAGGGAGTCGCATTGGCAGGCCGAGTAGAGCCAACCGCCGAGCAGCAGGAACTCGCGATGTTGCGGCGGCGTGTTGTGGCCCCGCAGCGACGGGTTCGTCGCCACCGTCGAGGTCGCGAAACTGCCCTTCTTGGCGCCGCTGCCGGCGTCGACCGCCAGCAGCTTCTTGCGGCCGACGTACACGGTGGAGCCGGAGACCTCGACCGCGGTCGAGTTGGGGATGCCCTGGGGTCGGAACGACGAGATCAATGCTCCGGTCGTGCCGTTGAACGCCAACAGGTTCTTGTAGGTCGTGCCGCCCGAGGAGAGCGAGAACTTGCCTGCCGCGTACACCGTCGTACCGCTGACCGCGAGCTTCCAGACCTGGGAACCCGACCCCCCGAGCTTGAGCGGCGTGATGCCCACCGGGGCGCCGGTCGAGCGGCCGAGGACAGCGAGGTTGGTCACGTCCTGGACCTTCGCGCCGCCGCCGTTCTGGACCTGGGTGAACACGCCGCCCATCCACACCCGGTCGCCAACCACGACGACGGATCGGACCCGTCCGTTCACCTGATGGGTGTCGGCCGGCACTTCCGACGGCACAGCGGCACGTGCGACCCCCGAAAGCCCCGCGACGATGACGAGACAGAGAGCGGCGACGATCGAACGTCGCACCGTGGTGAGTGGGGGATGTTCAGCCACACACTTGTCATATCCCTTCGACCCCCTTTCAGGCAAGAGGCTGAGCCCGGATTCCTGGGGCCGGAAGTTCGCCTAGGCCGATCGCCTCCCGAAGAAGTCCTTCCGGCCGACGAGCGCTCCGCTCGGGCGATGCTAGCCTGGGTCAAACGCGGGACAGAGTGAGCCCCCCAGCCCTCCTCGCCGCGTCGGCACGAAAGGGTTCGATACATGCGTAGAAGGTTCTCGTCCGTCCTCGTCCTGACGATCGTCACGCTGGTCATGAGCACGCTGCCCGCAACGGCACTGACCACCACACCCGACGCGACCCCGTGGATGGCCAACGGCTTCATCAAAGCGAGCGCCCAGTACGGCAACGTGCTGTTCGTCGGCGGCAGCTTCCAGAAGATCGGCGCCTCGGTCTCGCCTGGGCCCAACCTCCCGCCCGCCGTCGACGGCTACACCGGCCTGGCGGCGATCGACATGACGACGGGCCAGGCGATCTCGAACTTCAAGCCGCAGCTCACCGCGAACTCGAACCAGGAGCTCAAGGTGCTCGCGCTCGCCGTCGTGGGCAACCGCCTGTACGTCGGCGGACAGTTCTCGACGGTCGACGGCGAATCGCACTACAACCTCGCGGCGATCGACATCAACCCGACGACGATCCGCGGCACGGTCGTCAGCAGCTTTGACCCCGTCGTGGGCATCCCCGGCAAGGCGAACGAGCACAACTTCGACGTGAAGACGATCCTGCCGGCCTCCGACGGGATCTACATCGGCGGCGGGTTCAGCAAGGTGGACGGCAAGGGGAGGCCGAAGACCGCCAAGCTCGACTGGAACGGCAACGTCGTCAACGCGTACAGGACCGCAGGCGTGAACGGCTCGGTGAACGACTTGGTGTGGTCGGCCGATGGACAGTCGATCTTCCTCGCCGGTCACTTCACGCAGCTGGGCGTAGGGAACTCACGCGTGGCGATGGGGCGCATCGACCCGACCACCGGGGCAACCCTTCCGTGGACGGTGCCGCTGTCGCAGATCCCCGGGGCGACGAGCTCGGGACAGATCTGCTACGAGCTCATCGCCACGTCGACACGCCTCTACGCAGCCTGTGGCAAGACCCCGAACTTCACCGGGGCGTTCCGGGTCGACAACGGCGACGAGGGCACCCGCACCTGGCAGTACAGCACCGGCGGGAACGTCCAGACGCTCGCCATGGTTCCCGGCACCGACGATCTGGTGATCGGCGGGCACTTCGGCATCAACAGCAGCAACAGCACGTTCGGGTACAACGGTCGCATGCGGTGCGGGCCGAGCACGGGCCCGGCAACGTGGATCCGCGCGATCGCCATCATCCGCAACGTGGCCACGACGACGAACTTCGTCTCCCCGCTCACCAGCGGATCGAGCTCACCGACGGAACCCTGGGTGGACTGCAGCTGGCTGCCGAACATCGACGGTGAGGATCAGCCGTGGCCCACGCAGACGAGGAACAAGTCGGGCGTGAACCGCTACGGGGGCATGTGGGAGCTCCAGGTCACGGGCGACCACCTCTGGGCGCTCGGCGAGTTCCGTTACGTGAACAACCAGGTGCGTCGGGCGATCGCCCGGTTCTCTTGGACCGGTGACCCAACGCCCCCGCCGGACCCGGTGCAGCCCGTGCTCGCCGAGCTCGCGACGACATCGCCACTGATCGTGCAGCCCGATCGTTCGACGAGCTTCACGATCCGCTGCCCCGGCCAGGCCGATCCCTGCAACGGCACGGCCAAGCTCGTTGCGGGCGGCAGCAAACAGCTCTCACCGCAGACGTTCTCGCTCACCCCTCTCGGCGAGCAGACCTATGAGGTGACGATCAACGACGCGGCGTGGAACAAGATGGTCGCGAAGGCCAACGGCACGATCGGCGGCTCGGTGAAGCTGACGGCCGAGGGCTCCCCCGGCACGACGCGGTTGTCCACGTCGATCTCGATCCAGCTCAAGCTCTCGACCGCCTGAACGCGGCCGGTTGACCCGGGCCTGCTCGGCCCGGGTCTCCAGCTCGCGGCCGGGCGTGTTCGACAGGCCCTGGCCTGGCTGTGATGCTTGCCGGGAGCGGCCCGCACAGAGGCGGGGCCAGACGACGGGAGGCCACGACGATGTTCGACGGTAGTGCCGGCTCGCTGATCGGTGGCTTCGTCGCGCTCGGCCTGCTGATGGCGATCGTTGGGGTCATCACGGGAAGACGGCTTCCGGATGAGACCTCGCTGCGACCTCGCGCGATCTATCTCTCGGTCGCGATGCTGCCCGTGCTCGTGATCGGCGTGCTCGCGGCGACGGCGTTCATCGAGGCAGCCGTGCGGTTGATCCTCGGGCCCGAGTCGGGCAAGGACCAACTGCTCGGTGGGCTCGGTGGGCTCGGTGGCGGCGGCGTGGGGGGGACCGACATGGGCGGGCTCGGCGGTCTGCTCACCGGCATGGGCGACTTCGGGCTCAGCGCGACCGACGCGGCGATCCGCACGCTCGTGGCGTCGGGCATCACCGCCGTCGTGGCCTTCGCCCTGTACCGCTTGCATCAGGATTGGCGGCGTCCGTTGGTCGACGACGCCGGGTTCGCGTCGTCCCCGGCAGCCCGCGTGCTCCAGGCGTTCGCCTACACGGTCGTGCTGCTCTTCGTCGTCCTGTTCGCCGTCAGCGCGGTGAAGGCCGGATACGGCGTCTTCCGGGTCGTGGCGCCCGACACGAGCGCGATCATCTCGTTCAGCGAGAGCGCCGAGCGCGAGCGCGGCATCGCCGACATCGTCTCGGGGCTCGCTCTCGCGGGCGCCTCGTGGTGGCTCTTCCAGATGCACTGGAAGCTGGCCGCGACATGGCGCGGTGAGATCTCGTCGGCTCCGGCCGTCCCCGAGCCGCCGACCACGTAGCGGATCGGCTCCGCTCAGGCGCTCAACCCTCGATCCGGCGCTGCGAACGACCGGCGATCCGGGCGGCGGCCGTGCGGGGCAGGAAGCGCGAGCCGAACGCGAACGCCCGGCTCGGTCCCCCGGTGACGAGGTAGGGCCTCCCTGCCTTCATCGCCTCGTAGCCGGTTTCCGCGACCTCGCGGGCGCTCGGCAGCTTCCGGTCGCGGATCAGGGCCGACTCGCCCATGTCGGCACGCGTCTGGAAGCCGGTCGCGGTCGGGCCTGGACACAGGCACGTGACCGTGACGCCGGTACCCCGCAGCTCCTCGGCCATCGCCAGCGAGAGCGAGAGCACGTATGCCTTCGTGGCGGCGTACGCGGCGGTCATCGGCGCCGGCGCGAACGACCCGACGGATCCGAGGTTCAGCACACGGCCACGACCCCGATCGACCATGCCGGGCACGACCAGGCGGCTCAGCTCGGTGAGCGCGACGACGTTGACCCGCAGCATCTCGGATTGCGTCGCCGCGTCATCGCACCAGAACTTCCCGTACGTCGAGAATCCCGCGTTGTTGACCAAGGCGTCGACCACGACCCCGCGCTGATCGAGCGAGGCGACCAGCTCGGCGCCCGCGCCCGGCCTCGACAGGTCCTTGGGGATCACCGTGACCTCGACGCGGTCACGCTCCTCGACCTCCTGGGCGACGATCTCCATCGCGGCGCCACTGCGTGCCACCATGACGACGTCCCAGTCGTCGGCGCCGAAGAGGCGGGTGAACTCGACGCCGAAGCCACTCGAGGCGCCGGTGACCAGCGCCGTGCGCCGCGTTGCGGAGGTGTCGCTCATGCGATCTCCTCGGAGAAGACGCGCTCCATCGCGCGGCGCGCGCGGCGGGTCACGCGCAGGTAGTCGTCGATGAAGCTCTGGCGAGGGTACTCCTCGTAGCCGAGGCGACGCGCGAGCGCCGTCTGCTCGGCGGGGTCCGGTGGCACCGCCTCGGCATGCAGACGCCGATCCATCTCGAGCGCGTTCTTCACGTCGGTGCAGAAGACGAACGCCTCCCCGAGATCGCGGGCAACCGACCCGCTCATCAGCTTCGCCGCGGCGAGCCGGTCGATCGCCTCCAGCGTGCGCCGCGAGCGGATCTCGGGGTGCGAGCCTCCGTGTCGCATCAGCGAGAGCTCCACCGCGAACTGCACGTCGGCGAGCGAGCCGATCCCGAGCTTGAAATGGAACTTCGCCGCCTCGGGCGGCTTCACGCGCTCACGCTCGATCCGATCCCGCATGCGGCGGATGTCGGCGACACGGTCGATCGTGATGCCGTCGGGGGGGAAGGCGGCATCGGCGGCGTTCAGCTCGAAACGACGTCCGAGCTCGGGATCACCGGCGACCGCTCGAGCACGGAGCAGCGCCTGGAACTCCCAGGTCTCGGCGTAGCGCTGCCAGTACTCGAGATAGCCGGCGATCGACCGCGCGAGCGGACCGTTGCGCCCCTCCGGGCGAAGGTCGGCGTCGGGCTCCCATCCTGCCTCACGGACGAGACGCAGGACGCGTTCGGCGAGCCGGCCGGCGGATCGCTGCGCCTCGGAGCCCTCGCCGTCGTACACGAACATCATGTCGAGGTCGCTGGCGACGTTCAGCTCGCGGGCGCCGAGCTTGCCCATGCCGATCACGGCGAACGGCACGCCGGCAGGGGGCTCGGCCGCGTCGAGCGCCTCGCGGATCACACGCACGGCGACAGCGCTCAGCGCCTCGCCGGTCTCGCGCGGGGTGAGCTCGCGCGCGGCCGTGCGCGCGACGGCGTCGACGAGGTCGCCGAGCGCATCCGTTTCGCCCCCCAACAGCGTGTCGGAGAGACCCCGGATGCGCGACGGATCGGCGACGAGCAAGTCTGTCGCGAACGAGCTGGCGCCGGCGACGTGCGCGAGTCGGCGGGCGGCGACGGGGTCGGTCGCGAGGAGGTCGGCCACGGCACGCCCGTCGCCGACAGCCTCGGCGATGCGTTCGAGTCGTACGAGGGCCGCATCGGGTGTCGGCGAGAGCGCGAGGGCAGGCGCCATCACCGGGAACAGGTGGGCCAGCACCTTCCCGATGCGCCTCGTCGGATCGACGAGGCGCCCCAACACGTCGTAGGAGCGAGCGGGCTCGGCGAAGCCGAGCCCGCCCAACAGCTCCTCGGTGGCCGGTCGGTCGGTGCCGTGGCCCGGATGCAGCTGTGCGGGGCCGGCGAAAGATTCCAGGAGCGGCCGGTAGAAGAGGCGCTCGTGGATCGAGCGAACGAGGCCGGTCGTCCGTTCGTACTCGGCGGCGAGGACGTCGGCGTCGGAGAGATCGAGCGATCGAGCGATCGTGGTGCGCGCGCGCCGGTCCGTCGGCAGGTCGTGGGTCTGCAGGTCCCGCACGATCTGCAGCCGGTGCTCCACCCGCCGCAGGAACCGGTAGGCGTCGGCCAGGGCCTCGGCGTCCGCATCGGCCACGTAGCCCTCGATCGCGAGGGCGCCGAGCGCGGCGAGCGTGTTCGGGGTGCGTAGCCGGGCGTCGCGGCGCCCGTGCACGATCTGCAGCAGCTGCACCGCGAACTCGACGTCGCGGATGCCTCCCCGCCCCCGCTTGACCTCGACGAACTCCTTGCCTCGTTGGCGGATGTACTCCTCGAGGCGCACCTTCGTGCGCCGCACGTCCTCGATCGCGGCCGGTGCCAGCTCGGGCGGGTACACGAACGGCGTGATGCCGTCGACGAACCTCCGTCCGAGCTCCTGATCGCCCGCGATCCGCCGCGCCTTGATCATCGCCTGTCGTTCCCATGTGGCGGACTCCCGGTCGTAATAGGCGAGGGTCGCCTCGAGCGAGCGGCTGAGGGCGCCGGCTCGCCCCCCCGGTCGCAGGGCGACGTCGACGCGTAGAGCGAGACCCTCGGCGGTCGGCTCGGCGAGCATCGAGGTGACGAGGCCGACCGCCCTCTCCGCGGTCGCCTGCGAAACGGGGCCTGGGTCGCGATGCAGGAACAACAGGTCGACGTCGCTCGCGTAGTTCAGCTCGGACCCGCCGAGCTTGCCGAGCGCGATCACCGCGAGGTCGCCGGTGTCGGGCACGAGTTCGATCGAGTCGGCGATGCACGCGTCGGCGATCGCGCTGATCTCGACCACCACGTCGTCGAACGTCGCGCCAGCGAGGTCGCGCGCCGCCACGCGCATCATCGCGCGGCGTCGGAAACGCCGCAGGCCCCCGACGGGGCCGAGACGGCCGACGTCCCCCCCGAGCTCGGCCCGAAGGGCGCCGGCATCACGAGCCGAGACGTCGGCCAGCTCGTGGACCTCACCCGGGTTCGCCACGAGGAAGTCGGCGGCGGCGCTCGAGAAACCGAGCAGGCGGGCCGCGTTCTCGGCGACCTCCGGGCGTGCGAGGGCCCCGCGCGCCGTCGGATCGTCACCGACCCGGGAGAAGGCGACCCGTGCGAGCTCGGGGTTCGGCGCCGCTGCGAACGTGCGGCCGAGCATCTCGGGTGTCAGCACCCCGGCATCATCGCAGGGAGGCCCGGCTCACCCCTCGAGGACGGCGGCCGCCTCGATCTCGACCCTCCACGCCGGGTCGAGGAACCCGGTCACGACCACCATCGTGCTCGCCGGACGCACCTGCCCGAAGACCTCGCCGTGCGCTCGCCCGACCTCGCGCCAGTCGTCGGCGTCGACCAGGAACGTGCGGGTGCGCACGACGTGCTCGGGCCCTGCACCGGCCTCCTGCAGCGCCCCGACGATGATCTCGAGACACCGCCGGGCCTGCCCGTAGGCATCGTCGGCGAGGGCCTCGCCGTCCCCCGGGATCGGCGCAGTGCCCGAGACGTGCACGTGTCGCCCGGCCACGATCGCCCGGGAGAACCCGATCTCGGGCTCGTACGGCGACCCCGACGAGATCCGCTGCCGCTCCGCTGCCATCATGACCTCCGAGTTAACGACTCCGTAACCGTGGCCGTGCCCACGCAACCTACCCTCTCCGCATGGCGCTCACCGCGGAAGCCGACTACGTCCTACGCACGATCGAGGAACGGGGCATCAGGTTCGTGCGCCTGTGGTTCACCGACGTGCTCGGGTTCCTGAAGTCGTTCACGATCACGTCGCAGGAGCTCGAGGGCGCGTTCGCCGAGGGCATGGGCTTCGACGGCTCCTCGATCGAGGGGTTCAGCCGCATCCAGGAATCCGACATGATCGCGTTCCCCGACCCGGCCACGTTCCAGATCATCCCCTGGACGACGGAGGCTCCCGTCGCCCGCATGTTCTGCGACGTCTGGACCCCCGACGGCGTGCCATTCGATGGCGATCCACGCGGAGTGCTGAAGCGACAGCTTCAGCGCGCGGCCGACCTGGGCTTCACGTTCTACGTCGGTCCCGAGCTCGAGTACTTCTACTTCCGTTCGGTCGAGGACCCTTCCTTCCTCGATCAGGGTGGCTACTTCGACGAAACGCCCCTGGACGTCGCCACCGACTACCGCAAGCGCACCGTGCAGTACCTCGAGGCGATGGGCATCCCGGTCGAGTACGTGCACCACGAGGTGGCGCCGAGCCAGCACGAGATCGACCTGCGGTACGCGGACGCGCTCTCGATGGCCGACAACGTGATGGCCTACCGCCTCACCGTGAAGGAGGTGGCCCAGGAGTTCGGGATCTACGCGACGTTCATGCCCAAACCGGTCGCGGGCGTGAACGGCTCGGGCATGCACACCCACCAGTCGTTGTTCGAGGGCGATCGCAACGCGTTCTTCGACGCGACCGACGAGTACCACCTCTCGAAGACGGCCAAGCACTACATCGCAGGGCTGCTGCACCACGGTCCGGAGATCACCTTGCTCACGAACCAGTGGGTGAACTCGTACAAGCGACTCGTGCCCGGCTACGAGGCGCCCGTGTACGTCTGCTGGGCGCGGCGCAACCGCAGCGCCCTCGTGCGCGTTCCCCAGTACAAGCCCGGCAAGGAAGAGGCGACGCGCATCGAGTACCGCTCCCCCGACCCGGCCTGCAACCCCTACCTGGCGTTCGCGGCGATGCTCGCGGCGGGCCTCGAGGGGATCGAGCACGAGTACGAGCTGCCGCCGGAGGCGAGCAACAACATCTACGAGATGAGCGACGACGAGCGCACGACGGCCGGCATCCGGTCGCTCCCCGAGGACCTCGTCGAGGCGATCCACCTCGCCGAGCAGAGCGATGTGCTGCGCGAGGCCCTCGGCGAGCACGTGCACGAGTTCCTGATGCGCACCAAGCGCGAGGAATGGGACGCGTTCAAGGCCTACGTGAGCCCGTTCGAGCTCGAGCGCTACCTGCCCGTCCTCTGAGTCGATCCTTGACGTCGATCCTCGGGGTACCTGGCAGGGGCCACAGCGGGTGGGCACCGTTCGGTTGCGCCGTGGCGCCGCGAGGTGCCAGACTCGCCGCGCTCCTGAGAGGGAACCGACGGAAGGGGGCGGATTGACTGGGACGGGCCGCATCCTGGTCGTCGACGACGACCCGTTGAACCGGAGGCTCCTCGCGAAGAGCCTCGAGCGGGAAGGACACGACGTGCACCTCGCGGACGGCGGGCGCGGATGTCTCGACGTCCTCGCGACGACACCCGTCGACGTCGTGCTCCTCGACATCCTGATGCCTGACCCCGACGGGTTCGAGGTCCTGCGCCTGATCAAGGACGACCCGGCGCTCCGGCACATCCCGGTCGTGATGATCTCGGGGCTCGAGGACATCGAGAGCGTCGTGCGATGCATCGAGATGGGGGCCGAGGACTTCCTGCCGAAGCCTTTCGACCCGGTGATCCTACGGGCCCGGGTGAACGCGGGCCTCGACAGGATGCGCCTGTTCGAGCTGGAGCGCGACCGGGTACGCGACGTGTTCGCGCGGTTCCTGCCCGAGTCGGTGGTCGACGAGGTCCTGACGCGGAGCGGTGGCGAGCTGCGCCTGGGTGCGGAGCGGATAGTGGGCACGGTGATGTTCACCGACCTGCGGAGCTTCACGACCTTCGCGGAGCGAGCCGACGCCGACCAGGTGATCGAGGTCCTGAACCGCTACCTGGCCGACATGGGCGGCGCCGTCCTCGACCACGGCGGGACCCTCGTCGACTACATGGGCGACGGGATCATGGCCGCCTTCGGCGCTCCGATCCCTACCGACGACCACGCTGACCGCGCGATGGCCTCCGCCCGCGAGATCCTCCGCGTCCGGCTCCCCGCGTTCAACCGGTGGCTCGTCGACACGGGGATCTGCGGTGGATTCAGGATGGGGGTCGGAATCAACACCGGCCCTGTGATGTCCGGGAACGTCGGATCCGAGCGCCGCCTCGAGTACACGGTGGTCGGCGACACGGTCAACACCGCCTCGCGGATCGAGAGCCTCACGAAGGAGGTGCCGTTCCCGGTCCTCGTTTCGGACGAGTCGCGGGCCGCGATGCGCTCGACCCCCGACGACCTCGTCTACGTGGACGAGTTCGAGATCCGCGGCAAGCAGACCCGGAGCAAGCTCTGGGGATTGGCCGCCGGCTGATGGCCGGCACGGAACGAAGGAGCCCGTGGGGAATGAGGACGCACCACATCCGGACCGCGCTGGCCGTGGCGACGCTGCTCGTCCTCGTGGCCGCCTGCTCGTCGGGGGAGGTGACGACGACCCCTCCGTCCTCGTCGGAGGGCGACCCGAACGCTGACAAGCTCGCGCAGGTCCTCGGCCGCGGAAGCCTCGTCCTCTCGACCGACCTGGCCTACCCCCCGCAGTCGTACGCGGTCGAAGGAGCGTCCCGCCTCGAGCCCACGGTGTGCACACCCGGCCAGCTCACCGCGAGCGAGGTGGATGGCTACGACGTACAGACGGGGATCACCGTCGCCGAGGCTCTCGGCGTCGAACCGTGCTTCGTGACGCCGGCGTGGACGGAGATCACCGCGGGCAACTGGGGCGATCGGTGGGACGTCTCGTGGGGGTCGGGCGCGATCAATGCCGACCGGATGGAGCGCCTCTACATGACCCAGCCGTACTACAGCGACGAGCAGGTCTTCTACGTGCGCGACGACTCCCCAATCACGGACTCGAGGGATCTCTCCGGGATGAAGGTCGGCGCGTGCGCCGCGTGCACGCACCAGCTCTACCTCGAGGGCACGCTCGAGGTGCCGGGCGTGGACATCGAGTTCTTCCTGGACGACCCGGAGATCGTCCTGTTCGACGTCGAACGCCCCGGTCTGAAGGCGGTCGCTCAAGGGAAGATCGACGCATTCATCTGCGCCAACCCGGTGGGAGAGCAAGCGATCGATGAGGGGCTCCCCCTCCGACCCCTGGAGCCGATCCCCTTCGATCTGTACGCCACGGGGTTCATCGACAGGAGCTCCAACCTCGATCAGCGAGCGTTCGTCGAGCGGATCAACGAGGCCATACGGCAGGCGCACGCCGACGGCACGCTCGCCGCGCTCTCCGAAGAGTTCTTCGGGACCGACTACGCGAGCAAGGCCGCCGCGTTCGATCTCGACGCGATCGGGCAGGAGGTGGAGTGACGTGCCGACCCGAACGCTCGGCGTCGCCGTCGTGTTGCTGCTCGCCACCGTCGCGTGCTCGTCGAGCGACGCAACGACCGAGACCGCGGCGACGCAGGCCGGCGATCCGAACGGCGACAAGCTCGCGCAGATCCTCGACCGCGGCACGCTCCTGCTGTCGACCGACCCCGCATATCCACCACAGTCGTATGCGGTCGAGGGCGCCGAGCGGGCGACGGACACGAAGTGCACGCCGGACCAGCTGACGGCCGACGAGATCACCGGCTACGACGCCGAGACCGGGAAGCTCGTGGCCGAGGCGCTCGGCGTCGAGGCGTGCTTCGTCGTGCCGACCTGGACCGAGATCACCGGAGGCAGCTGGGGGGATCGCTGGGACATCGCGTACGGCTCGGGCTCGATCAACGAGGACCGGATGGAGCGCCTGTGGATGACCCAGCCGTACTACGCGGTGCCCAACTCGTACTTCGTGGCCGAGGACTCGGTCTACCAGACCCCGAGCGACCTCGACGGGGAACGGGTCGGCGCCTGCGCCAGCTGCTCCCACGAGTTCTACCTCCGAGCCGATCTCGTGATCCCCGGTGTCGAGATCGTCCAGACCATCCAGGATCCGCAGGTCGTGACATTCAACACCGAGAGCGCCGGGCTGGTGAAGGTCGCCGCCGGCAAGCTCGACGCGTTCCTGGCCGCGGACCCCGTCGGCAACGCGCAGATCGATGGTGGTCTCGCGCTTCGGAAGCTCGACGAGATCGCGTTCACCTACTACCCGTCCGGGTTCCTGGACAAGGGCTCGGCCCTCGACCAGGCTGCGTTCTTCGACCAGGTGAACGACATCATCCAGACGGCGCAGGCCGAGGGCACGCTGCTGGCGCTCTCCAAGGAGTTCTTCGGGGCCGACTACGTCGCCGCCGCTGCCGCCTACGACGTGGACGCCCTCGAGCAGGAGGTCACATGAGGGAGCCACGGAGGATCGCGCTCGCCGCCGCGCTGCTGCTGATCGCGGTCGGATGCTCCTCGAGCGAGGAGACGACCTCGACCTCCGCGGCATCGCCCGCCGGCGACCCGAACACCGACAAGCTCGCGCAGGTCCTGGCGAGGGACACCCTCGTGCTGTTCACCGATCCCGGGTACGCGCCCCAGTCCTACGCGGTCGAGGGAGCGGAACGCGCCGCGAACACGAAGTGCGCACCCAACGAACTCACGGCTCCGGAGATCACCGGCTACGACGCCGAGACCGGCAAGCTCGTGGCCGAAGCGCTCGGCGTTGAGCCGTGCTTCGTCACGCCGACGTGGACGGAGGTCACCGCCGGCAACTGGGGCGACCGTTGGGACCTCGCCTACGGGTCGGGCGCGATCGCGGCGGACCGGATGGAGGTCCTCTACATGACGCAGCCCTACTACTCCACACCGGCGAACTTCTTCGTCCCCACGAACTCGGACGCGATGGATCCGAGTGACCTGTCGGGCAAGGAGGTCGGCGCCTGCGCCGGCTGCACGATGGAGGACTATCTCCGCGGGACGCTGGACCTGCCCGGCCCGCCGATCGAGTTCGTCGTGGAGGATCCGACGATCGTGACGTTCGACACCGAGGTGCCCGGGCTGAAGGCCACGGCTCGAGGTGAGATCGACGCCTTCCTCTGTTCCGAGCCGGTGGGCGCTGAGCTCATCTCCGACGGGGCGTCGCTGCGGATGCTGGAGACACCCGCGTACGCCTCATACAAGACGGGCTACGTCGACAGGAACTCGAGACTCGAGGTCGGGCCAATCATCGAACGCGTGAACGAGATCGTCGATGGACTGCACGGGAGCGGCATCCTGGCAACCCTCTCGGTGGAGTTCTTCGGGAA
Organism: uncultured Actinomycetes bacterium; assembly: GCA_963825635.1. Lineage (GTDB taxonomy): Bacteria > Actinomycetota > UBA4738 > UBA4738 > HRBIN12 > JAOUEA01. The sequence continues at coordinate 551,500 of CAWGTU010000003.1, forward strand.
CGACTACGCGACCGCCGCGGCCGAGTTCGACCTCACATCGATCGGGCAGACGGTGGAGTGACATGAAGGCTCGGTCCTTCGCGCTCGTGGTGGTCCTGACCTTCACCGCGGCGTGCTCAGGCTCGGACGACCCCGCTGGGGACCCGGAGCTGGACAAGCTCGCGCAGATCCTCGACCGGGGGACGCTGGTGCTATCGACGGACCTGGATTACGCGCCGCAGTCGTTCCAGGTCGAAGGCGCCGAGCGAGCGGCCGACACGAGCTGCGAAGCCGATCAGCTGACCGGGCCGGAGGTGTCCGGGTTCGACGCCGAGACCGGGAAGGCGGTGGCCGAGGCGCTCGGGGTGGAGCCATGCTTCGTGGCCCCGCAGTGGGTCGAGATCACCGGTGGGAGCTGGGGAGAACGATGGGATCTCGCGTACGGCTCCGGCGCGATCGACGACGAGCGGAACGAGGTTCTCTACGTCACCCAGCCGTACTACCTCCTTCCCGCCTACGCGTTCGTACTCGAGGATTCCCCCGTGGAGACCGCAGCGGATCTGTCGGGGTCGCGCGTCGGCGCATGCGCGAGCTGCACCCACGAGAGCTACCTGAAGGGCACGCTCGTGCTGCCCGGCTACGACGGCGAGCAGCTGATCACCGACGCGGAGATCGTCGCGTACACGGTCGAGGGCCCCGGACTCCAGGACACGGCCCGTGGCGAGATCGACGCCTTCATCTGCTCGGAGCAGGTGGGGCGGCGAGCGATCGACGACGGGCTCGCCCTCCGCAAGATGGAGCCGGTCCTGTTCGACGAGTACGCGACGGGGTGGGTCGACAGGAGCTCCGAGCTCGACGTCCGGTCGTTCGTCGCCGAGGTCAACCGGATCATGCGAGGGCTCCACGCCGACGGCACGCTCCGTGAGCTGTCGATCGGATTCTTCGGCCAGGACTACGCGACCCCGATGGCGTCCTTCGACATCTCCACGGTGGAGCAGGGCCTCTGATGGCCGAGCGCCGGGGCCGCCGCAGCCTGATGGCCCGGCTCGTGCTGTCGTTCCTGGTCCTGTCGGTGCTGATGGTCGCGGTGGTAGGCGTCGTCACGTACCAGCGGGCGAGGAGCTCGATCGAGACGACGGTGTTCGACCGGTTGGACGGGGCGAGCGATCTGAAAGCCGACTCGCTCGACCGGTGGATCGACGAACAGCGCCGCAACGTCGTGTTCATGGCCGGGCTGCTGGGCGGCTACGAGACCGGGGACACGGTCGGCGACCTGAACGCCGAGGTGGAACGGGTGGTCGAAGGGGTGGGGGGCCCCGAGGGACAGGCGGCCCACGACGCCGTCGAGAGCGTGCTCGCCTACGCGATCTCGAAGACCGCCGACGCGCAGGAGCTGCTGGTGCTCGACCTCGAGGGGACGATCGTGGAGTCGACCGTCGACGAGCACGAAGAGCTCTCCCAGGCCGACGCGCCGTACTTCACCCAAGGGAGCTCGAACACCTACGTCCAGCCGGTCTCGACGACCGACCTGTCCGATTCGTCGGTGATCACGATCGCGACGCCGCTGTTCGACCGCGGCGGACAGCGGATCGCGGTCGTCGCGGCGGTCCTCAACCTCGAGCGCCTCGACCGCATCGTGCTGCAGCAGACGGGCCTCGGGGAGACCGGTGAGACCTACCTGGTCGGGACCGACGGACGGTTCGTGCACGCCCGGCTGCTGGGCGAGTACCCGGACCCGGTGACGTCACAGGGGATCGAGGCAGCGCTGGCGCAGCAGGACGGCCAGGGCATGTACGACAATTACGACGGCGAGCCCGTGATCGGCACGTACCACTGGCTGCCCGAGGTGGGGAGCGCCTTGCTCGCTGAGCAGAGCCAGGAGGAGGCGTTCGAGCCGGCACGGCAGCTCGCGATCACGATCGGGCTGATCGGCCTCGTCGTCGTGGCTCTGCTGGGCGCCGGCACCTACGTGCTCTCCCGCCGGATCGCGAAGCCGATCCTCGCGATCACCGACACCGCCGCGGCCGTGACGGCCGGCGACCTCACGCGCGAAGCGCCTGTGATGACCGACGACGAGGTGGGCGAGCTGGCCGAGTCGTTCAACACGATGACCTCGCAGCTCCGCGAGACCCTCGAGGGGCTGGAGCAGAGGGTCCAGGAGCGGACCAAGGAGCTCGCCGTGCAGAACGCCGAGCTCGAGGCCCTGCACGAAACCACGCTCGGGGTCATGGACCGCTTGAACCTCGACGAGCTCCTCACGACCCTGCTGGAGCGGGCGGGTCAGATCGCGGGGACGGAGCACGGCTACATCTACCTGGAGACCGACGACGGGACCGAGATCGAGAACCGCGTGTCGGTCGGGCTCCTCACGGAGGATCGGGGGCGCCGGATCGCCCGTGGCGACGGCGTGGCCGGCCGGGTGTGGGACACCGGGGAGCCGCTGGTCGTCGACGACTACGACGGATGGGGGGGGCGTTCGACGACCTTTCCCACGGGCCAGATCCGCGCACTCGCGGGGGTGGCGCTCCGCTCCGGAGGCCGCGTCGTCGGCGTGCTGGGGATCGCCCGCGAGGCGTCTTCCGATCGCGCGTTCGACGACGCGGAGGTCGAGCTGCTGCAGCGCTTCGCCCAGCTGGGCTCGATCGCGCTGGACAACGCTACGTTGTACACGTCGGCGCAGGACGCGAAGGCCGAGGCGGACGCCGCGAACGAGGCCAAGAGCGTGTTCCTCGCCACGATGAGCCACGAGATCCGCACCCCGATGAACGCGATCATCGGGATGAGCGGGCTGCTACGCGAGACGCACCTGGACGACGAGCAGCAGGAGTACGCCTCCACGATCGCGAACAGCGGCGAGGCGTTGCTGTCGATCATCAACGACATCCTCGACTTCTCGAAGATCGAGGCCGGTCGGATGGACCTGGAGTCCGCACCGTTCGACCTGCGCGAATGCGTCGAGTCCGTGGTCGAGCTGATCGGCCCGGTCGCGTCCCGCAAGGGCCTGGAGGTGGCGTCCGAGCTGGTCCCGGGAACCCCCGAGTGGGCGATCGGCGACGCGAGCCGGCTGCGGCAGATCTTCCTGAACCTGCTGAACAACGCGGTGAAGTTCACGGAGGCCGGCGAGGTCGTTGTGAGCGTCGAGGCCGACGCGCCCGACGGCGGTCGCCGGACCTACCACGCGACCGTGCGCGACACGGGGCTCGGGATCCGCCCGGACCGGATGGACCGGCTCTTCAGGTCGTTCAGCCAAGCCGATGTCTCTACGAGCCGCAGGTACGGGGGCACCGGGCTCGGGCTCGCAATCAGCCGGCGCCTCGCCGAGCTGATGGGCGGAACGATGTGGGCGGAGAGCCCCGGCGTCCCCGGTGAGGGGAGCACGTTCCACCTGACGTTCGTCGCCGGCGAGACCGAGCAGCGGCCGAGGTCGGTCGACGACGAGGGGCTGCTCGAGGGCAAGCGGCTGCTGGTCGTCGACGACAACGCGACGAACCGTCGGATCCTCGCAGCCCAGGCCGGGCAGTGGGGCACGGCGACGACCGTCGCGGCCTCGGCCGGCGAGGCGTTGGAGCAACTGGAGCGGCGCGCGTTCGACCTCGTGGTCTCGGACATGCTGATGCCTGAGATGGACGGCCTCGACCTCGGCCTGCGCATCGAGGAACGCTGGCCACAGATCCCCTTCGTGCTGGCGTCGTCGCTCCCTCGCCGCGAGGTCCTCGAGGACGGCCGTCTCGCGTCGACCGGCGCCGTGGCCGTGATCGCGAAGCCCGTGAAGACCTCGGCGCTGCTGGACGCGCTTGTGACCGCCCTCGGGGGTCGCGGTGCTCCCCAGCACGCCGCGGAAGGAGGCACGGCCATGGACCCAGAGATGGGCCGGACCCACCCGCTCCGCATCCTCGTCGCCGAGGACAACGTCGTCAATCAGAAACTCGCCGTGCGTCTGCTCGAGAAGATGGGCTACCGCGCTGACGTCGTCGGTAACGGGATCGAGACGCTGCAGGCGCTCGAGCGGCAGTCGTACGACCTGCTACTGACCGACGTCCAGATGCCGGAGATGGACGGCTTGGAGGCCACCCGCGAGATCGTGCGGCGGTGGCCGTCGGGCGAGCGCCCGCGGATCGTGGGCGTCACGGCCGAGGCGATGGCAGGCGATCGGGATCGGTGCATCGAAGCAGGGATGGACGACTACATCACGAAGCCGATCCGTCCCGACGAGTTGGTGGCCGCGATCCGCAGGGTGCCCTCGGGCATGACCACCGCTACCGGCGCCGGCGGCGGTGATCCCGGGAACGGCGCCTCGTCGGACGGCGGGGGGCCGATCGACACCGCGACCCTCCGACGGTTCGTCGAGACGATGGGCGAGGATGACCCGGGCTTCATCCAGGAGATGATCGACCAGTTCCTCGGCGACGCGCCGGGCCTCGTGGCGACCCTGCGCGAGAGTATCGACGCCGGTGACGCAGAGGGAGTACGCCGCGCCGCGCACACGCTGAAGTCCAACGCGAACACCTTCGGCGCGCTCCCGCTCGGCGAGCAATGCGCGGCGCTGGAGATGGCCGCGAAAGCCGACGACCTCACGGTCGCCTCGGCGATGGCCGAGTCGATCGCCGAGGATCTCGCCAGGGTCCAAGCCGACCTACCCGCCGCATGGCAGGCGATCGCTGCGGATTGATCGGCCTCTGGGCAGGCCGCGAACATCCTCGGATGCTCGCCTCAGTCAGACCCGCACCCGCCCGCACATGCCCGTGCATGTGCCGCCGCCCGCGCTGCCGTGGATCGAGCAGTAGAACCGATAGGTTCCGCGCTGCCGGAAGCGTGTCGAGACCGACTCGCCTTGATCGATGCGGGCTCGGAACGTCCAGTTCCCTCCGTAGGCTCGCACCGTGTGGTTGCCGGAGGCGGCGCGCCACCGCACCCGGTCGCCGCGGTCGATGTCGACGCTCGCGGGACGCCACCTCGTGCCGCTGCCCCTGGTCGTCACCGCCGCGGCCGGCGCCGCCGCGATCGTCGTGCACGCCGCGAGTGCCACCGTCACCACCACCCGTCGGATGCCCACGCCACGCCTCCTCGCTCGATGCCCAGAAGTGGATACGGACGCACCCACCCGCCGGTTCGATCGACTCAACCGACGGTGACCACGCCGCACATGCCCGTGCACTCCCCGCCCGCGACGGAGCCGTGCAGCGTGCACACGTACTTGTAGCGACCGGTCCTGGTGAAGGCGTAGCGGACCGAGTCACCTTCGCGCACCTGGCGATGGAAGTCCCACCGGCCCTTGTACGCGCTCACGTTGTGGTCCCGCACGATCGACCGCCACTTCACGGTGCCCCCGCGGGAGATCTCGACCCGTCGGGGACGCCAGTCCCGCTCGTACCCCTTCACCACGGTGACCGCCGAGGCCTGGGAGAGACCGCCCAGGAACATGCACATAGTCGCCGCGGCCACGAAGGCGATGCCTCGGTGACACTTCCTCACGGGGGACCTCCTCGATACTCCAGCGGGCGGCGTCGACGGCATGCCGGGACGGCGGAAGTGTAGCCACCGAACCTGCCGCTGGGGCCATTTGCTCTGCCGCGCATCGCTCGGCTACCGTGTCGACATGGCCCCCGATCATGACGACATCACCCCCGCGCTCTCCGAGGCGAAGCGTCGGCGTGCGACCTTGCATGACGCCCTCGTGCACCTCGAGATCGCGATCTCGTCGCCGGCCACCGGCCGCATCCCACAGTGGACCGCGCTCGTGACGAAGGAGATGATCGGCGTCCGCGATGCCTTCGATCAGCACGTGCTGGTCGCGGAGAAGCCGGGGGGGCTCTACGAGGAGGTCATCGCGCGGGCGCCGCGGCTCGACGGCACCATCCGCCGACTGAAGGGTGAACACCCTGAGATCGGCGAGATGATCGGCGAGATGATCCAGCGGCTCGAGCTGGCCACGATCGGCGGGCCGGAGTGGCCGCTCGACGACGCACGCGACGACCTGCAGCGGTTCATCGGCACGGTGATCCGCCATCGGCAGAAGGGCGCCGACCTCGTGTGGGAGGCGTACAACGTCGACATCGGCGGCACCGAGTAACGCCGGTCCCGCCGACAGCTGTGCTCCGAGCGTTCTCGCGTAGGCTCTGACCCATGCCGCGCATCGCCCTCGGACAGGTGAACCTCACGGTCGGCGATCTCGACGGCAACGTGTCCCGCATGGCCGACGCGGCCGCCCGCGCGACGCAGGAGGGCGCCGACGTCGTCGCGTTCCCGGAGTTGGCGGTCGCCGGATACCCCCCCGAAGACCTGGTGCACCGCGGGGAGTTCATCCGCGAGAACCTCGACGCGCTCGACGCGCTGGCGCGCAAGACCGCGACCTCGTGCCCGGTCGTCACGGGCTTCATCGATCGTTCCGACGCGGGGCTGCACAACGCGGCGGCACTGCTGCGCAACGGCACCGTCGAGTCTCGGTACCACAAGATGCAGCTGCCGAACTTCGGGGTCTTCGACGAGCAACGGTACTTCGTGCCCGGCACCGAGGGAACCCGCGTCGAGGCCGGCGGGCTGACGATCGGTCTGTCGGTCTGCGAGGACGCGTGGCACGACGCCCAGCCGTTCGCGGGCTACGCGGGCCTGCCGCTGATCCTGAACATCAACGGCTCGCCGTACCACCGTGGCAAGACCGCGGAGCGCGCCGAGATCCTCGCCGCGAGGGCGCGCCAGACCGGGGCCTGGATCGGGTACGTGAACGCGGTCGGGGGACAGGACGAGCTCGTGTTCGACGGCGGATCGATGATGATCGCGCCCGACGGCACGGTGCGCCACCGGGCCACGATGTTCAATGAGGACCTGCTGATCGTGGACCTGCACGGCGATGCCTCGTTCGCCGACCCGCGCCCGGAGTGGCCGACCAACGACGCCGAGGAGGTCTGGGAGGCTCTCGTGCTCGGCCTCGGGGACTATGCGCGGAAGAACGAATTCCGCGAGGCGGTGCTCGGCCTGTCCGGCGGCATCGACTCCGCGATCACCGCCGCCCTCGCCGTCGACGCGCTGGGCGCCGAGGCCGTGCGCGGCCTCGCGATGCCGTCGCCGTACAGCTCGCCCGAGAGCGTCGAGGACGCCGTCGACTGCGCCACGCGGCTCGGCATGCGCATCGACACGATCGAGATCACGAGCGTGCTCGACGCCTACCGCTACGCGCTCGCCGAGCTGTTCGCCGGCACAGCCGAGGATGTCACCGAGGAGAACCTGCAGGCCCGGATCCGCGGCAACCTGCTGATGGCGCTGTCGAACAAGTTCGGCCCGATCGTGCTCGCGACCGGCAACAAGAGCGAGTACGCGGTGGGCTACTCGACCTTGTACGGCGACATGGCGGGCGGCTTCGCACCGATCAAGGACGTGCCGAAGACCCTCGTGTACGAGCTCGCGAAGTGGCGGAACGCGGTCGCCTCGGCGCGTGGCGAGGACCAGCCGATCCCGGAACGGACGATCTCGAAGCCCCCGAGCGCCGAGCTGCGACCCGAACAGAAGGACACCGACTCGCTCCCGCCATACGAAGAGCTCGACCCGGTGATCGAGGCCTATGTCGAGGACGACCTGGGCGTCGACGACATGGTGACCGCCGGGTTCGATCGAGCATTGGCCGAGCGAGTCGTGAAGATGGTCGACCGCAACGAGTACAAGCGGCGCCAGGCCGCGCCGGGCGTGAAGATCACCCCGAAGGCGTTCGGGCGCGACCGGCGCATGCCGATCACGAACCGCTACGCGGGCTAGCCGGTCGGACCGGTCTCCGAAGGTAAGGTCAGCGCCGTGTCGTGGGAAGCCTGGTTCACGCTGGCCGTGGTCGTGTGTGTCGTCGTGCTGCTCGCCACCGAGCGAGTGGCACCGTCCGTCGCCGTGATGGCCGCGGTGATCGCGCTGCTCGTGGCCGGCGTCGTGGAGCCCGCGGAGGCGTTCTCGGGTTTCTCGAACCCCGCGCCGATCACGGTCGCCGCCCTCTACGTGCTGGCCGCCGCCGTGGAGAAGACCGGCGCGCTCGAGCGGCTGACGTTCCGCCTCCTCGGCGCCGGCGGCAACGAGGACCTGAGCGATCGCAACGTGCTCGCCCGGGTGCTGGTGCCCACGGCTCTCTCCTCGGCGTTCCTCAACAACACGCCGATCGTCGCCATGGTCGCGCCGAACCTCGTGGCGTGGGCCCGCCGCGCGGGGCGCTCGCCCTCGCCGTTCCTGATCCCGATCAGCTTCGCGGCGATCCTCGGAGGCGTGCTGACGCTGATCGGCACGTCGACGAACCTCGTGGTCTCCGGGCTGCTCGCCGAGTCGGGGTCCGAGCCGCTCGGACTGTTCGAGATCACTCGCGTCAGCCTGCCGCTCGCGGTGCTCGGCATCGCCCTGCTGATCGCCGTGGCGCCGAAACTGCTGCCGCGACGCCAGGCTCCGAGCGAGAGCGTCCGCGAGGGCAGTCGGGAGTTCTCCGTGGAGATGGTGGTCGAAGAGAGCGGCCCGATACAGGGCAAGAGCATCTCGGACGCCGGCCTGCGCAACCTGGAGGGGGTGTACCTCGTCGCGCTCGACCGTGAGGGACGGGTGATCGCCCCGGTGGGGCCGGACGAGACCCTGCAGGGTGGCGATCGCCTGACCTTCGCCGGCAACGTCGATCGCATGCTCGACCTGCAGCGGCTGCCGGGCTTGCGCTCGGCCGAGCAGGCGCACTTCCCCACCGAGGCCAGCGCCCCCGGACGTCGCTTCTTCGAGGCGGTGGTCGCAGAAGGCTCGCCGCTATCGAACTCCACCCTGAAGGAGGTCGGCTTCCGGGCGCGCTACGGGGGCGCGGTCATGGCGATCCATCGCGCGGGGGAGCGCCTGCCGGGCAAGCTCGGCGGCATCGAGCTGCGATCGGGCGATGTGCTGATCGTGCTCGCGGGTGACGGGTTCCGAGCCCGCTGGAAGGAAGAACGGGACTTCCTCGTCGTCGCTCCTCTCGACGGCGAGCCGCCCCCCCGGCGGGAGAAGTCTCGCGTCGTCGGCGTCGTGACCGTGCTGCTGTTCGTGACCGTGGGGTTCGGGCTGATCGACATCCTGGAAGCGTCGCTGCTCGCGGCGATCGCGCTGGTCGGGCTGAGGGCGCTGACACCGTTCGAGGCGCGCCAGTCGATCGACCTGAACGTCATCGTCGTGATCGCCGGTGCCTTCGGCATCGGCGCCGCGATGTCGGCCAGCGGCCTGGCGACCGAGATCGCCGACGTGCTGATCGGAGCCTTCGGGTCGTTCGGCGATCTCGGGCTGATCGTCGGCATCCTGATCGCCACCGTGATCCTCACCGAACTGATCACGAACAACGCGGCAGCGGTGCTGATGTTCCCCATCGCGTTGGCGGCGGCGGAACAGGCGGGCATCGACACCCACGCCGTGGCGATCGCGGTGGCGATCGGCGCTTCGTCGTCGTTCTTGTCGCCGATCGGCTACCAGACGAACACGATGGTCTACGGCATGGGCGGGTACCGGTTCGGCGACTTCGCACGGGTGGGAGCACCGCTCACGGTCCTGATGATCGTCGTCGCGGTGATCTTCATCCCACTCTCGTGGCCACTGCGATGACGCAGACCTACACTGCCACACGCGTTGGGCCCGTAGCTCAGTCCGGTTAGAGCAGGGGGCTTTTAACCCTCGTGCCGCAGGTTCGAATCCTGCCGGGCCCACCGATGTCGGCGTCGCCCCTTACCGTTGCCCGATGCGCCGAATCGTGCTCGACGGACCGCGGGGACATCGCTGGCGGCTCCAGGTGCCGACCTCGAGGCGAGAACGCGTTCGTGGGCTCCGCGGCCACCCGCTCCCGACGACGTGTCACGGCATGCTCTTCCTCCGATGTCGATCGGTCCACACATTCGGCATGAGCGGGCCGATCAGTGTGGCCGCGCTCGACGGCCGGCTGCGGGTGGTCGCGGTCCGCACGATGCCGCCCCATCGGGTGCTCTTCCCGCGGCCGAGGGTCCGTCACATCGTGGAGTGCTCGGCCGAGGGCGACATTCGAAAGGGCGACCGGTTCGAGCCGGCGGCGGGGCCCGCGCGCCGCCCGGGAGAGGATCCGACGGGGCTCAGGCGACCGCAGCGACCATGAGGCGCAGGAGCGCCGCCGCCAGCGTCGCCGTCAACGCGATGACCGCTGCCACGAGGTACGGACCCCACGCCGGCACCGCCACCGGCTGCTTCCGAGCCGGGTCAGGGCGCACCAGTCCGAGCCACTCCAGCACGATCCTCATCACACCAGGTGTTCGGCGACGGCGCGTCTGCGGTTGAGCGGGAACCTCCGCGCTGCGCCCTGGCTATACTCTGTCGGCCGCCCTCGGGGCCGCTACCCTGCTGGAGGAGCACCTGCGCCCCCATCGTCTAGCGGCCTAGGACGCCGCCCTTTCAAGGCGGAAGCACGGGTTCGAATCCCGTTGGGGGCACGGTTCCGGGCGCTTCCCTCGGTTCGTCGCTCGGGGCCATGACAACAGGAACATCCGTGCGCCCGTAGAGGAGTCAGGCCGTCCTCACCGCCCTGTCAAGGCGGAGATCGCGGGATCGAAGCCCGTCGGGCGCGCCATCTGACCTCGGGCCGGCCCTCATGGCCGGCCCGAGGTTCGAGGCCGCGTCGTTCGTGACCGGACCCCCTTGCATGAATGCCCTCAGCACTGCAACTATCCGCCGATCGAGTGCAGGGCGGACAGGAAGGACACGAGCGATGACGGACAGCGACACGTTGGGCACGACGAACGTGGGCCTGCCGGCAGGCACCCGCCTGGCGGTGCTCGGTCTGATGATGGTGTCGGCGGCGGGCCTGATCTGGCTCGTGGCCGGCCTGATCTGGGGGCTCGACTTCGGCGACAGCGCCGGGTTCCTGATCCCGACGATCGTGCTGCCCGCGGTGGCCGCGCTCCTCGTGTGGCGGTTCGGCACCTGGGCCAGGATCGTCGGCATCGTCGTGGCGCTGCTCGCGATCGGCATGCTCTGGTTCACGGCGTTCGGGTTGCTCGAGCCCGACAGCTTCTTCGACTTCGTCGGGGGTCTGCTCGTGGTGCCGGGCGCCGTGATCGCGATCGTCGGCTGCGTGCAGGCGATGCGCGCGGCACGTCGGGGCCAGCTCCGGACGCAGCGCGAGGGCGGCGAGGCGCGGGCGATGAACGTGATCGTCACCGTGGTCGCCGGGCTCACCGTCCTCTCGGCGGTGGTGACCTTCGTCGGACGTTCGACCGCCGACGCATCGTTGGCCGACGGCGAGGTTGCGCTCAAGGACTTCAGCTTCGAGACAGGCGGTGCGGAAGGCGTCGCCGTGACCGGTGGGGAGACGCTCTACGTCACCAACGACGACCCGTTCCACCACACCTTCACGGTCGATGAGCTCGGGATCGACGTCGAGTTCGGACCGAGCAGCCAGGAGCTGATCGAGATCCCCGCGCAACCCGGCACGTACACGCTGTACTGCCGACCGCACACGGCGAACCCCGACGACCCCGGCGAGGACGACATGGCGACGACGCTGACGGTCGGGTAGCCGGCTCACCGGCAACCCGAAGACGTTCCCTGGAAGTAGTTCCACCCGGCGTGGATCCGACGGCTCTCCTACACGCGCATCCACAGGAGCAACAGCTACCGGGCCGCACCGGTCTCCACTCACTTCGATCGCCGGTGATGACCTCGTGGTTCCCCCCGCCAGGTCCTCGACCGAGGCCGGATCGGGCGGTAGGAATCGCAGAACACCCACCCTTGTCGCTCCCCAGCCGCCAACTGGGTCATGAGGACGACCCTCCCGATCAAGCTCGTCCCGCCTCCAACTAGTATCGCCGGATGGCCGGACCCGGCTTCCGACGTTGGTGGGATTCCCTCATGTCCGTCGGTGCATACCCGGGTGAGACCGACATCCAGCGCGGGACGAGAAGGATCGTCGTCGGCTACTTCGTCTTCGGTGCGCTGGTTCGCCTGCCGGTCTCGGCCTCGGAGTTCGTCGACGGGCCGCTGGGTGCGGGCGTGGTCGACCTCACCGCCGCGCTCACGAGCGTCCTCCTACTGGGCGTGCTCGCGCTGAAGCCTGATCGTTTCTTGTGGATCGTCGATGCAGCGTTGTTCCTCATACTCGTCGAGGTCCTGGCGGGAACGATCATCCTGGGCGGCCTGGTGCCGTCGGACTTGGTGATCCTCTGGGGATCGCTGGTCGTCATCGGGGCGCTGATCGTTCTCACGACCAGGGCGGCGCTCCTGTGGTTCCTCGCCTACGTGGTCACGCTCGTGCTGGCCGTGGTGCTGCCCGAACGGATCGAGCCTTTGTACGTGGTCGAAGGGTCGGCCGCCGGGATCGCGACGACGATCGTCTCGGTCACGGCCTTCGTGTTCGCCTCTATGGCCTACTTCGTGCGCCAACGCGACCGGTTCCAGAAGGACTCCGACGATCTGTTGCACGCCATCTTGCCGGACGAGATCGCCCAGCGGCTCAAGTCGGATCGGACGATGATCGCCGACGATCACGGATCGGCCTCGGTCCTGTTCGCCGACGTGGTCGGCTTCACGCCGATGTCGGCAACGATGTCCCCGCCCGAACTCGTGGGGCTGCTGAACAGCGTGTTCACGATCTTCGACGGCTTCGTGGAGGAGCTGGGTCTTGAGAAGATCAAGACCGTGGGAGACGCATACATGGTTGCCGCCGGCGTGCCGCACGCACGGCCCGATCACGCGCACGCGATCGCCGAGCTGGCCCTTAGGATCCGCGACCACACCGAGCGACACCGATTCCACGGCCATGACATCAGCCTGCGGATCGGGATCAATTCGGGCCCGGTGGTCGCCGGGATCGTGGGCACCCATAAGTTCGCCTACGACTTGTGGGGCGATGTCGTAAACACCGCAAGTCGCATGGAGTCTCAGGGGGTCGCGGGATCGATCCAGGTGACCCCGGCGACCTACGAGCTGATCCGAGGCGAGTTCGTCTGCGAGCCGCGCGGCGTCGTCTGGGTGAAGGGCAAAGGCGACATGAACACCTACATCCTCGTTTCCAGGAGATGAGCTCCGCCCGTCGGCGCCGGCGATGCTCACGCGCCAACGATGGTCCGTCACAGGGCGGCTGAGAGCATCGAAGCGGCCGTCTGACTGACTCCACTCCCGGCACCATCAGGCATGGCTCGAAGCTGAATAGGAGCATGCCGCAGGTCGAGATGGCGTTCCCGCGCACCGGACCCATCTCCACTCGCTACACTTCAACGCGCTGGTGATGAGCTCGGTGGTGATATCTGCCGGGTTCTCTACCGGCCCGGGCCAGGTAGCTCAGTTGGCAGAGCACGCGGCTGAAAACCGCGGTGTCGGCAGTTCGATTCTGCCCCTGGCCACGGCTAGTTCAAGATCTCGCGACTGCGCACCTCGGCCCACCGGGTGAGCACACCCTGGTACACGTCGGCCGCCTTCGGGTACTCCCCCGATTCCAACGCCTCGAGGGCATCGCGCACCTCGCGCGCCGAGTGGTCGTCGTCCAGCTCGTCCCACCGTTGGAAGTCGCACAACGACGCGTAATCGAGCTCGATCACCGAGCTCGGATCGAACTGCACCATCCATTGGTGCAGATCGAGGATGAGGTCGCCGATCGGGCCGAGGTCGCTCCGACGCAGCGGTCCGATCGCCTGCTCGGCCCGGCGGATCGCCCGGCGCGTCGTCGTCCGGTATCGCAGGCGCCACCGGCCCTGCCCATCCTCGACCAGCTCGCGTTCCTCGTCGCGGAAGAGCACGAACCACCGGATCGGAACGTGCCATGGGCTCTGGTGACAGAACGAGACCGCCGAGGGATCGCGCCGGCGCAGTCGGGCGAGATCCTTCGCGGCCCGCCTACCGTCCTTCTTCGGCACGAACTGGTCCCAGAGCTCGATCGGCTGGGATTCGCGGAACGACATCATGGCGGCGAGCACCCGCATGCGCATGCGTCGGGGGCTGATCAGCGTGCGCCCCTCGAGATGCAGCACCTCGGCGGTGTCGGCGTCGGTCGGCGCCAGCACCCCCAGCGAGCCGACCGTGCGGTGATCGGCGAAGCGGGGGCGCAGGGACACGGTCTCGGGGCCGTGCAGGAGGAAGCGTTCCCAATGCAGCTGCTCGCTCCGCTCGAACGCGTCGAGCGGCTGGTACACACGGAGGAACGCGCTTGGCACCATGGTCATCGGAGTCTACGAGCTGTCGGCTTCCCCTATGCTCTCGGCGTTCGATGAGCAGGACTCGAGGGGGATCCGCGTGGCGTCCGAACCAGATCATTGGCGCGGCACGGAACCGCTCCGCGTGCTCGCCCCCGACGGCACTGCGGTGGGCGACACCGACGTGGGGCTCGATCCCGACGAGCTCCGCGCGATGCTGCGCTGGATGCGGCTCGCCCGCCGGCTCGACCGCGAGTGCATCGCCCTGCAGCGCCAGGGTGAGCTGACGGTCTACCCGGGTTTCGAGGGCCAGGAAGCCGCCCAGATCGGCAGCGCGATGGCCCTCGGGCCCGACGACTTCGTCTTCCCGACGTTCCGCGAGCTCGCGGCGGCGCTCGTTCGAGGCGTCGATCCGGTGCAGTACCTCGCCTACCACCGGGGCACGTGGCACGGAGGGCCGTACGACCCGCGAACCACCCGGTTCGGGCCGATCTGCATCCCCGTCGCGACCCAGATCGTGCACGCCGTCGGGTACGCGATGGGTCTCGCGCTCGACGGCGCGCGGGCGTGCTCGCTCGCCTACTTCGGGGACGGCAGCGCGAGCGAGGGTGACTTCCACGAGGCAGCGAACCTCGCCGGCGTGTTCACCGCCCCGACGATCCTCTTCTGCCAGAACAACGGCTGGGCGATCAGCGTGCCGACCGAGCGGCAGACCGCCGGCGAGATCGTCAAGCGCGCCGAGGGCTACGGCTTCCCGGGGGTCCGGGTCGACGGCAACGACGTGCTCGCCGTGTACCGAGCCACGCGTGAGGCCGCGGCGCGGGCATACGCCGGCGAGGGGCCGACCTTGATCGAGGCCTTGACGTACCGCATCGGCGCGCACTCGACCGCCGACGACCCGGGGCGCTACCGCGAAGAGGACGAGGTCTCGGCGGCGCGCGCGTTCGATCCGATCGTGCGGTTCCGCTCGTGGCTCGAGGGTCAGGGCCATGCCGACGACGGCCTGCTCGCCGACTGGGACGCCGAGATCGAGTCCGAGGTGCTCGCGATCAGGGACGGGGTGATCTCCCAGCCGGCTCCTCCGGTCGAGTGGATGTTCGACTGGACGTATGCCGATCCACCCCCGGCGATCGAGGAACAGCGACGCGAGGTGCTCGGTGGCTGAGATCACGATGGTCGGCGCCCTGAACGCCGCCCTGAGGGACGCGCTCCGCGAGGACGACCGCGTGCTGGTCTTCGGGGAGGACGTGGGACGATCGGGCGGGGTCTTCCGCGTGACCGACGGACTGCAGGCCGAGTTCGGAGAGCGGCGGGTGTTCGACACCCCGATCAGCGAGGCGGGCATCGCCGGCGCGGCCGTCGGACTCTCCTTCAGGGGTTGGCGGAGCGTGGTCGAGATGCAGTTCGATGCGTTCTCGTACCCGGCCCTCGAGCAGATCGTGGATCACGTCGCGAAGATGCGGGAACGCACTCGGGGTCGCGTCGACATGCCGATCACGATCCGCATGCCTGCGTTCGGTGGCATCAGGGGGAAGGAGCATCACGGCGAGAGCCCCGAGACGTTCTACGTGCACACGGCCGGGCTCAAGGTGGTCACGCCGTCGAACCCCGCCGACGCCTACCGCCTGCTGCGCCTGGCGATCGCGGACCCCGACCCCGTGATCGTGCTCGAGCCGAAGGCACGCTACTGGGCCAAGCAGGATGCCGATCTCACGGCCGGCGGCCCCGGCATCGGCGAGGGCACGGTCGTGCGCGACGGCGACGGCGCGACCGTCTTCACGTACGGAGCGATGGTGTCCAGATGCCTCGAAGCGGCGAGCGTTCTGGCCGACGAAGGCGTGGCCGCTCGGGTCGTCGACCTGCGATCGCTCTCCCCGCTCGACACCTCGCTGATCGCCCGGTGCGTGCGTGAGACCGGTCGCGCGGTCGTCGTGCACGAGGCGCCCAAGACGCTCGGCCTGGGCGCCGAGGTCACGGCGCGCATCGTCGAGGAGGCGTTCGACTTCCTCGAGGCACCCGTGCGACGCGTGACGGGCTACGACGTGCCCTACCCGCCGGCGGCGCTGGAACACCACTACCTGCCGAGCGTCGAGCGCATCGCCGACGCCGTACGGGAGGTGGTGGCGTACTGATGGCGCAGACCGAGCGGGTGTTCGCGATGCCGGACCTCGGGGAGGGCCTGGAGGAAGGCGAGATCGTCGAGTGGCTCGTCGCCGAGGGCGACACCGTCGCGCTGAACCAGCCGCTGGTAGAGGTCGAGACGGCCAAGGCCACCGTCGAGATCCCGTCGCCGTTCGCCGGGGTCGTCGCGACGTTGCACGGGGCGATCGGTTCGACGATCGCCGTCGGCGCACCCTTGGTGACGTTCGGCGATACGGGCGGGGTCGCAACGAGCGGTGGCACCGCGGCTCCGGGTGCGGCCGCGAGAACGACCCCTCCGGTCCGGAAGCTGGCGAAGGAGCTGGGGGTCGATCTCGCCGCGGTCGTCGGCTCCGGGCCCGACGGACGGGTCACCGCCGACGATGTTCGGGCCGCTGCCGGACGCGTCGTCTCCCGCGCGCCGGCGACCGTCCCCTCCCGATCGGTGATCGCGGGCAACATGGAGCGCCAGGCGGCGATCCCACAGGTGACGACGTTCCGGACCCTCGACTGCACCGCCCTGGAAGCGTTCCGTGCGGAGCTCGGGATTTCGCCGCTGCCCGTCGTCCTCGCGGCGTTGTGTGGCACGATCGCCGCCCATCCCGCGCTGAACTCGGCCTGGGGCGACGGTGGCATCGTCGAGCGGAAGGGCATCGCCGTGGGGTTGGCGGCGGACACCGAGCGCGGGCTCGTTGTGCCCGTGATCCGGGATGCGCCTGCGCTCGGGATCACCGCGCTCGCCGTCGAGGTCAGACGTCTCGCCCAGGCGGCGCGCGAAGGCTCCCTCGTCCCGGCGGAGCTCACCGGGGCCACGATCGCGGTGAGCAACACCGGGAGCTACGGCAGTGAGGCCGGCACGCCGATCCTCTCGCCGGGCACGAGCGTCACGCTCGCGTTCGGTGTGATCGCCCCTCGCGCCCTGGTCGTCGACGGCGAGGTCGTCGCGCGGTCCGCCTCAACGCTGAGCTGCACCTTCGACCATCGCGTGCACGACGGGGCGACGATCGGGCGCGCGCTCACCCACCTGGTCGATCTCCTCACGTCCACCGAGCGATTGGGAGACTTGCCGCGATGAAGATCGTGTCCCTGCTGCCGTCGGCCACCGAGATCGTCTATGCGCTCGGTCTGGGTGACGACCTGATCGGCGTGACCGATGAGTGCGACTTCCCTGCCGACGCGGTGACGAAGCCCGTGGTCTCCCGCAGCGCGCTCCCGCAGGGGCGGCCGCTGACATCGCGGGAGATCGACGCCTCGGTGCGCGAGCGCATGGACGACGGCCGGCCTCTCTACGTGCTCGACACCGACCTGATCCGCCGTGAGCAACCCGACGTGATCCTCACGCAGGATCTCTGCCGGGTCTGCGCGGTGCCGGCCGGCCACGTCGAGGAGGCGCTCGCACACCTCGGGCTCACCGACGCGACGAACGTCGTCTCGCTCGATCCGAACACGCTCGACGACGTGATCGCGCAGCTCGAGGTCGTCGGTCGCCTGCTCGGAGTCGAGGAGCGAGGCGTGGAGCTGGCCGCCGACCTCCGGGGACGCATCGCGGCGGTCAAGCAGACCGCGATCAGGCTCCCGACCGTCAGCGTCTTCTGCATGGAGTGGGCGGAGCCGCCGTTCGCGGCCGGTCACTGGGTCCCCGAGATGGTCGAGGCGGTCGGGGCGACGAACCTGCTCGGCGCGAAGGGGGAACCGTCTCGCACCGTGACCCACCGCGAGATCCGCGACGCCAATCCCGAGGTGCTCGTCTACATGCCCTGCGGCTACTACCTCGAGGAGGCCGAAGCCGAGGGCGAGCAGGTGATCGCGCACCCAGAGATCGCCGACACGCCGGCCGTGCGCAACGGCAACGCGTTCGCGGTCGACGCGTCGTCGTTCTTCTCCCGACCCGGCCCGCGCATCGTCGACGGGCTCGAGGCACTGGCGTGGGCGGTGCATCCGGAGGCCTATCCGGAGCCACCGCCCGGCTCGATCACACGGCTGTAATGGGAACAGGTCCCGGCCGGTTCGATGTTGTGACGGGAACCGTCGTGCCGCCACGGGTTTCACGGACCGAACGCGATCGACGTCGTTCGCATATGGCCGGGGAGGGAGGCACGTGAGCCGCGGGGTGCTGTCCACGAGCGTCGGGACCCACCGTGGCGCCTTCACCCCGCTCGATTGGGGGCTCTTCGCGTCGATCGGCGCGATCTGGGGCTCGTCGTTCCTGTTCATCGCGATCGGGCTCGACGCGTTCGAGCCGGGGCTCATCACGTGGCTCCGAGTGCTCTTCGGCGCCGCCACGCTCTGGCTCGTCCCCGCATCGCGAACGCCGATCGCCCACGAGGATCACGGGCGGCTCGTGGCGCTCTCGTTCCTCTGGGTGGGGGTGCCCTTCACGCTGTTCCCGCTGGCCCAGCAATGGATCAACTCGGGACTCGCGGGGCTGCTGAACGGCTCCTTGCCGATCTTCGCGACGACGATCGGAGCGCTGATGCTCCATCGGCTGCCCGGACGGGCGCAGACCGTCGGACTCGTCGTGGGGTTCGCCGGCGTGGCCGCGATCGCGGCTCCCTCCCTCGCCGAGGGCTCGAACGAGGCGCTCGGCGTCGTGCTCGTGCTCACGGCCGTGGGCTGCTACGGGGTGGCGATCAACATCGCCGCCCCCCTCACCCAGCGTTACGGGTCGCTGCCGGTCATGGCGCGCATGCTCGGACTCGCCACGATCTGGACGACGCCGTTCGGGTTCGTCGGGCTCAGCGGCTCGTCGTTCGCGTGGGGACCGCTCGCGGCGATCGTCGCCCTCGGCGCGCTCGGCACCGGACTCGCGTTCGTGCTGATGGGCCGGCTGGTCTCGCGGGTCGGATCCTCACGGGCCTCGGTCGCGACCTACGTGATCCCGGTCGTCGCCCTGGTGCTCGGCGCGATCTTCCTCGATGAGACCGTGCACACGCTCTCGATCGTGGGCATCGGCCTCGTGATCGCCGGCGCCCTGCTGGCCTCGCGCAAGGAGCGCGGCGCGTGAACGATGCCGGCGACGGCACCGCACCGATCCTCGAGTTCGATCCCGCCCCCACCGCGGTGATCGAGCCCGCCGACGTCGTCGAGCCGATGTCGATCGCTCCCCACGCGGTGCTCTGCTTCTTCCAGGACGTGATCGCCGACGTCGTCGAGCATCACGACGGCCGCGTCGTCGACCACGTCGTGAGCGAGATCGGCCGCAACCCGATCTACGAGATCGACCATGCCGGCCGACGGCTCGTGGTGATGCACCCGGGAGTCGGAGCCCCGCTCGCGGCCGGGTTCCTGGAGGAGCTGATCGCCCGGGGCTGCCGCACGTTCGTCGCCTGCGGCGGCGCGGGCGTGCTCGTTCCCGACGTCGCCCTCGGCCACGTGATCGTGCCGACCTCGGCGGTTCGCGACGAAGGGACCTCGTACCACTACCTCGCCGCGTCGCGTGCGGTCGAGCCGTCTCCCGCGGCCGTCGACGCGATCGTGGAGACCGCGGAGCGCCACGGGGTGCCCCACGTGAAGGGCGCGACCTGGACCACCGACGCGCTCTACCGGGAGACGCGGGGCAAGGTCGACGCGCGCGTCAGCGAGGGATGCCTCACGGTCGAGATGGAGGCCGCGGCGTTCTTCGCGGTCGCCGCGTTCCGCGGCGTCGCGTTCGGGCAGGTGCTGTACGCGGGCGACGACCTCTCCGGCGATGCCTGGGATCAACGGGGCTGGGACGAGCACACGACCGGGCGGGAGACGCTGTTCCGCATCGCCGCCGAAGCCGTGCTGTCGCTGCCGCCCGACACACTGCCCTCGGCTCCGGCCGACGGCTGAGCGACGGCCTCGTCCGATATCCTGCGCGGCATGGCTCACGACGTCTCGATCGGCGGGCGCGACTACCGCGTCCGCAGCCCCCTCGGCGTCTTCGCCCTGAGCGTCGTGACCCTCGGCATGTACTGGTTGTACTGGTACTACCGGGTGAACGACGACATCCGCATGTACCTGCGGAACTACTCGATCCGGCCGCTCGTCTCGACGCTCGCGATCGTGGGGCTGTTCCTCGCCGGTCCACTGGTCGTCGTCGCGGTCCTCGCCGACGCCTGGTGGCTGCTCGCCGTCGCCGTGGTCCTCGTGGTCGTGGCCCTCGTGGGGTTCTTCCACACGGGCCGGCGCGTGATCACCGCCCAGGAGCAGGCCGGGGTCGAGCCGTCGTCGGCCGGCCTCGGGTTGCTCCTGTACCTGTTCGTCGGGTTCCTCGGGGGCTCCTACCTTCAGGCAGGCCTGAACCGTGCGTGGACCAAGGCCGCGGGCGAGGAGGAGGAGCGGCTCACGGCCGCGTCCGCGGCGACGCCGGAGCGTGAGCCAGTGAAGCCCTTCCCGCGACCGGCGCCGAGGGCGGGCGCCAACCTCGTGAGCCCCGGTGACGTGGGCTCGCGCGTCTCGTTCCAGTTCGAGCTGCCCAACGGATACACGACCGAAGCCGTGGGGGTCTTCGAGCGCTGGGACACCGACGCCGAGACGTACTTCGTTCGGAAGAAGGACGGCACCGAGGTGCGAGTGCCGGCGCGAGGTGTGCGCCACGGCAAGGTCATCCCCGACCGTCCGGCGGCACCCACGCCGGGCTGACCCCGCCCGGCCACCCACGACCGAGCGACCGACCCAGGAGGCGACGACCGATGGCCGACGAACTGCCCACCTCACTGATCCGCCTGCGCCTCGGGCAGGAGGACGCCCACTACGGCGGCAACCTCGTCGCCGGCGCCACCCAGCTGAAGATCGTGGGTGACCTGATCACCGAGCTCGCGATGCGCTACGACGGCGACGAAGGCCTCTTCCGCGCCTACGAGTCCGTCGAGTTCCTCGCACCGCTGTACGCGGGCGACTGGATCGAGGCCCGAGGGAGGATCGTGAGCGTCGGGAACTCCTCACGGCGCTGCGAGTTCGAGATCCACAAGATCGGCGCTGCCCGCACCGACATCAACGAGAGCGCGGCCGAGTTCCTCGACGAGCCCGTCCTCACGCTCAAGGCGATCGGCACCACGGTCGTGCCGAAGGAGCACCAACGGTTCGACCATTGATCCGTGCAGCGGTCGTCCGCTCGGCCGTGGCCCCGGCGCCTACGAGGCTTCCTCGAGGCCGTGGAGCACCTGCAACAGCTCGTCGACGTTGAACGGCTTCGGCATGTACGCGTCGGCGCCGAGCTCGGCGGCCTTGGCGCGGTCGCGCAGCGACGAGAGCGCGCTGACGATCACCACGCGCGGGCGCTGACCGTCGGGGAGCTTCACCATCTCCTCCAGCACCGCCCAGCCGTCCATCGTCGGCATCATGATGTCGAGCACCATGAGGCCGGGGTGGTGTTCGGAGATCTCGGCGAGTGCCTCGACGCCGTTGTTCGCCGCGTAGGTCGTGTACCCCTCCGCCTCGAGGCTGAACTGCAGCACCCAGACGACCTGCGGCTCGTCGTCGACGACGAGGACGCTCGGCAGGGGGGACACGGGCGCGGGTGCGGTCTCGCTGTGCATCGTGTTGAAGGTTACGGTCGCTCGGCTCCCTGCCTTTATCGGCCGCGCGGGGGTTTCCGACAGGCCGGACGACGGGGTCTTCCGTCGCACGAAGGCTCCGGCGGGTGATGGCGGCCTAGTCAGCGAGGGCCACGAGGTTCGGCGTACGTCGCCCGGATCCGCAGGTCAGGCGATGCGAACGCCGGCGCCGCCCACGACCCGCCCGATGCGGAAGGCGGTCTCCCCCGCACGATCGAGCACCCGCTCGGCATCGTCGGGATCGACCACGAGAACCATGCCGACGCCCATGTTGAACGTGGCGAACATGTCGTCGTCGGTCGCGCCCGCAGAAGCCTGCACGAGTGAGAACACCGGCTGCTCGTTCCACGTGCCTCGCTCGACCTCGGCGCCGAGACCCTCGGGCAGCGCCCGCGGCAGGTTCTCGTAGAAGCCGCCGCCGGTGATGTGGGCGGCAGCGTGCACGAGGCCGTCGCGTGCGAGCGGCAGCACCTGGCTCGCGTAGATCGCGCACGGCTCGAGCAACTCGTCGGCCACCGTCCGACCGCCGAGCTCCGGCGGCACGTCGTCGAGCGCATGCGTGGCGAGCAAGGCGTGGCGGACCAGCGAGTAGCCGTTGGCGTGGAGCCCGCTCGACCCGAGCCCCACCAGCACGTCGCCCTCGCGCACGCGCGACGGGCCGAGCAACGATGCCTCGTCGACCGATCCGACGCAGAACCCCGCGAGGTCGAACTGATCGTCGGGCATCGTGCCGGGGTGCTCGGCGGTCTCCCCGCCGAGCAGCGCGCATCCGGCCCTGCGACACCCCTCGACCACCCCCTCCACGATCGACGCCACCCGCTCGGGCACGACCGTGCCCACAGCGAGGTAGTCGAGGAAGAACAACGGCTCGGCGCCAGTGCACACGACGTCGTCGGCGCACATCGCGACGAGATCGATGCCGACGGTGTCGAGGCGGCCGGTCGCCCGGGCGATCTCGAGCTTCGTTCCCACGCCGTCGGTGGCGGCCGCGAGCAGCTTCCCGTCACCGACGCGGAACAACCCCGCGAACCCGCCGACCTCGTCGGCGACCTCGGGGCGGCGGGTCCGCGCCGCGAGATCGCCGATCAACGTGACGGCCTTCGCAGCGGCTTCGGTGTCGACGCCGGCACGCCGGTACGCGTCGGTCACCGCGTCTCCCAGCAGCCGCTCACCCGGTTGGCAGCCGCAGCTGGTCTTCCAGCACGAACTTCCCTGCCTGCTCCGGCACGTCGATCGGGTACTCCCCGTCGAAACACGCACGGCAGAAGGACTCCTTGGGAGCCCCGGCGGCAGCGACCATGCCGTCGAGCGAGAGGTATCCCAGCGAGTCGGCTGCGACGTACGCCCGGATCTCCTCGACCGTGAGGTCGGCGCCGATCAGCTCCTGGCGGGTGGGCATGTCGATGCCGTAGAAGCAGGGCCACTGCACCGGCGGGCACGTGATGCGGATGTGCACCTCGGTGGCCCCGGCCTCGCGGAGCGCGAGCACGATCTGCTTCGTCGTGGTGCCGCGCACGATCGAATCGTCGACCACGATCAACCGCTTCCCGCGGATCGAGTCGGGAAGTGGGTTCAGCTTCAGCTTCACCCCGCGGTCGCGCAGGCCCTGCGAGGGCTGGATGAACGTTCGGCCGACGTACTGGTTCTTGTAGAGGCCGTCGCCGTAGGGGATGCCGCTCACCTCGCTGAAGCCCTGCGCCGCCGAGTGTCCGGTGGTGGGCACCGCGATCACCATGTCGGCGTCGACCGGGTGCTCCTTCGCGAGGATGCGCCCCATCTCACGGCGAGACTCGTGCACGGTGGTGCCCCCCAGGCGAGAATCCGGCCTCGCGAGGTACACCGACTCGAAGATGCAGAGGGCCCGGCGCTGGGACTCCGCGAAGCGCACGGAGTGCAGGCCGCGATCGTCGATGCGCACCAGCTCCCCTGGCTCGACGTCGCGGACGAAGGCCGCTCCCACGATGTCGAGCGCGCACGTCTCGCTCGCCACCACGAAGCCGTTCGGCAGCCGGCCGATCGAGAGCGGCCGCACCCCGTAGGGGTCACGCGCCGCGTAGACGCTGCGCTCATCCATCATCACGAAGCAGTACGCGCCCTTCAGGCTCGGCAGCACGCGCATCGCGGCGTCCTCCAGCCCTCCGTGCACGGCCATCTCGTTGGCCATCATGGTCGTGACGATGTCGGAGTCGGTCGTGGCCGACGCGCCCCCCTCGGCCACGAGGGCGGCGAGGTCGCGCGTATTCACGAGGTTGCCGTTGTGCCCGAGCGCGAGCGAGTGCGCCCCGTCGGTCTTGAAGACGGGCTGGGCGTTCTCCCACGTGGTCGACCCGGTGGTGGAGTAGCGCGTGTGCCCGATCGCGAGGTCGCCGTGCAGGGTCGTGAGCGTGGCCTCGTTGAACACCTGGCTCACGAGCCCGAGGTCCTTGTACACCAGGATGTTGTGGCCGTCGCTCACGGCGATGCCGGCGGACTCCTGACCTCGATGCTGCTGGGCGAAGAGCCCGAAGTACGTGAGACGGGCGACGTCGTCACCCGGCGCCCAGACACCGAAGAGTCCGCACTCTTCTTTCGGTGATTCGGCCCCCACGAGGAAGTCAGTGTAGCGAACGTGCGAGAGCGAGCCGAGGATCGACCTCGGCCCGCTCCGCGCACGATCAGGCCGTCGGAAGCACCTGCAACAGCGGGTTGAAGTTCCCGTTGCGGTCGAGGGTGGCGTAGATGATCGTGTTCGTGTCCTTGCCGAACGACACGTTCGCGTCGAAGACCTCCGGGCCTCCGACGACCCGCACCTCGATCTTCAGCGTCGTCGCGGGGATGTCGAGCTTCGCCTCCTTGGGGTTCGCGAGCCCATGGATCACCTTGTCGCCGTTGGCGAACACGTTCACGGGACCGACCGCGGCGTTGTGACGAACGGTCACCCGGGCCCCCGCCTTCGAGTCGCTCACGTCGTTGCGGTACACGGAGATCGTGGGCGAACCGTCGGCCTTCAGGTGCGCGACGACCGACTTGTTCGCGCCGGGACCGAGCCAGATCCACTTCGAGAGGATCGGAGCCGACCGAGGTGCGTCGGGCGCCCGCAGGGCGATCCGGTAGATGCCGGCCGACGTGGTGATCGGCCCGGCGACCGTGCCGTACGTCACGTCCTGGTAGATCGTGCTGCCGACCGCGAGGCGGTAGACGCTGATGTCGACGGGGAAGCCTCCCTTCCCGTCGATGCCGTGCACGAGCGTGAGCTTCGCCTTCGAGGAGCCCCACCACTTCGGCTCCTGCCGCGTGCGCTCGGCAGCGATCGCGCTCGTCGAGAACAGCCCGAGCACCACGATCGTGGCCAGCACGGCGGCGACCGCGGAACGTCTGGTACGCATCGAGATCCCTCCTGCGTGCGGGGACCGGTCCCTCATGGCCCGGTCCGTGTCGGAGGTCATGCGCAACGAACCCGCGCGCGGACCGATCGGGGTCCCGTCTGCATAGGTTCGTGCCCCAGCGGACCGCAGAGCCACGCTCGGTCCCTTCGGCAGCGGGCCCCTTCGCCCTGCGCTCGCCGCGAGACCGGCCTCAGGATGGAGGTGAGGGGGCACGAACCCCACCGAACGAAGGGGGTGGCCTCGATGAAGAGGCGCATCTTCCGGATCGTGTTCGCCGTCGCGGCCGCGGCCGCGCTCGCGACGGCATCGACCGTGCCGCTCGTGGCCGCCCCGAGCCACCCGGAGATCGTCGTGAGACCGGCGACCGGGAGCCCCGGGACCCGCATCGAGATCGAGGGGACGGGATTCGTGCCGTACGAGGGCGTCGATCTCTACGTCGACGGGGTCGGAGAGGGCGTGGTCACTGCCGACGTCGCAGGCTCCTTCGAGAGCCACCTGAGCGTGCCGGGCGGTGCCGTGCCCGGCAGGCACTGGATCTCCGCCCGGGGGCGGCGCGATGGCTCGGTGACGTCCGCACCGATCGCCGTGCGCCCCGCGACCCACGTCGGATGGCCCCAGCCGGCTTTCGATGCCCTGCGCTCCGGTACGGCCCCCGCCGACCCCTGGATCACGCGAGCGTCGGTCCGTGCGCTCTCGGTCACCGCTCGTCGTTCGCCGTCGGACCGACCCCCGATCGTCGTCGGCGACACGATGATCGGCGTGTCGGGCGGGTACTACGAGGGCTACGAGGTCGTCGCCACCGATGTATGGACGGGTGACGTGCGGTGGCGCGCGCCGATGGAGGGTGAGTCCGAGGGCGTCTCGCCCGCATCGGATCGCGACACGGTCGTCTACGGGAGCGGCTCATCGATCGTCGCGCGCTCCGCCGAGAGCGGAGCCCTGCGTTGGACGCGCGAGCTCCCCTCGTGGATCGATCAGGTGACCGCGTCTGCCGCTCTCGCGGATGGGCGCGTCTATATCGGAGCCATGAGCTGGCGCAGGGAGTCGAAGGCGTCGTTCCTCGCGTTCGATCTCGAGACCGGGGCGTCGGAGTGGACGACGACGATCCCCGGATACACCGGGGGATGGATGCAGGGTGTCGCGGTCGACGACACCTCGATGTACGCAACGCTGTCACAGCGCCGCGGCGGGGTCGTGGCGTTCGACAAGGTGACCGGAGACCAGCGGTGGCGCTCGGTGATGCGCAGCGGGGACTACCCCGGCTCGATCGCGGTCGGCGGCGACACCGTCTTCGCCCACACGGAGGCCATCGGCGACCTCATCGCGTTCGACGCGGCGAGCGGTGAGACCCGCTGGCGTGTCGAGGGCATCGGCGGATCGGGAGGCGGCAGCTCGCTCATCGTCGGCCAAGGCAGCGTGATCGTCGGCAGCGGGTGGTGGGAGTCAACCGGTGGGGAGCTGGCCGCGGTCGACGCCGACTCCGGCTCGGTGCTGTGGCGCCGCTCGCTCGACCCGTCACCTGCCGGGGTCTCCCTCGCCGGTTCACTGCTCTTCGTCACGACGCACGACGGCGATCTGCTGGCGATCGATCCCGCCTCGGGTGAGACCCTCTGGCGGTCGATGGTCACCAGCGACCCATCCGGTCGGCCGGTGATCGCCGACGGCGCGATCTACGTCGCCTCGTGGAACGGCACGGTGACGACCCTCCGCGAGCCGGCACCCGCGAAGCCCGATCCAGCTGGGCTGCTGCCCGACCCGTCGGTGCCCCTCGATGGCGAACACGAACTCGAGGCCATCACCGAAGGGTGGACGATGCTGGGCGAAGACGGCCTCGGGAACGCCCGCAACGCCGATGTGACGTCGGCGGTTCCGTTCCGTGACGCGGCGTACGTGGGGACGGAGGCCGCCCCAGGCGCGACCGGCGCCGAGGTGTGGCGGAGCGTCGATGGTGCGCCGTTCGAGCAGGCAGCCGCGTTCGGCGGGGCTCGCTCGACGGAGCTCGCGGTCTTCGACGACGACCTGTACGCCCTCACCGTGGGCGATGGCGGCATCGACCTGTACCGCTCGAGCGACGGGGTGGGCTTCGGGCTCGTCACCGGGGCACCGACCCGAGGGACCGACGCCACGATCGTGACGCTCGAGGAAGCGCTCGTCGTGATGGCGCGGACCGACGATGGCCTCGTGGCATCCGCGATCGACGGCGCCGGTGACGTCACCGTGGCCGACGTGCCGGACGACCAGGCGAACGGGGTGCGACCGATCGCGGATCGTCTCGCGCCGTGGGCCGACGGCGTCGACTTCCGGGGGATGCGATACGTGGGCGTCGCCGCGCCGTCGGGTGGCGCTGTCTGGCGGACCGTCGACGGCGGTACGTTCGAGCGTGTGGATGGTCTCGACCCGCTCGTGCCGAAGGGGGGCACGCCGGTGCCGCAGATCGCGACCGACGGCCACTTGTACGTGGTGGTCGAGGACCCCGACGGCCTGCATGTGGTCGTGAGCGACGACGGCACCACCTTCGAACGGGTCTCGACCGAGATAGACCCGCTCCCCGACCGCGACGTGAGCGGCGACCTCGCCGTGACCGAGACTGGGCTCGTGCTCGCCACGAGCAACAGAGACCAGCGGGTGCTCGAGGGCGAGGACCCGCTCGAGGTCGCCCGCGCCCGGGCGTTCTCGGTGCAGCTGTCGACCGACGGAGCCTCGTTCACGCAGGCGCGTGGGACGCCGGCAGACCCGCACGATGCGCGATCGGCCCTCGTCGCGGCCGACGGCACGGTGCTGCTCGCGGTCTCGAACTTCCGCGAGGGTGACGCCCTCTGGCGCAGCACCGACGGCACGGAGTGGGAGCCGATCTTCCGCGAGGACGGGACGACGCCCTTCACGACCGACGCTCGTGTGGCCGTGGTCGACGGGTACGCGTACCTGTTCCTCACCGATCAGGCGCAGGGTGTCTCGGTGTGGAGGTTCGACACGCCGGTCGCCGCGATCGACGAGACGGGTTCGCCGGGGTGGACGTGGCTCACGCTCGGCGTGCTCATCGCGCTCGCCGCGATCGGCGCCGGATGGATGATCGTGCGGAGCCGGAGGCGGCCAGGTCCCCCGACGCTCGAACCGACCGAGCCGTTCGGTCCGGCGGTGCCCAGCCGCGAACGGCTGCACGTCTGAGACGAGATGAGGACCTAGAGGATCGAGCCCTCGAGTCGCAGGAGGGTCTGCTTGCGGGGCAGCCCGCCCGCGTAGCCTGTGAGCGACCCCCCCGCGCCGACGATGCGGTGGCACGGGATCACGATGGGGATCGGGTTCGATCCGAGCGCCCGCCCGACGGCGCGCGCGGCCGTCGGCCGGTGGATGCGCTCGGCGATCTGGCCGTAGGTGGCGAGCTCGCCGAACCCGACGCGGCTCGTCGCACGCAGCACGCTCCAGGCGAACTCGCCGATCAGCCTCCGGTCGATGCGCAGGTCGAACGAGCGTCGCTCCGAGTGGAAGTACTGCTCCAGCTCACGCCTCGCCTCGTCGGTGGGTGCGGCCGCCTCGAGCACCCTCGGCGAGATCTGGCGCACGATCCGCTCCAGGACCTCGTCTCGCGGCTCATCCTCGAACGCGACCGACACCAGCCCCCTGGAGGTCACGGCCACGAACAGCTCGCCGATCGGCGAGCCCATCGTCGCCACCGCCACGTCGACGAGTCCTTCGTCGATCGCGCGCTCGGTGAACGCGTCGGCCGCTCCGCGGGACCGAGCCGACGACGACGCGGCCGGCGCGAGTCGCTTCAGATCGTTCGTGTTCATGCGATCAACTCCCTGAGTCGCTTCGTGCCCTGGTAGACGTTGGCACGGGCCGTCTGCTCGCTGCAGCCCATCAGCTCGGCGATCTCCGCGTAGGGACGATCGAGCACGTGGCGATGGACGACCGCCACGCGCTGGCGGGGCGGCAGCGCCCGAACGGCCGCCCACAACGGATCGCGGGGATCGGGCGGCGCCGGATCGTGAACGGGCCGCTCCGGCGGGTCGTCGGTGGGCAGGGCGCGGCGTCCGGCCCCCCGATGGTGGTCGATCGCCTTGCGGCTCGCGATCGCGAGGATCCACCGGTCGAGCTTGTCCGGCTCGCGGACCCGCGGATAGGCACGCAACGCCGAGAGGAACGTCTCCTGGAACGCATCGTCGGCGTCTTGCGGGCCGACCGCCACGCTGAGGAACCGATACACCGTCGCTCGGTTGGCTTCGAGGAACTCCTGGAACGGCGGCATCCCCGCCGAACTACGGCTCACCCGCGCTTCCTCGGCCGCCTGCCGGCACATCGCATCGTGCTCCCTCCTCCTGCGGAACCGTCGACCGAACGACGGGACGGGAGGTGGCTGTGTGAAAGGGGGTGCGCGGCGTTCATGCCACGCCCAGCAGCCTCGGCAGCATCCGGTGATCGTCGATCACGTGGTGGGCTTCGGGGCCGGTCTCGGGTGACCGGTCGTGGAACCCCGTGAACCGCACCGCCACCATGCCGAGCGCGAGCGCCCCGGCGACGTCGGTACGGCGGTTGTCGCCGACGTGCGCGGCCTCCGATGGATCGTCGACGCCGAGCCCGGTCAGCGCCGGCGCGAACGCCTCGGCGGCCGGCTTGAACCACCCCGTCTCGTCGCTGAACGCCCACGCGTCGAAGCGACGCAACAGCCCCAACCCCTCGAGACGCGCACGGAGGGTGGGGGCCGAGGTGAGGCCTACATCGCAGACGATGCCGAGCCGCACCCCGGCGCCCCGCAACAGCTCGAGCGCCTCGTCGATGCCCGTCCCGGTCTCCATCGGCACGCGCTCACCCACCCGCCGGAATCCGTCGATCAAGCGATCCCGAAGGTCGTCGGTCACGGCAAGCCCGAGGCGGTCGGTGATGAAGTCCACCGAGTCTGCGGGCGTGTA
This sequence comes from uncultured Actinomycetes bacterium, assembly GCA_963825635.1. Lineage (GTDB taxonomy): Bacteria > Actinomycetota > UBA4738 > UBA4738 > HRBIN12 > JAOUEA01. Next base: position 581,523 of record CAWGTU010000003.1, read on the forward strand.
CTGGCCCGTGTTGGCGATCCATCGTTCCTCGAAACGCGCCCAGTTCGCGTCGAAGGCGTCCTCGAGCTCGGCCGCAGGCAGGGGCTGTCCGGCATCGGCGACCGTGTGCGCGAAGCGATCGATCTGCAGGCGGCGCATGCCATCGCTGCTCCCCACGCTCGCGGCCACGATCGTGTCCCAGAAGTCGAAGGTCACGGCGCGGACCGACGGTCGAGGGGGCCGCGGCACCGTCAGACCGCCTCTCCCAACAGACGGGGGATCGCCGTCTCGTGGATCTCCCTCAGCTCGGCGACGGTCGTCTCGAACATGCCGTCGAACACCACGCGGGGGCCTCCGGTCTCGCCGAGCCGGGCAGCCGGGACACCGAGTGCCCCGGCGAGCTCGACGAGCGCTCGCTCGCGCTCCGGCGCCACGCCCACCACGACGCGCGACGCGCTCTCGCTGAACAGGGCGACGTGCGCCGGCAGGTCGCTGCCGATCGCGACGGCGAACCCGTGTGCCCCCCCGATCGCCGCTTCCACGAGGGCGATCGCGATGCCGCCGTCGGAGCAGTCGTGCGCGCTCGCCAGGAGATCCTGGGCCGCAGCCTCGATCAGCATCGTGTGGAGCGCGCGTTCCTTGTCGAGGTCGAGCGAAGGCGGCCTGCCGGCGACGACGCCGAGCACGACCTCCGCGAACTCCGACCCTCCGAGCTCGGGGAACGTCTCCCCCAGCAGGAACACGGACAGCCCCGCCGCCGGGAAGGCCGTCGGCACCCGCAGCCGATGGTCGTCGAGGATCCCGACCATGCCGATCACCGGGGTCGGCCAGATCGCGGAGTCTCCTGACTCGTTGTAGAAGCTCACGTTGCCGCCGGTCACGGGCGTGTCGAGCGCGAGGCAGGCGTCACGCATGCCCCTGATCGACTCGGCGAATTGCCACATCACGACCGGGCGCTCGGGGTTGCCGAAGTTGAGGCAGTTCGTGATCGCCAGCGGCCGCGCCCCCGTGACCGCCACGTTGCGGGCGGCCTCGGCCACCGCGTGCATGGCGCCGAGTCGCGGATCGAGCGCCCCGAAGCGACCCTTGCCGTCGGTCGAGAGCGCCAACGCCTTCATCGTGCCGGGCAGGCGGACCACCGCCGCGTCGCTGCCCGCACCGGCGATCGTCTGGCCCTGCACGAGCGAGTCGTACTGCTGCCACACCCACCGCTTCGACGCCACGTTCGGCGCGCCGAGCACGGCCCGCAGCGAGTCGAGCAGATCGCCCTCGAAGGGCAGGAAGGTCGGATCGTCGGCGACGCCGGCCACCTCGACCGGCGCCTCGCGCGGGCGGTCGTACTCGGGCCCCTCGTCGACGAGCGAGGTCGCCGGGACCTCGGCGACGATCTGACTTCCGTGCGTCACGGTCAGCCCGCCACCCTCGACGAGCTCCGCGATCACGGCGATCTGCAAGCCCCAGCGCTCGCAGACCCCTCCCACCTCGTCGAGCTTCGACGGGTGCACGATGGCGAGCATCCGCTCCTGCGACTCGCTCGTGAGGATCTCGAACGCCTCCATCCCCTCCTCGCGCAGCGGCACCGCGTCGAGGTCGAGCGCGGCCCCCATGCCCGCGCGAGCCGCGGACTCGCTCACCGCGCACGTGATGCCGGCGCCGCCCAGGTCCTGCAAGCCCTCGAGCAGCCCGAGCGAGATCAGCTCGAGCGACGCCTCGATCAGGAGCTTCTCGGCGAACGGGTCCCCGATCTGCACGCTGGGCCGCGACTCCTCGCTCGTCTCGTCGAGCGTCGCGCTCGCGAGCACGCTCACCCCGCCGATGCCGTCGCGTCCCGTGGTCGCTCCGTAGAGGACCATCAGCGAGCCGACGTGAGGGGTGAGCGACGTGGCGGTCACGAGCTCCTCCGCCCGGGCGAGCCCCACGCACATCACGTCGACGGTGGGGTTCGCGGAGTGCGGCTCGGCGAACCGGATCTCGCCACCGACGGTCGGCACCCCGATGCAGTTGCCGTACCCGCCGATGCCGGCGACCACGCCCTCCAGGAGCCATCGGTTGCGCGGCTCGGTGAGGGGACCGAACATCAGCGGATCGAGCAGCGCGACCGGGCGAGCGCCCATCGAGACGATGTCGCGCACGATGCCGCCGACCCCCGTGGCGGCTCCCTGGTACGGCTCGATCGCACTCGGGTGCGAGTGCGACTCCATCTTGAAGACCGCCGCCATGCCGTCACCCACGTCGACCGCACCGGCATCCTGCCCCGGGCCGACGAGCACGGCACTGCCCTCCGTGGGCAGCGTCTTGAGGTGGATCTTCGAGGACTTGTAGCTGCAGTGCTCCGACCACATCGCTCCGTACATCGCGAGCTCGGCCGGGCGAGGGTCGCGCCCGAGCGTCTCGCGGATGCGCTCGAACTCGTCGTCGGCGAGGCCGAGCCGGCGATGCAGCGGCTCCTCGGTCTCGGTCACGCCCGGGCTCCCGCCAGCGCGCTCGCGAGCAGCGCGGCGAACAGCGGCTGCCCCCCGGTGGGACCGACGTCGGGGTCCACAGCGTGCTCGGGGTGGGGCATCAGCCCGACGACGTTACCCGCCTCGTTGCGCACCCCCGCGATCGCGTCGAGCGACCCGTTGGGGTTCGAGCCCTCGCCGACCTCGCCGGTCCTGTCGGCGTACCGGAACACGACGAGCCCCTCGTCCTCGATGGCCCGCAGCTGCTCGGAGGTGGCGACGTACTGACCCTCGCCGTGCTTGATCGGGATCTCGATCACCTCGCCGGGTACGAGCTCGCCCGTGACCGGCGTCTGGGACGACTCCACCCGCAGGAACACGTCACGACAGATGAACCGCAGCGACGCGTTGCGGATCAGCGCCCCCGGCAGCAGCCCCGCCTCGCAGAGGATCTGGAACCCGTTACAGATGCCGAGGACGGGGCCCCCTCGATCCGCGAACGCCCGAACCTCGTCGAGGATCGGTGCGTGACCCGCGATCGCCCCGCACCGCAAGTAGTCGCCGTAGCTGAACCCGCCGGGCAGGACCACGGCGTCGACCCCCCGCAGGTCGTGGTCGGCGTGCCAGAGGGCGACGCCCTCCCCGCCCATGATCTCGACCGCGCGCAGGGCGTCGCCGTCGTCGAGGGACCCCGGGAACGTGATCACGCCGACGCGGGGGGTCCCGACCGTCATCCCGCTGACGCCCCGCCTTCGGACCCGCTCGGCTCGAGCACACGGAAATCCTCGATCACCGGGTTCGAGAGGAGCCGCCGCGCGATATCTTCCACCTGGGCCCGCGCCTCGGGCTCGCTCGGCGCCTCGACGTCGAGCCGCACGTGACGCCCCACGTGCACGTCGGAGACGTCGGAGAACCCGAGCGCCGGGAGCGATGCTTCCACGGCCTTGCCTTGTGGGTCGGCCAGTCCCGGCTTCAGCGTGACCAACACCTCGAACGTGAATCTCATGCGTGCTCCTCTCGGAGGCGGTCCAGGGCCGCGGCATCGGCCGTGGGAGCGCCATCGACGCCCATCGACCGCAGGTACTCGCCGAACGATCGACCGGTCACCCGCTCGTAGGCCTCGCGGTACCGGGCCGCCGTCCCGTCGACGACGTCGAGGGGGAGGGAGGGTGGCGGCGGGTCGCGATCCCACCCGCTGGCATCGAGCCAGTCGCGCACGTACTGCTTGTCGAAGCTCGGCTGGGCCTGCCCTGGCCGGTAGGTGTCGGCGGGCCAGAAGCGGCTGGAGTCGGGGGTGCCCACCTCGTCGACGAGCACGAGCTCGCCGCCGGTGAATCCGAACTCGAGCTTCGTGTCCGCCACGATCACCCCCCGCTCGGCGGCCGTCCCGGCGAGCCGCTCGTAGATACCGATCGTGAGCTCCCGCAGGCGCTCGTAGAGCCCGCGGCCGACGATGTCGACCGCCTGATCGGGCGTCACCGGGAGGTCGTGGCCCACCGCGGCCTTCGTGGTCGGCGTGAAGATCGGCTCGGGCAAGCGGTCGGACTCGACCAACCCCGTGGGCAGGCCGATCCCGCAGACCGCGCCGGTCTCGCGGTACTGGGCCCAGCCGCTGCCGCTCAGGTAGCCGCGCGCGACGCACTCGAGCGGCACCACGTCGGCGCGGCGCACGAGCAGCGCGCGGCCCGCCAGGCTCGGCTCGTCGGAGAACGGGCCCGGGAAGGATCCCCGATCGACGCTCACCACGTGGTTGCCGATCAGGTCGGCGGTGCGATCGAACCAGTGCAGCGAGAGCCCCGTGAGCACCCGGCCCTTGTTCGGGATCGGCTCGGGCAGCACGACGTCGTACGCGCTGATGCGATCGGTGGCGACGAGCAGCAGGGTCTCGTCGCCCGCGTCGTAGACGTCGCGGACCTTGCCGCGGGCGAGCAGCTGTCCCGCCTTCGTCACGGGGCGTCCTCGACGGGGAGCTTCTCGAGCCGCTCGAACATCGGGCCCAGGTTGCGCAGGAACCGGGCGGGGTCGAACAGCCCCGCGAGGGCGGCGTCGTCGAGCGCCGCACGCACCTCGGGATCGGCGGTGACGGCGTCGCGGAAGCTCCCGCCGTCGTCCCACGCGGCGGCGGCCGAGCGCTGCACGATGCGGTAAGCGTCGTCGCGCGCGAGGCCGGCGTCCACCAGGGCCAGCAGGACCGATTGGCTGTACGCGATGCCGCCGTGCGCGTCGAGGTTCTCCCGCATGCGGTCGGGGAAGACGACGAGCCCGCCGATCACGCGTGTGAGGTCGTCGAACATGAAGGCCAGCAGGCCCGTCGCGTCGGGGAAGATCAGGCGCTCGGCGCTCGAGTGGGAGATGTCGCGCTCGTGCCACAAGGTGACGTTCTCGAGCGCGGTGAGCGCGTGGCCGCGGATCACGCGCGCGAGACCGCTCACGCGCTCGGAGGCGACCGGGTTCCGCTTGTGCGGCATCGCGCTGGAGCCCTTCTGCCCCTCGGCGAACGGCTCCTGCACCTCGCGCACCTCGGTGCGTGCGAGGTGGCGGATCTCGGTCGCGATCGCGTCGAGCGTCGACGCGGTGATCGCGAGGGTCGCCATGAGCTCAGCGTGACGGTCGCGCTGGATCACCTGGGTGCTCACCTCGGCCGGCGTCAGGCCGAGCCTGGCGCAGACGAGCTGTTCGACGCGAGGATCGACAGCGCTGTAGGAGCCCACGACGCCACTGAACGCGCCCACGCTCACCGCTTCGCGAGCCCGTCGGAGCCGGTCGCGGTCGCGATCGAGCTCGAAGGCCCAGACCGCGAGCTTGTGTCCGAACGAGGTGGGCTCGGCGTGCACCCCGTGGCTGCGGCCGATGATCGGCGTGTCGCGGTGCACGAGCGCCGTGTGCCTCACCACGACGAGCAGGCGTTCGAGCCGGTCGAGCAGCACGTCGGCGGCCGCGCGCAGCTGCAGGCCGAACGCCGTGTCGAGCACGTCGCTCGACGTGAGTCCGTAGTGGATCCACCGGCCCTGCTCCCCGATCGAGCCGGCGACCACGTCGACGAAGGCCGCGATGTCGTGGCGGGTGATCTGCTCGCGCTCGAGCACGGCCTCGACCGTGAACGCCGCTCGCTCACGACACGCGACCGCATCGGCGGGGGGCACGACCCCGAGCTCGGCCCAGGCCTCCACGGCGAGCAGCTCGATCTCGAGCCAGTGCCCGAGCCTGACCTCGTCGGACCAGATCGCCGAGATCTCGGGCACGTCGTAGCGTGGGATCAAAGCTTCAGGCCCTCCGCGAGATCGTCCTTGAACCGCCAGAGGGCGGCCTGGACCTCGGTGTCTCCGATCCCCACGATCTGGGCCGCGAGGACGGCCGCGTTGACCGACGCATCGACGCCCACCGTCGCGACGGGCACCCCGGTCGGCATCTGAGCGGTGATCGCGAGCGCCTCGTACCCGAGCATCTGGGGGGAGGTCGCGATCGGCACGCCGATCACTGGAAGGATCGTGCGGGCCGCCACGGCCGCGGCGAGGTGGCCGGACATGCCGGTGGAGCAGATGATCACCTTCAGCCCGCGCTCGAACGCGGTGCGAGCGTACTCGTCGACCAGATCGGGGTTCCGCGACGACGACATGATGCGGATCTCGTGGCCGACCCCGAACTTCTCGAGGATCAGTCCCGCCTGACGCATCGTGCCCAACTCGCTGGGCGAGGCCGCCAGCACCCCGGCCCGTGTGGTCTCGTCGGTCACGGTTGCTCCTCCCCCGCGAGCCGGGCCGCATGGGCGCCGATGTCTCGCCTGTACGTCTTCCCCTCGAACGCGATGCGGTCGGCCGCCCGGTACGCCACGGCTCGGGCGTCGTCGATCGTGGCGGCGGTACCGGTCACCGCCAGCACCCGGCCTCCCGCGGTCACCACTGTATCGCCGGACCGTGCGGTGCCCGCATGGAAGACCGTCGCCCGCGCCACCGAGGACGCCTCAGCCAGACCCTCGATCGGCACGCCGGTCTCGTAGCCGCCCGGGTAGCCGCCGCTCGCGAGCACCACCGTGACGGCCGCGCCGTCGTCGAACCCCGCGTGACCGGTCGCGTCGGGCAGCCAACCCCGCGCGCACGCCTCGAACAGCGCGAACAGGTCATACGGCATGCGCGGAACCAACACCTGGGTCTCGGGGTCGCCGAAGCGGCAGTTGAACTCGAGCACCTTCGGGCCGTCGCCCGTCAGCATCAGACCCACGAAGAGCACGCCCACGTAGGGCCGGAGCTCGTCCACGACCGGCGCGATCACGGTGTCGAGCACCAGCGTCGCGGTCTCTGCGTCGAGCGTGGGCACGGGCGAGTAGGCGCCCATGCCCCCCGTGTTCGGGCCGGTGTCGCCGTCGCCGATGCGCTTGTGGTCGGCCGCCGCATCGAGCAGCACGCAGTTGCCGTTGCCGTCGGTCACCCCGAACACGCTGACCTCGGGGCCCTCGAGCAGCTCCTCCACGAGCACGGTGCGCCCGGCCTCGCCGAACGCTCCGGCGAGGCAGTCCTCGATCGCGGTGACGGCGGATGCACGATCGGTCGCCACGGTCACGCCCTTGCCCGCGGCGAGGCCGTCGGCTTTCACGACGCCGATCCCCCCGAGCTCGTCGAGGAACGCCACCGCCTTCCCGGCGTCGTCGAACGCTCCGGCGCGGGCCGTGGGCACGCCGCGGCGCGCCATGACCTCCTTCGCGAACACCTTCGACCCCTCGATGCGCGCCGCGGCTCCGCTCGGCCCGAAGACCCGATGCCCGCCGGCCCGCAGCCGATCGGCCAGGCCGGCCACGAGGGGTGCCTCGGGGCCGACCACCACGAGATCGGGATGCTCGCGAGCAGCGAGAGCGACCTGGCCGTCCAGGTCGTCGGCCGCCACCGGCTGGAGGCGCGCGACGCCGGCGATGCCTGCGTTGCCCGGTGCGGCGACGACCTCGTCGACCTGCGGACTGCGTGCCAGGCCCCATGCGAGCGCGTGCTCACGGCCGCCCGCGCCCACGACGAGCACCTTCATCGAGCGGCCCTCACGGGTGCTCGTCGCGTCGCCATGGCCGGAGTCTACCGAGGGGACCGCGCGACCCTCGCACGGTCGGCGCTGCCGGGGATCGGCGAGGCGAGCACCGCGAGGAGTCCGCACGCGGTGGCCAGCACCACGACGACCACCTCGGAGCGCTGGGGGGCATCGAGCCAGACCGAGGGCACCACGGGCAACGCCATCAGCACACCCGGCACGCGACCCGTGAGGAAGCTGATGACCGCGGCCACGACGGCCAGGGCCAGGCCGATCCCGAGGACCGCGGGGAACTCCGTGGCCGCAGGGAGCACCGTGCGTGTGGTCGGATCGTCGCCGGCGCCGAACGCGACCACCGACACGGCCCACGCCGCGATCGCGACCGCAGATCCGAGCGCGGTCGCCACCGCGATGCGGTCGAGCAGCCACGGTCCTCGGTCGGGCAGCCGGAGCGGTCCCGAGCCGAGTGCCCCGGCGGTCGCGGCACGAACCTCCGCGAACGACCTCGTCCACGCGCCGGCCAGCGACGCGGGGAATCCTCGGGCCGCGATCATCCCGGCCACCTCGGCCGCCGGCGCCGCGAACAGCAGCACCATCGCCATCGTTTCGGTGTCCTCCAACAGCGCGCCGATCGAGATCGCCGGGAGCGCGACCACCACGCCGGCGTTCCTGCCGGTCGCGAGGAACAGGATGCTCGCCGCCGCGAACGCGGCCGCCGAGAGCACGGCGAGCCCCGTCGGAGGTTCGGACGGGAAGTCCTGTCCGGTGAGCCAGGTGATCGCGATCGGTGCGGCCGCCAAAAGCCCGAGCAACGTGAGCGAGAGCGCGATCCGACGCAACCTATCGGCCCGGATCGGGCCGGCGGGGATGCTCACGCGACCGGCAGGCTCTGTTCGCGGGCGGGGCCGATGCTCACGAGGCTGGCCGGCACCCCGACGAGCTCCTCCATGCGGCGCACGTAGGCCTGCGCCTGCTTCGGGAGCTCGTCGAAGGAGCGGCACTCGTCGATCTCCTCGTGCCAGCCCTCGAGCTCCTCGTAGATCGGACTGGCGTCGTGGAACACCGACTGGTGCGGTGGCATGTCGTCGAACGTCTGACCGTACGCCCGGTAGCCGGTGCAGATCTTCACGGTCTCGAGTCCGCTCAGCACGTCGAGCTTCGTGATCACGACCTCGGTGAGGCCGTTCAGCCGCGCCGCGTATCGTCCGAGACACGCGTCGAACCAGCCGCATCGGCGCTGGCGCCCGGTCACCGTGCCGAACTCCTTGCCACGGGTGCCGAGCCGTTCGCCGACCTCGTCGTGGAGCTCCGTGGGGAACGGGCCCGCGCCGACCCTCGTGATGTAGGCCTTCATGATGCCCACCACACGGTCGACCCAGTGCGGACCGATGCCCGCGCTCGCGAGGGCGCTGCCCGCCACCGGGTTCGACGAGGTGACGAACGGGTACGTGCCGTGGTCGAGGTCGAGCAGCACGCCCTGCGCCCCCTCGAACATCACGTGCTTCCCGCCTCGCAGGGCCTCGTACAGGAGCGAGCCCGTGTCGACGACGTGGGGCTGGATGCGGTCGGCGAGCCCCATGTACTCGTCGACGATGCGCTCGGCGTCGAGCGGCAACCGGTTGTAGATCTTCGTGAGGATCAGGTTCTTCTCCCGAAGCACGACCTCGAGCTTCTCGCGGAAGATCTTCTCGTCGAAGAGGTCCTGGATGCGCAGACCGATGCGGGCGGCCTTGTCGCCGTAGGCAGGCCCGATGCCTCGCTTGGTCGTGCCGAGGGCGTTCTTGCCGAGGAAGCGCTCGGTGACCTTCTCGATCTCGAGGTGGTACGGCATGATCATGTGCGCGTTGCCGCTCACGACGAGACGGGAGACGTCGACGCCGGTCTCACGGACCTGATCCATCTCCTTCATCAGATGGCGTGGATCGACGACGACCCCGTCGGCGATGACCGACGTGATGTGCGGGTAGAGGATGCCCGAGGGGATGAGCTGCAGCTTCAGCAGCCGGCCCTCGGCGATCACGGTGTGGCCCGCGTTGTTGCCGCCCTGGTAGCGGACCACGTAGTCCATGCGATCGGCGAGGTAGTCGACCGCCTTGCCCTTGCCTTCGTCCCCCCACTGGGTGCCGAGCACGATCGAGGCAGGCATGACGCGGCAAGTCTACCGGCGGGAGCATCCGGCCAGATCGCCGTCGAGCCACCCAGTCGTGACGACGGTGTGACGCTCGTGTGAAATGGGGCTCGGATGCGTGGCAACGCCGCCTCGTGGGGGTACAACTCCACTCATGGACCGCAACGAACTTCTCCGAGCGCTGACGTCGGCGGCCACCCCGCACCAGACGTCGAGCGCGATGTCAGAGGCCCGCTCATGGCTGGCCGAGCACCCCGACGACGACGTCGTCCGTGAGGCCGTGCAGCACCTGGCCCGCATGGAGCGCGAGCACTGGGGGCTGAGCAGCGCCCACCGCTGAACCGAGCGCGTCGCCACTGCTCATCCGAACGAACCTGAGCGATGACGAAGCCGCCGGTCGTCCGCCTGGACGACGTCGTGGTACGAGCGGACGGCAGAACCGTGCTCGGCCCAATCTCCCTGCGCATCTCTGCCGATGACCGGTGGGTGGTCCTCGGCCCTAACGGCTGCGGCAAGACCACCTTGGCGGCGGTGATCGGCGCTCACCTGCAGCCGTCGGCCGGCACGGCCGAGGTGCTCGGTGTCACCTTCGGACGCGGCGACCTCCGCCGGCTCCGCGAACGGATCGGCTCCTCCAGTCACGCCGTATCGGACCAGCTCTCGCCGCGCATCAGCGTGGTCGACGTCGTGCTGACGGGGAAGCGTTCGGCACTGGCTGCCTGGCTGCAGGGGTACGACGAGGCCGATCGCCTCCACGCCATGGCGTTGCTCGCCGATGTGGGCTGTGCCGACCTCGCCTCGAGGGCATTCGGCTCGTGCAGTCAGGGGGAGCGGCAGCGGACCCTGCTCGCCCGGGCGATGTTCGGCGACCCCGAATTGCTGATCCTGGACGAGCCCTCGGCCGGTCTCGATCTCTCAGCCCGCGAGCGCCTGCTCGCGGCCATCGATTCTGGCTTCGGCCGACGACCTCTCAAGGCCCTCGTCTTCACGACCCACCATCTCGAGGAGATCCCCCGCACCATCTCGCACGCCGCGCTCCTGCGCGGCGGACGATTGGTGGCGTCCGGGCCGGTCGATCAGGTGCTCACCGACGGATCCGTCTCGACCTGCTTCGACGTCCCGATCGAGGTGGGTCGCCGTCGTGGCCGCTGGTTCGCGTCGACTCAGAGCCTGCGGTAGACGAACACCACCGTCGCTTCCGCTCGCGGAGCCAACGTGCCGATCTCATACGTGATCTGGGGGTATCCACCCCCGACGAGTTCGTCCGGCACCATAGAGGGGTCGGCGCCGCAGTAGAGCGGGATGTCGATGTCGGTCGCGACACCCGCGATGTGCGGCTTCCCGACGCTCCGCGCCATCATCACGAGCCCGCGGGCGCTGCCGTCAGCGTCGTGCTCCCACCACTGGAAGACCGAATCGGCGGTGGTCGCGACGTTGAAGAAGGGGTCGCCGTCCCTCGAGTGGGACGCTGCGCTCCTCATCAGCGACAGCTCCCTGACCGTGGTCGCCCCGACGTTGCGAACCGTCATCGTCACCGTCACGTCCTTCTCGCTCGCGTCGGGCGCGGCCCAGGTCTGGGTCAGGCGCAACCGTCCATCGAGCGTCCTGCGCACGATCGTGAGCGGGAACTTCCCGGGCTTCGGCTGGGTCACCGACGCCGAGGCAAGACCCGCCTCGCCGTTCAGGCCTGGGACCTCGTCCTCGTCGATCGGCATGTCGTAGGCGAACGCCTCGTCGGCGCCCTTGCAGAATGCATATCCCTCGTCGAAGGCGGTCATCTGAACGCCCTTGGGGGATTCGAACAGCAGGTTCCCGTGGCGCGTGACCGCCACCCGCATGAAGCTCGCCCCGCCCCCGGTCGTCACGTCGGCGGCGATCGCCGATGTGGGAGCCCGTTCATCGGTCGTCGCTCCGCCGGACACCGCTGCGGGAGCGATCAGAGCCGCCGCCGTCAGCAGAGCGACGACGACGCGCCAACTCGTGAGCCTCGTCATCGGTCTCACCTCCTCTGCGCGCGCATCTCGCGCCTACCGACAGCGTGGCAGTGGCCCGGTACCGGCCCGAAGGCGCCCGGCCCGTCACCCGCGGGACCGATCCGTCGACCGTGTCGTTACAGCCCGGCGTACCGGCGGCCGACAGGGAACAGGTACCCTCGACCGGGACCCGCCACCGCTCATGCCGAACACATCGACCCCGATCCGCCGCTCGCTCCTCCCGTTCGCCGTGCTCGCCGTGCTCGCCGTGCCGGTCGCCGCCCCGAACGCCGACGCATCGAACCCGGGAACGGCTCTCGAGAGCCGAGGTGGAGGCTTCGCAGGTTCCTCCGGAGACGCCGGTCCCCAGCGATCCGAGAGGGTCCGCCTCGACGTGGGCCCGACGCTTCCCGGCATCGACGTGAGCCACTGGCAGGGCACGATCGACTGGGAACGGGTGGCCGAGAAGGGCAAGCGGTTCGCGTTCCTGAAGGCGACCGACGGACACGAGTTCCTCGACCCCACGTTCTTCACGAACCGGTCGGGCGCTCGGGCCAACGGGCTGCTCGTGGGGGCCTACCACTTCGCCCGCCCCGACCCGTCGAAGGGCGATGCGGTCGAGGAGGCCCGGTGGTTCGTGAGCCAGGCCGACCCGCGCCCCGGCAACCTGCTGCCCGTGCTCGACCTCGAGACGAGCCGCGGCCTCGACCAACAGGGCGTCACGCTGTGGGCCCGCCGCTGGACCGCCGAGGTGCGTCGCCTCACCGGTGTCACGCCGCTCGTGTACACGAGCCCCTACGGCTGGGCCAGCCGCACCGGCGACTCCCGCGCGCTTGCGCGCGACGGGTCGCCGCTGTGGGTGGCGCACTGGGGCGTCGAGTCGCCGCTGCTCCCCGCGGGCGAGTGGGACGGGAAGGGCTGGCACGTCTGGCAGCACACGAGCGACGGGCACGTCGCCGGCATCGCGGGCAGGGTCGACCTCGACGTCGTGCGGGGGAACTCCCTGGGGCCCATCACGATCCGCCGTCTCACGCTCGAGGTGGACGGCGACGCCGGCAGGATCGTCAGCGCGCCCGCGGGCCTCGGATGCAGCACGACCTGCGAGAGGAGCGTCGACCCGAACGCCAGGGTCACCCTCACCGCCCGGCCCGACGACGGCGCCTACTTCACCGGCTGGGGCGGGGCGTGTTCGGGGACCGACGAGACCTGCACGATCGCGATGCGCGGCAACCGATCGGTGCGTGCGACGTTCGTGACCGACATCACCGGGCCGACCGGAAGCGTCGAGGTGGCCGGTGGGTTCCGAGGGCCGGTCGTCGTGACGTTCGACGAGCCGGTCCGCAACGTGAACGCGGGGAACGTGCTGCTGCGGCGCGCCGGCGGCGATCGGGTGACGGTGACGCGGCGGTGCCGCTCGGCCGACGGCGCGGCGGCCTCGTGCGACGGACCGTTGCGGTCCGTGGTGCTCACGCCCTCCGCCCCGCTCGTGCCCGGGCGTGCCTACGAGGTCCTCGTCGATCCGCCGGGAGCCGATCCGGTCGTCGATCGGGTCGGGAACGCCGCCGCCGAGGTGAGCCACCCCTTCGAGGCGGTGCGGTCGGTCGAACAGGGGCACGCGCCGGTGACGCTCGCGCCCGTCCGCGCGTGGCGCCTCGTCCGCTCGGACGCCGCATCGGGCGGCGGGTTCGCGATGAGCCGGCGAACGGGGTCGTCGGTGCGGATCCGTTTCGACGGCGTCGGCATCGACTGGATCACCGTGACCGGACCGAACCGCGGGCGCGCCCGCGTCTGGATCGACGGGGAGGCAGTGGGGATCGTCGACCTGTTCGCACCGTCGCGGACGTTCGACGTGGTGGAGGGTGTCGACGGGCTCGCGGACGGCACGCACACGCTGGAGATCGAGGTGCTCGGTCGCCACTCACCGGCCTCGAAGGGCGCATGGGTCGCGGTCGATCGCTTCGACGTGCTCCGCTCCTAGCCCGGCCGCGCCGCCTGGTTTCCCCCGGCTCCCATCGACCGCGCTGTGCTAAGGATGACCCATGACCCCGGCCGCGGCTCTGCCCGACGAAGCCGCCTCGCTCTTCCGTGAGCCGCCCGAGGAGTTCATCGCGGCCCGCGATGCTCTCGTCTCACGCCTGCGCGAGGAGGGCCGGGGCGACGACGCGGCGACCGTGAAGGCGCTCCGGAAGCCGACCGTAGTCGCCTGGGCCTTGAACCAACTCAGCGCCCGAGATCCGGACGGCGTCCGGGCCCTGGTGGAGGCCGGAGCCGAGGTCAGGGCGGCGCAGCAGGCCGCATTGTCGTCGAAGCGGGGGGCCGCCGACCGCCTCCGATCGGCCGGGGCCGCCCGCAAGGAAGCGGTCGGCTCCCTCACGGGTTCCGCGATCGATGCGCTGACCGAGGCGGGTCGGGCCTCCACCGCCCACGCCGACGCGATCGGCACCGCCCTCGAGGCGTGCTCCGTCGACCCGGACGCGGGCGAGGCATTGGCCGCCGGCACGATGGAGCGGCCGCCGGTCGCCGGTGCCGGGTTCGGTGACGTCTTCGGGCTCACGTCGCTCGAGGGAGGCGGGGAACCCGCCGAGCAGGCACCCCGAACGGAGCCGGGAGCCTCCCGTGCGACGGCGAAGCGCGCGGCTCGGGCCGCAGGCACCCCGGCGACAGAGCGAGCCGAGCTCCGCGCCGAGGTGGCCAGGCTCCGCCGTGATCGCGACGCGGCCGCGCGCCGCACACGGAGGGCTCGGGAGGCCGCGGACGGTTTCACGCACGAACTCGATGGCATGCGCCGACGCCTCGAGGTCGTCGAACGCAAGCACGCGGACGCGGCGACCGCGGCGTCGGAGGGCGAGCTCGAGCTCGCCCGCGTCGAGCGGCGCCTGAAGGCCGCGACCGCTCGCCTCGAGGCCGACGGCGCCGGCTGACCCGAGCGTTCCGAACTCGGAACGAGTGGCCCCGGCCGACCGGGTCACCTGGACCATGCCGACACGTCTCGCGGAGCCTAGCGTCGGAGCCGGAGGTGAGGACCATGGACATGAACGCCCTCGATCCCTCCGGCTCGGACCTGCGCATCCCGGAGTCTCCGGAGGTGCTCGCCCATGCCAGCCACGCCCGAACCGCCGAACGCGCCGCCGTGGTGCTCTCGGGCGTGATCGTCGCCCTGATGGTGGCGGCATCCGCGGTCGGACTGTTCGCTCCGGATCTGTACGACGAAGGCGGGTGGGCCCGCGAGGCTCTGCGAGGCGGCGACCTCGTGACGCTGCTGCTCGCGGCGCCGTTGCTGCTGGTCGCCCTCGTGCTGGCCACCCGCGGATCGCAGCGGGCCCGCGCGGTGTGGATCGGCATGCTCGTGTACGCGGTGTACAACGGCGCGTTCTACGCGTTCGGGACGACGTTCAACGACGCCTTCCTGCTGCACATCGCGATCCTGTCCACGTCGATCTTCGCGCTGGCGTGCGCGATCGTGAGCACCGACCTCGTCGCGGTCGCCGCGACGTTCACCCGGGTGCGCGGTGCCCGATGGGTGGGGATGTTCCTCGCCGTCGTCGGCACGATGCAGGGCATGCTCTGGCTGTTCGTGCTCGCACGCAACGTGGCGACGGGTGAGCTGATCGCCGAGGTGCCGGTGGCCGGGCAGCACCTGGTGTTCGCGCTCGACCTCGCGTTCCTCGTGCCGAGCCTGGTGCTGTCGGGCGTGCTGTTGTTCCGGCGGCTGCCGCTCGGATACCTGCTGGGCACCGCGATGGCGGTCATGGGCGCGGTCTACCAGATCAACATGCTGGCGGCGGGCGTGTTCCAGGAGCGGGCCGGGGTGGTCGGAGCCACCGCGTTCGCACCCGAGAACGTGGGGCTCTCGATCGCGTTCTGGGTCGCTGCGCTCTTCATGCTCGTTCCGAGGAACGTCGGTCAGGAGCGGTCGATCTCGTAGCGGACGCCCTGCCAGGTCTCGCCCTCGTACGTGCGCTCGAAGCGCTCGACGAGGCGCATGCCGGCCTTCTCCGCGACCCTGATCGACGGCAGGTTCGCCGCGCTCGCGTACGCCCGCACGACGTCGGCCCCGAGCGCATCGAACGCGTACGCGATGAGGGCGACGACGGCCTCCGTCGCGTAGCCGCGCCCCTGGAACACGGGATCCATCGTGTAGCCCACCTTGATCACGCCGGGCTCGTCCTCGGCGGGGCTCATGCCGACGTCACCGACGAGCCGGCCCGTCTCTCGTTCCTCGACCGAGAGCTGCACCCAGCCGCCGGGCTCGCCGGGCGCCCGGCTCGCCATCGACTCGATCTCCTCGCGCACGCCCTCGTGATCGGTGCGCTCCCATCCCTGGTAGCGATGCACCTGGGGGTCGCTGCGGTAGGCGGAGATCGTCGGGGCGTCGTCGGCATGCGAGCGCCGCAACACCAGCCGCTCCGTGACGATCGGCTCGAGGTCGTGATCGGGGGTCATCGGCGGGGAAGCGTACCCCGGGTCGATACGCGTCCGCCGCGACTCACGCGGTCACGACCGGTCCCCCGCCGTCTCCCGCTCCTCGGTCTCGGCGACCTGGCGGCGCACGTCGTCCATGTCGAGGTCGCGCACGGCCCCGATCAACTGCTGCAGCGCCGGTTCGGGCAACGCCCCGGGCTGTGCGAACACGAGCACGCCCTCACGGAAGGCCATCAGCGTCGGGATCGAACGGATGCCGAACCCGGCGGCGAGCGCCTGCTCGGCCTCGGTGTCGACCTTGCCGAAGACCACGTCGTCGTGGGTCGCCGACGCCTCTTCGTAGATCGGTGCGAACATCTGGCAAGGGCCACACCAGTCGGCCCAGAAGTCGACGAGCACGATGCCCTCGCCGTTCACGGTCTGCTCGAACGTCGCTTCGGTCAGGTCCACGGTTGCCACGTCGGTCTCCTCCTCGTCGGATGGGGCGGGGGTCACAACGATACCCCCTGGGGTATCTGAACGCGGGGGTCGCGCGTGGCATTCCCGCCTCGTTCGGTCCGACGGCCCCTCGCTCATGGGTCCGGGTACCCGTGCCGCACGCGGTGGGTGTTGGTTGGCTGAGGGTGACGAGGAAGGTGGTGCGCCATGACGATCCTGACCGACTACCTGGACGGCAAGGACATCGAGTACGAGGTGCTGATGCACGAGCGGGCGTTCACGGGCATCGACGAGGCGCACGCGCTCGGCATCAAGGCCGACGAGGTGTTGAAGACGGTGATCCTCGACACGAAGGACGGGCACGTCGCGGTGGTGCTGCCGAGCGGCGAGCGGCTCGACATGAGCCTCGTGCGCGAGGCCGTCGACGACCCCGACGCGACGCTCGCGACCGAGGGCGAGATCACGCACGACTTCGGAGGGTTCGAGCTCGGAGCCCTGCCACCGATCGCCCCGCTGCTGGGCATCGACACGATCGTCGACCCCACGGTGCGCGACCACGGGCCCGTGATCTTCGCGGCCGGCACCCAGACGGAGTCCGTGAAGGTCGACGCCGGGGCCCTGTTCGCGTTCCAGCCCGTGCGCTTCGCGCAGATCGCCGAGGTCTGGAACGAGGGCCGCGCCTAGCGTCGACGGGCCTTCCACACCTCCTCGATCGGCCAGCGACGCGACCACTCGGCGGTGGCGAGCGGATCGGTCGGCGTCCGGGCGTCGTCGGGCGCCTGGATCTCGACGAGGTCCTCGACCTCGAACCCGCTCGAGCGGAGCAGCCGGATCATCTCGCCGTGCGGGATCGCGAACTCCACCGCACCGTCGTTCTCGAGCCACACGAACCGGTGCATGCCGAAGTGGGGCCGCACGAGGACCTCGCCGGCGGGCAGATCCTCCTCGGGGAACGTCAGCATCGCCAGGTACGAGTGACCGAGGAAGACCAGCCGCCCGCCGGGGCGCAGCAGCCGCGCCGCCTCGGGGATCCAGCGGCACGGATCGCACCAGATCGCCGCCCCGTACTCCGAGATCGCGAGATCGAACGCCGCATCGCGCAGCGGTGCGCGCTCGGCGTCGGCGTGGATCAGCGGGAACGGCACGTCGAACTCGCGCTGGAACGCTCGAGCGGTGGCCAGCTGGCGACCTGAGTTGTCGACGCCGACGGGACGTGCGCCACGCCGGGCGAGCCATGCCGACACGTAGCCGGTGCCGCACCCGAGCTCCACGACGTCGAGGCCGTCGAGCTCGGGAAGGAGACCGAGCTCGGCCTCTGGGACGTGCCACACGCCCCAGCTGATGTCGTCGCGCTGCCAGTCACGGCGACCGCGGTCGACCCACTCGTGGGCGTCGGCATCCCAGCTCTCCCGGTTCGCGAGCACGTGGTCCTCGGTCATCGCGGACACGATACGCGGTGGTCGCGCGGGGTCGCCGTCGTCCGCGATGATGCGAGCGTGAGGACGATCGGCGACGAGGAACGGCGCGCTCGGCTCGGCGAGCGCCACCGACTCGCGGCGCCCGCCGCGACGGTCGGGGAGGCGGTCGACGCGGTGGTCGGGCTGCATTCGAGCGATCCGGCGACGGTGTTCCTCTCGGCGTGGGCTCGGGTGGAGGACTTCGAGCCCGAACACCTCGAGCGCGAGCTGTACGACCGTCGCTCGGTGGTGCGCATGCTGGGGATGCGGCGTACCCTGTTCGTCGTGCCCACCGGCCTGGCCGGCGTGATGGACGAGGCCTGCACGAAGGCGCTCCTGCCCGGCCAGCGCACCCGCCTGATCGGCATGCTGACGGAGCAGGCCGTTACCGACGAGCCCGAGGCATGGCTCGACGACGTGTCGCGACGCACCCTCGCGGCGCTCACGGCCCGCGGCGAGGCGAGCGCCAGGGAGCTCACCGCCGACGTGCCCGAGCTGGCCACGAAGCTCACGTTCGGCGAGGGCACGACCTGGGGCGGCACGGTGGGCGTCTCGACGCGTGTGCTGTTCCTGCTCGCGACCGCGGGCCTCATCGTGCGGGCGCGACCGCTGGGCCGGTGGACCTCTGGGCAGTATCGATGGGCTCCCACCGATCGCTGGATCGAGGGCGGGCTGCCGGTGGTGCCCCACGAAGAGGCCTGCGCCGACCTGCTGCGTCGGTGGCTGCGGGCGTTCGGGCCGGTCACGACGACCGACGTCCGGTGGTGGACCGGCTGGACGGTCCGGCTCGCGACGTCCACCCTCGCGGCGATCGATGCCGTCGAGGTCCAGCTCGACGACGGCACGGGATGGGTCCTGCCCGACGACATCGACCCGGTGGCGACACCGGCGACGTGGGTCGCGCTGCTGCCGTCGCTCGACGCGACCGTGATGGGTTGGAAGCAACGTGACTGGTACCTCGGCCCCCACGCCGGCGAGCTCTTCGACCGCAACGGCAACGCCGGCCCGACGATCTGGGTCGACGGCCGCGTCGTGGGGGGCTGGAGCCAGGCCGACGACGGCGAGATCGTCACGCGCCTGCTGGAGCCGGTGGACACGGGCGCGGCCACGGCGATCGACGCGGAACGGGATCGCCTCGCCGGCTGGCTGGGGGACGTGCGCGTCCGGCCTCGATTCCGGACCCCGCTGGAGCGCGTGCTCACCGCGTCGCGAGCCTGACGGGCCCTCCTCCCCCGCCGCATCACCGTCCCGCCCGCGGCCCTCCGTGACGTCGGCGCCGGAACCTATGCTGTGGACCCATGACATGCGCCGCCTGTGGCCGTCCCCTGCCCGACGACGCCCGGTTCTGCTCGGGCTGCGGCGCGGCCGTCACGGGCTCCCTCGCCACCGACGAGCGCAAGGTCGTGACGGTGCTCTTCGCCGACCTGGTCGACTCCACCGGGCTCGCGCAACGGCTCGACGCCGAACGCGCCCGCGAGGTGCTCGGCAGGTTCTACGATGCCGCGACCCAGGAGCTGCTGAACCTGCGGGGGCGGCCGGAGAAGTTCATCGGCGACGCGGTGATGGCCGTCTTCGGCCTGCACCAGGTGCACGAGGACGACGCCCTGCGCGCCGTGAGGGCCGGCCTCGCGATCCGGGACCGGGCACACCGCCTGCGCGAGGACCTCGGGCTCGCCCAGGAGCTCGAGGTCAGGGTCGGCATCGAGTCGGGCGAGGCGGCCACCGGCAGTGGGCCGTCCGAGCAGCTGCTCGTGACCGGCTCCGTCGTGAACGCCGCTGCGCGCCTGCAGAGCGCCGCGTCGCCGGGCGAGGTCCTCATCGGCGCGACGGCTCACGCGCTCACCCGCTTCGCCGTGTCGTTCGCCGACGCACGCGACGTCGCGGCCAAGGGCTTCGAGGAACCGCTGCGCGCCCACCCGGTGCAGGGTCTGTCGACGAGGTCGGTCCGACGCACGATCCCGTTCGTCGGGCGTGGCCGCGAGCTGAACACGCTGCGCGAGGCGTTCCACGACGTGGTCGCGGCCGGCACGCCGTCGCTCGTGACCATCGTCGGCGAGGCCGGGTCAGGCAAGACACGCCTGGCCGACGAGCTCTTCGCCGGCCTCGAACCCGGTGTCGCCGTGCTCCATGGGCACGCGCAGGTGCCGGCCGGCAGCGCGAGCTTCGCGCCGGTCGCCGCGATCGTGCGGCAGCTCGCCGGCATCGACGACGACGATCCGCCGCAGCGGATCACGGAGCGGCTGCACGAGCTGGTCGCCGGGTGCTGCGACGCGACCGAGACCGATCGCGTGGTCGGCGGGCTCGGCCTCAGCCTCGGCCTGGCCGAGCCGACCCTCGACGAGTCCGCCTTCGTGCAGGACGTGCAGGGAGGATTCCTGCGACTGATCGACGGGCTCAGCGCCGGCCTGCCGGTCGTGCTGGCGTTCGAGGACGCCCACGAGCTCGCCGCGCCGATGCTCGACCTGATCGAGCGACTCGTGTCCGACCGCCGCCGCGGAGCGGCCCTTGTGGTGACGCTCGCCCGCCCCGAACTGCTCGTACAGCGACCCCGATGGGGCGTCGACGCCGCAGGCCACACCCTGGTCGCGCTCGAGGCGCTCTCCGACGACGAGGCCACGGAGCTCGTCCGCCAGGCCGGCGGTGATCGCATCGATGAGCGCGACGCACGGACGATCGCGGAACGCGCCGGGGGGAACCCCTTCTTCATCGTGGAGACCACCGGCATGCTGCTCGAAGGACACCGGCACGCGGGCGCCGTGCCGCCGACCGTGCAGGCGGTGGTGGCGGCGCGCATCGACGCGCTCCCGACACCCGCCCGCGACGTGGCACGTCGCTCCTCGGTCTTCCTCTCGTCGTTCGACCGCGACGAGGTCGCGGCGCTGGCCCCGGCGGAGGGCGCGATCGAGACGCGGCTGCAGGAGCTCGAGGACGCCGAGCTGCTCGTGCGCGTCGACGACGGGGCGCCGCGGTGGCGGTTCCGCCACCAGACGCTCCGCGACGTCGCATACGCGAGCCTGCCGAAGCGCCAGCGGCGCGAACTGCACCTGGTCGTCGCCGATCGCCTCGTCGCCGACGGCCATCGGTCCTGGGCTGCCGACCACCTCGAGCAGGCGGCCCTCGCCGCGCTCGATCTCGAACCCGCGTCACGGGAGCTGCCCGACCGGGCCGCCGACGCCCTGGCGGAGGCCGGGGACCGCGCGCGCCGGCGCATGGAGAATCGATCGGCCCTCGCTCGGTATCGACGCGCGCTCGCCTTGGCCGGGGACGGAGGCCGATGGGGGGTGCGTGAGGCGCGTGTGCTGGCAGGTATGGGCGAGGCCTTCTACTGGCTCGGCGAGTACCCGGGCGCGACCGAGGTCCTCGAGCAGGCCGTCGAGCTCGGCACGCGCCACGACGACGACTGGACCCTCGCGCTCGCCCTCCGGTTCCTCGGCGATATCTCGATCAACGTCGCCGCCGACGTCGATCGGGCGGAGACACTTCTCGATCGTTCCCTCGAGGCGGCCGAACGGCTCGGTGAAACCGCCGCGATCGCCCGCACGCTGCTGTTCGCCGGGTGGGTGCCGTGGACCCGAAAGCGCCTCGAGGAGGCCGAGGCGATCTGGCGGCGGTCGCTCGAGATCGCCGAGGCGAACGACGATCGTTGGGCTCGCGTCCGTTCCCTCTGCTCGCTCTCGATCGTGATCGCCGACCAGGACCGGCTCGACGAGGCGACCGGGATGATCGAACGTGCCCGTGATGCCGCGATCGACATGGGCGACCAGTTCAGCCTGGCGGTCGCCACAGTGCAGGAGGGACGGCTGCACGAGGAGCGGCAGGACTTCGAGAAGTCGCTCCCCTACTTCGACCGTGGCATCGAGATCTTCACCGACCTGGGCGCCAGGTGGGAGCTCGGCGACGCGCTCGCGGAACGAGGCATCGCCGAGCGCGAGCTCGGGCGCCTCGACGACGCCGAGCGAGACATCCGCCGAGCGATCGCGATCAGCGAGGAACTCGGCGAGCGCCAGCTCGCCGGCTGGACCTGGCGCGCGCTCGCGCACGTGTCGGAGCGCCGAGGCGACCACGATGTCGCCGAGGAGCACCGGCGCCGTGCCGAGTTGGAGGAATCCCGCCGCCCCCATTGAGCGGCGCGGATCGCGGTCGCTCTCAGTAGGTGGTCATCGTCGCGACGACGGTGTCGCGAGCGGCCCACCGGCCCTCGGAGCGGATCACGATCTCGCACCGGTAGGAGACGCCTTCGGCCTGTGTCGGGGCGATGATGTTCAGGGTGAACACCTTCCGCACGTGTTCGGACGCGGCGGGGAACGAGAAGGCGAGCGTGCCCTGCCGGAACTCCTGCGTCACGTTGCGGGCGCGCCAGTCCGGCCGCTTGTGCTTGCCCATGAGGACCGCGTTGACCTTGAAGCGCCGCGTCCCTCTGCAGCCGTCGACCGTGAGGGTGTCGGGTTGGTCGCCGTCGTTCTCGACGGTGATCCAGAACCGCACACCCTCGCCGTCTTCCATGCGGACGGCGACGCTCTGCCGGGCTCCCGTCGTGTTGTAGACGTTTCGGCCCTTCCACGGATGCGGCAGCGGGTCGATCGTGCAGCCCGTGCTGAGGCCGCAGAGCTTGATCCAGGCGTCGACCTGGAAGTCGGCGGCGGCGGCAGGGGTCACGCCGGAGAGCACCGTGGCCGCCATCAGCAGGGCCAGGAGCGAAGCGACGCGTCTCGTCATGGCGTTGAGCATACGGCCGGGGGCCACCTCGGGGGACGACTCGTCAATCATCATCGGGCCGGCGGAGTCTCTTCGTCCGGCCGCGGCGCTTCTTCGCCGCGAGGCGGCGCTCGACCGAGGCGCGGGTTGCCTTGGTGGGCCGGCGCTTCGGAGGTGGGGGCGCGATCGCGGACCGGAGCGTCTCGGCGAGACGGTCGAGCGCGGCCTCACGATTCTGCAGCTGCGAGCGGTGCTCCGACGCGGCGATCGTGAGCACCCCGTCGACCAGGCGACCGGAGAGGCGTTCGAGCGCCCGCGCTCGAAGCGTCGGACCCAGCGCGGTCGTCGTCGTCAGATCGAGGCTCAGCTCCACGCGGGAGTCGGCGGTGTTCACCGACTGGCCGCCCGGGCCCGAGGAGCGGCTGAAGCGCCAGCGCAGCTCCCGCTCGGGCACGACGACCGAGCGCGTCACACGGAGCGGTCCGGCCATGTGGCCAGTATGCCTGCGAGATGCCCTGCCAGTGGCGGTTTCCCGACGGGCCAACGGTCCCCCCGGAACCCTGCTGTGTTGCTTCCTTCGCCGCCATCCGCAGGTCGCACGATGGCATCAGAGGGTCGGAAGGACGGTGCGATGCTCGCGAGGCGAGTCGCCGTCGGAACGGCGATCGTGGCGTGCACGGCATTGATCGCTCTCACCGCGCCCACCATCGGCACGGTGCCCGTCGGCCGCGCGTGGGCCTCGCACCGGGGCCCCCGTGTCACCGTGGCGTTCACGGGGGACTTCCTTGCGACCCAGGCGACGTGGGGGGCTGCTCGACGCAACGCGGGCGGCCACGGGTACGACTTCCGGCCGATGCTGCGGCCGCTGGGCACGCTCACACGCTCGGCCGACCTCGCGATCTGCCACCTCGAGACGCCGCTCACCGGCCGCGGCGTGCGGCTCAGCGCGTATCCCCGGTACGCGGTGCCCCACCAGCTCGCCGACGCGATCCACCGGGCCGGCTACGACGGCTGTTCGACCGCGTCGAACCACTCCCTCGACCACGGGTCCGCGGGGATCCGTTCCACGCTCGACAAGCTCGACTCGCTCGGTATCGGGCACACCGGGACAGCGCGTTCGCGCCGGGAAGCGGCTCGAACCGTGCGCTACCGGGTCGGGGACGCGGTGATCGCCCATCTGTCGTACACGGCCTCGTTCAACGGCCTCATCCCGCGTCACACCTGGGAGGCGAACCGCATCGACGCGGACCGCATCGTCGACCGCGCCCGGCGTGCGCGGCGCCAGGGGGCCGACATCGTGGTGCTCAGCCTGCATTGGGGCACCGAGCACCGGCATCCGCCCACGAGCGAACAGGAGGCGCTCGCCCGACGGTTGACCGCCTCGAAGGCGATCGATCTGATCGTGGGCCATCACGCCCACGTGGTGCAGCCGATCCGGCGCGTGCACTGGCGCTACGTGGCGTACGGGCTGGGCAACTCGTTCTCGGGCATGACGGCAGCGCTGTTCTCCCCCGCGGTGCAGGACGGCATGGTGCTGCTCGCGACGTTCGAGCTCGGCCGGAGGAAGTGGCACGTGCACCGGGTGCGGTTCGCCCCGACCTGGGTGCAGCCGGGGGGATTCGTGGTGCGGTTGGTGGGTCCCGCGATCGATGCGAGGCACCTGCCGGCGGCAGTACTTCGAGAGCTCCGCCGCTCGTGGCGGCGGACCGTGACGACGATCGATGCGGCCCGGTTGGGGGTCGTGGCGTTCCGCCGGGCACGGCTCTGAGACGAGGAGGTGCGTCATGAAGCTGCGTCGATCGAATGTTCTTCCCCTGATCGTGGCGTTCGCCGTGGTCATGCTGCAGGCGGTGACGCTCGTGGTGGCGTCACCGATCTCGGCACGGGCAGCGGTGCGGCCGGTCGCCGGATGTCCGTTGAGTGCCGAGGCGCTGGCCACGCTCGCCGCCACTGGCGCCCCCACACCGTCCTGTGCCTGGCCGGAGATCGCGCGAGCGGCCGATACATCGGTGATCCATCGCGCCTGCACGATCGTCGGCACCGAGGCCGACGAGGTGCTCGAGGGCACCGGCGGCAAGGACGTGATCTGCGGCTACCAGGGCGACGACGTGATCAAGTCCCTCGCGGGCCGTGACATCGTCTACGGCGGTGCCGGCAAGGATCGCATCCGTGGCGGACCCGGGGCCGACGAGCTCCACGGCGAGGCCGGCAACGACCGCGTGCGCGGAGGGCTCGACGGGGACCAGATCTACGGCCAGATGGGCGACGACCGCCTGCTGGGCGGAGGCTGGGCCGACTCGATCAGCGGTGGCTACGGCGACGACCTCGTCGTGGGAGGTCCTGGCCGTGACTACGTCTACGACACGTCCGGATCCGAGGTCGTCGTGCTGGGTGCCGGGAGCGATCAGTTCTACTCCATCCGCGGCGACGACACCGTCTTCGGCGGACGCGGTGACGACTGGTGCATCACGGTCTTCGACGAGCGGTCCGGTGACGTGATCGACGGTGGACCCGGGACCGAAGACACCTTCGATGCCGACGCCGGCGACACGGTGACGGGCTTCGAGTCAGGGCCTGAACCCTGCTACGGCTGCTGACATCGGGACGGCGATCAGCCTTCCGCGCGCAGCCGGTCGACACAGGCTTCGAACGTGTCGGCCACGAGCTCGACCCGGTCGAAGTCGGCCATCGCCGCCGTCACGTAGCCGAACCCGAACCGCCGCTCGAGGTCACCCCCACCGAAGGCGCCCCCGAGCCCACCCATGCCGAAGCCGTGCTCGTCGAGCCCGACGCCGAGGCCCCACGACACGTCCTCCCCGAGCAGCACGTCGGGCCCGGAACACTGCTCTGTCGCCATCGCCCTCACGGTCCCCTCAGCGAGCAGGGTCACCCCGTCCAGGGTGCCGCCTCCCGAGAGTGCCGCGTAGAACGTCGCGATCCCTCTCGCTGTGCCGTGACCGTTCACCGCGGGGATCTCCGCCCTCCGCCACGACGCGCCGTTGACCACGTCGAGGTCCACGAGGCCCGGCGGATTGCCGAGCGCTCGGGCATGGAGGGACCCAGTCTCCCCCAGCATGCGATCGGACCAGTCGTCATCGATCGCGTGGACGGTCGCACATCGGACCTCCTCGTCGGGACGCAGCCCCACGTGCACGTCGATGTCGAACGGATCGGCGATCTCCTCGCGCAGGAACCTGCCGAGGCTGCGCCCATCGACACGCCGTACGACCTCGCCGACGAGGTGTCCGAAGAACGATGCGTGTTCACCGTGGCGGGTGCCCGGCGGCCACCATGGCTCCTCGCGCTCGAGCGCCCCCACGATGCGGTCCCAGTCGTAGAACGCCTCGGTCGGAAGCGGTTCCCGCAGGCCGAGCAGCCCGGCCTGGTGGGTGAGCAGCCAGCGCACCCGCACCTCGGCCTTGCCGGCCTGCGCGAAGGCCGGCCAGTACCGGGCGACCGGTGCATCCAGGTCGACCTGTCCGGCGTCGACGAGTCGGAGCAGGCAGGCCGCCGCGAACGGCTTCGTCACGGAGTAGACGTGCACGATCGTGTCACGCGACCATGGCACGCCCGCTGCCGCCTCGCCCCCCCAGAGGTCGGCCACGGGCTGCCCATCGTGGTAGCCGGCGACCGCTGCCCCGGTCTCGCCGAGCTCGTCGAAGGCACGGCGGAACGCCTCGGCGACCGGCTCGAACCCGGACGCGACGGAACCCTCGATCTGCAGCTCGGCCACGCCGGCAGGCTCTCACACGACCGCCGCGTCACGGCGTCTGCCACGCTCATCGCTCGGAGTTGAGCTCGAGCTTGCGGAGAGTAGAGGGCCGGCCGTACGCTCGGGTCATCGGATCCGGAGAGGAACGTTCGATGAGCACTCCCGTTCGGCCAGGTCGTCACCGCCGATCCCCGTTCCTGCGGGTGGCGACGATGCTCGCGCTGACCGTCGCCGCCTCGCTCGCGCTGGCGTCGCCGGCGGGCGCCCAGGACGCCGACACCGACGCGAAAGACGAACAGATCGTGCTGAGCGGGCGGCTCCTGGTCGCGGAGGGCGATACGGTCGACAGCGCGGTGATCTTCAACGGTCCTGCCTCGATCGAGGGCACGGTGACCGAGTCGCTCGTCGTGTTCAACGGCCGCACGGAGATCTCGGGCACCGTCGAGGGCGACGTCGTCGTGTTCAACGGATCGGTCACGGTCCGATCGGGCGCCACGGTCGGCGGCAACCTCGTCACGGTCGACGATCCGAACGTCGAGCCGGGGGCGACCGTGCGCGGTGAGCAACGCCGGGTGAGCACCGAGTTCGACGCGACCGCGTTCGGATTCGCGAGCCGCCTCGCGTGGTGGATCGGCTACTCGGTCTCGACGCTGCTGCTCGGACTCGCGCTCCTGGCGCTCGCACCGGGCCTCGACCTCGCGATCGCGGCGGCAGCGCGGGAGCGCACGGGCGCCACGATCGGCTTCGGGGCGGGGGCGTTCTTCCTGCTGCCGATCGCGGCCGTGCTGTTGCTGGTGATCGTCGTCGCGATCCCGCTCGGGCTGTTCCTGATGCTCGCGTTCGCGCTGCTCTACACGATCGGCTACGTCGCCGGCGCCCACGTGCTCGGACGCCGGCTCATGGCGCCGCCGAAGTCGCGGTTCGTCGCCTTCCTCGTGGGGTGGGCGATCCTGCGGGCGATCGCCCTGATCCCCTTCGTCGGCGGCCTCACGTGGATGATCGCGGCCATCGTCGGGCTGGGTGCGTTGTGGGTGGCGGCTCGTGGCACCCCGTCGCCTCCTCCGACGACCCCTGCATCCCTCGCGACGCCGCCGATGCCGCAGCCGAGCGCCTGATCACCGCGTTGTAGCCTCTGGGCCGTGACCGACGCCGCCGCATCCTCTGCCGCGCCGCGGTGCTTCGTCGGGTCCGAGGTCGGGCGACTGAGACGGGTGATGCTGCACCGGCCCGGACTCGAGCTGCAGCGGCTCACGCCCACGACCGCCCGAGAGCTGCTCTTCGACGGTGTGCTCTGGGTCGGCCGGGCGAGGGAGGAGCACGACGCCTTCGCGGCGGCGCTCTCCTCTCGCGGGGTCGAGATCGTCTACCTCGACGACCTGCTCGCCGACGTCCTCGATCAGCCCGAGGTGCGTGCTCGCCTCGTGCAGCACCTCGACCCCGACCTGCTCGGGCCCACGCTCGGCCCCGAGGTGCGCGAGTGGCTGATGGCCCTGTCCTCACCCGATCTCGCCCAGCACCTGGTCGCCGGCGTGACCTTCGACGAGCTGCCGTTCACGAGCGACAGCATCGTGGCGCGCATGGGTCGCGGATACGTCGCGGCGCCGCTTCCCAACACGTTGTTCATGCGCGACACGTCGGCGTGGATCTACGGCGGCGTCTCGATCAACACGATGGCGATGCCGGCACG
This sequence comes from uncultured Actinomycetes bacterium, assembly GCA_963825635.1. Taxonomy (GTDB): domain Bacteria; phylum Actinomycetota; class UBA4738; order UBA4738; family HRBIN12; genus JAOUEA01. The sequence continues at coordinate 609,465 of CAWGTU010000003.1, forward strand.
CATCCGCGAGTCGCTGCACCTGCAGGCCGTCTACGACCATCACCCGTTGTTCGCCGACGCCGATTTCGAGGTGTGGAGCGACGGCGTCGGTCCGATGTTCCTGGAAGGCGGCGACGCGCTCGTGATCGGCAACGGCGCGGTGCTCGTCGGCATGGGCGAGCGCACCCACCCGGCCGCCGTCGAGCTGCTGGCGCAGCGGCTCTTCCGGGCCGGGGCCGCGACGCGGGTGATCGCGGTCGAGATCCCGTCGCAGCGGTCGAGCATGCACCTCGACACCGTGCTGACGATGCTCGACGTCGATGCGTTCACGGTGTTCCCCGACGCTCGCGACGCGATGACGACCTACGTGGTCACGCCCGGTGCGAACGGGCTGTCCGTCGAGGAGGCCGACGACCTCTTCGACGCGCTCGCCCGGGCGCTCGACGTTTCGAGGATCCGCCAGTTCGAGACCGGTGGCGACCGCTTCCAGGCCGAACGGGAGCAATGGGACGACGGCAACAACGTGCTCGCGATCGCGCCCGGCGTCGTCGTCGCCTACGAGCGAAACGTCGACACGAACCACCGCCTGCGCGACGGGGGCATCGAGGTGATCACGATCGACGGAGAGGAGCTCGGCCGGGGACGGGGCGGACCGCGCTGCATGAGCTGCCCGATCGAGCGCGACGCGATCGCTCGCTGAACGAGGTCATCCACCCGCCCTCACGCACGCTCAGCGCTCGAACGGTACCTCCGCGTACGGGGGCGCCACCTCGAGGCGGTCGGCCCGACATGCCCGGTTGAGGAACGGATACGGATCGATCGCATCCATCACGCGTCGATGCCCAGGCCGCGTTCGCGATCGTGTTCGCACACGATGCCCACCCCCACTCGAAGCAGGTCGACCGGAGCCTCAGCGCGTCACGATCGGCGGTCATCCACGTGCCGAAGATCGTCTGCATCTCTTCCACGGTCATCGCGGAGAGCCCGCGCCACACGAAGCGGGCGCCGCCGACCTTGCGGAAGTCGGTCCGGAACCCGGACCCCTGCCAACAGACGATCTTCGCGATCTCGGGCGCGTCGGCCCACTCCCTCGGCAGGTCACGCGAGATCCTGATCGCCGTTCGGACCTGTCGCTGGAACCGTCGTGGCGGATCGGGCCGGTAGCACCCCTCCAGGCCCTGGCGCAGGGTCTGCGCCGGTGCGCTCACGACCGGCACCATCGTCGCGACGAGCGCCAGCATCAGCGCGCCGACCAGGGTGGGACGCATCTATTCGCTCCTGGAGGCGGGCCGAAAAAGTGAGAAACCGCCGGAACCCGAGGGCCCCAGCGGTTTCTCGCCCCGGAACATACCGGGAGCCCCGTCGGACGGTCAACCCGGGATGCGGGTTCGTGTCACTCTTTGTCTCCGGAGCGTTCAGGATGCCGTGGGTGCCGGGATCGTTCCTTCCATCACCGTGTCGCCGTCGGGCGTGCTGACGCCGACCGACGCGGCCCGCTCCCGAGGTAGCGTCGAGTACAGACTGATGTAGAGGTTGCCTTCGACGCCGACGAAGCTGCCGAGCGGGGCACGCGCACCCGTGCCCACCTCCTCGAGCCACACCGCGTAGGTCTCGCCGGCCGCGAGCCCCGACGTCGTCAGCTCCACCCATGTGCTCTGCGGATCCTCGTGAACGACCGCCTCGCCCACCACGCCCGGCTGCGCGGCGACCATCGCGACGACCTCGCCGCCTGCCGGCTCGGTCGGTTCCGAGACGACCGCGGCGACCACCGTCACGATCGCGAGCGCCGCCGCGACCAGGCTCACCCGCGCGAGGATGGAGCGGCGCCGGCTGCGGTCACGCTCGTGGCGCTCGCGCTCGATGCGCCCGAGCACCTCGTCGAGCATCTCGTGCGACGGGTCCGGGCCGTCGGTCGTTCCGATGCGCTCGGGATCGGCCAACGGCAGCAGGTCGGCGACGGGCGCGAGCTCGGAGGCGTCTCGCCGGCACGTGCGACAGACGTCGAGGTGCCCGCGCACGGCTGCGGCCTCGTCCGGCTCGAGGTGTCCGAGCACGTAGGCGCCGAGCAGGAGGCGCACGTGGTCATCGGGTCGCGACGTCATCCCACCCCATCTCCTCCAGCGCCAGGCGCAGCGCCCGCAGCGCGTAGTACACCCGGCTCTTCACGGTCCCCTCGGGGATGCCGAGCTCGGCGGCCACCTCCGCGTACGGACGTCGTCGGAAGTACGTCTCGACCACGACGAGTCGGTGATCGTCGCCGATGCGGCGCAGTGCCTCCTCGATCTGCCAGGCGAGCAGCGCCTGCTCGAGCCGGTCCTCCGGAGAGGCGGCGCCGTCGGCGACGCGCTGGATCGCGTCGTCGGTCGCCGGCTCGGGCCAGATCGCGCGGGCCCTGGCGATGTCGATCACCACGTGGCGCAGGATCGCGAAGAGCCATCCACGCACGGTGCCGAGCTCGGGATCGAACCGATCGCCGAACCGCCATGCCCGGACGAACGTCTCTTGCACGGCTTCCTCGGCCAGCCCGCGATCGTTCAACGAGCGCATCGCGAAGCCGAGCATCTCTCCGGCATGGGCGGCGTATGCAGCCCTGATGCCGCTCTCGTCGAGGTCGAACCGCGCCGTTCCCATCGTCGTGACGAGGGTACGGGCTGCGGGCACGGCGGGTTCACGGACACGGGTGAACCCGGCCGGTCGATCGTCCGTATCCCCAGCGACGTGACGGCGACGTCGAGCGACGGAGCGAAGGGAGACGCCACGATGCGGATCGGTGGGATGCGGGCGGCCGCGATCGGCCTCGCGCTGACGATGCTGCTCGCCGCCTGCGGCGACGACGAGGGTGACGGCGACGGTGCGCCCGGCGCGGGCGACGGCGCGACGAGCGAAGCGAGCCCCTCCGCCGAGGAGAGCCCGGCCGCCGAGACGGCCACGGTGCAGCTCGGGGAGTCCGACCTCGGGTCGATCCTCGTCGACGCCGACGGCATGACGCTCTACGTGTTCGAGTCCGACACCGACGGCTCCAGCACCTGCTACGACGACTGCGCCGCCGCGTGGCCGGCCCTGGTCGACGACGCGCCGACGGGGGGCGAGGGCATCGACGGGTCCCTCCTCGGCACGACCGAACGAGACGACGGCGAGGTTCAGGTCACCTACGCCGGTCGGCCGCTCTACACGTTCGCGTCGGACCAGGCGCCCGGCGACGTCGAGGGCCAAGGGGTCGGCGACGTGTGGTTCGTGGTCGATGCCTCCGGCAACGCCGTCGTCGAGGAGGCTCGGACCGGACCGGGCTACTGAGCCCCTCGCGCCCGACGGCTCAGGAGCCGGCGAGCACGGACTCCGCGGCGCTGCGTCCCCACCACATCGCCTGGGAGAGAGAGCGCAACAGGATCTCGGCCGACGCCAGGTTCGTCGCGAGCGGCACCCCGTGGATGTCGCACACCTTCAGCAGCGCCTGGATGTCGGGCTCGTGCGGGTGCGATGTCAACGGGTCCCGCAGGAACACGACCGCGTCGACGTCGCCCGCCACGATGCGAGCGCCGATCTCGAGATCGCCGCCCTCGGGTCCGCTGTGCACGCGTTCCACGTCGATGTCGAGGGCCGCGGCGATCTGTCCGCCCGTGTGACCGGTGGCGATCAGGCGCAGCTTCGCCAGCGTCGAGCGGTGGCGGGTGGCGAGCTGGAGCAGGTCGTCCTTCTTCTCGTCGTGCGCGACCAACGCCAGCACCGCGCGCTCGGACCGTTCGTCGCCTTGATAGATGCCCATCGAGGAAGCCATGCATCGAGGCTACGAGCGGGGTCCCCACCGCGACAGGGATACGAGGTAACGGTCGTGTGAAGTCTCGAAGCCGATGCCCCCTACGCGGGGAGGCGACGGGTGAACCATTCGGAAGCCAGGCGGGCGACCTCGTCGAGCGTCCCGGGTTCCTCGAACAGGTGCGTCGCGCCCGGGACGATCGTGATCTCCACCTCGCACCTCATGCGGGCCGCGGCCTCCCGGTTCATTCCGAGCACCTCTCGGTCGAGGCTCCCCACGATCAGCAGGCTCGGCGCCCGCACGAGGGCAAGGGCGTCGCCGGCGAGATCGGGCCGGCCGCCACGCGAGACGACGGCGCGCACCGAGTCGGGCCGCTCCGCCGCCGCGACGAGGGCGGCGGCGGCACCGGTGCTCGCTCCGAACGTGCCGACCGGCAGACCGGCGGTGTCGGGGCGGTCGGCGATCGCGTCGCCCGCGATCAGGAGCCGCTCGGCCAGCAGGGGGATGTCGAACCTCAGCTGCCGCGTCCGCAGGTCGACGGCTTCCTCGGCGGGAGTCAGCAGATCGAACAGCAGCGTCGCGAGCCCGTCGACGTTGAGCATCTCGGCCACCATGCGGTTCCTCGGGCTGTGGCGGCTGCTGCCGCTGCCGTGGGCGAAGAGCACGAGGCCACGAGCATCGTGCGGCAGCCGCAGATCGCCTTCGACCTCACCCGTGCCCGCGATCCGGTCGGGAACCGCGATGCGGATGGGACGACCGTCCATCAGCCGGCCACCCCACCGCCGTCGACCGGCAAGGCCGCCCCGGTGATGTAGCTCGACTCGTCGCTCGCCAAGAAGACCACGGCGCGAGCGACCTCGTCGGGCTGTCCCATGCGCGGGATCGCGCGACCCTCGCTCGCGACCGCGACGTACTCGGGCCAGCTGAGACCCTGGTTCCGCGCGTCCTCGTGCTCCATCGGGGTCTCGGTGTCGCCGGGACAGACCGCGTTGATCCTGATCCCCTGCGGGCCGTGGTCGAGCGCCATCGCCTTCGTCAGCAGTACGAGCCCGCCCTTCGCGGCGCAGTACGCGGCACCCTCGACGCCGCCGACGAGCCCCCAGCCGGAGCTGCAGTTCACGATCGAGCCCGACGCCTGCGCGATCATGTGCGGCAGTACCGCACGGGACATCAGGAACGCGCCCTTCAGGCTCGTGTCGACCTGCAGGTCCCACTCGTCCTCGTCGCAGCCGAGCACGTCGTTCGCGACGTAGACGCCCGCGTTGTTGAAGAGGACGTCGAGCCGGCCGAACGCCTCGATCGTTCGAGCGACGGCCCGTTCGCAGTCATCAGCCGATCGCACGTCGGCGCGCACGAACTCGCCGCGACCCCCGGCCGCGTCGATCTCATCCACGACCATGGCTCCTCGGCCCTCGTCACGCCCGGTGAGGGCGACGAGGGCCCCCTCGTGGGCGAACATCGCCGCGGTCGCGCGGCCGATGCCCGAGGTGCCGCCCGTGACGAGCGCCACCTTCCCGTCGAGTCGACCCATGCCGGCGATGGTATCGGAGGCGGGCGCCGGCCCGGCGTCACCGCAGCGTCCGCTCGGGACTCCAGTCACGGAACGCCGTGTCGAGGATCCGCACCAGCCGCCCGAACGATCGATCGACGTCGCGCGGCAGCCCGAAGCCGCCCACCGCCTCGAGCGTCACGAAGCCGTGCAGGGCGGCGCGCAGGGCGCGGGTTGCGTCGATCGCATCGTCACCGCTCAGCCCGTACCGAGCGAGTACCGAGAACACGGTCTGCAGCAGCGCCCGACTCGCCTCATCGGCATCGTGATCGTGCGGATCGACGGCCCGCAGCGTGGCGGGGTACCGACCCGCGTGCGCATGGGCGTAGCCGCGGTACGCCTCGGCGATCGCACGCAGACCGTCGCCGGCATCACCACCGCGGTCGACGGCCGATCCGAGCGCGACGCCGAGCTCGCGCAGCGCCATCACGGTGAGGTCACGTCGGAGCTCGCCGATGCCGTCGACGTGCTTGTAGAGGCTGGGTACCGCGACACCGAGGCGCTCCGCGACCGCGGCGAGAGTGAGTCGTTCGTATCCGACCTCGTCGGCGACCTGCGCGGCCTCGGCGACGACGACCTCCCGCGAGAGCCCCGCCCTAGGCACGCCCCGTCGCCTCGGCCAGGAACCCGACGACCGCGGGCGTGACGACCTCGGGGTACTCGGCCTGCGGGTAGTGGCCGGCGTCGGGCACGATCACGATCGGTGCGCCCAACCGGTCACCGATCAGCCGAGCTTCCGCGACGGGGTCGGGGAAGTCGGCGTCGCGCTCGCCCATCACCACGAGCGTCGGGGCGTGGACGTCATCGAGCCTCGCCTCGGCGGGCGCGTGGGAGGTATGGGTCGTGGCGACGAACGCGCGCCAGCGCCCTGGGCGACGCAGGCTCTCGCGGATGCGAGCCCGGTGCTCCGCCAGGTCGACCGGTGGCCGCCCCGGGTAGACCTTGGCGTAGTAGGCGTTCCACACCGCCGGCCCCCATGGCTTGCGCAGCCCGAGGCGGAGCGTGAGCTTCGTCGCGAGCCCCAGCGGGATGTCGCGCACGAACGGCCCGACGAGCACGAGGGCGCGGACGAGGTCGGGGTGCTCGGCGGCCGCCCACACCGCCGCCCCCGCGGCCATCGAGTTGCCGACGAGGATCGCCGGACCGCCGAGGTGCTCGGCCAACGCCGCCATGTCGGTGCCGGCTGCGACGTCGTCGTAGCTCGAGAACGTGGCGTCGCTGTCTCCGTGCCCGCGCAGGTCCATCGTCGCGACGCGGTAGCCGGCCTCGACGAGCCCCGGGGTCAGGAAGCGGTACACCGAGCGCACGTCTCCGAGACCGGGTGCGGCCACGACGAGCGGACCCTCTCCCGTGATGTCGTAGGCGATCCGTCCCTCGGGTCGTTCCAGGTACTCGGTGGCCGGCGCGCCGGCGGCCGTGGGGTTGATCATCTCCCTCTCCTCCTCGTGCTGCTGGCTCGTGCCCTTGCTAGCTAATGCCCTTAGCTTGATGAGACGAGTATGGCTAAGGGCATTAGCCTTGTCAAGGCGGCCAGCCGATCCGAGGAGCCGATCCTCAGCGGCCCGTGAGGAGCAGGAGCTTGCCGGTGGTGGTCCCACTCGCGAGCGCACGGTGCGCGTCGCTCGCTCGCTCCAGGGGGTATCGGTCGTGCACGCGCACGTCGAGCTCGCCGCTCGCGACCATCGCGAACACCTCGCTCGCCCGATGCAGGAGTTCCTCGCGCGTCGCGGTGTAGTCCGCGAGGCCCGGACGGGTGAGGAAGACGGAGCCGGCAGGCTGCAGCCGACGGATGTCGAACGGCGGCACGGGCCCGCTCGACTGGCCGTAGACCACGAGGGTGCCCCGGCGGGCGAGCGATCCGAGACTGTCCTCGAACGTGTCCTTGGCGATCGAGTCGAAGACGACCCGCGCGCCGCTCCCATCGCCGTGCGAGCGCACCACCTCGCCCAGGTCCCGTGATCCTCGGACCACGACGTCGGAGGCGCCTGCCGCTCTCGCGAGCTCGGCCTTGGCCTCCGTCGACGTCGTGCCGATCACCCGCAGACCCCTCGTCGCCGCCATCTGGGTGAGCAGCAGCCCCACGCCCCCCGCGGCCGCATGGACCACGACGACGTCGCCGGCCTCGAGCGGTGCGATCGACTCCGTCAGGAAGTGCGCCGTCATGCCCTGCAGCAGGACCGCCGCCGCGCTCTCGGTCGACAGACCGTCCGGGACGGGCACGAGACGTCCTGCCGGCACGACGGCCGCGTCGGCGTAGGCGCCGAGCACCATCGCGAACGCGACCCGATCGCCGACACCCACGTCCTCGACGCCCGGCCCGACCGCGAGCACCTCGCCGGCCCCCTCCGAGCCCGGGGTGAAGGGCCGGGGCACGGGGTAGGCCCCCGAGCGCTGCTGGACGTCGATCATGTTCACCCCGGCCGCGTCGAGGCCCACGAGCGCCTCGCCCTCGGCCGGCTCCGGTCGTTCGACGTCTTCCGCCGCCATGACGTCGGGATCACCCTGTTCGTGGACCCTGATCGCGCGCATCGCTTCCCCCTCCGTCGGTCGTGCCTGCAGCGTACGGAACGACGCGTGCGTGGGCGCGACCGCCCCGGCGACGTGTGCGAACAGGGCGTTTGACGCCGGCCATCGGCTCCGGCACCGTCGGGGTGGGGCGGGGGCCATCTTCCAGCTCGGCAGGGCTCCGCGCCGCGTGGCGCTCCGTGTGACCGGCACCGCGTCGGCCGGGTCGTGCCGTTCGCGCCCCCGCCCCCTTCCCCGTGCGTCGGCGGTCAGCGCCCTCGGTTGCGCAACCGTCGTCGACGGTGATCGGCCCGAGCGGCCCGATACGCCTGCCAGCCCGGCACGCCGTTGACCCCGCCGCCCGCGTGGGTCGCCGACGAGCCGTGGTAGAGACCGGCGATCGGCGTGCGGTAGTCGGCGTAGCCGGGCGAGGGCCGCATGTGGAAGAGCTGATCGACGGTCAGCTCCCCGTGGAAGATGTTCCCGCCGATCAACCCGAGCTCCTGCTCCATGTCGTACGGCCCGATCACCTGACGATCGATCACCGCGTCGCGGAAGTTCGGCGCGAGCTCCGTGTACCCGTCGATCGCCCGGTCGGCGTAGGCCTCGAGCTCGTCGCGGTGCGGCTCCTCGTTCCACTCGTGGGGCACCCACTGGCTGAACATCGAGAAGATGTGCACGCCCTTCGGCGCGAGGTCGGTGTCGATCGTCGTCGGGATCGCGCCGTCGACGAAGGGGGCCGTCGCCGCTCGGCGCTCCAGGTGGGCGTCCTGGAACGCTCGCTCCGCGTAGTCACGCGAGAGGCAGAGCTCGACCGAGCCCGTGTGGTGGTCCTGCAGGTCGGTACCGGGGTCGGCGATGAAGTCCGGCAGCTCGCTCATCGCGACGTTGATCTTCACGACGCCCGAACGCGACTTCCACGACTCGATGTCGAAGACGAAGTCCTCGGGGAGCTCGGCGCGATCGATCAGTTCGAGGAAGGCGATCTTCGGATGGACGCAGCTCACGACGATCGGCGCACGGAGCTCCTCGCCGGAGTCCAGCGCCACACCGACGGCCCGTCCGTTCTCGACCAGGATCCGTCGTACACGGGCCTCGGTGCGGATCTCGCAGCCGTAGGACATCGCGGCGTCGCGCATCGAGGCGGCGACCGAGCCCATGCCGCCCCGAGGGAAACCCCAGTTCACGGTGTGGCTCTCCCCGCCTCCGACGCTGCCGATCGCGTGGTGCAACAGGACGTACGCGGTGCCGGGTTCGTCGGGCCCCGACCACTGCCCGATCAGGCCGTCGACCATCATGATCGTCTTCATCTGCTCGGACTCGAACCATCGGTCGAGCAGCTCGGAGAGGCTCATCGTGAACAGGCGCGTGGCGTCGGCGACGCCGCGGGCGCCGAGCTGACGCATCGTCCACGCGGCCTTCGACTGCGCCAGCAGATCGCCGAAGGTCATCGATCCGACGTTCGGTGGGGTCTGGTGCAGCAGGGGCCCGACCACCTCGGTGATGCCGTGGATCCATGCCTCGTAGGCGGGCAGCGCCTCGGCGTCCTTCACGGAGAACTGCGCGACCGACGCGTACGTCTTGGCCGCGTCGTCGCCGTAGATCGTGATCGACCGTCCGTCGGGGAACGCCTGGTAGTACGGGCCGAAGGGCGTCACGTGATAGCCGTGGCGCTCGAGCCCGAGCTCCTCGATGATGAACGCCGGCATCAGCGACACCACGTAGGAGTACGTGGAGACGTTGATCTGGGGGTGGTCGGGGAACGGCGCGCTCGTGTCGACCGCGCCGCCGACCTTCGGGCGCGATTCCAACACGACGGTGCGCGCACCCGCCTTCGCGAGGTAGGCACCGGCCACGAGTCCGTTGTGCCCGCCGCCGACGACGATCGCGTTGTAGGAGCCGTCCATCAGATGCCGTGCAGCTTCCTCACGTTGTCGGCGAGCACGCCCCGGCCGATCGACTCGGCGTCCTGGACCGAGAGGTAGTCGCGATCGGTGAACGTGCCGAGCACCCGCTCGAGCGCCTCACGCACCAACCGAGCCGAGACGGGGAACATCTCGGGCTCGGACGACTCGTCGCAGCCGTGCACCACCTTCGCCGCGGGCACCGCCCCGAGGATCATCTCGAGCGACCAATCGATCTGCCCCCATCCCCACGGCACCAGCTCGGAGAGATCCATGTAGACGTTCGGCAGGACGGTGGGGATGTAGGTGGCCTCGGCCACCCACGGCCATCCGGAGTGGATCATCAGGATCGGCTGCTCCTGGTGCTCGACGAAGAAGGAGAACGCATCCCGTGGCGTCGCGTGCGTGAGGTTCACGTCGGGATCACCCGCCCCCACGTGCACGTGGAACACGCGGTCCCGTTCCTTCGCGATCGCGAACGCGCGGCGCAGCAGGAAGTCGCGCACGGGCTTCGCGTGTTCCCGGGACTCGCGCCACTCGTCGCCCCGCCACCGATCGAACGCCGAGGTCGCATCCGACGTCGAGGGATCCGTGATGTCCAGCCCGGTGCGGTAGGCGATGATCGTCTTGAACCCGATCAGCCGCGGGTCGTCCGCGGCGCCGTTCGCGATCTCCTCGAACCGCTGCACCGTCGCGTCGAACGTCCCTTCCTGCCTGGCGTCCACGATCCAGGGCTCGATGCGACCCACGCGGTGTACGGGGACGCCGCCGAGGGCGACCTCGAACTCCGCGCGAGTGATCGTGGGCTGTGGGTACCCCTCGTCGGCGACCACGGCGACGACGTGCTCGGACTCCAGCAGCCCGCGCACGTAGCCGGGCGGATCGGCGCGCAGGGCCGCATCGCGGGCGGCGACGACCGCGTCCTTCGTGGGCTCACAGCCGAGGTGCCGAGCGATCCATCGGCGCAGGGCGAGTCCGAACATCGTGGTCTCCGTCAGCTCCTCGACGAAGGCGGCGGCCTCGAGGTTCGCGTGGTTCGACGAGATCAACGCCGTCCCGAGGAACATGCATCGCGTCTCGAAGGTCCTCGGCTCACGGTCGAGCAGATCCTGGCTGGTGAACGGATGGCAGTGGGCGTCGATCACGTCGGCGCCGGTGAGGTCGACTCGTGCCATGGTCGCGCTCGCTTCCTGGGACCGTGGTCCCGCTCAGAACCGCCACCGCAGGCGGCGGGTCAGCTCGTCGTCGTCGAGCCCCGCATACTGCTCGACCTCGCCACGGCGTGTGGCGAGGAACGTCTCGAACAGGAAGTCACCCATCGCCTCGCGCAGCACCGTCGACCCGGCGAGTCGCTCGGCCGCTTCGGCCAGCGTCGAGGGCAGCTGCCGGACGCCCCGTTCCGCCTTGACCTCGTCGGGGAGCCCTTCGGGATCTTCCTCGGTCGACGGCGGCAGGCGGTCGTCGGACTCCACCCCGTGCAGAGCCGCCGCGAGCAGCGCACCGACCGCGAGGTAGGGGTTGGCCGTACCGTCGACCGGCTTGATCTCGACGTTCGCCGATCCGGCGGTCGCCTCGGTCGTGCCGGCGATGAACCGCAGGGCGGCCTCGCGATTCTCCGTGCCCCAACACTGCATCGCTCCCGACCAGTGATGGGGTTGCAGGCGTCGGTAGCCGAGGCAGGTCGGCACGGTCACGGCGACGAGCGCCGGCAGCTCGTGCAGGAGCCCGGCGACGAACGCCTCTCCTCGCGGATGCATGCCTGCCGGACCCTCGCCACCCGCCAGCAGGTTGCGTGCTCCGTCCCAGAGGCTGAGGTGCACGTGCGCGCCGTTGCCGGTGTCGGGGCCGACCTGGGGAGCGAACGAGGTCACGAGGCCGTGCCGCCGGGCCACGGCGCGGACGGTCTGGCGGACCACCATCGCGGCATCTGCGGCCGCCACCGGGTCGCGGGGGGCGATCGACAACTCGAACTGGCCGTCGGCGTACTCGGGATGCAGCTGTTGCAGGCCCAAGCCCTGGGCCTGCATCGCGGTGAGGAGGTCGAGCGCGAAGTCGTGGTTCCTCACGAGGGCGATGTCGCTGTAGCCGGGCCCTTCATGGGCGGGCACGAACGCCCCGCCGCTCCCATCCAGACCGACGGAGAACTCGAACTCGAACACCGCCTGGACCGACAGCCCCCGCTGGGTGAACGCGTCTGCCATGCGCCGCGTGAACGCCCGCGGGCATCCCGGGTACGGCTCGCCCGCCTGGCTGAACTGGTCGACGGGCGCCCACGCCCATCCGGGCATCGCCGCGAGCGGCACGGTGGCGGCCGGGTCGGGGCGCAGCCGAAGATCGCCGCTGGGTCCGTCGATGTAGCCGGGCAGCAGCGCGAACTGATCGTTCGACATCGCCACGTTGAACAACGTCGACAACCCGACGCCCGAGGAAGCGACCTGGCCGAAACGGCCGATCGGGATGGTCTTCGCACGCACGATCATCGATGGATCGACGAACCCGAGGACAACGGCTTGCACCCCGGCTTCCTCGAGCTGAGCCTGCACGCTCGTGGCGTCGGTCGGACGGTGAGGGTCGACTGTCCGGATCACCCTGCTTGTACACCTCCTGCGTCGGGATCCACCACCGCGGCGAGCCCATCGTGCAGGCGGCCGTGCACCGTCTCGAGCTGCGCGACCCGGGTCCGTCCCTGGTCGCCGAGGGCCACCACGACCTTGGCCGCGATGAGCTCGGTGAGCGCGAACGCACCGAGCATCGAGTCGAACGGCGACGCGGAGTCGGCGTGGGAGATCAGCACGTGCCTCGCCGACTCGACCACGGGCGAGAGCCACGGGTCGGTGAAGACGATGAGGACCGCCCCTCGCTCCGCGGCGATCGTGCCGGCCGCGATCGTGTCCTGCTGGTACCGGCGGTAGTCGAAGAGGCAGAGCACGTCGCGGCGCGAGAGCTCCATGCTGTCCAGCACGCGGCGCTCCGGCTCCTCGCCCACCATCGCGCAGCCGGGCCGGAGCATGCGCAGCTGCAGGCACAGGTAGGTCGCCGCGAGCTGGCTGAACCGTCCCCCGACGAACCACAGGCGACGCTTCCGATCGCACAGCAGCGCGACGACATGGGCGAGCTCGTCCTCGAGGGAACTCGAGGTGAGGGTGGCGTCGAGTGCCCGCATGAACGCCTGCTGGCTCCGACGCAGCACCTCGTCGTCCTGGGTCGCGCCCCGCGTCCGGTAGAGCGAGGAGAGGCTCTCGGTGCGAGCCTGCACCTCCTCGCGGAGCGAGCGTTGGAAGTCGGGGTAGCCGTCGAACCCGATCTTGCGGACGAACCGCAACACGGTCGGGCCCGTGACGCCGGCGCCCTCGGCCAGATGGGGCAGACTCTCCAGGCCGGCCGTCGGATAGGTCGCGAGCAACGTCCTCGCGACCCGGCGCTCGGACGGCGTCATCTCGCCGAGGCGCTCGCGGACCTCCTCGCCGATCGTCTCGCTGGTGTGCGTGACACCCTCCCCTCGCAAGGTCAGGATTCTTACGCATCCGTCCGGCGAGGGGAAGCCGGTAACGAGCTTGACAGGTTCCGGCGCCCGGCGTACGAATGCCAGTAGTCGGCACTTGGAGGTTGGGGGATGCTTCGGAGATCGGTCGCGCTCGTGTTCGTGCTGTGTCTGGTGGGTGCCGCGTGCAGTACCTCGGACGACGGCGGTGACGAGGGAGGGGACGCCGGCGCCAGCGGTGAGGCATCCGGCGACCCGATCGTGATCGGCTTCCCAGCCGACCTCACCACCGACTGGGCCTACTACGACTCCCCGATGCAGGAGGGTGCGCAGTTCGCCGTCGACCAGATCAACGCCGAGGGCGGCGTGCTCGGGCGCCCGCTCGAGCTGCAGACGGTCGACATGCGCAACGACGTGGCCGAGGCCGCCAAGGTGACCCAGCAGCTGATCGACGACGGCGCCGTCTACCTGATCGGCACGGTGGGCGACGGCATCCTCGCCGAGGGTCAGGTCGCGTGCGCCGCCGGTACCCCGATCTCCACCGGGCTCGGCACGGCGCCATCGCTCGTCGGTGACATGGGCGAGTGCGCATACCAGCTCGTGATGAGCGACAACATCCAGGCCGCCGTGCTGGCCGAGTACGCGCTCGCCGAGGGGTACGAGACGGCCTACGTGATCGGCTCGAACGAGATCCCCTACACGAAGGACCTGCCGGTCTTCTTCTCCGACGCGTTCGAGAACGGCGGGGGCACGGTGGTCGGGACCGACCAGTACAAGATCGGAGCCGGGGACTACTCCGCGGTCGTCACGAAGCTCGCGAACGTCGACCCTGCGCCCGACGCGGTGTTCACGCCGATGTTCCTGCCCGACAGCGCCGTCTTCCTGCGGCAGCTGCGCCAGGCCGGGCTCACGTTGCCGGTGCTGTCCACCGACGGCAACGCCGATGCCTCGTTGCTCGACGCGGGAGCCAAGGCGATCGACGGCCTGACGTTCTCGAACTCGGTGTGCACGGCCGAGGGCGACCCCGACGTGCAGGCGTTCTACGACGACTACAACGCGGCGAACGGCACCGACCCGAGCTCCTACGTCGCGGTGATCGGCTACGACGAGGTGACCCTCGTGGCCGACGCGATCGAGACCGCGGGGAGCGCGGAACCGGACGCGATCATCGAGCAGCTCGCGCAGACCGACTTCACCGGCATCTCGGGGCAGGTCGTGATGGACCCGGCGACGAGGCGGGCCAACAAGCCGGCCGCACTGATCCAGATGGACGGCACCGCCTTCACCTGCCTCGAGCAACCGGACTTCCCGGCCTACGTGCCGGCCGTCTAGGCGTGGCGGACGACCGGGAGGAGGGTCGGACGGCTGACGCCGCCGAGCACGGCCCTCCCCTGCTCGTCGTCGACGCGCTGACCGTCGCCTACGGGGCGGTGGTGGCCGTCCGCGACGTCTCGATGGACGTCGCGCGTGGCGAGATCGTCGCCGCGCTCGGACCGAACGGTGCGGGCAAGACGACCTTGCTGCGGGCGCTCGCGGGAGCCCTCAAGCCCCAGCACGGCTCGGTCGTCTTCGACGGCGAGGCCCTGACCGGGCTGGTTCCCGAGGCCGTGCTCAGGCGCGGCGTCGCGCTGGTCCCCGAGGGCCGCCACATCTTCCCCGCCCTCACGGTGGAAGAGAACCTCAGGGTCGGGGGCATCGCGCGAACCGACCACGACGAGCTGCGCGCCGACGCGGAACGGTGGCTCGGCAGGTTCCCCATCCTCGGCGAGCGGGCGAACCAGCTGGCGGGCACGCTCTCGGGCGGGGAGCAGCAGCAGCTCGCGATCGCACGGGCGCTGATGTCGCGCCCCCGCATGCTGCTGCTCGACGAGCCGTCGCTCGGCCTGGCGCCGATCTTCGTGGACCGGATCTTCGAGCTGATCCAGGAGCTGCGAGCCGAAGGGGTCACCGTGCTGCTCGTGGAGCAGAACGTGCACCGCGCGCTCGAGATCGCCGACCGCGCCTACGTGCTGTCGGTGGGCTCGGTCGTCGCGTCCGGGTCCACCGACCGGCTCGTGGAGGGTGAGCTGGAGCGGTCCTACCTCGGCATCAGCCAGGCGGGATGAGGTGACGCCGTGAGCCCCTCGGAGTTCGTGCAGCAGCTCGTGAACGCGCTGTCGCTCGGCAGCATCTACGCGTTGCTCGCGCTCGGCCTGTCGATGGTCTACGGCGTGCTCGGCATGCTGAACTTCGCCTACGGCGAGCTCGTGACGATCACCGGCTACGCGATGCTGGCCGCCACCTACCTCGGCGCGCCGTTCATCGTGGTGGCGCTCGTCGGGGTGATCGCGGCCGGCATCTCGTCGGTGCTGATGGAGCTGATCGCGTTCCGGCCGCTGCGCGACGCGAGCTTCGTCTCGCTGCTCTTCACGTCGTTCGCGGTCGCCCAGCTGATCCAGGGTGCGTTCCGCCAGGCGGTGTCGGTGCGCTCGCGCGGCATCCCGGTGCCGGAGCTGTTCGACGAGGCCGTCCAGCTCGGACCCGTGCGCATCAGCGTCCTGTCGATCATCACCGCGGCGATCGGCGCGATCTCGCTCGTGGCGCTGACGACGTTCATGCGCAGGTCGCGATCGGGCCTCGCGATGCGGGCGGCGTCGCAGGACTTCACCACGGCCCGTCTGTTGGGCGTGCGCGCGAATCGCGTGATCTCGCTCGCGTTCCTGATCTCGGGACTGCTGGCCGGGATCGCCGGGGTGCTGTGGATCGCCCGCACGACCTCGGTGAACCCTGCGACGGGGTTCGTGCCCGTGATCCAGGCGTTCATCGCCTCGGTGATCGGCGGACTGGGGAACCTGCGCGGGGCCGTGCTCGGCGGCTTCTTCCTGGGAACCCTCGAGGTCTTCCTCCAGGCGCTGCTCCCCGGCTCACTGCTTCCGTACGCGCAAGCCACGGCGCTGTTGATCGTGGTCGCGATCCTCTACGTGCGACCGCAGGGCCTCTTCGGCCAGCGGGTGGAGGCCGTATGAGCGGTCCGATACCCCGCAACCGCCTGCGGCCCGCACTCTGGGGGACGGCACTGACCTCGCTGCTACTGGTCGGCGGCATGGCGCTCGTCCAGGGCTTCGGGTCGTCGTCGTCGAGCCGTACCTACGTGATGTTCCTCGTCAACGTGATGCTCGTGGTCTCGATCCAGACGTTCATCGGCAACAGCGGCATCGTCTCGTTCGGACACGTGGCGTTCATGGGCATCGGCGCCTACACCACGGCTCTGGTGACGATCCCCACGGTGATCAAGGACGCCCAGCTCCCCGAGCTGCCGACGACGCTCGCGACCGCCGACCTCGGGCTGCTGCCGGCGATCGCGTTGTCCGCACTGGCCGCGTTCGTCGTGGCGGCGGTCTTCGGTGGCGCCATCATCCGCATGACCGAATCGACGATGGCGATGGCCACGCTCGCGCTGTTGGTGATGGTGCACACGTTCTTCCAGAACGCGACGACGTTCACGCGAGGGTCGCTCGGCCTCGCGGGGATCCCGGTGCGCACGACGCTCGGCGTGGCCACCGTGGCCGCGGTCATGTTCCTGCTCGTCGGTCGGCTCTACAAGGACTCGGGGGCCGGTCTGCGCCTGCGGGCGACGCGCGAGGACCCGCTCTCCTCGGCTTCGGTCGGCACCAGCGTCGTGCGGACCCGGTACGGAGGGTGGCTGCTGAGCGCCGCGATGATGGGGGCGGCCGGATCGCTGTGGGCGCAGAGCGTGATCGCGTTCAACGCGAACCAGTTCTACTTCGCGATCACGTTCGCCCTGCTCGCGATGCTCGTGATCGGCGGGCGCACATCGCTCACCGGGGCGGTGGCGGGCGCGGCGATCATCACGTTCCTCACCGACACCCTCGCCCGTGTGGAGCAAGGCGTCGCGATCGGCCCGTGGGAGCTCCCGCGCGTGACGGGCACCGTGCAGTTCGCGATCGCCCTGCTGATCATCATCACGCTGATCCTGCGCCCCGAGGGCATCTTCGATCGATGGGAGATCGACGACCTCGTGCGGCGCTTCACGC
Source organism: uncultured Actinomycetes bacterium (assembly GCA_963825635.1). Lineage (GTDB taxonomy): Bacteria > Actinomycetota > UBA4738 > UBA4738 > HRBIN12 > JAOUEA01. The sequence goes on from CAWGTU010000003.1 coordinate 626,671, forward strand.
CTGCGGCGAGGAGGGCGCGCCGAGCTCCGATCGATCTGCGTGCATCGGCCGAGTCGGACGCAGCGATCGCGAACGCCGAGCCGCCGAGCGCCGAAGCCGCACTCGCCCTGCGGGGCGACGGCGTGGCCAAGCACTTCGAGGGGGTCATCGCCCTCGACGGGGTCGACATCGAGGTGCGACAGGGCGAGATCCTCGGCCTGATCGGTCCGAACGGTTCCGGCAAGACCACCCTGCTCAACGTGATCTCGGGCGTCTACGTGCCGTCGCAGGGACACATCTCGTTCGAGGACCAGGAGATCGGCGGACGGAAGTCGCACCGGGTCGCCGACCTCGGACTCGCACGCACCTTCCAGAACATCAGGCTCTTCACACAGCTCACGGTGCGCGAGAACGTCGAGGCCGCCGCCCCGCCCGGGACCGAGGAGTCGGCCGTCGACGATGTGCTCTCCTGGTTCGGGCTCGGGGGGGTCGAGGGTGAGAAGGCGGTGAACCTGCCGTACGGCATGCAGCGTCGACTCGAGATCGCGAGGGCGGTCGTCCGTCGCCCCTCGCTGATCCTGCTCGACGAGCCGGCGGCCGGCATGAACGAGACCGAGTCCGACGAGCTGCTCGAGAACATCCGGCGGATCAGGTCGCGCCTCGACTGCTCGCTCGTGGTCGTCGACCACGACCTGCGGCTGATCATGAAGCTCTGCGACCGCATCCAGGTGCTCGACCAGGGGCACACGATCGCGTTGGGTCTGCCCCGCGAGATCGCCGAGGACCCGGCGGTGATCGAGGCCTACCTCGGGGGGCCGTCGACGAAGAGCGCGTAGACGGACTCGTCGCTAGACGCACGTCGAGCAGTACGAGTCACGGTTGTACACGCTGAGCCGCGTGCCGCAGCCCTCGCCGGCACAGATCCGTCCGGCGGGCATCGGAGCCGTGCGCCTCGCACGCGGACGCATCCCCTGCTTCCGCAGACGCTGGCATGGCGGGCACCAGCGACTCTTCCCGAAGTGACCACAGGGTCGGATGTCGTGGCACATCGGGCACTCTCGATACCCGCGACAGGGGCACTCCGGGAAGTCATCCATCTCCACAAAGGTACGGGGTCGGCTATGGTCCGGCGGAACCCTAGGAGGTCTGCATGCATACGGCGCGTCGTCTGACGGCCATCGCGATCGCACCGATCCTCGTCATCGTGCTCGCGGCAGCCGCCGTCGCGGCGCCGCCGAGGACACGCCTGGCCAGCCAGACGGCGGCAGGGGTCGTAGGCGACGCCGACAGCGAGATCTCGGTCCTCTCGGCGAACGGACGGTTCGTGGCGTTCCAGTCGTACGCGACGAACTTCCCGCGGTCGGGACCCGCGGTACCGCAGGTCTACGTGGTCGACATGGCGACCGGGCGCATCAGGCTCGTCTCGAAGACCTCGTCGGGCGCGCCGGCGAGCGAGGACAGCTTCGACGCGTCGATCTCGGGCGACGGCCGCCTCATCGCCTTCCGGTCGGCCGCCGCCAACCTGCCGGGCGGTGATGGCACGACCATGCAGGTGTATGTGCACGATCGCGTGGCGGACGCCACCCGGCTGGTGAGCAAGACGTCGGCGGGCGTCGTGGCTGACGGCCCGAGCGGTCCTCCCTCGATCTCCGGGAACGGCCGGTTCGTGGCATTCAACTCGTCGGCCGACAACCTGCCCATGGGCGACGGCGTGCTGAATCAGGTGTACGTGCACGACCGCCGGACCGGGAGGACGAAGGTGATCGCCCGGACCGCCAGCGATTTCCCCGACGGGAACACCCAGAGTCCCTCGATCTCGCGGAACGGTCGCGTCGTGGCGTTCGAGTCGCGCTCCACGCATCTCCCGCAGGGCGACGGCACGGCGCTGCTGTACGCCTACGACCGGTCGACCCGCCAGACCCGCCTTGTGAGCGCGACGTCGCAGGGGCTCGCGGCCGACGGGCCCAGCGCCGGGGCGATCACATCGGCCGACGGACGGGTCGTGACGTTCTGGTCGAGGTCGTCGAACCTGCCCGGCGGGGACGGCGTGCTCGATCATGTGTACGTCCACGTGCTCGCGACCGGGAAGACCCGCCTCGTGAGCCGGACCACCGGCGGTGACGTCGGCACCGGTCGGAGCACCGAGTCGGACATCAGCGGCAACGGACGGTACGTGGTGTTCACGTCACAGTCGGGCAACCTCCCCGGCGGTGACGGCACGCGCGTGCACGTCTACATCCACGATCGGCGCACCGGTGCGACCCGGCTCCTCAGCCGCAACTCCGATCAGGTCGCCGGCAACGCGAACACGTTCACGCCGTCGATCTCGGCCGACGGTCGGTTCGCGAGCTTCGAGTCCTACGCGGCGAACTTCCCGCAGGGGGGGAACTCGAAGCTCCAGGTGTACGTGCGCGGCCCGCTGATCTAGATGGTCACGTGGAGCGGCACGGTGGTCCTGACCACCGCCCGGTTGCGGCTGCGGACGTTCCGCACCGACGACCTGCCCCTCTACGCCGCCCTGAACGCCGACCCGGAGGTAGCCAAGTATCTCGGAGGCCCGGTGAGCCGCGAGCACTCCGACGAGATCGCGGCGTGGGCGAACGAGGTGTACGAGCACGAGGGCGTCGGTCTGCTCGCGGTCGAACGACGCGACGACGGCGTGTTCCTCGGGATGTGCGGCCTGCATCATCAGGAGTCCTACCCCGACGAGGTCGAGGTTGGATGGCGCCTCGCCCACGAGCATTGGGGCAACGGATACGCGACCGAGGCTGCGACCGCGTGGCTCGACCACGGCTTCGGCGTGCTCGCGCTCCCGCGGATCATCTCGATCACCGACCGCCCGAACGTCCGGAGTCTGGCTGTGATGCGCAGGCTCGGCATGGAGTTCGATCACGAGGGCGAGATCGAGGACGACGGCCAGGTGTTCCAGGCGGTCGTGTACTCGATCACGGCCGAACGGTGGCGCAGTCGTGCGCCCCTCAGACGCCCGGGCGGCGCACGCGAACCGGGTGGTGGGCCTTGATGCTCACGTAGCGGAGCTGGCTTCCCCCCGAAGCCGCATCGGTGCATCCTGAAGTCCTCACGCTTCGGATCGAGCATCGGGGGTCTACATGTCGATCGACGCTGCACACCACGAACGGCTCGACGCGAGCGACGACCTCGGGCCGCTGCCGCGGTTCCTTCGGCCGTTCGTCGACTGGGTCGCGGGCATCCATACGACGGTGCACCGCAAGCTCCTGTCGGGGTTCCTGCTGATCGCGATCCTCTTGCTGTCGATGGGCCTGCTCAGCATCGCGGTGCTGAACCGCCTCAACGATCAGGTCGAGACGCTGAACGCTCTGAACAGGCAGGCGAGCCAGGCGCGCGACATGATCTACGGGGTCACCGCACAGAGCCACTATCGCGCGATGGCGCTCCTGAAGATCGAGGACCCGACCTGGACGCCGAAGATCTACGCGGCGAAGAACGCCTTCGCCGAGGATCTCCAGGACATCCGCACGAACGGCGCCGCGAGCGAGGCCTCGCTGCTCGACGAGATCGCGGCGACGAACAGGACGTATGCGTCCTCGAGCGACGCCGTCACCGAGCTGTACAACCGCAAACGGATCGACGAGGCCCTCGCACTGCACATCGACCAGGAACACGAGATCTCACACGACCTCGAGGCCCACCTGGGCACGCTGATCGCGGACTCCGAGGGACTGGTCACCGCCGAGACGGAATCGTTCGCCTCGAACCGCCGGTTCCTCACGATCGCCGTCGCCGGCTTCTCGGGCCTCAGCCTGCTCATCGCCCTGACGCTCGGAGCGATCCTGTCGTGGTCGGTGATCAGGCCGGTGCGACGCGTCGACGCGGCCCTCGAGCAGATCGCCGGGGGTGATTTCGAGACCAGGGTCGACGTGCCCAACCGCGACGAGTTCGGCAACCTCACGCGGAACCTCAATCGCACCACGGGACACCTGTCGACGCTGTATCGGGACCTCCAGTCGCTGAACGACAACTTGCAGCAGACGGTGGAGACGAAGGTGGCCGAGCTGGAACGCACCTCGCGGCTGCGCCGCTACCTCTCCCCCAAGCTCGCCGACTCGATCGTGTCCGGCTCGCGCGACGTCACGTTGGGTCCGAGCCGGAAGTTCCTCACGACCTTCTTCTCCGACGTACGCGGGTTCACGGCGGCCGCGGAGCAGATGGAGCCCGAAGAGCTCATCAACGAGCTGAACGAGTACTTCTCGGAGATGACCGAGATCGTGTTCACGCACGGTGGCACGCTCGACAAGTACGTCGGCGACGCCGTGATGGTCTTCTTCGGTGACCCGATCCCACAGGACGACCACGCCGAGCGGGCCGTGCTCATGGCCCTCGAGATGCTCGAGCGGATGAGGGCGCTCGAGGACCACTGGTACAAGCGGTACGACCAGGTCTTCGAGATCGGTATCGGCATCGCGACCGGCTGGGTCACGGTCGGCGACATCGGCTCGCCCGCCCGCACCGACTACACCGTGCTGGGTAATCAGGTGAACCTCGCGTCGAGGCTGGCCGGCAAGGCGCGGGCGCGGCAGATCCTCGTGACGGAGCGGACGATGGTCGCCGTCGAACATCTCGTCGACGGCACGCTCGTCGATGAGATCGAGCTGAAGGGCATCAGCCGGCCGATCAAGATCTACGAGATCGAACCGAAGAGCGGCTGATGATCGACGGTGAGGGATCGTCCTCGCGATCGAGACCTTCGACCGAGGAGATTCCGCCGTTCGGCCGAGTTTCGGCCGGCCCTCGGGGGGGCACGCTTGCCTCATGGCGCGTCGTGTCGTCGCGATCTCTCTGGCGCTGGTGCTCTGGGCGATCGGCGGTCTCCTGCTGTTCGTCGCCGCCGGCGCCCTCCTGTCGACGATGGTGCACCACGTCGGTTCGGACGGCTGGCTGATCTCCGCGCTGCTCGCGATCGGGCTCGGCGTGGTGGGTGCGGTCATCGGGGGCATCGGCGCGTGGCTGATCGCGTCGGACCGGACCGCCGGGCTCGACGAGACCGGGTCCGACGACGAGGCCATGTGGCGCGACTGAGACCGGGGTCACACGTACCACTCGAGCCGCGGTGACGCGTTGCAGCGCCACGGGTCCCGGAGCGTCGGGTACTCTTTGCGACGAGGGCATGACGAGGGACATCGACGGGATCCTGCACGAGCAAGGTCGCTACTACGAGGACCGAGCTCCCGAGTACGACGACGTCTGGTATCGGCGTGGCATCTACGACCTGGGCCCTGACGCGAACCGCCGCTGGTTCGAGGAGACTGCCCGCCTGGAAGCCGCGCTCGACGACTTCGTGCCCTCGGGCACCGTGCTCGAGCTGGCCGCCGGCACGGGGCTGTTCACCCGCCACATCGCTCCCCACGCGAAGCGGCTGATCGCGATCGACGCGGCGGCCTCTGCCCTCGCGATCAATCGCGATCGCCTCGACGACGCCCACATCGAGTACGTGCAGGCCGACCTGTTCGAGTGGGAACCACCCGACGACGTGCGCTTCGACGCGATCGTCTTCGCGTTCCTGATCTCCCACGTGCTACCGGAGCGGTTCGACGAGTTCTGGCGGCGGCTCGCCGACTGGCTCGCGCCGGGCGGCCGCGTCTTCTTCTGCGACGACCTCGCCGGCGCCGAGCATCGCGCCTCGACGATCGGGCAGGACGTGCCCGACGGCCCCGACTTCGTGCTCAGACGCCACCTCACCGACGGCCGCGAGTACACGATCGTGAAGGTGTACTACGCCCCCGACGAACTCGAGGAACGCCTCGCCGGCCTCGGGTGGCAGGCGGAGGTCCGCACCACGGGCCGCGAGTTCTTCTACGGCGTCGCGTCGACCGCCTGACCCGACGGCGGAGACCTGACCCCGAGCGATTAGGCTTGTCGGGATGAGCTCGAGCGGCGTAGGCGACGCACCCGGCTCGATCGTCGCCGGTGTCGACCTCGGCGGCACGAAGATCCAGACGATCGTGGCGCGCGACGGTGACGTGCTCGGCAGCGCGCGGCTCCCCACCCCGGCCGAGAGCGCCGATGCGGTGGCCGCCGCCATCGTCGACTCCATCCGATCGGCCCTGGCCGCGGCGCAGACCGATACCGACGCGCTCGCCGCGGTCGGCATCGGGTCGCCGGGACGAGCGCGCGACGGCGTCGTCTCGAACAGCCCGAACCTCGTCGGTATGCGCGAGCCCTACCCGCTCAGCGCGAATGTCTCTCGGGGACTGGGCGACGTGCCGGTCCACATCGACAACGACGTCACGGTCGCGACGTTGGGGGAACTGGAGCGCGGCGCGGGGCGGCGGTACGCGAGCTTCCTCAGCGTCTTCGTCGGCACCGGGGTCGGCGGCGGGCTCGTGCTGGGCCGCACCGTGTGGCACGGCCGCGGCGCGGCGGGCGAGATCGGGCACATGACCGTGAAGCCCGAGGGGCGCCGGTGCGGCTGCGGCGGACGGGGTCACCTCGAGGCGTATGCGGGCAGGGCCAGCATGCAGGCCAAGGCCGAGCGCCTCGTCGCGCGCGGCGAGCACACCGTGTTGTTCGACCTGATGGCGGAGCACGGGAAGGACCGCATGACGTCGGGCATCATCGATCGCGCCCTGAAGCACGGCGATGCGATGACCGAGCGCCTGATCGGCCAGGCCGTCTGGGCCCTCGGGCTCGCGCTCGCCTCGGCCCAGGACCTGCTCGACGTCGAAGCGGTGATCGTGGGCGGAGGGCTCGCCGAGCGGTTCGGTCAGTCGTTCGTCGATCGAATCGCCGCAGAGATGCACCGGTCGCTCTTCGCGACACACGATCCGCCGGCGATGGTGCCCGCCGGGCTCGGCGACCTGTCGGGCGCGATGGGCGCGGCCGTGCTGGCGGGTACCGGACAGGCGTAGCCTGGAACCGGACCATGTGGTTCCCCCTCTCCGTGCGGCTGTCGCTGTCCGTCCTCCTCTGCGCCGCCCTGCTGACGGCGTGCACCTCCGCGCCCCCGGGACCAGGCGCCCCGTCGGCCGGGTCCCCCTCCCCCACCCCGCCCCCCACGGCGATGCCTTCACCACCGGCTTCGGCCGACGCGCTCGATCTCAGCGCGCCCCGCGTGTCGATCCGCGCTCCGCGGAACGGCTCGCTCCGGGTACGAGGCGCCTACCCGTGGAGCCCATCGCGATGCGTGGACGCCGAACGGCCGTCGCTCGAAGGCGACTACCCGGGCACCCTCGCGATCCGCACCGACGACGACGGCACGCTCACGGCGACGGTGACGATCACGTTCCAGCAGTACCTCGAGGGCATCGCCGAGGTGCCGCCGAGCTGGCCGACGGCCGCGCTCGAGGCCCAGGTGATCGCCGCGCGCAGCTACGTGCTCGCACGGACCGGGTGGTCCGGACAGCAGGGCGGGTCGCTGGACACGCCCATCTGCGGGACCGCGGACTGCCAGGTCTACGGAGGCATCCCGCATCCGCGCCCGCCCGGCATGGCGCGCTGGTACCGCGCCGTGCGCGAGACCCGGGGACAGGTCCTGCTCTACGGCGGACGCCCGGCGGACACCGTCTACTTCTCCACCTCGAACGGGCGGACGTACGGCAACGACGAGGTCTTCGGGAGCTCGCCGCTTCCCTACCTGCGACCGGTGGCCGAGCGCGACGACGGCGCGTCGCCGCTCTCGCGATGGCAGGTGGAGCTGCCGGTCGACGACCTCACGACCGTGTTGCGGGCGGCGGGCGCGTGGCCGGAGGGCGCCGCGATCGCCGAGGCCACCGTCGTCGGCTCGACGGTGCGCGTCGTCGGGGGTGGACGCAGTCGCACGGTCGACGCCTCCACCCTGCGCGACGCCGTGAACAGGTGGGCGCCCTGCCTGATGCCCCGCCGGTACCCGAGCGACGGGCTCCCGGTCACGATCCCTTCGGGCTGGTTCGGCATCTCCGCGAGCCCACGGGGCCTGGTCGTCTCGGGTCGCGGGTGGGGCCACGGCGTCGGCATGGTGCAGTGGGGCGCCTACGGGAAGGCTCGACGAGGATGGTCGGCGTCACAGATCCTGGCCTTCTACTACGGAGACCTCACGCCGAAGCGGTTCCCGGAACCGGGCACGATGCAGGTCGTGGTCGCGACCGGCCTGCGCTCGATGACCGTGAAGCCGTCGGGCGCGGGCGCCGTGGTCGGTGGACAGCGGCTCGGCGCGGGAGCACTTCGCATCGAGGGAGGACGGGAGGTGACGGTGTCCTCCGCCCGGGGATGAGGATGCTCACGCGTCGCGTGCAGGACCGGTCGGGTTCGTCGCAGGTCGGGCCTCGGCCACGAATCCATCGCCTTCGGCACGCACCGGACCTCCCGCCGCTGCTGCTTCGCCGACAGGCGGCTGCTCTGCCCCAGGTCCCCCGTGACGGCCCTCTGCGGAAGGGTTGCGGATGCCCACGGCGTTGATGGCCGAACCCGCCAGGAGCAGGGCGGCCGAGACGATCATCGCGAGCCGGAACGCATCCGTCGACGCCGATCGAGCGGCGTCGACGATCTCGGGTGAGACGCCCTCGTCCGGCTGGTTCAGGGGCGCGACCTCGGCCCGGAAGGAAGCCTCATCGACATCGACGCTCGGCACCTGGCGCGCGATCGAGGCGTAGAAGATCGATGCGACCGCCACGAAGATCACGGCGGTGACGAGGGGTGAGCCCACCCGGGAGATCGCGTTGTTGATCGCGGAGGCCACGCCGGCGTTCCGCTCGGGCACCGATGTCATCAGCGCGGTCGTGAGCGGCGCGACCATGATCGAGAGCCCGGCCCCGAACACGACGAGGGCCGGCAGGAAGTCGGTGACGTAGTCCACGGGCGGCAGCCACGATCCGCCGCCGCCGAGTACCCAGCCCTGGCTGTCCGACGGGATGCGCACGAACCAGAGCAGGCCGAGAGCCATGAGCGCGGGGCCGACCGCCATGTAGAGCCTCGGCCCGTGCCGCGCAGCGAGCCTGCCGAACCGCGTGGAGAGCAGAACGAGCAGCAGCGAGCTGGGGATGCCCGCGATGCCCGCGGCCTGCTCGTTGTAGCCGAGGGTGCCGATCATGAAGATGCCCTGGAACGTGAACGAGACGTAGAGCGCTCCGTAGATCACCAACGTGGAGAGGTTGGTCACGGTGAAGTTGCGAGAGCGGAACAGGCTCGGCGGCACGAGCGGATCGCGCCGTCGCAGCATCATGAACGGGAACGCGAGCGCGGCCGCCACCCCCACCGCGAGGCTGACCACCGCGACCGGCTCGGTCCAGCCCTGCTGCTGCCCGCGGATCGTGCCGAACGCGAGCCCGCCCACGGCGAGCACGATCACGAGCGAGCCGAACCAGTCGAACCGGCCGGTCGCATCGGGGTCGCGCGACTCCGGCACGAACCGCACGGTCGCGAGCCACGCGACGGCCAGCAGGGGGAGGTTGATCAGGAACGCGGCGCGCCACGACACCGTGTTCACGAGCAGCCCGCCCACGAACGGACCCAGGATCGTGGTCGCCGCCGAGGCGCCCGCCCAGATACCGAACGCACGTCCTCGCTCCTCGCCGTCGAAGCTCGCCGTGATGATCGAGAGCGATCCCGGCACGACGAACGCGCCCGCGGCTCCCTGCAGCACGCGGGCCACGATCAGGAACTCGACCGTGGGAGCGATGCCGCACAGCAGCGATGTCACCGCGAACCCGAGCAGGCCGAGCGAGAACACCTTGCGGCGGCCGTGGTAGTCGGTGAGCCCGCCGGCCAGGATCAGCAGCGCACTCAAGGTGACGAAGTACCCGTACGCGATGTAGGACTGCGCCTCGAGGGTGCTCACCAGGTCCGACGGCATCTCGCGGCCGATGCGCGGGAGAGCCAGGTTCACGACCGACGTGTCGAGGAAGACGCAGGCCGAGCCGAGCACGACCGCGACGATCGTGCCCCGCCGCTGGGCGGGCGACATCGACGCCGGCACGGTCGCCTCGGCCTTCAACGCGGCATCCGACGCACCCACTGCGCTCGCCACTGCGGCGCCTCGAACGGCTGCGCGAAGTAGTCGATCTGCCGGGCGACCTTGCCGTCTCGGACCTCGACGATGCTCACGCCCTGGTAGACGCTGCCGTCGGAGTACGTGAGCTCGATCTCGAGCACGGCCAGGTCTCCGGAGCCGGTCGTCCGGCGGAAACGCATCGCGGGCACACCGCCCGGGAAGTCCCGATCGATCGCGAGGGCGTCGTCGGGACCTTCGATACGCTCGCCCGATTGCGGCCACTCCTGCACGTAGTCGTCGTGCATGAGCGCCCTGGCGCGGCTCCAATCGCCGGCACCGATCGCGCGCCAGAGCTGTTCGGCGATCGCCGCCGACCCGATCCCAGCCATCGTCCCCCTCCCGCTCGAGCGTCGCCGATCGAGCCTATCGCCGGGGCACGGGTAAGGTGATTCGATGCCCGTCACCCAGGCCGACGCTCTCGTGATCTTCGGCATCACCGGCGACCTCGCGCGCCAGAAGATCATCCCCGCGTTGCAGGCCATGGTGCGCCACGGGTCCCTCGACGTGCCCGTGGTGGGCGTCGCGCGCTCGGGCTGGGATCTCGAGAAGTTCCAGGCCCACGTGCGCGAGTCGCTCGCCGCCGACGAGGCCGGGCTCGACGAGGCCGCCTTCGCCGAGCTCTCCTCACGGTTGCGCTACGTCGACGGCGACTACACCGACGGCGACACGTTCGACCGCCTGCGCGATGCGCTCGGCGAGAGCCGCCGGCCCCTGCACTACCTGGCGATCCCTCCCTCGCTGTTCGAGACCGTGGCCCAGCACCTGGCCCGCGTCGGCTGTGCCGAGCACGGGAGCGTCGTGATCGAGAAGCCGTTCGGGCGCGATCTCGAGTCCGCGCGGCGGCTGAACGCGATCATCAGCTCGGTCTTCGCCGAGGAGCGCATCTTCCGCATCGACCACTTCCTCGGCAAGGAGCCGGTGCAGAACCTCGTGTACTTCCGGTTCGCGAACACGTTCCTCGAGCCGTTCTGGAACCGCAACTACGTCGACAGCGTGCAGATCACGATGGCCGAGGACTTCGGCCTGCGAGGCCGTGAGGCGTTCTACGACAAGGTGGGCGCGATCCGCGACGTCGTGCAGAACCACCTGCTGCAGGTGATGGCGCTCGTCGCGATGGATCCGCCCGCCGGCCCGGACCGCGACGTGTTCATGAGCGAGCGAGTGCACCTGCTCGAGGCGATCCGTCCCCTCTCGCCCGAGGACGTCGTGCGCGGGCAGGTGCGCGGTTACGCGGCGGCTGATGGGGTGGCATCCGGCTCGACCACCGAGACGTACGTGGCCGTGCGCATGGCGATCGAGAGCTGGCGCTGGGCCGACGTGCCGTTCTACATCCGAGCGGGCAAGTCGTTGCCGGTCACCGCCACCGAGGTGATCGTGGAGCTGAAGCGGCCCCCACGCAACGTCTTCGGCGAGCGGGTGCCCGGCCACCCCAACCACGTGCTCTTCCGCCTCGGCCCCGACGTGAGCATCAACCTGGGAGCGCGCACGAAGGTGCCCGGCGACGAGATGCAGGGCGAGGACGTGGAGCTCGTGGCCCACCACCAGCCGGGCGAGCGCATGGAGCCGTACGAGCGTCTGCTCACCGACGCGATGATGGGCGACACCGAGCTCTTCTCCCGCCAGGACATCGTGGAAGCCTCGTGGGCCGTCGTCGACCCGGTCCTCGACGACGCCACCCCCGTCCACCTGTACGAGCCCGGAACCTGGGGACCGCAGGCCGCCGAGGTCCTGATCGAGGGCGACGGCGGCTGGCACGACCCGCGGCCGCCCGGCTGAGGGGTCGGTCTTAGCTCGCTGCGGGGGGCTCGGGCATCAGCTCGGGGATCACGACCTCGTCCTTCCCGTCGTCGATCCTCTCGTCGATCGAGGCGGCGAGGGCACCGATCACGTCGAGGGACTCGCTGCACGTCCGCCGGAGCGCCTCGAGCATGTCGTTGCGCTGGGAGGTCAGGTCGGCGAGCGACCGCTCGGAGTCCTCGCGCATGCGCCTCGCCGCTTCCATGGCCGCGGTGCGGGCCTCGACCCCCTCACGCCGCAGGCGGTCGGCCTGGGTGCGTGCGTCGGCCAGCATCCGCTCCGCCTCTGCTCGCGTCTCCGCTCGGATCGCCTCGACCTCTCGATCGAGGCCCATCAAGAGCTCCGTCACGCGCCCCGACACCTGCTCGTAGGTCGCCGTCTCGGCCGACGTCCGGTTCCTCAGGGCCACCTCGCGCTCATGCAGGGCCGCGTCGCGCTGCTCCGCGATCGCGTCGCGCTCACGCAGGGCCGCGTCGCGCTGTCGATGGGCCTGCTCGGCCTCGGATCGCAGGTGCCCCTCCAGGTTCTGGACGGTCTGCAGGCTGACGGTCAGCCGCTTGATGTACTCGAGCACCTGCTGCTGGTCGAACCCGCGCCTCGCTGTCTTGAAGCCCGGTGCGGGGATGGGGCTCGGTGTCGCGGGGTGCATCGCGGGAACGGATCCGGACGTATCCATCGACTGCGCTCCTGGGTCGGGGGGAAGCAACGGAACGGCGTGACAGGAACGTAGTCGCGCGACGCGGTTCGCGCCAGTGGCCGATGGTCGGGGATCTCGCTCCTCACCCCGCCGGCGAATCGGACCGAGTGGCCGCGGGGCGGCTACTGCCGGGACCCCGCGGCCAATCGATCCTCAGGTCGCCGCGTGCAGGTTGGAGAACCCCCCCGGGTCTCTCACGGCGACGGAGGGAGCGTGGCAGATGCCGCCAGAACGCGCAGTCGACCGTTCGGGGGAGATCCGAACCCCTCCGGCCGTCGGACGGACGCGCCACACGATCGGTCGCGACTCCGGGCGATCCGCTTCCATGAGGCCCACCGGTCGGGGCATGATGGCTGGACAGCCGCCGTCACGTGAGGGGGAACAGTCATGCCGAGGATCTACTCGATCCGTCCGACGCTCAGCCTGAGGGGGCGCCGGTTCCAGGGGCTGCGGGGGTTCACGGGCAAACCCTTCCATCCCCCGCTCACCGACTTCCCGATCGTGTGTTACGTGCTGGCCGCGGTGTTCGACGTGATCTCCTACGTGGCGCCCGCCGACGACGCGAAGGCCCACGATTTCTTCGCGGCGGCCACGTTCGTGATGGTGGCCGGATACATCGTCGGCCTCGGCGCCGCGCTCACGGGCTTCCTCGACTGGTGGAAGGGCATCCCGAGGGATCGCCGGTCGGGCCCGATCGGCACGGCGAAGCACACGCAGGTGTGGCGAACGATCAACTGGCACGCCACGGTGATGATCGCGGTCACGCTGATCACGCTCGTCGACCTGCTGCTGCGGATCCCGAACTTCGACGAGGGCCAGACCCAACTCGCGTGGCTCGTCCTCTCCGTGCTCGCCGCGGTGCTCGTGGCGTTCGGGGCCGCGTACGGCGGCACGCTCGTCTTCGAGTACGGATTCAACGTGGAGAACGTCGACGAGGTCTGGAAGGAGTCCGAAGACGACCACGTGCGAGGCGAGCGTCCTCGCCGCTGAGGCTCAGAGCAGGCGCCCGTCCTTGGAACGTTCCGTCGTACGCGTCGAGATCGCGACATGAGGAAGGGGCCGCGCGAGCGCGGCCCCTTCCCGTCCTCCTCTGCCTTCCCCGGTCAGAGGCGGACGTACGGGTCGTAGTAGCTGCCGACCCTCGAGCGGTACTCGTCGGAGCGATGGTCGATGCTCTCGTCGAGCTCGGGCGAGTCCTTGATCTGGTCCTTGGTCAGCCGGACCACGACCTTGTGGTCGTCGAGGTCGATCGCCTCGATCGCCCCGGCCGGGAGCATCACCTTGCGGCCGAGGATCCAGGGGCCGGTGTCGACCACGATGTAGGACGACCCGACCTCGTAGGTGGCCTCGTCGATCTTTCCGATGTCGCCGTCGGTCGCTTCGACCGTGAAGCCCTCGACGTCGATCGGCTCGACCGTGTCGTTCCTGGAGAAGCTCCAGATGTTGGTGCCGGTGTCCACGGGGGACCTCCTTCCTGCGCTCTCGCGCATCACCCTCGACCTTTCCCGAAGTGCGGGCGTCGGAAACGTCGACCGGGTCGGCGAAGGAGTGAAGGAGGGGCCGTCAGGCGCGTCCGCGCACGGCTCCCCACACGAGCAGCACGAGCACGGCGCCCGCGATCGAGCCGATGATGCCGCTCGGACGCAGGGCGAGCCCGTCGCCGGAGATCAGGCTCGCGAGCAGCCCACCCACGAAGGAGCCGACGAGGCCCGCCACGAGCGCCTCGGCCCAATTCCGGTTCCCGCGGCCGGTCCGACCCAGGATCAGCTGCGCGATCCAGCCGACGGCCATCCCGAAGACGATCAAACCCAGGATCAGCATGTGCGCTCCTCGCTCGTCACCGCGGTCGGTGAGGTCGCCGCAGTCTACGGAACGGATCGAGCGCCTCCCTTGCTCGTCGGGGCCCGAACACGTCGCGTACGCTGCCGACCCGATGGACGACATCACGATCCGCTCGATCGAGCCGGACGAGCTCGACGCGTTCCTGCAGGTGGTGGAGCGTGCGTTCCACGGTCGCTGGGTGCCCGAGGACGCCGAGGCCGACCGCATCCTCGCCGAGCCCGACCGCTGGTTCGTGGCGACCGACGGCGACGAGATCGTCGGCACCGCGGGAGCCTGCACGACCGAGCTCACCGTGCCCGGAGGGTCCCTGCCCGCGCCCGGCGTCACCGCCGTCGGCGTGCTGCCGTCGCACCGGCGCCGGGGCATCAACACGCGGCTGATGGCGGCGATCCTCGACCAGGCCGGCGAGCGCGGCGAACCGCTCGCCTACCTCTGGGCGTCGGAGACCGCGATCTACGGTCGCTTCGGCTACGGCATGGCCTCGCTCTGCACACTGCTCGAGATGTCGGCCGACCGTTCGGCGTTCGTTCCCGACGTCCACATCGGTGGACGTGTGCGCGTGGTGCCTCGCGACGAGGCCCTCCCGCGCATGCGTCCCGTCTACGACGCGCTCGCCTCGATACGGCCGGGCATGATCGCCGTCGACGACCGCTGGTGGAAGGCGTTGTGGCTCGAGCGCCAGAGCGATCAGGAGCACCCGCGCTTCTACGCCGTGCACGAGCGCGATGACGGCACCGTCGACGGCTACGCGGTCTACACCGTCAAGCACGACTGGAACCGCAACGTGCCGTCGAACGAGCTCACGGTGCGCGATCTGGTCGCGACCGATCCCGACGCGACCGCGGCGCTGTGGCGCTTCCTGTTCGACGTCGACCTCGTCGCCACCGTGAAGGCCGACGACCGGCCGATCGACGAGGAGCTGCTGTGGCTCGTCGCCGAGCCGCGGAGGCTGAACGCGGTGGTCCAGGACGGTCTGTTCGTGCGGGTGCTCGACGTGGAGCGCGCCCTGGCCGGTCGCCGGTACTCCGGCGGCGGGCGGCTCGTGCTCGAGATCGACGACACGTTCCGTCCCGCGACATCGGGCTGCTACGAGCTCGTGGTCGAGGCGGGGGTCGGCACGTGCCGGCGCACCGATGCCGACCCCGACCTCTCGTGCACCGTGGGCGCCCTCGGAGCGGCCTACCTCGCCGGCAGCTCGTTCCGCCAGTTGGCCCGGGCTCACCAGATGGACGAGCGCACGCCGGGAGCGCTCGCGCGGGCCGACGCGATGTTCGCGTGGGACCCCTCCCCCTGGTTCGCGTTCGTGTACTGAGTCCGTCGAGCGGTGCTCACGCCGACAGCTGCTCGGCCTCTCGGGCGCACGGCCGCATGCCGCACCTCGCAGCGATCTCCCTCGCCCGCCCGAGCGGCTCCGCCGCCTGATCCCGGCGATCCATCGCGACGAGGACGCGCCCGCGGCCGAGCGCCGCCAGTCCGAGTTCGGGGAGGACGCCGAACGCGTCCCATCGCTGGAGGACGTCGTCGTAGGCATCGGCGGCGAGCTCGAGATCGCCCGCTGCCTCCGCGTTCGCGGCGCGTCCCGCCGCACGCGCATGGTCGCCGAGCGGCGTACGGGCCTCGAACCCGTCGGCGATCCGCAGCGCGAGGTCGCGGCGACCGACCCGGATCGCGGCCCTGACCAACGAGGGCAGACGGACGGCGTAGCCTTCGATGTCGCGGAGATCGACGGTCGCGAGCAACCGCTCGAGGGAGTCGGCGGTCGAGGCCACGTCGCCGAGCACGGCGCCGGCGATCGCGATACCGGACAGCGTCTGGATGAGATCCACGGGGTTCACGGCCAGCACATGCGCCTCGCGCAGCGAGGAGATGACGTCCGGCAGCGTGGCCGACTCACCGGTCAGCGGCAAGACCCGCGCGAGCACGCCGTGTACCTGCGTCGCCTCGTACATGAAGCCGGCCGACCGGAGCGCGTCGAGCATCGCCACCGCCGACCGGGCCGCCTCGTCGAGCATGCCGGCGTCCGCGAGGGGCTCGAGCCTCGTGACCTCGAGCGCGAGCCCCACCTCCCGCAACCCTCGCTCGCGAACGAAGCGCCGGCCGGTATCCAGCACCCGGAGCGCCGCCTCGGGACCGTCGTAGGAACCGATCACGATGCCGAGGTTGTTCATGTACACCGCCGCGCGCCGGCCCTGCCCCTCCTCCATCGACAGATCGATGGCTTCCTGGATCTCCGCGAGTCCACCCCGATCGCCCTCCCATGCTCGGGCCATGCCCCTCACGCCGATCCTCTGGGGCTGAGGAGGCAGCGAAAGCTCGGTCTCGAGCGACCTCGCACGTTCGGCCATCACCATCGCTTCCGCGTGCTCGCCCTGCAGGACGCGATCCGATGCGGCGGACGCGAGCGCCTCGACGAGCTGGGGGGTGGGGGGCAACGACTCCAGCAGCTCGAGAGCCTCCGCCTCGTGTCGACCCTGCGTCGGCGGATCGAGGCGGTACGAGATCCTCGAGAGCATCACGGTCGCCCCGGCCGCCGCCTGCTTCTCCCCTCGATCGCGGAAGGCGTCGATCGCCTCGCGGAGGGCCACGTCGGCCTCGGTGAGCCTCCCCGACTCGAACGCGGCCTGACCGAAGCGGACCAGCGTCTCGGGCCGATCGGGGTGACCGGGCGCTACCAGTGCGAGCGCGCGCTCGAACGCGCCGAGGGCCGCAGCCGTGTCGAGGCCGAGCGCCCGGTTCCCGGCCAGCATGAGGAAGCGATGGGCGAGCTCTCGGAGCCTCTCGATCTCGCCGGCGTCCCCACCCACTCGCACGAGGTCGAGCGCGGTCGAGTAGTGATGGGCGAGCACGTCGGTGACGTCTTCGAGCCTCCCGGAGGCGTGGGACTCGATCCACCGGGCGACGGCGACGTGCTTGGCGGCTCGGGCCGCGCGGGGGATCTGCGCGTACGCCACGTCGCGGGTGAGCACGTGCCAGAAGCCGAACTCCGCCTCACCCCGCAGCGACGACCGCCGATGGGGTCGCACCAACTGCCGCTTGGCGAGCTCGTGCAGCGACTCGGTCGTCTCCGCCTCGGTGCGCTCGCCCATCGCGGCGACGGCGCCCGCCCAGAAGACCGAGCCGATGACGGCGGCGTCGGCCAGCAGCATCCCGCGGCTGGCCGGCAGCGCATCGAGCCTGGCCGCGATCAGCGCCTGGACGGAATCCGGGAAACGCAGATCCGCGCCGAGGGCCAGCATCCCAGGCGTCGGCGTCGCGCCGGAGCAGCCCCCGCTCCCGCAGGAGCTGCACGAACCCCTCCGCGTAGAGGGGATTGCCGCCTGAACGTGCGAGGATCGCCTCCCGGAGCGACGGAGCGATGGATCCCTCCTCGAGCATGCCGGAGAGCAGCCGCGTCGTCTCGTCGTCCGTGAGCGGGTCCAGCGTGATCGTGGTCGCGTTCCGCAGTCCGCTCGCGTACTCCGAGCGCCGCTCGAACAGCTCCGGGCGCGTCGTCGCGACGATCAGCAGCGGCACCCCGATCGCTCGATCGGCGAGGTGTTCGAGGAAGTCCAGCATCGCCGGATCGGCCCAGTGGAGGTCCTCGATCACGATGACGGTGGGGTCGGCTTCCGCCATCAGCTCGAGGAACCGTCGCCACGCGGTGAACAGCTCGTCCCGATCGGGTGTCGGCCCGGCCTCGATGCCCAGGAGCGGCTTCAGCCGTTGCAGGAACCAGTCCCGATCGGCGACGTCGGGCAGCACCAGCTCGAGCTTCGACGCGGCCTCGTCGGGGTCGTCGGACTCCAGCACGCCGGCGTGCGCCTTCACGATCTCGCCGAGCGCCCAGAACGTGATGCCCTCGCCGTAGGGCAGGCACCGGCCCTGACGCCACACGACGAGCTCGGGTCGGTCGTCCACGTAGGAGGCGAGCTCCATCACGATCCGCGACTTCCCGATGCCCGGTTCGCCCTGCACCGTCACGAGCTGCACGCTCGGCGCCGCCAGGCTCTTGCGGAACAACCCCTGCAGGATGGCGAGGTCGATCTCCCGGCCCACGAACGGGGTCTCGTGCCGGCGGGTCAGGTCGATGCCCGGGTGGCCACGCGACCTGATCGCTCGGAACGCCCGCAGCGGGGCAGTCTTCCCCTTCACCGTGGCGGGCTCGAGCTCCTCGAACTCGAACTGGCTCGCGGTCGACCGATAGGTGGCCTCGCCCACGACGACGCCCATCTCGGGCGCGAGCGCCTGCAGTCGCGCGGCCGTGTTGACCGCGTCCCCGACGATGAACGATTCGCTGGAGCTCGGCGCGACGTGCGTGCGGACCAGCGCCTCGCCGGTGTCGATGCCCACACGCACCGGCAACCGCACGACGCGATCGCCGAAGACCTCGTGCTCGACGTCCTCGACGATCGCGAGGGCGGCTCGGACCGCCCGCTGAGGATCGTCCTCGTGCACGGCCGGCACCCCGAAGACGCCGACGACGGCGTCACCGATGTACTTCTCGACCACCCCGCCGTAGGACTCGATCTGGTCGCGGACCCGCGCGAAGTACGCCGCGAGCAGGTGGTCGACGTCCTCCGGGTCCGATCGTTCCGTGAGCGCCGTGAACCCCACCAGGTCGCAGAAGAGCGTGGTGACGACCTTCCGCGCCTGCGCGATCGGGCGACCGGCGTCGATCACCGTCCCGCACTCCATGCAGAACTTCGCCCCGTCGGGATTCTCGTGCTCGCACCACGGGCAACCCGTCACCAGCGCCTCCCTCGAGAATGGGTCGAGTCTAGGCTCGAGGGAGGAACGCCGGGCGCCGAGCGTCGTGGCAGACTGTCCGCGTGAGCGACGACGAGCAGCTCCTCGCCAAGGCGGAAGCGGCCCTGACCGAGATCAAGATGAGCCAGGGACTGTCCGACCACCACGCATCGGTGCTCGCCGCACTGCGCATCCGGCTGAAGGGCAGCGCGGGCGAGTCGCTCGACGAGCTGCTCGCGGCGGCGGGCGACGTCGGGCCGGACGACCGCCTCCAGGAGGAGATCGAGAAGGCCCAAGCCGCGAAGTCGCGCAAGCCGTCGCTCGACGACCTGCTCACGCAGAAGAAGCCGAAGCGCGACTGGCCCGGCTGATCCGTCAGGCTCGGCGGTGCGCCGGAGCGAGTTCTTAGGGCTTGCGCGAGGTCACTCGTAGACGTTCGGCCGATGTCTCGGTCCCCCAGATGTCCTACCGTCAGGGTGTGCAGACAACCACTTCCCAGCCGATAGTGCTGCCCCGCCCCGCCGACCCCCGCCGAGTCCTCTGCACCGCATGCGAGCACACGGAGTTCGTCCACGCCGACGCCGAGGATCGACGTTGTCTCTACTCCGAGTGCGCCTGTAGTGGATTCACGCTGAGCGCCGCCCGGCGCGCCGCCGACGCGTCCTAGCGCGCCGCCACGCCGGTCACGAGGGTGAACCGTCGAGGCCCTTCCGCGGACGTCCCCGTGCGGGCAGAATCGACCCGTGACGACCGCGGCACCAGAGCGACGACCCTCCTCGAGGATCCCTCAGGCCATCGCTGCCGTGACGATCGCCGGGCTCGTACCGACGATGATCCTGACGGCGACGAACGGCAGCTTCGACGAGGATCCGCTGTTCATCCCCGTGGCGGTGATGATGATCGCCGGCTACTCGGTCACGGGTGCGGTCCTCGCGTCACGCCAGCCCCGCAACCCGATCGGATGGCTGCTGCTCACGATCGGTGGGTTGTTCCTGCTCACAGGGCTCAGCGACGAGTTGATGCAGTGGCTGTACAGGAACGGACCGACGACCAACCCGGTCGCGCCCGTCGTCGGGGTCATCACCAGCGCGCTCTGGCTGCCGATGATCGCGATCGCCTCTCTCCTGTTCCTGCTCTTTCCGACCGGCTCGGTTCCCGGGCCGCGATGGCGGTTCCTGCCGTGGGTGATCGGCGTAGCGGTCGTGGTGTTCCTGGTCGGCATGCTGCTGCAGCCCGGGCCCCTCGAGGACACGGGGCTCGAGGTCGAGGTCACCAACCCGTTCGGCGTGTCGGCGCTCGAGGACGTCACGACGCTGGCGATCGCCGTCGCCAGCACCGTGGTGCTGATCGGCATCGTTCCGTGTTTCGTCGCCATGCTCGTGCGCTTCGTGCGGGCGCGTGGGGAGGAACGCCAGCAGGTTCGGTGGCTCGCCACGGTCGCCGCGGCCGTGGTCGCCCTCGCCCTCGTGCAGATCGCGCTGACGCTGACCCTGGGCGACCGGATCGAGGGATCGTTCCTCGGCGAGGCGTTCTTCATCGCGACGTTCGCCCTGCTCGGTATCGGGGTGCCGGTCTCGATGGGGGTCGCGGTGCTGCGCTATCGCCTGTACGACCTCGACCTCGTCGTGCGGAAGACGATCGTGTTCGCGGTGCTCGTCGTGCTCGTGATGATCGTGTCGCTGGGGGTCCTCCTGCTCGTCAGCTCGACCGTCACCGACCTCACGCGCGACGAGGTACAGGCGGTCGGCATCGCGATGTTCCTGGTCGGCCTCTCGGTGTGGCCGTTGTGGCGCTTCGCCCGGCGGATCGCCGACCGGGTCGTCTACGGGGGCCGCGCCACCCCCTACGAGGTGTTGGCCGCGTTCGGCCACCGGGTCGGTGAGACGTACTCGGCCGACGACGTGCTGCCGCGCATGGCGGAGCTGCTGGGTCAGGCGACCGGCGCGACGTCGGCCCACGTGTGGATCGCGGTGGGTGACCGGTTCCGCCCGGTCGCGAGCTGGCCGGCCGATGCTCCCGCAGACGCGATCGCGGACCCGGCCTCGATCGGCAGCGACACGGATCGCGCGCCGGGCGCGGCCGCGGTGCGCGACCACGGCGAGGTGCTGGGGGCGCTGTCGGTCGAGATGCCCGCGAGCGATCCGATGTCGCCCGCGAAGCAGCGGATCGTGCGAGATCTCGCCGCGCAGGCCGGGTTGTTGCTGCGGAACGTTCGGCTGATCGAGGAGCTCCGCGATTCGCGCCGGCGCATCGTGTCGGCGCAGGACGACCGGGCGAAGAAGCTGGAGCGCGACATCCACGACGGGGCCCAGCAGCAGCTCGTGGCGCTGGCCGTGAAGGCGCGCCTGGCACGGGGGCTCACCGAGCGCGATCCGGCGAGGGTCGGCGAGATGCTGGGCGAGATCGAGGCCGAGACGCAGGCCGCGCTCGAGGATCTCCGCGACCTCGCACGCGGCATCTACCCGCCCCTGCTGGCCGACCGCGGGCTCGTCGAGGCGCTCGGCGCGCAGGCGCGGAAGTCGCCGGTGCCGGTGACGATCGAGCCCGACGGCCTGGGCCGATACCGCCCGGAGGTGGAGGCCGGCGTGTACTTCAGCGTGCTCGAAGCCCTGCAGAACGTCGCGAAGTACGCCGATGCGCGTGCGGTGCGTGTGGTGCTCGGCGCGGCCGACGGCGAGGTGCGGTTCGAGGTGACCGACGACGGCGGCGGCTTCGACCCGTCCGACACGAAGCTCGGCACGGGGCTGCAGGGCATCGTCGATCGCGTGTCGGCGCTCGGCGGCGAGGTCGAGATCACGTCGCAGCCGGGACGGGGCACCACGGTCGCCGGGCGGGTACCGACCTCGGCCTGACCCCTACGGCACCAGGCCGAACACGGTGCTGGCCGCGCCGGAACCATGTCGGTTCATCGGTCCGCCGATCACGATCCATCCGCCCGTCGTGGGCATCGCGCCGAGGTTCGTGAGGTTCTCCAGCGTGAACCGGTGCCGGTTCAGCGTGAGGTAGGACTCCCAGTAGTTGGCGTCGGCCGACGGATCGGGGCCAAACGTGTCGGTGCCGAGGGCGCCGCGCTTCGCGAGCACGCCGGTCTCGATCAGCCACCGCACGGCCCCCTTCGAGAAGCCCGGCTGGCTGTACTTCGCACCGGCCTGGCCGCAGTTGTAGTAGGTGGGCTCGTTCTTGGCGAGCGTCGGCCCCCAGAACGCGTCGCACCCGGTCCACAGCAGGACCGCGGCACCCGACGGCATCTCGCCGTGCTCGGTCTCCCAGTCCTGCAGGTCAGGCCTCCTCACGACGTGGTTCGCATCGGTGGCGACGGCGTCGCGCACGTCGACGACGACCGCCGGCAGCACGTAGTCGGCGGCGTCGAGATCCTCGGCGCACGGCTTTCCGTCGCGGAAGTGGCACGGGGCGCTGTAGTGCGTGCCGGTGTGCTCGCCCTCACGCACGTACTGCATGTAGAAGCCGTCGTCCTCGACGGTCGCGACCGTCGTGAGCGAGAACGCGGGGTCGCCGGGGAACAGCGGCGTGCGCGCCGGCGCGTTCACGTGGCTGAGGCTCACGACCTCGCTGAAGCCCGGCAACGTGGTGGAGTCGTCACCGCCCCGACGGGCGCCCGCCTGACCGACGACGTAGCCACCGGCGACGAGCGCGACGGCGGCGAGCAGAGCGACCAACTTCATGCGCATGCCAGACCTCCCTTGACCCGATGGGTGCATCGTCGGGCAGGAGGCGCGCGCGGCGCAACCCGGAGTGCGGCCTGACGGCAGATCGTGGCGTGCGGTTGCGCACATGCAGGACTTCATGATCTTCCTCCCGCTGCTGCTCACGCTGACGGTCGTTGGCTCGATCGTGTACGTGGTGATCCGCAAAGCGCGCAGGCAGTAGGCGGCCGGTATCGGCCCGATCCCCGCGACCCACCTCTGCTCGCGCGACGCGTCCCAGTATCGACCGCGCCTTCAGTCCGTCGGGATCGGGCCGATTCAACAAGGACGGGGTTCGCGATCGGCGAGCGCTCGATTCCGGCGCTGCTTCCAACGGGTGGGGGATGGCGAGAGATGGGCAAGGAGCTCGAAGAAGAAGCTCGAGGCAAAGCTGACCGAGGCGGATGCCGGCCTTCGCGATCTCGAATCCGCCGGGCGGCCCTGAGTGAGGAGCTGCGATCGGAGCGCGAACGTCACGCCGAGGAGACGGCGAGACTGCGACGCGAGCACGAGCAGCTCGTCGGACGGGATCAAGCGCTCGACGAAGGAAGAGCTGGCCCGGGCCGGCCAGCAGCTCACCGAGGCTCGCGCAGCGCTCGAGACGGCGACCGAGGAGAACTCCCGTCTCGGGGCCGACCTGCGCGCACCGGGACGAGCGTTCACGCACGCTGCTACAGGACCTCGACGACGCCGTGGAAGCGGCGCTCGGGCAGCTTGCCGGTGCGCTGACGCGGATACGTGACGCCGCTCGGGCCCCCGCGATCGCCACCACCCCGGACGATGAGGGCGTCCCCGAGGTCGACCTCGTCTCCACGCACGACGACGATGCATCGAGCCGACTACGCGACACCGGTGACGGAGCAGACACCCGAGCCTGACGTCCCCAGCGACGAGGGCGACCCTGTCGATCCGTCCCGGCGAGGACGACGACGCTGCATCCTACGAGAACGACTGGTACCGCTTCCTCAAGCACACCCAAGCTCCCGGCGACGAGGGCCTCTCGCCCTCCGCCTGACGGTTGGCAGGCGCCTCGGGCGATACCCGGGGGCGGGCTCGCGCGAGCCTCGACTCGCTCTCGCGGCCCCTCTGCTGGGTCCCGAGCTCGAAGGACGGAGGCGAGCTATCCGCGGAAGCCGATCTCGTCATGCGTCGTGTCGCAGAACGGCTTGTTCGAGGACCGACCGCATCGGCACAGGGCCACGCGGTTCCTCGTCTCCCACACGTGACCGTCCGCCGATTCGATCCTGACGCCGCCTCGGACCCAGTACGGGCCGTCCTCTTCCACCACGACGCCTTGCTCGAACGGAGCCTCGATCGGCTCGCCGTCCTCGTCGATCAGCACGAGCCGCCCCGACGGGCACCGGAACACGATGCCTTCCTCCTCGGCACGCACCGTGGGATCGTCGATCGCCTCCATCCGTTCCCACGCGTTGGTCATGCGGTCGCGGCAGAAGCCCGCATGCGAGCAGAGCCCCTCGTCGTCGGTGAGCGTCAGGTCACCGCCCGGGAACGCGAGGCGGCGACCGGCGGTGGGTCCTCGGTCGGCGACCTCCGTCCCGTCGAAGCCCTGCAGGTGGGAGTCGTCGCAGAACGGCTTCGACCCGGACAGGCCGCAACGGCAGAGCGTGACCAGTCGGCCGGTCTCGTACGGCTCGTCGACGTGCCAATCCTTGGCTTCGCCGCGCGGGCTCCGCACGATCCGACCCGGGGAGACGGGGATCGCGCGGACCGCGTAGGGCCCGTCCGCGGTGACCTTGACGCCGGGTTCCTTCGCCACGACACGAGCCTACCGCCTCATGGTTCGCGACCGCGCGCGGGCCGTGGCCCTCGCTACAAGGTCGGCAGTACCTGTTCGAGGAACTCCTCGAGCCGGCCCTGCCCCTCCGACGGCCAGCCGATCACGAGGTAGGAGATGCCGCCGGCCGCCATCCACTCGTGGTTGGCCTTGACCTCGTCCCACGGTTCGGAGATCGACAGGCTCGACGCCCGAACGATCGACGCAGGGTCGCGGCCGGCGTCCTCGGCGGCGCGGTCGATGATCGCGGTGATCTCGGCGAGCTCGACGGGGTTCGACGCCCAGCCGTGCCACGCGTCGGCGTACCGGCCGACGATCGGCAGCGTCCGCCGCCGGCCCTCCCCGCCGATCCAGATCGGCGGATGCGGCTGCTGCACCGGCCTCGGCCGGTACGTCGCACCCTCGAGCCGGTAGTGGCGCCCCGCGAACGTCGCGTCGTCCTCGGTGAACAGCAGTCGCAGGACCTGGACCCCTTCCTCGAGGCGGTCCATCCGCTCGGCGGTCGAGGGGAACGGGATGCCGAGCTCGCGATGCTCCGGGGCGTTCCAGGCGGCGCCGACCGCGCACTCGACCCGCCCGCCGGAGAGGTGATCGACCGTGACGACCTCCGCGGCGAGCACCGATGGATGCCGGTGCGTCATGCCCGTGACGAGGGTGCCGAGCCGCACCCGCGAGGTCTCGCGGGCGATCCCCGCGAGCAGCGTCCAGGCCTCGAGGGACGGGCCGCGCGGATCGCCGTAGAGCGCCTTGAAGTGGTCGAAGACCCAGACGCCGTCGAGACCGGCGTCCTCGGCGAGCCTCGCGCGCGCGACGAGCTCGTCCCAGGAGAGCTGGTGCTGCGAGATGTCGAGCCCCCAGCGCATCGGACGCTCAGGCGTCTCGCTCGGCCCGACGGATCGCCTCGATGGCCTGCCGAGGATCCCGGATCATGTCCCCAGCATAGGCCAGGTCACCCCCGGTCTCGGGGTCGCCCCACCGGGTCCTGACCTGACGTTCGATCAGTCGTCCCCGAGCACCTCGACGACATCGAACCCCAGCGAGCGGTACAACCGCTGGGCGGGAACGTTACCGTCGGTGACCTCGAGGTCGATGTGAGAACCGTTCGCCGCTGCGATCGCCCGCAGGCTCCGCACGAGCAGCGCCCGGGCAAGGCCCTGCCCCTTGCGGTCGGCGCGGGTCATCGAGAATGCGAGGAACGGCGCCGCCTCGTACCTGGTGATGATCGAGGCGCCGAGCGCGAGCGGACCATCGAACGCGACGAATGACACCTCCGGGAGGAGATCGCCGTAGTCGCCGGCGAACGTCATCGTCACCTGCTCGCGCGCGGCGTCGAGGTCGTCGCCCTCGTCGAAGTCGATCGTGTCCGTGAACGCGTCGAGCATCAGCTCGGCGAGCGCCTCGCGATCCTCGATCGTGGGGTGGCGCACCTCCATGTCGAGCTCGGGGGCGGCGGGCAGGTCACGGTCGAGCGTGAGCCGCATCACGTGGCGCGTCATCGCGTCGTTCAGGCGTCTCGCTCGGCGCGGCGGACCGCTCGGCGGTCGAGCCAGCGCCCGATGAAGCCGCGCCGCCGGAGATGACCGGTCAGGCGCTCGCGCTCGCCGTCCCTGACGCGGTCGGCGTGCTGTGCCCGCATCGTCTCGCGCATCGCCTCGTTGACCTGGCGCGGATCGCGGATCATCCGTCGAGCATATGCCCGTGGGACCGATCCGTTCATCCGATCCGTTCCTCCGGCCCGCTCCGCGGGTTCGACAACCGTCTGCGAGACGAGCGAGAGAGGCCTAAGCCCGGGTTCGCCCAGGGCTCTCTCGCGTCCCAGGGGTTGACCCGTCCACCCGATCACGCGTGGGCGCGGTGGTGCCACCGCAGGTGACGCAGACGCTCCCGATCGACCGCGCCGCCGACGAACGCCAGGGAGATCGCCAGGCCGCACGCGGCGAGCACGCCGTCGACGAGGAAGGCCAGCCGCACGCCCTCGGACAACGAGTCCTGGGAGGCGACGATCGCGGTGTTGAGCCCCAGCCCGATCGATCCGCCCGCGATCTGGCACATGTAGACGATGCCCCCGGCGAGGCTCGCGCGTGAGGCATCGACCGCCGTCACGGCCGTCGTCGTGATCGACGAGTAGAACGAGCCGATCCCGATGCCGAGCACGACCATGCCCGGCACGAGCCCCGCATAGGACGAGGTCGACCCCGCTGTCATCCCCAGCAGCAGCATGCCCCCGGCCAGGAACGCCGCCCCGGCGGAGACCATCGTCTTCGCGCCGAGCCGACCGTAGAGCGGCCCGGCGATGAAGGAGACCGCCGCGAACGTCCCCATCATCGGCACGAGTCCGGCACCGGAGCCCAACGCCGAGAACCCGAGCTCCTTGATCATGAACTGCGGTAGGTACAGCAGCGCCGCGAAGAAGATCGCCGACATCAGCAGCACGACGACGGCCGATGACGCGAACCCCCGGTCCGCCATCATGTCGGGCGGGATCAGCGCGTTCGCGCCGGCGCGCCGGTCGAGCACCCCGAAGCCGATCAAGGCGAGCGCGGCCACTCCGAACGCGGCCAGGATCGCCGGATCGGTCCACCCGTCGTCCGACCCCTGGTCGAGCGCCACCAGCAGGGCCAGCAACCCGATCGACAGGGCTGCCACCCCGCCGCCGTCGATCCGCCCCTCCGTATCGGGGGATTCATGGAGGTGCACGGTCTTCCACGTGATCGCGATCGCGAGGGCCGCGATCGGCACGTTCAGGAAGAAGATCCAGCGCCAACCCACGGTGTCGGCGAGGGCGCCCCCGATCAGCGGTCCGATCGCGTTGCCGAACCCCGCCGCACCGAGGATCAGGCCGCCGGCCAGCCCCGCCTTCTCGTCGGGCAGCACGGCGTAGGTCATGCCGAGGATCGACGGCCACATCAGGGCGCCGCCGACGCCCATCAGCGCCCGACACCCGATCAGCCACCACAGCTCGGGGGCGAGGCCGCCGAGCAGCGAGAAGGCCGCGAAGATCGTCGCGCCCGCGAAGAACATCGCACGGCGTCCGTGGATGTCGGCGAGCCGCCCTCCCGGCACGATCAGCACGCCGAAGACGAGGGCGTAGCCGTTGATCACCCACTGCACCGACGTGAGGTCGGCCCCGAAGTCCTGCTCGATCGCCGGCAGGGCGACGCTCAGCGACGTGAAGTCGTTCGCGACGACGAGCACGGCGACCGCGAGCGCGACGAGGGCCAGCTTCGTCTGCCCGTCGAGGTGGGCAGAGGCGGCCGAGCCACCGGCGGGGCTTCGAGCCATGCGACGAAACATACGGGAGGCTCGGGGTACTCGCCAGGTCGGGACCGATGGCCGGCTGCGGAACTCGGTGACGTCGTCACGCTCGCGAGACGGGTCCACGACGTCCGGAAGCTCGTGAGCGCGGGTTGCGGCCGACCCGCGCGATCCGATGCGCGCAAGGCATCGCCGCCGCCGTCCGACCGCTCGGCTTCGACATCCGGGCCGGGTTGCACACCGGCGAGGTCGAGCTCGACGGGGACCGGGTGCGAGGCATCGCCGTGCACATCGGCGCCCGGGTGGCATCCCAGGCCGGACCGTCAGAGGTCCTCGTCTCCTCCACGGTGAAGGATCTCGTCGCCGGCTCTGGCCTCGTGTTCGAGGACGCCGGCGAGCACGAGCTGAAGGGTGTCCCAGATCGGTGGCGCCTGTATCGGGTCGTGAGCTAGGCGGTTCATCCGGCGAGCCAGTCCTCCAGGGCCAGACCGGGGATGCGTGCGAAGTGACGCGTGTTGCCGGTCACGAGCACGAGATCGTGGGCCAGCGAGATCGCCGCGATCCGCAGGTCCGGTTCTGCGAGCCGCTTCCCGTCGGCCTCGAGCGACGCGCGCAGCGCACCGTAGACCTCGGCCGAGGCGGCGTCGAACGGCAGCACCTCGAGGGCGTCACGAACGCCGTGGCGCACCAGGTCGGCGAGCCGCTCGCTCCCCGCCTTCGTCGCCCCGTACACCAGCTCGCCGAGGGTGACCGCGGTCGTGCATTGATCGATGGGTGAGGTGGCCGCCAGGCGCCGGATCAGGTGCATCGGGGGGTCGCGCCGCATCGTGGCCGACAGCACGTCGGTGTCGAAGCAGTACCGGGTCATCCGAGGTCCGGAGCCTCTCGGTCGCGGGCCGAGCGGCGGCGTCGCACGACGTCGGCGACGTCGCGGTCCATGTCCGGCCAATCGGTCATCAGGCCTGCCAAGCTCGCGAGCCCACGAAGGCTCGGGGTCGTCTCGCGAACGGCGTCGGGCGGTGCGAGCACCGCGACCGGCCTCCCCCGCTTGGCAACGACGACCCGATCGCCCCGTGCGACCCGCTCGAGCAGCGCCGAGAGCTTCGCCTTCGCCTCGGCAACCCCCACGACATCCTCCTCGTTGACCATATTGACCATGATAGTCAACTCATGGCCCGATGACCGGACCCTCTCCCGAGGGGTTCACGTTGACCGTGTCGAACGTCACCCTGGCCCCGGCGCGAGGGGCTACGGGTAGCGGGATCGAGACGTCGCACGTAGAGTTCGGCCAGCCGAAAGGAGCCCCGAGTGGTCGTCGATGTCCACACCGTCAGCCGGTCCTTCCGCCGGATCGCCCTCATCACGCTCGCAGTCGTCGTGACGATCGTGCCGTTGTCGAGCACCGGCAACGCCGGCACGTCGGCGAAGACCCGACGAGCGAGCGTCGGTTCCCAGGAGCAAGAGTCGCCGGGCGGAGCGATCTATCCGTCGATCTCCGGCAGCGGGCGGTACGTGGCGTTCGAGACGGATTCGGACAACCTCGTGCCGGGCGATACGAACACGGAGTCCGACGTCTTCGTGCGTGACCGAAAGACCGGCAGGACCGAACGCGTGAGCCTTCGCTCCAACGGGAGGCAGGGCAACAGCTGGAGCGGCTACGCCTCGATCTCGGCGAACGGTCGCTTCGTGTCGTTCACGTCCGACGCATCGAACCTCGTCCGGGGCGACACGAATGGCGTGCAGGACATCTTCGTGCACGATCGGCGGACGGACAGGACCACCCGCATCAGCGTCGACAGCCGGGGGCGTGAGGGGAACGACGACAGCTCCAGCTCCGACATCTCGGCGACCGGACGCTTCGTCCTCTTCACGTCGGTCGCGACGGACATCGTGCGGGACGACGCCAACGGGTACGAGGACCTGTTCGTGCACGACCGCGTCACGGGCACCACGCGGCTCGTCTCCGTGCGGTCGAACGGCACGCAGGCCAACGCGTCGGTCGGCAACATCGATCCGGGCTCGATCTCCGCCGACGGTCGATTCATCACGTTCGGCTCCACAGCCTCGAATCTCGTGAAGGACGACGAGAACGCCGTCGCCGACGTGTTCGTGCGGGACCGCGTGGCCGGCACGACTACCCGGGTGAGCGTGAGCTCGGCCGGCGACGAAGCGAACGGATCGAGCCGCGATCCCAGCATCTCGGGCGACGGGAGGTACGTCGCGTTCACGTCGGACGCGACGAACCTGTTCGGGGCCGACGGCAACGCCGATCAGGACATCTTCGTCCACAACATGAAGCGAGGAACGACGCGCAGGATCAGCGTGAGCTCGGCCGACGAGGAGGCGGACGGGTCCAGCTCGTACGCGTCGATCTCCGCCGACGGTCGCTACGTCGCGTTCGACTCGTTCGCCGAGAACCTGATCGCGGACGACACGAACGACGCGGCCGACGTCTTCCTCCGGGACCGCAAGCGACGCACGACGGTGAGGGTGAGTGTCACCAACGCCGGTGCCGAGGGTGACTCCGCGAGCGAGTATCCCTTCCTCTCGTCGAACGGTCGGTTCGTGGCGTTCCAATCCCAGGCGACGAACCTCGTGGGGAACGACACGAACGCCACCACCGATATCTACGTCCGCGGACCGCTCGGGCCGTAGCTCGCCGACACGAGGATCATGTGGGCGACGCGGGCCCCGGGTGGGGGCCTCGCGACGGCGACTGGGCAAGGACCTCCGTAGTTTCGCCTGCTGGGGTTGACCCGGTTTCACGGACACCCTAGGACTGGCTTAGCCAGGGAAGGGGTGTCTATGCCATCGCATCCGTTCGCGTATCCGGAGGAGCTGAGGGCTGAAGCGGTTCGTCTCTGTCGTGACGAAGGCCTGTCTGCCACCAAGGCGGCGGCCCGTCTCGGCGTGAGCCGCCCCACGGTGCAGGAGTGGGTCCGCGCGGCCGAGACGAAGACCGTCAGGGTCGGGGCAGAAGACAAGGCCGAGATCCGCCGGTTGCAGAAGGAGCTCCGTCGAGCCCAGCAGGAACGCGACATCCTGAAAAAAGCCGTGGCCTTCTTCGCGCGGGAGAGCGAGGACCGGTGAGCGCCTATCGGTTCATCGCGGCGGAGCGGGCGAGCTTCCCGGTGGCGCTGATGTGCCAGGTGCTCGGCGTCTCACGCTCGGGCTTCTACGACTGGGCCACGCGTGCGCCATCACGACGTAGCGTCGACGATCGCTCGCTGACCCAGCAGATCCGCCAGATCCACCACGACTCCCGCGGGGTCTACGGTGCGCCGAGGATCACCGCACAGCTGCGAGCCCAGGGGCTGCGTGTCTCCCGTAAGCGCGTGGCCCGGCTGATGCGTGCAGGGCGGCTGCAAGGTCGACACCTGCGACGGCCGCTGTCGGAGCGTCCCAAGGCCTTCCACCGACCGATGCCCGACCTGCTCGCCCGCCGGTTCGACCCAGGGGCGCTCGACCGTGCCTGGGCCGCGGACATCACCTACGTCGCGACGAGCCAGGGATGGCTGTACCTGGCCGTCGTGATGGACCTGCACTCCCGACGGGTCGTGGGGTGGGCGAGCGCCGACCACCTGCGGACCGAGCTCCCGCTGAGCGCTCTCGAGATGGCCTTGGCGCAACGTCGACCTCCTCGAGGTCTCATCCACCACTCCGATCACGGAACGCAGTTCACGTCCTATGAGTTCGCCGAACGCACCGCGAAGGCCGGCATCCGACTGTCGATGGGTGCCACCGGCACCGCATACGACAACGCGGTCGTCGAGAGCTTCTTCGCGACCCTCAAGCGAGAACGGCTGAGCGACGAGCGCTTCCTCACCCGTGCGCACGCCCATCGGGCCATCGCGGAGTGGATCGAGGTGTTCTACAACCGTCAACGACGACACTCGAGCCTCGGATACCTCTCCCCGCTCGAGTTCGAGCGTGCTCGCGCGACGATCCGACAGAAGAAACGTGTCCGTTGAAGCGGGGCAACCCCACTGCGACGGAGGACGGAGGTCCTTGCCTAGTTGCCGCGAGGACTCCCCCGGCGAACGTTCGACGACGTGCTCGTGCCCGACGTGGTCAGCCGAGCGGGTCGATCACCTCGATGCCGTCGAAGCGGCGGAAGTCGCGGTCGTGCGAGTAGATCGTCGAGACGTCGTTCTGGCGCATCAGGGCCACGAGGTGGGCGCCGGGCACCAGGTTGCCGCGCACGCTCGCCGGCTCGGCGGTGCCGCGGAACAACGGCCAGAATCGATCCTGCTCCCCCGGCGACTGCACGTGGTGCAGCGCCAGCAGCGACTCGACGTTGGCCATCGCGACATCGAGCGGCAACGGCGAGCGGAAGATGGACGCGTGCGTCGCGATGCGCAGGTACGCCATCACTACGGGCCAGAACACGTAGACGATCGACGGGCCCCGAGCCAGGTCGTCGAGGAAGCCACGGGCCCGCTCGTGGAACGGGCTCGTCTCGTCGGACGCGAAGAGCAGCAGGTTCGCGTCGAGCGTCGCGCTCATCGATCGTCGAGCGCCCGGTAGACGGCGTCCTTGTCGGTGAGATCGACCCGGGCACGCATCTTCGCCGTCTTCCAGGTGAACGGCTCGGCCGGCGCTTCCGGTTCGGCCCGCAGCGACGCCGCGAGCAGCTCTGAGATCAACTCCCCGAGCGTCTTGCCCTCGCGGACCTGGCGCTCCTTGAGATCACGGAGGACCTGGGCGTCGATCGCTCGCGCACCCATGGAAAGCACCAGGTTGAGCAGCACGCCCGGGCGAAGGGTCACGTTCGGCGCGAAGCAGGTGAAGAAAGGTGTCGGCTCCGACCCGTCGGGAAGGTCCGCGGCCCACGATCCGAGCAGGTGCGCCATCGGCTCACCGTGCACCTCCGCTCGACGCCCGAGGCAGGCGCAGCTCGGGCTCGGTGAACCAGGTTCCGTCGTCCATCTTCATGATGAACCGGTCGGGAGTGCCGGTGCCGTGGTGCTCGCAGAAGTGGCGCACCTTGACCTTCACCTCGATCACGTGGGTGGCCTTCGACCTCGTCGCGACCCACCGGCACTGCTCGCATCCGCCGCAGGTCGTACATGCGTCGACGTGTGCGCGGCCCTGAATTCCCGGTGTCTGCATCGTCTCCTCCTGACGCCGGGCCGAGCCCGGACGCTTGGTTGCCGCCGAAGCGGCCGCATCCTCCGAACTCGGAGAGGCACCTTGGGCGTCCGACCCAGGTTGCCGGGCCCGGCCGGATGCCGAGCCACTCTGGATGCTTCGAGGTGAAGGCTACCGCTCGGGTCTGACACGCCGATGGCCTGACACCGTTCGTGGTGTCAGGGGGCGGCCGGGGGCCGCCTCACCGTTCTGACACCGATATCGGAGTCAGGACCGCGCCGCCCGGTGCGTGGTGTCCCCGAGGGCTGAACCTCGTTCACTCAGTATCACGTCGACCTCGTCACCCAGCGCACGCGCGTATCGCTCCAGGGTCGACAACCTCGGGTCGGACCCACCTGTCTCCAGACGGGCGAGGGCGGACTGCGACGTTCCCATGCGTGCGGCGACCATGGTCTGGCTGATGCCCATGGCCCGTCGGCGTTCGGTGAGCGCCCGAACCAGCTGACGGGTTCTGAGCGCGGCCTCGACCAGGTCCGGGAAGTCAGGGTTGCCGGACGTGCGCTCGACCACGATCTCGTCGACGAGGTCCTTCGTCGCCTTCCTCACGTCCTCACCTCCAGGTGATTCACGGTCTCATATCTCATTCGAGATATCAAGTTCGAGATGCCCGGCCACGCCAGTCCGCCAAGCGACGCTCAGCCAGGTCGACGAGTCGTGGCGGCGTCCGCTGGGTCGACTTTCGGAACGCCTCCAAGGCGAGGAGGACCGCCCCACGCTTCCCCTGGCAAGGACTCGAGCGAAGCGCATCCAGTACCAGGTCAACTTCCGAAGCGACCTGAGCGCCGCAGAAGCCACGGACACGGCCATCGTGTTCGGGACCGCGCAGCACATTCCCCGGAGCGAACCGCTCTAGACGACCACCTTCGCGAGGTGGGCGACGGCGTACTCCTCCTCGCCATGGTTGAGGTAGGTGGCGGAGACGAACCAGTCCATCTCTTGCATCTCGATGGCCGAGTCCAATCCCACCGGCGGCCGGCGAACCCAGTCGAGCGCCTCCTGTCGACCACTCAGAAGCAACGCCTCCGGGTCAGGGATCCCACCTCGGTCCCAGAATGTTCCGATCCACCAGGGGCTACTCGTCGCGACGGCGGACCCAAGCGCGACAAGCCGCACATCACGCTCCCCGAGCTGCCACCTTCCGGGGAAAGGTCGCTCGATTTCGAGCCAGCCGGCACCTGAGAGCACCCACGCCCAGCGCTCCGCCTCATTCGTGGCTCGATCCTCATCCACATAGAGCTCGGGCGGATACTCGATGACGGTGCCACCGGTAACGAGCAACGCCCATAACGGTCCGGTTGTCGTCGGATTTCCGTTCACTTCGCGAGCGGACCACGATCTGCTCACGGACGGCAGTGACGATGATCACGATCCTCGGTCGGGGGATCGACCAGATCGTCCAGATCCTGAAGTTGAGCCCGCGATCAGCTCGCGGCCCGGAACCGCGCCCAGCGTTCCTCGAGCAGAAGGGGATCAGGGCGAGCTGCGCGCTGACGCGGCAGATCGAGCCTCGACTCATGCAACGCCTGGAGCGCATGCCTGAGAGTCGGCCCGTCGTCTTCCTCGAGCACGTCGGGGCGAACTTCGATGAGATAGTCGGGGCGAATCCCGAACACGTCGTTGTCGAACGCCCGGTGGTGAATCGCGCACATCGCGACGCCGTTCGGCACGATCGGCTCCCCGCCTTCGGAGTCCTCTTTGATGTGTGCAGCGTCGAGGAGCTCGGGATGGCGAAGATGACAGAGGGCGCACTGCCGTCGATAGGCGATGAGCACACGGTCACGGAACAGGCGTTGGTGCAACCGATGCCGGACGGTCGCCTCGGCGTACCGGCGCCTCAGAGCGAGGTCTGCGGGATGGAACAAGTCGCCGCTCCACTGATCCCGCATCGTCTCCTCGAGTGCGACGACGAACTGGTTGTCGCGAGGCTCCTCCCCCACCAGCCACACGGGGTAGTGAGCCTCGTACGTCCCCGGAGCCACCCCAACAAGCCAGATCAGCGGCTTCGCCTCCTTCATCGCAACGCGGAGGGCAACGTTGTCGAAGGTCGTGCCGTCAGTGCCACGCCACTTGTAACGCGGGTAGCCGTCGGCGCCCACGCGGTCGTCATAGGGTGCCTTCGCGGGGTCCCTCGTATAGGTCGTGAGGATGCTCACCGCCGCGTCTAGCCAGCCGATCTTGCGGATGCCTCGTTGCCGCTCGACGAGCGGTACCCTGCGACCGTCGAACTCGAACACCTCCAGCCCGGCTCGCGTCACGAGGCCGCCTGACCGCTCGGTGATGCGATCGAGGTAGGCGAACGCTGCCGAGCGGAAGGCCTCATCGACGTCGGAGTGCGGCATCCCGCGCAGCATGCTCGAGGGCTGGACCGCAGGCAAGTTCACCGCCCGCCTCATGGCGCAGCGCGACCCGACCGCGACTCGCCCCACACGCCCAGGGCCTGACGGCCCTGGGGACCGACGCCCGGGCGCTGTTCCCTGGATTCATGGGACGGCGGACGACCCGCTCCGGTCTGGGACGGCGGACGACCCGCTCCGGCATCGTCGTCCCCTGGGGAGGTGACGGGTGATGCAGACGAAGATCAAGGAGCCGATCGTCCGCTCGTTCGAGCCGTCGGCCTGGTTCGACCGCCTGACGCGCGTCGGCAACGTGTTCATGCGGCCGCTCCTGCGTTCGCGCCTGGGGCGCAGGATCGACGACCTGGCGCTCCTGACGTTCACGGGGCGCAGGTCGGGTCGCAGCTACACGTTCCCGGTCGCGTACCACGTGCTCGACGGGAACGGCGTGGTCCTGACGTCGCGCGCCTGGAAGGCCAACCTGCGGGGCGGCGCCGACGTCGAGGTGGTGCACCGCGGAGCGCGGATCCCGATGCGGGCGGAGCTCGTCGAGGACCCCCACGAGGTCGCGCGGATCTACGGGACGCTCCTGCGTCGGGTCGGCGCCGAGAAGGCGAAGCTCTCGGTCGGGCTCGAGGTGGCCGGCAAGCGGCTCCCGACCGACGAGGAGATCGAGGAGGCGGTCGGCGGTCGGCGAGCGGCCGTGCTGCTCCGACCGCGCTAGCTAGCGCAGGAGCGCGCTCACGGACCTCATCGTGTCGCTCAGGCGATCGGCCAGAGCGGTCGCGAGCCAGCGATGGAACTCGGCGGCGAGCTCGGGCTGCTCGGCCTCGAGCCTTCGGATCGACTCGGCGGAGAAGCGAAGGACCACGCTGTCGGTCTCGGCCACCACATCGGCCGTGCGCGGGGCCGCGGTGTAGAAGGCGATCTCGCCGATCACGACGCCGGGGCGGATCGAACGCAGCCGGATCCGTAGGCCCTCCGGGGTTTGGGTCTCCACGCCCAGGTGCCCGGACTCGAGCACGAAGACGTCACCCGGTGGGTCGCCTTGGTGGAGCAACACCGTGCCCGCGGGGACGGAGACGCGCTCGAGGTAGCCGGAGAGGCCGGGGGGCAGATCGCCGAGACCCTCGGTCTGATCGGCGCCTGCGGCCGCGTGCTCCGGGGCCTCGGCCGCGAGCAGCGCATCCTCACATCGCTGCAGCCCACGGTCCAGATCGGGTTCGAAGCCGACGGTCCCCTCGGTGGGGAGCACCCCTCCGCGCTCGAGCCGTGCGCGCACCGAGTCGGAGGGGCCCGTGAAGACGATCTCGAAGCCGCCGCCTTCCGCCAGTCGCATCGCCTTGGCGAACGCGGCCACCGCCGAGGAGTCCATGCCGGTGACCCGCTGCAGGTCGATCACCAAGAACGCGAGCGGCCCTGCCTCGATGCGATGTCGGATCCGCTCGAGCAGGCCGTTGGTCGAACCGAAGAACACGAACCCGTTCACCCGCAGGATCTGGACCTGATCCCCGAGCGCGCGCAGCTCGGCGCGTTCGGCCGCCGGCCGGTCGACGTTGCTGCGGTAGGTCTCTCCGAACGCGACCTCGCGCACGAGCTCCACCCGCCCGTAGCTGATCGCGAACAGGACCACGGCGAGCACGAGCCCGACGACGACCCCCGGCAAGAACCCCCGGGCGATGATCACCGCGAGGATCACCAGAACGACCCCGTATTCGATCGGCGGCAAGGACCGCCGCTTGTCCCAGACCCACTCGACGATGAAGGCGAGGCCCACGAACACGAGCACCCCGCCCACGATCATCCGCGGGATCAGCTCGATGACGGAGGCACCGAACACGACCGCGCCCAGCGGGACCAGCGCGGCCACCAGCCCCGCGGCTCGGGCGTCGACCCTCATGCGCTCGGCGAGCGAGGTCAGCGACAGCGCATGGTATCCGGGGATCCCGCCGAGCGCACCAGAGATGACGTTCACGACCCCTGAGTCGCGCAGCTCCTCGTTCGTATCGAGGTCGCGATCCAAGACGATCTCGGTCCCGCTGACGTTGAACAACAGCGCGAGCGTCGCAACGAACACGGCGGTGAGGATCACGGGCCAGGATTCGAGCACGGCCAACCAGTCGGCACCGGAGATCGCGCGAAGCGTCCACGGTTGCCACAGCCGGGTCGTCT
This sequence comes from uncultured Actinomycetes bacterium, assembly GCA_963825635.1. Classification (GTDB taxonomy): domain Bacteria; phylum Actinomycetota; class UBA4738; order UBA4738; family HRBIN12; genus JAOUEA01. The sequence goes on from CAWGTU010000003.1 coordinate 664,124, forward strand.
CGAAGGGTCCGAGCAGCCACCCTCCCCCGCGGATCGTCTCGACCGACGAGCCGGTGACGAGCGCGACGGCAACGAACGCCACCAGTCCGAGCCCGATCACCGCGGGGATGACGATGGGCCGCTTCACGATCCGGACGGCGAGCAGCAGGATCACCCCGAACGCCAACGCCGGGAGCAACCGGACCAGATCGTACTGGCGGGTCAGGTCGGCGACCGTCCGCAGATGCACCACGACGCCCGTCGACGCCTCGATCCCACCCTTGAACAGCAGCCATCCCGTGCCGGCGAGGAACCCTCCCATGACCGGGTAGGGCACGAACCGGATGAAGTTGCCGAGCCGGCGCCTCCCGAGCACCAGGAACACGACCCCGCACAGGACCGTCACGACCAGGGTCGTGGCCACGACGGTGAGGTAGACGTCGGGGCGCTCGTAGTCCTTCAAGCCCGCGGCCCTGGCCACGATGTCGAGCTGAGCGGCCTTGGCCGCCGTGATGCCGGCCACGACCGCGAGGACGGCCGCGGCGGCATCCTGGACGGTCGCCACGATCCCCCTGGGACCGGCTCGCCACGCGAAGATCGCGAGCGTGAGGGCGGCGGACCCCAGGTACAGGCCGATGGCGTCGGGAAGCCGTTGGTTCAGCAAGCCGCGGTACACGAACGCCGCGAACGCCAAGGCGAGTACGGCCTCGACGGCGCCGATGATCAATCCGCCGACGATCGAAGCAAGGAGCCCGCCAGATCGTCGCCGTTCAGACACCGTTGCCACCGTGCACCTCGCGAGCCGCACGCACCCTAGGAACCCCCATCCGAGGCGTTCACGTCTGATCGACCAAGGCGTCGAACGTCCTCATCGTGTCTCTCAGGCGATCGGCCAGAGCGGTCGCGAGCCAGCGGTGGAACTCGGCGGCGAGCTCGGGCTGCTCGGCCTCGAGCCTTCGGATCGACTCGGCGGAGAAGCGAAGGACCACGCTGTCGGTCTCGGCCACCACATCGGCCGTGCGCGGGGCCGCGGTGTAGAAGGCGATCTCGCCGATCACGACGCCGGGGCGGATCGAACGCAGCCGGATCCGTAGGCCCTCTGGGGTTTGGGTCTCCACGCCCAGGTGCCCGGACTCGAGCACGAAGACGTCACCCGGTGGGTCGCCTTGGTGGAGCAACACCGTGCCCGCGGGGACGGAGACGCGCTCGAGGTAGCCGGAGAGGCCGGGGGGCAGATCGCCGAGACCCTCGGTCTGATCGGCGCCTGCGGCCGCGTGCTCCGGGGTCTCGGCCGCGAGCAGCGCATCCTCACATCGCTGCAGCCCACGGTCCAGATCGGGTTCGAAGCCGACGGTCCCCTCGGTGGGGAGCACCCCTCCGCGCTCGAGCCGTGCGCGCACCGAGTCGGAGGGGCCCGTGAAGACGATCTCGAAGCCGCCGCCTTCCGCCAGTCGCATCGCCTTGGCGAACGCGGCCACCGCCGAGGAGTCCATGCCGGTGACCCGCTGCAGGTCGATCACCAAGAACGCGAGCGGCCCCGCCTCGATGCGATGTCGGATCCGCTCGAGCAGGCCGTTGGTCGAACCGAAGAACACGAACCCGTTCACCCGCAGGATCTGGACCTGATCCCCGAGCGCGCGCAGCTCGGCGCGTTCGGCCGCCGGCCGGTCGACGTTGCTGCGGTAGGTCTCTCCGAACGCGACCTCGCGCACGAGCTCCACCCGCCCGTAGCTGATCGCGAACAGGACCACGGCGAGCACGAGCCCGACGACGACCCCCGGCAAGAACCCCCGGGCGATGATCACCGCGAGGATCACCAGAACGACCCCGTATTCGATCGGCGGCAAGGACCGCCGCTTGTCCCAGACCCACTCGACGATGAAGGCGAGGCCCACGAACACGAGCACCCCGCCCACGATCATCCGCGGGATCAGCTCGATGACGGAGGCACCGAACACGACCGCGCCCAGCGGGACCAGCGCGGCCACCAGCCCCGCGGCTCGGGCGTCGACCCTCATGCGCTCGGCGAGCGAGGTCAGCGACAGCGCATGGTATCCGGGGATCCCGCCGAGCGCACCAGAGATGACGTTCACGACCCCTGAGTCGCGCAGCTCCTCGTTCGTATCGAGGTCGCGATCCAAGACGATCTCGGTCCCGCTGACGTTGAACAACAGCGCGAGCGTCGCAACGAACACGGCGGTGAGGATCACGGGCCAGGATTCGAGCACGGCCAACCAGTCGGCACCGGAGATCGCGCGAAGCGTCCACGGTTGCCACAGCCGGGTCGTCTCGAAGGGTCCGAGCAGCCACCCTCCCCCGCGGATCGTCTCGACCGACGAGCCGGTGACGAGCGCGACGGCAACGAACGCCACCAGTCCGAGCCCGATCACCGCGGGGATGACGATGGGCCGCTTCACGATCCGGACGGCGAGCAGCAGGATCACCCCGAACGCCAACGCCGGGAGCAACCGGACCCGGTTCTCTGGTGCGGCCAGGTCGCCGATGGGGATGAGGAACCCGTCCTCTCCGACCGAAACGACGATCCCACCCTTGAACAGCAGCCATCCCGTGCCGGCGAGGAACCCTCCCACGACCGGATAGGGCACGAACCGGATGAAGTTGCCGAGCCGGCGCCACCCGAGCACCAGGAACACGACCCCGCACAGGACCGTCACGACCAGGGTCGCGCCGACCGCAGTGAGGTAGCCCCGGTCGAAGCTTCCGTAGGTCTTGGCGACCGCAGTTGCACACACGGCCGGCAGCAGCGCCGCGACCGCCACCTGGATGCCCCCCACCACGCCTCGCCGACCCGCGAGCCAGGCGATGATCGCGAGCGTCATGACAGCCGCGCCGAGGTATAGACCGACGCCTTGGGTGAGGAACCCCTGGAGGGAGCCCGAGAAGACCAAAGCCCCGAGTGAGGCCGCGACGATGGTCTCGATGGCGCCGATGATCGAGCCGGCGACCAGAAGGGCAGGCAGTCCTGCTATCCGACGACGCCTCGACATGTCCCTCTGGGCTATCTCAGGATCCATCGTTGCGCGACAGTACTGCCTTGACGCGCTGGAGGGGAATCCGGCTCCTCCTGCCCAGGGCATCCTGCGTCGGAGGCGGAGTCGTCCCTGACCAAGGTTGCGTGGACCACGCGCTGCCTGACCCCGGCGAGCGTCGAGTTCCTCTCACCTCGGGCCGACCCTGCGAGGCCAGGCTCGTGACGATCCGGCGACGGCGGCGCCGAGGTCGGGGCCTACCTGTCCGCGCTGCAGGAGCCCGAGCACAGGATCGACGTCGTCCGCGCCGACTGGGACGCCGAGATGACCGACACCGAACGGCTGCTCGACGCGTTCGCGCACGCGCGGTCGAACGCGTAGCCGTCGCGTGACACCGATAGTGGTGTCAAACCTGCCACGCCGGTGCCCTGAGCCCGAACGACACCACTATCGGTGTCGCTCCCCCGGCCCGCCCCTCGGTCGGAGCGGCACTACCATGCACCGCGCGCAGACGACCTCGACCAGGCTGTCCTTCTCATGCGAGCTCACGAGCTGACGCTGACCGCATCCCGCAACGGTATGCCTGGGGACCACTCGCGAGCACGAGGTCTGCGCGGCGCTACGCAACGCCCTCGACTGCTGATCGTCACCTCACCGATCCGGACGGTAGGTGAGCAAACGGGTCGTCCGCGGGCGCATTCGGCCAGACAACGTCGTCACCTCCTCCCGGGTTCGGGGACTCACTCCGGTTCGGACGCAGGCTCGAGCTCGAGCGCGACCGAGTTCATGCAGTACCGATCGCCGGTGGGATCGGGGCCGTCGTCGAAGACGTGCCCCAGGTGTCCCCCGCACCGCGCGCAGACGACCTCGGTACGCACCATGCCGAGGCTGTCGTCGACGTGCAGCATCACGGCTTCCCGCTCGATCGGTTCCCAGAAGCTCGGCCATCCCGTACCGGACTCGTACTTCGTCTCCGAGTCGAACAGCGGTGCGCCGCAGCCGGCACAGCGGTACACGCCGGGCTCCTTCGACGACGCGTGGACCCCGCTGAACGCCCGCTCGGTGCCCTTGTTGCGGAGTACCTCGAACTGCTCGGGCGTGAGACGGCGGCGCCACTCCTCCTCGGTGCGCGGCAGGGGCGCCTCGCGCCGCTGCCGGCCCGCCGTGCTCGAGTCGTCGGTCGACATGACTCCGACGGTACAACCCTCTTCTCGGTTGCGCCTTCCGCGTGCCAGAGCCAGCCCTCAACCCCATCCCCCATCGTGCCGACATGCTGTAGGTGGGACAGGTGAATGCAGGCAGGCGCCTGATCGGCCTACGCGCCGTGAAGGGCGGTCTCGTCTTGTCGTGGGACGTGCCTGCCGAGATGATCGAACCGGTTCGGAAGCGGCTGACCCGCGAAGGGTGGCGCGTCAGCGTTCTCGGCGGTGACGGCCCTCGTCGGCGACGCCAGCCGCGCATCGAACCGAGCCGGCCCGTGCGGTGAGAACATCGACCGATGCGTCGGATAGTGATCGGAACCCGTGACGGACTCCGGACGGTCGGCGACGGAGGTCCCGTCGGGTCCCCCCAACTCGCGGATCGGTCCGTGACCGCCGTCGCCCGCGACGGATCGCAGCTGTGGGCGATCGTGGATCGGTCCGAGGTCTGGCACGCGCCCGAGGAAGACGACTGGCGCCTGATGGCCACGCTCGAGGGCCACGAGGCGACGTGCCTCGCGATGACCGACGCACTCCACGTGGGCTCATCCGAAGCGCGGTTGTTCCGACTCGCCGGCAGCACGCTCGAGCCCGTCGTCGCATTCGACGATGCCGAGGGCCGCTCGGAGTGGTACACGCCCTGGGGCGGACCGCCCGCGACTCGATCCATCTCCGAGTGGGGCGACGACGTCTACGTGAACGTGCACGTCGGCGGCATCCTGCACACCGGCGACCACGGCCGGACCTGGACCCCGACGATCGACATCGACGCCGACGTGCACCAGGTCGCGACGGCGCAGGGGTTGGTGTTGGCCGCGTGCGCCGGTGGGCTCGCGACGAGCGCGGACCGCGGCGAGACGTGGACGATGCGGAGCGAGGGTCTCGAGGCCCCGTACTCGCGGGCCGTGGTCGTCTGCGGAGACACGGTCCTCGTCTCTGCCTCCAGCGGTCCGCGTGGTGGTCGAGCGGGCGTGTATCGCGGCGACATCGGCGGCGGTGCGTTCGAACGCTGCACGGCCGGCCTGCCCGGATGGTTCGAGGACAACATCGACACCTACTGCCTCGATGCGTTGAACGACGGATCGTTCGCCGCGTTCGGCACCTCCGACGGGCGCCTCTTCGGCTCGGACGACGCCGGGTCGAGCTGGCACGAACTCTCGTCCGATCTGGGTTCGATCCAGCACGTCCTCGTGCTGCCCGACTGACTCAAACGCGTTCCACGACCTCCACCGGGATCCTGAACAGCCACCCTTCGGCACCGGCGGACGCCCAGACCTCGCCGTCGAGCGCCGCAACGCTCGCGCTCCCGATCGTCGGCTCCCCGATCCTCGCCACCACCTCATGGCGCTCGGGGTCGATGCGGGCCACCAGCTCGCCGGTCCCGCGCACCCAGACCGAGCCGATCCCGATCGCGATGTCGCCTCCCTTCATGGGTCCGCCGTGAACGTCGACGGTGGCGACGGCGCGCCCCGACCTCGCGTCGATGTAGGTCACCGACCCCGATGTCTGGTTGAGGACCCACACCCCGTCATCACCCGCGACGAGGAACCGGGGGCCGCCTCCTGTCGGGACGTCGGCGGTGATCGCGCCGTCGGCCGGGTCGATCCGCACGACGCGATCCTCGGTCGGGCAGGCGACCCAGAGCCACCCGTGGGCGGCGCGGACGCTCCACGCCCCGAGCGGCACCTCGAGCACCTCGGCGACGCGGTCCGACGCCGGATCGATGCTGGCGAGCCTGCCGGACCCGCCGGCCGGCTCCAGCACGGCCCACACGCCGTCCTCGCCAGCGCCGATCGTGAACTCGCCCTCGCTCGGCAGCGCGAGCGGGATGCGCGAGGTCACCTCGAAACCGTCGACAGACACGCGATGGATCGACGACGACGTCGGGAACCAGACCGAGCCGAACCCCACGTCGGGCGCCCCACAGAGCTCGCCGTCGATCGCGATGGAACCCACGCGCTCGCCGGTGCCCGCCCGGAACACCCCTACCCCGGGCTCGACGCCCGCGACCCAGACATGGCCGCTGACCGCGACGACCCAATCCGGATGCGGTCGGACGTCGATGCGCTCGGCTCCCAGAGCCGCCAACGGGACGATCGGTAGGTCGGGCACGTGCGCGAGGCTACGCCGTGTCGGCGTCGCCGGTCCGGCGCTCGTCGAGCGTCCACGAACCGTCGCTCGCGACGATGACCCCGTAGTCCCGAGCCGCCGCTTCGGCCGAGATGTAGCCGTCGAGGACGTCGTCCACGACCCGCTCCGGCTCCCGCTCGAGCGGGTCGCCGAATCCGCCGCCGCCACCCGCGAGGTGATGGAAGCTCTCGCCGGGTTCCAGGTCGAACCGCGCGGTGCTCACCGCCCGCTCACGGGGCGTCCCGGGCCACGCGATCATCGCCGATGACTCCGCCTCCTTGCCCCCCTGCAACGCCCACGGCCGGGTGTGCGTCTTCTGGTGCATGGCCAAGATCTCGACCGGGGTCACCGCCCGGATGTCCCTGCGGGTTCCCATGCCACCGCGCCGTCGCCCGGCGCCACCGGAATCGGCCCGGATCTCGAGTCGCTCGTGCAGGACCGGCGCCTTCTGTTCGAACACCTCGATGGACGTGTTGTGCATCCCACTCGTGCAGGGATGCTGGAGGCCGTTCCCACCGTCGTGCTCCTTCGTCGCACCCCACCCGATGCCCTCGTTCTGGCTGATCGAGAAGAGCTCCCCGCTGCGTGGATGGATCCCGGTCAGATCGAAGGTCGTCATGTCGCCCGCCGAACAGGCCGGCACGCTGTCGAGCGTCTGCGCCAACGCCTTGTGGATGAGCTCGAGACCGACGGCGGTCGTGAGTGCCGCGAAGGTCGGAGCCGGGTACACGGCGTGGCAGATGTTCCCCGGAGGCGCGATGACCTCGAGCGGGCGGAAGTGCCCGGCGTTCGTCGGCTCCTGCGGCGTCGTCATGGACTTGAAGACCGTCCGCGCCATGGACTGGGTCTGGCCGAAGGGGAGGTTCACGGGGCCGGGGACCGCGGGCGACGAATCGGAGTAGTCGGCGATCATCCGATCCCCGTCGATGGTCACGGTCACCGCCAGACGGATGGGGTCGTCGGTGATCCCGTCGCCATCCATCCAGTCCTCGGCGCTCCATCGACCGTCGGGGAGCGCGCGGACGGCGTCGCCAGCCATCGACTCCCCGTGCGCGATGATCCTCTCGATCGCCTGATCGATCACGTCCAGACCGAACTTCTCGAAGATCTCCACCATCCGCTGTTCACCGACGCGCATCGCGGCGAGCTGCGCGTTGAAGTCGCCGATGATCAGATCGGGCATCCGCGAGTTGAAGCGGAGGATGTCCATGATCTCCTCGTCGATCCGGCCCTTCTTCACGACCCTCGTCGCCGGGAGGATCAGCCCCTCCTGATGCATGTCCGTGGAGTCCAGGACGTAGCTCGCGTCCTTGCCGCCCAGATCCATCCAGTGGGCGCGCACCGCCAGGTACGCCCGCGGCGTCGGTGCACCCGGGACGAAGACCGGCGCGAACAGGATGGCGTCGTAGGTGTGGGAGGAACTCCAGTAGGGGTAGTTGAGGAGCGCGACGTCGCCCGGCTCGAGGTTCTCGGCGATGTGCTCGACCCCTTTGCGGATGGCGAAGTCGTTCGCGCCGAGGAACTCGGGGATGCCGGGTGCCTCCGCGATCAACTGCAGATCGCCGTCGTAGATCGAGATGCCGAAGTCGTGGACCTCGTAGATGACCGCATTGAACGCCGTCTGGATGAGGGTCCGGCGCATCTGCTCAGCGGTCGAGACGAAGTAGTGCCGGATCACCTCGACCGTTCCGCCGTCGATCATCGGTCGCCCTCCGTCGTGATCACGATGTGCCCGAACCCGTCGAGGTGGAACCGCTGGTCGGAGTGGATGACCGTGACCGACGTCGGATCGCGCACGAGCGCCGGTCCGCTGAGGTGATCGTCCGGGACGAGGTCTGCTCGCCGGTACTCGTCGAACTCCACCACCTCACGGGTGGCGAAGTCGAACGCGGTGCGGCGCCCGGATCGGTGGCTCGTTCCGGACCCCTCGGGTGAGGCGGTCAGCGTCGCGGCGAGCATGGTCCCGACCCCTCGGACCCGCACCGCCACGATCTCGACACCCGCACCGTCGAGGTTGTGGCCGTGGCGTTCCAGGTGGGCGGCATCGAATCGCGACCGGATCGACGAGGCCGGCTCCCCGGACGCGACGCGCACCCCGAGGCTGTACTCCTGCCCGTCGTAGCGCAGGTCCAGCCGCCGCTGCAGATCGCAGTGCTCGGGATCGATGCCCTGCTTCGACAACGACACCGTGGCCGCCGCTTCCATCTCTTCGAACACCGCCTCGAGGCCATCCAGCGTCTCGGACTCGAGCGGCTCGATGACGGACCGACCGACGTCGTGCACGAGGTCGGCGCCCAGCATCCCCCATGCCGAGAACACCCCCGGCTCGCTCGGCACCACGACCTCGGGGATGCCCATCTCACGGGCCAGCATCGGCCCCAGCATCGGACCCGCGCCGCCGAAGGCCAGCAGGGAGAACTCCCGAGGATCCATCCCGCGTTCGACGGTGATCTCGCGCAGAGCCCCGAGGTTGCGGGCCTGGGTCACGTCGAAGATGGCGGCCGCCGCGTCGCGGACGTCCATCCCCATCGGGGTCGCGATCTGATCGCGGATCCCCTCGGTGGCCAGCTCCAGCGAGAACGACCGCCCATCGATGAACAGCTCGTCGGGCTCGAGGTAGCCGAGACACAGCGCCGCATCCGTCACGGTCGGCTGTCGCCCCCCACGTCCGTACGCCATCGGCCCGGGGTCGGCGCCGGCGCTCTGGGGCCCCACCTTCAGCAGGTCTCGATCCATCCACGCGATCGACCCGCCGCCCGCTCCGATGGTCCGGATATCGAACACGGGGATCAACACCGGGTGCGTATCGAGGCGAGCCTCGAAGACGTCGGTCGGTTCGCCCCCCACGATCACGCACGCGTCGAGGCTGGTCCCACCCGCGTCGAACGTGATGAGACGATCGCGCCCCGACAGCCGCGCCACGTTGGCGCCGCCCGTGACGCCGCCCGAGGGCCCCGAGAAGACCGTCATGAGCGGGGCCGACCTGGCTTCCCCGACGCTCATGGCTCCGCCCCCGGACCGCATGACCAGCAGCGGCCGCTGCAGGCCGGCTCCTCGCAGCTCCCCCTCGAGGCTCTCCAGGTACCTGTCCACGATCGGTCGCGTGTAGGCGTCGAGCACGGTGGTCGAGGTCCGTTCGAACTCACGATGCTCGCGTGCGATGTCGCTCGAGATCGAGACGGTCGTGTCGGGGAAGTGTTGCTTCAACAGCTCGGCTGCCCGGCGCTCGTGCGCGGGATCGACGTAGCTGTGCAGGAAGACGACGGCGATCGACCGCACGTCGTTGTCCCGGATCAACCGCCCAGCTGCCTCCACGAGCCCGGCTTCGTCGAGTTCCTCGATCACCGAGCCTTCGTGATCGAGACGGCCCCGCACACCCGCGGTGTCTCGACGCCGCACCAGGGGACGAGGTTGCTCGTACCGCAGGTTGTACATGTGCTCGAAGGGGACGTCGCCCCGACCCAGCTCGTAGATGTCTCTGAAGCCCTCATTCGTCACGATGCCCGTACGGACCCCTTTGCGCTCGAGCACTGCGTTGAGGGCGAGCGTCGTCCCGTGCACGATCACCTCGACCTGATCGAGGGAGATCCCCAGGGCCGCGATCGCCTCGAGGACGCCGGCCGTCGGCTGCTGGGGTGTGGTGGCTACCTTGACCGTCACCAGCTCGCCGGTCCTCACGTCCTGGGCGACCGCATCGACGAATGTGCCGCCGATGTCGACGGCGACCCGCACCGACGGCGACTGCTCCGTCGCGCTCATCCGGGCCTCCTCACGCGCCCTGCCCGAGGGCGACGGCGTGGTCGGCGAGCGCCCACGATCGGAACCGATCGCCCAGCACCACCGGGTCGGCGTGCAGCCACGGCACCCCCGCGGCGTTCCCGCGGGCGATGCGCATGCGCAGGAAGTGCGGCGGGCCCCCAAGCACCGCGGCACGGAGCGCGTCGCTCAGGCCGTCGGCCGTCGTGATCTCCGCCGCCCGCAACCCGCACCCCTCCGCGACGCGGCACAGATCGATGCGGTCAGAGATCGTGGGCATCCCGCCCGCCGACGAGTGCTCGCCGTTGTCGAGGAGCAGGATCGTGAGGTTCGTCGGCCCGTGCGCCCCGATCGTGGCGAGGCTGCCCAGGTTCATAAGGAGCGAGCCGTCGCCGTCGATCGCCACGACGTGCGGGAACCGCTGTCGCAGGCCGATCGCTACGCCGAGGGCGACCGAGGTCGTGAGCCCCATCGAGTCGAGCAGGTACAGGTTGCCGGGTCGGTCCGCGACCGCGGCCATCTCGCGGCTCGTCGCGCCGCAGGTCACCACGAACGCGGCGTCCGGCACCGCCGCCACCGCCGCCCTCAGGGCCTCGATCCGGGAGATCGTCACGCTCGCGTCGCCCCTTCCCAGAAGTTCATCGTGACCGCGACGGGCCGCCGCGTGAGCCACGCATGCTCGATCGCCTCCACCGCCACATCGTGCCAGGCGTCGGGCCGCTCGCGGAAGGTGAGATCGAACACCGGCACCCGCAGCACGCCGAGGAGGTCGCGCGCCGACCCGCTGATCGAGTGGATCATCGAGTTGTACTCACCGAGGCCGCCCCGATCGTTCGCGAAGATCGGCAACGGGATGTGGTACGCGCTGGCCCACGTCGCGATCGCCGTCAGGGCGTTCCCGAACCCGTTGTCCTGCATCAGGACAGCGGCACGGTGCTCGACGAGGTTCATCCCCCCGACGATGCCGATCGCCTCCTCCTCGCGACCGACCGGGATCAGCTCGGGCACGCCCGGCGCGCCAGCTCGCTCGAGCATGTCGGCCAACAGCGGCGTGATCGCGCTCGACGGCACGTGCGCGATCGCACGGGTCGACGTGTCGGCGAACGCCTGCGCGATCGCGGCCGCCTCATCGGAGAGGGTCGCCGTCGCCATGCCCTCAGCTGGCGATCACGGTCCGCGACTGCTCGCGCAGGTACTGCGCGACGTAGAAGCGTCCGCCGACGCTGCGTCCGCTCGTGCCCGAACTCTTCCACCCACCGAAGGTCTGCAGGCCCGGCCACGCACCGGTGGTCGAGCTCGAGCGACGGTTCACGTAGACGACGCCCGCCTCGATGCCGTCGAGGAACGTCTCGATCTCGCCGTCGTCCTCGCTGAAGAAGCCCGCGGTGAGCCCGAACTCCGTGTCGTTCGCGCGCCCGATCGCGTCGCCGAGGTCGTCGTAGGGCTCGACGACCACGAAGGGCACGAAGATCTCCTTGCGCCAGAGCCACGAGGACGAGGGGGCCTCCACGACGGTCGGGCGCACGTAGTTGCCCCGGTCGAAGATGCCACCGGTGAGCCGCTCGCCGCCCGTGACGATGCGTCCGACCGACCGCGCCTCGGCGATGGCGCCCTCGTACCGCTCGCCGGCCGCGTCGTTGATCAGCGGGCCGAGGTAGACGCCCTGTTCGCGCGGGTCACCGATCACGATCTCGTCGGTCTTCGCGCGCAGCAGCTCGACGAACCCGTCGTAGACGTCGCGCTGCACGTACGCGCGAGAGGTCGATGCGCACTTCTGTCCCCCGAAGCCGAACGAGCCGTGCATCAGCCCCTCGGCCGCCTTGTCGAGGTCGGCACGCCCGCTCACGACCGTCGGGTTCTTGCCGCCGAGCTCGCAGATCGCGGGCCGCGGGGCACCCTCACGGTTGCGGTAGATCTCCATGCCGACGGCGTAGGAGCCGGTGAAGGTCACGCCGCCCACGTCGGGGTGACTCGCGATGCGCGCGCCGACGACCGCGCCCGGGCCCGTGAGGATGTGGAACGCCTCGGCGGGCACCCCCGCCTGCGTGAAGATCTCGTGGATGAGATGGCCGGTCAGCGCTCCCTGGTGGGCCGGCTTGAAGACGACGCAGTTGCCGGCGAGCAGCGCGGCCGAGATCGGGTTGGCCGCGAGCGCGAACGGGAAGTTGAACGGCGCGATGATGCCCCACACGCCGTACGGACGCAGCACCTCCTGGTAGCGGCTGACGCCGTCGCCGGGAAGCCCGTAGACGAAGCCCTCGTTCTCCTCGACCTGATCGCAGTTGAGGCGCACCAGGCCGATCAGCTCCTCGACCTCGCCGAACGCCTCGAGACGGTTCTTCGCGGTCTCGAGCACCGACACCGCGATGATCTCGGCCTTCCGCTGCTCCATGAGGTCGATCGCCGCGCGGGTGATGCGGACCCGCTCGCGCCAGTCGGTGGCGCCCCATGTCGGCGCGAACGCGGCCGCGATCGAGACCGCGTCGTCGACGTCGGCTGCGCTCAGCTGGCCGAACTCGCCGATGATCAGGTCACGATCGATCGGCGACCAGCCCAGCCGGAACCCCTCGCCGTCGCGTGGCTTGCCCCCGACGATGCCGGGATGCTGAGCGCCGAGGGCGGCGGTGGCGGCCGCCAAGCCCGCCTCGAACGCCTCGTGCAGCGCCGGGGTGTCCGCCGGAGCCTGACCGTACTGGAGCGTGTCCACGAGCTTCCCCACCTCTCTGAGGGCCACAGCACACCGGCCCGCTGGTTCGTCCGACTGCTGGATTGTAGTACGATTCTGGAGCATCCGTCGACGGGAGGGCAGGATGGAGCGCGACAGCGGACCCGCGATGCTGGTATCGGCCCCGAGGCTGATCACCGCCAACGACGAGCTCCCGCTGCGTGACGCCGCGGTCCGCATCCGCGACGGCCGTATCGAGGCCGTCGGACCCAGGGCCGAGCTGGCCGGCGACGGCGTCGAGGAGCGCCACTTCCCCGATGCGACGCTCATGCCCGGCATGATCGATTGCCACGAGCACGTGGCCGGCCACAGCCGCTTCTCGACCGGGACAGAGGCGCTCGATGAGCCCGACACCATGTGGGCGGTGGTCTTCGCTCACTACGCACGCGAGACGCTGTCCCGCGGCGTCACGACGCTGAGGATCCCCGGGGCCAGGCACGCGGTCGATCTGGTGGTGCGACGGGCGCTGGACGAGGGCTACGGCATCGGACCGCGCCTCGTGTGCGCGGGTGAAGCCATCGGCATGACGGGCGGTCACCAGGGCGCGTTCGGCGGCGCCGCGGACGGGCCCTGGGCGTGTGCCCAGATGGCACGTCGCCAGTTCGAGCTCGGGGCGGACTTCATCAAGGTCATGGCCAGCGGCGGCATCAGCGCGGCGAGCCCCGGCGAGATGCCCACCCACGCGCAGCTGACCGTCGAGGAGATGGCGGCCGTCGTCGACGTGGCGCACTCGCGGGACAAGAGGGTCACGGCGCACGCCGACGGCGAGCGCGGGATCTCGAACGCGTTGGAGGCGGGCTTGGACTGCCTGGAGCACGGCATCTACCTGACCGAGGACCACGCCCGGTACATGGCCGAGCACGGGGTCATGCTCGTGCCCACCCTGGATGTCATGCACGGCATCGTCTACCGCGGCCACGAGTTCGGCCTCGAGCCCAGCTGGATCGACGTCGCCGACCAGGTCCTTGATGTCCACCGCCGGTCGTTCCAAGCCGCGCTCGACGCGGGCGTACTGTACGCAACCGGGACCGACAGCTACGGCGACATGGTGAACGAGATCAAGTTCTTCACGACGTTCGGGGTCGAGCCCTACCGGGCGATCCAGGCGGCCACGCGAGACGCGGCCGCGGTGATCTCGGCGCACGCCGGGTTCGGCACGCTCGCCGCCGGGATGTCCGCCGACGTGATCGCGGTCGCCGGCGACCCACTCGAGGACCTCGAACGCCTGCGCGACGTCAAGCTCGTGATCGGGCGAGGCACGACCCACGTGCTCGACGAGGCATCGCTCGGATAGGTCGACGAACGCAGGGGGCCGTGTGAGGAAGATCCAGATCAGGTTCGAGCGGACGGGCGAACTTGCGACGGCGGTCTTGGAAGACGCGAACGCGCCGAAGACGTGCGACGCCATGTGGCAGGCCCTCGAGCAGCCCATCGTGACGACAGGCATCCACGCGGGGTGGGCCGGGCGCATGGTGTCGGTCGAGGTCCCCTCGACCAACAGGGTCTTCGATCCGACATCGGTCCCGAAGGAGAACCTCACGCTCTACCCGATCCCGGGCGACATCTGCTTCGGCTACTTCCCGCCGGGGTGGGGGGTCGGCATCACCGAGGACTACTGGGACCTCGCCCTCGTCTACGGCCGTGAGACCCGGTTCGAGTTCAGCTTCGGCCCGGTCCCGATGACCGTCTGGGCGACCGTGGACGAGGGGCTCGACGAGCTGGCCGCCGGGTGTCTGCGGACCCGGACCGAAGGCCTGCAGACCATCCGGGTCAGCCGTCTGGGGTGAAGGGTCGTGCCGGCGAGCCATGATGAGGACCAGACGGCGGCCGACGGTGAACTGGCGCTGACCCACGACGAGGCGCTCGAGCTGCTCGCGTTCCTGTTGTCGAGCTCGCGCAGCTGCCTGTTCGATCCCCCTGGGTACGGGACCTACCGCCTGGCGACGGCGGCCGAGCGGCTCGCGACCGCTTGGGCCCCGCGGGCGACCGGCTCGCTCGAGACGTTCCTTCGCGAACTCGAGCGATCGATCCCCGCACGGGAGTGGGATCCGATGGGAGCGGCGCCCGAGACAGCGGACTACCTGGATGAGATGATCGCGGACCTCGCGCGCGAGGTTGCTCCCGATGGGTCGAGCGACGCCGATGCCTGACACCCTCGAGACGATCCGGACCCGGCGGGTGGCCAAGGCCTACAGCGACGAACCCGTGGACCCCGAGACGTTGTGGACGATCCTCGAGGCCGCGCGGTGGGCCCCCACGGGCTCGAACCTGCGCGTCCATCGGTTCGTCGTCGTGACCGACGCCGCGGTGCTCCGCGCGATCCACATGTTCTCGCCCGGCATGGTCGCCGGCGTCCCCGCCGCGGCGATCGTGATCTGCATCGACTGGGACCTGGCCGGTTACGAGGCGCCGATCCCTTCGCACCGCGAGGTGTACTGGGACGTGGGCTCAGCCGCGCAGAACATGTTGCTCGCCGCGCATGCGCTCGGTCTCGTGGCCGGCCCGATGACCGCCGACTCGCCGTCGGCCATGCGCGTGTTCCTGAACCTGCCACCGAACCTGGACCCGCAGCTCATCGTGGGTGTCGGCCATCGAGCCGATCCGCCCCCGCGGACGCCGCCACCGTCCGGCAGCGCTCGCACCCGGGTCGAGGACCTGGTGCTGTTCGCGCCGCTCCCACACGATCCGAAGGCGACCCGTGACGATCGAGCTCGCTGACGTCGAGGCGGCAGCGGCACGCCTTCGGGGCGTCGCCCACGAGACCCCGGTCATCACGTCAGTCACGCTCGACCGCGAGGTCGGCGCGAGCGTCTCGCTGAAGGCCGAGCACCTGCAACGCGGAGGCTCGTTCAAGATCCGCGGGGCGTACAACCGGATCAGCTGCATTTCCGATGACGAACGCCGGGCAGGCGTCGTGGCGTTCTCGTCGGGCAACCACGCGCAGGCGGTCGCGATCGCCGCCGGGCTCTGCAGCACGTCGGCCGTGATCGTGATGCCCGACGACGCGCCGCCGACCAAGCTCGCGGCGACAGCCGGCTACGGCGCCGAGGTCGTCGTCTACGACCGCTACCGCGAGGATCGAGCCGAGATCGCCGACGGGCTCGCGCGTGACCGTGGGCTCACCTTGATCCCGCCGTACGACGACCCGTTGATCATGGCTGGACAGGGCACCGCCGCGCTCGAGCTGATCGAGCAGATCGGGCCCCCCGACATCCTGGTGGTGCCGGTCGGCGGGGGCGGGCTGATCGCGGGCTCGGGGACAGCCCTGCGGGCCCACCGGGAGGACGCGGTCGTCATCGGCGTCGAGCCCCAGGGCGCCGACGACACGCGCCGGTCCCTCGAGACCGGCGACCGGGTCGAGCTCCCCGGCGTTCCCCGCACCATCGCCGACGGCCTGCAACCGGTGACGCCGGGGGTACTGACGCTCGAGGTGAACCGGCGCGTCGTCGACCACATCGTCACCGTGACCGACGACCAGATCCGCGCGGCGATGCGGTACCTGTTCGAACGGCTGAAGCTCGTCGTCGAGCCGAGCGGCGCTGTCGGTGTCGCGGCCCTGCTCGCCGGCAGCATCGACGCCGAGGGCAGGCGCGTCGGTGTCATCCTGTCGGGTGGCAACATCGGCGTGGACCGGTTCATCGAGGTGCTCGGCGAAGGGAGCCCGACGGATGCGTGAAGAGATCCAGCCGCCCGACATCATGGTCCCCGCGCGGCCTTACGTCCCGGTCGTCGCGACCGATGACCTCGTGTTCGTCTCGGGCCAGGTCCCGGTCGATGCCGACGGCGCGCTCGTGGCCCCCGACCTCGACGGCCAGGTCCGCGCCGTGATCCGCAACATCGAGGCCTGCCTGCGCGCCGCCGGCTGCGGCCTCGGCGAGGTCGTGCGGGTCGGCGCCTACCTCACGTCACGTGACAGCTTCGCCCGGTTCAACGAGCTGTACGCCGAGGGCTTCGGCGGCGCCAAGCCGGTCAGGACCACGATCGTGTGTGAACTGATGGACGAACGGTTCCACGTCGAGATGGACGTGATCGCCGTCCGGCCCCCCGCCGCCTGAGCCCCCCTACCCGCGTTTCACACGACCACGCCGGAGGCGTCGGTGAACCGACCGTGCTCGATCACCGGGACCCCGTCGATCTCCATCGACGCCTCGAGGAGCACGCCGTCCATGTGCCCCGTCGCGAAGCGGTTCCCCTTGAAGTTCACGTTCGAGCTGGCCCCGATCCCGAAGACGACCGCCCCGAGGATGCTCTCCCAGCCGTTCACGTCGATGATCTGGGTGTGCGCACGGTGGTCGACGCCGGCGCCCGCGTGCGAGAACAGGTACACGCCCTCGTCGCCGAACGACTCGAACCACCGGGCGAGCAGCTTCGCCTCGCGGTGGTCCTCCTGGATCGACACCACCCGATCATCGAGGATCTGGGTCACGATCGGCCGTTCCGCCACGAATCGGTACTGCGGCAGGAGCGTGAGCGGCCCGTCGAAGACCAACGTCCCGTTCACGGTGCCGGAGGCCGGGGCGAACGTCTGGCTGAAGACGCCGCAGCTGTCCCACGATCCCGGCCGGTCCACGAACCCGCGGCCGGGGTCCAGCGGCAGATCCCCTCGAGCGAAGGTCAGGTCGGTCCCGCCAGGACCGGTGACCCGCAACTCGGTGGCGGCGTCGAAGATCTCCCCCAGGCGGGCCACCCGCCCGGTGATCTCGTCGATCGGGGGCCGCTCCACGAAGGAGCGTGCGGGGAGCATCACCTGCAGGACCCTGGTGCCCGCGTCGACGATGTGCTGGATCGCGAGCGCGTAGTCCGACCAGGTCGCCGACGCGAGGTCGAAGACGATGTCGGCCCGCTTCATGGCCTCGACCGCGGCGCCGGAGGGGTCGAGCAGGGCGAACCGCGGGGTGCCGATCACCACGGTCGTGTCGCAGCCCATGTTGGTGGCCGCGATCTGGATCGCCTCTGACAGCGAGGCGTCACCTCCGGTGTCGGTGTAGACGACGACCTCTTCGTCCGGCCGTACCTTGCAGCGTTCCAGGAGGCTCGTCGCGGTCTTGACCATCTCAGCGAAGCCGACGCCATCGGTGGTGACGTCTTGCAATCTCATCTGCTGTCCCCTGTCTTCGGCGCCTGCGGATCAACCCATCAATAGAGAGCGTGCGACGCTCGGTCCGGCCGCCCGCCGCCTGAGCCCGCTACCCGCGCTGCACCTCGGCCCACGCGTCGACCAGCCGCTGCTGCTGGGCTTCGGTCAGCGGAAGGACCCACTGACCGAGGTCGAAGTCCTCGGGCGTCAGGATCTGCGTCGAGAGTTGCTCGGGCACGATCCCGTCCGAGACGAGCACCTCGGGCGTCAGGTGGTTCTGCGGGAGCTGCAGTCCGTAGAGCTCGTACCAGGCCTGCGCGGGCTCCTTGCCGAGGACCCAGTTGATGAACTCGTGCGCGAGCACGGGGCTCTTCGACTCCTTGCTCAGCATCCAGAAGTCGTCGCTCACCGTGCCGCCGACAGCGCCATCAGTGGCCGCCGGTGGCCACACGTACTGCAGCACCGACGGATCGCTTCCTTGCGGCATGGAGAACTCCGCGTACTGCGAGTCCCCCTGGAAAGACTGCACCACGCCGAACGTCCCCTCGCCGAGCCCGGCGAACCCGACGTTGTCGCCGACCCGTGCACCGTTGTCCGCGATGAGGGTCCGCAGGCCTTCGACCGCGGCGGCAAGCTCCTCGTCGGTCGGGGTGTTCGGGTTGTTCACCCCGTCGTGGAACAGCGAGAAGGCGATGGCCTCCCGGAACTGGTCGTAGAACGCGACGATGTCCTTGGCCGCCGGGTCCCACAACGCGTCCCACGGGTTCTCCAGATTTGGGATGTCGATATCGATCAGGTCGGTCCGCCAGCCGATCCCGAACGCGCCGACCACGCTGGCGATGGAGTACACCGAGCCGGGGTCGTACCAGGGGTCCTGCAGGGTCGGCCAGATGTTCGTGATGTTGGGGATGTAGTCGTGGTTCAGCGGCTGGATGAGCTTGCCTTCGATCAACGGCGGCATCACCTCGACGAGCCCGGCGTACAGGTCGAACGGGACCTCGCCGCTCGCGACCTTGCGCAGTGCCTCGTCCGCCGAGTTGAAGGTGACCTCCTCGACGGTGACCCCGAACTCCTTCTCGAAGTCCTTGACGATCTTGGCCGGGACATAGTCCGCCCAGGTCAGCAGCGTCAGGGGACCCGCCTCCGGCGAAAGGCCGCTCTCGATCGGCGGATTGTCCTCGAAGACCGGCAGGGGGGTGGGGTTCGCGGGGTCGAGCGTGACCGATCCCTGGGTCGCGGACGTCGACGCGTCGTCCGAGCCGCACGCGGCGAGCAGTTGCGCCAGGGTCGGCACGGCGATCACCGCGGCGGTGGACCGCCACAGGAACTGCCGTCGGTTGTACCTCGGTTGCGCTGCCATCTCTGCTCCTTCCTTACATTCGCTGGTCAGGTCACACGGCGGATAAGGTCCACGGACCGGTCGTGCGAGCCACGGCCTCCCTTCGAACTCATACGGCTCCGATCGCCAGGGGGCCTTGGCCTTGCGGCACCGTGTCCCGGCGGCGGAAGTAGCGCAGCCCCAGGAGGGCGGCGGTGATGACGATGGCGTTGGCCACAAGCAGCAGGGTCGCGAGAGCGTTCGTGGCCGGCGTGGACAGGGACCGCGCTGCCACGTAGAGCCGCATCGGCACCGTGATGCTCGACTCTCCGCCACTGAGGAACTGGCTGATGACGAAGTCATCCATGGACGCGACGAAGGTGAACAGGGAAGCTGCGAGGAGGGCCGGCATGAGCATCGGGAGCAGAGCCCGGACCGCGGCCCCGAACGGCGATGCGCCCAGATCCATGGCGGTCTCTTCGTACGAAGAGCCCACGAGGAGCAGCCTGCCCTCGATGATCAGCACCGCGACGGGAAGGAAGAACACCACGTGGCCCAGCAGTTGGGCGAGGGTCCCGAAGGGCAGGAACTCATAGAGCTCGCTCACGGCGAAGAAGAGGCCCACCGCGAGCACGATCTCGGGGATGGCCAGCGGCGCCACCACGAGAACGCTCGAGGCGCCACGCGCCCTCCCCCGCCACCGTGTGATGCCCATCGCCAGCCCGAGCCCGAGCGGGACGGTGATGATCGTCGTCAGGATCGCGAGCCGCAGGGTCTGCCCGAGCGCGCCGATGAGCGCCTCGTTGCGGAAGACCGACCCCTCGGCGACGTACCATCGCAACGACGCCCCTTGCCACAACGAACGCGACCTGCCGGCATTGAACGAAAAGGCCACCGCCATCGCGACCGGGATCAACATCCACGCGATGTAGCCCCACGTCCACCAGCGGAGCAGCCGCCCGCCGCCCTCGATGTCGCTGCCCGGACGCTCGATGGATTGCGACGGCTGGTTGCGCACCGAGTTCCCTGACTTCGCGAGGTAGTAGATCATGAAGAGGGCCGTGAACAGCACCAGCAGCAAGGTGATACCCGCGCCGCGGGCGCCCGAGGTCTGGGACTCGTTGATGTAGAAGTCGATCTCGTTGCCGACCATGCGCGTCGACGGCGACCCCGACAGTAGGTTGGTCGTGAAGAAGTCGCCGAACATCGGCAAGGAGATCAACGCGATGCCGGCGAGCAGCCCCGGCCTCGACTGCGGCAACGTGACCCGCCGGAACGTGGCCCACCCCGAGGCTCCGAGGTCACGGCCCGCCTCCAGGGTCGACTCCGGCACGCGGTCGAGCACAACGAACAGCGGCAAGATCAGGAACGGGATGTAGCCGTAGACGAGACCCATGATCACGACGAGGGGCTTGCCCGACAACCATGTGATCGGCTCGATACCGCCCATGCGGAGCACGCTGTTCACGACACCGTCACGACTCAGCAGCCCGACCCAGGCCAGCATCCGCATCATGTAGGGGATCCACAGGGGCGTGAGCACGAGCGCCACGTAGATCCCGCGCCGCCCCGGTCGTGCGCATCGGGCGAGGAAGTACGCCACCGGGTAGCCGATGAGGATGCACAGCGAGGTGGCGACGACGACGTACGTGGTGGTCCGCACCCACACCTGGCCGAGCCCGCCACCGAACAGATCCCCGAGGACCGCGCGGAACTGCGTGGTTCGCCACGAGGTCGGATCCCACTCGGGCCGGGCGAGCAGCAAGATGGGGTCGTTCCGGCCGAAGGTGATCGCCACGATGGCGTACAGCGGCACGACGACCGCGACGATGGTCCAGGCGATGCCCGCGAAACCGAGGAACGAGGCAGCGCCGGGCATGCGCCCCACCGCCTCGTCACGTGAGCCCTTCGGACGACGGGGTCTGGCGGGATGTGTGCCAGTGCCGCTCGCGACCTCCGCCGTCACCGGTTCGACGCCCCCTTGGTGGCATGTGGACCGCGACCTACGGTCGCTCGGAAGAGCGGGCAGCATGGGTCGCTTGTATGGCTGTAGGATTGTAGGGCGATGCTGGGGAAGGGGTCAAGGCACGGGGGTTACCGCAACAGGAACCCTGTCCCGATGGGGTCGCGGGGGTCCAGGACGAACGTGCTCCGCGCGGTCTCGAACGCCATGCCGTCGACCTCGGTCATCACCGCATCGCCTGCGACACGGACCACGCGAGCGTCGAACCTCGACCCGATGATCGAATCGTGGATCATGGTCTGACCAACGGCGATCCGTCCCTGCGCATGGAGCAGCGCCAGCCTTGCCGAGGTGCCGGACCCGCACGGTGAGCGATCGACCTCGCCATCGGCGAACACGGTGACGTTGCGATGATGTGGCCCCTCGTCGGGCCCGGTCCCGAGGTCGTCGTACCAGATCACGCCGTACATCCCACGGAGCCGAGGGTCGTCGGGGTGGTCCGCCCACGGCGTGTCGTCGAGCGCCCATCTGATCTCGCGACCGAGCGCGATGAGGTCGTGGAGATCGTCGGGCCGGACCGCGAGGCCAGCGCTCGCCGCCGGGAGCGACGCGTAGATCGCGCCTCCGTCGCTGACATCCACCACGAGCCGCCCCCGGCTCGTGTCGACCTCGATGTCGCGTCCGATCACCCGCGCACCGACGTTGGCGAACGCGACCTTCGTCACCCTGCCGGCATCGGTCGAGACGCGGGCGGTCACGCGGCCGGACGGGACGTCGATGACCACATCGGTGATACCGCTCGGCTCGCTCGGCACCCGTCCGGTCTCGACGGCCCACGCCCCGAGCGCGATCGTGCCATGTCCACAGGCGACCGAATAGCCGTCCTTGTGCCAGAAGAGCACACCGAGGTGCGCTCCCTCCTGAGGGGGCACGAGGAAACAGCCGTACATGTCGGCGTGACCTCTCGGCTCGTTCACCAGCAGCAGGCGGATGGCATCGATCTGTGGATCACGTTCGGCGGCTGCTCGGCGCTCGAGGATCGAGCGTCCGGGGATGTCGGGGGCGCCGTCGAGGACGATCCGGAACGGCTCGCCGGCCGTGTGATAGTCGACGGTCCTCACGCGCATCACGTCGTCCATCGTCCAGGCCTTCCTGTCCTGGTGTGGAATCGTACTATTGTCCAGCAACCTGGAACGGCCTGAGGAGGTACACGTGGCGAACGAGGATCCCGGCGCCACTGGGATCGACCGAACGAGCACGGCGACACAGCTCGCGGGGATCGTCCGCAACCGCATCCTCTCGGGTGCACTCGCGCCCGGCACGCCGATCCGTGAGGTGGCCCTGGCCGAAGATCTCGGCGTCTCGCGCAACACGGTCCGAGAAGGCGTGCGGCTGTTGCTGGGCGAGGGACTGCTCGAGCATCGCCCCCACAAGGGCGTCGCCGTCGCGACCGTCGATGCGACCGACATCGTCGAGATCTACGCCGCCCGCCGTCTGCTGGAGCTCAAGGCGGTGCGCGGGGCCACCAAGGACGCCGTCGCCGAGGGGTTGATGGCGCTCGAGGCCGCCATCGACCAGATGGAGGCGGGGACCCGTTCCCAGGATCTGAACGCGATCAGGGACGCCGACGCGGCCTTCCACCGGGCGATCGTGGGGTTCCTCGGCAACGACCGGCTCGTCACCTTCGAGAGCACGCTGCTCGGAGAGCTCCGCCTCGGCCTCGCCTACCTCGATCGCGCCGACGCCGAGTACCAGTCGAACTGGATGCGGGAGCACCGGCGTATCGCGAAGGCGATCGCCGACGGCGATCGGGCCGAGGCCGCACGCCTGTTGACCACGCACCTCGAGGTCGGCGAGACCCGCCTGCTCGACGTGTTCTGAGCTCGGCTACCGCCCGAGGGCGGTGTCGAGCACCTCGGCGTCGCACCCCGTGCGGGCGGATTCCTCGATCGCCAGCACGATCGCGAGCGACTTCAGCGCCTCGGCGCCGGGCACGAGCGGCTCGCGACCGGCGGCGATCGCCTCGAGGATGTCGGTGAGCGCGAGCCGGTGTCGTTCCTCTGGGAACTCGTTGGGGTCGGGCGTGTCCACGAACGGGAACGAGAGCCCGGGCTCGGCAGGCCCCTCCTCGGTGCCGGCGACGTCCCAGAAGTAGAGGTGGTCGTACTCCGGATTGAAGATCACGCTGCCGTTCGTGCCGTGGACCTCGACGCGCGAACGCAGCGCGGGCAGGATCGCTGTCGAGCTCTGGAGCATGCCGGGCGCACCGTTCGCGTAGGTGAATCGCGCGACCGATAGGTCGGGCACCTCGATGTCGTGGCGTGCGGTCCGGACGAAGCCGCTCACGGTGGTCACGGGCCCGGCCAGCCACTGCAGCAGGTCGATCACGTGGATCGACTGGGTCATCAGACACCCGGCCCCTTCCATCTCGCGCGTGCCGCGCCACGGATCGCGCGCGTAGTACTCGGGGTCGCGGAACGCCTTCTCGATGCCGTCGACGAGGATCAGCTCACCGAGCTCGCCGTCGTCCACGGCCCGCTTCAGACGCCTGGCCCACTCGCCGAACCGCATCTGGTAGATCACGCCGAGCGTCACGCCGTTGCGCTCGCAGGCGTCGATGATCTCCCGGGCACGCTCGAGATCGAGCTCGAGCGGCTTCTCCACGACCACGTGCTTGCCCGCGTCGGCGGCCGGGACGGCGTAGTCGCGATGCACGCCGTGCGGCGTCAGGATGTCCACGACGTGCACGTCGGGATCGGCGAGGAACGCCTCGTAGTCCGTATAGACCTTCGGCACCCCGAACTGCGCGGCGAACGCCTCGGCCTTCTCACGGGAGCGTCCGAACACCGCGGTCGTCGACGCGCCGTCGACGTGGGCGATCTCGCGCACGTGGGTGCGTCCCGCCATGCCGAACCCCACCAGGCCGATGCCAACCTCGTCGCTCATCGCTCCCCTTCCTCAAGACCAGGTCGTCTGATTGCAGGATTGTAGTGCAATCTTGGGCTGGTGGGCGCTGGGGTGTCAGGCGCGAGTCAGGCGACCGCGCGGACGACGGTTCCCCGGCTCATGACCCAGTCGATCCCGCGCAGGGCCCGGATGTCGGTGGTCGGATCGCCCGGCATCGCGATCAGGTCCGCGGCCCCGTCGACGCGGGTCGTGCCCAGCTCGGGCGCGCCGAGCAGCTGGGCCGCGTTCACCGTGGCAGCCTTGAGCGCGCCCACCGGGCCGATGCCGGCCTCCGACATCAGCTCGGCCTCGATCGCGGTCATGAACGTGCCCTCGACGGGCTCGGCCGGAGCGCCGTCGGTCCCGTTGACCATCGTCACGCCATGGCGGATCGCCGTCTCGAGGCTGCGCGCGTGCATCGGCTCGACCTCGGCGGCACGGCGCACCTGCGACTCGTCGAACCCTCGCGGCAGCATCCAGCTGCGCACGTGCGTGACGTTGATCGTCGGGGTGTAGAACACGCCGCGCTCGGCCATCATCCGCGCGGTCTCGTCGTCGAGGTCGTACCCGTGCTCGAAGGACCGCACGCCGGCATCGAGCGCGACCTTGATCGACGCCGCGTTGCCCGCGTGCGCGACGACGTACGCGCCATGCGCGTCGGCCGCCTCGACGGCGGCGGCCATCTCCTCGGGCGACATCTGCACCGTCGTGAGGTTCTCGCTCGCCTCGCCGATGCCGCCCGAGATGAAGATCTTGATGTGGTCGGCGCCCGCGGCGAGCTCGTCTCGCGCTGCGTGCAGGAACTCCTCCGGACCGTCCGCGCGCACGCAGCCGCCGCCCAAGGCGTCCCCATGGCCGCCGGTCGTGGTGATCGCCTGGCCCGCCGCGAAGATGCGAGGCGTCAGCGGTGCCCAGCCCTGCGCATGCGCGTGCCGCAGATGGAGGTCGGCGCGGTTCGTCTCGTGTACGCACCGGACGGTGGTCACCCCGGCCAGCAGTGCGTCTTCGGCGACGGCTCGTGCGCGCAACGCGGAGGTCGCGGACGACTCACCGTCGGACAGGTCGAAGGGGTAGACCTCGGTGAGGTGCGTATGACACGTGATCAGCCCGGGGATCAGGAACCGACCGCCCAGATCGATCGTGTCGGAGCCCGGCCGGCCCGGCGCGTCTCTGACGTCTCGACGATGCGCCCCTCCTCGATGCGGAGCGCTCCGGTGAACGACCGATCGGGATCCTCGACGTCGATGACGGTGCAGTTCGTGAGCCACATCCTGCCCTCCCAGGCGGCCGCGGGGGATCGGTCTGATTGCAGGATTGTAGTGCAATTCGAACCGTCGACTGGTGGCTAGCTGGTCGAGATCGTGGCGGCCGCTGATATCACGGCGACCGTGCGAACCTGCGCGCCGCGGGTGATACCGATAGTGGTGTCAAGCCTGCCGCACCGGCGCCCGACCCCCGACCGACACCACTATCGGTGTCGCTCACTGACGACCCGGGCCGCGGCTCACACCTTCTCGAGCTCGGGCTCCAGCAGCAGGTCCTCACCTTCCACCGCGACCTTCGGGAGCGCCCGGTCGAGCCACTTCGGCAGCCACCAGTTCAAGTCGCCGAGCAGCTCCATCGTGGCCGGCACCAGCAGCATCCGAACCACCGTGGCGTCGAGGAACACGGCGCTCGCGAGGCCCACCCCGAACAGCTTCACGATGCGGTCGCTCTCACCGATGAAGCTACCGAACACCACGACCATGATCGCGGCCGCCGCCGTGATCACGCGGGCCGTGGCGGCCAGGCCGTCGGCCACCGAGAGGCGGCTGTCGCCCGAGCGCAGGTACTCCTCGCGGATCCGCGACAGCAGGAACACCTCGTAGTCCATCGACAGCCCGAACACGATCGCGAACATCATCATCGGCACGAACGGCTCGATCGGCGCCGGCTCGATGTTGAGCACGCTGCCGAACCACCCCCACTGGAAGATGGCCGTGGCCACGCCGTACGCCGCGGCGATCGACAGCAGGTTCATGATCACGGCCTTCAGCGGCACCAGCAGCGACCGGAACACCAGCATCAGGAGCAGGAACGACAGCAACAGCACCACGCCGATGAACAAGGGCATCCGCGCCGTGAGGTACTCGGAGAAGTCGACCGCAGCGGCGACCCCACCCGACACCGCCACGTCGAGCTCGGTCCCCTCCTCCGCGGCGGGCAGCACCTCGTCGCGGAGCCGCTCGACCAGCTCGGTGGTCGCCTCGTCCTGCGGGGCGGTCGTCGGGAACAGCCGCCACAGTGCGGCGCTGGGCTGTGCGGGGTCGTTGGGGACCGCGGGCGTCACGAAGGCGACGCCCGCGTCGGCGGCCAGGGCCCCGGTGACGCCCTCGAGCGCCGCCGGATCGGTGCCCTCGGGGATCTCGGTGCTGAGCAGCAGCGGGCCATTGAAGCCCGGCCCGAACCCCGCCGCCAGCAGGTCGTACGCCTGGCGGGTGGTCGTCTCCTCGGGGAAGTTGCCCTCGTCACTGAACGCCATGCGCAGGCTGAAGAACGGCACCGCCAAGACGAGCAGGATCGCCACGCCCGCGAGCGCCGCGATCACCGGGTGGCGCTGGATCACGCGGCTCCATCGGTACGGGATCGTCTCGCGCAGCGGCCGCGGCGGGCGACGCGGCACCTCGCGCCGCAGCGGTGCGACGGCGAAGCTGGCGACGAGCACCACGGCGGCGAGCGCGAGCCCCACGAGGGCCAGCGGCTGGATCGTGAGGGCCAGCCCGGCGAGCCCCACCGCCACCAGGAGCGCGGCGATCAGCCCGCGCCACCGGGTGACCTCGACCCGCTGGCCCGCGAACCCGAGCAGCGCCGGCAGCAGGGTGAGCGACGCGACGGCCGTGACGGCCACCACGACGGCCGCCGCGCCGGCGAGCCCGGTGATGAACGACAGTCCCATCAGCACCATGCCGAGCAGCGAGATCACCACGGTGGTGGCGGCGAACGCGACGGCCCGGCCGGCGGTGTCGAGCGCCACGACCGTCGCGTCCTCGATCGAGGCCCCCTTGTGCAGGTTCTCGCGATATCGGGTGACGATGAACAGCGCGTAGTCGATGCCGACGCCCAGGCCGAGCATGACGGCCACGGTCGTGGCGAAGTCGGGGATCGACAGCACGTGGCTGAGCAGCCCGGCGAGGATCGTGCCCACGCCGATGCCGGCGAGCGCGATGCCGATCGGCAGACCCATCGCGAGCACCGATCCGAACGCCAGGATCAGCACGATGATCGCGAAGGCCAGGCCGAACAGCTCCGAGCTCGGCACCTCGAACTCGGCGAGGAGCTGACCACCGACCTCGATCTGCACGCCGGGGATCTCGGGCATCGTCTCCCGGATCTCCATGCTGATGACCGTCGCCTCCTCGAGCGTGATGTCTCGGGGCAGCCCGATCTGCGCGTAGGCGATCTTCCCTGCCTCGGGTCCCTGCGCCGCGATCTGCTGGGCGCCCTCCTCCGAGTAGGGGCTGACCAGCGTCGTGACCCCCTCGATCTGCGCGACCTCGTCGAAGTAGGCGCTCATCGTCTGCTGGACCTCGGGGTCGTCGACGCCCTGGTCCGCGCGGAAGACGATCGTGCCGCCCTCGCCGCCGGCGCTCGAGTCGGCGAAGTGCTCGTCGAGGATGTCGAACCCGCGGCGGCTCTCCACGTCGGGCAGCGCGAACTCCGTGCTGTACGCGGTGCCGATCAAGCCGCTGACGGCACCGAGCACGATCAGGGCGGCGAGCCAGAGCAGGGCGACCTTGCCCCGGTTGCGGAAACACCAACGTCCGAGCGTCGCGAACACGAGTCTCCTCCAGTGATGGCGAGTGGGCCGGGGACCGCGCGGCAGCCTATCGAACCTCCGGCGGACCGGACACACCGCTCTCGGAGCGACGCAGAGGGCTCAGGCCGGCTGCCAGAGCTGGATCGCGTTGCCCTCCGGATCCTGCAGCTGGGCGAACCGACCGTTCGGGTACGCCTCGGGATCGACCTCTACCTCGATCCCGGCCGCCCGCAGCTGCGCCACGATCGCGTCGAGATCGCCGACCCGGAAGTTGATGCCCCACCCCGTCGGGCCGAGGAAGGGGTTGTCCTCGGCCGGGAACGGCGCGAAGACCGTCGGGCCCTCGCGCTGCGACCACACCTGGCCCTCGTACGAGGCCGGCGGCGGCAGGACCCCGAGGTGCTCGGCGTACCAGGCGGCGAGCCTCTCGGGATCCCTCGCCCGGAAGAAGAAGCCGCCGATCCCCTCGACGCGTTCCATGTCCCTAGCCTCGCACATGAGACGCATCCCAGAGCGAGACGTGACGTCCATCACGGCGACCCACTCGACCATATGATAATCCATATGGCATGATCTCCGGGATGGCACGAACGCAGGTCCTCGTTCAGCTCGACGACGCGCAGGTGTCGACCCTCGACGGGCTCGCCAAGGCGGCCGACGAGAGCCGCAGCGAGCTGATCCGCCGCGCGATCGACCGGTACCTCGAGGCCGTCGGGGAGTCGGTCGCCGACATCCGGTACGCCGAGGCGTACGAGCGCGTGCCCGAGGACCTCGAGGAGATTGCCGGTCTGCGCGCGATCGCCGCCTGGCCCGAAGGCTGACCCCTGCGGCGAGGCGAGATCTACATCGCGCGGCTCCCTCGGCCGGTCGGTACGAGGCCCGTGCTGCTCGTCACGCGCACGGCGGCGATCGCGGTGCGCACCGCGGTCACGGTGGCGCCGATCACCCGCACCGTGCGCGACATCCCGACGGAGGTGCCGCTCGGGCGCCGGCACGGACTGAAGGTGCGCTCGGTCGCGAACTGCGACTCGCTGCAGACGATCCCCAGGGACGCGCTCCGCCCGCGCCCGGTCGGTGCGCTCGAACCCGACGAGCTGCCGGTGCTCGACCGCGCGCTCCGGTCCGCGCTCGGCATCCGCACCTAGCCGGCCGCCGGGCGACGACGACCGTCAGTTGTCCTGTGGCGTGATCGAGAAGCCCTGTCCGTCGGGGCGGCTGTCGAGCACCTTGTCGTCCAGCTCGTCGACGAGCTCGGAGCCGACCAGGATGTCGACGTCCTTCGCTTCGGCCTCGACGTCGCCGGGGCGTGGCTGCTCGACCGCAACGAGCGATATCTCGACCGCCCCGCCATCGTCACGCGGCGCCAAGGTCAGCCGTATGGCCTTCCCCTGCACGTCTTCGCGATCGAGGATCTCGCGCATCTCGGACGCTGCGGTATCGGTGACCAGCAACATGCGGCTCCTCCTTCGGGTCGATGGCCGTTCGGTCTTGGTTACCCAGCTCGGCCGGTCGCTACACATCGCGACTTCAGAGCGCCTGCATCGACGCCCGCGCCCCTCCGGAGTGGATCGATCACGCCTGCACGGGAACCGGATAGATCTCGACGGCCGGGTGACCCGCGCGTTCGTGCACCCGTCGGACGGCGTCGGCATCGGGCCCCTCCGACAGGCACCAGACGCGCCCGCTCTCCGGGTCCGCCCAGGCATGCTTGAAGTTCACGCCCTCGCCGTCTTGGAGAGCCAGGTCGGCCTGGTGGGCCTCCCCCAACGCTTCAGTGGTGATCCCGACCATGTCGTGGTGCACGTCCATGAACTCCGGCATCGGACCCCTCCTTCGACTCACGTGTTTCAGCAACCCCGCCTGACCGCACAGCCCTCGGCTGAGAGTCGCGCCCTTGAGGGCCGCGCCGTGGCGATGTGTCCGGCCACGGATCCACGGGTCGTGGCGTCCGCGACCTCCTGCTGGCGAGGCACGATCGGCTGGGGATCGTCGGCCGCCGCACGGCCGATCACGACCCCGGTGCCGAGCATCGCGATCATCGCCCCCGCGAGCACGAGCGCTTTCGACCTCTGCCCGAAGGTGAAGCCCTCCTTGGCGATCGCCGTCGTGTCCATCGCTCCTCCCTTCCTGGTCGTCGAGCGATGGGACGACGCTAGGACGAGGAGGCGCGAGCGGAATCGGGGAACGACCCTACGCGTCGGCCGAGCGACCCTCGCCGTCGTCGGCGGCGAGGGTCGAGAGCAGGCCGGCGATCTCTCTGCGTGAGCCGACCCCCAGCTTGCGCATGAGGCGGGTCATGTTCGCCTCCACGGTCTTGACGCTGATGAAGAGCTCGTTCGCGATCTCCTTGTTCGTCCTGCCCTCGGCAGCGAGCGCCGCGACGCGCCGTTCCGTGCCGGTGAGGGCGTCCGGGCCCGCGGTGCGGCCGCCCACTCGCTCGAGCTCCTCGCGCGACCTCGTCACCCACGCGGCTGCCCCGAGCCCCTCGAAGAGGATCAGGGCCTCGCCGATCGAGGCCCGGGCCTCTCGCCTTCGCTTCGCGCGTCGTTCGACGGTCCCACGAACGAGGAGCGTGCGCGCCCGCTCGAAGGGAAGATCGAGCGCCTCGTGCATCTCCATGGCGTCGTCGAGCGCCGTGAGTGCCCCCTCCGTGTCACCCCTCGCGGCCCGCGTGAGGCCGCGACAACGAGCCGCGACGGCCAGCGCCCAAAGCCTGCCCTGCGAGCGACCCTGGTCCGCGAGCCGCGTCGTGACCACATCTGCTCGATCCAGCTCACCGAGCGAGACCAGGGCTTCGACCTCATCGCCCAGACAGGGGATGACACACGGCTCGGGGCTGCCCATCTCCTCGAGGAAGGCGACCGCCTGGGCAAGCTGCTCGTGGGCTGCGGCGGCGTTGCCCAGGGACAGTTCTAGAAGTCCGAGGACCGCCCGATGGCAGCTCTCGTAGAACGGGTCGCCGTTCCGTCGTGAGCGCCGGATCCCGTCGAGCGTGTGTCGCCTCGCGCGGTCGGCATCGCCTCGGAGCGCCGCGGCGAGGGCGACCATGTAGCCGGCGAACCCGAGTCCGGCCTCGTGTCCCGTGTCGGCGCTGTGGTCGTACCCCTGCCTCGCCAAGGCGATCGCCTCGTCCCACCGGCCTGCTCGACTGGCGATCTCCGACAGGTAGCCGAGCGCCTCCGCCCTGATCACCAGCCGCGAACGGTCGTCGTAGTCCGCGATCTCCTGCTGCAAGATCGAACGCGCTTCCTCGAGCTCGCCGGACCACATCAGGATCAGGCCCATGACGTCGGCGGGCGGGGTGTAGGGGGAGAGATCCAGACCCCGATCGTCGGGCAGCGTCGCTCGCCGCGACCGGGCGGCTCCGAGCACGGCTTCACCCGGCAAACCCCCGAGCAGGAACTCGACCATCGTGGAGACCCAAGCCGCCTCGCGCCGGATGGGCTCATCGAGGCCCGCCGCGGATCGAACGCTCGCGATGGCCTCGTCGCGAGCGACGCCCAGCCGGCCGCGGTAGATCTCGCACCAGGCGAGATCGACGTGGATAGCCGCCAGGAGCTCAAGGTCTCCTTCGGCCTCGTCGCTCGCACGGCGAAGGAGCGGCTCGATGGTGTGGACGTCCATCCAGCTCAACGTCGCGAGCTGGTACAGGATCGTCGCGCGGTCGTGGCCCGACGGTGCGATCTCGCTCGCCTCGCGCAGCGAGGCGAGTGACCTCGCCAGGTCGCCCGCGTCGAAGAGGAACCTGGCCGTTCGGTTCGTTCGACGAACGAGTGAGGTCCTGTCGTTCGGCGGAGTCATCCGCTCGGCGAGGTGTGAGAGCGACGCGGCGGCATCGGGCGCCGCCCTCGCGGAGGCTCGAGTCGCGGCCTCGTCGAGCTCGTCTGCGGTCTCCGCATCAGGGCCCTCGGCGGCGAGGGCGAGATGCCGGGCCCGCTCCTCGCGATCGTCGACGGTATCGGCGAGCAGCCCATGGATCGCCCG
The DNA here is from genome assembly GCA_963825635.1 of uncultured Actinomycetes bacterium. Lineage (GTDB taxonomy): Bacteria > Actinomycetota > UBA4738 > UBA4738 > HRBIN12 > JAOUEA01. Next base: position 695,987 of record CAWGTU010000003.1, read on the forward strand.
GATCTCCTCCTGCGTGGCGTCGGCGTAGGCAGCCGCCGCCATCAATGGATGGGAGAAGCGGATCTTCCCGTCGCGCACGCGGATGACATCGGCTCGCACCGCCTCATCGACCAGCGGATCGAGATCGTCCACCAACTTCGACGAGCGCAGCTGATCGAGTGAGGGCGACGCCGACGCCGCCGACATCGCCAGCAACCTCCGAGTCTCGGGCAACAGGTCGTGCAGGCGAGAGCCGAGCAGCTCGTCGAGCGTGCTCGGGACGGGGAGCGGCTCGCTGGGAGACAGATCCCTCGGAAGGGCCCTCGCGAGCTCCAGGGCATAAAACGGATTGCCCCCGGACGTCGCGAAGACCCGGCGAACCACCGGCACGGGGAGCTCCAGCCCATGATGGGTCAGCAGCTCTCTGATGCCGTCCTCGTCCAACGGCTCGACATCGATCCGATCCAGGGTGCCCTCGAAGACCGCCGGCATGTCGAGCGGCTGGCCCGTACCGAGTCCGGACCTCCTGGCTCCGATCATCCCGATGGGTGCCTGTCCCAACCGGCGGCACGCGTAGGAGAAGACACGGGCCGACGACGGATCCACCCACTGGAGATCGTCGATCGAGATGACCACCGGCGAACCCTCGGCGAGCATCCGCAGCGCCGACCCGGTCGCGACGGAGACGGCGCGAGGATCGGGGCCGAGTTGCTGAGGCTCCCGTCGGAGCAACGCCACTTCGAGGGCGACCCGCTGGGGGTGGGGCAACGCGGGCAGGAGCTCGTCCAGATGAGGGTCGAGCACATCGGCCATCGACGTGAACGAGAGCTGCGATTCGCTCTCGACGGCCCGAGACGACAGCACCGTGATGCCTCGTTGCCTCGCCGCGTCGGACGCCGCGCGCCAGAGGGTCGTCTTCCCGACGCCGGCATCGCCTTCGAGGAGGAGCCCTCGGGGGCCGATCGGGATCCGATCGAGGAAGGCCGCGATCCCACGAAGCTCGTCGGCTCGCCCGACGATCCGGTCGGACGTCACGATGGCGATCCGATCGGCGTCTCGGGCGAACGAAGAGCCACGTTCGAACCCTAGGTGGGTCGCCCCAGGCCCGCAACGGGCTCCCGTGGTATCAGTGTCCGCAGACCTCGACCATGCGCGAATCAGCCGACGACCACGATCAGCTCCCGCTCTATACGGAGCTCGCACCATGGTTCCACCTGCTGACGGCGCCCGAGGACTACGCCCTCGACGCCGGGCACGCGCTCGACGTGCTCACCGAGGCGATCGGCGAGCCTCCGCAGACGATCCTCGAGCTCGGATCGGGGGGCGGCAACAGCGCGTCCCACATGAAGTCGCACGCGACGCTCACCCTCACCGACCTGAGCGAGCGGATGCTCGAGCTCAGCCGCACGATCAACCCAGAGGTCGAGCACCTCCAGGGCGACATGCGCACCCTGCGCCTCGACGGCCGCACGTTCGACGCGGTGTTCGTGCACGACGCGATCAGCTACCAGCTCACCGAGCCCGACCTGCGCGCGACGTTCGAGACGGCGTTCACGCACCTGCGGCCCGGCGGAGCGGCGATCTTCGAGCCCGACATCACGCGCGAGGCATACGCCGACGCCACGCTCCAGGGCGGTCACGACGGCGCCGACGGACGACGGCTCCGCTACCTGCAGTGGCGCACGGATCCGGACCCGAGCGACACCTGGTACGTCGACGAGTTCGCGATCCTGCTGCACGAGGCCGACGGCACGAGCCGCATCGCCCACGACGTGCACCGGCTCGGCGTGTTCCCGCGCGCGACGTGGCTCGGGCTGCTCGCCGACGTCGGGTTCGTCGACGTGCGCGCGATCGCCAGCCCCTACGCCGACGAGGAGGAGCGGTCGGCGCGGAGAGCTTCGTCGGCCGGCGCCTCGCCTGATACCGATATCGGCATCAACACGGAGGGCATAGGATGATGGAGGGAACGCCGGAGGCGACGGATGACGGTCGTTCGAGAGGTGATGAGCACCGATCTGGTCACGGTGCAGCCCTCCACGATGACGATCGAGGCGGTCGCGGCCATGTCCAAGGCGGGGGTGGGCTCCGTCCTGGTGGTCGAGGACGACGCGTTGTTGGGCATCTTCACCGAGCGGGACGTCCTGCGGGCGTTCGATCGGATGCACGCCGACCCGGCCCGCGTCTCCCCCATCTCGAAGGGCATGACCTCTGATCCGCAGACCATCGCGCCCGACGCCACCGTGGGCGAGGCGATGGACCGGATGCTCGACGGAGGCTTCCGCCATCTCCCGGTGATCGATGGCGATACCCTCGTCGGCATCGTCTCCATGCGCGACCTCGCGCGGAGCATCTCGAAGGCGTGAGCGTCCGCTCGGGGCGGCCCACGTCGCGATGGCCCGTTTGACCGAAGCCGATGCGCTCCCCTAGCGTCGAGGGACCCGTCGATCGATCCTTGGAGGTCTGCCAGATGCCGTCTCGTCTCAACCCGTACATCAACTTCGATGGCAACGCCCGCGAGGCGATGGAGTTCTACCGCGACGTCTTCGGCGGCGAGCTCACGATCAACACCTTCGGTGAGTACGGGGACACCGATCCCGCGACCGCCGACGGCACGATGCACGCCCACCTCGAGGCCGACAACGGCATGGCGCTCATGGCGTCCGACGGTCCCCCGGGCACCGAGGTCAAGGTCGGCGACAACATCTCGATCTCGCTGAGCGGCGATGACTCGGGCGAGCTGCACGGCTACTGGGACAAGCTCTCCGACGGCGGCGCGGTGATGATGCCGCTCGAGCGGCAGATGTGGGGCGACGAGTTCGGCATGTGCGTCGACCGCTTCGGCATCCAGTGGATGGTCAACATCGCCGGCTCGCCGCCGGCCTAGGAGGTCACGTTGGCCTCCGTGAGCCTGACGAGCGGCACGGGGTCGGGCACGCCCTTGAGGGTCGCATCGCCGATCGGCGTCCATGAGAGCTCTGGCGTCAGGTCGGCCACCTCGCGCGTCGCGGTCACCGTGCTCGCGGCGGCCGCGTCGCAGATGCGTGAGGCGAGGTTCACCGTGTGCCCGAAGTAGTCGCCGTCGCGGCGGATCAGGGCACCGACCGTGACGCCGGCGCGGGCCGCGGGCAGGCCGGCGAGCTGGGCCAGCTCGATCACCGCGGACGCGCCCGCCACGGCGTCGGCGGCCGACGGGAAGTGCACCATCGCGCCGTCGCCGAGGAGCTTGATCACCCGGCCTCGGTTGCGGACGGCGGCGGCTCGGACGACGTTCGCGAGCTCGCGACTGCGTTCCGCTGCCTCCTCGTCGCCCAGCTCCTCCGTCAGACGGGTGAAGCCGCTCAGGTCGACGAACACGATCGCCTCGGGCGCGTGGTCGGTCCGTCGCCGTATGCCGATCTCGTCGAAGAGCAGTTCCAGCTGCTCGGCCGTGTTCTCGAACTGCTGGCGCTCCAGCAGCCGTCGATGGATCAGGAACGACGTGCGGAACCCCAGCTCGACGAGCTGCTGCCGGATCTCCGCGCTCGCCTCGAGCATCTGCGCACGTGGCACGCCGGCGTCGATCATCCGATCCTGCACGTCGGTGCGGAACAGCGCGCGCTGGTGTTCGGCCATGCGATCGAGGTGCTCGGCGAACACCCGAAGCGTGCGCAGCACGGTCTCCTCGGGCAGGCCCGCCCCGATCGCGGTCGCGCCGAATCCGAGGAGCTCGGCGTCGTCGTCGCGGATCGGCGCGTCGGGCTCGGCCTCCGGGAGACCGAGGGCCTGCAGGAAGCGACCCATCAGGGCATGGTCGAGTCCGACCTCCTCCGCCACCTGCGCGTGGGTCTGCGGTCGCAGGCCGACGGGCTCGCCCAGCACCAGACGGGAGAGCTCGCGGCAGCACGCCGCGGGTGGTCGCCGCCCCGATGTCGTCGAGGGTGACACCCGAGGCCTCGAACGCGAACGCGAGGCGTGCCGTGGCGAGGTCGCCGGCCGCGAAGGTGCCGTCGGCATCGGGAGCGAGGATCCCGAACCGCGCGAGCTCCTCGATGCGCTCCGGTCCGACGCCGGTGCGCGAGGCGAGAGTGGCCGCGTCGATCCGCTCTGCCGCCGGCATGTGCGCAGTCTAGGTGGGGTGGGGGGCTGCGAGGCTGGACTAGGCAGGGACCTCCGTAGTCGCACCAGCGACGGAAGACGGAGCTCCTTGCCTAGTCCCCCGCGAGGACTCCCCACCTCCTCTCGACGGCCGATCAGAGGTCGATCTCGGGGGCGACCTCCTGCAACCCCTCGATCGAGACCACGAGGAACTCGTCCAACGGCACGCCGAGGCTCTCCTCCACGCCGGTGACCTCCTCGCGGTTCACGCCCGGCGCGAACGAGCGCTCCTTCAGCTTCTTCTTCACGCTCGAGACCTTCATCCCCGCCGAGCGCTCGGGGCGCACGAGCGCCGATGCGACGAGCAGGCCGGCGACCGCGTCGGCGTGCACGATCGCCGTCGACATCCGGTCGGTGCGGTACTCCTCGTAGGCGTGGGCGAGCACCCCGTTCACGACGCGCTCGTCGACGCCCGCCTCGCGGAGCCATCCGGCGGCCATGCGGGCGTGCAGCGCCCCGTCGTCACCGGTGTGGTCCTGATCGAGGTCGTGGAACAGGCCGGTGAGGCCCCACAGGTCCTGGTCCTCGTCGAACCGGCGGGCGAGCGATCGCATCACGCCCTCGACCGAGACCAGGTGGCGGTAGGTCGTCTCCTTGAGGCACCGCTCACGCGCGAGCGCGTGGGCGGTCTCGCGGTCCATCAACGCCTCGTTCACGCACGGATGATATGCCGCTCGGCATCCGGCATCCCGGTGCGACGACGATGGGACCGGACCATCGCAGGCATCCAGCCCGAGCGGGTTCCCCACCGCTCCAGTCGCGCTCACCGACCGGCGTGCAGACGAACGCCGATTCGCTAGCGCATCCAGCGCTGCAGCTCGGGTCCCGACGTGACGAACACGGAGCCGATCGCCACGACGTCGGACACCGCTCGGCCGCCAGGGATCGGCAGCTCCCAAGCGAGCGCACCCGTCGATGAGTACCGCCGCAGCGAGGCGTCGGTGCCCACGTAGATCGGACCCCACGGCGCGATCGTGACCGCGTCGGCCCTCCGCTGCTCCCCCTCGTCGCTCCAGCGATCGACCCAACGCCGGTGGCCACGGGCGTCGAACGCCCCGATCCAGGCGCGTGTCGCGCTCCACCGGCGCAACGAAGATTCACCGCTCACGATCACGGATCCACCCCCGACCGCGACGTCGGTCGCCGAGTCGAGCCAGCGGGTCTCCGCGCGACCCAGGACGCGCGTCCACAGGACCCGTCCATCGGCAGCGAGCGCCTGGATCACCCTGTCGACGTCGGGCGGCGGCGCGCTCCCCCGATACACCCTGAGGTCGATCGAGCCGACCGCGTAGATGCGGTCGTTCGGTCCGATCGCCACACCCCACGCGGTGTCGCGCGTCCTCGACGCGATACCGGGGACCTCGAACGGGTTGCGCCACGAGCGGGTGCCGTCCGAGCGGAATGCCTGCAGGTATCCCTCACGGTCGACCGCGATGTCGCAGCATCCGTGGTCCTCCACGGCCGCGACCACCCCGCGAGACGACGACGCGAGCGAGACGACGATCGCCGTCCCGAAGCGCTCCGGGAGCTCCCGGCGCCACCGGAGCCTGCCGGCGGCCGAGTAGCGCAGCAGCAGCGCGTCTCCGCCCTCACCCGAGCCATAGCCGACGTACCCGCCGACGTAGACACCGCCGCGAGGTGCGGGCGCGATCGCGCGACCATGCGCGTGCCATGATCCGGCTGCCGGCCGCCAGCTCTTGCGCCACAGACGATGCCCCTCGGCCCCATACTTCGCCACCATCAGCGCGTCGCCGCTCGGGCCGGTGATCGAGCCGGTCACGTAGATATGCCCGCTCGTGCTGACCGTCACCGCTGCCACCTGCCCCCCGGGCTCTCGCCGCCAGATCGGCCCGTCGCCGGCGGCGGCCGGAAGACTCGAGATGACGAGCGCGGCGACCACGGAAACCACGCTCAGCCGGAAGACACGCATCTCGATCACCTGCTTTCCGCGAGACGCTTCCTCTTCCTACCGCCATCACAGCACTCGGCGGGCACGCCGACATGGGCCGTGTGGCCCCCGTCTTCCCACTCCTGCACCTCGTGGACCGTTCAGAACTCGTCGAAGGCCCGCACGAGCAGATGATGGTAGCCGTAGCCGTCGAGTTCCTCGTCGCCTTCCTCGACCACCGCCAGCTCGGCGTCATCGAGCCAGTGCAGGACCTGTTCCCTGCTGGGGTAGTGGTGGTACCCGCCGGTCGCGTCGTCGGCGCGGTCGCCGTAGACGACAGGGAGTCCGGCCGCGGTTGCCTCGTCGAACGCGCGCTCCAGGCGGCGCCGATCGACCTGTTCGACGGTCAGGTACAGGTACGCGCCAGGCCGGATCGCGCGTCGCAGGTTGGACAGGACAAGTGGCCACTCCTCCGGCGGCACGTGTTCCATCGCGTCGATGCACATCGCGGCGTCGAACTCGGCGTCGAATGCCAGCTCCTGGAGGCCGACGCGCTCGAGCCGCACGCCGGGATGCTTCATCCTCGCCCGCTCGAGCATCCCCGCCGACTGGTCGGCTCCGACCACCTGCCGGCCGGCGGCCAGGATCATGCCGAAATAGGGGCCCGTTCCGCAGGGTGCATCGAGCAGCGATCCCCCTGCGCGGGTGGTCTGGATCAGCCGATCCACGAACCGCCGATGAAGGACTGTGATCGGGTCGTAGCCGTCGTCGTAGGTCGACGCCTCGCGCGTGTAGTCGGCCTCGACCGAGGCCCGCCGCTCGCTCAGCCAGGCTGCCCGGTCCATGGCGCCATGATGCACCCTCAGTCGGACGCTGGCTGCTTCGACTTCCACTCCGGATGGGGCTGGGGCGCCCTCGCGGGGGTCCTCGCGGGCGCGTGGTTCCACCCGGGGTCAGGCCACTTCCCTCGACGCAGGACTTTCAGGTGAGCGTGGCGAGTCTTCCTTGGGGAGGGCGTCGCCTACGGGATCGCACCGGGAAGGTCCTCGCGCCGGTCGTCGCCCACGTGATGCTGCACGCCCAGATGAGCGTTTGCCCGGACCGCGCGGTGGGAAGGGCCGAGACATGGCCTACGTGATCGCCGAACCGTGCATCGACGTCAAGGACCGGGCGTGCGTGGAGGAGTGCCCCGTGGACTGCATCTACGAGGGGCCCCGCATGCTCTACATCCAGCCCGACGAATGCGTGGACTGTGATGCGTGCGTGCCGGTGTGTCCTGTGACCGCGATCTTCCCGCAGGACGACGTTCCTCAGGAGTGGAAGGGTTTCACCGAGGTGAACGCCGAGTGGTTCGGTGACGTCACCGGACTCGGATCACCCGGGGGCGCGGCGCAGGTGGGACCGCAGGGCACCGACCATCCGACCGTGGCCGCCTGGGAAGCCGTCTGAACCCACCGCCAAGACCGGCTCGTCGGCTCGCCGCTGGGCCGAACGAGCCGAACGAGCGTGGATCAGTCGCGAGGAAGCCCCGCGGCCAGGAGCGGCTCGGCGAGCCGAACCTGATCCTCGGGGTCACGGTAGGTCTCGATCCGCTCGAGCAGCGCCGCGGAGAGGCCGGGGAGGTCTTCCCGAGCCTGGGCCACCTGCACGCGGGCCTCGTCGGACCGCCCGGTCCGCTCGAGCGCCGCCGCCAGGTAGAGCCGGCTGACGACCGTGTGGACCGGCACCGTGCGTAGCACCGCGACCGCGTCCTCGAACCTGCCCGCGCCGAAGAGCGCGGCGCCCTGGAACCACAGGTACCAGACGGGATGGTTCGGGTTGAGCCGGATCGCGAGCTCGAGCGAAGCGATGCCTTCATCGGGCATGCCGAGCCGGTTCGCCGTGCTCGCCCAGTTCGCGCGCACGTCGGCGAGACTCGGGTTCAGCTCCATCGACCGGCGGTACTCCTGCTCCGTCCGCTCGTACCGTGCCTCGGCCATGTTCAGCTCGCCGAGCAGCCAGTGGACCTCGGCGTCGAGGCTGTCCAACTCCGCCGCTCGCTCGGCTGCCGACCAGGCTTCGGCCAGCGAGTCGGCGGGCGTCTCGGTCCACCCCCACCACACCTCGAACAGCCAGGTCCACGACAGCGCGACGTACGCGCGGGCGAAGGAGGGGCGTCTCGAGAGCACGTCGAGCAGCACGGTCCTCGCCTCGAGGTTCGTGTCGGGCGCGAACCGGTGCTTCAGCTCCAGGCCCCGCATGTACAGCTCGTAGTCCCCGAGCGAGCCCGGGTCCTGGGCCATCGAGCGCTGCTTCTCGCTCAGCACCAGCACACCGTGATAGCCGCTGAGATGCGCCACGATGTCGGCCGTGATCTCGTCGATCACGGAGAACACGTCGTCGATCGTGCGGTCGTACCGCTCCGCCCAGAGGTGACCACCGCTCGACCCGTCGATCAGCTGGGCGGTGATGCGTGCCTGCTCCCCGGCCCACCGGACACTCCCTTCCAGCACGTACCGAACGCCGAGCTTGGCGGCGATCGTGCCCACGTCGACGGGGGTGCCCCGGTAGGCGAAGGTCGAGTTGCGCGCGATCACGAAGAGATCCCGGCACCGGGACAACCCGGTGATCAGGTCCTCGACGAGCCCGTCGGCGAACGATGCGCGCTCGGACGAGCCCAACGTGTCGAACGGCAGCACGGCGATCGACGGTCGATCCGGCCGGGACTCGGTCACCAGGGGTGGGAAGGACTCGCCCAGTCCGAGCCCGGTCACCTGGTACAGGCGCTCGGGCCTCGACAGGCCGCGCAGGTAGTGCTCGCCCAGGTCTCGGGCGTCGATCGCGACCGGCGCCTCGCACACGAGCTCCCAGGTCGCGGCGGACAGCAGGATCTGACCGCCGTGCGCGGCCGCCTCGATCCGGGCCGCCCGGTTGGGCGTCGGCCCCACGTAGTCGTCGTGTTCGGGCTCGGCCGACCCCGTGTGGATGCCCATCCGCACCGCGAAGTCGCGGACGGGCTCGTCCCAGCCTTCCTCACCGAACGCGAGTTGGGCATCCGTCGCCGCCGCGACGGCGCTCACGGGATCGGCGAAGACCGCCATCAGCCCGTCGCCCAGCTTCTTGATCACGATGCCGGCATGCGACTCGATCGCCTTCTCGAGGATCTCGTCGTGCCGCCGGATGGCCGCCTCCATGGCAGCCCGGTCCCGGTCCCACATCGACGCACTGCCCACGACGTCCGTGAACAGGAACGTCACGATGCCGCTCGGAAGTGTCATCCGCGCCTCCGATCAGACCGTCGTCCTCGGCGTTCGGCGCCATTCCCCACCCTAGTCCCCTCCGGCGAACCCGTGAAGGGGGATCAGCCGATGACGGGGAGGCGAGGATCCGAGCAGGGGATGAACTCGCCGAGCTGCATCCTCGACCCGCGGCTCACGCCCGGAGCGAGAACGGCGGGTACACGTCGGTGAAGAGCAGGTACGCGTACGCCGCCACGCGCACGTGCCAACGGAACACGCCCTCGACGAAGTCGAACGCGCCGCGCGGGTACCGCCCCGTGAACAGGATCGCGAACCAGGAGAAGACGACCACGAAGAAGGCGGCGATCCACAGGAAAGCCAGCACGATGTAGTGCGGGATCGCGAGGAACCACTTCACGAGCGGCATCCACCGGCTGAGGTCACGCGCCGCGTCGGGGTATTCCGCGTCGAGGTGCACGTCCTGTTCCTCGTCGGTCGACGGGTAGTGGTCGTCCATGAGGGCGAGGTAGACGCCGACGCGGTTCACGAACCGGAACAGCTCCAGGTTCCAGTCGAACCACCACCGAGGGTACTTCTGCCGGAACAGCAGCATCAGCAGCGGCCCCGCGAAGAGCAGCCCACCGCTGCCTACGACGACGACGGCGGTGTTTTGGTCGCTCGTCCACTGCCACGTGCCGCCCGAGACGGTCCCGAGCACGATGAGGATCGGGATCGCGACGATGAGCCGCAGGAACGTGCTCACGCGATCGAGGGCACGGTCAGGGTAGGAGACCGAGAAGCGCACCGGGTAGGTCGGAGGTGGGGGCGGAGGCGGCGGTGGAGGCGTCTGCACGGGGTTCTCCTCTCATGGGTCAGGCGTCGAACAACGATGGGGGGACGTGGAGCCACACGACGCTGGCGACGATCGCGACGTCGATCGCGATCCCGATCGTGAGCCACCGGTGGAAGAAGGCGAGCAGCAGCGCGAGCGAGAGCCCGGCGCCGACGACGGCGGCCTGTTCCCAGACGGCCGCATCGACCAGGAGGGCGACGCCCGAGACGGCGAGCACGGCCGCGGTCACGACCGCTCCCGCGCGCGCGATCGCCTTCGCGGTGCCGGGCGCGAGGTCGAGGATCCGCGGGAGCCACCGGTCCTCGGGAACGAACGGGTAGGACGGGTCGTCCTGGGGCCTCGGCGCGAGGTACAACAGGTGCACGAGGCCGTGTGCGACGAGGAAGAGCCCGATCGCGAACCGCATCGCTCTCACCTCCCTGGGCGTCTGCCCCGACACGATGACCGACGCCTCCACCCTAGGATCGAGCCGGGAGGGGTCGGGTGGTCGGGGGGCCCTCCGTCGGTCGGGCCTTCGCCCCCATCGCCCCCTCCGCCCATCTGCGAGGGTGGCGAGGGAGCACAGGATCGATGGGACCGCAGGACTACAGCGCCAGGACCACCTACCGGCCCCCCGCCGCTTGGTACCGGCGCCTGAATCGGTCGCTCGGCGTGCTGCTCACCTCGCTCGGCCTGGCTCCGCGCGACGCAGCGGTGCTCGTCGTTCGGGGACGCCGGTCCGGGAAACGCCGCCGCACGCCGTTGCTCACGACCCCGCACCGAGGTCACGACTACCTGGTGGCGCTCGCCGGGGAGTCGGGGTGGGTGCGCAACGTCCGAGCGAACGCCGGGTCAGCCGTGCTGCGCCGCCGGCGAGCCCGTACGGTGCATCTCGCCGAGGTGGACGTCGATGAGCGGGCCCCGATCATCGCCGCGTACCTGCATCGCGCCCGCGAACGATCAGGACCCGAGGCGGCGGCCACCCAGGCAAGGTCCTACTTCGGACTGACCCCCGATCCATCGCTCGACGAGATCGCCCGGATCGCCTCGTCCTACCCGGTCTTCGAGATCGCGGACGGGTGACCGCCAGGCCGTCGAGCCACGACCGGATCGTCGTCGGTACCCGCCGGCTCCCCCGGCTACAGCCCGTGGTCCTGCAGAAAGTCGACAGCCGAAGCGGTGTCGAGGCGCTGCGTCATGCCGTTGGAACGGCAGATCGCGTCGCCCCAACTCGTCACGGCGACCACCTTGAGCGTGCGCTTCCAAAAAAGCGGGCCACCGGAGTCGCCGAAGCAGGTCCCGCCCGCGCCGTTGGGGTTGGGGTTCTGGTGCAGGTGCAGGTTGTTCCGGGTCAGCCCCCCGTACGTCGAGACGGCCATGCGGCGGATCAGGTCGAACGTGATGATCGGCGGCGGGAACTGCGGGACTCCGCCGTAACCGACGGCCACGAACCGATCGTCCTGCAGCTTGTGCTGGCGCTTCAGCCGGCTGAGGAACCCCTCGCTCGGAAGCGTGGGGTACGGGCCGCCGATGCCCGGGTCCCCGTCCAGCCTCACGACCGCCAGGTCGTTGGCCAGGGTGTTCGGGTTGAAGCGTGGGTGCGTGACCGGTGTGCCCGGCACCCCGCCCATGCCGTTGCGGTAGTCGGCCATGACCTCGGTGTCGAAGTAGGCGAGGGCGGAGCTCGTTCCTATCGTGCAGTGGCTCGCCGTCAGCACAACGGTCGGCGACATCAGCGTGCCCGTGCATCGGTGCATGTACGCCTCGTCGTCGTCGTAGAACGCGATCATGCCGACCATGGGATGCCGGTTGCCGTCGGGCTCCCCGTTCGTGATCGCGCTCGCCGATGTGGGCACGATCACCAACAGGATCGAGACGGCGATGGCCGTGAACATCTTCCGCATGGGGGGACCTCCTCTGCAGGGGAACGATCATCCCGACCCTAGCGGTGTGGATCCCCTACACGCAAGACCCGGTGTCGACGCTCGACGTTGCACTTCCTCGGCAGCGCCGGCGCGGTCGAGAACAACATCGTCGTCTGTCCCTGGCGCGAGCGACCGCGGGGGATCGGGGGTTCACGTACGGCCCGCCCGGGGGGAGGATGGTAGGGGAAGATCCGTTGCTCGAAGCCCGCAGGGGGAGGTTGATCGGCATGCTAGACCGGTTCCCGGCCCACGCGACCGTCGCGGTGTCCGACATGGAACGGGCCAAGTCGTGGTACGCGGACAAGCTCGGCTTGAAGCCCTCCGAAGAGGACGTCGCCGGAGCCTGGTACGAGTACGCGGGTTCGGCGTTCCTGTTGTTCGAGACGCCGTTCGCGGGCTCCGCGCAGAACACCGTCATGAGCTGGCTCGTCGACGACGCGTCGTCGGTCGTCTCCGCGCTGAAGGCGAACGGAGTGTCGTTCGACACCTTCGAGATGGAAGGCCTCGAGTGGGACGGTGAGATCGCGAAGCTCGGGAACGAGCGGACCGCGTGGTTCAAGGACAGCGAGGGCAACACCCTGGCGATCACGCAGCGCTGACGCGACGACCGCGTCGCTCGATCCCCCCGTGTTCCGCCCGCCCTGATCTCGAGCCCGAGCGAGTCAAGCCGAGAGGCGTTCCGCGAGGTATCGCAGGCTGAGTGGGTAACGGTATTCGATCGCGCCGTGCGTCGCGTCGAACAGCTGGAACGCGTAGTCGGTGACGCCGATCGCGTCGAGTTCGCGGCGGAACGCCTCCGCGCCGAGGTCCAGGTACCACTCGTCCTTCGTGCCCGCGTCGATCCAGATCGCGCGCATCGAGCGCAGCGCGTCGGCGTGCCCCGCCACCATGCGCACCGGGTCGCGCTCGAGCCACCGCTCCCAGATCTCCGGGATCAACCGCCCGGTCGCCGGATCGAACGGCAGCCGCACGGTGCCGTCGGGGTCCGCGGAGTAGCACGCAGCCATGCACCAGTCGTTCAGCAGGGTGTCGTCGCTCGGCTTCGAGAACGCCGGGCGGCTCCGGAAGTCCTGCCAGAACGACTCGTAGGAGCCGTCGTACTCGTCGCGCAGCGCTCGCACACCCTCCGCGAACCCCGGCTGGTAGCACGCCTCGAACAGCGCGTCGCCGGCGTGGGTGGCGAACCCGCCCCATACGTCGGGGCGCAGCATCGGCAGCACCATGGCCCCGTACCCGCCGCTGGATTTGCCCTGGATGCCGCGCCGGGCGCGGTCGGCCACCGTGCGGTAGCGCGCGTCCACGAACGGCACGACCTCGTCGCAGAGGTACGTGAGGTAGTCGCCTGTGCCGGGCGAGTCCAAGAACTGGCTGCCGCCCACAGAGGTCCAGCAGTCCACCCACACCACGATCGCGGGCGGCGCGTCGCCGCCGGCGAAGAGCTCGTCGACCATCTCAGGGAAGTTCGGGCGGAACGGCGTGCGGTTGCGCCACATGTCGAGCTGCCCGGTGAGGCCCTGGATCACGTAGATCGACGGCAGGCGAACCCCCGGGTCGTCGTCGTACCCGGGCGGCACGTACACCCAGAGCGGACGCTCGTGCGGATCGCCGAGGGGGTTCCCCTGCAGGACCCGGCTCTCCAGGACGTGCTCCTCGAACCTGCCCTGCAGCTGCAACGACCACGGTCGCACGATGCTCGCTCCTTCCTCGAACGTCGGTCTCCCTCGGCGAGGGGCTACGCGGAAGGCGACGACGTCGACGTCCACTCCTCGACCTGCCGGATGACATCGGCGGCGTTGAACCACGCGTTCTCCCGAGCGATCAGGCCGTCGCGGAGCTCGAAGACGTGCAGGATCCTCACGCGCACCGGGGCGCCACCGCCGTCGATGCCGGACCAGGTGCCATGCACGTGGCCGGTCAGGATCGACTCGTCGATGACCGCCCGGCCATCGTCGGCCGAGATCCGCCAGACCGACTCCAGATGCACGTCGGGGATCGCGTCGATGATGCCCGAGTAGACGCCGCCGACGCTCTCCTTGCCGTGGAACGGCGACAGAGGGTGGGTGATGTCGTCCCAGACGATGTCGTCGGTGTACGTCGCGAGGGTGCCGGCGACGTCGTGTGCGTTCTCCGCGGCGAAGTGCCGATCGATGATGTCCACGTCCTCGCTCCTTCTCGGTCGAGTTCCCATGTCGAGGCGCTGCCGCGTCCGCGTCGGACCCTCCACCCTCGGGTCGAACGGCGCCGATCAGGGGGGAACCGCGTGACTACGGTGAAGGCACCGCACCAGGAGGCTATCGAGATGGCGACCACCAGCACCCGACCCAGGCGGCTCGAGGAACCCGGACAGCAGCATCCGTCACGAGCACCGGATCGCCGATCGGTCCCCCGTGAGCGCGATCGCCGCACGGCGGGGTTGCTGCTCGCATCGGCCGGTGCCGCGGTCTTCATGGCGATCATCACGGCCGAGGCCCTGTATCCCGCCCCGTACAACACCGCGGACAACACGATCAGCGATCTCGGCGCGACGCTCCCTCCGAACAGCGTGATCCTGCAGCCGTCGGCGACGATCTTCGATGTCTCGATGATCGTGACCGGCCTCATGATCGTGGCGGGCGCGTTCTTCGTGCACCGGGCGTTCGCCCGCACGGCGGTGACGATCCCGCTGGCGCTCTTCGGCATCGGCGCGATCGGCGTCGGCGTGTTCCCGGGGAACCACCTGGCGCCCCATCAGTTGTTCGCGATGACGGCGTTCATCAGCGGTGGCGTCGCCGCGGTGCTCGCGGCGAAGATCCTCGTGGCTCCACTGCGGCAGATGTCGGTCGTGATCGGCGTGATCTCGCTCGTGAGCTTCCTGCTCGCCATGTTCATGTTGGAGTGGGCCCCGGTCGCGGCACTCGGCGAAGGTGGGATCGAGCGATGGATCGTGTATCCAGCGGTCCTGTGGCTCACCGTGTTCGGCGGCGCGCTCATGGGCACGGGAACGCCACGGCGGGACGACTGAAGCTGCCCTGGCACGTTTGGTCTGCTCGGCCTCTGGGAAGCATGCCAGGGTCGCCGTGACCCGCACCGGCGGGGGACTGTACCCGCCCGGCGACGCTCCACTCCGACGGAGCGGGAGAGGACGGTTGCGATCTCGCGGCCGTCCTTCTTCCTTTCCCGCTTCCATTCAGCTCCTAACAGCCGTCCCAGAGGCACTCCTCCTGGGAGACCTCGCGACCGTCGGTGGTGCCCTCGCACCTCGATCCGTTCGGCGCCTCCGCTGGACGAGTCCTCCCCCAGGACCGGCCCCAGGACCGGCCTTCAGCGGTCGGGGGCGGCGGTGCTGATGTCGGCGAGGGGTGAGCCCGGTCGCGTCTCGACCTCGATGTCGCCCAGCGACACGATGCCGATGGCCCGGTCGCTCTCGACCACCGGCATCCGCCGGACGTCGCTCGACTTCATCCGACGCACGGCGTCGCCCACGGAGTCGGTCGGTACCACCGATGCCACGTCGCGCGTGTACACGTCGGCGATCGTCGAGAGTGCCGGGTCCGCGCCGTCGGCGGTGGCCCGGATCGCAAGGTCGCGGTCGGTCACGATGCCGAGCAGACGCCCGTCCTCGTCCTCGACGAGGACGTCGCCGATGTCGCCGGACCGCATCAACTGCGCGGCCCGCTGCACGGTGTCGGTGGGACGCACCGCATCGGGGGCGGCCGTCATGACCTGCCGGATCTCACGCCGGTCGGTCGCCGACCCGTTCTCCGCGTTCCCGGGCAAAGCCTGCCGGACGCGCTCGGGGAGCCGTTCCATGCCCTTGCCCCCGGTGACGGCCCCTGCCGCGTATCCGATGCCGAACGTCGCGATCGTGCCGAAGAGTCCCATCGTCTTCCCCTCTGCTCGTTGGTCGATGGGGGCCTCATACCCAGATCGGCCTCGGCTTACTCGGTCGGTGCGTGACCTGGATCACGGACACCCGGCCGTTCGGCGGTTACACCACTCTGCGGAGGTGATGTAACCTGGCGGACGTGAAGCGGCTGCAGATCATGATCGACGAGGACCTCGACCGGATCCTCGAGCGCATGGCCCGCGACGAGGGCACTTCGAAGGCGGCGTTGATCCGTCGATTCGTGCGCGAGCGGGTTCGTCCCCTGCCGGCGATCCACGTCGACCCGATCTGGGGACTCGCGGGCATCGCCGACGTCGAGGTCGATGCCGGCGAGTCCGTCGACGACGTCGTCTACCCGTGATCTTCGTCGACACGTCGTTCTGGGTCGGGCTCACGATGCGGCGCGACAGGCATCACGACGATGCGCGGGCGCTGCTCGATGCGGTCGCCGACGAGTCGCTCGTGACCTCGAACCACGTGCGTGGCGAGACGTGGACCTACCTACGCCGCAAGGCCGGCCACACGGTCGCCGTCGAGTTCCTCGATCGCGTCGGTCGCTCGCGGCGGCTGGCGATCGTGCCGGTCGCCGCCGAGCTCGAGGGTCGTGCCCTGACGTGGCTCCGCTCGCACGACGAACGGGAGTACTCGTTCGTCGACGCCACGAGCTTCGCCCTGATGCGCTCGCTGAAGGTCCGGCGGGCCCTCGCGTTCGACGGCGACTTCGCCGCCGCGGGCTTCACCGAGCTCCGCCCCTGATCACCGAGACCGACGTCGTCGTCGGATCGCGGTGTGCGACCCACGCCTGGACGCGCGGTGGGCGTAGCATCGGTTCGGAGGCGGCATAGCGGAACGATCGGCAGGGTTGCACCTCTCGAGCCGAGTACCGTGCACGCATGATCACCCGAGAAGATCTCGAGTCGCTGTCGTCCCATCAGTTGCACGACCGAGCCATCGACATGGGGAAGGCCGAGGGAGACATCGACTGGCTGTGGGGCCTGCTGGGCTCGATCCCGGCCGCCGAAGGACAGCTCGGGGAACTCGACGAGTCCGGGCTCGACATCGCCCACATCGTCAGCGCGATCAACGGCTACGTGCGAGCCGACCGATCGACCGAGGACACCCTGCGTCCCCTCTACGTCGACTATCTGCTCGAGCACCTCTGACCCATCGAAGGACCGTTCCCCGGCCGGAGCGCAGCGAGCCGCGGCCTCGGCCCTGTTCGGCCTCTGAGAACCCGGCGCCGCCCCGGGAAGCCCTACTGCTCGATCCGGAAGCGGATGCGCACGTGAGTGTGGTACTCGGCGATCCTCCCGTCGGCGACCGTGGCGCTCGTCTCGAGGATGTCCATCCCCTCGATGCCGCGGATCGTCTTCGAGGCCTCGGTGAGCGCCTCCTGGGCGGCGGCGCGCCACGAATCCGCGGACACCCCGACGAGATCGATCGTCTTGATCACCGCCATCGTCGATCAGCCCTCCTCGTAGACGGCCACGAACCGCCGGTAGTTGTTCGCGATCTGAGTGACGGCCTCGTCCCGAGGCATCGCGCCGTCGACGAAGAACTTCAGCGGGTTCCACCAGATCGAGCGGCCGATCGCGAACCCCTGGTAGCCCGGCACGCCGCGGGCGGCGCGCAGCCAGGTATCGACCGCGGCGTCGTCCGCGCCCCGACCGAGCACGACACACCCGACGCCGTCGCGGCCGCCGATGCGACACTGCTCGGCGATCTCGGCGCACTTGGCGGGGTCGTCGATCCCCTCGATCTTCCAGATGTCGGGCTCGATGCCCGTCTCCTGCATCTCGGCGATCGCGATCTTCATCAGATCGGGGCGCAGCTCGCGGTCGTAGCGCAGGCTGTCGTTGCCCGCCGCCTCCAGCTGGTGCGGCTCGGCCGGCACCAGCAGCTCGAAGAGGAACCTGCGATCCGTGTGGTGCAACCAATCCGAGAGCTGCTTCAGCCGCGCCGACTGAGCCGCGTTCATCGCGCCGTCTCCCTCGGGGTTGTATCGCACGAGCACCTTCGTGAACGTGGGGTCGAACGCCTCGATGTGCGCGCCGAACTCCGAGCCGTACTCGAAGTCGAACTCGTTCTGGCCGGACTTCTCCGCCGGCATCGCGAGCACCATGCCGGCCCGCTTCGCGTCGTTGGCGACCTGCGTGCCGAACTGCTCGTCGACCAAGACTCCGGCGGTCGAGGCGTCGACGCCATCGGCGAGGGCACGCTGCATGCCTTCGAAGATCACCCGCTTCGCATCGATGATGCGCGCGGCCTCCTCGGGACCGGGCGCGCCCTCGATGCCGAAGAACTTCTTCTGGAACGACCCTCGATGGTCGAAGGCCAGGATGAACAACGTGCCGGCATATCCGAGCGTCATGGTCGTCTCCTCACGTCCGTCACCCGCCTGATGCCCGCATGCTATCCATCCTCCACGTGGTCATCCCTGCTCGAAGTCGTCGACCGGCGCGATCAGCTCGACCGCCACCGGGGCCGCCGCGTCGCGGAACCGGAGCCCGTCCGATGGGGAGCAGATCACGAAGCCGTAGTGGATCGGCACGGCGACCGACGGTTCGATCGTCTTCGCCAGGCCGGCGGCAGCTCTCCAGTCCATCGTGAAGTGCCCTCCGATCGGCAGGAACGCGACGTCGGCACGCACGTCGTCCAGCTCCGGCGCGTGGTCGGTGTCACCGGCGTGGTAGTACGTCGTGCCCCCGAGCTCCATCACGTACCCGACCCATCCCTTCTCTCTCGGATGGAACCCGAGCGCCTCCTCGCGCGTGTTGTAGGCGGGCACGGTCGCGATGCGGACACCGCCGACCTCGTACGTCTCTCCCGGTCGCACGGGAGTGACATCGCCGGTCAGCTCGTTCGCGACATCGAGCGGCGCGATCAACCTGGTCTCCGGGCACCGGAGCTTCTCGATCTCGTCCGGCCGGAAGTGATCGAAGTGCGCGTGGGTGATCAGGATCAGATCGGCGGGCGGAGGATCGTCACCGGTGCCCCAGGGATCGACGTAGACGGTCCGCTCCGCGTCCTGCCAACGCACGGCCGCCTGCCGGAACCACGTGACGTGCTCGAGCATGGCACCTCCCCTCACGTCCACCCTCGGTAGTCTGACGGACCGAGATGCCCGAACGCGAACCCGATACCGTGGACCAGGAGCTCGAGGCCACGGCCGGGTTCCGGGCAAGCGTCTCCCTGCTGCGACGCAACCGCGACTTCCGCCGGCTCTTCCTCGCGTCGGTGATCTCGCTGGGCGGCGACTGGTTCCTGTTCGTCGCGATCACGTCGCTGATCGTCCAGACGACGGGTCGAGCGATCGACGTGGGGCTCGCGATCCTCGCGCAGGAGCTCGCGTTCTTCATCGCGTCACCGCCGGCGGGTGTGCTCGTGGACCGGCTCGACCGCCGGACGCTGATGATCGTCTGCGACCTCGCGCGGATCGGCGTCTGCCTCTCGTTCCTGCTCGTCGGCGCCGGCACGATCTGGCTCGCGTATCCGTTGCTCGCGCTGCTCTCCGTCTTCGGCGCAGCCTTCGATCCGGCCTCGACGGCCGCGACGCCGAACCTCGTGGAGCCGCGCGACCTGCCGACCGCGAACGCGCTGAACGGCTCCCTCTGGGGCACGATGCTCGCCGTGGGGGCCGGGCTTGGCGGCATCGTGGCCACCGTGTTCGGCCGTGACACCGCGTTCGTGATCGACGCCGTCTCGTTCGGCGTCTCGGCCCTGCTGCTCTGGGGCATCCGCCGGCCGTTCTCCGAGGAACGCGAGCCGGGGCACGAGCACCCGAGGATGATCGACGCCACCGTCGAGGTGCTGCACTACGCACGCCGCGACCATGACGTGCTCGCCCTGATCGGCGTGAAGGCCGGCTTCGGCCTCGCCGCCGGCGTGCTCGCCTTGATCCCCGTCTTCGGTGTCGACGTGTTCGATCAAGGTGAGATCGGGGTCGGCGCGCTGATGGCCGCCCGGGGCGTCGGTGCGTTCGTCGGACCCTTCCTCGGGCATCGCATCAGCGGGGAGGGGCATCGCCACCTGTTCGGCGCGATCGGCGTCGCGCTCGTCGTGTTCGGCCTCTCCTACATGGCGCTCGGCCTGGCGCCGACGCTCTGGGTCGCCGCGATCGTGATCTTCGCCGCCCACCTGGGCGGGGGGGCGCAGTGGGTGTTGTCCACGTTCGGACTGCAGGTGCTCGTTCCCGACCACATCCGCGGGCGCGTCTTCGCATTCGACTTCGCGATGATCACGCTGTCGCTCGCGATCTCATCGGTGATCGCCGCGGTGGTCTCCGACGCCGCAGGCCCACGCACCGCCGCGGTGTTCGTCGGCGCGATGGCCGTCCTCTGGGCGATCGTGTGGAGCTGGTTGACCCGGGGGATCCGGCGCCGGACGACGACGGACGGGTTCTCACACCCGATCCCGGCCGCCGACTAACCCGCCGGGTTCGGTGGGGTCGGCTGACCCGGCGGCTCGGGGACGTCGTCGGCCGGCGGCGGAGGCGTGGTCGGTGTCGGCGAGGGCGTCTCCCCTGCCAGCGGCGCGCCCGAACCCGTCGGCGCGCCGAAGTCCACCTGTGGCGCCCCGCCCTCGCGGATCGCGTCGTCCACCTCGAAGAATTCTTCCTCCTCGAAGTTGAACATGTTGGCCACGATCACCGAGGGGAACTGCTTCACGCGCTGGTTGTAGTCGCGCACGTTCGCGTTGTAGAAGCGCCGGGCGGTCTGCAGGCGATCCTCGGTGTTCGTGAGCTCGCCCTGCAGCTGCAGGAAGTTCTGGTCGGCTTTCAGGTTCGGGTAGTTCTCGACGACCACCATCAGCTGACGCAGCGCCGCGACCAGCGGCCCTTCGGCGGCGGCCTGCTCGGCCGGCGACCCGGTGGCGCTCGCGGCCATCGCTCGAGCGCGCGTGACGTTCTCGAGCACCTCCTTCTCGTGGGAGGCGTAGCCCTTCACCGTCTCGACCAGATTCGGGATCAGGTCGTAGCGACGACGCAGCTCCGTGTCGATGTTCGCCCACGAGTCCTTGATCAGGGTCTTCTGGGAGATGAATCGGTTGTACGAAACGACGGCGCCGACCGCGACGACCACGACCAGCACGAGCAGCACGAGCAGGATCTCCACGACGCTCCCCTTCGGTCTGACGGTGTGGCTCAGCCTACCCCGACGACACGGCTGTCGGTCTCACGCCCATCCGCTGGGAACGTCGGGCCAAGGATCGAACGGGGCACGCCGGGTGTCGGGTGCAGCGATCTGCCGCGCCCGTCCGTCGGCTCCGATCGGGCACCGCGGCGTCAGCTCTCCGGCCGGCAACGCCGGGTGCAGCACCTTGACCGCGTTCGGCACGCGATCGGCCACGCCGAACGCGAGGGCGAGCAGGGCATCGAGGTCGGGGAGATCATCGGCCGGGCGGGCGATGAGGATCCGGTTGCCGACCGTCTCGAGCACGCAGTCCGTCGCGTGCTCGAGCAGGAACCACGCCATGCCGGCGTCGAGGAAGTCGTTCGCGAACCTGCGGTCGTTCGCTCGCACCTCGAAGGCACGATTGAACGCCTCGAGCTCCAGATCCTGGTCCGGCACGAGTGCGGCATCGGCGAGCGTGCTCAGGATGCCTTCGGGTGAGACGGCGAGGCGATAGCACTCCGCGTCGGCCCGTATGAGGACGCACTCCCAGCGCTCTCTCAGCTCGAACCCGGGAACCTGCGTCTCGTGGACGTTCCGGCCGACGGCCGAGGAGACGACCTCGAGCAGGTTCGGCGACGATCGCTGGTCCTGGCGGACGAGGACGTCAAGGTCGAAGGCTCGCACCTCGCGTTCCCCGATCCATCCGCACGAGAGGTGCCGCGCCACGACCCGGTCCCCGCGACGACACAGGGCGAACGGCAACGATGCCGTGTCGTGCTCGTCCACCTCGGCGAACCACAACCGATGACGGAGGCTTGCGTCGAGCCAGACGCCGGCCCGCTCGTTCATCGATCTGGGCGCGCCGGTGTCCCCGCTCCCGTGTGCGGATACAGCGACGCGATGACGGAGGGAACATGGTCGAGGAAGGCGTCGAATCGATGGAGCGCATCGGCGACGTCCTCGAGGCTCGCCCGCTCTCGAGGCCCGAACACCATCAGACGACCGGCCGCCACCTCGAATCCCGTACCGGACGGCTGATGGAGAAGCCACTCAATCATGCGGGCGTCGAGCAGCGCGGTGGCGTACGCCCGTTCGGTCGCACGGACCTCGAACGCTCGATTGAAGCGCTCGGACTCGAGATCCACCCGGCTCGGATCCACGGCGTCTCGCAGGATCGCTGCGCCGCTCGTGGGTATCACGGAGATGTCGGGCCACTCGGGCCGCGCCGTGTCGACCACGCAGACGACCCGACGGTAGTCGTCGCGGCTCGGGTTCGAGTCTGGCGCGTACCAGTAGTCGACGACCACGACCTCTCGGCCATGGTGCATCCCCCAGGCGGTGTTCTCGACCGCACGCGCCGAGGCGGCACGCCGGAAGAGCTCGAACGGTGTCGACAGCATGCGGAGGGGATCCCCCGCCTCGGCTCGCAGGCCCACCTCCTTCGCCTGATCCGCGAACGATCCGCGGCGAGGCAGCACCCGGAAGCGATAGCTGAGCCAAGCGATGCCGCCCGCCAGGATCGAGATCGCGAACAGCTGGCGGATGAGTCCGAGAGCACGCGGATCGCCCGAGACGAGCATGACCAGAGCCGTCGCGGCCCATGCGATGCCGATCGCCACGGCGATCTTGCCCGCGGTTGCCGGCCTCATGCGCCTTCGCTCCCCGTAGCCGTCGCCTCACCGGCGAGGTCATCGCCGGTCGGTTCGGGGGACCAATGACCTTGCAGCCAGCGATCCTCGTGGCGGTCCCTTCGCGGGACGAGGGGGGTACAGGTCGGCGACGACGGATGGCACGGCTCGCCCGATCGCCCGGGCCGCTTCGAACAGCAGCAACACCTGTGCCGGCGGCAGCTCACCGGCCTGCAGGAGCATCCGATCCTCATTCACCGCGACCGAGACGCCGGGCGGAAGGCCCATCAGGGCTCGCATCATGCGCTGGTCGCAGTAGGCGACGGCGAATCGCCGATCCTCGGCGCGCACGCGGAACCGGCGGTTGAACGCTTCGAGCTCCATGTCGACGTCCGACCCGGTGATGGCGTCGGTGGCCCGATCGAGGGCCTCTCGTGGACGGATCTCCAGCGTGGGGCAACCGAACGGGAGCGTCACCGCGGCGCACACAGAACGGCGGGTCACCCGCGGCCCGCCTCCCTGAGAATGCTCGTCCTCGATCAGCAGGTCGAAGACGCGCACGTCGTCGCCGTTCGCCCGGTTCCACACGACGTTCTCGGCCCGCGTCCACCTTCCGCCCCCGAGCCACCGGAACGGCAGCCAGAGCGTGTCGGGGAACGGGTCGATCGGAGAGAACTCGAGGTCGGCGCGGTGACACAGCAACATCAGCTGCCGGGCGCGGCCGCGCCGACGGTGCACGCGCCATGCGCCGACGCACGCCGCGGCGGCAGCGGCGATCCAGACCAACAGATCCATGCAGGACCCATCGGCCCCGGCGAACGCTCCCTTGACGACTCCGGTAGTCCAGTACGGACTAGTGCGGACGGAACGAGAGGCCGTCGCCGGCGAGGTCGATCGTGACCGTCTGGCCGTCGCGGATCTCCCCCGCCAGCAGCTTCATCGCCAACGGATCCTGTATCTCACGCTGGATCAGCCGCTTCAGCGGCCGCGCCCCGAACGCCGGCTCGTACCCCTTGTCCGCGAGATAGGTCTTCGCGGGTTCGGTCAGCTCGATCGTGAGGCCACGCTCCTCGAGGCGGCGGCGCAGCGACCGGAGCTGGATGTCGACGATCTGCGCGATCTCCTCGCGCCCGAGCGAGTCGAACACGACGATCTCGTCGATCCGGTTCACGAACTCCGGCCGGAAGTATCCCCGCACGTCGTCGAGCACGGCTTCCTTCTGCTTCTCACGGTCGAGCGAGGGATCGCCGAAGACCGCGGACCCGAGGTTCGACGTCATGATCACGATCGCGTTGCGGAAGTCGACCGTGCGTCCCTGCCCGTCGGTGAGTCGCCCGTCGTCGAGCAGCTGCAGCAGGATGTTGAAGACGTCGGCGTGCGCCTTCTCCATCTCGTCGAGCAGGACCACGCTGTACGGGCGCCGGCGCACCGCCTCGGTGAGCTGGCCGCCTTCCTCGTAACCGACGTAACCGGGCGGCGCGCCCACGAGGCGTGAGACCGCGTGCCGCTCCTGGTACTCGCTCATGTCGACGCGCACGATCGCGCGCTCGTCGTCGAACAGGTAGTCGGCGAGCGCTCGAGCGAGCTCGGTCTTGCCGACCCCCGTCGGTCCGAGGAACAGGAACGACCCGATCGGCCGGTTCGGATCCGCCAGCCCCGCACGCGAGCGACGGATCGCGTTCGCGACGGCTTCCACGGCCTCTACCTGATCGACGACGTGCTCGTGCAGCGCCTGCTCCAGGTGCACGAGCTTCTGCATCTCGCCTTCCATCAGCTTCGAGACGGGGATACCGGTCCACTTCGAGACCACCTCGGCGACGTCTTCCTCGGTGACCTCCTCGTTCAGGAACTTGCGGTCGCGCTGGAGCTCGGCGAGCGCGGCGTTCTCAGCTTCGAGCTCTCGATCGAGCTGGACGAGCGTGCCGTAACGGAGCTCGGCCGCTCGCTGCAGGTCGGCGTCGCGCTCCGCGCGCTCGGCGTCGGCGCGCGTCTCCTCGATGCGAGCCTTCAGCTCACGGATGCTGTCGATCCGTTCCTTCTCCTGCTGCCAGTGCGCGGTCATCGAGTTCCGCTCTTCCTCGAGGTTCGCGAGCTCTTCCTCGAGGCGGGCGAGGCGGTCCTTCGAGGCCTGGTCGGTTTCCTTGCCAAGGGCGGCCTTCTCGATCTCGAGCTGGCGGATGCGCCGCTCGACCTCGTCGATCTCGACCGGCATCGAGTCGATCTCGATGCGCAAGCG
Source organism: uncultured Actinomycetes bacterium (assembly GCA_963825635.1). Classification (GTDB taxonomy): domain Bacteria; phylum Actinomycetota; class UBA4738; order UBA4738; family HRBIN12; genus JAOUEA01. The sequence continues at coordinate 720,806 of CAWGTU010000003.1, forward strand.
CGACGCGCTCTCGTCGATCAGGTCGATCGCCTTGTCGGGCAGGAACCGTCCGGTGACGTAGCGGTCGCTGAGGACGGCGGCGCCCACGAGCGCCGGGTCCTGGATGCGCACACCGTGGTGCACCTCGTAGCGCTCCTTCAACCCCCGCAGGATGCCGATCGTGTCCTCGACGCTCGGCTCTTCGACGAGCACCGGCTGGAAGCGACGCTCGAGCGCCGGGTCCTTCTCGATGTGCTGGCGGTACTCGTCGAGCGTGGTGGCACCGATCGCCCGCAGCTCGCCGCGGGCCAGCATCGGCTTCAGCATGTTGCCGGCGTCCATCGCACCCTCGGCCGCACCGGCGCCGACGATCGTGTGCAGCTCATCGATGAACGTGATGATCTCGCCCTCGGAGTCGGCGATCTCCTTCAGCACGGCCTTGAGCCGCTCCTCGAACTCGCCGCGGTACTTCGCCCCGGCCACCATCGCGCCGAGGTCGAGCGCGATCAGCCGCTTGTCCTGCAACGACGTGGGCACGTCGCCGTCGACGATCCGCTGGGCGAGTCCTTCCACGATCGCGGTCTTGCCCACCCCCGGCTCCCCGATCAGCACTGGGTTGTTCTTCGTACGGCGCGAGAGCACCTGGATCGTGCGGCGGATCTCCTCGTCCCGGCCGATCACCGGGTCGAGCTTGCCGGCACGCGCCGCCTCAGTGAGGTCCCGCCCGTACTTCTCCAGCGACTGGAACGTGTCCTCAGGGTTCGGGCTCGTGACGCGCTGGCGTCCACGGACCTCAGCGAGGGCGGCGAGGGCGGCGTCACGCGTCAGCCCGGCCTCGAGGAGGATGCTCGCGGCGCTCGAGCCGGGCGTGGCCAGGATCGCGAGCAGCAGGTGCTCGGTGGAGATGTACTCGTCGGTGAGCGCCTCCGCCTCGGTGCCCGCGGCCTCGAGCAGCCTCGCCGTGGCCGGCGAGATCCGAACCTCGACGTCCTGCGCGTACACCTTCGGCATCGCGTCGAGCGCCTCGTCGACGGCGGCTCGCAGCTTGGCGGGGTTCGCCCCGACATGGTGCAACAGCGGGAAGACGACCCCTTCGGCGTCGGCGAGCAACGCGAACAGCACGTGCTCGGGTTCGATCAGTTGGTGGTGACGGACGGTCGCCTGCTGCTGTGCCTCCTGCAGGGCCGCCTGTGACTTCATCGTCAGCTTGTTCAGGTCCATGTGGTGTTCCGTTCCTCGTAGTCGTTCCTCGTGAATCCGTACATCGCGTAGTCGTGAGGGCCGTCGGCCTCCGGCATGAACGAGCGCAGCACGCCCTCGAAGGTGAAGCCGAGCCGTTCGGCCACACGCCGCATCGGGGCGTTCTCGACGTCGGTCGTGAGCTGCACCCTGTGGGCACCCTCGTCGTCGAAGAGGTGCCGTGAGATCGCGACCACGGCATCGGCTCCCAGGCCCCGTCCCCGGTCGCCGTGCTCGAAGACCTCGATGCCGAGCTCGAAGACGCCGTGCGGCAGGCCGTTGATCGGCTGGCGAGCCTGCACCTCGCCGACGAGTCGTCCGTCGCTCTCGATCGCCAGGATGATCACGCCCTCGGTGAACGAGCCCGACCGCCTCACGCGTTCGCGGACGCGCTCGGCGAGCTCTCGCGGACCCGTGCCCTTCGGGGCGAACCACTCCGCGTCGGCCCACCTCGAGACGAGGATCGGCGCCTCGTCGTCGTGGTAGGCGCGCAGCGTCACTCGGCCACCGGCGAGGCGCGTCACCGCCCACCCTCCCACGGCGCCGGGAACACGCTCCGCAGAGGCACGATCTCACTCGACCGACGGCCGGGCATCGCGATCGCTCGACGATGCGCGAGCTGCGAGCGCACCTCGTCGAGCTGTCGATGGAGCCGATCGACCTCGGCCCGGAGCTCCAGGATGCGCTTCACCCCCGCGAGGTTCACACCGTCGTCGGTGAGTTCCTGGATCGCGAGCAACCGGTCGATGTCGGCCTGCGAGTAGCGCCGCGTGTTGCCCGATGTTCGCTGGGGGCGCAGCAGTCCCTTGCGTTCGTAGATCCGCAGGGTCTGCGGGTGCACGCCGGCGAGCTCGGCCGCCACGCTGATGATGAAGACGGCGCGCTCGTCCCGGTCCCGTTGTTGACCGGCCATCGTCGCGTCCTCTCGTTCGATCGTCATCTCATGCCACCCCGAGTGCCTTCCTCGGCGACTCCTTCTGCTCCTCCTGCAGCCGACGCAACAGCTCCTTCTGCTCCTTCGAGAGCTTGCCGGGCACGTCGACCTGCGTCGTCACGAGCAGATCGCCGTGGCCTCCCTTGGCCTTGGGGGCACCCTTGCCCTTGATGCGGAACGTCTTGCCGTTGGGGGTGCCGGCGGGCACCTTGAGGGTGACCGCACCGTTCATCGTCGGCACCTGCACGTGCGCGCCGAGCGCCGCCTCGGGGAACGTCACCGGCAAGGTGAGCGTGAGGTTGTCGCCCTTGCGGCCGAACAGCTCGTGGTGTGCGACGTTCACCCGCACGAAGAGGTCGCCCGGCTTCCCTCCGGCGGGACCGGGCTCGCCGCGGCCCGCCAGCTTGATCCGCGCACCGCTCTTCACGCCGGCCGGGATCTTGACCTGGAACGTGCGCGTGCGACGTACCGATCCGGCGCCCTTGCAGGTGGCGCACGGGGTCTCGATGATGCGCCCCGTCGCCCGGCATCGGCGGCACGGCTGGGCCATCGAGAAGAAGCCTTGGTTGACGGCGATCTCGCCGGTGCCACCGCATTCCGGGCAGATGATCGGGCTCGTGCCCGGGGCGGCGCCCGAGCCGTGGCAGGTCTGACACACGGCAGGACCGGTGATCTTCACGGGGACCGTCGTGCCCCGCATCGCCTCGTCGAACGAGACGCGCGCATCGGTCTCGAGATCGGCTCCCCGCTGCGGCCGTGGCTGCGCAGTGCTTCGCCCACGGCCGGCGCCGCCGAAGAGGCCTCCGAAGAGATCGCCGATGTCCTCCACGTTCACGTACTGCGCCCCGCCCGGCCCCCCGGGCCACCCCCCCGGGCCCTGGCCCGCCGCGCCGCCCGGCCCGAACCCGCCGAACCCGGACGCGCCCATCTCGCGGACCTGGTCGTAGGACTTCCGCTTCTCCTCGTCGCCGAGCACGTCGTATGCGGCCGAGATCTCCTTGAATCGATCCTCCGCGTCGGCGTTGCCGGCGTTCGCGTCGGGGTGGAACCGCTGGGCGAGCGCGCGGTAGGCCTTCTTGATCTCGGGGGCCGAGGCGTTCTTGGGCACGCCGAGCACACCGTAGTAGTCCTTCTCGAACCACTCGCGGCGAACCTCGTCAGCCACTCTCCCGCCTCCGTCGTCGTGTCATCGGGTCGAGCGACGCTCAGTCGGTGCGCTCGACACGCACCCCGGCCGGCCGCAACACGCGGCCCTTCAGGGTGTAGCCCGGTCGCAGCACATCGGCCACGATCGGGTCGCCCTCCCCGTCGCCCGTCTGCATCAGCGCCTCGTGCCGCTCGGGATCGAAGGGCGTGCCCTCGGCCTCGCATCCGCTCCAGGCCCTCGGCCTTCAGGGCGTCGACGAGCTTCGCGTACACCAGCTCCACGCCCTTGAGGAAGCGGTCGAAATCGGGCTGATCGGTCGCCGACATCAGCGCCAGCTCGAAGTCGTCGAGGACCTCGAGCAGCCGTCGGGCCACCGGCATCGCACCCAGCTCCGCCAGCTCCGTCTGCTCCTTCATGACCCGCTTGCGGTAGTTGTCGAACTCTGCCTGCAACCGACGCAGGTGATCGAGGTACTGCTGGGCCTCCCCCTGGGCGGCCTGCAGATCGCCGGCCACCTCGGCGGCCTCCTCCTCGGTGGACTCGGTCTCCGCGCCCGTGGGCTCGGCGCCGGGGGCGGCCCCGGCCGATGTGGCCGGGGCGCCCCCGTCGTCGGGCAGGTTCGCGAACCGCCGGCGGTCCGTGATACGGACCCGCGGCTGTTCCTCGTCCCGTTCCCGCTCGTCCGTCACTTGGCCGTGACCTCGATCGTGCGCGCCTTGGCCTCTTCGCGCTTGGGCACGAGCACGGTCAGCACGCCGTTGTCGAACGACGCCTCGATGCGCTCGGGGTCGGCCACGCGGGGCAGCCGCACCGACCGGGCGAACGAGCCGAAGCTGCGCTCGATGCGGTGGTACTGACCCTCGTCCTCCTGACGGGAGAACTCTCGTTGACCGCGGATCGTGAGCGTGCCGTCCTCGAACGTGACCTCGACGTCGTCCGAGCCCATGCCCGGAAGGTCGACCGTCACCTCGAAGCGGTCTTCGGTCTCACGGATGTCGAGCGCCGGAACCCAGGCGTTCTTCGAGAACGCCTGGCCGACCATGCGGTCGAACTCGGCCTCCGCACCCTTGAGATCGCGGAACGGATCCCATCTGGTGAGCATCACGACGCACCTCCTTCCTCGACGATCTCGCCCTCGACGACGTCGTCGTCGCCCTCGGGCTCTGTCGGTTCGGCGCCGGCCTCGGTGCCGTCGCCGGTCGGCTCGCCCGCGGCGGCCGACGCCTGCTGGTTCTGGACCATCGCCTGTCCGACCCGCTGGTACACCTGCATCACCGCGTCGTTCGCCGCGGTGAGCGCCGCGGCGTCGGACGACTCATCGTCCAGCACCTTCTTCAGCTCGGCGTTCTTCTCGGCCAGCTCGTCCTTGTCGGCGGCCGGGATCGTCTCGGGGTTCTCCTCGAGGAATTTCGCCACCTGGTAGTGGAGTTGGTCGGCGGTGTTGCGCGCCTCGGCGGTCTCACGGCGCGCATGGTCCTCGGCGGCGAACTTCTCGGCGTCACCCACCATGCGATCGATCTCGTCCTTGGACAGGCTCGTGCCGCCCGTGATCGTCATCGCCTGCTCCTTGCCGGTGGCGAGGTCCTTGGCGCTGACGTTCACGATGCCGTTCGCGTCGATGTCGAACGCGACCTCGACCTGGGGCATGCCCCTCGGCGCGGGCGGGATGCCCATCAGGTGGAAGCGGCCGAGAGACTTGACCGCAGGGTTCATCACGGTCTCCGCTTCCCCCTGCAGCACGTGGATCTCCACCGTCGTCTGGTTGTCGTCGGCGGTGGTGAAGATCTCGGACTTGCGCGTCGGGATCGTGGTGTTGCGCTCGATCAGCTTCGTGAAGATGCCACCCTTGGTCTCGACACCCAGCGTCAGCGGGGTCACGTCGAGGAGCAGGATGTCCTTCACGTCGCCCTTCAGCACGCCGGCCTGGATCGCGGCGCCCACGGCGACGACCTCGTCGGGGTTCACGCCCTTGTGGGGCTCCTTGCCGCCCGTGAGCTTCTTGACCAACTCCTGGATCATCGGCATGCGCGTGGAGCCGCCGACCAGGATGATGTGGTCGATCTGCTCGGCCGGCTTGCCCCAGTCGGCGATCGCCTGCTCGAACGGGGTCGAGCACCGAGTCACCAGGTCCTGGGTCATGCGCTCGAACTCGCTGCGTGTGAGCTTCTGCTCCATGTGCAGCGGACCCTCGGCCGTCGCGGTGATGAACGGCAGGTTGATCGTGGTCTCGGCCACCTGGCTGAGCTCGATCTTGGCCTTCTCGGCCGCTTCCTTGAGTCGCTGCAGGGCCATGCGGTCCTTGCCGAGGTCGATGCCGTGCGCGTTCTTGAACTCGGTCACGAGCCAGTCGATCACCCGCTGATCCCAGTCGTCGCCACCCAGCTGCGTGTCGCCGTGGGTGGCCTTCACCTCGAAGACGCCGTCGCCGATCTCCATCAGGGAGACGTCGAACGTGCCGCCGCCGAGGTCGAAGACGAGCACGGTCTGCTCGGTGTCCTGCTTGTCGAGCCCGTAGGCGAGCGCCGCCGCGGTCGGCTCGTTGATGATGCGCAGCACCTCGAGACCGGCGATCTGGCCGGCTTCCTTCGTTGCTTGGCGCTGCGCGTCGTCGAAGTAGGCCGGAACGGTGACGACCGCCTGGGTGACCGTGTCGCCGAGGTAGGCCTCTGCGTCGCGCTTCAGCTTCAGCAGGATCTGCGCGCTGACCTCCTGCGGGGTCCATCCCTTGCCGTCGACGTCGAGCGACCAATCTTTGTCGCCCATGTGGCGCTTCACCGACCGGATCGTTCGGTCGGGGTTCGTGATCGCCTGGCGCTTGGCGACCTCGCCCACCAGGATCTCGTTGTTCTTCGAGAAGCCGATGACCGACGGGGTCGTCCGGCTCCCTTCCGCGTTCGGGACGACGACGGGTTCGCCGGCTTCCAGGACGGCCACCACCGAGTTCGTCGTGCCGAGGTCGATCCCCACTGCTCGTGCCATGAAGGCTGCTCCTTCTCTTCGGCCGGACCGCTGGGGATCCGGGCTGCCGGTACCTAAGTCTGAACCGAGGATAGAACTTGAGTATTCCATTGACAAGTTCGTTGTTGGTGATCATGGATAGCGGTCATTGACCGCTGCGCTGCAAGGTTTTCGACAGCATCCGATCCTAGGCTCGCTCGTCAAGATCCGGCGTTCGATCCGTCGTCCCGCGTCGATGCACCTCTTCGGATAGACACCCCCAGGCCTTCCGGCCGGGGGTCGTTTCCATCCGGACCCGTGCCGGAGGTCAAGGGCAGCGGGTTCCGTGCCGAAAAGGCACTAGAACCAACGGCCCCCGACCGAAAGGGACGGATCCACCAGTGAGCGTTGCCCGAGAGCACGCGCGCGCCATCGAGCGCACCGACACCACCGCTGCAGCCCCCCTGCTGGAGACGGTGGAGTCGCTCATGCTCGAGGAGCGCACACGCTGGGCGATGACGATCCACGACGGCCTGACCCAGTCCGTCACGAGCGCGATCCTGGAGCTGCAGGTGCTCCGCCACCGCATCGAGACGGAGCCGGCCGGCGCGATCGCATCGCTGCACGAGATCGAAGACGCGATCCGCCACGACCTGAGCGAGATCCGCGAACTGCTCTTCCAGCTCGACGCGGGCACGCTGCGCGAGGACCCGTCGTTCGCCACGTTCGTCCACGAGCTGGTCGAGCGCTGGAAGCTACCGGCTCGCGTCACGCTCGAGGGCGACTTCGACGCCGTGCCGGCGCCGGTGCTGGAGACCGCGCACAGCGTCGTGGGGGAAGCGCTCACCAACGCCGCCAAACACTCCGGATCCAAGGACGTCACCGTGAAGGTCCTCGCCGGTCCGGACACACTTCGTATCGAGGTCACCGACCGCGGCCGCGGCATCGCGGCCGTGACCGACGACGACCCCCACTTCGGGCTTCGACTGCTTCGCACACGTGTACACGAGATCGACGGCTCGCTCGAGATCGAGTCGACCCCCGGACGCGGCGTTCGCGTGATCGCCGTGCTCCCCGTCGGAGGGCAAGGAGACAGCTGATGAGGATCATGGTCGTGGACGACCACGCGCTCGTGCGCCGTGGATTGAGCTACGTGGTGAAGGAAGGGTTCCCCGATGCCGACGTCGTCGAGGCGGAGAGCTCGGCCGTCGCCCTCGAGGTGCTCCACACCGGCACGAAGGTGGACCTCGCGCTCGTCGACGTGCGCATGCCGGACCTCGACGGCCTGGAGCTGCTCCGCGCGATCAAGGCCGAGTGGGCCGAGTTGCCGGTGATCATGCTCTCCACCTACGAGAACGCTCCGTACGTGAAGCGCGCGCTCGCCGACGGCGCCTCCGGCTACCTGCTGAAGGACGCCACGCCGGAGGACCTGTCGCAGGCGATCAACGTCGCGATGTCGGGCAGCGGCAACGTGCTCAGCCCGCGCGTGATCCAGAACCTCTTCGACGAGCAGCAGGGCGGCGGCACGAGCGAGGGTGGGCGGCGCAACGAGTACAGCCTGACCCAGCGCGAGAACGACATCCTGGCGCAGCTCGCCGAGGGTCGTTCCAACCGCGAGATCGCGCAGTCGCTGTTCCTGTCGGAGAAGACCGTGAAGGCACACCTGGCGGCGATCTTCCGCAAGCTCGGGGTCACGAACCGCACGCAGGCCGCGATGATGGCCGTGCAGATGGGGGTCGGCCCGATCCCGGGCGCCCTCGCGATGAACGAGTGAGCGAAAGAGCCGCTAGCCGAAGTCGCGGAAGAACCGGCTCGGCGTGGGGCCACGCTGGCCCTGGTACTTGTTGCCGGCGGAGCCGTACGGGGTCTCGGCCTCGGTCGAGAGCCGGAAGAAGCTGATCTGGCCGATCTTCATGCCCGGGTACAGCGTGATCGGCAGGTTCGCGACGTTGCTCAGCTCGAGCGTGAGGTAGCCGTCCCACCCGGGGTCGACGTAGCCCGCGGTCGAGTGGATCAGCAGGCCGAGGCGCCCGAGCGACGACTTGCCCTCGAGCCTGGCCACCAGGTCGTTCGGGAGCGCGACGCGCTCGAGCGTCGATCCGAGCACGAACTCGCCGGGGTGCAGGATGAACGCTTCGTCGGGCTTCGTCTCGACGAGCTCGGTCAGATCGGGCTGCTCCTGCTTCACGTCGATGTAGGGGTAGCGGTTGTTCGCGAACACCCGGAACTGCGAGTCGACGTGCAGGTCGATCGAGGACGGCTGGATGCATCGCTCGTCGAAGGGATCGATCACGATGCGCCCCGCCTCGATCTCCTCGCGGATCGTGCGATCGGACAGGATCATCGGGCGCTGATGCTACCGGTTCCCGCTGACCGCGACCCAGCGATCCAACGTGGTGGCGGCGGCCCCGGAGTCGATCGTCTCGGCCGCGAGCGCGATGCCGTCGGCGAGCGTGTCGGCACGCCCGGCGACCTCCAACGCCGCGCCGGCGTTCAGCAGCACGACGTCGCGCCGCGGGCCCGACTCACCCCCCAGCAGCGCTCGCACGATCGCGGCCGACGCCTCGGCATCGCCCCCAAGGAGGTCCTCGACCGAGGCCGGGGCGAAGCCGAACGTGGCGGGGTCGAGCCTGCTCTCGGTCACCGAGCCGTCGCGGACGGTGTGGACGGTCGAGGGCGCGGACGTGGTGAGCTCGTCGAGCCCATCTTCTCCTCGGAAGAGCACGGCACGCGTCCCCCGCCGCGCCAGCACCTCGGCCATCAGCGGCAGCATGCGGGCGTCCGAGCACCCGACCGCCTGCGCGAACGGTTCCGCCGGGTTCGTGAGAGGCCCGAGGAAGTTGAACACCGTCGGCACGCGCAGCTCGCGCCGGACCGGACCGGCGTGCGCCATCGCCGGATGGAACATCGGCGCGAACAGGAACGCGATGCCGGCCTCGGCGAGGCATCGCTCCACCCCCTCGGCATCCAGGTCGATCGTGACGCCGAGCGCCTCGAGCACGTCGGCGGACCCACAGTGGGAGCTCGCGGCGCGGTTCCCGTGCTTCGCGACGGGCACGCCGGCGCCCGCCGCGACGATCGCGCTCACGGTGGAGATGTTGAACGTGCCGCTGCGGTCGCCGCCGGTCCCGACGACGTCGAGGGCCGGGTCGGGCGCGTGCACGGGGTTCGCGAACCCCAGCATCGTGCGAGCGAGCCCCTCGACCTCGTCGGCCGACTCCCCCTTCGTGCGCAGCGCCATCAGGAAGCCGCCCACCTGGCTGGGCGTGGCCTCGCCGGCCATGATCTGACGCATCGCCTCCGCCGCCTCGTCGGCGTCGAGGTCCTCGTGCCGCACGAGCCTCGTGAGGGTGTGCGGCCAGAAGTCAGGGTCAGGTTCGGGTTCGCGAGGCCGATCCGTCATGGCGCCCGACGCTAGCAGGTGGCGCGCCGGTGCCGGAGGCGGGTCGCCCTGCTCGTCACGCGCTCGCTACAATGGTGCCCCGCCGGACCCATCCGGTGGGCAGACGCGGGTGTGGTTCAATGGCAGAACGTGAGCTTCCCAAGCTCGAGACGGGGGTTCGATTCCCCTCACCCGCTCTCATCGACACCGTCGTCGCGGCGTCGCTCATTCTTCAGGCTCCGAGGTAGCGAGGCGCCGTGGGACAGATGTCCTTGAACGGGCAGAGGCGGCATCGAGGCGTCGGCGCCTTGCAGATCTCCCTGCCGAGGCGGATGAAGCCGACGTGCATCGGTGTGCGCAGGCCGTCGGGGATCAGCTCGTGCAGCAGGCGGTCGGCCTTCTCGGCGCTCGCCTTCGGCGGGATCAGCCCCAGGCGCTTCGTCACGCGGTGAACGTGGGTGTCGACCGGCATCGCGTCTCGGCCGAGCGCGAAGCTCAGGACGACGGCGGCGGTCTTGGGCCCGATGCCGGGCAGCGACATCAGATAGTCACGTGCCTCCGCGTCGGGCGCGTCGCGCAGCGTCGAGAGGTCGAACGCGCCCTCACGCTGTCGCACCTCTCGCAGGATCGCCTGGATGCGTGGCGCCTTCGAGTTCGCGAGCCCGCCGCTGCGGATCGCGTCGGCCACGGCCGTCGCCGACGCCTCGACGACCTCGGGCCAGCCACCGGGGAACGCGCGTTGCAGATCGGCGAACGCGCGTTCGGCGTTCAGGTCGCTCGTGTGCTGGCTGAGGACCGTGAGCACGAGCTCGTCGAGCGGGTCGACGGCGCGGGGCGGCTCGAGCGGACCGAACCGCTTCTCCAGTCGCGCGGCGATCGCGCGGACGCGACGGGGGCCCGGCGGCGCCCACGGGTCGAGCGCGGGTCGCCGCGCCGCGCTCACTGCTGACCGCGGGCGCCGTTGCGGAACTGCGTGAGCGAGGGCTCGAACCCCAGCGGGATGTTGTCGGTCGGCCCGTTGCGGTGCTTGGACACGATCAGCTCGGCGAGCTTCTTCTTCTCGGGGTCGGCGTCGTCTCGGTGGATGAACATCACGATGTCGGCGTCCTGCTCGATCGCGCCCGACTCGCGCAGGTCGGAGAGCTGCGGCCGCTTGTCGGCTCGTGTCTCGGGGTTGCGGTTCAGCTGGCTGATCGCGATCACCGGGATCTCGAGCTCCTTCGCGAGCATCTTCAGCGACCGGCTGATCTCGGCGATCTCCTGTTGGCGGGAGTCAGGGCGACGCCCCCCCATGCTCGGATGCCCCATCAGCTGCAGGTAGTCGACGATGATCAGAGAGAGACCCTTCTTGCTGGTGCGCATGCGGCGCGCCTTGGCTCGGATGTCGACGATGTTCGTGTTGCCCGAGTCCACGATCGACAGCGGCGCGTCGTGGAGCACCTCCGCCGCCTGCACGACCGCCTGCCAGTCGTTGGGCCCGACCCGCTTGTTGCGGATGCGATCCCAGGGCACGCGCGCCTCGGCGCAGAGCAACCGCATACCGATCTCCCAGCGCGACATCTCGAGGGAGAAGATCGCGACCGTGCTGCCGGCCACGGCGATGTTGCGGGCCATGTTGACGGCGAGGGAGCTCTTGCCGATGCCCGGACGGGCCGCGAGCACGATCAGGTTGCCCGGCTGCAACCCCGACGTGAGGTTGTCGATGTCGATGAAGCCGGTCGGCAGGCCCGTGTATGCGGACTCGCGCGTCTGGATCGACTCGAGGTCGAGCATCGCCTGGTCGACCAGGTCGCGCAGCACGGCCATCTCGTCGCGGTCCTCGCGACGGGCCACCTCGTAGATGCGTTGCTCCGCGTCGTCGGCGACCTCCTCGGCGTCGTCGGTCGACGCGTAGGCGCGATCCATGATGTCGGCGGCGGCCGAGATCAGCCGGCGCCGGAGTGCCGCCTTGGAGACGATGTCGGCGTAGAAGGCGGCAGAGGCCGGCGTCGGGACCTCGTTGGCCAGGTCGGCCAGGTAGATGCGCCCGCCGATGTCCTCGAGCGACCCGTCACGCTCGAGGGCGACGGCGGCCGAGACGATGTCGACCGGCTCCCCGCGGGCGAACAGGCCACGCAACGCGGTGTAGATGCGACCGTGCGCCGAACGGTAGAAGTCGTCGGGTTCGAGGATCTCGACGACGTCGGCGACGGCCTCGTTCGACAGGAGCATCGCGCCGAGCACTGAGGCCTCGGCCTCCATGTTGTGCGGCGGCAGCCGGTGCCCTTCGCCCGCAGGCAAGCGTCGAACATCGTCGGCCGTACGCGCCATCTACCCCTCCCCCTCGGGGCCCACGTCGCCGCCGGACCCGCTCCTCAACCCGGGGACGCTACGCTCGGCGGCCACGGGTCGACAGTGGACAACCCCTGTGGATTGTTCCCGTGCAGGTCGCGGAGCGAGATTCCTTGTCACTCCGCCTCTGACCTGCGCTTTCCACATGTGGACAACCATGTGGAACAGTGTGAATCACACGTGTGACATTCGAAGCTCGAACCATGGCCGGGAATGACGGAAGGCCGGGCATAAGGCCCGGCCTTCCTTCGATGCATGGAGGGTTCGTCTCAGCCCTCGGGCACGACCTCGACGGTGACGACGGGGTCGACCTGATGGAACAGGTGCACCCTGACCTCGTGGGCACCGAGCGAGCGGATCGGCTCGTCGAGGTGCACATCGCGCTTGTCGACCGTCACGCCGTCGTGCTGCGCCGCGATCGCGTCGGCGATGTGCTCGGCCGTGACGGAGCCGAAGAGCTTGCCCTCGTCGCCGGCGCGGGCCGCGACCCGGATCGGGCCGCCCGAGATGAGCCTTGAGGCGATGGCCTCGTACTCGCCCTTGCGGGCGTACTGTCGTCGCTCGTGGGCACGCCGGAGGTTCTCGGCCTGCTGTGCCGCTCCCTTGTGCGCCCGCACGGCCATCGACCGTGGGATCAGGTAGTTGCGCGCGTAGCCGTCGGCCACCTCGACCACGTCACCGGGGTCTCCGAGCTTGTCGACGGGCTTCTGGAGGACGACCTTCATCGGCTCGAGTAGGGCAGCAGGGCCATCTGTCGGGCGTTCTTCACGGCCGTGGCGACGTCACGCTGGTGCTGCACGCAGTTGCCGGTGACGCGCCGGGCGCGGATCTTGCCTCGATCGCTGACGAACTTGCGCAGCGAGACGACGTCCTTGTAATCGACGTAGTCGATGCGGTCCTTGCAGAACACGCAGAACTTGCGCTTGCCCTTCTTCTGCCAGCCCTTGTCGTCCTTCTCGCGCCGGCGCTTGGGGCCTTCCCTCTTCTTCGGTGGCATTACAGCGGTGTCTCCTCCTGGTCGGTGCTGCCGCCACCCACGGGCGCCGCGACGCGCTCACCCCAGTCGCCGCCGGACGAGCTGCTGCTCGAGCGGGACTGACGCTCGACGCGCGCGGTGGCCCATCGCAGGCTCGGACCGACCTCGTCGGCCTCGATCTCGATGGCGGTGCGCTTGTCGCCGTCCTGGTTCTCCCAGGAGCGGTAGTTGAGTCGGCCGGCCACGACCACGCGCGTACCGCGCGTGAGCGACTCGGCCGCGTTCTCGCCGAGGCTGCGCCAGCAGTTGACCGAGAAGTACGACGCTTCGCCGTCCTTCCAGCCACCGGCGCCGTCGGGGATGCGGCGGTTCACGGCGATCCGGAACTTGCACACCGCGGCCCCGTTGGGCGTGTACCGGAGCTCGGGGTCGTCGGTCAGGTTGCCGACCAGGGTCACCTGGTTGTCGCTCGCCATGTCACGTCACCACCTTGTCGGTGTCGCACCCGCCGCGCGTATGGCTCACGCGGGGGCGGGGGAAGCTTCGGCTTCTGTGTCGGGGTCGATCGATCGCGGTCGCTCGCCGCGCGCCTCTGCGCGCTTGGCGTGTCGCCCCTTGGCCGGCAGCGCGATCACCTTGTGACGGATGACCTCGTCGGCCAGGTTCAACACCCGGTCGAGCTCGGGCTGCGCCGCGGGATCGGCCGTGAAGTTGGCCACCACGTAGTAGCCCTCGTTCTGATGGTCGATCTCGAACGCGAACCTGCGGCGGCCCCAGCGATCGATCGTTCCGACCTCACCACCGTCGGTGGAGATCACCTTGGCGATGCGGTCGATCGCCGTCGAGACGACCTGTTCGTCGGCCTCGGCGGGCAGGATGAGCATGACTTCGTATTCCCTCAACCAGTCACCTCCTCTGGTCTGGACGGCCCCCTCTCGAGAGGGAGCAGTAGGGACTTGAGGGTCGCCCAGCAGTGTACGAGAACGATCAGAACGCTAGCAGCGAGGTCCGACACGGTTCAGGCCGCGAGAGGGTGTGCCGATATCTGATGCATGCGACGTTCCCCCTCGATCGCGATGTTGGCGGCGATCGCCGGTGTGCTCGCCCTCGCGCCGATCGCATCCGCCGCCCCTCCTCGCGGCACCACGCCGGAGCGGATGATCGCCTACATACGCGACGGTGACGTCTGGACCGTGCCATCCATCGGTGGCGAAGACGTGCAGATCACCTCGGGGCCGGCGAAGGACGCCGACCCCAGCTGGGAGCCCGACGGTTCGTCGATCGCGTTCACGCGCATCACCTCGCAGGGCCCGCAGATCTGGATCGTCGATTCCGGGGGCGGCGCGGCCAAGCGGCTCATCAACAGGGCTGCCGACCCGAGCTGGTCACCCGACGGATCCTCGATCGCGTTCGTCCGCCGATCCAAGGGGAACACCGACATCTGGTCTGCCGAGCCCGACGGCTCACACGTCCGCCGCCTCACGAGCTCACCGGCGCCCGACCTCGAGCCCGCCTGGGGCCCGAGGAAGATCGCCTTCGTGAGCGATCGGGGCGGGCGCCGGTCGATCTGGATCATGGCACCCGGCGGCCGTGGCGAGCGACGCCTCACCGACGGCAAGGGAACGGACCGCGCGCCGACCTGGGTCGCCGGCGCGCCGGGAGGCACGGTGCTGCACGAGCACATCGACACCGACGGGGACCACGACCTGCGGACCGTGGACCTCGCCGACGGGGATCTCGACAAGATCCACGTGCGTGAGGATGTCGACCGCGCTCCGGCGAGCGCCTCGCTCCCCTGGTTCGCGTTCGTGCGAACGACCCTCACCACGAGCACGATCCGCACGTCTGACGTCGACGCACCGCTCACATCGATGCGCATCATCGTCTCGATGTCGTCGACCGGGCTCTCCGATCCCGCCGTGGCCGCATAGGCACCGGGAAGCCTCGACGCTTCCTCGTCGTTAGACTGCAACGACTGCCGTGCACTTGAAGGAGGCGCGAGCGATGCCCGACCGAACCGTGTCGATCCACGACCTCAGAGCGTGGAAGGGTGAGCAGCGACGCTGGGTCATGCTCACCGCGTACGACTTCCCCATCGCCCAGATCCTCGATAGCGCCGGCGTGCCCGTGTTGCTGGTCGGCGACTCCCTCGGCCGCAACGCGCTCGGCTACGCGAACGAGCTGCCGGTCACGATGCAGGACATGCTGCACCACGTGAAGGCCGTCTCGCGGGGCGCCGAGCGCGCGATGGTCGTGGGCGACCTGCCGTTCATGAGCTACCAGGCCTCGATCGAGGACGGCGTGCGCAACGCCGGCCGACTGGTCAAGGAGGGCGGCGCGACCGCCGTGAAGCTCGAGGGACCGCACCTCGACCTCGTCCACCGGCTGACCGACATCGGCATCCCGGCGATGGCCCACATCGGCCTCACGCCCCAGGCGGTGCACGGCCTCGGTGGCTACAAGGTGCAGGGTCGCGGCGAGGCCGCGCACAAGGTGCTGGACCAGGCCGTGCAGCTCGAGAAGGCCGGCGCGTTCGCGATCGTGCTGGAGGCGATGCCGGCCGAGCTGGGCGCAGAGATCACGGCGTCGTTGCAGATCCCGACGATCGGCATCGGGGCGGGCAGCGGCACCGACGCGCAGGTGCTCGTGATCAACGACCTGCTGGGCCTGACGGAGCACCCGCCGAAGCTCGCGAAGGCCTACGCCGACCTGCGCGGAACGATCACCGGCGCGGTGACGGCGTTCGTCGCAGACGTAGAAGCCGGCACGTTCCCCGACGAGGATCACTCGTACTCGTAGGTCCGATGGCTCGGTGTCGGCCCAACGGCCGCTGGAAGGTTGGCCGACGGCGCGCGCCGCGATGTCCCTCCTAGACTCCCCTCGTGGCTGCCGATCGTGGAGACGACGCGCGCGCGCGGGCCGAGCTGGTCTCGATGGTCTCGCACGAGCTGCGCGGCCCCATCTCCACGATCAAGGGCCTCGCGGTCACCACGCGCACCTACTACGACCAGCTCCCCGACGAGGAGAAGCGTGAGTTCCTCGAGCTGATCGAACAGGAATCCGACCGCATGCTCGAGATCGTGAAGCAGGCCTCGCTCGCGATGAAGCTCTCGGCGGGGGTGCTCGCGATGCAGATGGGCCCCGCCGACCTCGCCGCGATCGTGCGTGAGGGCGTCGGCGCCGCCGGACTCGGCGACGACCGCCGGATCGACCTCGAGCTCGACGACGTCACGGCCGAGTGCGATCACACCAGGCTCGTCGAGGTGGTCCGTCAGGTGGTGCAGAACGCCGGCACCTACTCCCCTCCCGACGAGCCGGTCGCGGTCTCGCTCACGAGCGACGCTGTGGACGCGGTCCTCACCGTCGTCGATCACGGACCCGGCATCCCGAGCGACAAGCGCGAGCACGTGTTCACGACGTTCCCGAACTGGCGGCCCGCGGGCTTCGAGGAGGTGCAGGGAACGGGCCTCGGCCTGTTCATCTCCAGGGCCCTGGTCGCCGAACACGGAGGGGAGATCTCCGTCGAGGACGCGCCTGGCGGCGGTACGATGCTTCGCATCCGGCTTCCTCTGGGCCGGTGACGCGGGGAGGGACCACGTGGGCGAGGGCGACACCGTCACGCTGCTGATCTGCGACGACCACAAGATCCTCACCGACGCGCTCGCGACCGTCGTCGGCCTCGACGGCACCCTCACGATGGTCGCCGACCCCGTGCACGACGCCGAGACCGCGATCGAGGTCTGCAGCGAGCAGCTCCCAGACGTGGTGCTGATGGACATCGTGTTCAAGGGCGACGGGCTCAGCGGCATCGACGCGACCCGAAAGATCAAGGAAGTCTCGCCGAGCACGAAGGTCGTGATCATGACCGCCCACGACGACGATCGCCTGCTCGTCGAGGCCGTGGAGGCCGGCGCGTCGGGGTTCCTCGGCAAGGACGAGGCGGCGCAGGAGCTGCTCTCGGCCGCGAAGGCCGCCGCGGACGGCGAGGTGCTGATCGATCCTGCCACGCTGACCCGCCTGCTCGCCCAGGTCGCGCGTGAGCGGGAGATCCAACGCGAAGCCACGATGCTGCTCGACGACCTCACCGACCGCGAGCGAGAGATCCTGCAGCTGCTCGCCGAGGGCATGCGCAACGACGACATCGCGGCGAAGCTCTTCATCAGCCCGCAGACCGTGCAGACGCACGTTCGGAACATCCTCGGGAAGCTGCGCGTGCACTCGAAGCTCGAGGCCGTGGCGTTCGCGGTGAAGCACGGCGCGATCACCGTCTGAGGCCGGCGCCGCTCGGCCCCTGGACTGCTACCCGGACCTCGGTATCCAGGATTACCGGCGCGCGAGCATGCAGCCCCCCCGGCGGCGGCGCCGATGAGATAGGGCAGAACGACGCGAGCCACCACCCCCTCGGTGGCTCGCCGCACAGCGAAGGGCCCGAGTCCACCCCTCCCGGACTCGGGCCCTTTTCCATGCTCCGAGCCGACGGGGGTGGTCTCGACCGGCGCCTCCATGGCAAGATGCATCTCGCTCGGCACTTCGATGGGGCCGGGCCGAGGACTGAGGAGGACCCCCCGATGACTCGCAGATCGACGGTCAGTCTGCTCGCTTCCCTGGCTCTCGCGCTCGTGGTCGCCGCCCCCGCGTCGGCCGCGAGGACGAGCACGAAGGTGGAACCCCTGCCGCTCGTGCAGGGCCACATCATCGAGAACGTGTGCGACTTCCCCGTGGAGTACAACGACCGTGGTGGACGCACGCTCACGACCCGTTACGGCCGCACAGGCCGGATGGTCTCCCAGACGATCAGCGGAACCTCGATCGTGGAGCTCACGAACCTCGCGACCAAGAGGACCGAGTCGTTCGAGATCGACGAGCTGCAGACGATCGTCTACCGGCGCGACGGCACAGTGAACGTGGTGCAGCTCGGATCGTCGGGGATCGCGATCGACCCGGGCACCAGCACCCGCACCCCCGACCTGGTCTGGTACGGGGGCATGGTCGTCAGCCGGGGCACGCTCGATCGGTCATTCCTGCTCGCCGACGTGACGCGTCAGACGCGGATCGGCGTCGAGGGCGACATCTGCGACATCCTCGTCACGGGCCTCAAGACTCGCCACTGAGGCGCGAGCCGAGGGCCCGGGGCCATCGACCGAGACCCGCCATCTGGAGTGACGACTTCTGCAGAGTCTGGGTCAGCGCTGAAACGCTGGATCGCTTCCCATCGCCCGAAAGCGCCTGAGCGACGAGCTCGAAGTGTCGAGGAGGAAGTTGCAGTCGGTGTTCTCATGGATATACGAGGCACCGACCACCTCGGGCCAGGACTTCATCGTCGCTCTCGCCGCGTCGAACCACTTGGCCTTCCGTCCAGGCTCGCCCTCGACGGTCCCGTACTCGACGATGTAGAGGTTCTTGCCCCGAGCCCGGGCGAAGGTCCGCGCGGGCCCGTACAGGTCTGCGAACGACTTCCAGGGACGGTTCTTGCATCGGTACCGGTTGCAGGCATCGGCGCCGAGCAGATCCCATGGCGCCGTCGGCATCCACGAAGCGGGATCCTTGGCGTAGGTGCCGGCGATCAGGCACACGACCCACTTGAAATTCTTCACGCCGACGTTGGCGAAGATGTTCCTGACACGCCCGTAAGCAGCCTTCCAGTCGGCGGCGTTGCCTTCGTCCTCCGGCTCCTTGTGGAAGCAGAAGAAGCCGGACCACCCGGCGCCGCGAAGGCCCCGAGCCTGCTCGGTGATCCACCCATCGTAGTCGCCGGCGGCGATCTTCTTCCAGCTCACGAGGCCCCCGCCGGGCTGACGCGCGAACCACGAGATGATCGGCGTGCGACCTCCGTCGACGGCCCAGCGGGAATAGCCGTTCACGGCGTTGGTCGTCCAGGGGATCCGGTGGTGCGACGTGGAGAAGCGACGTCCAACCGCCTTCTCCAATGCACGGAGCGCCGCCTCTTGGTCTTGTCCGGGTCGCGGCATGGCGGTTGAGCCCCATCGGATGCCAGCTCCTGCTCCAGCAGAAGCATCGGGGGCGTCGAGTCCGAGCACGCGAACGCCGAGTGCGGCCGCGCCAACCGCGGCGCTCTTGGTCAGGAAGGCACGCCGGTCGAGCGTGCGAGAACTACGTTGTTCCATGAGATCCCCCTCGCTTCGGTAAGTATCGGCACGAGCCAGCCGCGCTTGACGCGGCCACGGCGCTCGCGACTCACTCAGCGTGGTGCCGGATGCGCCGTGGGGAGGGGGTTGCGGGCGACGCAGGGATGGACCGTTCGGCGTGCTGGACGTCCTGGGAGAGGAAGGTGCTCAGCGTCATGGGCGCCTCCTTTCGTAAGGCTGAGCCGGTCTGCTACCGCAGATGGCACCTCCCTTCTCGGCGGCCTCGCCGCGAAACGGCAGCGCCTCGTCGACGTGGTGTCGATCGAGGCTCGGCCCGACCCTACCATGCCTCGGCGGCCGAGGTGCGCAGATGAAGTACGACGTTCACCCCACACGCTGTAGGCGGAACGGAAGCGTCCCTAGAACGAGTAGCCGGGGGGCGGCGGACTGCAGAGCGCCTGAGTCTGCGCGAGGAGCGAGGCCTTCAGCGTCGCATGCGCGGGTGACGCGTGGAGGCTCTGTAGCTCCCACGGGTCGGCGACGAGGTCGTAGAGCTCCTCCTCGCCGGTCGAATACCGCACGTACTTGTGCGTGAGCGTCCGCACACCGCAGTACGAGGGTGGCATACTCGGGTCGACGAGTCGCTCGAACCCGAAGATGCCATGGATAGCCGTCGTGCCCCCTTGGAGCAGCGAGGATGCATCGACTCCATCGGTTACGGGTATCGGCACCCCGGTGAGCGCCCCGAGAGTGTCCGAGATATCGATGTTCAGGAGGATGTTCGCGCTGGTCGATCCCGGGTCGACCCCCGGCCCCCGAGCGATAAAGGGAACTCGCAACGCCTCATCCCACGCCGACTTCTTGGTCGTCCATCGATGTGAGCCTCCGGAGAGCCCGTTGTCGCTCGTCAAGATGATCACCGTGTTGTCGAGTCGACCCGATGCCTGAAGCGCGTCGTAGATCGAGGCGACCGCATCGTCGACCGCCATCAGCATCTCCATCTGCTTGCGTTTGGTGGACGCCCAGGCGCCCCCCTTCTTCGCGAGGTTGCGCACCCACGCCGGCTTGTCCGAGACGTCGGCCTCAGCGAGGTTGGGGGGCATCGAGGGCTTGTAGGCGCTGAACATCCCCGCGTGGCGTGGCGCCGGCGTGAACGGCGAATGTGGAGCGTAGGGCGTGAAATAGAGGAACAATGGCGTGTCTATCGGTGTCGTGTTGATGGTGTTCACCGCATGGCCTGCAAGAACGTCCGTCGAATAGTTGGACGCTGTTCCACCGTAGCTCTGTACCGATCCGTCGATCGTGAGCCGGTAGTTGTAGTAGCCGATGGACTTCGCCTCGAACGCGACCCATCGGTCCCAGCCCACCGGTCGGTAGCTGAGTGTGTTGTACCCGTTGAAGTACTTCCCGACGAGAGCGGTCCGGTATCCGGCCGCATCGAACCATGTCGCGAGCGTGGAGGACTCCCTCGGTTTGAAGCCCTTAAACCCACCCGTGGCATTGTTCTGGTTGTTCCATACGCCATTCGTGTGGGAGTAGTTGCCCGTGAGGATCGATGCGCGGCTCGGGCAGCAGAGCGAGTTCGTCACGAACGCGTTCGTCGCCGCGAAGCCCTGCCCGATCAGCTGCGAACGGATCGTCGGGATGAAGTTGGCTGGGAAGGCTTCGTTGAGGTCGGTAGGCACGCCCGCTTCGTCCCATCGCCAGTCGTCGAGCACGATCAGGACGACGTTCGGCGAGGTCATCGGCGCGGCCGCCACCGTGGCCGGCACCGAGCTGAGCGACGCCGCCGCCAACGCGACAACCGCGGCGAGGAGGACGACCCGCCTCATGGGAGCTGGGCCAACCTGGCGTAAAACTTCTGCGTGATGCCGCCGACCTTCGCGAACTCGCCGCCGATATGCAACCGGCCCTCCTCGACGAGAGTCGCCCACACTCCGTTGTACGCGCAGCACACGGTGGGCGTCCATGACTTGAGCGGAAGCCCCGTGGTTCGGTCGAGCGCAACCAGTCGAGGCTGGAACCAACATTCGTCTCGCTGGGTGCCGGGATGTGGCGACTGGTTCGACCCGCACTGATCACCCTCGTTATCCTCCACCCACTCGAAGTGACCACCGACGATCAAGGTGTTCGCATCCCACACCGAGACTGCCTGGCTGGAGCCCGACGTATCGGTCCGCCAGATCCTGGTCGCATCGCTTACGTGATATGCGGAGGTGAAGTCCGAACCGCCCGCGGCAACGTAGAGGACGGATCCGTCGACGATCAGGGCGCTGCCCCAGGCCCCGGCCTTCTGTGCGACATCCGACGGCTGCCACGAGGGATCGAAGGCGCCCGTGACAGGGTTGAATCGGAACATGACCTTCTGGGGATCACCGTTGACGTAGTCGAATTGCCCCGTGGCCACGAACCACCCATCGCCCGCATCGCGGATGTCGCGAACGAACTCGGCCGTCTTGTGGCCGCGGAGCGAGTCATCGACCAGCAGGTTGACCGCCGCGAACCCTGGATCGAGGGCGCCACCGAACGTGTAGGCCGTGAGCTTCGCACCGCCTGCATAGACACGGGTGGCCGTCGCGAAGACGGCTCGCAGGGCCGGCGTGCGGAACGTCCGGACGATGGCTCCTGTCTGGGGATCGATGCCAACGAGGTTCCGGTAGTTCGAGCCGTTCTTCGTGTAGGCGAATTTTCCAGCCGCGTAGAGCACACCGTCCGGACCGGTCTCCAGGTCGAAGACCTCGCTCCCGTTGCCGGTCGCGAGCGATGGCGGCACCACCGACGACGGCGTGCCGTCGGGCCCGAAGACCGCGAGCAGGCCGGCCGACCCCGCGGCTTGGCCCGTCTTGTTCAGGACGCCGGTGAACCGCCCCCCCGCCCAGATGTCGTTGCCGACCTCAATCAAGGCACGCGCGCGCTGGTTCAGCATGTATGTGTCGTCGGGCGTTCCCTGAGGGAGCGCCTGCGCGCTTCCCGCAGATCCCACCGTCAGAAGGGCAGCAACCGTTATCGAGATGGCCAACCGGCGCACCAAGCACCTCCGTATCGTGGCAATGCCAACGGCGAAGGATTACACCCTTCGGCTCGGTATTGTCCATAGGCAACACGTTCCTTTCCCGAGACCGCACACCTCCGAAGGCTATGACGGGGCTGTGACCAGCTCCTTTCCTTCGATGCTGTAGTCCATTTGCCCGATTCACCTTTTTTGGCCGAAGGGTTGCGCTCACAGTCCATGAGGGGCAGGATTGCGGGCACCCCGACACGGAAGGAACTAGTACATGCGTCGTACCGGTCGTCGCACTGGCATCGCACTCCTCACCATGTCCCTGCTTTGGCCGGTCGCGATCGTCTCGAGCGTCACGCCCGCACAGGCCGTGTTCTCGGTCCGCTGCGATCCCTCGCACCGACTCCCCGATGACCCTCTGGTGTTCCCGAACTCCCCCGGCGCGTCACACGAGCACCTCTTCTTCGCCAACAAGTCAACGAATGCATTCAGTACGTTCGACTCGATGCGAGCTGGGGATACGACGTGTCCTTTGTCGGCGGACAAGGCCGGGTACTGGGTGCCCACCCTGTACAAGAACGGCCAGCACGTGATGCCCCGTCGGATCCTTGCCTACTACCGAGTTCCCGCGAAGTCGGTCGATCCGAAGGCCGTGGTCCCATTCCCGCCCGACTTCCGCATGATCGCCGGCGGGACACCCACGGTGAACCCGTACGTCAAGCCGACACTCGTCTTCTGGTCCTGCACGGACAACGCATCGACAAGATCGACGGAACCGCAGCCGTGCCCCAAGCACACGCGCATCACGATTGTGTTCCCGTCGTGCTGGGACGGCGTGAACCTCGACAGCGCGGATCATCGATCCCACGTTGCATACCCGCATGCGAAGACAGGCTGCCCAGCATCGCACCCACAGCCCATCCCGAGACTCGGACTCACGGTCGTCTGGTTCAACACGAACCTCGCCGGGGCCACGTTCTCGAGCGGCGGCAGCATCTCAGCGCACGCCGACTTCTGGAACACCTGGGATCAGGAAGAGTTGGCCTTCCAGGTCGAACGATGCATCAACACGGAGCGCAGCTGCATCGACTTGAAGGACCCGATCTAGCTCCTTCTGTTCAGCCCAGGGCGGCGCGACGGAGCTTCCCGTTCGGCGTGCGCGGAAGCTCCGCGAGGAGTACCACCTCGCGAGGGGCCTTATGTCGGGCGATCGTCTCGCTCGCGTGATCGCGGAGCTCCTCGAGCGAGGGAGGATCGTCGATCGTGCGGGGGACCACGAAGGCGACGACCTGTTGGCCCCACTCCGGATGAGGGCGCCCGGCCACGCCGACCTCCGCGACCTTCGGGTGGGTCACGATGGCTCGTTCCACCTCGGCCGGCCAGACGGTCTCTGCCCCCGTCCGGATCGCCTCGTCGAGCCGGCCGATGACGTGCAGATGGCCGTCGTCGTCGATCGTCCCCGCGTCGCCGGTGCGCAGCCACCCCCGCACGTCGAAGGCCGCCCCGGTAGCCGCGGCGTCGTGGCGGTACCCCTGCATCACGGTCGGACCGTGGATCTCGATCCGGTCGCCGTCACCGATGCGGACCTCGGTGCCCTCGAACGGCACGCCGTCGTAGACCACACCGCCACAGGTCTCCGTGAGTCCGTAGGTCTCCACGATGCGCGCGCCGAGCGCCCCGGCGCGAGCGCGCACCTCATCCTCGAGTCCCCCGCCGCCGACGAGGATCGCGCCGAGCTGCCCGAGGTCCGCTCCGGTGCGGACGAGCCTGGCCACCATCGCCGGAACGAGCGAGATCGTCGCGCCCGCGGGAGCCTCCCGGAGGAGCCGCTCGGCGTCGAACCGCTCGTGCACGGTCACGGGCACGTCCCCCAGCTCGCTCCGCAGCAGCACGAGCAGTCCGCCGACATGCGCGGGGGTCAGGCAACAGACGAGCGGACCGGCACCGACATGGCCGGCGGCCTCGAGCGCCGCTCGGGAGCCGCCCACGGCTGCGATCGCGGCATCGCGAGAGAGCTCCACCAGCCGCGGGTCGCCGTCGGTGCCCGACGTGGCCATCACGAACGCGACGTCATCGTCGACCGGAGTGGCGCCTGCGAAGACGGTGAGACCCCCACCGCTGCCGATCACCGCCGCAGGCCGAGCGAGGTCCAGCAGCCGACGACGTTCCGGCTCAGCCAGCCGCTCGTCGAGGGGCATGAAGGCGATGCGCTCCGACCACAGGCGGTGCAAGAGCGGTACCCAGGCCGGTCCCGCAGGCACGTCGATCGCGAGCAGCTCCCCGGGCGCAACACCGAACTCGTTCCCCATGCCCGCCGAGCCTACCGGCGCCTCAGCCCCGTGGCGCTTCAGTCCCTGACGACGAAATCGACAGAGGCGACCTGACGGTACACGTCGGTGAGCAGGTAGAAGGCGGTGTAGCGCCCCGGGGGCAGCAGCGAGTCGAACGTCGCCGCGCCGTCGACTGCGGCGCCCGTGTACAGATAGTCGATGTAGTAGTCGACCAACGGGTCGGCGCCGCGCTCGTAGAGTCCGATCCAATCGAACCGGTTCGCCGGGGCCTGCGTGAACGCGATCTCGACGGGTTCGCCGATACCGTGGCGCCATCGCGTGTCGAGGATCGGCGGGGCGCCGGGTTCGCGCATCCAGAACGGCGCGCGCGCCAGCTCCGCGTCGGCGCCGTCGATCAGCACGACGTCGTAGCCGCCGGCGGCGAGCGCATCGGTCGTGAACGATGCCGTGCCGTCGGTGGCGGCGCCGGGCGGGGTTCCCCGGGAGTCGATCACGTCCGCGATCGGATCGCCGTCGCGGGACACGATGCGCACGCGCTCCCCCGCGCCTCCGGGCGCGTGATAGGTGACGTCGAGCTCCTCGCCGATGTCGACCAGCATCGGAACCGGCGACACCATCACCGGCGGCGTGCCCGGCGTCACATCGAACGTCGAGACCACCGCACGATGGTCCGACCCCCATGGACGCACCGAGATGTCCACGCCCGGGCCATGGCGCTCACCCACGAGCTCACTCATGGTCGCGGTCGCAGGTCCGGCCGACCAGATCTGGTCGATGCGGTCCTGGGGCGCGTCGCGGCGAGGGTTCCAGCTCGTGTCCGAACGTGGACGCCCCGCGGGCCACGTGAGCCCCGCGTCGGCCACCGGGTCGGGGTGCACGCCGCGCCACGCGTCGACGAATCCCTCCCTCGCCAGGAACCGCGTCGCCGGCCAGGCCACCGGGAACCGGATCTGCGGACGCAGGTCGACCGTGGCCTCGGTCCAGTCCTCGTGCGACGGAGAGTTGAGGTCGCCGACGATGAACGTCGGGATGCCGGCACCGGGCAGTCCTCGGGTCGCCCTGACGAACGGGCGCAGCGCGGGAAGCCGGGTGCTGCGCTCCTCCCGCAGGACCGCGATCCGGCTCCACCCGTCGAGCAGCCGGCGCGGCCCGTAGTCGCTCGATGGCAGGTGCACGTTCGTGATCGCCACGACCCGTCCGGGCGCGAGCTGCACGAACACGAAGCGGCCGTCGGACCCCGGCGCCTCGACGATCGGGTAGCGCGAGACGAGATCGAGACGGCGGCTCACGTGGTCGTACCCCGTGAGCCGCCCGAGCCGCGCGACCTTGCCGTAGACCTCGTTGAACGCGACCACGTCGGCATCGGCCCGCCGCACGGCCGCGAGGATCGAGTCGAGATCGACGACGGTGCCGCCGTACTCGATGTTGAAGGTCATGATGCTGAGGCTGGTGGGCACCGCGGCCCCGGCTGGGTCACCGCCGCTCTGCGCGACGGCAGGCGTCGGCGGGATCGACAGCAGCGTGAGGACGACGAACGATGCGACGTAACTCATCCCGCGCCCGGTCACGCCACGGACCGTAGCACCGGCCCCCGCGCGTCCGATAGCCTCGCGGTCATATGGACGCCGAACGCACGATCGAGCCCGCCGCCGACTGGTCGCCGTCGGGCGGGTGGAGCGACATCCGTTACGAGACCGCCGACGGCATCGCGAAGATCACGATCGATCGTCCCGAGGTGCGCAACGCGTTCCGCCCGGCGACGACCGCCGAGTTGATCCGAGCGTTCGACCTCGCTCGAGACGACCCCTCGATCGGCGTGGTGATCCTTACCGGGCAGGGTTCGACGGCGTTCTGTTCCGGAGGGGATCAGAAGATCCGGGGTGACGACGGGTACGTCGACGAGCAGGGCATCGGTCGGCTCAACGTGCTCGACCTGCAGATCCAGATCCGCCGACTGCCGAAGCCCGTGGTGGCGATGGTGGCCGGCTATGCGATCGGGGGCGGTCACGTGCTGCACCTCTGCTGCGACCTCACGATCGCCGCCGACAACGCGCGGTTCGGTCAGACGGGCCCGAAGGTCGGCTCGTTCGACGGCGGCTACGGCATCAACCTGCTCGCGCGTCAGATCGGCGAGAAGCGCGCGAAGGAGGTCTGGTTCCTCTGTCGCCAGTACGACGCCGGGACCGCCCTCGATTGGGGTCTCGTGAACACGGTCGTCCCGGTCGAACAGCTCGAGCGGACGACCGTCGAGTGGTGCCGCGAGATGCTGGCCTTCTCACCCCTCGCCCTGCGCCTGCTGAAGGCCGGATCGAACGCCGGCACCGACGGGCTCGCCGGGGTGCAGCAGCTCGCGGGCGACGCGACCCTCCTCTACTACATGAGCGAGGAAGCACAGGAGGGCCGCGACGCCTTCCAGCAGAAGCGACCGCCGGACTTCTCACGGTTCCCCAAGCGACCGTGACGGCCACGGCGGAGCGCCCGGGCGGGCTCACCGTCTGGTGGCAGGGCGCCCGCCCCCGAACGCTCGGCGCCGGTCTCGTACCCGTGGTGCTCGGCACCGCAGCGGCCGGCGAGGTGATCTGGTGGCGGTTCGGGGCCGCGCTGGTGGTCAGCGCCGGGCTGCAGATCGGCGTCAACTTCGCGAACGACTACTTCGACGGGGTGCGGGGCGTCGATACCCACGAGCGGCTCGGCCCTCCGCGGCTCACGGCGACCGGCGCGGCCTCACCACGAGCGGTGCTTGTGGCCGCCCTCGTCGCGCTCGGCGTCGCGGCCGTGGCGGGCCTGGCCCTCGCGCTCGCGACGGAGCCGTTGCTGATCCTGTTCGTGGGCGCGCTCGCACTGGTCGCCGCCGTGCTCTACAGCGGCGGCCCTCGGCCGTACGCGGGGCTCGGCCTCGGTGAGCTGATGGTCTTCGTGTTCTTCGGGCTCATGGCGACCTGCGGCACCACGTTCGTCATGGTCGAGACCGTGACGGCCGAGGCGTGGTGGGGCGGAGCGACCCTCGGCTTCCTCGCGGTGGCGATCCTCGTGGCGAACAACCTGCGAGACATCCCGACCGACGAGGCGAGCGGCAAGCACACCCTCGCCGTGCGCATCGGCGACCGGGCGACCAGGCGCCTGTATCGGATCGTCGTGGCGGCGGCGTTCGCGACGATCGCGATCGGCGTGATCATCGGGATCGCGATCGACGGCGCGGGGCTGCCGCAGTGGGCGCTCGTGGGACTCATCGCGTGGGTGCTGGCGATCCGCCCGATGGACGTGGTCGGCTCCGCGACCGGGCGCGACCTGATCCCGGTGCTCACGGGCACGGCCGCCACGCATGCGGCCTGCGGTCTGCTCACCGCCCTCGGCCTCGTGCTGGCGACGATCGACCAGTCGTCGGGCGACGTCGTGCCGGCAGCGGTCGCCGCGTGGGGTGGCATGTGATGGACGGCGGCGACCTGAACCTGGCATGCGCCTGGGCACTGGTCGACGGTCTCGTAGCGGGCGGCGTGCGCCATGCGTGTGTCTCCCCCGGCTCCCGCTCGACGCCGCTCGCCCTCGCTCTCGCCCGTCACCCCACCGTCGAGGTGCACGTGCACCTCGACGAGCGCTCGAGCGCGTTCTTCGCCGTCGGTCTGGCGCGCGCGACCGGCTCGCCCGTGGCGGTCGCCTGCACGAGCGGCACCGCCGCTGCGGAGCTCCTTCCGGCCGTGGTCGAGGCGTCGCAGTCGCGCCTCGCGCTCCTGCTGCTCACGGCAGATCGCCCGCCCCGTCTTCGCGGCACCGGCGCGAACCAGACGATCGATCAGGTCGGTCTCTACGCCGGGAACGTTCGGGAGACCCTCGACCTGCCCGTTCCCGAGGCGGCGGGGCAGGAAGCGTGGTGGCGCCAGGCCGCCCGCGAGGCCCTCGAGGCCGCCTTCGGTGATCCGATCGGTCCCGTGCATGTGAACTGCCCGTTCGAGGAACCACTCAGCCCGTCGCCCGACGTCGCGCTCCCCACCCCGAGCGCCGAACCGACCGGACTCCCGACCGGTCCACCAGCCGAGCTCACACCCGAGGAAGCCGACCGGCTCGCGACCATGGTCTCCGGCGCGCGAGGTCTCGTCGTGATCGGCGGATCGGCCACCGACGTCGCCGACGAGGCCTCGTACTGGTCGGACTCGCTCGGATGGCCCGTGCTGGCCGAGCCGATCTCGGGAGCACGGATGCCGCCGTGGGCCACGTCGGCGGGGCAAGCGTTGCTGGGGGCGGGGGCATGGCTCGGGACCCATCGTCCAGAGGTCGTGATCCAGTTCGGCTCGGCGCCCACGACGCGCGCGACCCAGGGGCTCGTGGCGACGGCCGATCGCCTCGTGGTCGCCGACCGGTGGCACCTCGACCCCGATCCCGACCATCTCGCGCACTGGCGGCTCGCGGTCGACCCTGACGCGTTGCGCCGCGCGCTCCACGACCGCCCCGTGCGACTCGCGCCCCCTCCCGGCGACTGGTCGAAGGACTGGCGCGAAGCGGACCGTCGGGCGCGTGCCGCGTTCGATGGATTCCTCGACGGCCTCGACGAGCCGTTCGAGCCGCGCATCGCGCGAGACGTGGCGGCCTGGGTTCCCATCGGGGGCACGCTCTTCGTCGGAAACTCCACGCCGATCCGCGACCTCGATCTCGCGATGGCACCCCGGAAGGGGTTGCGTGTGCTCGCGAATCGCGGGGCGAGCGGCATCGACGGGCTCGTATCGACCGCGCTCGGGGTGGCGGCAGGGACTCGAGGCCCGACGGTCGCGCTCCTCGGCGACCTCTCGTTCCTCTACGACCTCGGCGCGCTCTCGTGGAACGCGCGGCGCGGCCCGGACATCACGGTCGTGGTCATCCGTAACGGCGGCGGCGAGATCTTCTCGCTGCTCCCGCAGCGAGACCTGTCTGAGCACCGCGACCTGTTCGTGACGCCGCACGGAGCAGACCTCGGGGCGCTGACCGCGGCGGTCGGAGCGGGTCACCGGCTCGTTGAGCGCGCCGGGGATCTCGAGCCCTCGTTGGAGGCCGCCAACCGGGTCGGTGGATTGCAGATCGTCGAGGTCGCCGTCGAGCCCGATCGCTCCGTCGTGCGGCGCTCCGAGCTGCGCGACGCGATCGCGTCGGCGCTGCGCTGACCGCGACGCCGGTCGCATGGACAGCGCCTCGCGCCCTACGATGCAGGTCGCACCCCGCCGCCCCACCCATCGGAGGACCCGTGTCGCACCGGACGTCTCGAACGATCGACGTGATCCTCGTGCTCTGGCTCTTGCTGTGGTGCGCGATCGGCTACACGCTCGGTCGCACGGTGAACGAGTTGAGCGGGCTCAGCGACGGCGTGATCGGTGCCGGCGAGGGCGTCTCCGACGCGGCCGGAGCCCTCGGCGATTTCGCGGACGTGCCCCTGATCGGCGGCGGCATCGACGCGATCGCCGACCGGATCGACGCGATCGGGCAGGGCACGGTGCAGAAGGGCGAGGCGAGTAAGGACGCGATCTTCAACGTCTCGCTCCTGATCGGGCTCGTGGTTGCGCTGGGCCCGACGGTCCCCCTCCTCGCGGTGTGGCTCGTGATCCGTGCGCCTCTGGCGCGCGAACGTCGGCGCATCGGCCGGGCGCTGGATGCCCGCGACCCCGGCCTCGACGGATACCTCGCGCTCCGGGCAGCGACACGGTTCCCCTACTCGCGGATCGCGGGAGTGACGACCGACCCCTGGGGCGATCTGCAGGCGGGGCGGCACACGGCGCTCGCATCGATGGAGCTCACCCGTCTCGGCCTGACACGCCGAGCGGCGCGGGCGAGCTTCCCGCCGGGCTGAGTCGCGCCTCGCCGCCCACCCCGGACCCGGGATCAGCCCCAGCGCAGGGAATCGAGGAACGCGCGGAACTTCCGATCGGTCTCGTCGAGCTCACTCGCGGGATCGGACCCCCCGACGATGCCGGCGCCGGCGTAGAGCGTGGCTCTCGTGCCGTCGAGCTCGGCGCAGCGCAGCGCGATGGCCCAGTCGCCGTCGCCGCGGGCGTCGACCCACCCCACCGGGCCCGCGTACGCCCCCCGGTCGAAGCCTTCCGACCGTGTGATGCATGAGCGCGCGGCCATCTCGGGCGTGCCACACACGGCGGGGGTCGGATGCAGCTCGGCGACGAGGTCGAGCGCGGTCACCGACCGGTCACGGAGCGTCCCTTCGAACCGCGTCGCGAGGTGCCACACGTTAGCGGTCGGCTCGAGCACGGGCTCGGCGTCGAAGGTGAGATCGTCACAGAAGCCCCCGAGCACGTCGGCGACGGCGGCGACGACGATCGCGTGCTCTTCGCGGTCCTTCCCCGATGCCGCGAGCGCCTCGGCGTTCGCGAGGTCCGCGTCGGGGTCGCCCGAGCGGGGAGCGGTGCCGGCCAACGGCATGGAGCGCACACGGTCGCCTCGGCGCGAGACGAGCAACTCCGGGCTTGCCCCGACGAGAGGACGGATGCGAGCGCCACCTCGGGTGGGTTCGTGCGACTGGGCAGGGACCTCCGTGTTCTCACCAGCGACCGAAGACGGAGGTCCGTGCCGAGTCGGCGCGGCGAACGCGTAGCAGTGCGGCTCGACCGCGCGAAGACGATGCAGCAACCGCCGAGCGTCGAGCTCCCGCCCGGCGTCGACACACAGGGTCCGCGCGAGCACCACCTTCTCGACCTCCCCCGCCTGGATCAGGTTCACGGCGGCCCGCACGCCCTCGGCGTAGACCGGAGCCGACGGCACCTCGGTCAGCTGCACCGGGCGGAACGCCTCGTGAGGAAGCTCGCCGACCACCCGATCCGGCCGGAAGGCGGGGACCGCCTCCCCGTGGCCCGCGAGGTCGAGCAGCCACGTCTCCCCGTCCTCGGCGCGGACCACCGTGCGCCGGGGCACCCACACGGACGCCGGCGCAGTCGCGAACGGCAGCGCTCCGACCGCGAGGGGTGTGGCATCGCCGCCGTCGGCGATCTCCCGAAGGGCCACCTCGGCGGCTCGGGACAAGGCCGAGAGGTCCGACACCGGGCCGACCTGCAGCGCATCACCGAGCGAGCCCGTCGAGACACCGAGACCATCCTTCTCGAAGAAGAAGCCGTCGGGTGGCGCGTATGCGGCCAGCAGGTCGAACGCGGCACCCAGCGACGTCGACCGAACCGACACGCTCACGACCGGGTGCCCATGAACAGCTGCGTGATCCCGCCTGAAAGCTGACGGCGTTCCGCATCGTGGAAGCCGGCCTCGCGCAGCATCGAAAGCATCTCCGCAGGCGGCGGAAGATACGCCATCGACTTCGGCAGGTAGGAGTACGCCGTCTTATTCGACAAGGTGCCGCCGATCATCGGCACGACCCGGTTGAAGTAGAGTCCGTGCCCGGCGCGCACGAGGCGGTTGTCGGGCTCGCTCGCGTCGAGCAGCGCGATCCGCCCGCCGGGGCGCACGATACGCCCCACCTCACGGAAGAACCCCCCGAGCGACACCACGTTGCGCAACGCGAACCCGCAGGTGACGCCGTCGACCCCGCGATCGGCGATCGGCAACTGGAGCACGTCGGCCTCGACGAGCGGGACGTCGGTCCTCGCGTTCACGAGCATGCCGTGGGAGAAGTCGAATCCGACCGCCCGGTATCCACGTCGTTCCAGCTCACGACAGAAGTCGCCGGTGCCGCAGGCGAGATCCGCCACGAACGATCGACCGGGAAGCCGTAGCGACGCGACGGCCGAACGACGCCACCCGACGTCCATACCGAACGTCATCACCCTGTTCACGAGGTCGTATCTGGGCGAGATCGAGTCGAACAACCGCCGCACCGCGCGGCGCTTCTCCTCCCCCTGCGGAAGCGGGTCGCTCACGAGATGCCCTCGATGCCTGCCGGTTCCTCGATCTGAGCCTCGGCGGTCTCGAGCAGTACCCGCCGGAAGTGGTGCGACACGAGCGTCGTCACCGCCGGCAGCAGCTCCCGGAAGGCGTCGACCATCTGCTCCGCGGCCCGCTCGTCGTCGCCGGCGGTGTCGCGGATCGGCTTGCGGACGTGCTCATCGAACAGCTCGACCGCGCGGACCGCCAGGCCTCGCATCGCGGTGTCGGCGTCGCGGGCGAGGCCCAGCAGGTCCGGCAGCGGCAGCCCGAACTCGAGCAGGCGCAGCGCCGTGCGCACGAGCTCGATGTCGGCCGCGGTGTACCGATCCTCTCCGTCGACACGACGGCCGAGCCGGATGCCCTCCCGTTCGACCGCCTGGATCAACGACGCCGGCACGCCGCTCGAGGCGGAGAACTCTTCGAGGGTGAGCGAACCATCCGCCTCGGCGGCAGGATCGCGGCCCACGTCCCCCCGGGCGGCCGAGACGGCGGCCGCGAGGTCGGCGTCGGCGGGGCCCAACTCGCCGGAGACCACGCGCCGGATCGCTGCGAGCGTGAGCCCCTTGCCTTGGAGCGAACGGATCTGGGCGATGGCGCTCGACGTGCTCGGGTCCGTACCAGGCGACGCGACCCTCCCTCTCTGGAGCGGCGAGCAGCCCGCGCGATTGGTAGTAGCGCACCGTGTCGACCGACACGTCGCAGGTCGAGGCCAGCTGCTCCACGCGGTACCTCATGACCGGACACTCTACGAGTCAGCACTCAGACGGTCATCCCGCGCGGTCGGGCTACGATGCGGCGCGATGAGCCACGCGCGCGCGACGATCAGCCTCGGCGTGGTGCTTGCCTGCGTGGTCGGCACGATGGCGCTGGGCGCCGCGACCAAGGCCCCGTGCGCGTCGGGACAGTGGGGCGACCTGCGCCAGTATCGGCTGCTCTGCTACACCGACGTCGTGCCGCTCCTCGACACCGAGCAGCTCCGCGGGTCGCGCCTGCCCTTCCTCGACGCGTGCGAGCCGGTCGAGGGGCGCAACTGCGACGAGTACCCGGTCCTCACGATGTACGTGATGCGGCTCGCGTCATGGATCTCCGGGGACGACTACGCCCCGTTCTACTGGGTCAACGCCCTGCTGTTGACCGGCTTCGCCGTCGCGACCGCCGTGATGCTCTACGTCGCGAACGGTTCTCGCGCGCTCTACTTCGCCCTGGCGCCCACCCTGCTCGCGTACGGGACCGTGAACTGGGATCTCGTCGCGGTCGCGCTCGCGACGGCCGGCCTGCTCGCCTTCTTCCGGCGGCGAGATCGAGCCGCCGGCGTCGCTCTCGGGCTCGGCGCCGCCACGAAGCTCTACCCCGCCCTGCTCGCGGTGCCGCTCATCGCGCAACGGCTCCGGGAACGGCGTCCCGACGGCGCGATCGTGCTCGCGTGGACGACCGCGGGAGCCTGGCTCCTGATGAACCTCCCGTTCGCGGCGGCCGCGCCGACGGCGTGGCTGACGTTCTTCCGGTTCAACGGCGAGCGCGGCGCCGACTTCGACAGCCTCTGGTACATGGCCTGCCGGCACCTGGAGCTCTGCCCCTCCACCCGGGCCATCAACCTCGGGTCGTTCGCGCTCTTCCTCGTCTCGATCGCGGTGGTGTGGGCGATCAAGGTCCGGCGGCACCCCGACTTCCCTCGATGGACCCTTGGCCTGCCGCTGCTCGTGGCGTTCCTGCTGTCGAACAAGGTGTACTCACCCCAGTACGGACTCTGGCTGCTGCCCTGGTTCGCGCTGGCGCTCCCACGGTTGTGGCCGTTCCTCGCGTTCTCACTCACCGACGTCGCGGTGTTCGTGACGCGCTTCTCATGGTTCGGACGGCTCCAAGGCGCGCCAGGCTCGTCCCAGGAGCTGTTCGAGGTCATGGTGCTCTTGAGGGCTGCCGTGCTGATGTGGTGCGTCGTGTCGTGGATCCGCCGCGAGCACGAGCCGATCGAGATCGAGCGACGAGGGCGAGCCACCCCTGGGATCCTCGAGACCGAGATGGTTCGGTCATGACGGAGCCGTCGCCGGACGCCTTCGCGCCGGCCACCCGGAACACGACCAGCAGTGACGGGGAAGCCGTGCGACTGCGTGACGGGCTGCGCGACTCGCTGCTCGTGTACCTCGGAGTGCGGATCGGGTTCTCGGTGCTCGGCCTCGTGGCCGTGGGACTGATCGCCCCGCGACAGGGCCCCCCGGCCGTCGCGGGATGGCCCATCGCCCCCGTGACCTACGGATGGGAGGTGCTCTTCACGGCGGCGGAACGACAGGACGCCGCGTGGTTCCTCACGATCGCGACGCGCGGGTACGACGTCGCCGACGGGAGCGCCGCGTTCTTCCCCCTGTATCCGCTCTCGATCCGGCTCGTCGCGGGGCTGCCGGGCATCGGCCCGCTCGGCGCCGCCCTGATCGTCTCGAACCTCTGCTTCGCCGGGGCGCTCGTGATGCTGCACGGGCTCACCCGGCTCGAAGGCATGTCCCGAGAGACAGCGCGGCTGACCGTGTTGCTCCTCGCGATCTTCCCGACGGGGTTCTTCTTCCTGGCGCCCTACACGGAAGGACCCTTCCTGTTGGCGTCGATCTCGGCGTTCTGGTTCGCCCGTCGCGACCGGTGGTGGCTGGCGGCGCTCGCGGGTGCGCTCGCCGCGGGCACCCGCAGCGTCGGGGTGCTCATCGCGCTCGCGCTCTGCGTCGAGGCCGCGCTGCAGCACCGGCGTCTCGGTCGGACACTCGGTCCGCGGGTCGCGGCCGCTCTGGCGGTAGGCGTGGGCCCCCTGCTCTACCTGGCCTGGTGGCGCGTGCAACACGGCGACGCGACCGTGCCGTGGACGGCCCAGCGCAACTGGTCCCGCGAAGCTCGCTGGCCCTGGACGACCCTGGCCGAGGGCGTCGGGGACGCGTGGCGCCTCGGCGGCTACTGGCTCGTCGATGCGCTCGTCGTCGGCGTGATACTGCTGGCCGTGATCGCCGGACTGCGGTGGCTGCGTCCCACCTACTCGGTCTACGCGATCGCGAGCCTGGCGCTGCCGCTCGTGTACGCCTGGCCGACACGCCCGCTGCTGTCGATGCCACGGTTCGTCGCCGTGATCTTCCCGGCGTTCTGGGTGCTGGCCCGCGCCTCGGAGAGGAGGCGCATCCCGCACCCCGCGATCGTGGCGTCGTTCGCCGGCGGATACGCGATCCTGGGTGCGCTGTTCGTGACGTGGTGGGACGTGTTCTGACGCGCCGGCCGAGGCGCCGGCTGGGCGCCGGCGGGCGACGATGATGCGGTTCGCATCGATGCACCGCCCGAACGACTAGGATGGTCCGAACTCGGGGGGCCTCAGGAGGCAACGTGACGATCAAGGTTGCGATCGCGGACGACCACTCGCTAGTGCGCCAGGGCCTGCGTCGGTACCTCGACATGGCCGACGGCATCGAGGTGGTCGGCGAGGCCGCCGACGGGAAGGAACTGCTCGACCTGATCGGCACCGATACCCCCGACATCGCGTTGATCGACATCCGGATGCCCGAGATGGACGGCCTCGAGGCAGCTCGTGAGATCCGCGACCGTTGGCCTGAGATCGGCGTGATCATGCTGACGGCGTACGACGACCGCCAGTTCGTCGTGGAGGCCGTCCGCTCGGGTGCCCGTGGCTACGTGTTGAAGGCACGCGACGCGGAGCACCTGATCCAGACCGTGCGCCTGGTCGCGGGCGGCAACATGGTGATCGACCCGCAACTGGTCGTCGCGCTCGCCGAAGAGCTCTCCACCGCCAAGGAACGCGACCGCAAGGCCGAGACCCTCACCGCCCGCGAGATCGAGGTGCTGCAGCTCCTCGCGTTCGGGCACACGAACCGCGACATCGCGGAACGTCTCTACATCTCGCCCGACACGGTCAAGACCCACCTGGAGCACATCTTCGAGAAGCTCGGCGCCTCCGACCGCACGGCAGCGGTCGCCGAAGCGCTGCGTCGGCGCCTGATCGAGTAGGAACCGGGCACGCGTAGGGGGCCGTCCGTCCCCTCGACGGGCTAGTCCGTCCGGTCGGCAACGACCCCCGGTCGGGTGATGGAGTCGGGTGCCCCCACCAGGCATCATGGTCGTCACATGAGCGACGTCGTCGTCCGCCCGCGTGCACGCACAGCCACGGGCCTGTTCCTCGGCGCCGCCGCGGTGGCCGCCGTGGTGACCTACCTGGCGTTCCCCAGCGGCTCCAGGGAGCAGGGTCTGGCTGCTCAGGTCATGGTGGCGGGGTCCTGCCTGCTGTCGGGCGGCCTCATCTTGCGAGCGGTCGGGAAGGGCGAGGCGTGGCGTGGCACGGTGCATCTCGCCTACGCCCTGTTCATGCTCGGGGCCGTCAACGTCGTGTTCCTCGTCGTCGACCTGAACGATGGCGGTACCTACGAGCCGCGGGTCACCGATCTGGCGTTCGTGCTGTTCCTCGTGCCGCTGGTGCAGCTCGCGCGCGCGGAGTTCCACGACCACTTCGACGAGCGAGACGGCATCGAGATCGGCACGGACGTCTTCCTCATCACGGCGTCGGTCACGGCGCTGATGTACGTGGTCGTACGCCCGTCCGACGCGTCGCTCCAGGCATCGATCACCGCCGCGGTCTTCAGTGCGGTCGCCGCGTTCCAGGTCGCGGCCTTCGGTGCCCTCGCCTTGTGGGCACCCTCGCGACGGCACCTCGTGCTCTTCGGCGTCTTCGCCGTGACGGCCGCCGCGGCCGCGACGTTCGGGTGGCATTGGACCCGTGGCTCCTTCGACAGCACGATCGCCTCGATCGTGCTGCCGTTCATGCTGTGCCCGCTGGCGTTCGCGGCATGGACCCTCTTCACCGGCATCCCCGATCCGGCGACGGGGTCGACGGCCCCGCCTCGACGCTGGGCTCGACCGGTGCTCACCAGCCTCTCGGTCGTCACAGCCTGCGCGGCGCTCGCCGTGGTGGCGATCTTCGACGAAGAGAGCGGCATCGACGGGGCCCAGTCGACCGCGATCATCCTGCTGCTCGGCCTCGGCATCGCGGCTCGCATCCTGTCGAACCAGACGGCGAGCACGATCGCGCACCGACAGACCACCGAGGCGCTCGAGGAGCGGGAACGCGCGCTCGCCGAGACGGACCAGGCGCTCGAGCGCGTCCGCGAAGCCAACGAGACGCTCCGCCAATCCGAGGAGCACCTCCGGTTGGTCTTCGAGACCGCCGAGGACGGGATCGTCGAGCTCGACGAGCGGGGCGTCGTGTTGCGGGCGAACGAGGCGTTCGCCGAGATGATCGCGCTGCCGCGCGAGTCGATCGAGGACCAGCCGTGGACGGCCCTGGCCTCGGTGGTCGTCGGGGCGGACGACGCGTTCGCGGCCCTCCGAACGGGTGGACAGTCGCAGATCACGCGCCCGGGCGGGCAGGTGTTGCACCTCGAGTCGCGCACGTCCGCCGTGCCGACGACTCCGCCCCGCACCCTCTTGCTCGTCCGCGACGTCACCGCGGCCAGGGTCGCCGATCAGACGATCCGGTCGCTGTTCCAGTTCCTGCAGGACCGCGACGAGGACCGGAGCCGGCTGATGCGCCGAACGAACGCCGCGATCGAAGCCGAGCGCAATCGCATCGCGCGCGACCTGCACGACGGGCCGGTGCAGGGCGTCTCGGCGGCGTCGCTCTCGCTCGAAGCCGCGTTGCTGATGATCCAGGCGGGCGACGTCGATCAGGGCGTCGAGGTGCTCACGAAGATCCGCGAAGAGCTCGCCGGCGAGGCCGACGCGCTCCGCGGCCTGATGTCGGGCTTGCGGCCACCGGTACTCGAGGAGCGGGGGCTCCTGCCGGCGCTGCGCGAGACGCTCGTTCGGTTCGGCGCGGACCAAGGGGTCGACACCGAGTTCGCAGGGCGCGTCGACGAGCCGCTGCCCGAGGACCTCGAGACGCTCGCCTATCGGGTGGTGCAGGAGGCGTTGTCCAACGCCGCGAAGCATGCGGGCGCGACGCAAGTCATGGTCATGGTGCAGGCCAACGACTCGCAGCTGCGGGTCGAGGTGGAAGACGACGGCCAGGGGTTCGACGCCGGGCTCGCGCGCGACTTCCTGCGCGAGGGGCGGGTCGGACTCGCCTCGATGCGCGAACGCGTCGAGCTCGCGAGTGGATCGTTCGTGGTCCGATCCTCACCCGGGCGCGGCACCTCGATCGTCGCCACCCTGCCGCTCGACGAGCTGGCGCCCTCGCGCCGCGGCACCACCCTGCACGAGGCGTCGTAGCGCTACTCGTCGTCGGGTGGCGGGGCCTCGCTGGGTGGCGGAGTCTCGCTGGGTGGCGGGGTCTCGCTGGGTGGCGGGGTCTCGCTGGGTTCGACGGTCGGCTCCGGCGTCTCGCTGGGTTCGGGCGACGGAGACGCCGACGGCGTGGGGGACGCGATCGGCGTGGGGGCACCCAAGGTGCCCGTCAGGGAGAAGTCCGTCGAGAACGGCGTCGGCTCCCAGCCCCACTCCTCAGACCCGTAGGCCATCGCCTCGAGCATGTAGTCGTGCCAGATGGCCGCGGGGATCGTGCCCCCGTACACGGTCGACACGCCGGCGACGTTGATCAACGGGCGCTGCTCCTCGGGATAGCCGACCCAGACGCACGTCGAGAGCTGGACGGTGTAGCCGCAGAACCACGCGTCGACGTTGTCCTGCGCGCTCCCCGTCTTGCCGGCGGCGGGCCACGGGTAGATCGATGCCGCCGAGCCGGTGCCCCCCTGGACGACGCCCTGCAGCGCCGAGGTGACCGCCCGTGGCACATCGGTGTCACCCTTGAATGGATCCTTCGGACGCGACGCGACCCTGCGATCGGCCGGCTGGCCGTTCGGACGGTCGACGGCCAGCAACGGATTGGCGCGGTGGTACACGCCGTCCGCCGCGAGGGTCGCGTAGGCGTTGGTCATCTCGAGCGGGTTGATCTGAACGCTGCCCAGCGTGATCGAGCACACGGCGGGGAGCTCGGACTGGATGCCCAGGTCGTGCGCCATGTCGACCACGTCGGCCGGCCCACCGGCGAGCGCCGTCACGAGCTGTGCGTACACGGTGTTCACGGAGTTCACCGTGGCCCCGTAGAGGTCGACCGTGCCGGCGGAGCTGTCGCCCGCGTTCGTCGGGGTCCAGGCACCATCGGGGCCCGAGCACCGCGGGTCGGCGATCGTCATCGTCGACGGACCCGACCAGTACTGTCCCCGCAGCGCGAACCCTTGATCGAGGGCGGCAGCCAGGGTGAACGGCTTGAACGCCGATCCTGCCTGGCGCCCGCACCCCTCACACGGAAGGGTCGCCAGGTTCAGCTTGGACGCCTTCCAGTCTCGGCCCCCGACCATCGCGAGCACCTCGCCCGTCTCGTTGTCGATCGACACGAGGGCGGCGTCGGGGTTGTAGTCGGTGTCCGGCAGGTTCGCCTCGACCGCGTCCTCGGCCATGCGCTGCAGCCTCAGATCGAGGGACGTGGTGATCTGCAAACCCCCGCCGTACACACGGGCGCTGCCGTAGCGCCGGAACAGCTCGGACCGGGTCCACTCGACGAAGTACTCGGAGCCGGCGGGGCTCGAGATGCGCGCGTCCTCGTCCTTCTGTGACCTCGGGATGCCGCAACACGGCAACGACTTCAGCCTGGTCGCCTCACCCTGCGGGATGTAGCCGTACTTCGCCATCTGATCGAGCGTGTAGTCACGGCGGAACTTGTTGTCGTACTTGCTCTTGATCGGGTCGTACAAGCTCGGGGCGTGCAGCACCGCCGCGAGCACGGCTGCCTCGTTCACGGTGAGCTCTGACGCGTGCTTGTCGAAGTACGTGAGAGCAGCGGCCTCGGCGCCGTAGGCGCCGTGGCCGAAGTACACCGTGTTGAGGTACTTCGCGAGGATCTGGTCCTTGGTGAGCTGCTGCTCGACCTTGATCGCGAGCAGGGCCTCCCTGATCTTCTCCTTGATCGTGCGTGGCGGAACGATGTACTCCTGGGCGCCGTTCGGGTGCTCGATGTACTCACCGGCGTACACGTTCTTCACGAGCTGCTGCGTGATCGTCGAGGCGCCCACCACGGTCTCGCGCTTCACGAGGTCGGTCCACGCGGCGCTGACGATGCCTCGCACGTCGATGCCGGGGTGGTCGTAGAACCCGGCGTCCTCGGTCGCGAGCACGGCATGCTCGAGGTTGTCGGAGATCTGCTTCAGCCCGACGATCCGGCGGTCCACTGTGCCGTGCAATGGGGTGAGCACCTCGCCGTTGCGGTCGTACAGGTAGCTCGTGCGGATCGGCGGCAGGGTCTGGGGCAGCGCGATGCGCGCGTAAGCCATGTAGAGCGATCCACCGATCGCGGCGACGACCAGCAAGGGCACGAGGACGAACACCCACCAGAACCGACGGAAGAACCCCTTCTTCCGCGTGCTGGGGGCGTGTTTGGGAACGTGCTTGGCCCCTTCGGGCCTGGTGGGGGTTGTGGTCGACACGACCTCCGATTGTATCGACCGGGTGGACGCCGCATGGGTCCACAGGTGTGGCGGACCGATGGAGATACGGTTGCGCCGCAGGGAGCGCGGCTCGTCGCCGGCCGCTACCCGGTGGCGCTGCGCCGCGCGGTGAACGCCTCGCGCAGGTGGTTCCACTGGCAGTTCGTGCACACCTCGACGACGTAGCAGCTCGCGCCGGGGTGCGCAGCCGTCATGCGCAGGCCGGTGTCGATCGACCACACCCGCCCGTTCTGGTCGCGCAGCCCCTCGCCGTAGACGTATGCGAGCAGCACGAGCTTCACCTTGCCGCACACCGGGCAGTCGTGCTTGGTCGGCTCGCCGACGTGCCGTGCGGCCCGCAGCAGCTCGGGGTGGGCGTCGCAGATGTCGGTCAACCCGAGCACCCCCACCTGCGCATCACGCAGCAGCGCGCGCTTGGCGAGCGTGAAGTCGATCACACCGAGCTCGGCCCGCTTGTTGCGGCCCAGCGGCGTTCGTCGCGGCCGGTTCCCCTGCTGCTTCGGCATGGTCGGGAAAGCATACCCCCGGCCCACGTCACGGCGGACCCGCCGGAAGTCTCGTCCCGGTAGCCTTGCGTCGTGGGCCCGAGGGGCCTTTTGAGAGGTGGTCGGCGGATGAGCGTGACGCAGGAAGCGACGATCAGGGTCGAGCGGTCGGGCGATCGGGGCGCGTGGCGTCAGCTGGTCGACCCACCCGGCGCGATCCCGTCGGGCGGTCGCGAGGCCGACGTCTTCTCGACCGCCGGCGGCGCCGTCACGACCGGGTTCTGGGAACGCGAGCCCGACACCTGGTCGTTCGAGCGTCCTTACGACGAGGTCGCGTTGATCCTCGAGGGCGACGCCGACATCGTGACCGACGATGGGCGCACCCTCACGATCGGCCCCGGCGATGTGCTGGTCACCCCGAAGGGATCGGCCGGCACGTGGGTGATCCGCGAGCGCATCGTGAAGTTCTGGGTGATCTACGACGGATAACCCCTACGGTTCGCTCGATCCGGAGCGCGGCACCGACGGCGCCGTCGCCGACCCCAACATCGCGGGAGCGGCGCCGCTCCCTCCTCCCCTGTACCCGGAGGTCGGCACGCTGAGGACGCTCATGCGAGGAGGACGGAAGCGGTGTCCGCGATGCGGCGACCGCGACACGTTCGCGTCGTGGTTCGTGATGCGCACCGCGTGCCCTCGGTGCGAGTGGCGGTTCGAGAAGGAACAGGGTGGCTACCTCGGAGCGATGGTGCTGAACTACGTCGTGGGCATCGGTCTGTGGATCGTGGTGCTCGTGGTCGGCCTCGTGCTCACGGTGCCCGACGTGCCGGTGCTCCCACTCACGATCGTCAGCGTGCTCGTGCTCGCGCTCGTGCCCCTGGCGTTCTACCCGCGCTCCAAGACGATCTGGGCGGCCGTTGAGTATCTGGTGCTGCGGGCGGACCCCGACTACCACGCCCCCCGGCATCGCGACCCGCGAGCGAGAGGTCTGGAGTGATCGAACGGACCAGGCACCGAGCATGACCGACGCCGTCATCGGGACGATGACCGCTCTCGGTCTCTCCACGGCGACCGGGCTCAACGCCTATCTGCCGTTGCTGATCCTCGGTGGCCTCGCTCGCTGGACCGACCTGATCTCGCTCGAAGCTCCCTACGACACGCTCTCGGACCCGGCGGTGATGATCGCGATCGCCGTGATCGCCGCGATCGACTTCATCGGCGACAAGGTGCCCGCGATCGATTCGGTCCTGCACGCGATCGGCGTGGTGGTGGCACCGGTCGCGGGAGCCTTGGTCGCGCTCGCCGCGACCGGCGATGACGCCGTCGATCCCGCGTTCGCGGTCGTGCTGGGTGTCGCCGCGGCGGGCGCGACCCACGGTGCCCGCTCGATGGTGCGTCCTGCCTCGACGGCGTTCACGGGCGGCGCCGGGAATCCGGTGCTCTCGCTCGGTGAGGACACGGTCTCGACCCTGCTGTCGTTCAGCGCGGTGATCGTGCCGGTGGTGGGGTTCCTGATGGTGCTGTTCCTCTTCGGCATGCTGGCCTGGGGCGTGCGGCGAGCGTGGCGACGACGACGATGGCGGGACGACGCGACGAACCCGGCGAGCGCCGCCGTGGTCCCGCCCGAGCGACCCGACGGTCACCGCTCGGTGTAGCGGCGAGGGATCCTGAACCGGTAGAGGTCAGGCGACGGGCACGTCGACGACCGCGCGGGCGCGGGCTCGCGCGGTGAGGCCGTCGGCGGCCAGGAACATCGGACCGATCGCGACCTCGACCTCCACCTCCGCTGCGAGGGTGCCGGACGCACAGTGACACGAGACGAGCGAGGCGCCGTTGCGCGCGGCGTAGTCGTCGGCGAGCTCGAGGGGCGCGCGCCCACCGGGCAACGCGAGCTCCTGAGCAGCGGCGAGGGCCGCGGCATCAGCCGCGGCCCTCGCTCGCGCACGGGCCACCAACGCCTTCCCCACGTCGGCGACACCGAGCGATGCGACCAGGGCCACCGTCGCGAGGCCGGCCACCACGATCGAGACCGAACCGCGTTGGGCACGATCCCGAGCGATCACGTGAACTCCTGTCGGTCGGTCGCCTCGGCCTGCATCGAGACGCCCTGCGGGAACAGCCAAGCCACGAACGGCACGCGGACCGCGGCGACGTAGGTGAGGGTCACGGTCACGGGCTCGCCCCGAGCGCCGACCCGAGTGATCACGAGCGAGAGGGCCCCCTCGTCGAGTGCGGGAGCGGCCCGCAGCACCGATGCCCTCACGGCGTCGTCGCCCGGATCGACGGCGGCGGTACGCGCCCCGGAGCGCACCGCCGACTCGACGAGCAGCCGATCTCGCACGAGCAGGCCGACCTGGACGAGGGCGAGGGCGATCGCGAGCACGATCGGCAGCACCAATGCGAACTCCACGGCGGCCGTGCCGCGCTCGCCTCGTGCGCGCGCGACCCTACGCGCCGTTGGCATCCCCGATCACCTGGTCGATGACCTGATCGAAGAACGCCGGCAACCGCCCCGACGACCGCGCCCACGCGATCAGGACGACGGCGACTGCTGCCGCCGCCAGGATCACCAACGCGTACTCCGCCGTCGTCTGTCCTTCCTCGCGGCGGAACCGGTGACGCAT
This sequence comes from uncultured Actinomycetes bacterium, assembly GCA_963825635.1. Lineage (GTDB taxonomy): Bacteria > Actinomycetota > UBA4738 > UBA4738 > HRBIN12 > JAOUEA01. Next base: position 764,531 of record CAWGTU010000003.1, read on the forward strand.
GAACCAGGCAGCGTCGAACCACAGGGTGTTCAGCACCTGCATCGTGCACCTCCTTGCACTATCCGATGGACCGCACGGTGGTGAGCAGCACGGGCACCACCGTGAGGAGGAGGAACGCGGGGAGGACGAGGAACACCAACGGGAAGAGCATCTTCACCGGTGCGGTGCGGGCTCGCTCCGTCGTGGCCGCCCGCCGCGCCTGTCGCACCGACGCCGCGAGCTCCGAGGTGGCCTGAGCCAACGATGCACCGAGCGACTCGGTGCGAGTGAGAGCGGCGACCGCCCGCCGCAGGTCCGGGAGATCGAGACGCTCAGCAAGCCCTTCGAGCTCGTCACGCCACCGAGCACCGAGATCGACCGCACGAACGGTCGCACGCACCTCGTCGGCGAGGGGTCCGACCAATCCGTCGGCCGCGCGCCGGAGGGCCAGTGGCGCGGCGAGTCCTGCCGACGACCCCGCCGCGAGCAGGTCGAGGAGCTGGGGGATCTCCGCGTCGACCGCAGCCCGTCGTCGCTTCCCGACCCGCGAGCCGAGGAACTGACCTCGCCGACGGCGGGTCGGCGCAGGCTCGTGCGCGACCGTCGTCGACGGTCGCCATCCGGGCCCGAGGGACGGACGCCCGCGGATCACCTGGTTCACGCCGACGGCCGAACATGCGACCGCCGTCACGAGCAGGCCCGAGGCGAGCGCGGCGTTCATCGGACCTCCAACAGATGCCGGATCCAGAGGAACGCCAGTCCCTCGAGCACGAGACCGAGCGTGATCGCCGCGATGCCGGCAGGTGAGCGGAGAGCGTCTTCGATCTCCGTGCGGGACGTGAGCCACAGGAACGTGAAGAACCCGAAGGGGAGGACTCCCAAGATCGTGCCTGAGAGCCGGGCCTGTGCGGTGAGCGCCCGGACCTCTCGCACCGCGGCGCGACGCTCGGTGAGCGTGCCCTTCACCTCGTCGAGGACGGCGGGGAGGTCACCCCCGCTGCGGCGGTGGAGGGTGAGCACACCGGCGAGGAGACGGGCGTCGTCGGTATCGATGTCGCGGGTCCAGGCGGCGACCGCCTCGTCGAGCGGCACGCCGAGGTCGAACGATCGCTCGAGCCGACGCAGCGAGTCTCGCAACGGCGGACGCGCCTCGGACGCGACGAACGAGAGCGCCTGCGGCACCGAACGGCCCGCCCGGATCGCGGCGGCGATCGACGCAACCGCGTCGACCAGTTGTTCGTCGCGCTCGGCATCGGCGGCCCGGACGCGTCGCCGTTCACGCAGACGCCACAGGACGAGGCCCGCAACCCCTCCGCAGATCGCCGACGCGAGCCCTGCGACGATGAAGCCGACCGCAACGCCGGCGGCCGACCAGCTGGCCCACGTCGCCCAGCCTGATCCGATGCCTACCCCTCCGCCCGGTGCGATCCACGCGCGGTCGTCGAGCCCGAGACGACCCCGGCGGGTCGATCGCGAGCCGCGCTCGGCGAGCCACGCCGCGAGCCCCAGGAGCGTGAGAGCCAGCGCGCTCACCGGTCGTCCTCAGGCGCGAACATCCACTCGTCGACGCTCTCGCCGCGGTCCGCGAGCGTCGTGGCGATCGAGGGCACGGTGCCGGTCGCCTCGAAGTGGCCGTCGGCCACATCGCGCGGCCGATACCGGAAGACCGGAGTCACCACCGGCTCACCGCGACGGGTCCCCTCGACGACGGCGATCTCCCACACCACACGCCTGCCCCCACGGAGGCGGGCGAGATGCACCACCACGTCGATCGCCGCGGCCACCTGGTTCCGCACGTGGGCCGCGGGGAGGTCGACGTCGGACATCATCGCCATCGTCTCGAGGCGCCACAGCAGGTGTCGGCAGGAATTCGCGTGCGCGGTGGAGAGCGAGCCCTCGTGGCCCGTGTTCATCGCCTGCAGCATGTCGAGCGCCTCGCCGCCCCGGACCTCGCCGACGATGATGCGGTCCGGTCGCATCCTGAGGGCGTTGCGCACGAGATCACGGACCGTCACCTGCCCCTTCCCCTCCACGTTGGCCGGCCGGGCCTCGAGGGCGACGACATGCGGCTTCGCGAGCCGGAGCTCGGCGGCGTCCTCGATCGTGATCAGGCGCTCGCCGTCGGGGATGAATCCGCTCAGCACGCCGAGCAGGGTGGTCTTGCCGCTGCCGGCCCCGCCGCTCACGATCACGTTCGCGCGACCACGCACGCACGCCGCGAGGAACGCCAGCATGCGGGGGCCCATCGTGCCGCCCCCGACCAGGTCGGTCGCCGTGAGCGGCACACGGGAGAACGTGCGGATCGTGACCGCAGGACCGCGGAGCGAGAGGGGCGGCACGATCGCGTGAACCCTCGAGCCATCCGGAAGTCGCGCATCCGCCCAAGGCGATGATTCGTCGACCCGCAGGCCCAGGGGCCCCACGATGCGTTCGATCAGGTGCAGGACGGCCTCCTCCCCCTCGAATAGACCGTCCGGCGCCCTCTCGATGCGCCCCCCTCGCTCCACGTACACGTCGTCGGGCCCGTTGACCATGACTTCGGTCACCTCGGGGTCCTGCAGCAGGAACTCGATGGGACCGAACCCGACGACCTCGTCTGACACCTCGTTGACCATGCGGGTGAGCTCCCGCTGGGGCAGGATCGCCCCGCTCTCCCGAAGCAGATCCAGCGCCTCGTCACGAACATGCACCCGGCGCTCTGTGCGCGGCGCCGTGTCCAAGCCGCGCGAGTCGACCCGCCTTCGGAGGTCCTCGCGCAACTGCCGGCGCATCGTCGCCAGAGGATCCGCGCTCACGAGCGAGCTCCCGCCTCGACCCTCACGCTGCTCCTTTCGCATGCCGAACACACCGCCGAGCCATGAGGGAGAGGAGCTTCCGACTGGGAAGAGACACGCACGCCGGAGGAGATCTGGGAAACCCTAACGCGCTCCAGCGCTGGAGGTGAATCCCCAACTTGGCGGATTCGCGATCCCTGCCGGGGGACGGAACGGCGCAGACCCAGGGGATGTGGAACACGCGAAGGATCGCTTCGTTGCCGGTGAGCCGCTGGGAGGGCCCATCGAGCCTTCATCCTGCCTCCCCGGTCTCGAGGAGGCGCTCGGCGAGGATAGAGAACGCACGTCCCACCCGACCTTTCGGAGGTACGAGGCGACCGCGGTCCTGGGCTCGCGGCACCGCCCGGTCGGCGGGCACCACGGCCATCGGGGCGGAACCGAACACCCGCTCGACATCTCCGGGTGTGATCTCGCTGCGCCCTGCGCGGTTCACGATGAAGCCGATCCGGGCCCCGATCCCGAGCGGAGCAACGACCTCCAGCGCGCGGGTCGCCGCTCGGAACGACAGCACGTCGAGCGAGAGCACCTCGAGCACATGGTCGGCAGCCTCGATCGACGCCAGGGAGAGGTCACCGATCTCCCGAGGGAGCGAGATCACGACGACGTCGCACGAGCCGCCCGCGATCCGCACGATCGCTGCGAGGTCGGCCCGCGTCACCAGCGATGCCCGCTCGGCGACCGGCGGTGCGAGCACCCGGAATCCCGTCGGATGCGTCCAGAGGGCATCGTCGAGGTGCGCCGTGGTCAGCTCGTGTGCGATCGGGATCAGGTCGGCGATCGTGTGCATGTCGTCGACGGGGATGCCCGTCGCCGCGGCGACATCGCCGTAGGTCGGGTCGGCATCGAGGAGCACGCAGTCGACCTCACGCTTGGCGAGCGCTTGAGCGAGGTGGGTGGCGACGAATGTCGTCCCGACCCCGCCCCTGGCGCCGTGCACCGCCACGATCGTGGCTCGCTTCTCGTCGGCGTGCATCGTCGGAACCGCGGCGGCGGCCGCGCCCGCGAGCTCGTCGCGCTCACCGGGCCAGAGGTAGAAGCCGCTCGCCCCGGCTCGGATCGCGGCTCGAAGCGATGCGATCGACTCCCGCGTGTCGAGCGCGAGCACGGTCGGCCCGCGCGCGTCCATCGGGCGCACGAGCGTGGGATGTGCCACGATCGCGTCGGGCTCGAGTTGACGGACCGCCTCGATCAACTGGCGGTCGTCGGCGGCGGTGCCCACGACGCGGGCGCTGCCCGTGCGGTCGAGGAAGTGCATGACCTCCTCGGCCACGTCGTCGGCCTCGAGGGCGAGCACCACCCGTGCGACCTGCTGCATGAGGATCCCCCCTCTTCGGATCCGGGCGCCGCGGCGCGACATCGTGCGGACGAACGAGGGGGTCGGCGGCCGTCTCGAGCCGACGTCACCGAAGGAGACGCGAAGGCTACCGCCCGGGACGGGGCGGGTCCATCCCCGAAGCGGCGGATCCTCCAGTTCGGGCGGGGGATGCAACACGCCGTGCCTAGAGGATGCAGCCGTGACGGGCGTCACGCTGCATCGGCGACGGGCCAGGGGGGAACGCATATGACTGCCTGCTTGCCAGGCAGGGGTGAGGGCGGTCAGAGTGGTCCTTGCCCCCGCGTGAGTGCCCGCCCGAGCGAGGAGGTCACGGTGCCTGGCAAGTACGAAGGGATCCATGGATTCGTGTTCCTGCACGAGGGTGACCCGAGACCTCCCTCGGAGGTGATCGACGATCTCCTTCAGTACCTCGACCCCGATCGCGGGCCGGTGTTCTTCGCCTCGACGTTCGAGGGGGACTTCGCCGGCTTCGCCCACTTCGCGGCCGACGACCTCGAGGCACTCGTGGACTTCACCGGGTCCGCGCTCTTCGACGCAGGGATCCGTTCGGACTATGCGACCGAGGGGTCCGTGTACCGAAGCGGGATCGGGCCGAAAGGCCCGAAGCGCAAGAGCCCGCGCTTCTGCGCGATCTGCCGGGTGCGCACGAACGACAGACCGAAGAGCGTCCTCGCCGCGATCGCCGAGGCATTCGGCGACGAGGAGCCCTTCATGGGCGGCTCGCGGGTCATCGCCCGCTTCCCCTTGCTGGTCGAGCTGGGCTCCGACGACGAGTCGGAGCTCGCCGCGGCGATCGAGCGGCTCGGGAACGTCTCGGGGGTCCACGCCATGAAGGTGGGCACGACCGATACCGGGAAGGCAGACGCCCGAGCGAAGTGACTGGGACCCGAGGAGAGCGCAAGCTCGTCACCCTGCTCTTCTCAGACCTGACCGGGTACACGGCTCTCGCGGCCACGCTGGATCCGGAGGAGGTCTTCTCCCTCATCCGGCCGACGATGGCCGAGCTCCAGCGCGTCGTCGAGGACCACGGGGGCACCGTGCCACAGGTCCAGGGCGACGGCTTCATGGCGATCTTCGGGGTTCCCGCCGCGCACGAGGACGACGCCGAGCGCGCCGTGCGGGCCGCTCTGGCCGTGCGCGATCGCATCCGTGAGCTGAACGAGGGCCGTTCGGGACTCTCGATCCCCGAGGTGCATTCGGGCGTGAACTCCGGCGAGGTGATGGTCGGCCCGGCACTCGAGGCGTCCGGCATCGCGATCGTCGGCGACGTCGTCAACACCGCCTCGCGCCTCGCCGACCTGGCTCCGTCGGGCACGATCCTCGTCGAAGAACAGACCTGGCGCAGGACGAGGCATGCGATCCGCTACGGGCCGCGACGCTCGTACGCGGCGAAGGGCAAGCCACTCCCGGTGGTCGCGTACGAGGCTCGGTCGCCGCGGACGCCGTTCCCGGCGGGTCGCGCGACGCCTTCCCTCGGGTCGGAGTTCGTCGACCGGGAGGCGCCCCTCGAGCGACTCGCGGCCGAGCTCCGCGCCGTGCGCGCGGACCGCCGAGCGCGGGTCGTGATCGTCAGCGCGGAGCCAGGATCGGGCAAGACTCGCTTGGCGTCCGAATTCACCAGGCGCGATCCGGACCTGTTGGTCCTCGCCGGGCGCGCGACCGCATACGGCGCGAGCCTCCCGTTGTCGCCCCTGGCCGCGGCGGTCGGCGAGATCGCCGGTGTCGCGCCAGGCTCCACGGCCCGGGCGGCCGAACGGCGGATCCGTGGCCTCGCGAAGCAGGTGGCGACCGGGAGCGACGTCCGACACCTGGTACGAGGGCTCTCGCTCCTCCTGGGCGTCGGCGAACGCCTCGAGAGCCACGGATCACGCGGGACCGAGGACGCCCTCGTGGCGGCGCGAACGGTGCTCGAAGGACTCGCGAAGGAACGGACGGTCGTCGTCGTGCTCGACGACCTCCAGTGGGCGGATCCGGCCGTCGTGGGCGCGCTCGCCTCCACCGCCGCCGATCCCTGGTCCGGACCGATCCTCCTCTTGGGGCTCGCCCGCTCTGACTCCCTCCCCGGCCTGAGCGCCGTCACGAGGATCGAGCTCGACGCGATCCCGGAAGACGCGATGGGCGAGCTGACCTCGCTCGCACTGGGACGGAAGTCCTTCACGCCTGCGTTGCGTCGGATCGTGACGCGAGCCGGCGGCAACCCCCTCTTCCTGGAGGAGAGCCTGAGCATGCTGGTGGACGCGGGGGCGCTGGTCTCCACCGCGTCGGGATGGACCGTCGTCGATCCCGACATGCTCGACCGCGTCCCCACCACGGTGCGCGCCATGATCGCCGCCCGATTGGACGGGCTCCCACCCGACGATAAGCAGGTGCTCCAATGCGCCTCGGTCACGGGCGAGCTGACGTGGGACCGGCTCCTCACCCGTCTGGCCCCTGACACGGATGTCCGAGCGGCGCTGCGCAGTCTCGTCGCGCGAGATCTCCTCCGGCGACGACGAGGGTCGCACGCCTCGGGCTCGAACGAGTTCGTCTTCAAGCACGCCCTGATCCGCGACGTCGCCTATGGCTCATTGCCGCGGGAGGAGCGCGCCCGTCTGCACATCGAGGTCGCGGACTGGATGTCGCAGGCCGCGAACGTGCCGCGCGAGCCCATCGACGATCTCGCCCATCACTACGCGGAAGCCTGGCGGCTCTCGCGTACGAAGACCGCGACGACCGCTCCCGACGGCCTGGCTCGGGCCGCCTCGCTGTACCTCGGACGCTGGGCCGACGAGACGCTCGAGTACCAGGCCCTGGCGGCCGAGTCGCTGTACGCCCGCGCGATCGAGGTCGACACCGCGGCTCCCGACGAGGTCGATCCGGATCTGCGTGCTCGCCACGCGATCGGACGGGCCGAGAGCCTGATCGAACTGGGACGCCATCGTGAGGCCCGAGAGGTTGCCACGCACGCGCGAGAGCTGGCGGAGGGCCTCGACGACGAGCGACTGGGAGCCCGGGCACTCGTGGCGCTCGGTCGCGTCGAATCCGACGTCGGGGACGATGTCCGGGCCCGCGAGCTGCTGGAGCGAGCCCTCACCGCCTTCCGGGGGGCCGGCGATGTGGCGGGCGAGGCGTGGGCGACCCACAGGCTCTCGGAGATCTCGACCCGGACAGACTACTCGGAGGGACTGGAGTACCTGCGCGCCGCGTACCACCTCTTCGAGGAGGCAGGCGATCGCTGGGGGCGAGTGATCGCGGCGCAGGACCTCGCGTACATGCTCAGCACGATCGGCGGCGAGGAGTTCCACCGCTGGTACCGCCTGGCCAAGCAGCTCGTCGAAGGCGACGGCGACCTGCGGTCACGCGCGGAGCTGCTCCGGACGCTCGGCTACTTCCGCTACTACTGCGGGGAGCACGCGGACGCGATCAGGATCATGCGGGAGGCGCGGCCGCTCACGGTCGCCGCCGGAGACCGCTACGCCGAGGCCGACACCCTCCTCATCGAGGCCTTGGCCGCCGCCGCCGAGAGCCCGCCGAGCGAAGCGTCTCGTGCGGCCGCGGCGGTCGTTGCGTTCGGCCGGGAGATCCACTCGGCTCGCGTTCAGGCGCTCGGACGCGCCGCAGAGGCCCGTGCGGCGATGCGCGCCGGTGACCCCCGCGCCGCCGCCTCACACTTGGCGGCCTGCCGTCGCGGACTCGCGAGGTTCGGCGCGAGCACAGAGATGCTGGAAGCGGACCTGACCGCCGCGGAGATGCACCTGGACCGAGGAGCCTGGGGAAAGGTCCGTGCGCCCGCCGAAGCCGGCGCCGACGCGGCCAGGATGATCGGCGAGCGCCTCATCGAGCCGCTGGGGACGCTCCTCGTCGGCCGCGCCGCGCTCGGCTCGGGCCGGATGAGCACCGCGGTCGAAACGCTGCGGGAAGCCGTCGAGCAGGCGCGGGGGGCGGGAGCCGACGGCACGCTCTCACTCGCGCGAGCCGCGCGAGACCAGGCGCAGCTGCTGTCCGGACACGTGCCGCGTCCTCGCCGACGGCCGGGAACCGGGGCGGTGGTGGAGGCGATCGAGGCGGAGAACCACGGGCTCGCGTCGCTGATGGAAGGTGCGAACGACGAGGCGGCGGCGGCGTTCCAGGAGGCCGTGGAGCGGTGGCGCGAGCTCGGATGGACCTCCTGGCTCGCTCGGGCGCTGACGATGCGGGGAGAGGCCCTGCGCCGCGACGGCGATCGCGCTCGCGCTGCATCGGCTCGGGCGAGGGCCCGCCGGGTGCTCGATCGACTCGAGACGCCGTCGGGAAGCCGCGCGACGATCCTCGCTCCCTTCGGCCGGCCCTCGACGACGCGGAACGCGAGCTGAGCATGCATCGGCGGTGGATCTTCCTCACGCTGATCGCGGCGTTGGGGATCGCGGCGATGGCCCTCACGGTCTACGGACCACCGGGGGCGTCGGAGCCCGCCGTGGCCCGGGGAGAAGGCGACGGAACGTCCCCGAGGATACCGGTCGTCGACGCCGAGACCGCCGCCCCCGACGCCCCCGAACCCGCCGCCCCCGAGCCGCCCCCCTACTTCCTGGCGTGGACGCCCGGCGGGCTGCCGCTCGATCTCCGGGCACAGGTCCGGACGGTGCGAGGGTTCGCGTCGACCGTCGTCGTCGCCGGCGACACGCGCTGGCTGACCCGTTCCATCGGTGCAGACGGCGATGTGATCGACGACCCCGAGCCGCCATTCGCGATCCCGATCGACGCGTTCGCGGTGAACCCTCTCGAGATCACCCCCTTCCTTCCCTCGTCGGTCCGCGACGACGTGGTCGATGCGCTCGCGCGGGGACAGGGGGTGATCGGCACACGCAGCGCCGACGTGCGAAGGCTCGGGACGGGCGGCACGCTCGAGTTCGGAGACCGATCGGTGCGGATCGGCGCCGTGGTCCCCGAGGAGCTGATCGGCTGGAGCGAGATGCTCGTCTCCCGGGAGGTCGGCACGCGGCTCGGCATCGTCGACGACCGATACCTCTGGGCGTTCCCCCGCGAGCGGCAGAGCCTCGACACCTTCGAGCGGCTGGTGCGCCCCCTGGTCCCCGCGAACGAACCGATCCGGGTCGAAGGCCCCGGCGACACTCCGTACATGCGCGTGGCCAACGGCGTGAACCCTCCCGTCGTGCTGAAGCAGGCGTTCGGCGAGTTCGCCGCTGCGCTCGACCCCGCGGATCCTGCCTTCTTCCGCATCGACCCGGCCTGGGTCGAGGCGAATCTCGTCACCCGCACCGTACCGCTGCTCGGAACGCTCACATGCCACCGCCGCTTCATGGAGGATCTCGTGCGGGCGATGCGGAGGGTGCAACGCGAGGGATTGGCGTCCCTGATCCATTCGACCGCCGGGTGCTTCAACGCGCGGACCGTGGCACGCAGCCCCACGAACCCGCCGTCGTTCCACGCGTACGGTGCCGCGGTCGACATCAACGCGCCGGAGAACGCGTTGGGTGCGGTGCCGACGATGGATCGGCGTGTCGTCGCGATCTTCGAGGACCTCGGCTTCAACTGGGGCGGCGACTTCCTGATCCCCGACGGCATGCACTTCGAGTACGGAGGCGGACCGCTCGCGGGCGAGTCGTGAGCCGGATCGATGACAGCTACGACTTCCGGCCGATGTCGTCGGCATGCGGCCGTGGGACGCTCTTAGGACGGAAGTCTCGGTAGCCCAACTCGACCCCCGGGGGAGGGACAGCCCTTGATGCTCTGCGGACGAACCGCCCGCGCGTCCGCGAAGGCGCTCGTCGCGTGCCTGATCGCGGCAACGATCTCGCTGCTCCCGACCGCACGGGCGAACGCCGTGATGCCGGAGACGCGGCCCGACGAGGTCGGCATGGTCGACGGGTTGGTGCGAGCGATCGCGATCACCGGTGACGAGGTCTGGATCGGGGGCTCCTTCAGCGAGATGCTCGACGCGAACGGCACGAAGGTGCAGGCCGCCTCGAGCCTGGCCGTCTTCGACGCGGATTCCGGCGCGCCGATCACCTCGATCACCGTGCCCGACGTGACGAAGTCGGGGGGGGCCGGCACCGTGTTCGACCTCTCGCTCGGCCCCAACGGCCTGCTCTATCTCGCGGGTTCCTTCGACCGGGTGGGAGGGCTTGCGCGGAAGAACGTGGCGGCCATCGACCCGAGCGACGGATCGGTCGCGTCGTTCGCACCGAACACGTCCGCCGCGAAGAGCGTGCTCGCGACGTCGGGGGCCATCTTCGTCGGCACGTCCAAGCTCCTCTCGTTCGAGACGAACGGCTCGGCGTCGCCGGGCTACGACGCCCCGGAGGTGGAGACCGATCCTTCGTTGCGGGGCCACAACACCCCGCCGCAGATCCGTGACATGGTGATGGTCGGCTCGACGGTCGTCGCGGCATGTCAATGTGACAGCACGCTCGAAGGCGGCGGGCGCTCGGCCTCGAAGGCCGCGATCAAGGTGGACGCGAGCACCGGCTCCGTCCTGAACTGGACGCCGGGCAACCTTCCCGACCACAGCGCCGCGTTCGGCATCAGCCTGATCGTGCGGAACGATCCCGGCTCGGGCAAGCCGACCGTCTACCTCGGCTCCGGTGGCTCCGACTTCGCCGCAGGGTACGACCTCGCGACGGGGGCCCAGGTCTTCAAGACCGACACCTCAGGCTCGTCGCAGGCGGTCGCATGGATGGACGGGCTCTTGTACGTCGGTGGTCACTTCCAGTGGGTCGCGAAACAGCAGGCTCAGCAGTGCGACGCGAACAGCCATCCGAACACCGACTGCCATCATGCCCCGCGCCTCGTCGTGATCGATCCCGACAGCGGTCGCGTGATCCCCGAAGCCGCGCCATGGAACCCGGGCATCTGCTGCAAGTACAACGGCGTGTGGGCCCTGGCCCCCGATGCCGGGGGTCACCGTCTGCACGTCGGCGGGGAGTTCACGAAGGCCGGCGGCACGTGGAGCGGTTCCGGCACCGACTGGCGGCTGGTCGGCGCGAGGGCCCAGACCTACTACGCGCGGTTCTCCGAGAGCCCGACGACGCTCGAGACGCTGACATTGTCGTTCTCGGGTGACGGACTGGGACGCGTCACGAGCGACTCCTCGGCCGTGGACTGCACCCACGACTGCGAGGTCGGCTTCGTCGACGGCACGGTCGTCTCACTCGCCGCCGACCCCGACCCAGGATCGGTGTTCACGGGCTGGGGCGGCGCGTGCGCCGGCACCGGAACGTGTCGGCTCACGATGGACCGAGCCCGTTCGGTCACCGCCACGTTCTCCTCCGATGGCTCCGGCCCCACGTGTGGCCGCATCGCCTATACCTCGTCGCGCGACGGCAAGGTCGACATCTTCACGATGACGCGCAAGGGTGCCAAGAAGACCCGGATCACGAGGCACGCGGCCGCAGATCGCGACCCCGCCTGGTCGCCGGACTGCTCGCGCATCGCCTATGTCAGCACCCGCTCCGGCGACGCGGAGATCTTCGTGATGGACGCCGACGGCTCGAACCGAGAGCGCCTCACCCGCAGGGCGGGGGCCGACACCAAACCAGCGTGGTCGCCGGACGGACAGCGGATCGCGTTCACGAGCACTCGCACGGGCAACGCGGAGATCTTCGTGATGGACGCCGACGGCAGCGGCCAGACCAACCTCACCGACCATGCTGCCCGCGACCGAGCCCCGGCCTGGGCGCCCGACGGAGCACGGATCGCGTTCGACAGCAACCGAGGCGACGACACGAACGTCTGGACGATGACCACCTCCGGCGGCTCGCTCCGCAAGCTGACCGGCGACGACGGACGATCGACGGCCCCCGCCTACTCGCCCGACGGCGGCACGATCGCGTTCGTCAGCGACCGCGAGGGCGCCCGTCGGATCTGGCTGATCGACGCCGACGGGGACCGGCCACGGCGGCTCACGAGCGGCCGAGGCAGGCACGCTCATCCGTCGTTCGCACCGAGCGGGAAGCGGATCGCCTTCGCGAGCACGCGAACCGGTCACGACCAGATCTGGATCGTGAAGCCGAACGGCTCGGCATCCAAGAACATCTCGAAGAGCGACCGCGTCGATTCCACCCCGAACTGGTCCTGAAGCGACATCGCGGGCGCCGCCCTCGGTAGGGTGTTCGTCATGCCCGCGCACCCGAGGAGTCCCCGGTCGTCGCCTGGACGCGATCGCCGATCTCGGGGCCACCTCGTGGCGCAGCTGCTTACGATCGCCGCGCTGACCACCGGGTGTGTCGCGTCCCAGCAGGAGGCCGCTTCCTTCGACGACGTGAACCTCCCGCCGCCGACGCGTCCACGATCGAAGCGCTCCCGAGACGGATCTGTTCGGCGACGGACGCCGAGCTGCTGCGTCGCATCGCCCAGGGGGCGAACCCGAAGCGCAGCGGCGAGATCCAACTCGTGCCGCCGGAGTCCTTGCAGGCGGGCGGACTCTCTCACGCCTCGCCGTTCGACACGACCCAGCAGGTGCCGCTCCTCGTGACCGGTGATGGCATCGTTCGTCCGGGTGTCTACGAGCGCCGGGTGACGCTCGCCGACGTGGCCCCGACCGCGGCGGAGATCCTGAAGTTCCCCGGCTTCCGCGCCCCCGACGGCAGCTCGCTGTCCGAGGCGCTGCTCCCTGCCGCCACGCGGGACGTGCCGCGCCTCATCGTCACGGTGATCTGGGACTCGGCGGGCACCGACCTGCTCGACCGCTGGGAGGAGGGATGGCCACGGCTCCGCGAGCTCGCCGATCGGTCCGCGTGGTTCACGGACGCAGCCCTCGACGCATCTCCGTCGAACACCCCGCCCAGCCACGCCACGATCGGCACGGGGGCATTCCCGAGGACACACGGCATCCCCGACGAGTACGTGCGGTTCGACGGGCGCATCGAGAGACCGCTGCACCTAGGGCCGCGTGTGCTCCGCGTGCCGACCTTGGGCGACGAGTATGACCTCGCCATGGGCAACGAGTCTCTGGTGGGAACCGTGGGCTCGCTCTCCGCCCACCTGTTGATGATGAGCAGGGGTTCGTTCGTGCCGGATGCCGACGAGGACCTCGCGGTCACCCGAGAGCCGAAGGACGCGGCGACCGGGGGCGACGATTCCGCCCCGCGCTGGCAGCTCTCCGAGGAGATGGCGCCGTACTACGCGTTCCCCGCCTACGCGAACGATCCGTCGATGGACGACCGGTTCCTCACCGAACTCGAGGCGCTCGACCGGGCCGACGGCGCCGACGACGGACGCTGGCGGGACCACGAGATCTCGAGCCTGCTCGGAGGGTGGGACACGCCGGCGCGCTCGGCGTGGCAGACCGACATGGTCGAGGCCGTGATCGAACGCGAGGGCTTCGGAGCCGACGACGTGCCCGACCTGCTCTACGTGAACTACAAGATGCTCGACTCCCTGGGCCACTCCTACAGCGCCGATGGGGTGGAGCTCCTCGACGGGCTGCGGGCTCAGGACCGCGAGCTGGAGCGGCTCGTCCGCATCCTCGACGAGCGCGTCGGAGCCGGACGATGGGCGATGATCCTCACCGCCGACCACGGCATGGCCCGCGACCCGGCCGTCACGGGCGCCGATCGCTACGACGTCACGGAGCTGACAGCCTCGATCGAGGACGCCTTCGGTGCAGGGGTGGTGCAACAGATGCGCCCCACCCAGATCTGGCTCGACACGCACGCCCTCCGGGCCGAAGGCTCGAACGTCGCGGAGGTGGCGGCGTTCCTCATGGCGATGCCGCGAGCCGCGGTCGTGCGGGACGACGGTGAGATCGAGCGCCCGGACGACCCCGCGTTCCTCGCAGCGATCCCGACGACGATGCTCGGCACGCTGCCCTGCGCCCACGATCCGGGGTCCTGATCGTCGGACCGGTCCGACGGTACCCTTGCCGCTCGTGACCCGTGAATCCGTCGCTCCCCGGTGGACCAAGGTCCTGGCGCTCGTGCTCGTCGCCGGCCTGCTCGTCACGCTGGTGGTGCAGCTCGCGTCCACCGAGCCGACCGCGCCCGCGGCGCCCGGTCCGAGCGTCGTCGAACGAGCCCTCGGCGGCAGCTCCTCGGCGTGCGACCTGCCTCCGCGGGAGCTGCTGCGGGTCTGGGAGGGCACGAAGGCGCCCGCGAGTGGCGAGATCCAGATCGTGGCCGCCGAGCCCGACTACGTGGGGGGCGGCCTCAGCCATGCCGGTCCATGGGACTACGTCCAGGAGGTGCCGATCTTCTTCTACGGACCGGGGCGCGTCCCTGCCCTCGGTCGCGTCGATGGCCGGGCGACCCTCGCCGACATCGCGCCGACGAACGCCGAGATGCTCGGTTTCGACTTCGCGGCGCCCGACGGCCACGAGCTCACGCGAGCGCTGCTGCCCGCCGGCGAGCGCGCCGATCCGCCGAAGCTGCTCGTGACCCTCGTGTGGGACGGCGCCGGCCGCAACGTGCTCGACGAGTGGCCCGAGGACTGGCCCTTCCTCTCGAGCCTCATCGACCGGGGCGTCTGGTTCGACGACGCCGAGATCGGGTCGTCGCCGTCGAACACGCCGCCGATGCATGCCACGATCGGCACGGGGGCCTACCCGCGCCGGCACGGCGTGATCGACCTGTACCAGCAGATCGACGGGGAGATCGACAAGCCTCAGCAGGGCGGACCCGGCACCCTGTTGCTGCCCACGCTGGCGGATCTCTACGACGTGGCCCACGGAAACGAGCCCCTCGTGGGTGTGATCGCCACCCTCGGCGCCCACACCGGCATGGTGGGCCACGGGTCCCAGTGGGACGGTGGCGACACCGACCTCGCGATCATGCGCGAGCAGGAAGACGCGAGCACCGGCGGCGACGAAGGTGACGCGTGGCAACTCACGACGGGCATGGCCCCCTACTTCCAGATGCCCGGCTACGTGAACGAGGTGCCCGGCCTCGAGCAGGATCTCCCGACCCTCGATCAGGAAGACGGGGTGGTCGATCAGGCATGGGGCGAGTACCCGTTCGACGCGCTCGACGACGGATTCCAGACCCCGGCGCGCACGCCCTACCAGACCCGGATCGTCGAGGAGGTGATCCGCCGGGAAGGGTTCGGCGCGGACGACGTGCCCGACCTGCTCTACGTCAACCTGAAAGCGGTCGACTCCGTGGGCCACATCTTCAGCGTCAACGGCGAGGAGATGGGCCAGACGCTCCGCTGGCAGGACGAAGCCCTCGAGGATCTCGTCGAGTTCCTCGACGCCGAGGTCGGCGAGGGCCAGTGGGCGATGGCGCTCACGGCCGACCACGGCCACCAGTACGACCCGGCGATCTCCGGAGCGATGCCGATCGGCATCACGGCACTGACGGCGTTCATCGAGGACCGCTTCTCCGATCCCGCCGGACCCAGCGTCGTGCGGCGCGCGCGTCCCACCCAGATATGGATGGACGAGCAGACCCTCGCCGATGCCGGACACACGCTCGACGAGGTCGCGGCGGCACTCGCATCCGCCACGCGCGAGGAGTTGTCGGGTGGTGCCGAAGTCCCCGGCGACCCCGACGCGCGTGCCTTCTCGGCCGCCTTCCCGACGAGCGACCTCGATGGCCTCGGATGCCTGCCGCCCGATCGATCGTGACAGACGACCCGTCGGCACCGAGTGCTCGCGCCGCTCGCCCACGAACCTGAGGCTCCGAACGGCCGGAGCGACCCCCACGCAGAGGGACCCCCGGCCCCGCCCGCACCCCTCTCGCCGGGTGTACGCATAGGGGTGAGAAGGAGGTGCGTCATGGTGGTCTCGACGACGAAGGTGCCCAAGGTGGACTACCGACGCGAGCTCGGCGACCTCTACGACGCTCACGAGGATCCCTCGCTGGTCGACGTGCCGACGATCGACTACCTGATGGTCGATGGCCACGGTGATCCGAACGGATCGAACGTGTTCACACAGGCGGTGGAGGCGCTCTGCGCGGTCGGGTACGCCCTGAAGTTCCGCGTCCGCAAGCTCCCCGATGGCATCGACTTCGCGGTCATGCCGCTCGAAGGACTCTGGTGGATCCCCAACGCCCGGGTCTGGGACTTCGACGACAAATCCGACTGGGATTGGACGCTGATGCTGGCCCAGCCCCCCATCGTCACGCCGGAGCTGGTGGTCGAGACGGTGGCCGCGGTGAGAGCCCGTCGGCAGATGGACTCCCTCGACCTCGTGCGATTCGAACCCTTCAGCGAGGGGGGCTGCGCGCAGGTGTTGCACAGCGGTCCTTTCTCGGCCGAGCGGCCGGCGCTCGAGCGCCTGTACGAGTTCGTCAAGCGTGAGGGGTGCATGCCCGTTGGCAAGCACCACGAGATCTACCTGACCGATCCGCAGCGCACCGCCCCCGAGCGCATGCGCACGATCATCCGCCAGCCGGTCACCCCCAGGACCTGACGAACGACAACGGCAAGGGCCCCAAGCACGCCGTTCGGTGTGGGGGGTAGGCTCGTCGGCATGGCGGTGGTGCTGCTGCGAGCCCCCCTGTCGCAACGCGCGGGGAACACGTCGGATCACGACCTTCCCGGCTCGACCGTGGGCGAGGTCCTCCGCGAGTTGGAACGGCGGCACCCGCCGATCGTGGGCTGGATCCTCGACGAGCAGGGCCGGGTCCGCCCGCACGTGAACGTGTTCGTGAACGGGGAGCGCACGAGCGAGGGTTCGGCCGTCGGGCCGAGCGACGTCCTGCACGTGCTCCCGTCGATCTCGGGAGGGTGATGCATGACGGAGTTGTTGGTCGGCACCAAGAAGGGGTTGTTCGTGTTGCGGGGTGACCCGCAGGTGGGTGAGCCGTTCGAGATCGTCACCAGGGCGTTCCCCGGCGACGTGGTGGAGTTCGCGATGCGCGATCCGCGCACGGGACGGTACTTCGCGGCCCATACGTCGGGCTTCTACGGTCCGCGCCTCATGTACACCGACGATCCGACCGGGGAGTGGACCCAAGCCGAGGGTCCCTCCTTCCCCGAAGGAGGCGACGCGAGCCTCGAGCGTATCTGGATGATCGGGCCCGGCGAGGCCGACGGCCTGCTGTACGCGGGCGTGGCCCCCGCGGCGCTGTTCACGTCGACCGACGACGGCGAGTCGTGGTCGCTCAACGAGGCGCTCTGGAAGGAGCACCAGGCCGGTGATTGGCAGCCCGGCGCCGGAGGCCTCGCCCTGCACTCGATCTGTCCCTGGCCCGGCGATCCGCTGCGGCTGGCGGTGGGCGTGAGCGCGGCCGGCGTCTGGATCACCGACGACGGCGGGCAGACGTGGCGCACCGGGTTCGACGGGCTCGTGCCCGAGTACGTGCCCGAGGAAGCGCGGGAGGGAACGAGCGCGCTCTGCGTTCACAACATGCACCGGGCCCCGACGCGTCCCGAACGGCTCTTCATGCAGTTCCACGGGAACGTCTACCGCAGCGACGACGGGGGCTCGCGCTGGCGGGAGATCAAGGCAGGGCTCCCTAGCGGCTTCGGATTCCCGCTCGTGATCGACCCGGCCGATGCCGACAGTGCCTACGTGATCCCGCTGGTCGCCGACATCGACCGCGTGACCCCCGACGCCCGCGTGCGTGTGTTCGAGACGCGCGATGCGGGCTCGACGTGGAGCGCGCACGGCGACGGCCTGCCGTCGAACGAGGCGTACCTCACCGTGCTGCGCCAGGCGTTCGGCTCGACCGGTCAGGGACCGCAGATGCAGCTGTATTTCGGCGCGACGAGCGGCGACGTGTTCGGCTCCCCCGACGCCGGGTCGTCGTGGTTCCAGGTGCACGAGCGTCTGGCGCCGGTGACGAGCGTCCGCGTGGCCTGAAGGATCGGCGCTCGGTCAGTGCTCGCGAGGTTCGCGGCGTTCGATCCACTCGCACGGCCAGGCGATGAGCAAGGGCGAGCGGTCCCACACGACGTGCACGGCGCCGTCACCGACCCGTTGGATCACGCCCCGTTCCCCCGGAACCGGTGACTTGAGCACGGCTCCTTGAGGGCCGACGAAGGCCACGTGGTCGGCTGGCCGCATCGCTACCATGATTCGGGTATCGGCATCGACCGTCGGCCAGTTGAGCTATCAGCGTGTCCCCCGTTCGGCCGACACGCCCACACGGCTCCCAGCGATGTCAGACCCCCGAGCTATCGTTCGGGTCATGGCACAGGTCATCTCGCTCGACGACTACCGCACCCGCCGCAAGGGGCCGCTCGCGATCGCGATCGAGCGACTCGACAGAGCCGTGGCGCGCCTCGATCCGCTGGTGCACGACCGCCGAGGCCCGCTCTCGCCATCGGTCGAGCGGGAGCTCGCATTGATCGCTCGCGACGTGGGTGCCGCCCGCCCGCTGCAGGCGGCGATCCGGGCCGAGCGACTGGCCGATCTCCTGGAGCACCCCGCCGCGTCGGGCTGACCCGACGTGTGCGAGCCCGAGGCCGGGCATAGAGCGAGGGGAGCAGGTATCAAGCGTCTCGTCTGCACGTGCTCGGGCGCCGGCGGCGTGGCCCCCGGGGCCTGAGCATGCCTCCCGCGGCATGACTCGCGCGTGGGTTCTGCTCCCCTCGCGGGTACCTCTCGGCACCCGACTCGAACGTACACCTCGGCTCTGAACCGCGCAAACGCGAAGTCGGTCAACCCTCCGCTCGGTGCGTCCGGGACCGCAGCACGACCCAGACCAGCACCGCCGCGACCGCCGCCGCTCCGGCCGCTGCCGCGATCGACGGCTTCGGGGGCGGCACCGCCTGGGCGATGCGCGTGCGCAGCCGAACCGGTCGCCGGAAGTCGCGCACCTGCCACCCACGCTCCTCGGCCTCCCGTCGAAGGTCGCGATCGGGATTCACCGCGACCGGATGCCCCACGACCGAGAGCATCGGCAGGTCGGTGACCGAGTCGCTGTAGGCGTACGAGGCATCGAGGTCGATGCCGAGTCGTTCCGCGAGCCCCTCGATCGCCTCGGCCTTCTGCTCCCCGTAGGCGTAGAACGCCAGCTCACCCGTGTACCGGCCGTCCTCGTCGATCTCGGCACGCGTCGCGATCACGCCGCTGGCACCGAAGTGCTGACTCAGCGGGCGCACGACCTCCTCGGGCGAGCTCGAGACGATGTAGATGCGCCTGCCCTCGCTACGGTGCAGGGCCATGAGGTCGAGCGCCTCTTGGTACACGTACGGGTCGATCACGTCGAAGATCACCTCGCGTACCAGCGTCTCCACCTGATCCTGGTTCCAGCCCTTCGTGAGCGAGAGCATGCCCTCCTTGAGCCGCTCCATCTTGTCCTCGTCGGCTCCGACCAGCAGGTAGACGAGCTGGGCGTAGGCGCCCCGGAGCAGCTGGGATCTCGACACCATGCCCGCCCGATAGAGGGGACGCGACAGGGCGAGCGACGACGATCGGGAGATGATCGTCTTGTCGAGGTCGAAGAACGCTGCTTCCATCGTGTTTCCCATCGTACGGTCGGTCGCCGACCTGGAGCCGTTCGACCGACGAACCCCTAGCGGCGGACCCTCCCGAGCGTCGCGCGATACGTGGTGAGCCACGCGAGCTCGGCCTCGGCGAACGCTTCCTGCTGGCGGAGCAGGGCCGCGGAGACGGAGCGACCGGGGTCGCGCTCACCGGCGGTGCGGTCGAGCTCGGTGCGCACGGCGTCGAGCAGGTCGCGGACCGATCGTTCGCGGGCGTCGGCAGCTGCTCTGGCGAGGGAGGCCGGCACCACGTGCGCGAACCCGAGGGCCACGGCGGCCCGTGAGTCCATCGGCGCGAGCGCGGCGGCCATCTCGGTCACGCCGTCTGCGAGGCGTTCGCGTCCCTGCTTCGTGATGCGGAAGACGCGCCGGTCCGGCCCGTCCCTGCCCTCCTGCGCCTTGCCGACGATCGATCCGTCGCGTTCGAGCCGCTTGAGCACCTGGTAGGCGGACGCCCGGCTCAGCTCGGTCCAGAACCCCATGCTGCGAGATCGGAAGCGCTCGAGCAGGTCGTAGCCGTGCATCGGCCCTTCCGCCAGCAACCCCAGCACCACGACCTCCACCTTCGTCGCCATCGCCCCTGCTCCTAGTCTGGATTGGATTAGTTGTCAGTGTACCGCCTCCGTCGGGGACATCTGGCCAGGGCGGGTAGCCTTGTGCCGGAGGCGTCAGGGTTCCTGGTGGGCCCCGCGGTCTTCAAAACCGATGTGGGGGCGCAAGCTCCCAGGCGGGTTCGATTCCCGTCCGCCTCCGCGATGCACGAGACCGAGGACGAGCGGGGCCGGTACCCGGCCCATCGAGAGACCGACGTCGTGCTGCGAGACGGCAGCACGGTGCACATCCGTCCCGCTCGGTCCGAGGATCGTGAGCGCGTCGAGGACTACCTGATCGGATTGTCGGACGAGTCAAGGCGTCTGCGCTTCTGGGGCATGTCGGTCGACATCACCGACGTGGCTGCCAGGGCGGTCGACGTCGACTACGTCGACCACCTGACCCTGCTCGCGTTCGCGGGAGGACGTGAGGGCACGGTCATCGGCGGCGCCCAGTACGTCCGCGAGGGCAGCACGCCGCGGGCGGAGGTGAGCGTCAGCATCGCCGACGCCCTGCAGGGCCACGGACTCGGATCGATCCTGATCGCCCACCTCGCCCAGGCGGCCGAAGCCAACGGCATCGAGACCTTCGTGGCGCAGGTGCTGCCGGAGAACCACCGCATGATCGACGTGTTCCGCCGCACCGGGTTCGCGGTGCGCATCCGCGCGGTCCCCGGTGAGGTCGAGGTGGAGTTCCCCACCGAGATCACGGACGAGGCTGCGGAGCGTTACGAGGAACGGGAGGACGCGGCGGCGGCAGCGGCCGTGCGGCTGCTGCTGGAGCCGACGTCCGTCGCCGTGATCGGCGCGTCGCGCGACCCTTCGTCGATCGGAGGCCGCCTGCTGCACAACCTGCTGTCGGGTCCGTTCCAGGGAGTCGTGTACCCCGTCAACCCCAGTGCGCCGGCGGTGCAGGGCGTGCCCGCCTACCCCTCGGTCGTCGACGTGCCCGGTGACGTCGAGGTCGCGTTCGTCGCGGTGCCCGCCGCGGGGGTCGTCGACGTCGCCCGCCAGTGCGCCGCCAAGGGCGTACGGGGGCTGATCGTGATCTCGGCGGGATTCGGCGAGACCGGCCCCGAGGGGCTCGCGCGCCAGCACGATCTGCTCGACGTCTGCCGCGCCAGCGGCATGCGCCTGATCGGTCCGAACTGCATGGGCATCGTGAATACCGACCCCGAGCTCGTGCTGAACGGCACGTTCTCCACGGCGTGGCCACCTCTGGGCCGCGTGGGATTCCTGTCCCAGAGCGGCGCTCTGGGCCTCGCGGTGATGGGGCAGGCGGCGGCGCTCGGGCTCGGCCTGTCGACGTTCGTCTCGGTGGGGAACAAGGCCGACGTCTCGGGCAACGACCTGCTCTGCTACTGGGAGCAGGACGATCGCACCGACCTGGTGATGCTCTACCTCGAGAGCTTCGGCAACCCTCGCCGGTTCGGGCGGCTCGCTCGTCGCATCGGCCGCACGAAGCCCGTCGTCGTGGTGAAGTCCGGCCGCAGTGCGGCAGGGCAGCGCGCGGCGTCCTCGCATACCGGTGCCCTGCTGGCGGCCAGCGACACGACCGTCGACGCGCTCTTCCGACAGCACGGCGTGATCCGCACCGACACCCTCGAGGAGATGTTCGACGTCGCGACGCTGCTCGCGAACCAGCCCGTGCCGGCCGGCGCTCGCGTTGCGATCGTCACGAACGCTGGCGGACTCGGCATCCTCTGCGCCGACACGTGCGAGGCCAACGGCCTGTCGGTGCCCGAGCTCGCCCCCGAGACGGTCGCCTCGCTCGAGTCGTTCCTGCCCGATGAGGCCTCGCTCTCGAATCCCGTGGACATGATCG
Source organism: uncultured Actinomycetes bacterium (assembly GCA_963825635.1). Classification (GTDB taxonomy): domain Bacteria; phylum Actinomycetota; class UBA4738; order UBA4738; family HRBIN12; genus JAOUEA01. The sequence continues at coordinate 786,443 of CAWGTU010000003.1, forward strand.
CCTCGGCCACCCCCGCGGACTACGGGCAGGCGATCGGCACGGTCGCCGCCGATCCGAACGTCGACGCGATGATCGCGATCTACATCCCGCCGCTCGAGTCCGATGCCCCTGCCGTCGCGACCGCGCTCGTGGACGCGATCACCCGGATCGACGGGCGCATCCCCGTCCTCACCTGCTTCATGTCGTCGCGCGGACTACCCGATGCGTTGCGGGCGCCCGGTCTCCGCATCCCGTCGTTCGCATACCCGGAACAGGCCGCGATCGCCCTCGCCCACGCGACCGGTCTCGGGGTGTGGCGCGCCAAGCCCGAAGGGACCGTCCCGTCGTTCGAGGTGCGCGAGGACGAGGCGGCGGCGGTGATCGCGGATGCCCTGACGCGCGGGGAAGGGTGGCTCACCCCTGAGGAGGTCCGGGTCCTCCTCGACTGCTACGGAGTACCCGCCGCACGACAGGCGCGGGCGTCGTCACCCGAGGAAGCCGCCGAGGCGGCGGCATCGGTCGGTTCGACGATCGCGCTCAAGGCGATCGGCCCCGTCCACAAGACTGAGTCGGGCGCGGTCGTGCTCGATCTCTCTCCCGCCGACGTGCTGGAGTCGGCCAGGGCGATGTCCGAGCGCGTGATCGCCGCCGGGGAGCCGTTCGACGGATTCCTCGTGCAGGAGATGGTGGCTCCCGGCGTGGAGATGCTCGTCGGCGCCGTGGCCGATCCCGTGTTCGGGCCGGTGATCGCGGTGGGAGCGGGCGGGGTGACGGTGGAGCTCACACGCGACGTCGCCGTACGGGTCGCGCCGCTCACCGACCTCGACGCCGAGGAGATGGTGCGCTCGCTGGCGACGTTCCCTCTGCTCGACGGGTTCAGGGGCGCCGAGAAGGCCGACGTGGCAGCGCTCGCCGACGTGGTGCTGCGGCTGGGTGCGATCGCGACGGCCCACGATGCGATCGCGGAGATGGACTGCAACCCTGTCATCGTGCACACCCACGGCGCCGTCGTCGTCGATGCGCGCATCTCGGTGCAGACGCCGTCGCCCCCAACCCCGTTCGGTGCTCGCTCCCAAGGGTGACCTCGAGGTGCCCGTCGGCGCGTGACTCGCACCGTCGCTCACCGAAACCCGCGCTACCCTGGATGCCATGAGCAGCGTGGAGCGCATCAAGCACCTCGCCGAGCGGGCCGACATCGCCGCCGAGGAGCTCTTGGAGTTCCTCGAGTCCCCGTCCGGCCGGCGCATGCGCAACGTGCTCGCCGGAGCCGTGATCGTCTCCGCGCCGCTGATCATGCGCGTTCCCGGCCTGAAGCGGTCGCCCCTCGGCAGGCTCGTCGCCATGACCGGCGGCAGCGCGATCCTGATCGGCATCGCCGAGGCGATCCGCGACTGGGAGCGCAGCGAGTCGTCGAAGGGACGTCGACGTTCCGTGATCGACGTGCCGCCCCCGAGCCCTGGGAGTGGCTGAGGTTACGGCTCTGCCGGCTCGACGGGCCCCTCCGGCACCTCGGCCCTCGACGGGACATCCTCGAGATGCAGCTCGTCGTCGATCTGGTCGGGTGCGAGCGTGCCGACCGTGCCTCGGCTGATCGCGCGCGCATAGAGGAAGAGCGCCGGTAGACGAAGCAGCCCCGAGACGACCAGGGCCGTCGGCACCGAGACCGAGCGGGCGATCAGCCCGATACCCGGTCCCCCGGCCGCCTGACCGATCGCATCGGACTGGGAGCCGATCGAGTTGATCGTGGCACGGGTCTTGGCGTCCAGGCCCTGATTGATCCACGCCGTGAACACGGGCTCCCGCACGCTTCGCAAGGTTCCCACGAGCCAGAACATCGCGAGGGCGAGCCAGAAGCTCGACGCCAACGCGAACACCACCACCGCGACGACCAACACGACGTCGACGACCGCCAAGACACGGGCAACCGTGCCGTGTCCCTGCAGATGCACCCGTCGCTTCACGATCGCCAGGGCGCCGATGCCGAGCAGCAGCGCCCCGCCGTCGAGGATGCCGAACCACACCGGCAGCTCGAGCCCTCCCACGGTCGGCAGCCCGATGTCCTCCAGCAAGTGGAGGTCGCTCAGTCGGTCGAACCCCTCGGTCGACATACCGTGGAGTGCCGCAGTGCCGAGGATCAGCAGCAGCACGTGGTGGGCACGCACCGCGGCCACGCCCTCGCGGACGGTCGTTGCGAGCGAGGTGTGCAGCCGTTCGCCCTCTCGGCGTTCGGGCTGGAACCCCTCCTCACGCATCGTGATCGCCATGAAGACCCCGAGCGCGATGAACCCGAGTCCCGAGACCAGGATCGGTGTTCGGAGGCTCGAGAACGACGCGATCGTCACACCCACCGCGATGCCGAGGAGCGAGCCCCACTGCCACCACTGCTCGCTGCGCAAGTACATCGGCTGTGCCGCCTCTTCACCGATCTCGTCGGTGAGCCACGCGACGTCGGCGCCGCTCTGGAACGTGGCGAACACCCCCCACAGTGCCTGAGAGAGCACGGCGATCGCGAACGACTCGGCCGCGCCCAACACCAGGAACGCGACCCCGGTACCGAGCAGGCCGATCACGACCGAGAGACGGCGGCTCGCGGTGTCGGCGACGATCCCGGTCGGCACCTCCAACAGTAGGTACGTGAGCTCGAGCACCGTGCCGAGCAGCAGCAGCTCGAACGGTCCAAGCTGAAGTTCCACGATCAGGAAGACGCTGAATAACACCGACATCAGGTGGAAGAAGAAGCCCTCACCCGTCGAGTAGACGAGGTAGACGGTCTCGGGTCGCGGCCGACGCATCGCGTGAGGAGCCTACGCTCCCCGGTGGTCTGGCCGGCCATCGTCGACACTCCCGTGTGTGGGAGCATGCGGAACGTGAGCGTGGTCTTCGACCCTGCACCCGACGATCGGCCCTTCGCCGTCGTCGACCTCGGCTCGAACTCCGGACGCATGATCGTGTTCCGGCTCCGCCAGGGGGAGCATCTCGACGTGATCGAGGACGCGCGGGCACCGCTTCGTCTCGCCCGCGAGCTCCGGGACTCAGACCGACTCGGGCCCGATGCGATCGAGCGCACGCTCGAGGCGCTCCGCGACTTCGTCGCGGTCGCCAAAGGCGCCGGCGCGTCGCAGATGATCGCCGTGGCGACCTCGGCCGTGCGTGACGCGGCCGACGGGCACGAGCTGATCGAACGGGCGCATCGGCTCGGCGTTCCGCTGCAGACGATCGACGGCGAGCACGAGGCGATGCTCGGGTTCTTCGGGGCGGTGCACGACCTGCCGGTGACGAGCGGGTTCACGTTCGACGTCGGCGGGGGCAGCGCGGAGATCTCGTCGTTCCGCGACCGACGGCTCGTGCGCTCGTGGTCGATGCCGCTCGGGTCGCTCCGCGTGAGCGATGCCTTCCTCGCATCCGACCCGCCCGCCGATCACGAGATCAGGGCACTGCGCAAGTCGGTGAAGTCGTCGATCGCCGAGGCAGGGATCACCGAACTCCGCTCGAATGACCAGCTCGTGGGTATCGGCGGCACGGTACGCAACCTCGCGAAGGTCGACCTGCGACGCACCGACTACCCGCTTCCACTCCTGCACGGGTACCGGCTCGCCGAGCGACGCCTCGCGGCCGTGATCGAGGAGCTCGCCGGGCGTACGATGAAACGACGGGCGCAGGTGCCCGGGCTGAACCCCGACCGATCCGACACGATCGTCGGTGGCGCCCTCGTGATCCAGGGCATCGCGAAGCAACTCGGGGCCAGCGAGATCATCGTCTCCAGCCGCGGGCTCCGAGAGGGCCTCGCCCTGGCGACTGCCGGGGCGACCGCCCCGTCGCCTGAATGGGTTCGGTCGATCTCCGTGGCGACCCTCGCGGCGCGGTTCCGGACATGGAACGCTGCGGCGGCTGAACGGCGCACCGGTCTCGCGGCCGACCTGATCCAGGCGCTCGACCCCTCCACACCGTCGCGCCAGCGCGAGATGCTGATGCACGCGGCTACCCTGCTCGACATCGGACGGGCGATCGACTACTACGACCGTTTCGAGCACGCGGCCAACATCGTGATCGCCGCGGACCTCGCCGGGTTCTCCCACGCCGATCTGGGGGCGCTCACCGCGATCCTGCGCCAGGCCGACGACGACACGCGACTCGGACCGTACGGCCGGCTCGTGCCCGACGATGACCGGCCGGCGGTGTTGAGAGCGGCGACCGCGCTCGCCCTCGCCGACGAACTGAACCGCCGGATCCCCCCGGGTGCGCCGTCACCGATCTCCTGCAACTGGATGCGCGGGGGCTTCGAGGTGGTCGCTCCCGTGCCGAGCGGGTGGCGTCCGCGCGGCGTGGCCCACCGGTTCCGGACCGTCTTCGATGCCGAACTGCTCGTGGTCGCGAACGAGTCAGCGCCTGGCCTCGCGCCGGTGCTCGAGCCCGACTGAGCCGCGATCGACCGGACCCCGGTTGCCGGCCCCGTCGGACGGGAGCCAGCACTCCACCGTCGTTCCTGCATCGGCCTCGCTCGAGATCCGACACCAACCTCCGACCAGCTCAGCCCGCTCGACCATGGTGGCGAGCCCGAGGTGCCCCGGCACGGGGGTCCCCACACCGTCCGTGTCGAAACCCGTTCCGTCGTCGGCGACCAGGATGGTCACCCCGTCGCCGGCTGTCGTGACGCGTACCGACACGTGCCGCGCATCGGCGTGCTTGCGAGCGTTGGCGACGGCTTCCTGCACGATGCGATAGAGCGCAGCCCGCAGCTCGGGATCCGGTTCACGGGTGAGCTCGTCGACCACCTGGTGGGTCCACCCGGTCTCCTTCGCCGCCCGCACGAGGTACTGGTCGATCGCCACGACCAGGCCCTCATGGTCCAAGGCCGCCGGCCGCAGCTCGAACACCAGCGATCGCAGCCGCTCGATCGATCCGCGCACGGTCGATCGCAGTTCGCCGAGGGCTGCTGTCGTGATCGTCTCGGGCTGCTGCGCCAGCATCGCGAGCCGAAGGTCGACCGCGCTCATCACCTGGATGGGATCGTCATGGATATCGGCGGCGATCCGGCGGCGCTCCTCCTCCTGCGCCGTCTCGATCTTCTGCGCGAGCTCGCGGCGCTGTTGGATCGTGCGGCGCAACACCTCGAGGCTCCACCGGAGCTTCTCCTCGGCCTCCTTCTCTGCGGTCACGTCGAGCATGATGCCCCGCCAGTACCTGGGTGCGCCGTGCTCGTCACGCACGAGGACCGCGTCGTCGCGGACCCACACGGTGCGCCCGTCCTTCGCGACGATGCGATACTCCGCGTGGAACGGCTCGCCGTCGCTGTTCGAGCGCTCGTTCTCCGCACGGACCGGGTCGACGTCGTCGGGATGCACGATGCGCATCCACAGCTCCGGGTCCCCCCATTCCGCCTGCGTGTAACCGAGCAACACCTCGGCCTGCGGGCTCGTGTAGAAGTTCGTGGAGAATTCGTCGGGGCGATCGAGATAGAGGATCGCGGGGATCCCCTCCACCAACTCCCGGTAGTCCTCGAAGAAGGGGCCGCCGGGCTCGTCGTGCATCGGCTCGTCAGACCCTCGAGATCAACCCCGCGAGGAGAGCGACGCGGGGCACCACGCTCGTCAGGTCGAGCCACTCGGCCGGTGCGTGGTCGTCGCCGCCGACCGGGCCGAGACCGTCGATCGTCGGCGTGCCGGCCGCGCTCGTCGTGTTCGCATCGCTCGCACCACCCGTCGCGGCATCGCGTAGCTCGAACCCGAGCTCCGAGGCGAGGTCGATCGCCAGCGCCGCGAGACGCGCGCCGCCTTCCCTCTTCTCCATCGGACGATGCCATCCGTCACCGTCGACGCGCACGGTCACGCCGCTCACGCCATGGTCGGTGCAGATGCGAGCGATCTCGGCTTCGGCCTCCTCGAGGCTGGCGAGCTCGGGCGACCGCAGGTCGACCTGGAGCATGCACCGTTCGGGCACGACGTTCGTGCGGGTGCCACCGCGCGCGACCCCGACGTTCACCGTCACCCCGGGCCATCGGCCGTTCAGCGCCTGCATCGCGACCGTAGCGTTCGCGGCGGCGAGCACCGCGTTCGCGCCTTTCTCGGGCTCGACACCGGCGTGGGCCGCGCGGCCGACGAACTCGATCGAGTAGTCCGTGATGCCCTTCCTGGCGCTCACGATGTCGCCGTTGGCCCTGGCCCCTTCCAGAACGAACGCCGCATCGTGCGCGGGAGCGAGCTCACGGATCACCGGCCCCGACATCGGCGAGCCGATCTCCTCGTCGGGATTGCACACGTAGGTGATGCGTCCGAAGCCGTCGAACCCGGCATCCTGCAGCACGTCGACCGCGTGGAACCCTGTGAGGAGGCCACCCTTCATGTCCGACACGCCGGGCCCGCGCGCGAGATCTCCCTCGATCCGGAACGGTCGCTCGGCGACGGTCCCCTCGTCGAACACGGTGTCCATGTGCCCGACGAGCAGCACGTTCGGTCCCCCGCCACCTTCGAGGGAGCCGATCACGAGGTCGCCGAGCCTGGGTTCGCCGCCCTGCGGCTCGTGCGATCGGCGCTCGACCGACCACCCGCGCGCATCCATCCGCGCCTCGCAGAGATCGGCGATCGCGTTCACTCCATCGGGCGTGTAGGACCCGCAGTCGACGTTGACCATCTGCCTGAGCTCGGCGACGAACGCCTCGTACCGGGAAGCGGCGAGATCCCGCAACGCATGGATGTCCATGCGGCTGACGCTAGCATGGCCGCCTCTCGGCGAGCAGGGGGATCCATGACCAGGGACGGGCTCGGAGCGGTGATCGGTCACCGAGGCGCCGTGATCCGGATCGAGCCGATCGTGGTCGACGACCCGGGACCAGGCGAAGTGCTCGTGAGGCTCGCCGCGAGCGGCGTGTGTCACAGCGACGTCTGGGCGATCGAGAACGGGAACTGGGGCGCCCCCTGGCCGATGCTGCTCGGTCACGAGGGGGCCGGCGTCGTCGAGGCCGTCGGCAACGGGGTCACGTCAGTCGCCGCCGGCGATCGAGTCGTCCTCACCTGGGCGGTGCCGTGCGGACGGTGCCGACAGTGCCTTCGGGGCGCGCCGCGCCGATGCGGGCACGAACTGCACCAGCCGCCGCGCATCCATCGCGCCGACAGGGCAGGTGCTCACCGGCGTTCTCCAGTGCGGCACGCTCGCGACCCACACCGTGGTGACGGAACCTCAGGTCGTCCCGATGCCCGATGCCCTCGCCCTCTCCCGTGCCTGCCTGTTGGGCTGTGGCGTCTCGACCGGCATCGGGGCCGCGGTCCAGACCGCGCGGGTCTGGCCGGGCGCGACCGTCGCGGTGATCGGCCTGGGGGGCATCGGCCTCGCGGCCCTGCAGGGGGCACGGATCGCCGGCGCGGCGAGGGTGATCGCGATCGACGTCGTGCCGGCGAAGCTCGAGTGGGCTGTCGGGTTCGGCGCCACCGACACCGTCGACGCGTCGGCAGGCGACCCCGTCGAGGCGGTTCGCCGGCTGACCGGCGGCGAAGGCGTCGACGTGGCCATCGAGGCGGTCGGACGCCCCGAGTGCGTGCGACAGGCGGTGGAGATGTTGGGCTTCGCAGGTACCGCCGTCGCGATCGGCGTGCCCCCCGTGCCGAGCGAGGTCACGCTCGCATGGAACGGCTCGGACCGTGCCGCGTACCCGCACAAGGTGAACCTGCTCGTCACCGACGGCGGCGACCCGATCCCGCAGGAGGACTTCCCGCGGATGGCGGCGTGGGCGATCGAGGGTTCCCTGGATCTCGATGCGATGGTGACCCGCGAGATCGCCCTGACCGAGGACGACCTGAACGACGCGGTGCGGGCGATGCTGAAGGGCGAGGTGATCCGGTCCGTGGTCGTCTTCCCCGGTGTCGACGGCTGAGCGGCGCGGCCGGGAACCGGACGACTCGGTAGCATCCGCGCGTGCGCGGGAGCGAGATGAACTGGATCTGGATGATCGGCGCGCCGCTGGTCCGCGCCGTCATGTCGATCGTCTTCAGGATCCGCATCGAGGGGATCGAGCACGTCCCTCGAAGCGGCGCCGTGATCCTGGCGCCGAACCACCTCAGCGTGCTCGACGGCCCGGCGGTCTCGGCCGTCACGGGCACCCACCGGTGGCGAGCGACCCGCAACCTGATCGCAGCCGAGGTCTTCAGTGGAGCCATCGGGTGGATCCTCGTGCAGGCACGGCAGGTCCCCATCCGGCGTGGCACCGGGGACACGGGAGCCCTCGACGAAGCGGTGGCCGCCGCCGAGAGCGGCTCATGCGTCGGCATCTTCCCCGAGGGCCGTGTGAACGACGATCCTGAGGACGGGCTCCAGCGAATCCGCTCGGGGGTCACGCGTATCGCGATCCCGTCCGGTGCACCCGTCGTGCCGGTGGGGATCTGGGGGACGCACGAGGTCTGGCCGCGGTCCGGACTCGACCGGACGTCGCTCCTCCGGCGCCACACGTTAGCGCTCGTGTACGGCGAGGCGGTCAGAGCCCGCCCCGATGAGTCTCCGGGTGAGTTCCGCGAGCGCTACCGCGAAGCGCTCGAGGTCGCCGTCTCACGCGCGCGCACGATCGCCGACCGGCGCGCGTGAACCTCTGCCCGCTCAGGCGCGGGTCGTGATCTCCTCAGGGAGCCAGAACCAGCGGAGGTGCTCGAAGTCCTGACCGACGTCGAGCGGCGCCTCGCCCGAGCCAGGCGACGGGGCCGGAGCCGGCGACGCGGCGAACGCCGCTCGCGCCTCGTCGAGGTAGCCGGCCAGGGCCGACTCAGATGCCCGGTGGCGGTGGCCGGTGAACGTCATCCGGCCACCTGGATACCGGACGTCGTCGAGCGACATCGGAGGTTCGGGCTGGCCGTCCACGTGGCGCCACATGCCCGTCACCGCGTCGAAGCGATATCGGGGGAGCAGCCTCCAACCGTGTGTCGCCACCATGTCCACCGCGTCGAGCACGTACTCGAACACGGTCTCGGTGATGAAGTAGTTGAAGTTCACCCGCACCCAGCCGGGCTTGATGCCCTCGCACCCGCGGGCGATCTCGCGCTCGAACGCATGCGACGTCTCGGGGTCGATGCCGAGCAGCCGGTGGCCATAGGGGCCCGCACATGAACACCCTCCTCGCGCCTGGACACCGAACAGATCGTTCAGCACCGCGACCACGAAGTTGTGGTGGAGATACCGGTCCTGGTGCCGGACGACGAACGACACGATGGAGAGGCGTGGGAGGTCGTGGCTCCCGAGGATGTCGATCGCGGGGTTCTGCTCCCATCGATGCATCGCCCGATGGATGAACGACTCTTCGCGCTCCCGGATCACCTCGGCCCCGACGGCGCGCTTCAGCTGGAAGACGAGACCCGCGCGGATCGATCCGACGATATCGGGGGTGCCACCCTCCTCCCGCCGTTCGATGTCGTCGAGGTACACGTGCTCTGTGGGGTTCACATAGGCGACCGTGCCGCCGCCGGGGACGCTCGGCACCCGGTTGCCGAAGAGCTCGCGTCGCGCCACCAGCACCCCGGGGGTGCCGGGCCCCCCGACGAATTTGTGCGGGGAGACGACGATCGCGTCGAGGGCGGCGAGCGCGTCGCCGCCCGGCGTCATCTCGATCTCGACGTAGGGCGCGGCGGCGGCATAGTCCCAGCAGGAGAGGGCACCGTGACGGCGCAGCAGGGACGAGAGCGCCCCGACGTCGGAGAGGATGCCGGTCACGTTCGAGGCTGCGGAGAAGCTCCCGATCTTCAGGGGGCGGTCGGCGTACTGGAGCAGTGAACGCTCGAGCGCCGCGAGGTCGATACGACCGTCGTGGTCCTCGGGCACGGTCACGAGATCGGCGATCGACTCCCGCCACGGAAGGTCGTTCGAATGGTGCTCGTACGGTCCGATGAAGACCACCGGTCGTTCCGACGCCGGGATCCGTTCGAGCAGCGCGTACCGATCATCGAGCCCGGCGGGCAGCCGCAGTCCGAGGCAGTCGATCAGGGTGGCGATCGCTCCGGTCGACCCACTGCCGCAGAAGATCACGGCGTGGTCGCGCTCGTTCGCGCCGCACGCCTCGCCCACGGTGCGCCGCGCATCCTCACGGAACCGCGTCGTCTGCAGCCCGGTGCCGCTCGACTCCGAGTGGGTGTTCGCGTAGAGCGGCAGCACGGTCTCGCGGATGAAATCCTCGATGAACGAGAGCGATCGCCCCGAGGCCGTGTAGTCGGCGTACGTGACGCGTCGCACGCCGAAGGGAGTGGCGATCGCCTCGTCTTCCCCGATCACCGCCGACCTGATGGTGTCGATCAACGCGTCGTCACCCACGCGCGGCATCGTAGCTCGCGGCGCCTGCAGGCCGACGCCCTCAGGCGCGCTGCTCGAGGCTGGTCAGCGAGGGCTGCCCCCGCTTGCGCCGGTACATCGACTCGTCGGCCTGACGGAGCAGGGTGCGGGCGTCGTCGCCGTCGTACGGGAAGACACTCCAGCCGATGCTGGCCTGCATCCTGACGTCGCCCACGCGCAACCCGAAGGGCTGCTCGAGGGCCGACTCGATGCGATGCACCACGGCGATGATCGAAGCCTCGACGTTGGCGCCCGCGACACCCGGAGCGATATCGGTGAGGAGCACGATGAACTCGTCCCCGCTCTGACGCGCCACGAGGTCGGCATCGCGCACGACCGCCTTCAGCCGCACCGCCACCTGCTTGAGCACCTCGTCCCCCGTGTCGTGTCCGTGCACGTCGTTCACGGGCTTGAACCGGTCGAGGTCGAGGAAGAGGACGGCCACCGCCGAGCCCAGCCGCCTGGCCCTCGCGACGGCGACCACGAGATGCTCCTCGAGCATCGCCCGGTTCGGCAGGCCGGTGAGGTGGTCGTGGTGCGCCAGATGCTGCATCCGGAGCTCGGCCTCCTTCGTGGGCGTGATATCGAGCATCACCCCCTGGATGTACAGCGGCTCGCCCCGTTCGTCGCGGATCGTCGACGATCGGTCGCTGACCCACACGACGCGGCCGTCCGGGCGCACGTACCGGTACTCACCGGCCTCCGGTTGGCCGGTGCGCAGGTAGGACTCGTAGTCGAGACGGGAGCGCTCGCGGTCGTCCGGGTGGATCAGGTCGTCCCAGATGCCCTCGTCCGCGAGGAAGTCCGACGCCGGAACCCCCAGGAGCTCCTCGACGTAGGGGCTCATGTAGTACGTCGGGCCGTCCAGCCTCGGCGAGTACGTGTAGATGGCGGCGGGGAGCTGCTCGAGCAGTGCAGCGTACCGAGCCTCGGCCTCGTAGACGCGAGCCTCCGCCACGCGCAGACGTCGCTGCACGCCCTCGGTATCGGGCTCGTGGTGGCGTTCGTCGTCGCGCTGCGGCAACTGCATGGGCGCTCTCCTGGTCGAGGAGTCCTTCCCGTGGCCGGAGTATCGGCACGGCGCACCCGATGCCTGAGAACGCGACGAGCGGCCCCGAAGGGCCGCTCGTCGGTTCGCAGGTGGGCGGCGGGGTTACCCGAGCGCCACCGCGTTGATCAGGTTCGAGTCGCGCAGCTTGCGCAGCGCCTCACGCTCGATCAGCCGTACACGCTCACCGGAGAGACCGAGCACCTTGCCGGTCTCGCGCAGGCTGAGCGGCTGCCCATTCTCCAGCCCGTACCGCAGCGCTACGACATGGCGCTCGCGCTCGTCGAGCACGCGATCGACGGCGCCTCCGATCTCCTCGCGGAGCAGGGCGTCCTCGACCTCGTTGAAAGCGGCGTCGGAGTCGACCTCCTCGATCAGATCGCCGAGCTCGGTGTCCTCGCCCACCGGCGATTGCAGCGACAACGGCTCACGGCGACCCATCTCGGTGAGGTCGTCGATCTCCTCGACCGTGGTGTCGAGCGCCTTGGCGAGCTCCTCGCGCGAGGGCTCGCGGCCCATCGACTGCGCGAACTGGAACCGCGTGCGGTTCAGCTTGCGCAGCCGGTCGTGGATGTGCACCGGCAGGCGGATCGAGCGCGAGCGGTCGGCGATCGCACGCGTGATGCCCTGACGGATCCACCACGTGGCGTAGGTCGAGAACTTGAACCCGCGACGCCAGTCGAACAGCTCGACCGCGCGCATCAGGCCGATGTTCCCTTCCTGGATCAGGTCGAGGAGCGGCAGACCCTGTCCCTGGTACTTGCGGGCCACCGACACCACCAACCGCAGGTTGGCCATGATGAATCGCTGGCGCGCGGCCTCGGCCGTGCGCACATCACGGCGGGCCTTCGCGATGCTCTTCTCGGACCGCAGACGGCCGGCACGCAGGCGCTCTTCGGCCTCCTTGCCAGCCTCGATCGTCATGGCGAGCTCGACCTCTTCCTCTTTGGTGAGCAGCGGCTCGCGGGCCGCCGCCTCCAGGTAGAGGCGCAGGTCATCGGCGTCATCGGTCCCTAGGGGACGCGCTGGCTCCGGCACTTCGTATCACGCTCCTCCTCGAGGCCACTCGATCGCACGGGGCGACGTCGTCGGTCCTCGGGAACTCGGGTTCCTCGGTCGGTCGGGCGGTTCCGGCTGCAGGGGATCGAGGCGCGCGGAAAGAAACGCCTTGGCAGCCGCTCGTCGGTATGGTAGGGGGTTCGACTCGGGTTTGTAAAGCCGGGCGGGTGTGGAGGTCTCGTGAAGGCTGCCACGACCGCGTGATCTTGTCTCGGACGTGTCGGCCATCTCTTCCCCCCTCGCCCCGGCTCAGGTACCTGCTTCAACACCGTGAGCTGCGGAAACCTTCCCGTTCGTCCCGCTCTTCATTGGTCGTTCGACTCGCGAACGCTGCTGGATGTGCTGTTCCCGACACAGAGGCAGATCGCCGACATCGGTAGCCTTCCGGGATGACGGTCGATCTGCCCGAACTCCGCAGCGCCGACGTCGACGGTCCGATCACCTACCGCGAATGGGCCGGCCCTGGGGAGACGACGTTCGTGCTCGTCCACGGGCTCGGCGGCTCGCACGTCAACTGGGTGCAGGTGGCTCCGGCCCTCGCGGGCCTCGGTCGCGTGATCGCCCTCGACCTCCCCGGGTTCGGCGCCTCGCCACGTGCGGGACGCGGCTCCGGCCTGATGGACGAGCGCCGGCTGATCTCGCGGTTCCTGGCGAGCCGTGAGAGCGGACGCGTCGTGCTGGTCGGGAACTCGATGGGCGGCGTGATCGGCATCCTGCACGCGGCCGTGGAGCCCGATTCGCTCGCGGGCCTGGTGCTCACGAGCTCGCCGTTCCCGTGGGTTCGAGGGGCCCTCCCGCATCCGGCGGTGATCGCCGGATTCGCCGCCTACGATGCGCCCGGCCTCGGCCCGCTGGTACGCGAGACCCGCATGCGCCGCCTCGAGGCGGGGCGGGCGGTTCGCCTCGGTCTGCGGCTCATCACGGCCGATCCGCGTTCGATCCCCGATGAGGTCGTGCAGCTCATGGTCGATCAGATGAAGGAGCGTGCCCTCGACCCGGACGCGCCCGCAGCGTTCCACGACGCATGGCGGTCGCTCCGACGGCTCGGCCGCCGCCCCGACGTCGCGCGAAGGGCGATGGATGGTGTCCGGTGCCCGGTGTTCGTGCTTCACGGTCGACGCGACCGATTGGTGCCGGCCGCCCACGCCGAGGCTGCGCTGCGCGAGCACCCAGCGTGGCGCGGACGCATCTTCCCCGATCTCGGCCACGTGCCGCAGATGGAAGCCCCGGGCAGATGGCTCGCCGAGGTCGCGGACTGGTACGCCGAGACGTACGCCTGACTCAGGTCCGAGGCGCGGCGGCCGCCGCCTTCTCCAACTCGTCGATCGCGGTCTCGATGCCTCGCGCCAGCACGTCGACGTCGGGGAGCGAGTCCCAGTCGGCGGTGAGCCCGAACGCCATCGTTCCGGCGAGACTCGTGCACGCGACCGACAGGCCACTGCGCTCCCCGAGGGGCATCGCGGGATAGCTCGCGACGAGCGGCGCGCCCGCGAGGTACAGCGGCACTTGCGGCGCCGGCACGTTCGACACCACGAGGTTGAACCAGCGACCACGACTGGCGAGGCGCGCCGCCATCGCGTGGAGCGCTGGCGGCGCATACGCCCCGAGCCCGATGATCGAGTCGGCCCCCACGGCCATCGACGATTCCTTCAGCTGAGCGGTGGCGCGGCGCACTCGTTGCAGCCGCGTGCGCGCCCGGAGCCGCCCGACCGGCACGTCGACGAAGGCAGGGGCCACGCGGTTGCCCACCTCACCCTGCTCTGCTTTCGAACGGACCGACACCGGCACCATGACCCTCAGGGTGTGTCCGCTCGTCTCCTCGCCCCGATGCTCGAGCAGATCATGCAGGCCGCCCGACACCGCCGTCAGCACGACGTCGTTCACGGTCCCTCCCAGGGCGTGCTTGATCTCACGGATCCGCTCGAACGAAGCCTCGGCCATCGCGAACCGTCTCGCCGGCCCGATCAGCGTGTCGAACGGGCCGGCCGGCGGGGCGCCCATGTCAACCACGTCGCGCACCCCCGAGAGCGTCTCGGCCACGGCCGCGAGCGTGCGGGCGGGGGCGCCCACGGCGTGGCCGATCGCCTCGAGGGGGTGCAGCACGAGATCCTGGGCCGCATCGCGCAAGAGATCGTCGCGCGTCGGGGGTGCCTCGGCCGTCCACGGCGTCCCCGGCGGGGTGCCGATCTCGGCGTCGGGAGCGAGGTCGAACAGCGCGGAGGCGATCGCCATGCCGGAGATGCCGTCGGCGAGCGCATGATGCAGCTTCATGAGCACAGCCGTGCGGCGCTCGGCGAGGCCCTCGAAGACGTACAGCTCCCACAACGGCTTGGCGGGATCGAGCGGGCGCGAGAGCACACGTCCGACGGCGCGCTCCAGTTGGAACCGCCCGCCGGGCGTCGGGATCGCCGAGCGCCGCAGATGGAAGTCGAGGTCGAACCGGTCGTCGTCGACCCAGAGGGGCCGTGCGAGCCCGAACGGCACGCGCATCACGCGCTGTCGCAGCCTCGGCGCGAGGTGCAGCCGGGCCTCCACGACCCGCTGCACGTCGTCATAGGTCAGCGGCCCGTCGTCGCGAGGGTCGAACACCGAAACGCCCGCCACGTGCATGTGCACGGCCGGCGTCTCCAGGTACAGGAAGCTCGCATCGAGGCTCGTGAGTCGTTCAGGCGCCATCGCGACGAGGGTACTCCGCGCCGAGGATGGCCGACGAGGCGTGCGAGCGTTCGGCGCGATGGCCGGTGCCGCGGCTCGGAGGCTAGAAGAGGGTCTCGATCGCCCGGGGCACCAAGAATCGACCGATCGCGTAGGTCAGCACGAACGCGATCAGCGTGACATCCAGCCACCGGGATCGCAGCGCCTTGAACGCCCGCTCGCTGGGGCAGGCGTCACGGCGACGGCGCAGGCCGAGCCAGATCGCGACACCGGCGAACACGGCCCCGAGGATGAACGTGACGAACCGATAGCTGCTCATCGCGAGGAGGAACGACCCGGCGCTCGCACCCATCGCCACGCCGACGGCCGGACCGATGCAACACACCGCGCCGATCACTCCGCCGGAGATGCCGGCCCAGATCGCGGGACGCGCCGGAGCACGGGTGTCCGGCGCTGGCTCGGAGGTGCGGTCCGCTTCCATCACGGCTGCTCGAGCTGGATGCGGATGCGCTTGTTCGCCTTGCCCTTCGACTCCGTCTTCACGACCTTCACGCGTCCGACCTCCCCGCTCGAGGCGACATGCGTGCCCCCGTCCGCCTGCTTGTCGATACCCGTGATGTCGATCACGCGGATCGGATCGACCGACGCCGGGATCAGTGAGACCTTCGTCCGGATCAGATCGGGGTCGGCGAGGGCTTCCTTCCGGGGAAGGAAGTGCACGAAGACCGGCACGTCTTCCGCGAGACGAGCGTTCAGGCGCTGCTCGACCTCGTGACCGAACTCCTGGCTGATGCCGTCGAGCTCGAAGTCCATGCGCGCGACACCGCCGGAGTCCATGTTCCCGCCGGTGACCTTCGCGCCGAAGTCGTCGAAGACGACACCCGACAGGGCGTGAAGGGCGGTGTGGGTGCGCATGTGCTGGTAGCGCCGGTCCCAATCGATCTCGGCCGTGACACGCGAGCCGACCGTCGGTGCAGGGGTCGACGGGCCTACCACGTGCACGATCTCGCCGTCGTCGCGCGACTTCGACGTGTCGGCCACCGCACACTCGCCGCCGTCCCATCTGAGGGTGCCCGAGTCACCTGGCTGACCCCCACCGCGTGGGTAGAACACGGTGCGGTCGAGGACCACGCCGTCATCGCGCACGGCGACGACGGTCGCGTCGCAGGTGCGGAGGTACGCGTCGCGGGAGAACAGGTCATCGGTCATGCAGGGACGCTATCGCAGGTCGGGCAGTGAGGCTCGGTTGCCGCGCGTCGTCGGCGAACGCGACGACGTCGACGGACGAGCCCGCCGTGCGCCATCAGACGTTCGGCTCCGCCGTTCGAGTCGTTCGCACGACCGATGCGATCACGGCGCCCACCAGGATCAGCGCACCCCCGGCTGCGACCGTCGCCGTGATCGGCTCGTCGAGGAAGATCGCCGCGAGCACGGCGACCGTGAGCGGTTCCATCACGCCGATGATCGCGTTGCGGACGGCACCGACGCGCTGGAGACCTGCGAGCATCGTGGCGAACGCGCCCGCCGACACGAGCACGATCGCCGCGAGTCGCGCCGGGGTCGCGCCCGCCGGAAGCACGAACGAGCCGAGCACGACCGCGAAGAGGACGTTCGAGGTCGCCGCCCCGGCGCCCAGCCACCCGGCGGCCGTGACCGGATCCGTGCGGCGAACGTGGCGGTCGGTGCCCACGAGATAGGCGGTGTAGACGATCGACGTCGCAAGCGCGAGCGCGATGCCGAGCGGCTCGACGTCGGTCTCCCCGCCCCCGCCCAGCACGACGATCGCGCTCCCACCGATCGCGAGCGCGAGGGCGACGAACAACGGTGGAGACGGGGCGCGCCGGTCGAGCGCGATCGTCGCCAGCATCACCCAGACCGGATACGTGTAGAAGAGCAATGTGACCGCCGCCGCCGATCCGTGGTTCAAGGCCGAGAAGTAGAGGGCCGCCTCGGTGCCGTAGCCGAGCGTGCCGGCAAGCACGAGAGCGAGGCGCTCGCCCGGCGCAGGCAGGCCCGGCCGCCGCAGCACCAGGGCGAGTCCGAGCAGCAGCACCGACTGTCCGCCGAAGCGGATCGCCAGCGTGACGAACGGCGGTCCGCCGGCCTGCACCTTCGAACCGAGGATCACGACCCCGGCGAAGAGCACCGCCATCGCGACCGACATCGCCGAGCCGATCAGTTCGCCTCGGCGGTCGACCGCACGCCTCGTCGCGGCGACCTCGCTCATCCGTCGCCCTGAAGGAATCTGCTGACACGGTCGACCAGCAACGGGATCGACGTGAGCAGCTCGTCCTCGGATGCCAGCACGATCGCCTCGGCGTGGGGCATCACCTCTGCCAGGCCCCGGGCCACCGTAGCGGGGTGGATCGAGTCGCCCTCGCGGCCGATCACGAGCGCCGGCGCGCTCAGATCGGCCAGGGCCGAGAACGAGGGAACGGCGACGTCCCGCACGATCTCCCGGATCGCACGCGCCACGCCGGTCGGGTTCATGTCCTGCCACAAGAGCAGGTCGAACTCACGCAGCCCGGGCTGCGCCTGGTAGTTCCCGGCGCGTCCCGACTCCCGCAGGATCGCCTCGATCGCCTCGTCGCGCGGCAGCGTCTCGAGGAGCTCTGCGGTGCGCTCGAACAGAGGCGTCGCTCCGATCGGGCCTTCGAGTGCTGAGGGCAGCAAGAACACCATCCGCTCGAACCGATCGGGCTCTCGCGCGAGCAGGTGCGCGAGTGCCCCGGCGCCGAGCGACGTGCCCACCGCGCAGGTCGCGTTCGTCTCGCGAGCGACGGCGTCGAGGTCGCGGGCGAAGTCTGCGTATCGATAGGAGCCCGCCTCGGGTGTGCTCGAGTGCCCATGGCCGCGGAAGCAGAACCGTACCTTCGTTCCGGGAGCCATCGGCGTGAACGCGGCGAGCTCCATGCACGAGTTCGTCAACCCGTGGGCGAACACCGTGGTGGGCTCGCCCGAACCCTCGATCTCGATGTGGAGCACGGCGTCGCGGGTCCGCAGCTCAGGCACCGATCGGCTCTCGCTCACGCATCGGACCCGAGGGTACGATGCGTCTACGATGCACGGCGAAGCAACGGCCATCGAGATCTCGCGCAGCGACGTCGAGCACGTGCTCTCACGCTTCCGCGTGCGACTCACCGATGTCGACGGTTCGACGACCGAACACGACGTGACGATGTCGCGGGCCGAATGGGAGCGGTTCGGGACCGGCTACCGGACGCCCGAGGCGCTGATCGAGGCGTCGTTCCGGTTCCTGCTGGCCCGCGAACCGAAGGAGCAGATCCTCGGCGCGTTCGGCCTCGGGTTGATCCCCCGCTACTTCCCCTCGTTCGGGCGCGACATCGAACCGCCGGACTGACGCTCAGTCGACCTCTGCCGGCACCACGGTCTCGCCGTCGATCTCGATCAGGTCGTCCTGCGGGGCGAACTGATCGCGGATGCGCCTTGCCCAGGCCGCGACGAGCGCGGTCAGGCCGAGGAACACCACGCCGGAGACGAGCAGGATCGACCGCGTGGTGACCTCGCTGTCCTCGGTCCAGAGCAGGAAGAGGATCAGCGCCGGCACGATGTACCCGAGGTTGTAGGCGATGTCGAACAACGCGAAGGCCCGGCCTCGGAAGTCGTCGGGCATCGTCTGCTGCATGATCGTGTCGGCCGAGATCTTGCCGACGAAGAACGAGAAGAAGCCGATGAACAGCATCGCGGCGAACCCGGCCACCGAGACGAACACCCCGCCCACGATCGTGCCGATGCCGAGCAGCACCATCGACATCAGCAACAGGCGCACGGGGGGCACCCGGTCCTTGAACGTCTGGGCCACGACCATGCCGAGCGCGCCACCGACCAGGCCGCCCATGCCCGAGAGCACCAGCGAGATCGTGTCGGAGTCCCCGCCGGCCACGAGGTTCTTCGCATAGAGACCGAAGACGAACAACCCGAACCCCCAGAACTGGTAGCGCAACATCTGGAACGACGACAGCCCGAGCGCCGCCGGCGCCCGGCCCGCGACCTCCTTCAGGCCGGCCACGATGTTGCGGACCACCTGGGATGCCTCTTGCGTGAACGTCGTCTCGTGCGGGCGGAGCTCGGCGTGCCGCAGCTGCTTCGCCACGAACGCGCCGACCAGCAGGACGGCGGCGCCGACGACGACGGGCACGAACGGGGGCACGAAGCCGGCGAGCGCGCCCCCGAACACGATGCCGAAGATCTGCGCGAGGGCGCCACCTGCCTGCGACAGGCCATTGCCTTGCAGCAGGTCCTTCCCCGAGAGCACGTCGGGGACCGCCGCGGACTTCACGGCGAGGGCGATGCGCACGCACGCCTGCACCGCGAGCAGCCCCACGATCAGCGCCGCGGTCGCGAGGGCGTTGCCCTCGGTCGTGTCGGATCCGAGCGGCACGAGCACCGCGAGCGCCACGATCACGACCACGACGGCGGTTGCCACGTCGGCCCACCAGACGACCCGTCGGCGCGGGAAGCGGTCGATGAACACGCCGACGAACGGCGAGATCAGCGTGTAGGGAACGTAGAGGGCGAGCACGACGGTGAGCAGGTAGTCGGCCGACGGCAGGTTCTGCACGTCGAAGCCTTCCTGTCCGCCGAACGCGAGCGACTTCGCGATCGCGCCCTGCACGACGCCCTGCCCGGCTTGGGCCAGGTACTGCACGCCCATCAGCACCGAGAAGTCCCGATTCGAGAAGGCAGCGAACATCGCGTTGAAGAAGCCGGCGAGCGAATCGAGGGGCTTGCGCAGCCACGCGTCGGCCACCCGCAGCGCAGCGCCGATGCCGATCGCGACGGCGACGACCGTCCACCCCTTCGCGACGCTGAGCGGGCCGCGCCACACCGCGAGCACGGCGATGCCGGCGAGCAGGACGAGCACGACCGACATGCCGGGGATCAGCGCGATCCGATCGACCGTGGTACGGATGCCGAGCCAGTTCGACGCGAGCCACCCCGGCACGATCAGGAGCAGGGCGAGCAGGGCGATCACGAGCAGGTTCTGCGGCAGATTCTCGAGCGGGCCAGGATGCGCCTCGAACTTGGCGGCTTCCTCGGCGGCCGCGGCCTGGGCGCGCTCGACGACGTCGGCGGGCGGCGCCCAGAGCCCCTCGCCCTCGATCACGTAGACGTCGGGTCCGACCTCGACCCCCTGCGACGTGGCCGCCTCGAGGTTCTGCTGCTCGATGTCGGCCGAGCAATCGTCGACGCCGTTGCACAGACCTCCGTAGTACTGCCCGATCAGGAACACGACCGGCGGCTCGCTGAGCTCCTCGAACCTCGGCTCGAAGTCGTCGGCCAGCTTCTCATCAGGGTCGCAGAGGGCCTTCTCGCCCCCGAACGCCTCGCACCAATGTGCCGTCGCGGCGTCGGTGTAGCCCTCGCTGCCGACGGTCGAGGTGGTGCGCTCGCCCGCGAGGAAGTTCTCGAGCGTGCCGAGGTAGGTGACCGAGCGCTCGATCGTCTCCCCCGGCAGTCCCGTGCGGAAGACGTTCGTGTAGGTCTTCGCCCAGCCGTACGCGGTGTTCGTATCGGTGGCAGGATCGTCGGTGTCGCCGTAGTTCACGACGAGCACGTTCGCCCGCTCGCCGGCCGCATCGACCACCTCGTTGACGGCGGCGAGCGAGGTGCGCACCTGCTGGTTCGCCCACTGATTCGTCTCACTCACCCAGCGGTTCTCGACGCCGTCGAACAGGACGTACCCCAGCGAGGCGACCACGAGGATCGAGCCGAGCGCCCCGGCGACCATCGCCGCACCGTGGCGGCCGCGGAGCAGCCACCGGATCGCGACGAACGCGCCGAGACCGACGAGCGCCATCGGGGCAGCGCTCGCGTTCATGAAGCGGTAGTACGGGAGGGCCGCACCCGTGAACACGGACGCCGCGCCGGCGAACGCCACCAGCCACCAGATCGACACCTGGTCTTCGGTACGAGCCGGCTCCCGGGTGCGGCGCGAGAGCAGGATCGTCGAGACGATCGCGATCAGGATGAAAGGCACGATCACGATCGGCTGCAGCGACGTCACCCATTCGACGAGTCGATCGGTGAAGAACTCCGCGCTGTAGGGCGGCGGCAAGGCGGCTTCCGCGAGGCTCGCCGGCTTCCCCCAGATGCCGACGACCCACATCGCGAGACCGGCGATCATGCCGAAACCGACGGACATCAGCATCGGGGCGTCGGCCCGCAGCGCGGCCCCGAAGGAGAACCGACTCGTCAGGAAGTGGAAGCCGAACACCGCCATCAGCACCGCGCCGAAGATCACGCACGTCGTCGGATGCGTGAACGCCGCGGCGATGCCGATCAGGAACAGCGCCGTCCTCGCGCCCCACGACGTGCGGGCCTCGTGGACGAACGGGATCATCAGCGCCAGCAGGAACAGCACCGTGATGTTGTCGAGGTAGCCCACGTACGGCGTCGTCAGGAAGAGGGCCACCGTGGCGAGCAGCGTGGTCAGCACCACGAGCGGATCACGGCGGCTCCGGAACAGGGCCGCCCCGAGGGCGAGCCCGGTGAGGATGGGGATGCCGATCATCAGGTACGCGCTGAACGTGTATCGGTCGATGCCGACGACCTGTTGCAGCAACGCCCCGGCGAGCGGCACGGTCACGCGGTAGCCGCCGGCGAACAGTCCGTTCGGGCCCCACTCCTCGGCCACGCGCACCGGGTCGGCCTCGAGGATCACCTGGGCACGCCACGTGTACCAGGCGGGGTCACGCGTCGGCGCGGACAGGCTCGGGTCGGCGAGGAACTTCCAACCGAGCACCAACAGCATCAGCAGGGCGAACCCGCCGACCATCCACCACGACCCGAGCCAGCGCGGGCCCGAGCCTGGGCTCGAGTCGGGCAAGGGCGGCTCGCCCGCCGGTGCCTTCACGGTGTCGGTCGCAGCCATCGAGCAGATCCCTTCAGATCGTGGGGGAAAGAGTCATTCGGGCAGCCCACGACCACGCCGGGGCCATGGGGACCGACACAGGATAGACGAGCCGCACCCCCCTGCCTCGGAAGCGCCGGCCGCCTCACCGAGCGGCCTCGGGCAGGCATGGAAGATCCTGCATCAGCGCCGACGGGAACGCCGCCGTCATGACCGCATCGTCTTCCTGGCCCGGGTTCGGCACCACACCGCCCCCGGCCGTCTGGGCCTGCGTGAAGGTCATCATGAACCGCGCCACGTCATCGACCGTGTGACCGTTGGCCTCGAGCTCCTCCAGGTTCAGGAACGCCTGCGTGGGCTGCATCAGCTCGACGATCACCGGTCCGCCGGGGGTCCCGAACCGGTCGTTGATCATCTCCTGCATCGGTCCGGTGGAGATCTGGTACCCCCCGCTCACTGTGGGGTCGGGCATCGCCGCGTGATCGGCGGTGACCACCATCGCCCACTCGCCCTTGCCCACCTCGCGGTCGAGGAACGTGACGAGATCCTTCATCGCCCGGTCCTGCGCCGCGACGGCGTCGAGCATCTCGGGGGAGTTCATCGACCACACGTGGCTGACGTAGTCGATCGCCTTGAAGTTCAGGAAAAGCAGGTCGGGCACGTCGTCGGCCCCGAAGCCCTCACGCCGGATCACCTCTTCGACCACACGCTGCTGGTACGGGGTGCGGGCGGGGGTGTCGAAGCCCTGCAGCAGCTCGTCGATGTCGTTGTCGCGCCACTTGCCGTCGAGCTGTCCGTCCGCCTGATCGACGGCCTCCTTGTCCTGCTCGAACCCTCCGACGTCGTTCGCGTACCCGGCCAGCTCATAGTAGGCGGCCTCGCGCTCGGGCAGGTTCCACTCGAACCCTTCGTCGGTGAGCGTCTCCCCGCCGATCACCGACCGGGTGAGCGCGATGTCGCGGTCACCGCCCGAGAAGAACGAGCCGTGACCCAACATGCCGAAGTGGATGTCCACGGTACCGACGATGCCGGCGAGCGGCTCGTTGCCCAGCGCACGGTCGTACACGTCGGCGAACGTCGGCTCGATGAAGAACGTCGGGCCCTGGTTCCACGGACCGGTGATCCGACCGGCCACGAGCATGTTGTGCCCGATGATGCCGTGGTGGCGCGGATAGGCCCCCGTGCCGATCGTCGCGTGGATCTGGGCGGTGCTCGTCGGCGACGATCCGACGGTCGCGTCGGTGTACCAGGTGCCCCTCGGGATCAGCGACCTCGTGTACGGCCACGCGCCGGGATGCTCCTCGAGCACGTTGATGCCCGCGGCGTCCCACACCATCGTGACCAACAGCTTCGGGATCTCGCGCTCGGCCTCGGGGAGCAGCGCCTCGGTCATCGGCTGACCGTCGGGAGCCCGGAAGCCATCGAACTTCATGAGCTGCGCCGACGTGGGCGCGATGCCCGCCACCGTCACGGGACGGCCCACCTCACCCTGCGCCGTCACGAAGCCGGGGCCGTACCAGAACATCGGCACCGTCTGGATGTAGTCCCACGGCCCGACGTGCGGCAGACCGGAACCGACGAAGTTCGGCTCCTTCGGCACGAAGGAGAGTTGCGCCCCCCGGTCGGGTCGCCACCCCCTCCAGATGCGCAGCAGCTCATCGTGGGGCAGGGAACACGCGGCGGAGACGAGATCTCGCTGACCCGACTGGGCCGCCGCATGGATCGGGGGGCGCACCAGCACGAGTCCGACGAGCACGATCGCGAGCGAGAGCGGAACGAGGGATCGGCGGGCCGGCATGTCGGCATAGGGAACACGACCCCGGCGGCGCGCGACAACCCGGGAGCGTTGAGAGTCTGTGACGGCCCGGGAACGATGCGGAGACCCTGGTCGCAGGCGGTAGCGTGGGGGTGTGCGGATCGGCCGTCGCCTCTCGACCCTGCTGCTCGTGCTGGCGCTCGTGGGAGCCCCGGCGGTGGTCCTTCGCATCTTCTGTGTCGGGAGCAGCTGCGACGCGGGCGAGGCGCGAGCGCAGGCCACGGTTCCGTTCTGCCCCCTCCCAGAGCGACTCCGCCACGAGATCGCGGCCGGCTTCCGCGAGGGACGCTCCCCCGATGTGATGGCGGCGACCGCGGGGCTCGACACCGTCTCGACGCAGGTCCGGCGGGGCACTCGAGTGCCCTGGCCCGGTACGGAGGATCGCGATGGTGTTCCGGGCCTGCCCGACACCCGGGTGCCGATCGTGTTCTTCGGTTCGGGCGTGCGCCCGAGAGCGTTGCCGACGGGGACCGCGCTCGACGCGATCGCGCCGACGCTGGAGTCGATCACGGGGTTCCGGCGCGCCCATCCCGAGGTCCGGACCGGCGAGGCGGTCGAGGAGGCCACGATCGTGGGACACGACGCGCCCTCGCTCGTCGTGATGATCGCCTGGAAGGGCGTCGGCACTCCCGACCTCGAGCGGAGCCCGACGGCCTGGCCCTTCCTGCGGCGAGCGATGCGCTCCGGCGCGGGGACCCTCGCGGGCATCACCGGCTCCGTGCCGCTCGACCCCGCCGCCACGCTCACCACGATCGGCACCGGAGGGCGTCCGTCGAGCCACGGCATCACGGGGACCTCGGTGCGTCAGGACGACGGCGAGGTCGCGGTCGCCTGGTCGGCACCAGGAGCGGGCTCGGTGATCGCCACGCTCGCCGACGACCTGGACCACGACTCGGGCGGACGGGCCAGGGTGGCCGCGATCGTCGCGGACCCGGCCGATCGGGGCATCGTTGGCAACGGGTGGTACCTCGACGCGGTCGACGACGACACGACGATCCGCGCTGACGACCCGGCGCGCTCGGCGACGAAGGCCGCCGCGATCGTCGACTCCGAGGACCTCGGGGGCGACGAGGTCACCGATGTGCTGGGTGTCGTGCTCGACGGCGAGGTCGGGCGGCTCGACGAAGCGACGTCCGCGATCGTGTCCTCGATCCGGGATCTCGTGCCGACCACGACGTTCGTCGTGACCGCCACCGGAAGCCTCGCCGGCGGAGGCCGGGGCGAGGACGCTCTCGGCATCGCCGCGGACGTCGACTCGACCCTCGGCGCCCCGGTCGTCGCCCAGGTCGCCCCGGACGGCCTCTTCCTCGATCGAGACGTGCTCGTGGACCGCTCCCTCACGGCCCAGCAGGTCGCGGACGCGATGCGAGGCGCCGACGCGGGCGGCCGACCGCTCTTCGACGACGTGTACCCGTCGTTCGCCGTCGCCTTCTCGAGGTACTGCTGATGGCCGTCGAGCTCGAGCCTCGCGCACCGTCGTCCGATCCGCAGACCCGAGACCGCTCTCGGCCCCCGGTCGCGATCGTGATCGTGGGGCTCCTCGCCGTCGCCGTGCTCGTGCGCGTCGTCGATCCCTCGAGCCTGCCGTGGCTGCGGAACCTACTGATCGTCTTCGGCTCGCTGCTGGTCGAGGCGATGCCGTTCATCCTGCTCGGCGCAAGCGTCTCGGCCGCGATCGAGGTGCTCGTGCCTGCCTCGGCGTTCGCGCGCATCGCATTGCTCCCACGCGGCCTGCAGATGCCGGCCGCTGCCGCGGCCGGCGTGGCGTTCCCTGTCTGCGAGTGCGGCTCGGTGCCCGTGGCCCGGCGGCTCGCCGCGAAAGGCCTCGCACCGAGCGCGGCGATCACCTTCATGTTGGCGGCCCCGGTCGTGAACCCGGTCGTCGTGGCGTCCACGTTCGTGGCCTATCGCGGTCGCGACACCCTCTGGATCATGGTGCTCGGGCGTCTGGCCCTCGGCTTCATCGTGGCGATGACGGTCGGCTGGGTCATGGGGCGGGTGCGCTCGGGCGAGCTGCTGCGGGCGCGGGGGGACCAGGTCGAGGCCCACGAGGTCGACGAACAGGAGGCGCGGTGGCGCCGCTTCTTCGGGCACCTCACCGGCGACGTGGTGTTCATGGCGCGGTTCTTGATCATGGGCGCCGCGCTCGCGGCCGCGATCCAGACGTTCGTGCCGCAGTCGATCGTGAACAGCGTGGCGAGTCTGCCCATCCTGAGCCTGATCGCGATGATGGCGCTCGCGTTCGTGATGTCGCTGTGCTCGGAGTCCGACGCCTTCGTCGCTGCCTCGTTCACGGCGTTCGGCCCCGCGTCCCAGCTCGCGTTCCTCGTCTTCGGCCCGATGGTCGACCTGAAGCTCGCGGCGCTGTACGTGGGCACATACCAGCGAGGGTTCCTGCGCACGGTCGTGATCGCGGTCGGCGCCACCACCCTCGTGGCCACACTGTGGATCCAGGTGATCTGGGGATGACGAGCATGCGGTCGCGCGAGGACGAACGCCTCCGGTTCAGCGGGCCGCGCGTGGCAGCCGGACTCGCGATCGGGGCCTGGGCGGCGCTCTTCTGGTTCCTGCTGCTCGCGGGACGCACCTCGCTGTACCTGTCCACACGCACCGCATGGCTCGTGCCGCTCGGCGCCACGCTGGCCACGATCGCGGCCGTGGGACGGCTCGCGTCCGCCAGGGTGCGCTCCCCGGAGCCGCTCGGCAACCGGGAGACCTGGATGTTCGGCGTGATCGTGCTCCCGGTCGTCCTGCTCCTCACGCTGCCGCCGGCGACGCTCGACTCGTATGCGGTGAACCGGCGATCGAACTCGACGGCGATCGGATCGAGCGCGCGGATCGTGAGCGGCCCGATCGACCTCGTCGACGTCGCGGCTGCCAGGGCGGTCGTCGATGCGGAGGCGGTGCTCAAGGCCCGAGCCGGCGAGCGGGTCACGATCGAGGGGTTCGTGACCGAGGAGCCCGGCGAGGCCGACCGCTTCCAGCTGACGCGGTTCGTGATCACGTGCTGCGTGGCCGACGCCACGATCAGCTACGTCACCGTCGTCGACGCGCCCCCCGGCAGCTTCGAGACCGACCAGTGGGTCCGTGTCGTGGGTCCGATCTACCCGCTCGGCAGCGACATCCTGGTACAGGCGGAGTCGGTCGAGCCGATCGACCCGCCGGACGAGCCCTACCTCACGCCCTGAGGCTCACGCGCACGCGCGACAGGTGCCGATCAGGTCGAGGCGGTGGCGCACCTTCGCGAACCCGCTCCGCTTGGCCAGCCGGTCGACGGCGCGATCCATCGTCGTCTCGAGATCGGGCGGGATCGTGACGTCCTCCACCCTGCCGCAGTTCGAGCAGATCAGGTGGTGATGATGCTCGGTGAGATCCTCCGCCAGCTCGTACCGCGCGAACTCCCCCTCGGCGATCACCCGGCGCACCACCCCTGCGTGCTCCAGCACGGCGAGGTTGCGGTAGACGGAACTCTGCGGGCCCGTTCGTGACCGCACGATCTCGGCCGTGGACAGCGGGGTCCGCGCCCGCTCGAGGGCCGCGACCAACGCTTCCCGCTGCGGCGTGTATCGCTGACCGACGCCGCGCAACCGCTCCGCGACGGTCGCATGCAGGTCTCGCGCCACGAGCCGCATCATACGTCGGCTCCAGGCGCGCTCCGGGCCCCGGCGAGGGCACGGGAGGCGACGGCGACGGCGACGAACACGCCCGCCGTGACCAGCACGATCGTGCCCCCCGTGGCGAGCCCACCGGGGAACACCCTCGACAACGCGAGCCCCGCGACCGATGCTCCGACGCCGATCACGACCGAGATCGCGAGAGCCCCCGAGAACGAGCGCGCGATCATCTGCGCGCACGCCACGGGCAACACCATCATCGCCGCGACGAGGAGGATGCCGACGATCTGCATCGCCGCGACCACGGCGACCGCGGTCAGCACGGCGAGCAAGGCATTCAGGAGGCCGACGGGGAGCCCCGCGACCCGCGACCACTCCTCGTCGGTGACCACCGAGAACATCGCGCGACGCAGCGCGAACACGGCGAGCACGATGCCGAGACCGAGCAGCACGATCGCCCACACCTCGCTGCCGCTCACCGTGAGCGGTCCGCCGAACAGATACGTGAGCACGTTCGAGGAGAGCCCGTCCCCTGCCGAGATCAGCACCACACCGAGCGCGATCCCCGAGTAGAAGAGGATCGCGAGCGCGACGTCGCCCGACGTGCGTCGCCGGGCTCGGAACCACTCGATGCCGAGCGACCCCCCGACCGCGAACGCGAGCGCCGTCCACAGCGGCGCCCATGCCGCAAGCAGCCCCGCACCCACACCGGCGAACGCGACGTGCCCGATGCCGTCGCCGATCAGGGAGAGCCGCTTCTGCACGAGGAACACGCCGATCGTCGGCGCGAAGGCCCCTACCGCGATGCACGCGATCAGCGCGCGTTGCATGAAGGCGAGATCGAACGGGTACGGGAGCGCGATCTCGGCGATCACGAGAGCTGCTCCAGCCAGATCGGCAGGTCCTCGGCGTGCACGCCGAGGCTCCCAACCCCTCGCGCGGCCAGGGCGGCCGGCTCGCCGTCGAACAGGACCGTGCGTTTGAGCACGATCACGCGGTCGACATCGTCGGCGACCGCCGAGAGCTCGTGCGAGACGAGCAAGACGCCGGCGCCGTGATCCCGGATCAGGTGCACGAGCGAGTCGCGGAAGAGTCGCTGCGACGCCGCGTCGACGCCCGCGATCGGTTCGTCGAGCACCAAGAGCGACGGCTCGCTCGCGAACGCTCTGGCGATGAACGCGCGCTGCTGCTGACCGCCGGAGAGCTCGTTCACCGGACTGGCGGCGAGGTCGGCGAGTCCGACCGACGCGATCGCGTGTTCCACCTGACGCCGATCGGCTCGAGACATCGGCATCCACCAACGTCCATCGGTCAACCGGCCCGCCGACACGATCTCCCGCACGGTGGCGGGGAGCTCCGAGCTGAGACTGGGTCGTTGCGGCACGTATCCGAGCCGCCCGCGCCGACGCACGGCCCCCGGCGGATGACCGAAGAGGCGAGCCTCGCCGCCGTCGGGTTCGAGCGAGCCGAGCAGCAGCCGCAACAGCGTGGACTTGCCCGAACCGTTCGGCCCGACGAGCGCGACGAACTCGCCAGCCCGAACCTCGAGGTCGACGTGCTCCAGCACCGGCTCGCGGCCGTACGCGAACGTCAGCCCTCTGGCCGCCAGGAGCTCCTGACGCGCGTCGCCGTCGCCGGTCACGGGCGAGACGCTAGGTGCAGTCGAGGCCATCTCGCAACGTCTCCAGGTTGCGTCGCATCACGGACAGGTAGTCGTCGCCGGCCGCTTCCTGCTCCTCGGTGAGGCCTTCCAGCGGACTCAGGACCGCGGTGCGGATCCCGGCTTCGGCGGCCAGCGTCTCGGCGACGTCGGGAGGCACCAGGTCCTCGGTGAAGATCGTGGTGACCCCTTCTGCGCTCACCTCGGCGGCGAGCTCAGCGATCCGATCGGGGTCGGGCTCGGACTCGGGTGCGAGCCCCGAGATCGCGCGCTGCTCGAGATCGTATGCAGCGGCCAGGTAGCCGAACGCCGCATGGCTCGTGATCATCACGCGCGTGCCGCACCGGGCGAGCCCCTCACGGAACTCGGCGTCGAGCTGCGAGAGCTCGACGCCGAAGTCCTCGGCGTCCACGCCGAAGCGATCGCCGTCCGCGCCACCTCGACCCTCGCCCAGCCCAGCGGCGATGCGGACGACGATGTCGGAGTAGAGCGCGGGGTCCAGCCACACGTGCGGGTCGGCCGCCCCCTCCTCGGCGTGTTCGCCGCCGGGCGGAACGTCGCGAGGCTCGATCCCATCGAGCGCATCGACGACGACGCCGGTCGCCTCGGCCTCGACGGCATCCTCGACGGCCGGCTGGAATCCGCCGCCCAGGTACACGACGAGATCCGCCTCGGCGATCGCCTGGAGATCGTCCGGGGTGAGCTCGAGGTCGTGAGGCTCGACACCGGGGGGGGTGAGGTTCGTGACGGTTACCTGATCGCCGCCGATGCGCGCGGCTGCGAAGGCCAAGGGGTAGAAGCTCGCCACGACCTCGACCGCGCCGTCGGAGCCATCGCCCACCTCAGCCCCGCCGGCACACCCCACCGCGCCGAGCGACAGGGCCGCGAGAAGAACGAGACTGAGAATCGCTCTCATAAGCATCGACGGTACCCTCCCGACGGAGGGGTCGTCAACGGCGGGCGTGCTCCGCGCCCTCGGTGGTAGCGTCCGCGCGTGGCGGTGCGCATCGGCATCGGGCTGTTCACGGGCCAGATCCCGGCCGGGTCGGAGCGTTCCTTCGCGCAGGAGTACAGGGACACGATCGAGCTCGTGCGGCTCGCGGAGTCCGTCGGGTTCGACTCCGCGTGGGTGAGCGAGCACCACGGGGCCTCCGACGGGTACCTCCCCTCGCTGCTGGTGATGTGTGCCGCGCTCGCCGCGGCGACCTCGACGATCCGACTGGGCACCGGCGTGATCCTCACGCCGTTCCACGACCCCCTGCGCCTCGCGGAGGACGCGGCCGTGGTCGACCAGATCGCCGGTGGGCGCCTCACGCTCGGCCTCGGCATCGGGTGGCGGCCCGAGGAGTTCCGGATGTTCGGGGTGGCGATGAGCGAACGGCTCGCGCGTACGGTCGAGGCCGTGGCGATCCTGCGTCAGGCGTGGACCGGGGAGCGCTTCTCCCACCGTGGCGAGGTGTTCGACCTCGATCGTGTGCGTGTGACGCCTCCTCCCGCCCAACCGGGGGGACCACCGATCCTGCTCGGCGGCTACGTCGACGCGGCGCTGCGACGAGCCGGAGAGCTGGGCGACGGTCACATCACCGACGCCGACGATCTCGTCCATGTGCGCAAGGCGGTCTCCCTGATGGAGGAGGGCGCGCGGGACGCGGGGCGCGATCCGGCCGCGATGCATCTCGCCCTGATGGCGAACGCGTTCGTCGCCGACGAGCACGCGTGGGAGATCGCCGCACCGGGCGTGATGCATCAGCTGGGCGCCTACGAAGCATGGGATCGGGGTCACGACACGCCCGAGCACGACTCGCTCGATGCGGTGGTCGGCGACGAGCACGCCGCACGCCGTTCGACCGCGGCCGGCACGACCGACGACGTCGCACACGCGCTCGAGCCGATCGTGCGATCGCTCGACGTGAGGGCCGAGGCCGATCTGATCGTGCGGCTCCACTACCCGGGCATGGCGTTCGACGACGCCGCCCGAGCCGTCTCGCTCTTCGGTGACCGGGTGATCCCCGCGCTGCGCGACGTCGGCCGGCGCTAGCCGGGCAACGAGACCCGGCCGCGGTCGCGGCCTTCGAGGGCACCGGCCGAGGCGGTGACGACGCCGTCTCGATGCAGTCCGCGCACGGCATCGACCAGGCGCTCGGGAGACGTGCCGGTCGCACGGGAGAGACCGCCGAACGTGCGGGGCGAGCGCTCCCGTAGGGCCGCGAGCGTCGCCCCTCGGACCTGCCGCAACGACCCCTCGAACCTGGGTTGGCGCCGACTCGCCGGCCGGCCGACGCGCCCCGAGGCGGCGAACGCGCACACGGCGCGCAGCGGACAGACGTCGCAGCGGGGCGTCGGCCGACACACCTCGCGACCGAGATCCATCACCGCCTGGTTCCACGCCGACGGGCGGCGGCGATCCAGCCATGCCGAGGCGGCCTCGCCGAGGACCCGAGCCGATACCTCGTCGGCTTCCGCAGCGAGGTCGACCCGCGCCCACACGCGGCGGACGTTCGTGTCGATCGCGGCCACCGGCTCTCCGAACGCCAGGCTCGCAACCGCGGCCGCCGTGTAGTCACCGATCCCCGGCAGGGTGCGCAGCACGGAGGGATCGCGCGGCACCACGCCGTCATGCACCCGGACGATCTCGGCCGCGGCGCGGTGGAGCGCGACGGCACGCCGCGGATACCCCAGCCGGCCCCAGGCTCGCAGCACTTCGGCCGTCGGCGCGTCCGCCAGGGAGCCCACGTCGGGAAACCTCCGCATGAACCCCTCGAACGCCGGCTGGGCCCGTGCGACCTGGGTCTGCTGCAGCATGACCTCGCTCACGAGCACCGCGAACGGATCGGGGAACCGCGCCCCCCGCCGGGCGGGAGTCCTCCAGGGATACGCACGTCGCCGAGGCCGGTACCAGGCGAGCAGGGCTTCCCGCACCTGGTCGCGCGGACTAGGCTGCTGATGAGCGGTAGCCGAGGTTCCCGAAGGGCCAGTCATGACTGTGATCCGTGACGTGATGAGCACCGACCTCACGATCGTGCCGCCGAACACCACGATCGCTGATGCCGCGACGACGATGAGCACCCATCAGGTGGGCAGCGCGCTCGTGCTCGATGGCGACCGCCTCGTCGGCATCTTCACCGAGCGCGACGTGCTGCGTGCCGTGGGCTCGGACTTCGACGCCGAGCATCATGCGGTGAGCGAGTTCATGACGAAGGACCCGAAGACGATCGGGCCACAGGTCGATGCGCACGAGGCGCTCGAATCGATGTTCGCGTTCGGGTTCCGCCATCTGCCGGTCGTCGACGAGGGGCGGGTGGTGGGCATCGTCTCGATGCGCGACGTCACCAGGCGGGCCTGAACGGGTCGAACACCGTCGACGGTGCCTGCGTTCCTCAGAACCCGGCCTTCGAGTCCTTGCTCGGCATCTCGTCGGCTATCTCCTTCAGTGCCTCGTGTACCGAGCGGAAGACCTCCGCCACGAACGACGCCTGCTGTCCTTCGTTGCCGGTCATCGTTCCTCGCACCGCCGAAGCGGTGATCTCGCAGGCCTTCTCGAACACAGCCCAGTCGCTCTCGCGGGACATGCGGTCTCCTCCGTGTGGTCGTGATGGTGATAGGCGCGGTGGCGATGTCACCGGCGCCGACCTGACCTCAGGCTACCTGAGGGTGATCACTCGAACGCCCGCGAGCCGGTCAGGGCCGCCCCGACGATCAGCGTGTGGATCTCCTCGGTGCCCTCGTAGGTGATCACCGACTCGAGGTTGTTCATGTGCCGGATCACCGGCGCGTCGAACGTGATGCCGGTGGCCCCCAGGAGCGAGCGGGCGTCCCGCGCGATCGCCAGGGCCGCTCGGGCGTTGTGCAGCTTCGTCATGCTGACCTGCTCGAACGTGACCCGACCGGCGTCCTTCAGCCGCCCGAGCTGCAGCGCCATCAACGACCCCGCGTTCACCGCGATCGCCATCTCGACCAGCTTGCGTTGCACCAGCTGGAAGGCGCCGATCGGCTTGCCGAACTGCACGCGGCTCGTCGCGTGGTCGAGCGCCGCCTCGTAGCAGGCGCGCGCCGCCCCCATCGCCCCCCAGGCGATGCCGAACCTCGCCTCCGTGAGGCACGAGAGCGGCCCCTTGATGCCCTCGATCCCGGGCAGCACCGCCTCGGCCGGCAGACGCACGTCGCGCAGCGAGAGCTCCGAACGCGCCGCGGCCCGCAACGACCACGCGTGTTCGAGCGGCGAGAACTCGACGCCGGGCGCGTCGCTCGGCACCACGAACCCCCGGATCACGTCACGCTCGTCCTTGGCCCACACGATCGCGACGTCGCTCACCCATCCGTTCGTGTTCCACTTCTTGTGCCCGGCGAGCACCCAGTCCGAGCCGTCACGCACGGCCCTGGTCGTCATGCTCGACGGGTCCGAGCCCGACCCCGGCTCGGTGAGCGCGAAGCACCCGATCGCGTCGCCGCGTGCCATGCGCGGCAGCCACTCCTCGCGCTGCGCCTCGCTGCCGTAGGTGCGGATCGGGAACATCGCCAGCGACCCCTGCACGCTCACGAACGATCGCAGGCCCGAGTCCCCGTACTCGACCTCGCGGTTGGCGACCCCGTACTCCACGGCGCTCGCGCCGGCACACCCGTACCCGTCGAGATGCATGCCGAGGATGCCGAGTTCGCCGTAGCCGCGGGCGAGCTCCACCGGGAACTCGCCACGCTCGAACCACCCCTCGATGAACGGCAGCACGTGCTCGGCCGTGAAGGCGCGCACCCGATCGCGCACGGCTGCCTCCCCCGCTGTGAGCAGGCCGTCGACGTCGAGGAAGTCCAACGGGTCGCGCGGCGTCGTGGGCATGGCCCAAGCCTACGGGTGCGTCGGGTGGGCAACTTCGGGCAGGATGTCGAGGACGGGACCGTCGCGTTCGTCGTATCGGTGAGCGCGACGGAAGGCCGTCGCGAGAGGAGGAGCGTCGATGCAGTACATGCTGTTGATCTACGGCGACATGAGCGCCTATCCGGAGATGAACGACGCGGAGCAGGCCGCCGAGATGAAGCGGTGGTACGACTACTCCGACTGGCTCGCCCAGAAGGGGTGGATGAAGGCCGGCGACGCCCTCGTCGGGGTCGAGCACGCGACGAGCGTGCGGGTGCGCGACGGGGAGCGCATCGTGACCGACGGCCCGTTCGCGGAGACGAAGGAGACGCTCGGCGGCTACTACCTGCTCGAGGTCGACAACCTCGACGACGCGATCGAGGCCGCTGCCGAGTGCCCCGGCGCGCCGTACGGCACGATCGAGCTGCGCCCGGTCATGGGACTACCGGAGCTGCCGCAGGCGTGACCACGACCGCCGACGAGGTCGTCGATCGTCTGTTCCGGCGTGAGTCGGGGCGCGCGATCGCGACGTTGATCCGCACGGTCGGGAGCTTCGACCTCGCGGAAGACGCGGTCCAGGATGCCTTCGCGGTCGCGCTCGACCGATGGCCGCGCGACGGCGTCCCCGACAACCCGGGCGCGTGGATCACCACCACCGCCCGCAACCGGGCGATCGACCGCATCCGGCGCGAGCAGGTCGGCAGGACGAAGGCCGAGGCCGCGGAGCAGCTTCGGGCGCTGGAGGACTTGGACACCGACGAGATGCAGGAGATCCCCGACGAACGCCTGCGGCTGATCTTCACGTGCTGCCACCCGGCGCTGCCGATGGAATCGCGGGTGGCCCTGACGCTGCGCACCGTGGGGGGCCTCTCGACCCGCGAGATCGCCCGCGCATTCCTCTCCCCCGAGCCGACCGTCGCGCAACGGCTCGTGCGGGCGAAGCGGAAGATCCGCGAGGCGGGCATCCCCTACCGCGTGCCGCCTCGCGACCTGCTGGAGGAGCGTCTCGATGGGGTGCTCGCCGTGCTCTACCTCGTCTTCAACGAGGGGTACAGCGCCACGAGCGGCGACCTCGTGCGGATCGATCTCTGCGACGAGGCGATCTGGCTCGTTCGCATGGTCGACCGCCTGCTCCCGGACCGGCCCGAGGTGCAGGGGCTGCTGGCGCTCATGTTGCTGCAGCACTCTCGCCGCGACGCCAGGACCGACGCGGCCGGCGATCTCGTGCTGCTCGAGGACCAGGATCGGGCGCGGTGGGACCACGACATGATCGACGAGGGCGTGGCCGTGCTCGACCGAGCGATCGCGCATCGTGCGCCCGGTCCGTACCAGCTGCAGGCGGCGATCGCGGCGCTGCACGCGCAGGCGCCGCGCCCCGATGACACCGACTGGCCCCAGATCGCCGGCCTCTACGGGGCGCTGGCGTCGACGACGCCCAGTCCCGTGGTCGAGCTGAACCGCGCCGTCGCCGTCGCGATGGCCGACGGTGCGGCGGCCGGCATGCCGCTGCTCGATGCGCTCGCCCCGGAGCTCGACGGATACCACCTGTTCCATGCCGCCCGCGCCGACCTGCTCCGGCGCCTGGACAGAGGCGCGGAGTCGACCGCGGCCTACCGGCGCGCGCTCGAGCTGGCGACGAACCCGGCGGAGCGCTCGTTCCTCGAACGGCGACTCGCACAGCTCTGAGGACCGGAGCGCCCGGCCACGTGCGCTAGGGTTCTGCGTCGATGCTCTTCCCCACGATCGACTTCGCGGTCTTCTTCGCCCTGGTGTTCCTGGGGCACTGGCTGCTGAACCCGAAACCGTTGCCCTGGAAGCTGTTCATGATCGGGGCGAGCTACGTCTTCTACGCCTGGTGGGACGTGCACTTCATCTGGCTGCTCGCCGGCGTGTCGGCGATCTCACAGCTGGGCGCGATCGCCGTGGCCCGCCAACCCGACGAGCGACGCAAGCGCGTCGCGATGGTCGCCGGCGTCACGCTCACCCTGCTGCCGCTGCTCTACTTCAAGTACTACGGATTCTTCTCGCTGAACCTGACGAACGCGGCCGCAGAGCTCGGGCTCGAGAACCTCGGCCTGCCCCTCGTGCAGCTCATCTTGCCGGTCGGGATCTCCTTCTTCACGTTCATGGCGATCAGCTACATCGTCGATGTCTACCGCGGGCACACACGCGTCGCGAGCTGGATCGACGCGTTCCTGTACCTGTCGTTCTTCCCGCACCTGGTGGCGGGGCCGATCGTGCGACCCGACGAGCTGATCCCCCAGCTCGACGTGCGGCGCGACCCCCGCCACATCGACGTCGCGGGGGCCTCGTGGCTGATCGTCGGCGGACTCTTCAAGAAGGTCGTCGTCTCGAGCTTCCTCGCGACCACGATGGTCGACCCGGTGTTCGGCGATCCCGCGAGCCACTCGGCGATCGACGCGCTCTTCGGCATCCTGGCGTACGCGATCGTGATCTATGCCGACTTCAGCGGGTACACCGACATCGCGATCGGCGTGGCGAAGCTGCTCGGGTTCCAGTTCCCGCAGAACTTCGATCGCCCGTACTCCGCGCGATCGCTGCAGGACTTCTGGCGCCGCTGGCACATCACCCTGTCGCGCTGGCTGCGCGACTACCTCTACATCCCGCTCGGCGGGTCGAAGAAGGGAGAGATCCGCACCTACGTGAACATCGTGGTCACGATGGTGCTTGGCGGCCTGTGGCACGGCGCCGCCTGGACGTTCGTCTTCTGGGGGCTCTACCACGGCATCGGCCAGGCGATCGGCGCATGGAAGCGAGCCCACCTGCCCGCGCGGACCGAGACCCCGCTGCTGCTGTGGGGCCAGCGGCTGTCGACGTTCGCGCTCGTCTGCGTGGGATGGGTCTTCTTCCGCGCCGACTCGATGGCCACGGCGTTCTCGCTGCTCGGCCGGCTCGTCACGGGATGGACGACCCCGACCGAGCTCGTGACCCCCCTGGTGATCGGCACGATCGCGCTGATGCTGGCGTTGCAGTACGCACCGAGGGAGCCGGGCATGCTGCTGCAGGAGCGCATCTCACGGTGGCGCCCGGTGCCCATGGGGCTCGCCGGAGCCGCGGCCTTGTTCGTGATCACCACGCTCGGGCCGCAGGGCGTGGCACCCTTCATCTACTTCCAGTTCTGAGGACCAGATGCCCGATACCCCGCACGAGAGGATGCCGACGCTGGAGCGGTTCGACCGCTTCGGCGAGGACGCCCGCACACCGGTTCCTCGCGGACGCGTCACGATGCCGGCGGGACGGGTCCTGATCGTGCTGCTCGTCGCGCTGCTCGTGTGGGGGGCCTCGTACG
Source organism: uncultured Actinomycetes bacterium (assembly GCA_963825635.1). GTDB lineage: Bacteria > Actinomycetota > UBA4738 > UBA4738 > HRBIN12 > JAOUEA01. Next base: position 823,603 of record CAWGTU010000003.1, read on the forward strand.
CTCCGAGCCTCAAGCGCGCCTCCGAGGCACAGCCGCTCGGCACGCGGCGCACGGTCTCGCTGTGGGTGCTCCGGCCCGTCGCCGCGATCAGCGACTTCGTGCAGCTCACCGCGCTGACGGATGGCGCGATCCGGGCGCTCGGCCGCGACCCGGACGAGGAGCCGGGAGGCGCGGTCGACGTGCCCGAGCCGGAGGATCTGCCGACGCTCGATCCCGACGTCTCGGTCTCACCCAAGCCCGACGAGCCGGTGGTGAAGAACACGAAGATCCGTCGACCGACCCCCAAGGACGAGCTGCGGGTCGCCGTGGTCGGGGACTCCCTCGCGGCGGGCCTCGGCGTCTACCTCGAGCGCGAGTTCCGGCCGGCGCTCGTGCGTCTGACCCGACAGGGCCGCATCTCGACGGGGCTGTCCCGCCTCGACTACTTCGACTGGATGACAGCGATGCGCCAGATCGAGAAGGGCTTCTCACCCGACCTCGTCGTCGTGATGATCGGCGACAACGACAACCAGAGCCTGCAGACTCCGGGTGGCCAGGTGGTCGCCGAGATCGGTTCGTTCGAGTGGCCCAGGGGCTACGAGAAGCGCGTCGAGGAGTTCACGAGGATCGCCGTCGACGGCGGCGCCCACGTCGCGTGGGTAGGACTGCCGATCGTGCAGCGCAAGGAGCGCTGGGACGTGATGCAGCGTCAGAACGCGATCTACGAACGCGTGGTCGACGCGGCCCCGAACGCCATCTACGTCGACACGTGGGACCGGTTCGCCACCCGCGACGGCCAGTACACCCCGTTCTACTGGGAGGGCGGCAAGGCCGAGCTGGTCCGCGCTCCCGACGGGCTGCACTTCACCCCACGCGGCTACGAGCTACTCGCCCACGCGGTCACCGACGCCGTGGTCGAGTCCTTCCGCCTGATGCCGAACGCCCTCAACGACTGAGCCCGTCCGCGGCCTCAAACCTGGATCGGCACCTCGGGGAGGTTCGCGAGCGCAGCGTCCTCGTCGGCGGCGTCGAACTCGAGGTCGGGCAGCTTGCCGGCGAGGTAGTCGTCGTAGGCCTGCATGTCGAAGTGTCCGTGCCCGCAGAGATTGAACAGGATCACGCGCTCTTCACCGGCTTCCTTCGCTGCCACGGCCTCGTCGATCGCGCCCTTGACCGCGTGGTTCGCCTCGGGCGCCGGCAGGATGCCCTGCGTCTTCGCGAACAGCAGCCCCGCCTCGAACGTCTCGTTCTGCGTGTACGCCACCGCGTCCATGTGCCCGTGCTTGACCAGCAACGACAACGAGGGCGAGTCGCCGTGGTACCGCAGCCCGCCGGCGTGAACCGGCGCCGGCACGAAGTCGTGGCCCAGCGTGTACATCGGCACGATCGGTGAGATCTGCGCCGTGTCGCCGTAGTCGTAGGCGAACCGCCCCTTCGTCAGCGTGGGACACGCCGCGGGCTCGGTCGCGAGGAAGCGCATGTCGGGCGTCTCGCCGCGTAGCTTCCCGGCCATGAAGGGGTAGGAGATGCCGGCGTAGTTCGAGCCGCCGCCGACGCAGCCCACCACGACGTCGGGGCGCTCGCCCGCCATCTCCATCTGCTGCTGCGCTTCGAGGCCGATCACGCTCTGGTGCAGCAGCACGTGGCCGAGCACGCTGCCGAGCGCGTAGTTCGTGTCGTCGTGGGTCGCGGCGTCCTCGACGGCCTCGCTGATCGCGATGCCGAGGGAACCCGTCGAGTCGGGATGCGCCTCGCGGATCGCGCGGCCGCTGTTCGTCTTGTCGCTCGGCGACGCGACGACGCTGGCTCCGAACGTCTCCATGAACACCCGCCGGTATGGCTTCTGGTCGTAGGACGCCTTCACCATGTACACGTCGCACTCGAGGCCGAACATCTGGCAGGCGAGCGCCATGGCCGAGCCCCACTGCCCCGCGCCCGTCTCGGTCGCGATGCGCCGGATGCCGGCTTCCTTGTTGAAGTACGCCTGCGGCACAGCCGTGTTCGGCTTGTGGCTGCCCGCCGGCGAGACGCCCTCGTACTTGAAGTAGATGTGGGCGGGTGTGTCGAGTGCCTGCTCGAGCCGGGTCGCGCGGAACAACGGCGACGGCCTCCAGAGCCGGTAGACGTCGATCACCTCGCCCGGGATGTCGATCCACTCGTCGGTGGAGACCTCCTGGCCGATCAGCGACATCGGGAACAGCGGCGCGAGGTCGTCGGGGCCGATCGGCTGCTTCGTCTGCGGGCTCAGCGGGGGCAGCGGCTCGATGCCCGACTTCACGATGTCGGGCATGATGTTGAACCACGCCGTCGGGATCTGATCGGGCTGCAGGTCGAATCGGGTCCGGACGTCGCTCATCGTGGTGCCTCCTCGCGCGGGTGTGAACCGGGCCGCGAGCCTACCCCTCACCCGGACGCGTCGCCACCTCGACCCAGCCCTCGACCTCGCGGGCCCGGAAGATCGGCAGCGGGTCGGCGGCGGGGCCCTCGATCGGCTCGCCGTTCTCCACGTCGAACACGCTGCCGTGGCACGGGCACTCGACCGTCGCGGCGCGGTCGTCGAACTCGCCTTCGGCGAGCGAGCACCCCTGGTGCGTGCACTCGTCGCCGAACGCGTAGAGGTTCGCCTCGATGTGGGCCACGGTGACCCGTCCGGCGGGGGTGTCGTAGGCCCGCATCTCGCCCTCGGGGATCTCGCCGAGCGCCCCCACCCTCACGTACTCCATCGACGTGCTCCCTTTCCGGTCAGGCCCGCGATAGCGCGGTGAATCCACGCTGCACCACCGTGAACACCCCCAGCGTCGCGAGCACGATCAGCGCCGGGAACATCATGCCGGGGATCAGCAGCCCGATCATGAGCGCGAGCATCCGCTCGAGGCGTTGGAACAGCCCTTCGCTGAGGCTGATGCCGACGGCCTCGGCCTCGGCGCGGATCTGACTCACCCCGAGGCTGACGATCAGCGTGAGCAGCGCGAGCCCCGCCTGCACCATCTCGCCCTGCGCGGCCAGGTTCCAGAACAGGCACGAGAACAGGATCATGTCCGAGACGCGGTCGAGCACCGAGTCCATGAACGCGCCCGACCGCTTCTCCTCGCCTCGGTGACGTGCCACCGAGCCGTCGAAGACGTCGAGCAGGCTCCCGACGATCAGCAGGAAGCCGGCCACGAGCCAGTTCCCGACCACGATCTGCCACCCTGCGAGCACGATGAAGACCGGGGACAGCAGCGTGAGCTGCCACGGCCGCACCCCGGTCCAGATCAAGAACGCGAGGATCGCCCGGTAGGGCCAGGCGAGCAGGCGCTGCATCGCGCCGCCGGCGGCGCTCTCGTTCTTGCGGGGCGGCGGCATGTCCCGCACCCGAGGTGCCTCCCGCTCGGATCGGTCCGCGTGCTCCTCGTTCGTCACTAGTCCATTCCAGACTAGTTCGCAGGTCTACCCCGCGAACGGTTCGAAGCTCACGACCACGTACCGCACGGTCCCCGCGGGGGCCTCGTAGGCGACCTCCTGCTTCGCGGCGGCGCCCACCAACGCCGCCCCGAGCGGAGACGTCGTGGTCACGGTGCGCGCCCCGGGGGCCTTCTCCTCGGCGTGCTCGGCGAGCAGGTACGTCTCCTCGTCGTCGTCGTCGTCGTCCACGGGCCGGAGCGTGACGAGCATGCCGGGTCCGATCTCGTCGGCGTGCTCGGGGGTCTCCACGATCTCGGGGTCGCGCAGCATGTGCTGCAGCTTGCGGATCTTCGACTCCATCAGGCCCTGCTCGTCCTTCGCGGCGTGGTACTCGGCGTTCTCCTTGAGGTCGCCGTGCTCGCGCGCGACCTTGATCTTCTCGGTGATGCGCTCCCGGCCGTGCGTCGTCATCTCCTCGAGCTCGGCCTTGATGCGCAGGTACGCGTCGAGGGTGAGGGTGGCGGTGGGCTCCTGTCCGGCCGCGCGGGCGGGACGGTTCTTCAGCTCCTCGGGCAGCTCAGGCATGTCGCGAGTGTACCGATGGTCAATCCTGCGAGAAGTAGATGTTCTTCACCTCCGTGTAGAGCTGCACGGCCGCCATGCCCATCTCGCGTCCGATGCCGCTGCGCTTGAACCCCCCGAACGGGGCCTCGGTGTGCACGCTCGAGGCCGAGTTCACGCTGAGGTTCCCGGTGCGGATGCCCTTGGCGACCCGGATCGCCCGGCCGAGGTCACGCGTCCAGATGGTGCCCGACAGGCCAAACGGCGAGTCGTTCGCGAGCCGGATCGCCTCGTCCTCGGTGTCGAACGGGATCACGCAGACGACCGGGCCGAAGATCTCCTCCTGGGCGACCCGCCAGGCGTTGTCGACGTCGGCGAGCACGGCCGGGCGCATGAAGAAGCCGTCGCCGTCGGGCACGTCGCCGCCGGTGACGTGTCGCGCCCCCTCGTCGATGCCGATCGACAGGTAGTCGAGCGAGGTCTGCCGCTGCCCCGACGAGATCAGCGGCCCCATCTCGGTCGCGTCGTCGAGCGGCTGACCGACGGTGATCGCCTCGGTCCGTGCGACGAAACGCTCGAGGTACTCGTCGTAGACACCCCGCTGCACGAACTGGCGCGAGCGAGCGCAGCAGTCCTGCCCCGCGTTGTCGAAGACCGACCAGAGGGACTTCTCGACGCAGACGTCGAGGTCGGCGTCGTCGAAGACGACGTTGGCCGACTTGCCGCCGAGCTCGAGCGAGACGCGCGTGATGTTCGTCGCGGCAGTCTGCATCACCGACGTGCCGACCTCGGTCGATCCCGTGAACGAGACCTTCGCGACGCGCGGATCGGCGATCAACGCGCTCGCCGTGCTGGATCCGGGCCCGGGCAGCACGCTCAGGGTGCCCTCGGGAAGCCCTGCCTCGTAGAGGATGTCGGCGAGCGCCAGCGCGGTGAGCGGGGTCTGCGATGCGGGCTTCACGACCGCGGTGTTGCCGCACGCGAGCGCGGGGGCGATCTTCCAGCTCGCGATCACCGCCGGGAAGTTCCACGGGGTGATCAGCGCACAGACGCCCACCGGCTCGCGCAGGGTGACGTCGAGCCCGGGCGGCACGATCGGGATCGTCTCGCCGGTGATCTTGTTCGCGGCCCCGCCCCAGTACTCGAAGACGTTGGCGACGATGTCGATCTCGCCGCGGGCCGCCGAGATCGGCTTGCCCCCGTTGCGGGCCTCGAGCTCCGCGAGCCTCTCCTGGTGCTCCCGGACCAGGAAGGAGGCCTTCGTCAGCACCCGACCACGCTCGCGGGCCGACAGCCGGGGCCACGCGCCCTCCTCGAAGGCCCGGGTCGCGACGTCGACGGCCCGGGTCGCATCCTGCGCGGCCCCCGTGGCCACCTCCGCCATCGGCGCCCCGCTCGCCGGCTCGACCACGTGGACGGTCGCCCCATCGAGGGCCTCCACGCGCTCGCCGCCCAACACGATCAGCTCGCTCATCGGGTCGCCTCCCTCGCACTCGACGCGCGCATCGTAGACCCAGGGCGTACCCTTCGGCCGTTCGGAACGACGGGAGGCTGTGCGATGCGACTCGACGGCAAGGTGGCCCTGATCACCGGGGGCGGCAGCGGGATGGGCAAGGTGGCGGCCGAGCTGTTCGCGAGCGAGGGCGCGAACGTCGTGCTCACCGACGTGAACGACGAGGCCGGTGAGGCCACGGCGGCGGCGATCGGCGATCGGGCGCTCTACGTGCACGCCGACGTCTCGAAGGAGACCGACGCCGAGTCGATGGTCGGCGCCGCGGTCGAGCGGTTCGGCCGGCTCGACGTGCTCTACAACAACGCCGGCATCATGCCGCTCGACGACGGGTCGGTGACCGACGCCGACGGGTCGATCTGGGACACCGTGCTCGCGGTGAACGTGAAGGGCGTGATGTTCGGCTGCAAGTTCGGCATCCCCGCGATGCTCGAGACCGGCGGCGGCTCGATCATCAACGTGGCGTCGTTCGTCGCGTGGCTCGGCGCGGCGACGTCGCAGACCGCCTACACCGCGTCGAAGGGCGCCGTGCTTGCGATGACCCGCGAGATCGCGGTCGAGTACGCGCGCAAGGGCATCCGCTGCAACGCGCTCTGCCCCGGTCCGATCGAGACGCCGCTGCTGCTCGCCCTGCTGTCGGACGAGGCGAAGAAGCAGCGCCGCTTCGTGCACATCCCCATGGGGCGGCTCGGGCACGCCGAGGAGCTCGCGAAGGCGGCGCTGTTCCTCGCGAGCGACGACTCGAGCTACATGACGGGCTCGAGCCTGATCGTCGACGGCGGCATCACCGCGGCCTACGTCACCCCCGAGGACTGAGCCAGGCTCAGGTGCCGAAGACCGGGCGCAGGGCTCCGTACACCGCACGGTAGCGCCCGTAGGCATCGTCGTACGCCTCGCGGTTGACGTCGTCGGGCTCGTGCACGTCGGGACGGAACCGGACGAACGCTTCGACCGCGTCGGACACGTTCGCATGCACGCCGGCGCCGACCGCGGCGAGGATCGCCGCTCCGGTCGCCGTCGTCTCGACCGACTCGGGCACGCGCACCGGCAGCCCCGTCACATCGGCCTTGATCTGTCGCCACAACGGACCCTTCGCGCCGCCGCCGACGATCACGAGCCGGCGCACGTCGAGGCCTGCGTTGCGCATCGCGTCGAGGATGTCGCGCAGCGCGAACGCGCTGCCCTCGAGGATGGCGCGGGTCATGTGGTCGCGCGTGTGTGCGAGCGTGAGTCCGTAGAAGACGCCGCGGGCGGCTCCGTTCCATTCCGGGGCCATCGCGCCCTGCATGCACGGCAGGAACACGAGCCCCTCGGCGCCGGGATCGACGTGGCCCGCTTCCACCGACAGGAAGTCGTACGCGTCGCCGAGGCCCACGGCCTCCGCGTCGCGCTCGACCTGCGCGAACTGGTCGCGCCACCACCGCAGGTTGCCGCCCGACACGAACCCCGGGTTCTCGAGCAGCCACGCGTCGGGATCGGCGTGCGGATGACACTCGACCAACATCGTCGGGTCCTCGCGAGGCTCGTCGCTCGCGGCGCAGACGGGTTCGGCGGTGCCGACGACGTCGCACACGTCGCCGGGCGCGTACACGCCGGCACCGAGCGTGGCGGCCATCTCGTCGCCGCAGCCGAGCGCCACGATGGTCGCGGGGTCGAGCCCGCTGGCCTCTGCGAACGAAGCGGTGATCGGACCGACCGCCTGGGTCCCGGCGCCGAGCTCGGGCAGCATCGCCGCGTCGATCCCGGTGGCGGCGAGCGCACGATCGGACCATGCACGCGTGCGCGGGTCCAGGAGCGCCAAGGACGACGCGTTCGAGTAGTCGACGGCCAGGGTCCCCGTCGCATGCCGGAGCACGTAGCTGCCGGGCGGCATGATGTGGGCTGCCCGGCTCCACGCATCGGGACGCTCGTCGCGGACCCACATCGCCTTGAACACCGCGTGCGACGAGTCGAGGTTCGCGCCGACGGCAGCGTAGAAGTCCGCCGGTGAGATCTCCTCGGCGAGGGCCGCAGCCTGCGCCTCGGCGCGCCGGTCCATCCAGATCATGGCCGGGTACAGCGGCGCCCCAGACCCGTCGACGACGACCATGCCGTCGAGCTGCGAGCCGAAGGAGAGCCCGCGGATCGCGCCGGCACCGTCAGGACACTCGGCCACCAGGCGCCGGCACGCGCGCTCGACGGCGGCGTTCCAGTCGTCGGGGTCTTGCTCGGCCCATCCCGGCGATGGGTACGACAGGTCATAGGTCTCGTAGGCGCTGGCGATCAACTCGCCGTCGTCGCGGTAGAGCGCCGCGTTCGTCCCCTGGCTGCCGACGTCACAGCCGATCACGTAGGACGCGGTCACGGCACGATCACCATCTTCAGGCCGCTGCCGGAGCGGATCGTCTCGAACGCCTCGGCGATCTGCTCCAAGGGCCACCGGTGCGTGACGACCGCGGCGAGCAGCTCCTGCTTGCGGTCGAGGTAGTCCATCGTGATGCGGTACTGACGATGAGTGGCGCCGTACGCGCCACGGATGTCGAGCTCCTTGTAGTGCAGCTCGTTCATGTCGAGCGGGCTGACCGGATCGTGCTTGGGCAGCCCGGCGAAGTAGACGACCTTGGCGCGCTTCGCGGCCATCTCGAGCGCGGCCTGCTGGGCGGGTTTGGCGGGAGCCGCGACGCTCACCCGCTCGGCGCCGTGCCCGCCGGTGCGGGAGAGCACCTCCTCGACGCCGTTGTCGTCGCCGGCGACCCACGAGTCGTCGACCACATGCCCGACGGCGTCGAGCGCGATCTTCAGCCGATCGCCCGAGACGTCGGTGAGGTAGACCCGCGACGCGCCTCGGTCTCGGGCCATCACCGCCTGCCAGCATCCGATCGGGCCCGTGCCGAGGATCACGACCGTGTCGCCCAGTCGCACGTCGAGCTGCTCGACGCCGTTCAGCGCGCACGCGAACGGGTCGGCAACGGTGGCGAGGTCGCTCGGCAGCTCGGGCGGCAACGGGATCAGGTTCTTCATCGCGATCGGCGGCACGGCCGCCACCTCGGCATAGGCCCCCGGATACGGGTCGTAGCCGTACAGCAGGTGGTGTTCGCACAGGTTCTGGAAGCCCTCGAGGCACCAGCGGCACTCCCCGCACGTGAGGATCGACCCGAGGAACACCCGGTCGCCCTGCGCGACGCCGGGCGGCAGGTCGGCCTGGGGGCCGACCTGTTCCAGCACGCCGACCGGCTCGTGGCCGAGCTGCCACGGTGACGGCGCCTTCGGGTCGCCGTTGAAGAACGTGCGGGCGTCGGTGCCGCAGATGCCGCACGCCTCGACCCGCAGGAGCGCCCCGGCAGGATCGAGCTCGGGCTCGGCCGCGTCGTCACGCACCTCGACCGCGTTGACGTCGGTCATGAACGCCGCGCGCATCTACGCCGTCTCCTGCCGCAGCGCGTCCAGCGCCTTCTCGGCCGTCCATCGGTCGCGGATCACGCGTGAGAGCGCCCGCGTGATCGCCTCGGGGTTCGCGTGCATGAAGATGTTCCGCCCGACCGAGCAGCCGATCGCCCCGGCGGCCATCGCCTGTTCCATGCGGGTGAGCAGCTCGTCGTCCCCGAGGCGAGAGCCGCCGGCGAGCACGACGGGGATGCCGTTGGCCGCCTCGACGCACTTGCCGAACGAATCCTGATCGCCTGGCCAGTTCGTCTTCACGATGTCGGCGCCGAGCTCGGCACACAGACGCACGTTGCGCCGCAGGTACTCGAACCCGTACTGCTGCTTCAGCTCCTCGACGGTCGCGTACGTCGTCGGGAACTCGGCCTCGGCGATGAACGGCATGCCGAGGATCGCGCATTCTCGACCCACCGCCGACAGGATGTCGATCATGCCGGCCTCGGTGTCGCCGCCGAGGGCGGTGAACAGCACCACGGCATCGGCACCCAGCGTCAGGGCCTCTTCGACCTCGGCGATCTGCACGATCTCGGGCCGGTCGCCGTCGGGCGAGGCGCTCGCCGAGAGGAGCAACGCGAGCGACGTGGTCGGGGAGAATCCCTCGGCCGCGATCCGGATCATGCCCTTGCTCATCATGATCACGTTCGAGCCACCGGCGACCGCTTCGCGCGTGCGTTGCGTGATGTCGGCCAGCGGTTCGAGGAACGTCGGCGAGGTCATCCCGTGATCGAGAGCACAGATCACGGAGACGCCCTCGCGGTCGATCACGCGCTTGAGCCGCATCGCCTTGCCGACGTCGGTCATCATCAGGATCTCCTCCCCGGCCCGCGTCGGACCACGGTGAACTCGAATGCCTCCGCGAGGTGGTGCTCGTGGGAGAGCAGGAGCGGCTCGCCCTCGCGCCCGTAGTCGATCTGGCGCAGGTACAGCAACGAGGCACCGCTCTTCACGCCGAGCCGCTTGGCCAGGCCACGATCGGCACGCGCCGGCTCGACGGTCACGACGCCGTGTTCGACCGGCGTGCCGTGGCGCTCGAACAGTTCATAGACGGAGCCATCGAGCGGCATCGACGAGAGCTCGGTGGCCGCGACCCGCACGGCCGACACCACGTCCACGGAGAGCACGACCGGATCGCCGTCCGCCGTGCGCACCCGTTCCAGCCGCACGACCGGATCGCCGGGATGCAGGTCGAGGCTCGCCGCCTCGTCGTCGGTGGCGCCGTCGGTGTACACGGCCCCCTGGCTCGTCCCGGGCTCCATGCCGGCGGCGCGGATCGCCTCGGTCACACCGAAGTTCACGTCGAGGTTGTTCCGCAGTCTCGGCCGGTGGGTCGCGTACGTGCCCGCACCACGGGTCCGCGTGACGAACCCGTCCTCCTCGAGCGAGCGGAGCGCTTCACGCAGGGTCGGGCGAGAGACCCCCATCTCCTCGGCGAGCTCCGGCTCGGGAGGAAACTTCGATCCGGGCGGGATCCTTCCGGTCGCGATACGCGACAAGAGGTCGTCTCGTACCCGGAACGACAACCGCTTCCTCGCCACATCAGCCCCCTCGTCGTGATCGCAGATTAGTTTGTCTGACAAAGATCTGTCAAAATGCGGTTCGCCGTAGCATGGGCGGATGGACGTGCTCAGCGTCGGCGTGCCGGTGGTCACGGGTCCCGCCCAGGGCTGGAACTTCTGGCCGATCCTCGGGATCCCGCTGGCCCTGCTCGTTTCCCTGCGATGGCTGCGGCTCCGCGCCAGCGTGTGGGTCGTGGTCGGATCGATCCTCGTTGGATTGCTCTTGGCCGACGCGGTGGCCTGGTGGGGGGTCGTCCCGGCCATCGCACTCGCCGCGGTGGCGATCCTGGTCGCGGCGATCGCACGCCGTTGGAACGGACGAAGACCGGTCTCGGACGTTTGACAGACAAACCCCTTTTATGTCTCCATACCGACTGTCCGCGCGACGGGGGGTCGCCGGGAGGGAGGGTGACGCATGTCCGAGCGTAAGGTCGGATCGGTCACGTACCGAGAGGTCGGCGAGGGCTACTTCGAGGAACGAGGGCTCCGGCGCCACGCCGGCGTGTGGTCCCTCTGGGCACTCGGGGTCGGCGCCGTCATCTCGGGCGACTACTACGGATGGAACTTCGGTCTATCCGTCGGAGGCTTCGGGGGACTGCTGATCGCGACGATCATCATCGCGGTCATGTACTACGGGCTCTGCTACAGCATCGCGGAGATGTCCCCGGCACTCCCGCATACCGGAGGCGCGTACTCGTTCGCGCGTTCGGCCATGGGTCCATGGGGTGGGTTCCTCACGGGCCTCGCCGAGAACGCCGAGTACGTGATCACGACCGCCGTGGTCGGCGGGGCGATCGCGCTGCTGGCGCAATCGACGATCGCGGACCTGTTCAACATCGTCGGCGATCCATTCTGGAACAGCGAGCCGTTCTGGTGGGCGGTCTTCTACGTCGTGTTCCTCGCGATCAACATCAGCGGCGTCGAGGCCACGTTCCGCTTCACGGTCGGCATCACGGTCGTCGCGATGGGCATCCTGATCGTGTTCTACGTCGCGGCGCTCGTGAGCGGAGAGTTCAGCCCGGATCTCTGGTTCAACATCGCCGAGGGAGGCGGAGAGGCGCCGGCCGGCGACGGCTCGTTCCTGCCGTTCGGCGTCAGCGGCATCTTCAAAGCTTTGCCGTTCGCGATCTGGTTCTACCTCGCGATCGAGGAGGTGCCGCTCGCGGCCGAGGAGTCCATGGACCCCCGGCGCGACGTGCCCAAGGGCACGATCCGCGGCATGCACACGCTGCTGCTGCTCAGCATCGGCACCCTGCTCCTCAACTCGGGCGTGGGTGGCGGCGCGCTCGCGATCGGCGAGTCGGGCACCCCGCTGTTCGACGGCTTCAAGGCGATCTTCGGCGACAACACCGGCGCCGTGCTGCTCGGCATGATGGGGCTGATCGGCCTGATCGCGAGCTTCTTCACGATCATGTACGCGTACGGGAGGAACACCTACTCGCTGTCGCGAGCCGGGTACTTCCCGAAGTTCCTGTCGGTGACGCACAAGACGCGGAAGACACCGCACGTCGCGCTGATCGCCGGCGCGATCGTCGGCTACGCCGTGCTGTGGGTCGTCTGGTACCTCGGCAGGCAGGAGGGAGACCTCGGCGCGCAGGTCGTGGCCGCGGTGCTGAACATGGCCGTCTTCGCCGCGGTGCTCGCCTACACGCTGCAGGCGATCTCGTTCGTGCTGCTTCGGCGCAATCTGCCGAACATCGACCGGCCGTACGTCAGCCCGTGGGGTCAGGCGGGAGCGATGCTGGCAGGCGTGATCGCGGTGATCGCGTTGGTGTCGATCTTCCTCAACGAGGACTACCGGCCCGGCGTGTACGGCGTCGCCGTCTACTTCGTTCTGGGAATCCTCTACTTCGCGATCGCGGGCAGGCACCGCCTGGTGCTCTCCCCCGAAGAGGAGTTCGCCCTGACGCAGGGTGAGAAGGGCGTGCCCGAGGAAGCCGGGTTCAGCACCTCGGCGTCAGAGCAGGAGGCGATCCTGCGCGGGGGTGACGGCGGGTCGTCGACACCGCCGCCGTCCGGCTAGACGAAAAGAACGGCTGGATCGAGGACGCGGCGGCCGGCAACGGCCGCCGCGTCCGTGTCGGCAGTGAGGAGGGGTGATGGAGCAGCAAGGCTTGCTCGACGCGGAAGAGCTCGAAGGACGCGCGAACGCCGGCGAGATCGACACCGTCCTGTGCATGTTCACCGACCTGCAGGGCCGGTTCATGGGCAAGAGGCGTGCTGCCCGACTTCTTCCTGCACGAGATCCTGGGCGAGGAAGGCCTGCACGCCTGCCTCTACCTGCTCGCGATCGACATGGAGATGGAGCCGCTCCCCGGCTACGAGTACGCGAGCTGGGAGACCGGGTACGGCGACTTCCGCATGGTGCCCGACATGTCGACCCTGCGGTGGTGCCCATGGCTCGAGAAGACCGTGATGGTGATCTGCGACATCGCCGACGAGGAGACCGGGGAACCGGTCGAGGTCGCGCCGCGCACGATCCTCAAGCGACAGATCGAGCGAGCGGCGAAGGCCGGCTACACGATCAAGACGGGGTCCGAGCTCGAGTTCTACCTGTTCAAGGACGGCTACGACGAGCTCGCGGAGCGCGGCTACCGCGACCCCAGGCCGTCGTCGAGCTACATCATGGACTACCACATGCTCCAGACCACCAAGGACGAGTGGATCATCCGCCAGATCCGCAACGGCATGCGGGGGGCGGGCATCCCGGTGGAGTTCTCGAAGGGCGAGTTCGGCAAGGGTCAGCACGAGATCAACATCACCTACGCCGACGCGCTCACGACGGCCGACTATCACGTGCTCTACAAGCACGGGGTCAAGGAGATCTGCGCCGCCAACGGCGTGGCCGCCACGTTCATGGCGAAGTGGACGATGGACGAGGCGGGCTCCTCGTGCCACATGCATTCGAGCGTGTGGAACGCGAAGGGCACGAAGTCGCTGATGTACGACGAGAAGGGCGAGCACCACCTCTCCGAGACCTACCGCCACTACATGGGCGGTCTCATGGCAACCGCGCGCGAGATGTCGTTCATGTTCGCGCCGTTCGTGAACTCGTACAAGCGCTACCAGCTCGGCTCGTGGGCGCCGACGGCCATCGTGTGGAGCCGCGACAACCGCACGTGCGGGTTCCGCACCGTCGGCGAGCACACCGGCGCGCGTGTGGAGAACCGCATCCCTGGTGGCGACGTGAACCCCTACCTCGCGTACGCGGCGACGATCGCCGGAGGGATGTACGGCCTCGAGAACGAGATCGAGCCGCCCGCGATGTTCAAGGGCAACGCGTACGAGGCCAAGCGGGTGCCGAGGGTGCCGACGAGTCTTCACGAGGCGATCGACGTGTTCCGCAGGAGCAAGGTCGCCAAGGAAGCGTTCGGCGACTTCGTGTTCGGGCACCTGCTGAACACGGCCGTGCAGGAGCAGGCGATCTTCGACAACCTCTGCATCACCGACTGGGAGATGACCAGGTACTTCGAACGCGGCTGAACGCGTCCCGTCACCAGAGCCGATCGATCGAGCCCGGGAAGAGCTCGACCCGACATCCCACGATGTCGTCAACCGCCGCCCGCGCGGGCTGTGTGAAGAACGCTCCGAGCGCAACCTTGTCGAGATCGTCGCTCGGGAAGGGATCGTCCGGCGTCCCGCCGACCAGCACGGTCCCCGCCAGGAGCTGCCACCCGGCCCGCTCATAGAACCCCTGCAACGTGCGATCGGACGTGAAGAGGCCGAGGTCGTCACCTCGCGACCGGATCAGCTCGCGACCGGCACTCACGATCGCGTGACCATATCCGCGGCCCCTCAGGGCGGCGTCGGTCACCACCGTGGAGAGACCGCTCGCGACGAGGCAGCGACCACCGGGGCGGACCTCCTTCGTGAGCACGTCCAGCGCCGCTACCACCCGCTCGTCGTCGAGCAGCAAAACCGACACGGGCTGCAGCTCGGGGTCGTGCCACGGATGCGTTCCCGAAGGCTCCATCCCCGGCCACGCCTGCTCCTGCAGCGAGACTTGCTGGACACGCCACTTCCTCGGAACATCCGCCTCAGGGAACGAGACGAGCTTCACGAGTCCGCGCCATGACGGGTGCCGACGAGCACGACGTCGACGCCGGTCTGCACGACCTCGCCGCGCTGGTTCACCACACGCACGTCCATCGTGACGATGCCGCGGTCGGGCTTCGATCGCGATCGTCGTACGTCCGTGACGGTCGATCGGGTTCGGATCGCATCGCCGGCGTACACCGGCGCGACGAATCGCCGTGACTCCTCGAGGTAGATCCCGAGTGCCCAGTCGTCGGCCGGGGTCGGCTGACCGCTCGAGATCGAGGTGACCAGCAGGCCGTGCACGATGGGCGCGACGTACGGCGAGCCATCGGCGACGGCCGTCGGGTCGCTATGCAGCGGGTTGTGGTCGTGGGTAAGCTCGGCGAACGAGGCGACGTCGGCCGCCGTGATCGTGCGAGGTTCGCTCGCGAGTGCAAGGCCGACCTCGATGTCTTCCAGGAAGATCGGTTCTCGACGTATCGCCATCTGCATCGCGAGCCTAGCAACGGCTAGCATCGGCCCGTGAACATCGCGGTGCTCGTGAAATGGGTCCCCGAGCCCCAGGGCACGCCCACGCTCGGCCCCGACCATCTGCTCGTGCGAGAAGGTGCCGATGGCTCGCTCGACCCCGGCGACGAGTACGGGCTCGAGCGAGCCCTGCAACTGGTGGAGCGTGACGCCGGTGAGGTCATCGCGATCTCGATGGGCCCCGAGGTCGCGGCCGCGGCCGTGCAACGCGCCCTCGCGATGGGAGCCGCGCGCGGGATGCTCGTGACCGACGATGCCCTGCGCGGCGCCGACACCCTCGTCACCGCCAGGGTGCTCGCCGCAGCGATCCGCTCGGTCGATGCCGATCTCGTTGTCGCGGCGGTGGAGTCGACCGACGGGTACACGGGGACCCTTCCGATCACCGTCGCCGAGCTGCTCGGCTTGCCGAGCGTAACGTTCGTCACCTCCCTCGACGTCGTCGGGTCCGAGCTCCGCGCCGAGCGACAGACCGCCGCAGGAGCCGAGGTCGTCGAGAGCCCGCTGCCCGCGCTGGTCACTGTGACGACCGGCGTGGCGGAGCCGCGGTATCCGAGCCTCAAGGGCGTGATGGCCGCGAAATCGAAGCCTCTGGACCGCCCCTCGCTCGCAGACCTCGGTCTGACCGGCGACGATGTGAGTCCGTCGCAGACGGTCGCCTCGGTCGAGGCCGCACCGGAGAAGGCGGGGGGGCGGGTGACCGAGGCCGGACCCGAGACGGCGGCCGAGATCGCCGACCTGCTGGCCGAGGCGCGGGTGATCTGAGATGGCGAGCGTGTGGATCTGGGCCGACGTAGCGCTCGACGGTGTGGCCTCGTCCGCGCTCGAGCTGCTCGCGAAGGCCCGAGCCCTCGGTGACGACGTGTGCGCGGTGGCGCTGGGACCGGGCGCGACGGGAGCAGCAGTGACATTGGGCGAGCACGGCGCCGCTCGCGTCTACGCCTGCGACGACGAGCGCCTCGCCGAGCCGACCTCGCGCGTGGCCGCTCACACGCTCGCCGCGCTCGTCGTCGAGCACTCCCCCGACCTCGTGCTGCTCCCCTCGTCCTACCGAGGACGTGACGTCGCCGGACGTCTCCAGGCGATCACCGGCTCCACGCTCATGGCCAACGCCGTCGACCTCCCGTCGACCGACCGAGCACGCGCGGAGACCCTCGGCGGCACCACGGTCGTCGACGTCGACCTGGGCGGTCCTGCACCCCGGCTCGTGCTGATGCGGCCTCGGTCGTTCGAGCCGTCGGCGGTGGGTGACTCGGCCGAGGTCGTCGAGGTCGATGTGGTCGAGCCGGACGGGTTCGTCTCGACGCGCGTGCTCGAACGAACCGACACCGTCTCTGCCGGACCGAGCCTGGAGGAGGCGCGGGTCGTGCTCGCAGGAGGACGTGGGCTCGGGGGGCCCGACGGGTTCCGCGTGCTCGAGGAACTCGCCGAGGCGATCGGCGGCGCCGCGATCGGCGCCTCGCGGGCCGCGGTCGACGCCGGCTGGATGCCCTACGCATCACAGATCGGGCAGACGGGCGCCACCGTCAAGCCAGAGGTCTACCTCGCGGCGGGCATCAGCGGGGCGCTGCAGCATGCCGTCGGCATGAAGGGCTCGCGGCGCATCGTCGCGATCACGAAGGACCCTGAGGCGCCGATCCTCGAGCTGGCGGACCTCGGCGTGGTCGGCGACCTCTTCCAGGTGCTGCCGGCGCTCACGGAGGAGATCCGCCGACGGACCGGGCGCTGAGCGCGGCGCTGCTCGCCGTCGCGGTCGCCGCCGCGGCGGTCCTCGCCTGGCGCCGGGCGGCCCCGCGGCTGGCCACCCTCCGCGCCGCGCGGCCCGACGAGCCGGAGCGGGCGGGTCCCGCCGGCGATCGCGCACGACGTGAGCTCATCGAGGTCGCCGGGCAACGCAAGCTCTTCCAGCGGCTCGTGCCGGGTCTGATGCACGCCGCGATCTTCTGGGGCTTCATCGTGCTGCTGCCCACGATCGTGGAGGCGGCGATCGCGATCGTGGACCGCGACGGCCATCTTCCCCTGGTCGGCGACACGGCCTGGTTCGCATGGATCGTCGACGTGTTCGCCCTCGGGGTGCTCGCCGGTGTCACGGTCGCGGTGTGGATCCGCAAGGTCCAGCGTCCCGATCGCTTCCGCGGCTCGCACCTCGAGGAGGCGGACCGCATCCTGCTGATGATCACGGCGATCGTCGTCTCGTTGCTGCTGTGGCAGGCGACCCGGGTCGCGCTCGGACTCGTCGGCGTCGAGGGTCCCGTCTCCGGATGGCTCGCCGGCTCGATCGACGGCATGTCGGCCGGTTCCCTCGAGGCGGCCGAGCGCATCCTGGTCTGGCTGCACCTGCTGCTCGTGCTCGCGTTCCTCGTCTACCTGCCGGGGTCCAAGCACCTACACATCGTGACGGCCGCCCCCAACGTGTGGCTCGCGAAGACCGCCCCGAGCGGTCACCTGACGCCGTTGCGCATCGATCTCGACGCCCCCGAGGAAGACCTGCGGTTCGGGGCCGCCGTCGCCACCGACCTCACGAGGAAGCAGACCCTCGACCTGTTCTCGTGCACCGAGTGTGGCCGCTGTCAGGACGTCTGTCCCGCCTGGGCCACGGGGAAGCCGCTCAGCCCGAAGCTGCTGATCATGGGACTGCGCGATCACGTGACCGCCGTGCCGCCGACCGGCGAGGTCGAGCTGCAGCCGCTCGTGCCGAACGCGGTGACCGACGAGGTCGTGTGGGACTGCGTCACGTGCGGCGCGTGCGTGCGGGAGTGCCCGGTCGACATCGAGCACGTCGACACGATCGTCGATCTGCGACGTCACCTCGTGATGGCCGAGTCGCGGTTCCCCTCGGAGGCGGGGGCACTGCTCCGCGGGGTCGAGGGCCCGGGAGAGAACCCGTGGGGCCAGCCGGCGAGCGCCCGCCTGGACTGGGCGGAAGGACTCGACGTGCGCGTGCTCGCGCCGGGCGACCCCGCGCCCGAGGTGCTCTTCTGGGTCGGATGCGCAGGCGCGTTCGACGAGCGGGCGCGCGAGGCGACCCGCTCGACCGCGCGTCTCCTGCAGGCCGCCGGCGTCGACGTCGCCGTGCTCGGCACGCGCGAGTCGTGCACGGGCGACCCCGCCCGGCGCATGGGCCACGAGTTCCTCTTCCAGACGCTCGCCGAGCGCAACGTCTCGACGCTGAACGAGGCCGGCGTGACGACGATCGTCGCGAGCTGCGCGCACTGCTTCAACACGCTCGCGAACGAGTACCCCGACTACGGCGGCACCTACGAGGTCGTGCACCACTCCGAGCTGCTGGCGAGGCTCGTGCGTGAGGGCCGGCTGCACCCTTCGCGCGACTCGGTCGCGGTGACCTACCACGACGCGTGCTACCTCGGTCGCCACAACGACCGGTACGACGCACCGCGCGACGTGCTCGGCGCCGTCGCCGGCGGGGTCGAGGAGATGCCACGCACCCGCGAGCGCTCGTTCTGCTGCGGCGCCGGCGGCGCGCGCTTCTGGATGGAGGAGGGAGGCGACGCTCGCGTCAACGAGACGCGCTACGCGGAAGCCGCGGGCACCGGCGCCGAGGTCGTCGCGACGGCCTGTCCCTTCTGCCTCGTGATGCTGGACGACGCGGCGAACGCAGCGGGCAGCGGCCCCGAGGTCGCCGACATCGCGACCCTGCTCGCCCGCTCCGCGCTCACCGAGGGGAACGCGGGCCCAGCGTCGTCGTGAGGGCTCACGCCGCGCCTCAGACGAACGCGCGGTGGCCGGTGAGCAGGCCGCCGATCACGAGGGTGTGGACCTCCTCGGTGCCCTCATACGTGATCACGGACTCCAGGTTCGTCATGTGGCGCATGATCGGATACTCGAGCGTGATGCCGTTCGCGCCGAGGATGCCCCGCGAGCTCCGGGCGATCTTCAGCGCCTCGCGCGTGTTGTTCAGCTTCCCGATCGAGACGTGCTCGGGCCGGAGCCTCCCCTCGTCCTTCATGCGGCCGAGGTGGTAGGCGAGGAGGGTGCCCTTCTCGATCTCGAGGGCCATGTCGGCGAGCTTCTTCTGCGTTAGCTGGAACGCACCGATCGGCTTGCCGAACTGCACGCGCTCCTTCGCGTAGTTCAGCGCCGACTCGAAACACGCCCGGGCCGCCCCCATCACACCCCAGACGATGCCGTAGCGCGCCTCGTTGAGGCACGACAGCGGGCCCTTCAATCCCTCGACACCCGGAAGCACCGCCCCCGCCGGCAGCCGCACGTCGTCCATCACCAGCTCGCTGGTGACGCTCGCCCGCAGCGACATCTTCTTGTGGATATCGGGCGCGCTGAAGCCGGGCGCGTCACACGGGACCACGAACCCGCGCACGCCGTCCTCGGTGTTCGCCCACACGATGGCCACGTCGCTCACGCTGCCATTGGTGATCCACATCTTCGTGCCGTTCAGCACCCAGTCGTCGCCGTCGCGCCGAGCGAACGTACGCATCGATCCCGGGTCGCTGCCCGAGTCGGGCTCGCTGAGCCCGAAGCATCCGATCGCGTCGCCACTCGTCATCCGCCCGAGCCACTCCGCCCGCTGCTCGTCGCTGCCGTAGGTGAGGATCGCGAACATCGCGAGCGCGCTCTGTACGGACACGAACGACCGCAGACCCGAGTCGCCGGCCTCCAGCTCGAGCTCGACCAGGCCGTAGGCCACCGCGTTCAGGCCGAGCATGCCCTCGCCCCGCAGCTGCATGCCGAGGAACCCCATCTCTCCGAGCTCCTTCGCGAGGTCGCGCGCCGGGAACTCGCCGGCCTCGTACCAATCCTCGACCTCGGGCAGGATGCGGCCGCGCACCCACTCCCTGGCGGTATCGCGGGCCGCCCGTTCGTCGTCGCTCAGCAGGTGGTCGATGTCGAGCATGTCGTGAGGGTCGATCGGAGCGCTCATGGAGCGACGCTAGCACCTAGACTCGACCCCATGGCTGCCATCCTGCTCGTGCGCTGTGACCCGGAGGAGACGTTCGGCATCGCCACCGACACGCTCGCATCCGCGGGCGCTTCGACCGCCGTCTGGGACGCGATCGACGGCGAACCCCGCCCGACGCTCGACGACATCGACGGGGTGGCGCTGTTCGGCAGCTCGTACAACGTCGAGCATGCTGACGAGCGACCATTCATCAAGGAAGCCCGCGAGCTGACGCTCGAAGCGATCGACCGTGGCGTGCCGTACCTGGGCATCTGTTTCGGGGCACAGCTGCTCGCGTGGTCCCTCGACTCCGACGTCGTGAAAGCCCCGGTTCGCGAGGTCGGATACGAGGCGATCAGACCCGAAGCGGCCGCGGTCGACGACCCGCTCGTATCCCACTACGGCGACGGCGATCACGTCTTCCAGTGGCACATGGACACGTTCCTCCTGCCCGAGGGAGCCACGCTGCTCGCGACCGGCGACCGGGTCACCAACCAGGCGTACCGGGTCGGTGATCGCACGTGGGGCATCCAGTGGCACTTCGAGATCGACCGGCCCGAGATCGAGATGTGGCTCGGCTCGTTCGAGCAGGCCGACGGGGGACTCGAGTCCACGTGGGGCAAGGCGAGCGCGACGATCCGAGCGGAAGCCGACCGGTTCCAGGCGATGCACGAGACCAAGGGACGCGAGGTGTTCACGCGGTTCGCAGAGCTGGCGGCGTCCGCGCGATGACCAGCGGATCGGGCGTGTCCGCCGCGTACCGGCCGCTCGTCGCCGTCGTCGCGTACCACCTCGCCGACGATCGGGTCGCCCGATGGCCGGATGGCGGCTACGGGGTGCCGGCCCCCTACATCGCCGCGCTCCGACGTTCGGGAGCTCGCACGGCGATCGTGTCGCCGGGCGAGATCGGTCCTCCCGAAGACATCCTCGAGCCCTACGACGGACTGCTGCTCGTGGGCGGCGGTGACGTCGACCCCGCGCGGTACGGCGCGGTGCCCGACACCCAGCACAATTACGGGGTGGAATCCGACCGCGACGGATTCGAGAGCGACCTTCTGCTGACCGCCGAACGCATGAGGATCCCGGTCCTGTGCATCTGTCGCGGGATGCAGGTGATGAACGTCGCCTACGGCGGCACGCTGGCCCAGCACCTCCCTGATCGGCCGGAGCTGCTCGAGCACGGTGTGCCGCTGGATGGCACCGAGACGCTGCACACGGTCACCCCCGAGCCGACCTCGTACCTCGCCGCCGTCACGAAGTCGGGCGACCTCACGTGCTCGTCGCACCATCACCAAGGAGTCGAGCGGGTCGGCGATCGGTTGCGGGTCTCTGGTCGCAGCCCCGACGGCCTCGTCGAGGCGATCGAGCTCGACGTTGGACACACGGACGATCCGACGGCCGACCCCTGGATCGTGGGCGTGCAGTGGCATCCCGAAGAGACCGCCGAGGCCGACCCGGCCCAGCAATCGCTCTTCGACGCGCTCGTACTGCTCGCTCGTCTGCGAGGAAGCAGAGCGGATCCCGGCGGTTCCGTTGGGCGCGGGCGCTCCTACCGCATCGCCGACCCGGATCCGGGCTGGGCCGAGCGGTACGAGGCCGAGGCCGCCCGCATCGTCGGCTCGCTCCCTGCCGACTTGGTCACGCGGATCGACCACGTCGGGTCGACGGCCGTCGCCGGGCTCGCCGCGAAGCCGATCGTCGACATCCAGCTCTCGCTGTCCGCGATGAGGCCGCGTGAGGCCTACGTCGAGCCCCTCTCCGCCCTCGGCTACCGGTGGGTGCTCGACCCCTGGGACGTGGAGCACGAGTACTTCAGTCGCGACGTCGACGGCGAGCGATCGTTCCACCTGCACGTCTGTGCAGCCGGCTCGCAGTGGGAACGCCGGCACCTCGCCTTCCGCGATTGGCTCCGAACCCATCCCGACGACGCGTCCGCCTACGCGGCGCTGAAGCGGCAACTCGCCGACGCCCATCCCAACGACACGTTGTCGTACACGGACGCCAAGACCGACTTCATCGCCCGCATCGTCGAACGGTCGACGGCGGACGCCAGCGCCTCGCGCGATGCGGGACAAGGAACCGGAACCCGGGACTAGCGCGGGGTGGCTCACTCCGGCATAATCCGCGACATCGTGGGGAAGAGATCGAACGCGTGACGCACGTCGCGGCCACGCTGTTCGGCCCCCCGCTGCCACCGGGGGGCACGATCGGCATCTGTGCCCCGAGCGGGCCCTACTACAACCGCAGCGACGTCGAGCGCCCGGTCGAATGGTGGCGAGAACGCGGCTTCCGCGTGAAGCTGAGCGACGGTGTGTGGGCCCAGGACGACTACGTCGCGGGCTCAGCCGAGCAGCGCGCCGCCGACCTGAACGCTCTCTTCGCCGATCCGGAGGTCGACGTGATCCAGGCGTTGTGGGGTGGCACGGGCGCGATGCAGATGCTCCCCCACCTCGACTACGGCCTGATCGCCGAGAACCCCAAGGCGCTGATGGGTTACTCCGACATCACGAGCCTGCACATCGCGCTCCGTCAACGCACCGGCCTCGCGACGATGCACGGGCCGGGCCTGGGCTCGATGGGCATCCCCGAGCGCACGGCGTTCACCTGGGACTCGGCCCTCGAGGCCTTCATGAAGGGCGGAGCCGGCCGGGTCCCGCGCGATCCCGACGATCCGTACGTGCGAGCGATCGCGCCGGGGAAGGTCACCGCCCCGATCGTCGGCGGCAACCTGTTCACCCTCGTGCACCTGATCGGCACCCCGTTCGATCCCGTGCTCGATGGCGCGATCCTGTTCTTCGAGGAGGTCAACGAACCCAGCTACATCATCGAGGTCCATCTCGATCAGTTGCGGCTCGCGGGCAAGCTCGAGGGTATCGTCGGGGTCGTGATCGGTGAGATGAAGGACTGCGGGTGGCGGGAGGAGCGTCCGGAGACCCCGCGCGACCGATCGCTCGAGGACGTGTTCGAGCGGCATCTAGCCGGGCTGGGTGTTCCGGTGCTATACAAGCTGCCTCTCGGCCATGGGAAACACCTCGCGTCGATGCCGCTGGGGGTCACCGCGACCCTCGACGCGGACGCGAGAACGCTCACGATCGACGAACCGGGGGTCGCGTCACGAACGTAAGCCCTGAGGAGGACGATTTCCGGATCTGCCGCTCCACAGCGATCGCAGCTCGACGTTCACGAGGAGGCGCACATCACATGAGGACGATCCGCAGGGCGATGGCTACGGTCGTGGCGATCGGGATGGTGGCGGGCCTGGGCCTCGCCGGAACCGCGTTCGCGCAGGACACTTCACCCTCGGACGAGAAGATCTCGTTCGTGATCGGCACCACGACCGGCTTGCCGACGGTGAACCCCTTCCGCGGCCTGACGGCCGAGACCTACTACGTGCTCAGCCTCCAGTACGACCTGATGATCAACTTCGCCAAGGACGACCTGAGCGCCGCGCCGGGGCTCGCCACCGAATGGGAGTCCAGCGAGGACGGCCTGACGTGGACGATCACGACCCGCGACGGGGTCACGTGGCACGACGGCGAGCCGTTCACCGCGGAAGACATCGAGTTCACCTTCAACACGATCCTCGAGAACGAGACCGGCTCGTTCATCGACTACTTCCCCAACGTGGAGAGCATCGAGGCGGTCGACGACAACACCCTCGTGTGGACGGCGACCGAACCGACGATCGCGCCGGTGATCCCCCCGTGGGTCTACATCCTGCCCAAGCACATCTGGGAGCCGCTCGGCAGCTACGCCGACATGAGGAACTTCGCGAACTTCCCGGACACGATCGGGACCGGACCCTTCCAGCTCACCGAGTTCGTCCGCGGCGAGACGTGGACCTTGACGAAGAACGAGGACTACTGGGCGGGCGCACCGATCGTCGACGAGATCGTCGTGCGGAAGTTCAACAACGAGGAGGCGATGGTCTCGGCCTTGCGACAGGGCGAGATCGACTACATCTCGAGCGTGAGCGTGAACCTGTTCAACTCCTTGGAGGGCGCCGAAGGCATCACGACCCATGTCGGTCCGGCGACCGGGTTCGACCAGATGAGCTTCAACATGTGCGACGCAGACACAACGCTCGCCGGCTACTGCGAGAAGAACCCCGGAACCGGAAACCCGGCACTGCGCGACCCCGTGGTCCGCCAGGCGATCTCGAAGGTGATCGATCGCGACGCGCTGGTGGAACGTGTGCTCGGCGGCTACGGGGAACCCGGATCGACGATCGTGCCGCCCTTCGCCGCCCAATGGCACACACCGCCGACCTCGGACACACAGGCGTACGATCCCGCTGGTGCCGCGCAGATGCTCGAGGATGCGGGATACGTCGACACCGACGGCGACGGGGTCCGGGAGACTCCCGATGGGGAACCGATGAAGTTCCGGTTCTTCCTGCGTTCGGAGAGCGACGAGAACCAGAAATCCGGCGAGTTCATCGCCGACTGGCTGACCGACCTGGGCATCGCGACCACGATCACGGTGGGCTCGACCGACGAGCTCACCGACATCTGGTACGAGCACGACTTCGACCTGTACATCTGGGGATGGGGACCCGACCCCGATCCGGACTTCATCCTGTCCACCTACACCTCCGGTCAGTGCGGTGTCTGGAGCGACACGTGCTTCAGCGACGCCGACTACGACGAGCTGTACGACGCCCAGCAGGTGGCCACGAGCGTCGAGGAACGCCAACAGATCGTCGGGGAGATGCAGGACATCGTGTACGACCAGGTGCCCGAAGTCGTCTTGTTCTACAACAACACGTTGGAGGCCTACCGGAGCGACCGCTGGGAGGGTCTCGTCCAGTCGCCGGAGCCCCAGGGCTTCCTTCTCGGGCAGTACACGCCATACTCCGAGCTCACGCTCCAGCCCTTGGGCTTCGGTGGAACCGATGGCGGTGGCACGAGCGGGGGCGACTCCGGCATCCCGATCGGTGTGTGGCTCGGCATCATCGGAGGCGTGATCGCGATCGTCGTGATCGTCGCTCTCGTGAGGAGGGGACGGTCGGAAGAAGATCTCGCCTGACCGCACGTATCGGGACGCGACCGACGAGGACAACAGGGGGAAGGTGCGAGGGTGGGGACGCAGCGGTATCTGGTCGGCAAGATCGGCCAGGCGCTCATCACCCTCCTCTTCATCCTGACCTTCAACTTCTTCCTGTTCAGGATCCTGCCGGGCGATCCGATCCGGCTCCTGACCAAAGGAGCCGGGCAGCGTCTCACTCCGACGGAGCAGCAGCAGCTGCGTGAGGAGCTCGGCGTCGACAGGTCCGTCTTCCCTGGCCAATACCTTCTGTACATGGGCCAGACCCTTCGCCTCGATCTCGGCGTGTCGTCGATCGTCGCGCCGGGTGAGGAGGTGACGACCGTCTTCTTCGAGAAGCTCCCGAAGACCCTCTTCCTCGTCGGCACGAGCACGGCCGCGTCGATCGCGATCGGGGTCATCCTCGGGATCTACGGCGGGTGGAAGCGCGGAGGGGCGATGGACATGAGCTCGATGACCGGATCCTTGGTGCTCTACTCGATCCCGGAGTTCGTGCTGGGCATCATGCTGTTGCTGCTGTTCTCGGGCTGGTTAGGGCTCTTCCCGAGCGGGGGGTTCGAGTCGGCCACCGGCGACCTGACCGGCATCGACCGCCTCTTCGACATCCTGAGCCACGCGTTCCTCCCGTGGCTCACCCTGACCCTGGCGTTCATCGGAGAGTTCTACCTCGTGATGCGATCATCGCTGCTCGACGTGCTCGGCGAGGAGTACATCAGCCTCGCACGCGCGAAAGGGCTTCGTGAGAAGTGGGTGCTCCGCAAGCACGCGGTGCGCAACGCGCTGCTGCCGACGGTGACGCTGATCGCTCTCTCGTTCGGCTTCGTGCTCGGCGGAGCGATCACGGTGGAGCTCGTGTTCTCATACCCGGGGGTCGGGCTGCAGTCGTTCGAAGCCCTCGAGGCGAGGGACTATGCCCTCCTGCAGGGCACGTTCCTGTTCTTCAGCGTCGGGGTGCTGGTGGCGAACCTCATCGCGGACCTGCTGTACGCCTACATCGATCCCCGAGTGAGGACGGCATGACATGAAGCTCGACGAAGCCCCCGTCGAGGTCGAGCCGACCGAGGTTCGGACCGGACGCCAGATCCGATGGGCCCGACGGCGCGTTGCCTTCGCCAGATTCTGGGCGCAGTATCGGCGGAGCCCCTTCGGGATGGTCGGCCTGGTCATCTTGATCTTCTTCATCGGCGTGGCGATCTCGTCGATCTTCATCGACCCGAGCTCCCTGTCGAAGACCGCCGTGACGGAGGAATCGATCGCGCCCTGCACCTTCGCGACCCTGCCGTGCCCCCCCAACGCCAACAATCCACTCGGCACCGACGCCGACGGTCGGTCGGTCCTCACCCTCGTGATCGAGGGATCCCGGGTGTCGCTGATCGTCGGCTTCACGGCGAGCGTGATCACGATGGTGATCGGTGCCTTGGTCGGCATCCTCGCCGGCTACCTCGGTCGGACGTCGGACACCCTGCTCATGCGCACGACCGACTTCTTCCTCGTGATCCCGTGGCTCCCGCTCGCGATCGTGCTGGCTGCGATCCTCGGACAGAACATCTTCGTGCTGATCGCCATCATCGGGTTCACCTCCTGGCCTGGCACCGCACGCCTCGTGCGAGCCCAGACCCTCTCGGTCAAGGAGCACTCCTACGTGGAGCGTTCGAGGGCGCTCGGCGCGACGAACAGCCAGGTGGTGAGCCGGCACATCCTGCCGAACGTGATGCCGGTGATCTTCGCCAACACGATCCTCACGGTGGCGATCGCGATCCTCGCGGAGTCCGCCCTGTCGTTCCTCGGCCTCGGCGACCCTCGGCGGGTCACGTGGGGCACGATGATCGACGCGGCGTTCGACGCCGGCGCGATCTCGATCGGAGCTTGGTGGTGGCTGCTCGCGCCCAGCCTCAGCATCGTGCTCGTCGTGCTCGCGTTCACCCTCTGCGGGTACGCCCTCGACGAGATCATCAACCCGAGGATCCGTGAACGATGAGCGTGTTGGAGGTCCGCGATCTCCGCGTGACGTATCGCACCCAAGGGGGCGGCATCCCGGCTGTCCGCGGCGTGTCGTTCGATGTCGACACGGGACAGGTGCTCGGCCTCGCAGGTGAATCGGGCTGCGGGAAGTCGACGATCGCGGGAGCCGTGCTGCGGCTGCTGCCGGCGAGCACGACGATCGAGGGCGAGGTCCTGCTCGAGGGCGAGAACGTGCTCGAGATGAAGCCCGGGCGCCTGCGCGCCGTACGGTGGACGGGAGCGTCGATCGTGTTCCAGGGCGCGATGCACGCCCTGAACCCCGTCAAGCGGATCGGCGACCAGATCGCCGAGGCGATCACGGTGCACCAGCAGGCCGGCGAGAAGGAGGCCCGCGTGCGCGTGGGCTCGCTGCTGGAGCAGGTGGGCCTGCCCACTCGTCGCATGCAGGATTACCCGCACGAGCTGTCGGGTGGTCAGAAGCAGCGGGTGATGATCGCGATGGCACTCGCCTGTTCGCCGTCCCTCGTGATCGCCGACGAGCCCACGACGGCCCTCGACGTGATGGTCCAGGCGCAGGTCCTGCGCCTCATGAAGGAGTTGCAGAGTGAGCTTGGGCTCTCCATGATCTTCATCACGCACGACCTGTCGGTGCTCGTCGAAACCTCGGACCGGCTCGCGATCATGTACGCGGGCAAGATCATCGAAGAAGGTCCGGCCGAGACCGTCTTCCACTCGCCGCAGCATCCCTACACCGAGGCGCTCTCCGCCGCGTTCCCGGAGATCGGCGATCAGCGATTCCGTGGCGCGCCGATGGGCCTGGGCGGCGACCCGCCCGATCCCGCCGACGTGCCGTCGGGGTGCTCGTTCCATCCCCGGTGCCCGAAGGCATTCGAGGACTGCTCCGTGACCGAACCGCAGCTCTATCCGGCGGGCGAGGGCCGGCGCGCCGCGTGCCTGCTCGTCCCCGCTGCGAAGACGACGACGGGCGTCGGCACATGAGCAGGGCGGAGGTCACGGCCCCTCCACCGCCCGCGAACGAGCGCGAGACCGTCATCGAGGTCCGCGACCTGCGGGTCACGTTCCAGGGTCGGGTCGGACTGATCGAGGGGTTGCGGGGCAAGAAGGGCACGCAGTCGCGTGCCGTCGACGGCGTGTCGCTCCGGCTGCGTCGCGGCGAGGTCGTGGCGCTCGCCGGGGAATCCGGGTGCGGCAAGACCACCACGGCCCGAGCCATCATGGGGCTGCAGCCCGTCGACGGCGGCGAGATCCTCTTCGAGGGCGATCCCCTGCCTCGAGATCTGAAGCCCTATCGGCGCAAGGTACAGATGGTCTTCCAGGACCCGACCGGCACGCTCAACCCGAGACAGACGATCTACGAGATCATCGCCGAAGGGCTCCGCATCCACGGCATCGACCGAGGGCCGAACGGGGAGCCCGAGGAGCAGCTCGTGGCCAAGGCGCTCTCACGGGCCGGCCTGCGTCCCCCCGATCGCTTCTTCCTGCGCTATCCGCACGAGCTGTCCGGCGGGCAGCGCCAACGCGTCGTGATCGCCGGTGCGCTCGTGCTCGAGCCCGAGGTGATCGTCGCCGACGAACCGGTGTCGAACCTCGACGCATCGGTGCGCGGGGAGATCCTGCAACTGATGATGAAGCTTCGCGAGGACCTCGGTCTGACGATCATCATCGTGACCCACGACCTGGGGCTCGCATGGACCGTGGCCGATCGCGTCGCGATCATGTACCTGGGCCGGATCGTCGAGATCGGCCCCGCCGAGGACGTCCTGTTGCGCCCCGAGCACCCCTACACGAAAGCCTTGCTCGACGTGGTGCCCGAGGCGGGGGGGCTCGAACGCCCGATCCTCACCGGCGAGCCGCCCGACCCGACCCGCATCCCGGAGGGGTGCCGATTCCATCCTCGTTGCCCGGTCGTCGAGTCGGGGAGGGCCGCCGAGCTCGGCATCGAGACGAAGTGTCGAACCGAGGACCTCGCGCTCCGGGAGATGGAGCCGACGCATGAGGCGGCCTGCTACGAAGCGTTCCTGCGCCGCGACGGCGCGGCCACCGACTGATATCTCAGGCGGTCTCGGGGTCCGGCGTCGCGACAGCGGGCGTCTCGACCGTGTCGTCGCCTTTGAGCACCCCGAGGATCGCCTCCATCTCCGAGTCGGAGACCCGTGCGTCGCGAGCCGGATCCTCGGCGTTCTTCGAGCGCACCGTGGCGAGCACCGTGCGCAGGTTCGACTCTGCCATCTCGGCGCGAGCCTCGAGCTCTCGGACCTTCTCCGAGAGTGAGCGTGCGCGGCTCTCGGCCTCGTCGCGGTCCTGGCGCGCCTCTCGCGCCTCCTCGCGAGCCGACCGCAGCGCGGCGCGCATCTCGGCGGCTTCCCGTCCCACCTCGACCAAGCGGTCGACCACGGCGCGACCGAAGTCGGAGTACCGAGCGGTCCCCGGCTCCGCGCGCGTCGTCGACGAGGGGCGCTGACGGGTCGCGCGCGGACGCCGTCCGAGCGATTCCTTCTCGCCCGCCTCGACAGGCCTGCTGTCGAGCAGCCGGTAGGAACCTTGTGCCGGTTCGAGGCGCCTGCGAGCGATCAGCGCCCGGACCGCCCGCGCCGTGGACAAAGCATCGGGGAACCCGAGCTCACGACCGATCTCGGCCGGCGTCACCGCCATCACGTCGCCGACCGCCGTGCGGCGCGCGGCCTCGGCCAGGAAGGCGTTGACTCGATCCAGGCTCTGCTCGTTCACGGGCCCATCATGCCCGACCAGGGGGCCCCGGGGCCAGTCGCACGCCCCGGCAACCCGGCGACGACCGAGCCGGGTAGGCTGCCGCACATGACGGGCGGTTCCCAGACGGCGCCGGCACCGCTCGCGGGGCTCCGGGTGATCGATCTCTCGCGCGTTCTGGCGGGACCACTCGCCACGATGACGCTGGGCGACCTGGGGGCCGACGTCGTGAAGGTCGAGCGTCCCGGCGACGGCGACGACACGCGCCACTGGGGGCCGCCGTTCGCCGGCGACGACGCTGCCTACTTCCTTTCGCTCAATCGGAACAAGCGATCGGTCGAGATCGACCTGCGAACGCCCGCAGGGGTCGACGCCGTCGAGCGGCTGGCGGCCCGGGCCGACGTGTTGATCGAGAACTTCCGGCCGGGACTGATGGCCGAGCTCGGGCTCTCGCTCGACGGCCTGCGAGCGGCGAATCCTCGCCTGATCACCTGCTCGCTCACCGCGTTCGGCGACGCCTCGGCGGAGACGGCCGCTCGGCCGGGATACGACATCATCGTGCAGGCGCTCTGCGGTCTGATGAGCGTCACCGGGGAACCGGGAGGCGAGCCCGTGAAGGCCGGCGTGGCGCTGCTCGACGTCGTGACCGGCTTGCAGGCGACGATCGGCATCCTGGCGGCGCTCGCCGAGCGGGAGCGAACCGGCCACGGCCGCCACGTCGGCGTCTCCCTCTTCGATGCCAGCGTGGCCGCGATGGTGAACCAGGCGGCCAACACGTTGATCGGAGGGGTGGTGCCCTCGGCCCTGGGCACCGCCCACCCGAACATCGTGCCGTACCAAGCCTTCCACGCCTCGGACCGCCCGTTCATCCTGGCGGGCGGGAACGACCGGCTGTTCCGCCGAACGTGCGAGGTCGTCGGACACCCGGAGTGGGCCGACGACGATCGGTTCGCCGCCAACCACGACCGCGTCGCGAACCGCGACGAGCTGGTGCCCTTGCTGGCGGCAGCGTTCGCGACCCGCCCGGCAGCGCAGTGGCTCCGCGAGCTCGAGGCGGCTTCCGTGCCCTGCTCGCCGATCCGAACGATGGACGAGGTGTTCGCCTCGCCCGAGGGTGCCGCGCTCGTCGTCGACGTCGATGACCCGGCTCGCCGTGGATCGCTTCGTCTGGTCGCGAACCCGCTCAGGTTCGACGGGCGGCGCCTGCCGACCAGGCTCCCGCCGCCGCGGCTCGGTGCCGACACCGACGAGGTGCTGGATGAGAGGTGACCCGGCGGCGCTCGAGGCCGCCTGGGCCGACGCCCTCGCGTCGTGGGCGATCCCCCCTGCGATCCTCGAGGCGGCACCGGAGTCGCCCTACGGGTTCCCGTCGGAGCTCTTCGCGCGCCGCGGCGATCGAGCGGTGGCCGGCGATGGTCGTGCCGTGCCGACGCCGACCACCTCGCGGGCACTCGAGGCGCTCGCCGAGCCGGGCACGGTGCTCGACGTGGGCGTGGGAGGGGGAGCGACCAGCCTGCCGCTCGCGGCTCGCTGCACCGGCCTGATCGCGGTCGACGGTCAGATCGACATGCTCGAGGCGGTCGCCGACCGGGCTGCGCACCTGGGGCTCCCCGCCACGACCGTGCTCGGGCACTGGCCCGACGTCGCGTCCGAGACTCCCACAGCCGACGTCGCCGTCTGTGGCCACGTCGTGTACAACGTCCCCGAGCTCGGCGACTTCCTGACGGCACTCTCGGCACACGCCCTGCGCCGCGTCGTGATCGAGCTGACCGAGCGCCATCCGCTGTCGTGGATGAACGACCTGTGGGTACGCTTGCACGGGCTCGAGCGGCCCGAGCGGCCGTGCGCCGACGATGCCCATGCGCTCTGCGAGGCCCTCGGCTTCGACGTCCATCGTGAGGAGCGCGTCGATATCGCCGGCACGGCAGGGAGCGGCTTCGAGCGTCGCGCAGACGCGATCGCCCTCGTGCGTCGACGGCTCTGTCTGTCGCCCCGACGCGACGACGAGATCGCCGACGCCCTCGGCTCCCGGCTCCATGAGCACGCGGGACTGTGGGGCGCGGGACCACATGAGCAGCGCGTGATCACCCTGTGGTGGGATCCGGTCGGTGGCGTCGCTCCCTAGGGGGCCGCGGCGGTGAGCACGACGGTGCCCGCCGCACCGAAGGTTCCCTGCCCGCCGTCGGGGAGCTCGAAGTCGTAGCTCGCGGTCGCGCCGTCGCGCGCCGGCATCTCGAGGCGCAGGGTCGGGATCGTCTCGAGGAAGCCGCTCAGCTCCTGGGACCCGGCCGGGCTGCGCCCGGTCTCCTCGAGCCGGAAGCGCAGGTCGCCGTCGCGCAGCACCCCGACGGCCCGCAGGTCGATCCGCTCAGCCTGCACCTGGGCCGTCGGCTCGTCGCATCGCAGCTCGCTCTTGAGCGTCGCCGCTCCCGCGGAGTCGATCGGCCCATCGGCCACGGCGATGCCCACGTCGATGCGCCAGTTGGCGGCGCATCGGCCCCCCACGAACAGGTCGTGGTAGGTGCGCGTGTCGATCCGCACGAGCCAGGAGCCGCCCGGCGCGCTCGGGTCGGGCTCGGCGGTCGGGGACGCTTCGCTCGGCCGCGCCCCCGGGTCCTCCACCCCCGGTGGGAACGGGTTCGTGTTCGCCGCGACGACCGCGCCCACGGCGGCACACATCGCGAACACGAGGCCCCACACCACGATCTTCACGAACCGCCGCACGGGAGCGACCCTACAGCGAGCCGCCAGAGGTTCGGCTCAGCGTCGACGTCACCGAGAGCGCCGAGCGACGTAGTCGCGGAGCACGAACTCGCCGACCCGATCGTCGTCCATCAGGAAGACGCGCCCCTTCGTCACGCGAGCCAACCGCTCCATGAACCGGGCGAGGCCCTCGGATTCCTCGAGCATGAAGATGTTCAGACGCACGTCCGACCTGGCCAGGCGCATGGCCTCGGCGAGCGTCAACTCGATCGTCTCGGGAACCGGCGGCCACGAGAAGAACGCCTGCTCCCCCTCGAGGTGGGCCGTCGGTTCGCCGTCGGTCACCATGATCACCTGTCGCGTCGCACGAGGGTGCTGCGAGAGGAGCCGGTTCGCCAGCATGAACGCATGGTGCATGTTCGTGCCGTACACGCGCTCGAACCCGGGTGCGGTGAGGTCCTCGGGTCGCAGCCTCCGCGCGTAGTCGCTGAAGCCGATCAGGTAGAGCGTGTCGTGCGGATAGCGGCCCTCGATCAACGCGTGCAGCGCGAGCGCCATCTTCTTCGCGTGGATGAAGTGCCCGCGCAGCGGCATCGAGAACGAGAGATCGAGTAGCAGGGCGGTGGCGGTCTCGGTGCGCTGCTCCGCCTCGATCATCTCGAAGTCGTCGGGGACCAGGCGAACCCGCTCGCCGGGTGTCGACCTCGTGACCGCGTTGAACACCGTGCGCTGCACCGCGAGCTGGCCGTGGTCGCCGAAGTTCCATGGACGGGTCGCCCCCGTCGGCTCGGCCAGTCCGCCCGCGTCGCGAGACTCGTGCGTGCCCTCACGGTCCCGCTGCAGCTCCTCGAAGATCTGCGTGAGCGCGCGTTCCCCGAGCTTGCGGGCCCCACGAGGGGTGACTTCGAGGCGGCCCCGGCGACGTTGCACGAGGCCGGCCTCCTCGAGCATGCGCTCGATCTGCTTCAGCCGGCGCAGGTCCTGGGCCACCGTGTCGCCGAGCGTTCGACGCACGGCGTCCTCGTCGATGTCGTCGATCGTCGCCCCCGCATACTCCCCCTGCATCGACCGGTCGAGCTCCTCGTAGTCGTGGAGTCGTTCCATCGCGTCGACCGCCGCCGACATCGGCATTCCGGCTCCCTGGCCGTACCCCTCGCCGACGCCCATCCCCTCGCCATCACCCCACGGCATCCACGGGAACGCCTCCTGCAGGTTCGCGCTCAGTCGGTCGACCTCGAACGCGAGATCCATGTCCTGCATCACCTGCTCGGCCAGGCGCGCGAGTTCGTCACGCTGCTCCGGCGAGAGTGAGACCATCAGTGCTCTCATCGCCGCCATGCGGCGAGCCATGCCCTCGAGCAGCTCATCGAGCGTGCGCGGCTCGTCCGGGAAGAACCCACCGTGGCGAGACATGAAGTCCTCGAAGGCCGGCTGCGTGTCCTGACCGTGCTCGCGCATCTCGATCAGGCCGTTGAGCTCCGCGAGCATGTCCTTGAAGCGAGCGATGTCATCGGGGGACATCGTTCGCATCCCCTCGGCCATCTGCCGGAAGTACGAGCCCAGGACCTGCTCGCGGATGTGCTCCTGGAGCTCGTCGAACATACGTTGCGCGACGGGATCGGCGAATCGGTACTCGCGCAGCTCCCCGAGCTGACCCGGCGCGTCGGGCGGCAGGGCGTCGAGGAAGCTCTCCCGCATGCGCGCATCGTCGTCATCGCGGAAGCTCAACTCGGCGCGCTCCCGCTCGAGGATCTCCCCCAGCCGTTCCCGCACGTCTTCGAGCGGACCGGTGAGGTCGAGCAGTTGCTCCTCGCGCTCACGCTGTTGACGAAGGCGTTCCCGGAGCGAGTCGATACCCGTGAACCGCCCCCGCATGCCGCGGCGCATCAACCGCTGGAGGGCATGATCGGCGCTCCCGCCCATCAGGATCTCGTCGGCGAGCTCCTCGAGCACGTCGGCGGCGGGCACGCCCGGGCCGAACGGATCCTGGGTGCCGTCCCACCGCGAGTAGCGGAAGCGCATGCGACCAGCCTACGCGCGCTCTCGCGCACGGTCGGCTTCGGGCTTCAGCTGCGGACCGTGAAGTGTCGGCGTTGGTCGCCGGCCACGTGCACACCGAGCGCCCTCGCCGCAGACTGAGCGCGGGTGTGCGACTGCATGCCGGGCCTGGCCGAGATGTCTCGGGAGAGATCGGCGAGCTTCACGAACCGTACGCCGGCGGCGTCCACGGGTGGCCCGGCGATCGCATGGGTCAGACAGACGATCGGCACGACCGAGGCCAGCGCCGAGGCCTCGGTCAGCCGCCCGGCGAACCGTCGCGCCCCAGTGCGAAGCTGTCGGAGTGATGGCACCGCCCGATCCCCGACCACCGGGCGCCTCGCGTCGACCAGCGCCACTCCGGGGAGATCGCACACCGTGATCAGGAAGGCGCCCGTGGTCCCGACCACGGCGTAGTCGGCGTTCCAGTCGTGCGCGGGCAGCACG
The DNA here is from genome assembly GCA_963825635.1 of uncultured Actinomycetes bacterium. Classification (GTDB taxonomy): domain Bacteria; phylum Actinomycetota; class UBA4738; order UBA4738; family HRBIN12; genus JAOUEA01. The sequence continues at coordinate 858,413 of CAWGTU010000003.1, forward strand.
AAGAAGCTGTAGGCGTCGAGCCGACCGAGCGCTCGAGCGACGGCCGCCTCCCCACTCGTTCCATGCGTGGTCGCTGCCATGGTTCCTTGGTTCGGCCGAGGTCTCGAGAGCCTTGAGAGATTCAGCCGATGCCGAGGCCGGTCATCAGGCCTCGGAGGGTCAGCCCGAAGCAGATGAACGCGGCGAACGCGAACGGCACCCACGGCTGGATCGGCTTCGCGCCGGGCTGGGTCTTCTGGAGGTCGCGCGCGAGCGCGTGCGCGATGATCAAGATCAGGATCGGTCCGAACCCGTAGACGTAGTGGAGCCACTCCGTTGGCCGGCGTCCGAGGAGCAGCAGCACGATGCCGATCAGCGCCTGGAGCCCGGCGGCCACCTGAGCGACCGTCAACCACTGCCAGTACCGATCGCCGGGCCCCCGCCGCACGATCAGCGCTCCGAGGGGCCAGAGCCAGCCGATCGCGAACAGCGCGACCACGGCGAACCCGACCCACTCATGCAGCTGTGACATCGCGCCGGATACTACGAGGCCGCGCCCTCAGGCAACCTCGGGGCCAGAGTATCGCGCCGCCCGGTCCCCGCCGTCCTTGTTCAGTCGACGGGAGAGGTAGAGACCTTCGAGGGCGAACTCGAGCGCGCTCGCCGCAACGCCCGGGCTCTCCTCTTCGACCCCCAGACGCTCGAGCAGCTTCGCCAGGCCGGGCAGATCGCCGATCGCATCGAGTAGATCGCTGGCGGGCGTGAGCTCGCCGGTGTCGATCGCAAGCCCCTCGTCGAACCGCGCGAGCAGTGGTGCGAAGTCGTACCCGGACAGCCGGCGGCGGAACACCTCGAGCTCGGCGGTGCGCACCGCGCGCAGCAGGATCTCGGCCTCCCGGCCTTCCTCGATCGTGTCGAACTCGACGCGTCCCTCGGAGCTCATGAGCACCGCGGGGAGATCGACCACGCGGGGCACGGCCTCGGGCTCGCCGGTCCGCGCGGCCCGGCGAACGGCCGCCGCCTGCAACGTCTCGAGGTTGCCGATCGAGTAGCGCACGCTGATGCCGCTGCGGTGGTTCACGTGCGAGGAGCGACGGAGCTCCGCCGTGAGCGCCGCGACGATCTCCTTCATGAAGACCGGCACGCGCATCGGCACGGCGCCGTCGATCGGGGCGGCTTCCTGATCCATGATGCGGATCTCCTCGCGCAGGGTCTCCGGATAGTGCGTGCGGATCTGCGTGCCGAAGCGATCCTTGAGCGGCGAGACGATCCGGCCGCGATGCGTGTAGTCGTCCGGGTTCGCCGTCGCGACGAGCAGCATGTCGAGGGGGAGGCGGATGCGGTACCCGCGGATCTGCACGTCGCGCTCCTCGAGGATGTTGAACAGCGACACCTGGATGCGCTCGGGCAGGTCGGGAAGTTCGTTGATCGCCACGATGCCGCGGTTCGTGCGCGGGATCAACCCATAATGGATCGTGCCCTCGTCGCCGAGGTAGCGTCCCTCGGCCACCTTGATCGGGTCGACGTCGCCGATCAGGTCGCCCACGCTCGTGTCGGGTGTCGCCAGCTTCTCGGCGTAGCGATCGTCGCGGGAGATCCAGGTGATCGGTGTCTCGTCCCCGGATTCGGCGAGGAGCGCTCGGCCGTGGGCGCTGATCGGGCGGTAGGGGTGGTCGTTCGTCTCGGTGCCCTCGATCGCCGGCGCAACTTCGTCGAGGAGGCTCACCAACGCCCGCACCAGGCGCGTCTTCGCCTGCCCACGCTCCCCCAGCAGGATCAGGTCGTGCCCGGCGAGGATGCCGCGTTCCAGCGCCGGCAGCACGGTGTCGTCGAACCCGACGAGGCCGGGGAACAGGTCCCCTCCGGCGGCGAGCCTCGTGAGGAGGTTGTCACGCACCTCCTGCTTCACGGTGCGGTCGGGGAAGCCGGTCGCGCGCAGGGCGCCGAGGGTGGTGGGGAGAGCGGTCATGCCACCAGGGTAGTCCGGACCGCAGCGAGCGCGGGACGTGATCTCGGGTGTCTGCTGTCCGAGAGCGATCAGCCGGCGCTGCGGAGCGACATGTCGACGCCACCGAGTGCCTTCGCGAGCTTCGACGGGGTGCGGCCGTCGTGGTTCTCGTGGTGAGGGTCGGCGCCGGACCCGAGGAGCATCTGCACGATCGGCCCCTCGCCCCGCGTGCGGAGCGTGGCGCACCATAGCGGCGTGTTGCCGTCCACGTCCTCGGCGTCGATGTCGGCCCCACGCGAGAGCAGCAGCTCGGCGACGGCCACCGAGCACCCCTGGGCGGCGTAGTGCAGCGGGGTCTGACCGTCGTGGTCGCCGATACGGATGTCGGCGCCGGAGTCCACGAGATCCTCGGCGCGATGGAGGTCGCCGAACAGGGCTGCGTAGTGCAGCGGCACGCGGCCCGACACGTCCGCGGGCGGCCTGTTCTCGACCAGAGCCATATGGTCCCTATCGGCGGCAGCAGCCCGAGTCTGAAACGGTTTTCTATCCGATCCGTCCGAGCCCACTGGTAGCGTCGCCTCGATGGCATCCCCGATCGACCCTCTCGCCGGGCTGAACGTCGCGCAGCGTCGTGCTGCGGAGGCCGTACGCGGACCGGTGGCGATCCTGGCGGGTGCGGGCACCGGCAAGACCACGACGATCACCCACCGCATCGCGCATCAGGTCCAGGTCGGCGCTTTCGAGGCCGCCGCCGTGCTCGCGGTCACGTTCACCGAGAAGGCGGCGGGCGAGCTGAAGTCTCGGTTGGCCGGCCTGGGGGTCGAGGGTGTCGAGGCTCGAACGTTCCACGCGTCGGCCCTGCGCCAACTCGGCACCCTGTGGCCGAGGTTCACCGGGCGGGACCTGCCCGAGGTGCTGAACACGAAGGCGCAGATCCTGAATCCGATCGCGAACGGTCTGCCCGGCGCGTACCGGTTCCTGCCGCGCCGCGAGCTCGCCGCTGAGATCGAGTGGGCGAAGAACCGGCTCGTGAACTCGGCCGGGTACTTGGAGGCGATCGAGGCGGCGGACCGGACACCCCCGCTGCCCGCCGACCTGATGCAACGCACGTTCGCTGCCTACGAGCGCACCAAGGGCGAGCGACGAATGGACTTCGAGGACATGCTGCTGATGCTCGTGAGGCTGCTCGACGACGAGCCCGAGGCAGCCCGGCTCGTGCACGAACGGTTCCACGCGTTCACGGTCGACGAGTACCAGGACGTGAACCCGCTGCAGCAAGCCCTACTGGAACGATGGCTCGGTGGACGCGACGAGCTCTGCGTCGTCGGCGACGACTACCAGACGATCTACACGTTCACGGGTGCCTCTCCGGAGCACCTGCTGACGTTCCCCGAGCGGTATCCGAACGCCACGATCGTTCGGCTCGAGGAGAACTACCGTTCCTCGCCGCAGGTCCTGACGGTCGCGAACGCGCTCGCCCGATCGATGGGTGGGTTCGAGAAGACCCTGCGTTCGACCCGCGACGACGGCCCGAACCCCACCGCGCGCGCGGTGGCCGACACCGAGGCCGAGACGACGTTCGTGATCGGCGAGGCGAAGCGGCTGCAGAGCCACGGCCTGCCGTGGGAACAGGTCGCCGTGCTCTACCGCATCAACGCCCGCTCCGAGGCGTACGAGGAGGCGCTCGCCGCAGCAGGCGTGCCCTACCAGGTACGCGACGGGTCGTTCCTGCGGCGGCCGGGGCCGCGCGGTGTGCTCGCCCGGCTACGCAGAGCCGACGACGCCGCCGACGTCTCCGCGGCGGTCGACGCGATCACCGACTCGCTCGGATACGCCCCCGACGGGGCGGGCGACGATGCCGGCGAGGAGGAGGCCACGCGCCAGGCCGACCTGGGCCGCATGAGGGCGCTCGCCTCTGAGTACGCTCACGCCGGGGCCGACGCAACCATCCCCGGCTTCCTGGTCGAGCTCGAGCATCGCTTCGCGGCCGAGCGCGAGGGTCGCGGCGTGCAGCTCATGACCTACCACCGTGCGAAGGGACTCGAGTTCGACGCGGTGTTCCTGCCCCGGCTCCTCGACGGCGAGCTCCCGTACCGGGCGCGCAAGAGCGAGGCCGACCCCGACGAGGAACGGCGCCTGCTGTACGTGGGCATCACACGGGCGCGAGAGCACCTGTTCCTGTCGTGGCCGCGAGAGCCGCGCTCCGCGCCCAGCCCCTTCCTGCGGGAGATCGGTGTCGTGAAGGCCGAGGCGGCACGCTCGGCGGCGAAGGCTCGGGGGGCACGGGCACCCGTCACGGTCGGCGCCGGAGGAGGTCCGTTGTTCGACCGTCTGAAGGAGTGGCGGCGTCAGCGCGCCTCGACCGACGGTGTGCCGGCGTACGTGGTCTTCCACGACTCGACGCTCGCCGAGATCGCGGAACGCAAGCCGGGCGACTGGGCCGACCTGGCGGCCGTGCCGGGGATCGGACCGGCGAAGCTCGACCGCTACGCCGACGAGGTGTTGGCGATCGTGTCGTCCGGGTAGGTTCGGATCAGAGCAGCCGGGCAGCGAGCAGAGCCGCCGCGAAGAGCGGCACAGCGAGCGAGAGCAGCCGCAGCCCGGACTCGGGCGCTTCCCGAAGGGTCGATGCGTCGACCGGATCACGGTGTCCGTCCTCGAGGATCATCTCCCCTCGCACATCGACGACCCGTCTGCGGAGATGCCTGACCGGCGTCGACAGCGCCCGTTGGGCGGCGCTCAGGGCCGCACACGCCCCCGCGGCGAGGAGCGCCGCCACACCGAGCTCGGCGGTCTGCGCGAAGTACGCGGTGAGCACCGGGAAGGCTCCCCACGCCAGGGCGAACCAGAGGTCGGAGTGGAACAGGCCGCCGAGCAGCTCGAGGTTGTACGCGACCACCAGGAAGGCTCCGACCGCGATGAAGACGCCCAGCCACGGCGAGACCTCGATCATCCCGTCGATGCCGAGCGCGACCGCGCCCGCGAGGCCGGTGACCGCGACGGCGATCAGGACGGCATCGGGGATCCGCGTGCGAAGCGGGCGCCCGTGCAGCTCGTCGAGCGCATGGGCGGCGAGTCCCATCGCCAGGAAGAAGGCGAGCAGCGTCTCGCCCAACCATCGCACGTCGACGTCGGGCGCGAGGGACGCGCCGATCACCACGTACGACAGGTGCCAGACCGTGTACGGCGGATGCAGCAGGCTCCACCAGTCACGCCAGCCCCCGGGCTCCAACGCGTAGAACGCCGGACGATCCGGAGACCCGCCCGGACTATCCCCCACGGCGGCCTTCCTTCACTCCCCAGATGACCACGGCGGCACCGAGCGTCAGCTCCCTCGAGCGCACGTGACGCACGCCAGCCTCCTGCCACCACCGCACCTGCTCGGGCAACGGGGCGCGGTCCTCGAGCCGGCTGATGCTCGGCCCGAGGAAGTTCCCCGTGCGACGCCACTGGGGCGACACGAAGGACCCGAGCACGGGCAGCACGCCGCGCGTGTACGCGAACCACCCCGCCCGCAGCATCGGCTGCTGCGGCACGTGGAACTCGAGGGACGCGATCGAGCCTCCCGGGCGGACGACACGGGCGAGCTCTCGGATCGTGGCGGCGGGATCGTCGACGTAGCGCACGAGGTAAGTGAACGTCAGCGCGTCGAAGGTCCCGTCGGCGAAGGGAAGCATTTCGGCCCGCCCGAGCACCGGGTGGATCCGTTCGGCGAGCCCGGCGGCCTCGTTCGCCGGGATCCCCGCTCGGAGCATCGGCTCGCTGGGGTCGAGCGAGACCACGTTCGCCCTCAGCCTCGCCGCGAGATCGCGCGAGACCAACCCCGTGCCGGCGGCGACGTCGAGCACGAGCGATCCCGGCACGGCCCCGAGCTTCGAGACCATGAACCGTCGCCATCGAGGGTCCTGCCCGAACGACAGGACCGCGCCCGCCCACGAGTACTGCGGAGCGATGCCGGTGAACAACGCGGGCGCGGTGGCCCGGTCCGATCCCACGTCAGCCACCGATCCCGAGCAGCGCAGGCACGTCGGCGAGCGAGTCGACCACGACGTCCGGCGTGCCACGACCGAGATCGGAAGGCTGGAACTTGCCGGTGCGCACGAGCACACCGGTGAGACCGGCGTCCTGGGCGCCGACGACGTCGTTCACGATGTCGTCACCGACCATGGCAGCGCGGTCGAGGGCGACCCCGAGCGTCTCGAGGGCAGCGCCGAAGTAGGCGGGCGCCGGCTTGCCGCAGACGACCGGCGTGACACCCGAGGCCGCCTCGAGGGCTGCGACGAACGCGCCCCCGTCGAGTTGGAGCCCCTCGCTCGTGCGCCAGTAGAGGTTGCGGTGCATCGCCACGAACGCGGCACCGTCGTTCAGCCGGCGGAACACCCGATTGATCGCCTCGTAGCTGAAGTCGTCGCACCCCCCGCCGAGCACGACCACATCGGCGTCGTCGACGTCGACCAGGTCCACGCCACCGAGGTCCTCACCCGGGTCTCCGTCGCTGAGCACGAACACCCTCGCGCCGGCGTGCTGCGAGCGCAGGTGACTCGCCGTCGCGGTCACGGCCGTGACGATCTCGTCGGGTTCGAAGTCGAAGCCAGCCTCGCGCAGTGTCTCGGCGAGCCCGAGCCGCGAGTGCGTCGTGGTGTTCGTGAGCAGCCGGAACGGCACGTCGCCCTCACGAAGGGCGGCGACGGCTCCGACCGAGCCCGGAAGAGCCTGCCATGACGTGACGAGCACGCCGTCGATGTCGAGCAGGAGCGCATCGACGTCCTGAGGAGCCGTCATGATGATGAGTCTCGCACGCCATCCGAGGCGGGCGTCTGGATCGCTCCCGTGATGCGGAAGCCGAACCCGCGAACCGCCTCGATGTGGACTGCCGAGCACACATCCCCTAGCTTCCGACGCAACCGCTGCACCGCGGCCTGCACCGTTCCTCGGTCATGCATGTACCGCTGCCCCCACGCGCCGACGAACAGCTCCTCGAAGCTCCATGCGCGCTCCGGTTCGGAGGCGAGGCATGCAAGGAGTCGGACCTCCCGCTCGGTCAGATCGAGCTGCACGTCACCGCAGGACACGACGTGACCGTCGACATCGATCGACAAGCCCCCCACGGTGAGCGGGGCAGGATGAACCGGCGCGGCACCTGCCGTAGCTTCAAGCCAGCGGGTCGCTTCCATGAGCGTCGGGGTGCTGACGATGGTGGCTCGAGGGAACAAACGCCCCAGGTCGTCCAACGACTCAGCAGGGACGCCGACCACGATCACGAACTGCCGCTCGTCCATCCGCGACCCGCCTCCCTCTCCATCATCCCAGAGCCCCCCATCCCGTCGCCCGAGAAGCGTCGGATCCTGTCGACGCTCCGTCGGTGTGCCGTCCACAGGATCGAACCTATGGTGGCGGTGGAGAGGAGGTAGGACCGATGATCGAGACGAAGGGCGACGTCGAATTGTTCGAACGGCTGGAGCGCGAGTTCGCTGATGAGCGTGAACTCATGCACGACATGCAAAGAGACCTCGAAGAGGTCAAGCGGTTGGTATCGCCTGAGCTGTCGAGGCCGAAGCTCTTCCGTTGGATCGCGGCAGCGTTGGTCGCGGCGGTCGTCTTCGCGGCGATAGGTTTCGGTGCGGGGATGCTGGTGCAGTACCAGCAGACCGAGGAGGCCCGTGACCAACTCGCGCGCATCGGATCGGTCGCGATCCCGGCGCCGTACGCCGAGTACGCGGACACGGCTGCCCGGGAAGGCGGGATGTACTCCGTGAACATGGTCGAAGAGAAGGCGGCTCCGTACGGTCGTGGACCCGCGAACCAGGGTCAGCAGCCGTCGCCTCCTTCCAGCGTCGTGCTCGCGGAGGATCCCACGCCGGGGCAGGCACCCGGACGGTGACGGGCCAAGGGATGGAACAGACGAAGCGGGGCCGGGGATCGCCCTGGGGACGGCTCCCGGCCCTCAGGAGTCCTCGTCGGCCGTAGCGGATCCCACAGCTAGAGCCGGATGCCGACCCGCTTCCTGACCTCGGCCTGATCGACCTCGGGGTCGATGCCTCGCTGGCGGAGCAGGAACTCCGAGTACGGGGCGATGAAGCGGTATTTCGGCGGCAGGAGCGGCCGCGCCGCTCGGATGACCGGGAACGTCGCGCGCATCGCCGTCCGCTTCACGGCCCCGAACGGCATGCCGTACATCTCGCGGATGCCCTCGGGCAGCGTCCCGTAGGCGAGACGCGACACCCCGCGCAGCACCGGGCGCCACTCCGCTTCCTCGGGGGGATCGAAGAACAGGTCCAACACCCGGCGGGCGCCCTCGGTGACCTGTAGCTCTCCCCGATCCTCGAAGTCGGCGAGCCAGGCACGCAACGCCTGCCATGTGCCCGGGATCATCGCCCGGGGGACGAGGCAGAGTTCCGCCGCGAGCATCTGCTCCTCGTGGAACCGCTGTCGTCCCGCGTCGTCGAGCTTGCCGACGGTGAGCTGCTCGAACAGGATCGCGGAGTCGACGAGGCATGCGTGGACGTAGAGCAACAGCTGGGGATCGAGCGCGTCGTAGTGCTTCCCGGTGACGGGGTCGATGCCGTTGATGCGGGTGTGGACCTCGTTGATCTTGTCGGCGGCGGCATGCGCCTCGGCCTTCGTCCCGAACGTGAGCGTGTAGGTCAGGATCAGCGTGCGCTGCAATCGCTTCCACGGGTTTCGCTCGTACATGCCGGTCTGGTTCGCGCCGGCGACCACGAGGGGGTGGGCGGCCTGCATCAGCAGAGCACGGGCCCCGCCGAAGAGCACCGTGACCTCGCGATGGACCTGCCACGAGACGCTCTCGGGCCCGAAGTAGCCGGTGTCGGTCATGCTCGCCATGCTTCGAGCGTACGGCGATACATCGACATCGGCCGGGGCTGAACCTCTGCGCCGTTCCTGGCTGGACTTGCGACGGAACCGATGCGACGATCGCAGCCCGCACGCGTCATCCTTCCCCACCATGATCGTCGTCCTGACCGTCGCCATCATCGGCCTCGTCGCCGGATCACTCGCGGGCGGTAGCGTGCGCAACTTCGAGCGGCTCCACGTGTATTGGTGGGGCGCTGCTGCCGCCGGGCTCACGCTGCAGCTGGTCCCGTTCGACCGCTGGCTCGAGGACGATGTCGCGGTCGCCGTCCTCGTGGGCAGCTACACGTTGCTGGTCGCGTTCGTCTGGGTGAACCGACGGCTCCCGGCCGCGCCTCTTCTCCTGCTGGGCCTCACGCTCAACATGGCCGTGATCGCGTTCAACGGCGGCATGCCAGTGAGCGAAACGGCGATCCGCGCGGCGGGCGGACCGAGCGGGGCCCTGCCCGCGGCGATCGACGACGGGAAGCACCACCTGATGACGCCGTCGGACGTGCTCACCCCGCTCGCGGACGTGATCGGGTTGCCCCCACCGATCTCGAGCGTGCTGTCGATCGGCGACGTGTTCCTCTACGCAGGCATCGTGGCGTTCACCGTGATCGTCATGCGGGGACACTTCGCGGGAAATCGTCGTCCCCCCGCGTGGATCCCGATGTATCGGGGGAAGCACCTTCCGCCTGAACGTCGCCTGCCCCGCCGGTCACGGCCTGAGGGGGAGCCTCGGCTTGCAGCAGCGAGCTCGGGAACTTCACCGTGATCGTGGTGCCCTCGCCGGGAGCGCTCTGCACGTCGAACGTCCCACCACCGACCTGAGCGCGCTCGCGCATCATCGCCATGCCGAAGTGACCCTCGGGTCCCGGCGCGTCGACGTCGAAGCCGACGCCGTTGTCGCGCAGCTCCAGCACGATGGAGTCCGCGTCCTCGTGCACGCCGATCCAGAAGTCCGCGGCCCGCGCGTGCTTGAGGGAGTTCATGACGGCTTCGCGCGCGATGTGGAAGATCAGCAGCGCGATCGGCGCCGGCAGCGGCATCTCGTCGATGTCGCGGTGATACGTGACATCGGCATCGCGCCCGACCTCGTCGGTGAACGACTCGAGCGCCTCGGCGAGCCCCTTGGCTCCCAACGGCGAACGGTGCAGGTCTCGGATCAGCGCCCGGATGCGGTCGGAGGTCGCCTGCTTGGACTCACGGATCTTCTCGAGCTGATCCCGAACCGCCGGGATGTCGTCCTTCTCGAGAAGTTTGCGCGCAACATCGACCTGGATCGAGAGCCGGAAGAGCACCTGCGCCAGGTCGTCGTGGAGGTACCCGGCGATCTGCAGCCGCTCGTCCGCACGCTCCTCCGCCATGGCGTTCGACAGCGTCTTGAGCACCTGCTCACGATCCTGGAGCTCCTTGTGCGCCTCCTCGAGCGCCTGCGA
>CAWGTU010000004.1:0-140716 GCA_963825635.1 uncultured Actinomycetes bacterium
ACCTGAAGAACATCTGCCGCGCGAGTAGGGAAGGCGCGAGGAACGCCGGGATGGACCAGAAGCCAATCTCTTCCGCGAAGATGGCGACGATGAGGCCTAGAACGCCGAGTCCCAGATAACTCACCAGGAACTCACTTAGTCGACCGATTCGAAGTTCGCGGATAACGGCGAGCGGAGGGATACCTACTCGGAGGCTTGTGAATACAGTCACCATCGCTGTATTGACTCCGTAGTCGGCAATGGCAGCAACCATCGCTGGAGCGACGAGCGTCCATTGAGGAACGGTGTCGATGCCAGCCGGCCCAGCAAGCCAGTGAAAGACTGCGCTCGCCGCCAAGACCGACAGACTCACCTGGCAACGATTGAACAGTGCCCTGAGCAAGGTCACGTCATGTCGAAGCTCCCGCGGATCGAAGGAACCGAGCAGCGCCGTGACGGCTGCGGCGGGGGGCGAAAAGAGGATGGCCACGGTCATGAGCAACGGGAACCCGAGGCTGAGGTGGACACCTCGCCAGGCCGGCACTGGAAGAAGCTCGACGACGGCAATCAGGGCAGCCCAGAGAAGGAGCTCAGCGTAGAAGACAAGCTCTTGGTCGATTACGGTCTCGTCGTTGGCAAGCAAGACCGCGAGCAGAACCAGCGTTGGAATGATCACCGTGAGCTCGAACGCCAGCAGCAGGCGTTCCCGGGCCTCGACTGTTGAACCTTGAGTCTTCACACGGTCATCTTCGGCTCTCCGGGGACCCTTTGAAAGTAGGACACGTGGAGGGGTCGGGCCCTACACCGAACGCAGTAGCTTCAATTCCCCGTTGTCCCCCGTGTGGGTGTCCCCCGATAGTCTGTGTTGTCCCCCAGATGGGGTCAGCATCTGCATCAAGAGAACGACGTGACCGTCGGAGAAGGAGTGGGGCCATGAAGATCGCTCGTCGAATCGCCATCGCTCTTGGCTCTATGCTCGCAATCGCCCTCGCGGGCGGCGCGCACTGGAAGGCCTGAGCAGGACCAAGAAGCCTCACCAGCCAGACCCCGGAGTCTCATTCCGGGGTCTTGTTGTTTTCGTCCTTCGGGATGAGGGCGTTGATGGTCGTCCCCGAACCAAGGCTGGAATTTACATCAACGACTCCGCTGGCAGCCGTGACGCGCTCCGCAATCAGGCTCAAGCCGAAGTGGCTCGAAGACTCGACTTGGCTCGGATCAAAGCCAACCCCGTCATCAGCAACGGTCAGCTCCAGCCAGTCACCCCGCTCCTTTAGGATGACGGATACTTCGGATGCCTTCGAATGCCTTGCGGCGTTGCTCATCGCTTCCCGGGCAAGCTGATAGCAGAGCAACTCTGCCGACTCTGTTCCACACACTTCGCCGATCTCCAACGCAAACCTCGGAGCACCCGCCGACTCAAGACGCTGGGCGACGAGTCTGAGGCTGCTGGCAAGGCCCCCTGGCCCAACTTTGGCACCCCGAAGTCCTCTGACGACGTCCCGCACGGCAGACTGCGCCAGCTCTGTCGCTGACAGGAGCTCCGGAAGATCCTCATCGAGGCTAAGCAGGCGTCCTGAATTCAAGTCTTGGCGCAAGACCTGCCCCATGAGATGGACCTTGAACAGTGGTGGGAGGACTTCGTCATGTAGCTCCCCGGCCAAGACTTGTCGTTCGTCACGTCGCTCGCGGGCAAGCGAGTCGGTGGCCATCATGAGCGCCTTGCCTCTTCGATCGGCATCGCGCCGGAGAAGGAGAACCTGTCGACTCTGTTCAAATACTCCCTTCGCCAACGCCAACGGCACGACGAAAGCTACGAGACCCTTCAGGCCCATGCTCGCGGTCGCCTCTGCCAGTAGAACGCTCATCAGGCCGTAAGAGAGGTACATGAGAGCGAACAGGCGACTCGATCCGAGCTGGAGTTGAGATAGTGCTGTGGGGACTGAGGTACCCGTCCGAACTGAGGTCATCAGAGCCACAAGACCGTAGTTGATGGATATGTCCGTGCCCAGTGCCAGCAGGCCAGCCAGGAGAGAACCTGGCCAGACGCCCAGTTCTCCTCCGACAGCAGTGAAGGCGAGGGCGCCACCAACGACGCTAAGGGCTGTTTGACCTCTGTTGCAGATTGCCCTTGAGACGCTTATCTCGTGGCGCCACTCTCGCGGATCTACATAAGCGATCAAGGCAATCGCGCCGCCGACCCCAGGGCCAAGGACCAACCCAGCCGCCAACAGCACGGGCATGTCCAAGGATAGGGCGGTTGTCGAGCCAGATCTCACGGAGAGAATGCCGGCGAGGGCAGCGGCAGACCCAAAGACCAACAGCTCGGTCCCAGAAGCAGGTTGATGCTCGTTCGCGATTCCGACCATGACGGCCCCGACAGCGGACGAGAAGATCACCACCGCCAGAAGGCGAAATCGAGCTGACTCCCGCTTCTCGCCGGCCCCAACGTGAACTCTGCGGATAGCTGCGCCGTCGGACACCCTGAGCCCTCCCCCTTGAATCCTTGTTCCGTGATCCCCGGACGGTGGGAGCTTTCTAACCGGCGGCAGTGACACACTTCAAGGAGAGTGACAAGAGTTCTCCACCGAAGTTCCTGGCGCGCGGCTACCATCGCTCCATGAAACCTCGTGTGCTCGTCGTGGAGGACGAGACGAGCATCTCCGAGCCGCTCGCAGAACACCTTTCGCGAGAAGGGTTCCACCCGCAGGTGACCGGCACGATCGCCGAGGCGACGACCGCCTACGAAGTCGCAGAGCCGGACTTCTTGCTGCTCGACGTGATGCTTCCCGACGGAGACGGCCGAGACCTGTGTCGGGAGATCCGGCGTCGCTCCGACGTGCCGATCATCATGCTCACCGCCCGCGGCGAAGAGGTCGACCGCATCGTCGGACTCGAGCTCGGCGCCGACGACTACGTCGTCAAGCCGTTCAGCGCAGGCGAGCTCGTGGCCCGCATGCGTGCGATCATGCGCCGGGGCCGAGCCGGGAGCGAGGTCACCTCGAAGTCCCCGATCGTCATCGGGGCGATCTCGATCGACCCCTCGTCCCGGGTGGTGACGAAGGACGCCCGAGACGTCCAGCTCGCGGCCAAGGAATTCGACCTGCTGTTGCTGCTGATGTCGCGGGCCGGCGAGGTCGTCCCGCGTGAGCAGATCATGGACGAGGTCTGGGACCCACACTGGTTCGGTCCCACGAAGACGCTCGACGTGCACATCTCCTGGCTGCGCAAGAAGCTCGAGGACGATCCGAGCCACCCGCGCTACATCACCACGAGTCGCGGAGTGGGCTTCCGCTTCGCGATCCCCGCCGACGTCAAGGACTGAGGAGGCTCACACGAAGGTTCGAACGCGCCTCGTCATGGCCTTCGCCTATGTGTTGATCACCGTGATCGTTGCCCTGACCGTGCCCCTCGCGGTCAACCTGCGCGAACGCGCCGAGTCGGACCTGCTCGGTCAGGCGAAGGTCACCGCCCAGGCCCTCGCGGCGTCGTTCGACTCGTCGTCGTTGGCGCCGGGCTCGCGCGACCAACTGACGCGTCAGGCCGAGCGATACTCCAGACAGATCGAAGGGCGGGTGCTGGTGATGGACGAAGGCGGCGTGGTGCTCGCCGACGCGAATCCCTTCTCCATCCCCACCGCGTCGGCCGTCGGCGAGGACTACGCGACCGTTCAGCGCCCGGAGGTACTGAGCGCTCTCGTCGACGGAGAACCGTCCGCGATCGTTCGCACGAGCGATGAGCTCGCGGTCGACCTGCTGTTGGCCTCGGCGCCCATCGTCGACGACCCCGACGGTCGACCGGTGATCGTCGGCGCGGTGCGCATCACGCTCGACGTGCAGCGCGTGAGCGACTCCGTCAGACGCGTCACGATCGTCGTGATCGCGATCGGCCTCGCCGGGCTGCTCGCGGGCATGCTGGTGGCGTTCGTGCTCGCGGGGTCGCTCGCGCGGCCGCTGACGAAGCTCGCGGCGGCGGCCCGGAGCCTGGGCAAGGGCGATCTCTCGACCAGAGTGGGGGGGATCGGCGGGCCCGACGAGGTGAGGGAGCTCGCGGGTTCGTTCGACGAGATGGCCGACCGGGTCGAGCGCACGTTCCAGGCGCAGCGGTCTTTCGTGGCGAACGCGTCGCATCAGCTCCGCACCCCGCTCACCGGCATGAAGCTCAGGGTCGAACGTGCCTCCGACGAGACCGACGACCCGGAGCTGCGCACCCAGCTCGAGGCGGCCGACCGTGAGGTCGACCGCATGGCTGCGACGATCGATCGCATGCTGGAGATGGCTCACGAGGTCGAGGAGGGCGCGCCGACGGAGGCCGATGCCGGCGAGGCCGCGCGCGCCGGCGCGGAGCGGTGGGCCGATCGCGCGAGCCAGCGCGGGGCTGAGATCACAACCGACGCTGCCGATCGGGCGCCCGTGCACGCGAATCCGACGGACCTCGATCAGATCGTGGACAACCTGCTGGACAACGCCACGGCGTATGCGCCCGGTGCGATCGAGGTCACGGTGACCCCGGGCCCCAAGCGCACGGTGCTCGCCGTACGCGATCACGGCCCGGGTGTCGCCACCGACGAGCGTGAGGCCGTCACCGAGCGCTTCTCTCGTGGCCGCGCGGCTCCACCGGGAGGCTCGGGCCTCGGGCTCGCGATCGCTCGCGAGCTCGCCGAACGCTGGGGCGGATCGCTCGAACTGATCGGCCCGCCCGGCGGCGGGACGCTCGTCGAGATCCGGTTGCGGCCGGCGCCGGGACCATCGAGCGGCGGCGTCGGATCCGATGACCGACCGGTCGCGGACGAGGCGCGGATCACATGAGCGATCCCGCGAACGTTCCGACCCTGGTGGTGTGGACCGACCCCGGCTGTCCATGGGCGTGGGAGACGTCGCGATGGCTGAGGGACCTGCGGGATCGGGACATGTTCACGATCGAGTGGCACCTGTTCAGCCTCGAGATCAACACGGCCGGCCTGCAGATGCCGTTCCACGAGGCGGCGGATCGTTACGGGGAGGCCCTCACCGCGATGGCGCTCGCCCGGCGCGAGGGTGGTGACCCCGCCCTCGAGGCGTACTACGTCGCGCTCGGTACGATCGTGCACGACGAGGCAGAGCCGATCTCACCGGACGTTGCCGTACGAGCAGCCGAGGCGGCGGGCATGCCCGGACTCCTCGACCGGGCCAGATCGGACCCCGGCCTCGCCGAGGCGATCGTCCAGGAGTATCGGGACGCCCGCGAACTCGACGTCTTCGGCGTGCCGACCTTGCGCCTGGGCGACGCTCCGCCGATCTACGGGCCCATCATTCCCGAGGCGCCTTCGGGCGCCGAGGCGCTGGAGTGGTGGCAGCACATCTCGTGGCTGATCGGGCGCGACGACGTGTACGAGCTGAAGCGCTGGCCGCGCGGGCGCCGGCCTGGCTCCTCCTTTACCTCCCCTTAGCCCGGCCCCATCTAGGCTCGGAGCATGAAACGCATCCTGATCGTCGGCGCCTACGCGTTGGGTGGACTCGCGCTCGCCGGAGCCATCTCGCTGGGAGCGTTCGCTGTCACCGCGCGCCAGCTCAGCGAGACGCCGGAGCCGATCAGCGTCGGCCGATCGGTGAGCGTGGACCCGGCCGCCGACGACGCGGGTGGCTCGGGCGACGGCGCCGGGCAGAGTGGACAGGGAGGCGCATGGTCCCCGTCGTGGTCTCCATCGCCCTCCGGCTCCCCGTCGGGCTCGGGGTCCGATGACGGTGGGTCGGGAGGCGGGGACGACGACTCCTCCGGCTCCGGGAACGACGACTCATCCGGCTCAGGCGACGATGACGACGACGGTGGTAGCGACGACTCGTCGGGCTCCGGGGACGACGATCACGACGACGACTGAGGCCTTCCACCGTTCCCCCGAGCCGTGAGAGGATGGTGGTTCCGATGACGGACCACCTCCATCGACACGACGTGTGGGGCGACGACCCCGAGGAACGCGACGCCAGCGCGGTCGTCGAGGAGCTGCTCGCCGAGCCCGGCATGGCGAGGAAGTGGCACGACCACCCCACGATCGTCTGGACGAAGGCCGTCGGCCGCTTCATCGGGCGCAACGGCCAGCGGATCGCGGTCACGATCGCCGGGTTCGCCGTCCTGCTCGCCGGGGTCGCGCTCCTCGTGCTCCCCGGCCCCGGCTGGCTGCTGATCTTCGTCGGCCTCGGCATCCTCTCGACCGAGTACATGTGGGCCCGCCGCCTGCTCGACACGGCGAAACGGAAGGCCGAGCAGGCCAAGAACGCCGTGGTCGATCGGAAGAACGGGCGGGCCGAACGCCGCGAGGCACGCCGCAACGGCGTCGCCTCGACCTCGACCGACGACGCCGCCTGAGCGCACCCCACATGGCCGCCGGCCGCATCCTGATCGGCACGTCGAGCTGGTCGCCGGTTGCCCGACAGCTTCTCCCTCGACGCATGGCGCTGGTGCTCGATCCATAGGACACTCGCGGACGTCCTGAAAGGAGCAGCGATGCTGGCGACCGACGCGTACGTCGTGGCACTGCGGATCGTGCACATCGCCACCGGGGTCATCTGGGTCGGCTCGTTGTTCGTGGTGGTGGTATTCGTGCAGCCCAGCGCCGCGGTGCTCGGGGCGGCGGGGGCTCCGTTCATGTCGGAGCTCCGCCGGCGTCGATTCGTGGATGTCGTCTTCATCGACGCCGTGTTCACCGTCGTCGCCGGGGCGTTCCTCTACTGGCACGACTGGCACCTGCATCCGACCTTCGGCGACTGGATGGGCTCGAGCTTCGGGACCTGGTTGACGGTGGGCGCCCTGCTCGCGATCTCGGGACTCGTCGTCGCAGGAGCGGTCACGCGCCCCACCATCGGTCGGCTCGTTTCCCTAGGGAAGCAGGTCGCCGAGTCGGGCGGCACGCCCCCGCCTGAGACGGCCGAGCGGATCGGCTCGCTCCAGCGCCGACTCGTCGTCGCCGAGCGTGTGAGCTTCTCTCTGGTCCTCCTCGCGGTCGTGGCGATGGCGTCGGCGCGGTACCTCTGAGATGGCCGGTCGCGTTCTCATCGGCACGTCGAGCTGGACCGATCCCACCCTCGTGAAGGAGGGGCACTGGTACCCGCCGGAGGCGAAGAGCGCGAAGGCCCGGCTCGAGTTCTACGCGTCGCGCTTCCCGCTCGTCGAGGTCGACTCGACGTACTACTTCCCGCCGAGCGAGAAGAACTCCGTGCTGTGGATCGAGCGCACGCCCGTCGACTTCACGTTCAACATCAAGGCGTACTCGCTGCTCACGAACCACCCCACCCGCACCGAGTCGCTCTACAAGGACCTCGCGGCCGAGCTCCCCGAGGAGACGCTCGCCAAGCGGCGCCTCTACCGTGACACGCTCCCCGACGACGTCGTGCTCGAGGTCTGGCAGCGGTTCAGTGACGCCCTGATGCCCCTGCACTCGGCGGGCAAGCTCGGCGCGGTGCTGTTCCAGTTCCCCCAGTGGTTCGTGATCTCGAAGAAGAACAAGGCGTACATCGAAGAGTGCGCGGAGCGCCTGCCCGACTTCCGCGTGGCGGTCGAGTTCCGGCACAAGAGCTGGATGGAGGAGCGCAACGTCGAGGAGACGCTCGGATTCCTCTCCGAGCGCGACCTCCCCTACGTCTGCGTCGACATGCCGCAGGGGTTCGACTCGAGCCTGCCCCCGATCGCGGCCGCCACGGCCGACGACCTCGCGATGGTGCGCTTCCACGGCCGCGATCCGAAGGCGTGGGAATCCAAGGCCGAGACCGCGAGCGAACGGTTCCGATACGACTACTCGAAGGGCGAGCTGGGCGAGTGGGTGCCCAAGTTGGAAGAGCTCTCCGGTCAGGTCCGCGAGACGCACGTGCTGATGAACAACTGCTACCGCGACTTCGCGGTCAGGAACGCCCGGGAGCTCGGGGACTTGCTCGACCTCGACCTCCCCGACTGAGCTCCGACCGCCCCTATCGGTCCGGGTCCTTCGCCGGGTGGGCCGAGATCGCTCCATGCGAGGATGTGACCACTGAGGCGATCACGCCGAAGGGGGTACGATCGATGCGGTATCTCGACCGAGATGGTTTCGCGCGGCTGCTCGTGTCGCTGCGCGACCGGGGGTTCTCGCTGATCGGCCCCACCGTGCGCGACGGCGCGATCGTGCTCGACGAGATCGAGGGCCCCCACGAGCTGCCACGCGGGGTGCGGGAGGAACACGCGCCCGGCGCCTATCGACTCACCCGGTCCGACGACCAGTACCTGTTCCGGTGGGCGCACGGGCCCGACGCGGGCAAGCGCTTCCTGTTCCCGCCACGCGAGACGATCGAGACGGCGCACCGAGGCACCGACGGCCGGGTCGACGTCGCGCCCGCGCTGCTCCCGGATGTTCGGTACGCGTTCATCGGGCTGCGGGCGTGCGACCTGGCGGCGATCGACGTGCAGGACCGGGTGTTCATGGTGGCCGACCCGGCCTACCGGGCGCGCCGCGAGGGCTCGTTCACCGTCGGGGTCAACTGCGAGCTGCCGGGAGCCACGTGCTTCTGCGCCTCGATGGGCACGGGCCCCCGGTGTTCGAGCGGCTTCGACCTCGCCCTCACCGAGCTCGACGACGGGTTCACCGTCGACATCGGCACGGCGGCCGGTGCCGAGCTGCTCGACCAGCTGCACGCGCGGAAGGCGGCCGACGACGAGATGGGCGCCTCGCACTCGATCACCGCCGAAGCGACCGAGCGCATGGGGCGGACGGTGCAGGCCGACGGCCTGCAGGGGCTGCTCGGTCGCAACCGCGAGCACCCCCGGTGGGACGACGTGGCCTCGCGATGCCTCTCGTGCACGAACTGCACGATGGTGTGCCCCACATGCTTCTGTCACGACCTCGGCCAGGAGGTCTCACTCGACGGCGCCGATGCCGTCAAGACGCGGGAATGGGCGAGCTGCTTCAGCGAGGAGTTCACGCACATGAGCTTCGGCGAGGTGCGAGGGTCGGTCCGCTCGCGCTATCGCCAGTGGCTCACGCACAAGTTCTCGTCGTGGGTCGACCAGTTCGGCACCAGCGGATGCGTCGGGTGCGGACGCTGCGTCACGTGGTGTCCCGTGGGCATCGACGTCACCGAGGAGATCGCCGTGATCCGGGCCACCGACGGCGAGGTCCGGCTCGAGGGGGTGACCGCGTGATGGCATCGGTCGCCACCGGAGAGATGATCGCCGGCATCCCCACACTCACGACCACGATCGACGAGGTCGTGGTCGACGGCACCGACACGTACACGTTCTGGTCGACGATCGACGACGCCGGAGAACGGGATGCCTTCCGGTTCCGCCCCGGCCAGATCAGCATGCTCGGGGTTTTCGGCGTCGGCGAGGTGCCGATCAGCCTGTCGAGCGACGCGGACCATCCCGAGCGGCTCGCGCACACCGTGCGCGCCTGCGGGCGCGTGACCAACGTGATGGCCGGCTTGAAGGCCGGCGACGTGCTGACGATGCGGGGACCGCTGGGGCGACCCTGGCCGATCGAGCGCGCCCACGGAGGAGACCTCGTGATCGTGGCCGGCGGACTCGGCCTCGCGCCGCTGCGCGCCGCGATCTACCACGCGATCCGGCATCGATCGTCGTTCCGCCGGGTCGTGCTGCTCGTGGGCGCGAGAGATGCCTCGCAACTGCTCTACCGCGACGAGCTGGAGCGCTGGGTAGCCGGCGACGACGGTCTCGAGGTGCTGCTCACCCTCGACGAGGCCGACGACGCCTGGCCCCATCGCACCGGGGTGGTCTCCTCGTTGTTCCCCGAGGCCGGGCTCGACCCCAAGGCGTCCACGGTGTTCACCTGCGGCCCCGAGATCATGATGCGGTTCGCGATGCGGGACCTCGAGCTGCTCGGACTGCCCGACGAGCGGCTGTGGCTCACGATGGAACGCAACATGCACTGCGGCGTGAAGCTCTGCGGGCACTGCCAGCTCGGGCCGTGGTTCGTGTGCGCCGACGGACCGATCTTCCGCTGGGACGAGATGCGCGACCTGATCGGGGTGGACGAGCTGTGAGGCCGCGGGTGGCGGTGTTCAAGATGGCCTCGTGCGACGGCTGCCAGTTGCAGCTGCTCGACGCCGAGGACGCGCTGCTCGCCCTCGCCGACGCCGTGGAGATCGTGAACTTCGCCGAGGCCTCGTCGCACATCGAGCCCGGCCCCTACGACGTGACGATGATCGAGGGGTCGGTGAGCACGCCCGAGCAGATCGAGCAGGTCAAGGAGATCCGGGCGCAGAGCCGATTCCTGATCACGATCGGGGCGTGCGCGACGTCGGGCGGCGTGCAGGCGTTGCGCAACGGCAGCGACATCGGCGAGATCGTGCGCTCGGTGTACGCGACGCCCGCGTTCATCTCGACGCTGGCCGACTCGACACCCGTCGCCGACCACGTCACGGTCGACCTCGAGCTGACCGGGTGCCCGGTCGATCGCGGCCAGCTGCTCGGCACGCTGGCGAGCCTGCTGCAGGGCTCGGTGCCGCGGCCCTCGACCACCCCCGTGTGCATCGAGTGCAAGCGGCGAGGCTTCGTGTGCGTGATGGTCGCCAAGGGCGAGCCCTGCCTCGGCCCGGTGACCCGCACGGGCTGCGGGGCGCTGTGTCCCGGCATGGGCCGTGGTTGCTACGGATGCTTCGGCCCGTCGCAGCCCCCCAACACCGGGTCGCTCTCTCGAACCTTCATCGAGCTCGGCGTGGCGCCCGGGAGCGTGGCCGACTCGTTCCGCTTCATCACGGGCGGGGCGCCGGCGTTCCGCGACGCCGCCGAGAGCATCGAGCGCGAGGAGGCGAGCGAGCGATGACGCATCGGTCCGTCGACGTGCCCGTGGTGGCACGGGTCGAGGGCGAAGGGGCTCTGCATCTGCGCATCGAGGACGACGAGCTGACCCTCGTCGAGCTCGAGATCTACGAGCCGCCCCGGTTCTTCGAGGCCTTCCTGCGGGGGCGCCAGGCGATGGAGGTCTCCGACATCGTGCCGCGCATCTGCGGCATCTGCCCGGTGGCCTATCAGATGAGCGCGATCTACGGGCTCGAGGAGCTGTTCGAGGTCGAGGTGCCGGCAGGCACCCACGAACTGCGCCGCATGCTCTACCTCGGCGAGTGGATCGAGAGCCACATGCTCCACGTGCACCTGCTGGCGCTGCCGGACTACCTCGGGTTCGACGACGCCATCCAGCTCGCGAAGGCGGGGTACCGCGCGGAGGTCGAGCGTGGCCTCGCGGCTGAAGCGGCTCGGCAACGACATCATGGGTGCGATCGGCGGGCGGGAGATCCACCCGGTCAGCCCGCGCCTCGGTGGGTTCTCGAAGGCCGTCGACCCGAAGGTGATGCGCGGCTTCCTGCCCCGGCTCGATGCGGCGGCCGAGCAGATCCTCGAGGTGGCCGATCTCGTGGCGTCGATCGAGAAGCCGACCCTGCAGCGCGACGCCGAGCTGGTGGCGATGGTGCACCCCGACCGCTACGCGATCTGCGAGGGTTCGATGGCTTCGACGCAGGGGCGCGCCTGGACCTTCGCCGAGTACGAGAGCGTCTCGCGCGAGATCCACGTGGCGCACTCGAACGCGTTGCACTCGGTGTTCGCCGACACCGAGACCCCCTACTTCCTCGGCCCGCTCTCGCGGGTGGTGCTGAACGAGGCCCACCTCGGGCCGCTGGCGCGCGAGGCGATGCGTCGCAGCGGCCTCGAGCTGCCGACGATCGATCCGTTCGCCTCGATGGCGGCGCGGGTGGTCGAGGTGGCCCTGGCGATCGAGGAGGTCCGCGCGATGGCGGCGGCCTACGAGCCCCCCGACCCCCCGCGGGTGGAGGTCACGCCCCGGGCCGGACGAGCGCAGTGGGCGACCGAGGCGCCCCGCGGCACGCTCTATCACCGCTACGACGTGGCCGACGACGGCTCGATCGTCGAGGCCAAGATCGTGCCCCCGACCTCACAGAACCTGCGACACATGGAACACGACCTGTGGCGGTTCCTGCCGGACATGCTCGACCGGCCCGACGACGAGCTCACGCGGCTCGCCGAGATGGTGGTGCGCAACTACGACCCGTGCATCAGCTGCGCGACCCACTTCCTGCGCCTCGACGTGGATCGCGTCTGAGCGCCCGTCATGGCCGCTTCCCGACGTATCCGCGTGATCGCCTGCGGCAACCCCCAGGCCGGCGACGACGCCCTCGGACTGCTCGCGGCGGAGGGCGTTCGCCGGCGGGTGCCCGCCGACGTCGAGGTGGTCGAGGCGGGCCCGGCCACCCGCGTGCTCGAGCTGCTCGACGACACCGAGGTCGCGATCGTGATCGACGCCGTGCGCGCAGTCGACGGCCGCCGCGCGCCGGGCACGTTGGTTCGCGCCGAGAGCGACGGCAACGGCTTGCCGGCCGAGCTGCGGGGGTCGCTCTCGTCGCACGGGCTCGGACTCGCCGAGGCGGTCGGGCTCGCCGCCGCGCTCGGGCACGCGCCGCGCGTGATCTTCCATGGAGTGGAAGCCGCCAGCGTTGAGATGGGCTCGCCGGTCTCGAGCGCCGTGACCGCGGCCCTGCCGGCCCTGCTCGAGGCGATCCTCGCCGACGTGTCGCTCGCGAGGACGCCGTGATCGCCCTCGAGGCCGCCCGGTTCGAGGTCGCGGGCGTGGTGCAGGGCGTGGGGTTCCGTCCGTTCGTGGCCAGGCTCGCCGACGAGCTCGGCGTCTGTGGGTGGGTCCGCAACGATGGCGGCTCGGTCACCGTGCACGCCGAGGGCCCGCCCGCCGCGCTCGACGAGCTCGAGCGGGCGATGCGCGCCCGGGCACCACGCCTGGCCGTCGTCGACAGGGTGCGACGGACCCCGCTCGAGCCGCTGGGGCTCGCCGACTTCCGGGTCGCCCCGTCGGGCGAGGCCCACGGACCCCGCCTGGTGCCGCCGGATGCCGCCACCTGCCCGGCGTGCGTGCGGGAGTTGTTCGACCCCACCGACCGGCGCTTCCGCTACCCGTTCGTCAACTGCACCGACTGCGGACCGCGCTTCACGGTGATCGAGGCGCTGCCCTACGACCGCGAACGCACCTCGATGCGCGGGTTCCCGCTGTGCGCGGACTGCCGGCGCGAGTACGAGGACCCCGCCGACCGGCGCTTCCATGCCGAGCCGGTCGCGTGCCCCTCATGCGGCCCACAGCTCCGGTTCATCGGGGGCGGGGCCACCGCCGACCCCGTGGCCGCGGCGGCGGCGGTCATCGCCGGCGGAGGCATCGTGGCGCTCAAGGGACTCGGGGGGTTCCACCTGGCGTGCGACGCGACCGACGAGACCGCGGTGGCCCGGTTGCGATCGCGCAAGCGCCGGCCCCACAAACCGTTCGCGGTGATGGTCGCGAGCGAGGCCGAGCTCGACCGGTGGTTCCGCGTCTCGGCGGCCGAGCGCGACGCGCTCTCGTCGTGGCGTGCGCCGATCGTGCTCGTGCACGCGGGTGAGGGGCTCGCGCCCTCGGTCGCGCCCGGACACCGCCGCCACGGGGCGATGCTGCCCTCGACCCCGCTGCACCACCTGCTGATGCGGGAGACCGACAGACCGCTGGTGATGACGAGCGGCAACGCGAGCGACGAGCCGATCTGCATCGACGACGAGGAGGCGCTCGAGCGGCTCGGGGCGATCGCCGACGCGTTCGTGCTGCACGACCGCCCGATCGTGGCGCGCTACGACGACAGCGTGGCGATGGTGCGCGGCGGTTGGCCAGGGGCCGGGGCGGCTCCGAGCGTGCTGCGACGGGCGCGCTCGTTCGCCCCGCATCCGATCGCGCTGTCGTCCGCGGTGCCCCGCACCACCCTGGGCACGGGGGCCGAGCTCCACGGGGCGTTCTGCCTGGCATCGGGGCGTCGGGCGTTCCTGTCCCAGCACGTGGGCGACCTGCAGACCGACGAGGCGATGCGCGCCTACTCGGCCGCGCTCGAGCGAGCCTGCACGCTCTTCGGCCTGTACCCCGAGCTCGTCGCGCACGATCTGCACCCGGATCTGCTCACGACGCGGTTCGCACACGACACGGGGCTGCCCGCCGTGTCGGTGCAGCACCACCACGCGCACGTCGCCGCCACGATGGCCGAGCACGGCCTCGAGAGCGAGGTGCTCGGCATCGCCTTCGACGGTCTCGGCCTCGGCGAGGACGGCACGATCTGGGGCGGTGAGTTCCTGCGTTGTTCGCGTGCACGGTCGACCCGCGTCGGTAGGCTCCGCCCCGTGCCCCAGCCCGGCGGCGACGCGGCGGCCGCGCACCCGTGGCGCATGGCCGTCGCCCACGCGCTCGACGCCGATCTGCTCGACGAGGCCGCATCGATGCTTGCCGCGCCCGACGCCGGCGCGGTCGAGACCGTCGCGCGACAGGCGCGTGCGGGGCTCGCATCGCCGCTCACCAGTTCGGCCGGCCGGCTGTTCGACGCCGTCGCGGCCCTGCTCGGCGTGTGCCGCGAGGCCACCTACGAGGGGCAGCCCGCGATCGAGCTGGAGCAGGCCGCCGACCCCGGCGAGACGCCCGCGCCCGTCGGGCTCACCGACCGCGACGGACTGCTCGAGATCGACACGCGCGACCTCATCGGGACGGTCGTCGACGGCGTGCGAGCGGGTCGCGACGCGGGAGCGCTCGCGGGCGGATTCCACGCGTCGCTCGCCCAGGTCACGGCAGCCGCCGCCGCACGCCTCGCGCACGAGCACGGCCTCGAGCGTGTGGCGCTCGGCGGGGGCGTCTTCGCGAACGACCTGCTGACCTCGCTCCTGTCGCTACGGTTGACGTCGCTGGGCTTCGAGGTGTTCCTTCCTCGGGAAGTGCCCGTCGGCGACGGTGGCATCGCGCTGGGACAGGCCGTGGTGGCCGCGGCGCGCGACGAGGAAGGCTGACGCCATGTGTCTGGGAGTGCCGGGAAGGGTGACCGAGGTCTTCGACGAGGACGGCATGCGCATGGGGTCGGTCGACTTCGGCGGGGTCCGCCGCACGGCGTGCCTGGAGTACGCGCCCGAGGTCGACGTGGGCACCTACGTTGTGATCCACGTGGGGTTCGCGATCAGTGTGGTCGATGAGCAGGAGGCCGCTCGCTCCTACGCCCTGCTCGCGGAGATGGACAACCTGGAGTTCATCGACCTGCCGCAGCAACGCGAAGGCGTGCGACCGGAGGACATGGCGTGAAGTACCTCGACGAGTACCGCGACGAAGACATCGCCCGTTCGCTGCTCGAGCAGATCGCAGCGACCGTGACCCGGCCGTGGACCCTCATGGAGGTCTGCGGCGGTCAGACCCACACGCTGATCCGCCAGGGTATCGACCAGGTCCTGCCGCCCGAGGTCGAGCTGGTACACGGCCCGGGGTGCCCGGTCTGCGTGACCCCGGTGGCAATGATCGACCGCGCGATCGACATCGCCGCGCGACCCGACGCGATCGTCTGCTCGTTCGGCGACATGCTGCGCGTGCCCGGCTCGGGTCGCGACCTGTTCATGGCGAGGGCAGAGGGCGGCGACGTGCGCGTCGTCTACTCGCCGCTGGATGCCCTCACGATCGCCCGCGACAACCCGGACAAGACCGTCGTGTTCTTCGCGGTCGGCTTCGAGACCACGGCGCCCGCCAACGCGATGGCAGTGAAGCAGGCGCACCGCATGGGCACCGAGAACTTCGCCTTGCTGGTGGCCCACGTGCTCGTGCCGCCGGCGATCGCGGCGATCCTCGTCTCGCCGGGCAACCGCGTGCAGGGCTTCCTCGCGCCGGGCCACGTGTGCGCGATCCAGGGCTGGAAGGAGTACGAACCGATCGCGCGCGACTTCGGCGTGCCGCTCGTCGTGACCGGGTTCGAGCCGGTCGACCTGCTCGAGGGCATCCTCATGCTGGTGCGCCAGTTGGAAGCAGGCCGCCACGAGGTGGAGAACCAGTACGTGCGTGCCGTGGTGCGCGACGGCAACGAGGCGGCCCTGCGCACGGTCGACGAGGTCTTCGAGACGGCCGACCGCGCGTGGCGCGGCATCGGCGTGATCGAGTCGAGCGGCCTGCGGCTGCGCGAGGCGTACGCCCACCACGATGCCGAGATCCGCTTCCCGGCGGCCGAGGGTACCGTGCCCGCGAGCGAGTCGGAGGTCTGCATCGCGGGTGACGTACTGCGCGGGCGGGCCAAGCCCCACGACTGCCCGGCGTTCGGCATCGAGTGCACGCCAGAGTCGCCGCTCGGAGCCCCGATGGTCTCGAGCGAGGGCGCGTGCGCCGCCTACTTCCTGGCCGGGCGACGGCGCGAGGATGCCCCCGCGTGAGCGACTCGCCCGACTTCGTGATGTCGTGCCCGGTGCCGCTGCCGCCCGGCGAGCGCATCCTGCTCGGCCACGGGTCGGGCGGCGTGCTCACGCACCGGCTCATCACCGAATTGTTCGCACCGGTGTTCGGCGACGCGGAGCTGTCGCGGCTCGGCGACGCGGCAGTGCTGGATCTCCCGAGCGGAGACCGCCTCGCCTTCACCACCGACGGGTTCGTCGTGCAGCCCGCGTTCTTCCCCGGTTCGAACATCGGCGCGCTGGCCGTGAACGGCACGGTGAACGACCTCGCGATGATGGGCGCCGAGCCGCTGGCGCTGTCGGCCGCCCTGATCCTCGAGGAAGGCCTCGAGCTCGCGGTACTCGGCACGGTCGTCGCGTCGATGGCCGACGCCTGCGAGGCGGCGGGCGTGCGCCTGGTCACCGGCGACACGAAGGTCGTCGAGCGCGGGGCGGCCGATGGCCTCTACGTGACCACGAGCGGCATCGGGCTCGTGCCGGTGGGTGTGGACCTCGGCCCCGATCGCGCCCGGCCCGGCGACGTGGTGATCGTGACCGCGCCGGTCGGCTCGCACGGGGTCGCGGTGATGAGCCGGCGGGCGGGCATCGACTTCGAGGCCGATCTCGCCTCCGACACGACGCCGCTCACCGGTCTCGTGCGCGCGATGCTCGGCGCCGGGGAGGTGCGAGCGTTCCGCGATGCCACGCGCGGCGGCATCGCGAGCGTGCTGAACGAGCTCGCCGAGGCGAGCGACGTGGGGGTCGTGGCCGACGAGGGCTCGTTCCCCATGCTCGCCGCGGTGAAGGCCGCCTGCGAGATGCTCGGCCTGGACCCGCTCTACGTGGCGAACGAGGGCGTCGCCGTCGCGATCGTCGCGCCCCACGACGCCGAGCGGGTGCTCGCCGCGGCGCGGGCGGTGACCGCTGGCGAGCGGGCCACGATCGTCGGCGCGGTCGACGGTCGGCCGGTGACCGGTCCCGCTGTGCGCCTGCGCACCGGCCTGGGCACGACCCGGCCGCTCCTGATGCTCACCGGGGACCAGCTCCCGCGCATCTGCTGAGGACCGAGCGGGCCTTCCGTCACAGCGGCAGGGGAGCCTGGCCCGGGTGGGCGGGTTGACCCGCCGGGAAGAGAGGGACACCCAGGCCAGGCGTCTTCGACGACGGCACCTCGAGGATCGGCGCCGGGTACCCGGTTCGCGACAACAGCTCGGGATCTCGCCACGGCGCGAAGATCCACGGCGTCGACACGTCGGCGAGCTCCCGCACGTACCGCCGCACATAGGCGCCGTCGGGGTCGAACCGCTCGGCCTGCCGCACCGGGTTGAACGAGCGGGACCGTCGCGGATCGGTGCCCGTGCCCGCCACCCACTGCCAGCCCCCGGAGTTGTTCGCCGGGTCGCCGTCGACGAGCCAGCGCATGAAGTGCTCGGCGCCGCGCTGCCACGGGATGCCCAGGCGCCGGGTCAGGAACGACGCGGTCACCATGCGAGCACGGTTGTGCATCCACCCTTCCCGGTGGAGCTGTCGCATGCCCGCGTCGACGAGCGGGATGCCCGTGCGGCCACGCTGCCAGCACTCGAGGAGATACGCGGCGTGGGCGGGCATCGGCGGCACGTCGTCGGGGGGTGCGCGGAAGTCGGTCCACGCGATCGCGGGGTCGTGGGCGAGCAACTGCCCGTAGAAGTCGCGCCACGCGACCTGTCGCACGAGCTCCTCCGCACCGGGAACCTCGCTCGCCGACGCGACCACCTCGTTCGCGCTCACGTTGCCGAACCGCAGGTACGGCGAGAGGCGAGAGGTTGCGTCGGCGGCGAGATCGTTGCGCACCGTGGCGTATCGAGATGCGCCGTCCGCGAGGTACGCCTCGAGGTGCTTGCGGGCCGCGACCTCGCCTCCGGGGGGCAGGTCGATCGAGTCCGCGGGCACGGCGTCGGCATCGGGCCTCGGACCCGGGTCGATGTCCGAGGGCGTCTCGATCGACGTCGGCGCCTGCACCACCTGACGGCGAGGAGCCTGAGCCCACGCCCGGTGGTACGGGGTGAATACCGAGTACATGGGCTTGCCGGGCGGAACCACGTCGCCCGGCTCGATCACCGCCACACCGGGGTGGACGATCAGGTCGAGCCCGTGGGCCGTCAGTGCGTCGCGGAGGGCGGCCTCGCGCCGCTGAGCGGTCCGGCTGACGTCGGACGACATGTGGACCGCCCTGGCCCCCGAGAGGCTCGCGACGTCGAGAACCCGCGCGACGGGATCACCCTCGCGCACGATCAGCCTCGACCCCCGGCGGACGAGCGAGCGATCGAGCTCGGCGAGGCCCTCCATCAGGAACCGCCGCCGGTTCGCGCTGCGCCCGAGCAACGCCTGGTCCAGCACGAAGAGCGGCACCACGGGCTCGCCCGTGCGGACCGCCGCGTCGATCGCCGGATGGTCGTGCACGCGCAGATCGCGGGTGAACAGCACGATCGAGCTCATGCGTCCACCGTAGGCGCGCCGCGCGGGCCATGCCCGAGGGGAACCGATGCATCGGGGGGCGAGAGAAGCACGGCGAGAACGACGCACCGGGGTACGCTCGTGAGCGATGGGTGGGGGCAACCGTTGGAAGGTCGCGACCGTGCGGGGCATCCCGCTCTACGTGAGCACGTCGTGGTTCGTGATCGCCGCGCTCTACATCTGGCTGCGGTACGAGGACCTCTCGCGCATGTTCGTGCAACCGGCGGAGGCGGCCACGATCGCCGTGCTCGCCGCGGTGCTCTTCTTCGGCAGCGTGCTCCTGCACGAGGCGGCGCACGCGATCATGGCCCGGTCGCTCGACCTTCCGGTCTCGGCCATCACCCTGGTGTTCTGGGGCGGGGCGACCGAGACGAAGGCGAGCGGCAGAGGCCCGCTCGGAGAGTTCCTCGTCGCGTTCGTCGGCCCCGCCACCACGCTCGCGCTCGCGGGGGCGTTCTGGCTCGGGGAGGCCCTCACGAACGGGCTGGTCGCCGACACGATGGGCTCGCTCGCCGTCCTCAGCCTGATCTTCGCCGGGTTCAACGCCCTGCCGGGGTTCCCTCTCGACGGCGGGCGCATGCTGCTCGCGACCGTCTGGGGCATCACGGGGAACCGGCGCACGGCGATGCGCGCCGCGGGTTACGGCGGCATCGCCGTCGGCGTCGTGGTCGGCGGGATCGCCGTCTGGATGATCTCGAGCGGTGACATCGGCATGGCCGTCTTCCTCGGGTACGTCGCGATGATCCTGATCTCGGCCGGCCGCGGCATGGACCAGCGCATCGCGCTCCGCGACCAGCTCGTGCGGGGGACGGTCGCCGACGCGATGCGACCGCCGCCGCCCACGGTGCCGATCGAGATGTCGCTCGTGCAGGCGCTCGACGGGTACCTGCGCGGCGCCGACGGCCAGGCGTTCCCGGTCGTCGATGCCGGAAAGGTCGTCGGCACGATCTCGATCGAGAGCGCTCGCAAGGTCGGAGGGCGCGATCCGACGCGGCCGGTGCGCGACGGCGTGCGACCGTTGGCCCAGACGCCGGTGGTCGCACCGACCGAGACGCTCGACGATGCGCTCGAGTGGCTGGCCGGCCGCGAGGGCCTCGTGCTGCGCGACGGCGTGCTCGTGGGCGCGCTCGGGCCCGCCGACGTCGAGCGCTGGTACCGCCGCGTGATCGAGGGGAAGGCCGAGGATCCCCGCGACGCGAGCGTGCCGACCCGCCCCGACCTGTAGGGCGCAGCTGTCGGTGGGCGGCGGTAGCATCCGCGATGTGACGCCCCCCTTCTCCCCCGACGAGCGCCAGGCGCTCGTGCTCGGCCACGCCTCGGGCACGCTGCTCGTGACCGGTCCCGCCGGCACGGGCAAGTCGGCCGTGCTGCGGGAGCGCTTCGCGCGACTCGTCGAGAGCGGCGCCGATCCCGACCGGATCGCCCTCGTCGTGGGTTCGTCGTCGGCACGCGAGTCGACGAGGTCGGCCCTGCTGCAGCGTCTGCCCACCTCGCTCTCGGGCCTGCACGTGGTCACGATGCACGGGCTCGCGAACCGCATCCTCAAGGCCCGGTCCGAGCAGACGGGCGAGGAACCGCCCCAGCTCCTGTCGGCGACCGAGCAGTTCGCGAAGGTGCAGGAGCTGCTCGCGGCCCAGGATCCGCAGCGGTGGCCCGCCTACGGTCCGCTGCTCGGCATGCGAGGGTTCGCCGACGAGGTGCGTCAGTTCCTCTCGCGGGCACAGGAGGCGTTGCTCTCGCCCGAGCGCCTCGTCGAGGCCGCCGAGCGGCGGGGACTGGCGGGCTGGCGCGAGCTGGCCGGCTTCCTGGGTGAGTACCAAGAGGTGCTCGACGCGCTGAACCTCGCCGACTTCGCGACCGTCTTGCAGCGCGGGGCCGGTGAGGCCCCCGAGGGCGAGCCGCCGTTCGACCACGTGCTCGTGGACGACTACCACGACACGACGGTCGCGGCCGAGGCGATCCTGCGCGGGCTGCGCGCGCCCGACCTCGTCGTCGCGGCGAACCCCGCCGCCCACGTCTTCTCGTTCCAGGGAACGAGCCGGGTCCCCCTCGAGCGTTTCCTCGACGTGTTCGAGTCGAGCACATCCGTCGACCTGGCAACGAACCATCGAGCGCCCGAGCCCGTGACGGTCGAGGCTTGGATCGCACCCCACGCGAGCGAGGAGCACGCGACGATCGCTCGGGAGCTCCGACGCCTGCACATCGAGCACGGCGTCGGGTGGAACGACATGGCGGTCGTCGTCCGCCGACAGGGCGCCAACCTCGGCGGGCTGCTCCGGGCGCTCGACGACGCACGGATCCCCAGAGCGATGCCCGAGCGCGGCCTCTCCCTCGCCGCAGAGCCCGCGACCAGGCCGTACGTGCTCGCGTTGCGGTGGCTCGTCGCCGACGAGACCGCTCGCGAGTCCCTGGTCGAGCAGCTGCTGGTCTCCGACGTGGTGGGCCTCTCTCCGGCCGCGGCCCGTGGCCTGCTGCGGGCCGCTCGCGCGACGACGGGCTCGATCTCGAACGCGCTCGACGTGACCGAGGGACTGACCCCCGCCGAGTCCGACGCGGTCGTGGCGGCGCGAGAGACGCTCACGCGAGCCGCCCTGTTCGCCGGGATGAGCGTGCAGGACGCGTTCAGGCACCTCTGGGAGCACCTTCCATGCTCGCGCCGGCTCGTCGAGAACGCGGGCGAGAGCGCCGAGGCGCGGCGAGAGCTCGACACCGTCGTGACCTTCGCGAACGTCGTGGCCGAGACCGACGAGGCGAGCGCCGACGCGGGGGTCGCCGCGTTCCTCGAGTCGCTCGATGCCGGCGAGCACGGTCCGGGGTACTCGGCCTGGGAACGCGGGCGATCCGACGCCGTGCAGATCCTGACGGCGCACGGCACGGTCGGTCGTGAGTTCGACACCGTGCTGGTCTCCGGCGTGAGCGAGGGCACGTTCCCGAGCCTGTCCAGACCCGAGCCGATGTTCGACCTAGAGGTGCTGGAGCGCCCGGTGACCAACGCCGAGCGCAACCGCGCGCGCCTCGACGACGAACGGCGTCTCTTCGACCTGGTGCTCGCGCGGGCGAGACGGCGCGTGGTGCTCACCTGCACCGACGCGCAGCACGACCCCGACGAGCGATCGGCTCGCTCTCGCTTCGTCGAGGCGGGCGCGTGGACGGCCGCCCCCGCCGGACCGTTCGAGGACCCGGTCTCCACCCGAGAGGCGGCCGCAGCGTGGCGGTCACATCTCGCCGATGCGGCCCGCCCCACGTGGCAACGCATGGCGGCGCTCGACGGGCTGGTCGCTCTGCAGGTCGACGCCGGCCGCTGGTGGTTCCAGCGTGACTGGACCGACACCGGTCGGCCGCTCCACGAGACGATCCGCGTCTCGTACTCCCGTCTGTCGAACCTCGAGGCGTGCGAGCTGATGCACGTGCTCGGCGACGAGCTCGGCCTCGGCAAGGCGGGCGGCTACCACGCCTGGGTCGGCAAGACGGTGCACACGATCCTCGAGCAGGTGGAGAAGGGCGAACTCGTGAAGGATCCGCGGGCAATGGTCGACGCGCTCGAGCAGCGCTGGCGCCAACAGGAGTTCCCGTCGATCGCGGTATCGACGGCGTTCTTCGCGCTGGCCAGGGACCACATGCTCCGCAACTGGTTCGAGAACTACGCCGATCGTCCCGCCGCCGCGATCGAGTGCTTCTTCGAGTTCGAGTTCGAGGGCGCGAACGTGATCGGCTACATCGACCGCATCGGACCCGCGGTGCAGGACGGGTTCGTGATCACCGACTTCAAGACCGGCAAGAGCGACAGCGCCGGACCGCCGCGCGACAGCCTGCAGCTCGGCATCTACTACCTCGCGGTGCAGGAGTCGCCCGACCTCGCCGAGTTCCAGCCGGTGAAGACCGTCGAGCTCGCGTTCCTGCGCGGCAACTGGAAGAGCCCCAACATCGACTACCGCAAGTGGATGGTCACCGAGCGCGACGAGGAGGCGTACCAGGCCGGGATGCGCGAACGCCTGGCGACGTTGATCGCGCGCAAGCGTGACCTGAACGAACGCGAGGTGTTCCGTCCGAACCCCTATGCGAACTGCCGGTTCTGCGACTTCCAGACGCTCTGCCCGCTGTACGCGGAGGGTCAGCCCGTCTTCTCCGTCGAGACGGTCCGCGCCGGAGCGTCGGAGCAGGTGCCCGCATGAGCGCGGCGTTCCCACCCGAGGTCGTCACCGCGATGGGCGGGGCGCCGCCCACCGACGAGCAGTGGCGCGCGATCACGATGCCGCTCGAGCCGAGCGTGCTGATCGCCGGCGCGGGATCGGGCAAGACGAGCGTGATCGCCGCGCGGGTCGTGTACCTGGCGCTGGCGGCGCTCGGCCGGGTCGATGGCGACGGCGTGCTGCCCGGCAACGTGCTCGCCCTGACGTTCACGGTGAAGGCCACCGACAACCTGCGCTCACGCATCCGTCGCGCGCTCGCCGGGGTCGAGCTCGCCCAGGGTGAGGAGCCCGAGATCCTCAACTACCACGGGCTCGCCGCACAGGTGATCGATCGCTACGGCATCCTCGCGGGCATCGAGACCGGCCGTCGCGTGCTGAGCCAGGCGCAACGCGTCACGTTGGCCGGACGCGTCCTCGACGAGATGACGTTCGAGCACACGAAGACCGAGTGGCAGCCGAGCGTGGTCGACAAGATCCTCAACCTCGACGGGCAGATCGCGAACCACCTGGTCGACCCCGACGACGTCGTGGCGTTCGTCGAGGGGCGACTGCCCGTGTTCAAGGAGATCGCGCGCACCGACCGCGTCTACTACACGGCGCTCGAGCGCATCGAGCTCGCGAGGGCGGTGGGGGTGTTCCGCCGGCTGAAGCGCGACCTCGGCGTGATCGACTTCGGCGACCAGATCGAGCTCGCGGTGCAGGTCGCGAGCGCGCACCCCGAGGTCGGCCGGGAGTACCGCGACCGGTTCGCCGCCGTGCTGCTCGACGAGTACCAGGACACGAACGTCGCCCAGGCCAAGCTGATGCGGGCGATGTTCGCCGGCGGGCACCCCGTCACCGCGGTCGGCGACCCCGACCAGAACATCTACGCGTGGCGCGGGGCGTCGTTGTCGAACCTGTTCGACTTCCCCACCGACTTCCCGAAGGAAGCCGGCACGCCCGCCGAGCGGCTGCCGCTCTTCACGAACTTCCGGTCGGGGGCGCGCATCCTGCACGCGGCCGACACGATCATCTCGCCGCTACCCGCGGCCCAGCGTCCCGACCCCGACAAGCGGCTGGTGCCGTTCGGCCCCAACGGCGAGGGCGAGGTGAGCGTCACGTCGCACCGCGACGAGCTCACCGAGGCGCGCGCGATCGCCGATCGCATCGAGGCGCTCCACGGCGGCGCTGAAGCAGCCGAAGGCGTAGCGCCGACACGATGGAACGAGATCGCCGTGCTCTGCCGCACGTCCCGGCTGTTCTTCCTGCTGCAACAGACGTTCGCCGAGCGCGAGATCCCCGCGGAGATCGTGGGGCTCGCCGGGCTCCTGCGCACGCCCGAGGTCGTCGAGGTCATGGCGTACGCGCGCGCCGCGAACGACGCGATGGCCAGCGTGGCGCTCGCCCGCATCCTCATGGGGCCCCGTTACCGGGTCGGCTTCAAGGACCTCGCGCTCGTCGCGAGCTGGGCCAAGGGAAGGAACTACGCCTGGCGCGACGAGGGTGGCGACGACGAGGAGACGCCGTTCCTGTTCGCCGAGGCCCTCGAGCACCTCGACGAGGTCGAGGGACTCTCCGACGAGGGGCGCGCCCGGCTCGAGGAGTTCCGCGCCGAGCTCTCCGCGCTGCGGGTGGAGGCCCGCCGCCCGGTGCCCGAGTTCCTGGGCGAGGTGATGAGGCGCATCGGCATCGTCGACGAGCTCGAAGCCAACGTCGATCGCGTCGCGGCCGCCCAGCGCTCGCGCAACCTCGCGGCCTTCCTCGACCAGGTGCACGCGTTCGAGCCCGTCGAGGGCGAGCTCACCCTGCGGGCCTTCCTCGACTACGTCGACTCGGTCGAGGCGCTCGAGAAGGAAGAGTGGGAACCCGTGCAGCCGAGCGAGTCCGACTCGGTCAAGGTCATGACGATCCACCAAGCGAAGGGCCTCGAGTTCGATCACGTCTTCGTGCCGGGCGTCGCGGCGGGGCTGATGCCCTCGAAGCGTATCCAGCAGAACCCGGCCGAGCGCGGCTACTCCCTCGACTTCGAGCTGCGCGGCGACGCGGCGATCCTGCCCTCGTTCGACGGCGTGCTCTCGCACTTCAAGCGCGACCTGCAGGCCCAGGAGGTGATCGAGGAACGGCGCACGATGTACGTCGCCCTCACCAGGGCACGCAAGTCGCTGCACGTGAGCGCCTCGAACTGGTACGGCGAGAACGTCCGGGCGAAGGGGCCGAGCGAGTTCTTCGCCGAGCTCGCCGAGTGGGGAACGACCACCGAGGAGGCCGACGTGACGATCGAGGCCGACGGACGCCCCTCGCGCGACGACGGGGAGCCCGATCAGAACCCGATGCTCGGCTACCGCGAGTCGCTCGTGCGCGACTGGCCGGGACCCGCGAGGCCCGACGACGCCGATGCCGCGTTCCCCGACGGATGGCGGCGCACGGCGGTCGCGGCGATCGAGGCCGGCGCCGTGCAGACCGCGCTCGTCGACGCGCTCGATGCGGACGCCCGCACGGCGTTCGAGCGCCTGACCGCCGACCGGCGTCAGCTCGCCGCCCACCTGCGCGAGCGCGAAGCCGTCGAAGGCGGCCCGAGCGCGGAGCGCACGCCCCAGGCGGTCGGCGCGAGCGACCTCATCACGTACGTGCAGTGTCCGAAGCGCTTCTACTGGTCGCGGGTGCGCCCGCTGCCGCGATTCAGCGGACCGGCGGCGCGCATCGGCACCGAGATCCACGCCTGGATCGAGCGCCGCGCCCGAGGTCAGGGGCAACTGCTCGAGCTCGCGGACCGGGTCGATCTCACCGACGAGGAGCTCGCCGGCGACCCGGGCCGCGTCGAACGCCTGCGCGAGTCGTTCCTCGCCAGCCGGTTCGCCGGGGTGTCGCCTCTCTACGCCGAGCGTGCGTTCCTGCTGCGTCTCGGCGAGTTCTCGGTCGGTGGCCGCATCGACGCGATCTTCGGCGACGCCGACGGCCCGTGGGAGATCGTCGACTGGAAGACAGGCCGCCTCCCCGCTGCCGACGACCCGACGCTCGGCATGCAGCTCGACGTGTACGGGCTCGCCGCGGTCGAGATCTGGGGCAAGGCTCCGGTGGACCTCACGCTCACGTACCTCTACCTCGCGAGCGGCGACGAGGTCACGAAGCCGATGGACGACCCGGCGGCCGTGCGTTCCAGGGTCGAGGCGTCACTCACCGCGATCGGCGAGGGCACGTTCGACCCCACGCCGGGCCGGTGGTGCGCCCACTGCGACTTCCGCTCGTTCTGCGACGCGGGCCAGGCGTGGCTCGCCTCGAACAGCTAGTCCCGATCAGACTACTGGCCGGTCGACAGTCGTTCGATCGAGTCTTCGAACCGCCGGTAGCCGGCGGCCGGGTCGTATCCGCCTTCGGTGACGCCTGGCACGAGCCGTGCGTCGACGCCGGCTTCCGCGGGCACCCGTACGAACGACACGGCACGGAACCACTCGAGGTCGCCCGGCTGGATCTGCACTTCACCGTGGGTGCCGGATCTCCGGTACGACGCGTCGTCGGTCACGACCGGCGTCATCCGATACGCGCGCTCCAACATCGCTCGCAGTCCGTCGTCGCCGCACTCGACGACCGGCCTCCCGTTCGTCCACGTGGCCATGCCCACGAGTTCGGGCGGCCTCGCTTCCGCGTCAGGCTGATCGGCCGGAGGCGGCGGCCCAGGGCGGTAGAACTCGACCTTCATGCGAGCAGCGTACGCGCGCTCAGCGCGCGAGCGACCGATCGACGCGGCGGATCATGCGAGCGAGGCTCTCGAGCAACGAGACCGCGACCTCCGGGTCCTGCTCCAGCTCCTTCAGGAAGTCCTTCCGCGTGATCATCAGCAGGGTCATCGGTGTTTGGGTCACGACCGTGGCGGTGCGTTCGCCGCCGTCGAGCAGCGAGATCTCACCGAAATGATCTCCCGGCAGCACGCGGTGCACGGTCCTGCCCTTCACGGTGACCTTGGCCTCACCCGTGAGCGCGACGTAGAAGCTGTCGCCCGGATCGCCCTCCTTCACCACCGAGGCGCCCTTCATGAAGTTCGCCATCTCCGCGAGCGACGCGAGCTTCTTCAGGTGTCGCTTCGACAGTCCCTCGAAGAGCGGGACGGCCGCGAGCACGGGCTCGAGCTTCGGCTTCGACTTGGCCACGAGGGTTCCTCCTTGAGCTCATCGTCGGCGGGCTCGCGGCCAAGCCTAGCCGTTCAGGGGGGTGCGATGCATCGGGCCGTCCGGCTCACGTCCTCCGTCGATGTCGGAGGTGGCCGGTAGGGTCCGGCTCCCTCGGGTTCGCTCCTCCCCCGGAAGGAGCCGGTGCCGATGGTCGCCTCCGGGCAACACGGACCGCAGCAGCAGGGATCGCATCTGCGTCCTCTCGAGATCGCCGTGCGCGCCGGCGGCGTGGTCGTCCGGCAGGGCGAGCCGGCTCCGCCGATGCGGGTCGTGACCCACGGCGCCTTCGTCGTCGAGGTCCTCCGCCACGACGGGCGCCGGCTCGTGCTCGACGTGCTCGGCCCCGGCGACGGCGTGGGCGGGCCGGGTGACGGTATCGACACCGACGACGAGGACCGGCGCGCCCAGGCGACCGTCCGCGCGTTGCGACCCGGACGCCTGCGCGCGATCGAGCCGGGCGAGGCGGTGTCACTGCTCGTTCGACGGGCCGAACGAACGGCGCGCCTCGCGGCCGACCTGGCGTGGTTCGATGTGCCGACCAGGCTCTCCTCTCGGCTGCAGGTGCTCGCCGGTCGCTTCGGCCATCCCGTTCCCGGAGGGGTCGCGATCGGGCTGCGCCTCACCCACGAGGATCTCGCCGACCTCTGCGGCACGACGCGCGAGTCGGTGACCCGGGCGATGCGCCAGCTGGCGCGCCAGGATCGCATCGAGGTGCCGAAGCGCGGGCGCATCGTGCTGCGTCACCGGTTGTCGGCCGTGCCCTCCTGCAACAGGATCAGACTGCACGTGCCGCAGTAACGCGCGCGGCCCCTCACGGGCTTGCCGCACCGCTCGCACGATCGGGGCGCGACGGCTTCCCAACGAGCGTCGTCACCACGGCCCGTCGGCACGACGCGGCCCTCGGCGGAGAGCTTCATCAGGTGCGCCAGCACGGACCGAGCCGCGAGCTCGTGCACCTCCGGCGGGTACGCGGCATAGATCTCGCCCACGACCTCAGGGATCGTGCGAGGACCGTGTGAGATCGCCTCGATCACCTGGTGCTCTCTCTCGGCGCGGTGGTCCACGTACTCCTGCAGCTTGGCGGCGGCTCCGAGCACGACCGGCCCGTGGCCGGGGTAGATCGTGCGGGGGGCGAGCTCCTGCATGCGGGTGAGCGACCGCAGGTACTGCGCGAGGTCGCCATCGGGTGGATCGATGAAGCTCGTGCCACGCCCGAGCACCGCGTCGCCCGTGAACAGGGCGCCCTCCGACGGAACGTGGAACGCCATGTGGTCGCTGGTGTGCCCAGGCGTGTGCACCGCGGTGAGCGTCAGGCCACCAGCCTGCACCTGCTGGCCATCGCGCAGGTGCTCGGCGCCGGCGAGCCGGAAGGCGTACAGCGGCGCGTCGA
Organism: uncultured Actinomycetes bacterium; assembly: GCA_963825635.1. GTDB lineage: Bacteria > Actinomycetota > UBA4738 > UBA4738 > HRBIN12 > JAOUEA01. Next base: position 28,413 of record CAWGTU010000004.1, read on the forward strand.
CACGGGCTGCGAACGACGCCGCTCCCGGCGCGTGGTCGGGATGGTCGTGGGTGACGAGCACCGCGCTCACGGCAGCGCCGACGGCGAGCGCGACCTCATCGAGGTGGCCGGGGTCGATCGGGCCCCGGATCGATCACCACGAACGGGCCGTCGCCCACTATCCAGGTGTTCGTGCCCTCGAGCGTGTAGACGCTCGGGTTCGGAGCCAACACCCGCACGATCGGCAGCACCGCCTCAGTCCTCCCAGAAGACCGACCGTGGCAGCCGCACGACCTCGTCGTCGTCGGGCTCACGCGTCTCGAACGCGAGCGTCACGATCGCCTCGGCGCTCTCGCACGCGGCGAGCTCCAGCATCGTGGCGTACGTGGGCCAGTAGAGCTTGCGGGCGCCGACCTGCCACTCCGCGAGCAGCGCCCGGGGCGACGCCCACCAGGCCTCTGCGGCCTCCGCGCCGTCCGGCGCCGGTTCGAGATCCTTCGGGGCGGCGATCGTGAAGTAGCGGGCGTCGAAGCGCACCGGCACCTCGTCCGGCGCCACCCACCGCGCGAGCTCGTGCAGTTGGGCGGGGCTCGGCGGCGCCGCGTGTACCGGGTCGAGCGAGTCCGGGTTGCCTGCGTCGACGAGTCCGTCGCGGGTGAGGGCGAGGCCGGCCTCCTCCACGAGCTCGCGAACGGCGGCGGCGCGAGACGCCTCGGCCTCGTCGTCGAACCAGCGGACCGCCAGCGCCGCGTCGTCGTCATCGACCGCGCCGCCGGGGAACACGACGTAACCCGGTAGGAATCGGCTGGCGGCACCGCGCTCGAGCACGAGTACTTCTGGCTCGGCATCGCCTTCGCGCACGGCGACCACCGACGCCGCGTGTCGGATCTGCTCGGTCATCGAGCGTTCATCCTCCCAGGTACCCTGCCGCTCGATGGACGTCGAAGGGCCGGGCGCGGTCGCCCGCACGATCGCCGACGAGATCGGCCGGCACGGGCCGATGCGGTTCGACCGGTACATGGAGCTCGCCCTGTACTCGCCGGGCGGGTACTACGAGGATCCACCGGTCGGGGCCGGGCCGTCCGGCGACTTCGTGACCAGCCCCCACGTGCACCCGGTCTTCGCGCGGCTGCTCGCCGAGGCGATCCGCGACCTGCACGAGGCGATGGGCCGTCCCGACGGGTTCGAGCTGATCGAGGCCGGGGCCGGCGACGGCACGCTCCTGCGGGCGCTGCTGCCGGAGCTCACCGATCTCGACCCTCGGGTCACCGCGGTCGAACGCAGCGCCGGCGCTCGAGCGGCGTTGGCGACGATCGACGGGGTGGCGACCCGCGACACGATGCCCGAGGCAGGAGACCCTGCGCTGATCCTCGCCCACGAGGTGCTCGACAACCTTCCCTTCCGGCGGCTGCGATCGGCCGGCGACGGTCCGCGCGAGGTGTACGTCGACCTCGTCGACGGCCGGCTCGTCGAGGTGCTGGAGCCGGTCACCGGCCTCGAGACGATCGACGAGGACGAGACGGTCGTGCCGACGGGTGCGGCGTCCTTCATCGTCGAGGCGCTCGCCGGGCCGGCGCCGCGCGCGATGCTCGCGATCGACTACGGCTCGGACCGAGGTTCGGGGGGGCCGGCGCACGGCTACGCCTCGCACCGTGTCGTCGAGGACCTGCTCGCCTCGCCGGGCACTACCGACATCACCGCGGGGGTGGACTTCGGCTTCCTCTCCGAGACGGTCACGGCGCAGGGGTTGCGCGCGTTCCCGACGGTCTCCCAGCACGACGCGCTGATCGCCCTGGGCTTCGAGGACTGGCTGCACACCGAGCTCGAGCGCCAGCAGGACCTGCTCGACACCGGGCGCGGCGCCGACGCGGTGCGCACGTGGGGCGGCCGAAGCCGCGCGGTGATGCTCGCCGACCCCGCCGGCCTCGGGCGGTTCAGGTGGTTCGTGGCCTCGACCCCCGATGTCCCCGAGCCGACGTTCCTGCGGGCGGCTCGTGAGCACCATTCAGCCACCGAGGCCTGAGCCTGCCCAGAGCCCCCCTCGGCGCACGCGATCGAACGCGCGGTACTGCAGCCACACGATCGAGGCGGTCAGCACGAACAGGAAGACCGTCGCGGCCGAGGCGTATCCGTAGCGGAGGTACTCGAACGCGTTGCGGTACACGAAAAGCGGCAGGTACGTCGTGCCGTAGGGCGGCGGCCCGCCCTCGGTCACGATCAACGCCGGCACGAACGTCGCCTGGAAGCTCATGATCGTGTCGCGCATCGCCATCAGCAGCAGGGCGGGGGTCATCAGCGGCAGCGTCACCCGGGCGAAGCGCGCCCACGGACCGGCCCCGCTCGCCGAAGCCATGTCGTAGAGCTCCCCCGGCACGGCGCGTCGCGCGGCGAGCGCGATCAGGAATCCCTCCCCGATCAGGAACAGCCCCATGATGATCACGCCCCACCGGGCCGACGCCGGCACCGAGAGCCACGACGGCGTGGGCAGCCCGAGCGCGCCCAGCAGCAGGTTCAGCGGTCCGTAGAGCGGGTTGAGGATCCAGAGCCAGAGCAAGGCGTACGCCACGTCGGGGATCACCGTTGGGAAGAACACCCCCGCGCGCTCGGCCCCGACGCCCTGCATACGGCGGTGCATCAGCAGGGCGAGGCCCAGCGCGATCGCCACACGCAGCGGCACCGCGATCGCGACGTACGTGAGCGAGTTCCGCAGCGACGCCTTGAACGCCACGTCGCCGACGAGCTCGCGGAAGTTGTCCAACCCGATGAAGCGAGCCGGCTGCAGCAGATCCCACTCGAACAACGACATCACGAGCGTCACGAGGGCCGGCGCGGCCACGAGCGCGACGACGCCGACCAGGAACGGTGCGGCCATGAGCCACAGGCCCAGCTGCTCACGGTCGACGCGCATCGCCATGCGTCAGCCGCCCGCGTTCGCCCGCTCGAACAGCGGCGCCGTCTGATCGAGGATCGCGACCACGAGCTCACCGGCCTCGCCGCTCCCGAACGGCTCGTAGTAGGCCTCCTCGAGCAGGTCGTTCACGATGTCCTCGATCTCGGGCCACGTCGCGATGTGAGGAACCGCCCGGATGGAGGGGATGTTGTCGAGGAACACCTGCGAGCTCGCCGGCGGCAGGCTCGGGTCCAGGAAGGCGTCGGACTCGGCCACCGAGCGCAGCGACGGCACGGTGCGGCCGGTCGCCGTCGCGATCTCCTGACCCCGCGTCCCGAGCGCGAACTCCAGGAACTCCCACGCCTGATCGGTGCGTTCACCCGCCGCGGTCATGCAGTACGCGTCGGAGTGCAGCACCGTGGCCGGCTGCTTGTGCACGGGCAGCTGGGCGACGTCCCAGACGAAGTCGGTGATCGTGCGGAACGACGGCACGACCTTGCGCGACTCCATCATCATCGCGAGCGACCCGTCGAGGAACCGCGTCTCGAAGTTCGCCGACTCGGCCTCCTCATCGGTCGGGGTCACGCCGTGCACCCCGCGCAGGTCGAGGAACGCCTGGATCGGCCGGATCGCATCGAGGCTGCCGATCGTGAACCGGGTCGGCCGTTCGGGATCGTCGACGATGTCGCCACCGTTGGACCAGACGAACGGGGCCACCCTGATGATCTCGACGTCGGTGCCGAGGCCGTACACGTCGATCTCGCCGTCGCCGTCGGTGTCCTGGGTGAGCTCCGTCGCGGCCGTCACCATGTCGTTCCACTTCCATCCCGCGGCGGGGGGCGGTTCGACACCGGCGGCCTCGAACAGGTCGCGGTTGTAGTAGAGGACGAGGCTCGAGACGTTCTGAGGCATGCACGTCTGGACGCCGTCGTTCTCAAAGACGGTCATCGCCTCGGGATAGAAAGCGTCGGCCGACAGCGCATCGGAGGCGTCGAGGTACGGCCCGACCGGCTCGAGCGCCCCTTTCGACTCGAACTGGCCCAGGTACCGGTAGTTCATGAGGAAGACGTCGGGTGGCTCGCCACCCGCGAGCGAGGTCGACAGACGCGCGATCAGGTCGTCGCGTTCGGCGATCACGACGAGATCGATGTCGATCGCGTCCTGCGTCTCCTCGAACGCCGCGGCGACGTCGACGAACGCCTGCGTCTCCTCGGGGTCGCCGGACACCCAGACCGATACGGTCGTCGGCTCACCGGGCTCGGGAGATGCGTCATCGCCTGTGCATGCGGCGAGCACGAGTCCGATCACGAGGAGGGCGGCCGCCGGTCGTGTGGCGGTCACGCGGAGACCTCTCGTCTCGGATCGGTGAAGAGCCGGCGTTGCACGAACAGGAACGCGGCCAGCACGGGCAGGCATGCCATCACCGACGCCGCGAGCATGATCGGCTGCTCGGTCACCGGCACGATCGCGAGCGATCGCATGCCGAGCGGCACCGTGAACCAGCGTCCGTCGTAGATGTAGATCAGCGGGTCGAGGAAGTTCCCCCACGAGATCACGAACGCGAGCGAGGCGACGGCCGCCGTGGTGCCTCGCTGCAGGGGCATCGCGACCCTCCACCAGGTGGCGATCGGCGAGAGGCCACGCTCGAGCGCGAGGTCGAACAGGTCGTTCGGCACGCGGGACGTGGTCCACGCGTAGAGCAGCACGAACAGCGGCGACATGCCGAGCAGGGCCGGCGCCATCAGGGGGAGAGGGGTGTCCGTGAGCCCGAGCCAACGGAAGACGCTCACCCGCCCCACGAGCAGCGACGTCGCGGGGATCATCAGCACGACGACGCACAGTCCGATCAGGAGGACGCGCGAGCGCTGCGGGAGCCGCGCGATCGCGAAGCCCGCCCACGAGGCCACGACGACCGAGAGCGGCACGGCGACCACGGCCACGAGCAGCGAGTTCGCCGTGTACCTCGCGAACGGAACCACCTCGAAGACCTCCGCGTAGTTGGACCACGCGGGCGACGTCGGGAACCACTGCACCGTCTGCGGGGGCGCCTGGCCGAGCGGACGCAGCGACGCCACGACCATCAGCCAGAGCGGCACCAGGAAGAGGGCCGCCACGGGCACCGCGATCAACTGCCGCGCGAGGCGCCCCCGCCGCTCGAACGCCGGCTCGGTGCGGCGGACGCTCGCAGGTTCGGTTGTGGGGGTCGCGGCCATGGCTCGCGAGCCTATCGGCTCCCACGTGGCCGCCATGTCAGGCCCTCGACGGTGGCGCTCCGCCCGCGCGCAGGTGTAGCGTCCGCCCGAGGGCCGGAGAGGGAGGATGCGCAGCCGTGCTGACGGGGCAGACGCGGACCAGGACGATCGTGACCTCACTGGCGATCGCGCTCGTGGTCATGACGGCGATCCTGGCGTCCGGCGGCGACGGTGCCGGCTCGCTCGCGCCGGGAAGGGCCCGCGCCGAGCGCATCGAGCAGGCGACCTCGACCGACCGGCGCCTGAACGCCGCCGACGACGCCCGGCGGGTGGGGGAGCTCGGGCAGATCGAGCCGATCGTCGCTGCGGCAGCTCCGGGGTGGCCAGGCGAAGAGCTCGCCAGCCCGACGGCCGACGACTGGGAGCCCGCGATCGCGGCCGCGTCGACCACCCCCTGGGTCTACATGATGACCACGCGCTACACGGGGCCGAACGCGTGCGGGAACCGCTGCCCGACCCCGTACATCGTGTTACGCCGCTCCGACGATCAGGGCGTGACGTGGATGGCGGACCAGTACCTCTGCACATGTCGCGGCCAGAAGGGGCAGTTCGATCCGATCGTGGAGGTCGTGCCGAACACCGGCCACGTCTACGCGGTGTGGATGAACGACTTCGACGTCTACTTCTCGAAGTCGACGAACAACGGTGCCACCTGGTCGGCGCCCGTGAAGACGTACGGCAAGGTCAGCTGGAACGACAAGCCGATCCTCGCGGTGAGCGACGACGGGCAGCACGTGTACGTCGCGTGGAACGGCCCGAGCGGCGGGGATCCGTACATCGCGCAGTCTCACGACGGGGGAGGCACGTGGACGCAGACCAAGGTGGTCGACTCCCCCCGGTACTACTTCGCGTTCGACGGCGATGTGCTGCCCAACGGCACGGTGGTCTTCTCCCAATCGAGCGTGAGCTACACGGGACCGGGGGCCTCGCCCGAAGGCCAGGTGCAGGTGCACGCTATCCGCTCGGCGAACCAGGGCTCGTCGTGGTCCAACGTCGTCGTGGACTCGGTCGAGCTCGGTGCCGACTGCGTCGCCGACGGGTGCAGCGAGGACTACTACCTCGGCCACTCGGCGGTCAGCGCCGACGCGAACGGGTCACTCGTGATGCTGTACGACGGCGCGTCGACGGCCGGCGGCCCGCAGACGATCTGGGCGAGGCGGTCGAGCGACGGCGGCGCGACCTGGAGCGCTCGTACCGCCCTGTCCACCGCCGGCGTCTTCTCGTCGTTCCCCGCGATGGAGTCGCGAGACACCGGCGACGTCCGGGCGTTCTACATGCAGCAGGACGGTGGTCCCGATGCCTGGAACGTGTGGTACCGCGCGTCCACCGACGGCGGGCTCTCGTGGTCGAGCCCCGTGAACATCTCCGACGCCACGACCGGCACGATGTACAAGACCGCTGCCGGCTTCCGTGAGCCGTACGGGGACTACGGCGAGGCGGCGATCACGAACGGCGGGAAGTTCATCGGCGTCTGGGGCGAAGGGGACAGCTACACGGGACCCGGCGGCGTCTGGATCAACCGACAGCTATGAGCCGCCCGACCCGCCGCATCGTCACGACGCTCGCGACCGCGATGGTGGTGGCGGCAGCCAGCCTCGCCGCCACCAGTGGCATGACGTCGGGCCCGATCGCGGGAACCGCCGCGCGGGCTCCGGGGGCGCCCGGTGAGAACGAGGTCTTCGAGATCGCCGAGCGGATCTCGACCTATGACAATGCCTTGATCGCGGGGGCGGTCGGGCGCACGGGCGTGGTCACACGGGCACCCGCCCCTGGGTGGGCAGGCGCTCGAATCGTGCATCCGCGCGCGAACGACTGGGAGCCCGCGATCGCCGCCGATCCGAACGAGCCCTGGGTCTACATCATGGTCGCCCGGTACGGATCGCCGGTCTGCAAGCGCTGCCCCGATGCGGCGATGATGTTCGAGCGGTCCCGTGACGGCGGCGCCACTTGGTCGAAGGCCCGACCCGTCTGCCGGTGCGTGGGAACGCCGTGGCAGGCCGATCCGATCATCGAGGTCGTGCCCGACACCGGCGCCGTCTACGCGATCTGGATGGACACCTGGGATGTCGTCTTCTCCCGCTCCGACGACCACGGCCGCACCTGGATCGATCCCGTCTCCACGAAGGGGAGGGTTCCCTGGAACGACAAGCCTGCGCTCGTCGTGAGCGACGACGGGGAACAGGTGTGGGTGACGTGGAACGGCCCGAGCGGCGGCGACGCGTTCGTCGCGAGGTCGGCTGACGGCGGCGCGACATGGACGCGGCGGCGGGTCGTCGACTCCGATCGCTACTACTTCGCGTACGACGGCGACGTCACGAGCGACGGGACCGTGGTGCTCGCACAGTCGAGCATCAGTTACTCCGGTCCCGGCGGCGCCCCCGCGGGTGTGGTGAAGCACCACGCCCTCGTGTCCGACGACGGGGGCGATAGCTGGCGCAACGTCGTCGTGGATACGGTGCGCATCGGCGTGCCCTGCGTCTCGGTGGCCTGTCCGTCCGACTACTACATCGGACACAGTTCGGTGGCTGCGGATGACGACGGAGGGCTGTACTTCGTGTACGACGGGGCGCTGCGCCCGGGGGCTCGCCAACGCACGTTCGTGGCGACGTCCGACGACGGCGGCGACACGTGGTCGGCCCCCCTGATCGTCTCGGAACCACATGAGCAGTCGGGGTTCCCGGCCGTCGCGGCCATGGCGTCGGGTGACGTGCGCATGTGGTACATGCAGACGCGCCGCGGCGATCGCAACGCCTGGAACGTCTGGTATCGAGAATCCGGCGACGCCGGCGCCACATGGAGCGACGCAGCGCGCCTGTCCAACGTCACCCGCGGCTTCGCATACATCTCACGGCGAGGCTTCCGTGAGCCGTATGGGGACTACGGTGAGATCGCGATCACGAGTACCGGGAAGACGATCGCCACGTGGGGCCAGGGCATGAGCTACTGGGGCCCCGGCGGCGTCTGGTTCAACCGCCAGCGATAGACCGGAGTCGCCGTGCGCCCGGCGACTCGAGGCCGTCGTCGCCGGCACCGGCTGGCGCGGACTCAGGCTCCGCGAGGTCGGCCGGACCGGGAACGGCGCCCGACGCCTGCGCCCGTCGCACCCGTGCCACGAGGCGGTTCAGCTGATCGACGGCAGAGACGTCGCCTTCGGACCAGAAAGGATCCATCTCGTCGGGATCGAGGGTGCCGGGAGACGGAAGCCGCGCACCATCGGTGGTGAGCAGCACACACCGGCCCTCGTGCTCGTTGCGCTCCCCCACGAAGCCGTCGAATCGGTCCCACACCACGCGGTGCGTGCGCGCCACGTCGGTCACCTGCACACCCGCGAGATCGACCCGCAAGCCCAGGCGAGACATCCGCAGCACGACCCACGCACACGCCAATAGCATCGCGGCGCCGAACGCACGGATCGGCATCGGGAAGGGCGAGAAGAGGAAGCCGGCGGCGATGAGCACCGGCACGAGCCCCAGCACCTGCGACTCGAGGCGCCAACCCTTGGCCCAGATGTCGACCGCGCCGTCGCGGGACACGCGGATACGGAACAACCCGACCGCATGCACGTCTCCACCCGGGCCTCGTCCCATCCACGGGGTATCGGCACGAAGAGGCGGGCAACTGGAGCGGGAGCATCGCGGACGTCCTGGTCAGCGACGACGGCCGACGCGGGCGAGCGAAGCGGTGCGCAGATCGGCGGTCTGGGCCTGGATCAGGTAGAACGTCGCCTCGCGACTCAGCCGTTGAGCGGGATGCTCGAGCGAGATCGCACCGCCCCCGCTCGCGGCCACGAGTGCGTCGGTGGCCCGTCGGGCGAGGTCCAGCCCACGGTCGCGTTCGGTCGCGCCCGACGCGACCAGCTCATCGTCGATCCCACCCCCGCCGGCCATCGATCGGGCGATCTCGTCGGCGACGACGTCGGCAGCCGTGCGTCGCTCGTCGAGCTCGTCGGCGAGCGATCCCGCCACGGTCCAGACGCGCTGATCCGACCGCCGCTCACGAAGCAGGTCGATCGCACGGCCGGCGATGCCGAACGGGGCGGCGGGGGGGAGCGCCGAGCCGGCCCGGTCCCGCCGCCGCCAGCCATCGTCGGTCTGCACGCCGACCACGTCATCGTCGGACACCTGCAACCCGTCGAACCCGAGCGCCACGGTGCCGGTCGCACCCATCACGGCGAGGGCCTGCGGCGCCCCTGGGTGCAGCGCGGGCTGCTCGCCCGGCCGGTCGACGACGGCCGTCACCACGCTGCCGTCGGCGGCCCGGGCCATGACCACGAGGACGTCGATCAGGCCCCATCCGGTGATCCAAGGCGCCTCGCCGTCGATCAGCCAGCCCCCCGACGTGCGCTCGGCTCTCACGGCGGGTGGGCCGGGTCTGCGCAGGTATGCGAAGCCGATGCCTGCGAGGACCGACCCATCGCAGAGCCTCGGGAGCCACGCGTCGCGGGCCGGACCGTCGCCCCCGGCGACGCGTCGCACCGCCCCGTGGTGCTGCGCCCACACGAACGCGGTCGCTCCGCAGCCGCCGGCGACGGCCTCGAATACGGGCCTGGCCGTCACGTGACTCGCGCCGAGGCCACCGGGCACGCTCACCGGACCCTGGAGACCGAGGAGCGCCGCACCACGGAGAGCCTCGATGTTGGCGGACGGCACCAGCGCGGCCCGGTCGGTCGCCTGCGCCGCGGGGAAGAGCACGGCGTCGGCGACCGAGCGGGCTCGCTCGCGCGCCGCGACGAGATCGGGCTCGATCGTCACGGATCGGGAGACGCGCTCACGCGGCGATGCGACGAACGGTCATCGGACTCAGCGGTCGACGTCGCCGACCACGAAGAAGATCGACCCGAGGATCGAGATCAGGTCGGGGAGCTGCGTGCCGGGCAGCATCGCCGGGATCACGCTCACGTTCGAGAACGACGGGGTACGCATCTTGAGACGGTAGGGATGCACGTTCCCGTCGCCGACGAGGTAGTAGCCCATCATGCCGAGCGGGTTCTCGGTGCGCACGTACGACTCGCCCTCGAGCTTCAGCGTCTTCGGCAGCTTGGGGGCCCGAAACTCACCCGGCGGGAGCTTGTCCATGCACTGCTCGATGATGTTGCAGCTCTGCTTCATGCGCTCGACCAGCACCCACAACCGGTCGTAGCTGTCGCCGGTCTGGCCGACCGGCACCTCGAACTCGACCTCGTCGTACTTCTCGTACGGCTCGTCCTTCCGAGGGTCCATCGGGACACCGCTCGCGTGTAGTACGGGCCCGCTCGTGCCGAAGGCGACCGCGGTCTCCGAGGGCAGCACGCCGATGTTGCGACAGCGCGCGAAGATGATCTCGTTGCCCATGATCAGCGTCTCGAAGTCGCGGATCGTCTTGCGCACCGCGGCGAGCACGCCGACCGATCGCTGCAGGAATCCGGCCGGCAGATCGTCTTTCAGGCCGCCGACACGGCAGTACGAGTGGTGCATGCGGGCGCCGGTCGCGCTCTCCATCAGGTCCTGGATCATCTCCCGCTCACGGAACGCGTAGAAGATCGGCGTCATCGCCCCCAGTTCCAGCGGGTAGGAACCCGAGAACATCAGGTGGTTCAGGATGCGGTTCCACTCGGCGAACATCGTTCGGATCCACTGGGCACGCTCCGGCACCTCGATGCCGGCGAGCCGCTCGACCGCGATCACGAAGCCCAGCTCGTTGTTGAACGCGCTGATCCAGTCGTGGCGGTTCATCAGCACCATCGTCTGGCGCGCGTCTCGGAACTCCGCGAGCTTCTCCGCGGCCCGGTGCATGTAGCCGATCACCGGCTCGGCGCGCACGATCACCTCGCCGTCGAGCTCGAGCACGACCCGCAGCACGCCGTGGGTCGACGGATGTTGCGGCCCGATGTTGAGGATCATGTCCTCGGTGGCCATCGAGTCGTCGGAGATCTCGATGTCGAGGCCGCCGCCCCGGATCATGCTCGTGACCTGGGACGACTGGAAGGCGGGACGCTCGCGGGTGTCGGCCATCGCGCCCTATCCTGCCACGGAAGGCTCGCGACCGCCCATGCGGTCTCCACCGCGCCCGGGATAGGCTCCGAACCATGACGGACGTCAGGCGGTCGCTTCCCTCGGTCGACTCGCTGCTCCGTTCCGGGCCGGGCGGTCGTGCGGCAGGCACCTTCGGTCGGCGGCTGTTGAAGCACGCGGTGAACGAGGTCCTCGATGAGGTCCGCAGCAGCGCCCGTGCGACCAGCGACGAGCGGCCGAGCGATGACGAGATCCTGGCGCGGGCGATCGCCACGGCCTCGCGCATCTCGGTCGGACTCACCCCCGTGATCAACGCGACCGGGGTGATCCTGCACACCAACCTCGGGCGGGCGCCGCTCCCCGAGCGCGCGATCGAGGCGGCCGCCCGGGCGGCGCGCGGCTACAGCGATCTCGAGGTGGACCGCGAGACCGGCGTGCGCGGGAAGCGCTCGAGCCGCGCCGAGTCGATGCTCGTGGCGATCACCGGGGCCGAGGACGCGCTCGTCGTGAACAACTGCGCCGCGGCGCTGCTGCTGAGCCTCGCAGGGCTCGCGAGAGGCAAGCAGGTGCTCGTCTCTCGAGGCGAGCTGATCGAGATCGGCGGGGAGTTCCGAATCCCGGACATCATGGCGGCGTCGGGAGCGAAGCTCGTCGAGGTCGGCACCACGAACCGAACGCGCATCGGCGACTACCGGGCGGCGTTCACCGACCGCGTCGGTGCGGTGCTGAAGGTACATCCGTCGAACTACCGGGTGGTCGGGTTCACGGCCTCGGCCGCCACGACCGAGCTCGCCCGGCTCGCGCAGCGCCACGAGGTGCCCTTCCTCTTCGACGTGGGCTCGGGCTTGCTGCGACACGGCCAGGGCATGCCGCGCGACGAACCCGCCGTCGCCGACGCGCTCACCGACGGCGCCGACCTCGTGACGTTCTCGGGCGACAAGCTGCTCGGCGGGCCGCAGGCGGGCATCATCGTCGGCCGGGCGGGGCTCGTCGCGAAGCTGCGCCGTCATCCGATCGCCCGCGCGGTGCGGGTCGACAAGATGCAGGTCGCGGCGCTCGAGCAGGTGCTCGCGATGACCGTGGCCGGCGACCTCGACCATGTGCCGGTGGTCCGCATGCTGCAGGAGCCGGCCGAGACGGTGCATCGCCGGGCCCAGCGCCTCAGCGAGACGATCGGCGGCGACCTCGAGCACGCTCACGTGCATCGATGTGAGTCGGCGGTCGGGGGTGGATCGATGCCCGGCGCGGGACTCCCGTCGTGGGGGGTGCGCATCACGGTTCCCGAACCGAGCGCGTTCGCGGCACGGCTGCGGGCCGGTCGTCCGAGCGTCTTCGGTCGCGTCGAGAAGGACCACGTGCTCCTCGACCTGCGGACCGTCACGGACGAGCAGGTCTCCGACCTCGCGCGCGCGATCTGGTACGCCCTCGAAGGCGACGACCTCGACGACGAGGACTGAGGTGTCGGCGGCGGCCCGAGAGGAGATGGCCGGTCCCGCACACCGCGTGGTGGCGACGGCCGGCCACGTCGATCACGGCAAATCGTCGCTGATCGTGCGGCTCACCGGCATCGATCCCGACCGCTGGGCCGAGGAGAAGCGCCGGGGACTGACGATCGATCTCGGCTACGCGTGGTGCGCCCTCCCGAGTGGTCGCGAGGTCGGCTTCGTCGACGTGCCTGGTCACGAGCGGTTCATCCGCAACATGCTCGCGGGGGTCGGACCGGCGCCGCTCGTGCTCTTCGTCGTCGCGGCCGACGAGGGGTGGAAGCCGCAGTCCGAGGAGCATCTCGAGATCCTCGACGTGCTCGGCGTCTCCCACGGGGTGGTGGCCCTGACGAAGATCGACCTCGTCGACGACGAGACCCGGGCCGTCGCCGAGCAAGAGGTCCTCGAGCGGCTCCAGGGCACCACGCTCGCCGCAGCTCCCGTCGTGCCGGTCTCATCGATCACCGGCGAGGGGCTCGACCCGCTGCGCGCCGCTCTGGACGCCGTGCTCGAGGAGGCCCCGGCGCCGCGACCGTCGCCTGCGCGACTCTTCGTCGACCGCGTCTTCACGATCAAGGGCGCCGGCACCGTGGCGACCGGCACGCTGACGGGGGGCTGCCTCGCGGTCGGCGCCGAGATCGCGGTCGAACCCGGCGACCGGCGGGCCCGCGTGCGATCCCTGCAGACCCACCGTCGGAGCGAAGACCGAGCGTGCGCGGTGGCCCGGGTCGCGGCCAACCTGGTCGGCGCCGAACGAGACGACCTCGAACGAGGAGACGTGATCACCCACCCCACGGCGTGGTTGCCGACCTCGACGTTCGACGTCGAGCTTCGTGCGGTCCGAGGGCTCACGAAGGCGCTCACCGCTCGCGGAGCGTTCAAGGTGTACGCCGGTGCCGCCGAGGCCGATGCGCGGGTGCGTTTCCTCGACGGGAACCGGCTCGAGCCCGGTCACTCGGTCTTCGCCCGGCTGCGGACCTCGCATCCCCTCGTGCTCGCCGTCGGCGATCACCTGGTCCTGCGTGAGGCGGGCCGACGCGAGACCGTGGCCGGGGGGCTCGTGCTCGACCTCGCCCCCGGCCCGGCGGCGAAGGCCCATGCCCGTCTCGCCGCGCGCCGGGCAGCCTCACCCGACGAGCTCCCCGCACTGCTCGTGGCCGAGCGGGGCGCGGTCGCCCTCGACGACGTCCCGCGGTTGGTCGGTGATGTCGCCGATCCAGCGACGGCGATCGGGGCCTGGGCGGTCGATCCGATGGTCCGCGAGGAGTGGGAACAGGCGGTCACCGGGATGCTCGCCGGCGTGCACGAACGGGAGCCGCTCGCGGCCGGAGTGCCGGTCGGCGACGTGCGCGCGATCGTCCTCGACGCGCTCCGATCGATCGGAGCGCCCCCCGACGCGGGACTGGCCGAGGCGGCGATCGACGCCATGGTGGCCTCGGGCGTCGTGGAGCGATCGGCGACCGCGGTGCGCATGGCAGGTCATCGGGTCATGCTCGATCCTGACGATGCCGAGGTACGACGCCTGCTCGCCGCGATCGGCGGCGACGCCGAGGCCACACCTCCGACGATCGCCGAGCTGGAACGGACCGGCGTGCGACGCGACGTGGTCGAGGCGGCCGTGGGGGCCGGGCTCGCCGTCAGGGTCTCGAAGGAGCTGGTCTTCACCCCCGAGCTCGTGGCCCGGGCCACGAGCATCGTGCGGCGCTCGAACGACGGCATCACGGTGAGCGCGTTCCGCGAGGCGCTCCACACGAGCAGGAAGTTCGCCCTTCCCTTGCTCGAGTACTTCGATCGGACGGGGGTCAGCCGACGCGACGGCGACCTTCGGTTCCCCCGCTGAGCGCGAGCCTGCGCGCCGGCCGGGGAGCTGTCAACCGAGCTGGGCGGTGACGGCCACCTCGACCGGCGTGCCGAGCGGCAACGACTGCACGCCGACCGCGACGCGCGCGTGGCGACCCGCCTCACCCAGCACGTCGACGAGCAGGTCGCTCGCCCCGTTGGCGACCGCGGGATGCTCCTTGAAGTCAGGGGTGCTCGCGACGTAGACGGTCACCTGCGCGATGCCGACGAGCGGTTCGAACGAGCCGAGCGCCTCCCGCAACGCCGAGAGCGCCTGCAGCGCACACTGGCGAGCGTTCGTCGCCGCATCGTCGGTGTTCACGTCGTCGCCGAGCCGACCCGAGTGCATCACCGCGCCGTCGACCATGGCCACCTGGCCCGCCACGAAGACGAGCGAGCCCGCGACCCGCACCGGAAGGTACGAGGCGACGGCGTTCGGTGGCGCCGGGAGCTCGAATCCCAGCTCGGTGATGCGGTCGAGGATCCGTCGGTCGTCCATCGAGGGGGGATACTCGCACGTTCGAGCGCCGGTGGGAACGTCGGGCGATCAACTCGCGGCGCGCGCCCGCTCGCGGAGCAGGCGGCGGCGTTCCATCTCGTTGAGACCGCCCCAGATGCCGTGGGCCTCCCTGGTCGCCAAGGCGTACTCCAGGCACGACTCCCGCACCGGGCACCGCGCGCAGAACGACTTCGCGACCGCCTCGCGCGCGTTCTTCTCCTCGCGGCGCTCGAAGTAGTTGGGCGCGAAGAAGTAGATCGCATCCTGGCCCCGACACGCGGCCCCGAGCTGCCAGTCCTCGGCGGCGTTCCACATCTCAATCCATTGTTCGGAGGACGCCTCGGCAGCGGATTGCAGATCCCGCCGGCGAGCAGGGCAGCGACACCGGATCGCCACACCTGAGCCGCACCGTCGGGCCGGGTAGGCCGGGTCGGGCCGATCAGGCCGGGTCGGCCACCCCGCTGGCGGCGCTCGCGGGCTCGGCTCCCGGCTCCTCCTCGACCCGCAGCACGAGACCGTCGACGCCGCGAACCCGCACCTTCGTGCCGGGGGGGATCGGCGCGCCCTGCGCGCGTCCCCGCCACATCGCGCCCTTCACGTAGACGGGGCCTTCGGGGGCGAGCTTGCCGCGAGCCTCCCCGATCAGCCCGATCAGCCCTCGCTGGGTGTTCACGATGCGGTCGCGCGACTGGAGGGCGACGGTGAGCGCGAATCCGTAGTACAGCAGCGACGCCGCGACCGCCCCGGCGATCAGCCACGGGGAGATGCGGATCGCGTCGGCCACACCCGACCACGCGAGCGCCGACCCGGCGGCGAACGCGAGCAGGCCGGCCGCCGTCAGCAGACCGAGGTTGCGAAGACGCACGTCGAGGATCATGAGGCCGATGCCGCCGAGCAGGAGCGCCATGCCCAGGATCGAGGGCGGCACCACGAACAGCCCGTACACGGCGAGGGCCAGCAGGCCGACCCCCGCGAACCCCGCGAAGCCGAACCCGGGTTGGGTGATCTCGAAGGCCAGGGCGGCCAACCCGAACACGAGCAGGAAGTAGACCATCGACGGGGTCGAGATCGCGTGGGCCACCCGCTGGATCGGTCCGAGGTTGTCGAATCGCAGGGCGACCGTTCCTTCCTCGGCCTCGGCCTCACTCGTCGCGATGCGCGTGTCGAGCGTGACCGGCCCGCTCGGCGTCTGCACGGTCTGCCCGTCGACCTCGGCGAGGAAGCCTGTCACCGATGTCGCGGCCGCCGAGGCGATGCCGAGCTCGATCGCGTCGGCCGCCGGCAAGGGTTCGGCGGTGCGTTCGAGCTGAGTGTCCTTGCCCCGTTCCTCGATCCAGCCCGCGATCGTGGCGTCGAGGTCGGCCGGCACGTCATCGGGGTGCAGCAGGTCGACGGGCTCGAGGGGCCCGGTCTGCGAGCCCGGTGCGACCCCCGCGAGCGACGAGGCGTACATCAGCAGCATGCCCGCGCCCGCCGCGGTCGCGGGGGTGGGGCCGACCCACGCCAGCACGGGCACGTCGAGGTCGACGACGCGCTGCGCGAGGGCGACGCCGTCCTGGCCCAGGGTCCCCGAGGTGTCGAGCTGCAGCACGACGATCGCCCCGTCGCGCTCAGCCTGCGCGAGGCGGTCGTCGAGGTAGCCGAGCAACGGTCGATCGATCGCGCCCTCGACCCGGAGCACCACCACCGGCGTCGCCTCGGCGGCGCCGGCCGCGGGAGCCATGAAGGCCACGGCGAGCACGCCGAGCACAGCGGAACACAGGGCCACGCGTCGCATGTTCTCCATCGTACCCGCAGGCAGCGAGGGGTATCCTGGGCGGCAACCGCATGCCTCAGTCCTCCGTTCCCCGCCGGCCCGATCCACGGCCGATCTCCGACCGTCCGGCATTCAAACCGCTGGCCGCGATCCTGCTCGTGCCCGTGATCCTGCTCGCGAGCGGCATGCTCGCGTTCCTGATCGCGCCCCCGTTCGTCGGCGTCGCCTTCGGCGTGATGCGCGTCGACGCAAAGCTCTCGACGCTCGGAGCCGACTTCACCCGCATCCCGCGGTTCCCCGAACGATCGACGATCTACGCGAACGACGGTAAGACCGAGCTCGCCACGGTCTACCTCGACAACCGAGAGCTGATCCGGCTGAAGGACGTGAGCACGGTCGCGCAGAACGCGGTGCTCGCGATCGAGGACGCGGAGTTCTACGAGCACGGCGCCCTGAACTGGAGCTCGCTCGTGCGGGCGCTGATCGAGAACGCCCAGGCGGGCGAGGTCGTGCAGGGCGGTTCCACCATCACCCAACAGCTCGTCGGCGCGACGCTCGGCCTCGGGCAGTTCGACCAGAGCTTCGAGGGCAAGTTCCAGGAACTGGCGCTCGCGATCAGGGTCGAGGAGAAGTACACGAAGCCGGAGATCCTCGAGCTCTACCTGAACCAGATCTACTTCGGGAACGGCGTGTACGGCATCGGCACCGCGGCCGAGTTCTACTTCCACAAGCCCGCTCGGAAACTGACGCTCACCGAGGGGGCGATGCTCGCAGGCATCATCAGGTCGCCCGAGGACTACAACCCGATCGACCACCCGAAGCGCGCGCTCGTGCGACGCAACGAGGTGCTCGTGCGGATGGGCGCTCTCGGACCCGAGTCGCCCGTCGGTATCACCGAGGAGCGGGAAGAGCGGGCCAAGGCGCAGCCGGTGAAGCTGCCGAAGGGCGTCGGCAAGCTGCTCCAGAAGAAGCAACCGTTCTTCGTCCGCTACATGATCCGGCAGGTGCTCGGGAACGCGAACGGGCAGTTCGACTCGCTCGGACGCAGCGTCAAGGCCCGCAAGCGGACGTTGTTCGAGGGCGGCCTGAAGATCACCACGACGTTCGACCCGACCTGGCAGGAGTTCGCGCAGCAGGCGGCGAACCAGCCGTACCGGGTGTTCATCCCGTCGAACGGTAAGGCGCACCCCGACACGTCGATCGTCACCGTCGACACGAAGACGGGCGCGATCCGCACGATGCTCTCGGGCAAGAACTTCATGGAGGACGAGCTCGCGCTCGCGACCGACCCTCATCCGACGGGGTCGGCGTTCAAGCCGTTCGTGCTGGCCGCAGCGTTCGAACAGGGCGTGCCGCCGACGCAGACGTACTCCAGCGCCTCGCCGTTCTGCAGCCCGCTCTGGCAGGACGAGGACGGCTGCGTCTCGAACGCCGAGGGCAGTGGCAAGGGCAAGGTCGATCTGTGGACGGCGACCGAGAACTCGATCAACGTCGTGTTCGCACAGCTGATCCTCGACATCGGTCCCGAGACGGTGCCGCCGGTGGCATCGAAGATGGGCGTCTCGAACGACCTGCCGCCGGTCGCGTCGCTCGCCACCGGGTCGGCGGAGGTCTCGCCACTCGACATGGCGGTCGGCTTCGCCACGATGGCGAACGGCGGCGTGCACTGCTCCCCCTACACGGTGGAGACGATCGTGCGCGACGGGGATCCGATCTTCGAGCACGAGCCCGACTGCGAGCGCGTGCTGCGCCCCGACATCGCGAACCTGATCTCCGCGATGCTGCAGCGGGTTCCGGCGAGCGGCACGGCCGCGAGCGCGTTCTACGGATGGGGCACCCGGCCCGTCGCCGGCAAGACCGGCACCTCGGACCTGAACAAGGCCGTGTGGTTCTGCGGGTACACGAGGCAGCTCGCGACGGCGGTCTGGGTGGGTTCCAACGGGAACCCGTACTCGATGGGCAGCGTCTTCGGCGGCACGGTGGCCGCGCCGATCTGGCGCACCTACATGGCCCGTGTCGTGAGCGGCATGCCGATCGAAGGCTTCCCCGAGCCGCCGCCGCCGCCCACCGCGACGGTGCCGAACGTGGTGGGTCTCGAGAAGGACCAGGCGATCGCACGTCTCGAGGCAGCGGGCTTCAACGTGTCGATCGTCGAGGTCGACTCGCTCGAGCCCGAGGGCATCGTCGCCGCCCAGAGCCCGGCCGGCGGCGCGACCGTCGACCTCGGCATCGCGGTCAGGATCGAGGTCAGCAGCGGGAAACCGCCGAAGACGGAGGTGCCGGGCACGATCGGTATGGGAGCCGGTGTGGCCCGAGCCACGCTCGAGGACGCTGGATTCGTGGTGGAGGTCGAGTACGACCAGGTCAAGGACGACTCGAAGGTCGGGAAGGTGATCCGCCAGGAGCCGCCGGGCGGCACGCCCGCCGCCGAGGGCGCGACCGTGACGATCGTGGTCGGGAAGTAGGCGGGCTCAGCCGCCCCCGAGCCTGGCCTTCACCTTCGCCTGCACGGCCGAGCCGTCGACCTGGCCCTTGGCCTTCGCCATGATCGCGCCCATCACCTGACCCATCTGCTGCATCGTGGTCGCGCCCGTCGAGGCGATCGCCTCGTCGACGAGGGCATCGACCGCCTCGTCGGAGAGCTGCTCGGGGGCGAAGGCCGCGAGCACCTCCCGCTCGGCGGTTTCCTTGGCCACGAGCTCCGAGCGGCCGGCGTGCTCGAACGCCTCGATCGACTCGGTGCGCTTCTTCACTTGGCTGCCGGCGACGGCCCGCACCTCGTCGTCGCTGAGCTCGTGGCCCAGCTCGTCTTCCTTGTATCGGATCGCCGAGATCAGCATGCGTAGGGTGCTCAGCCGGAGCTCGTCGCGGGCCTTCATCGCGGCGGTCATCTGCTGGTGGATCTCGGTCTTCAACGCTGACTCGGTCACTACACTCCTCCAGATGCTTCCCCGTTCGCTGCCGCAGATCCTCGGCCTCTTGGCGCTCGTCGGCGCCGGCTGCGTGGCCTACGGGGTGGCGATCGAACGCCGTTGGTACCGGCTCGTGCGGCACCGCCTGGCCATCCTACCGGCCGACGGGGAGGGTCCCGAGTCGCTCACCGTGCTGCACCTGAGCGACATGCACTTCGTGCGAGGCGACGAGTCGAAGGCGCGCTTCCTCGCATCGCTGCCCGAGGCCGACATCACCGTCGTGACGGGCGACTTCCTCGCCGAACCCGAGGCGGTCGAGCGCGTGGTCGAGGCGGTGCGCCCCGTGCGCGGGCGGCTGGCCTCGTGGTTCGTGCTCGGCTCGAACGACTACTACACGCCGCGTCCCCTGAACTACCTCGCGTACTTCCGCACTCATCGAAAGCCGCGCCGGGCCGAGGCGGGCCGGGCACCCGACCTCGTCGCCCAGCTCACCGCCGACGGATGGCAGGACCTGACGAACCTGCGCCGTGAGCTCGTGCTCGACGGATTGCCGATCGAGCTGCTCGGCCTCGACGACGCGCACCTTCGTTGGCACGACCTGACCGTCGGGCCGCGTCGAGCGACCGACCGTTTCGGCGTCGCGGTGATGCACTCCCCCGACTCGGCCCCCGAGGCGGCGGCGCTCGGCTACGAACTCATGGTCGCCGGGCACACGCACGGCGGACAGGTCTGCCTGCCCCTGCCCCGGCCGGTGGGGGGCGCGCTCGTCACGAACTGTTCGATGCCGAGGCGGCTCGTGTCGGGCCTGATCCGGATGGGTGGATCGGTGCTGCACACGTCCAAGGGGCTCGGCACGAGCAAGTACGCACCGTTCCGCTTCGCGTGTCGCCCCGAGGCGACGCTGTTGGAGCTGCGACGAATCGCTACACTCGATGCTCCTCGGGACGTGGCGCAGCTTGGTAGCGCGCAGCGTTCGGGACGCTGAGGTCGCGGGTTCAAATCCCGCCGTCCCGACCAGGACAACCGAAGGGCGGGTCGCGCACGACGTGGCCCGCCCTCGGTCGTTCCACGGCCCGGGTGAGTGGCGCCGTCGCGCGCCCGGGCCGAGGAAAACGGTTCTGCAAGATGCAACAGAGGTTTGACGACCTCCGTTTCGCTCGGTAGCCTCGTTCGCGTTGGCTCCGGAGAACCGGAGCCTTTCGTATTCCTGTAGGCCGATCACCGGAGGACGATGACCCGCACCCCGAAGCGGATCGCACGGCTCGCGCTAGCCGTCGTCTTCGTCGTCCCCACAGTCGTCGTCGCCGCAGGATCGGCATCGGTCGCAGCCCCCACGAAGGCCGAGGTCGAGGCCGCGCAAGCCGAGGCGAACCGGATCGGCCACGAGCTCGAGATCGCGATCGAGCAGTACAACGACGCTCGGGTCCGACTCCAGGGCGTGCAGGACCGGCTCGCCGACGCCCTCGAGGACAAGGAAGCGGCGGAGGCGATCGCGGCCGAGGCGATGGGCCAGCTGGAAGACCGCGCCGTCGAGGCGTACACGGGCGCCGGCTCGCAGATGGACGTGCTGCTCGGCGCCTCCGACCTCTCGGAGTTCTCCGACCGCCTCGAGTTCATGGGCGCGCTCGCACAGAACGACGCCGACCTCGCGACGGCCGCCGAGAACGCCCAGCAGCAGGCCCAGTGGGCGGCCGACCGCTACGCCGAGACGATCGAGGAGAAGACGGCCGAGCTCGACCAGATGCAGGCCAAGCGGGCCGAGATCCAGTCGATGCTCGAGGAGCAGAAGGCCCTCGCCGCGCAACTCGACCAGGAGTATCGCGAGTACATCGAGCGGCAGGAGGCGCAGGCAGCCGCCGCAGCGGCCGCCGAAGCCGACGCGGCGAGCGACACGGGCACGACCGGCGGCGGGACCACCTCCGGTGGCGGTGGCGGTGGCGGTGGCGGGTACGTACCGCCGCCCGATGCGAGCGCCGCCCAGATCGCGCTCGGAGCTGCAGATTCGGCTCTGGGTTCCCCGTACGTGTGGGGCACTGCCGGACCCGACACCTTCGATTGCTCGGGGCTCACGAGTTGGGCCTACGCGCAGGCCGGTGTCTATCTGCCGCACTCCTCGGCCGCGCAGGCGAGCTCGGGAGCCGTCGTGCCATCGCTGTCACAGGCGCAGCCGGGCGACCTGCTGTTCTTCTACTCGCCGATCAGCCACGTCGCCCTCTACGTGGGTGGCGGCACGATGATCCACGCCCGTCACCCGGGTCCAGGCGGCCAGGTCCAGTACGGGTCCGTGGCCGGCTACGGCACCCCGGTCGTGCGGATCGTCCGTCCCACCTGACGTCTCGTCGTTCCCGACCGTCTCCCCCGCTAGTCTTCGCGTCGTGGACGCCACCGTCACCGCGTCCGGCGACGACGTCGAGCTGATCTGGCTCCTCCGCCAGGGCGACGAGGCCACTTTCATGTCGCTCGTCGAGCGGCTGCAGCCGATGATGCTCCGCGTGGCCCGCATGTACGTCTCGTCGCAGGCCGTCGCCGAGGAGGTCGTGCAGGAGGCGTGGCTCGGCGTGCTCCAAGGCATCGACCGGTTCGAGGGTCGGTCGTCGCTGCGCACGTGGATCCTGCGCATCGTGACGAACATCGCCAAGACGCGCGGGCAACGGGAAGGCAGAAGCGCCCCCTTCGCTTCACTGGCGGGCGACGACCTCGACGCTCCGTCGTTCGATCCCGATCGCTTCGTGGGATCCGGTGCGTGGGCCGGTCACTGGTCGACGCTGCCGGCGGACTGGGCTGGTGCCCCGGAGGCACGACTGACGACGTCTGAGACCCTCGACGCCCTGCGTCGGGCGATCGACGCGCTGCCGCCCATGCAGGCCCAGGTGATCCGTCTGCGAGACGTCCTGGGATGGACCTCGGACGAGGTCCGTAACGCCCTGGACCTGACCGAGACCAACCAGCGGGTGCTGCTGCACCGGGCTCGCGCCAAGGTGCGCGCGGTGTTGGAACGTGAGATGGAGATCGAGGCTTCGTCATGACCCGAACGAGCGGTGACGACCTGACGTGCCGGGAGCTGGTCGAGGTCGTCACCGACTACGTCGAGGGCGCGATGAGCGACGCCGACCGGGCTGGGTTCGAACGCCATCTCGGTGAGTGCGCGGGGTGCACGGCCGTGATGTCACAGTTCCGCGCCACGATGGAGGCCACCGGGCGCCTCACCGAAGACCAGGTCTCCGAGGCCCAGCGCGATGCGATGCGCGAGGTCTTCCGTGGCTGGCGTGCCGATGTCGCGGCTGGTGATCCCGAGTAGCGCGGACGATCCGCTGGCTGGATGAGGCGTGTCACGCGCGGACCTCGCCTTCAACGTGACGCGCGTCACGGAAGTGTGGGCCGAACCACGTCAAGCTCGGACACATGTTCGAGTCGGATCGGATCCAGGGAACGGCGATCGCTGCGACCCCGGCGGTGCTCTCCGACGAGGAACTCGTCGGACGGGCCGACGAGGCGTGGCACTCGATCGGACGCGCCCACCGTGACCTGCTGGACCTGTTGCGAGAGGTGGCCCGCCGAGAGACGTGGCGAGACGACGGCGCACAGGATCTGACCCACTGGGTATCGATGCGCTACGGCCTCAGTGCATGGAAGGCCCAGCGCTGGGTCGCCGCGGCCGACGCCCTGGCCTCGCTGCCCCTGGTGGCTCACGCCCTCGAAGCCGGGGTGTTGGGCGTCGATCGAGCCGTCGAGCTGACACGGTTCGCCACCCTTGAGACCGAGCGAGACCTGATCCTCTGGGCCGCACGTCGTTCCTCGGGCGCGATCAGGCATCGAGGCGACCTCGAACGTCGCCGAGAGCGACACGAGACGCGAGCGGCCGAGACCGAGCGGTTCCTGCGCATGGGCTACTCGGACGACGGCATGCGCTTCGAGCTCGATGCAGAGCTGCCGGCCGACCAAGGCGCCGTCGTCGAGCGCGCGCTCTCGCGCGTGGCGGAGCAGGTCCCCGACCTCCCCGACGACCTCGATGAAGGATCCCGGCGTGCCCCACTGGAGGTCCGCCGAGCCGACGCGCTGGTCCAGCTGTGCTCCGGGCGCATCGCCGCAGACCCTGACCACGATCGGGCCACGGTGGTGGTGCACGCATCGGTGGAGACCCTGCTCGGAAGCGCCGACGCCACCAACGCCGAGGTCGAGGACGGCCCGGTCCTCGCCCCGGTCACCGCCCAGCGACTGGCGTGCGACGCTCGCCTGCAGATCTCGCTCGACGACGTCTCGGGTACCCCGTTGAAGCTCGGGCGGCTCAGCCGGACGCCGTCGCCCGCCATGGTGCGCGCGCTCCGCCGGCGCGACCGCGCGTGCCGGTTCCCCGGGTGCGAACGTCGGCGATATACCGACGCGCACCACGTGCGTTGGTGGTCACGAGGCGGCCGGACCGATCTCCACAACCTCGTGCTGCTGTGCGGGTTCCATCACCGGCTCGTTCACGAGGCAGGCTGGAGCCTGCACATGCGCTCCGGCGGCCGGGTCGAATGGTTCCGGCCCGACGGCCGGCGCTACCGAGCCGGACCCTCGCCCCCCGGGTCGGTTCCGCTCGACTGACCGCCACCGACGATCGCGTCGAGATCGGCGAGACGCACCTTCGCCTGTCGCACCAAGGCGTCGTTCCCGATCGCCTCCGCCTCGCGCAAGGCCTCCGCCAGCAACTCGCCGGCTTGCTTCGCGCGCACGTCGCCCTTGCCGGCCGTGGCATACTTCAGCTTCTCGTCGGCCTTCACGATCAGGTCGAAGATCTCGCTCGGCTCCATCGTGTCGCTCCTCTGCCGCTTCCGTCGGGAACGTCCAGCACCGTATCCGAAGTCCGTTCCTCGGGCATGTCACACCAGCGGGTCGCCGCGGCATGGAGCGGTGAACGTCCGACGAACGGTGCGGGAACGTTCCCCACGGGTCGTTCCCCTCGCGCACGCCGTCGTCGCACACTGACATGACGCCGACGGACCGACCCACGCGTGCACGGAGGTGACGACCGATGGAGACGGAACTCGAGCGTCGGCACGACGAGGAGGAAGCCGACGCTCGTCGCGCGATCGTCCGCGCACTGAACCGCGATCCGTTCGGCGTCTGGACGAGGGACGGCCTCGCGCGCTCCCTCGGCGTGTCGGCGAGTCTCGCCGAGCGGGTGCTGTCGCAACTGACGAGCTCCGGCATGGTGCGCCGGTCCGAGGAGAGCGGCGAGGTCGAGTACACGGTCGGAGGCGAGGCCTACTAGTCTGGATCAGACGAGTGAGGGGCTGCGAGACCGGCCAGGGCACGTGCCTCGTGCTCGATCGCCGAACGGTCCTGCAGGCGCGCGAGCCAGGCGATCGGGAGCGACGCGGCGCCGTGCATCGCCCCGAGCAGCGCGCCGGCGACCGCGGCGTTCGTGTCGGTGTCGCCACCGAGGGCCACGACGTCGAGCAGACCCCGCTCGAACGGCATGCCCTCGCCGACCACCCTCAACGCGACCCCCGCGGTGAAGAGCACGAACCCCTGATCGGGCCCGTCGATAGGACGTTCTGTTCCGGCGGCGCCCACCAGGTACTCGAGCTCCTCGGCCCCCTCGCGACCGTCGATCGCAGCCAGCGACTCCAGCACGGCACGGTCGGCGGGATCGCCCCTCACGAGTGCCGCGGCGACCAGCGTCACCGCCAGACACGCCGTGCGGCATCGTTCGTCGGCATGGGTCAGCGCGCTCAACGCCGGGGCGGCATCGAGCAGATCCACGGAACGGAACGCGTAGGCAAGGCCGAGGGGCGCGCAGTACATCACGCTCCCGTTCCCGGCGCTCACCTCCGGGCCTCTCCTGGCCACGTAACCGCGCGCCGGGTCCGGCTCCCCGTCGCGCCACCCGCTCAGCACCCGGCGCGTCAGGTTCCCCACGTCGGGAGGGGCCGTCGCAAGCCACGCGAGGTGCCGCCGCAGCACGTCGCCGGTGTCGAGCTCACCGCCGGTCGCGACCAGGCTCATCCAGAGGTTGCGCGCCATCGCCGTGTCGTCGGTCGTGGATCCGGGCGGCAGCCCCATCCACGGGAGCTCGAACGCCGGCACCGGATCGGGCACATCGTCCGCCCGCCGGAACTCGAACGGCGCACCGAGTGCGTCGCCGAGTGCGAGACCCAAGATGCTCCCGACGACACGATCCTGCGCGGCGTCCACGCGGGGCATCTTCGCAGGTCGGCTGGTATCGTCGGTGCACACCGGAAGGGCACGAGTTCTCGCAGCGCGCCTGTCGCTCTCGGCGACGTCTCCACGGTCAGGGGCAGCCCAGCCCACGCGCCCTGGCCAGCGGGAACACCCAACAGGCTGGAGGATCACGGGAGACCCATGGACAAGATCGGACCCAAACACCGCACCTGTCGCCGCGTGGGCGAGCCGCTCTGCGGGCGACCCAACTGCCCGTCGAACAAGCGCCCGTACCCACCCGGCCAGCACGGTCGCGGCCGCAAGCGCATCTCCGAGTACCAGACGCGGCTCGTCGAGAAGCAGAAGCTCCGCGCGATCTACGGGGTGAGCGAAAGCCAGATGCGCCGCTACTACGACGAGGCGACGGCGAGCAAGGGCGTGACGGGCGAGGAACTGATCCGCCGCCTCGAGACTCGCCTCGACACGGTGGTGCTCCGCCTGGGCTTCGCGCTCACGTCGCGGCAGGCTCGTCAGCTGGTCTCGCACGGCCACGTGCTGCTCGACGGCAAGCGCGTGAACGTGCCGAGCGCCCGCGTGAAGCCCGAGCAGACGATCGAGATCTCGGGCAAGGCAAAGAACTTCGTCGCGGTCCGTGAGGCCGCGGAGATCACGCCCGATCCCCCGCCGTACCTCTACCGCAACAAGGAGCAGCTGCAGGGGACCCTCTCGCGGCAGCCCGAGCGCGACGAGGTGCCGCTGCCGGTCGCGGTCGAAGAGCGCCTCATCGTCGAGTACTACTCCTAACCGTCACGCGCCACCCCGCTGCGCCACCCCGCCTCGGTCTGCGAGGATGACCGGGCGGGTGCCAGCCCGCGACGAGCGAAGGGGTGCAACCGATGCAGCTTGGCATGGTGGGACTCGGTCGTATGGGCGCCAACCTGTCGCGGCGCCTGATGCGAGCCGGCCACGAGGTCGTCGTCTACGACGTGACCCCCGACGCGATCGCGCAGCTCGAGGGCGAGGGGGCGACCGGCTCCGTATCGCTCGAGGACCTCGTCGCGAAGCTCACGCCGCCACGAGCGGCCTGGATCATGGTGCCGGCCGCGTTCGCGGGCTCGACCGTTTCGCAGCTCGCCGACCTGATGGACGCCGGCGACATCGTGATCGACGGTGGGAACACCTACTACCGCGACGACATCGAGCGGGCGAAGGCGTTCGAGCCGCGGGGCGTGCACTACGTCGACGTCGGCACGAGCGGCGGGGTCTTCGGCCTCGATCGCGGGTTCTGCATGATGATCGGCGGCGAGGCCGACATCGTGGCGCACCTCGACCCGGTCTTCGCGGCACTCGCCCCCGGGGTGGATGCGGCGCCGCGCACGCCGGGTCGCGACGCGTCGGCTCGATCCAGCACAGCCGAGTCCGGGTACCTGCATTGCGGCCCGGCAGGGGCCGGCCACTTCGTGAAGATGGTGCACAACGGCATCGAGTACGGCCTCATGGCCGCCTATGCCGAGGGGCTGAACGTCCTGCGACACGCGAACGTGGGGAACGAGAAGCGTGACGCCGATGCCGAGACCACCCCGCTGCGCGAACCCGAGTTCTATCGGTTCGACATCGACACGACCGAGGTCGCCGAGGTGTGGCGCCGGGGAAGCGTGATCGGATCGTGGCTGCTGGACCTGACGGCCGCCGCCCTGCTCGCCGATCCCGAGCTCGACGGCTTCCAGGGGCGCGTCAGCGACTCGGGCGAAGGCCGGTGGACCCTGCTGGCCGCCGTCGACGAAGGCGTGCCGGCGCACGTGCTCTCGGCAGCCCTCTTCGACCGGTTCGAGTCCAGGGGCGAGGCGGAGTTCGCGAACCGCGTGCTCTCGGCGATGCGCAAGGAGTTCGGCGGGCACGACGAGAAGGCGTCGGGGTGAAGATCGCCGATTCACCCGAGTGGGCTGCCGTCGCCGCGCACGCCGAGGTGATGCGGTCGGCGCACCTGCGTGGGCTGTTCGCCGACGATCCCCACCGGGCGGAGCGGCTCTCGGCGGAAGCCGGAGACCTCTTCCTCGACTACTCGAAGCACGTGGTGACCGACGAGACGATCGATCTGCTCCTGGCGCTCGCTCGCCGAGCGGGCCTGCGTGAGCGCATCGACGCGATGTTCGCCGGCGAGCGGATCAACGCCACGGAGGATCGCGCCGTGCTTCACGTGGCGTTGCGCGCCCCGCGCGAGACACGCATCGAGGTCGACGGACGCGACGTCGTGGCCGAGGTGCACGAGGTCCTCGATCGCATGGGTGCGTTCGCCGAGCGTGTGCGATCGGGTGAGTGGACGGGCCACACGGGCCGGCGGATCCGCGCCGTGGTGAACATCGGCATCGGCGGCAGCGACCTCGGGCCGAAGATGGCGGTGGAGGCGTTGCGCGACCACACCGACCGGTCGATGACCTACCGCTTCGTCTCGAACGTCGACGGCGCCGACATCGCCGAGGCCACGCGCGACCTCGACCCGGCGACGACGCTGTTCATCGTCTCGTCGAAGACGTTCGGCACGATCGAGACGCTTACGAACGCGGGGAGCGCGCGGGACTGGTTGGTCGCCGGGCTCGGCGACGATCAGGCGGTCGCGCGCCACTTCGTGGCGGTCTCGACCGCCGAGGAGAAGGTGGAGGCCTTCGGCATCGACCCATCGAACATGTTCGGGTTCTGGGACTGGGTCGGCGGTCGTTACTCGATGGACTCCGCGATCGGCCTCTCGCTGATGATCGCGATCGGCCCCGACGCCTTCGGGGCGATGCTCGCCGGGTTCCACGACATCGACGAGCATTTCAGGACCGAGCCTCTCGAGCGGAACGTTCCGGTGCTGATGGGTCTGCTCGGGGTCTGGTACGCGACGTTCTTGGGAGCGCAGACGAAGGCGATCCTGCCGTACAGCCATCACCTGTCGGCGTTCGCGGACTACCTGCAGCAGCTCGAGATGGAGTCGAACGGTAAGTCGGTCGACCTCGACGGCGATCCGGTCACCTACGACACCGGCGAGATCGTGTGGGGCACGCCCGGCACGAACGGCCAGCACGCGTACTACCAGCTGCTGCACCAGGGCACGCGGCTCGTGCCGGCCGACTTCATCGGCTTCGCGCAGCCCACCGATGCCGTGTCCGGCCACCACGAGCTGTTGATGGCGAACTTCTTCGCGCAGACGGAGGCGCTGGCCTTCGGCAAGTCGCGCGAGCAGGTCGAGGCGGAGGGGGTCCCCGCGCACCAGGTCGCCGCGCGCACGTTCGCCGGGAACCATCCGACGTCGACGATCATCGCGCGGGCGCTCACGCCGCGAACGCTCGGGCAGTTGATCGCGGCGTACGAGCACGAGGTGTTCACGAAAGGCACGATCTGGCACATCGACTCGTTCGACCAATGGGGCGTGGAACTCGGGAAGTCGCTCGCGATGAAGGTGCTCCCCGAGCTGCAGGCCGACGCCGAGCCCGCCGTCGGCTCACACGACCCCTCGACGCTCGGGCTGATCGGCCGCTACCGTCGGCTGCGCGAACCCGAGGAAGGCTGACCGATGGCGCTTCGACCACCGGATCCCCAGGCGATCGTCCTCTTCGGCGCGAGCGGCGACCTCGCGAAGAAGAAGGTGATCCCGGCCCTCTACAACCTGGCCGTCGCGGGCCTGCTCCCCGAACGGCACTGCGTGATCGGCTTCGCGATGGACGCGTGGGACGACGAGGCGTTCCGCCAGCACGCCAGGGATTCGGTCCAGACCTACTCGCGCACGCCCCTCGACGAGGATGTCTGGACCCGGTTCGCCGGCTCCCTCTCGTTCATCTCCGGCACGTTCGACGATGAGGCCGCGATCGGCCGCCTCAAGCTGGCGCTGGAGCATGCCGACCGCGACCTCGGCGCGCAGGACGGCCGCCTGTTCTACCTCGCCGTGCCGCCGTCGACGTTCCCGACGATCGTGAAGAGCCTCGCCTCGATCGGAGCGAACACCGCGAACTCGCGCATCGTCGTGGAGAAGCCGTTCGGGCACTCCCTCGACTCGGCCAAGGGGCTCTCGGCCGAGATCCACACGGCCTTCGACGAGCACCAGCTGTTCCGCATCGATCACTACCTCGGCAAGGAGACGGTGCAGAACCTCGTGGTGTTTCGCTTCGCGAACTCGATCTGGGAGCGTGTGTGGAACCGCGACGCCGTCGACCACGTGCAGATCACGGTGGCCGAGTCGATCGGCGTCGAGGGGCGAGCCGGCTACTACGAGCATGCGGGCGCGATCCGGGACCTGCTGCAGAACCACATGCTGCAGGTGATGGCGTTCCTCGCGATGGAGCCACCGCGCTCGCTCGAAGCCGAGGCGTTCCGTGACGAGAAGGTGAAGCTGCTGCAGGCGGTGCGTCCGATCGACCCCGCCGACGTCGTGCGCGGGCAGTACGACGGCTACCGCAAGGAGGACGGCGTCGACCCGAAGAGCCAGACCGAGACGTTCGTCGCGGCCAGGCTCTGGATCGACAACTGGCGCTGGGACGGTGTGCCGTTCTACCTGCGCCACGGCAAGGAGATGCCGGAGCGGAACACCGAGATCGCCGTCTACTTCCGGCAGGCGCCCGAGGTGTTGTTCCGAGAGCTCGAGATCGACCACATCCCGTCGAACCACCTCACGATCAGGGTGCAGCCCGACGAGGGCATCTCGCTCGCGTTCCAGGCGAAGATCCCCGGACCGGGGTACGCGCTGCAGACCGTGCGGATGGACTTCGACTACGACCGGTCGTTCACGCACGCGCTCGCCGAGGCCTACGAGCGGCTGCTGCACGATGCCATGTCCGGCGACCACACGCTGTTCACCCGCGAGGACGGCGTCGAGCGGGCCTGGGAGATCGTGACCCCGATCCTCGAGCGGCCCTCGCCGCTCTTCTTCTACAAGCGAGGATCGTGGGGCCCCGCGCAATCCGATGAGCTGATCAAGCCACACGGCTGGCACCTGCGCACACGGCCGGCGGGGGTGCATCACACGTGAGCCACTCGAGCGGCGGCGCGCCCACGGGATGGATCGATGTCTCGCTGCCGATCTCGTCCACGCTGCTGACGTGGCCGGGGAACCCTCCCGTGGAGCTGCTCCCGAACCAGCGCATCGCCTCGGGTGACGGCGCGAACGTCAGCGAGCTGCACCTCGGCACCCACTCCGGCACCCACGTCGATCCGCCGGTGCACTTCGTCGAGGGTGGCGTCGGCATCGACCGCGTGCCGCTCGACGTGCTGATCGGTCCCTGCTGGGTCGCCGACGCGACCGGCCGCGGTGGCGCGCTCGGCGCCGACGACCTCGACGCGCTCGACGTGCCGGCCGGCACCGAGCGCCTCCTGCTGCGCACCGACAACTCCGAGCTGTGGCGCTCGATGCCGTCGGCGTTCCCCGAGGCGTACGTGAGCGTGAGCGGCGACGGCGCGCGCTGGCTCGTCGAACACGGACTGAGGCTGGTCGGCATCGACTTCCTCGGCATCGAAGGCCGTGGCTCGGGGGGACACCCCACGCACGTGACCCTGCTCTCGAACGACGTCGTGATCGTCGAGGGCCTCGATCTCGGCCACGTCGAGCAGGGCGAGTACGACCTGGTCGTGATGCCGCTGCGCCTCGTCGACGGCGATGGCGGGCCGGCGCGCGCGGCGCTTCGGAGGCGCTGAGCGATGGCCCAGCGACGGGTCGTGCTCTTCGATGTCGACGGCACGCTGATCGATACCGGAGGGGCCGGCGGCCGCAGCTGGTCGTACGCGTTCCGCGAGGCGTTCGGGGTCGACGGCGATATCCGCAGGTTCAGCGAGGTCGGCATGACCGACCCGGTCGTCGCGCGCGAGACGTTCGAAGGCACGATGGGCCGCGAGCCCACGACCGACGAGGTGATCCGGCTGATGATGCGCTACGTGCTTCGGCTGCCGGTCGAGGTCGAGGAGTCGCCCGGATACCGCGTGATGCCCGGCGTGCACGACCTGCTCGAGCGTCTCGTCGATGCCGACACGCTCCTCGGGCTCGTGACGGGGAACATCGAGGGCGCCGCGCACATCAAGATCTCACGCGCCCGGCTGGGACGGTTCTTCCTGTTCGGTGGGTACGGCAGCGACTCGTCGGTGCGCAGTGACCTCACGAAGGCGGCGATCGCGCGCGCCGAGGCCCTCTCAGGCCACACGCTCGACCCGGCCGAGGTGATCGTCGTGGGCGACACGCCACGCGACATCGAGGCCGCGCACGGCGCGGGCACGATCGCGGTCGGCGTCGCGACCGGGGAGTACTCGGTCGACCACCTGCGGGAGGCAGGCGCCGAGCATGTGCTGCGTTCCTTCGCCGACGACGCCTTCCCGTCGGTCGACTGAACCCCCGTCGGGGCTACGGATCGACGATGAGGTCGGCGAAGTTCGCCGACGTCTTGCCGAACTCCCACCACCCGTGCACGAACGGCTTGAGTACCGCGAGGCTCCGGCCGTAGACGAGCGGGATCACCGCGACGCGCTCGACGACGGCCATGCGATCGGCGTCGTGGAAGAGCGCCAAGCGCCCGCGGTCACTGCGCTCCTGGCGGGCCCGTTCGATCAGCTCGTCGAACGGGGGGTGGTCGAAACCACCCTCGTTCGTGCGGCTCTGGGAGTGGAACAACAGCCGCAGGAAGTACTCGGGGTCGGCGTACCCCGGCAGCCATCCGGTGAAATAGATCGGCGACTGCTCGCTGGGGGCATCCATTGTCGCGATGTCGTCGAGCGACCACTCGACCCGGTCGACCTGAAGACCGAGGACGGAACGCCAGCCCTCCGCGACCGGGTCGAGGATCGGCTCGTCGTCGTCGAGCCCCGCGATCGAGATCGGGCCGGCGTGTCCCGAACGAGCGAGGCAGGCCCTGGCCTCGTCGGCGTCGTAGCGCAGCGAGATCTCGGGGGTGTGACCCTGCAGGGCCGGCGGCACGATCCCACCTGTCGCCACCACCAGGTTGGCGGGCATCGCGGCGGCGAGCGCATCGCGATCGATCGCGTGCGCGAGCGCACGCCGCAGCTCGAGGTTCGAGCCGATCGTGGTCGTGTGATCGAACGCGAGGTAACCGGACCACCCGGCCTGGCCCACCTTCGCGTCGGGGAGATGGCGTTGCACGAGGTCGGCGAGCCGCGGCGTGTAGCGGGCGGTGATCATGTCCAGCTCGCCGCGGTCGTAGGGACCGAGGGCGTCGGCGATGCGGGATGCCCGGTACTCGACCCGGGCGACGTTGCCGACCCGCAGGGTGGCGGCGTCCGGCCGTCGCTCGAGCTCGAGACCGCCGTCATCGCGTGCCGCCAGGCGGAACGCGCCGGAGACGACCTGCTTCCCCGGCTCGGTCCAGGCATCGGCGGACGCCTCGATCGCATGCCGGGGTTGCGGTCCGCCGTCGGGCCGGTTCATCACGCTCATGAAGTACGGCGCGGGAGCGGCGAGGCGGAACTCGACGGTGCGGTCGTCGAGCGCCCGCACGCCGACCGCCGATGCGTCGGGCTGCTCGCCGAGGTAGTACTCCTGACCGCCCTCCAGCACGAAGTAGATCGCGACCGACGAGCCCGGCGCCTCGGGGTTCAGCACCCGCTTGATGCCGAACTCCACGTCGTATGCCGTGAGCGGCCGACCGTCGGACCACGTGAGTCCATCGCGCAGGTGGAAGACGTAACGCAGGCCGTCGTCGGCGATCTCCCAGCGCTCGGCGAGCGAGGGCACGATCGTGCGCTCCGGCCACTGCTCCACGAGCCGATCGAACAGCTGCATGCAGAGCTGGATGTTCGGCCATGCGATCGCCGAGCGTGGATCGGCGTCGTCGGGGAGGAAGCTGGAAGCGACCCGGAGCTCGGCGTCCGGCGCTCGCTGCGACGCCGCCGGGGGGGTCCAGTGCTCGAACGCGCGCTGGTAGGTCTCGTTCGCCTCTGCGAACCGTAGCGACATATGCAACGCGAGCGCGAGCTTGAACAGCACCAGGGCGATCTCCTGTCGCTCGCCGCGTCCGTCCAGCAGCGGTAGCAGCTCCCGGTAGTAGGCGATCGCCTCGTCGAGCGCGTAGTCCTGACGGGCGCGGTCGCCCGCCACCGTGAGGTGCCGGATCGCCTTGTCCTCGTCATGAGCCCCGAGCCAGTGGTGGGCGAGCAGCCCGGCCACGTCGGCCTCCCGCCCGGCGTGATGCTGCTCCAGCCACGTGGCCGCCTTGCGGTGCAGGCGGGATCGGTCGTCGCCGACGAGTGTGCGGTAGGCCGTCTCCTGGATCAGTGCGTGCGTGAAGCGGTACTCCGGGTCGGGCCAGCGGCGCCCCTCGCGCACGAGGTCGACCCGCATCAGATCGGCCAGAGCGGCGCGGACGTCGTCACCGGTGGCGACCGCCTGCAACAGGGGCAGGCTGAAGGACCGTCCGATCACGGAGGCCGACACGACGGCCTCGTACGACGCCGGGGGGAGTCGGTCGATCCGCGCGAGGATCACCTTCTCGACGGTGGGTGGCACGTGCAGGTCGACCGCGTGGTCGAACCGCCAACCGCCGTCGTCGGCGACGAGCGCGCCCGCATCGACCATCGATCGAACGAGCTCCTCGAGGAAGAACGGGTTCCCCTCGGCGGGGTCGAGGATCTGGCGTTCCACGTGGAGGGGCAGGGTGTCGCGCCCGACGAGCGCGGTGAGGAGCTCGCGCCCAGCGTCGCCCGACAACGCCTCGAGCGCCACCTCATGGAACCGATGCGGCATCGTGCGGGCGACGTCTTCCTTGAGCCGCCAGGCCGCGTGATCGCGTTCGGGGCGGAGCGTGCACACCACGAGCAGGGCGCCGGTTTCGGTGTCGGCGATCAACTCCTGCAGCAGCTGGATCGAGGTCGCGTCAGCCCAATGCAAGTCTTCGAGCGCGACAGCGACCGGGCCGTCCACCGCGAGCCTGCCGAGCGCCGCGCGGACGACCTCGAACGTGCGGTACTGCAACGCTTCGGGAGACAGCTCCTCGAGCCGCTCCGCCTCACCGGGCGCCGGCGTGAGTCCGAGGAGGGCGGCCAGATACGGCACGAGCTCGTCGGGATGCAGGCCCGTAAGGCGATCGACCTGGCGGCGGAGCCCGACACGCACCCGCAGCTCGGGCTCGTCGTCGCCGACTCCGAGCCACGATCGCAGCAGGTCGCGGAACGGCCAGTACGGGATCGAACCCCCGTAGCTCACGCACCGGCCTTCCAGCCACAGCGAGCGCCCGTGCTCGGGGGTCTCGGCGCCGAAGGCGCGGCGGAGCTCGTGCACCATGCGCGTCTTGCCGATGCCCGGCTCGCCGGTGACGAACACCACGCCGCCGGCACCAGCGGCGACCCCCTCGACCGCCGAGCGCAGGCGCTCGAGCTCGAGATCGCGTCCGATCATGCGGGGCGCCGCTCCGGGGTCGGTGCGGACGCTGCTGCCGCCGGCGACGCCCTCCGCTGTGAAGGCCGTCACGGGTTCCGACTTGCCCTTGAGCTCGAAGGCGCGGCCGGGGCTCCACGCGAATCGGTCGGCGACGGCCTGCTGCGTGGCCTGCCCGACGAGCACCGAACCGGGGTGAGCCTGCGACTGCAGGCGAGTCGCCACGACCACCGCAGCGCCCATCGCCCCGAACTCCACCCGATCACCGGCGCCGATCACGCCCGTGATCACCGGCCCGGTGTCGATGCCGACCCGAACGTTGAGGGCGTCGATGCCCCAGGCATCCGCGACCTCGCGCCCGAACGGAGCCGATGTCGTCGACGATGCGCAGACCCGCGCGGACCGCGCGCTCGGCGTCGTCCTCGTGCGCGCTCGGCGCACCGAACAGCGCGAGGACGCCGTCGCCGGCGAGATCCTTCACGGTGCCCCCGAACGCCTCGACCGCCATGACCATGCGAGCGACGGCATCGCCGACCACGAGCTTGAGCTCCTCGGGGTCGAGCCGCTCACCGAGGGCCGTCGAGCCGACGAGGTCGGCGAAGAGGGCGGTGACGTCGCGGCGTTCGTCCCGGATGTCCACGCACGCATCCTGCGGCACGAACGCCCACCCGGCAATCGGAGCGGTCAGTCGGTCGGGCGCAGCGCGGCGCGCACGAAGAGGAGCACCTCACGCTCTCGGCGGCGCAACGACGCCTGACCCGTGTCGGACCCGACCACGGCGTTCAGCACGCTC
The DNA here is from genome assembly GCA_963825635.1 of uncultured Actinomycetes bacterium. Classification (GTDB taxonomy): domain Bacteria; phylum Actinomycetota; class UBA4738; order UBA4738; family HRBIN12; genus JAOUEA01. The sequence goes on from CAWGTU010000004.1 coordinate 64,294, forward strand.
GCCTCGGTGAGCGAACCGACGACCGCCGTGTACAGCGTGAAGAGCAGCATCGCCGGATCCTGCTTGCGGATCTCACCTGCGTCCATGCCGTCCTGCAGGAACCCGATCGCCCGTCGGCGCAAGGGGTCGAGCACATCGGCGAAGCGGTCGAATGCCGTCGGCCCGAGCCGGGCCGCCTCTCGCACGAACATCGGGAACTCGGGCCACTCCGCGGCGAGGCCGAAGACCCCGTGGATCACCGCCTCGGCACGATCCCAGTAGTTCTCCTTGCCTTCGAGGGCGGCGGCGATCGTCGCGCCGAGGCGTTCCCCGGCGGCCACCAGGCACGCCTCGAGCAACGCCTCCTTGTTCGGGAAGTAGTACAGCAGCGTCTGCTTGCGCACGCCGACCGCGGTCGCGATGCTCTCGATGCTCGCGCCCTTGTAGCCGTCGCGGCCGAACTGGTGGATCGCCTCGGCGACGATCGTGGTGCGCCGTTGCTCACCGCCGGTGCGGGGCACGCGCTACTCCCAGGTCTTCCGGCTGCCGCGACGCTCGATCGGGCGGGTCCCTTCCCAGCGCTTCAACCACTCGGGGCCGCTCGGGCCGTACGGGGGCGGCGTCTCACCACGCTCCGCGCGCTGCAGCGCCTCCCACCACGTGGTGCGGTCCTCGTCGAGCAGCTCGGCCACCGCCTGGGTCATGCGAGCCGTGAACGCCTGGTGCGTCTCGCCTTCCTCCGGGAACAGCGGGGCTCCGATGCGCACCCGCACCGGCGGACGTCCCGCGCGCGGCCACCAGCGGCCCTTCGGCATCGCCTGGTACGCCCCCCGGATGCCGATCGGCACCGCGCCGACCCCCGCCTCGATGCACAACCGCGCCGTGCCGTGACGGAACCGCTTCGCATGCCCGTCCGGCGAGCGCGTGCCTTCGGGGAAGACCACGAGGCTCCACCCATCGTCGAGCAGCTCGCGCGCCTTCGTGACGGCGTTGCGAGCGCCGCGCGAGCGGTCGATCGGGAACGCCCCATAGGTGAGCGCCGTGAAGGCGGCGCGCCACCACACGTCGAAGAAGTAGTCGCGAGCCGCGCCCACCGCGGTCTTCTCCTGCCATCGCTCGGGGAGGGCTGTCATGATGATCGTCGCGTCGAGGTGGCTCGAGTGGTTCGAGAAGAAGATCACCCCGCCGTCCAGCGCCTGCAGGTGCTCCAGGCCGTAGACACGCAGCGCCACCTGGCTGCGCAGCAGCGGACCGAGACCCACGTTCAGGATCACGAGCCGGGTGGCCGTGCCGGTCCCCGTGCGGGCCCAGTCGGTCGGGAAGATCGGGTCCTCGCGCGGGGGGGTGTGCGGCTCAGCGCTGCGCGGCACCATCGGACGACGACCCCAACGGAACCCCTCCGCCATCGTCTTCAGCTCGCCGCGCAGACCCATGCGCCTCCCCTTCCGTGCTCGAGCGCGCGCATCGCCCGGCCCCTCACCGCACGTCCGCGATCATCACGGGCGGCGCGTGGAAGTACGTCATCGTCGGCGACGGCCCCACCGTGTCCTTGGCCATCTCGAGGGCGTCACGCATCGAGTCGGCGCGCCGGTACCCGAGGCGCGCGACGCTCGACGGGTTCCCGCCCACGAAGATCACGTCGCCGGCGTGGTCACGGCCGTGCGCGCCCCAGTACCACATGTAGAACGGGTGCACGCCGTGGTAGGCGTTGCTCGTCCGGTACAGGTGCACGTACCAGGGGTCGGTGGCGTAGCGCTCCTCGAACTTCGACTCGATCGTCTTCGGATCGGTGGTCTCTGCGAGGACTTCCTCGAAGAAGTCGATGTAGCTCGGGTGGTGGATCGAGTGGAACTCCCACGGCACGGGGTGGTGCAGGATGATCACGCCGCCCTGCTTCACGAGCGGCTTGTTGCGGTACATGTTGAACAGGTAGCCGAGCCCGAGACAGTGCACGAGGATCGGGTTCAGGATCGAGTTCACGTTGTACGGCCCCAGGTAGGGCACCCCCATGATCAGCACGTCGGCTTGACCCTGCACCTCGACGAGCTGCTGGCGATGCAGGTTCGCGAGGGTGCGCTCGTGCACCGCCTCGACCTCGCCGGCGTTCACGCCCGTGAGCTTGTACGGCGCTTCGATCCGACGGAAGAACTCGCGGCGAACGCGCGGCGGGGCCATGTCGTTGGCCTTCTTCGCGGCCATCATCAGCCCCTGGTCCGACGCGCTCCACTCCCACTCGCGCTTGTTGAGGAAGCCGAGGTTGGACGGGAACGTGTCGGAGTTCACCGTGGTCTCGATCTGGAAGACCTTGACCCCCGCGTCCTTCAGCACCCGTCCCATGCGGTTCACCGAGTCGTTGATCGCGCTGTGGCCCTCACGAGGATCCATGTACGACTTCGAGTGCAACATCGTGTGCACGTTGTGGTGATGCTTCAGGCTCTTGTACCCGGCGAGACCCACGGCGACGGACTTGTGGCCCCCGTCCATCGCCACCAGGTTGATGTTCACGTAGACGATCAGATCGCTCTCGGCGGCGCGCGCGGAGATCTCGACGTCCTCCCCTTCGTCGGTCATGCCGATATGGGTGAGACCGTGAGGGTCCTCGGCGTCGAAGTTCTTCAGGCGCTCCGGGTAGAACGAGCGATACACCCGCTCACCGACGGCTCGGCGGATCTCCGCTGCGGTCATGCGTCGGTGCAACGCGGTCGCGATGATCAGCTCGACGTCCTCGACACCCCTGCGGGCGGCGAGCTCGATCACGTGCTCGAGGATCGGTTGGCGGATGTCGGGCGTGCGCATCGGAGGCAACGGGATCGAGATGTCGTCGATCGCGATCGTGAGCTTCATGCCCGAGAAGAGCAGCTCGGGAAGCGGCTTCGAGTCTCCGACGGGGTTCAGCAGCGCGTGACGCACGGCGGCCGGCACGTCGCGAACCCCGGGAAGCGGATCAGGTGGATAGACGACTCGTGTCCCCAGCGGGAACTTCTGCATGCGGTAGCCCTCGCCCTCGTGCACGAGCAGCGGGGGGGTCCGCTCGTCCACCTGCAGCACGAATCCGGGTCTGGGCATCTCGGTCGTCTCCTAGGTCGTGGGATCGGTCGCGGCCGGGGCCGCATGGGAACTCTCTTGCGGCGCGAAAGCCACCTTGAACGTGCCGAGCCGGCCGGCCGACATCGCGTGATCGATCGCGTCGCGCCACCGCGCGAGCGGATAGGTCGCACCGACCATCGGCGCGAGCATCGGCCCGATCTGACTGGCCAGCTCGAGCGCGAGGGCGAACGAGTGGCGACGGCCGCCCTCGGTGTCCTCCATGCCGGTGGTGTAGGCGCCCACCAGCTCGAGCTCGCGGAACCACAGCGGCGTGAGGTCGGCGCCGCCCGCGGGGATGCCGCTCACGACGACCCGCCCCCCCGCCTTCGTGGTCCGCAGTGCCATGTCGAGCGCACGTTTCGAACCGGTGCACTCGAACACCACGTCGGCGCCGCCGAGCAGGAACTCCTGGCCGCGTTCGGGCTTCAGCTTCACGGCGTGCCCGACACGGCGCACCGCTTTCAGCGCGTGCTCCGGGCGCACGACCTCGTCGGCGCCGGCCATCTTCGCGGCCGCTCGCTGCGCCGTGTGCTTCGCGGCCACGATCACGCGACCCGGTTGCGCGAACCGGCGGAGCGCGACCTGCGTGAGCAGGCCGACCGTGCCCGAACCGATCACGAGCACGTCGGCGCCCTCGGGGACGCGAGCGCGGAACACCGAGTGGATCGCGGTTGCGAGCGGCTCGATCAAGACCGCCACGCGGTCGTCGACGCCGTCGGGCACGGCCCACAGCTGCGACCTGTGGGCGAGCATCATGCGGCTCCATCCGCCACCGGTGCTCGCGCAGAACCCCGTCTGCAAGCCGGGCTTCAAGGAACCGACCGTCACGCGGTCGCACCGTCCGTACTCCCCTGCGGCGCAGTGCTCGCAGAGCTCGGCCTGATCGCGGGCCGCGCACCCGAGCACGGACGACAAGGTCACCCGCTGCCCCGCCGCGTGATCGCCGCAGTCGTCGAGCAGCTCGCCCACGACCTCGTGCCCCGGCACGAACGGCATCGAGACGAGCGGTGAGAAGTAGAACGACGACTCGCCGGCGATCGTGGACAGGTCGCTGCCGCAGATGCCGGTCAACGTCGGCTTCAGGCGCGCCCACCCGTCACCCCGCGCTTCCGGATCGGGCTGGGTCACGAGGCGGAGCGGCGCGAGTGGCCCGCCGGCCACCAGCCCCGGCACGCGACGCCCGGCGACCTTGGATCCGACGTAGCGCGGCATCGATCGGAAGTACTCGAGCGCGAGGGCCATCTATCGCCTCACCGCCCTCACGTGCGCACCGCCGGCCTGGGGAAGCGCACCCGCGGCATGCCCTTGGTCATGCCCCATTCCTCGATCGGCCAGCGGCGGCGGCGCGCGTACCGATAGAGCGACGCGTCGGGCGAGACCGCCACCGGGTTGCCCACCGCCCGCAGCAGGGGCAGGTCGGAGTACGAGTCGGCGTATGCGTAGGAGTGCTTCAGCTCGATGCCTTCCAGCAGGGCGTACCGACGCAGCCACGCGGCGCGCGCCTCGCCCACCAGCGGCGGGGCCGACATGAATCCCGTGTACCGGCCGTCACGTTCCTCGAGCTCGGCGCCGATCACCACGTCGAACAGCGGTGAGAGCGGTCGCACGAACGCATCGGCGGCTGCGGTGATCAAGATCGTGCGGTGCCCGGCGGCGCGGTGCTCCCGGATGCGCCGGATCGCCGCCGCGCTCGCCTTCTGCAACATGAACTCGGCGACGTGGCTCGCGACGAGTCGGTCGATGCCCTCGACGCTCGCACCCTCGTACCGCCGGAAGAACGAGCGCAGGAAGTCGCCGCGATCGCGCCGGTCGATCTGCAGGTAGCCGGGGATACGGCCGAACACGCTCGCGAGCTCACGCGGCCACTCCTCGGGGGTGAGGTCGGCCATGCGGGCCCACACGTAGCTCTCGACCACGTTCGACGAGATGATCGTGCCCTCCATGTCGAACAGCGCGAGCACGGGCTCCTCACGCTCGCGGATCCTCACGCTGGGTCGCTCGCGGTCGCGCTTCGAGAGCTCCCGCAGCGATTGGGTCACGGCCGGCGAGTGCACGTCCTGCAGGTAGTACTTCCAGTCGACCATCGCCGCGTCGAACGGGAACCTCGCCTTGTCCTCGGCGCTCAGCGATTCGAAGAGCGCGAGCGTGCGGTCGTCGGTGTAGACGACCTCGGTCTCGGTGTACATGCCATAGAGGTCGCTGTAGCGCTTCACGAAGTCGACCCGCGCCTTGTCGCGGTCGACACGACGAACGGCGTCGCGCATCGCCTTCGACTTCGGCAGGTGGGTCACGACTTGCTCCGCGATGTCGGTGAGACGCTCGGCCCGGCGCAGCATGCGTTCCACGGTGAGGTTGCCCGGGAAGTCCCACTCGGGAACCTTGTGCTCGCCTCGGCCGCGCTCGGGCAAGGGATGCTCCTCGAAGTAGGCGCGGATCCATTCGTACAGCTCGAAGAACCGCAGCGGGTTGCGCGAGCCCGAGCTCACGTTGTAGTGATGCACCTCGCCGGCCGGCGGCGGACTCGCCGCGACGGCGAGCAACGCGTTCACGACGAAGTCGACCGGGATGATGTCGATGATGCCCTCGGGGATGCCGGGGAACTCGGGGATCTGCCCCAGCCCGTACGCCCGGATGATCGGGTCGGCCATCTTGAACCCGTCGATCCACCCCGGGAACGGGTGGGTGTAGGCCGACTCGATGATCGACGGGCGCACGATGCTGAGCGGAAGGTTCGCCTCGGCGGCGAGCTCTTCGACCGCGCGCTCGCCCATCGCCTTCGTGAACGTGTAGACGTCAGGCCACCCGAGCGAGCGGGCGCGGGTGCGTCCGTACTCGACGAGTCGTTTCGTCACCCACTTCTGACGGCGTTCCTCGGCGTCGTCGGCGACGGTCGTGGGCCCGGCGCGAGAGTGCTCGTCACGGGCGAGATCCATGAACGCGTTCAACATCTCGGGCTTGCGGCTGGCCGCCTCCACGTCCTTGCGAGCGGCCATCGCCAGCTCGAGCTCGAGCATGTAGTCGACCCGATGCTCGAGCGGTCCCTCGGGGATCACGCCCTTCTGCACCCCGGCGACATACGCGGTCGAGATGTGCACCAGGGCCGGGGTCGAACCGCTCGCGATCACCCCGCTGTAGAGGTTCATCGCCCCCTGCAGGTTCGTCATGAACCCCTCGTCGATCGGGGGATCGAAGCTGACCGTCGCCGCGGAGTGCATCGCGACATCGATGCCGGCGGGCACACTGGGTTGACCTCGCCCGAAGTCGCCGTCGATCACCTCGACGCGCTCGTCCAGCATCTCCGTGAGGCCCACCTCGCCCACACGCTCGCGCAACCCGTCGAACGCGGGCTTGCGGAAGAGGTACTCGACACGCTCACGGCTCGTGGCGCCGGTCTGGCTCCGCACCAGCAGGACCACGCGGGTCTTGGGGAAGTCCGCCAGGAGGCGTTCGAAGACGACCTGCGCGAGGAAGCCGGTCACCCCGGTGAGCAACATCGTCTTGCCCGACAAGGCTTCGACGATCGAGGACGACGCGGGCGGGCGGGCCCCGCTCTCTACCATGCGGCAGATTATGCCTCGTCTACCGGTCGGTAGACAAATCGGTGGTCAGATCACGACGAGAGCGCCGAGTCGCCGTCCCGCGACTTCGTGAGCTCCGACCAGCGGCTCACGTAATCGGCCGAGTCATCCGTCTCGGCTCCTTCTCCGACCGCGAAGGAGCCTTCCTCGCTGAGGTCGCTGAGCTGCGGGGCGGCGGTGACGGTGACCCTTCCGTTCCGGCCGGCCGATCGTGCACGGATCGACTCGAGCCGAGAGATGTGGTCGGCGACGACGGCGAGTTCCTCCTCGAGGCGGTCACGCTCGTCGATCGACTTCCTGATCGCGTGGTCGAGCGTCGAGTCGAGCTCTGCCGCCGCCCTCGCGGCTTCGTCGGCGAGCCGGCGTCGTCGCTCCTCGGTCTCCTCCAGCTCGGCCTCGGCTCGTTCGAACCGCTGCAGGGCGTCGCTCAACGCGGGGTCGCCGGAGTGGTGCATCGTGTCGTCGGCCATGATCCCTCCCGGATACAAGCGTTTCCTTCCCAGCATCGGCATGCGCGCACTCAGAACTTGACCACCTCGCTGACGAAAGCGTCGATCTTCGGCCGTTCACTCGATGTACTCGTAGGAACGCAGCACCTGACGGATGCACCGGAGCTTCTTGAGCCTCTTGGTCGATGCATTCACGCACGCCGCTATCTCGGCGACAGCCTCCTCTGCCGTGCCGGAAGGTGAGGGAGACACAGTGGGCGACGGCGAGACCGTCGGCGCCGGGCTTGGCGAGGACGAGGCACTTGGGTCGTACAGCGCCTCCGAGCATGATCCGAACGCCGTGCAGCCGTGACGGGAGAGCCAGCCGGCGCGGGCGTTGTCCCACACCGATCGGTCCGTCGTGAGCGTCATCCCCGGCAGGGTGGACATCGGGAACTTGCCTGCGCCAAGCCAGACCACTGTCACGTTCTGCATGGTGGTGCCGGGAGGCCAGTCACTGGGGGTGGAATCGCGGAACTTCTCGGCGGTGAACACGGAGTTGCGGATGATCGGCTCGTGCCGGCCACCGTCGTCGAACTTCTTGAAGAACGACCCGTGACCCAGGATGGTCGGGTCGTTGGTGCTGTACGGCCCCGGCATCGGCTGCAGGCGCATCAAGACGCCGTCGAGGATCAACGTCTCGCCGGCGGTCGAGCCCGCGTCCTGCTCCGACAGGCCCGTGTAGCACCCGTCGAACAAGGAGTCGTAGATCGCGCCGCCGAGCCGATCGTCGTTCTCCACGCAGTCGTCACGGATGTACTCGTAGTAGTTGTTGACCAGCGTCCAGTTCTCACCGTCCCTTGGCTGGTAACCGTCGGCGGTGTTGCGGATGCGCCAGCCGTTGACCACCGTGTCGGACGTGTAGGTGCGCAAGCCACCACCGTGGTAGCCGTCATGCATCTGGTTCCACGTCAGGTTCTCCGACTGCTGGCCCACCGTCTTACCGCCCACGATGCACAGACCGGTCGGCACGCCGCCCTCGTCCTTGCTCCCGAGACTCACGGGGTATGGATCGGTGAACGGGTACCCGATGTTGGCATAGGTCCGGGCGTCGAACGTGTGGTTGGTGGGGAACGTCTCCTGCTTCCACCGGGCCGACTCGGTGCCCGACTTCACCGTCAGGGATGAGCGCTCCAGACAATCGACCGCTGACGGCTCTACCGCCGACACCGACTGGATGAGTGCTCCGACCAAGGCTGCGACTGCGATGAGCGTGAGGCTGCGCTTCATCGGTCCCTTCCCTTCTGCGGCGGCGTGCATCGTGTCGTTGGCCATGATCCCTCCCGGATGCAGGCGTTCCCGGATGCAGGCATTCCTTCCTAGCCTCGGCATGCGAGCACCCGGAACTTGACCGGAGCGACCGGGTTCGTCGCACTAGACTCCGACACCCATGGAGATCCGCGACCTGCAGTCCTCGATGGCCCGTCTATACCTCGAGCGCGACCAGGCCCGGGGTCGAGACGTCACGTTCCGGTGGCTCACCGAGGAGGTCGGGGAGCTCGCGAGAGCGATGCGGACCGGCGACCGGGCGAACCTCGAGCACGAGTTCGGCGATGTCATAGCCTGGCTCGCCTCGCTCGCGAACCTCGAGGGCATCGACCTCGAGACCGCGGTCGCCAGGTACGCAGCGACGTGCCCGCGGTGCGGCGACGCACCATGCGACTGCCCCTTTTCATGAGCGAGATCACGGTCCGCATGGCCTCGCCCGGCGACTGGGGCGCGGTCGCCGGCCTCCTCGTGGAGCTGGGCCGAGGGGTGGCGGCCGGCACCGCCGACGACCCCACGCACCGCCAGTCGTTCGCGGGGCGCCTCCGCCGACTCGGCAACGTCACGCTCGTCGCCGAACTCGACGGGGAGGTCGTGGGCGTGATCGACATGGAGTACCACCAGCGGCTCGGCGACCATCGGCCGCAGGCGCGGGTCAACGACGTCGTCGTGACGGAACGGGTACGAGGCACGGGGGCCGGCACAGCACTGCTGCGACGAGCGGAGGAGCTCGCTCGCAAGCGTGGCTGCTTCCGGATGGCGCTGGTCACGGCCACGTGGCGCGAGGCCTCGATCGCGTTCTACCGGCGCGAAGGGTGGCAGGACTACGGCCAGTGGTTTGTGAAACCGCTCGTCACCGACGTGACGCCGGGGGGGCAACCGACGGACGATAACTGACGCGTCGTCAGTGCCCGCTGAGCCTGCGCGCCACGATCGGGAGCATCGTCGCGGCGATCGAGGGTTGGGCGTCGAGCAGCAGCGTGAACACGTGGCGCGAGATCGCGAGGCACCGCACGTCGGTCCGCGCCCGCACGCGGGCGTTCCGAGGTGAGTCGGTGAGGAGCGCGACCTCGCCGAAGAACTCACCAGGGCCGAGCTCGACCGAGACACCATCGGGCATGGCCACCTCGACCGTTCCCTCCTCGATGATGAACAGGCCGGAACCCGGCTGACCTCTCTCGGCGAGCACCTGTCCGGCCGGGGCGTGGAACTCCGTGGCGAGCCGGGCGACCACCTCGAGCCCGTCGTCGTCCAGATCGGCGAAGAGCGGGATGCCTCGAAGCGTCTCGATGTCCATGTCAGGCTCCCGTGCCGGCGTCACGCTCGGCCTTGCGCCATGGCACCACGCCGTCAACCTCGACGTCGATCGCGAAGCTCAGCAGGATCCGCACCACGACGATCACGCCGAGGGTCGCGGCGCTCTCGAGCGTGGGCTCGATGACGATCGTGCGAACGATGTCGGCGACCACCAGCACCTCGAGGCCGAGCAGGATCGCCCGGCCGAGCGATGCGCGGAGGTCCTGGAAGGCGACGAGTCGCGGGGCACGGCGCGTGAGGCGGACACCGTAGGCGCCGAACGCGAGCACGCTGCCCACGAGCAGGATGGCGACCCCGACGAGCTCGAACGCCCGGACGACGTCGGACATGAATCCCTCGTAGTTCAGGTCCATGGGCGCACCCTACCGTGGACCCGCCCGCTCAGCGTGTGAAAAGGTGCTCGGCGATCTGGATCGCGTCCAGAGCGGCACCCTTCCGCAGGTTGTCGGCGCAGCTGAACAACGCCAACGCGTCGTCGCGGTCGGGTATCTGACGGATGCGCCCGACGAGGGCGTCGTCACCGCCGGCCGCATCGAGCGGCGACGGGAAGGTTCCGGCCGCGAGGTCGTCCATGAGCCGCACGCCGGGCGCTGCTTCCAAGAGTTCGCGGGCTTCCCCGACCGAGATCGGACGTGAGAACTCGGCGAGCATCGAGACGGCGTGCCCCGTCACGACCGGCACGCGCACAGAGGTCGCGACCACCTGCATCCGGGGGGCGTCGAGGATCTTCCGCGGCTCGGCCATCATCTTCGACTCCTCGCCCGTGAAGCCGTCGGCCTCGAACTCACCGACCTTGGCCACCACGTTGAAGGCGATCGGTTTGGCGAACACCTCACCCTGCGGCAGGGCGTCGCGGTCGGGACGGGCGAGCGCCTCGACGTCGCCACCGAGCTTCTCGACCTGCTCCGCGAGCTCTCTGGTCCCCTTCCATCCCGCACCGCTCACGGCCTGGTAACTGGAGAGCACGAGCGACGTGCAGCCGGCCGCACGATGCAGGGGCCCGAGTGGCAGCACGGCGGTGATCGTCGTGCAGTTCGGCACCGCGATGATCCCGGGGTGCGGCCAGCCCTCGAGCGCCTCTGGGTTCACCTCCGGCACCGACAAGGGGACGTCGGGATCCATGCGGAACGCGCTCGAGTTGTCGATGCACACGGCCCCCGCGGCGGCGATGTCCGGCAGGAACGCCTTCGAGGTGGCTCCTCCCGCCGAGACGAACGCGACGTCGGTGCCGCGGGCCGCCTCGACCGTCAGCTCGCGAACCTCGTGCTCGGCACCACGGAACGTGACGAGGCGCCCGGCGCTGCGAGCACTGGCGAGCGGGACGAACTCGTCGACCGGGAATCGGCGCTCCTCGAGGATGCGAGTCATCTCCCGGCCGACGGCTCCGGTGGCTCCGATGACGGCGACCTTCACGATCGAATCACCGTACCAGCGGGTTCCGGCCCGACGGTGGAGCGTGAAGGCCCGGGCTCCGAGCCCGGGCCTTCACGGCGTTCCAGACCCAGCCGTGCCGCTACTTGCGCGTGACCAGCGTCTCCATCAGGTTGGCTCCCTGGTGGATCTGGACGTTCCCCCGTTGGATGCGGCCGCGGTCGTTGCACCCTTCGGTGATCTCCACGCCCGTGTTGCACAGGGTGTTCCAGACGGCGGGGTCGCCGTTGGCGTCCATCGCGTACATGGCGTTGTAGGTGAAGAACGCGCGGATCGCATCGCGATCGCCCGGCTCGCCGCGATCGACGAAGTAGAACTCCGCCCACAGGGTCGTGCCCTCCCTGTCCTCGCACTCCGCGGTGACCTTCGTGCGCAGGGCGCCGCTCGGCGCGGGCTTCAGGTTGCGGTACGACGTGATCTCGTCGCACTGCACCCACCACGCGGTGCCGTCGTGCGTGACGTACGTGATCTGACCCTTGAGCGCGAGCTTGGCGTTGAAGCCGATCGTCGCACCGTTGTGCGTCTTCCCCGTCCCGTTCGTCTGTTGCACGGCGATCGCCGCCGTGGCGGCCAGGACCACGACCAACAGAGAGGCAACGACCACCCCGATCGAACGTCTCGTCATCACGACCTCCTCTGCGGACGACTGGATGTCGGGTCGTCCGACACCCAACGGATCTCACGGCGTTGGGCCGAGGAACCTACATCGAACGTACGACCACCATGAGGTCTTCGCAAGCAGGCGAAGGTCCAATCCTCGACCCCTCGGTCAGATGAACCGCCAGGAGTCCAGGAACTCGTCGAGCCGGCGCAGGTTGGCCTCGAACCCGACCTCCTCGTCGGCGAGGGTCACCCGCCATGCCACACCGTCCTTCGTGAACAACACCTCGCGGGAGCGCACGAGGCTGTCGGGTCCCTCGACGGTCACGTCGAAGGCGACCGCTTCGGTCCCGTCGACCTCGAGCGACGAGGCGGCGCCCGTGCGACCCCCCGCATCCTCGTCGTATCCCCGCACGAACTGCTCGAAGCGGGCGAGATCCTGGCCCTTCGTGAGAGACACGGCACTCACCGTGATCGTGGCCGCGCCGTCCTGCAGCAGGAAGCGGTCGAGTGGCTCATCGCCGCCCTGGGCTGCCGAGGCGATCCATCCCCCCGGGGTTCGAGCGCAGTAGCCGAAGCGCACAGACTCGAAGTCGCCCGCGGCGCACCCCGACCCACCACTCGCCCACGACACGACGGCGAATGCGCCGACGCCCACGAGCACGGTCGCGAGGATCGCGATCACGATCGGCACAATCGTGCGGCGCTCGGGCTGGTCGGAACCCTCGGGCGGCAGACCCTCCCCCCCTCCGCCCGAGCCCGGGGGCGGCGGCATCGGCGAGCCGCCCGACGGCACGGGGGCAGGGGGATCGACGACGTCGCTCCCTCGTGGGCGCCCTCCACGATCGCCTCGCCGAGCTCGTCGAGCGGCATGAGGTCAGCCCGTGGGGATGTCGGGCGACGAGCCCGACCGGTCGAGCGCGAAGCGCTCGTGCACGACGCGCACCGCACGCTGGCCGTCGCCGGCCCTGATCACGCACGAGATGCGGATCGGCGACGTCGAGATCATCTCGATGTTGATGCCCTCACCCGCGAGCGAGTCGAACATGTCGGCGGCGACCCCCGGATGGCTCTTCATCCCCGCGCCGACGAGCGAGAGCTTCGCGATGTCGTCGTCGATCGTGTAGGCGTCTGCCCCGATCTCCTTCACGAGCCGTTCCATCACGCCGTGCACGCGGGGAAGGTCGACCCGGGGGGCGGTGAACGAGAGGTCGGTGGCGCCCGCGTGCGACACGTTCTGCACGATCATGTCGATCGAGATGGCATCGTCGGCGATCGCCTTGAACACCGTGGCGGCGACGCCGGGCCGGTCGGGCACACGCTCGAGCGTCACCTTCGCCTCATCGGTGTCGAGCGCGACCCCGGAGATCAACACACCTTCCATCGGCTCCTCCACTTCCCGGATCCAGGTGCCCGGCTCGTCCTCGAACGAGGACCGGACGTGCAGCTGCACGCCGGTTCGCCGCGCGTACTCGACCGATCGGGACTGCAGCACGGTGGCCCCCGCGGCGGCCATCTCCAGCATCTCGTCGTAGCTCACCACGTCGAGCTTGCGAGCCCGAGGCTCGATCCGCGGGTCGGTCGTGAAGACACCCGCGACGTCTGTGTAGATCTCGCAGACACCGGCCCCGATCGCCGCCGCCATCGCCACCGCCGTGAGGTCGGAGCCACCCCGCCCCAGCGTCGTGATCTCGTACTGACTCATGCTCAGCCCCTGGAAGCCGGCGAGCACCACGACGTTGCCGGACCCGAGCGCCTCCAGGATACGCTTGGGCCTGATCTCGACGATCCTCGCCGAGCCGTGCTGCGTGTCGGTCATGATGCCGGCCTGCGAGCCCGTGTAGCTCGCCGCCCTGCATCCCCGAGCGTTGATCGCGATCCCCAACAGCGACATCGCGATGCGCTCCCCCGCCGTGAGCAACATGTCGAGCTCACGAGGGTCGGGCACGGTTGCGATCTCGTTCGCCATCGCGAGCAGCTCGTCGGTGGTGTGGCCCATCGCCGAGACGACGACCACCACGTCGTTGCCGCCCTCGCGCGCACGCACGACCCGGTCGGCCACCGCCAGGATCCTCTCGACCGATCCGACGGACGTGCCGCCGTACTTCTGCACGATGATGGGCATGCCGGGGTTGGCTCCTGTCGCCGCCGGTGTCGACGTCGAGTCTATCCGGGGGGGCTCGGCCGTCCGGCAACGCCGAGCGCACGACGCAAGAAGTCCACCTCGATCTGGAGCATCGCCTCGGCAGCAGCGGGATCGGTGGGGCGGTGGGTGATGCCGCTCAGGGGGATGAAGGAGTGTGGGCGACCGGCTTCCATGAGCGCCTTCGACATGCGCAGGGAGTGCGCCGCGTACACGTTGTCGTCGGCCAGGCCGTGGATCAGCAGCAGCTCGCCCTGCAGGTTCGGCGCATCGGGGATCAGGTCGGCGTTCGCGTACGCCTCGGCGTGGGTGTCGGGCATGCCGAGGTAACGCTCCGTGTAGTGCGTGTCGTACAGACGCATGTCGGTGACCGGGGCGCCGGAGATGCCGGCGTGGAACACGTCGGGCCGGCGGAGCAGCGCGCCGAGGGTCAGGTAGCCGCCGTACGACCAGCCGCGGATCGCCACCCGAGAGAGATCGAGGAACGGGTGTCCCTCGGCCGCGGCGTGCAGGCCATCCACTTGATCCTCGAGCGCGTGATCGAGGTAGTTGCTGTGCACGGACTGTTCCCATGACACGCCCCGGTACGGGGTGCCTCGACCGTCGATCACGAGCACGGCGAACCCCTGGTCGGCGAGCCACTGCGATTCGAGCAGCGGCCGCTGAGCACGTACCACCCGTCCGAAGTGCGGACCCCCGTACGGATCGAGCAGCACCGGAAGCGGCTGCGAGGGCTCCCGACCCGACGGGACGAACATCGCCGTCCTCAGATCGCGCGAACCCGTCGAGAGGAACGTCGGTCGGCCGGTGATGACCGGGGTCTCAGCCACTCGGTCGAACGTGTGGAGGGTCCCGCCGTCATGGACCAGCCGCACGGTCGGCAGCGGCTCGGTGGCCGATTCGCTCACGAGCACGGCGAGATCGCCGCCGACCACCGCTCCATGCTGACCTTCACCGTCGCTCACCTGCACCGGCGTCGCGTCGGGTGCCATCCGCCACACGTGCAGCTCCGTCGGCTCCGGGGTTCCCAGGAACCACACGGCGTCGCCAGCCTCGAGCACGGAGTCGACCTGGAGCCCGACGGGAGAGGCGGGTTCGTCGTCGATCAGCAGCATGCGCGTATCGGCGCGGTGCCCCACCGTCAGCAGGCGGCCGCCCGGCAGCCATGTCGGCACACCCGGCGTCACGTGCGTCCACCGGTCGTCGTGGTCCCGCCAGACGACCTCGGTCGCCCCGGTGTCCGGATCGATCGCCAGCACCTGCACGTCGCGTTGATCGCGCGACTGCACCAGCGCCAACGGAGGGCCCTCCTCGGTCCACGACACGGCGACCACGTACTCGAACCCCGCCCGATCCCACGCCACGTCGACCCGTGAGCCGTCGACGCCCAGCACGTGCAGGGTCACGATTGCGTTCGGGGTGCCTGCCTGCGGGTATCGAACGACGCGAGGCGCAGCCGCAGGATCGATCGGCGAGGCGATGTGCCACACCTGCACCGGACGGTCGTCGACCCGGCAGGCGATCAACCGCTCGCCGTCGGGCGCCCACCAGTGCCCGCGCCGCCGCTCCATCTCCTCGGCGGCGATGAACTCCGCGACACCCCATCGCACGTCGGGGTCCTCATCGTCGGCGAGCAGCACGTCGTCACCCGTGGCGAGGTCGAGCACTCGCAGGGATCCGCCCGCCTCGTATGCGACCCGGCCACCGTCGCGCGAGAGCCTCGGATCGAACGGCGCTCCCCGCGTCGTGAGCGTTCGCGCCGCCCCGGTGACGAGATCCACATGCATCAACCCGTCGCTCGACACGAACACCGCCGACCGCACGTCGCGATCGGTCGTGTACGACGTGACCCCGCTCTGCTTCTCACCCGTGCGTTCGCGCCGGTCGATCTCTTCCTGCGAGAGGCGCTCCTCGGCGCCGGCTGGATGGAAGACCTCGCGCTCCGCCCTCCCGTCGACATCGAGCACCCACAGCCCGGCCACCGGGTCGTCGCCGGCCCTCGAACGCAGGAACGCCACCCGCGATCCGTCGTCGGCGATCGTGAACGCGCGGGGAAGTCCGAGATTGAAGTTGCGGGTGCGCGCGGCCTGACGCGGATACGAATCGCTCATGCGGGAGCCGGTTGCGAGCTCTTCCTCACGATGTCACCGACGCGGACGATGCCGCCCTGCACCACCCTCGCGTTCATCCCTCGAAGGCGCGCGGCCCGGCCCTCGGCCGAGTTCACGAACCGCAGCGCCTCGGCCCCGAACCGCGCGGAGAACTTCGCGCACCCCGTGTGCGGCTTCGCGCTGACCTCGAGCAGCACGTCGCCGATGTGCAACCGGCTGCCGGGAGGCAGGTTCTCCACGCCGAGGTCCAGGTCGACGTAGAGCTGATCGCCGGCGAGCGGCCATCGATCGACGTCGCCCGCGAGCAACGCGACGCAGCGCGCATTCATCAGCGTCACCTCGGCCTCGGGTGACGGCTTCGGCTCCGAGACCCACCGGTCGCCCACGACGCCCCTCCCCCGCTCGATCCGCGCCTCGGCCACGACCTCGCGCTTGTCCTCGGTGGGTCGCCGCACGACCATCTCGACCCTGCCCTCGTCACGCGGCGACCCCAGGATGTGCGCCAGGCCCCCCTGCAGTTCGTCGATCCCGAGCGCGGTCATCCCGAGGCCCCTTCCTTCGGTCCTGAGAGCACGCTCGAACGTACCATCGCGGGATGCGCGCCTGGCTCCTCCACGACTCGGACGGCCCCGGCTCGTACGTGCTCGACGAGGTGTCCGAGTCGGAGCCCGGCCCGGGTGAGGTGCGCGTGGCGTTGCACGCGTCGGCCCTGAACCACCTCGACCTCTGGGTGGCCCGAGGCATGCCGGCCCCGCCATCGTTCCCGCACGTGAGCGGGGCCGACGGCGCCGGGGTCGTCGACGCGGTGGGCGACGGGGTCGACGACCTGCGGACCGGCGACGAGGTGGTGATCGACCCGTCGACCTCGTGTGGCGCATGCCCCGCGTGCGCCCGCGGCGACGTGCCGTTCTGTCGGGACTTCCGCATCGTGGGCGAACACCGCTGGGGCACCCATGCCGACGCCGTGGTCGTGCCCGCCGAGAACGTGCGCTCGAAGCCTGCCTCGCTTTCCTGGGAAGCCGCCGCGGCGACCGGGCTCGTGACGTCGTCGGCGCTGCGGATGCTGCGCCGCGCCCGGTTCGAGCCCGGCGCCGACGTCCTCGTCGTGGGCGTCGGCGGGGGCACCTCGACGGCCGCGTTCCTCCTGGCAGGTGCGCTCGGAGCGCGCCGGCTGTGGGTGACGACGCGGGAGGTCGCCAAGCTCCGATGGGCAGCGGACCACGGGGCGACCGGCGGCTGGCGAACGTCGGAGCCATTCGATGAGCTCGTCCGAGCCGAGACCGACGGCCGAGGCGTCGACATCGTCGTCGACAACGTCGGCACGCTCACGTTCGACCGCTCGCTGCGATCGCTCGCGAGGGGCGGACGGCTCGTCACGAACGGCTCGACCACGGGCCGCACGGCCGAGTTCCACCTCCCGACCTTGTTCTGGCGCCAGCTCGAGGTGATCGGCGCCACCATGAACGACCATCAGGAGTTCGCCGACGCGATGCAGCTCGTCGGCAGCGGGGCGATCGAGATCCCGATCGACGCGACGTTCGGCTTCGAGGAGTTCCCCGCTGCGCTCGAGCGACTCGAGGCGGGGCGTCAGCTCGGCAAGATCGTGCTCACCCGCTGACTCGAGGGAACCGGGAGCACGCCTCGAGCGTCACACCCCTGTCACACGCCCACGCTCCCGCGGCATGACCGGTCGGACGGACACCGCACGACCCCGCCCGCGGGACGGACACGAGAGGTGAGGCCGTGCCCGAAGAGCGCACCGACACGGAACTGCTGATCGCCTCGCGCACCGAGCCCGAGGCCTTCACCGAGCTGTACCGGCGTCACGCCGAGGACCTGCTGCGCTACTTCGCGCGGCGCACCCTCGACCCGGAGACCGCCGCCGAGCTCACCGCGGAGACGTTCGCCGAGGCGTTCGCATCGCGGGCGACCTATCGAGACCAGGGAGTGAACGGCGTGGCATGGCTCTACGGCATCGCGCGGCACCGGCTGGGGCGATTCTTCCGCAACGGCAAGGTCGACGCTGCCGCCCGCCGCAGGCTCGGCATGCCGGAGCGCGACCTGCCGCCCGAGGACTACGAGCGCATCGAGGACCTGATCGACTTCGCGCCGATCCGCGCGGCGCTCGCCGAGGCGCTCGAGACGCTCAGCCCCGACCAGCGCGACGCGATGCGCCTGCGCGTGATCGACGGCCTCGGGTACGCCGAGGTCGCCGAGCGCCTGACGTGCACCGAACAGAACGCCCGGCAGCGGGTGAGCCGGGGGCTGAGGAAGATCGCGCTGTTGCTGCAGGAGCGGGGGATGCAGCTCACCACGGAGGTGGAGGCATGAACACGGACATCCGCTCGCTCCAGCTGCTGGAACGAGATCTCGAGGCGGTGGCTGCGCATGAGCGCGACCGGCTCGCCTCGATCGATCGGTCGCTCGACGGTGGCTCCGGCGGACCGCGCCGCCTTCCTCGGCGCGGACGCGGCGGAGGTCACGGGTGGGGCGGCATCGCGGCCGCCCTGGTCGCCGTACTGGTGCTCGCCGGAGGCATCGGATTCCTGGCACAGGGAGGCTCCGATGAGATGCAGGCGGCCGATGGCGGGATCGCTGAGGTAGGCGACGCCGTCTCGGGCGCCGACGGTGGCGACGCGGGAGGCGGCGGCTCCGGCCCTCAGGCCACCACGGCCCCGGCCCCTGCCGACGCGCCCGGCGTCGGCGGCGCCAACGACGCTCTGGTCCCGACCATCGACTCCGGACGTGCAGCCCTTGGGGTCGGGGATGAGGGGGCGCGAGACACAGCCGGGCCCCCCCTGCAAGGCGTCGGCGCCGTGCCCGAGCAGCAGGGCGACCTGGCGAAGATCATCCGGGACGGCCGCATCGGCATCGTGATCGCCGACGGGTCGTTCTCGAAGGGGGTTGCCGGTGTCACCCAGATCGCCCGACGCAACGGCGGGTTCGTGCTCGAGTCGAGCTCGCGCGACGAGCGGAGCGGGGCGTTGACCCTTCGGGTGCCTGCGAAGCGATTCGACGACACGATGCTGGCGTTGCGCGCGCTCTCCGGTCAGCTCGACGGCGAGGTCGAGTTCCAGGACATCACGGGACAGGACGTGACCGCCGAGTTCATCGACCTGCAGGCTCGACTCGACATCCTGAAGGATCGGCGCGAGCTGCTGCTCGACATCCAGGCCGACGCGACGTCGACATCGGAGATCCTGCGGCTCGCCGCGTTGATCGACGACGTGCAGCTGCAGATCGAGAACATCCAGGGCCGCTTGAACTTCCTGAAGGACCAGGTCGCCGAGGCGACGATCAAGGTCGAGGTGCGCGAGCGCGACGTGCAGGCCGAGGACCCGGGCTCCGACCCCGAGAATCCCAGCCTGGCCGACTCGTTCGAGCTCGCGGTGCAGGGGTTCCTGCGCATCATCGGCGCGGTCGTCATCGGGCTCGGCTACCTGATCCCGCTCGGCGTGATCGGGCTGATCGGCTGGGGCGTGCTCAGGCTGGTGCGGCGTCGCGATCGCGGAGCCAGCTGAGCGCCCGGAATCGTTCGGCCGCCGCCGAGGCCACGTGCGCGTCTTCCCCCGCTCGGCCCTCGGTGGCGCCGAACCAGGCGTCGGCCTCGAGCCAGGCCGCCTCGATCTGCTCGTCGGGACGCAACCGTCCGTGGGTGCGGAACCCGTCGACCGATCCGTAGCGCGTCACCGCCTCGTCGAGGCGCTGCTGCTCGAACTCCAGCCCGTACCGCGGCATCTCCTCGAGGTGGGCGAGGGCCCACAGCAGGGTGCCGAGCGCCTCCTTGCGCCACATCGCGTCGGCGACGGCCTCACGGGGCCAGGAACCCGAGGGTCCCTCGAACAGCCGTCGCTCGGCCTCGGTCACGGCCGGCCATACGGCCTCGCGCTCGAGCCAGTCGTCGGTCTCGCGGCGAGCCGCCTCTGCCTGACGGATGCGACCGGGGTCGCCCTCGGTCTCGGCCACGACGTACTCGATCGTGCCGCGGCGCACCAACGCGTAGAGCACGAGGGCACGGTCGCTGACCTCGCCGGCGGAGGGTCTGATCATGCAGGGGTGACCCTCACATCTCCCGGCGGCCGTCGAGGGCTTGCGAAAGCGTCACCTCGTCGGCGTACTCCAGGTCGCCGCCGACCGGCAGGCCACTCGCGAGTCGCGTGACTCGAACACCGATCGGCTTCAACAGCGCCGCGACGTACATCGCCGTCGCGTTGCCCTCGAGGTTGGGGTTCGTCGCGAGGATCACCTCGGTCACGTGGTCGCGCTCCACGCGGTCGAGCAGCTCCTGCACGCGCAGGTCGTCGGGGCCGACGCCGTCGAGCGGGCTGATCGCACCGCCCAGGATGTGGAAGCGGCCCTTGATCAGCGCCGCCTTCTCGATCGTGGCGGCGTCCTTGGGCTCCTCGACCACACAGAGCAGCGTGCGGTCGCGGGATTCGTCGCGGCAGATGCGGCAGAGATCGCCCTCGGCGACGTTGCCGCACTCCCTACAGAACGCGATGCGATCTTTCGCCTGCACGATCGCTGCGGCGAGACGTTTCGCGTCGGCGGGGTCGGCCTTCACGAGCCAGAACGCGAGCCGCTGCGCGGACTTCGGCCCCACGCCGGGAAGCCTGGCCAGCTCGTCGATCAACTCTTGGATCGGGCCCTCGTACACGACTACTCCGCCGGTTCCGTCTCGGCCGCGACCTGGGCGCCGAGCATCTCCTGCACCCGCCTGAGCGCCTCGGCCTCGTCGACCACCTCGTCCTCCTCGACGATCTCGACCGCGGCCGGCCCGGCGGCGTCACGGACCTCTCGCACGACGCACACGATGTCGGGTCTGACGCCGAACAGGTCGCCGAGCGCCAGCCTGCAGCTCCGGCTTCTTCCCCTCGACCTTCTGGGGGCCGACCTTGCGGTCGGGTGGGAACGCGAGCTCGAGCGTCGAGCCGTCGTAGCTCGCCACCGTCGCCGACTCGAGGATCGCCGCGAGGATCATCTGTCGGTTCGCGGAGAGGTGCTCGAGCAGGGACTGCCAGGAACGTCGCAGGAGCGCGACGTCGACGCTGCCGGCGTCGGCCGCGTGCGGTACCGGCATCTGGATCGTCGGTTCGTCAGGCCCTGCACCGTCGTCGACGGCGGTCGTCGAGGAACCATCGGGGACCGACGGCTCGGCGATCGCCCGGTCGCCATCCTCCGAGGAACCGTTCGCCTCGGCGACCGCCGCGGCGGCCGGGGGATCGACGGGGGCGATCGGCTCGACGTCATCGGCAGGTCCCCGAGGTGTCGGCGCAAGAGCGACGTCGGCCGCGGTGGGCACGACGGCCCCCGGGTCGAGGTGGGCGAGACGCTCGAGGCGCTCGAGACGCGTGAGGATCGCCGAAGGATCGTCGTCGGTCTCGGGCATCGTCGAGCGCACGAGCGCGAGTTCGAGGGACAGTCGCGGGGAGGTCGTCCACCGCATGTCGTTCTGGGCCGCCAACAGCAGGGCCAGCACCCTGGCGAGCTCGGCCGGTGAGAACTTCTCGGCCTGGATGCGCAGCGTCTCGTAGGCGTCATCGGGCACATCGACGAGGTCGGTCTGGCCGGGGGCTGTCTTCACCAGGAGAAGGTTGCGGAAGTGCGTGAGGGCTTCGGCGGTGACGTTGCGCAGGTCCTGACCGTCCTGCACGAGACGCCCGACGATCTCGAAGACTCCCTTGGCGTCGCCGATGGCCACGGCGTCGGCCAGCTCGTGCTGCACCTCGCCACGAGGGGCACCGAGGAGCGTGCGCACCACGTCGTCGTCGATCGTGGAGCCCCCGAGGACGCTGGCCTGATCGAGCATCGAGAGCGCGTCCCTGGACGAACCCTGCGCCTGTTGCGCGATGGCGTGGGCGGCGGAGGGGGTGAGCGTCGCGCCCTCCTGCGAGGCGATGGAGATCAGCTGGCCCGACAGGGTCTCGAGCGTGAATCGACGGAAGTCGAACCGCTGGCACCGCCCGACGATCGTGGCCGGCATCTTGTGCGGCTCGGTGGTCGCGAGGACGAAGCGGACGCCCGTCGGCGGTTCCTCGAAGACCTTCAGCAGGGCGTCGAAGGCCTCACGAGACAGGCGTTGGGCCTCGTCGATGATGTAGACCTTCTCGCGACCCTGCACCGGCGCCGTGGGCGCCTTCTCACGCAGCTCGCGGGCGTCCTCGACCCCCCCGTGGCTCGCCGCGTCGATCTCGACGACATCGAGATGAGTGCCGTCGCGCACGGCGACGCACTGCGAGCACGTGCCGCACGGCTCGGCCGTCGGTCCCTGCTCGCAGTTGACCATCTTGGCGAGGATGCGAGCGGTCGAGGTCTTGCCCGTGCCTCGCGGCCCGCAGAACAGGAACGCGTGGTGCAGTCGGCCCTCACGGATCGCGCCGGTGAGCGCGCGCACGACGTGATCCTGCCCGAGCACCTCGGCGGGCGTCTGCGGTCGGTAGCGCCGGTACAGTGCCTGGTGCTGCGTCTCGTCCGCCACGTGCCTCCTACCGCCTACAACGCCGTTCGCCCAGTTCACTTCGCCCCGCACGGGGGAGAAAGGTGGCCGTGCACCCGCCTTCGACCACGGATGACTCGGTCGCTACCTGGAACGGCAGCTCCAGCCAGGCATCCCTGCGGCACCCACCGGCTTCCGCTTACGGCTGCTTCCTTCCGGACCTGACCGGGTTCGCGGGCCGATGTCGCGCAGGACCCGACCTTCAACGCTCCGTTCCGAGGGCTGCCCCGGACCTTCCGGGCCTCGGGCGGGGATTCAGCCCCGCTGAAGCGGATCGCGGGTACAGGGCACCGCTAGCTCCCCGCCTAGCACGGCCACGGGCAGTATACGCAGGGTGCCGGACACGCCCGGCGGCCGCGGTACCCTGGGAGCCCCATGCCCCCGTCGGCACCCCTGCGTAGACGTTCGATGTTGGTCACCGTGGTCGTCCTCGTGGCGATCGGCGTGACGGCGCTGGCATGGCCCGGGTCGGGCGGCTCGAGCCCAGCCGCGCCACCCGCCGCCGACCCCGCGACCGTGACGCCGGCTGCTCCGTCGGACACCGAGACGGTCGCCCCGAACCGCCTCGCGCGCCAGGTGTGCGAGGCCGTACCGAGAGAGGTGCTGGTCCGCACCGTCAACGGCACGCATCTCGTGCGCAGCGGCGATGTACAGATGATCACCCCGTATCCGGACTACGTCTCGTCCGGGCTCACGCACGCGACACCGTTCGACCACACGCAGGAGGTGCCGCTGCTGCTGTACGGGCCCGGCATCGTGAAGCCGGGCGTGTACGAGGAACCGGCAACCCTCACCGACGTCTCGCAGACCGCGTCGTCGATCCTGGAGTTCGACGGGTTCACGGCGCCCGACGGCCGGGCGCTCGACGAGGCGCTCCTGCCCCCCGACGAGCGGACGCCACCGAAGCTGCTCGTCACGATGGTCTGGGATTCCGCCGGGGTCGACCTGCTCGAGCGGTGGCCTCGGTCGTGGCCCTACCTGCGGCAGCTGGCGCGGCAGGGTGCGTGGTTCACCGACGCGCAGCTGAACTCCGCGCCCGCGAACACCCCGCCGAGCCACGCCACGATCGGCACCGGCGCCTACCCCCGTCACCACGGCTTCGCCGACGAGTACATCTGGATCAACGGATCCCTGCAGAAGCCGAACGCCGAAGGGCCGACGTTCATGAGGCTGCCGACCTTGGCCGACGCCTACGACCTCGCGATGGGCAACGAGCCGATCGTGGGCGGGGCCGCGAGCCTCTCGGCCCACCTGATGATGATGGGCCACGGGCTCGCGTGGCAGGGGGGCGACGACGACATCGCGATCGCTCGCGAGGTGCAGGGGGCGGCGACCGGCGGCGACGACACAGCGAACGAGTGGGGACTCACCGACGGCATGCGCCCCTACTACCGGATGCCCGACTGGGTGAACGACGAAACGATCGACGCGTCGTTCGAGCAGGCGAAGGCGGCGCTCGACCAGCGTGACGGCAGCCTCGACGGCCTCTGGCGCGGCTTCTCGATCGAGCAGATGGCGAACGGCTTCAACACGCCGGCTCGGTCCCCGTACCAGACCACCCTCTTCGAGCAGCTCGTGGAACGGGAGGGCTTCGGACGCGACCGCGTGCCCGACCTGCTCTACCTGAACTACAAGATCATCGACACGATGGGTCACCAGTTCTCCGCCGACGGCGAGGAGATGGCCGACGGTCTCGAGGTCCAGGACGGCGAGCTCCGCCGCTTCGTCCGGTTCCTGAACGACGAGGTGGGCCGCGGCGAGTGGGCCATGATCCTGACCGCCGACCACGGTATGCAGCGCGACCCCGCGGCGCTCGGTGCGTTCCTGATCGACATCGACCGGCTGAGCGCAGCGGTCGAGTCCGCGTTCGGCGGTACCCCCGGCCGGCCCGTGATCCTGAAGGCGCGTCCGACCCAGATGTGGCTCGACGAGAAGCTGCTCGAGCGCAAGGGCTACACGGTGGAACAGGTCGCCGAGTTCCTCGCCGGCCTCACGCAGACCGATGTCGCGACGACGGCGGGTACCCGGCCCGGCAGGGCGAACGATCCGGCGTTCCAGGCGGTCTTCCCGACCTCGACGATCGAACAGCTGCCCTGCCTGCCCGCGTCGATGCGCACCGAGTAGCGATCGTCGGAACCCGGCAAGCCATCATCACGGGAGCCGGGCGGCCTCGACGACGCCGTCCACGGCCATCGGTCCTCGGACCCACACTTCCCAATCGGACACCTGTTCGAAGCCGAGCCGCTCGTACATCGATCGCGCCTCGTCACTCGGATGCAGCCAGGCCAGGTCGGCACCGGGGAACGCCCGCGCCGCCCGCACGGTCATCGCCGATCCGAGCCCTCGCCCCCGCGCCGCCGGAACCACGCCGACGCCCATCACGCCGGTCGTGGCGCCGTCGCGATACCCGGCGGCGATGGCGACAGGTTCGGCCCCGTGCCATCCGACGAACATCCGCGCGTCGGGTGCTCCGAGGGCGCCGGCACCGTAGAAGGCCCGTCCGATCTCGGGGTCGTCACCGAACGCGAGCACGTCCACCTGCACGAGGCCCTCCGCGTCATCGGGGCCGTCGACCGCTCGGATCACGACGCCGTCGGGCACCGGCACCTCGGGCAGGGCGCCGAGATCGATCACCAAACCCGGCCGTTCGATGATGCGCGTGAGATCCATCGAGCGGACCGCCGCATCAACCTTGGCATGGCGCCCCACCTGCAGATCGATGCCGAACTGCAGCCCCCGACGCGCGAACTCTGCCTCGGCGGCCGCGAGCGCGGCCGCGGCATCACGCGGTGCCGCCTCGACCACGACGGAGCTGAGCGCGGGATCGGAGAGGTTCGCGAGCGCCAGCACGAGCCCGTCGATCTCGAGCACCTCGGCCCCTACGACGTTCGCCCTGCGAGCGCGCTCGGCACCGACGAGCCCGAGCGCGAGTCGTTCGGCCTGCTGCACGAAGAGAGTCTGCCAGGGCGGGGGGCGGGCACGGCTCTCGATAGCATCGTGCCCGTGAAGGTCGGTGCGGTGGTCGTGGACTTCGACGGCACCGCCTGCCTGCACGACGTCGCCGAGCACCTGCTGCGGGCGTTCGCCCCGGGAGACTGGGAGTCGCTCGACGAGGCCTGGGAGCGAGGCGCCCTGGGATCGCAGGAGGTCGTCGCCGCACAGAGCGCGATGCTCGACGCCGACCGTGACACGCTCCTCGGATTCGTGCGGACGCACTGCGAGATGGACCCCACGTTCGCACCGTTCGTCGGGTGGGCGCACGACCACGGCGTCGACGTCGCCGTCGCGTCCGACGGCTTCGGGTTCTACATCGAGCCCCTCCTCGCCGCGGCCGGCGTGCCACCGATCCCCGTGATCACGAACGAGCAGGTCTGGAACGACGACGACCGACCCGGTGGACTGCGCTTCGTCAATCGGCACTCGGAGTGCCTCGGGTGCGGCACGTGCAAGATGCAGGCAGTGCTCTCCCGTCGCCGGGCCGACGTCGCCGTCGCGTTCGTGGGGGAAGGGTCGAGCGACCGGTACGGAGCGCTCTACGCCGACGTGACGTTCGCGAAGCTCGGGCTCGTCGCGCACTGCGAGCGCGACGGGGTTCCGTTCGTGCCTTGGACGGACTTCGACGACGTGCGCCGATGGCTCGAGGGCGAGGAGCCGCTCCCCGGACCCGTCGCGCCCGAGCCGTGCCCCGGCTGGACCGTACCCTGAGCAGATGCACCCGATCGACCTCCCCGACGGCTACATCGCACGGCCGTCGACGCCCGACGATCTGGAGCCGACGTTTCGCCTCGTCGCCGCGGCCGAGGAACACGACGACGGAGCGGCCGAGATCGCCCGCAGCGACATCGCGGCGGAATGGGAGCGCCCCGACTTCGACCTCGAGACGATGTCGATCGCCGTGTGGCACGACGACGAGCTCGCGGCCAGCGGCGACGTCTTCATGGGGCGGGCCGAGGTCGACGTCGCCCCTGCCCATCGCAGGCGGGGGATCGGATCGGCCCTACTGCCGTGGACATGGGCCGTCGCCCGGGCCGATGGACGGGACTCCGTCGGGCAGACGGTGTCGGACCGGCGCACCGACGCCGTGACCCTGTTCAAGGCCCACGGGTACGAGGTCGGGCACACGGCGTGGGCGCTACGCATCGATCTCGACGACGAGCCGCCGCCGGCTCCCGCCCTGCCGGACGGCCTCACGTTCCGCGACTTCCGCCCCGGGGACGACGATCGAGCCGTCTTCGCGGTGATCGACGTCGCGTTCGACGAGTGGGACGACCGGGAATCGCACGGGTTCGACAATTGGGCGCCGGCGTTCCTGCACCGAGACGAGGTGCTGCCCGAGCTCGTGCCCCTCGTGGTCGACGGTGACCGCATCGTGGGCGTCGCGCTCAACTACCACTACGGCCTCGATGACGACGTGGAGGGCTGGACCCAGCAGCTCGCCGTCGATCGCGCGTACCGAGGCCGTGGGCTCGGTCGTGCCCTGCTGCAGGAGAGCTTCCGGCGGTTCCACGGCGTGGGCTACCGTCGCGCGGGCCTGTCCACGGACTCGCGGACCGGCGCGCTCGGGCTCTACGAGCACGTCGGCATGCGGGTGCGTTCGAGCTTCACGCGGTACACGAAGCAGCTCGCCGACGACTGAGCGTGGCGCCATCGTGATCGGCGGTGGCCGAGGGATTCGAACCCTCGAGGGAGTTGCCCCCCTACACGCTTTCCAGGCGTGTCCCTTCGGCCGCTCGGGCAGGCCACCGCGACGAGTCTAGCGAGCGGCTCCCGCGCGAAGCTCGGCCAGCACGTCGTCGACCTGCCGATCGACGAAGCGAACGAACACCGTGCGTCCCTCGGCGTTGAGGTGGTACCCGTCGTCGGCGAACCACTCGGGGTGGTCGTGGCTCTTCGACCACCAGCGGATCACGTGCACCTTGTCGTGGGCGTTCGCGCACGCGTTCAGCGTCTGGTTGTTCGGCTCCTCCCACGTGCGAGGCACCTTGATCGTCACGAGGAACACGCGCCGCTTCGAGCCGGCGTAACCGACGAGCCGATCGCAGTCGGCTGGGTCGATCGTGCCGTTCGTGCCCAGATGCACGATCACGCGCTTGGGAAGCGTGCCGTCCTCGGCCTTGCGCCGAACGATCCAGACTCCGGCACCGAACTGTCGGCCCACGCTGGCGTTCACCCCGTATCCGAGCGGTCGCAGCTCTGGCTTGGCCGAGAGCATGATCGAGTCGCCGACGCCGAGCCTTCCTCTGGGGGGCGATCCGGCGATCGCGGGAGTCGAGGGCAAAGTCGCGAACACGACGGCCATGAGCAACGCCGCAGCGACACGGAGGGGAGAGCGGTCCATGGTTCCCTTCAACGGTCTGTCGTCACGGTGACTTGAGTCGTACCCGTACCCGAGCCGGAGGCTGAGTACGCGCAGGGCCGGGGCGAGCCCCGGCCCCACGGTCAGCGCGGAGGCGGCGTGATTTGAACACGCGAGGGGCGGTTTAGACCCCTAACCGCTTTCGAGGCGGTCCCGTTCGTCCGCTCCGGCACGCCTCCGTCGACGAGTCTAGCAACGCGCGCCACGCGGTTCCGTGGCATCATCGCGGCGACGGAAGCCGGGCGACGGAGCTCGGCCGGAACGCCGGAGGCGCTGCGTGGACGCGAAGGACCTCGAGACCGTGCCCCTGTTCGGGGGGCTGTCGAAGAAGGAACGTCAGCACGTCGCCGGGTACGCCGACGTCGTGGACCTGCCGGCGGGCTATCACCTATGCGATCAGGGCGCGTTCGCGCACGAGTTCTTCGTGCTGCTCGACGGGGGTGTCGAGGTCACCCAGGACGGGCGCCACCTCACCGACCTCGGCCCGGGTGACTTCTTCGGCGAGGTGGCGCTGATCGAAGGGGACCGACGCACCGCCAGCGTCGTGGCGTCGACGCCGATCACCGCGATCGTGATGCACCAGCGCGACTTCGACGCGATGCAGCGGGAACTCCCGCATGTGGCCGAGAAGATCCATGAGGCCGTCCACGCGAGGTCCCCGCGTCACCCCGACGACTGATCCGCCGCGTCATCGCGACGCTCCCGGAAGAACGCACGTAGCACGTCGCCGCACGCGTCGCCGAGCACGCCCGACGTGAGTTCCACGCGGTGATTCAAGCGCGGGTCGCGCACGAGATCGCCGAGTGAGCCGGCGAAGCCGGCCTTCGGATCGTCGGTGCCGAACACCACCCGATCGACCCGCGACAGCACGATCGCGCCGGCACACATCGCGCACGGCTCGAGCGTCACCACGAGCGTGCAACCATCGAGCCGCCACGATCCGGTGCGGCGAGCGGCTTCGCGCAACGCCAGGATCTCCGCGTGCGCGGTCGGGTCGCGCAGCCGCTCCCTCGCGTTGCCCGCAGCCGCGACCACGGCTCCCCGGCGCAGGACGACAGCGCCGACGGGGACGTCCCCCGACCCGACGCACGACCGCGCCTCGTCGAGCGCCAGCCGCATCGCGGCCTCATCGTCGAGGGTACTACTCTGTTTCATACTAGTAACGGTCGATCTCGTGCAGCCGATCATCGTCGATGCCGAAGTGGTGGGCGATCTCGTGCACGACCGTCTCGCCGATCACGCGCTTCAGCGCATCGTCGTCGGGCCCCGCTTCCGCGGCGATCGGCATCGCGAACAGCGTGATGCGATCGGGCAGGACGCCCGAGTAGTCGCTGCCACGCTCGGTGAGCGGGATGCCCTCGTACAGCCCGAGGGTGTCGGGGTCGACCTCGTCGGGCGGATGGTCATCGACGAGCACCTCGACGTTGTCCAGCGTGCGGTGCACCCACTCGGGCAGCGCGTCGAGCGCCTCGGCGACCAGGGCCATGAAGCGTTCTTGGTCGGGCACCGCTCGGCCTGACGACATGCGGCCGGATGACATGCGAGTAGCCTACGCGCATGCCCGGGGGGCTCCTCACCGACCTGTACGAGCTCAACATGGCGGCCAGTTACCTGCGCCGCGACATGGACGGTCTCGCGACGTTCAGCCTCTACGTGCGGGGACTCCCGAAGGCTCGGGGATTCCTGGTGGCGGCCGGTCTCGAGTCGTGCCTCGACTTCCTCGAGTCGTTCTCGTTCACCGACGACGAGCTGACGGCGCTCGGCTCGATGGGCTTCGACGATCGGGCGCTCGAGGACTTCTCGACCCTGCGGTTCTCCGGCGACGTCTGGGCGGTGCCTGAGGGGCGCGTCGTCTACTCCGAGGAGCCGATGCTCGAGGTGACGGCCCCGGTCGCGGTCGCCCAGGTGGTCGAGACCGTGCTGCTGAACCAGATCACGCTGCACACCACCCTCGCATCGAAGGCCGCCCGTTACGTGCTCGCGGCCGAGGGGCGGCAGCTCGTCGACTTCGCCTTCCGTCGCACGCACGGGGTGGAGGCCGCGATGGCGATCGCACGGGCGAGCGCCCTCGTGGGGTTCGCGGCGACCTCCAACGTCGAGGCGGCCCGCCGTTACGAGCTCGCCGTAGCGGGCACGATGGCGCACTCCTTCATCGAGGCGTTCCCGACCGAGGGTGAGGCGTTCCGCGCCTTCGCCGAGGACCACCCGAACCGGACGACGTTCCTCGTCGACACGTACGACTCGCTGGGAGGCGTGCGAGCCGCGATCGAGGTGATCCGAGATCTCGGGCTCGACGGAGCGCTGGGCGTGCGGCTCGACAGCGGTGACCTCGACGTGCTCGCTCGTGGTGCCCGATCGCTGCTCGACGAGGCGGCCCTGCCCGAGGCACGCATCTTCGCGAGCGGCGGCCTCGACGAGCTCGAGGTGCACGAGCTCGTGCGCGCCGACGCGCCCGTCGACGCGTTCGGGATCGGCACCCAGATGGGTGTGTCCGCCGACGCACCGTACGTCGACTCCGTCTACAAGCTCGTGGAGTACGACGGGCGGCCCGTCATGAAGCTCTCGTCGGCGAAGATGAGCCCCCCGGGCCGCAAGCAGGTCTGGCGCCCTCGGGGCGGTGAGCACGACGACGTGCTCTGCCTCCGCGACGAGGACGCTCCCGCCGGCGCGGAGCCGATGCTCGTACCGGTGATGAGGGAGGGGCGCCGGCTCGCCCCGTCGCCGTCGATCGCCGATGGTCGGTCTCGGTTCGAGGCGGACCTTGCTTGCGTGCCGCAGAAGGCCCGGCGCCTCACGCATCCCGAGCACGTGATCGTGACACACAGCGATGCCCTCCGCGCCCTCACCGATCGCACCCGCGACGAGGCCGAGCGGCGTGCGGGGGTCTCCGGATGAGCGACCCGGCGCCGCACCCCGCGGTCGGTCCAAGGCGTCGTCGCTGGCCATGGGTCGTGGGGACCTCGATCGTCGTGCTCGTGGCTCTCTTCTACCTGGGCGGCGGGTTCTACTTCTCGAACGTGCTCGACGAACGTGCGCTCGATGCGACGACGATGCGGGCGGCGACCGCCGAGCTGGAGCCGAACGTCGAGGTCGTGGAGCTCTCCGATACCGGCGGGGTCGGCGCCTCCATCACCCTTCGGCCGCTCGAGGACGATCTGGGGGTGACCGCCGAGGGCGTGCAGGGATTGCGGTGGGCCGACGGGTACGGTCGCCTTGAGCCCACCGGCACGGCCGACGGCGAGACGCTCGTGCGTCGATTCGCCCTGGTGAACGGAGACCTCCCGCTGCCCGGCACACCCGCCGAGTTCGACGTGCGTGCGTACCCCATGGAGCCGGCAGACTCGGGGCTCGGCTTGGAGTCGCTCACGGTTGCCGGCCCCCTCGGCGAGTACCCCGCATGGCTCGGCCCGGCCGACGGCCCGACGTGGGCGATCGTCGTGCACGGCAACTCGCTCTCACCGGCCGACGGGCTGCGCATGGTGCCGATCCTCACCGAGGCCGGATTCCCCACGCTGGTGACGACCTATCGCAACGACCCGGGCGCGCCCGAGGATCCGAGCGGGAAGCTGCGGTACGGCCTCACCGAGTGGGGGGACCTGGAGGCGATGGTCCGATACGCGCTCGAGCAGGGATCCGACGGCGTCGTGCTCGACGGCTACTCCATGGGCGGGGGGATCGTGATGGCGTTCCTGCAGCGCTCGTCGCTCGCCGGCGAGGTGCGCGCGGTGATCCTCGACGCCCCGATGCTCGACTTCTCGACGACGGTCGACGACAACGCCTCGCGAGAGACGCTTCCCGTGCTGGGTCTGCCCCTGCCGCAGTCGCTCACCTCGGTCGCCAAGTGGATGGCCGACGCGCGGTTCGACGTGGACTGGCCTCAACTCGACTACCTCGCCGACACGAGCCGGTACGAGACCCCGTTCCTGGTGTTCCACGGCACCGACGACACGACCGTGCCGATCGGCACGAGCCGCGAGTTCGCAGACCTGCTGCCCGAGCAGGTCGACCTGATCGAGTGCGACGGCGCCGAGCACATCGGCTGCTGGAACCTCGATCCGCAGGCCTACGGCACGACGGCGCAGGCGTTCGTGAGCCAGGTCTAGGCCGAACGCCGGTTGTGTCCAGGGCCTCGCAACCGTAGGGTTCCGCGAGACACCCGAACCGATCCCCCCGGGGGAGGGCGCACATGAGGACCGCGATCCGTCTGACGATCATCGCCGCGCTGCTGGTAACCGCTGCCCAGCCGGCAGCCTCCACGTTCATCAATCCCGATGTCGTGAAGGGCACCTCATTGTTCGAAGGATTCGGTGCAGGGACGCACATCGGCTCCCGTCGCCTCTTCGCGTGGTCGAACGAGTCGGGTCGAGGCGGGAACGGCCTCGTGGCGTTCGCGGAGACGAACGGTGGGACCCTCACCCGCATCAACGCTCGGCGGACCGAGGCGTTCGTCGGGGGATTCGATCAGGGCACCGACCGGATCGTCTATCAGCAGGTGCGTCGCGGGAACAGCGACCTCTTCCTCTTCGACATCAGCGCCCGAGAACGCACGGCCATGCGAGCCGTGAACGACGGACACTGGCAGTGGAACCCGTCGATCGATACGCACCGGGGAACCACGTGGATGGTGTACGGCGTCAACCGCTTCGGCAGTCCCGCGGCGAAGTGGCGCCTCTACCTCTACAACGGCGAGACAGGGGAGCGGACCCTGCTCGATGAGACGACCAACCGATGCGGGTGTCTGTTCCCGGGCACGATCGCGTACCCCTGGGTGACGTGGGCGGTGGGGGCGGACGCGACCGCATGGCGATACGACATCAGGACGGGCGAGCGCGTTCCGCTGCTGCCGACCGATCGCGACGAGTACGGCGTCGCGATCGCGCCCGATGGCACGGCCTACGTCGCACAGGGCGGCGACCGGTGCGGCTCCAACGCGGAGCTCTATCGCGTCGAGCCCGACGGCACGCCCTTCCTGATCCACGAGTTCGCCGACGGCCGAGAGGGCACGAACCTGAGCCTGGACGTCACCGGCCCGAGGGATCGGCTCTACTTCGACCGCCGCATCTGCCGCAGCGGGGCCTCCGACATCCTGCGCCTACGTCGGGCCGAGTCGATCGGCGAGCCCGCCGGGCCGACGCGCCGACCGAGCGCGCCGGGGGCAGGCGTGATCAGGCGGTCGGGAGCCAGCTCGGGCGCGTCGCCTCGAACGCGCTGATCTTCTCCTCGTTCCGCAGCGACAGACCGATGTCGTCGAGCCCCTCGACGAGGCGCCAGTGCGTGAACTCGTCGATGTCGAACGTCTCGTCGAGCCCGGGCGCGCGCACGGCGCGGTCGGGCAGGTCGATCACGATCCGCGTGGTCGGGTCGTCGAGCGAGGCATCCATCAGCGCACGCACCGACTCGGCCCGCAGCTCCACCGGCAGCAGACCGATCTTGAAGCAGTTGTTGCGGAAGATGTCGGCGAAGCTCGGCGCGATCACGGCCCGGAACCCGTAGTCCTCGAGGGCCCACGGGGCGTGTTCACGGCTCGAGCCGCTCCCGAAGTTCGCGCCCGCGATCAGGATGCTCGCTCCCCGATAGCGCTCGTCGTTGAGGACGAAGTCTGGGTCCTTGCGCCACTCGTCGAATAGGAACGGCCCGAACCCGGTGCGCTCGATGCGCTTCAGGTACTGCGCGGGGATGATCTGGTCCGTATCGACATCGGAACGGTCCAGCGGCACCGCGGTGCCCTCGATCACGGCGATCGGATCCACGTCAGAGCACCTCCTTGGCCGGCAGCTCGTCGGGCGTGCCGAAGCGCCCGAGCACGGCGGTGGCGGCAGCAACGGCGGGGCTCACGAGGTGCGTCCGTCCGCCCTTGCCCTGTCGTCCCTCGAAGTTGCGGTTGCTCGTGCTCGCGCTGCGCTCCCCCGGCTGCAGGATGTCGGGGTTCATGCCCAGACACATCGAGCACCCGGCGCCGCGCCAGTCGAACCCCGCCTCGGTGAACACGCGATCGAGCCCCTCGGCCTCGGCCTGCAGCTTCACCGCCACGCTGCCGGGCACCACGAGCGCGCGCAGGTTCGGGGCGACCGTGCGCCCGCCGACGATCTCGGCGGCGAGGCGCAGGTCCTCGATGCGCGAGTTCGTGCAGGAGCCGAGGAAGACCGTGTCGGGCCGGATCTCGCGCATGGGCGTGCCCGGTCTGAGGTCCATGTACGTCAGCGCGCGGGCCGCCGCGTCGCGCTTGGATGGCTCGACGAAGCCCTCGGGATCGGGCACGGCCTCGTCGATCGTGACCGACTGGGCGGGGTTGGTGCCCCAGCTCACGTAGGGCTTCAACTCGGTCGCATCGATCTCGACCTCAGCGTCGAACGGCGCACCGGGATCGCTGGGAAGGGCGCGCCACGAGTCGAGCGCCGCTTCCCAGTCGGCGCCCTTCGGCGCGTGCGGCCGGCCCTCGACGTAGGCGAAGGTGGTGTCGTCGGGCGCGACCATGCCGGCGCGGGCACCGCCCTCGATCGACATGTTGCAGATCGTCATGCGCCCCTCCATCGACAGCGCTCGGATCGCAGATCCGCGGTACTCGAGCACGTGGCCGACGCCGCCACCGGTACCGATGCGGTTGATGATGCCGAGGATGATGTCCTTGGCGCCGACGCCCGCGGGCAGGTCGCCTTCCACGGTCACCGCCATCGTCTTCGCGGGGTGCTGCGGGAGGGTCTGGGTGGCGAGCACGTGCTCGACCTCGCTCGTGCCGATGCCGAACGCGAGGGCGCCGAACGCGCCGTGCGTCGACGTGTGCGAGTCGCCGCAGACGATCGTCATGCCAGGCTGCGTGTAGCCCATCTCGGGACCGATGACGTGCACGATGCCCTGGCCGGCGGATCCCCAGGGATAGAGCGTGATGCCGAACTCGTCGGCATTGGTCTGCAGCGCCTGCATCTGACGCGCGCTGATCTCGTCGGTGACCGGCCCGTCGGTCGTCGGCACGTTGTGATCCATCGTGGCGACGGTGAGATCGGGGCGGCGCACGGCGCGCTCGTGCATGCGCAGGCTCTCGAATGCCTGTGGACTCGTCACCTCGTGCACGAGGTGGAGGTCGACGTAGAGCAGGTCGGGCTCACCCTCGGCCCGATGCACCACGTGACGTTCCCACACCTTCTCGGCGAGCGTCTGTGGCACGGTGGTCGCCTCCCTCGGATCGATCCGGTCGTGGGATGTCTGTCCCCGGTGCTGCTAGGCTGTTCCTGTTCCATTATCTGGAACTCAGTTCCGATATTTGGAACAGACGAGGAGGACTCTAGCAGGTGAGCGAGCGGACGACCCCGAGGCGGGAGGACGACATCGCCGTCGCCTTGAGGGCTCGCGATCGCGAGCAGCTGCAGGCGTTCCGCGAGAGCGAGGCCCTCGAGCTCGCGAGGAACGCACCGACGACGGCCGTCGGCACGCTCGATCGCATCGTGGACGTGATGAACGCCGTCGAGGCGGGCGCACGCAGCTATACGGACATCACACGGGCGGTGGGTCTCTCCCGGCCCACCGCGCATCGGCTCATCCGAGCGCTGGAGCAGCACGGGTTCCTCGTGCAGGTCGGCGGCGCAGGGTACGCCCTCGGGCCTCGGCTCCTGAGCCTCGCATCGTCGGCGATGCGGGAGCTCCCCCTCCGAGACCTGGCGCACCCCTCGCTCGAGCGACTGGCGAGAGCGACCGGCGAGAGCGCACAGCTCTACGTGCGCGACGACGACGTTCGGATCTGCGTGGACGCGGTGGAGTCCGACAGCGAGCTCCGCGCGATCGTGGTGGTGGGTGCAGCGCTGCCATTGACGAGAGGCTCGGCCGGCAAGGTGTTCCTGGCGTGGGCCGCCGAGCACGATCGCCGGCGTCTCCTGGCGGCCATGCCGGCCGAGGAGTCGGTGCGACTGGCACGCATGGTCGCGACCACGTTCCGGCGCGGATGGGCCGACAGCATCGGTGAGCGCGAGTCCGGGGTGGCCTCGGTGAGCGCCCCCGTGTTCGACGCGGGTGATTCGCTGGTCGCCGCCGTCTCGGTCTCCGGTCCCGCCAACCGCATCGCGACGCTCCGCGGCCGGCACTACGCACCTGCCGTCACCGCCGCCGCACGGGAGATCGAGGCCTCGCTCGGCGTGGCGCGGACCTGACGACTTCCCGTAAGCTCGATTTCACATGTCTCGCGTTCAGGCCCTGCAACGCTCGGTCGACGGCTGGCTCACGGGTCGCCGGGCGATCACCGCTTCGATCGCCACGTTCAGCGCCG
Source organism: uncultured Actinomycetes bacterium (assembly GCA_963825635.1). Classification (GTDB taxonomy): domain Bacteria; phylum Actinomycetota; class UBA4738; order UBA4738; family HRBIN12; genus JAOUEA01. Next base: position 100,400 of record CAWGTU010000004.1, read on the forward strand.
TCGCCCTGATCGCAGCGACCCCCAGATCCCCGTACCACCCGGTACTGCCGGAGAGTCAGGGCAACGGCCCGATCGGGGTCCTCGCCGAACTGCTGTTCCTCGACCGATTGCCGCACGGCGTGCTGATCGTGATCGGGTTCGTCGCGATGATCGCGGCGGGGGTTGCGTTCCTGCTCGTCCTCTGGGCGACCGAACGCGGCGAGGTGTCGACCCGCACCGTCGTGTGGATGGCTGTGGCCTATCACGTCGTAGTGCTGATGCTGCCCTTGCTGCTGTCCCGTGACGTGTTCAGCTACGCCTTCTACGGCCGCATCCTCAGCCGCTACGGACAGAACCCGTACGTGAGCACCCCTGCGGACTATCCGGCCAACGACATCTCGCGGTTCGTCTGGAACGGATGGCGCGACACCCCGTCCGTTTACGGCCCGGTGTTCGTGTGGCTCGCGGCCGCGATCACCGCGGTGTTCCGTGGCCTGGTGGACGTCATCGAGGCCTTCCGCGCGGTGGCCATCGCGGCCAGCCTCGGCTCGTTGTGGTTCGTGGTCCGGCTCGTCGGCCGTGTGCGGCCCCAACGACAGGCGTACGCGGCCGCGATGATCGGGCTGAACCCGATCGTCCTGTTCCACACGGTCGGTGGCGGCCACGTCGACGTGCTCGTCATGCTCGCCGTCGCCGCCGCGATCTACTTCGTCGCCACGCAGCGAGAGCTGCCCGCGACGGTGGCGCTCACCGTGGGGGCGCTCGTGAAGATCTCCGCGGCGGTGCCGCTCGTCCTGCTGATCGCCTACGTCGTGACCCGCGCAGAACCTTCACGGCGCTGGAAGGTCGCGGCTGCACACATCGGCACCGCCGTGGGCATCGGATTCATCGCGGTCGTGCCGTTCATGCAGCGATCGAACCCCACGCTCGGCATGGTCGAGCTCGTGCAGCACGGCTCCTGGATCGCCCCGCCCGCCCTGGTCGAGCGGCTCTTCGAGGCGGCGGGCACCGTGGTCGCCGGCGATCTCGGCGCCACCGCCGGCATCGTGCTCGCTCGCCTCGGCATGTTCGCCGCGCTCGCCGCGGGCCTGTTCACGATCCTTCGGCAGGTTCTGCGCCACGCCCAGGAGGGCTCGGTCTCCTTCCTCGCAGCCGCGTGGGGATGGTCGTTCCTGCTGATGATGCTGTTCTCACCGACGCTGTTCCCCTGGTACTTCGCGTGGATCCTGCCGGTGGCATGGGCCCTGCCGCGCGTGCCCCGGCGGACGCTCGAGTTCTCGTTCATCGCGCTCGTCACGGCGCAGCTCACCACCGAGAACTTCCGCCTGCCCGAATGGATGCACGTCGATCTGGCGATCGGGCATCCGATCCTGGTGATCGTGCTCGTCTGGTTCCTGCGCGACCTGTACCTGCGTCTGAAGCACGACGTGCCGCTCGATGCCGAGACCGAGGACGTGCTGCTCACGCGCGCCGAGCCCCGGCCGAACGCCTACCAGGCGTAGGCTTCGGGCGCCGGCCCGCCCGGCCCGGGGAAGATCTCGTCGAGTTTCGCGAGCACATCGGCGGGGAGCTTGATCTCGAGCGCGTGCATCGCGTGCAACAGCTGCTCCTCGGTGCGCGGCCCGATGATCGGAGCGGTCACGGCAGGCTGGTGCAGGAGCCACGCGAGGGCGACGTGAGCCGGGTCCTCGCCCATCTCGGCACAGAGGGCCTCCCACCGCTCCAGCGTGGAGCGGTGTGCCTCGATCTCGCCCTGCATGTACTCGGTACCTCGCCGACCCTCCTCGACCTTCGAGAGGGCACCGGCGAGCAGTCCACCCGAGAGCGGGCTCGAGGGGATCAAGCCCATCCCGTACTCGACGAGGGCCGGGATCACCTCGAGCTCGAGGGTCCGAGCGGTGAGGTTGTAGAGCGACTGCTCGGTCGCGAGGCCCAGCGAGTGGCGGTACCCGGCGATCTCGTTGGCGCGGGCGATGTGCCACCCGGCGAAGTTGGACGAGCCCACGTACAGGATCTTGCCCGTGCGCTTGAGCTGATCCATCGCCTCCCAGATCTCGTCCCACCACGCGTCCCGATCGATGTGGTGCATCTGATAGAGGTCGATGCGATCGGTGCCGAGGCGGCGGAGCGACTCCTCGCACTGGCGAACGATCGCGAGCTTCGAGAGGCGCGACTCGTTCGGCCAGTCGCCCATCGTGCCGTAGACCTTCGTGGCGAGCACGACCTTGTCGCGACGGCCGCTGCCCTTGGCGCTCCAGCGTCCGATGATCTCCTCGGTGGCACCCACCCCCAGGTGGCGTCCGTACACGTTGGCGGTATCGAAGAAGTTGATGCCGTTGGCGATCGCGGCATCCATGATCGTGTGGGAGTCGGCCTCCGACGTGTGCGGGCCGAAGTTCATCGTGCCGAGGCACAGCCGGGAGACGACGAGGCCGAGCCGACCGACGTGGGTGTACTCCATGGCGACGAGTCTACGCCGGGCTCGATGAACGTTCGGTGAGCGGATCCGCCGGTCTCGTGGCCTCCACCGATCCGTCTCGTTCGGGAGCGCGCGACCCCGGCACGAGGTAGAGGAAGAGCAGGATCACGATGCCGCCGACCGCTCCCGCGAGGATCAGCGTACCCCGCGTGCCGACCGTCTCTGCGAGCGGGCCGACGAGAGCGAACGACAACGGGACGCCGGCGACCGAGATCAGCCAGTCGAGGGACGAGACCCGTCCCAGGATCGACGACGGCACGAGGCGCTGCAGCAGCGTGTACCAGAGCACCAGCAACACCGTGATGCCCGATTCCATGACGAAGCTCGCGAGCATCGCCTGCCAGATCGAACCGGAGACCCCGAACCCGATCATGGCGAACGCCGAGATCGCCCATGCCCAGTAGAGGCGCGTGATCGGGCGGCGCGGCAGGTCGCGCTGTCCCATCGTCACCGCTGCCATCACGGCGCCGGCGCCCCCGGCGGCGAAGACGAGTCCGAGTGACGTCGCGCTGCCGCCGAGCTCGTTCTTGACGAGGTAGGGCACCAGCACCTCCCACGGGCCCCACACGCAGAGCAGGCTGATCGTGGCGGCCGCCATGCCCGCCCACAGCCAGGGTCGCTGGAACACGAAGCGGAGGCCCTCACGCGCGTCGTGCCAGACCGAGGCATGCCCACCCTCGGGCGTCACCCGGGTAACCCCGCGCATCATCAGCAGCATCAGGGCCGAGAACGCGAACGTGCCCGCGTCCACGTAGAACGCGAGGCCTGCGCCGACCGTGCCGACCAGCAGTCCCCCGAGGGCGGGACCCAGCAAGGTCATCGCGAACGGACGCGAGAACTGCGCCAGGGAGTTCGCCTGCACGAGCATCTCCTTGGGCACCAGGTCGGGCAGGATCGAATTATGTGCCGGCCCGTACAGGGACTGCCCGACGCCGAAGCACACCACCAGGGCGTAGACCTGCCACAGCTCGAGCACCCCGAGGGTGACGAGCGTTGCGAGGGCGGCGATCGAGAGGCCCCTGATGACATCGGCCGCGATCAGCAGCTTCCGTCGATCGAACCGGTCCGAGAGCACGCCCGAGAGCAGCACGAGCACGACCTGGGGAAGGCTCCACGCGATGCCGACGCCGGCGAGCGCCCCGGGTCGGTTCCACTGGTCGTACACCTGCCAGGCGATCGCCACGACGTAGACGCCGTCACCGAGGAACGAGACGACCGTGCCGAGCCAGAGCAGCCGGAAGTCACGGAGCGCGAGCGGTTTGACGATGCCGAGGCGGGCGAGCCTGGTCACGGCTCCCGAGCTTAGTGAACGTGGGGTAGCCTTCGTGGGCGTCATCCACGAGCCGGGGGGAGTTCGACGAGATGGGATGTCTGATCGTACTGATGGCCCTGATCGGGCCGCGGGTCGCGCTCGGATTCACGTGGTTGTTCACCAACCTCGTCGACCGCGCGTTCGACGAGTGGATCGTGCCGCTCCTGGGGCTGATCTTCCTGCCGTGGACGACGTTCCTGTACGTGCTCGTCTACAACCCCGTCGAGGGCGTCTCGTTCCTCGGCTGGGTGTTCGTCGTGCTGGGCCTGCTCGTCGACCTGGGGTCGTATGGAGCCGGGGCCCGGAGCCGGAGGTCGTGAGAGCGCGCCCCGAGGGATTCGAACCCCCGACCTTCTGATCCGTAGTCAGACGCTCTATCCGGACTGAGCTAGGGGCGCAGGGGGGACAGCATACCCGAGCCCGCTTGCCACGCTATCGTGGCGCGATGACCCTCGCCGCTGGAGATCCCGCGCCTCCGTTCGCCCTCACCGACCAGCACGGTGAGACCGTGCGGCTCGAGGACTTCCGGGGACGGAAGCTGCTCGTGTACTTCTATCCGAAGGCCGACACCCCCGGCTGCACCACGCAGTCCTGCGACGTGCGTGATCATCGCCAGGAGTTCGTCGACCTCGGGCTCGACGTGGTCGGCATCTCGCCCGACGAGCCGAGCGCGCAGCTCGCCTTCGACCGGAAGTTCTCGCTGGGGTTCCCCTTGCTCGCCGACACCGATCACGCAGTGGCCGACGCCTGGGGCACGTGGGGAGAGAAGAAGCTCTACGGCAAGGCGTACATGGGCGTCGTCAGGTCGTCGTTCCTCGTCGACGAGGACGGCCGCATCGAGCAGGCCTGGTACAAGGTCTCGCCCTCGAAGACGGTGCCGAACGCCCATCGGGCGCTCGCCGGGTGACGGCGACCAAACCGTCGCACCTGCGAAGATAGTCTCCATGGCGACGGTGAGTGAGACCCCGCTGCCCGGGCTCGGGGTGCGGTTCGAGTTCGAGACGAAGGGCGGTAGCCGGCTCGGCGTGCTGCAGCATCAGACGGGACGGGTCGACCTGCTCGTCTACGATCCGCACGACCCAGACTCGGTCAGCGAATCGTTGGCGCTCGATGAAGAGGACGCGCGCACGCTCGCCGAGCTCCTGGGCTCATCCCGCGTGGTGGAGGACCTCGGCAGGCTTCGCCAGCGCATCGAGGGCCTCGCGATCGACTGGCTGCCGATCGGCGACGACTCCCCGTTCGCCGGCCGCACGATCGGCGATACGGGAGCACGGACCCGCACCGGTGTCTCGATCGTCGCGATCGTCCGTGGTGAGGACCCGATCCCTGCCCCAGGCCCCGAGCATGGGCTCGAGGCGGGCGACACCCTGGTCGTCGTCGGCACCCCGCGGGGTATCGAAGACCTCGTCGTGATCCTGCGGACCGGCTAGACACGCATGGTCGAGCCGGCGTTCCTGCTGGAGCTCGGCGGGGTCGTGGTGGGGCTGGCGCTGCTCGCCCGTCTCGCGGCCCGGTACCGGCTCCCGGCGTCGCCGCTGTTCCTGCTCGCCGGCCTCGCGTTCGGCGAGGGCGGCGTCTTCCCCCTGCTGACGGCCGAGGAGTTCATCGAGCTCGGGGCCGAGGTCGGCGTGATCCTGCTCCTGTTCATGCTCGGGCTCGAGTACTCGGCCGCCGAGCTGACCTCCGGGCTGCGCCGCCACGCTCCCGCCGGCGTCGTCGACCTCGCGCTGAACTTCACGCCGGGGTTCGTGGCGGGGCTGCTGCTCGGGTGGGGACCGGTCGCGGCGGTATTCCTGGGGGGCATCACGTACATCTCGTCGTCGGGCATCGTCGCCAGGCTGCTCGACGACCTGCGATGGCTCGGGAACCGCGAGACCGCTGTCGTGATCTCGATCCTCGTGATCGAGGATCTTGTGATGGCCGGGTACCTTGCGCTCATCGCCGTGCTCGTGAGCGGGGCAGGCATCGCGGAGGGAGCCCTCACGCTCGCGGTCGCTCTGACCGCCGTGATCGCCCTGCTGATCGTCGCGCAACGGTGGGGTCACGTCGTCAGCGACGCGCTCTTCCACCGGTCGGACCAGACACTCGTGCTCACGATCGTGGGGATCACGTTCTTGGTGGCGGGGCTCTCCGAGCTCGTCGGTATCTCGGCGGCCGTCGGCGCCTTCCTCGTGGGGCTGATGCTCTCGGGTCCGGCTGCGGAGCGGGCCCACGACCTGCTCGGGCCACTGCGGGACCTGTTCGCGGCGATCTTCTTCGTGTTCTTCGGCCTCTCGATCGACCCCGGCACGATCCCGCCGATCATCGGCATCGCGGTGCTGCTCGGGGTCGTCACCGCCGCGACGAAGGTGCTGACCGGGTGGTGGAGCGCTCGGCGTGAGGGCATCAAGACGAGGGGGCGCTTCCGTGCCGGGGTCGCGCTCGTCGCACGAGGCGAGTTCTCGATCGCGATCGCGGGCATCGGCACGGCCGGCGGACTCGAGCCGGAGCTCGCGTCGCTGGCCGGCGCCTACGTGCTGCTCATGGCGGTCGCCGGACCATTGGCCGCGAAGGTCGTGGACCCCGTCGTGCGAGGGTGGCAGACGCGGTCTGCGGCGCGGACGGCGATAGGGAGGGGTTAGAGGATGCGCGCCGAGGCGGACCTTGACGACTCTACATCGTAGAGCTACGCTTCCTCTACATCGTAGAAGGGTCGAAGGAAGCGCATGCTGCGGATCGAAGGACTCCGCAAGGCCTACGGGTCGAACGTCGCGCTCGACGGCGTCGACCTCTCGATCGAGCCGGGCGAGATCGTGGGTCTTCTCGGGCCGAACGGAGCGGGAAAGACCACGCTGGTCTCGATCGTGGCCGGGCTCCGCGCCGCCGACGCCGGGTCCGTGCGGGTCGGGGAGATCGACGCGCTCCGGGAGCCGTCTCGGTGTCGGGAGCTGCTCGGTCTCGCGCCGCAGGACCTCGGCATCTACCCCATCATGTCGGCTGAGTCGAACCTCGCCTACTTCGGCCGACTCGCCGGACTCAGGGGCGATGAGCTCCGCACGCGCGTCCACGAGGTCGCCGAGGCGCTCGACCTGCTCCCGCTGCTCCCCCGGAAGGCCTCGAGCCTCTCGGGAGGCCAGAAGCGACGCCTCCACACCGCGATGGCGCTCGTACATCGCCCCCAGCTGCTGTTCCTGGACGAACCGACCGTGGGCGCCGACGTCCGCTCGCGAGGCAGGATCCTCGATGCCGTGAAGGAACTGGCGTCGGCGGGCTGCGCGGTCTGCTACGCGACGCACTACCTCCCCGAGGTCGAAGAGATCGGTGACTCGGTCGCCGTCATCGAACAGGGCTCCATCGTCGCGCGATCGAGCGTCGGCGAGCTCGTAGCCCGCCACGGGGCGGCCACGCTTCGGTTGACGTTCGACGGCCCCGCCCCTGAGCTCGACGGATTCGAGATCGACGGCTCGACGCTCACCAAGCGCTGCGAGGATCCGGCGGCGACCGCCGGCGCCGCGTTGCACGATCTCGGCTCGCTCGCCGCCTCGGTGCGGGAGATCGATATCGTCCGCCCGAGCCTGGAAGCCGCCTACCTGGCCCTGACGGGGCGGCTGTCGAGCGAGGTCGCCGCTGCGGAGTCGGAGGCTGCGGATGCTGCGGCGTAGCTGGGTCGTCGTCGGTCAGAACGTCGCCCTGTTGCTGGCCGACCCGGCACCGATCGTCGTCACCACCCTGATGCCGCTGGTGCTGATGTTCTTCCTCAAGGGCACGAGCGAGGCCGTGCTCGTCGGCAGCGGTGTCGAGGGCGCGAACGGCGCCGAGCAGGTCGTTCCGGGCATGATCGTGCTCTTCGCCTTCTTCGGGGTCGGGTTCCTGGGGACGGCCTTCTTCAGCGAGCACAACTGGGGCACGTGGGACCGGCTGCGGGCGAGCGCCGCTCGGCCGATCGAGATCGTGGTCGGGAAGATGCTCCCCTCCGCGATACTCATGCTGGGGCAGATGGTGGTCCTGTTCGCGGCCGGGGTGAGTCTCCTGGATCTCCACGTGCGTGGCTCTCTCACGGGCGTGGGAGTGATGATGGCGACCGCCACCGTGTTCCTGATCGCGCTGTCGATGCTCGCCGTCTCGTTCGTGCGAACCGCGAACCAGATGAACGCATTCGTGAACATGGGGGCGATGGTGGTCGCCGGGATCGGTGGCGCCCTCGCGCCGGTCGAGGTACTGCCCGGTTGGGCACAGACGATCGCGCCGCTGTCCCCCGCCTACTGGATGCTGGACGGATTCAAGCGGGTGGTGATCGAGCCGGGGACGGTGGGAACGACGCTCGTCCCGGCCGGGGTCACGTTGGCGTTCGCGGTCGGCGCCGCGCTGATCGCCTCCCGTCGATTCCGGATGACCGACGACAAGGTCGGCTGGGAGGGATAGGCGACGCTCTCCGAGGAGCAGGAGACGGTCGCGCCGCGCTTGACGCGCGAGCGCGTCGTGGCGGCGGCCCTCGCGATCCTCGATCGCGACGGCCCCGATGGCCTCACGATGCGAGCATTGGGTCGTGACCTCGGCGTCGATCCCATGGCCGCATACCACCACGTTCCCAACAAGGCGGCGATCCTGGACGGCGTGGTCGAGGCCGTCTGGCGAGAGGTCTCGATCCCCCCGACCGACGATGTCAGCTGGCAGAGATGGCTTCGCGAGCTCGGCGACTCCCTCCGGCGCACGCTCGTTTCGCATGCGAACGCGCTTCCCATCGTGGCGACGCGAACGAACCTCTCGCGGCCGGGCTTCGACTTGGCCGAGGCGGCGCTCTCGGTCCTCAGGAGGGCAGGGTTCCCACCCCAGGAGGCGGCACTGGCCCTGAACGCTCTCGGCCAGTTCGTCCTCGGGAGCGCGCTCGCAGAGGTCGGGCTGCCCGGGGAGAGCGACGACGACGTCTCGGACGAGCGCTTCTCGACAGCATTCGAGGCGGCCGGCGGAGCGGATCGGTACCCCTCACTCGCCGAAGGCCTTGGGCTCAACGTCGACTTCGACCCGGCCCAGGCCTGGGAGCTCGGGAACGAGGCGCTGATCCGCGGTCTCGAGAGCCGGCTGAGGGAGCTGCGGGAGTGATCGGGGTCGGACAGAGCCCGACCTACCGAGGCCGCCGAACCCGCGGGTCATGCGCTCACGCTGATCGCCGAGGCCCTCACGTTCATGGATCGAGCGGGGACATCACCCGCGGAGACGGTGAGATTCGAACTCACGAACCCTGTTAGAGGGTTGACCGCTTAGCTCCGTTGGGCCAAGCCCGCTACCTGCGGCGACGCTAGCAGCGCAGTTCAGCGGCGTGAACCCGGAGACGTCCCGGACCGGCCGGACGCTCTGAGACGCGCCTGACGTTGCCCATCTGTTGCCCACTTCGTCTGCTCGGGCGATACCCGAGACTCCTGGCCAACCCCGCAACAGCCACAATACTCGCAACGGACGCCGCAACGCCCTGAGCAGGCAATACGAGGCTGCTCGGCGGCTCGAGTGTTGCCTGAACCCCGCCGGAGAGGAGGCCGCCGGGCTCGCGCGGCTCGCGACGTACGTCAGGCCGAACGAGACCGAGCGCGTGGCGCTCGGCGACCTGCCGGTCGACGTGACGGTGATCGAGACGAGGGGTGCCGACGGGGTGCGGATCCACCGCGACCGGACGATCGAGCACATCGCCGCCTCGCTGGTAGAACCCGTCGACACCACGGCGCAGGCGATTGCTTCAACGGCGCGCTCGCGGCGCGGTTGCTCGAGAGACTCGAGCTTCACGACGCCCTCGCGAAGGCGGTCGCAGCCGCTGCCCGCTCCACGACGATCGAGGGGGCGCATGATGGCATGCCCACTCACGCCGACCTCACGCGCGACGACTGATCGGGCGGCTCGCCGACCAGCGTCAGGAGGTCATGGCGATGACCCTCGCGAGCAGGGTGTCCGTCTCCTCGAGCGCGGGGACCATCCCGCAGCGGTCGAAGATCCCTCGAGCCCGCTGCAGCGCCTCGGACGCTTCGCCAGGCCGGGAGAGCACGAGCAGGCAGCGGCCCCGGCCGAGCCGTGCGAACGCCTCCTCGATCACGACCCCGAACCCCTCCCAGCGCGCGGCCGCATCGGCGTAGGCCGAAGCCGCCGATCCGTGATCGCCGCGCGCCTCCGCCAGCGCCGCGCCCGCCGTGACGAGGGCGTGCTCGCCGTAGGGGCGCCGCGGCTGCAGGTGTCCGGCGATCCGCTCCGCGAGCTCGATCGCCCCGATCGCGAGCCCGGCGCGCACGACCCTCGGCAGGTCCGGGCCGAGCGCGTCCGCGTCACGGAGCCCGGGAGTGGTATCGATCGCGGTGAGCAGCTCCGCGGCTGCCTCGTACTGGCCCATCGCAGCGCGCACGGCGGCGCTGCACCCGAGGTTCGCGGCGATGAAGTCGGCGCGGCCGGTACGGGTGGCGGCCTCGACCTGCCAGTCGAGGTACTTCGCCGCCTCGAGGACAGAACCACGGAGCAGGAGCGCGCTCGCCCGATTCGAACGAATCTCCATCAGGTCGAACTCGTCCGCCGCCCGCTCAGCGCGCTCTCCCAGCGTCGTCGCCGCCGCGAGCACCCCGTCCAGATCCCCGACGTCGAGCATCGCCGGGAGCGCGCTAGTCTGGATCGACAGCGCACCGTCCTGCAGCCCTCGCGCCTCGGCGAACCTGAGCCCCTCCCCGAAGACCTCGAGGGCCGCCGTCGGCCCCTCGAAGCTCCAGATCTCGACGCCGAGGTTGTTGTAGATCATCGATGTCGTCCGACCCTGGCCGGCCTGAGCTCCCAGCTCGATCGCTTCGCGGAAGTCCGCTAGGCCCCCGGCGTCGCCCTTCACGCATCGAGCGCCCGCCCGGTAGGCGAGGGCCCGAGCGGGGATCGGAAGGCCGGCCTCGGCGGCGAGCGTGATCGCCCGCTCTGCGAGCGCGATCGCCTCGTCCGGCTGACCGGTGCTGAGCAGATCGAACGCCACGGTCGCGAGCGCGTCCAGGAGCTCCGGGCTCGTGGGGAGGGACTCGAGCCACGAGAGCAGCTCGCGCCGGAGCTCGGACACGCCCTCGATGTTCAGGCGCTGGAGCACGGCCGAACGCGTGTTCTGCGCGCGGGCAGCGGCGAGCGTATCCCCGCGCGCAAGGAACATCTCGATCGCGCCCTCGAGCGCCTCGTTGGCATCGACGTACCGCGCGGCGTGGAACGCGGCCTCGCCGAACCGGGCCAGCGCGGCCGGGCGTTCCTCGTCTTCGTCCGGAAGGAGCGCCAGCGCTCGCTCGAACGCCTCCAAGGCCGCCGCGGTGTCCAGATCCAGCGCTCGCTCGCCGGAGAGCGTGAGGAACCGGAACGCCGGTCCGCGGAGCTCGGTCGCCTGATCGTCCCGCCCGGCCGCGGTCACGAGCTCGAGCGCGGACGTGTAATGATGGGCGAGCACATCCGCGAGGTCCTCCAGGCGGTCCGGCGTCTTCGACTCGATCCACGCCGCCGCCGCCACGTGCCGGGCGGCCCTCGAGGCTCGGGGGATCTGCGCGTACGCGACGTCGCGCGCGAGCACGTGCCAGAACGCGTACTCGGTCTCACCTTCCATCGACGAGCGTCGGGACGGGCGGACGAGTTCCTTGCGCGTCAGTTCGCGCATCACTTCGATGACTTCGGCTTCGGGCAGATCCCCCATCTGCGCCACCGCGCCGACCCAGAAGACCTTGCCGACGACCGCCGCGTCGGCGACCATCTCCTTGCGCTCGCGGGGCAACGTATCCAGCCGGGCGGCGATCAACGCCTGCACCGATCCTGGGAGCGGGATCTCGGTGCCTCCCTCGAGCTCCCAGCTGGAGCCTTTGCGAACGAGGAGCTCTCGATCCTTGAGCAGCCGAACGTACTCCTCCGCGTACAGCGGATTGCCACCCGACCGTTCCAGGATCGGGGTCTGTAGCTCCACCGGAATGACCGAGGTCTCGAGCAGAGCGGCGACCAGGCGGGTGGTCTCGTTCGCCGACAGCGGGTCGAGGTTGATCCGGTTCGCGTTGGGGAGGCCGGCGGCGAACTCCGGATGGCGCTCGAACAGCTCGGGCCGCGCGGTGCCGACGATCATGAGCGGAACCCCGTCGGCTCGATCGGCCAGATGCTCCACGAAGGCCAGCATCGCGGCATCGGCCCAATGCAGGTCCTCGAACACGACGATCGTCGGCGAGCGCTCCGCGACGTGCTCGAGGAACCTGCGCCACGCCGTGAAGAGCTCCTCGCGCTCGGCCGAGGACGACGCCTCGATCCCGAGCAGCGGATGGAGGCGTTGACGGAACCAATCCCGTTCGGGGCCTTCGGGCAGGACGATCTGCAGCTTGGTGTCGGCGGTCTCAGGATCGTCTGACTCCAGGATCCCGGCATGCGCCTTGAGGACCTCGCCCAGAGCCCAGAACGTGATGCCTTCACCGTACGGGAGGCAGCGACCCTGGCGCCACGCGATCAGGTCGGGTTTGGCATCGATGTACGCGCCCAACTCCGCGACGATCCTGGACTTGCCGAGCCCAGGCTCACCCACGACGGTCACGAGCTGAGGGGAGTTCGCGGCCACGGCCTTCTCGAAGATCCCTTCGAGAAGCGCAAGATCGATCTCTCGACCCACGAACGGCGTGTCGTGGGAGCGGGTGATGTCGGTTCCGAGCCGGGCGAGCGGGCTCTTCGCCCAGAACACCCGGACGACAGCGGACTTCCCCTTGAGCTCAGCCGGCTCGAGCTCTTCGTAGTCGAAGACGCTCTCGGTCGCCTCATAGGTCCCGAGCCCGACCGCCACGCCCATCTCCGGGGCGACCGATTGGATCCGAGAGGCGGTGTTGATCGCGTCTCCGGCCAGCACCCGTTCGCCCGAGCCAGGGCTGGCGCCCAGGCGCACGAGGGTCTCCCCCGTGTTGATCCCTACGCGGAGCCGGAGGGCGGCGCCACCGACCGCCTCGAGATCGTTGGCGTCCTCGGCGATCCTGAGCCCGGAGCGCACCGCTCGCTCAGGATCGTCCTCGTGCGCCGCGGGAACCCCGAAGATCCCGACCACCGCGTCCCCGATGAACTTTTCCACCACGCCGCCATGTCGCTCGATATGCCCTTTGGCCATCGCGGCGTAGGCCGAGAGCATCCGATCGACGTCTTCGGGATCCGCCGCCTCGGAGGCGCCGGTGAAGCCGACGAGATCGCAGAACAGCGCGGTGACGACCTTGCGTTCCTCGGCCGCGCCAGGACCCGGTCCCTGGAGCGGCGCACCGCACTCGCCGCAGAACTTCTGACCCGTGACGTTATCCGAGCCGCAGGAGGGGCAGGTCGTCATCGGCCGAGCCTAGTACGCAGGCCCAGCCCCGACCCCGACGACGCTCGCTTCGGAGCATGCTCAGCTCCGGATCCCATCGATGGCACCCGGCATTCGAGCCTGCTCCCAGGATCCTCGGGGTGCCGCGAGGCTCCGGGGGGAAATGGTCACCACTGACTCGCAGAACGGCTCGCTCGCGGCCCCGATCGGGATGCTTCTGGTCCTCTACCTCCAGACCACCGCCCTCTCCAGACCACCGCCCCTACCGGAGCGCAGCCCTGACCGGGAGCATCGCGGAGGAAGAAGTGCCCCTCGAGGACCTCGCGTCGGCGGCCGACGTCTCGACGCCCAGCCCGGCCGAAGGGGCCCACGAGAAGGACCGCGGCCGGGGTGGGATCGGCAGGGAAGCCTTGATGTCGTCCTACCAGCGGAGACGCAGGGATTCGAACCCTGGACGGAACTTTCACCCCGTAACCGCTTAGCAGGCGGCTCCTTTCGGCCACTCAGGCACGTCTCCGCCGTCGATTCTACCGGCGCGTTCGTGCCCCCCGCCGATAGGCTGCGCGACATGCCCGACGTGGTCATCGTGGGAGGCGGCGTGATCGGCGCCGCGTGCGCGTACGAGCTCACCTCCCGTGGCGCATCCGTGACCCTGCTGGAACGCGATCACCTCGCGGCGCACGCGTCGGGCCGCAACCAAGGGCTGTGGGTCCTGCCCGAGGACGATGTGAACGTGCCGATGGCCCGGGCGAGCCTCGAGACGTACCGGGGTGTGGCTGCCCAGGCGCCGATCGACGTGCAGCTCGACGACGAGCCGGTGGGCACGGTGCTCGTCGCGATGAACGCCCGCGACGTTCGCGCGGCCCACGAGGCCGTCACCCGCGCCGAACGCCACGGCTTCGTCGTCGACGACATCTCGTCCCCGGGCGACATCCGCGAGCACGAGCCCGGAGTGACCCGCAACGTGGCCGGCGCGTGGCTCGTGCACGTCGGGCACCGGCTCGATCCCGGCGCCCTCACGGTGGCCCTCGCGCGCTCGGCCGCCGACCGAGGTGCCGAGATCCGTCATCACCTGCACGCTCGAGGACTCGCTGTCCGCGACGAGACCGTCATCGGGGTGGTCACGGACGACGGCGTGGTCGAGGCCGACACGACGATCGTGGCCGCCGGACCATGGAGCTCCCCGCTCCTCGAGCAGGTGGGCGTGCATCTTCCGATCGTGGGAGCGCGTGGATGGCTCGTGCGCGTGGCGCCTCGCCGGCCTCACCTGCTGACGCATCTCGTCGAGGCTGCAGGGCCGCACGCGGCCCTGCACGACGACGGCCTTCCTCTCTGGCCGACGGCCGCCGACGTCGTCTCCGAGGGGGAACCCCGGAGTGAGATCGGGGCCCTGCTGCATCCCCACCGGGACGGCCGCACGATCGTGATCGGGTCGACCCGGCAGATCTGGCTGACCCCCGAGCCTCCGGAGGAGCGGATCGTCGCCCGGGTGCTCGAGGCCGCGATCGAGCTCGTGCCCGAGGTCGCCGAGGCGCGCGTGCGGTCTTCGTGGTGGGGGCTCAGGCCGCTGACGCCCGACGAGCGGCCGCTCGTGGGCTCGGTCCGAGAGGGGCTGCACGTCGCGACGGGCCACGGTTCCGAAGGCGTGATCCTCGGCGCCGGCACCGCGCAGCTCGTCGCCGCACAGCTCGCCGGCGAACCGCCACCCTTCGACGCCGCGCCGTACGACCCGCTGCGGTTCCAGGAGGAACGGTGAGCGTCGCGGTTCAGTGGGCGAGGCGGCCGGCGCGATCGAGCGCCTCGAGCACGCGGTCGACGGGCATGGCGAAGTACGTGTGACCGTGGCGCCCGACCGAGTCCTCGGCCGCGACCAGCGCGTTCACGGCCGCTTCCTCCGTTGCCTCCACCGTGGCACGGAACAGCGCTGAGAGCGCGTACGTGTGCCGGACCGGCCCATCGACCACGGCGCGCACATCGCGCATCGCCTCGCTCGCATCGAGGCGGTTCGCCGTGGAGAAGGCCATCATCTGCTCGCCGCTACCGTTCGAGGCGTGTGAGCCGGTCGCGGCGAGCCCGAGGCCGGCCCGGCGGGCGACACGGGTGAGTTGGTGCGGCAGCAGGGGTGCATCGGTGCCGACCACGACCACGCACGATCCTTCGTGGTGCTCGCGCGGCATCAGGTCGGTCAGTTCCCGTCCGACCGGCACACCGTCGATCCGCAGATGCTCGCGACTGCCGTAGTTCGTGAGCACGAGGGCCCCGACCGTGAACCCTCCCTCGTCGATGTCGAGCAGACGCGACGCCGTGCCGATGCCCCCCTTGAAGTCGAAGCACTGCATGCCGGTGCCTGCGCCGACGTTGCCCTCCTCGACGGGGCCGACGGCCGCCGCGTCGAGGGCGGCCGCGACGTCGTCGTCGACCAACGGGAACGAGAGCACGTCGGAGAGCCAGGAGTCGTCGCACTCGGAGACCACGGGCATGACCTCCTCGGCACCGATCGGGTCGCGACCGGCGATCCAGCGGACCGTCGCGTCGTACGCCTTCCCGATCTGCAGCGACGAGGTCAGCACGATCGGGCTCATCAGCACGCCCCACTCCCGCAACTGGTTCACGCCGATCAACTCGCCGTACCCGTTGAGGATGTCCACCCCCGCGTAGACCCACTCGCGCCACGGGTATCCCTCGTGAGGGAACAACGCCGTCACCCCCGTGCGGACCGCATGGGGATCGCCGCCGGCACCCCGCACCACCGTGCGATGGCCGACGCGCACACCCGACACGTCGGTGATCGCGTTGAGCGGCCCGGGTGTACCGCTGCCGATCGAGATACCGAGGTCCCGTGCACGGGGCGTCATCGTGGGCCGCATCCTACCGGCGCTCCACCCCTGACCGTCCGGAGGGGGAGACACGCCGCGAGCTGCGGCGATACGATTCCTGGCCTACCTGCCATGGCCATCCTCACCCTCGGGGTCTCCTTCCGTCGCGCGCCGATCGAGCTGCTGGAGCGGCTCGCGTTCACCGACGACGATCTCGCGAAGGCGTACCGCGTCGCCACCGATCTCGAGGGCGTCGACGGCGCGGTGATCCTGTCGACCTGCAACCGGGTCGAGGTCTACGGTGAGGTCACCAGCTACCACGCCGGGTTCATGGCCTTGAAGCGCCTGCTCACGGAGGTGCGGGGCGTCGCCGCCGAGGAGCTCGCCGACCCGATGTACGCGCAGTGGGAGCGAGACGCAGCCGACCATCTCTTCGCCGTCGCGAGCGGGCTCGACTCGATGGTCCTGGGAGAGACGCAGATCTACGCACAGGTGCGCGAGGCGCTGCGACGGGCCGAGGGCGAGGGCGCAGCCGCCCCGCCGCTGACAGGGCTCTTCCACTCGGCGGCACGCGCCGGGCGCCGGGTGCGCCAGGAGACGTCGCTCGGCGCGGCACCCGATGCGTTCGTGGCACTCGGCGCCGACCTCGCCGAGGACGCGGCGGGCGGGTTGCGCGGGCGCGATGTGGTCGTCGTCGGAGCGGGCACGATGGCCGCCCTGGCCGTGAAGCACCTGCGCCAGCGCGGCGTGGGGCCGGTGCGCATCCTGAACCGTTCCCTCGAGCACGCGAGGGCGCTGGCCGACCGGACGAACGCCGAGCACGGCGACCTCGACGTGCTCCCCGACGCGATGCGGCACGCCGACCTCGTCGTGAGCGCCACCGGCGCCGCGGGCACGGTGATCCGACGCTCGGTCGTCGCCGACGCGATAGCGGACCGTGGTGGTCGGCCCCTCGTGCTGCTCGACCTCGCGGTGCCTCGCGACGTGGAACCCGAGACCGCCTATGTCGAGGGAACCCGCGTGATCGACATCATCTCGCTGCGCGAGCGCCTCGCCGAACACGACGCCGAGACGGCCGGCGACATCGAGCGAGCGCACGGCATCGTGGCCGACGAGGTGCGCCGCTACGTGGTGCGTCGGCGGGGCGACGAGCTCGCACCCCTCATCCGCGCGATGCGCCGGCGGGGCGAGGACGTCGTCCGAGGCGAGATGGATCGGTTCGGGGCGAGGCTCGCCGAGCTCACACCCGACGAGCGTGAGGCCGTCGAGGCGCTCGCACGCGGCATCGCCGCCAAGCTGCTGCACGACCCGATCGTCGCCCTGAAGGAGCGATCCGAGCCGGGCACCGACGGGATCCACGCCCGGGTGCTCGCCGAGCTCCTGGGCGTCGACCCCGACACCACCTCGTGAGCCTCCTGCGCATCGGCACCCGTCGCTCGCCGCTTGCGCTCGCGCAGGCGGAGGAGATCAGGGTCCGGCTCGAGGCGACCGGGGTGATCGCCGACATCGTGCCGATGAGCACCTCCGGCGACGAGGGCGCCCGGGCCGACTCGTCGCCGCAGGGCCTCAAGGGACTCTGGATCGACACGATCCTCGATGCCCTGGAGTCGGGCGAGATCGACCTGGCCGTGCACTCGGCGAAGGACCTGCCGGCCGAGGAGGACGAGGGCTTCACGATCGCGGCCGTACCCGAGCGCGAGGACCCGTCCGACGTGTTGATCTGCAAGGAACCGGGCGAGCTCCGGGGAGGGGCCCTGATCGGCACGTCGAGCGTGCGTCGACGTGCCCAGCTCCTGGCCGCTTTCCCGGGGCTCGAGGTCGTCGACCTCCGCGGCAACGTCGAGACGCGGCTGCGCAAGCTCGAGGAGGGCGAGGTCGACGCCGCGGTACTGGCGGCAGCCGGACTCTCGCGGCTGGGGCTCGCCCCCGAGCATGCTCGCGCGTTGCCGCTGGCGATGATGGTGCCCGCGCCGGGACAGGGCTGCCTCGCCGTCCAGGCACGGGACGACGACGACGACACGATCGCCGCGGTGGCGCCGATCGACCACGCCGCGAGCCATCGGGCGCTCGACGCCGAGCGATCGCTGATGTGGCGCCTCGGGGGCGGCTGCGCGTTGCCGCTCGGGGCCCACGCGACCGTGGGCATGAAAGCGGTCTCGCTGACGGCTGTGATAGCGACGGCCGATGGCACCACCGTGCTCCGCGTCGAGACCGAGGGTGCGACACCCGAGGACGCCGCGGCCGACGCGGCGAAGGACCTGATCGCGCAGGGGGCCGAGCGTATCCTCGCCGAGGTCGAGACCGGGTGACGGGATCGGGAGCCGGGCCGGGCGGCGACACACCGCCTCGCCTACTCGCGGGACGCACGGTGATCGTCACGAGGCCAGCCGACCAGTCGGCCGCGCTCGTCACCCTCCTGCGGCGACTGGGTGCTCGCGCGATCGTGGCGCCGGCGATCGAGATCGTCCCGGCGCGGTCGGCGGCCCTGACCAGGGCGCTGCACGAGCTCGAACGTGGAGACTTCGCGTGGCTCGCCCTGACCAGCCGCGCCACCGTCGACATGCTGGCCTCGAGGTTGCCGGGGCCTCGCGCGCTCGGGGCCACCGAGGTAGCGGCGATCGGCGACGGCACGGCGGCGGCGTTCCGGCGATGGGCCCGACGCGACCCCGACCTGGTGCCGGCGACGTTCACCACGAACGGGCTCGCGCGGGCGTTCCCGCGCGGCGACGGCCGGGTGCTCTGCGCCCGGGCCGACATCGCGCCACCCGGCCTCGAGGACGCCCTCGCCGCGAAGGGGTGGACCCCCACCCGTGTCGACGCGTACCGCACCCGCTTCCCTCGTTCGCTGCCCGAGGACGCTCGTGACGCGCTGCGTCGCGGCGAGGTCGACGCGGTGACGTTCACGAGCGCCTCGACCGTGCGGGGGTTCGTCGGCGCGCTCGGGGTGGTCACGGGCAGCCCGAAGGTCGTGTGCATCGGTCCGGTCACCGCGAGGGAGGCGCGCGCCCACGGTCTCGTCGTGCACGCGGTCGCGAGGCCTCACACGATGGAAGGCGTGGCCGCGGCGGTCGTGCGGACGCTCGTCCGATGATCCGCGGTGGCGCGGGCGAGCGCGGCGCCGGTACCCTGGCGCCATGAGCTTCCCCGAGCACCGGCCGCGGCGGCTACGACGTACGCCCGCCCTCCGAGCCCTCGTCCGCGAGACGCGGCTGCACGCCGACGATCTGATCGCGCCGATGTTCTGCAAGGAAGGCATCGACGAGCCGGTCACCATCTCGTCGATGCCGGGTCAGTTCCAGCACACCCTCGAGTCGCTCCGCAAGGAGGCGGTCGCGACGGCGGAGACCGGCGTCCGCGCCTTCATGCTCTTCGGGGTCCCGGCCGACAAGGATGCCGAGGGATCGCAGGCCTGGCACCCCGACGGCATCGGCCAGCGTGCGATCGGTGCGCTGCGTGAGGAGTTCGGCGACGACGTGGTCGTGATGAGCGACCTCTGCCTCGACGAGTACACAGATCACGGGCACTGCGGCGTGCTGAACGACGCGAACGACGTGGACAACGACGCCACCCTCGAGCGCTACCGGCGCGTCGCCCGTGCCCAGGCCGACGCCGGTGCGCATGTGATCGGGCCGAGCGGCATGATGGACGGCCAGGTCGGCGCGATCCGCGCGGCGCTGGACGAGACCGGCCGCGACGACGTCGCGATCATGGCCTACGCGGCGAAGTTCGCGAGCGCCCTGTACGGACCGTTCCGCGAGGCGGCCGAGGGTGCGCCTCGTTTCGGCGATCGCACCGGCTATCAACAGGACCCGGCCAACGCCGACGAGGCGCTCCGCGAGATCCGGACCGACATCGACGAGGGCGCCGACATCGTGATGGTGAAGCCGGCGCTGCCGTACCTCGACGTCGTGCATCGCGCGAAGGGCGAGACCGGCTTCCCGTTGGCCGCGTACCACGTGAGCGGCGAGTACGCGATGGTGAAGGCTGCCACCGCGAACGGCTGGCTCGACGAGCGGCGCACCGTGCTCGAGATCTTGACGTCGATCCGCCGCGCGGGCGCAGACATGATCCTCACCTACCACGCGAAGGACGCCGCGACGTGGCTCCGCGACGGGGCATGACCGGTTCCGAGGAGCTGTTCGACCGTGCCCGGACCGTGATCCCCGGCGGGGTCGACTCCCCCGTGCGAGCGTTCGGATCGGTCGGCGGCACGCCCGTGTTCATCGATCGCGGAGAGGGCGCTGAGATCGTCGACGTCGACGGGAACCGCTACATCGACCTCGTGCAGTCGTGGGGCGCGCTGCTGTTCGGCCACGCCCGCGCCGAGATCATCGAGGCGGCGAGCGCCGCTGCCGCTCGTGGCACCTCCTTCGGGGCGCCGACGCCGGGCGAGGTCGAGTTGGCGGAGCGCATCGTGGAGGCGGTGCCCGGCATCGACCGGGTCCGGCTCGTGAACAGCGGCACGGAAGCCGCGATGAGTGCGATCCGGCTCGCGCGCGGCTCGACCGGACGAGACCTGGTCGTGAAGTTCGAGGGGTGCTACCACGGGCATTCCGACTCGCTGCTCGCCAAGGGTGCCGGCAGCGGTCTCGCGACGCTCGGGATCCCGTCGTCGCCCGGGGTGACCGAGGGTGCCGCCCGCGACACGCTCACCGTCGCGTTCAACGACCTCGACGCCGTGCGCGCGCTGTTCGCGGAGCGTGGGAGCGACGTGGCGGTCGTCGCGGTCGAACCGGTGGCCGCGAACATGGGCGTCGTGGCGCCCGAGCCCGGCTTCCTCGAGGGGCTGCGTGCGATCTGCGACGAGCACGGGGCTTTGTTGCTCTTCGACGAGGTGATCACCGGGTTCCGCATCGCCTACGGCGGCGCCCAGTCGTACTACGGCGTCACGCCCGATCTGACCGCGCTCGGCAAGGTGATGGGCGGGGGGTTCCCGTGCGCCGCGTTCGGCGGACGCGCCGACCTGATGGCGCACCTCGCCCCGGACGGTCCGGTGTACCAGGCGGGAACCCTCAGCGGGAATCCCGTGGCGGTCGCCGCGGGCATCGCCACGCTCGACCTCGCGCGTCTCGAGGATCCGTATCCTCGGCTCGAGGCCACCGCGAGCGTGCTCACGGACGGCATCGAGACCGCACTCGCGGCGACCGGCATCCCGGCGACGGTCAACCGGGCGGGCTCGCTGTTCAGCGTCTTCTTCACCGCATCTGCCGTGCGGAACTTCGACGGGGCGCGAGCGGCCGACCACGATCGCTACGGGCGGTTCTTCCACCACATGCTGGCCAACGGCGTCGCGCTGCCACCGTCGGGTTACGAGCTGTGGACCCTGAGCACGACGCACGGCCCCGAGGAGACGGAGAGGATCCTCGGGGCCGTGGCGTCGTTCCGGGACTGACGCGGCAGGCAGGCCGATCCCGGTTCGACCCCGGCGCCGGACGGGCGGTCGGACGCCGGAGACGCTCGTCGGTTACGCGACCGCGGCGGGCTCGGGGACCTCGCGCAGGTCCACCCGCTCCACCTTGATCGCCAGGCAGAAGGTGCCGATCACGCGGTCGAGCGCGTCGTGCGTCGGCGCGACCTGACATCGGACCGAGGCTCTCGCTCCCTCGAGCGTGAACTCCGCCGTCTCGCCGTTCAGGGCTGCCACGTGCGCGTCGAGCAGGTCCAGGTTCGGACCCTCCATGCCGAAGATCGCGATCACGTCTCGGCCTTCGACCTTCGAGCGAGACAACCCGACCACCTCCGACGCCGCGCCGGTCACCGTGCGCACACGCAGCGCGGTGTCGGTGCTCCAGAAGAACACGGGACGCCCCTCCGCAGCCGCCCCGATCGTCTCCGCGTTCGCGAACCGCGAGCGCGGAGGCGGTGGTGCCTGCGGGGTCGGCACCGTGTCCGTGATACCGATCAGTTCCCACTGTCGCATGACTCTCACCCCTCCCGAGGTTCGGGGACGCTTCGTTACCTGTTTTCGGGTAGCGGGGGGGTGGTTCCGCATAGGACCTTCGACGGTTCTTCCCGCATCGGCCGTTGGGCCTAGGTGGCGGGAGGACGTTCCTCCCAGTCGACCCATCCGACACCCGACGTCTGCACGTACCCGTCGACGGCCGTGCCGATCGTCGGGAAGAAGCGCTCGTCGCCCACGCGCTCGTAGAGGCCGTACGCCCGCAGGCGGTCCTTCACGGGCCCCTTCATCTCAGCGAAGGCCAAGGCGATGCCGGCGGCATCGAGGTCGTCCATCAACTCGCCGAGCATGTCTGCGGCCGTGGTGTCGATATCGGTGATCGGCTCCGCGGCCACGACGACCCAGCGCACCGGCTCCTCGGCTGCCGAGACATGCGCTCGCACCTCCCGTCGGAAGAAGGACGCGTTCGCGAAGAACAGGGGTGCGTCGAAGCGGTAGAGCAGCAGCCCGGGGATCGTCCGCCCCTCCGGATGACGATCGATGTCGTGGTAGCCCTTGAGCTCGTCGACACGGACGAGGGTGGCGTCGTGGGGCCGCCAGGCGCGGCGAACGAAGTCGACCAGAGACAACACGATCGCCACGAAGACGCCGGGGAGCACGCCGAGCACCGCGACCCCGAGGAACGCGGCCGCCCACAAGGCGAACTCGGTGCGCCGCATGCGCCAGAGCCGGCGGATCTCCGCGACGTCGACGAGGCGCGCGGCGGCCGCGACGACGACGGCGCCGAGCACAGCCTGTGGCAGGTCGCGGAGCAGCGCCGGCGCCACGACGAGCATGAGCGCGACGGCGATCGCACCGATCAGCGGTGCGAGCTGCGACCGGGCACCCGCCGCGATCGCGACCGGCGTGCGCGAGGCGCTGCTGGAGATCGGGAACCCCTGGAACAGTCCGGTGGCGAGGTTCGCGACGCCCAACGCGACGAGCTCACGATCGGGGTCGACCTCTTCCTTGCGCCGCGACGCGAGTGACTGCGACAGCACGCTCGTATCGGCCGT
Source organism: uncultured Actinomycetes bacterium (assembly GCA_963825635.1). GTDB lineage: Bacteria > Actinomycetota > UBA4738 > UBA4738 > HRBIN12 > JAOUEA01. Next base: position 123,217 of record CAWGTU010000004.1, read on the forward strand.
CGCCACCAGGGCGATCGCGAACGCCGCCGTGATCAACTCCGGGAGCACGTCACTCGGCACCCTGGGCAGGACGAACGACGGGAGTCCCTCGGGCAGCACCCCGACCGTATCGATCGACAGATCGAGCAACGCCACCGCGGCGATGCCACCCACGACCACGATCAGGGTCGCCGGGAGGCGCGGGGCCCACCGGCCGAGCACGACGATCACGATGAGCGCCGACGCCCCGACCGCCGCCGTGACCGGATCGACCGCCCCGCTGCCGATCGCGTCGGCGATCGCCTCGACCTGGTCCAGCAGATCGTCGGCGCCGATCGAGAACCCCAGCATCTTCGGGATCTGCCCGACGACGATCGTGAGGGCGATGCCGGTCAGGTAGCCGAGGCGGGTCGGTCGCGACAGGAGCTCGGTCACGAACCCGAGCCGGAAGAGCCCGGTGGCCGCGATCACCAGCCCCGTGATCACCGCCAGCGCGCCGGCGACCTCGATCGACGCTGTCGGGGATCCGGCCGTCACGCCGACGACGACGGCCGCGATCACCGGCGCGAGGGACGAATCGGGACCGAGCACGAGGACGCGGGAGGGTCCGAACACGGCGTACGCCACGAGCGGCACGATCGTGGCGTACAGGCCCGTGATCGCAGGCAGCCCCGCGGCCTCGGCGTAGCCCATGCCCACCGGCACGAGGAAGGCCGCGAGCACGACCCCCGCGACCAGGTCCAAGCGCAGCCACTCGAGCCGGTAGCTGCGCAGCGCGTCGAGTCCCGGGAGCCAGGACGTGCGACCCGGCCCGGGGCCGAGCGTCGACGGACGATCCGATCCGCTCACGCCTGCCCCCCTCGCCGGTCGGGGACCGGCAGGGCAAGCCTAGCTCGGCATCTTCTTCTTCTTGTCGCGCAGGATCTCGCGCACGCAGTGGTGACCGGGCATACCCGTCACGCCCCCTCCCGCGTGGGTCGCGCTCGACGCCTGGTAGAGGCCGGCGAGGGGCGAGCGGTAGTCCGCATACCCCACCGCCGGCCGCATGTGGAACAGCTGATCGACCGTGAGCTCTCCGTGGAAGATGTTGCCACCGATCAGGCCCCAGCCGTCCTGCATCTGCTTCGGACCGATCACCTGGCGTGCTTTCACGCTCCCCTTGAACCCGGGCGCGACCGCATCCATGCGATCGATCAACCGGTCGGCGTAGGCGTCGAGGTCGGCCGTGTGATCGTCGTCGTCGTCCGCCCAGGTGTGCGGCACCCACTGCGTGAACATCGACATCACATGCGTGCCCTCGGGAGCGAGCGTGCGATCGAACACCGTCGGGATCGCCGTGTCGCTGAACGGCAGCGTCGCGGGCTTCCCGGCGCGAGCCTCCTGGAACCCGCGCTCGAGGTACTCCATGTCGTCGAGCACCTGGATCGCGCCGCCGTGGATCTGCGGGTCGTACTCGGGATCGGCGGTGAACGTCGGAAGCCGGTCGATCGCGAGGTTGATCTTCACGGTGCCGCTGCGGGTCTTCCAGTGCTCGATGTCGTGCACGAACTCGCTGGGGAGCTCGTGGCGATCGATCTGGTCGAGGAACGTGATCTTCGGATGCACGGCGGTGACGACGAGTGGGGCCGTCAGCTCCTCGCCCCCCTCGAGCACCACGCCGTGTGCTCGTCCGTTCGTCGCGAGGATCGTCCGGACCCGCGCGTTCGTGCGGACCTCGGCGCCGAAATGGCGCGCGGACCCCTCGCACGCCGCGCTCACGGCGCCCATGCCCCCCTCGGGGTAGCCCCACGAGGCGATCTGTCCGTCGCCGACGTCGCCGACCGAGTGATGCATCAGCACGTACGCCGTGCCGGGCGCCTCGGGGCCGGCCCACGTGCCGATGATGCCGTTGACGGCCATGAAGCCCTTGAAGACCGGGGACTCGAACCACCGGTCGAGCAGGTCGGCGGCGCTCATCGTGAACAGACGGGTGATGTCGGCGACGGTGCGCTCGTCGAGCTCCTTGCGGAGCATCCACCCGAGCTGGCCGAGATCCTTGATGTCGCGGGGCGAGCGCGAACCGAGGTGCGGCGGGGTCTGCATCAGCAGCGGGCCAAGGATCTCGCCGATGCGGCCCATCCATGCCTCGTACTCGAAGTAGACGTCGGCGTCCTTCTTCGAGAAGGGCGCGATCGACTCTCGGGTCTTCTGCTCGCTCTCGTGGCGCACGATCGAGGAGCCGTCGGCGAGCGGCAGGTATCCCAGGCCCTGTGGGTAGACCTTGTAGCCGAAGCGCTCGAGCTGCAGATCGCGCTGGATCGTCGGCGGCATGAGGCTCATCACGTAGCTGAGCGTCGTGACCTTCACGCCGGGGAGCTCATCGGGCCACGGTTCCATCGTGTCGGCCGCGCCGCCGGTCTTGTGCCGTGCCTCGAGCACCACGACGTCGGCGCCGAACTTCGCGAGGTACGCCGCCGTGATCAGACCGTTGTGGCCACCGCCGACGACGATCGCGTCGTATCGGTTCGCCTGCTGCTGTGCCACGCCCCTACCTCTTCCTGTTCCGTGCCTTCTTGTCCCTGATGATCTCGCGCACGCAGTGGTGACCGGGCAGGCCGGTCACGCCGCCACCAGCGTGGGTCGCGCTCGACGCCTGATAGAGGCCGTCGATCGGCGATCGGTAGTCGGCGTAGCCGACCGCCGGCCGCATGTGGAAGAGCTGATCGACCGTGAGCTCTCCGTGGAAGATGTTCCCGCCGATCAGATCCCAGCCCTCTTGCATCTGCTTCGGACCGAGGATCTGGCGCGCGAGCACGCTGTCGCGGAAGCCGGGGGCGACCTCGTCCATGTGGTCGATCAGGCGATCGGCATAGGCCTCGAGCTCCTCGGTGTGGTCGTCCTCGTCGTCGGCCCACTCCGCCGGGCACCACTGGGTGAACATCGAGACCGTGTGGATGCCCTCGGGCGCGAGCGTGGTGTCGACGACCGTCGGGATCTCGGTGTCGCTGAACGGACGCGTCGCCGCCTCACCGAAGCGGGCCTGCTGATAGGCCTGCTCGAGCTGCTCCACGTCGTCGAGCAGCTCGATCGCTCCGCCGTGGATCTCGGGGTCGAAGTCCGGGTCGGCCGTGAAGGTCGGCAGCCGGTCGATCGCGAGGTTGACCTTCACGGTTCCGCTGCGGGTCTTCCAGTGCTCGATGTCGTGAACGAACGAGCTCGGCAGCTCGGCGCGGTCGAGCTGCTGAAGGAACGTGATCTTCGGGTGCACGGCGGTGACGACCAACGGAGCCCGGACCTCCTCGCCGCCGTCGAGGACGACGCCGGTGACACGGCCGTTCGACGTGGTGATCGTCTGGACCGCCGCGTCGACGCGGACCTCGGCGCCGAAGAACTTCGCCGACTCCTCGCAGGCCTTCGAGACGGCCCCCATGCCGCCTTCCATGAAGCCCCAGCTCGCCACCTGCCCGTCGCCGATGTCGCCGACGGAGTGATGCATCAGCACGTACGCCGTGCCGGGCGCGTCGGGGCCGGCCCACGTGCCGATGATGCCGTTGACCGCCATGAACCCCTTCATCTCGGGGGATTCGAACCATCGCTCCAGCAGCTCGGTCGCGCTCATCGTGAACAGGCGCGTGACGTCGGCCACGGTGGCCTCGTCGACGTGCGAGCGGAGCTTCCACGCGAGCTTGCCGAGGTCCCACAGGTCGGCGGGCTTCTTCGAGCCGACATGGGGCGGCGTCTCCATCAGCATCGGCCCGAGGATGTCGGAGATGCGCGAGATCCACCCGTAGAACTCGAAGTAGGCGTCGGCGTCGCGCTTGGAGACCTTCGCGATCGACTCCCGGGTCGTGCGATCGTCCTCGGCCTGGATGATCGAACCTCCCCCTCGCATCGGCATGTACCCCTGGCCGAGGGGGAGGAGCTTGAAGCCGAACCGCTCCAGCTGCAGCTCGCGGCGGAGCGACGGCGGCATCAGGCTCATCGTGTAGCTCAGCGTGTTGACCTTGACGCCGGGATACTCGTCGGGCCACGGCTCGCTCGTGTCGGCGGCGCCGCCGGTCTTGTGGCGCTTCTCGAGCACGAGCGTGCGCGCGCCACGCTTGGCTAGGAGCGCGGCGGCGACGAGTCCGTTGTGCCCGCCGCCGATCACGATCGCGTCGTACCGGTTCCCCTGCTGCTGCGACATATTGAATCTCCGTTCAAACGGGTAGGCGAAGCCTACACCGGCCTCGCGAGCGGGGGTATCCGGTCCTGTGGAGTTCGTGCCATCGGGGTGAACCCACCGGCCGGCGTGGCGACCATAATGGCTGGGCCATAGGGTCTCCATACCGCCAGACGGAAGGATCGATCGTGAGCGACCAGGGAACACGCGTCGAGTGCCCGCGCTGCGGGCGCGCGGAGACCGACCCCGACATCAACTTCTGCCCCACGTGTGGGACTCCCCTGCGAGGCGAGCCGGCGCGCCTGAAGCTGCGCCGCCGACTCTCCGGGTTGTTCGTGTTCCTCACGGTGCTGTGCCTCGTCGTGACGGTCGTGGGTGCCTGGGCGCGCGCCGTGGCGCTCGACACCGACCGGTTCGTCGCCACGGTCGGTCCGGTGATCGACGACCCGGCCGTGCAGGAGGCCCTGAGCATCCGTCTGACCGACCGCGTCATGGAGGGCCTCCAGGTCGAAGATCGGGTCTCGACCGCGCTCGCCGGCTTGGACCAGGGCGAGCTCCCCGTGTCGCCCGCGCTGCTCGCCGCGCCGATCGCCGACGGCATCCGCACCGTGCTGCTGAAGCGCACCGAGCAGGCGATCTCGAGCGACGCGTTCCAGAACCTCTGGAACACCGCCCTGACGAGGGCTCACTCCCAGGCGATCGCGCTGCTCAGGGGCGAGAGCACGAACGCCACGATCGAGGGCGACGCGGTCTACATCAACCTGCTCCCGTTCATCAACGACGCACTCGCTTCCCTCGAGGGTCAGCTGTCGGAGATCTTCAACCGATCGATCGACATCCCCACGATCACAGAGCAGAACCTCGACCAGGCGGTGGGCCTGCTCGAGCAGCAGTTCGGCGTCGACCTGCCGGAGGACTTCGGCCAGATCAAGGTCTTCGAGTCCGATGCGTTGCCCGCCGCGCAGGCGGCGATCGCCACGATGGACAAGGTGGTCTACGCGCTTGTGGCGCTCACGATCATCCTCGCCATCGTCGCCTTCGTGCTGTCCACCCGCCGACTGCGGACCGCCTTGTGGCTCGGGTTCGGTGCCGCGATCGGGTTGATCGTGATCCGGCGCCTCGCACTCCGGCTCGACGACGCGATCGTCGCCCGGGTGACCGGTGAGACGAACCAGGAGGCGGTGGGCGCGGTCACGAGCGACGTCTTCCAGGATCTGCGCAACTTCACGACCCTGATGCTGGTGGCGGCGATCCTGATCGGCGTCGGGGCCTATCTCGCCGGACGGCCACCATGGTTGACGCGCACGCTCGAGCGTGCGTCCGACGGCACGCTGGTGCCACGCGATGCGGGGTGGATCCGCTGGATCGGTGAGCACGGGCTCGTCCTGCGCGTGATCGCCGTCGTGCTCGGGGCATTGGTCCTCTTCTTCGCCAACCTCGGTTGGATGTCGCTCCTGGTCGTGATGGCGCTCGTCGCCGCCACCTGGTTCGTGCTCACGTACCTGCACGAGCGGGTCACCGGCCAGGCCGACGTCGCGACGGGGTGAGCGACCGACCGACGCCGGAGCCATCGTCCGATCTCGAACGGGGCAGGCTCGACCGCCTGCGCCGCTCGGTGCACGAGGGCTCGGCGAGGCTGACCGCTGCTCGTGTCGATCACCCACTGATCGATGCGGCCTTCCAAGTGGTCAGCCGCGATCGCCTGCTGGCGGGCGGTCTCCTCGCGAGCGCGGTCGCCTTCCGCGTGTTCCTCTGGATCGTGCCGCTCGCGGTGGTCTTCGTGTCGGTGTTCGGTTTCTACTCCGCAGCAGACCCGTCCGAGGCCGCGGACCTCGCCGACGACCTCGGCGTGACCGCGTTCATCACGGGCTCGGTGAGCCAGGCCCTCGAGGCGTCTGGTCGTGGTCGGTGGCTTGCCTTGACGATCGGTCTGGTCGCGCTGGTGTGGGCATCTCGGTCGCTCTCCGTCTCACTCCGCGCCGTGCACGCTCTCGCGTGGGAGATCCGCCCGGTCCCACCGATCACATGGACAGCCCGCGCCGTCATCGCCGTCTCGGGACTGATGGCCGGCATCGCGTTCGTGTTCCCGATGGTCAGCTGGCTCCGGGATCGATCGCTCGGCTTCGGCCTGATCGGCATGGCCGCGAGCATCGTCGTGATCGGCGCGATCTGGACCCTGACCTCGTCGATGCTCCCCCGCCCCGCCGACGTGCCGGTGCGAGCGCTCGTGCCCGGTGCGTTGCTCGTCGGCACCGTGGTCGAGCTGTTGCATCTTGTGAGCGTCCTCTACCTGCCTGGCCGCTTCGACCGGGCATCCTCCACGTATGGGTCCCTGGGGGTCGCCGTCGTCGCCCTGGCGTGGCTGTACTTCTCGGGCAGAGCCGTCGTCGCGGGGGCCGTCCTGAACGTGACCCTGTGGGACCGCACGCACGCGCGTAACGGAACGCCGCCCGACTGAGACGATGGTGATGCCTATCTCAACCAGCGCGAGGAGGTCCTGACCATGCACGAGATCGCGACGTTCGGAGCCGGATGCTTCTGGGGCGTCGAGTGGGTGTTCCGGCAGGTGCCCGGCGTGATCGAGGCGGTCTCCGGCTACGCCGGCGGGTTCGTCGAGGACCCCGACTACCGCCTCGTCTGCACCGGCACCACCGGCCACGCCGAGGTCGTCCAGGTCGAGTTCGACCCGGCGATCATCGGCTACGAGCAGTTGCTCGAGGTCTTCTGGGCGATGCACGACCCGACCCAGGTGAACCGACAGGGCCCCGACGTGGGCTCCCAGTACCGCAGCGTGATCCTCACCCACTCGCCCGAGCAGCGAGCGGCGGCCGAGGCGTCCCGTGACCGGGCGCAGGCGTCCTTCGATCGGCCGATCGCGACCGAGATCGTCGAAGCCGGCCCGTTCTACGCCGCGGAGGACTACCACCAGCGCTACTACGAGCAGACCGGGCACGAGCCCTACTGCCACGTGCTCCCGACGGGGGTGCTCGAGCGCCTCGGGCTCATCGGCTCCCAGGCCTGAGATCGCTTCGACGAGGTCGGCCCGGCCCGCCGGCCCCGCGTCAGAGCGGCTCGCGGTACCCGACGATCTTGTGGGAGCCGTCGCAGAGGGGTTGGCACCGTGACGCGCCGCACCGGCAGAGCGAGACTCGCTCGCCGGCGTCGACGACCACACCGGACGTCGCGTCACGGATCGGCACACCGCCCGCCAGCCGGACCGGACCGTTCGGCTTCAGCGCGATCTCCGGCCGCCTGCCGTCGGGGAGCTCCCAGGCGAACGGCTTCGGCAGCGCGCCGGTGGGTGTGTCCTCGTCGAAGCAGCCGTAAGGCACCTCGCGGTCGCAGAACGGCAGACCCGACGACCCGCCGCACCGGCAGAGGGCATACTCCGCGCCGGTGTCGAGCGGCGATGAGAGGGCCCAGCCGCCGTCGCGACGTTCGAGCCGCGCGAGCGGCACCCCCTCCACGATGAGCGGACCGCCTGGCACGACACGGACGTTCGGCGCCGGTCGATCGCTCATCCGTCGCGGAACCCGGCGTGCACGTGGGAGCCGTCGCAGAACGGCTTGGTCTCGGAATGTCCGCATCGACAGAGGGTCACCCGGTTGCGGACCTCGTAGGTCTCCCCGTCTGCGCTCGTCACGGGGATGCCGCCACGGACCCAGTAGGGACCGTCGCGGACGACCCCGATGCTCACCGGAAGCGCCGGCTCGAGCTGCTCACCGTCGGTGTCCGGACGCATCTCGAGCGCGCCCGACGGACAGAGCCGCACCATCTGCATCAGTCGCTCCCGAACGGCGGGGTCCTCGGCCTGCCGGGCCAGCCGGCGCCAGTTCGTGAACCGGTCGCCGCAGTAGCCCGCGTGCTCGCACGTCGCGAGGTCGAAGCTGATGGTTCCGTCGCCGGCCGGGAACTCGTAACGCCGTTCGGCGATCGTCGATCGATCGAACGTCTCGGTCCCGTCGAAGTCGGCGGTCTCGTGGCTCCCATCGCAGAACGGCTTGTCGTTCGAGCGACCGCAGCGACAGAGCTCGTAGGTCGCCTCGGCATCGTCGACCGGCTCGTCGGGGACCCACCCCACGGGTTCTCCGAACTCGGTCTCGACCTGGGCCGTTCGGCTGAGCGGCACGTCACCGCGCACGACGTACGGGCCGTGCTCCCTGATCTCGATCTGCGGCTCGTCGCCCTCGCGCGTCATGACCACGCCATGGTCGCTGCGTTCCGTTGTCGTGTCACATCGACCGGGGCGCTCGAGGACGAGACACCGTCGACCGTTCCCGATGCTCGGGGGTCGAGGGGGTGTACCATCTTCGAACACATGTTCGGGGATGCGCTGAACGAGGCCCAGCGAGCGGCGGCGGCCCACGGTGAGGGACCGCTGCTGATCGTGGCCGGCGCCGGCACCGGGAAGACCACGACGCTGGCGTCGCGCGTCGCCTGGCTGCTCGCCCAGGGTGTGCGACCCGAGCGTCTGCTGCTGCTCACGTTCAGCCGGCGCTCGGCGCGTGCGATGACCTCCCGGGCCGAGCGCATCGCCGGCGAGCAGGACCTGCCCGGCGTCGACGCCTCGCGCATCTGGAGCGGCACGTTCCACGCGGTCGGCAACCGCCTGCTGCGTCTGCACGGTCGCGCCCTCGGCCTCGACCCGTCGTTCACGGTGCTCGACCAGGCAGACGCGGCCGACGTCATGAACCTGCTCCGAGACGACCTCGGCTTCAGCGCGCGCGAGCGACGGTTCCCTCGCAAGGAGACGCTCGCGAACATCTACTCGCGGACCGTCAACGCCGGCGAACGACTCGCTGATGTGCTCAAACGCCACTACCCATGGTGCCTCGACGAGGCAGACGGCATCCGGCAGATCTTCGCCGCCTACACCGAGCGCAAGCGCTCGCAACACACGCTCGACTACGACGACCTTCTGCTGTTCTGGAAGGCGCTCGTCACGAGCGACGCGACTCGGCGCCCGGTGTCGGAGATGTTCGACCACGTGCTCGTCGACGAGTACCAGGACACGAACGCGCTGCAGGCCGACATCCTCGAGGGTCTCCGCCCCGACGGCACCCCGCGCAACCTCACCGTCGTCGGCGACGATGCGCAGGCGATCTACGGCTTCCGCGCGGCGACCGTGCGCAACATCCTCGAGTTCCCCTCGCGGTTCCCGGGCACCTCGATCGTGCGGCTCGAGCAGAACTTCCGGTCGACGCCGACGATCCTCGACTCGTCGAACGCGGTGATCGCCCTCAGCCCCCAGCGCCACGAGAAGACGCTGTGGTCGGCGCGGCGCACCGACCGTGCACCCACGCTGCACACCTGCCTCGACGAGGCCGAGCAGTGCGACGTCGTCTGCGAGAGCGTGCTCGCGCATCGGGAACAGGGCGTGCCCCTCAAGGAACAGGCGGTGCTGTTCCGCGCCTCCCACCACAGCGATCACCTCGAGGTCGAGCTCACTCGACGGAACATCCCGTTCGTGAAGTACGGCGGCCTGAAGTTCATGGAAGCCGCCCACGTGAAGGACACGCTCGCGATCCTGCGGGTGCTCGAGAACCCGCACGACGAGGTGGCATGGTTCCGGGTGTTGCAGCTACCCGAGGGCATGGGCCCGGCGACGGCACGCAGGCTGATGGAGGCGATCGGAGTGCGGATCACCGACGACGAGGGCGCATCGCCGCTGGCCCGCTTCCTCGACGAGCCGGTCGAGGTGCCGAGGGCGGCGCTCGATGCTGTGCAGGAGCTCCGCTCCGCCCTGCGCGGATGCGCCGACGAGACCGTGCTCGCGCCCGCCGCCCAGATCGAGCGACTGCGCGGGTTCCTCGCCCCCGTCTTCGCCCGGCGCTACGACGCCGCGACGGCCCGCCTGCGCGATCTCGATCAGCTCGCGGCGCTCGCCGCCGGCTACGAGGCGCGGCAGCGGTTCCTGGCGGAACTCACGCTCGACCCCCCGTCGTCGACCGGCGACCTCGCCGGGCCGCCGCTGCTCGACGAGGACTGGCTCGTGCTCTCGACGATCCACTCGGCCAAGGGCCTCGAGTGGGACGTCGTACATGTGATCCACGCCGCCGACGGCATGATCCCGAGCGACATGGCGACCGGCGACGACGACGAGATCGAGGAGGAGCGACGGCTTCTCTACGTCGCGATGACCCGGGCGCGCGACGCCCTGCACGTCTACCGCCCGATGCGGTACTACCGCCGGCCCAAGGGTGACCCGCACTCCTACTCACAGCTCTCGCGCTTCCTCGAGCCTGCATCGGTGCGATCGACGTTCACCGAGGTCGGACCGGCCGTCGATCCTCGCGATGACCCGGTGGTCGACCTCGGTTCGGGCACGGCCGACGTCGACTCGTACCTCGCCGGCCTCTGGTCGGAGTAGCGGCGAGCCTCGCTAGGCTTGCGACCGTGAGCTACGACGCGGTCCTGCTCGATCTCTACGACACGCTCGTGTGGAGCGACTGGCACGCGTGGCAGGGCCGGCTCGCCGACCGCCTCGGCATCACCCTCGAGGCGATGGGACGGGCCTTCAACCGTACCCGCCCGGCGCGGAGCGTCGGCGCCTACCCGGACACCGAGGCCGAGGTCGCCGCGGTGCTCGAGGCGGCCGACATCACGCCCACCTCGGAGCTGCTCGCCGAGCTTCTGACCTTGGAAGACGAGATGGGCGCCTCGGTTCGGCTCTACGACGACTCGCTCCAGGTGGTGACGGCGCTGCGGGAAGGTGGCGTGCCGACCGCCCTCGTGAGCAACTGCTCCCACAACACCCGCCCGATCGTCGATCGGCTCGGGCTCGAGCGGGAGTTCGACGCGGTGATCCTCTCGTTCGAGGTCGGCGCGATGAAGCCCGACCCGACGATCTACCGAGAGGCGCTCGCGCGACTGGGCGGCCCCGATCCGGCGCGTTCGGTGTTCGTCGACGACCAGGTGCGCTACTGCGACGGGGCGGCGGCGATCGGCATGCAGACGTTCCTGATCCTGCGACCGGAGGAGGCGCTCGAAGGCCGCCCCGTCGACCTGAACGGACACCGGCCGATCGAGACGCTGACACCCCTGCTCGGGCCGGGCGCCTAGCCGCGGAGGCCGAGCACGACGAGCAGGATCGACAGGTACTGGCATGCCGCCGCCGCGATCGTCGCGGTGTGCCACACCTCGTGGTAGCCGAACGTGCGCGGCCAGGGATTGGGCTTGTTCGTGGCGAGCACCAGCGCGCCGAACGAGTAGAGCAGCCCGCCGGCGACCAACAGCACCGTCTCGGCGGTGTCGAGCCCACGCAGCAGGGCGGGCAAGCTCACCGCGACGAGCCACCCGAGGCCGATGTACATGAATCCCGAGAGCACGTGCAGGTCGACGCGGTACAGCTTCGTGAGGACGCCGATCGCCGCTCCGACCCAGACGGCGATCAGGACGACCGTCGCCATCGTGCCCTCCAAGACCAGCAGGCAGTACGGCGTGTAGGTGCCCGCGATCAGCACGAAGATCATCGAATGGTCGAGGCGGCGCATCCGCGCGTACGCGGCTTCGGTCCAATCCCCCAGGTGGTATGCCGCGCTCGCCGCGAACAGGCCGGTCAGCGTGATCGCGTAGATCAGCGTCGCCACACGCGCTCGGGCGTCGGGAGCGAGCAGCACGAGCAGCAGGCCGGCCGGGATCGACGCGACGAACGCGCCCTGGTGCAGCCGCCCCCGCATCCGCGGCTTCGGCCGCTCGTGGATCGGGATCGCCCGCAGGGTCGCCTTGTCGGCGAGCACGTCGGGGTCGACGTCTGAAGGAGCCATCACCTCAAGGGTAGGACACATACACTCGACGCCACGACGACGACGCGAGGTGAGTCGATGTCCGAGGCGATGGAACGCGAGGGGTCCGGCAGGGCGAAGTACCCGAACAAGGTCTACGAACGCGAGCTGTTCCGGCTGCAGGAGGAGCTCGTGAAGATGGAGCAGTGGGTCTCCGACACGAAGGCCCGGGTCGTCGCGATCTTCGAGGGACGCGACGCGGCCGGCAAGGGCGGCGCGATCAAGCGCATCACCGAGCACACGAACCCGCGCATCACGCGGCATGTCGCGCTGCCCAAGCCCTCGGACCGGGAACGCTCGCAGTGGTACTTCCAGCGCTACATCGAGGAGCTGCCGGCGGCGGGCGAGATCGTGCTCTTCGACCGGAGCTGGTACAACCGTGCCGGGGTCGAACGCGTGCTGGGGTTCTGCACGCAGGCCGAGTACTACCGTTTCCTGCGCCAGACCCCGATCTTCGAGCGGCTGCTCGTCGAGGACGGCATCGTGTTGATCAAGTACTGGTTCTCCGTGAGCGACGAGGAGCAGGAACGACGGTTCGCCAAGCGCATCGACGACCCGTTGCGCCGGTGGAAGCTCAGCGAGACCGACCTGTACTCGCGCACGAAGTGGGTCGACTACTCACGCGCCAAGGACGAGATGTTCGTGCACACCGACATCCCCGAGGCGCCCTGGCACGTGGTCGACGCCGACAACAAGAAGAAGGCGCGGCTGAACTGCATCTCGCACCTGCTCTCGATGGTCCCGTACGAGCCGAGGCCCGTCCCCGAGATCGTGATGCCGCCACGCCAGCGGGACGAGGGCTACGTGCGGCCGCCTCGCGAGATGTACACGTACGTGCCCGACCACGCCGACGACGTGCTCCACGAGGCGAAGCGCGACTAGTAGTCTGCTCCGGACTACTTGACGCGCGCTCCGGCTCAGACGAGGTCGTCGAAGGCTTCTGCGACCGGCTTGCGGATGCCCGTAACGAACGGGATCTCGACCTTCGTGTAGAGACGGGCCTTCGTGTTGCGCAGCTCCCGGATCACGTCGACGAGCGTGTCGGCCTGCTCGGCCTCGAACGCGAGGATCCACTCCCAGTCGCCGAGGCCGAAGCCGCTCGTGGTGTTGGCGAGCACCTGCGGGTACTCGCGGCCGACGATGCCGTGCTCGCGCAGCAGCTCACCGCGCTCCTCCCGCGGCAACAGGTACCACTCAGGCGTGCGCACGAACGGGTACACGCAGAGGAACGTCTCGGGCGGCACCCCTTTCACGAACGCCGGCTGGTGGTCGGGCGTGAACTCGGCGGGCTTCACGACCCCCATGAACGTCCACGACAGATCCATCAGACGCCCGGCGGCCGTGCGCCGGTACTCGACGAGGAACCGCTGCACGTCGTGCGGCGAGCTCGCCGACGAGCCACAGCATCAGGTCGGCGTCGGCGCGGAAGCCGACCGTCGAGTAGGTGCCACGGACCGCGACCCGGCCGTCCCACGCCTTGTAGAGGTTCTCGACCTCCTGCACGGCGTCGCGCAGATCGTCGGCGCCCGGCCAGCTCGACGCGGAAGTCGGGCGTGGCCTTGAACACCGGGTACAACGTGTAGATCGTCGTCGGCTGGTCGGTCATCGAACCGTCTCCTCGTGGTCGGTCGGCGCGTGCTCGGTCGCGGCGATCAGGCGATCGGCGGTCTCGTTCGCGGCGCGCACGCAGTCGGGCACCCCCACACCGTCGTAGGCCTGACCCACCACGACGATACCGGGGGGCAGGCCCTCGCGGATGCGCGCGACACGCTCGAGGTGGCCCACCTCGTACTGCGGCATCGACGCGGGCCATCGCACGACCGTGGCGCGCTCGGGCATGTCGGGCAACCGCACGACGGCCGCGAGATGCCGGGCGCAGGCTTCGACGATGTCGGCATCGTCGGCGTCGAGGACGTCCTCCTCCCCGACCGCGCCGACGTAGCAGCGCACGACCGCCCTCGTGCCGAACGGCCTCGCTCGGCCACTTGCTGCTGAGCCACGTGGCGGCCGTCATCGGCGCCTTGCCTCGCGGCACGACGAAGCCCGTCCCGTCCGGCAGGCCCGGCTGCGTGCCCTCGGGGTAGACCATCAGCACCACCGCGGTCGAGGCGTACGCGATGCCGGCGAGATCTGCGGCCACGGCGGGCGCGGCGGCGGTGAGCAGCCTCGACGCCTCGTGGGCCGGGGTGGCGAGCACGACCGCATCGGCCTCGATCGCGTCGCCCCCGTCGAGCGCGACCCTTCCCGTCTCGACGGACGTCACCGCCGCACCCGTTCGCACGCGGCCGGCCAGACGGGCGGCGAGCTCGTCGGTCAGCCGCTGTACGCCGCCGCGGGGTCGCACGAACATGGGGCCGAGCTGCGACCGGCGCGCCAGCTTCGACGTCGCCTGCGACCCGCGGAAGAGGCTCCCCTGCGCCCGTTCCCACGCCACGAGGTCCGGGAACGTCGCCTGCACGCTCAGCCGGTCGACGTCGCCGGCGTAGAGGCCGGCGAGCAGCGGGCCCACCGCGAGGTCGGTCGCCTCGTCGCCGAACCGCCGCCGCAGCAGCGAACCGAGCGACTCGTCGCCGTCGCCCTTGCGGGCCTTCCGCACGAGATCCTGGGCGGCGCGGCGCTTCCCGGCCGCGGACAGACCCGGCCACCGGAAGAGGTCGCCGACGTCGCCGGGGATGCCGAACGGCGCGTCCTTCAGCAGCGGCACGAGGCCGGAGTCGGTCCACAGGTACGCGCCCGACGACCCCGGGACCTCGAGCTCGATGCCGAGCTCCCTGCAGAGCTCGACCGCCCACGGCTTACGAGCGAGGAACGAGTCGGCGCCGGCCGGCAGCGTCAGGTCGCCGACGTCGACGCTGCTGAGCTTGCCGCCGGGCCTCGCACCGGCCTCCAGGACCGTGACGTCGACCGCTGGGTCGGCCTGCGCGAGGCGGTGCGCGACGGTGAGGCCCGTGACCCCGCCGCCGACGACCACGACCCGCCGAGCACCCGCCGCGCTCACCCCACCGGCACCTGCGCCATGTGGTCGCGCACGACCTGGGCGAGCACGTCGAGGTACTCGGGATCGGCGTTGGGCATGCGCGTGCGAGCGAACGTGACGCCGGCCTCCTCGGCGATCTGCTTCGCCTCGATGTCGAGGTCGTAGAGCACCTCGAGGTGGTCGGCCACGAACCCGGCGCTGCAGACGAGCACCGCGGGATGACCCTGCATCGCGAGCTGCTGGATCACGTCCTCGACGGGCGGGCCCCACCACGGATCGGCGGTGCGTCCCGCGCTCTGCCACGCGATCAGGACGTGCTCGAGCCCCAGCCGTTCGGCGACGAGGTCGGCGGTCTCCTGCAGCCCGTCACGGTAGCGGCACGAGTCGTCGCAGTCGCAGTACTTGCAGCGCTGTGAGCCGTCATCGAGCGTGCGCACCGGCAGCGAATGCGCGCTGAAGATCACGGCGGCGCCGTCGCGCACGTCGTCGGGCAGACCCTCGAGCCCCTCGCGCACGCGATCCGCGAGGAACGCGATGAACGCCGGGTGGTCGTGGTAGCTGCGCACGTACGTGAACCGGGGGGTCTCGCCGTGGTCCTCGACCGCACGCTGCACGCGCTCGACGTAGGTCTCGACCGACATCCCCGACCAGTGCGGCGCCATCACGATGCCGATGCCACGTTCGATGCCTTCCTCGCGCATGCGTGCCACCCCTTCGGGGATGAACGGCGGCGAGTGCTTCATCCCGAGGTACGCACGGTAGGTGTTCCCGTCGGCGTCGGCGTTCAGCCGCTCGACGATGCCGTCGGCCTGCGTCGCCGTCGTCTCCCCGAGCGGGAAGACGTTCCCGATCGCCTCGTAGCGATCCTTCAGCTCCTGCAGGTGCTCGGGCGTCGGCGGACGGCCGCCGCGGATATCGGTGTAGTAGCGCTCGATGTCGTCGGGACCTGCGGCCGTGCCATAGGCCATCACGAGCACGCCGATCGGTGGAGCCTCGGTCACTGGGGCTTCCTTTCGGTCTCTGCATGGACGAAGTCGACGAGGCGCGCGAGGGCGTCGGGCGGGGTGTCGGGGAGCACGCCGTGCCCGAGGTTGAAGACGTGGCCGTCGCGGCCGCCGGCCCGGCGCAGCACCTCGAGCGTCTTGCGCTCCACGACCTCCCACGGCGCGCCGAGCACGGCGGGGTCGAGGTTCCCCTGAAGGGCGCGGTCGTGGCCGACCCGATCCCAGGCCTCGTCGAGCGGCACGCGCCAGTCGACGCCGAGGACCTGTCCGCCCGAGACCGCCATCTCGCCGAGCAGCTCCCCGGTGCCGACGCCGAAATGGATCACGGGCACGCCGAGATCGGCGAGCCCTGAGAAGACCCGCGACATGTGCGGTTGCACGCGGCGCCGGTAATCGTCGCGGTCGAGCGCACCGACCCATGAGTCGAAGACCTGCAGCACCTGGGCGCCGGCTTCCACCTGCGCGCGCAGGTGTGGCACGACGATCGCAACGAGCGCGCGCATCAGGGCGTCCCACATGACGTGATCGCCGTGCATCAGCGCCTTCGTGCGCTCGTGGGTGCGGCTGGGGCCGCCTTCGATCAGGTAGCTCGCCAGCGTGAACGGCGCGCCTGCGAACCCGATCAGGGGCACGGTGAGCTCCTCGCGCAGCAGACGGATCGCCTCGAGAGCCTCGGGCACGTCCTGCGACGGCTCGAGCGGGCGCAGCCGGTCGACGTCGGCCGCCGAGCGCACCGGCGTGTCGACCACCGGCCCCCGCCCGGGCTCGATGCGCACGTCGATGCCGACGCCGGCGAGCGGCACCATGATGTCGCTGAACACGATCGCCGCGTCGAGGTCCATGCGCCGCAGCGGCTGCAGCGTGATCTCGACGACCTGGGCCGGATCCTTGCAAGTCTCGAGGATGTCGCGATCCCCGCGCAGCTCCCGATACTCCGGCAGGTATCGGCCGGCCTGGCGCATGAACCACACGGGCGTGCGGTCGACGCTCTGCAGTCGGCAGGCGCGCAGGAAGCGGTCACGGAAGGGAACGGAGCTCACGCGTCCAGTCTACGGAGCGGCGGGAACCGAACCTCTGCGTCGGCCTCGCTAGGGTTGACGCAGGAGGTGTCGCGATATGACGGGACGGTTGGACGGCAAGCACGTGGTCGTGCTGCTGGCAGAGGGCTTCGAGGATCTCGAGTTCCACGTGCCGCTGATGCGGCTGCAGGAGGAAGGCGCCGACGTCACGGTCGCGGGCATCACGACCGACGAGGTCGCGGGAAAGCATGGGCTGCTCGCCTCGGCCGACACGGCGGTCGATGCGATCGACGGTTCGGCCTACGACGCGGTCGTCGTGCCCGGCGGGTGGGCTCCCGACAAGCTCCGTCGGTTCGACTCGGTGAAGGACCTCGTGCGAGGCGCGCACGAGCGCGGCGCGATCGTCGGCATGATCTGCCACGCCGGCTGGGTCGGCATCTCGGCCGGCATCGTCAAGGGGGTGCACGCGACGGGCTCGATCGGCATCAAGGACGATCTCGAGAACGCCGGCGCGACGTGGGTCGACGAGCCTGCCTTCCGCGACGGGAACATCGTCTGGGGCCGGGTCGTCGAGGACATCCCCGACTTCTGCCGCG